>NZ_CP199882.1:0-3313938 GCF_052751415.1 Clavibacter davisi | reverse complement strand
GTTTCCCCATCTGCCGTCACGGTGCTCGGATCCGACGGCTCGCGCCGGGCGTGCACGCGATGCTGCGGCCTGCTGTCGACGCTGGACGAGCGTCGCGTCGTGAGTGCGGCGTCCGTCCCCGGAGACTCCGAGGGTGCGGACCATCCGGGACCGCGACCGCGGACAGCATAGTTACTCACAGGGTTATCCACCCTGTGTGCGAACGGGCCGTCTGCACCGCGCGAGCGACCCCCGACGCGTCGCGGCCACGCCACACGCTAGCCACTGCCGGGGACCAGGACAAATTGACCCTATCGACGGCGGCATGTCAATACCGGCCATCGGGCTCGTCGTGTGGATAATCGCGCTTCCGCTCCCGGGTTTGACCGGAGGCCCCTCGACCCGTAGATTTAGGCAGTTGACCCAGCCTGTCGAGGCTGCCCCATCTTCCCAGCCGCACTCGTCGGCCCCGTGGACCAACCTGAGTGGAGACTCACCGTGAGCAAGCGCACCTTCCAGCCGAACAACCGCAAGAAGGCCAAGAAGCACGGCTTCCGCCTCCGCATGCGCACCCGTGCCGGCCGTGCCATCCTCGCCGCCCGTCGTGGCAAGGGACGCACCGAGCTCTCCGCGTAGCACGTGCTCGCTCGGCGGAACCGCGTGACGAGCGGTGCGGACTACCGCACCATCGTGCGCCGGGGACGCCGGGCATCCAGCGGGACCGCGGTCGTCTACGCGACCACCGGGTCCGCGGATGCGCCGATCCGCTTCGGGTTCATCGTGTCCAAGAAGGTCGGCAACGCCGTCACCCGCAACACCGTCCGTCGGCGGCTCAAGGCGGTCACCGCGGGGCTGCTGACGGAGGTCCCCTCAGGATCGTCCGTCGTCATCCGCGTCCTGCCAGGCATGGAGCAGACGGCGTGGGATACCCTGCTGGAGGAGATCGCGTCAGCCGTGATGCGGGCCGTGAGGACGAGATGATGAGGGCACTGACCTCCATCGTCCTAGCGCCTCGGAACGTGGCGATCGCGTTCCTCACCATCTACCGACGCGTCGTCTCCCCTCTGTACGGAGACGTCTGTCGCTACTACCCCTCCTGCTCTGCCTACGGGCTCGAGGCGGTCCAGGAGCACGGGCTCGTCCGCGGCGGCGCTCTCGCGGCGTGGCGCGTGTGCCGGTGCCACCCGTGGGCGGAGGGCGGCATCGACGACGTCCCCGTCCGGCGGGATCAGCACTACCGACGCACGCGGCTCGGATTCGTCGTCGCACCCAGCCACGGAAAGGGCTAACGACCACTCATGGACTTCCTCGGAACGATCCTGTGGCCGATCAAGTGGGTCATCGAACTCATCCTGGTCGGCTTCCACACCCTCTGGACGAGCCTCGGGCTCGACCCGGACAACGGTGCGACCTGGGTGCTGTCCATCGTGGGCCTCGTGCTCGTGGTGCGCGCCGCGCTCATCCCGATCTTCGTGCGCCAGATCAAGAACCAGCGGCGCATGATGGAGGTCGCGCCGCAGCTAAAGAAGATCCAGGACAAGTACAAGGGCAAGCGCGACCAGTTCTCCCGCGAGGCGATGTCCCGCGAGACCATGGCGCTCTACAAGGACACTGGCACCAACCCGCTCAGCAGCTGCCTGCCGCTGCTGCTCCAGATGCCGATCTTCTTCTCGCTCTACTCCGTGCTGCACCGCGCCGCCGTCGAGGAGCTCCCCGGCATCGGCCTGCTCAACGCGCAGCTCTCCCGGTCGTTCGGCGAGTCGTCGTTCCTCGGCGCTCCCCTGCAGTCCGCCATCTCCACGTCCCAGGGCAGCATCCCCGTCATCGTCATCGCGACGACCATGGTCGTCCTGATGAGCGCCTCGCAGTTCATCACGCAGCTCCAGATCATGGCCAAGAACATGTCCGAGGAGACCAAGGCCAGCCCGATGTTCAAGCAGCAGCGCATCCTGCTGTACATCCTCCCGCTGGTCTTCGCCGTGTCCGGCATCGCGTTCCCGCTCGGCGTGATGTTCTACTGGCTCGTCTCGAACTTCTGGACCATGGGGCAGCAGTTCCTGGTGATCCGCAACATGCCGACACCCGGCAGTGAGGCTGCCCGCGCTCGCGAGGCGCGACTGGCTCGGAAGGGCAAGCTCGTGGCTCCCGAGGCCTCCGCGGACGCCGGCACGGTTGTGGTGGAGGAGCGCAAGCCCGTCCAGCGGCAGCAGCCCGTCGGCAAGAACCGCGCCAAGAAGCAGGCGGGATCCAAGAACCGATGAGCGAGCCGATCCCTGCCTCCCCCGCGGACCTCGTGTCCGTGACATCGGTGCCCGAGACGGCCGATGAGCCTCGGCCGACCGCGGACGCCATGCCGGCGAACGGTGGCGACGAGGGGGACATCGCCGCGGACTACATCGAGGAGCTCCTCGACATCTGCGACCTCGACGGCGACATCGACATCGACCAGCGCGGCGGTCGCGCGTACGTCTCCGTCGACGCCGCGGACTCGCAGGACCTGCGTCTGCTCTCCGATCCGGAGACGGTGACGGCCCTGCAGGAGCTGACACGGCTCGCCGTGCAGAACAAGACCGGCGCGTTCTCGCGCTTGATCTTGGATGTCGGGGGATCGCGGGATGCCCGACAGGCGGAGCTGGGTCGACTCGTGGATCGTGCCATCGAGCGCATCTCGGCGGGATCCTCTTCGGCCGCACTTCCTCCCATGTCCTCCTACGAGCGCAAGCTGGTCCACGACATCGTGGCGGAGCGCGGGTACACCTCCGAGTCCGAAGGTGAAGGCCGCGATCGCCACACGGTGATCACCAAGGCGTGATCGTCATCGCCGCTGCCGGAGAGGGGCAGGATCCACGGGATCCTGCCCCTCTTGCGCGCTCCGGGTCTGCGTGCTGACACGCACGTGTCACCAAAAGGTCGCGAATGTGTGGCAGCAGCTACCCCGCAGCGCGAGCCGCGGAATCGCGTGTTTCACGTGAAACGTTCCGTAGAGGACCGCATCGTGACCAGCTCCGTCGCACTCTACGAGGCGGTGTGACCCTGACCCACAGGTGGTGCACCAATCCGCCGCCAACTGCGGGCATCCTTCGCAGGCGCAGCCTGGGGCATGCATCCACCAGCAACGCGACTGCCCAGCGTGGGCGCCACGTGTGCTGTTTGCCGCCGAACTCAGCTGCTGTAGCCACCCACAGTGGGTCGACGTTTCACGTGAAACACCGATACACGTGCTCCGCGCGGATGCCCCGGACCCATCAGCTAAACTCGACGCACGACGACGACTGCCGCTGAGTTCGTGTTTCCAGCAGCAATCGGAGCGTCGAGGCCGTGAATCACATGAAGGACGAGAACCGAGGTCAGGATGAATGACGAACTGACCATCGAGGCGGAGCCGGCCGCCGCGGCCCAGCTCTTCGGCGACCAGATAGGTGCCGCCCGTCTCTTTGCCGATGACCTGGGGAAACGGGGCGAGGAGCTCGGGCTCATCGGTCCGCTGGAACCGGCTCGCTTGTGGAGTCGCCACATCCTCAATTCAGTACTGGTGGCGCCCCTGCTGCGACCGGGACTCGTCGGCGACGTCGGCACTGGTGCTGGGCTTCCTGGTCTGGTGTTGGCCATCGCTCGTCCCGACGTCGACTTCGTCCTGATCGAGCCCATGGAGCGCCGTGTGGCGTGGCTCGAAGAACAGGTCGGTCTCCTCGGGCTGACCAACGTGCGCGTGGACCGTGCCCGCGCCGAAGAGGTGGCGACGAAGTACGTCCTCGATCAGGTGACCGCTCGGGCGGTGAGCGCATTCGCCAAGCTGATTCCGCTGACTGTGCCGATGGTCCGAACCGGCGGCGAATTGGTCTTGATGAAGGGCGCCAATGCCGAGCGGGAAGTGGAGGCGGCGAGCAAGGCGATCCGGAAGTACCATCTCGAGGACGTGGAGGTCATCACGCTGGGCGAAGGTGTGGTGACGGAGACGACCCGCGTCATCCGCGCCCGCGTGGAGTGACTTTCCCGGTCTTTTATGCTGACCAGCGCGAGATTCACAGTTGCGCGGCAGATGTTTCACGTGAAACGCACCACGCTCTGACGCACATGTCACCGCTCATCCACCACCGATGCGAAGGATCCCCATGGACGACGACCTGAGTCCCATCATGCGGGAGCTCTCGGAGACCAATCGGCGGCGGAAGGCACTCGCCGGCCAGGTGCTCCCGCGGCCGCAGTCGACCCGGGTGTTCACGATCGCGAATCAGAAGGGCGGTGTCGGCAAGACGACCTCGACGGTCAACCTCGCCGCGGCTCTTGCCAAGTCCGGAGCCAGCACGCTGGTCATCGACCTCGACCCGCAGGGCAACGCATCCACCGCGCTGGGAGTCGACCGGCAGGGGGACATCACGAGCGTGTATGACGTGCTCGTGGACGAGGCCCCCATCGTCGACGCCATCCAGAGCAGCCCCGAGTTCGACACGCTCGCGTGTGTCCCGGCGACGATCCACCTGGCGGGCGCCGAGATCGAACTGGTCGCTCTGCCCCATCGCGAGCGGCGCCTGCGGATCGCCTTGGATGCCTTCCTGGGATCGGCGGAGGGGAGGGGCTACGACTACGTCTTGATCGACTGCCCACCATCCCTGGGGCTGCTCACCATCAACGCGTTCGCTGCGGCGCGTGAGGTGCTCATCCCCATCCAGTGCGAGTACTACGCGTTGGAGGGGCTGAGCCAACTGCTGTCCAACATCCAGCTCATCTCGCAGCACCTCAACCCGGAGCTCGCACTGTCCACGATCCTGCTCACGATGTACGACGGCAGGACGAACCTGGCTCAGCAGGTGGCCGCCGAGGTCCGTGAGCACTTCCCCGAGCAGACGCTGGCCACGCTGATCCCGCGCTCGGTGCGCATCAGCGAGGCCCCGAGCTATGGACAGAGCGTCATCAGCTACGACCCCAATTCGCCCGGCGCGCTCTCCTACCTGGAGGCCGCAGCCGAGATCGCACATCGAGGAGCTTCGAGATAATGGCAACCAAGAGAACCGGCCTAGGGCGCGGCATCGGCGCCCTCATCCCCACGTCCGACGAGCGCAGCCGCCCGGTCGATGTGTTCTTCCCCGACTCGGCTGCAGCGGGGGCTCCGTCCGGGGTCGCCAAGGGCAGCCGCGACGCAGACGCATCCCGCGAGCCGGAGCTCGTCGCCGTCCCCGGCGCACGACTCGCGAACCTGGATCCCGCAGACATCGCGCCGAATGCCCAGCAGCCGCGGACGGACTTCCGTCCGGACGAGTTGCAGGAGCTGGTGGTCTCCATCCGCGAATACGGCGTCTTGCAGCCGATCGTGGTTCGTCCCCTCGGTGTGGACGGCACAGGACGTGCGCGCTACGAGCTCGTGATGGGGGAGCGACGTCTCCGTGCCACCAAGGAGCTCGGGCTCGACACGATCCCGGCGGTCATCAAGGACACGGCCGACGAGTCGATGCTGCGCGACGCGCTCCTCGAGAACCTGCACCGGTCGGAGCTCAATCCCCTCGAAGAGGCCAGCGCCTACCAGCAGCTGCTGGCGGACTTCGCCATCACCCAGGACGAGCTCGCGACGCGGCTGGGACGATCGCGGCCGCAGATCACCAACACCATCCGGCTGCTCCGTCTGCCCGAAGACGTGCAGCACCGCGTCGCCGCGGGCGTGCTCTCCGCCGGGCATGCCCGTGCGATCCTCTCGTCGGGCGATGACGACGCGATGCGACTGCTGGCCGACAAGATCGTCAACGAGGACCTCTCCGTGCGGGCCGCCGAGGCGGCGGCGCAGCGTGGGCAGAAGACGACGAAGCCGCGCAGGTCGACGGCGTCCGCGCGCACGGCGCACCTCGACGACACGGCTCAGCGCATCGGGGATCACCTCAACACGAGCGTCCGGGTCACGATGTCGGCCCAGAAGGGGCAGATCGTCATCGACTTCGCGACCGTCGGTGATCTCGCCCGCATCGCGGACGAGATGGGTGTCCCTGCCGAGTCCACGGAGGCGTGAGTCGGGCTCCGGCCGCGTGAGGCGCGTGCGCTCCGAGGGCGACCAGAGGAGGGCCGACGCAGCCAGCGTGGGCTCTCGCCCCCTGTGATGCGTCAGCGGCCGGCGACGACCTCGGCGAGTCGACGGTAGAGGGATCCGACCTCGATGCCCGCAGCGGTGAGACCCTGGGGCAGCAGCGACGTCTCCGTGAGGCCGGGGATGACGTTGACCTCGAGGAACCACGGAGTGCCCGCCGCGTCCACGATGAGATCCACCCGGGACATCTGGCCGATGCCCAGGGCGCGGTGGATGCGCACCGCTGCGTCGGCCACCGCGCCGCTCGCGGCGTCGGCCAGCCGCGCCGGGGTGTAGAAGCGGGTGAGGCCCGCGTTGTACCGCGCCTCGTAGCCGTACACGCCGGACGTGGGCACGATCTCGGTGGCGGGGAGCGCCTCCGGTCCGGCGCCGGTGTCGAGGACGCCGATGGCGATCTCCGTGCCGTCCACGAACTGCTCGATCACGGCGACGTCGCCGTACGTGTACGCGTCGACCATTGCGCGGGGGAGGGCATCCGCGTCGCGCACGATCGTGACGCCCTGGGCGGATCCGCCCCGCGCCGGCTTCACCGCGTACGGTGCCGGCATCGACTCGCCCACCAGGCGCAGGACCGCGGCGGCGCCCAGCTCGCGGAAGGTGTCCTTCGGGAGCGTGACCGAACGCGGGGTGCGGATCCCGGCGGCCTCCGCCATGGCCTTCGCGGTCGGCTTGTCCCACGCGAGGCGCGCCGCCCGAGCGGAGGATCCGACGTACGGCACGCCGGCCAGCTCCAGGAGCCCGAGAAGGGCGCCGTCCTCGCCGCTGGCACCGTGCAGGACCGGCCAGACGACCGCGGGAGGAGTGTCGCGGAGGAAGTCGAGCAGGGTCGCGTCCGGATCGCGCAGCGTGGCCTGCACGCCCGCGCTCCGCAGCGCATCCGCCACGCGACGGCCGCTGCGGAGGGAGACGTCTCGCTCGTGGGAGATCCCGCCGGCCAGGACGACGACGGAGAGGGGCTCGTGTGCGGTCATGATGCTCGATCCAGTCGTGTTCGGAGTCCGAGGAGGTGCAGGGGAGCGGGTCAGTCCAGGTCCGGCGGCGGCGCTGAGACGCTCGTCGTTGTGCGCGAGGACAGCGCGCCCGTGCCCGAGAAGGTCGTGAGCAGGTCGAGCTCATCGTCGATCACGCCCGCCATGCGCCGGATGCCCTCGCGGATCCGCTCCGGCGTGGGGTAGCAGAACGACAACCGGATGGCGTCGCGACCGCGGCCGTCGGCGTAGAAGGCCGTGCCGGGCGTGTACGCGACGAGCGCGGTGACGGCGCGGGGCAGCATCTGCTTCGAGTCGAGCTGCTCCGGGAGCTTCAGCCAGACGTAGAAGCCGCCGTTCGGGACGGTCCAGCTGAGGCTCGGGAGGTGCTCCTGCAGCGCGGACAGCGTCGCGTCGCGCCGCTCGCGGTACACGTCGCGGAAGGTGTCGATCTGGCCCTTCCAGTCGGACGCGTGCAGGTACTCCGAGATGATGAGCTGGCTGAAGGAGCTGGGGGAGAGGACGGCGGACTCCTGCGCGAGGATCAGCTTCTCTCGGATGGCGTGCGGCGCGAGCGCCCAGCCGACGCGGAACCCGGGGGCGAGCGTCTTGGAGAACGAGCCGAGGTAGATGACGCCCTCGTCGTCGAGGCTGCGCAGGGCGTCGGGAGCCGGACGGTCGAACCAGAGGAGGCCGTAGGGGTTGTCCTCCAGCACGAGGATGTCGTTCGACCGGCAGATCTCGAGGATCTCCGGGCGGCGTGCGGCCGACATCGTGACGCCGGCGGGGTTGTGGAAGTTGGGGACCGTGTAGAGGAACTTGATGGTGCGGCCCTCGCCGCGGATCCGCGTGATCGCCTCGCGGAGCGCCTCGGGGACGAGCCCGTCGTCGTCCATGACCACGTGCTCGACGACCGCCTGGTAGCTGCGGAAGACGCCGATCGCGCCGACGTAGCTGGGGGCCTCGGCGAGGATCACGTCCCCCGGGTCGATGAAGAGCTTGGTGACGAGGTCGAGCGCCTGCTGCGAGCCCGTGGTGGTGACGATGTCGTCGACGCTGCCGCGGATGCCCTCGAGCGCCATGATCTCGAGGATGTCCTCGCGGAGCTCCGGCGTGCCCTGGCCACCGCCGTACTGGAGGGCGACCGGGCCCCGCTCGCGCATGACCTTCTCCATCGCCGTGACGATGAGCTCCTGCGGGAGGGCGGAGACGAACGGCATGCCACCGGCGAGCGAGACGACCTCAGGTCGGGAGGCCACGGCGAAGAGGGCGCGCACCTCGGAGGCGCTGAGTCCCGAGGTCCTCTCCGCGTAGTGGGGGAACCAGGGGTCGAGGTTGGTGCCCGCGGGATCGCGGGGGCTGCCTGCAGAAGTCACGTCACGTCTCTCACTGTCCGATTGCCGATCAGCCTAACGGGCGGTCGCGGAGGGGAGGCTCGGCCTGGCCGGGCACGGTCCACGACGCCGGGACGACGGAGGGCCCGGCACCTGTCCGGTGCCGGGCCCTCCGAGCGGGGAGTCGCGATCCTGCGGGAACGCGACGCGGGATCACTTGAGGAAGTCGGCGAACTCCTGCTCGAGGGCGGGCTTCGGCTTGGCGCCGATGACCGTCTTGACGACCTCGCCGGCCTGGAAGACCTTCATGGCGGGGATCGACGTGATCTTGTACTTCATGGCGACCTCGGGGTTGTCGTCCACGTCGATCTTCACGAGCTCGATGCCGGGGTTCTCGGCGGCGATCTGGTCGAGGATCGGGGAGACGGCCTTGCACGGGCCGCACCAGGGGGCCCAGAAGTCGACGATGACGGTCTTCTCGGCATCGAGGACGTCGGCCTGGAAGCTGGCGTCGGTGACGTCGCGTGCGTGGGACATGTGTGCTCCTTCGTGCGGTTCGTGCGGATCCGGGCGTCTCCCGGATCCCGAGGCGGGGACGGGGCCTACGGCCCCGGGACTACGCGTGCTCGGCGCCGACGAGCTCGCCGTCGGGATCCACCGCGCTGCCGGCTGCGGGGGCGCCGTGGCCGGCGGCTCCGTCCGGGCCGTCGGACGCCGCGTCGAGCAGCGCGTCGGGCAGGGACGCGAGGAAGTGCTCCGCGTCGAGCGCGGCGATGGTGCCGGAGGCGGCGGCCGTGATGGCCTGGCGGTAGGTGGGGTCGATGACGTCGCCGGCGGCGAAGACGCCCGGCAGGTTCGTGCGGGAGGAGCGGCCGTCGACGGCGATGGTGCCCTCGGTGGTGAGCTCGAGCTGCTGGTGGAAGAGGTGCGTGCGTGGGTCGTTGCCGATCGCGATGAAGAGGCCGTCGAGCGCCAGAGGGCGCTGCTCGCCGGTGACCGTGTCCTCGAGGACCACGCCGTCGACCTTCTCGTCGCCCGTGATGTCGACCACCTGCGCGTTCCAGACGAACTCGATCTTCGGGTTCTCGAACGCCCGCTCCTGCATGATCTTCGAGGCGCGGAGCGAGTCCTTGCGGTGGATGACGTAGACCTTCTCCGCGAAGCGCGTGAGGAAGGTGGCCTCCTCCATGGCGCTGTCTCCGCCGCCGACGACCGCGATGGTCTTCTGGCGGAAGAAGAAGCCGTCGCAGGTGGCGCACCAGGAGACGCCGTGGCCGCTCAGGCGGTCCTCGGCGGGGAGGCCGAGCTTGCGGTACGCGGATCCGGTGGCGGCGATGATCGCGAGGCCCTCGTGCACGTCGCCGTTGCCGAGCGTGACGCGCTTGACGTCCCCCTCCAGCTCCACGGAGGTGACGTCGTCGAGGACGACCTCCGTGCCGAAGCGCTCGGCCTGCGCCTGCATCGCCATCATGAGGTCGGGGCCCTGGATGCCCTCGGGGAAGCCCGGGTAGTTCTCGACCTCGGTCGTGTTCATCAGCTCGCCGCCGGCCTCGACCGAGCTCGCGATGAGGAGGGGGGTGAGGTTGGCGCGCGCGGCGTAGATGGCGGCCGTGTACCCGGCCGGTCCCGAACCGATGATGATGATCTGACGCACGACGGCCTCTCCTCCACTGCTCGGCGGGGCACCGTCCCGGCGCCCGCTCACCTCTGCAACAGACCCACGGTAGCGGCTATTCCTCCGCCTCCCCCGGGCGGACAGGCCGGCCGTGGAGGAGCCGTGGCGCATGCGGCGGGCGGGGCGGATGACGGGTCAGCGGCGACGGATGCGGCGCATCACGGGCCCCGCGAGCTGCTGCAGCTCCGACGAGCGCATGGCGGCCAGGGCCGCGAGGTAGACGGCCGTCATGACCGCGGCGAGCGGGATGCCCACGAGGAGCGCCTGGCCCTTCGACGCGACGCCCACGCCGGCGAACGCGCCGCCGGAGACGAGCACGAGGAGGCCGAGACCGACGAGCGCGGTCGGAACGGCCGCGACGACGAAGCGGACGGTGCTGCGGAGGATCCGCCGCCCGTCGATGCGCCCGATGCGGCGCCGGAGGAGCACGGCCGCGAGCACCGCCTGCCCGGTGACGGTGACGGTCTGCAGCACGGCGAGGCCCACGCCGATCAGCTCGACGGGCTGCTGCGCGATGACGAGCGCGCCGGCGATGAACACGACGACCTGGACGCTCTGGATCACGAACGGCGTCCGCGTGTCCGACAGGGCGTAGAAGGCACGCTGCAGCACGAAGAGGGTGCTGAACGCGGGCAGCCCCAGGATGAAGGCGATGAGCACCATCCCGTAGCCGCGGACCTCGCCGATGTCGCCCGAGACCATCACGCGTGCGACCGGACCGGCGAGGACCGCGATGAGCGCGGTCGACAGGACGGTCATCAGCGCGACGGTGCGGATCGCGGAGGAGAGGTCGAGACGCATGCTGTCGTGGTCCCCCTCGCCCGCGTGGGTGCTCATGCGCGTGAAGTAGGCGGTGGCGATGGAGACCGCGAAGATCGAGTGCGGGAGCATGAAGAACAGCCACGCGTTGAGCAGGATCGTGCTCGACGGGCTGTCCGAGGTGGCCGCGATGTTGGCCACGTTCGACTGCGCGACGCCGGCGAGCTGCGTCACGACGAGCATGCCGAAGGTCCAGCCCGCGAGCCGTCCGGCGGTGCCGAGGCCCACGCCGCGCCAGGCGAAGTCGAAGCGGAAGCGGAGGCCCACCCGGCGCCAGAAGACGAAGAGGATGAGCGCCTGCGCGACCACGCCCAGGGTCGCGGATCCGGCCAGCACGAGGATCTTGTCGAGGCTCCAGTCGTCCACCGGACGGCTGCCGGATCCGAACATCGCCTGGAAGAGGAGCAGCCCGGCGATGGCGACGACGTTGTTGAGGACCGGCGCCCAGGTGAAGGGCCCGAAGGACCCGCGCGCGTTGAGGACCTCCCCGAGCACCGCGTAGAGGCCGTAGAAGAAGATCTGCGGGAGGCACCAGTACGCGAACGCGACCACGAGGGCGAACACGTCGGGCGGCAGCGTGGCCGCGTAGATGCCGGAGACGACGGGCGCGCCCACGGTGGCGAGGACCGTGACGCCGCCGAGCACGACGATCGCGATGGTCACCAGCTTGTTGATGTAGCCGGCGCCGCCGTCCGCGTGCTTGGCGGCGCGCACGACCTGCGGCACGAGGACGGCGTTGAGGACGCCGCCGGCGATGATCACGTAGATGTTGTTCGGCAGCTGGTTCGCGTTGGAGAAGGCGTTGGAGCTGCCGAGGGTCGCGCCGATGGTCTGCAGCAGCACGATCGCCTTGATGAAGCCGAGGATGCGGGAGACGAACGTGCCCGACGCGAGCAGGGCCGACGCGCGGCCGATGCCGCCGCCCCGGGAGGTGGGCGCGGTCACGGGGTGGCCCCGGCGGCGGTCGACGCGGTCCGGTCAGTCATCGGTCTCCTCGGGCAGGCCGGCGAGCTGCCGGGCTCGGGCGCGGCGGCGCTTGCGGATGCTGCGATAGAGGCCGAAGCCGAACAGGAGGGCCACGGCGGCGACGAAGAGCGTCGTCACCACGGCCTCGAACCCGGCGCGGATGAAGAGCTCCACGGGTGCGCTGTCGCCGACCTGCACGCTGCCGTCCTCGGTGGTGAGGCGGGCGGTGACCACGACGTCGCCGTTGGAGATGGAGGTGATGGGCGGCCGGGCGGAGGCGCTGCCGTGCGCGGGGACCGTGACGACCGCGGAGTCGTCCACGCGGATCCGGCCGCTGCCCGCGGTGATGGAGAGGCGCACGGTGACGGGCTGGTCGAGGGCGTTGCTGACGTTGATGAGCAGGCTCGTCGTGTCGCTGATGACGGTGTTCTGCCGCGTGGTGATGGCGACCGAGGACAGCAGCTCGTCGGCCTGGGCCACGTAACCGTCCTGGGTGGTCGCGGCGCCATCCGCGGTCTCGCGCCAGCGCGTCGAGAGGGTGGCGAGGAGGAGCAGGCGCTGCTGGCCGGTGATCAGCTCCGGCCGCTCGACGGCCTTGGCGAACGCGGCGACCTGCGCCTCCAGGGACAGGGAGTCGGCGACGCGACGGACGCGGGCCGCGTCCTCCGGGTGGTCGACGACCTGGACCTCGACGGCCGGGCTGCCGAGAGCCGCGCTGAGGGGTGCCGTGTCGCTGTAGGGCAGCGCGCCGATGGCGTCGAGCAGCTGGCCGAGGCGCCCGTTCGATGCGGCCCAGCCGCGCTCCAGGGCCGCGACGACGACGTGGCCGTCGGCCTCGCGGGCATCGGCGGCGAGGGTGGCCGAGAGCCGGGCGAGCGCGATGCCGAAGCCCTGGTCGGTCTCGGCGGAGAGCGCCTGGTCGACGAGGGCCGAGACGTCCGCGTCCGTGACGAGCACCGTGGTGTCGCCCGCGTTCCCGACGGCGCCCACGCGGGCCGAGCTCGCGGATCGGACGTCGTCGCTCGAGAGGATCGTGGTCGTCGTGCCGCTCGCGGCGAAGACCCCGAGGTCGGACGTGACGGCGGTGCCGGCGAGCGGCCAGGCGAAGCCGGACATGGTGTAGTCCCACGCCGTGAGGTCCGCGAGGCTCGGCACGGGGGACGCGGCGGGAGCGCCCGGCGTGGGGGTGGGCTGGGGGCTGCCGCTCTCCCCGGGGGAGGGCGTCGCGAGACCCGCGGTCGCGGATCCACGACCGGCCCCGGCGGCGGCGGGGCTCCCGGTGGGCGCCGGGGACTCCTCGGGCGTCCGGGTGGGCGAGGGCGACGGGCTGGCTCCGGGAGCGGCGAAGCGGCCCGGGCGCAGCGCGTAGGTGGCGTCCGTCGGGGCGAGGAGGGTGGCGGCCCCGGCCTGCGCCTGCACGGCGACGTCGGCGTCGGCCCACGCGAGGGCGAAGGTCTCGTTGGGGATGGTCTTCAGGCGCTCCAGCCACCCGAGGGCGGACGCGGGCGCGTCGGTGCCGAGTATGCGGATGGAGGCGAGGATGCGCGGATCGATGCCCACCGCGACCGGGCGGCCCACGACGGCATCCAGCTGGCGGGTGAGCGTGCCGGTCGTGCCCGTGTAGGTGGCCAGCGCCTCGGCGTCGATCAGGTCGGATGCGCTGGGCGGCACGGTCAGCGGCATCACCGCGGCGACCGGCGTGGCCGCGGGATCCGTTCCGGGGCTCCAGACGACGGCTCCGCGGCCGGTGCTGACGGTGGTCCCACCGGACGCGAGCACCGCCGTGAGGCCCCGGGGGCCGAACCCGCCGCGGGTGCCCTGCAGGCCCACGGTGGCGGCCGGCACGGTGACGGGCACGTCGACGGTGCCGCCCGCGGCGACCTCCGGCGATCCGGTCCGGCCGATGCGCGGACCCGTGCGCGCGTTCGCCTCGGTGCCCGATACGTCGAGCCAGCCGTCGATCTTCGTGCGCGTGTCGAGCACGGTGCGGTTGAGGTCGAGGTCGATCTGCCCGGCCGGCACCGCCACGTCCGTCGCGTTGACGACCGTTACCGTGACCTGCAGGTCCTCGCCCGGGCGCAGGATGCCCGCGGCGGCCGGGGTCACCGACAAGGTGACGCCCTCGGTCGCGGCGTGCGCCGGGGTCGCCGGACCGGCGACCGTCCCGGCGGCGAGGGTCCCGGCGGCGACCGTGACGCACACGAGGGTGGAGATCGTGCGTCTGGCGGATCGCCGGATCAGCCGGAGGGCTCTGTCCGTGCGGGTGGGGCCGGCGTCGTGTCGAGGCGCGGCGTGCATCTGGCGATTCTAAAGCGCTGGCCCCGGGCGCCCGTGAGCGCTCGCCGTGGTCTCGGAAGCCCGTCGCGCCGCCGCCGTAGACTGTCCGACCATGCACAGCGTCGCACAGGCCCTCGAGCGTCTCCGCGAGCTGGCCGCATCGCCCCCGGTCGCCGTGCTCGCCCGAGCCTTCCACGAGGCCGGCCACGAGCTCGCCCTCGTCGGCGGACCGGTGCGCGACGCGTTCCTCGGCCGCGACGCGACCGACCTCGACCTCACCACGGATGCCCGCCCCGACCGCATCCTCGAGATCGTGAAGCCCGTCGCCGACGCCCACTGGGACATCGGACGCGCGTTCGGCACGATCGGCGCGCGCGTGAAGGGGGAGCAGGTCGAGATCACGACCTACCGCACCGACCAGTACGACGGCGTCTCCCGCAAGCCCGAGGTCGAGTTCGGCTCCTCGCTCGAGGAGGACCTCGTGCGCCGCGACTTCACGGTGAACGCGCTCGCCGTGCGCCTGCCGCAGGTCGTGCTGGTGGATCCGTCGGGCGGCATCGACGACCTCCTCGCGCAGGTGCTCCGCACGCCCGTGGCCCCCGAGGTCTCCTTCGGCGACGACCCGCTCCGCATGATGCGCGCCGTCCGCTTCGCCTCCCAGCTCGGCTTCCGGCTCGACGACGCGGCGCTCGCCGCCATCCGCGACATGGCCCCGCGGATCCTCGACATCTCCGTCGAGCGCGTGAGCGACGAGCTCAGCAAACTGCTGCGCACGCCCGAGCCGCGCGCTGGCCTCGACCTCCTCGTGGAGGGCGGCCTCGCGGAGCACGTGCTGCCGGAGCTGCCGGCGATGAAGCTCGAGGCCGACGAGCACCACCGTCACAAGGACGTGTACCAGCACTCCCTCCAGGTGCTCGACCAGGCCATCGACCACGAGCGCAGCCGCCACCCGGGCGAGGCGCCGGACCTGGTGCTCCGTCTGGCGGCGCTCCTCCACGACATCGGCAAGCCGTCGACGCGGCGGCTGGAGCCGGGCGGGGTCGTCACCTTCCACCACCACGACGTGGTCGGCGCGAAGATGGCGAAGCGCCGCCTGCGCGCGCTCCGCTTCGACAACGACACCATCGCGTCGGTCTCCCGCCTCGTCGAGCTGCACCTCCGCTTCTTCGGCTACACGGAGGGCGGCTGGACCGACTCCGCCGTCCGCCGGTACGTCCGCGACGCCGGCCCCGAGCTCGAGCGCCTGCACATCCTGACCCGCGCCGACGTCACCACGCAGAACCGCCGCAAGGCCGACCGCCTCGGATTCGCCTACGACGACCTCGAGACCCGCATCGCCGAGCTCGCCGAGCAGGAGGAGATGGCGGCCGTGCGGCCGGACCTCGACGGCGAGGCCATCATGCGGATCCTCGACGTGCCGCCCGGCCCGGTCGTCGGCCGCGCGTACCGCTTCCTCCTGGAGCTGCGGCTCGACGAGGGCCCGCTCGACGAGGACGAGGCCACGCGCCGCCTCGTCGCGTGGTGGGCGGCCCAGCAGGGCTGATCCGCCGCTCCCGCATGCCGACGCGGATCCGGCTGGTGCGCCTCCTCCCCATCCGGTAGTCTTGCGAGGTTGTCCGCCCGGCGGCGGGATTCCCCTCCTCCGCGCGGACAGATGCACATACCCTCCTGTCGCAGATCGTCTGCGACCGTTCAAGTCCGAAGGAGGTGGGTTAGTGACGCATCAGTACGAACTCATGGTGATCCTGGATCCCGAGATCGATGAGCGCACCGTCGCTCCCAGTCTCGACAAGTTCCTCAACGTCATCCGCACCAGCGGTGGCACCGTCGACAACGTCGACGTCTGGGGCCGTCGTCGACTGGCGTACGAGATCAACAAGAAGAACGAGGGCATCTACGCCGTCGTCCAGCTCACCGCCACGAGCGAGGCCACGCAGGAGCTCGACCGCCAGCTGGGTCTGTCCGAGGCCGTCATGCGCACCAAGGTGCTGCGTGCCGAGGAGGCCATGGCCATGGTCGCCACCGCTGCGAAGCTCGCCGACGAGAAGGCCGCCCGCAAGGCCGCCGCCACGTCCAAGGCCGCAGACGCCGCGCCCCAGGCGCCCGCCACGGACGCCGCTCCGGCGACGCCCGGCAAGCCGGCGGCGCAGGCCGCTTCCAGCGAGAAGACCGGGGAGTAGTCGATGGCCGGCGAAACCATCATCACGGTCGTGGGCAACCTCACCAGTGATCCGGAGCTGCGATACACGCAGAACGGGCTGGCGGTAGCCAACTTCACCATCGCCTCCACGCCGAGGTCCTTCGACCGCGCGAGCAACGACTGGAAGGACGGCGACGCCCTCTTCCTCCGTGCGAGCGTGTGGCGCGAGTTCGCCGAGCACGTGGCGTCCTCGCTCACCAAGGGCTCGCGTGTCGTCGCGACCGGCCGCCTCAAGCAGCGGTCGTACGAGACGAAGGAGGGCGAGAAGCGCACCTCCATCGAGCTCGAGGTCGACGAGATCGGCCCCTCGCTCCGGTACGCCACGGCGCAGGTCACCCGCGCATCGGGCGGCGGCGGCAACGGCGGAGGCAACTCCGGCGGTGGCGGTCGCGGCCAGTTCGGCGGCGGGCAGCCCCAGCAGCAGGTGGCCGAGGAGCCGTGGGGCACCCCCGCGAGCTCCGGCGGAGGCAACTCCGGCGGCGACGGCGGCTGGTCCAACCCCGGCAACTTCAACGACGAGACGCCCTTCTAGGGCTCGTCGCACTACGTACGAAAGACAGGAAGAATCATGGCTGGAAAGAGCAGCGGCGACCGCCGCAAGCCTCTCCGCGGAGCCAAGGGCGGCAAGAACGCCGCCCCGGCGAAGTCCATCCGCGTCGGCGTCATCGACTACAAGGATGTCGCCACCCTCCGCAAGTTCATCTCCGAGCGGGGAAAGATCCGCGCTCGTCGCATCACCGGTGTCTCGGTGCAGGAGCAGCGCCTCATCGCGCGCGCAGTCAAGAACGCGCGTGAGATGGCACTTCTCCCCTACGCCGGCTCCGGCCGTTAAGGGGTAATGGAATGTCGAAAGTGATCCTCACGACCGAGGTCTCCGGCCTCGGTTCCCCCGGCGACGTCGTCGAGGTCAAGAACGGGTTCTCCCGCAACTACCTCGTCCCCCAGGGCTTCGCGGTCATCTGGAGCCGTGGCGGCGAGAAGCAGATCGAGCAGATCAAGGCCGCGCGTGCCGCTCGCGAGCACGCGACCATCGAGGAGGCGCAGGACCTCAAGAGCCGCCTCGAGGCCAAGGTCGTCAAGCTGACCGTCAAGGCCGGCCAGGGCGGGCGCCTCTTCGGCTCCGTCAAGACGTCCGACATCGCCAAGGCGGTCGAGGAGTCCGGCATCGGCCAGGTCGACAAGCGCAAGATCGAGATCCCCAACGCCATCAAGGCCACGGGGAACCACGAGGCCACGATCCGGCTCCGTGACGACATCGTCGCCACGATCAGCCTGCAGGTCGTCGCCGCGAAGTAACGCAGCACGAGTTCGATGGCGGTGGGCATGATGCCCACCGCCATCGGCGGTTAACCGGCCGGTCAGAGGGCCCTCGATCCCCAGCCCCATCCACAGGCCAAGCCGTAGCAGAAGAACTCTCAAGCCCTGGTGCAGACTACTTTTCCCACATCGGGTGTGGAACTCGCAGAGCCTGGTCAGAAGCAGATTCGGCCCGGATATTCGTCCGAAGTGCACAGGCTTGTCCCCAGGTAGTCCACACGATGCCCGGCGTTTCGCCCACTTTGTCCACACCCCCATCCACAGGCGCATTTGGTGCCGCGGTGCGTCGATCCATATCGTGGGGCAGCGCCCGTCGAACGGGCCGCCACGGGCCCGTCAGGAGCCCGGCCGACACCCTCTCGAGCCGTGTCGGTGGTCCGAGCTAGAACGGTCGTGCGGGCGCATCCGCCCAGCCGACCGAGGGGAGCCGCACGTGTCCATCGCCCATCTGGGTCTCGCCGGCGAACGGGACGAGCGCGACAAGCGCGCCGGCCACGAGCGCACGCCGCCGCACGACCTCCTCGCCGAGCAGAGCGCCATCGGCGGCATGCTCCTCAGCAAGGACGCCGTGGCCGACGCGGTCGAGCAGGTGCGGGCGATCGACTTCTACATCCCCAAGCACGAGATCATCTTCGACGCCATCCTGTCGCTGTACTCCCACGGCGAGCCGACGGACGTCATCGCCGTCACCGACGAGCTCACGAAGCTCGGCGAGCTGAGCCGCGCCGGCGGTGCCGACTACCTGCACACGCTCACGAGCGTCGTGCCCACGGCGGCCAACGCGGGCTTCTACGCGTCCATCGTCGCGGAGAAGGCGGTGCTGCGGCGCCTGGTCGAGGCGGGCACCCGCATCGTGCAGATGGGCTACGCCAGCGAGGGCGAGGTCGTCGACCTCGTGAACAACGCGCAAGCGGAGATCTACGGCGTCACGGGCGGCGTCGAGGCGGAGGACTACGTCCCGCTCACGGACGCGGTCACGGTCGCCATCGACGAGATCGAGGCCGCGAAGGGCAAGGACGGCCAGATGACCGGCGTGCCCACGGGCTTCGCCGACCTCGATGCGCTCACCAACGGCCTGCACCCGGGCCAGCTCATCATCGTCGCCGCGCGCCCCGCGCTCGGCAAGTCCACGCTCGCGCTCGACTTCGCGCGCGCCGCGAGCATCAAGTACGACATGCCCTCCATCTTCTTCAGCCTCGAGATGGGGCGCAGCGAGATCGCGATGCGCCTGCTGTCCGCCGAGGCGTCCGTGCCGCTCCAGAGCATGCGCAAGGGCACCGTGGACGCGCGCGACTGGACCACCATCGCGCAGACCCGCGGCCGCATCAACGACGCCCCGCTCTACATCGACGACAGCCCCAACATGACGCTCGTCGAGATCCGCGCCAAGTGCCGGCGGCTCAAGCAGAAGGTCGGGCTCAAGCTCGTCGTCATCGACTACCTGCAGCTCATGACGAGCGGCAAGAAGGTCGAATCGCGACAGCAGGAGGTCTCGGAGTTCTCGCGCGCGTTGAAGCTCATGGCGAAGGAGCTGCAGGTGCCGGTCATCGCGCTGTCGCAGCTGAACCGCGGGCCCGAGCAGCGTGCCGACAAGATGCCGGCCATCTCCGACCTCCGCGAGTCGGGTTCGCTCGAGCAGGACGCCGACATGGTCATCCTGCTGCACCGCGAGAGCGCCTACGAGAAGGACAACCCGCGCGCGGGCGAGGCCGACTTCATCGTGGCCAAGCACCGCAACGGGCCGACGGGCACCATCACGGTCGGCTTCCACGGGCACTTCTCGCGCTTCGCGGACATGCCCGCGGGCGGGTAGCGACGTCAGGCAGCCCGGCTGCAGCAGCAACGGTTGTATCCCTGAGTCACATCTGCGATGTGAGGCCCGCGGGGCTCATGCATCAGGTGTCAGATGTGTGACCTCAACGAACTCGCGCTTGGGTTCGTCCCAACTGCGAGATTGCGTCGAGCGCTGGTCGCATGACGTCGGAGTCAGCAGTCCAGTTGATGCAGATGATTCATGGGGTCGAGGGAAACTCCAATTGGTGCGGTTCCGTGATGGAAAGCGCCGGCCTGTGTCTGCCGGTCACGAGAACGTTAGCTACGAGAGCCACCGGTCTGCCTGGTGGCAGGTCACTGACCAAGAGCCTGAACCGCGCCTCATTGGGCATGAAGATCCACAACTCCTGTCCCTCATCACCAGCATCTGCGAGCACTCGCAGTAGCAGCAGCTCCGGATGCAGACTGTCCTCGTAAGCGTGGTACTTCACGATGCCTTGCACGAAGTACACCCGCCCTGGGTTGGTCTGAGCGTCCATTCGTAAAAACAGTACAGAGAACGCGTGGCGGCTCGGCGAGTACGCGAGTTCGTTCCAGGTGTAGACGGTATCAGCGAAACGTATCCTCTCGCTATTCGCCAGGTCAGGGTCAGCATCTATGGCTTGCGCGAATTGGATCAGTCCAGCCGCCGTGTTAATCGGGTAGCCGTATTCATAATGCGTGCGTGTGCGCCCAGTGCGTTCGCCTGTATTTGTCGGTGTCTGTATATGCGGGACAAGCAACCCAGTCAGGCGATGAATGTGGCGCCGAGACGTTCGATCGATGCGTTGGGCGCCAGAGCGTCCTGGAATCCGTTCGTGAGCAAGGGACACGTCGTGAGTCGATTCGTCCCGGATGACGAAGGACCCACTCACGGGCTCTCCGATACCGTTGCGAAATCGTGTGTACGGGCGTCGGTGCGAGCTGTAGATGACGGGGCAACCGACAACGACGCACTCCCACGGGCCCTGCCGCAGCTCTTCCTCGACCTCGTTCGCGTCCCACACATCGCCGGTCTCGCCGTGGCGCGCGAACCGCTGGGCAGACTGTTGAACCATCGATCCTCCCCTGTAGCTCGTGCCGGCCGAGCCCTGGTGGCCCACAAACTACAGCGGGAATGTGGCGCGACCAGCCGAAGGCGAACGCGTGTCCCTCGCGGTCGGATTAGCGGGCGATGTTCTGCGGGAGGGTGGTCAGGGCGCGAAGTAGAGGTGCGCGTGGGCGGCGCAGCCGGGGTTGAAGGCGGCCCGGCAGGTCGGGCAGGAGTCCGCCGCGAGGTACTCGGGCACGGTCATGGTCGCGCGGCAGACGCCGCAGAGGGCCGCCGGTAGATGCTGCTCGGCCCGGGGGATCACCGCGAGCGGGTGGTCCGCGACCGCCGCGTGGCACAGGTGGCAGGGGTACCAGGCGTCGCAGCAGGGGGCACGGAGGGCGACGACGTCGAGCTCCGAGCCGTAGTGGATGCAGCGGGTCTTGGCGTCGATCGCCGGGCCGCGCACGATGATGGCGGCCGGCGCGGGGGCGTGACCGGTCGGGCCGGTCACGTGCGCATCCCCGGCGGATGGCCGGATCGGGGCGTGACCGGCCGAGGGGGTCACACGTCCGGCGACGGGCAGGGGAGCGGCGCCAGCCGCATCGGAACCGGTCATGCCGGACTCGGCGTCACGCGTCCGGCAGCGCCGTCGCGGCGTCGACGAGGGTGAGCTCGGGGCTGTCGCGCTCGATCGCCTTGAGGCGCCACGGCGTCGTGATCAGGGCGATGTGCGTGCCGTCGGAGCGCACGAGCACCTCGACGCCGATCGTCTTCGCGAGGGCCGGCGCGGAGGCGGCGTCGGTGATCCGGGCCACCTGGTACTCGAGCGGCTCCATGCGCAGGGGCGCGCGGAACTCGTTCGTCATGCGCTCGACGACGACCTCGAACTGCATGGGGCCGACCGCGCCGAGGACGGGGGCCTGGTCGCCGCGGAGGTCGGAGCGCATCACCTGGATGACGCCCTCGTGGTCGAGCTGCTCGATGCCCTTGCGGAACTGCTTGTGCGTGCTGGTGTCCTTCGAGCGGACCACGCGGAAGAGCTCGGGGGCGAACTGCGGCAGGCGCGGGAACGTGACGGGGGCGCCGTCGAAGAGCGTGTCGCCCACGCGGATGTTCGAGGCGTTCACGAGGCCGACCACATCGCCCGGGTACGCGTCGTCGACCGTGGAACGCTCGCGGCCGAACAGCTGCTGCGCGTACTTGGTGACGAACGGGCGGCCGGTCTGGGCGTGCGTGACCGTCATGCCGCGGTGGAAGACGCCCGAGCAGATCCGCATGAAGGCGAGGCGGTCGCGGTGCGCGGTGTTCATGCCCGACTGCACCTTGAACACGAAGCCGGAGAAGTCCTCCTCGACGGGACGGGTGCGGTCCTTCTCGTCGGGCCGCGGCTGGGCGGCGGGCGCGATGGCGTCGAGCGCGTCGAGGATGTGGGTCACCCCGAAGTTGAGCACCGCGGCCGCGAAGAGCACGGGCGTGGTGCGGCGGGCGAGGAACGACTCCTCGTCGTGGTCCTGGCCCTCCTCGTGCAGGAGCTCGCTCTCCTCGACGGCGTCGGTCCAGGCGGATCCGGCCGCGGCCAGCGCCTCCTCCGGCGACATGCGCGTCTCGGGGGCGATGCTCGCGCCGCCGGCCGTGCGGGTGAAGTGCACGCACTCGCCGGTGGAACGGTCGACGACGCCGAAGAACGCGCCGGACTCGCCGACCGGCCAGGTGAGGGGGGTGGGGAGGAGGCCGGTGCGCTCCTTGATCTCGTCCATGAGGTCGAGCGGCTCGCGGCCCGGGCGGTCCCACTTGTTGATGACCGTGATGATCGGGATGCGGCGCTGGCGGCACACCTCGAACAGCTTCATGGTCTGGGTCTCGAGGCCGCGGGAGGCGTCGACGAGCATGATCGCGGCGTCCACAGCGGAGAGCACGCGGTAGGTGTCCTCGGAGAAGTCGGCGTGGCCGGGGGTGTCGACGACGTTCATGACGGTGTCGCGGTGCGTGAACTGGATCGCCGCGGAGCTCACGGAGATGCCGCGCTCCTTCTCCATGTCCATCCAGTCGGAGACCGTGGACCTCCGGCCCTGCTTGCCGTGCACGGCGCCCGCGGATCCGATGGCGTGCGCGTGCAGCAGCAGCGCCTCGGTGAGCGTGGACTTGCCCGCGTCGGGGTGGGAGATGACGGCGAAGGTGCGACGGCGGGACGCCTCGCGCAGCACGGGGGAGGCGGAGGCCGAGGCGGGCGCGCGGGGAGGGGTGATGGTCGACACCTCCCCATGGTACGAGGCCGTCGCGTGAGGGTCGTCGCCCCGAGCGCCAGGGCCCCGGTGATCAGCGCGCGCGGAGGCGGTCGAGGAACTCGTCGGCCATCGCGAGGTGCTCGGCGAGGCGGCGTCGGCGCTCCTCGGCGTCGGCGATGAAGGCCGCGAGGTCGGCGCGGAGGGTCGCGGTGTCGTCGTCGGGGCCGGCGGCGTCGAGGGCATCGGTGACCTCGAGCAGGCGCATCATCTCCTCGAGCGAGAAGCCGAGCGGCTTCATCCGGCGGATGAGGAGGAGGCGCTCGAGGTCGTCGGCCGTGTAGAGGCGGAAGCCGCCGTCGGAGCGGCCGGACGGACGCAGCAGCCCGGTCTCGTCGTAGTGGCGGAGCGTGCGGTGCGACAGGCCGGTGCGCTCGGCGAGCTCGCCGATCTGCATGGTCGCGGGACCTGCGGTGCGCGCCATGCGGGCCTCCAGACGGGCTCCGCCCTCGGCGGGACGGATGGGACGTGGTGCGGCCGGGTGACCGCATCGCTCCATTCTCCCCGATCGCGGGGGCGGGCAGACGCCCCCGTCCGGGGCTGCTGTCCGGCTGCTGTCCGGGGTCGGCGGCCGGCGCAGCGCCCGTCGCGCTCGCACCGGCGGCGCGCCCGCGCGCGGGATGGCGCCGGTCGCCGCTCGTAGGATCGAGCGCATGAGGATCGCGTTCGTCTCGCTGCACACGTCGCCGATCCAGACCCCCAGCACCGGCGACGCGGGCGGGCTCAACGTCTACCTCCTCGAGCTCGCGCGCAGCCTCGGGCGGCAGGGGCACGAGGTGCGGCTGATCACGCGCGCGACCGGCCCCGGACCCTCCGCGCCCGTCCCCGTCGCGCCGGGCGTCGAGCTGCTGTCGCTCGTGGCCGGACCCGCGGGCCCGCTCGCGAAGGAGGACCTGCCCGGGATCACGGCGGCCTTCGCGGACGAGCTGGCCGCGCTGCCGCGCGCCGACGTCGTGCACTCCCACTACTGGCTGTCGGCCGTCGCGGCGCTGCCGGTCGCGCGGGCGTGGGGCGTCCCGCACGCGCTCACGCTGCACTCGGTCTCCGCCGGCAAGAACCGGCGCCTGGTGGCCGGCGACACCCCCGAGCCGGCCTCGCGACTCGCGGAGGAGGCGCGGCTGGTGCGCGCATCGGACCTGGTGGTCGCGTCGGCGGAGTCGGAGAAGCGGCTGCTCGTGGAGGCGTACGGCGCGGATCCCGCTGCCGTGCACGTCGTCGCGCCGGGTGTGGAGGAGGCGTTCCTGCGCGAGCCGTCGGTGCGCGGCGGCGCCGGGCGGGCGCGGATCGTGCTGCTCGGGCGGATCCAGCCGCTCAAGGGGCAGGACGTGGCGCTCCGGGCGCTCGCCCTGATGGACCCGGCGACGCGTCCGCTCCTCGTGCTGGCGGGCGGCGTCTCGCCCGGACGGGACGCGTACGCGGCGAGCCTGCACGCCCTCGTGGGGTCGCTGGGGCTCGACGGCGACGTGGTGTTCGCGGGGCCGCTCGACCGCGCCGCGACCGCCCCGACGCTCGCGAGCGCGCACCTCGCGCTGATGCCGTCGGCCGCCGAGACCTTCGGGCTGGTCGCGCTCGAGGCGGCCGCGTGCGGCACGCCCGTGGTCGCATCGCGCACCGAGGGGCTCGTCGACTCCGTGCGCGAGGGCGTGAGCGGCGTGTTCGTGGAGACGCGGGATCCGGCCGACTGGGCCCGCGCCATCGAGGGCCTCCTGGCGGACCGGGCGGGCCTCGCCCGGCTCTCCGCCTCGGCGCGCGCGCACGCGGCCGGGCGCACCTGGGATGTCGCCGCGGCGGATGTGGCGGGGGAGTACCGGGCGCTCGTCGCGGGTCGGGCGGTGCGCGCGGGCTGAGGCGGTGCGCGCGGGCTGAGGCGGAGGCTGCCGCCCCGTCGCCACGTGCTCAGCGGTCGGGTCGTGGGAGCAGGGCCTCCGCGTCCCGCGCCAGGTCCTCCGCGGCGCGCTCGAGCCAGCGGACGACATGCGCCCGGGCGTCGGCGCCGGATCCGGCCAGGTCGGTGAGCGACCGGACGGCGCGGAACCCGTCGGTCGGGGCGGCGACCGCTCCGGCGACGAGGACCGCGGCCGTGCCGTGCGCGACCGCGAGGTCGAGCACCCGGGACGGCACCTTGCCGGTGCGGGACTGCGCGTCGAAGCGGCCCTCGCCCGTGACCACCACGTCGGCTCCGGCGATGCGCGGGGCCAGCCCGATCGCGTCGGCCACGCCCGCGGATCCCGACGCCGCGTCCGCACCCCAGGCCAGGAGGCCGGCCGCGGTGCCCCCGGCCGCTCCGGATCCCGGCGTCGCGGGATCCACGCCGAGCAGCAGGGCGAGGTGGGCGAGCCCGGCGTCGAGGAGGCGCACGTCGTCCGGGGTCGCGCCCTTCTGCGGGCCGTAGACCGCGGCGGCGCCCGATGGCCCCGTCAGCGGCGCGCGCACGTCGCCGAGGATCCGCGCCCCGCCGGACGGGAGCGCCCGGAGCCCCGCGAGGTCCGCCGCGGCGATCCCGGCGAGGGCTCCGCCGCCGTCGCCCGCCGCCGAGCCGTCGGCCCGCGGGAACCGGGCTCCCAGCTCCCGGAGCGCGCCCACCCCGCCATCGGTCGACGAGCTGCCGCCGAGCGCGAGGAGGAGGCGGGGGACGCCCGCGTCGAGGGCCGCGCGGATCGCCTGGCCGAAGCCGCGGGTGTGGGCGGTCAGCGGGCGGCGCGGATCCAGCAGCGTGATGCCGCTCGTCGACGCGACCTCCACCACCCCGGTGCCGTCGGGCAGCCGCAGCCAGTGCGCGTCGACGGGACGGTCGTCGGGACCCGTGACCCGCACCGGCACGCGGCGGGCGCCGGGCACGGCGGCCGCGAGCACGTCGAGCGTGCCCTGTCCGCCGTCGGCCATGGGCGCGAGGGCCACGTCGTCGCCCGGCCGCGCGCGGAGCCAGCCGCGGCGGAGCGCCTCGGCGGCCTCGACGGCGGTGGCGGATCCGGTGAGCGAGTCGGGCGTCATGACGACGCGCAGCGGGCGGGGAGCGGCGGTGCTCATGGGGCCAGTCTGCCGGGCGGCGCGGCTCCCGGGCGGCCGCCGGGTGGCGGGACGGCTCGGCTCCTCGCGCGAGGCGACTGCCGGACGCCCGCCGCCGCGCGGGGATCAGCTCGGCGCGACGCCCGCCCGGTGCGCGAGCAGCGCGGCCCCCACGAGACCCGCGTCGTTGCCGCGGCTCGCGGCGATGACCTCGGTGTCGAGATGCAGGAACCCCTCGAAGCGCGCGAACTCGTGCGCGGCCGCCCCGCCCACCACGATGAGGTCGGGCGACATGATCGACTCGATGTGGCGGTAGTACCGCTCGAGCCGCGCCGCCCACGCCTCGAACGTGATGCCCTCGCGGCGAACGGCGGAGAACGCGGCCTGCATCTCGTAGTCGCCGCCGTCGATGTGCACGTGGCCGAGCTCGCTGTTCGGGATCAGCTTCCCGTCGTGCAGAAGCGCCGTGCCGATCCCGGTGCCGAGCGTCGTGAGGATCACGAGCCCGCCGCGCCCCTGCAGAACGCCGTACTCGAGCTCGGCGACGCCGGCCGCGTCCGCGTCGTTCACCGTGAGGACGTCGATGCCGCTGCGCTCGCGGATCGCGGTGCGCGCGTCCATGCCGAGCCAGCGGTCGGAGATGTGGGCCGAGGAGCGGACGATCCCGTCCCGCACGATGCCGGGCACTCCGACCCCCACGGGCAGGTCCTCGTCGGGCGTGAGCTCGAGCACGATCTCGGCGATCACGTCCGCGATGTCCTCCGGCTCGCCGCCCACGGGCTTGCCGACCGTCATGCGCTCGGTGAGGCGGATCCCCGTGGTGACGTCGACGATGCCGGCCTTGAGCGTGGTCCCGCCGATGTCGATGCCGAGCGCCAGCCGGTCGCGTCGAGCGAGCGCGGCGGCCGCCCCCTCGGGCGCGGCGACGAGGGCGCGGTCGACGGGGATGAAGCCGGCGGTCGGGCGGCCGCCGTCGGAGGCGGGCCGCGGCGCGGTCTCGGGCTGGGGCACGGCGGGGCCTCTCGGTTGCGTGGTGCTTTCTGCGTGGTGCGTGGTGCGTGGTGCCTGTCGAGCCGCGGTTCCGGCCCGTGGTGCGGATCCGCCGTCCCGGAGCGGTGTCCGTGCGGACCCGCTCCGCGGACCCGCTCCGCGGATCCGGGCCACCGGCAGACGGGCCGGCGACGGTCAGAACGCGCGGTTCGCGTAGACGATCCCGCTGGCCACGCCCACGGCGCACACGACCGCGAGCCCGACGACCGCGCCGACCGCCACGGCGGCCAGACGGGGCAGGGGACTCGTCACCCACCGAGCCTAGGCCAGCCCGACGGGAGCGTCGCCGCGGGCCCGCGGCCGAGCATCCGCCCAGGAACCCACCGGGTAGGCTGGCCCGGATGGAGAGAGAGGGTGCCGTGTCCCAGGACGAGCTGACGTTCCGGGCGGCGTACTGGCCCGTGCTGCTCCTCCGAGCACTGCCCGCCCTCGCGCTCGCCGCGTTCATCACCTTCTCCAGCGACCACTCGCCGGCCCTCGGCCTCGTGGCGTTCGGCATCTTCGCGATCCTCTCCGGCCTGATCACCGCGGGCCTCGGTGCCCGCGCCCTCCGCGGTCCCGCCGCGCGCTTGCGCACCAACGCCATCGCCCAGGGCGCGCTCACGGTCGTGGCCGGCGTCGCCGCCCTGCTCGCGCGCGACGGCGGCGTGCTCGTCCTCCTCTACGTCGTGAGCGTCTGGGCCGTCGTCACCGGCTTCCTCGAGCTCGTCGCCGGCCTGCGCTCGCGCGGTCGCGTACCGGGCGTCACCGACGCCATCACCACCGGCGCGCTCACCGTCGTCCTCGCCGTCACCTTCCTGCTCGTCCCGCCGGACCTCGTCGTCCCGTACGGCGGCGTGGAGCAGCGCGAGGGCCAGCTCACCGCCCCGGTCGTGGCCGTCGGCCTGCTGGGCGCCTACGCGGCGATCGTCGGGGTCTTCCTGGTCATCGCCGCCCTGAGCATGAAATGGGGCACCTCCACGCCCGCCGCGACCTCCGCGGCGGACGCCCCCCGGACCACCGAGAGCGCGAGCTGACCGTGACTTCCAACATCCGCAAGGACCGCATGCGCCCCGCCGAGCTGCTGGGCATCGCGGCGGCGCTCGCCGCGTTCGTCGGGCTCATCGTCGCGCTGAGCACCCGGCCGGGCGACGCGCAGTCGTGGACGGTCGTGGTCGTCTTCACCGGCGTCGCGTTCATCGGCGCCCTCGTGATGCTCGCCATGCTCGCCCTGTCGTTCAAGCCCAACCGCGACGAGCTGCAGGACATGGACGACCAGGACCACCCGGACCGGCCGACGCGCCACTGATCGCCCGGATCGCATCCCGGTCGATCCGCTCCGGCACGCTCCGCTCCGGCACGCTCCGCTCCGGCACGATCCGCTCTGGAGCGCTCCGCTCTGGAGCGCTCCGCGCCGGCTCGATCCGCTCCGCCGACGTGCATCGGGACCCGCGCCGCGACGCGGGTCCCGGCGTCCCGGATCAGAGGATGTGGTCGACCAGCTGCGACGCCAGCCCCGCGTAGCCGCCCGGGGTCAGCTCGAGCAGACGCGCCTTGGCGGCGTCGCCGATGTCGAGGCCCGACACGAACGCCCGCATCTCGTCGCGCCCGACCCGCTTGCCGCGCGTGAGCTCCTTGAGCACCGCGTACGGGTCGCTGATGGAGCTGCGGCCGGCGACGATCTCCGCCCGGATGACCGTCTGGATCGCCTCGCCGAGGATCTCCCAGTTCGCGTCGAGGTCGGCCGCGAGCAGCGCCCGGTCGACGTCGATCTCGAGGAGCCCGCGCCCGATGTTGTCGAGCGCGAGCAGCGAGTGCCCGAGCGCCACGCCCACGTTGCGCTGCGTCGTGGAGTCGGTGAGGTCGCGCTGCAGCCGCGAGGTGACGAGGGTCGACGCGAGCGAGTCGAGCAGCGCGTCCGACAGCTCGAGGTTGGCCTCGGCGTTCTCGAACCGGATGGGGTTGATCTTGTGCGGCATGGTGGACGAGCCGGTGGCCCCCGCCTGCGGGATCTGCCGGAAGTAGCCCATGGAGATGTAGGTCCACACGTCGGTGCAGAGGTTGTGCAGCACCCGGTTCACGTGGGCGATGCGCGTGTAGAGCTCCGCCTGCCAGTCGTGCGACTCGATCTGCGTGGTGAGCGGGTTCCACACGAGGCCCAGACCCGTGACGAAGGCCCGCGACTCGGCGGGCCAGTCGACGTGGGCGTCGGCGGCGAGGTGCGCCGCGAACGTGCCGGTGGCGCCGCTGAACTTGCCCAGCACCTCGACGTCCTCCACGTCGGCCCGGAGGCGCTCGAGCCGGTGCACGAACACCGCGAGCTCCTTGCCGAGCGTGGTGGGCGTGGCGGGCTGGCCGTGCGTGCGGGAGAGCATCGCGTCGTCGCGGAAGAGGAGGGCCCGCTCGCGCAGCGCGCCGATGACGGCGACGAGCTTCGGCAGCCACACCTCGCGCACGGCGCGGTCGATGACGAGCGCGTAGGAGAGGTTGTTGATGTCCTCGCTCGTGCACGCGAAGTGGGTGAGCTCCGCCACGTGGCCGAGGCCGAGCTCCGCGAGGCGGTCGCGCACGAAGTACTCGACGGCCTTCACATCGTGACGGGTGACCGCCTCGACGCGGGCGAGCGCGTCGATCTGCTCCTGGCCGAACTCCGCGACGACCCGGCGCAGCGCTGCCTTCTGCTCGTCCGAGAACGGGGAGGAGGAGAGGAGCGACCGGTCGGTGAGGTGGATGAGCCACTCGATCTCGACGTGGATGCGCGCCCGGTTGAGGCCCGCCTCCGAGAGGTGCTCGCCGAGCTCGGTGACGACGGGGGCGTAGCGGCCGTCGAGGGGGCTCAGCACCTGCGGGGGCAACGGGCTCATGCGGACGATCTCCTAGCTGGGGGGACGGATGCCGGGCTCCACCTGCGCGAGGAGGGCCCGGGAGGCACGACCTATCATGTCAAGGACCTGGTCGAACCTCGCGGCGTCGGAGTAGTACGGGTCGGGGACGTCCCGCAGGTGGGCCTGTGGAGGATCGAACGACAGCAGCAGGTGCACCTTCGCGCGGTCCGCCTCCGTGCGGGCCCACTGGCGCAGGATCCGCTCCTGGCCGCGATCGAACACCACCACGAGGTCGAGCTCCGGCAGCGACCCGGGGTCGAACTGCTTGGCCCGGTGGGCCGATCCCGACAGCCCCTTCCGCTCCAGCGCGGCGAGGGTGCGGGCGTCCGCCTGCTCGCCCACGTGCCAGTCGCCCGTGCCCGCGCTGGTGACGGAGACGAGGTCGGCGTACCCGGCCCGCTGGGCGAGGTCGCGGAACACGACCTCCGCCATCGGGGAGCGGCAGATGTTGCCGGTGCAGACGAAGGCGATCCGGAAGACGGGTGGAGCCGTCGGATCCGGAGAGGCGGGGGCTCCCATGCGGCCATTCTGTCGGCTGCGCCCCCTCCCCACATCCCCCGGGGCCCGTTCGTCCCCGGGTGGCAGGCACGCGTGCGGTCCCGCGCGCCGATCGCGGGAGGATGCGCGCCTCACGGAGAGAGGAGACGAGGTGCGACAGGACGCGGTCGGAGGGGGTGCGCACGAGCAGCCGGCTGCGCTCGGCGGGAGCCCGAGCGGGCCGGCTGGCGGCACGCCGGGTCAGCTGCGCGCCGAGGCGCTCGGGCGTGCGCACGCCCTGCGGGCGCTGGCGGAGGAGGTGGAGCGCACGAGCCGCGACATCGCCGTCTGCCGGGACGACCCCTCCTGGTCCGGGATGGCGCACGACGCGTTCGTCGTCTCCCTCGACCGGCTCGCCGGCGAGGTCCGCCTGGCGGCCGGGCTCCTGCACGATGCGCACCCCGCGCCGGGATCCGCCCCCGGCTGCCCGGTGACCCCGCGATGACGGACCTCACCGTCACGACCGGCGGCACCACCACGGTCGTCGCCACCGACGACCTCCTGCACATGGCGGCCCTCCTCGCCGGCGCCGCGCGTCGCCTGCAGGAGCACACGCAGGCCCTCGCGCTCCCTCCGCTCGTCTCCGACGTCACGGGCGTCCACGACGCGGCGCTCGACCTCCCGCGCCGGCTCCTGTCCTCGGCGGCGCAGGATGCGCACGGGCTGGCCGGCGACCTGCGCCGCGCGGCAGCCGAGTACGCGGACGGGGAGCGGGACGCCGACCGCTGCGTGCGATCCGCGTCGCCCGAGAGCACCGGGGGAGCCGCGGACGACGGGGGCGGGCTCGGGGAGCTGGCCGCCGAGACGGGCCGGTCGTGGGGCGACCTCCTCCGGCTGGTGGGCATCGTCGCCCCGCTCGTCTCGCACCCCGACGGGCCCGGCCGTCTGCTCCTCCCCTCCATCCTCCGCGGGGCGGTGTCGGACGTGGCGGCCGCGGCCGCCCGGTCCCTGCCCGACCGACCTCCCGGCGACGACGGCACGCGGGAGGCGACGTCGGCACTGATGCTGCTGCTCGGCGCCGTGGGCATCCTGCACGACGGTCCGGCGGTCGTCCGCGCCCGGCCCGTCGCGCCGCGGCCCGCCCCGACGACCTTCCAGGAGCTGACCGACCGCATCCCGGATCCCGTGCCCGGTGCCGCGCAGATGCGCATCGAGGCGTATCGCGCACCCGACGGGGGCCGCCGCTTCGTCGCGTACCTGGGCGGCATGCAGACGCTCCTCCCCGGGTCCGTGCCGGACGACTTCGGTCCGTCCTCCGCCGTCGCGGCGCTCGCCACCGAGCGCGGCTCCGCGGTCCGCGCGGCGGAGGAGGCGCTCCGCGACGCAGGCGCGTCCGCGACCGACGAGGTCTACGTCGTCGGCTACTCGCAGGGTGGGATCCTCGCCCGGTCGGTCGGCGACGACCCCGCGTTCCACGTCACGCACGAGCTCACCCTCGGCTCCCCGGTGGGCCAGCTGCCGCTCCGGCAGGGCATCGGCGGCGTGGCGGTCGAGCACACCGACGATCCCGTGCCGCCGCTCGGCGGCGCGCGCTCGTCCGCGGGCGCGGGCGGCGACGACGTCGTGGTGCGGGCCCCGGCGGCGCTCGGTGCCGAGCGGGCGGATCCGCTCTCGGCGCATCAGCTGCCGACGTACCGCGCCACGGCCGCGGAGATGGACGCCTCGCGCTCGCCGCAGCTCGTCCGGGAGCGTGGCGAGCTCCGGCGCTTCCTCGACGGCGCCACGCCGATCTCCGCCCACCTCTACCGCGCCGAGCGGGTTCCGGAGGCGTCGTCGTCGGCCGCGGGAGCCGTCCGCCCGGAGCGGGCGCGATGAGCCGCGGGTCAGACCCGGGTCACGGGACGCAGCACGAGGCCCACCAGCCAGCTGAAGAACGCCATCAGCAGCGCTCCGAGCACGCCCCACCAGAAGCCGTCGACGGTCAGGCCGAAGCCGAGCCCGCCCGAGATCGCCCCCACGAGGAGGAAGAGCAGGCCGTTCACGACGAGCGCGATGAGCCCGAGCGTCAGGATGTACAGCGGGAACGCGACGATCCGGATGGCCGTGCCGATCACGCCGTTCACGACGCCGAAGATCGCGCCGAGCAGCAGGTACGTCAGCACGGTGGCCGTCGCGTCGCCCGGCTCGTAGGCCGTCACGGTCGTGCCGGAGACGAGGAGCGTGGTGAGCCAGAGCGCGACCGCGTTGACGACCACGCGCACGAGGAATCGGGACATGCCCCGATCCTCGCAGACGGCCGCGGGACGGGCCATGATCGGGCGCACGAGGCGACCGTAGGATCGTCCGGTGACCTCCGACCCCGCAGCCCCCGCCCCGCCCGACGGCGAGGCGGCGCCCGTCCGGCTCCGTCCGGCCATCGCCGCCATGGTCGCCTACCGCCAGGGCAAGCCCGCCGGCGAGGACGACTTCAAGCTCTCGAGCAACGAGAACCCGTTCGACCCGCTGCCCTCGGTGCTCGCGCGCATCGACGGGGTCCGGGACGTGAACCGCTACCCGGATGCGGGCGCGACCCTGCTGCGCACGGCGCTCGCCGAGCGCTTCGGCGTCACGGTCGACCACGTGCACGCGGGCGCGGGCTCGGTGGCCATCCTCTCGCAGCTCATCACGGCGGCCGCGGGCCCGGGCGACGAGGTCGTGCACGCCTGGCGCTCCTTCGAGGCGTACCCCACGCTCATCACGGTCGCCGGCGCCACGGGCGTGCCGGTGCCGAACCTGCCCGACCACTCGCACGACGTCGACGGCATGATCGCCGCCCTCACCGACCGCACGCGCGTCGTCATCGTCTGCACGCCGAACAATCCCACGGGCACGCTGGTGACGCGCGCGGACCTGGAGCGCCTGCTGGCCGCCGTCCCGCGCGACGTGCTCGTGCTCCTCGACGAGGCCTACGGGGAGTTCGTCGCGGCGGAGCATGCCCTCGACGGCATGTCCCTCCTCGCCGAGCACCCGAACCTCGTCGTCCTCCGCACCTTCTCCAAGGCGTACGGCCTCGCGGGCCTGCGCATCGGCTACGCGGTGGGGCACCCGCGGATCCTCGACGCGGCGCGCTCGGCCGCCATCCCGCTGTCGGTCACGGGCCACGCGCAGCACGCGGCGCTCGCGTCGCTCGAGCACGAGGACGAGCTCCTGGAGCGCGTCGCCGTGCTCGCCCGCGACCGCGACGAGGCCTGGCGCGCGCTCGTCGAGCAGGGCTGGGAGGTCCCGCGGCCGCACGGCAACTTCGTCTGGCTGGCGACCGGCGCCGAGACCGCGGAGGTCGAGGCGCAGCTCGCCGCCGCGGGGCTCGTGGTGCGCGCCTTCGCCGACGAGGGCATCCGCGTCACGATCGGCGAGCCCGCCTCTGTCCGGAAGCTACTGAACGCGTCGGCGGGAATTGTCCGGGGGCTGCCGGAGGGCCACCCGGCGCGCCGGTAGGTTGGGACGATGCCGGAAAGCGATGTGACGGTCCAGCTCCTGACCCCCGCGGGCGAGCTCGCACCGAGCGACTCCGCCGAGGAGTTCCTCCCGTACTTCGAGCGACTCACGGAGGACGACCATCGCGGCTTCCTCCGCGACATGCGCCTCACGCGGGCGTTCGACCTCGAGGCCACCAACCTGCAGCGCCAGGGCCACCTCGGCCTCTGGGCGCCGAGCACGGGCCAGGAGGCGGCGCAGGTCGGATCCGGCCGCGCCACCCGCCCGCAGGACCACGTGTTCCCCGCCTACCGCGAGCACGGCGTGGCCCTCATCCGCGGCATCGACCCGGTCGACATCGTCCGCCTCATGCGCGGGGTCACGCACGGCGGATGGGACCCGGCTGCGGGCAACTTCCACCTCTACACGCTGGTCATCGGCTCGCAGGCGCTGCACGCCACGGGCTACGCGATGGGCGTCGCGTTCGACGGCGACGTGGCGACCGGCGACCCGGATCGCGACACGGCCGTCATCGCCTACTACGGCGACGGCGCCACCAGCCAGGGCGACGTGAGCGAGGCGTTCGTCTTCGCCGCCAGCTTCCAGACCCCGCAGGTCTTCTTCCTGCAGAACAACCACTGGGCGATCTCGGTGCCGGTCACCACGCAGTCGCGCACGCCCCTCTACCTCCGCTCGCGCGGCTTCGGCGTGCCGAGCACGCAGGTCGACGGCAACGACGTCTTCGCGAGCTACGCCGTCACGGCCAAGCACCTCGACGACGCGCGCACCGGCGGCGGCCCCTCCTTCATCGAGGCGCTCACCTACCGCGTGGGCGCGCACACCTCCAGCGACGACCCCACGAAGTACCGCACCGACGAGGAGCTGCAGGGCTGGGTCGCCAAGGACCCGATCGCGCGCCTCGAGGCCTACCTGCGGAACCAGGGCGCGCCGCAGTCGCTGTTCGACGGGATCGACGAGGAGGCCAAGGACCTCGCCGCCGACGTCCGCCGCCGCACCATCGAGCTCACCGGCCCGCCGCTCGCGGGCATCTTCGACCACGTCTACTCGGATCCGCACCCCGTCACCGCGGAGCAGCGCGAGTGGCTCGAGCGCTACGAGGCCTCGCTGGGAGGGACCCGATGACAGACACCATCGACCGCGCCGAGGCGACCGCGGGGGCCGCGGGAGCTGCCGGCCCCGACGGCGCCCCCGCCGGCATCGAGAGCATGCCGATGGCCAAGGCCCTGAACGCCGGCCTCCGCCGCGCGCTCGAGGAGGACGACAAGGTCCTGCTCATGGGCGAGGACATCGGTCCGCTCGGCGGCGTCTTCCGCATCACCGAGCACCTGCAGCGCGACTTCGGCGCCCGCCGCGTCATCGACACCCCGCTCGCGGAGTCCGGCATCGTCGGCACGGCCATCGGCCTCGCGATGCGCGGCTACCGGCCGGTGTGCGAGATCCAGTTCGACGGCTTCATCTACCCGGCCTTCGACCAGATCACGAGCCAGCTCGCCAAGATCACCAACCGGCACGAGGGCGCCATGCGCATGCCCGTCGTGATCCGCGTTCCCTACGGCGGCCACATCGGCGCCATCGAGCACCACCAGGAGAGCCCGGAGGCGTACTTCGCGCACACCCCCGGCCTCCGCGTCGTGAGCCCGAGCACGCCGCACGACGCCTACTGGATGATCCAGGAGGCCATCCGGAGCGACGACCCGGTCATGTTCTTCGAGCCGAAGGCGCGCTACCGGCCGAAGGGCGAGGTCGACTTCTCCGCTCCCGGCATCGGCCTGCACGAGAGCCGCGTGGTCCGCTCCGGCACCGACGTCACGCTCGTCGGCCACGGCGCCATGGTCTCGATGCTGCTGCAGGCGGCCGAGCTCGCCGCCGAGGAGGGCACGAGCGTCGAGGTCGTCGACCTGCGCTCGCTGTCGCCCGTCGACTACGGCCCCATCCTCGAGTCCGTGCAGCGCACGGGCCGCCTCGTCGTCGCGCAGGAGGCGCCCGGCCACGTGTCGGTCGGCTCGGAGATCGCGGCCACGGTCACCGAGCGGGCGTTCTACTCGCTGGAGGCGCCCGTGATCCGCGTCTCCGGCTTCGACGCCCCGTTCCCGCCCGCGAAGCTCGAGACGCTGTACCTCCCGGATGCCGATCGCATCCTCGAGGCCGTCGACCGCTCGCTCGCCTACTAAGACGCCCCGCCGCCCCGCGGCACGGAGAAGAGGACCCGCACGATGGCTGATTCCCAGTTCACCCTGCCCGACGTGGGCGAGGGCCTCATCGACGCCGAGATCGTCTCGTGGCGCGTGCAGCCGGGCGACCGGGTGGCTCTCAACCAGGTGATCGTCGAGATCGAGACCGCGAAGTCGCTCGTGGAGCTGCCGAGCCCGTTCGAGGGCACGGTCTCAGGGCTCCTCGTGCAGGAGGGGCAGACGGTCGAGGTGGGCACGCCCATCATCGCGATCGCGCAGGGCTCGCCCGGCGTCTCCGGCCCGGCCGAGACGCCCGCGCAGATGGCGCTCCCGGGCGAGACGGTGATCGAGGACGACACCGCCATCGAGGACCGCGAGCCCGTCGCGCCTCCCGCACCCGCCGCCGAGGAGACCTCGGGCGCCGTGCTCGTGGGCTACGGCACGGTCGGCAAGGTCGCGAGCCGGCGTCGCCGGGCCGAGCCGGGCGACGCCCCCGCGCGCCCCGCCGCCTCCTCGATCGCCGCCCCCGCGGCGCGAGCCCCGCGCCCGGCGTCCGTCCCCGCCGCGTCGGCCGTGCCGATCATCGCGAAGCCCCCCATCCGCAAGCTCGCCAAGGACCTCGAGGTCGACCTGGCCGAGGTCGAGGCCACCGGCCTCGTCGGCGAGATCACGCGCGAGGACGTCATCCGCACCGCGCAGCAGGCCAGCGTCTTCAAGAACATCGAGACGCCCGAGTGGCCGGATGCGCGCGAGGACCGCATCCCGGTCAAGGGCGTCCGCAAGGTCATCGCCGCGGCCATGGTGCAGAGCGCGTTCCAGGCGCCGCACGTGAGCCTCTTCGTCGACGTCGACGCCACCCGCACCATGGAGTTCGTCAAGCGCCTCAAGGCGTCCACCGACTTCGCCGGCGTCAAGGTCTCGCCGCTGCTCATCATGGCGAAGGCGATGATCTGGGCCGTCCGCCGGAACCCCACCGTCAACTCCTCGTGGACCGACCAGGAGATCATCGTCCGCCACTACGTGAACCTCGGGGTCGCCGCCGCGACGCCGCGCGGGCTCGTGGTGCCGAACGTCAAGGAGGCGCAGTCGATGTCGCTGCTGGAGCTCGCCCGCGCGCTCGAGCAGCTCACGCTCACGGCCCGCGACGGGAAGACCAGCCCGGCGGACATGAGCCAGGGCACCATCACGCTGACGAACATCGGCGTCTTCGGGATGGACACGGGCACGCCGATCCTCAACCCGGGCGAGGTCGCGATCGTCGCGCTCGGCACCATCAAGCAGAAGCCGTGGGTGGTCGACGGCGAGGTGCGTCCCCGCTTCGTCACCACCATCGGCGCGAGCTTCGACCACCGCGTGGTCGACGGCGACGTGGCGAGCCGCTTCCTGGCGGACGTCGCGAGCATCATCGAGGAGCCGGCGCTGCTCCTGGAGTGAGGCGGGCGAGGCGCCTCCCGCGACTCCACAGCGGGGGCGCCGTGGTCGTGATACCGGTTATCAATACCGTAATCTCGGATCCATGAACCGACGCCCCATCACCGCCCTGCTCGCCGCCTCGCTGCTCGCCGTCCCGCTCGCGGGCTGCGCATCCGGATCCGCCTCCCCGTCCGGAGACGCGACGGCGTCCGCGTCCGGCGGCTCGCTCGAGGTCGTGGCCTCGACCGACGTCTACGGCGACATCGCGAAGCAGATCGGCGGCGACGCCGTGAAGGTGACGTCCATCATCGACAGCCCGGACAAGGATCCGCACGAGTACCAGGCCACCTCGCGCGACCAGCTCGCGCTCTCCACCGCCGACGTCGTGATCCAGAACGGCGGCGGCTACGACGACTTCGTCGACACGATGATCAAGGCCCTCCCCGGCGGCAAGAGCCCCGTCCTCCTCAACGCGGCCGACATCTCCGGCTACGACCAGAAGCCGGCGGAGGGCGAGTTCAACGAGCACGTCTGGTACGACGTGCCCACGATGAAGAAGCTGTCCGAGCAGATCGAGCAGGCCTTCTCGAAGGCCGACGCGTCCGGGGCGTCCGCCTTCGAGGCCAACGAGAAGGCGTTCACCGCGAAGCTCGACGGCATCGCCGACGCCGAGGCCGCCGCGAAGCCCGCCGGCACCGGCAAGGGCGTCGCGATCACGGAGCCCGTGCCGCTGTACCTGACGAGCGCCATGGGCCTCGAGAACCGCACGCCGGACGAGTTCAGCGAGGCCGTCGAGGAGGGCACCGACGTCCCCGCCGACGTGCTCAAGGAGACGCTCGCGCTGTTCTCGGAGAAGAAGGTCGCCGCCCTCGTCTACAACGCGCAGACCACGGGCGCCACGACCGACCAGGTCGTCGCCGCGGCGAAGGCCGCCGGCGTGCCCGTCGTGCCGGTCACCGAGACGGTGCCCGCCGACCTGCCCGCGGGCAGCGGGTACGTTGAGTGGATGACCGCCAACGTCGACGCCGTGGCCTCCGCCATCAAGGGATCGTGACCGGCGCTCCCGTCCTGAGCCTCCGGGACGCGACGCTGTCGTTCGGCGCGCGCACCCTCTGGAGCGGGCTCGACCTCGACGTGGCACCTGGCGAGTTCGTCGCGGTGCTGGGCCCGAACGGATCCGGCAAGACCAGCTTCCTGAAGTCCGTCCTGGGCGCCCAGCGCCTCACGACGGGGGAGATGCGCTTCCTCGACGAGCCGGTGCGCCGCGGTGCGCGTCGCATCGGCTACATCCCGCAGCAGAAGCTCATCACGGCGTCCACCCCCGTGCGGGCGCGCGATCTCGTGGGCTTCGGCGTCACGGGCCATCGGTGGGGGCTGCCCCTCAGCCGCCGGGCCGAGCGCGCCCGGGTGGACGAGCTGCTCGAGGCCGTCGGCGCCACGGCGTACGCGGACGCGCCCGTCGCGGCGCTGTCCGGCGGCGAGCAGCAGCGGCTGCGCGTGGCGCAGGCCCTCGCGTCGGATCCGCGGCTCCTCCTCTGCGACGAGCCGCTCCTCAGCCTCGACCTCGCGCACCAGCGCGTCGTCAGCGAGCTCATCGACCGTCACCGGCGCGAGACCGACGCGGCGGTCGTCTTCGTGACGCACGACGTCAACCCCGTGCTCGACATGGTCGACCGCGTCCTCTACCTGGTGGGCGGGCGCTTCCGCATCGGCACGCCCGACGAGGTGCTCGACTCCGAGGTGCTCAGCTCGCTCTACGGCACCCCCGTCGACGTGGTGCGCGTGCGCGGGCGCATCGTGGTGGTCGGCTCGCCCGACGACCCGCACGACCACCACTCGCACGACGACCAGGAGCACGACGAGCACGGCGACCACGGGTCGCACGGCGTGCACGCCTCCTCGGCCGACGCCGCGGGCTCCGGCTCCGCGGACGGCTCCGCCGCCGACGGGAGGGCCGCGTGATCCACCTCCTCGCCGACACGGGCGATCTCTGGTCGCGCCTGTTCGACTTCTCCGACTACGGCGCGCTCGTCGCGCTGCTGCGGAACAGCATCATCGCGGGCGCCGTGCTCGGTGTCGTGGGCGGCCTCATCGGCGTGTTCGTGATGACCCGCGACCTCGCGTTCGCGGTGCACGGCGTGAGCGAGCTCTCGTTCGCCGGCGCCGCGGCCGCCCTGCTGCTCGGCGTGAACGTCGTCGCCGGATCGCTGGTCGGCTCGCTCATCGCGGCCATCGCCATCGGCGTGCTCGGCACGCGGGCGAAGGACCGCAACTCGATCATCGCCGTGATCATGCCGTTCGGGCTCGGCCTCGGGATCCTGTTCCTCGCGCTCTACGACGGCCGGGCCAGCAACAAGTTCGGCCTGCTCACGGGCCAGATCGTCTCGGTCGACAGCCCGCAGCTCGGCTACCTCGTCGCGATCAGCGCCGTCGTGATCCTCGGCCTCGCCGTCGTGTGGCGCCCGCTGATGTTCGCGAGCGTCGACCCGGACGTGGCGGCCGCGCGCGGCATCCCCGTGCGCCTGCTCTCGATCGTGTTCATGGTGCTGCTCGGGCTCGGCACCGCGGTGTCCATCCAGATCGTCGGCGCGCTCCTCGTGCTCTCGCTGCTGGTCACGCCGGCGGCGGCCGCGATGCGCGTCTCGTCCACGCCGCGGGTGGTCGTCTCGCTCAGCGTGCTGTTCGCGCTGACCAGCATCGTGGGCGGGATCCTCCTCGCGCTCGGCAGCAGCATCCCCATCAGCCCGTACGTCACCACCATCTCGTTCGCGATCTACCTGGTCTGCCGCAGCGTCGACGCCCTCCGCGGGCGCACCGGGAGGTCGGGCGGTGCGCGTACCCTGTCTGCGCGGGGAGGATCGCCCGCCGGGAGGGCACGGGCATGAAGCGGAACACGTGGCAGCGGGAGGCCGTGCGCCAGGCGCTGGACGCATCGTCCGACTTCGTGAGCGCGCAGCGGCTCCACGCGCGCCTGCACGACGCGGGATCGCCCATCGGCCTCGCCACCGTGTACCGCGCGCTCGGCGACCTCGCCGCGGAGGGCGACGCCGACTCGCTGCAGTCACCCGACGGCGAGGCGCTCTACCGCACGTGCGCCACGGGCGGCCATCACCACCACCTCATCTGCCGCGTCTGCGGCAAGACCGTGGAGATCGCGGCGGACGCGGTCGAGTCGTGGGCGCACGACGTCGCCGCGCAGAACGGGTTCACGGCGCCGAGCCACGTGGTCGACGTCTTCGGGCTCTGCGCGGAGTGCACGCGCCGCGCGGCGGAGGCCCAGGCCGCGGAGGCGCCCGCAGACGGCACCGCCGAGGCCCCCGCATCCGCATGATCCCGGGCTCCCGGCTTGCGTCCGGGCGTGTCGTCGCGTAGCCTCGACCCTTGGCCGAGCGGCTCATCCGCTCGCACGTGCGCCGATCCCCCTCCTCATCGAGATCCGGGATCCGGCGTGCCGACAAGAAATCTTGGGTAGGGCGGTCTCGCCCTACGGTAACTACGGAGGAAACCATGGCAGCAACCTGCCAGGTGACCGGCGCCGTCCCCGGCTTCGGACACAACATCTCGCACTCGAACCGGCGCACCAAGCGCCGCTTCGACCCGAACGTGCAGAAGAAGACGTACTACGTCCCCTCGCTGCGTCGCAACGTCAAGCTCACGCTCTCCGCGAAGGGCATCAAGGTCATCGATGCGCGCGGCATCGAGTCCGTCGTCAAGGACCTCCTGGGTCGTGGGGTGAAGATCTAATGGCCAAGCAGCAGGACGTCCGTCCGATCATCAAGCTCCGCTCGACGGCAGGCACCGGGTTCACGTACGTGACCCGCAAGAACCGCCGCAACACCCCCGACCGCCTCGTGCTGAAGAAGTACGACCCGGTCGTCCGCAAGCACGTCGACTTCCGCGAGGAGCGCTAACCATGGCCAAGAAGAGCAAGATCGCCCGCAATGAGCAGCGCAAGGTCATCGTCGAGCGGTACGCCGCGAAGCGCCTCGAGCTGAAGAAGGCCCTCGTGGACCCGAACGGCACCGACGAGAGCCGCGAGGCGGCCCGCGCCGGCATCCAGCGCCTCCCGCGCGACGCCTCGCCCGTCCGCGTCCGCCAGCGCGACGGCATCGACGGTCGCCCCCGCGGCAACCTGTCGAAGTTCGGCATCTCCCGCGTCCGCTTCCGGGACATGGCCCACCGCGGCGAGCTTCCGGGCATCACGAAGTCCAGCTGGTAGGTTCCAAGCGGCCGTACGGCCGAACGGACCGCTGATGGCCCTGTCGGGTCGAACGGTCCGCTGACGTAGACAGACACCATCCACCACACGGCCGCTCGAGTAGAACGGCACCAGGTCCGAGGAGGACACCCATGGCTGACAAGTCACTCAACCGCACCGAGCTCGTTGCCGCCGTCGCCGCGGAGTCGGGTCAGAGCCAGGCCGCCGTCAACGGCGTGCTGGACGCGCTCTTCTCCACCGTCGCGACCAACGTCGCCGACGGCGTCAAGGTCACGATCCCGGGCTGGGTCGCGTTCGAGCAGACGGCTCGCGCCGCGCGCACGGGCCGCAACCCGCAGACGGGCGAGCCCCTCGAGATCAAGGCGTCCAAGGGCGTCAAGGTCTCCGCCGGCAGCAAGCTCAAGGCCGCCGTCAAGTAGTCCTCCTCACCACACGCCCAGCGGGGGCGCCGACTCCGGTCGGCGCCCCCGCTGTCGCATTCCCGGCCGGGCGCGGGAGCGCTTGCGGCCGCCAGCCGCCCGTCAGGACGGGCGAGTTAGGCTGATCCCCTCATGCCCAGACTCCTCCGCGTCGCGGGGCCCGCCGCCCTCCTCATCGTCGCGTTCCTCTCCCTGCTGGTCGCGCTCGCCATCGGCGGGGGAGCTGCACCGCAGCTGCTCAAGGACGCCGGGCCGGTCGTCAGATACGGGCTGCCCGCCGCCAAGATGATGGTCAACATCACGGCGGCGACGGCCATCGGCGCGCTGCTGCTGGCGGCGTTCGCCCTCTCGCGGAAGCGCCCGGAGTACGGCCGCGCGCTCGACATCGCCGCCGCCGGCGCCGCCCTCTGGACGGTCGCTTCCGCGATCACCGCCTTCTTCACCTTCCTCAGCGTCTCGGGCACGCCCTTCTCCTTCAGCGCGGAGTTCGGGTCGAGCCTCGGGCTCGTCCTGACGCAGATCTCCGTGGGCCAGGCATGGCTCGCGACCACGTTGATCGCCGCGACCGTCACCGTCCTGTGCTTCGCGGTGCGCAACCACACCGCCATCGCCCTCGTGCTCGTGCTCGCGGTCGGCGGCCTCGTCCCCATGGCGCAGCAGGGCCACGCGGGCGGCACCGAGGGGCACGACGCCGCGGTCAACGCGCTCGGCCTCCACCTCGTCTTCGCCGCCGTGTGGCTCGGCGGCCTGCTCACCTTGGTGCTGCTGCGGTCGAAGCTCGACGGCGACCGGCTCGTGCCGGTGCTGCGCCGCTACTCGGCGGTCGCGCTCGTGTGCTTCGTGGTGGTCGCGGCGTCGGGGTACGTGAGCGCGGAGATCCGCGTGGGGTCGCTCGACCGGCTGCTCACGGCGTACGGGCTGCTCGTGCTCATCAAGGTCGCGGCGCTCCTCGCGCTCGGCCTGTTCGGTGCCGCATATCGGCGGGTGCTCATCGGGCGGCTCGAGGAGCGCGGCGCCTCCGCGCGCAGCCCCTTCTGGTGGCTCGTCACCGCTGAGCTCGCGTTCATGGGCGTCGCATCCGGCGTGGCCGCCGCCCTCGCCCGCACGTCGCCGCCCGTGAGCCAGGTCGTCGCGACGCAGCTGCCGGATCCGACGCCCGCGCAGATCCTCACCGGAGAGCCGCTGCCGCCTGAGCTGACGCCCATGCGCTACCTCACGGAGTGGAACTTCGACCTGCTCTGGATCCTCTTGTGCGCCTTCGGGATCTTCTTCTACCTGGCCGGCGTGCACCGCCTCCGGAAGCGCGGCGACGCCTGGCCCCTGCACCGCTCCATCCTCTGGGTGGCCGGCATGGTGGGCCTCTTCTACATCACCAACGGCGGCGTGAACGTCTACCAGAAGTACCTCTTCAGCTCGCACATGCTGGCGCACATGGTGCTCGCCATGGTCATCCCGCTGCTGCTCGTGCCGGGCGCCCCGGTCACGCTCGCGATGCGGGCCATCCGCAAGCGGCAGGACGGCAGCCGCGGCGGCCGCGAATGGATCCTGATGGCCGTGCACTCCAAGTTCGCGGGCTTCGTGGGCCACCCGATCGTGGCGGCCGTGCTCTTCGCCGGCTCGCTCCTCGTCTTCTACTACTCGCCGCTGTTCAGCTGGGCCACGACCGACCACATCGGGCACCAGTGGATGATCGTGCACTTCCTCATCGTCGGGTACCTGTTCACGCAGAACCTCATCGGCGTCGACCCGATGCCGATCCGCCTCGCGTACCCGATGCGGCTGCTGCTCCTTCTCGCGACCATGGCGTTCCACGCCTTCTTCGGCCTGTCGCTCATGACCGGCACCGGGCTGCTCCTCGCGGACTGGTTCGGCGCGATGGGCCGGCCGTGGGGCGAGACCGCGCTGGCCGACCAGCAGGCGGGCGGCGGCATCGCGTGGAGCATCGGCGAGATCCCCACGGTGATCCTCGCGATCGTCACGGCGATCATGTGGAGCAAGAGCGACAAGCGGGACTCCGTGCGGTACGACCGCAAGGCCGACCGCGACGGCGACGCCGAGCTCGAGGCGTACAACCGGAACCTCGAGGCGCTGCAGGCGGCCGAGCGGCGCTGATCGGGGGCCTCCGCGCTGGGCCGTCCGGGCCGTCCGGGCCGTCCGTCGGCGTCAGCGGGTGCGCGCGCGTCGCGCGGCGACGAGGACGGCGATGCCGGTGATCAGCTCCCACGCGGTGACCGTGTAGACGGATCCGCGCTCCCAGACGCCGTCGATGCCGGAGCCGCCGAGGGTCTGGAGGACGGCGAGCGCGACGAGGCCGACGACGCCGAGCGCGACGCTCGCGATGCGGTACGCGCGGGCGGCCCCGGCCCCGGCCCCGGCGCGGCCCGAGCCGAGGCCCGCCACGATCGAGGCCGCGTTGCCCGCGACGATGGCCATGCCGGCGCCGACCACGTGCATCCAGCCGATGCCGCTGGCCGCGCTCGAGGCGCTGCCGTGGATGAGGCCGACCACCGTGATCCCGACGGCGTGCACGACCGCGAGGGCGAGGAACGCGCGGCGCGGGCCGGCGCGGAGGGCGCGGGTCGCGACCACGGCGGCCAGCAGGTAGAGGACGCCCTGGAGGATGAAGCCGGCGTTCATCACCGCGGAGAGCGGCGAGTCGATGGCGCGGCCCTGGAACTCGGCGACCTCGGGGACGCCGAGGTCGCTGATGTAGTTGGCGGAGTAGCTGTAACCGGGGAAGGCGGACGCGGCGATCGCCTCGGTGCCGACGTAGACGACGGCGGCCGCGATCCAGGCGACGCCGGCGGCCGCGGGGACGGCGGCGGACGCAGGGACGGCGGCGGTGCGGGTGCTCATGGGTCTCCTCCCGTCGCGCGCGGGTGGAGACGCGGACCCCTCGATGATGACGGACGACGCGCGGACCGCCGCATCGGTGGGAACCATTGACACGGCAAAGCACTTTGCGTTACAAAGTACCGAGGGCGGGAGCCCGGCGGGCGAGGGTCGCCAGCGGAGAGGTGGAGATGGACACGACGATGCGCACGGACGAGGTCGACGACGACGGGCCCGCGCCCGACCCGCGGACGATGCACGCGCTCATGGAGGACCAGCGGCGGGTGGCGGTCGACGCGCAGACCTCGTTCGTCTGGATCATGGAGGTGGTCTGGGGCGTCGCGTGGATCCTCGGCTACACGGCCCTGTGGCTCATCGACGGGTCGGACGCGGTGAGCCTGCCGCTGCCGGTGGCCGTCGGGATCTTCGCCGGGCTCATCGGCGTGGGCGTGGTCGTGAGCATCGTGCTCGGGATCCGCGGATCGGTGGGCATGGAGACCACGGGCGAGGCGCGCTGGCAGGGCCGGGTCTACGGGATCAGCTGGTCGGTGGCCATGGTCTCGGTCTACGTGCTCGGCATCGGACTCGCGCTCAACGACGCCCCGAGCCGGCTGCTCTCGATCTTCTACGCGTCGGGGTTCTCGTTCGTCGCCGGCATGATGCTGCTGTCGACCGCGGCGCTCTTCCACTCGCGCACGTCCCTGCTCCTGGGCTCGATCCTCGTGGTGGCCGCGCTCGCCGCGCCCTTCGCGGGCTACCCCGGCAACTACCTGGTGATGGCCGTCGTGGGCGGTGGCGCGTACCTCGTCACGGGGATCGCCGTCGCCGTCCGCGGAGCGCGCGCCCGCCGATCGCTGCGAGCCCGGCTTGGCTGACCTCGATCCGGTGATCCACGCGCAGGCGCGGCTGCGGATCGTGGCGTCGCTCGCGACGCTGGACGCGGGGGAGGCGCTGTCCTTCCCCCGGCTGCAGGAGATCCTCGACATGACGGCCGGCAACTTGTCGACGCACCTCCGGAAGCTCGAGGACCCCGGCTACGTGGAGGTGCGGAAGACGCACGAGGGCCGGCAGCCGGTGACGTACCTCGCGCTCACCACGGTGGGGCGGCGGGCGTTCGAGGACTACCGCCGGGCGCTCACGGCGATGCTCGAGGCGTAGCGAGCGGACCGCCGTCCGCCGGATGCGACGAGGCCCGCCGTGCGATGCGCGGCGGGCCCCGGTGGTGCGGATCCGGATCAGGACGTGGCGGTCTCCAGCAGCGGCACGAGCCGGTCGAGCGCGTAGCCGGTGGACAGCGTGGTGCCGATCGAGTACGCCGACGACACGTCGCCGTCGAGCACGATGGAGTGGCCGGCCGCGACCGCGGGGACCGCCTGCCACAGCGGGTCGTCGGTGATGACGGCCTTGTCGATGAAGATCGGGAACGCCACGATGGCGTCGGCGTCGAGCAGGTCGAGCTGCTCGGAGGAGATGTCGACCGAGAAGCCGCCGGCGTTGGCGGGGATCGCCGCGATCTTCGGGCTCTGCGCGAAGCCGAGCTTCTCGAGGAACGCGACGCGCTCGCTGCCCTCCACGTAGGCGCCCCAGCCCTCGCTGGTCTTGGTGGCGGCCGTGACGGTCTTGCCCTTCCAGTCCGGATGCGCGGCGGCGACGGCGTCGAAGCGCTGGTCGACCGCGTCGAGGAGGGCGTCGCCCTGGTCCTCGCGGCCGAGGGCCTCGGCGACCATGTCGACCTGGTCCTCCATGTCGGTGAGGTAGCTGTCGGCGCCCTCGGGCACGCCGATGGTCGGGGCGATCTGCGACAGCCGGTCGTAGCGGGCCTGGTCGCCGGAGCCCTTGGTGTCGAGGATCAGGTCGGGCTTGAGCGCCGCGATGGCCTCGTAGGAGGGCTCGAGCGTCTCGATGATCTGCGGCTTCTGCGTGTACAGCCCCTGCGCCCACGGGCCGACGCCGTCCGCGTCGGCGCCGAAGCCGAGCCAGTCGGACGCGCCCACGGGCTGCACGCCGAGCGCGAGCGCGGTCTCCGCATCGCCCCAGCCGAGGGCGACGACGCGCTTCGGCTCGCTGGGCACGGTGACCTCGCCGAACTTCGTGTCGACGGTGGCGGGGAAGGTGCCGGTCGCGGATCCGGAGGCGGGCGGGGCGCTCGCGGCCGGGTCGGAGGCGCTCGAGCAGCCGGTCAGGGCGAGCGTCGCGACGGCGAGCGCGACGGTAGCGGAGCCGGTGGTGGGGAACCTCATGGTGCGGGGCCTCTCGGGTGTCGATGACGGGCCGGTGCGGATCCCATCAGGCAAGGGGAGCCTAACCTAAGGGCGAGGTAGGCTGTCCGGGCCATGTCGCTCCGGGTCCTCGCGCGCGCCTCCGCCACCGACGCCCCCGCGGGCCGGGCGCGGAGCGGCCTCTCGCGCTCGGCGGGCCTCCTGCTGGCGGTCGGGGTGCTCGTGCTGGCGTCGCTCGCGAGCATCGCCGTCGGGTCGCGCGACATCCCGCTCGGCGCCGTCGTCGACGCGCTCGCCGGCCGGCCGCGGGACCCCGCCGAGCTCGTCGTGATCACCGACCTCCGCGTGCCGCGCACCCTCGTCGGCCTCGCCGCGGGCCTCGCGCTCGGGGTCGCGGGCGCGCTCATCCAGGCCGTCACGCGCAACCCGCTGGCGGATCCCGGCATCCTCGGCGTGACCGCCGGGTCGGCCTTCGCGGTCGCCATCGCGACGGGCGTGCTCGGCGTGACCGCCGTGAGCGGTTACCTCTGGTTCGCCTTCGGCGGGGCGCTCGTGGCCGCCGTCATCGTGTACGTCGTGGGATCCGCGGGGCGCGGCGGCGGGGACCCGGTGCGCCTCACGCTCGCCGGGGTCGCCCTCGGCGCGGTGCTCGCGGGCATCACCTCGGGGCTCCTGCTCGCGGACCCGCAGGGCTTCAGCGCGATGCGCGCATGGGAGTCGGGCTCGCTCCAGGACCGCGGGTGGGACGCCCTGCTGCCGGTCGCGCCGTTCCTCGCGGTCGGCGTGCTGCTCGCCGCCGTCATCGCCCGGAGCCTCGACGCGGTGGCGCTCGGGGACGACCTCGCGCGGTCGCTCGGCGCGAACGTGGTCGTCGTGCGGACGGTCGCCGTGGTCGCGGTGACGCTGCTCGCGGGCGGCGCGACCGCGATGGCCGGGCCGATCGCGTTCGTCGGGCTGATGATCCCGCACATCGCCCGCTGGATCGTCGGGCCCGACCAGCGCTGGATCCTCGCGTACACGATCGTGCTGGCGCCCGTGCTGCTGCTCGCCGCGGACATCGTGGGGCGCGTCGTGCTGCGGCCCGCGGAGCTGCCGGCCGGGATCGTGACGGCCGTGCTGGGCGCGCCCGTGCTGATCCTGCTCGTGCGCCGGCAGAGGGCGTCGGGGCTGTGAGCGCGCCCGCCCGCGCGGGGCGCCGCCCGGCCGCGATCCGACCCGGCGCCCGCCCCGCGGGCACGATCCGCCTGCCCGTGGTCGGCACGCGGCTCCGCCGGCGCGAGGTGCTCGTGGGCGCGGCGCTCGCCGTCGTCATCGTCGCCGTCGCGCTCGTGGCGCTCGGCACGGGCGACTACCCGCTCACGGTGCCCGAGGTGATCCGCGCCCTCGTGCTGCCCGACGGCTCGTTCGCCGCCACCATCGTCACCGAGTGGCGCCTCCCGCGCGTGCTCGCTGGGATCGCGTTCGGCGCCGCGCTCGGGGTCGCGGGCGCGGTCTTCCAGTCCCTCACGCGGAACCCGCTCGGATCGCCGGACGTCATCGGCTTCTCCACCGGCTCCTACACGGGCGCGCTGCTCGTGAGCACGGTCGCGGGCGCGACGTTCCTGCCCACCGCGGTCGGAGCGCTCGCGGGCGGGCTCGGCACGGCGCTCGTGGTGTACCTGCTCGCGTACCGCGGCGGGGTGCAGGGGTTCCGGCTGATCATCACGGGCATCGCGGTCACGGCCGTGCTGCACGGGGTCAACACGTTCCTGCTGCTGAAGGCGGGCACGGAGGTCGCGATGGCCGCGTCGATCTGGGGCGCCGGATCCCTGGCGCTCGTCGGCTGGGACCGCGCGCTCCCCGCCTTCGCCGCGCTCCTCGTGCTCGCACCCGCGATCCTGCTGCTCTCCGCGCCGCTCCGGCAGCTCGAGCTGGGCGACGACGCGGCGCGCGCCCACGGCGTGCGGGCCGAGCCGACGCGGCTGGTGCTGCTGGTCCTCGGCGTCGCGCTCACGGCGGTCGTGACGGCCGCCGCCGGGCCCATCGCCTTCGTCGCGCTCGCCGCGCCGCAGATCGCCCGCCGCCTCACGCGCAGCGCCGGCCTGCCGCTCGTGCCGGCCGCGCTCACCGGCGGCCTGCTGCTGCTCGCCGCCGACTCCGTCGCCCAGCACGCGCTGCCGGGGACGGTGCCCGTCGGCATCGTCACGGTCGTGGTCGGCGGGGTCTACCTCATCGCGCTCCTGATCCGCGAGGCGGCCCGACGTGCCTGACGTGCCTGACGTGCCCGGCGTGCCCCGCGCCGCCCTCGATCCCGATCCCCTGGGAGGTCCCGTCGTGGACGACACCGCATCCGCCCGCCCGGCCGTCACCGCTCCCGCGCCGCCCGCCGCCGAGCATCCTGCCACCGAGCGTCCGATCCCCGCGCCACGCCTCCGCGCCGAGGGCGTCACGCTCGCCTACGACCGCCGCGTGATCTCCGAGGCCCTCGACGTCGATGTGCCCGACGGCTCGTTCACGGTCATCGTCGGCCCGAACGCGTGCGGCAAGTCGACCCTGCTGCGCGCGCTGTCGCGCCTGCTCGCGCCGACGGCCGGCAGCGTGCTCCTCGACGACCGGCCGCTCGCGTCGTACCGGGCGAAGGAGGCGGCGCGGATCATCGGACTCCTCCCGCAGAGCGCCATCGCGCCCGACGGCATCACGGTCGCCGACCTCGTGGCGCGCGGCCGGTTCCCGCACCAGAACCTCATCCGTCAGTGGACGGCGACCGACGAGGACGCGGTGCAGCGGGCGATGGCGGACACCGGCGTCGCCGACCTCGCGGACCGCCATGTCGACGAGCTCTCCGGCGGCCAGCGCCAGCGGGTGTGGGTCGCGATGGCGCTCGCGCAGCAGACGCCCGTGCTGCTCCTCGACGAGCCGACGACGTTCCTCGACATCGCCCACCAGATCGAGCTGCTCGACCTCCTCGCCGACCTGCACCGCGGCGGCAGCACGATCGTCGCCGTGCTCCACGACCTGAACCACGCCGCGCGGTACGCCGACCACCTCATCGTGATGGGCGATGGCCGCGTCGTCGCGTCCGGCGCCCCGCACGAGATCGTGACCGCGGAGCTCGTCGAGCAGGTCTTCGGGCTGCCCTGCCTCGTGATCGACGACCCCGTGTCGCACACGCCGCTCATCGTGCCGCGCGGGGGCCGCTGGGCCTGAGATCCGGGACCCGAGGCCCGAGGGCGGCGGTCAGCCGGCGGCCGGCGCCGGCGCGATCGACACCATCCAGTCGATCCCGAAGCGGTCGGTGCACATGCCGAACCGGTCGCCCCACGGCGCCACCTCGAGCGGCAGCACGACCGTGCCGTCCGCCGTCAGCGCGTCCCACCAGCCGCCGAGCACCTCGGCGTCGTCGCCCGAGAGCGAGAGCGTGATGGCGGATCCGCTCGGCACGCCCATCGAGGCCGGGGTGTCCGAGGCCATCAGCACGAAGCCCGCGTCGGAGGTCAGCTGGCCGTGCATGATCTTGTCGGCCTCCGCCGGGTCCGGGCTCATGCCCTGCTCGCCGAACGTGCTCAGCGCGAGCTCGCCGCCGAAGACCCCCTGGTAGAAGCGCAGCGCCTCGGCCGCCTGGTCGCGGAAGGACAGGTACGGGTTCATGATCGCGGACATGGGGGCGCTCCTCGGCTGGCGGGCCCCGCGGTCGCGGGGACCTGTGGGTCCCGATCCTGCTCCTCCCGCAGTCGGCGCGCACCGTGCCCGCGCGAGAGGGTCGTGAGCGGCTAGAGGCCCTGGATCCGCACGCCCGCGTCCCCGTCGAGGGTCACGCGCCAGCTCACGCTGAACCGCACGTCCTCGTCGAGGTCCTTGACGCTGCCGTCGTACAGCGAGCGGACGGGCACCCGGATGTGCGCGGTTCCGACCGTGGACGGCACGACCCAGTCGAGGTCGGCGGGGTCGTCGCTCGCGGGGCGCAGCGTGATCTCGGGCATGGCCGTCATCGTCCACACCGGCGGGTCGGTGATGCGGTCGCGGATCGCCTTCCCGAACGGGCAGCCGGACGGGAAGAGCACGGCCTGCGTGGTGCACGCGGTGAGGTACGACTCGACCTCGCCCTGCACGGAGTCCACGAGCTCCTGCGTCGGCTCGGCGTCGACGCGGGCGGGCACGACGCTGCCGGGGTCCGTGACCGCCACGTCGGTCTCCTGCGCCTCGAGGAACGACGACGAGTGGTCGAGGGCAAGGGTGCTCGGCGCGAGCACGAGGTACGTGGATCCGGCGCCCGCGGCCGCGTCGCCGCCCGCCGTCGCGGAGACGGCGAGCCCGTTCGCGGTGAAGGTGGCGGCGTGCCGGAGCTCGAGGTCGACGGCCGCGACCGGGCTCGTCGCGAACTCCCACCGGCCGAAGAGGCCGAGCGCCGCAGGCGCCTCCCGCACGCGGAAGGCGGTGGATCCGGGTCCCGAGGGCAGCGTGTACGCGTACGTGACCACACGCTCGCCCTCCGCGCCGTCGGGCGCCCGCTCGTCGGAGACGAGCTCGACGTCGGCGAGGCCGGGCAGGGCGCGGTCGTCGAGGAGCGCGCGGCTCCCGTCGTCGGGCAGGACGACTCCGGGGGTGGCGAGGGCGTCGCGGCTGTCCTCGCGGGCGAGCGCGTCGAGGTAGGAGCGCACGAACCCGTGGGCGCTGAAGACGGTGTGGTTGAGCGTCGCGACCGTGCCGGCGAACGCCCCGAGGAGCAGGGCCGCGAGCACCGACCAGAGGACGACGGCCCGACGCAGCTCGCCGCGCGCGTCGACGGCGGGGCTCGGCATGCGGATCATCCTACGGGCGGGGGATCCGCGACCGGCCGGGGCGGGCCCGGGGTAGATTCGAGTGCGCATCCGCGCCGCGCCGCCGCCCTCGATGCGCGCCGCATCCACCCCGAACCGCCAGGAGCCCCGCGTGAGCACGGTCCCCCTCTCCCCGGAGCAGGCCGCCGTCTTCCAGGCCATCGAGGGCACGCGCGACCACATCTTCGTCACGGGTCGCGCCGGCACCGGCAAGTCGACCCTCCTCACGCACCTGTCGTGGAACACCGAGAAGCAGATCGTGATCTGCGCGCCCACCGGGGTCGCCGCGCTGAACGTGGGCGGGCAGACCATCCACTCGCTGTTCAAGCTGCCCATCGGCGTCATCGCCGACGAGGAGATCGAGCAGACCGGCGAGCTGCGGAAGCTCCTCAACACCATCGACACGCTCGTCATCGACGAGGTCTCCATGGTCAACGCCGACCTCGTCGACGCCATCGACCGCAGCCTCCGCCAGGCGCGCCACAAGAAGGACGTGCCGTTCGGCGGCGTGCAGGTCGTGCTGTTCGGGGATCCGTACCAGCTGGCGCCCGTGCCCGGCGACGGCGACGAGCGCGCCTACTTCGCCGACCGCTACCGCTCCATGTGGTTCTTCGACGCGAAGGTGTGGGAGGAGGCGCAGCTCCGCATCTACGAGCTCACCGAGATCCACCGGCAGCACGAGGAGGCGTTCAAGGAGATGCTCAACGCCGTGCGCCACGGGCGGGTCACGGCGGAGATCGCGGGCGTGCTGAACGCCGCGGGCGCGCGCCCGGCGCCCACCGACGGCGCCATCACGCTCGCCACGCGCAACGACACGGTCAACCGGATCAACGCCGAGGCGCTCAAGCGCCTGCCCGGCCGCTCGCTCACCGCCACCGCCGACGTCACGGGCGACTTCGGCGGCCGCACCTACCCGGCCGACGAGAAGCTCGACCTCAAGATCGGCGCGCAGGTGATGTTCCTCCGCAACGACGTCGACCAGCGCTGGGTGAACGGATCCGTCGGGGTCGTCACGCGCATCGACACGAACGTGTACGTCGAGCTCGACGGCGTCGTGCACGAGGTCGAGCCGGTCACGTGGGAGAAGCACAAGTACTCGTACTCGCCCACCACCAAGCAGCTGCGGCGCGACGTCGTGGCCGACTTCACGCAGTTCCCGCTGCGGCTCGCGTGGGCGGTCACGATCCACAAGTCGCAGGGCAAGACCTACGACCGCGCCATCGTCGACCTCGGCGCGCGCGTGTTCAGCCCCGGGCAGACCTATGTGGCGCTCAGCCGGATCACCGACATCGGCGGCCTGTACCTCACGCGGCCGCTGCGGCCGGGCGACATCATCGTCGACGAGAACGTGCGGCGGTTCATGAGCGAGGCGACGCGGATCCGCGTGACGCCCGCGGTGGCGCCGGCGCCGTAGCGGCGTCGCCTCAGCCGTCGCTCGCGCGGCTGCGCGGCGGGGAGCCGGGATCAGTGGCCCGAGTGCTCGCCCTGGATGCCCGTGAGGTCGACGGAGCCGTGCTGGCCGTGCGGGACGGCGTGCTCGCCCGCGTCGGTGAGCGAGAGCGCGGGGGTGACGATGCCGGCGACGAGGAAGGCGCCGGCGAGGACGCCCACGAGGTAGCGGCGGCCGGTCGGTTCTGGCTCGGCGGGAGCGGGAGCGGAGTCGGCCGCGGGCGTCGCGGCGGAGAGGACGACGGCGGACGCCGGGTGCGCCGCGGTCGGGTGCGAGGCGCCGGATCCGACGAGCGTGATGTCGGCGGGGAGCCGCGACTCGACGGCGGTGCAGGTGGCCTCGGCCTCCGACTCCGCGCGGGAGCGGAGGTGCCGGCCGACGATGGCGGCGATCGCCAGGTCGAGGAGGGTCGCGGCGAGCATGGGGATCGCGGGGATGCCGCTCGTGATGCCCGGGGCCGCGAGGACCACGGCGGCCGAGACGAGGAGCGCCCAGCCGGCGACCGGCACGAGCGCGCCGACGACGGCCCAGGATGCGGCGGGCAGGCGGTCCGAGCGGAGGACCGCGACGGCCCAGGCCAGCTCGGCGGCGCCGATGACGAGGAGGGCCACCATGGACGCCGGCGAGGATCCCGCGCCGACGGCCAGGTGGATGAGCGCGGCGCCCAGGGCGGCGAGGGCCAGCCAGTGGCGGATGAGCAGTGACACGTGCTGGTCCCTTCGTCGTCCCGGGCGCCGCGGTGGTGCGGTGCTGCGTGCTGTGGTGCTGTCGTGCTGATGTGCGGTGATGCGTGACGCGCCCGGTGCAGCGGCGCGGCGGTGGTGGTGCGGTGCTGCCTAGGCGGCGCGGGCGGCGCGGTTGCGGACGCCCTTCTCGGCGCCGAGGCCCACGATCAGCAGCACGACGGCGCTGCCGAGGTGCAGGAAGTGGTCGGCGGTGTTGAGCGCGAGCACGTTGAAGTCGGTGTTCACGAGGAAGAAGCCGACGACGCCGAGCGCGAGGTACGCGAATCCGATGGTCGAGTTGACGGCCTTGGCCGCCGCGACGCTGGAGAGGCCGCCGATGAGGAGGGCTGCGCCGATGAGGAGGTGGGCCACGTTGTGGAACGGGTTCACCATGAAGATGCCGAGCAGCAGGCCGCCGTCGGACGAGAAGAAGCCGCCGCTGTTCGGCGGGAACAGGAAGCCGAGAAGGCCGACGAGGACGTAGACGGCACCGAAGGCGGTGCCGAGCAGGCGGTTCGGGGACGAGGTCATGATGTTGCCTCCACTGGTAGGGAAGAGCCGGGACATTCCCAGGCTCCTTACATTCGTACCGCGTACTCGACCGGTTTGGTGCGATCGCGGTACTGGATCAGGACCGGTTTCCCAGGTGGTCGGCCAGGAAGCCCTCCGTGCGCCGGTAGGCGAGCGCCGCGGCCTCCGGATCCAGGCGGTCGCGGAGGCTCGCGTTGGGGAACGCGGGGGTGGTGCCGGCGTAGGTGTGCGCCGTGATCGGGGTGCCGTGCTCACGCAGCCGGCCGATGAACGCCTCGGGGCGCTGGTCGTCGATCCACTCGTCGTGCTCGGCCAGGTGCAGCAGCACCGCGCAGGGGATGACGCCGTGCTCCTCGGGACCGAGGCTCGCGCAGTAGGCGACGACCGCGTCCGCCCCGCCGTCCTGCGCCTCGAGGAGGGCGAGCCAGCCGCCGGGCGCGAAGCCGACGAGGCCGACGCGGGCGGATCCGCGGGCGCGCGCCGAGTCGATGCCGTCGCGGATGGTGCCGAGCGCGAAGCCCACGTCGAGCTCGGCGGCGAGGCCGGCGGCCAGCCCGTCGTCGAGGGTGGCGCGGCCGTCGTACAGGTCGGGCACGAGCACGTGGAAGCCGGAGCGGGCCAGGGCGAGCGCGTACTGGTCGAGCCAGGGGAGGCGGCCGTGGTCATCGTGCACGAGCACGACGACGGGGCTGCCCGGCTCGCCGAACTCGAGGGTCGTGCCCGGATGGGGCAGGTCGACGATCTCGGGCATGGGGAGAACCTATCCTCCGGGACGCGCGGTGCCGCGCCGTGGAGGAGGATCGTCGCATGGGATACCGACACCGCCTCGCCGCCGCCACGACCGCGCTCGTCCTCGCCGCCGGCCTCGCCGGCTGCTCGACACCGCCGCGCACGCCCGAGGACGCGGCGTCGCCGAGCGCCGACGCCGACGCCGCGGCGCCCCTGGAGACGGGGTCCGAGGGCTGGAACCGCGCCGACCTCGCGTTCGCGCAGGACATGGGCGATCACGCCGCACGATCGGTGGCGCTCGCCGTCGCCGCCCTCCAGGCCGCCGACCTGCCGCCGGGGGCGGAGGAGCTGGCCGTGCAGATCCGCGACCAGCAGGGTCCGCAGGCCCGGGAGCTCGCCCGGCTCGCCGAGGGATGGGCGGGGGAAGACGGCGCGTCCGGCTCGAACGGCACGGAGGACCGCGAGGAGGCCGGTGGTGTCGGAGGCGGCGCGGGCGGCGCGGAGGGGACGGCGGGCGCGAGCGGCAGCGCGTCCGGCACCGGCACCGACGCGGAGTCCGCGGAGGCGGGTGCCGCCGCATCCGACGCGCAGCAGCAGGCCGTGCGGTCCGCACGCGGCATGGACGCCGGGCGCCTCTTCCTGCAGGGCATGATCGCCCAGCACGAGGCGGCGATCGCGATGGCCGACGGGGAGGCGCAGGTCGGCACGTCGACCGCCGCGCTCGACATCGCGGGTGCGATGCGCTCGTCGCAGGAGGGGCAGCTCACGAAGATGCGGGCGCTGCTGGCCTCGTACGGGGGCTGATCCGCCGTGAACGTGGAGAGGGCCCGACGCGCATCGCGTCGGGCCCTCTCCACGTGCGGGCGGCGTCGGCTGCCGGTCGGCTGCCGGGCGCCTGCCGGTCCTGCCGGTCAGCCAGCCGGGCGGAGGAACGCGGCGGCCGCGGCGGCGAGGTGCCCCGGGTCGTCGGCGCCGCACAGCTCGCGGGCCGAGTGCATCGAGAGCAGGGGGATGCCGACGTCGACCGTGCGGATGCCGAGGCGCGTCGCCGTGATGGGCCCGATGGTGGAGCCGCACGGCACCGCGTTGCTGGAGACGAACTCCTGGGTGGGCACGCCCGCGCGCTCGCAGGCCAGCGCCCACTCGCGGGCCCCGACGCCGTCGGTCGCGTAGCGCTGGTTCGCGTTGATCTTCAGCAGCGGGCCGCCGTTCGGCACCGGCCGGTTGGCCGGGTCGTGGCGGTCGGGGTAGTTGGGGTGCACGGCGTGGCCGGCGTCGGCCGAGAGGCACCAGGACGCGGCGAACGCGCGGCGGCGCTCCTCCGATGCGGCGCCGAGGCCGGCCGAGATGCGACCGAGCACGTCCTCGAGGATCGGGCCGGCGGCGCCCGACGGGGTCGCGGATCCGACCTCCTCGTGGTCGAAGGCGGCGAGCACCGCGATGGGCGCCTCCGCGTCGTCGTCGACCGTGGCCGCGAGCTCGAGCAGGGCGGCGAGGCCGGCGTGCACCGAGCTGAGGTTGTCCATGCGGCCCGCGGCGAACAGCTCGCCGTCGAGGCCGAGGGATCCGGGCGCCTGCGTGTCGGCGACGCGCACGTCGTAGCCGAGCACGTCGTCGGCGGCGACCCCCGCGAGCCGCGCGAGGTGGCCGAGCACGTCGGCGTCGGCGGAGGAGCCCGTGCCGAGGATCGGCGTCATGTGGCGCTGCGGATCCAGTCGGAGCCCCTCGGTGTTCACGCCGCGGTCGAGGTGCACGGCGAGCTGCGGGAAGCGCAGCAGCGGGCCGGTGCGGACGAGGTGCTGGCGGCCGTCGCGTGCGACGAGACGACCGGCCAGCTCGAGGTCGCGGTCGAGCCAGGAGTTGAGGAGCGGGCCGCCGTAGACCTCGACGCCCGCCTGCACCCAGCCGTCCGATCCGACGGTGGGCTTCGGCTTGAGCGCGAAGCCGGGGGAGTCGGTGTGCGCGCCGAGCACGCGGAAGGGCGTGGTGGCGTGCGCGCCCGCGGGCTGGATCCAGGCGAGGAGCGCGCCGTCGCGGACGATGTAGCGGCGACCGGGGCCGGTGGGCCACGCGTCGCGCTCGTCGAGTGCTGTGAAGCCCGCGGCGTCGAGGCGGCGGGCGGCCTCCGCGACCGCGTGGAAGGAGGAGGGGGAGGCCTGGATGTAGCGGCCGAGGTCGGCCAGGTGCGCGCGGCGGTCCGCGGGCATCAGTAGCCGCTCGATCCGAGCGCGCCGTTCTCGGGCGTCTGCACCGGGCCCGCCAGCACGACGGCGCTGCCGGAGACGCCCAGGCGGGTCGCGCCGGCCTCGATCATCTGCACGGCGGTCTCGTACGTGCGGATGCCGCCGGACGCCTTCACGCCGGCCTCGCCGTCGACGGTGCGGCTCATGAGCTCGACCGCGTGCACGGTGGCGCCGCCGGTGGGGTGGAAGCCCGTGGAGGTCTTGACGAAGTCGGCTCCGGCGGCCACGGCTGCCCGGCAGACGGCGACGATCTGGTCGTCGTCGAGGGCGGCGGACTCGATGATGACCTTGAGCACGGCCGGCGCGGGCACGGCCTCGCGGACGGCGCGGATGTCGGCCTCGACGTCGGCGAAGCGGCCCTCGCGGGCGGCGCCCACGTCGATGACCATGTCGACCTCGTCGGCCCCCTGGCGGACGGAGAGCGCGGCCTCGGCGGCCTTGACCTCGCTGTGGTGCGTGCCGCTCGGGAAGCCGCAGACCACGGCGACCTTCAGGTCGGATCCCGCGGGCAGCGCGAGCGGCAGCATCGACGGGGAGACGCACACCGAGTAGGTGCCGAGCTCCACGGCCTCGGCGACGAGGGCGGCGACCTCGTCGCGCGTGGCCTCGGGCTTCAGGAGCGTGTGGTCGATGATGCGGGCGATCGCGGCGGTGTCGGCCGGGGGCGTGGACGGGCTGGTGCTCATGCGGGTTTCCTCACGTCGTGCGGGACCTCGATCCTACGGCCGGGGTCGCGCGTGACGGCCCGCGCGGCGGCTCAGGAGTAGTCGGCGCCCGGGATGCCCGCGGGCCGGTAGACGTAGCCGTCCTCATCGCTGTCGAGCTCCCAGACGACCTCCTCCTCGCTGAGCGAGGTGGCGCGCGTGAAGCTCTTGACGGGCTCGCCGTTGAGGAACTCGACCTCGGTCTCCTCGGTGCCCTCGGGGCCGACCAGCTGTGCGGTGTACGTGGAATCAGTCATGCTCCGACCCTACGACCGTCCGCGCGCGGCGACCGGGCCCGGCGGGGATCCCCAGGAGACGCCCGCCCGCGTCCGCCTGGGGAGGGGCCGGCTCAGGCCTCCAGCTCGACCAGGACGCGCGGCAGCTCGAGGAGCAGCTCGCTCGCGAGGTAGCCGAGGGGGCCGACCTGCACGGCCAGGCGGTCCCCGGCCGCGGCGTGCGCGTGGGTCGCCCAGACCGCGGCCTGGGCGGGGTCCGCGCCCCGGGCGCAGAGGCCCGCGACCGCGCCGCCGAGCACGTCGCCGGATCCGGACGTGCCGAGGCCGCTGCCGCCCGCGCCGACCGTCCACGCGCGTCCGTCCGACGCCGCGACCACCCCGCCCATCGACACGACCGCGCCGTACGACCGGGCGATCTCCCGCGCGTCCGCCACGGCGTCGTCGCCCGCGTCGCGCCCGAGCAGCCGCTCGGCCTCGGAGGAGTTGGGCGTGAGTACGAGACGCCCGGCGAGGCGGGCGGCCGACTCGCGGCACGCGGGCAGCACGCCGAGCGCGTAGGCGTCGAGCACCACGACGGCGTCGTCGGGCACGAGCGTCGCGAGGAGGCGCACCATCCGCTCGGCCTCGTCCGCGTCGTCGAGCCCGGGGCCGAGCAGCACGGCGTCGGCGGACGCGACGTCGTCCTCGACCGCGCGGATCCCCGCGCCCCGCACGTGCCCGGCGTCCGTCTCCTCGAGCGGCACGACGCCGCTCTCCGGCACCGCGACGGCGACCTCGGTCGCCACGGACGCGCCCACCGCGAGCGTGAGCCGCCCGGCGCCGACGCGCAGGGCCGCGAGCCCGGCGATCATGGCCGCGCCGGGGGAGCGGAGGGCCCCGCCGACGACCACGACCTGGCCGCGCCCGTACTTGGATCCGGTCGCCGCGGGCAGCGCCCAGTCGCGGAGCGCCGCCGGCGTCACCACCTCCGCGGGCGCGTCGTCGCGGGCGTCGGCGTCATCGTCCTCGGACATCGGGTTCCCCTCCGTGCTGGGTGACGGGGGCGCCGTGCCCGTCGAGGTGCTCCGTGGCCGAGAAGGTCCGGAGGGTCCACGGGCCGCGCGGGGCGGACCGCTCGAGGATCGTGACGGACGCGTTCGCCACGGCGTGCTGCGCCTGGAAGGCGAGCAGCTCGGCCTCGGAGAGGCCGAGGCCGACGTAGAGGAAGAGCATCACCACGGCGTCGTGCGTGGTGATCAGGGCGCGGCCGTCGGCGGCCTCGACCTCGGGATCCTGCAGGAACGAGCGCACGCGGAGCGCGACGTCCGCCCACGACTCGCCGCCCGGCGGCCGGTAGGAGAGCTTGCCCAGCCAGCGCCGTCGGGCGTCCTCGCCGGGATGGCGGGCGGCGACGCCGCGGGAGGTGAGGAGGTCGAGGATCCCGAGCTCCCGGTCGCGCAGACGCTCGTCCGCGCGCACCTCCGCGGCGATCCCCGCCTCGGCCAGCGCGACCGCCGCGGTCGTCCGGGCCCGCAGGTAGTGCGACGACCAGACGGCCGTCGGCACGTCCGAGCGGCTCGCGAACCAGCGGCCGAGCGCGCGCGCCTGCGCCTTCCCGGTGTCCGAGAGGGGGACGTCCGGATCCCGGTGGTCGACGTGGATGACCTCGGCGCCGTCGCGGTCGGCCCGGCTCGCGGCGACGTTGGCCGTGCTCTCGCCGTGGCGCACGAGCCACAGCTCGGTGAGGCCCGTCACGCCGGCCCCGCCGAGCGCGCGGCCGAGACGGCGGCGCGGATCCCGTTCCGCCAGGGCGCGCCGTGCCCCGGCAGCACGATGCGCGCGCCCGTCTCCTCGAGCGCCGCGAGCGACCGGAGCGCCCGCCCGCTGTCCGCCGTGGCGGCGCCCGCGACGATGCGGCAGCCGGTGCGTCCCGTGTACGGGTCGAGCGTCACGAGCGCGTCGCCCGTGATCAGCGCGTCCCGGTCGGGCAGGTGCAGCGCGACGTGGCCGTCGGTGTGGCCGGGGGTCGGGATCACGACGGGACGGCCGGGCACGTCGAGCGGGCCGGCCGCGAGGTCGGCCACGGCGTCCACGCCCTCGACGCGCAGCGCGCCCGCGGCGGCCATGGCGGCGACCACGGGGATCGCCCGGCCGTACCGGAGCGGGTAGGCGAACGGCGTGCGCTCACGTCGGTAGGAGTACGGGTGCCGGGCGATGCGCGCGTCGCCCGGGTGCACGTGCACCGGCACGCCGAGCTCGCGGGCGGCCCGCGCGGCGGATCCGACGTGGTCGAAGTGCCCGTGCGTGAGCACCACGGCCCGCACGTCGTCGGGCGTCCGGCCGATCGCGCGGAGGGCGCGGAGCAGGTGCGGCCAGGTGTCCGGGAACGCCGTGTCGACGAGGGTGACGCCGTCGTCGTCCTCGATCAGGCACAGGTTCACGTGCGCGTGGGAGAGCAGGTGGACGCCCGGCGCCACGTCGCGCGCGAGCACGGGGGAGGCGGGGTGCGGCGGCGTGCCGGTGCGGATCATGCGGTCCTCTCGCGGGGTCGGCCCGCGTCCGGGTGGACGCGGGCCCAGGCACGCGACCGTGCGGCCGACCCCTCGCGGGATCGGCCGCACGGCCGCGCGTCGCGGATCACTCGGGGGTGACGGCGTCCTTCACGGCGCTCGCCGCCTTCTTCAGCAGACCCGGGTCCTTCGGCGGGATGGTGCCGTGGAGGAGCGGGTTGCCGACGGGCGGCGGGGGCATCGGCACCGACGACGTGGGGCCGTCGTGGTACGTGAAGGTGCCCTTGCCGTCGGGCGCGGGGCCGGACGCCCACGAGCCCTCGGAGGCCGCGGGACCGTCCGAGAAGTTGAGGTACTGGTACGAGACGTCCCGGTCCTCGAGCTCGATGGGGAAGTCGCTCGGCACGGGCAGGTTCTCGGTGCCCTCGGCCTGGAGCTCGGCGATCGCCGCGACCCACTGGTTCTGGTGCATGGTGTCCCGGGCCAGCAGGAAGGACAGGAGGTCCTTCACACCGTGGTCGTCGGTCATGTGGAAGAGCCGCGCCACCTGGAGGCGGCCCTGCATCTCGGCGTTCGCGTTGGCGTGGAAGTCGGCGAGCAGGTTGCCGCTCGCGGTGATGAACGACCCCTGCCACGGGTTGCCGTTGCTGTCGACGGGGCGCGCGCCGGCGCCCGCGACGATGGCGTGCTGGATGTCGCCGCCGCCGATGACCGCGGCGAGCGTCGGGTCCTTCATCGCGTCCTCGGTCGCCTCGACCGGTGCGGTCTCGAGCAGCTTCGCGATCATGATGGCGAGCATCTCGACGTGGCCGAACTCCTCCGCGCCGATGCCGTAGAGCATGTCGCGGTACTTGCCGGGGAGCTTCGAGTTCCAGGACTGGAAGCCGTACTGCATGGCGACGGAGATCTCGCCGTACTGGCCGCCCAGCACCTCCTGGAGGTGGCGCGCGTAGATGGGGTCGGGCTTGTCGGGGGTGGCGCTGTGCTGCAGCTCCTGCTTGTGGAAGAACATGGAGGACCTCTCCTGGTGGACGGCACCGCGCCGGTTCCGGCCGCGGCTCTTCTCCCCACGAGCGTTCGCCGCCGCGGCAGGGACCGCCTACCCCCTTGACAGGTCGTCGGCCGGTCGGTCCGGGCGCGCCGGATCCGCGCTCCGCGTCCCCTCCCCAGGATCGGCTCATTACCACACGCGGATCGTCCTCCTGGACGATGCCTCACGCGACGGCAGGGCTGGCATAGTGGGTGGGCACGGCCGAAGCTCAGCGCCGCACTCTGGCCCCCTCTATCGTCGGCGCGGGGCACGAGAGCTCACGAGGGGGACAACGGGATCGATCATGGGCACCTTCAAGTACGACTCGACGCTCACGGCGGAGTTCGACGACCGCCTGCTCGCTCACCTCCAGCTCGTCATCGGCGCGAAGCTGCGCCGCGGGGAGAACTTCTACTTCTCCTGGCGCGACGACGTGGAGGTCGGGGACGGGCGCACCACCATCTGGATGCACAACTCGCTGCCCCTGGTCTTCAAGTACCACGGCAGCCGGGTGCCGCCCATCAACCGCAAGTGGGTGGACGCGCTCATGACCACGGCCAACAGCCCGGGCGGCCTCCTCATCATGCGCGAGCCCCCGGAGGACGAGCCCCGGGACGAGACGCGCTGACCCCCTCCGCGCCCGCCCGGGTCCCCGCGAAGACCCTCCCCATCGGGAGGTAGTCCGCGCACCCGTCCCGTGTCAACCCCCCGGCGGGGCATTGGGGTCCGCGCGTGCCGCCTGGCATCGTGGTGTCGGGTCACGCGGGCGCGTCGCCCGGGAGAGGGACGCATGCAGGACACGAGCGCCGACGACATGGGCGATCTGGTCCAGTCCTCCGCGAGCGAGGCCCTCCCCTCCCGCCCCCGCGGGCCGATCCGCAGCTCCACCGAGCAGGCGCGCTTCGTCGCCGGGTACTTCGGCTGGTCCATCACGGGCGACACGATCCGCGGCGCCGACGACGCGGTCGCGCTCTACATCGAGGACCTCGCCGCCGCCCTCGGCGAGCTCGGCTGGATCGCGCCGGACGGCATCCGCTGGGATCGCCTGCCCTTCGGCGAGGACGACGCCGCCGACGCCCTCCGCGCGGTGCAGCGCGCGCACGGCTGGGACGTCTGACCCGACCGCTCTCCCGTGCATCCGCCGGGAGCCACGTCAACCCCCTGGGCATTTCCCCACCTGCGGAGCACACTCTCAGCACGAGGCCTGACGGGCTCGGGCGCTTGAGGGTTGTCGAGAGTCCTCCTATGCAGTCCGGACCGTCGATCGATGGTCTCCGGGTCCGCCCCGGAGCGGTCGTGTCGTGGACGACCGACGGCCGGGGCGGATCGCTGCGCGCCGTGCGCCGCCCGCCGCCCGCCGCGCGCTGCCGCCCGCCGTCGCCTTCGCGCCGCGCCCGGACGTCGCGGTTGCCTGGACGCGGCCTGGCTGTCCCTTGGCGCTCGGCGCCGGAGGGCGTTGTGTGGATGAGCGCCGCCCCACGAGGGTCCGGCGCCCGAGCACGAAGGAGCACGATGAAGGCACTCACCTGGCAGGGCATCCACGACGTCGAGGTCAAGGACGTCGCCGACCCCGTGATCGAGCAGGACACCGACGCGGTGATCCGCATCACGTCGACCGCGATCTGCGGATCCGACCTCCACCTCTACGAGGTCTTCGGCCCGTTCCTCGACAAGGACGACGTGCTCGGGCACGAGAACATGGGCGTCGTCGAGCAGGTCGGCAGCGCCGTCACGAAGCTCAAGGTCGGCGACCGCGTCGTCGTCCCGTTCGTCATCGCGTGCCACGACTGCTTCATGTGCGACCGCGGCCTCTTCACGCAGTGCGAGACCACGCAGGTGAAGGCCCAGGGCAGCGGCGCCGCGCTGTACGGCTTCAGCGAGATGTACGGATCCATCCCCGGCGGCCAGGCCGAGCGTCTCCGCATGCCGCTCGCCGACGCCAACGCCATCGTCGTGAACAGCGAGCTCCCGGACGAGCGCTACCTCTTCCTCAGCGACATCCTCCCCACCGCCTGGCAGGGCGTGCAGTACGCGAACGTGCCCGAGGGCGGCACGCTCGGCATCATGGGCCTCGGCCCGGTCGGCCAGTTCGCGGCGCGCATCGGCAAGCACCTCGGCTACCGAGTGATCGCGGTGGATCCCGTCCCCGAGCGCCGCGCCATGGCCGAGCGCCACGGCGTCGAGACCCTCGACCTCACCGACGACGTGGCCGACAAGCTGCGCGAGATGGTGGACGGCCGCGGGCCCGACGCGATGGTCGAGGCCGTCGGCATGGAGGCGCACGGCAGCCCCGCCGCGTCCTTCGCCCAGAAGGCCGCCGGCCTCCTGCCCGACGGCATCGCGAAGAAGGTCATGGACGTCGCGAGCGTCGACCGCCTCGCGGCCCTGCACACGGCGTTCGACGCGGTGCGCCGCGGCGGCACCGTCTCGATCTCCGGCGTCTACGGCGGCGAGGCCGACCCGCTGCCCATGAAGTCGCTCTTCGACAAGCAGATCGCGATCCGCATGGGCCAGTGCAACGTCCAGTACTGGATCCAGGACCTGCTGCCCCTCGTCGAGGACCCGTCCGACCCGCTCGGCGTCATGGACCTCGTCACGCACTCCGTGCCGCTCAGCGAGGCCGCGCACATGTACGAGATCTTCCAGAAGAAGGAGGACGGCTGCATCAAGGTGGTGCTCAAGCCGTAGCCTCCGGCGCTTCGACGACGACGGCCGCGTCCCCGAGGGGCGCGGCCGTCGTCGTGCGCGGGGCGTTCGGCCCCGTCGCGGTGGTGTCAGGCGGCGGTCGCCGAGGAGCGCACGGCGTCGAGCACCTCGCGGAGCTGCTCCACGACCTCGGCGTCGTCCGCCGGGTGGCGCTCGGCGAACCGGATCACCGACTCGGGGACGGCCATCCGGACGTCCTCGAGCACGCGCGCGCCGGCGATGCCGAGCGCCTTGCGGGCCTCGTCCTGCGCCCAGACGCCGCCGAACTGGCCGAACGCGCTGCCGATGACCGCGGTCGGCTTCCCCGCGAGGGCGGAGGCGCCGAACGGGCGCGAGGCCCAGTCGATCGCGTTCTTGAGCACCGCGGGCATCGTGCCGTTGTACTCGGGCGTGACCACGAGGAGCGCGTCCGCGGCGGCGATCGCGTCGCGGAAGCGGACGGCCCCGTCGGGGACGGATCCCTCGACGTCGACGTCCTCGTTGTAGAAGGGGAGCCGGTCGAGGCCGGTGTGGATGTCGAGCGTGACATCGTCGGGGGCGTGACGCTGGGCCGCCTCGGCGATCTGCTGGTTGGTGGAGCCGGTGCGCAGGCTCCCGACGAGCACGAGGACGTGCGTCATGGTGTTCTCCTTCGGGGTCGTTCGGGTCGGGTCGTCTCCGTCGACGTGCCGCGGGGTGAGAGGCGCGTGCCTCTCCCGGGACCCTAACCGGCCTCCTCGGGCGTCTCCTCGGACGGGTGCCTGCGCGGATGGTCGCCGCCGGTGGACCCGGTGCCGTCAGCGCGCGCCGATGTCCGCGAGGATCCGGTCCGTCAGCTCGGCGAGGGCCACCGACTCGGCGTGCGGCATCTCGGCGCACTCGACGCTGCCCGCGCGGATCGCCTCCTGCGCGGCGCGGAACATGGGCACGTAGCCGCGGCCCTCGATGTCGTGCTCCTGCCGCTCGGCGTCGCCGTCGGCGGGCACGATCACGAGGCCCGAGGAGGCGAGGAAGAGCGGATCCACCTCGATGCGGCCGGCCGTGCCGCTGACGGTCGCGCCCAGGGGCAGTGCCGCGACGAGCGAGCAGGCGAGCGTGGCCTGGCGGCCGTCGGGCCAGCCGAGCAGGATCGCGACCTCGGTGTCGACGCCGCGCGGGAGCACGGTGCCGATCGCGGACACCGAGGAGGGCGCGCCGAACAGGCCGTGCGCGAAGGCGAGCGGGTACACGCCCATGTCGAGCAGCGTGCCGCCGCCGACCCCGGGATCCCAGAGGCGGCCCGCGCCCTCCTCGGTGACGAAGCCGAAGGACACGGCGATGGCGCGGGGATCGCCGATGCGGCCCGCGTCCAGCGCCGCGCGCACGGCGAGGTAGCCGGGGGAGAACGCCATCCACAGCGCCTCGAGGAGGAGCCGGCCCTCGGCGCGCGCGAGGTCGACGAGCGCGCGGGTGTCGGCGGCCGTCGTGGTGAGGGGCTTCTCGCAGACGACGTGCTTGCCGGCGCGGAGCGCAGCCTCGGCCTGCGACCGGTGGAGGGTGTGCGGGGTGGCGACGTAGACGGCGTCCACCTCGGGGTCGGCGAGGAGCGCCTCGAGGGTGTCGTGGATCCGCGCGATGCCGCACGCCGCCGCCAGCTCCTCGGCGCTCGCGCGGGTGCGCGAGTGCACGGCGACGACCTCGATCCCGGGCACGAGCAGCATGTCGGGCACGACCGAGCGGGCGATGCCGGCGGCACCGACGACGGCCCAGCGGGTGGGGCGGGCGGCGTCGTGGCCGGTGCCGGTGCCGGTGCCGGTGCGGGTGCCGGTGCCGGTGCCGTCGCCGTCGGGGGAGGGCGCGGGCGAGGGCGGCATCGACGTCGACATGCGACGAGCCTAGGCCGGGGACCGCGGCCGTACACTCGACCTGATCCACGCCGCGCCTGATCCGAGCAGCACCTGAGGGGGACCGTGGCCGCCGACGACGAGCAGCAGCAGCCCACGCTCGAGATGGTCGGCGCGCTCGCCGGGGTCAGCCGGGCCACGGTCTCGCGGGTGGTGAACGGATCGGGCAAGGTCGCGCCCGGTGCCGTCGCCGCCGTCCAGGCCGCCATCGCGCAGCTCGACTACGTGCCCAACCGGGCGGCGCGCTCGCTCGCGGGACGCCGCACGAACGCCCTCGCGCTCGTGATGCCGGAGCAGACCGCGCGCGTGTTCGCGGATCCGTTCTTCGCATCCCTGATCCAGGGCGCCATGACCCACCTCGCCGCCACCGAGCACACCCTCACGCTCCTCATCTCCTCGCCCGCGCAGGCGGAGAAGACGCGGCGCTTCCTGCTCGGCGGCAACGTCGACGGGGTGCTCGTCGTCTCGCACCACTCCGGGGACGCGACCTTCAGCGGCCTGCGCGACCGGCTGCCCGTGGTGTTCGCCGGCCGCCCGCTGCGCGAGGACGACCGCGACGCGCCCACCGTCGACGTCGACAACGTGGGGGCGGCGCGCGTCGCGACCGAGCACCTGATCGCGCGCGGCCGCACGCGGATCGCCACGGTGGCCGGCCGGCAGGACATGCCCGCGGGCATCGACCGGCTGCGCGGCTTCCGGCAGGCGATGGCGGCGGCGGGCCTGGATCCGACGCTCGTCGAGGTCGGCGACTTCTCGCCCGCGTCCGGTGCCGACGCGATGCGCGCGCTGCTCGCGCGCGGCGAGCCGATCGACGGGGTGTTCGCCGCGAGCGACCGCATGGCCGCAGGCGTCTACACGGCCCTGCGGGAGCACGGCCTGCGGGTGCCGGAGGACGTGGGCGTCGTGGGCTTCGACGACGACTACCTCGCGGAGTCGGCCGTGCCGCCGCTCACCACCGTGCGCCAGCCCAGCCAGGAGTTCGGGCGGACCATGGCCGAGGTGCTGGTGCGGCTGGTGGCGGGCGAGGACGTGGATCCGCTGACCCTCGTGCCGACGACCCTGGTGGTGCGGCAGAGCAGCTGAGGCGCCTACCGTCCGCTGAGCAGCGCGAGCATCTCGTCGTGACGGCCGTCGCGCTCGGCGAAGCGGAGGCCGTGCACGTCCTGCACGAGGATCTCCTCGTCCTCCGGGCGGGCCTGCAGGATGCCCATGACCTCGTCGAGGAAGTCCTCGAGCGGCATCGCGTCGGCCGCCTCCGCCTGCCCGGGCATGAGCGCGGTCTGCACCTTGGGCGGCACGAGCTCGACGACCTCGACCGATGATCCGGCCAGCTGCGCGCGCAGGCTCTGCGTGTACGAGTGCACCGCCGCCTTCGTGGCGCTGTAGGTGGGTGTGACGGCCAGGGGCACGAACGCGAGGCCGGAGGAGACGGTCATGAGCGTGGCCTCGTCGCTGACGAGGAGGCCCGGCAGGAACGCGTCGACCGTGCGGATGGTGCCGAGGAGGTTCGTGGTGACGATGGCCTCGGCGGTGGCCTGGTGCGCGGGGTCGCGGAGGTCCTCCGGCTGCATGATGCCGGCCATGGTGATCACCACGTCGAGGTCGGGGTGGCTGCGCGCGAGCTCGTCGCGGGCGGCGGTGATGGACGCGGGGTCGGCCACGTCGAGCACGACCGACGCCATGCCCTCGTGCCGGGCGGTGATCTCGTCGAGCAGCTCCGCGCGCCGCCCCGCGACGACCACGCGGTTGCCCGCGGCGTGGAGGCGCTCGGCGAGCCCGAGGCCGATGCCCGAGGTGCTTCCGGTGATGAGGACGGTGCGGCCGGTGATCTTCATGGTGCTCCTTCGCGGCGGATGCGCGGCTGGCGGGGTCGGGATCGGTGCGTGCGCCGCGCGTGGGGCGCGGCTGCGTGGATCGAGTGTGGCCCGTCGCGGGCGCCGCGGGGGTGGGCGCGCGGGGGAGCGGGGGAGGATCCAGCGGGCGTTCACGTGGGGAGGGGCGGGCCCGGGAGGCTCCGCGCGCGGCGACGCGCGCGACCGCTACCTTCAGCGGGTGCCCTCGCCCCTCCCCGCCCCGCCCGCGTCGACCGGGAGGTCCGGGACCGCCGTGGCGGCGACCGCCTTCTGGACCCTGCTCCTCGGCACCGTCGTGCTCTTCGTGCGCGGACTCGTGGTCGTCCTCGCGGACCCGTCCGCCGCGCACGACGCCCCGGCCTGGATCGCGGCGTCGGCGGCGCTCGTGCTGCTCCCGGCCCTGGTCGGCCGCGCGGCGCGCGGGGACGCCATCCGGCGCGCCCTCGGCGCCCCTCCCGCGACCACCGTCCTCGGCCTCCGCGCCCCGGCGCTGGTCGCGGGCCTCGCGGGTCTCGCGGCGATCCCGGCGGTGGTCGAGTCGCTCGAGATCGGCCTGCCCCTCGTGCACGTCGCGGGCGCGCTGGCGGGTGCGGTCGGGGTCGGTGCCGCCAGCCGGATCCTCGGCGGACGGGCGGGGGCCGACGCGGTCGAGCTCCGCGACGGCCTCCTCGACGGTGTCCCGTTCCCGGCCGACGTGCCGTGGGACCGCCGCGCCGTGCTCCTGCGCGTCGCCGGGATCGGCGGGCTGGCGTTCCTCACGATGGTGGTCGGGGCCGCCGTGCAGGCGCCGCCCGTCGACCCGTCGTCGCCGCTGGCCGACGGCGTCATGGCGCTGAGCATCGGCGCGGCGGGCATCGTCGCCGGCATCGCGAGCATGCTCGTGGTGCGTCCGGCCGGACGGGCCCTGCGTCCCCTCCTCCTCGACCTCGACAGGCCGACGCGGACGGCCGTCCTCCGACGTATCCGCGGCGCGGGCGCGGCGCTCGCGCCGGACCACGAGTGGCGGGCCGCGCGGATCGCCCGGGCCTGCCGCATCGGCGAGGCGTTCAGCGCCGCGGGCCTCGTGCTCATCGTGATGGGCGCGTCCGCTTGCGTGCTCGGCGCGGCGTCCATGACGCCGCCCGGTGCCACCTCCGTGCTGACGTCCGTCGCCATCGCCCTCGCGTTCGTCGGCGCGCTCCTCGCGGCCGTCCTCGGGGTCGCCTACGGCAGCGTGCTGGTGCACTCGGCCGGCGATGCCGTGATCGCGCTGGCCGCATCCCCGCGGCCGGGAGCGGTGGAGGCCGACCGCTGGTCGGCGCCGACGGGCGTGCCGCTCGGCTGATCCGGCAGGCGGCGTCCGCGGTCGGTCTGCCCCGTGCCGGGGAGCCGTCGGAGCGCCCGTGGGTCCATGGCGTCGACCGGGGAGCGCACGCGGCACGGCCCCCGGATCCACCCCGACCGACACGGCGCACGCCGGCGGCCTCGGCTCCCGCATCGCCCTCCTGATCGTCCTGGTCGCGCTGATCCTCGGCCTCGGCACGCTCTACGGCTTCGGGCTGTACCAGGTGGCCGTCGTCGCCGACGCGGATGCGGCCGCGATCCTCCCGCAGGTCACCGCGGGCCTGCTCGCGCTCGCGTTCGCCCCGGCCCTCGGCCTGCTGGAGCTGCAGTCGTGGCGGGACCCCGAGCGCACCGCCGGGACGCGCCGGCGCCCGGTGCGGGTGATCGTGTGGGTCGGCATCACCGCGCTCGCCGTGGTCGTGCACGCGGTCGCGTCGCTGGTCGGCGGCGTCTCCCCGCTCGTGGTGCTCGGGTTCGTCGTGGCCGCCGTCGCGACGGCCGCCGCCAGCTGGATCCTCGTGCTGCGTGCCCAGGCCGCCGCGGTCCGCCGGCTGGGCGAGCGCCTCGCCGACGACAGCCCGACCCTCTCGATCGACCTCGACTGGACCGCCGACACGGCGCGACGCAAGTGGCGCCTCATCGGCCTGGTGTTCGTGGTCGCGCTCGTCGTGACCGTCGGCGGCACGCTGCTGCTCGGCCGGTTCGAGCGGCAGGATGCCGCCACGGTCATCGCGCTCGTGCTCCAGTTCTCGCTGCTCGCGCCGGCGCTCACGTGCCTGTTCGTGTCCGTCGGCGCGCAGCTCTCGGGATCCGCCATCACCGGGGGCCTGGCGAAGGAGGACCGGAAGGCGGTGGCGCAGCGTGCCCTGGGCAAGGGCGAGGAGCTCGAGCCCGAGCTCGAGTGGCGCGCCGCGCGGCTCGCCGTCTTCAGCCGCACGCTGCAGCCGTTCCAGCTGGCGCAGTCGCTCATGCTGCTAGTCGGGATCTTCGTCCCCACCCTCATCCGCGGCGACATCGACGGCTGGCTGTTCGTCCTCTTCCTCATCAGCCTCGTCGTGTTCGCCGGCACGCTGCCGTTCGCGATCGTGCAGCACCGCCGCATGTCGCGGTACGCCGCGACCGTCGGCGACCTCCCGCGTGCGGACGCGCCCGTCTCGTCCGACCCGCCTGCCCAGCCCGCCTGATCCCGTGTCGGCGGCCCCCGCTACCGTCGACCCATGCCCGAGGGTGACTCCGTCTTCGTCCTCGCCGCGCGCCTCCGCGCGCAGGTCGCGGGCGCGCTCGTCGCGGACGGGGAGCTGCGGTCCGGCGCACGGGCGGGAGCGCGGCTCGGCGGGCGGCGCATCACCGGGTTCGACACGCACGGCAAGCACCTGCTCATGCGGCTGGACGACGCGTCCACCCTGCACACGCACCTGCGCATGCAGGGCTCGTGGACGGTCACCGGGCCGGGCAAGGGCGTCCCCGAGCGGATCCAGCACCAGGTGCGCGTGCGCCTCCGCCTCGACGACGGCCGCACCCTCTGGGGCATCGACCTGCCCGTGGTCGAGCTGATCCCCACCCGCGACGAGCGCGCGGCCATCGGCCATCTCGGGCCGGACCCGCTGCGTGACGACTGGGATCCGGCGCTCGCCGTCGCCCGCCTCGCCGCCCGGCCGGACGACGCGATCCGCGCGGCCCTCCTCGACCAGCGCCCGATGGCCGGCCTCGGCAACCTCTGGGTCAACGAGGTCGGCTTCCTGCGCGGCGTGCACCCCGCGACGCGCGTCCGCGACGTCGACCTGCCGCCACTCGTCGACCTCGCCGCTCGCTCGCTGCGTCACTCGGCGACGGTGCCGGCGGCGTACCAGATCACGACGGGTGATCCCCGCCGCGGCCGCACGCACTGGGTGGCCGGCCGCGCGGGCCGGCCGTGCCTGCGCTGCGGCACGACGGTGGTCGGCGTCGACGATCCGGGCGGCACGAGCGAGCGCGGGCGGCGGGCGTGGTGGTGCCCCAGGTGTCAGCCGGCTCCTCCACGCTGACGATCGGTCCAGCCCCGTTCCCGGTCCCGTGCGGCGTCCTCGAACCGAGGCGGAGACCTGCTTGACTTGCCGAATGGTTGCGCGCGGCTTCGAGCCCATCGGTGTCGGGTACGAAGGGCGCGATGTGGACGGGCTGCTGGCTGTCCTCGGATCGCGCGGCGTCGAGGTCCTGGTGGACGTGCGGCTCAACCCGCTCTCCCGCAAGCGCGGCCTCTCCAAGAAGGCGCTCTCGGAGCGCCTGGTGCGCGAGGGCATCGAGTACCGGCACGAGCCGGCCCTCGGCAATCCGCGGGACAACCGCGACGGTTATGCGGATCTGCACGGCGAGCCTGCGGAGCAGGCTCGGAGCGCCTTCCGGGCTCGGCTCGAGACGGATGAGGCGCGCGCGGCGTTGGACCGCATCCGGGCGGCGGGGGAGGCGCGGCAGGTCGCTCTCCTGTGCTTCGAGGCGGATGAGGCGCACTGTCACCGCGAGCAGATCCTCGATCGGCTGCGAGCGCTCGAGCCCGTCGCACCCTGAGGGTTCCGATGCCGGGAGTCCGGCGCACGGGCTCGGTGATCAAAAGAGCGTCACGCGTGTCTCGGTGGCCCGGGGTGTCGTCCACACCCCGAGCACCGCGAAGTTCCTCCGCTTCGCCGGGTGGGCGAAGTTGCCGACGAACAAGTACGTCAGGACAGGTTCGGAGAACTTCCCGGCCTCGAACTTCTCGCGGATGACCGCCTCCAGCGCATCCACCGTGACGTGCCGGAAGCGATGCTGCAGCGCCGCGAGCTCCCAATCGAGGATGCGCTGCCGGTGGCCGGCGCACTCGGGCGTCATGCACGTGTACGCGTAGCGGACGACGAGGCGCGGCGCCACCAGCGGAGGGACCTCGTCGACATCCCCGAGGAGCTCCGGTTGCTCCAGGTGCGCCGTCATCGCCTGGATCTGCGCGGGAGTCCAGCCGGGATGGGGCTCGATCGCCACCGACGTGAGAGCGCGCACCCGGACCAACCCCAGGGACTGCGCCCGGAGATCAGCGGCGACTCCGGCTTGCAGCTCGCACATGGTGGGCCCGGTGAGGGGCAGGAGAGCGGGGACGCGCGCGAGGCTGGTGGCGGGCTTGCCCACCAGCTCCACGGAATCCCACACCGGGCGTCTGCTCTCGTGACGATCGTCGCTCTTCGCGGGATTCACATCGACGTCGATGATCTGGTACTTGGCGTACTTCTGCTCGCCGGACAGATGGCGGAAGGGCACCGGATAGAGGCGGATCCAGGAGGGCTCCGGCTGGTCGAGGCGCACACCGGCGACGCAGACCGTGTCGATGTACTTCTTCGACGGCTCGGGAGCCGCTTTCACGGTGATGAGCACCCGCATGCGTTCGGCCAGCATCGCCGCCCCTCTCCTCGATTGCTCGGAGAGTAGGCACGGAAGGGAGCGTCCCGTCCCGATCGATGCAGGAATGTGAGCCGGGCTGCTTCGCTACACCGGGGAGGGACTCGAGGAGGCGTGATGCGGCGACGCACGCGACATCGGGCGGGTCGCTCGGCTTCCGCCCTCCGCACCCCCCCCGCGCGAGGATGGCCCCATGCCCACCGACGACCTCGCCCGCTGGCTGCGCGCGCAGCCCTCGCTCACCGGATCCGCGCCGTCGCTCGACCTCGCTGCGCTCCCGGACGACCCCGACGACCTCTTCCGCACGTGGATCACCGCGGCCGTCGACGCGGGCGTCCCCGAGCCGCACGCGGCGACGCTCGCGACGGTCGACGCGGACGGCCTGCCCGACGCCCGCACGCTGATCCTCAAGGACGTCGGCCCGCGCGGCTGGGCGTTCGCGGGCACGCGCTCCTCCGCCAAGGGCGCGCAGCTCGCGGCGAACCCGGTGGCGGCGCTCGCGTTCTGGTGGCAGCCGATCGTGCGGGCGGTGCGGGTGCGCGGATCCGTCGCGGAGGCCACCGCCGAGGAGAGCGCCGCCGACCTGGCCGCGCGCTCGGCCGCGGCCCGCGCGGACGTGGATCCGGGCGACTGGGTGCTGTGGCGCATCCGCCCCGTGCACGTGGAGTTCTGGCAGGGCTCGCCCGACCGGCGGCACACGCGGATCCTGTTCGACCGCGTCGGCGACGAATGGACCCGGAGCGGCGCCGGCGGCGAGGGCCGCACCTAGCCGGACCAGTCCCGGGGCGACCCGGCGCGGGCGGGAGGCGCCACGCCCGCCCGCGCCGCGCGACGTCAGCGGCGGTCTCGGCCCACCGCGGTCACCGCATCCCCGATGGAGGTGCCGGGGTGGTCCTCGCGGTACGCGCGCACCGCTCGGGCGTCGATGTCACCAGCCGGCCGCGTCGGCACCCGCCCGAGCACGCCCCGGCCGGAGAGGAACGCGACGGCCAGGGCGGCCACGATGAGGAGCATCCCGAGGACGTGATCGATCGTGAGGAAGGTCACGACCGCGAGGAGGGTCAGGAGGATCGGCGCAAGGGCCCGGAGCCAGCGGTTCATGAGAAGCACTGCTCCTTGATCTGGGTGACGCCGATGAGCTCACCGGCGAGGGCGGCCGCAGCACCCCCGAGGGCCTGCACCTTCTCGTAGGAGAAGCTCGCGCCCCACATGATCTTCGCGGCCTCTGTGACTCCCCCGAGCGACTTGATCAGGGCCTTGACCTTGAGGATCTTGGCGGCGGGGAAGGCCGTGGACGCGATCACGGTCGCGATCGCCGCGCCGCAGCCGAGGACGCTGGCCTGCGTGCTCACCATGCCCTCCGGTGCGGTGTTCGCGGGCGCGTTCGCGGCCAGCCACTGCTGCGTTGCAGCGTCGCCCTGGACGAGGACGTCATCGGGGATCTGCTCCACGAGTGCCAGGCCCTGCTCGAAGTCCCGCAGCTGGGCCTCCGAGGGCGCGCTCTGCCCGGTCGATGCGGCAGGAGCCGATGATGCGGCTGCCACGGCGGGACTCGTCCCGCCGAATGCGACGGCCACTCCCACCGCACCGCTGAGCAGGAGGGCCGATATCTGATTCTTGCGCTTCATCTTCCTGGGTCCTCTCGGATCGGAGTCGGACGGTCGTGCTGATCAGCACTTGAGACGGTAGCGACCGGACGGCTCTTTTTCCACAGGCTTTGACGGCATACCCAGCGAAGGGCGGAGCGCCGTGGTATGGGACCAGCCTTCTCGGCCTCCTACTGGAAGGCGGGGTCGTCGCCTACACGAGCGACGCCACCCCGAACACCGCCGAGGCGATCGCGAAGCCCATCGCGCCGATGGCCGTCTCCATCACCGTCCACGTCTTGAGGGTCGTCTTCACGTCCATCTCGAAGAAGCGGCCGACGAGCCAGAAGCCGGAGTCGTTCACGTGGCTCGCGACCACGGATCCACCGGCCACCGCCACGACGAGCGCCGCGACCTGGAACGCGTTGTAGTCGCCCGCGAGGATCGCCGGGGAGACGAGCCCCGCGGCCGTGGTGAGCGCGACCGTCGCCGACCCTTGCGCGATGCGGAGGATCGCCGCGATGAGGAAGCCGGCCAGGATGATCGGGATGCCGAGGTCGCCGAGCACGTCGGCGAGGGCGTCGCCGATGCCGCTGGTGCGGAGCACGCCGCCGAACATGCCGCCGGCGCCGGTGATGAGGATCACCGAGCAGACCGGCCCGAGCGCCGACTCGAGGGTCTTCTCGAGCGCGCTCTTGTCGATCCCGCGGCGCCGCCCGAGCACGAACGCCGCGACGAGCAGCGAGATGAGGAGCGCGACGGGCGTCTCGCCGAGCGTGCGGAGCACCTGGTACCAGGTCTGGTCGCTCGTGCCCTCGGAGAGGATCCCGCCGGTGGAGGCGGCGTTGAGGCCGGTGTTGAGGAAGATCAGGAGGAGCGGCAGCAGCAGCACGGCGATCACGGTGCCGAACCGCGGCGGGTTCGACTCGGCGTGCTCGTCGGCCTCGCCGAGCAGCGTCGGGATCGGCAGCACGAACCTCTTCCCCACCCACAGGCCGAAGAGGTACGCGGTGACGTACCAGGTGGGGATCGCGGCGACGAGGCCCACGAGGATCACGATGCCGACGTTCGCGCCGAAGAACTCGCTGGCCGCGACCGGGCCGGGGTGCGGCGGCACGAAGACGTGCATCACCGAGAAGGCGCCGGCCGCGGGGAGGCCGTAGCGGAGGACGCCGCCGCCGAGGCGTCGGGCCACCGAGAAGACGATGGGCAGCATCACGACGAGCCCGGCGTCGAAGAAGATCGGGAAGCCGAAGAGGAGCGACGCGACCCCGAGCGCGAACGGGGCGCGCTTCTCGCCGAAGACGCGGATCAGGGTGTCGGCCAGCGCCTTCGCCCCGCCGCTGGTCTCGACCAGGCGCCCGAGCATCGCCCCGAGCCCCACGAGCAGCGCGACGGCGCCGAGCGTGGATCCGAAGCTGCCGACGAGCACGGTCACGATCTGCGAGGTCGGGATCCCGGTGGCGAACGCGGTGACGAGGCTCACGAGGATCAGCGCGACGAACGCGTGGATGCGCAGCGTGATGATCAGGATCAGCAGGACCGCGATGGCGCCCGCGGCGATCAGGAGGAGCGGCCCCGCGGTGAGGGTCTGCGTCCAGTCTTCGATGGTCATGGGTCTCCGTTCGGCTGGGCGGATCCGTGGATCGCGTCGCGGGAGGCGGCGCCCGGCCGGGGAGGTGGGCGTCGGTGCCTGCGTGGGGCGGGCGGCGGCGGGGCCGCTCGCGTTCCGTCTACACAACACCCGTAGCCGCGTCCGCGTCCTCGAGGCGATGGCGCTCCTCGTGCCGAAGCGCCGCGCGGGCATCGTGGTGCAGGGCCCGGACCGTTGGAACGTCTCCGACCCGCGCATCATCCGCTGGCGCCTCACCGGCCCGGCCCGCTCGGACCAGTTCCGCTCCCTCACCTAGCTGCGCCGCGCGGACGAGCCGGTCGCGGCGTCACTGGCCGCGCCTAACGCGACTACTGCTCAGCGCACGCGCACGCGCATCGCCGATCTCGCGGTCGCTCTCCGCCGCCCCTGCGAGGCCGGCGCCCTCGTCGACTTCCTCGCCGCCGACATCGAGTTCCACCACCTGATCCCCGAGGCCAGCGGTCACGACGTGTTCTGCGCCCTCCGCGAGGTGACCACGGAGGTCCTGAGCGGTCGCACGCACCAGGGCCTGATGCCGCGGCCGCCGCGGCCGCATGCGCTACACACTGACGAGTAGATGGGGCACTTGATCCGGGATGGCGACGCGGCGACGGCGGAGTCGTTGCTGCCGGAGGGTAACAGTGAGATTCGCTAGCTTTCTGACCTATCGTCTTCCGCCCCGGCGGAGAGGTGACCCGCCGTATATCGACTACCGAAAATCGTAATCCTCGTCCATGCCGCTCGACAACCAAATATCCTCGGCGTCGGACTCGCTCAGCATGTTACTCGACGGGCCGTCTGACCCGGAGTCATGGTCCTCGCCAATAGTGCAACGACAATCCTCAGCGTACACCGATCCAGGATCATCATCGCGCTCGGTGAACTTCTTATGCTTAGGCCCTGTGGGCATCTGGTCCTCGACCTCGTTTGGGCTCCGTCAGTAATCGTGGGGAGGAGCCAACACCGCCTGAACCAGAGCTTAGGGCCGTAGTACGACGCCTAAGCCCGGGCCAAATCAAGCTCCCGTCGCAAGAGTGACCACCCCTCGGTAACATCTCAGCCTCGCGATAGTACGACGGGACTGGTGGGCCGCAAAAAAAGTATCGCCGTACTCATCAAGACCGCCGCTCGAGCCCCGAAGACCCTCCCACACGCGCTGCTCACCTTACTGTGTCCGTGGGCTAATAGTGTGCCCTTGCTGGTCGGTAGAGAAGAGTGGAGTCGGTCGTCAGCTCACTCTCGTGCACCCGGCCGCTCTAGGTTCAATAAAGCCGGGTGCCACCCTTATTGGGGGTGCCACAGCTGAGAACTGCTTGTCCTTACTTCAAGCCTCGAGGCCATACTCGTCATATGGAACACCCGGTAGCTTTCCTCCCAGAACCCGAATATCTCGCCCGCATAGGTGCCCTTGCGTACACGGTTTCGAGTGTGGAGTGGATGGTGTTGGGGGACCTTGGCCGCCTTGCCTCCGACTTACCGGATCAGCTGTCGCTGACCGCGCTGGAGTCCAGGACGACGTCCCAGATCGCGATAGAGATAAAGGCTGCGCTTTCTGAAGTCGCTGCCGGGCCAACAAAAACATACTTGGTTGCCGCATATAGGGCGCTATTTAAGGTGGCCACCATTCGCAATGATGTTCTGCATGCGCGGCCGGCAACGCATCCGTCAGGGTCGCAGCGTCTTAGTAGGGCGGAGACCGCTAATCAGGCTCCGACGGGAAATCGTTTCTGGATCGACGACGGGTGGCTCGACGACGCTGTTTCAAGCGTAAACCAGCAATTGAGAAATGTATCTGAAGCCAGGCCGCCGTTCGCGTGACGTCGCGTTCGTTATCTTCGAATCAGACTACGTTCAACCTCACTTTTTACCTTTTCCGCGAAGTGCCAGCACGGGGGTCGATAACTTATGAAAAAGCTAAAAATAGACTTTACGAATTGCCACGGTATTCGTCACTTGAAGGCAGATCTTAGCTTCAAGGATGCAAGAGCAACTGCGATTTACGCGCCTAACGGAATGATGAAGACTTCATTCGCCCGCGCCTTTAGCGATTTGTCTCGACGGGAGGAGTCGACGGATCACGTATTCCCAGAGCGCGAAAGCTCCAGGACCATCACTGACGAAGATGATACCGCCCTCACGGCGGACCAAGTGGTTGTGATCGTCTCTTATGACGAGGAAATTGGGCCCACGGAGTATACTTCAACGCTCCTTGTGGACAAGGTCCTCCGCTCGGAGTACGCGGCGATTCAGAGTAAGATTATTGAGTCGAAGGCGGAGCTAATTGCGGCACTCAAGGCGCAAGCTCAAACAAAAAAAGACGTGTCTTCGGAGCTCTCGATGGCATTCACGCGTGACCGCGAGAGCTTTTTCAAAGCCCTCCTTCGTGTCGAAGATGAAGTTAAAGACGAAGAGTCTCCTTACGCGTGGTTGCCGTATGACGTTTTATTTGACGACAAAGTTGTTGCACTTCTGGCAACAAAAGACTTTGCCTCATCCCTTGCCAATTATGTCACTCGTTTTAATGAGCTTTTAGATTCGTCCTCGTATTTTTCCCGAAAAACCTTCAGCTATTACAACGCCGAGACTATCGCGAAAAGCCTGGGTGGAAACGGCTTCTTTGAAGCAAAGCACTCCGTCATTCTGAATGACGGAGCTGATGGAACCGCGCTGTCGACGCAGGCCCAGCTGGCGGAGTTGATTGCTTCCGAGAAAGAGGCTATTAGCGACGACCCGCAACTTCGCAAAACATTCACCGCGATCGAAAGCAAGCTCACTAAAAATATCGAGTCGCGGCGCTTTTTTGACCTCGTGTCGGACCATCAAGAGCTTCTTCTGGAGCTTGATAATGTTGAGCGCTTTAAGGAGCGTGTCTGGAAGTCTTATTTGAAGGCTAACGAGCCCCTTTATCTGGAAGCAGTATCTCGCTTTCGAAAGGCAGAATCGCGAAAAGCAGAAATTGAGGCGGAAGCCGGAGCGCAAAGGGGGCAGTGGGAAGATGTTATCGAAATATTCAATCGTCGCTTCTTCGTTCCGTTCACCTTAATTGCGGAGAACCGCACAAATGTAGTTCTTGGACTTGAGCCGGTCGCTAAGCTCGGTTTTGAATTTGCGGACGGTGGTGACCGAACTTCCGTGGACCGCGGAGACCTCTTGGGCGTCCTGAGTACGGGCGAGAAGAAGGCACTTTACATTCTTAATGTTTTATTTGAGGTCGAGCGCCGCAAGGGGGTGCCGGGTGACACCGTATTTATCGTTGATGATATTGCCGACTCATTTGACTATAAAAACAAGTATGCCATCATTCAGTACCTGAAGGATATCGCCGAGGTGCCAAATTTTCGCCTTGTGGTCCTTACGCATAACTTCGACTTCTTCCGCACGCTTGAAAGTCGTTTTGTACCTTACAGCCAGTGCCTCATGGGACAAAGGGCACCAGCGGGGATGGAGCTAGTAAGGGCAGCCGGAATTAAAAATCCTTTTATCAAGGACTTTAAGCCAAACTTCTTTACGGATGCAACCAAACGATCTGCCGCAATTCCGTTTGTGCGTAATCTACTCGAGTATACACGCGGCGAGGATGATCCTGGATACGTCAAGTTGACGTCTCTCTTGCACTGGAAAGCCGAAACCGCCACAGTCACCCAGGCTGATATCGACACTATCTTTAATGACTTATTTTCAACCACTGGCTGCTGGCCGAGGCCGGATGAAAGCGTAACTGAGATGATTGGCGAGGAAGCGCAGAAATGCGTCGCTGACGCAGTTACCATGGATCTAGCGAATAAGATCACTTTGTCAATCGCGATTCGTGTTGCTGCAGAAAAGTATATGGTCGATAAAATTGCGGATCAGTCGTTTGTTGATGGCTTACGTGCCAATCAGACAGGCCACCTCTTTGCGCATTACAGGAAAAATTTCCCCGACGATCGTGACGCAATTCGAACTGTTGACGAAGTGGTGCTGATGACGCCCGAGAATATTCATGTAAACTCGTTTATGTACGAGCCCATACTGGATATGACTGACGAGCACCTTGTTCGCTTGCTCAAAGATGTAGGCGCACTGCAAAAGAGTGTTTCTGGGATCTCTTCAAACTCCAGCTCTTGACGGTGTCGCCCAAGCGCCTTGAGTGGTTGAGTTTGGCAATCAAAACTCGAATTGATATTGATATTGGTGTGGAGCGAGTGACGGGAATCGAACCCGCGCTATCAGCTTGGGAAGCTGAAGTTCTACCATTGAACTACACTCGCGCGACCGGCCTGGGGCCGGGTCGAGACCACAGCCTAGCAAGACTCCGGCCGGGCGCCACCCCGCGCCGGTAGGCTCCTGCCGTGCTCCTCTCCGACCGTGACATCACCGCCGAGCTCGACGCCGGACGAGTGGCCCTCGATCCGTACGACCCCGGGATGCTGCAGCCCGCGAGCATCGACGTGCGCATCGACCGCTTCTTTCGGCTGTTCGACAACCACAAGTACCCCTACATCGACCCCGCCGAGGACCAGCCCGAGCTCACGCGCCTCATCGAGTCGAAGCCGGGGGAGCCGTTCATCCTGCACCCGGGCGAGTTCGTCCTCGGATCCACGTTCGAGCTGGTCACGCTGCCCGACGACGTCGCCGCGCGCCTCGAGGGCAAGAGCTCGCTCGGCCGCCTCGGCCTCCTCACGCACTCCACGGCCGGCTTCATCGACCCCGGGTTCTCCGGCCACGTCACGCTCGAGCTGTCGAACGTCGCGACGCTGCCCATCAAGCTCTGGCCCGGGATGAAGATCGGCCAGCTCTGCTTCTTCCGCCTGTCGTCGCCCGCCGAGAAGCCCTACGGATCCGGCGAGTACGCCTCCCGCTACCAGGGCCAGCGCGGCCCGACCGCCTCCCGCTCGCACCTCAACTTCGTGCACACCGACGTGACGGTGACGGACGCGGGGCAGTCGGGGGAGTAGCCCTCCGCTCGCCGCACGGTGACGCCCGGGCCTCACCGAGCACCCGTCGCGCCCGCGCACCCGCGCACCCGCGCACCCCCGTACCCACCGTGGAGAACCCGCCGACCCCACCTCCGCCGCGTGCCATCCTCAGCCACCGGTTCCGATTCCCCTCGTCGTGATACCGCCAGGGGCGCCCCTCCGCACGACCCACCACGCACGACAGCCACGCACCACGCACCAGCCAGCGATCCACCTGGGGCGCTTCGTCCGCACGCCGCCGGGCGCACACTCGTGCGCCCGGCTCCGTCCCACGAAGGAGAAGGCCATGTCGTCACGCCCACGCAGCAGCAGCAGAGGCAGCAGGAGGAGGTGGCTGGCGGCGCTCGTCGTCGGCACCGTCCTCGCCACCGGATCGGTCGCGGCCACCCACTCCGCCGACGCGGAGGAGGCTCAGGCCGCGACCGTCTACCCGTACACGCTGAAGTCGAGCAAGATCCGCGCCGGCTTCGCCTCCGACGGCTCGCTCCAGTCGCTGAAGATCCCGGGCGACCTGCACGACACCGAGTACCTCATGAACCCCACGACCGCGCCCGACCAGGCCGCGGAGAAGGACGTCGGCAACCGCCAGTGGCTCGGCAACCTGATGTTCTCCTACGCCACCGGCGACGGCGCGATCACGAAGGACGGCGTCGGATCCACCACGTGGAAGACCGCCTGGACCACCCGCTCCGGCGACGCCCGCACCGTCACCGCTACGCCCACGAGCGTCACGGTCACCTACGCCGACTCGAAGGACCCGCGCGGCGTCTCCGGCTTCACCGTGCGCGAGACGTACTCGATCGCGGCCGACGGCTCCCTCACGTGGAAGCAGGACGTCACCAACTCGGGCAGCCAGCGCCTCGTCATCGGCGACTGGGGCATGCCCGTCCCCGGCAACGAGCTGTGGAAGGGCGGCGACCGGATCTACGAACGCCGCGTCCTCACCCACTCCTACGTGGGCAAGAACGGCTCCTACATCACCCTCGAGCGCCCCAGCGGCCAGGGCCCGTTCGTCGCGCTGACCCCCGACACCGCCACCGGATCCGGCCTCGAGTACCAGGACCGCTGGCGCACCCAGGAGGTGGGCGACACCCCGTGGGCCTGGAACGAGGACAAGGAGGGCTCGATGGTGAAGGGCCTCAACGTCTACTACGCGCACTCCATGGCGATCCAGAAGACGAACCGCGGCTACCTCGGCTCCACCAGCCTCGCCCTCGCCCCCGGCGCGACGCAGAGCTACACGTACCACCTCGGCTCCGTCGCCGACGATCACGCGCTGAAGCAGTCGATGTACGACCAGGGGCTGCTCGACACCGCGGTCGTGCCCGGCTACATCGTGCCGGTCGACCGGAAGGCCGAGATGGCGTTCCGCGTGAAGGGCACCATCACGTCCGTCACGGCGCACAACCGCAACGACCTGCACGGCGCCACGCCCACGGATCCGACGGTCACGTTCTCACGCGGCAACGGCGACTACCGCATCTACGACATGGCGTTCGACCGCACGCAGCTCGGCGCGAACGACGTCACGGTGGCGTACACCGACCAGACGGGAGCTGCGCGCACCTCGGTGCTCCAGTTCTCGGTGATCGACGACATCGCGCACCTGCTCGACACGCACGCGCAGTTCATGGTCGACAAGATGCAGTGGACGCCGAAGGACGGCATCGCCGCCTCCGACATCCGGAACTACACGTTCGACGACTGGATGATGAACGCGAAGGACGGCAGCGTCCCCACCCCGTCCAATCCCGCGGAGGGCCGCCGGAACGTCTACGACGGCTATTGGGGCCTCGGCGACGACTGGGGATATCCGCACGCGGAGTTCCTCGCCGAGAAGCAGGTCGTCCGGCCCGACGCGCACCAGATCGAGGCGCTCGACATGTACCTCCAGAAGGCGGTCTGGGAGCACCTCATGGGCAACACCTCGGCCACCGCGGCGCCCAGCTACGTGATCCACGACTTCTTCGAGCAGGGGAAGCCGGGCGCCCAGAACGACACCCCCATCGGGCGCGGCTACGCGTACCCGCACATCTACAACACGTTCCTCTCGATGTACGAGGTCGTGAAGAAGAACCCGTCGGCGGTCGCGTACCAGCACCCCGCCGAGTGGTACCTCCAGGCGGCGTATGGCGTCTTCAAGGAGCTGTACGACAACAAGGACGTGTTCTACAACTACTCGACCGGGCTCATGGGCGAGCAGTCGACGCCCCGCCTCATCGACGACCTCCGGGCCGAGGGCATGGGCGCGCAGGCCGACGACATCGTGAAGAAGATGGCGACGAAGTACGCCAACGTCTCCGCGGCGAAGTACCCGTACGGATCCGAGTACACCTACGACAACACGGGCGAGGAGGCCGTGTACATGCTCGCGCGCACCAACGTCGACGCGGATCGCACGAAGGCGCTCAAGATCATGCGCGACATCGTGTCGAAGACCGAGGCCGACCGCGGCCGCATGCCCGTCTGGTACTGGAACTCCGTGCCCACCACCATCACGGGCGAGAACACCTGGCAGTTCCAGCACACGGCGGCGCTCGCCGGCTACACGATGGACGACTACATCAACCACACGGCGGCCCTCGAGACCGGCGCCCAGGCCGTCTCGCCCGCCCGCCGGGCCGAATTGCAGCGGCTCAACTACGCCGGGAAGGTGGCCGAGCTCGCCACGGTGAACGCGGGGCAGATCAGCTCCGCCCCGGAGAACATCGGCGCCTCCGCGTGGACCTACCAGTCCGAGCGCGGCAACCTCGGCACCACGGGCGTGGGCGGCGGATCCGACGTGCCGCTCCTCAACGGCTGGCGCGGCATGACCGGCGAGAGCGACCTCGGGCTCTGGGGTGCGATGCAGACCCTGAGCGCCGACGTGGTGACCGACGACCCGATCTTCGGCACCGTCGCGTACGGCGCCGACGTCTCGTCCGCCGGCGGATCGCAGACCGTCGTCCCGGAGGACGGCCTCCAGCGACGCCTGCACCTCGTCACGCAGCAGCTCTCGGTGGACCTGAAGGACGACGCGTACGCCCGCGCCACGGTGAGCTCGGACAGCACCGACCTGCGCCTCGCGATGCTCAACCGCGGCGGCGCCGCGCACTCCGGCGTGGCCGAGGTGAGCGGTCTCGCCTCCGGCACCTACGCGGTGGTCGTGGGCGGGGTGACGCAGCGCACCGTCACGGTGCAGCGTCCGGCGGCGGCGACGGATCCGATCGCGCAGCCCACCCGCATCGCGTTCGACGCGCCCGCCGGCGCCACGTTCGACGTGCACGTGGTGCGCACGGGGAGCTGAACCCGGTGGGGGATCCGGCGCGCTGCCGAGTACAGCTAGGCGCCCGGATCCCCCACCGCCGGCCCCGAGTGGTGGTGGTCGAACACGACGCTGGTGCGGGTCGACGCCACCGCCGGGTGCGCCGACAGGTGCTTCAGCACGAAGTCGCGGAGGTGGTCGCTGTCGCGGACGGCGATGTGGAGGATGAAGTCCTCGGATCCGCCGAGGAAGAAGAGCTGCACCACATCCGCCAGCTCGCGCATCTCGTCGGCGAACGCGGCCATCTCGTGCCGGGCGCCCGCACGGATCGCGATGCTGATGAGCGCCTGCAGGCCCACGCCCACCGCATCCGCGTCGATGGTGGCGGTGAAGCCCGTGATCACGCCGCGCTCGACGAGGCCGCGCACGCGGGTCACGCACGTCGACGGCGCGATGCCCGCCTGCTCCGCGAGGCGGCTGTTCGGGGTGCGCGCGTCGGCGCGGAGCAGGGCGACGAGCTTCCGGTCGACCGCATCCAGCGGCTCGGGGGCCCGCAGTTCCTTCGTCCGCATGATCCGCTCGCCCTCCCGCTCCGCAGGATCGCACCAGATGTACGTCTGCCGCCGACGATCCTACGGATTTCACGCGCTCGAAACGCACAATGGGCACCATGAGTCTCGCCCTCCCGCATCGCCGCCGCCGGCCGCACCTCGCGGGGAGACGAGACGGAGCACGCATGAAGGTCGGGATCCCCACCGAGATCAAGAACAACGAGAACCGGGTCGCCGCGACCCCCGCGGGCGTGCACGAGCTCGTGCGCCGCGGCCACGAGGTGCTCGTGCAGGAGGGCGCGGGGCTCGGATCCAGCATCACCGACGCCGACTACGTCGAGGCGGGCGCGACCATCGTCGCCACGGCCGACGAGGTGTGGGGCGCGGCGGATCTGCTGCTCAAGGTCAAGGAGCCGATCGCGGAGGAGTACCCCCGCATGCGCGCCGGCCAGACCCTCTTCACCTACCTGCACCTCGCGGCGTCGCGGCCCTGCACGGATGCGCTCGTCGCCTCCGGCACCACGGCCATCGCCTACGAGACCGTGCAGCTGCCGAACCGCCAGCTGCCGCTCCTCCAGCCGATGAGCGAGGTCGCCGGCCGGCTCTCCACCCAGGTCGGCGCGTACCACCTGATGCGCGCGGCCGGCGGGCGCGGCATCCTCCTCGGCGGCGTGCCCGGCACCCCGAAGGCGCGCGTCGTCGTGATCGGCGGCGGCGTCGCGGGCGAGCACGCGGCGGCGAACGCGCTCGGCATGGGCGCCGACGTCACGATCATCGATCTCTCCATCCCGCGCCTCCGCGAGCTCGAGATCCGCTTCGGCGGGCAGGTGCAGACGCGCGTCTCGTCCGCGTACGAGATCGCGGCGCAGCTCAAGGACGCCGACCTCGTGATCGGCTCGGTCCTCATCCCCGGCGCGCAGGCCCCGAAGCTCGTGACCGACGCGATGGTCGCGACCATGAAGAAGGGCTCCGTGCTCGTCGACATCGCCATCGACCAGGGCGGCTGCTTCGAGGGATCCCGCCCCACCACGCACGACGACCCGACCTTCCCGGTGCACGACAGCGTCTACTACTGCGTCGCCAACATGCCGGGCGCGGTGCCGGAGACCTCGACGCGCGCGCTCACGAACGCGACGCTGCCGTACGTGATCGCCCTCGCGGAGAAGGGGTGGAAGCGGGCCCTCGCGGAGGATCCGGCGCTCGCCCTCGGCCTCAACGTGCACGACGGCCACGTCACGAACTCGCACGTCGCGGCGGCGCTCGAGATGCCGCTGACGCCGGTCGCGGAGGCGCTCGCGGGTTGACGGGCTCGCGGGTCATGTGACCCGAAGTGGAGGCGGAGGAGCCCCGAACTGGTGCCAGGATCTGGTCGGTCCCCTGTCCATCGCCTGTCAGCCTCGGAGCATGACCCAGTACGCCCCACCTCCTGCATCCGCACCCGAAGCGCCTCGCACCAACGGCAACGGCCTCGGCCTCGCCGCCCTCATCGTCGGGATCGTCGCCCTCGTCGGCTCCGTCATCCCGTTTCTCAACTACGTCACCGGCTTCGTCGCCTTCGTCGGGCTCGTCCTCGGCGTGATCGCCCTGTTCCTCAAGAACCGCCGCAAGGGCGCCGCGATCGCCGGCACGATCATCAGCGTCGTCGCGCTGATCCTCTCCGTCGTCCTCGCGGTCACCTACACCGCGGGCTTCGCGTCCGGGGTCTCGGACGCCATCGAGACCTCGCAGGCGGAGGCCTCCGCGGCGGCCGAGCGGGAGGTCACCGTGACCTACGAGCTCACGGGCTCGGCGACCTCCGTCTCCGCCACCTACTCCACCTTCACGGACGGCAACTCCGGATCCGAGCAGGCGACCGAGCAGGCGCTGCCCTTCTCGAAGGAGATCGTCGCCAAGGTGGGCGGGACGTTCGACTTCTCGAGCTTCACCCTGAGCGGCACGTCCGGGACCGAGGGCGGCGACGTGACGTGTCGCATCCTCGTCGACGGTGCTCCGGTGGCGGAGCAGACCGCCACCGGCGCGTACGCGTCCGCGTTCTGCTCGGCCAGCTCGGAGGACCTGCGCGGCGAGTGATCCGTCGCCGCCGAGAGGGCCCTGCCGCATCGCGGTGGGGCCCTTCGGCTTCGGCCCCAGCGGCGTCCCGAGCCGAGGGCCGACAGTCGCAGGATCGTGATGCCGCGGCGACCGCATCCGCCTCCGGCCCTGGCAGGGTCGATGCATGACCTTCCGCTACGCCCCCGAGCCCGAGCCGACCGAGCCCCGGGAGCGGAGGACGTCGAACGGCGTCGGCGTCGCCGCGCTCATCGTGGGCGTGCTGTCGCTGATCGGCTCGGTCATCCCGCTGCTCAACTACGGGTCGGGGTTCCTCGCGTCCGTGGGCGTCGTGCTCGGCATCATCGGCCTGCTGCTCCGCGACCGGCCGAAGGGCACGGCGGTGATCGGGCTGATCGTGAGCGTCATCGCCGTGATCCTCTCGATCGTGCTCGCGATCGTCTACACGGTGGGCATCGCCACGCTCGTCGGCGGCGCGGTCGAGGATGCGCGGGAGCGGGCGCGCACGGCCGAGCCCGCCGTCCCCACGAGCCCGGCTCCCGGCGCGACGGACGGGATCGCGGTGGAGTACGAGCTGACGGGCACCGTGCCCACCGCGCTGGCCACCTGGAGCAGCGTGACCGCGGACGACATCGACTACGAGTCCGCCACCGCGCAGGGCCTGCCGTTCACGCGCGGCACGGTGCTGCCCGACGACGTCACGCCCCGGGACGGCGGCCTGACCCTGAGCGGGATGGCCGACGCGGCCGACGGCGACCTGACGTGCCGCATCCGCGTGGGCGGCGTGGTCGTCGACGAGCGGACGGCGTCGGGGCCGCAGGCGTCGGTCGTCTGCCTCGCCGACGCGGACGGGATCCGCGCGGCCGCCGGCTGAGGCGGGAGCGCACGCACCGACCGGTGCGCGCGACGATGGGCCCGGCGCGCGACGCACCGGGCCCGCATCGCGGGGGCGAGGTCCCCGATCCCTCCCTCGTCGTCCGACCGGCACGTGGTGGTGAGCTGTACCCGTGCACCGTTCCCGGTGCGAGGTGCGGGGCTGACGTGTGCTCGGCTCTCGCCGGGTGCGCTGCCCTCCGCGCCACAGGGGATCAGGTTGCCCGCTGATCCGCCGGGGTGTGCCCGCTCCGGACGACTACCGACTCGCCCCTACGCCTGCTCGACCAGCTCCACCTCCCAGTTCGCGCGCTGGATCCCGGCGTCCAGCTCCCGGAGCTCGCGCGCGGTGTCGTCGGCCCGGTCGCGCACCTCGCGGATCGGCAGCGCAGCGATCTGCCGCAGCTCGCTCCGCAGCTGACGCTGCGCGTAGGTGCCCGCGGCCACGCGTCCGGAGGCGGCGTCGGCCGCGGCCGTGAGGATCCCGTGCCGTGTCCGCAGCGCGTCGCGCCGGGCGAGCGCCGCCGTGAGCGGCGTGCCGTCGTCGAGGCGGGCGGCCGTGTTGGTGAGGTTGATCCGCGTCACGAGCTCCGCCAGCCGGTCGACCGTCTCGCCCGCCTCCGCGAGCAGCGCGGCCGCGTCCTCCGCGGGATCCTCGCCCTCCTGGTGCCGGGCGCTCACCTGGATCCTGCTCCGCAGCGACTCGATGCGCCTCTGCAGGTCGGACCGTTCCATCAGCGCCTCGGCGAGTCTCATGCGTCCACCGTCTCACGGCTCCGGACCCCACCCGGAGCGCGCATCCAGCTGCCGTCCGCCTCGCGGTCGCCTGGTGCGCGACGGTCCCCCACGCAGGCGGAGGCCCGGCGGGCCGGGGCATGTGCGGAGTCGCGCTCATCCCGTATAAGAAAAGGCGACATCGGCGCATAAACTGATGCTGGAGGAAGCGATGGACATGAGCGCGGCATTGGGCGAGCTGGCCGCAGCGGGGTTGTCCCTCGTGCCGGAGAGCGCGATCGCGTTCCGCTCGGCAGACGGGCGTCGCGTCCTCAAGGGGGCGACTCGACGCGCACCGACCCCGTCCGACATCCGCGACGACCTCGAGCGGCTGCATCCCGATGAGCGTGTGCTGTACGTCGTCGACCGCCTCACGCCATCGCTCCGGGCCGCCGCGGTGCGGGATCCGCGACTCGTCTTCCTGGACCTCTCGACCGGCGACGCGTGGATGGACGCGCGCGCGCCGCACGTCGATCGACCCGAGCGCGATCCGGCGCCGAAGCGCGGACGTCCCCCGTTCGGGCAGCTCGCCGTGGCCCGCGCGCTCCTCCTCGGAGGACGCTTCCGGCGACAGCGGGACATCGCGGAGCTGCTCGGGCTCACGCAATCCGCTGTGTCCCAGTCGCTCACGCGTCTGGGTGACGGCGTCGTCCGGACGGCGGCGGGCTTCGAGGCGGGGGACCGGGCGCTGCTCCTCCGCCTCGCCGACGAGGAGTACCCGGGAGCGGGCGGCATCACGACGCACTGGTGGCACGACGGCGATCTCGAGACGCAGGCGCGGATGGCGCAGGCGCAGGGCGGCGTCGTGCTGTCCGGCGATCTCGCCGCACGACGCATCAGCGCGTGGAGGAAGCCCGAGCGGGTCACCACGTACGCCCCGACCGGCCTCGACGCGGCGAGACTCGGCTTCGCCCTCGCGGACGCCGCTGACCACACGCTCTCCATCACCGTCCCCGCGGACAGGACGCTCTTCGCGACCGCGCGCGCCTTCGGCGCAGCGCCAGGGCTCGCCGATCCGGTCACCATCGCGCACGACGTGGAGCGCACGGGCAGCACCGGCGACCAGCAGGAGGCGGCCGAGCGGATCCGCGCCCTGATCCTCCGGGGCGCGTGGCGTCCCGGTGGTGTCGGCCGCGACGGGGTCGCATGACCGTGCCGTCCGCCCACCTCGTCGCCGGCGGCTCGGAGGACGACGCGGCCTTCGTCGCGCTCCGCGACCTCTCGCGGGTGCTGGAAGCGCATCCCGACGCGCGCGTGATCGGCGGACACATGGTCGGACTCATCGCCGCCGCGTTCCCGAGCCCCGGCCTCGTCGAGCGGCGGACAGGCGATGCGGATGCCGGCATCCCCGTCGAGCTCGCCATGACGGCTCCGTGCACGCGGCGCTCGTCGCCGCCGGCTACAGGGACATCTCGGGGAACAGGTACGTCCGCGGAGAGGCGGAGCCCCTGCCGACCATCGATCTCCTCGTCCCCGCCCTGACCGGCCGGTTCTCCGATGGGCTCCATGGCGGCCGCCGGCTCGATGCCATGCCCGGCCTCCACCTCGCCATGGCGTCGCCGTTGCGTCTCGACGCGTCGCTCCTGCTCCAGGACGGGACGGAGCTGTCGGCACCGGTGGTCGTCCCCGGCCTGGAGGCGGCCGTGGTCCTCAAGGCGTACGCGTGGCGTGGACGTGGAGGGCAGACGGTGAAGGACGTCACCGACCTGTCGAACCTCCTCCATGTCCGCGAACGGCATGGTGACGCCGCCGGTTCCTGGACGCTCGGGCGGCCGGGCCTCACCGGCGCCCGCGGAGATGCCCAGCAGCACCTGCATGCCCTCGCCGACCGCCTCGCCGGCCGTTCGGCCCGCCAGCTCGCGGTCGATCCCCGCCGACTCGCCGTCCTCATCGGGCGGCACGTCGCCCGCCCCTGAGGACCGCCGCCGAGGTGCGGGAGCGCGCATCCAGCTGCCGTCCGCCTCGCGGTCGCCGCGCTCGTGGATGATGGTCGGGGACCCGCACCGGGCGGGCCGGGACAGGAGCGACCGTGAGCAGAGCGCAGGCATCGGACGAGCAGGGCACGACGCGGGGACTGGTCCTCGGCGGCGGCGGCGTCGCCGGCATCGCGTGGGAGACCGGGCTGCTGTCGGGCCTGATCGCCGCGGGCATCGACCTCGACGCGGCGGACGCCGTCGTCGGCACGTCGGCCGGATCCGTCGTCGCGATCAACCTGCGCGCGGGCGCCATCGACGCCGCCTACGACGAGCACTTCGTCGACGTGGCGGGCATGGCCGAGCCCACCGGCAGCCGCGACCTCTCCCGCACGATCGAGGTCATCGGCGAGGGCGTCGTGAGCACCGCGGGCGAGATCCCGACGCGCCAGAGGATCGGCGAGTTCGCCCTCGAGGAGTACGACCCCGAGGTGGACGACGCCGCGAGCGTCGAGCGCATCGGCCAGCTGCTGCCGATCCACGACTGGCCCGAGAAGGACCTCCGCATCACCGCGGTCGACGCCGGCACCGGCCGCTTCACCGTCTTCGACAAGGACTCCGGCGCCGACCTCGTGCGCGCGTCCGCCGCGAGCTGCGCCGTCCCCGGCGTGTTCCCGCCCGTCACCATCGACGGCCGCCCCTACATGGACGGCGGCATGCGCTCCGGCACGAACGCCGACGTCGTCGCCGAGCACGAGCGGATCCTCGTCATCGCGTGCGGCCCCGAGGCGCCCGCCTCCGGCATGGGCCCGACGCTCTCCACCGTCGTGCAGCAGCTGCGCGGCCGGGCCGAGGTGCTCGTGATCCAGGCCGACGCGGAGAGCACGGCCGCGTTCGGCGAGAACTCGCTCCTGCTCTCGACCCGCAAGGTCTCCGCCGAGGCGGGCCGCCGCCAGGCCGAGCGCGTCGCCGACGAGGTCCGCGCGTTCTGGGGGTGATCCCGCCCGCCCGCCCGCCGGGTGCGCGACGAGGGGCCCGGCCGCGCGAAGCGGCCGGGCCCCTCGTCGGTGGAGCGTCGGATCAGACCGTGGGCACGGCCGCCGCATCCGGCGAGCCGGCGTGCGCCGGGTGCTCCGGGTACAGCAGCGGCAGCTGCAGCGTGAGCCACGGGCTGAAGGCCCACGGCGTGTGGGCGACCGCGGGGATCAGCTCCTCGGGATCCGCCCACCGGTACTCGCCGACCTCCTCGGGTCGCGGATCCACCGGCGTGGCCGCCACGGCGCGGAACACCGGGCAGATCTCGTTCTCGACGATGCCCGCGGCGTCGGTCGCGCGGTAGCGGAAGTCGGGCAGCACGAGCTCGACCGAGGCGAGGGTGAGCCCGAGCTCCTGCTCGGCGCGGCGGTGCACGGCCTCGAGCATGTCCTCGCCCGGTGCGGGGTGCCCGCAGAACGAGTTCGTCCAGACGCCGGGCCAGGTGAGCTTGCCGATCGCGCGGCGCGTGACGAGGATCCTGCCCTCCGCATCGAACACGTGGCACGAGAACGCGAGGTGCAGCGCGGTGTCGCGGGTGTGGACCGTCGCCTTCGGCGCCGTCCCGATGGTCTCGCCGTCGTCGTCCAGGAGGACGACGAGCTCGGTGTGCTGTGACATGCGCTCCCTGCTTTCCGTTACCGCCTCGATGTTAGGTTTCATCCGTGGACGCCACCAACCTCGCTGCCGTCTCCACATCGAGGCAGGCCCACGTGAACGGCGTGCTGGATGCGTTCTTCGCCCGCTCCCTCGTCCGCGCCGAGGCCATGGGCGACGAGTACGTGAAGCTGTGGCGCACGCTGGAGTCCAACACGGCCGGCGGCAAGCGCTTCCGTCCCCGCATGGTCATGGCCGCGTACGACGGCCTCGGCGGCCAGGACGTGCAGGCCGCGGCCCACGTCGGCGCCGCGTTCGAGATGCTCCACACCGCGCTCATCGTGCACGACGACGTCATCGACCGCGACTTCACCCGGCGCGGCGGCCCCAACGTCTCCGGTGCCTACCGCGACATCGCCACCACCCAGGGCCTGCCCCAGCCGCTCGCCGAGCACCGCGGCATGTCGGCCGCCGTCATCGCGGGCGACCTCGCGCTCGTCAACGCGTACCGCCTCATCGACGCGAGCGGCGTGCGCGACCTCACCCGGTCGCACCTGCTCGAGATCCTCGACGACGCCGTGTTCGCGTCCGCCGCGGGCGAGCTCATCGACGTCGAGTTCTCGCTCACGGCGGACGTGCCGAGCGTCGAGGAGATCCTCCGCATGGAGCGCCTCAAGACCGCCGTCTACTCGTTCGAGGCGCCGCTGCAGGCCGGCGCCGTGCTCGCGGGCGCGCGCCCCGAGGTCGTGGCCGCGCTCGGCGACTTCGGCCGGGACATCGGCATCGCCTACCAGGTGGTCGACGACGTGCTCGGCGTCTTCGGCGATGAGGAGGAGACCGGCAAGACGAACCTCGGCGACCTCCGCGAGGGCAAGCGCACCGTGCTCATCGCCCACGCCGTCCGCTCCTCGGAGTGGCGGGAGATCAGCGCGCTCGTCGGCAAGGACGACCTCTCCCGCGGCGAGGCGGCCCTCGTGCGCTCGGTGCTGGAGAGCTCCGGCGCCCGCGCGTTCGCCGAGGGCGTGGCGCGCGACCTCGCGACGGCCGCGTGCGCGCGCCTCGAGGACCCCGTCGTGCCGGAGGCGCTCCGCCGGGAGCTCGCGCCCGTCGCCGAGTCCGTGCTCGGGCGCATCCGATGACGCGTCGCCTGCCCGGCCGCCGGCCCGCCGCCCCCGAGGCGCCCACGGGCCTCGAGAAGTACGACCGGGTGGCGCAGGACACGGCCTCCGTCGTGATCCGCCGCTACTCCACCTCCTTCGGCCTCGCCTCGCGCCTCCTCGGCGCGGACGTGCGCCAGCACATCGAGAACGTGTACGCGCTCGTGCGCATCGCCGACGAGATCGTCGACGGCGCCGCGGCCGGTGCCGGCGTGGATCCCGCGCACGTCGAGGACCTGCTCGACGCCCTCGAGCAGGAGACCGAGGACGCGATGCTGCGCGGCTACAGCACGAACCTCGTCGTGCACGCGTTCGCCATCACGGCCCGCCGCGCCGGCTTCGGCGCCGAGCTCACCGCGCCGTTCTTCGCCTCCATGCGCATGGACCTGCGGCGCATGGAGCACACGCCCGCCTCCTTCACGGAGTACGTCTACGGATCCGCGGAGGTCGTCGGCCTCATGTGCCTCCGCGCGTTCCTCATGGGCCACCCCACCACGCGGCCCGAGCGGATCCGGTTCGAGGAGGGCGCCAAGCGCCTGGGCGCCGCGTTCCAGAAGGTCAACTTCCTGCGCGACCTCGCCGCCGACCACGACGCGCTCGGCCGCAGCTACTTCCCGGGCGTCGACGTCGCGTCCTTCTCGGAGGCCGACAAGGAGCGCATCCTCGACGACATCGACCACGACCTCCGCATGTCCGGCGCCGTGATCCCCGACCTCCCCGCCTCCAGCCGCCGCGCCGTCGCGCTCGCGCAGGGCCTGTTCGCCGAGCTCGCCGTGCGGCTCCGCGACACCCCGGCGGCCGAGCTGGCGCGCACGCGCGTGCGGGTGCCGGATCCGGTCAAGGCCCGCATCGCGCTCGCCGCCGCCACGGGCGCCGAGCCGTCTGGCGTCGACGGCCGCCTCGTCCGCCGCTCGCGCGCGCCCCGCGTCCACGGCGCGCGATCCACGCCCGCGTCCCGCGCGGAGACCGACGACCACAACGACCACGACGACCACGACCACCGCCCCGCCCCGTCCGACCCCGAGCAGCAGGAGAGCGCCATGACCGCACCCACCGCCATCGTGATCGGCGGCGGGATCGCCGGCCTCGCCTCCGCCGCGCTCCTCGCCCGCGACGGCTACCGCGTCACCCTCGTCGAGGGCCGCGACGAGGTCGGCGGCCGCGCCGGATCGTGGGAGCGAGACGGCTTCCGCTTCGACCTCGGCCCGAGCTGGTACCTCATGCCGGAGGTGTTCGACCACTTCTTCAAGCTGATGGGCACGAGCGCCGCCGAGCAGCTCGACCTGGTGCGCCTCCCCGGCTACCGCGTGCTCTTCGAGGGCGACCCGGATCCCATCGACATCCGCGACTCCCGCGAGGCCAACCTCGACCTGTTCGAGAGCGTCGAGCCCGGATCCCGCCCCGCGATGGCCCGCTACCTCGACTCCGCGAAGGAGGTCTACGAGATGGCGAAGAAGCGCTTCCTCTACACGACCTTCGCCGACTACCGCCCGCTGCTGAAGCGCGACATCGTCACCCGCACCGGCACGCTCGGGAAGCTCCTGCTCACGCCGCTCGAGACGCACGTGGCCCGCTATGTGAAGGACCGCCGTCTCCGCCAGATCCTCGGCTACCCGGCCGTCTTCCTCGGCTCCTCGCCCAAGCTCGCGCCGAGCATGTACCACCTGATGAGCCACCTCGACCTCGAGGACGGCGTGCTCTACCCGCAGGGCGGCCTCATCACCGTGATCGACGCCATCGAACGGGTGGCCCGTGCCGAGGGCGTCGAGATCCGCACGGGAGCGCCCGTCTCGCGCATCCTCACCGAGCCGACGAAGGCCGGCAAGGCGCGGGCGCGCGGCGTGCAGATCACCACCGACGCCGGCACCGAGACGCTCGACGCCGACGTGGTCGTCTCCACCGCCGACCTGCACCACACCGAGACCGAGCTGCTCCCCGAGGCGTTCCGCACCTACCCGCAGGCGTACTGGGACAAGGCCACCGCGGGCCCGGGCGCCGTGCTCGTGTACCTCGGGGTGAAGGGCGAGCTGCCCGAGCTGCACCACCACACGCTGCTGTTCACCGAGGACTGGGACGAGAACTTCTCCCGCATCTTCCCGCCGAAGGGCGGCACGACCTCGGTGCCGGATCCCGCCAGCATCTACGTCTGCAAGCCCAGCGCCACCGACGGCTCGGTCGCGCCCGCGGGCCACGAGAACGTCTTCATCCTCGTGCCGATCCCCGCCGACCCGACCATCGGCCGCGGCGGCATCGACGGCGCCGGGGACGCGCGCGTCGAGGAGATCGCCGACCGCGCCATCCAGCAGATCAGCGACTGGGCCGGGATCCCCGACCTGGCCGAGCGCATCGTGCTCCGCCGCACCTCGGGCCCCGGCGACTTCGCCGCCGACCTGCACTCGTGGAAGGGCACCATCCTCGGGCCCGCGCACACGCTCTCGCAGTCGGCCATGTTCCGTGCCGGCAACACGAGCAAGCGGGTCGACGGGCTGCACTACGCCGGCGGATCCACCATCCCCGGCATCGGCCTGCCCATGTGCCTCATCAGCGCGGAGATCCTCGTGAAGCGCCTCCGCGGCGACACGTCGACCGGCCCCGGCGCCGAGCCGCTCGTGCGCACGGTCGGCCGCCCGGTGGTCTGATGGGCCTCCTCTACCTCGCGGCCCTCCTCGTCACCCTCGGCTGCATGATGCTCGTCGACCGGCGCTGGCGTCTGTTCTTCTGGCGCGACCGCACCGCCGCGGCCGTCACCACGCTCGTGGGCGTCGCCTTCTTCCTCGCCTGGGACGTGGCCGGCATCTCGCAGGGCATCTTCTTCCGCGGCGAGACGCCGTTCATGACGGGCATCCTCGTGGGCCCCGAGCTCCCGCTCGAGGAGGTCTTCTTCCTCACGCTGCTCTGCTACCTCACGATGAACCTCGTCAACGGGTTCAGCCGCCTCGCCGACCACCACGTCGCCCGGGCGAGGGAGCGCGCGAACCGATGAGCTACCTCGTGCTCGACCTGCTGTTCCTCGCTCCCGTCGCGGTCGTCGGGTTCCTGTTCCGTCGCCTGCTGCTGCGCGAGGCCAACGCCGTGCCGTACGGATCCAGCCGCTTCGACTACCCCGAGTACTACTGGTACCGGCGGATGCCCGTCGCGATACTGCTCGTGATGACGCTCCTCTTCGACAACATCATGATCAAGGTCGGCCTCGTCGGGTACGACCCCGACAAGCTCGTGGGCCTCGTGCTCGGCTACGCGCCCATCGAGGACTTCGCCTACGCGATCGCGGCCCTCGTGCTGCTGCCGGCCGTCTGGTACCTGCTGCGCCGCCGCCGCAGCGTCTCCGGCATCGAAGCGCATGAGTGACGTGCGGGCCCGGCCCGGCGCCGCGGAGATGATCCGCACCATCGCGCTGTCGTCCCGCCCGCTCTCCTGGGTCAACACGGCCTTCCCGTTCGCGGCCGCCTACCTCACGGTCACGCGCGAGCTCGACCTCACGGCGGTGCTCGGCACGCTCTACTTCCTCATCCCGTACAACCTCGCGATGTACGGCATCAACGACGTCTTCGACTACGAGTCCGACATGCGGAACCCCCGGAAGGGCGGAGTGGAGGGCGCGGTGCTGGCGCGCGCGATGCACCGGCCGGTGCTGATCGCGGTGCTCGTCACGAACGTGCCGTTCCTCGCGTACCTCGTGGCGGTGGGATCCGCGGCGAGCCTCGCCGTGCTCGCCGTGAGCGTGTTCGCCGTGATCGCGTACTCGCTGAAGGGCCTCCGCTTCAAGGAGCGGCCCATCCTCGACTCGCTCACCTCGAGCACGCACTTCACGTCGCCCGCGGTCTTCGGCATCGTGCTCGCGGGCGGGACGTTCACGCCCGGGCTGTGGGCGATCCTCGCGGCGTTCTTCCTCTGGGGCGTCGCCTCGCACGCGTTCGGCGCCGTGCAGGACATCGTGGCCGACCGCGAGGGCGGCATCTCCTCCATCGCGACCGTGCTCGGCGGCGCCGCCACCGTGCGGATCGCGGTGCTCGCCTACGCCGCGGCCGGCGTGGCGATGCTGTTCACGGGCTTCCCTGGCATCGTCGCGGCCGCGCTCGTGATCCCGTACATCCTCAGCACCGCGCCGTTCTGGTCGATCCGCGACGAGGACGCGGAGGCGGCGAACCGCGGTTGGCGGCGCTTCCTCGGCCTCAACTTCCTCTCCGGCTTCGTGGTGACGATGCTGCTCATCGCGTACTGGCTCGCCACGCCCTGATCCGCGACATCGGCGACGGCGCCCGCGCTCAGTAGTGCGTGGGCATCATCCCCATGGCGAGCTCGCGGTGACGCCGGGCGTGCTCGCCCGCGAACGAGAGCAGCTCCATGTCGTGCTCGCGCATCCAGTCGATGGCCGCCTCCAGCGTGACCGCGGTGGAGACCCACACGCGGCGGCCGGACGCGTCGACCGCGTCCGCGTAGACCTCGTAGACGGGTTCCGCGCCGGCGGCGCGCACCGTGGGCACGACGTAGCCGAGCACGGGCTGCGACGCGACCTGCACGCGCCAGGCGCCCTGGTGGTAGCGGGCGTGCGGGTGGTGGACGAGGGGCTCGGGCTCGCGGGTCATCGGATGCTCCAGGTGGTGGGTCGAGGGCGCGAGCACCCGGCCGTGCTCGTGCACGACGATAGGCTCGGCCTCCGACACGGGGGTGTTCGGCGCATGATGGAACGACGCCCCTCGATCCCCAGGAGCCCATGACCCCGCCGATCCGCGTCCTCCACCAGGCCGTCCGCCCCTTCGTGGCGGCGAGCCTGCGCGGCGGCATCCCCACCCCGCTCACCGCGACCGTGCCCACGGACGCGCCGGTCGGCGTGGTGCCGGGTCCCGACCCCGACCGGATCCTCGCGCTCGGCGGCATCGGCGGATCCGGCGTGGGCCTCCGCACGCACGCGGACGGTGTCGTCGCGCAGTCGGCGCAGGCGCTCGCGGCGCTCACGGGCCGCGGGGTGGAGTGGCGCACGGTGCCGCTCGCCGACCAGCACCTCACCGCCACGCAGGAGGCCGTGCGGCAGGTGACGGAGCTGCACCGCTACGACGTCGTGCTCGTGATGCCCGGGGTCGCCGACGCGCTCGAGCTCGCGCGCATCACACCCTGGGTCCACCGCCTCGAGGACCTGCTCGACCACCTCGTGGAGCAGACCGCCGACAACTCGATCGTGCTCGTGTCCGACGTGCCGCAGGTGTCGCAGTACGTGGAGGCCGGCGCGTTCGTGCGCGGCCTCTTCCGCGACCACGCCGCGTACCTCTCCCAGCGCAAGGCCGAGGTGTGCGCGCGCTTCCCGCAGGCCGTCTCGGTGAAGCTGCCGGATGCGGGCCCGGTCGACTTCGTGGGCGGCGAGTTCCGCTACACGTCCATGTACCGGCGCTGGGGCGAGCACGTGGCCGGGGTCGTCGCCGACCTGCAGGCCGCGCGCGGCGGGATCTAGCGGCCGCGTCGACCGCCCCGCGGCGGGGGAGTGCGCCCGCCGCCCGTGCCGCCGGATCCGCCCTTCGGCGTCGGCTTCCCGCCGCCCTTCGCGCCCGCGGCGCCCGGCTTCCCCGCGGCCTTGCGCGCGGTCTTCTGCGCGGCCGTGGGCTTCCGGCGGTCGCGCTCGTCGTCGTCGCGCGCCGACCGCGAGCTCGCCGCGGTCCGCCCGCGGACGATGCCCACGAGCTCCTCGATGTGCGGGCTGGCGTCTCCCTCGCGCCAGGCCACGGCGATCCGCGTCTCCGGCAGGTCGTGCACCGGCACCGCGACCACGTCCTTGCGCGCGTGCAGCCGGCCGAGCGCGTGCGGCACGACGACGAAGCCGACGCCCGCGGCGACCAGCTCGACGGCCGCCGCCACGTCGTCGGGCATCGGCACCGGATCCGCGCCGGCCGTGCGCCCCGGCCAGCCCGGCACCTCGTCCGCCGGCTGCAGGAGCAGCTCCTCGGCGAGGTCGGTGATCTCGATCGCATCCGCGGTCGCGTGCGCGTGCTCCTTGGGCAGGATCGCGACCTGCACCTCGCCGTAGATCGGCACGATCGTGAGGCCGCGGCCGTCGACGGGGAGGCGGAGGAACGCGACGTCCACGGATCCGTCGACGAGGGACGGCGCCGCATCCGGCTCGGCGAGCGGCACGACCCGCAGCGGCACGTCCGGCACGCGCTCGTCCCACGCGCGGGTCCACTTGGCGACCGTCACGCCGGGCACGATGGCGACGACCAGCCCGCGCGGCGGGGCGGCGGCCTCGGCGGCGAGTCGCGCGTCGTCCGCGTCGATCGCGGCCCGGGTCTCGGCGAGGCGCGCCTCGCCGTCCGGGGTGAGGCGCGTGGGCCCCTCGTCGCGCACGAACAGCTCGACGCCCCAGAGCGCCTCGAGGTCGAGGATCGAGCGGCTCACGGCGATGCGCGAGACGTTCAGGGCCTTGGCGGCGCGGGCGAAGTGCAGTTCGTCGGCCACGGCGGCGAAGCGCCGGAGGGCGGTCGGGTCGGCGTCCACGGGAGTCCCCTCGATGGCCCGCTCGGTGGTGGCGCGTGAGCGGCGGCGGGTCCGATCCAGGCTAGTGCAGGGCGCCCGGGGCCCCGACGGTACCCTGGGCACATGACGAGCCCCGGATCCAGCCAGACGATGAAGGCCGCGACCGCGGCGAAGAAGCTGGGCGTGCACCTCCCGGCGACCCCCGTGGAGTTCCAGGAGTCGACCCCGTCCCGCGCGGAGCTCGCCGAGATGACCGCGAACCCGCCGGAGTGGCTGGCCACGCTGCTGCGCGACGGCCCGCACCCGCGCCCGGTCATCGCCGGCAAGCTCGGCGTCTCCATCGCCGGCCTCGCCCGCGGCGGCGTCGACGAGGCGCTCACCACCGCCCAGATCAAGGAGCTGCTCCAGGCCCCGCCGCAGTGGCTGGTGCAGGAGCGCGCGACGCAGGCCGAGGTGCGCGAGGAGCAGATCCGCGTGAAGAACCGCGACGCCGGCCGCGCCGCCATGGCCGCGGAGCGCGAGCGCCAGGAGGGCGCGGGCGGCTCGCGTCGCTGAGGCCACCCGCCGTCGCTGAGCGGATGGGCCGGGGATCGCCACGCCCTCATCCCGCGCCCGCGTGAGACCCTTGCTCGCGTGACCAGTCCGAACGCCCCGTCCCGCCCCCGCGACGCGGACGCCGCCGAGCCGGATCCCGCCTCCGACGTCCCGGGGCTCCTCACCGGGTCCCGCGTCCCCGGCACCGTCGGCGTCGTCATCGTCGCCGCGCTCGTCACCGCCGTGTACGTGCTGTACTCCGCGCTCCAGTGGCGCCGCTTCACCGTGAAGTCGTGGGACACCGGCATCTTCACCCAGCTCGCGCAGGACTACTCGCGCTTCCAGGCGCCGCTCGTCTCCATCAAGGGCGACGGCTTCAACCTCATGGGCGACCACTTCCACCCGATCCTCGTGCTGCTCGGCCCGGTCTACGCCGTGTGGCCGCACGCCTTCGCGCTGCTCGTGGTGCAGGCGGTGCTCATCGGCATCTCGGTGGTGGGGGTAGGGCGCCTCGCCGGTCGCGTGACCGGGCGCTGGGGCGCCATCACGGTGGCCGCCGCGTACGGGCTGAGCTGGGGCATCCAGGGCGCGGTCGCGTTCCAGTTCCACGAGATCGCGTTCGCGCTGCCGCTGCTGGCCTTCGCGCTCGACGCGGTGATCGCCCGACGGGCCCTCGCCGCCGCGCTCTGGGCCGCGCCGCTCGTCTTCGTGAAGGAGGACCTCGGCCTCACGGTCGCCGTCCTCGGCGCGATCATCGCCCTCACGATGGACCGCCGCGTCGGCATCGCGCTCGCCGGCTGGGGCGTGGCGTGGTTCGTGCTGGCGACCACCGTGATCCTCCCCGCGTTCAACCGCGAGGCCCGCTGGGACTACGCGTCGAAGCTCGACGCCGGCGGCGCGCTCGCGGATCCGTTCGGCACGCTCTGGGGGCTCTTCGCGGCACCCAAGGTGGAGACCGTCGCGTTCCTCGTGCTCGCGGGCGCGCTGATCGCCGTGCGCTCGCCGCTCCTCCTCCTCGTGGTGCCGACGCTGGCCTGGCGCTTCCTGGCCCCCACCGAGGCGTACTGGGCGCCCGGCTACCACTACGACGCGGTGCTCATGCCCATCGTGTTCGCGGCGGCGATCGACGGCGTCGTCCGGGCGCGTGGCGGCGGGCAGCGATGGCTCGCGAACGCGTCGCGCGCGACCGTGCCCCTGCTCGCCGTGGCCGCGGTCCTGCTGTTCCTCCGCTCGCCCCTGATGGAGCTCGGGAAGCCCGCCGCGTGGCAGCCGTCGCCGCGGGCCGCGCAGGCGCAGGCCGCGCTCGACCACGTGCCGGCCGGCGCGAGCGTGCTCAGCGACATCGGCCTCATGTCGTACCTCGTCGACGACCACGAGGTGTACTGGCTCGGCAACCCGGGCAACCCGGCGCCGCAGTACGTGGTCATCGACACGCTCGGCGGCGGGCTCGGAGCCGGCGCCCTCTCGGCCGACCAGTACGGCGCGGCCACGCAGCCGGGCGCCGCCTACCGGATCGTCTACTCCGAGGCCGGGTACCAGGTCGCGGAGCGGGTCTCCTAGGCGGATCGCGGATCCCGCCGGGCCGGGTTCGCGGATCCTGCCCGGGTTCGCGGATCCCGGCCCGGTGGGCGGATCCCGCCCCGGTCGGCGGTTCGCGGCCCGGCGCATCGCGGCGACCGGCCCGCCGTCCCCGCGCACGCGAGGAGGCCGGGCGCTCCCCCGAGCCGCCCGGCCTCCGCGTGCACGCTCCTCGCGGAGCGGTGGCGCTCCTCGCGGAGCGCCTCCCGATCAGATCGGGATGGCCGCCGTGAGCACGCCCACCGCGAGCATCACGAGCGACACCAGGACGGCGCGCCACAGCACCTTGCGGTGGTGGTCGCCGAGGTTCACGTCGGCCAGCGACACGAGCAGCAGGATCGCCGGCACGAGCGGGCTCTGCAGGTGCACGGGCTGCCCGGTGATGGACGCGCGGGCCATCTCCACGGGATCGATGCCGTAGTTCGCCGCGCTCTCCGCGAGCACCGGGAGCATGCCGTAGTAGAAGGCGTCGTTGCTCATGAAGAAGGTCATCGGGATGCTGAGCACGCCCGTGATGACCGCGAGGCCCGGGCCGAGCGCGTCCGGGATGATCGTGACGAGCCACGCCGACATCGCCGAGACCATGCCCGTGCCGTTGAGCACGCCGATGAGGACGCCGGCCGCGAGCACCATCGAGACGACGCCGACCACGCTGGGCGCGTGCGCGGCGATGCGCTCGCCCTGGTCCTTCAGCACCCGGAAGTTGACGATCAGGGCGATGGCGGCGCCGACCATGAAGACGTAGGCGAGGGGCAGCTGGTCCATGATCAGCAGCACGAGCACCGCGATGGTGAGCCCCAGGTTGAACCAGATGAGGCGCGGACGGAGCGTCTCGCGGTCGGGGTCGAGCATCGTCGAGCCGACCGTGGAGACCGCGGCCGTCTCGGCGCGCACGAGCGAGGGGGCGAGGGTGATGAGGCCGCCGCGCGGGGTCGCGGGGGCGCCGCGACCGGCGCGCCACCAGCCGGAACCGCCCGTGGATCCGCCGGAGCCGGCACCCGCGCCGCCGTCGAGGCCGCCCTCGGCCCGCGCCTCGCCGAGCGCCGCGAGGCGGTTGCGCTCGCGGACGCCCATGGTCCAGGCGAAGATGAAGACGAGCGCCAGGCCCACCAGGAGCGACGGGATCATCGGCACGAAGATGTCGGTCGGCGAGACCTTGAGGGCCGCCGCCGCGCGGACGGTCGGGCCGCCCCACGGGACGATGTTGAGCGTGCCGTTCGCGAGCCCGGCCGTGCAGGTGAGGACCACCGGGCTCATCCCGAGCTTGCGGTAGATGGGCAGCATGGCCGCCGTGGTGACGATGAAGGTGGTCGATCCGTCGCCGTCGAGGGAGACCGCCGCCGCGAGGATGGCCGTGCCGAGCACGATCTTCGCCGGGTCGCCGCCCGCGACGCGGAGGATGAGGCGCACCAGCGGGTCGAACAGGCCGACGTCGATCATGATGCCGAAGTAGATGATGGCGAACATCAGCAGCGCGGCCGTGGGGGCCAGGTCGCCGAGCGCCTCGATGACCATGTCGCCGATGCCGAGCCCGGCGCCCGCGAAGAGCCCGAAGATCGTCGGCACGAGGATGAGGGCGACCATGGGCGTCAGCCGCTTGGTCATGATGAGCGCCATGAAGGTGAGGACCATGGCGAAGCCCAGGAATACCAGCACGTGTGACTCCTTCGTCGGTGGGCGGACGCCCGGCTGAACACCACACGCTAGGTCGGCTTCCCCGCTTCGTCGCGCTTGTGCCGCTTCATCGCGATAGTGCACGCAAACGACGTTCTGCGCATTATGCTCACCTCGATGGATCGGGCGACGGGGCGACGACGGGCGGGGCTCGACTTCGCCCGGCGCACCCTCGTCCTCCAGCTGCTCGTCGTGCTCGTCGTCGTGGGCATCGCGACCATCGCCTACGGTCTGCTCAGCTCGTCGGAGAACCGCCAGGAGGCGCAGGCGACGGCACTCGCGATCGCGCGGACGACCGCCGAGGATCCCGCGCTCCGGGCCGCCGTCACCGCCGAGACCGCGGATCCCGCGCGACCCTCGGCCGCGGACCTCGCCGACGGGCTGGTGCAGCGGAGCTCCGAGGCGGTGCGCGAGCGGACGGGCGCGCTCTTCGTCGTGGTGACCGACGACCGCGGACTGCGGCTCGCGCACCCCGACCCGGCCGAGCTCGGGCAGCTCGTGAGCACGGATCCGGCCGTCGCGCTCGCGGGACGCGAGGAGGTCACCTGGGCGACCGGCACGCTCGGGGAGTCGGCGCGGGCGAAGGTGCCGGTGCGGGCGCTGGACGCCGAGGCGTCCGCGGGCGGTGCCTCCGGTGCGTCCGGTGCGTCCGGTGCCTCCGGTGCGTCCGCCGCCGACGGCCGCGTCGTCGGCGAGGTCAGCGTCGGCTTCGCGGCGGCGACCGTGCGCGACTCCATCGGCGTCGACGTCGCGGCCATCGCGGTGGTCGCCCTGCTCGCGCTCGGCGTCGGGGCGGTGGCCAGCGGGATCCTCTCCCGCCGTCTCGCTCGCCTCACCCTCGGCCTCCAGCCGTCCGAGCTCGCGGGCCTCGTGCAGGACCAGGCGGCCGTGCTGTCCGGGGTAGGCGAGGGCGTGCTCGGCCTCGGCCCCGACGGGCGCGTCACGGTCTGCAACCCGCGGGCCGCGGAGCTGCTCGGCCTCGAGGATCCGGTCGGCCGCACGCTCGCGGACCTCGGCGTCGCGCCGGTCCTGCGGGACGCGGTGGCCGCGGCGCGGGCCGGTCAGGGATCCACGGCCGGGTCCGCCGGCGCGCCCGACGCCGGATCCGCGTCGCTGCGCGCGGTGGTCGACGACCGGCTCCTCTTCGTCGACGTCGCCCGGGTCGCCCGCGACGGCCGCGACCTCGGCACCGTGATGGTGCTGCGCGACGAGACGGACGTCGAGGCGATGAGCCGCCGCCTCACCGCCGTCACCGCGATGTCCACGGCGCTCCGGGTGCAGCGGCACGAGTTCGCGAACCGCCTCCACGTCGTGCGCGGCCTCGTCGCGACCGGCCGGGTCGACGAGGCCGACAGCTACCTCGCGGGCGTGCTCGAGCAGGGGCCCGTGGCGTTCCCGACGGTCGACGCGGGGCTCGTCGACGAGCCGTACCTGCAGGCGTTCCTCGGCGCGAAGGCGATGGAGGCCGAGGAGCGGGGCGTGACGCTGCGGGTCGGGCCCGGCACGCTCGTCCGCGGGTTCCTGGTGCGGCCGGAGGAGGTCACGACCGTCCTCGGCAACCTCGTCGACAACGCGGTTGACGCGGCCGTACGCGGATCCCGGGCCGACCGGTGGGTGGAGGTGGAGGCGCTCGACGACGGCGCCGACCTGCACCTCGCGGTCGCCGACTCGGGCGACGGGCTCGGGTCGGCGGACGCCACGGTGATCTTCCGGCGCCGCCCCGACGACGTGGACGGGGCCGCGGAGGCGCTCGCGGCGGCCGGCGGAGCGGATCCCGCGCACGGACTCGGCTTCGGGCTGCCGCTCGTGCGCGACATCGCCCGGCGCGACGGCGGCGACGTGTGGGTCGCGGACCCGGGTGGCCCTCCGTCCGAGGCCGAGTCCGGCGCGGTGTTCTGCGCGCGCCTCGCGGGCGTGGTCGAGCCGCCCGACGCGGATCCGCCGGCCGACGATCCCCACTTCCCCGCCACCCCCGGCACCGACCCCGACACCCACACCCCCGACGGAGCCCGCGCATGACCGACGACCTCACCGTCCTCATCGTCGACGACGACTTCCGCATCGCCCGCCTGCACGAGGGCATCGTGGAGCAGGCGCCCGGGTTCCGGTCCGTCGGCACCGCGGGCAGCGTGCGGGCGGCGCTCGCCGTGCTCGACACGTCGCGCCCCGACCTCGTGCTCCTCGACGCGTACCTGCCCGACGGCAGCGGCATCGACCTGGTGCGGCGCATCGAGCCCGACGTGATCCTCGTCACGGCCGCCGACGATCCCGCCACCGTCCGCCGCGCCCTCCGCGGCGGCGCCGTCTCCTACCTCGTGAAGCCGTTCGCGCCGGAGCTGCTCACCGCGCGCCTGGCGGCCTACGCGGCCTTCCGTGCCGGGCTCGCGAGCGACCGCCCGCTCGACCAGGTCGGCATCGACCGCGCCATCCACGCCCTGCGGCCCGGCCGGGTCTCGGCGCGCGAGCGCCCGGCGACCGAGCAGGCCGTGCTCGACGCCCTCGCCGCATCCGACACGGAGCTCAGCGCCCCGGAGATCGCGGAGCGGGTGGGCGTCTCCCGCGCCACCGCGCAGCGCTACCTCGGCGCCCTCGCGCGCGACCGCGTCGTGGACGTGCAGCTCAACTACGGATCCACGGGCCGCCCGGAGCACCGCTACCGGATCCTGCGGCCGCGCGGCTGACGCGGCGGGGACGGATCAGGGGCAGACGTACATGTACGGCGTGAGGCCCGCGCCCTGGATCTCGACGAGCGTGCGGGCGAGGATCTCGAGGGTGTCCTCCACCTCGTACGAGGCCCAGTCGCCCACATGGGGGCAGACGCCCTGCCAGCGCTCCGCGAGCTCGTCGCGTCGCGCGGGCACGGCGTCGCGCAGCAGGCCGGCGAGCCCCGAGCTGAGCGGCATCACGAAGACGGCGAAGTCGTCCGTCTCCGCGATGGGCTCCTGGGTGTACGTCGGGAGCTCCGAGCCGGCGACTCCGCGGATCAGCCCCTCGAGCTCCCAGACCTCGTCGGGCATCAGGTAGCAGTCGTACCCCTCCGGCTCCCCGTCGAGCTCGAGGACGGCCGCGGCCGCCTCATCGTCTGCAGCACCGAACACGATCGTCGTCATCCCCATGCGGTCATCCTCTCGTGGCGACCGGCGGTCGTGCGAGGCGCGAGCGGATACGTAGAGAAGACGGTCTGCAGCAGCTCGCGTGGGGAGAATCAGTGGGCTGAACAGAGGCTCGTGATGTGCTCCCGAATCCGTCTCTTCGTGACACTTGTCGCGCATAAGCGACGCTACGAGGAGCATTGGCGACACTTCTGTCAGCGATGAGCTCCCTCTCGGCGCCGTCCACCGGTCACACGCGGTGCACTGCGCTTCAGCGGATCAGCTCCCGACGGCCACCGGCAGCGGGACCTCGTCGGCGGCGAGCTCCTCGCTCGTGGAGCCGAGCACCTCGCGGACGGCCTCGCGGATGATGGCGAGCCCCTCCTCGACCTGCTCGTCGGTGATGGTGAGCGCGGGCAGCACCTTCATGACCGTGCCGCCGGCGCCGCTCGTCTCCATGAGCATGCCGCGCTCGAACGCCGCGCGGCAGACGGCGCCGGCGAGGTCGCCCGAGGGGAACTCGATGCCCCGCGCGAGGCCGCGGCCGCGCACCTTCAGCGTCATCTCCGGCGCGACGGAGGCCGCGATCTCGGTGAAGACCTCATGGATCCGCTCGCCCTTGCGGAGCGTGGACGCCTCGAGCTCGCCGTCGGCCCAGTACAAGCGGATGGCCTCGGCGCCGGTGAGGAACGCGGGCGCGATGCCGCGGAACGTGCCGTTGTGCTCGCCCGGCTTCCACTGGTCGAGCTCGGGCTTGAGGAGCGTGAGGGCCATGGGCAGGCCGTAGCCGCCGATGGACTTGGAGAGCGTGACGATGTCGGGGACGATGCCCGACTCCTCGAAGCTGAAGAACCCGCCCGTGCGGCCGCAGCCCATCTGCACGTCGTCGACGATGAGCACGATGCCGTGGCGCGTGGTCAGCTCGCGCAGCTTCCGCAGCCACTCGGCCGAAGCGACGTTGATTCCGCCCTCGCCCTGCACGGTCTCGACGATGACGCCGGCGGGCGTGTCGACGCCCGAGCCCGAGTCGTCGAGGAGCTTCTCGAAGTACGCGAGGCTGTCGGTCTCGCCGCCGAGGTAGCCGTCGAACGGCACCGCGATGGCGTGGTGCAGCGGGTGGCCGGCGCCGCCGCGCTTGAGCGCGTTGCCGGTGACGGAGAGCGCGCCCTCGGTCATGCCGTGGAACGAGTTCGTGAAGTGCACGATGGTGGTGCGGCCGGTGACCTTGCGCGCGAGCTTCATGGCGGCCTCGACCGCGTTGGCGCCGCCCGGGCCGGGGAACATGATGCGGTAGTCGAGCCCGCGGGGCTGCAGGATGACGTCCTGGAACGTCTGCAGGAAGTCGCGGCGGGCCTCCGTGAACATGTCCAGGGAGTGCGTGACGCCGTCGCGGAGGATGTAGTCGACCAGCTTCTGCTTGAGCGCCGGGTTGTTATGCCCGTAGTTGAGCGCGCCCGCGCCCGCGAAGAAGTCGAGGTAGCGGTCGCCGTCGGCCGTGAACATCTCGCTGCCCACCGCGCGGTCGAACACGACCGGCCAGCCGCGGCTGTAGCTCCGGACCTCGGACTCCATCTGCTCGAAGATCGTCATGCCGTGTCGCTCCTTGATGCTCATCGGCGACCTGCGTGGACCGCCGCGCGTCGGGCGGGGCTCGTGGCTCCGGGCGACGGGGAAGACGCTGCGATGCGCAGCCCCTCCATCGTCGCACCTCCTCCCGACATCGCAGGAATCCGCGGCGTGAGGATCTCGATAGGGTCGCGACATGGCCGCATCCGGGGACGTCGATCCGCTCCGGGCCCCGGGGACCGCGATGCTCGACGTGGGCGGCCGGCAGGTGCGGCACCGCGTGACCGGCACCGGGGATCCGCTGCTCCTCCTGCACGGCATCGGCCGCAGCCTCGAGGACTGGGACGAGCAGCACGCGCGGCTCTCCGAGGGGCACGCGCTGCACAGCCTCGACCTGCCGGGCTTCGGCTGGTCGGATCCGGTCCCGGGCGCCACCACGCTCGACGCGCTGGCCGACGCGCTGCCCGCCTACCTCGACGCGGTGGGCGTGCGCGGACCTGTGACCGTCATCGGCAACTCGCTCGGCGGCGCGGTGGCCATGACCTTCGCGACCCGACACCCGGATCGCGTGCGCGCCCTCGTGCTCGCGGACAGCGCGGGCTTCGGCCGTCAGGTCACCGTGGGCCTCCGGATGCTCGCCTTCGATCCGCTCGCCACGCTGCTGCTGCGGCCCACGCCCGGCAACTCGCGGCGCTCGACCCGCACGATCTTCCACGACCCGGCGCTCACCACCGACGCGCGCGTGCGGCACGCGCAGGAGCTCTCGGCCCGCCCGGTGCACGCGGCCACGATGCTCGGCATCGCGCGCGACCTCGGTACGGTCCGCGGGGTGAGCTCGCGCTGGCGGCGCCCGCTGGTCGAGAGCGTGCGGCTGTCGGGGCTGCCGGTGCTCGCGATGTGGGGCGACCGCGATCGGATCCTCCCGCCCGCGCACCTCGCGGCCGTCGCACGCGAGCTGCCGGACGCGCGCACGCGCCTCATCCCGGACTGCGGCCACATGCCCCAGATCGAGCGGCCGGACCTGTTCGCCGGGCTGGTGGAGGACTTCCTCGCGTCGCTGCCCGAGGGTCCGGCGACGCCGCCCGAGCCCGAGCCCGAGCCCGAGCCCGAGGGCTAGGAGCGGTCGGCGTCCGCGTCGGTCGCGGCGTCGTCCATCGCGTCCTCGTCGTCCGCATCCGGCACCGCCGTGCTCGCCGCAGCAGCGGCGGCCGCATGGCGCCCCGCGGCGGACAGCACCTGGTCGTGGCGAGCGGCGAGGGCCTCGAGGCCGTCGTGGGCGGCGACGCGCACGGAGGTGTCGGGATCGGTGAGGGCGCGGCGGATGACGTCCTCGTCGGCGGGGGAGCCGACGGCGCCGAGCGCGCGCAGGGCGGCGCCGCGGACGCGGGCGTTCTCGTCGGTGACGAGCACGGTGAGCGCGCGCACGAGCGGCAGCTGCCGGGTCGCGACGACCTTCGCGCATGCCTCGCGCACGCGCCACGCGCGGTTCGTCAGGTTCTTCTCGACGACCTTCGCGGCCTCGGGGGTCCACGCGTAGAGGAGCGCGCGGGCGCCCCAGGCCTCGGGCCAGTAGAGGGGAGGGGCGCCGTTGAGGATCCCGCGGGCGTGCCGTCCGCCGACCAGCAGCAGGAAGTCGTCGCCCTCGTACAGGCCGTCGAGCAGGCCCATCGCCCGCAGGGCGACCTCCCGCTCGCTCGTGCGCGACACCGCGTCGCTCATGCGCGTCGCGAGGGAGTCCTCGCGACGGCGGGGGTCATCTCCGTCAGCCATGCGGACAACCGTATCGGCTGCGGCGCGCCCGGCCCGCCGCCGGTCGCGTACCGGGTGCCGGATCAGCCCGCCTGCGTGTTGAAGAGCAGCCCCAGCAGGTAGGTGGCCCCGGCCGCGCCGAAGCCGATGAGCAGCTGGCGGCCGGCGCGGCGGAGCGGCGGGCCGCCCGAGAGGAGGCCGGTCACCGCGCCCGTGATGGACAGCGCGATCGCGACCAGCACGCACGCGAGGGCCAGCGCCGCGATCCCCTGGAGGCCGAAGAGGTACGGCAGCACGGGGATCACGGCGCCGGACGCGAAGAAGCAGAAGCTCGACAGCGCCGCGCCCCAGGCTGTGCCGACGCTCTCGTGCTCGTCGTCGGACGCGGTGACGCCCGCGATGCTGACCGGGATCGGCCGGGTCTCGGCGGCGAGGTCGCGGAGGACCTCGTCGGCGTGCGCGAGCGCTTCCTCCTCCGTCATGCCGCGGGCGCGGTAGACGAGGGCGAGCTCGTTGGCGTCGACGTCGAGGTGGGGGAGGGCGTCGCGCGTGCCCGGATCCGGGGCCGAGGCCTCGAGCAGCTCGCGCTGGGAGCGCACGGACACGAACTCGCCCGCGCCCATCGAGAGCGCCCCGGCGAGGAGGCCCGCGAGGCCGGTCGCGAGGATCACGGCGTTCGGCACGCCCGTGGCCGTGATGCCGAGGACGAGCGCGAGGTTGCTCACGAGGCCGTCGTTCGCGCCGAAGACGGCGGCGCGGAAGGTGCCCGAGAGGCGCATCCGGCCGCGGGTCGCGAGGCCGCGCACGACCTCCTCGTGCACGCGCTCGTCGGCGGCCATCGCGTCGGTGGCGTCGGCGTCGTCCGCGTACGGCGAGCGGCTCTCGGCGCGCTGCGCGAGGGCCAGCACGAAGACGGATCCGAAGCGGCGGGCGAGCAGGCCGAGGATCCGGGTGCGGATGTCGCCGCGCACGGGCTTGCCGACGCGGTCGCCGAGCAGCTCGATCCAGTGGTCGGCGTGCCGGCCCTCCGCCTCGGCGAGGGCGAGCAGGATCTCGCGCTCCTCGCCCGTGCGGCGGCCGGCGAGGTCGCGGTAGACGGCGGCCTCGGCGCGCTCGTCGGCGAGGTACTGCCGCCAGCGGCGCACCTGCGCGGGCGTCGGATCGGGCGTGCGGGCAGGGGGCATGGCGGGCATGGGTCCTCCGGTCGGGCGACGGCCGGGACCCGGGTGGGGCGCTCCGGCCGACGCGACGGCGCGCGTGCGCCTGTCGTTCGTCTGGCCGAAGGTCTCGTCCGCCCGCCGTGCACGTGCAGGTGGCGGGTGATGCACCGGGCCCGGGGGCCAGCATGTCGACGCATCGCCGTCCGGCCCGGGGGCCGGGGGGACTACTCCCCTTCGAGAGGAGACCCTAGCGCACGGGTCGGCGGGGTCCCGGCGGAGGGCGCTGCGCGGACGGACGCCGCGGACGGCGCCTCGCGGGATCAGCGGACGGGCAGCAGCACGATCACGAGCGGCAGCACGGGGAGCGCGCACGCGACCGCGCACAGCGTCCGCAGCGCGATGCGGTGCCCGCCGCGGGGGTGGCGCATGCGGTCGGCGCGGAGGCCGGAGAGGCCGCCCCCGGGATCCAGCTTCGTGAGGGCGGCCGCGACGGTGGCGGGGCCGGACACCCGGGCGGCGTGGTCGTCGGCGATGAACTCGATCGCGATGGTGGTGGAGAGCGCCAGGCGCTGGCTCGCGGGCAGCGCCGGGAGGATCGCGCGGGACACCTGGGCGAGGCGCACGGCCAGCGCGTGCCGCTGCTCCAGGTGCGCGGTCTCGTGCTCGATGACCGCGGCGAGCTCGTCGTCGTCGAGGCGGGCGCGCGCCTCGGTGGTGAGGAGGATCACGCCGGTCGCGGGGGAGAGCGCGGCGAGCGGCACGTCGGACTCGACGATGCGCGCGTCCCGCCCGGCCACGCGGTACGGGCGCGATGCGAGCAGCAGGGTCGCGACCTCGCCGGCGCGGTGCCGGGCCTCGCGCACCACGCGTCCACCCTCCTCGACGATGCGGAACAGCAGGATCCCGAGCACGCCCGCCGCCGCGTACGCGAGCGGTACGACCACCGCGACGCGCTCCGCGCCGGCGCCCGCCTGCATCGCCATGCCCTGGTGGATGAGGAGGCCGAGCCCGGAGCCGAGGCTCAGCACGGCCGTGACGAGGAACCCGTGCCACGCGGCGAGCATCGCGACGGGCCGCTGCGCGACGAGCGGCAGCCGGCCGAGGAGGAGCGGCGCCAGCAGCGTGACCGTGACGTAGCACTCGAGCAGGAGCACCGCGCGGACCGTGTCGCTCACTCGTCGGGCTCCGATCGGGTGGGCGGACGCCGCGGGGGCGGATGCCGGATGGGCGCCTCCCGGTCGGGTGGCGGACGCGTCCGTCAGATGGTCTCGGGCAGCGCCTTCGCATTGTCGATGACCTGGCTGAGCACGGTCTTCAGGCCCTCGAGCTGCTCCTCCGTCATGGAGAGGCGGTCGCGGATGCGCTGCGGGATGGCGACGGCCTTCTCGCGGAGCTCGCGGCCCTGGTCGGTGAGGCCGATCTCGAGCACGCGCTCGTCCGTGGCCCGGCGCACGCGCCAGACGTGGCCCATGGCCTCCAGCCGCTTGAGCAGCGGCGAGAGGGTGGCGCTGTCGAGCTGGAGTTCGTGGCTCAGGTCCTTCACCGAGCGCGGCCCGCTGGCCCAGAGGGCGAGGAGCACGAGGTACTGGGGGTGGGTGAGCCCCAGCGGGTCGAGGATGGGTCGATAGAGGGCCGTCACGCTGCGCGCGGCGACGACGAGCGCGTAGCTGACCTGCTTGTCGAGCGCGAGCGGGTCCTGCAGGTCCTGCGGTGTTGACATGGTTCCTCCGCCGGTCATTCTGTCACTCCGTGTTGCTAACTCCCGGGCGAACGGGGGGTAGCGGCCGGATCTGTGGAAAGGCTCCTGCTTGTGAGGGATTCGGAGCGGGCGCCTCAGGCGGCGGGCCGCGCGACCTGGGGGACCAGGATCGCCTCGAGCTCGTCGGCCGTGTCGACCACCGCGATGGTGCCCGCGGCCTCGGCCGGGCTGCCGTAGCCCCAGCCGACCATGACCGTCGGGATCCCGTGGGCGGCCGCGCCGAGCACGTCGTGCTCGCGGTCGCCGACCATCACGACGTGGTCGAGGTCGACGCCCGCGCGCCGCAGCCGGAGCAGCGCCTCCTCGATGACGTCGGCCTTCGCGGACCGCACCTCGTCCTCGCTCGCGCCGCACACCTCGGTGAAGAGGTCGGCGAGCCCGTAGTGGTCGAGCACGCGGCGGGCCTGCGACTCGGGCTTGCTGGTGGCGAGGGAGAGCGGGATGCCGGCCGCGTGGATCGCGCGGAGCACGTCGGGCACGCCGTCGTAGACCGAGCTGTCGAAGACGCCGCCCCCCGAGTAGCCCTCGCGGTAGTGGGCGAGCGCGCGCTGCTGGGCCTCGTCGTCCATGCCCGCGAGGTCGCGGAAGGAGTCGAGGATCGGCGGGCCCACGTACTCGAGGAGCTGCGCGGGGCCGGGCACGGGCAGGCCCATGAAGACGAGCGTCTTCGCGAGCTGCGCGGTGATCCCGGGGGCCGAGTCGGTGATGGTGCCGTCGAGGTCGAACAGGACGCAGCTCCAGGGAGCGGAGGCGGATCCGGCTGTCGTGTCGGGTGCGGACGTGTCGGGTGCGGTCACCCGCCCACCCTACGAGGGTCGCGCGGACGCCCGCCGGGAGCGTCCCCTCACTGCTGGGTGAGGCCGTGCTCCGTCTTCTCCCAGTAGTGCGGGCGCGTGAGCAGCTGCCACAGGCCCTTGTAGGCGGAGATGGAGTGCAGGATCCAGTACACCGGGTTGAGCAGCGACCACAGGATGAGGTGGAACGTGCCGCGCTTGAACGGCCCCATCATCGAGACGTAGACCATGACCCCGTTGCCGACGAGGAAGTTGAACAGGCTCGTCCAGAGCGCCCACGCGGGGAAGACGGAGGCGATGACCTCGTTCGGGATCGCGAGCGACGCGATCGTCACGAGGTAGAAGGGGATGACGCCGAGGAACGTCGCCGGGGTGCCGCCGATGAGGAGCGCGAACGCGACGAAGCGCACGATGCCGACCTCGCGGATGAGGGCGACCGGGCGGCGGGCGTGCACGAGCGTGGTCTGCATGTACCCCTTGATCCACCGGGAGCGCTGGCGGATGAAGTTGGGGATGGAGGTGTTCGCCTCCTCCATGGTGGTGGAGTTGATGACGCCCACGCGGTAGCCGACGGCCGAGGCGCGGATGCCGAGGTCGGCGTCCTCGGTGACGTTGTACGGGTCCCAGCCGCCGAGCTCGACGAGCGCCGCCGTGCGGAAGTGGTTCGAGGTGCCGCCGAGCGGGATCGGCAGGTTCGAGTGGTCGAGGCCCGCGAGCATGTAGTCGAACCAGTAGGAGTACTCGAGCGTGAACATGCGGGTGAGGGCGTTCTCGCTCGCGTTGAAGTAGTTGAGGGCGGCCTGCACGCACACCATCTCGGGGCCGCCGCGCTCGAAGGCGACGAGCGCCTTCTTCAGCTGGTCGGGATCCGGCGTGTCCTCCGCGTCGTAGATGACGAGGTACTCGCCGGACGCGAGCGTGAGGCCCACGTTGCAGGCGCGCGGCTTGGTCTGCGGCTGGCCCGCGGGGATCGTGACGATGTGGAAGTGGGCGGGCGGATCCGCGTGCACGATCGCGTCGCGCGTCTCGGCGTCCTCCTCCTCGATGAGGATCAGCACCTCGAGCTTGTGCGCCGGGTAGTCGAGGCCGCCGAGGTTCTCGATGAGCTGGGCGACGATGTTCGCCTCCCGGAACACCGGGACGAGCACCGTGTAGACCGGCAGGTCGGCGTCGACGAGGCGGTGGACCTCCGCCTCGGTGACGCGGTCGACGACGTCGTAGCGCGCGCCCTGCAGCGCGACGAAGAACTTGAACGCGGTGGCCGCGAGGAACGCGAGGCTGACCACCGACAGCGCGCCGACGGCGGTCTGCCGCGGCCACACCACGGCGAGGGCGACCAGCAGGACGGCGCCCACGAGCGCGCCGGCCTTCTGTCCGCGGGAGAAGACGAGGCGCCCGGACAGCTCCGGGTTCGCGCGGAAGAGCCGGTTGGCGGCGTCGTCGGCCACGGCCTCGCCGCAGAGGCGGAGGACGGCGTCCTTCAGCTCCCACGCGTCCACGCGGGTGAGGGCGACGGGCGCGCCGAGCTCCGCGGCCAGCGCGGCCGCGAAGCCGGGATCCCGGCGCCGGTCGTCGGCGGCGACGAGCTGCCGGCCGTCGGCGAGGAGGCGGACGGGGATCCACCCCTCGGCGAGGTAGCGCTCGCGGGGGCCCTGGCGCACCGGACCCGGGTCGATGCCGTCCTGCCACGTCGGTGGAGCCGGAGTCGCGGGTGCGCTGTCCGCGGTCGTCATGTCGCGCCCGTCCGAGGGCGACGGCTGCGTCGTGGTCATGTCACGCCCATCCGAGGGCGCGGGCGAGCGCGCCCATCCAGTCGAGGACCACGGGCCGGTTGTAGGCGGCGGCCCAGGCGATGGCGATCTGCACGGCGGCGACGACGGTGATCAGCACGTCGGCCCGACGAGTGGTGGCCGCCGGCAGGATCGCCATGCCCATCATCGTCATGATGAAGAAGGTGTTGCCGGCCGAGTTGGCGGGGATGAGGCCCAGGATGTAGCCGGTCAGCAGCCCGAGGAACAGCAGCGTGGAGATGAGCACGGCACCCGGGCGGCGGACGAGCAGCGCGAGGATCCAGCCGGAGATCATGGGCGCGAGCAGCAGGAACCCGTTGAGGGTGGTGACGAGCTGCGGCACCGTGTCCCAGAGCGCCGGGTCGTAGTGGAACTGCGCCGTGAGGAACGCGAAGGGGCGGTCGAGGAACACGAGCTGGAGGAACGCGACGGTGACGAAGGCCGAGAGCGTCGGGAACAGCAGCACCAGCACGTTCGACGCGCGGGCGCCGCGCTCGCCGTGGCGGGCGAGCGAGATGAGCGGCGCGGCCAGCCCGATGACCACGATGTAGACGATGCCGCTGGCGCTGGAGAGGGCCGCGAACGCGAAGAGCAGCCCGGCCCGGAAGCCGGCCTGCGTGTTCCGGTAGGCGACGAAGCGGACCATGTTCGTCGCGCCGACCCCGAAGGCCGCGACGCCGAGGAAGGCCTCGAGGTTCGTGGTGACCATGTGGGCGAACAGCGGGTTGGCGCCGAGGGCGACCATGAACATGGCGGACTGCACGCGCGGGAAGCGGCGCTGCTGCATCGCCTGGAGCATCTGCTGGAGGAACGGGCCCGCGATGAGGGCGCCGAGGATCCCCATGCCGAGCGTGCCGCCGGGCGTGACGGCGGCGAGGATCGTGCCGACGGGCGGGTAGAGGCTGCCCACCCAGGCGGCGTCGGCCCGGGTCCAGTCGATCTGCGCGACGCGGGAGAGGAGGTCGGCGTTCACGGTGGTGGAGACGGGGCCCGTGGCCGACCCGGCGGGCGCGTGGTCGGCGAGGAGCGCGATCACGACGAAGGGGAGCGAGAAGAGCAGGCGGAGCAGCCAGCGATCGCGGAGGCGCCGGGGGAACGGGTCGATGCGGACGCGCACGGCGGTCGCTCCCGTGCCGGCACCGGCGGCCTTCGCGGCGGCGCGTGACGCGGCCACGTCCGTGGTGGTCATGGTGGTCACGGGCGCGCACCGGCGGAGGCGGATGCGGAGGCGGATGCGGACGCGCGCGCCGGGGCGCGGCGGCAGGGCGCACCGGACTGCATCAGATCCACCCCCGAGGACACGGCGGCGACGGGCCGCTCGTCGTCAGTATGCGCGGGTCGTCGGCGGCCGGAGGCGTCCGGTGGCTCCGCGGATCGTGAGCGGATAGGCGGGTCGGCGCCGCGCCTCGCGACGGTCGCCGGGGGCCCGTCGGCGGATGCGGCGGAGGCCTGTCGAGCGGCGGATCAGAACAGGCGGGAGTGCCCGTCGTCCATCCCGCGCATGGCGTCGTAGTCGAGGAGGAGGCAGCGGATGCCGCGGTCCTCGGCGAGGGTGCGGGCCTGCGGCTTGATCTCCTGCGCGGCGTAGACGCCCGTGACCGGCGCGAGGTGCGGATCCCGGTTCATCAGCTCGAGGTAGCGCGTGAGCTGCTCGACGCCGTCGATGTCGCCGCGGCGCTTGAGCTCCACCGCGACCGACTTGCCGCTCGCGTCGCGCGCGAGGATGTCGACCGGCCCGATCGCGGTCATGTACTCGCGGCGCACGAGCTCGTGGCCGTCGCCCAGCAGGTGGATCTGCTCGGCCAGCAGCTTCTGCAGGTGCGCCTCCACGCCGTCCTTCACGAGGCCCGGGTCGACGCCGAGGTCGTGCGCGGAGTCGTGCAGCACCTCGTGGATCGAGACGACGAGCATGTCGGCCGTCTTCGGCTGCACGACGCGCCAGATCTCGCGGACGCCCGCGAGCGCCTGGTCGTCGTCGGGCTCGACCTCGACGATGGAGCAGGGCGGGCTCATCCAGTTCAGCGGCTTGTAGGAGCCGCCGTCCGAGTGGACGAGGAGGCTCCCGTCGGCCTTGACCATGAGGAGGCGGGTGGCGAGGGGGAGATGCGCGCTGAGGCGGCCGGCGTAGTCGACGGAGCAGCGGGCGATGACGAGACGCACCCGGCGAGCCTAGCCGGGCGTCGGAGGGGTGCGCGTCGCGGTGGTGCCGGCCGGGTGCGTCTCAGCCCAGGAGCTCGAGGTACTGCGGCCGGCACCTCATCGCGTGGATGATCTCCTCGGTCCCGTCGTCCCACACGATCACGACGATCTCGAGGAGACGCGCCGCGGTGTCGAAGCCCACGCGGAGCTGACGCTGCGGTTCCTCGTCGTCGAGGGGACCCGAGATCAGCGGCGTCGATGCCGCGGTGACGGCGTCCTCGTCCGCCACACCGTGCTTGCGCGCGGACGGACGGACGATCACGCGGCGTGCGACCAGGCGTCGAGCGCCGCGCGGATGGCCTCGGAGCGGTTCAGCCCCTCGCGCTGCGCACGAGCCATCACGGCTTCGAGCTCCGCTTCCGTGAGTCGCACGGGGATGACCTTCGCGGCCGACTCCCCGCGGGGAGCGCGTCCCCAGCGCGCGCGGAGCGCGCCGACGTCGTATCCCGCCTCCGCCTCGTCGACCCACTCGTCGACTTGGGACTCGTCGACTTCTCGACCGTTGATGATGCGCGCCATGCGCTCATCGTAATACGGAAGTCCTCATCGGGCCACGGTCGGGGCGGCGGATCCGCGCGCGGCACGGCGGCGGCCCTGCGCGAGGAGCACGCCGAGGAGCACGAGGACCGCGCCCGCGGGCTCGTTCCAGTGCAGGGTCTCGCCGAGCACGAGGATCCCGAGCGCCACGCCGACCACGGGCGTGATGTACGTGACGGTCGAGGTGGCCGTGGGCCCCCAGGCGAGCAGCACGTTCATGTTCCAGAGGTACGCGAGGCCCGTGCCGACCACGCCGAGCGCCAGGAGGCTGAGGACGACGGGGAGGTCGAGCGCGATGGGTCCGGTCGCGAGGAAGGGGGTGGCGAGGATCATCGCGGCGGCGCCCATGCCGATCTGCATGAAGGCCGTCACGACGCCCGGGATGCCGCGGTGGGTGAGGAAGCGGCGGAGGTAGCCGAACGTGATCCCGTAGCAGAGGGCCGCGCCGAGGCACGCGAGCTGGCCCGCGAGCTCGAGGAGCGGCTGGCCGGACGCGGCGGCCTCCGCGCTGGGGGTGAGGCGCCACGGGCCGATGATCACGACGACGCCCGCGATGCCGAGCGCGATGCCCGCGAGCTGGCGGCGTCCCAGCTTCTCGACGCGGAAGGCGAGGGTGGCGAGGAGGGCGGTCATGATCGGCGTGGTCGCGTTGTAGATGCTCGCGACGCCCGACGTGACGTGCTGCTCGGCCCACGCGAACAGCGAGTAGGGGATGGCGGATCCGACGACGCCGACGACCGCGAAGTGCAGCCAGACGACGCGCTCGCGGGGGAGCGGCAGGCGGCGCCACGCGACGATGAGGCCGAGCGCGACGGCGCCGAGCACGAGCCGCGTCCACGACACCTGGCCGAAGGACACGCCTTCCAGCGCGACCTTCATGAAGAGGAAGCTCGCACCCCAGACGGTGCCCATGGCGGCGAACTGGACGGCGATGCGGCGGCCGCCGGGGAGCGCGAGCGGCGAGGCGGGGGCGGCGGATGCGGAGGGCGTCGGGGCGCCGCGGGGGGTCACGTCGTCAGCGTATCGGCGGGGTCGTGCGGCGCGAGGTCCGAGTGGTGTCGTCAGCCTGCGGGCGGGTGGTGGCCGCGGCCGGGGATCGGCCCGCGCAGGTCGCCGCCGGGCTGGGCCGAGTCGCCGTGGAAGCGCGGGATCAGGTGCACGTGCAGGTGGAAGACGGTCTGGCCGCCGGCCGCGCCCACGTTGATCCCGACGTTCCAGCCGTCCGGGTGCAGCTCGGCCTCGAGACCGTCCTTCACCTCGGTGACGAGCGCCATGATCGCGACCTGCTCCTCCGGCGTCGCCTCGAACCAGGTCGCGACCTCGCGGCGCGGGATCACGAGGCTGTGGCCGGGCGTGACGGGGTTCGCGTCGCGGACCGCGAAGGCCAGCTCGTTGGCGGCGACGTGCTCATGGGCGGACATGGCGGTGAAGGGGCTCGGCACGGGGACAGCATGCCCGGGCGGCCAGGGCCGCCGTGCTTGCATGGCCGGATGCGCCTGCACATCGACGAGACCGGCACCGGGCCCCGCGCGGCCGTCCTGCTCCACGGGCTGATGGGATCCGCGGAGAGCTGGTGGCGGATCGCGCCCCTCCTCGCCGCGCGCGGGTACCGGGTGCTCGCCGTCGACCTGCCCGGCCACGGGCTCTCCGACCGGGATCCCGAGCTGACGGTCCCGCGGGCGGCGGAGGCGGTGACGCGCGCCGTCGCGGACGCGGGCGTCGAACGACCCGCCCTCGCCATAGGGCACTCGTTCGGCGGGATCGTGCTCGGGGAGGCCTTCCCCGAGCGCCGCCCCGAGGTGGTCGTCTACGTGGACGCGCCGCTCGCGCCGGCCGGAGGCGGCGACCCCGTCGAGATCCGGGACGCCTACGAGTGCGACCGCCGGGGCCGGACGGCGGAGGCGCTGCGGATCTCGCGACCCGAGTACTCCGAGCGCGATCGCGAGGTCGAGGGCCGCGCCGCCGAGCGGTTCGACCCCGCCACGGCCGTCGCGCTCGCTGCGGTCCCGTCGTACGCATGGGCGCCGGAGCCCGGATCCATCGTCGTGCGGCCGGACCCGAGCCGCTTCGTGAGCGCCGAGGAGGCCGCGCGCCTCGCCGCGTCGGGCGTCGACGTGCGGGGCATCCCGGGCGCCGCGCACTCCGTCTGGTACAGCCACTTCGACGCCTTCACCGCGGCGCTGCCGGAGGCGTTCGGCTGATCCGGTGTCGCGTCCGGGATCGCCTGCCGCCGCCGCGGATGCGTGGGAGGCTCGGGCGATGACGACGACGCCGGCCCCCGTGCTCGCCACGGCCCGGTTCGCGCTCGAGCCGCTGGTGGTCGCGCATGCGCGGGAGATGGTCGGGGTGCTGGCGGATCCGGCGCTGTACCGCTTCACCGGGGGCGAGCCGCCGTCGCCTGCCGCGCTCGAGGTGCGGTTCGCGCGGCAGGCAGCGGGGCGCTCGCCGGACGGATCCGCGCGGTGGCTCGTGTGGATCCTCCGCGAGCGCGCGACGGGCCGCGCGGCCGGGTTCGTGCAGGCGACCGTGACGGGTGAGGGCGAGGGCACGGAGCGCGTGGCCGAGGTGGCATGGCTCGTGGGGACCGCGACGCAGGGATCCGGCGCGGCGGCCGAGTGCGCGGCGGCGATGGTGGCGTGGCTGCGGGAGGACGGCGTCGGGGTGGTGCGGGCGAACATCCACCCGGATCACGCGGCGAGCGAGGCCGTGGCGCGGCGGCTCGGGCTCGCGCCGACCGACGTGCGCGTCGACGGCGAGGTGCGCTGGGAGTCGCCGGCCGACGGGCTGACGACGGGCGAGCTGCGCGCCGGCTAGTCGCGCGCGGGCCGGACCCGCTCGGGCTCGGCGTCGGCGGTCGACGGATCCCGGAGGTCGCAGACCATCCACACGATGTCGCCGTGCTCGGCATCCGCCGTGCTCCGGCCGCTCTCCGCGAAGCCCGCCTTCTCCAGCACGCGGAGGGACGCGGCGTTCCAGCGGCGCACGGTCGACCAGAGCCGGGTGCGTCCCGTCGCGCGGGCGGCCTCGACCACGGCGCGCGCCGCCTCCGTCGCGAGCCCCGAGCCGTGCACGTCGCGCAGCAGCTCGAAGGCCATCTCGGGCTCCTCGACGGAGGCGCTCCCGACGACGAGCCCGCAGTACCCGACCGCGCCCGCCTCGTCCCGGCGTTCGACGGCGAGCAGCCCGATGCCCGTGCGGAGCGACTCCTCCTCCTGCACCGTCAGGCGGTCGCGCACCTCGTCGCGCGACGGGTGGCCCGCGGCGTCGAGGCGGCGATGCGGGGGATGGCGCGGGTCGCGCTCGACCCAGAGGCGGTGGACGAGGTCGGCGTCGGCAGGTCCCAGCGGCCGCAGCCGGAGGCGGGCGGTCTCGAGGTGCACGGGGAGCCGGGACGCGGTCATGGCCTCACGCTACGTCGGACGGATCCCAGCGTCCCGGCGTCGACGCCGAGCGGATCAGTGGACGGCCAGCTCCACCGCGAGCGCCGCCGCACCGAGCACCGCGACGCCCGCGAGCACGAGCAGCTTCACGCCGAGGCCCACGCGGAGGCGGCGGACGGCGATCAGCGTCACGAGCACCAGCGTCGCCACGAGCGCGAACGAGATGATCCGCAGGGCCGCCGCCAGGTCGAGCGCGCCGAGCGCGGACAGGCCGAGGACCGCCATCGGCACGGGCAGCACCCCGAGCGAGCTGGCGCATACGTAGAGGATGTGGCCCACGTCGCGCCGGTCCGGCACCTCGCCGTCGCGCACCATCTGCGCGATGAACTCCGCGACCGACACCGCGAGGAGCGTGCCGACGACGGTGAGCAGGAGCGTCGTGGCGGCGCCGCCCACGGTCGCGTGCTCCGCGTCGCGCCCGATCGCGATGGTGACCGCGAGCGCGGTGAACGTGACGTAGATCCGCTCCTTGAGCGCCTCGGAGCGCTGCTCGGCGTCGGGACGGCGGCGAGCGCGGGCGTCGCCGGCGGGCGGCTGGTGGGGATCGTCGGTCACGGCATCAGGCTAGGGGCGCGCCGCCGATAGCGTCGGGCCCGTGACCTCCCTCGATCCGCGCCTCGTCGCGCTGTACGACGCCGACAACCCCGACGGCCCCGACCACGACTTCGACCGGGCGCTCGCCGAGGAGGTCGGCGCGCGGTCGATCGTCGACCTCGGCTGCGGCACGGGCATGCTCACCGTCTCGCTGGCGACCGCCGGGCGCCGGGTCGTGGGGGTGGACCCGTCGGCTGCCATGCTCGACGTCGCCCGCTCCCGGCCGGGCGGCGATGCGGTCGAGTGGATCCACGGCGACAGCCGCGTCCTCCCCGCGGGCCCGTTCGACCTCGCCTTCCTGACCGGCAACGTCGTGCAGCACATCCCCGACCCCGAGTGGATCCGCACCCTCGCCGACCTCCGCCGCGCCCTCCGCCCGGGCGGCACGCTCACCTTCGAGAGCCGGAACCCGGCCGACCGCGCGTGGGAGTCGTGGGCGGGCCCGGCGACGACCCGCGACACCGCGCACGGCCCGCTCGAGGAATGGATGGAGGCCGAGGAGACGGGGCCGGGCGTCGTGCGGGTGGTCTTCCACAGCCGGTTCGTCGCGACGGGCGAGGTGGTGTCCGACGTCCAGCCCTTCGCGTTCCGCGACCGCGCGACGCTCACGGCCCAGCTCGACGACGCCGGCTTCGACGTGGATGCGGTGCACGGCGACTTCGCGCGCGGCCCGCTCACGGAGGCGTCGCGGGTGATGGTGTTCGTGGCGCGGGCGCGCTGACGGATCCCGCCCCGCCGCCGCGGCCGGGCTGCGTGGGAGCATCGGACCCATGAGCGATGCGACCGCGCCCGTCTCCCCGCCCGACCTCGAGGCGGCAGCGCGCATGTGGGGCGCGTACGCCGAGGCGCACCCCCAGGCGGTCGCGGCCGGGCCCGAGCACACGGTCGAGCACTTCGGGGACCACGCCCGGCTCGCCGACGAGCTGCTCGGGATCGTGCTGTCGGGCCGGAAGCGCGCGACCGCCGAGCTGGTCGCCGACTTCCTGGCGCGCGGCGACGAGGTGCCGCGGATCGGGTCGCACTGGATCGCCTGCGACAGCACCGGGGCGCCGCGCATCGTGATCCGCAGCACCGAGCTCCGCGTCGGCCCCTTCACGAGCGCCGACGCCGCCTTCGCGCGCGACGAGGGCGAGGACGATCTCTCCCTCGAGAGCTGGCGCACGCAGCACCGCATCTACTGGGAGCGCGTGAGCGCGGCCCGCGGCGCCGCCTGGTCGGAGGACGACGAGATCGTCTTCGAGCGCTTCGCCGTGGTGTGGCCGCCGGAGCACGCGGACCCGCTGTGACGCGCGCGGGCGTCGCGGCGACGCCGCGCGTCCGCTGAGGCGCGCCGCGGGACCTGGCCGGACCCGCCCCGACGGACGAGGATGGACGCGATGGCTGACACCTGGATCCCCACGACCACCTTCCCCGACGGCCGCACCGCCGTCGCCCTCGCGCAGGGCACCTGGAACATGGGCGACGACCGCGCCGCCCGCTCCACCGAGCTCGACGCCCTGCGCGCCGGCCTCGACGCGGGCCTCACCGCGATCGACACCGCCGAGATGTACGGCAGCGGGCGATCCGAGGAGCTCGTCGGCGAGGCGATCGCCGGCCGCCGCGACGAGGTGTTCCTCATCAGCAAGGTGCTGCCGTCGAACGCGTCGCGCCGCGGCACAGGGGAGGCGGCGCGCCGCAGCCTCGCGCGCCTCGGCACCGACCGGCTCGACCTCTACCTCCTGCACTGGCGCGGATCCCACCCGCTCGCCGACACGGTCGCCGCGATGCAGGAGCTCGTGGAGGAGGGCCTGATCCGCGCGTGGGGCGTCAGCAACCTCGACGCCCGCGCCCTCGACGAGCTCGCCGCGATCCCCGGCGGAGACGCCGTGCAGACCGACCAGGTGCTCTACAACCTCGCCCAGCGCGGACCCGAGGCCGACGTGATCCCGTGGGCTCGCGACCGCCGCATGCCCGTCATGGCGTACTCGCCGCTCGACCAGGGCCGGCTCGCGACGGATCCGACGCTCGCCGCCCTCGCGGAGCCCCTCGGCGTCAGCGCGGGCCAGCTCGCGCTCGCGTGGGTCGTCCGGCAGGCGCCGCACGTCTTCGCGACCGCCAAGGCCGCGACGGCCGCGCACGTCGCCGAGAACCGCGCGGCGCTCGACCTCGTGATCCCGGACGAGACGCTGGCAGAGCTCGACCGCGCGTTCCCGGCGCCCGCGGGCGCGGGGCCGCTCGCGATGTACTGAGGCTCATCAGGAACACATCCTGTATTGCTGCATTTGTTGCGTTTACGCATAGAATTGCAGCATGGCCACCCAGGGAACCCGGACGCTCGAGGAACTCGCCTCCGAGCAATGGGGGCTGGTGACCGCCGCGCAGGCGAGCGCGGCCGGCGTCGCGCGAAGCACGCTCACACGGCGAGAGAGTTCCGGGTCGCTGGAACGCATCCGCAATGGCGTGTACAAGGTCTCGACCTCGGCGATGGATGGGCGAGACGATCTCCGTGCTGCTTGGCTCGCCTCGACGCCCGCCGTGCCGGCGCGAGAACGTCGTCGGGATCCGGATGTCGTCGTGGGCGGTGCCGCCTCGGCGTGGGTGCATGAGATGGGTGACGTGAAACCGGCGCCCTTCACCTTCTGGACCAGGGCTCGCAAGCAGACCCGCGCTACGGACGTGCGATTCCGGGTGTCGGACCTGCCTCCCGCGGATGTGACCGTCGTCGACGGCCTCCCCGTGACGACTCGGGAGCGGACCCTCGCCGATCTGCTCGAGACGGACGGGTCGGACCTCAGCCTGGTCGCCGATGCGCTCGGCGATGCGGAACGGTCTCGCGGGGACCTCGACGTGCCGGCGTTGATCTCGCACCTCGAGCGTCGCGCTCCTCGTCTGGGTTTCGTCGACGGCGCAGCCCTGTACCGCCGACTCCGAGCGCTGTCCGGCGTCGACGGCCGTGATCCTGAGGGTCTGACGGTGCATGCCGATCTGGCTCAGCGGTTCATCCGATCCTTCGACGCGCAGCTGGAGGAGGTCCTGGCACCGCTGCGTGCTGATGAGAGGCGGATTGTCCGGGCGGCGATGCTGCCGGTCCATGATGCGATCGCCTCGATGGCCCGGGGCCTCCAACCGCTGATGTCGCGAGAGCTCCTCTCTGCGACGCCGGCTGCGCTGGCGGGGACGACCGCCCCGACATTCCCTCGCTCCACGATCGATGAGCTGGTGCATGATGCCCTGCGCGCTGCGACGAGGTCTGCGCTCGAAGAGGAGGGCGGCAGGACGGAGGGGGCCACATCATCGTGACAGCAGATGACGCATATCGGCGCCCGGCGGACACCATGCGCGCCATCTCGGCGGCTGCACGGCGTGCGGCTCCCGCGCTCGGCGTCTCCGTCTCCGATCTGAGGACCTACCTGGTCTTCGACCGGTTCCTCGGTCGAGTTTTCGCGCGCGCCGATCCGGCGTTCATGTTGAAGGGCGGCACGCGGATGCTGGCCTTCATCCCGGCCGGTCGCGCCACCGTGGACATCGATCTGGAGAGCGGGCGGATGGGCCTGGAGGCTGCCGTCGCGCACCTCGCCGAACTCGTTGCGGTCGACATCGGGGATCGGCTCTCCTTTCGCCTGATGAGGCGCGTCGACGGAGACAGGGGAGACCAGCCCGCGCTCGCCGTCACTTCGCTGCGGTTCGAGTTGGACGAGGTCCCAGGACTCGCGATCAAGGTCGACCTCGCCGTCCACGAGCGCATCGGGGTGTCGGTGATCAGAGCTGCGCCACGTTTCCGGGTGCCGCTCGGCAAGCCGGTTCCCGTCGTCGACTACGCGATGATCTCCGTCGAGCAGCAGATCGCGGACAAGGCCGCCGCGATGATGGAGCGGGACCACGCAGGCGGAGATGGACGCTCCTCCCGAGCGAAGGACCTGGTCGATCTCGCGCTCATCGCGATGCACCTTCCCTGCGATGGGCTTCTCCTGCGCGAGGCGACGGAGCAGCAGATCCGGGAGCGCCGTCTCGAGCCGTTCCTCGCCGTGGACGCCTCGCCGGAGATCCAGCGGGGCTTCGCACGAGTCGCGCGAGGCCTCAGCGGCTTCGGGCTGGGCTGGCGTGCGGCGGAGGAGCTCGTCAACATGATGCTCGCACCGGCACTCCGGGGTGAGGCGCAGGGGACGTGGGTCCCGGATGACCGCGCGTGGAGGTCGCTTTGACGCGCGTCAGGCCCGCGCGACCCCCGTCACGATCCACCGGTCGCCGCGCGCCCGCAGGCCCAGCGTGAGCGCCCGGGCGCCGATGTAGACGAGGCCGAAGGCCGCCCACAGCGCGAGGAGGGCGGGGGTGCCGGCGACGCGGCCGGTCTCGGTGAGCCAGGCCACGAGGATCAGGGCGGGCGCGTAGATCGCGAGGTTCACGAGGCCCGCGAGGGCGAGGTAGCGGGCGTCGCCGGCGCCGATCAGCACGCCGTCGAGCACGAACACGTAGCCGGCGACAGGCAGGCCGACGGCGAGCACGAGGGTCACGGCGGTCAGCATGCGGTGGATGTCCGCGTCGCCCGTGAAGACCGGCCCGAGCAGCGGCGAGAGCGCCGCGAGCACGAGGCCGAGGATCGCGCCGAGGCCCACGCCCCACTGCACCAGCCGGCGGGACACGGCGCGGACGCGCGGCACGTCGTCGGCGCCGAGCCCGTGGCCGACGAGCGCCTGGCCCGCGATGGCCAGGGCGTCGAGCACGAACGCGACGGTCGAGAAGAGGGTCAGGGCGATCTGCAGGGTCGCGAGCCCCGTGACCCCGAGGCCCGCGCCCACGGCCACCGTCGCGAGGATCGCCGCCCGGAGCGACGCCGTGCGCACCAGCAGCCAGCCGCCGGACGCCGCCGAGCGCGCGACCCCGCGGAGGCCGGGCCGCAGGGTCGTGCCGTTCTCCCGGGCCGCGCGCACCGCGATCGCGACGAAGACCGACGCCATGCCCCACTGCGCGATGACGGTGCCCCACGCGGATCCGGCGATGCCGAACCCGAGCCCGTAGATGAGGAACGCGTTGAGCGCCGCGTTGGCCGCGAAGCCCGAGACCGCGACGACGAGCGGGGTGCGCGTGTCCTGGAGGCCGCGGAGGAGGCCGGTCGCGGCGATGACGAGGAGCATCGCGGGCATGCCGGCGAGCGAGATGCCGAGGTAGGTGCGCGCGGCGTCGACCACGGCGGCGGTCGCGGCCGGATCCGCGTCGGCGCCGCCGGTGTCGGCGAGGGCGCGCACGAGCGGATCCGCGACCACGAGCCCCACGACCAGCACCACCGCGCCGAGCGCGAGCGCCAGCCACAGGCCGTCGATGCCCGCGCGGATCGCGCCCGGCCGGTCGCCCGCGCCGAGCCGTCGCGCGACCGTGGGCGTGGTCGCGTACGCGAGGAAGACGAGGAGGCCGACGATCGTCTGAAGGATCACGCTCGCGATGCCGAGGCCCGCGAGCGGCGCGCTGCCGAGGTGGCCGACGAGCGCCGTGTCGGTGAGGAGGAACAGCGGCTCGGCCACGAGCGCGCCGAGCGCGGGCACCGCCAGCGCGAGGATCTCCCGGTCGAGCGGGCGGCGGATCCGCGGGCCGCGCCCGGTGGGCCCGCGCCCGGCTGACCCGGACCCGGGTCCGGCCGGCCCGGATCCGCCCTCGGACGCGCCCGTCAGCGGACCGCGTGCGCCAGGCGCTGCACGACGCCCGCGGTCGCGGCCGTGAAGGCGCGCGCCACCTCGGGGTCGAGCGACGCGAGCGAGATCGGTCCGCGCTCGGCGATGTGCGCGTCGTACGGCACCGTGAAGATCTGGGCCGGGCGGGCGTCCTCGAGGATGCGGTCGATGCGCGCGACGACCGCCGGATCCTCCGGGCGTCCGTCGTGGAGGCGGATGATGACGGCGTTGTCGGCCAGCATGGCCGCGTGGCCGCCGAGCTCGCGCAGGAAGTCGAGCAGCGCGACGGCCTCGAGCACCGCGTCGCCCGCGTTGAGCACGGGGACGACGAGCACGTCGGTGACCTCGATCGCACCGCGGAAGGCGGACGACGACGGCTGGTTGCCGGAGTCCATCACGCGCATCGCGTAGTACTCGTCGATGAGGCGGGAGACGCCGATCACGTCGTCGCCCGTGAGCTCGCGACGCGGCCCGACGGACGCGACGACGGACGCGAAGCTCGTCTGCGGCGCCGTGTAGCCGGCGAGCTGGCCGGCGCTGTGGATCTCGTCGCGGTCGCGCACGAGCTCGCCGAGCCCGCGGGTCGGCTGGCCCTCGGCGCGGTAGCCGAGCGCTCCGGGATCGTCGGTGACCTCGACCACGGCGACGGATCCGCCGCGGATGGAGCCGAGCACGCCGCCCAGGATGAGGGAGGTGGGCGTCTTGCCGACGCCGCCCTTGCGGTTCGCGACCAGCACGCTGACCGCGCGCGACCACGTGGCCTGGCGGATCACGCGCTCGTCGCCCTCGCGCCGGGTGACCTCCGCGTTCGCGGCGGCCTCCTCGGCGCCGGGCGCGATCTTGAAGACGCCGCCCGTGACGCTGTTGAGGAAGCCGCGGAAGCCGGTGCGCGCGACGACCGGGCCGCGCGGCGGGCGCTGGCCGGTCTGCTCGGGGAAGAGGGTGAGGCTGCTCGTGGCGGCGTCGGCGCGGGGGGTGCGCATGACGTAGCGCTGCGGATCCGCGTCGGGGAACGCCGTGAGGTCGCTGCCGGGACGGCGGTCGTCGGCGGGCTCCTCGGTGTCGGCGGGCGCCGGGGGGAGGGAGGAGATCGGGTGCGGCTCGGGTGCGGGCGCCGGGGCGGTGCGCTCGGGGACCGCGGGGGTGATCGGGACCTGCCGCGTGTCCGTCGGCTCGGATGCCGTCACGCCGTCCGTGCTCGCGTCGTCCGCGGACGCGCCATCGCCGTCGCCCTCGGTCGACGGACGCAGCGGCATCCGGAACGGGTGCGCGTCGTCGGCCTGGGGCGCGGGGACGGCCCACGCGGATCCGACCGCCGGCGCGACGAACGCGTCGAAGGGGGAGGGGGCGTCGCCGTGCGCGGAGGCGCCCGCGGGGAGCTCCTCGGCCGCGTCGTCCGCGTCCTCGGCGGCGTCCATCTCGGCCTCGCGCTCGTCGTCGACGAACAGCTCGTCGAACGCTCGCGTGCCGACGATCTCGACGTCGCCGGTGTCCGTGTCCTCGTCTTCGCGGGCGTCGACCGCGTCGACCGCGTCGATCGGGAGGTCGGCGGCCGCGTCGGCCCCCGCCGCGCCGGGCGCCGCGAGGTCGTCGATGCCGTCGGCCTCGTCGTCGAAGGAGGCGGGCACGTGGGCGGGAGCGACGGCCGTGGATCCCGGACGCACGCGGTCGGGCCCGAACAGCCCGCCCTCGGAGGTGCGGGGGACGGCGGGGAAGGGATCCACCCACCGGTGCGCGTCTCCGGAGTCGCCGGATCCGCGGTTCTGCTCCATCTCCTGCTGGCGGCGACGCAGCTCGCGTCGGCTCAGGATGGGGGGCTCGGAAGCGCCCCCGTCGCGTGCGGCGCCGTCTCGGGGGCCCGGATCCTGCGTGTCGTCGGTCATGTGGCTCGCCTTCGTCGTCCCCGCCTGCGCGGACGAGGCTACCAGGGGAGCCGTTCCGGCCCGGAATCGCGGGGGAGGGACCTCCGGACCCTCGTACGGGGCACAGACCCCGCCTCGGTAGTCGGACCCGCGGATCCCCCGCGCCACTGGTGATCGACGCGGCCGGTACCGGTTGTCCCCCGTCGGCCTCGGCGGCGGCGGATCGCCGACCTAGCGTCACGATGTCGCCCGATTCGTGGCGACGCAGGGGGCAGGACGATCCGCGAGCCGGATGCGGGGCCCGCACTATCAGGGGGATCACCTTCATGGCACTTCACGCAGAGCGTCCGCGCATGTCGCGTCGCACCAAGACCATGGCGTTCCTGTCCGGGGGCCTCGTCCTCGGCCTCGGCGTCACGGCCACCCTCGCCGCCTGGACCGACTCCGAGTGGGTCTTCGGCGGCGGCAACGGCAGCGGCCCCGGCCTCGGCACCTCGACCTTCGAGGTCGAGCAGAACGTCGTCGCGCCCTTCGCCTCCACCGGCTTCACGCAGAACGAGACCAACCCCGGCCAGGACCTCACGTTCTCGCCCGGCGCCCTCGCGCTCATCCCCGGCAACACGGTCTACGCGCCCGTCGCGCTCCGCACCTCCGCGGGATCCGTCGCCGGAACGCTCCTCCTGCAGGACTCCGAGCCCGCCACCGGCACCGCGAACGCGGCCGTGGACGCGAACAACCTCCTCCTCGGCGCGCTCAACCTCCGGGTCGCGACCTCGGCGACCTCGGCCACCTGCGACGCGACGTCGTTCGCCACGGCCGCCAACGTCATCGCCGCCGGCCCGCTCGCCACGGCCGAGCCGACCGCGGCGCAGACGCAGGCCCTGGCCGCGAACAGCACGTCGGTGCAGTACTACTGCTTCGAGATCACGCTGCCCACGGCACCGACCCTGCCGGCCGGCACCACGGTCGACGCCCTCCAGGGCCGCGCGGTCACGCCGGCGTGGGAGTTCGCCGGCACGTCGGTCGCGTCGGTCAACTAGCCGGATCGGGCCCGTGCCATGACCGCCGAGGGCGCCGTGACGGCGACACGGAGAGGGGACCGCGACGCGCTCGCGGCCGCCCGCCGTGACGCCGTCGCGGCCGCCCGCGCGCGGGCGCGGCCCCGGCGCACCGTCGGCGTCGTCGTGCGCGACGTCGTCATCACGCTGCTGGGGCTCGCGGGCGTGGTGGTCATCGCGTGGACCGTGCTGTCGCGGATGCTCGGGCTCTCGCTCGTGGTGCTGCTGACCGGGTCCATGGCGCCGACGCTGCCGACCGGGTCCGTCGCGATCATGGCCGACGCCGTGCCCGCCGCCGACCTCGAGGTGGGCGACGTCATCAAGGTGCAGCGGCCGGGGTACGACCTGCCGGTCACGCACCGCATCATCTCGATCGGCGCCGTCACGGGCGAGGTCGAGCAGCCGACCGCGGGCGTGGACCCGCAGGACCCGGCCGCCCGCCAGGTCGTCCTCCAGGGCGACGCGAACGAGACCGCCGATCCCGCGCCGTACGTCATCGCGTCGGCGGACCGCGTCGTGTTCGGCGTGCCGTACCTCGGCTACGCCAACCGGATCCTGCACACGCCGCTCGTGCTCATCGGGCTCGCGGGGGCGCTGCTGCTGCTGCTCGTCGGGACGTCGCTGCCGTCGGGCCGGAGCCGCGGGCGCCGGGTCGCGGGGGCGGATGCCGGACCGGACGCCGATCCCGACGAGGACCGGCACGTCGCCACCGCGGCGGCCATGTCCGCGCCGGCGCGCGCCCGCCGGTCCGCGCTGACCCGGGCGGCTGCGCGTGCGTCGGATGCCGCACCGGCTGTCGGTGCGCGGGCCGGCGTCACGACGGGCCCGGATGCGACGGCCGTCGCCGCTGCGCCGGCGGGCGCCGCATCCACCACCGCGCCCACTCCCACGAGCCGTCGCGAGGCGCGCGCCGCCGCCTCGGCCGGTCGCGCCCGGTCGCGCCGCTCGGACCACGCGGCGCGCGCCGCCCAGACGGCGCGGGAGTCGCACGCGGCCCATGCCGCTCGCGCGTCCCGTGGCGCGCGCCCGGAGCGCCCCGCCGACGCGCCGCGAGCCGCCCACTCGGCGCGTGCCGCGGATGCGCCCCGGCCGACGCGCGCCCGCCGATCCCCGGAGGTGCCGCCCGTGGCCGCGCCTGCTCCCGCTGCTGCGTCTGCCGCGCTCGCTGCCGCTGCCGCGCCTCCTGCCGCTGCGCCTGCCGCGCCCGCTGTCGCCGCTGCTGCGTCTGCCGCGCCCCCTGCCGCCGCTCCTCGCACCCGGCGCTCGATCCGTGCCGCCGAGACGTCGATGTCCGCTCCGGCGCCGCGCGCCGCGCACTCGGCGCGCTCCGTGGACGCGCCGCGCGCCGCGCGCGCCGCCGACACGCGTCCGACCCGCCGGTCGTCCTTCGTGCCGCTGCGCTCGGGGGACGCCGCGGCCGTGCCGACGGGCATGCCCGTGCCGCCCGCCGCCTCCGCCGCGCCGGCTGACCCGTCGGCTCCCGCGGCCGCCGCCGCTCCCGCCGTGCCGGCCGCCGCCCCCGCTGCTGCTCCGCCCGCGCCCGCCGCTGCCGCGCCCGCAGCCGCACCCGCCACCCCGCCCCTAGCCGCCGACGCCCTGCGTCCGCGCGACCGCGCCCGTCGCGCATCCGGTCGCCGTGCGCGCTGACGCGGCCCGGGCACCCCTCCGCGGGATGCTCGCCGCCGCCGCGGTGCTCGCCCTCGTCGGCGGGCTGTCGCTGATCGGCGCCCGCGCCACCGCCGCCATCCTCGACACGCCCGACACCGGCATGCCCGGCCGGCTCTCGGTCTCCTCCGAGTGGACCGCCGCCTTCCTCGACGTGGCACCCGGCGAGCACGGCCACTGGATCATCGACGCCGGCATCGCGGACGCCGAGTCGGCGACGCTCGCCGTGGAGATCCGCTCCGGCGGGGAGCTCGCCGACCTCGACCGCGGCGTGCTCCTCCAGGTGGACCGCTGCGACGACGAGTGGGTGCCCCCCGCCACCGCTGCGCCGCGCACCGCGCCCACCTGCGCCAGCGGCACCGCCTCCGTCCTCGCGCCCACCCCGCTCCGCGAGTTCCGCGGGTCGACCGACCGCATGGACCTGCCGGACATCACCGCCGCCGCGGGCGAGCACCTGATGCTCACGGCCTCGGTCGATCCCGCCGACAGCGGCGACGAGCGGATCATGGGCCGCTCCGGCACCGTCGCGGTCGGCCTGCACGCCGAGAGCGCCGATCCCGCCGCGGTGCCCGTGCCCGTGGACGCGGCGGCTCCGCCCGTGGGAGGGACCACGGGGTTCGCGGGGATCCTGCCGCGTACCGGCAACGCGCTCGACGTGCTATCGCTCGCGCTCGTGGCGGTCGGCGCGCTCGGCCTCGGCCTGCTCGCGCGCGGCGGCGCGGGACGCCGTCGCGCCCCCGCCCGGCGCGCGAACCGCGCCCGCCGCGCGAACCGCGCCCGCCGCGTGGACGCCGCTCCCGGTGAGGTGGCCGCGTGACCGCCGCCCCCCGTCGCCGCGACGCCCGTCGCCGCGCGCCGCGCACGCCGATCCTCCGCCGCCTCCTCGCGGGCGGCCTCCGCGCCCTCCCCGCCCTCCGCCGCCTCTCCGGCCCGACCGGCCTCCGCCGCCCCGCCCTCGTCGCCGCGGGGGTCGCCGTCGCGCTCGTCGCCGGTGCCGTCACGCCCCCGGTCGTCCCGTCGGAGGCCGCCTGGCGCGACGCCGAGTGGATGAAGTCGCGCGTCGCGACGGAGAACCTCACCTGCGGCACCAGCACCGGCTTCACGACCACCGCGTCCGCGCGCTTCCTCCGCGGCAGCCTGATCGGCACGAACCTCGACGCGGCCGGGAGCCTCGCCGGCCTCTCCGCCGTCGACGACGCGCGCCCGGGATCGCAGCCCACGCCCGCGAGCGCGCCGAGCCCGGCCACCGGCGTGTACGTCAACCCGCTCGTCGCGCAGGCCCTCGGCACCACCGCGACGCTCGACCTCACGGGTCTGAACGCGGGCCTCCCCGCCGGATCCGCGGGTGCGCTCAACCAGTACGTGCGGGTCACCGAGACCGGCACGTCCGCCGCCGCGAGCGGCCTCGTCTCGAACTCGGGCGCCGTCGGCGTCACCGGGACCCCCACGTCCCCCGCCCTGCCCGGCCGCGCGACCATCGACCTCGACCGGGTGCTCGCGAGCGTCAACGCGACCACCGGCACCTCGGCCCTCACCACCACCCGGCTCGCGCTCGGCGCCGTCGCCTCCAGCTCGGTCCTCGACTGGTGCAGCGGGCGCCGGAACGCGGTGTGGGGGAACGGATCCCTGCCCGGCTCGACCCGGCAGTACGGCATCGCGGGTCTCGAGCTCACCGCCGTGAGCCCGGCCGTCCGCGGCATCACCGGCACGACGACCACCGCCGCGACCACCGGCGTCACGGCCGCGGCCGCGCTGCTCACCAGCGGCTCCTCCACGACGACGCCCACGGGCGCGATCGCGGACGCCATCCGCAGCACGATCCTCTCCACGCTCGGCGGCATCGGCAGCACCCTCGGCCTCACGGCGCTGACGGGCACGGTCAGCGTGACGGGCGTCGACGCGGCGGCCACGGCGGTCGCGCCCCTGCTCACGGCCCCGCTGCGGAGCGCCGACGGCAGCGTGGCCGTCGACCTCGCGACCGGCACCGTGACCGTCGACCTCGCCTACTTCCTCGGCAGGGGCCCGAACGGGCTCAACGGGAAGGCGCCGAACACGGAGATCCTCGTCGACGCGGCGACGCTGAGCACGGTGGCCGCGAGCGTCGGCGCGCTGATCGACCAGCGCAGCGCCGACATCCGGGCCGCCATGACGACGGCGCTCCAGAAGGTCACGGTCGTCGTCGACGTGACCGCGAACGTGACCCTGCAGCCGCTCCTCGGCAGCCCGATCCCGGTCCTCGCGCTGCGGTCGCAGTTCTCGGGCACCCTCGCCGACCTCGTCGCGGGCAAGCAGTTCACGGTCACGGCGACGGCCCTCAGCCTCGGGACCCTGGGCTCGGTCGTGGCGGGGCTGCTCTCGGCGCTCGGCTTGGGATCCGTCTCGGCGCTCGGCGATCGCCTGGTGGCCTCGCTGACCACCGGGCTCGTCGCGCCCGTGCGGAACGCCGTCACCACCGGTCTCGCGGTGCCGGTCACGAACCTCGGCACGAACCTCGCCGCCGTCTCCGCGGGCGCCGTCACGGGCGTCGGATCGCTCGTCAACGCCCTGCCGCGCGTCCTCTCGCTGCAGGTCAACGTGCAGCCGGACCAGGCCGGGGCGCCCGCCGGATCCACGTACCTCCCCGCCATCGGCCGGAGCACGAGCGCGGAGTACACCGTGACGGCGCTGCGGCTCGGCCTGCGGGTCGCCGACGCGGTGACGGGGACGCCGTTCTCGGTCACCGAGCTCGCCACCTCCACGGCCGGGCGCAACGCGTACCGGACCCCCTGATCCGGGTCGGTTAGGGTTCCCTTCGTGAATCCCCCGTCCGCCGGTGCAGACCGAGCTCCCGCCGCGGACGAGCGCGAGGCCGCCGTGTCCGCCGTCGCCGCCGAGCTCGCCGGCCTCCTCATGTCCATCCGCTCCCTCCGCGTCGAGGAGGCGGCCCTGTTCCACCCCGGCCTCCAGCCCGGCGCCTTCGCGGTCGCCCGGTGGCTGCGCACGGACGGGCCGGCGTCCGCGGGCGCCGTCGCGACCGGCCTCCTCATGGACAAGAGCTCCGTCAGCCGGCACCTCCGGGTGCTGCGCGAGGAGGGCTTCGTGCAGGACGAGCCGGATCCCGCGGACCGCCGCTCCACCATCCTCAGCCTCACGCCGCGCGCCGAGGAGCGCCTCGAGGCGGTGCGCGCCAGCACGCGCGGCCGGCTCCAGAACCGCCTCCACGCGTGGGACACCGACGATGTCGAGCGGCTCGCCCAGGCGCTGCGCCGCTTCAACCTGTCGCCGCGCGACCGGCCCGCGGAGGACTGACGCGGCGGGACTCCTCCTTCGTTCTTCTCCTGAGAGGCGGGACGCTGCTGCCACGCGGACGAAGCTCAACCTTTGCTGCATCGACGTCCGGAGCTCGTCACATCCGATGCGGAGACTGATTCAGGGCCACCGAATCGACTCTGAGATGCACCTGCGTCGAGACGTTCGTGCCGCGCGTTGTCCTCATATTCGGGGACGCGGGGCGTTCTGGATCGTAGTCCGAGCACCCGTTTTGTCAAACAAACGGTGATGTGTTGTGCGCAGGTCACATGAGTGCTGTCATGGATCCACGCCATCACGCGACGGGGGTTCGTTTTGACATTCAGATCCAGGGTTTCCACGGTGATCGCCGCCGTGACGTTGAGCGCTTTGCTCGGGGGCTGCACCGGCACGTCCTCCGGAGGTGTCGACACGAGCACGTCACCCTCAGCACATGGCGACAGCGCGGAGAGCACGCCGCCGCTCGAGGCTCAAGCGGTCCGAGATCCATTGGATCGGGTCACCACGAGGGGGTCCGGGAGCTTCGTCGCCGACACCGTCCAGCCCCTTCTCCACCAGGAGGGTGCAGGGCCTCAGAAGTTCACGATCGACAGGCCAGAAGGTGGCGGCGCGCAGATCACCTTTTACGTCGCCTGCTCTGCGGGGGACTTCACCGTGACCGTCGGAACGTTCTACTCGGGAGCGTGCACTCCTGACTTCCAGAGCAACGGGAGCATTCCGGTCCCTGAAGGGGAGGGACCTCTGGTCGTGGATCTCGACGTCGGACCCGACGTTCGATACTGGATCTTGGCGATACCGCGACAGCAGTGACAGTCACTGCGTCGAAATAGGGGGAAAAATGAAGAAAGCAATCGGGGCATTGGCACTCACTGCGCTATTCATCGCCGTCTCAGGCTCGTCGGCTTCGGCAGCGCCTGTGTCGTCGAAGGATGATGGCCAGGTGAGGCCGAATGCCGAGTGCTCGGGGAGCAACATCGTCTACAAGACCACCGGGGTGTCCTCGGTATTCACTCAAGCGCCGGGTTCCATGAGCTCTGTCACGGGCGGGCCGGGTGTGACGTTGCAGATCGATACGACAGTCTCGTTCGAGGTCTCCGGCAGTATCAACGCCACCACGAGCGTGTCGCTGAGCAGCGTCGTGGCCAGCGTCCAGCAGGACGTCGGCGTCACGATCGGCGTCAGCAAGACCGGCACGACGACGAACGGAGGTTCGTGGACCGTCCCGAGCGACTACGTACTCGGACGGCTCGCCCTGGGGGCCGTCAAGTACAGCGGGACGACGACGCAGTACTTGGAGAACTCCGGGTGCAATCTCATCAAGCAGGGCGAATCAGCAGCCTTCGATGCTCCGGCTCAGGAATGGAGCTTCCAGACGTCCCGCGTTCAGTGACGTCATCCTGATCACGAACGCTCCTCGCATCGTATTCGTGATGCGAGGAGTGTTCGTGCGAGCGAGGCGAGACGGCTGATCAGCGACTGAAGTGGGACTCGCGCCTCATACCTCCGTCCTCGACCACGTCCACCGGGGGAGTGCGGACGAGGGAGGGCGGTTGCCGCGGGCGGCACGGGAGCGTGTGTCCGTCACCCCGCCTGGTGCACCGCGTAGCTCGCCACGAAGCCGAGCACCGTCACGAGGCCGGTGAGCGCCTGCGCCTTGCGGAACGCCTCGGGGATCATCGTGTCGCAGATCATCGCGAGGATCGCGCCGGCCGCGAACGCCATCACGACCGACTGCCCGCTCTCCGGCAGGCCGCCGAGCAGCGCGTAGCCGCCGAGGGACGAGAGCGCGCAGACGACGGCGATGGAGATCCAGAGGCCGAACACGTAGCGCGCGCTCCGGCCGCTCTCCTTGAGGTCGGCCGTGCTCGACATGCCCTCGGGGAAGTTCGAGATCACGACCGCCACCAGCACGCCGATGCTCAGCGCCCCGCCGCCCGTGAGGCTGAGCCCCTGCACGGCCGTCTCGGGCACGCCGTCGAGGAGGGCGCCGAGCGCGATCCCCACGCCGGTGCCGCCCCCACCGGTCGACTTCCCGTGGTGCTTCCGCCGGAACCCGCCGTGCTCGAGGATCTGGTCGAGCACCACGTAGACCACCGCGCCCGCGACGAAGCCGCCGAGCGTGGGGATCACGCCGCCGCTCCCCGCCGCCTCGTCGACCAGGTCGAACGACAGCGCCGAGATCAGCACGCCGGCGCCGAACGCCATCACGAGCGCGACGACCTCGCGCGGCACCTTCACGAACCACGCGACGAGGGATCCGACGACGAGCGACAGCCCGGACAGCAGGCCGGCGAGCCCGGCGAGGAGGAGAGGCGACATGGATTCGAGGATGCTCCCAGTAGCAAGCTGAGGCAAGTAAGCACTTGTGATCGTCACGGTCAACTAGTTTCCGAAGCCAAACCCCTCCTGAAACCGCTGAGCCTCATCGTCCCGGCGCCGCCCTTCGTCTTCGTAGCCCGACGCCAGTTCACGCAAAACGCGCGCAGTTTTAGGTGACTGAAATTTTAGTGCGTCTGCCCAGCCTCTAAACCGTTTGGCAAGTTCCCGTTCGCTCTTGCCGCCATCCTCAAGTCCACGGCTGGTTATTCCTCTCTTGTTATATGCCCCCATACTAAACCCGCGGAGCATAGCTTCAGTCGCGAAGTCCTCAATCACGGTGGCGACAGGCCTCGGTGGCCAAACGTCACCACTTGCAGCGTGAGAACGCGCCAGCATCTGACCGATTTGAAGATCCGCAACCCCTCCCCGCCCTGCGGTAATCGCAAGTCCTTGAGCCTCACTCACCCAGGCGCTAAGTTCATGCTCATTGATTTCTTGCGACTTTTGATCACTACCTGGAGTAACCTTCCAATCATTGAGCAACCGCCACGCATTTGTAGCTATTTTCGCATCGACATGAGATGGCTCCTGACCCTCTTCGTCCTCTCCAGAGTAAAGAAGTGACAGGATCTCGATGAAGAAGTGCGGGCTTCGTGCAAGCCGCTGTTGAAGGGTGGAGCTTGTCGGATCAGAATCCAGTATCGGAAGGAGCGCCCATTCCAGCCGCGCTAGTGTCTCCTCTTCAACGCCCGCCGATTGCCGTAATAGCTCCATCAAGTTATTAACTTCGTAACTAGATAGCACGCCAAGTTCGTCGTCTTTAGCGTCAATGAGGCGCTGAAAGCTACTTACGATGAGATCTATATCCATCTCCTCCTTACCATCTCGGTAGTGGGAAAGGGCGTCAAGTGCTAAAGCGACCCTTCCAGCCTCGGCAAGATGCCTTGCCGCCGAGATACCGAATGGGAAATCAGCTCCACGGCCGTACGGATAGAATTCCTTCCAGTAGGCCTCAGTCACAAAATTACTTCGCTTTCCCAAGTCTGCCCAAGCGGCTTCAACGTCATCCGCGAGTTGGAGTAATCGGGCCTGCGCTAAGGGATGGCCCTCGAGCTTGCCTACCAACCAAGAGAGTCGCGGAAAGTCGGCGCGGTATTTCCTACCTAAATACCCTCGAGCAACATCAAAAAGCACCTCAGAAACGCTATCTAGGCTGCGAGCTAGTTCTAATTCATCGATGTCGTATTGCGTGCGCGCTAGAGCATGACCGACTGCATAAGGAGAATCAGCGGCTTGAGCTAGTTCAAGCACGCTTGCGAATCCACCCTCTTGCCATGCCTCTGCGATTGCAGTTTCTCGCCGGGTATCAAGCTCGGCGGCATAGTCTGCTACGACAATACGCGTTCCTAAGTTTAGGAATGCATCAGTAAAAAGCCATGCATACCGGACAGCTGCTCTGAGCGGCTTAAATAGCCGTGCAGCATCAGTAAGCGTCGTAAGCTCCTCTGCCGACATGGCCCACTCGGAATCTGGGTGATCCAGGTGTTGGCGAAGAAGGGTATTGAGCTTCAGCCAAAGAGCTGCTCGCGTCTGCTCATCGGTTATCTGCGTCTCCGCGAGCCGCTCAATAGCAGTTCTGCGGTATTGATGAGGAAGTTTACCTAGATGCTGAACAAGATCCGGCCATAGATTCGGATCTTCAACGAGTCGCTCTAGGCACGATTCAAATATCATTCCCACGGATGCCCAGTATTCGGACTCTAGAATGGTCCGATCCTGGTCGGGCTTCCAGGGGCGAAAGCGCGGCCCGGGTGTACTGCTTACGACTGTAGTTACTCCGGGCAGAAGGGCAACCAGGAGATTCCAGCCAATCACTTGTGCCTCCTTAGAAGGCTGCGCAAGGCATCTGCCCGCTGGTCTACGTTGGCGGCTGTATGCGGCATCCACGGAAGAAATATGGATTCCAGCGACCGAGAAGGGCGGTTGCCTGATTTGCCGCCAGGGTCCAGGGCCGCCAGCCGTGCGATGAGATGGGCCACTTCGGCAAAGTAATCCTCAGACCAAGCGAGAGTTTCAAGAGCCCAAAGAACGAACACGTGCGGGCTTGTTGCCGAGAAGAGATCATCGCTCTCGTTAAACATTCTCTCTTTGAGGGGACCGTTACGGTCGAGCTCTCGGGAGAGCGCGACCATGACCTCGTCTGGTGCTGCTTCGGCGAAAAGTGGTAATAAGTCGACAAGCGAAAGCCATAATGCGCCTGATAAATCATTGTGTGCACGCTCAAGCGTGGCGCGAACAACTAGCTCCGTCCATCCTCGGAGGGTACCTGAACCTAAAGAGACATCTTCCCCGAGTGAGCCAAAGGCTGCCAATGTTGTTGCGATTCCTGTCCTCAGGTCCTTTGAGTGAAGGCGGCCTGGTCCAACAGTGTCAGCACGCCATCGTTCGCTTGCGCCTATTTGGAGCGTTGGGTCGACGGCACCGAGGACCGACTGGATCGCCCTTTCTAGGGCGTCAACATCGTCGGTTGTCAGTCGTGAACCAACACTCGCGACATGGATATCTGGTGCAATTACCCTCCAACTGGAGCCGACACGCGTGAACACCGGGTCTGCGGTGAGTGTTGTCGAGGTTAGCAGGGAATCATCAAATGCAGTGCCGAGCACGTCTTCTAGTACGTTCTTATCTCCTGTCCGTTCTGAATTCCAGCCTCCTAGCATCCAGACGCGGCGGAGCTTGGGCATTTCGGCTAGAGCTTGCGAAGTCGCGCTGGATCCAACAGTAAGTTCTCCTAGAAGTGTAGCTCTTAGGAGGGGAAGGCTTCGGTAGGCCGCGACTGCTAAGGTTCGCGTTTCGGTTCCCGCTACGCCCTCTGCGGCGAGCATCTGTTGCACTTGCTGAATGGGCAGTTGAGGAAGCGAGATATTAGACCTGGATCCCGTCTCGACGCGAATGATGACTGAATTACCCGAGGCAAGTTCCGCCTCTCGGATCAGTGATTCTGCAAAGGGTATGAGAATCAAGAGATCTTCGTGATCGCCTAAATAAAGCATTGCACCTGGCTCGAAGACCACGAGGGCGCCCTCTAGGTGTTCGGGATGGCCCTTTTGGGCGGCGTCAATTAGGGTGGCCGCAACGAAGCCGATTACATCGTCAATGCTCACGGCGTCGATGTATATATGCGCCTTCGGTTCGTGGCTCAATATTCTGATCAACTCTCGTGAGGCCTCTTCTCGGCCTACTAGTAAGAGTCGGGACGGGAGGCGGTCATCGACGCGCTTCGTGTACCGACGCCACCAATCTGCAAGAGTGCGGACGCCGTTAGCCGGCATGCCAATGAGTTCCGAAAAGTATACGTGTAGCGAGGGTACCTCGATCATCGCCGAGTGGACAGCAACGGCGTCCCGGACAACCACGTCCTTCCAGGCGCCTTCCGCCCTCCGTTCCGAGGCCCATTTCTCGGCGCCTGGCCATAGTCTTGGAGTCACGAAAACGAAAGTGGTCGCCGATCGATCGACCCCGAGGGGATCATTAGTGCGTTTGGCATAGTCTTTATCCGCTTTTTTCTTCGGATCGGTAGTTACGCCCATCTCCCATACACTGGGGCCGGCGGGGACAAAAGGCGATGCGCTCATGGCCGTGACTGTCCCGTCATAACCCGCGAAGTCCACCGACCGACCGCCGCCCATCGTTAGCTGAATGACGGTGTCGTTGGTACCTCGGATTATGCGACTGATTATGGATGGCAGCTCGGAACGGGCGTCGTATCGCTCAGCCCAAAGCGCTAGGTGTTCGAGACTGGAAAGGTGTGGTAGGCGATAAGACATTGCATTGCCCCTCTTTCCGCGTCATATGTCCTGGAGAAAGACATCTGCGGATCGTGATTTGCGGAGAGCTGGCGTTGGTATCTACACGCCGATGAACAACCTCAGGTGCTTATGCAGTTGAGGTATGTGACACAAGTTTAGTAGCCGAGCTGGTGCTATGGGTCAGTCTTCTGCTCGGAATCCCGCGGTCCATTAGTCGTTGCTTGCCGAGTACGGAGGTCCCGCGGCGTGTTGATCCCCGCGTCCCGCAGCGCGAGCTCCGCGAGCTGGCGCACGACCCGCGGGTCGCCCGCGCGCCAGGCGGCGACCGGATCCGGGTGCGCCTTCAGCAGCGACGCCGGCTTCCGCGACGCGAGCGCCCGCAGCGCGAGCAGCTCGGTGCCGCCGGGCGTCGCGGCGAGCGAGCGGGCGGCGGCCGCGCGACGCACGAACGCGATGCGGCGCAGCAGCCAGTGCCGCACGATGAACGCGATGGGCACGAGCGCCACGAGCAGGCCCAGCACGAGCGCGACGGTGCCGACGAGCGACTGCTGGTCGCGTCCGGCTTGCACGAGGCCCGCGCCGATGCCGCTCGCGTCCTCGAAGGGCCCGCGCGCGGCGTCGCCCACGAGCGGTAGGCGGCCGAGGGCGTCGGCGGCGTCGGCCATGGATCCGCTCAGCTGCGTGCCCGACCGCTCCATGCTGCGGCCGAGGTCGCCGAGCGGGCGGATGAGCGCGGCCACCGCGATCCCGGCCAGCACCGACACGACGATGCTCGCGAGCGCCGCGGTGTCGGCCGCGATCTGCCGGGCGCGGACGAGGGGGAGCGCGGAGTAGAGCTGCATGGGTCCAGCCTGGACCCGCCGAGGGGCCGCGCGTCAGCTCGCCGGGCCGTCGAGCGCGTCGAGCTCCCGCAGCGCCTCGCGCGCCCGCTCGAGGCGGGCGTCCTCCGGCTCGTCCCACCAGCGCGGGCCGCGCTCGCCGAGGCCGTGCTTCGCGAGGCCGACCCGCTCGCGGGCCTTCGCCACCGCATCGCCGTCGCCGCGACGCTTCGCCGCGCCCACGCCAGACCGGCCGCGCCCCAGGTGCGACTTCAGCGCCTCCACGACGTCGTCCGGCAGCGACGGATCCGTTCGCGGCCACCGCCGCCCGCCCACGACCAGCCAGCGCTCCGCGTCGGTCGCGCCGTCGCCGGACCCGTGGCCCGTGTCGTCGGGATTCGCGGGCTCGCTCATCCCCCGACGCTAGCCCGGCGGGATCCCGCTGACCGCCTCCGCACGCACGAGGGCCGGGGCGCACGCACGCCCCGGCCCTCCGATCGGCCCCCCGATCAGCTCAGCGGGTCACCCCGCGAGCAGCTCTCCCCGGATCAGCCCCGGAACACCTGGATCACCGACGGGCGCGGTCCGCGCCAGGCTCCCTTCGGCGGGGTGACGCCGGCGGGCACGTAGTCGGGGAAGAACGAGTGCTGCTCGGCGAACGAGCCGTCCTCGCCCGGGTGCTGCACCGCGACGAACACCATGCCCTCGGTGTCGTGCACGACCGGGCCGCAGGTCTCCGCCTCGGTGGGCACGGAGAGGAACTGCTGCACGTGGCCGCGCTCGGCGCCCTCGACGGGGACCTTGAACAGGCCGTCGTTGAGGCCGATGGTGCTCGGGGCGCCGTCGGTCGAGATCCAGAGGTTGCCCTCGGAGTCGAACGCGACGTTGTCCGGGCAGCTGATGGGCGAGACCTTGTCCTTCGGGAAGCCCGCGAAGTAGGTGGACTCGTTCTTCGCCGGGTCGCCCGCGACGAGCAGCAGGTTCCACGTGAACGTGGTGGAGCGGGCGTCGCCGCCGTCCTCGGTGATCTCCACGATGTGGCCGTCGCGGTTGGTCGTCCGCGGGTTCATCTCCGTGGCGCCCTCCTTGCCGGCCTTGCCGCGGTCGGTGTTGTTGGTGCAGGCGACGTAGACCTTGCCGGTCGTGGGGCTCGGCTGCACGTCCTCGCAGCGGTCCATCTTCGTGGCGCCGGCCGCGTCGGCGACGAGGCGCGTGTGCACGAGCGCCTCCTCGGTGGTGAACCCGGGCACCTGGCAGACGCCGTCGATCACCAGCGGGATCCACTGGCCGATGCCGTCGAACTGGCCGTCGGAGGGGAGCTCGCCGGTGCCGGTGATCTCCGCGACGGGCGAGTCGCCCGTGAAGCGCGCCACGTAGAGGGCGCCGCGGGTGAGGAGCTGCTTGTTCTCGCGGCGGGCCCGGCGGGAGCTGCCCACGACCATCGTGTCGTGCGAGACGAACTTGTAGAGGTAGTCGAAGCGCTCGTCGTCGCCCATGTACGCGGCGACGTGGCCGCTCTTCCCGAGGATGACGTTCGCGCCCTCGTGCTTGAAGCGGCCGAGAGCGGTGTGCTTGACGGGCGCCTCGCCGGGCTCGAACGGGTCGACCTCGACGATCCAGCCGAAGCGGTTCGGCTCGTTCTCGTAGCCGGCGGTGCGGGCGTCGAAGCGGGGGTCGATGGCCTCCCAGCCGCGGGTCGTCGCCTTGTCGGCGAGGCCGTAGCGCTTGTCGGCGGCGGAGGTGCCCGCGGTGCGGAAGTAGCCGTTGAAGTTCTCCTCGCCGGAGAGCACGGTGCCCCACGGGGTGGTGCCGCCGGCGCAGTTGCCGAGGGTGCCGAGGATGCGTCTGCCCTTCGGGTCGCCCTTGGTGCGCAGCGACGCGGACCCTGCGGCCGGGCCCGACACGGCGAAGGGCGTGTCCGCGGTGATGCGGCGGTTGCGGTGGTGGCCGACGGTGTAGGTCCACGGCTTCCCGACCGCCTTGCGGCGGAGCGCGACGACCGACATGCCGTGCGAGGCCTTGGCCGTGCGGCGCTGCTCGTCGAGCTCGGCGGCGTCCGCGGCCGGCGGGAACATGATGTTCTCGTTCGTGTACTCGTGGTTGGCGACGAGGAGCGCCTCCCTGTTCCGCGGGTCGACCGGGATGATGTCGAGGTAGTCGTTGTTGTAGCCGAACTGGCGGGCGGCGAGCCTGGCCGTCTGGTCGTCGGCGTCGAAGTCGTCGGCGCGGCTGAAGAGCGGGTCGCCCCAGCGGATGATCGGCTGCCAGCGGTATCCGGTCGGCACGGTGAACTGGTCGACGGCGGCGTCGACGGGCGTGATCGCGGTGAAGGGCAGCTTCGACGCGGCCTGCGCGGCGGCGGCCTCCGCGCCGGGAGCGGCGGCGTTCTGCGCCACGAGGATCGCGAGGGCACCGGCGCCCGCGCCGCCGAGCAGCGTGCGGCGCGAGAGGGCGCGGCCCGCGATGTCGCGGAAGTAGGAGTTGTCGGTGACGTTGGGGACGGGCTTGGTGCACGCGTCGTCGCACTTGAGGTGGCAGGTGACGGTGCTGCGCTTGCCGCGGGCGTGGGGATCGCGCGACAGGACCGGCAGCAGCCGGTGGTGGGACTCACGGGTGAGGGTCATGTGGGGTCTCCATCGATCTCGGGCGTCTGCTCCGGGCACCGGCGGACGCATCACATCTGAAAGGTATTGACGCCCCCGAGCGCGCCCCCGACCGGCCGGTGGACGGCGGGTGAACCCCGGGTGACCGGATCCTGCGGGCGTACCGTCGAGGGGCGACGCGGCCCGCGTCGCCCCAGACGAGGAGGATCCCCATGGCCAGGTTCGACACGAAGACCGCGCTCGTGACAGGCGGAGGCAGCGGCATCGGCGCCGCGATCTCCCGCGCGCTCGCCGCGGAGGGCGCGTCGGTCGTCGTCACCGACATCCAGCTGGAGGCGGCCGAGCGCGTCGTCGCCGAGATCGAGGCGGCGGGCGGCACGGCCACCGCGTTCCGCCAGGACACGTCGAAGGCGGAGGACTCGGAGGCCGCCGTCGCGCACGCGGTCGACGCCTACGGCGCGCTGCACCTCGCCGTGAACAACGCCGGCATCAGCGCCCCCGCCGCCGACATCGGCGAGTACGACATCGCCGCGTGGGACCGCACCCGCGCGGTCGACCTCGACGGCGTCTTCTACGGCCTCCGCTACCAGCTCCCCGCGATGGTGGAGGCGGGCGGCGGCGCGGTCGTCAACATGAGCTCGGTGCTCGGATCCGTCGGGTTCGCCCAGAACGCGGCCTACGTCGCGAGCAAGCACGCCCTCGTCGGCCTCACCAAGGTCGCGGCGCTCGAGTACACGGCGCGCGGCGTGCGCACCAACGCGGTCGGCCCCGGCTTCATCGACACCCCGCTCGTGCGCTCCTCCCTCTCGCCCGAGGCGCTCGCCCACCTCGAGAGCCAGCACGCGACCGGGCGCCTCGGCACCGACCAGGAGGTCGCGGCGCTCGTCCTCTTCCTCCTGAGCGACGACGCGTCCTTCATCTCCGGCAGCTACCACCTGGTGGACGGCGGGTACTCGGCGCGCTGAGCCGCGGCCGGGAACACGCGTGGGACCCCGCCGAGGCGGGGTCCCACCGGTCTGTCGGATATCGACAGCCCCTTTCTCGGGATCAGCTGCTCAGAATGCGAGCGACGATTCCGGCTTGCGCTCCGAGAGCACGCTGGAGATGCGGTCGTCCTTGATGTCGAACGTGGCCGATCCGTAGCTGTGGGTGTTGATCGTGCCGCGCACAGCGTCGCTCGTGAGATCCCAGCTGAGCAGCGCCGGACGCTGCCAGGTGCCGTAGTGGTTCTCGGCGGGCTCGTCGTCCCCGCTGGCGAAGCGCATGGCGTGCGTGTGCGGACCGTCCTTGTGGTAGACGATCTTGGGGTGCGTGTCCTCCCACAGCACGTCCGCCGCGGCCCTCGTGTCGTATCCGCCATGGGCGGAGGCCGACACGTAGCGCGCCTCGCCGTCCTTGACCCACACGATGACGTGCTCGAGGTCGTGGCGGTGCCCGTTCCCATCGCCGGCGACGCCCTCCGCGCGCTGGTCCTTCTCGAAGTAATACGCGTACGCGTGGGCGCACCAGCCGTCCGCGACGCACGTGGTGCGCGCGTAGCTGTTCACGTTGTCGAGGTCGGACTGGTCACGGCAATTGCCGTTGTTGGCTCCGCCCAGGCTCAGCCCCTCGGCGGGAGTCCCCGCGGCATCCATGGCGGGGGTGGGGTAGCAGCCCTCCCCGTCGTAGTCGGTGGCCGGCTGCCACCTCGCGTCGTCTTCCGTGGCGGCCGCCGGGATGGCGGACGGAGGATCCGCATGGGCGGCGGCGGCGGGCCCGACGACGAGGGCGAGAGCCCCCAGCGCCGCGGCCGCGCCGCGCCATCCCGTGCGAGAACGCGTCCCCGTGGTCGTTCGATCTGTTCGTCGGATCTTGCTGGACATGGATATCCCCCTTGCCCGCGACATTGCGGGCATCGAATAGCAGTCGTTCCGGACACCATCGACGATACGCACGCTCCGGGATTCGAGGATGCATTCACAGGCTGCGCACATGCGCGGTCGCGCGCGGCGGGAATGATCTCGCTCGGATATCCGCCGCGCATCTCACACGGGCGCGAGGAATGTCAACTGCGATCCTTCCTCCACGATGAGCGGTGCGAGCCGCGCATTGAATTCGGCCCCGTATTCGGCCCCGATGTGCGCCTGGAACGCGGCCTCGTCGCGGTAGACCTCGTGCACGACGAAGCGCGCCGGATCCTCCACCCGCCGGTACGGCTCGAACACGACGTTGCCGGGCTCGGCCCGCACCAGCTCAGCGAGGTCGGCGATCATCCGCGCGACCTCCTCCTCGTGGCCCGGCAGCGCCGTGAACTCCGCGTAGAGGACGGTGGCCGTCATGCCGTGGCCGCGCCCGTCATGATCGCGACCGCGTCGGTCATCGAGTGCGACTGCGGCGTGATGGTGGCGGCCTTCTTGCCGAGGCGCTGGATGTGGATCCGGTCGGCGACCTCGAACACCTGCGGCATGTTGTGGCTGATGAGGATCACCGGGATCCCGCGGTCGCGCAGGTTCCGCACGAGCTCCAGCACCTGGTTCGACTCGCGCACGCCGAGCGCCGCGGTGGGCTCGTCGAGCACCACGACCTTCGACCCGAACGCCGCGGCGCGCGCCACGGCGACCGCCTGCCGCTGCCCGCCGGACAGGTTCTCGACCGGCACGGTCACGTCCTGCAGCGTCGAGATGCCGAGCTCGGTCAGCTCCGCCTTGGCCTCGCGGCGCATGCCGGCCGTGTCGAGCATGCGGAACACGGATCCGAGAATCCCCTTCTTCCGCTTCTCCCGCCCGAGGTAGAGGTTCGACGCCACGTCGAGCGCGGGCGAGACGGCGAGGTTCTGGTACACCGTCTCGATGCCCGCGGCCCGGGCGTCCTGCGGCCGCTTGAACGAGACCGGCTTGCCGTCGAGGAACAGCTCGCCCTCGTCGGGCGTCTCGGCCCCGGTGAGGCACTTGATGAGCGTCGACTTGCCGGCGCCGTTGTCGCCGATGATCGCGAGCACCTCGCCGGGGAAGAGCTCGAGGCTCACGCCGTCGAGGCCGACGACCCGGCCGAAGGTCTTCACGAGCCGCTTCGCCTCGAGGACGGGCGTGCGGGTCGGCGCGGGGGCGCTCCCCGCGGGGTCGGTGAGGGTCACTTGCGCACCTTTCGGATCCACTGGTCGACGGAGACCGCGACGATGATGAGGACGCCCACCGCGAGCGTCTGGTAGAGCACGTCCAGCCCGGCGAGCGAGAGGCCGTTGCGGAAGACGCCCACGATGAGCGCGCCGAGGAGCGTGCCCCAGACCGTGCCGCGGCCGCCGAAGAGGCTCGTGCCGCCGATCACCACCGCGGTGATGGAGTCGAGGTTGAGGTCGGCGCCCGCGTTGGGGCTGGCCGCGTTGCTGCGGCCGATCTGGATCCACGCGCCGACCGCGAGGATGGCCCCCGCCGCGAGGTACACGCTCATGAGCACCCGGTTGACGCTGATGCCGGCGAGGCGCGCGGCCTCCTTGTCGTCGCCGACCGCGTACACGTGCCGGCCCCAGGCGGTCTTGCCGAGGATGAAGGCCACGACGATGTACAGCACGAGCATCAGCACCACGCCGAAGCTGATCTTCACGCCCGCCAGGTCGAACGTGCGCCCCGTCCAGGAGAGCGCCTTCGGCATGTCCACACCGCGGACGGTCGCGCCGTTGGAGTAGAGGAGCGTGAGCGCCACGAAGATGTTGAGCGTCCCGAGGGTCACGATGAACGGGGGGAGCCGCAGCCGCGTGACCAGCAGGCCGTTGAACGCGCCGGCCGCGAGACCCACGATGAGGCCGGCGGCCAGCGCGGCGGGCGCCGGCAGGTCGTTCTGGCTGGCGGCCTGCGCGATCACCATCGACGTGAGGACCATGACCGCGCCGACCGAGAGGTCGATGCCCGCGGTCAGGATGATGAGCGTCTGCGCCACCGCGAGCGTGCCGACCACGGCGACCTGCTGCGTGACGAGCGACAGGTTCGCGGGATCGAGGAAGCGGTCGTTGAGCAGGCCGAACACGATGATCGCGAGGACCAGCACGACGGCCGGGCTGACGGCGGGGTAGCGGTGGAGCACGCCGCGGATGCGGTCGACGGGCGTGCGGCGGTCGAGGAACTCGTTGGCGAGGTCGAGCGACGAGGTGGGCGGGTTCGGGTCGGTCCGGCTCACGGTCACTCGCCCCAGCACTTCGTCGCGGCGTCGTCGGCCGTGATGCTCTCGAGGCCGTCGACGGGGGTGTCGGTGACGAGCGCGGATCCGGTGTCGAAGAAGTCGAGGCCGGCGCTCGTGGCGGGCTTGGTGCCGTCCTTCGCGAGCTGCGCGATGGCCTCGACGCCGAGCTGCGCCATCTTCACCGGGTACTGCTGGGCGGTGGCGCCGATGACGCCCTCCTTCACGTTCTTCACGCCCGCGCAGCCGCCGTCGACCGAGACGAGGACGACGTCCTTCTCCTTGCCGGCGGCCTGGAGCGCCTGGTAGGCGCCGAACGCGGCCGGCTCGTTGATCGTGTAGACGACGTTGATGTCCGGGTCCTTCGACAGCAGCGTCTCCATGGCCGTGCGGCCGCCGTCCTCGGCGCCCTGCGTGGCCTCGTTGCCGACGATCTCGTAGTCGCCGCCGCTGTAGTCGCCCGACTTCGCCTCGTCGCCGTTCTTGGCCTTGTCGCCGACGTCGATGCCCATGCCGGTGAGGAAGCCCTGGTCGCGGTCGTAGTCGACCGACACGGCCTTGTCGTCGTACAGGTCGAGGAGGGCGATGGTCGCCTTCTTCCCGCCGAGCTGCGACGCGGCCCACTTCCCGATGGACTCGCCCGCGGCGAAGTTGTCGGTGGCGAACGTGATGTCGACGGAGTCGGCCGGGTCGGGCGCCGTGTCGAGCGCGATCACGTAGAGGCCGGCGTCGCGCGCCTTCTGGATGGCGTCGACCACCGAGGGGCCGTTCGGGGTGATGAGGATGCCCTTGTCGCCCTTCGAGATGGCGTTCTCGATGGCCTGGATCTGGGTGTCCTCGTCGCCGTCCTCCTTGCCGGCCGCCAGCGTCAGGCTGATGCCGGAGGATGCGGCGGCGTCCTTCGCGCCGTCCTGCATGGCGACGAAGAAGGGGTTGGTGGTCGTCTTCACGATGAGCGAGACGCCGACGTCGCCCGAGCCGGATCCGCCGCCCGAGCCGGAGCCCGAGCTGGAGCAGCCGGTGAGCCCGACCGCGGCGACGAGGGCCGCGGAGCCGAGGGCGATGGTGCGCACGAGGCGCGGGGATCGGTTCGTCATTGATGGATCCTGTCCTTCGGGTGGGAGCGCGCTCCCGACAACGTTGTCATGGGAAGGTCTAGCGGGTCGGAGCCGGTATGGTCAACCCATAGCGCAGAGAGCGAGACCCATCCGTGACACCGTTGTCATCCCCGAGCGGAGCCCCGTCCGGCGCGCGCCGACCCACGATGAAGCACGTCGCGCGGCTCGCGGGCGTGGGCATCAAGACGGTGTCGCGCGTCGTCAACGGCGAGCCGAACGTCTCCGCGGAGCTCACCGACCGGGTCCGCGCGGCGGTGGAGCAGCTCCAGTACCAGCCGGATCTGCACGCCGGCAACCTGCGCCGCACCGACCGCCGCACGAACACGCTGGGCCTCCTCGTCGGCAGCGTCGCGAACCCGTTCTCGGGCGCGCTGCACCGAGCCGTGGAGGAGGCGGCCAGCGAGCGTCACGTCGCCGTTTTCGCCTCGAGCCTCGACGACGACGCCGACCGGGAGCGCTCCGCCGTCGACGCGTTCCTCGCCCGCCGGGTCGACGGGCTGATCCTCACCACCATCGCCCCGAGCCAGGCGTACCTCGGCGTCGCGGCATCGCGCGGCACCCCGCTCGTGTTCGTCGACCGCGTGCCGACGGGGCTGGAGGCCGACGCGGTCATCGTCGACAACGCGGCCGGCGTCTCCCGTGCCGTGGCGCACCTGGCCGACCAGGGGCACCGCCGCATCGCGTTCCTCGGCGACCGGCCGGAGATCTTCACGGCCCGCGAGCGCGAGCGCGGCTTCGCCGAGGAGATGCGACGGCGCGGGCTCCCCGTGGCGCCCGAGCTCGTGCTCGAGGGCGCGACCGACGAGGTCGTGGCGGATGCGCTCGCCGAGCGCCTGCTCGCGCTGCCCGAGCCGCCGACCGCGATCGTGAGCGGGCAGAACCTCATCACCATCGGCGTCATCGCGGCGCTCCGGCGGCACGGCGCCCAGCGCCGCATCGCGCTCGTCGGCTTCGACGACCTGCCGATGGCCGCGCTCCTGGAGCCCGCCGTCACCGTCGTCGCGCAGGATCCGTCGCGCATCGGCCACGCCGCCGCCGAGCGCGTCTTCGCCCGGCTCGACGGTGACGCGGGACCCGCGCAGACCGTCGTCGTCCCCACCACGCTCATCGTCCGAGGCTCCGGAGAGGTCCCCCGCCATGCATGACCAGCCCATCGTCGTCGTCGGCGACGCCCTGATCGACCTGCTCCGCGAGGACGGGGAGGAGACCGCCTTCGTCGGGGGAGCGGCCCTCAACGTCGCGGTCGGGCTCGCGATCCTCGGGCACCGCGTGCAGCTCATCGCGATGGTCGGCGACGACGAGCACGGCCGCCGCATCCGCGCGGAGCTCGACGCGCACGGGGTCGAGCTCATCGCCACCATCGGCCCCTCGGGCACCTCCGTCGCCGTGAGCGAGCGCGAGGACGGCGAGCCGCGCTACTCGTTCAACGAGGCCGCGTGGAACCGCCGCGTGCGCATCGGCGCGGCGGAGCGGGCGGCGCTCGACGCGGCGTCGCTCGTGGTCGTCAGCTGCTTCCCGTACGACGACCACGCGCAAGCCGACGAGCTCCTGGCCGCGGTGCGGGATCCGCGCGAGCGCCTGCTGGTCGACCCGAACCCGCGCGGCGGCATGCTGCACGACGCCGAGCGGTTCCGCGTCGGCTTCGCGCGCGCGGCGGCCGAGGCGCTGCTCGTGAAGGTGGGCGACGACGACACGGCCCTCCTCGAGCTGGGCGCGCTCGCGGACGCGCGCGCCGGGCTGCACGCGACCGGCAGCCGCCTCGTGCTCGCCACCGACGGCCCGCGCGGCGCGTCCGTGCAGCTCGAGGACGGCGAGGTGGTGGCGGCGGGGATCGCGGCGGATCCGCGGCCGATCGTCGACACCATGGGCGCCGGCGACGCGTGCCTCGCGGCCGCGGCCGACGCGATCGCCCGTCGGGGTGCGCCGCGCACGGCCGCGGAGGGCGAGGCGATGCTGCGCACCTGCATGGCGATCGCCGCCGCCACCTGCCGGCAGCCGGGCGCGCTGCTGCGGATGCCGACGGCCTGAGGCGGGCGCCGGCTCGCGGGATCGGCAAGGGGAGCGCGTGCGCGGAGGCGGGTGTCGGGCCGCCCTCGTGTCGCTGCGGACGCCGGATGGTAACCGGGCATCCGGCCGCTGTCGAGACGCGTGGGGCGATGGGATCGCCGGCCCTCGTCCGGCGTAGCCTCTCGACGCACGAGTCGACCGAGCCGCCGGGCGGTCTCCCCCTCGGCGGCTCCGCTCGCGCAGCTCATCGCCGTGGTCCGTGACGCGTCCGGCGGCGACGAGCTCCCGAGCGGACGGCCGACGACCGTGCCGCACGCACGCACGCATTGACGAGACAGGAGGATCACCATGGGCGACGCACGAACCCTGATCATCGGCGGGACCGGGACGGTCGGCTCGGCCGTCATCGCCGAGGCCCTGCGCCGGGGCATGACCGGACTGAGGGTCCTGAGCCGCGACGCGCGGCGGCTCGCCGACCTCCCCGACGGCGTCGACGGGGTGGTCGGCGATCTGGGCGATCCCTACGAGGCGACGTCGGCGTTCGAGGGCGTCGAGCAGGTCTTCCTGGCCCTGACGGGGACGCCCACCGAGCTGTACGAGACGACCGTCGCGGTGGACCACGCCGTGGCGGCGGGCGTCCGCCGGATCGTCTACCTGTCCGTCCAGGACCTCGACCGGGCGCCGCAGGTGCCCCACAACTCCGCGAAGCTCGCGGTGGAGGCCCTCCTCGAGCACAGCGACGTCGAGGCCTGCTTCCTCCGGGTCAACAACTTCTTCCAGAACGACGTCTGGTACCTCGAGGCGATCCGCGACGGCCTGTACCCGCAGCCCCTCGGCGGGACGGGCGTCTCCCGGGTCGACGTGCGCGACATCGCGGAGGTCGCCGTGAGCGCTCTGACCCCGGGGACGGAGCTCGAGGGTCCGATCGACGTGTTCGGCCCGACCGCGTGGACGGGCGACACGACGGCCGCGGCCCTGTCCGAGGCCCTCGGGAGGACGGTGACGTACGCGGGAGACGACCTCGTGGCGTGGCGGGAGTCGTCCCTGGCCTCCATGCCCTCCTGGCTCGTGTACGACTACGAGCGCATGTACTCGGGGTTCCAGCGGGACGGGCTCGTCGGGACCCCCGAGGCCCTCGCTCGCCTCACCGCCGTCCTCGGACATCCGCCCCGCTCCTACGAGGACTTCGTGCGCGAGGTGCTGGTGCCTGCCCTGTAGGGCGGGGCGTGCGTGGATCCGCCGTCGGCTCAGCGGGCGAGCGCGAGGGCCAGCGCGGCGAGCCCGGCGCACGCGGTGAGCGCGGCGACGAGGGCGGGCAGCGCGCCGCCGGGGAGCGCGGTGGTGCCGGGGCCGGCGGGTCCCGCGGTGAGGATCCGGTGCACCCGCCGGTAGCGGAGGTGCGCGGTCGCGAGCACGGCCAGGGCGGCGATCACGCCCGCCGCGGCGACGACCAGCCCGGCCGGCCCGAGGAGCGCCGGGAGCGCGCGGAGCCCGAACAGGGATCCGACGACGAGCGCGAGGGCCGTGCGGCGCCAGGCGAGGGCGGTGCGCTCGGGCTGGAGGCCAGGGTCGAAGGGGCGCCCGGCCGGGTCCGGCGCGCTCACGCGGTCAGCACGCCCAGCAGCACGAGCACGCCCGCGCCGACGACCGCGATCCCGAGGGGCAGCGACAGCGCGGCCGACGGCAGCGGGCGGTCCCGGCGGAGGGCGCGCTCGGTGCGCATCCAGCCGATCCACGCCTGGGCGGGCGCGGCGATCCCGGCGACGATCAGCACGAGCGACGCGGCCAGCCGGAACCCGGGCTGCAGCCCGAGCGCGAGCGCCTCGAGCGCGACGCCGCCGGCCAGGAGCGCGAGCGAGGTGCGGATCCAGGCGAGGAACGTGCGCTCGTTGGCGAGGCTGAAGCGCACGTCGGGCTCGGCGCCCTCGCGGTAGACGCGACGGGGGAAGCGGCGGTCGGGCGCGGTCATGCGGCGGGATGGGGCAGGCGCGGCGCCGCGTCGGGCTGGGGCATGCGCCCATCCTCGCGGGTTCCGGCGCGGGCGGCGTCGACGGATGCACGGTGCCGCCGCTCGATCGCCTGGCCCGCGTACGACGCCGCGACGATGAGCGCCGCGCCGCCCGCGCCGACCGGCCCGATCGCCTCGCCCGCCACCACCACGCCCACCAGCAGCGCCCACACCGGCTCGGTCCCCATGAGGATGCTCGCGCGCGACGCCGACGTACGCCGCACGGCCCAGAGCTGCACCGCGAACGCGAACAGCGAGCACAGCACCCCGAGGAAGAGCACGCCGGCCCAGCCCCGGGCATCGAGCGAGGCGGCCGCCGCCGGCAGGTCGGGCCCCGCCAGCGCGGAGAAGAGGGCCGCGCACACGACCATCTGCACGAGGACCACGCCGAGGGTCCCCTCGCTCCGCCCGCGCGTGAGGTGCCCGCTCGCGGTGACGTGCACGGCCCGCACGACGGCCGCGGCGATCACCAGCCCGTCGCCCGGCGTGGGCGCGCGCAGCCCGCCCTCGGAGACCAGCAGCGCGACGCCGACCACGGCCGCGACCGCCGCGACGAAGTACGACCGCGGCAGCCACGAGCGCGACGCGGCGCCCTCGAGCACGGGCGTCATCACGAGCGCCAGGCTGATGAGGAGGCCCGCGTTGGTCGCGCTCGTCAGGTGCACGCCCCACGTCTCCAGCCCGATGACGGCGGCCTGCGAGCAGCCGAGCGCCGCCGCGATCAGGAGGCCGCGACCTCGTGGCAGCCGCTCGCGCCGGGCCAGGCAGACGATCCCGGTCGCGACCGCGGCGACGAGGAAGCGCAGCGCGACGGCCGCGGGCACGCCCGTCTCCGCCGCGAGGTCCTTGGCCGCGAGGAAGCTCGCGCCCCACACGGCCGCGACCGCCAGGAGCAGCAGGTCGACGACGGGTCCGGGACGGGTGGGGGAGGTCATGCCCCCACTGTCCGGCAGCAGACCCGGAAGATCGACGGGCATCGTCTTCATCGATGCGTTAGACAGGGCTCATGGATCCCGCCCGCCTCCGCCTCCTCCGCGAGCTCGGCGATCGCGGGAGCGTCGCGGCCGTCGCGGTCGCGATGCACGTGAGCGCGTCGGCCGTATCGCAGCAGCTCGCCGCGCTCCAGGCCGGCGTGCCCGTGCCGCTGACCGTCAAGCGTGGGCGGCGCCTGGCGCTCACGGAGGCCGGCGAGGCGCTCGCCGCGGCGTCGACGCGCGTGGACGAGGCGCTCGCCGCCGCCCGCGATGCCGTCGGGTCGTTCCTCGCGCACGACGACCGGGCCGTGCGCGTGTCCGCCTTCCACAGCGCCGGGCTCGCGCTCTTCGGGCCGCTGCTCGCGGAGCTGGCGGGCGCGGAGGGATCCGGGGCGGGCGGATCCGGGGCGGGCATCCGGGTCTCGCTCGCGGACGCCGACGTGGCGCAGGGCGACTTCGCGGGCCTCACCGCGGATCACGACCTCGTCGTCGCGCATCGCCTCCCGCACGATCCGCCGTGGCCGACCGCCCGGCTCGTGGTGGTTCCCCTGCTGGTGGAGCCGCTCGACATCGCGCTCCACGCCGGGCACGCGCTCGCGTCGTCGGCGGCGATCACGCCGGAGATGCTGCGCGACGAACGGTGGATCTCCACGCACGCGGGCTTCCCGCTCGCGGGCGTGCTCGACCACCTCGGCGCGCTCATCGGGCAGGCGCCGCGCATCGTGCACCGCGTCAACGAGTTCTCGGTGGCGGCGCAGATCGTGCGGGCCGGCGACGCCATCGCCGTGATGCCGCGGACGACCGGCGCGCCGCTCGCGGTCGACGGGGTGGTGCTGCGGCCGGTCGTCGGCGCGCGGCTCGTGCGCCACGTCGACGTGCTCGCCCGGCCGGACGCGCTCGCGCAGGCGCCGGTCCGCTTGGTGCTGGCGGCGCTGCGGCGGGTGGCGGATGCCGCGGCGGAGGCCGCCGAGCGGGCCGCCGCGAGCTGACTCGGGGCGTGTCGAGGGCCGAGTCCGGCCGTCAGCCGCCCGCGTGGCGCGGGCGCCGACCACCGCCGGCCGTCAGCCGCCGATCCCCTCCAGCTCCGCGAGCGCGTCCTCGGGCAGCCGGATCCGCGCCCCTGCCACGTTCTCCCGCAGGTGCTCCACCGACGACGTGCCCGCGATCACGAGCACGTTCGGCGACCGCTGCAGGAGCCAGGCGAGCGCGACCGGCAGTGGCGCCGAGTCGAGCGAGGCGGCGACGCGCGCCAGCACCTCCGACTGCAGCGGCGAGAACCCGCCGAGCGGGAAGTACGGCACGTACGCGATGCCGTCGGCGGCGAGCTCGTCGATGAGCGCGTCGTCGTCGCGGCGGGCCAGGTTGTAGTGGTTCTGCACGGACACGATGGGCGCGATGCGGCGGGCCTCGGCCACCTGCTCGGGCGTCACGTTGCTGACGCCGAGGTGCCGGATCAGCCCCTCCCGCTGCAGCTCGGCCAGGGCGGTGAACGGCTCCTCGATGGACCCGTCGGTCGGGCTGTCGAAGGCGCCGACGCGGAGGTTCACGACGTCGAGCACGTCGAGCGTCAAGTGCGTGAGGTTGTCGTAGACGGCCTGGCGGAGCTCGGCCGCGGAGAGCGCCTGCGGCCAGCGGCCCTTCGCGTCCCGCAGGGATCCGACCTTGGTCACGATGTGGAGGCGCTCCGGATACGGGAAGAGCGTCTCCTCGATGAGCGCGTTCGTGTGCCCGGGGCCGTAGAAGTCGGCGGTGTCGATGTGCGTGATCCCGAGCGCGACGGCCTCGCGCAGCACGGCGCGGGCGGCGTCGGGATCCGCGGGCGGCCCGAACACGCGCGGCCCCGCGAGCTGCATGACGCCGTAGCCGAAGCGCGTGACGGTGAGGTCGTGGGCGAGCGGGAAGAGCCCTCCGGGCAGGTCGGTGGACATGGCGATCCTCTCGGGTGGCGCGGCGGGCGGCGTGCGCCCACTCTCCCGCGGCGACCGCGTGCGCGACCGCACTCGCAGGAGCCCGTGAGCGGATCCGGCCGCGCGCCGCCCGCCCCTCGGGGGCCGGCGCTAGCGTGACGCGCATGACCGAAGACGCCGTGGCCCACCTCTACCGACGGTTCGCGGAGGTCGAGGCGCGCGGCGTCTCGGACGTCTACGACGACTGGGCGTCGGGAGTGGCGGAGGACGACGGGGTCCTGGCACTCATCGCGGCCCTGCCGGCGGGGAAGAGGCAGCCGAACCTGGTCTTCGCCGCGGCCCGTCTCGTCGGTGCACCCGTCGGGCCGTATCGCGCGTTCCGCGAGTGGCTGGTCGGGCGCTGGTCGGAGGTCGAGCCGGTGATCCGGAGCCGCTCGACGCAGACCAACGAGGCGGCGCGATGCGCGGTGCTGCTCCCGGTGCTCAGCGCCCTGGAGGGTCCGCTCGCCCTGATCGAGGTCGGCGCCTCCGCCGGGCTCTGCCTCCAGCCCGATCGCTACGGGTACCGCTACGCGACCCCCGACGGCGTCGTCGCGCTGGATCCCGACGCCGGCCCCAGCCCGATGACGATCCCCTGCTCCATCGACGCTGCCAGCGTGCCCACCCGGCTCCCGAACGTCGTCTGGCGAGCCGGCATCGACCTGAACCCGCTCGACGCCCGGGACCCGGAGACCCGCGAATGGCTCCGCGCCCTCGTCTGGCCGGAGCACGGCGGACGCCGGGCACGGCTCGATGCCGCGCTCCGGATCACGGCCGCGGATCCGCCCCAGCTGGTGCGCGGAGACCTCCTCGAGCGCATCCCGCAGCTCGTCGCCGAGGCTCCGGCAGGCGCCCACGTGGTCGTCTTCCACAGCTCGGTGCTCTCCTACGTGGATCCGGATGCGCGGCAGCGCTTCGCCGCGATCATGCGAGCGTGCACGAGGGCGACCTGGGTCAGCAACGAGGGGGAGCGCGTGCTCCCGCGGGTGGCGGAGCGGCTCGACCGGCCGGCGCGGGGACGGACGGTCCTCGCCGTCGACGAGCGTCCCGTCGCCCTGGTCGGGCCGCACGGGCAGAGCTACGAGGCGCTCTGAGCGGATCCGCCCGCGCCGCCCCTAGGAGGAGGGAACCGACGCCCCCGGCGCCGCCTGCGCCGGCGGGTGCGCGCGACGCGTCGCGAGCACGCGGGAGAAGACGAGCACGAGGAGCCCGGACGCCGGCACGAAGAGGAGCCCGAAGCGCAGCGACGACGCGTCCGCGATGGCGCCGACGACGGGCGGCGAGACGAGGAAGCCCACGCGCAGCAGCCAGCCGACGATCGTGAGGCCCGTGCCCGGCCGGAAGCCGGGCAGCTCGTCGGCGGCCTGCATGGCCGCGGGGATCAGGGTCGCGACGCCGAAGCCGGCCACGCCGAACCCGATGATCGTGCCGACGATGCCCGGGAACGCGAGCGCGCCGCCCATGCCCGCGAGCACGAGCACGCCGCCGAGGCGGGCGATGGCGCGCTGCCCGAAGCGGTCGACCATGCGGTCGCCGAGCATCCGGCCCACGAACTGCATGCCCTGGAGCGAGATGAAGCCGAGGCCCGCGACGAACGCGCTGGCGCCGAGGTCGCGGGAGAGGTAGATGGCCGACCAGGTGCTGCCGGAGTCCTCGACGATGGCGCCGCCGGACGCGATGACCACGAGCGCGAGCAGCACGCCGTACTTCGCGACGAGGCCGAGCGCGCGCGGGGAGGCGGCGCGCGCGACGTCGCCCTCGGGATCGGGGGCGTGCGCATGCGCGGCGCCGCCCTCGCCGGGCTCCGGCTCCGGTCCCTTCAGCAGCCACGCGAGCGCGAGCACGGCCAGCGCGCTGAAGACGACCGCGGAGATCGAGAGGTGCACGATCAGCGGCAGCCCGATCTGCGCGGCCGCGGCGCCCATGATCCCGCCCGCCACCGCCCCGACGGACCAGACGGCGTGGAAGGAGTTGTTGATCGACCGGCCGTAGAGGCGCTGCACCCGCAGCGCGTGCGAGTTCTGCGCGACGTCGGTGATCGCGTCCATGGCGCCCGCGAGGAACAGCGCCATCGCGAGCACGAGCCAGCCGGGCGCGAGGCCGGCCAGCAGGATCCCGACCGAGGCCACCACGGTCGCGGCGACCGCGACCCGCGCCGACCGGTAGCGGCGGATGAGCACGCCCGCGGCGAGCCCGGCGATGAGGGCGCCGAGCGGGGACGCGGCGACCGCGGCGCCGAACTCCACGTTGGTCAGCCCGAGCTCCGTCTTGATCGACGGGTAGCGCGGCAGCAGGTTCGCGAAGATCGCGCCGTTGGTGAAGAAGAGGACGGCGACCGCGACGCGCGCGCGGCGGACGTCGCGGGTCGGGGCGGGCGTGCGCGACAGCGTCGGCGCGGACGGGGAGGGCATCGTCGGTCTCTTCCTGGCCGGGTGGCGCCGTGGCGCGGGCGGGTCGGCGCCGGTTCGCGGGCTGCCGGATCCAGCCTAGGGTCGGCGGGACGCCAGCGGCGACGTGTCCTCGGTGACGTCCATGACCAGGTCCATGAGCGGCACCAGCCGGGCGCTCACCTCGTGCCCGAGCTCGGTGAGCCGGTAGTCGACCCGCGGCGGGATGGTGGGCTGCGCCTCGCGGAGCACGAGGCCGTCGTCGGCGAGCGTGCGCAGCGTGGAGGCCAGCATCTTCTCGCTGATGCCCTCGATCTCGCGGCGCAGCTCGCCCCAGCGGCGCGACCGCTCCCCGAGCGCGAGGAGGACGAGCACGCCCCACTTGCTCGTGATGTGGTCGAGCAGGGTGCGCGACGGGCAGTTCGCGGGATAGCGGCCCTCGGTCACGCCGGGTCGGTCGCGGCTCACCCGGAAGCTCATCTGCGTCACATCGCACAACTTACCAGAAGGTGGGTACCTCCCTGTGGGAAGGTACTCGGCGACGGAGTCGTTGACCCCGGCGTACCGCTCGTCCCCTGACTCGAAAGGCACCCCATGACCATCGTCGTCACCGCCGCCACCGGCCGCCTCGGATCGCGCATCGTCGCGTCCCTGCTCGCCCGCGGCTACGCCGCCTCCGACATCCTCGCCACCGCGCGCCGCCCCGAGGCCCTCGCCGACCTCGCCGCCCAGGGCGTCCGCACCGCGCGCCTCGATTACTCCGACGCCGACAGCGTCGCCGCCGCCATCCGACCCGGCGACACCCTCGTGCTCGTCTCCGGCAGCGAGGTCGGCCAGCGCGTGCCGCAGCACACCACCGTCATCGAGGCCGCGAAGGAGGCGGGCGTCGGCCGGATCCTCTACACGAGCGTCCTCCGCGCGAGCACCACCGAGCTCTTCATCGCGGGCGAGCACAAGGCCACCGAGGAGGTGCTCGCCGCCTCGGGCGTGCCCGTCACGCTCCTCCGCAACGGCTGGTACACCGAGAACTACGCCGGCACGGTCGACTCCGTGACGCAGTCCGGCGGCCTCCTCACGAGCGCCGGCGACGGCCGCGTCGCGAGCGCCACCATCGCCGACTTCGCCGAGGCCACCGCGGTCGCGGCCCTCGACGACTCGCTCGCCGGGCAGACGCTCGAGCTCGCGGGCGACGAGCGCTGGACGCAGGACGACCTCGCCCAGGCGATCTCCGGCATCACGGGCCAGCCCGTCCCCGTCTCCCGCGTCTCCTCCGAGGAGCACGCGCGGATCCTCGGCGAGGCCGGCCTCGACGAGGGCACGATCGGCTTCCTCGTGGGCCTCGACGCCGCCACGGCCGCCGGCCAGCTCGACGACGAGACCGGCGACCTGGCGCGCCTCCTCGGCCGCCCCACCACCTCGCTCGCCGACGGCCTCCGCCAGGCGGTCGCGGGCGCCTGACCCGCCCGGATCCGCGCCCGAGGCGGATCCGCACGGCTCCGCACGCGACGACGGCCCGTCCCCTCACGGGGGCGGGCCGTCGTCGCGCGCGGGCGCGGGGCGCTCAGCCGAGCGCGTCCCGCATCGAGCGGATCGCGTCGGGCCCCACCCGGCAGCAGCCGCCCACGAGGGTCGCGCCGGCGTCGATCCAGGCGCGCGCGTCGGGCACGCCCGGGTCGCCGCCCCAGCCGCGCGCGACCGCGTCCCAGCGCTCGCCGGAGTTCGGGTAGACGACCACGGGCCGGTCGGTCACGCTGCGCGCGGCGGCGATCGCGGCGGGCACCTCCTCCGGATGCGCGCAGTTGATCCCCACGGCCACGACCTCGTCGGCCTCCTCCGCGAGGCGGAACCCCTCGGCCATCGGCTCGCCCGACCGCAGCCGCCCGCCCTCGACCGTGAACGCGAGCCACGCGGACGCGCCCGAGCCGCGCGCGAGGTCCACCAGGGCGCGGCCCTCGTCGAGGCTCGGGATGGTCTCGCAGGCGAGGAGGTCGGCGCCGGCGTCGGCGAGCACGGCGAACCGCGGCGCGTGCCAGCGGCGGAGCCCCGCGCGGTCGAGGCCGGTGGATCCGCGGTACTCCGAGCCGTCGCCGAGCGTCGCGCCGAGCGGGCCGATGGATGCGGCGACCCAGCGCTCGCGGGCCGCGCCCTGCGGATCCTCCCGCGCCACCTCGTCGCGTGCCTCCGCCGCGAGCCGCACGCTCGCGCGCAGCAGCTCCTCGGTGTCGGCGTGCGACAGCCCGCGCGCCGCGAACGCGGCGAAGCCCACCTGGTACGACGCCGTGATCGCGACGTCGGCGCCCGCGCGGAAGTACTCGGCGTGCGCCGCGCGGATCGCCTCCGGCTCGTCGGCGAGCACGCGCGCGCTCCACAGCGGATCCGACAGGTCGTGCCCGCGCGCCTCCAGCAGCGTGCCGAGGCCGCCGTCGAGGAGGAGCGGGCGGTGGGGGAGCTGCATGCGCACATCCTGCCGGAGCGGCCGGCCGGATCCGAGCCGGGGGTCACGCGCCGTCGCACACGCCGCCGCCGGGTACCGTGGACGCGACGGTGGGAGTCCCGATGAAGGATGACGACGACGTCGACCTGGTGATCGACGCGTGGGGTGCCGCCCTGCCCGACGTCGACTTCGCGCCGCTCGACGTGGTGTCGCGGCTCCGGCGGCTGCTGCCGCAGATGCAGCGGATCCGCGAGGGCGCGTTCGCCGCCGAGGGCCTCACGACGAGCGAGTTCGAGTTCCTCTCCATCCTCCGCCAGCAGGGCGACGCGGGCCTCACGCGCGCCGCGCTCGCCGAGCGGCTCGGCACCGACACGGGCAGCCTCGTGCACCGGGTGAACCGGCTGACCGCGCGCTCCTTCATCACGCGCGAGGAGGATCCGTCGGGCGGCCGCAGCCGGCTCGTCGTGCTCACGCCGTTCGGCATCGAGCGCGTCGACCGGGCGATGCGCCGGCTCGTCGCCGACGAGGACGAGGTGCTCGCCGACCTCAGCCGGGCCCAGATCGCGACCCTCATCGACAGCCTCCGGGTGATCGCGCGCACGACCGAGCGGGTGCGCACGCGCCGGTCGTCCTGATCCCCGGCGCGGCCCCGGTCCCGGTCGCGGCGCGGCCCCGGTCCCGGCGCGGCCCCGGTCCCGGCGCGGCCCCGGTCCCGCCCTTGGGCGCGTCGCGTCGGCCGGAGCACGATGGACGGATGGCCGACACCTCCTCCATCCCGCCCGCCGTGCTCTTCGACATCGACGAGACCCTCATCCACACGGGCGGCTCCGGCGCGCGCAGCTGGGCGATGGCGTTCCGCGACCTGCACGACGTGGAGGCCGACATCGGCGAGCACTCGTCGGCGGGCGAGACGGATCCGCAGGTCGGCGCCGCGACGTTCCGCGGAGTGATGGGCCGGGATCCGGAGCCCGCCGAGCTCGCGCGCCTCTACGCCTCCTACCTGCGGCACCTCGCCGACGACATCCGCGTGTCCGAGGGCTACCGCGTGCTCGACGGCGCGGAGGCGCTGCTCGACCGGCTCGCCGACGCGGGCGTCGTGCTCGGCGTCGTCTCGGGCGCGATGGAGGGCGCGGCCCGCACGAAGATGGAGCCCGCCCGGCTCGGCCGGTTCTTCGTGTTCGGCGCGTACGGATCCGACTCGCCCGACCGCGTCGACGTCGTGCGCCGCGCCATCGCGACCGCGGGCACGCTCCGCGGCGCCGAGCCCGCGCGCGACGAGGTGCTCGTGGTCGGCGACACCCCGAACGACATCACCTCCGCGCACGACGCGGGCGCGACCGCGGTGGGCGTGGCGAGCGGGCACTACTCGGCCGAGGAGCTGCGCGACGCGGGCGCGGACCTCGTGCTCGACTCCCTCGAGGACCCGGCGCTGGAGCGGCTGCTCGGACTCTGAGCCGTGCGGATCCGTAGCCCCCGTTGCGTGATTCTCGACCGCATCTGCGGTAGGGTTACGCGCAACCCGAGGAGAGCTCATGGCTGACGCGATGATGAATGAGCCCACGTTCGATCCGAGCGTGGAGTCGCGTCTCGAGCAACTCGGCCTCTCCATCGCGCTCATCCACGACGCCCTGCGACCTGCCCTCGATCACGCACGTAATCGATCCGCGTTGGCCACCAAATCGGCACGGGGCAGTGACCTCTACCAGGATTCGTTCGAGAACTTGGCGCTACGGCTGGTCCCTCTGGGCTGGCATCCCCAGGAGGTCGACGGGCAGCCGCGGCTCATCCATTCCGACGGTCGCCTGGCCCTCACCGTGTCCTCGGCCACCGACGTCGCGAGCGCCGACCCGCGGGTGCAGCCACGCACGAGGAAGAAGGGGCCGGCGACTGCGCGTGCGGTCGGCGCTCCTGCTCCTCAGTCGGCGTTGGATCTTCCCGAGTTCCGTTTCGGCGTCGGCGTCGGCGCCGGGGGCGAGGGGGTGGACGCGCCCCTGTGGTTCATCCTGCATGAGCTCGTCGATCAGGGCCTCAACATCGCGGTCGCGAAGCCCTCGGGGCTGGACTCCTCCGGTGCCGTGGTCACGTGGGAGGAGCAGATCCCGCTGCCCTCGCTGAGAACCGACGAGGACTTCTCCGTCTTCCCGCTCGACGACGGCGACGAGGATGCTGCTGCATTCGATGTACCCGTCACGCCTCGCGCCTGAGACCGGAGCCGATCACCTTCATGTTCGATTCATCTCGCCTGAAACTCGCCCGGCAGCGGTTGGGGTGGACGCTCACGCAGCTGTCGACGGAGAGCGGTGTCTCGCCGCGGTCCCTCTCCAACTACGAGAACGACAAGGGACAGGAGCCGTCTCCCGAGACGGTCGGCAAGCTGGCGCGCGCCCTGATGCTCCCCGCCTCGTTCCTCACCCGCGAGCCGGTCGACGTCCTCCGGGTCGAAGCGGTCAGCTTCCGGAAGTTGAGCAGGACGAGCGCCGCGAAACGCGACGCGGTGCTGGCCTCCGCGACCATCGCGCTCGACTTCTTCTCGTTCGTCGAGGAGACGCTGACCTTGCCGGCTCCGGATCTGCCCACATACGACAAGCACGCACCCGAGCAGGCTGCCGAACTCCTTCGTCGCAGATGGGCTCTCGGGGACAGGCCGATCTCGAACATGCTGCATCTCCTGGAGTCGAAGGGCGTGCGCGTCGTCGGGCTCTCGCGTGACCTGGCCGAGATCGATGCGTTCTCGTTCGTGCGGGACGGCGTCCCCGTCGTCGTCCTGAACACCCTCAAGTCCGGCGAGCGGCAGCGGTTCGACCTCGCGCATGAGCTCGGACATCTCGTGCTGCACGATGAGCGGGAGATGACTCCGGCGGATTCGAAGGACCGGGAGGCGGAGGCGAATCGCTTCGCCGCGGCCTTCCTCATGCCCAGCTCCGGGATCCTGGCTCAGGACATGCGCGGGGCGAGCGTCAGCCGCGTCCTCCGCGCCAAGGCGGCGTGGAAGGTGTCGGCGATGGCGATGACGCATCGTCTCCGCGATCTCGATCTGATCGGAGATTGGCAGTACCGCTCCATGTGCATCGCACTGTCCGATGCCGGATACCGCTCAGGGGAGCCCGACGGGATGATCCCCGAGACCTCCTTGTTGCTCCGCAAGGTCCTATTCGGGGACAACAAGGTCCAGGTGTCGAAGGCGGCGGAGCGAATCGGTGTCACGTCCCGTGACATCGACCAGTTCCTCCGAGGTTTGGTCCCGACCGTCGCCTGAGGGCAGCGAGTTCGCCCGGAGGGTCGCCAAGCGACTCGTCCTGGGAACTACACCTAGCCCGCCTCCGCCTCCGCGCGCGTGAGCGCCTCGAGGGCGGCGCACGCGTCGACGCGCGTGGCGTCGATGTGGCGGCGCGCGAGATCCGCCGCCCGGGCGCCCTCGCGCCGCTCGAGGAGGGCGACGAGCTCGCGGTGGTCGGCGAGCGAGTCGGGCCGGCGGGCGGCGGCCGTGGGCAGGTAGTGGAAGCGCACGCGCTTCGACATCGACTCCACGACGGCGGCGAGCGTGCTGTTCTGCGAGGCGCGCGCGACGGCCACGTGGAAGTCGTGGTTGAGGCGGGCGAGATCGGCCGGATCCGAGGTCTGCTCCTGCAGGCGGAGGACGCGCGCGAGCTCGCCGAGGTCGTCGGCCGTGCGGCGCTGGGCGGCGAGCTCCACGGCCTGCGGCTCCACGAGCGCCCGCGCCTCGAACAGGTCCACCAGCTCCGACAGCACGCGAGGCCGCACCGACACGCCCTCATGCGGCCGGTGCACGACCCACCCGTCGGCCTCGAGCGCGCGCAGCGCCTCGCGCACCGGGATGTGGCTCGTGCCCGTGCGGCGGGCGATGTCGTCGGCCTTGACGCGGGAGCCGGGGGCGAGCGCACCACCGAGGATCTCCTCCTCGAGCAGCACCCGCACGCGCTCCGCGGCGCCGACGCGGGAGGGGACCGGGGCGGGAGCGGGCATGCGCTCGATTATAGGATCCGCCGCCACGCCACCACCCAGACGTGTTTCACATCCCGGAAACACAGGCGAAACGCGCGCGTGCGGCCGGGCTGTTCCTATAGGACGCAGCCGGGTCCCCCGCCGGCGCCACCCGATCCCAGGAGAACCCATGTCGCTCCCCGCCGCCCCGCCGGTCGCGCGCCACGCCGACGGCGCCGTCCCGGATCCCGCCGACCGCCCCGTCTTCTCGGAGTACGAGTCGGAGCCCGTGCCCCCGCACGCGCGCCGCCGCACCGCATCGGTCGCGGCCGTGTGGCTGGGCTTCCCGATGATCCTCACCTGCGCGGTGTTCGGCGGCCTCGTCGTGCACTCGCTCGGGTTCTGGGCGGGCATGGGCGCCATCGTGGTCGGCACGCTCGTGCTCATGGTCTACGTCGGCGCGCTGAGCTACCTCGCCGGCCGCAGCGGCGAGAGCTTCGCGCTCATGGCGATGCGCACGTTCGGCGCCAAGGGCTACGTCGTCCCGGCGGCGTTCCTCGCCACGGTGGTCATCGGCTGGTTCGCGTTCCAGACGGGGCTCACCGGATCCACGCTGCACGGCTCCCTCGGCTGGGACCAGACGGCGACGACGCTCGTCGCCGGCATCCTGTTCGTCGCCGTGACTCTGCTCGGCATCCGCGCGCTGTCCTGGATCGGCGTCATCGCCGCTCCCCTCTACCTCGTGCTCGGGGCCGTCGCCATCGCGATCGTCGCGACCCGGCCGGGCGCGGAGCTGCAGGCGGCGCCCGCGGGAGGCGCCGGCGCGCTGAGCTTCGGCGCGGCCGTGACGCTCGTCGTCGCGCTGTTCGCCGACTCGGGCACCATGACCGCCGACTTCACGCGCTGGGCGCGCTCGGGCCGGCAGGCCGTGCTCGCGTCGCTCGCGGCGTTCCCGTTCGGCAACGCGATCGCGCTCGTGGTCGGCGGCCTCATCGTCGCCCTCGGCGGCGCGACGGATCCGGGCACCGCGGGCGGCGACTTCCTCGGGATCCTCGTGGCGCAGGGCGGCGCGCTCGTGCCGCTCGCCGTGCTGTTCGTGGTCGTGAACCTCGGATCCGTGTGCGCCCACTGCCTCTACAACGGCGCGGTCGGCTGGAGCCAGCTCACCGGCATGAGGATGCGCCGCACGACCCTCGTGCTCGGCGCGGTCGGCGTGGTGCTCGCGGTCGCGGGCATCTGGACCTACTTCGAGGTGTGGCTGAACCTGCTCGGGGTGATCGTGCCGCCCATCGGAGCGGTGCTCATCGTCGACCAGCTGCTGCTCGCACCGCGTCGGGCGGCGGCCTCCGCTGCCGGCACCGCGTCCGCCTCCACTCGCGGCCCGTGGCGCGCGCCCGCGTTCGTCGCCTGGATCGTGGGGGCCGGTGCCGCGCTCGCGGCCCACGCCTACGCCGACTTCCTCTCCACGGCGGTCGTGGGCCTGGTCGTCGCCGCGGTCGCGCTCGTCGCCGCCGACGCGCTGGGACGCGTGCGCGCCCCGCTCGGCGCGGCCGTCGAGGCGGGGGAGGTGCGCTCGTGAGCATCGCCGCCACCACCGCCGTCGCACCCGTCGCCGGCACCACGTCCGTCGCCGCGGACCCGTACGCCTGGCCCTACGACGGCGCCGTCGACGTGGCGCGCACCGCCGTGGTCTGCATCGACTGGCAGGTCGACTTCTGCGGCGTCGGCGGCTACGTCGACCGCATGGGCTACGACCTCGCGCTCACCCGCGCCGGCCTCGCGCCCACCGCCCGGCTGCTGGAGCGGGTGCGGGCGCTCGGCATGACCGTGATCCACACCCGCGAGGGCCACCGGCCCGACCTCTCCGACCTCCCGGCGAACAAGCGCTGGCGCTCGGAGCGCGCCGGCGCCGAGATCGGCAGCGTCGGCCCGTGCGGGCGGATCCTCGTGCGCGGCGAACCCGGCTGGGAGATCGTCCCCGAGGTGGCCCCGCTCCCCGGCGAGCCCGTGATCGACAAGCCCGGCAAGGGCGCGTTCTACGCCACCGACCTCGACCTGGTGCTGCGCTCCCGCGGCATCGACCGGCTGATCCTCACGGGCATCACCACCGACGTGTGCGTCTCCACGACCATGCGCGAGGCGAACGACCGCGGCTACGAGTGCCTGGTGCTCTCCGACTGCACGGGGGCCACGGACCCGGCGAACCACGACGCGGCGCTGCGGATGGTCACGATGCAGGGCGGCGTGTTCGGTGCCGTCGCGTCGTCCGACGACGTGCTGGCGGCGCTCGCCGGGGCGGGCCGCGTCGGATCGGAGGCCCGCGAGTGAGCGGGGGCATCGGCGTCCCCGGCGTCCCCGGCGTCCCCGCGCTGCCGCTCGTCGGATCCGCCTCCGTCGTCGACCGCGTGCGCGCCGCCTACGCGCGCATCGCCGAGGTCGACCGGCCCGAGGTGTGGATCACGCTGCTCGACCGCGCGGACGCCCTCGCCCGCGCCGCCGACCTCGACGATCGCATCGCCCGGGCCCCGGCGGGATCGCTGCCGCTCGCGGGCTGGCTCGTCGCCGTCAAGGACAACATCGACGTGGCCGGCCTGCCGACGACCGCCGCGTGCCCGTCCGCCGCCGCCGCGCCCGAGGTCGACGCGCCCGCCGTCGCCCGGCTCCGGGAGGCCGGCGCGCTCGTCCTCGGCAAGACCAACCTCGACCAGTTCGCCACCGGCCTCGTCGGCACGCGCAGCCCCTACGGCGCCGTGCGGCACGCGACGCGGCCCGACCGCATCTCGGGCGGATCCAGCTCCGGCTCGGCGGTCGCCGTCGCGCTCGGCCTCGTCGACGTGGCGCTCGGCACCGACACGGCCGGATCCGGACGGGTGCCCGCGGCCCTGCACGGCCTGGTCGGGATCAAGCCGACGCTCGGCCTGGTGCCGACCACGGGCGTCGTCCCCGCCTGCCGCTCCTACGACACCGTGAGCGTGCTCGCGGCCGACCTCGCGACCGCGCAGCGCGCGCTCGCCGAGATGGTCGGGCCCGACGCCGCGGATCCCGCGAGCCGCGACTGGCCGTCCACCACCCGGCTCGCGCCGCGCGGCGTCCCCGTCGTCGGCGTGCCCGCGGAGCACGACCTCGCGCCGCTCTCGCCCGGCGCCCGCGCGGCGTTCCAGCAGGCGGTCGCGCGGATGCGCGACTCCGGCGCCGTCGTCGAGACGGTCGAGCTCGGGCCGTTCCTCCGCGCCGCGCTCCTCCTCTACGAGGGCGCGCTCGTGGCCGAGCGCTGCGAGGCGGCGGGGCCGTCGGTGCTCGCGGACGCGCCGGACCTGGATCCGACCGTCGCCGGCATCGTGCGCGGCGCGCTCGGGATCCCCGCGCACCGGCTCGTGGAGGACCGCGCGCTCCTCGAGCGCCTGCGCGTCGCCGCGTGCACGGTGTTCGACGCCCCCGGCGACGCGCGCCGCGGGATCGACGCGCTGCTCCTGCCGACGACCACCGAGCACCCCACGCTCGCCGAGGTCGCCGCCGAGCCGGTCGCCGTCAACGCGCGCCTCGGCACGTACACGAACTTCGTGAACCTGTTCGACCTGTGCGCCGTCGCGGTGCCCGCGGGCGAGGCGGACGGATCCCCGTTCGGCGTGAGCCTCGTCGCGCCCGCCTTCGCCGACCAGGTCGTGCTCGACCTCGCCGGCCGGATCACGGGCGACTCGGCCCGGCCCGCGCTCCTGCCCACCGACGCGGTCGACGTGGTCGTGTTCGGCGCGCACCTCGGCGGCCAGCCGCTGCACCGCCAGCTCAGCGAGCTCGGCGCGCGCTTCTCCCGCGACGTGCGCACGAGCGCGGCGTACCGCATGGCCCACCTCCCGGGTGAGCCCGCGCGCCCCGGCGTGACCCCGGCGCCCGACGGCGACGGCACGCCGCTCGCGGGCGAGGCATGGACCCTCACGCGCGCCGGCCTCGCCGCGTTCCTCTCCGGCATGGTCCGCCCCATGGCCCTCGGCCCGGTGGAGCTCGACGACGGCACGCAGGCGATCGGGTTCCTCTGCACCGACACCGCGGGCGCGCCGGACATCAGCGCGCACGGCGGGTGGCTGCGGTACCTGGCGTCCCGCGGTCAGGCGGTCCCGGGCTCCTGATCCGCGGGGGCCGTCCGCCACGGGCTGAGCTCGTGCGCGGTGGCGGCCGCGGGGGACGCGGTCGGCGTCGCCCCCGGGACCCCCGGGACCCCGGGGACGGGCGGCACGCCCGGCGCCCGCGACACGCCCGCGCTCGCCCCGTGGGATCCGTGTCCGCGTGCCGCCCGTCCCGCGCGCACCCGCGCCGGCCCGTCCGTCGCCGTGCCGCGCAGCCGCACGAGCTGCACCACGGCGACGCCGAGGAGCACGATCTCGCCGAGGTCGCGGAGCGTGATCACCCCCACCATCACCGGGACCGCCTCGAGCAGCAGCACGTACGCGTAGGGGTAGACCAGCTGCGTGAGCGCGGCCACGACGAGCCCGAGGCGCGCCGCGAGGGCCGTGCCGGGGGCGTGGCGGTCGTGCACGAGCATCACGATGATCGGCACGGCGAACCACGAGACGTACTGCGGCGAGCCGACCTTGTTCGTCACGATGAGGACGGCGACGAGCGCGAGCGACAGCGGCCCGATGAGCGCGGCGGGGGAGGCGCCGCGGTGGTGCGCGCGGATCCCGAGCAGCGTCACGATGAGCACGACGCCGAGCATGATCGGCGTGAGCGCGGCCGCGACGGCGTCCACCCCGGGCCCCGCGACCTGGAACGTGATGATGCCCAGGTCGTCGTACACGCGGTACCGGTCGTCGCCCGCGACGATGCGCCACAGGTGGTACAGCGCCGCGGTCGACTCGACCTGCAGCCCGCGCCCGGTCTGCTGGCCCACGAAGCCCAGCACGTTCGCGCCGCTGCCGAGGGCGAGGGATCCGGCGACGACCACGGCCGTCGTGCCGAGCGAGACCGCGACGACCGTGCCCCGCGCCAGTCCGCGGCGGGCGATCACGGCGGTGAGCAGCAGCGCCGCCGGCCACACCTTCACCCAGGCGCCGATGGTGAGGAGCGCGGAGGCGAGGGCGGGCCGGGTCGCGAGCACGAGCAGGCCGGCGAGGGCGAGGGGCACGGTGACCGCGTCGATCCGGCCGAGCGAGATCGGCCCGAGCGCCACGAGGAAGCCGAGCCACCACGCGGCGGGGGCGAGGCCGCGGCCGCGGCGGATGCGGAGGAGCAGGGCGAAGGCGGCGGCGTCGAGCAGGGTGATCAGCGCGAGCCACACCGTGCCGAAGAACGCGGTGCCGCCGAGGAGCGAGACGAGCATGGGCGCCGCCGCGAGGATCGGGTACACCCACGGCAGGTCGAGGCCCACCCGGCCGCCACCGGCCATCCCCTCCTGCATCCAGATGCGGTAGATGCCCGTCACGTCGCCGAGCGCGGAGGTGGGGCCGATGAGGTTGAGCGTGATGAGCCAGAGGTGGCAGAGCGCGAAGGCCAGCCACGGGCGTGCCATGATGCCGGCGGCCGGCGGCCGGACGGCATGCGCCGCGAGCGACTCGTCCGCGGTCACCGGGCGGCGCCCTCTCGGCGCGCAGGCGGGTGCATGTCGGGTGGTTCTCCTGCGGTCGGGACGGACGGGGACGCGGCCCGCGGGGGCCGGAGCCCGGCTCGCGGACGCCCGTGGTGCGGGCGGCGCTCTCGCGATGGTAGGCCACGCGGTCGTCGCCCTGCCGTGAGCGGACGAGTCGCCCGCGCGGTCAGGCGGTGCCGCGCAGCCGCGCGACGGTGCTCATCACGTGGTAGATCACGATCGCCGCGACCGTCCCGAGCGCGATGCCGTTGAAGGAGACGTCGCCGAGCGTGAAGGTGAAGGGCGCGATCGCGACGATGAGCGCGGTCGCCGCCGTGAGCTGGTTGACGGGCTTCGAGAAGTCCACCCTGTTGTCCATCCAGATCTTCACGCCGATGATCCCGATGAGGCCGTACAGCGCGGTCGTCACGCCGCCGAGCACGCCCGCCGGGATCGTGTCGATCACCGCGCCGACCTTGGGCGACAGGCCGAGCAGCACGGCGAACGTGCCGGCCACCCAGTACGCGGCGGTCGAGTAGACGCGCGTGGCGGCCATCACGCCGATGTTCTCGCCGTAGGTCGTGGTGCCGGATCCGCCGCCGAGGCCCGCGAGCACGGTCGCCAGGCCGTCGGCGAGCAGCGCGCGACCGGTGAGCCTGTTGACCGATCCGTCGGTCATCTGCGCGACGCCGCGGATGTGGCCCACGTTCTCCGCCACGAGCACGAGCACCACGGGCAGGAACGCGGGCAGCAGCGCCCAGAACTGGGGCGTGAACTGGGGCGCGTGGAACTCGGGCAGCCCGATCCACGCCGCCGCCTCGAGCTTCGAATAGTCGATCTCCTGGCGGATCGCCGCCACGGCGTAGCCGACGACCACGCCGAGCACGATGGAGAGCCGGCCGAGGATCCCGCGGAACAGCACGGTGGAGAGGATCACGACGGCGAGCGTGATGGTCGCCGTCACGGGTGCCTTGACGAAGTTGTCGCGCGCGGCCGAGGCGAGGTTGAAGCCGATGAGCGCGACGATCGCGCCGGCGACGACGGGCGGCAGCAGCGCGTCGATCCAGCCGGTGCCGGTGAGCTGCACGATGCCGCCGATGATCGCCAGCATCACGCCGACCGCCACGATGCCCGCGAGCGCCGCCCCGATGCCGCCGCCGCCGGCCGCCGTGGCCGCGTTCGCCGCGGTGATCGGCGCGATGAACGCGAACGACGAGCCGAGGTAGCTGGGCAGCCGGTTCTTCGTGAGAGCCAAGAACAGGATCGTGCCGAGCCCGGAGAAGAACAGCGTCGTCGTGGGCGGGAAGCCCGTGAGCGCGGGCACGAGGAAGGTCGCGCCGAACATCGCGACGACGTGCTGCAGCCCGAGCCCGATGGTGCGCGGCCAGGTGAGGCGCTCGCCGGGGCCGACGACCGCGGAGGTCTCGACCGCCTTGCCGTCGCCGTGGAGGGTCCAGATCTGTCGGGCCATGATCGCCTGCTCTCGCGCGGGTGTGTGGGGAGACGCCCCGATCGGCGAGCGTACCGACGCCGTGTTGCGGTGGCGTTTCGCGCGGCGGATCCGGTCCGGGCTCCGGCGGACCGGCTCGACCGCCGGTCCCGCTCCGCCGCTCCCGGGACGCGCGCGGGAGACGCCCCTAGGCTCGTGCCCATGAGCGCCGAGACACCTCCGACCGGGATCCGCACCGACGAGCTGGACCAGGGGGTGCGCCCGCAGGACGACCTCTACCTCCACGTGAACGGCCGCTGGCTCGAGCGCACCGCGATCCCGGACGACAAGGCCCGCTGGGGCTCGTTCCACCAGCTCGCCGAGGCGGCCGAGGAGGCCGTGCGGGTGATCATCGAGGAGGCCGTCGACGCCGAGCCCGGCACCGAGGAGCGCCGCTTCGGCGACCTCTTCACGAGCTTCATGGACGAGGAGCGGGTGGAGGCGCTCGGCACCGAGCCGATCCGCGACCAGCTCGACCAGGCCGCCGCCGTCACCGACGTGCCGTCCTTCCTCGCGACCCTGGGCCGCCTCGAGCAGACGAACGTGAGCGGCCTCCTCGGCCTCTTCGTCGACAACGACCCGGGCGACCCCGAGCGCTACGTCGTGCAGGTCGAGCAGGGCGGCATCGGCCTCCCCGACGAGAGCTACTACCGCGAGGAGGGCCACGCGGCCGTCCGCGACGCGTACCGCGCCTTCGTCGAGCGGATGCTCGGCCTCGCGCAGCTGGACGATCCGGCGGGCCGCGCCGACCGGATCCTCGACCTCGAGACCCGCGTCGCCGCCGTCCACTGGGACAACGTCCGCACCCGCGACAGCCAGGCCACCTACAACCTCGTCACCTGGGCGGAGCTCCGCGAGCTGGTCGCGAAGGCCGCCGGCGCCGATCTCGACGTCTGGCGCGACGCCTTCGCGGCGCCCGCCGCCGCGCTCGACGAGCTCGTGCTCCGCGAGCCGTCCTTCGCCGAGGGCCTGGGCGCGCTGCTGACCGACGCCGAGGTCCCCGCGCTCCGCGACTGGCTCGCCTGGCAGATCATCCGCTCGAACGCGGCGCTGCTGCCGAAGGCGTTCTCCGAGGCGTCCTTCGACTTCTACGGCCGCACGCTCACGGGCGCACCCGAGCAGCGCGCGCGCTGGAAGCGCGGCGTCTCGCTCGTCGAGGGCGCCATGGGCGAGGCCATCGGCCGCATCTACGTCGACCGCCACTTCTCCCGCACCGCCAAGGCCGAGATGGACGTGCTCGTCGGCCACCTCGTGGAGGCGTACCGCGACTCCATCTCCGGCCTCGAGTGGATGACCGCGGAGACCCGCGGCCGGGCGCTCGAGAAGCTCGAGAAGTTCACCCCGAAGATCGGCTTCCCCGACCGCTGGCGCGACTACTCGTCCCTCGAGATCGACCCGACGGACCTCGTGGGCAACGTGCGCGCGACCGCCCGCTTCGAGACGCGCCGCGAGCTCGCGAAGATCGGCGCCCCGCTCGACCGCGACGAGTGGTTCATGACGCCGCAGACCATCAACGCGTACTACAACCCGGGCTTCAACGAGATCGTGTTCCCGGCCGCGATCCTCCAGTTCCCGTTCTTCGACGAGGAGCGCGACCCGGCGGCGAACTACGGCGCGATCGGCGCGGTCATCGGCCACGAGATCGGCCACGGCTTCGACGACCAGGGCTCGCGCTACGACGGCGACGGCCGCCTCACCGACTGGTGGACCCCGGCCGACCGCGCCGCGTTCGAGGAGCGCACGGCGTCGCTCATCCAGCAGTACGACGCGCTCGTGCCGGCGCAGCTCACGGGCGACGACGCGCCGCACGTGAACGGCGCGCTCACCATCGGCGAGAACATCGGCGACCTCGGCGGCCTCTCCATCGCGTGGAAGGCGTACCTGATCTCGCTCGAGGGCGCCGAGCCGCCGGTCATCGACGGCCTCACGGGAGCTGCGCGCTTCTTCCTCTCCTGGGCGCAGGCCTGGCAGCAGAAGGGCCGCGACGCGGAGGTGATGCGCCTGCTGGCCATCGACCCGCACGCGCCGAACGAGTTCCGCTGCAACCAGATCGTCCGCAACATCGACGCGTTCTACGCGACGTTCGACGTGCAGCCGGGCGACGGCCTGTGGCTCGACGAGGACGCCCGCGTCACCATCTGGTGACGCGCGTCCGGCGATGACGGATCCCACGCACGGGCCGGGCGACGACGTCCCGGGCCCCCGCCACGCCGGCGGGGGCCCGGCGCGGCACCGCGGCGGCGAGACGGCGGCCGCGTTCCGCAGCGCCTTCCGCGCGCTCGGCGGGCTGGCCCTCGACGGCATGCGCGTCGCCGCCCGCGCGACCGACCTCGACACCGGGGAGGTCGTGCTCGCGGTCGACGACCACGTCGCGCTGCCCGCCGCGGGCCTCGGGCGCGTGCTCCTGCTCATCGAGCTGTCGGCGCGCATGACCGCGGGCGACCTCTCGCCGCTGCACCTGGTGGACCGCCTGCCGGAGGACGAGGGCGGCAGCGCGGGCCTCTGGCGGCACCTCGTGGTGCCGTCGCTGCCCGCGACCGACCTCGGGTCCCTCGTCGGCGCGACCGGCGATGCCGCGGCCACCAACGCGCTCCTCCGGCTCGTGGGCCTCGGCGCCGTGCGCGCCCGCGCGGAGTCGCTCGGCCTCCGGCGCACGGCCCTGCTCGACTTGGCGCGCGGATCCCGGGGGCCGGACGACGCGCCGCAGCTCTCCGTCGGATCCGCCCGCGAGCTCGCCTCGCTCTTCTCCTCGCTCGTGCACGGCGAGGTCGTGGACGAGGAGACGAGCACGCGCGTGGTGGGCTGGCTCGCGCTCAACACCGACCGGTCGCTCGTCGCGGCGTCCTTCGGGCTCGACCCGCTGGTCGAGCGCGGCGGCGAGCACGGCATCGTGGTGGTCGACTGCACCGGGGTGGACGCGGGCGTGCGCGCCGAGGCGGGCGTGCTCCGCGGGCCGCGCGGCGCGGTCGCGTACGCCGTCATGGTGCACTTCGACGACGCCGACCTCCCGGCCCGGCTCGCGGTGCGCGACGCCCTCGGGATCGTCGGGCTCGACCTCCTGGAGCACGTGCACTGAGCCCGGCCGCGGCCGTCCCGCGGATCCGGCGCCCACCGGCCGCGGATCCGCCCGGGCGTAGAGTCGGATGTCGCCCGCCACCCGCCCGGACGACGGAGGAGACCCCCGCATGACCGGCATGAACCCCGCCACCGCCAAGCGCCTCGCCCGCGACGACGTCGCGCCCGTGTACGCGGAGGTGGATGCGGCCATCGCGCGCGCCGAGATCCCCGGCACCCCGGAGTGGCAGGAGAAGGTCCGCGGCCGCATCGTCATGGTGCGCCACGGGCAGACCGAGTGGAGCGTCAACGGGCGCCACACCGGCACGACCGACATCCCCCTCACGGAGACGGGCGAGGAGCAGGCGCGCGCGGTCGGCGGCGTGCTGGCCGGCACCGACTTCGGGCTCGTGCTCGCGAGCCCCCGCTCCCGTGCGCAGCGCACGGCCGAGCTCATCGGCTACGGCGACCAGGCCGAGGTCGACGACCGGCTCGTCGAGTTCGACTACGGCGCGTACGAGGGCCGCACCACCGCCGACATCCAGTCCGAGCGCGGCCACTGGGATCTCTGGACCGACGGCGTCCCCGCGGGCGACACCCCCGGCGAGACGTCGCAGCAGGTCCGCGACCGCGTCCTCCAGGTGCTCGAGCGCGTGCTGCCCGTGCTCGAGTCCGGCCAGGACGTGCTGCTCGTCGCCCACGCGCACGTGATCCGCGCGCTCGCCGTCGCGTGGGTCGGCCTGCCCGCGGAGGCCGGCGGGATCCTCACCCTCTCCACCTCCACGCTCAGCGAGCTCGGCTTCGAGCACGGCCGCCACGCGATCATGCGCTGGAACTGCCCGGCCGACGGTTGGGCGCCGTCGCCCGTGGGCGGCAGCCGCTAGGCCAGCATCGCAGCCGACCGTGGCCCGGGATCGCGGGTCGCGGTCGCGGAGCACCCCGCCGCGTAGGATCGCCCCTCGTGGCACAGAAGAAGAAGCGCACCCGGCAGGCCCCCTCGAACTCCGCCCGAACCCGTCTGGGATCGCACGCGGCGGCGCGCTCGGGGAACCCGGCGAAGGCCCCGAAGGCCACCGCGCGCGACTGGATCTCCGGCGCCCGCATCCGCACCCTCCCGCTCGCCGTCGCCCCCGTCGCGATCGGCGCCGGGGCCGCCCGCGCGCTCGGCCCGGACGAGGGCGTCTCCCTCGGCCTCGCGCTCCTCTGCCTCGCCGTCGCGGTGCTGCTGCAGATCGGCGTCAACTACGCCAACGACTACTCCGACGGCGTCCGCGGCACCGACGACGTGCGCGTCGGCCCCGCCCGCCTCACCGGATCCGGCGCCGCGAAGCCCCGCACCGTGCTCACCGTGGCGCTCGCGTTCTTCGGCCTCGCCGCGGTCTCCGGCCTCGTGATCGTGCTGATCACCGGCCACTGGTGGCTGCTCGCGGTCGGTGCGGTCGCCATCGTCGCGGCCTACTTCTACACGGGCGGCAAGCGCCCCTACGGCTACGCCGGCCTCGGCGACGTGGTGGTCTTCGTGTTCTTCGGCCTCGTCGCCACGGCCGGCACGCAGTTCATCCTCATCGGCATGATCACGGGCGAGGGCTGGCTGGGCGGCGTCGCGGCCGGCGGGTTCGCGGCCGCGGTGCTCATGGTCAACAACATCCGCGACATCGAGCAGGACGGGAAGGTGGGCAAGCGCACCCTCGCGGTGCGGCTCGGCCCGCGCGGCTCGCGCATCGTCTACTGCATCGAGATCGCGATCGCCTACGCGGTCGTGGTCTTCTTCTTCCTCTTCTACCCGAAGGCGCTGCTGGTGCTGTTCACCCTCGTGCTGGCGCTGCCGGCCGCGATCATCGCGTGCACCGGCCGCACCCCGAAGGAGCTGATCCTCTCGCTGCAGCTCACGAGCATGGCCGCCCTCACGTTCGGCCTGGGGCTCGGGGCGGCGTTCGCGTTCTGACGTCGGCCGCGCGGCGCGCGTCGGCCGCTACTGTCAGGGGTGATCGCTCTCCTCCTCGTGACCGGCGCCCTGCTCATCTGGGCCGTCACGCACCGTCGCCTGCGCCGCATCGCCGTCAGCGGTCCGCTGCTGATGGTCATCCTCGGCGCCGTCGCCGGCTGGTTCGTCGTCGGGGAGAGCGCCCTGTTCTTCGACTCCGACGCGGCGCTCGTCGTCGCGGAGGTGGTCCTCGCCCTCCTCCTGTTCGTGGACGCCATCGACGTGAAGGGCCCGCCGCACGCCGTCCTCAGCGCGATCCCCGTGCGCCTGCTCTTCATCGCCCTCCCGCTGTCGTTGGCCTGCATCCTCGCGGTCGGCATCGTGCTTCCGCTCGGCCTGTCGCTCCCCGTCATCCTGGCCATCGCCTGCATCGCCACACCCGTCGACTTCGCGCCCGAGACCTCCATCGTCCGGGACGCGCGCATCCCCGCCCGGGTGCGGCGGTGGCTGAACATCGAGAGCGGATACAACGACGGACTCGTGACGCCCGTGCTGCTCGCCGCGCTCGCGCTCGTGAGCCAGACGTCCGCGCGTCCCGAGAGGGATGCCGTGGCCGCGTTCCTCGCCGCCGCACCCGCGGGTCTCATCGCGATCCTCGTCGGCGGGCTGGTGGGGGTGGGAGGCGGCCGGCTGTTCCGCGTCGCCCGTGCGAGGGGCTGGGCGGACTCGCAGAGCATCCGCATCGGGTTGCTCGCCCTCCCCATCCTGACCTTCGCGTTCGCGCACGAGGTGCACGGGAACGGCTTCGTGGCCGCCTTCGTCTGCGGCGTGGCCTTCCGCCTGGCGCGGGGTCGGGAGTGGGACGAGCACAGCGAGAAGCCGCTCGTGGAGGACGTCACGTCGTTCCTCACGCTCCTGCTGTGGTTCGCGTTCGGGATCGCCGCCCTGGTGCTGTCCAGCGGCGCCGTCGACTGGTGGCCCGCCCTGCTCCTCGCGCTGTTCGCCCTCACCGTCGGACGCTTCGTCCCGGTGATGGTCGCGCTCATCGGCACGCGCTCCACCCGACGCGACCGGATCTTCATGGCCCTGCTCGGCCCCCGCGGCGCCGCGTCCATCGTCTTCGGGCTCATCGCGTTCAACGCCCTCGGCGGGTCCGACGGCTACGACGTGCTCGCGGCGACCAGCTTCATCATCGTGGGGAGCCTGCTGCTCCACGGCATCGGCGGCCCGCTGCTCATCAGCCGGTTCTACGGCACCAGGGCGGAGGCGGAGGCGAGGGCCGCGCGGCCGGGGTGATCATCCCGGTGCCCCCCGGAGGCGGGTGGCGACTCTGCGCGGCGGACCGGCGTCAGCTGCGCTCGGCCTCGCCGTCGGCGCGCGGCTTCGCGGCGTCCACAGCGTCGGCGGCGCCCGCGGACTCGGCCGGGGAGGCCGGGGAGGCGGGCCCGCCGGCCCGGCGCTCGGCCGCGTCGATGGCGGCGTCTTCGCTGTCGTCGTCCTCGACGGGACGGCGGCGTCCGGCGGCGACGGCCGCGAGATCCGCCGCCATGGCCTCGCGCTGCGTGCGCAGGAAGATGTAGGACCCGCAGAACGACACCACCGCGCCGATGACCGCGGCCAGCGGCCACAGGTCGGCGTTCACCGCGACCACGAGGCCGAACGGGATCGCGAACATGAGCACGCGGAGGACGGTGTAGACGAGCCAGTAGCGACGGGAACTCACCGGGCCAGCATAGGTCGGGCGCCTGGGCGGGACCCCGGCCGGGCGCACAGCTCGCATGCCCTTCCCGCCCGCTGGACGCCCGGCATCCTCCCCGGTTGCGGAGCTACCATCGACAGATGCCCCGCCTGCTGATCGGTCTCGCCGTCGTGATCGTGTTCTTCACGGTCTTCGTCATCGTGGACACCGCGATGACGCCGCGGACCCGCATGCGCGGCCTCCCCAAGCCGGCGTGGATCGCCGTGGTCGTCCTCGTGCCCGTCATCGGCGGCATCCTCTGGCTCACCGTCGGCAAGGACCGAACCGACCTCGCCCGCTCCTCCGGCCGTCGCCTCGGCCCGGATGACGACCCCGACTTCCTCTCGAACCTCGGCCGCGCCCGCTCGGAGCAGGAGCGCATCCGCCGCCTCGAGCAGGAGCTCGCCGACCTCGACAGCGACGGCGCCGGTCCCGACGCCGACGGCCCCGCGTCCTCGGGCGGCACGGGCACGGCCCCGCGCCCGAGCCCCGACGGCGACGAGGACCGCGGCGCCCCCGGTCGCCGGGACTCCTGACCCGGTGACCGCCGCCGACTCCCTCCCCGTCCCGTCCGCCGTCGCCCCGCCCCGCACCGGCAACCCCTCCACCGACCGCGCGCTCGCGATGCTGCTGGCGCTCGTGCGCGAGGGCGTCACCGACGTGGTGCTCTGCCCCGGATCCCGCTCTCAGGCCCTCGCGCTCGTCGCCGCCGAGCTGGAGCGCGTCCACGGCGTCCGCCTGCACGTGCGCATCGACGAGCGCGCCGCCGCGTTCCTCGCGCTCGGCCTCGGCGTCGAGTCCGGCCGGCCCGCGCCCGTCATCACCACCTCCGGCACCGCCGTCGCGAACCTGCACCCGGCCGTCCTCGAGGGATGGCACTCGGGCGTCCCGATGCTCCTGCTCACGGCCGACCGGCCCGCCGAGCTCCGCGGCATCGCGAGCAACCAGACCACGCGGCAGCCGGGCATGTTCGGCGAGCGCGTCGCGTGCGTCGACGTGCCGGCGCCCGAGGGCACCGACGACGACCTCGCGCAGGACGCGCGCATCGCCCGCGACGCCTACCGCCGGGCGCGCGACGAGCGCACGCCCGTGCACGTGAACGCGGCGTTCCGGGATCCGCTCTCGGTCGCGGTGCCCGACCTCGCCGAGGCCGCCGCGGAGGCGCGCGCCGCTGCCGCTGCCGCTGCCGTAACCGCCGCCTCCGCTGACGCACCCGCGACCCCGCCTGCCGCCGACGTCCTCGACCTCCCGCACGGCCCACGCACGCTCGTCGTCGCCGGTCACGCCGCGGGCGAGGCCGCCGAGGAGCTGGCGCGCGCCGGGGGATGGCCGCTCGCCGCGGAGATATCCAGCGGATCCCACTTCGGCCCGAACCTCGTCGTCTCCTTCCGCGAGCTGCTCGCCCGCCCCGGCTTCGGCGACCGCGTCGAACGCGTGATCGTGTTCGGCCACCCCACGCTCACGCGCGAGGTCCCGCTGCTCGTCGGGCGGGAGGGCGTCGAGGCGATCGTCGTCGGATCCACCGGCGGCGAGGACTACGACCCGCGCCACCGCGTCACCGCTCACCCCGCCGCCGTGCGCGTGGTCGGCGAGCCCGCGGATCCGGCCGACGCCCGGCGCTGGCTCGGCACCTGGGTGCAGGAGAGCCGGGCGATCCTCGACGCGGCCACCGCCGCGGAGTCCACGCCGCGCGTCCCCTCCGGTACCACGCCCGCCGAGCGTCGCGACTTCGCGAAGGCCGAGCTCGCCGCCGTGCGCGCCGACGTCACCCGCCGCAGCCTGGTGCGCGCCGTCTGGCAGGCCACCTGGCCGCACGACCGGCTCGTGCTCGGGGCGTCGCGCCTCATCCGGGAGGCCGACCGCGCGCTCCCCGGCAAGCGCGTGCGCGTGCACGCCAACCGCGGGCTCGCGGGCATCGACGGCACCATCTCCACGGGCCTCGGCATCGCGCTCGCCTCGCAGGCCGGATCCGGCACGGCCGCCGCGGGCGTCACGCGCGTGCTCGTCGGCGACCTCACGCTCCTGCACGACGTCGGCTCGCTGCTCCTCGGCACGGGCGAGCGGGTGCCGCGCATTCAGGTCATCGTCGGCAACGACGGCGGCGGCACCATCTTCGACGGCCTCGAGGTGTCCCGCACGGCCGCTCCCGACGCCATCGATCGCGTCATGTTCACGCCGCAGCGCGTGGACCTCGCGGCCCTCGCCCGCGCCTACGGGTGGACGCACCTCCGCGCCGCGACCCACGGCGAGCTCGAGGCGGCGCTCACGACCGCGTCGGATGCGCCGCTGCTCATCGAGGTGCCGCTGGTCCGGTAGCGGGTCGGCCAGGGTCCGCGACGCCTCGCCGGTACCGTCGGAGGGCGGGCGCCGACCCGCGCGATCGGGGGACGCATGCTGGGCATCGCGCTCGCGCTCGGATCCGCCGTCGCGCACACCGGCTGGAACGCGCTCAGCAAGACGGGCGCGGCCGGCGGCACGGCGTTCGTGTGGCTGTGCACCGTGATCGGCGCGCTGGTCGCGATCCCCGTCGCGGTCGTGATCGTGCTCGCGCAGGGGCTCGTCCCCGCGTGGTCGTGGCTCGGCGCCGGCGCGGTGGGCGCCGTCCTGCACGGCGGCTACAGCCTGGTGCTCCAGGCCGGCTACCGGCGCGCGGAGGTGAGCGTCGTGTACCCGGTGTCGCGCGGCCTCGCGCCCGTGCTGGTCGCGGTGCTCGGCGTGATCCTGTTCGGCCAGCGCCTCGGCCTCGCCTCGGGCCTCGGGGTGCTCCTCATCGCCGTCTCGGTGCTGCTGCTCCTCGGCGACGGACCCGGCCGGGGCCCCGGGGGAGGCGTCGGCTGGGGCGCGCTCACCGGCGTCGTCATCGCCGGGTACACGCTGTGGGACGCGGCCGTGGTCGTCAGCTGGGGCATCCCACCCGTGCCGTACTACGCGGTGGTCGCGGTGCTGCAGCTGGGCATGATCACCGTCGCCGCCCGGCGGCACCTCGGTCGTGCGGCGCTCCGCGACCGGCGCCGCCTCGGGCTGGCCGCGGCCGTCGGCGTGCTGATCCCGCTCTCCTACGTGCTCAGCCTCCTCGCGCTGGAGCACGCGCCCGTCGGCGAGGTCGCGGCGCTGCGGAGCACGAGCATCGTCCTGTCGGGGGTCGTCGCGTGGATCGCGATGGGTGAGCGGGTGAGTGTCCGCCGGCTCGCGTCGACCGCGCTCGCGACCGGTGCGGTCCTGCTGATCGCGGTGTCGGCGACCTGAGGCGGCCGGCTGGGCGGAGTCCGCGTCGCGCCGTCGGACGTCAGGCCGGGAGCGAGCCCCGCCACGTCCGCAGCGCCTCGCGCTCCGGGTCCGTGAGCCCGGCCGCGGCGAAGAGCGCGTCGAGGTCGATCCCCGCCATCGCCTCGCGGAACGCCCCCTCGCTCGTGGTGCCGCGCTCGGCGAGGAAGTCCGCGATCGCGGGCTCCAGGTCCTGCTCGCCGGAGTTCGCCGACCGCTCCGGGCCCAGGCGGATCGTGGCCAGGTAGTCGTCGACGATGTCGTCCGGCTCGGCACCCACGGCGAGGAGCAGCAGCAGCGCGATGAGGCCCGTGCGGTCCCGGCCGGCGCCGCAGTGGAAGAGGACGCCGCCGGCGGGGGCGTGCGCGATGGCCCGCAGCGCGGATCCGGCGCGCTCCGGCAGCGCGGCGAGGTGCGGCAGGTAGTAGAGCGGCGTGCCGACGAGGCCGGTGTCCCAGTAGGGCACCCAGAAGTCCGGGTGGTCGTCGAGGCCGTCGAGGTCGACGTGCACCACCTGGATCCACTCGGGCCGTGGACGCGAGTCGCGGGCGCGCTCGAGCGGCTGGCGGAGGTCGAGCACCGTGCGGAAGCCGAGCTCGCGCAGGCGCTCCCAACCGGCGTCGGTGATGAGGTCGGCGTCCTCGCAGCGGGCGAGGACGCCCGTGGGGGTCGTGCCGCCGGAGCGGAGGCGGATGCCGCCGAGGTCGCGGGCGTTCACGAGGCCGTCGATCGGGAGGGTGCGGTCGGATGCGGTCATCGGCCGAGTCGACCACGGGGACCGGCCGCGTCGCGTCTGACGAGCGAGTGATCCTCGTCGATCCGGCGGCGGACCCCTCCTAGCCCAGCGCCTCCACGACCGGCCGGAACTTCATCGCCGTCTCGGCGCGCTCGCGCTCGGGGTCGGATCCCGCGACGATGCCCGCGCCCGCGTGCGCGACGATGCCGCCTGACGGATCCACCTGCGCGCCCCGCAGCGCGATGGCCCACTCGCCGTCGCCGTCCGCCGCGACCCAGCCGACCGGCCCGGCGTAGCGCCCGCGGTCGAAGGGCTCGAGCTCGGCGATCAGCTCCAGCGAGGCGGCCGTGGGGTGCCCGGCGACCGCGGCGGTCGGGTGCAGGGCGCCGACGAGGTCGAGCGACGAGGATCCGTCGCCCAGCGTGCCCGTGACGTCGCTCGCCAGATGCCACAGGTTCGGCAGCTTGAGCGTGAAGGGCGCGTCGGTGGTGGAGAGGTCGCGGCTGTGCGGGCGGAGCGCGTCGAGGACGCTGTCGCGCGCGAACGCGTGCTCCTCGTTGTCCTTGGGGGAGGCGGCGAGGCCCGCCGCCGCGGCGGCGTCGGCCCGGGCGTCCGCGCCGCGCGACACCGTGCCGGCGAGGACGCGCGCCCCGACCGTGCCGCGGCCCACGCGCACGAGCGTCTCGGGGCTCGCGCCGATGAGGCCGTCGACCGCGTAGGTCCAGCAGTCGGGGTAGCCGAGCGCGAAGCGGCTGAGCGCGAGGCGGAGGTCGCCGCCGAGGGGGAGGCGGCCCACGAGGTCGCGCGCGAGCACGACCTTCTGCACCTCGCCCGTCCCGATGGTGGCGACGGCGCTCGCGACGGCTCGCTCGTAGTCGTCGGGACCCATGGATCCGGGCCGCAGGTGCAGGCGGTACTCGGCGCCGGAGCGCTCGGGCACGGGGACGGAACCCGCGGCGAGGCCGTCGAGCGGGGAGGCGACGTCGCCGTCCTCCTGCTCGGCCAGCCGGATCCGCGTGACCCACGACACCCCGTCGCGCCGGCCGACGACCACGCGCGGCACCACGAGCACGCTGGCCGCCGCGGAGTCGTCCGCGAACGCGAAGGCGCCGAACGCGATGAGGCCCGTGCCGGGGATCCCGAGTGGATCCGTCACGGTCGCGGCGGCGGCCACCTCGCGCCATGCGGCGGCGGCGTCGCGCACGCGGTGGGGCCCGGTGAACTCGAGCCGGAGCGCCTCGCCGATGCCGCCCATCCCGGATCCGTGCCGCAGCCACAGGAGCGGGTGCCGGGCGTCGAGGAGGGGGACGAGCCGGGCGATGGAGTCGACGGGGGTGGTGTCGACGAGGAGCGCTCGGACGCGGGTGGCGGTCACGGATGCCAGCCTACCGCCGGGGATCCGGGCCTCCCCGGGGAGCCGGCGCCCCCGTCGGCGACCCCTCGCGACCCCCGCCGCCCCCGACCCCTGTTCGGCCCCTGGGCATCCGGCCGCCGCCCACCGCGTGCCCAGCGCGCCCGAATAGACTGAACGGGTGATGCGCGCAGACCTCAGCAAGAAGCCCGGCCAGGTGTCGGCGATGTTCGACGAGGTGTCGAGCGCGTACGACCGCACGAACACCCTCCTCTCGGTCGGCAACGACCAGCTCTGGCGGGTCGCCACCACGCGGGCCGTCGCGCCCGTCGCGGGCGAGCGGATCCTCGACCTCGCCGCGGGCACCGGCACCTCGAGCGCCGCGCTCGCCGCGTCCGGCGCCCACGTCGTCGCCGCCGACTTCTCCGAGGGCATGCTCGAGGTCGGTCGCCGCCGCCACGCGGGGAACCCGCGCATCGAGTTCGTCCACGCGGACGCCACCGGCCTCCCCTTTGACGACGACTCCTTCGATGCCGTCACCATCTCCTTCGGCCTCCGCAACGTCGTCGAGCCGAAGAAGGGCCTCGACGAGCTGTTCCGCGTGCTCAAGCCCGGCGGCCGCATCGTCATCTGCGAGTTCAGCACCCCGCCCGTGCCGCTCGTCCGCCGCGGCTACGACCTCTACATGAAGGCCGTCGCGCCCTCGCTCGTGAAGCTCGTGAGCTCCAACGCCAGCGCGTACGAGTACCTCAACGAGTCGATCCAGGCCTGGCCCGACCAGGAGACGCTGAGCTCGTGGCTGCGCTCGGCTGGATTCTCGTCGGTCGAGCACCGTAACCTCACAGCGGGGATCGTCGCGCTGCACCGCGGCGTCAAGCCCGTCGGCCGCCACGCCGCGGCTCCCCGGCCCGCCGCGTCCTGACCGGCGCGTGACCCACCACAGACAAGGTCGCCCATCATGAGTCCGAGCATCCCGCTCGCCCGCCGCGGCACCTCCGTCGCCTCCCATGCCAGCCTCACCGAGCGCCTCTTCGCGTCGTCGGGCGACCGCCGCATGGCCCGCAGCATCGACGACGGCCTCGCCCTCGTCGAGGAGCAGCTCCTCCGCGAGGTCCGCTTCGCCGACGACGTGGCCGACGTCACCACGCGCTACCTGCTCGACGCGGGCGGCAAGCGCGTGCGCCCGATGCTCGCCCTCCTCATCGCCCAGCTCGGCGAGGGCAACACGCAGCAGGTGGTGGACGCGGCGGTCGCCATCGAGATCACCCACCTCGCGTCGCTGTACCACGACGACGTCATGGACGAGGCGGACATGCGCCGCGGCGTCCCGAGCGCGCAGGCCGTGTGGGGCAACTCCATCGCCATCCTCGCGGGCGACCTGCTCTTCGCGCGCGCCAGCAAGATCGTCGCCGACCTGGGGCCGCGCGCCATCCGCCTCCAGGCGGCCACCTTCGAGCGGCTCGTGCTCGGCCAGCTGCACGAGACCATCGGCCCGCGCGAGGGCCAGGACCCCATCGAGCACTACCTCGACGTCCTGGCCGACAAGACCGGCTCCCTCATCGCGTGCGCCGCGCAGATGGGCGTCATCTACTCGGGCGCGGATCCCGAGCTCGAGTCGGCCGTCGTCGCGTTCGGCGAGCGCACGGGCGTGGCCTTCCAGCTCGTCGACGACGTGCTCGACCTCGCCGACCAGCCCGAGGAGACCGGCAAGCTCGCCGGCACCGACCTGCGCGCGGGCGTCTCGACGCTGCCGCTGCTCTACCTGACCCGCCTCGCTGCCACCGACCCGGACGCCGCGGCGCTGCTCGCCCGCATCCAGCGCGACGTCGAGCACGAGGAGACGCCCGAGACCGAGGCCGACCTCACCGCCGCCATCGCCGAGCTCCGCGACCACGAGGTCACGGCGCGCACCATCGCGGAGGCCCACCGCTGGGCCGCCGAGGCGGTCGACGCGCTCGCGCCCCTCCCGGAGGGCCCGGTGAAGAAGGCGCTCACGCGCTTCGCCGACACCATCGTCGAGCGCACGCGCTAGCTGCCGCTCGTCCCCGCCGGCTCTCGCGGGGATCCGCATCACCACGCCCCGACGGCCGGCACGGGACGACGACGAACGAAGAGGACACCAGTGACCAAGCTGAGGCTGGCCATCGTGGGCGCAGGGCCCGCGGGCATCTACGCGGCCGACATCATCCTGAAGGCCGAGAAGCAGTTCGACGTCTCCATCGACCTCTTCGAGCGCCTGCCCGCGCCCTACGGCCTCGTCCGCTACGGCGTCGCGCCCGACCACCCGCGCATCAAGGGCATCATCGGCGCGCTGCGCGACGTGCTCGACCGCGGCGACATCCGCATCTTCGGCAACGTCGACTACGGCCGCGACATCACCCTCGCCGACCTGCAGAAGCACTACAACGCGGTCATCTTCTCCACGGGCGCGATCCGCGACGCCGAGCTCGACATCCCCGGCATCGACCTGCCGGGCTCGTACGGCGCGGCCGACTTCGTGAACTGGTTCGACGGCCACCCGGACTTCCCGCGCGACTGGCCGCTCGAGGCCCGGGAGGTCGCCGTCATAGGCAACGGCAACGTGGCGCTCGACGTGGCGCGCATGCTGTCGAAGCACGCGGACGACCTGCTGCCCACCGAGATCCCCGACAACGTCTACGCCGGCCTCAAGCGCTCGCCCGTCACCGACGTGCACGTCTTCGGCCGCCGCGGACCGGCGCAGGTCAAGTTCACGCCGCTCGAGCTCCGCGAGCTCGGCGAGGTGCCCGACGTCGACGTGATCGTCTACGACGAGGACTTCGGCGTGGATCCCGCCGCCGAGGAGGCCGCGAAGACCAACAAGCAGGTCATGGTCATCAGCCGCGTGCTGGAGAAGTGGCGCACGCGCGAGACCGGATCCGCGTCCCGCCGCCTCCACCTGCACTTCTACTCGCGCCCCGCGGAGGTGCTCGCGTCCGACGACGCCGAGCCCCGCGTCGCGGCCCTGCGCATCGAGCGCACCCGGCCCGACGGCACGGGCGGCGTGGAGGGCACGGGCGAGTTCCGCGACGTGCCCGTGCAGGCGGTCTACCGCGCGGTCGGCTACTTCGGCTCGCCCGTCGACGGGATCCCGTTCGACGAGAGCCGCGGCGTCATCCCGAACCACGAGGGCCAGGTGCTCGACCTCGACAACGCGCGCATCCCGGGCGTCTACGCCACGGGCTGGATCAAGCGCGGTCCCATCGGCCTCATCGGGCACACCAAGTCCGACGCCATGGAGACCGTCTCGCACGTGCTCAACGACCAGGGCGACTGGTGGACCCCCGAGGCGCCCGAGGAGCAGGCGATCGTCGACCTCCTCGCGGAGCGCGGCATCGACTACACCGACCTCTCCGGCTGGCACGCGCTCGACGAGCACGAGATCGCCCTCGGCGCCCCGCACGGGCGCGCGCGCATCAAGGTGGTCGAGCGCGCGGAGATGCTGGAGGCGTCCCGGTCGCAGCGGTCCGCCTGATCCGCCTCCCCTGATCGACGCCGACGGGCGCCCGCGGTCCTCCCGCGGGCGCCCGTCCGTTGTCCGTCCCCAGGTCGCGGGCCGCGAGCCCGGGCTGCGCGGGGGAGCCCCTAGGGTCGCCGCGTGATCCCCGCCCCCGCGTTCCTCGTCGCGGCCGGCAGCGCGGGCGCTGTCGTGGGCGCCGTGTCCCCGCGCCTCGCCCGCGTCGCCCTCGCCGGCGGGCGCCGCGCGGACGGCCTCGACGCCCGCCCGCTCCATCCGCTCCCCGGCCTCGGACGCACTGCCGCGGTCGTGGCGGCGCTCGTCACGGGGATCCTCGCGGCCCTCGTGCTCGCCGAGACCCCGCCCGCGCGCCTCCCGCCCGCGCTGCTGCTCGTGGCCGTCGGCCCCGTGCTCGTGCTCGCCGACCTCGCCGCCCACCGTCTGCCGGACCGGGCCACGGCTCCCGCGGCGGTGGCGGCGTCGGCCCTGGCGCTCGTCACGGGCGGATCCGGGCTCCTGCTGCAGGCGGTCGGATGCGGAGCCGCCGCCGTCGTCGTGCTCGCGCTCCTGCAGGCCGCGACCGCCGGCGGCCTCGGCTCGGGCGACGTGAAGCTCGCGGGCGTCCTGGGTCTTGCGCTCGGGCAGCTGGGGCTCGCGCACGTCGCCCTGGGCCTCGCGGTGGGCACGCTCCTCGGCGGCGTCGCCGCGCTCGCCCTCCTGGTCGGGGGCCGCGCGCGGGCGTCGACGGCCGTCCCGTTCGGCCCGTGGCTCGTGCTCGGCGCGCTCCTGGTGGCCGGCGCGCCCACTACGCTCGCGTGAGCGTGCGACGACCCCGGCCGATGATCGTCTGTGCGTGGGTCCCCTCGCGCTACGAGAGGCGTACGGTGGAGGAAGTGTCCAAGACCCCGGCATCGACGTACTGACGATCCAGAGGAAATGACATGGCACAGAGATCGCTCGCACTCCTGGAAGACGAGACGGGAGTCCTCCTGGCAGCCGCCTCGCGCGCGGTGGTCTCGCTCTACCGGCCGCTCCTGCAGCCGCTCAACCTCACGCATCCCCAGTACCTGGTGCTCCTGGCGCTCGACATGGAGGAGCCGCAGGCCGTCGTCGACCTCGCGGAGAAGCTGCACCTCACGCCCGGCACGCTCTCGCCACTGCTGAAGCGCCTGGAGGTCTTCGGCTACGTCACCCGCTTCCGCGACACGACCGACGAGCGCCGCCTCTCGGTCGGCCTCACCGACGCCGGGCGCGACATGCTCCCCGTCATCTGGCGGGTCGGCGACCAGGTCCGCCGCGACATCGCGGGCGACGACGCCGACGGCGCGTCGGGTGACTCGCAGCTGCACGCGCTCCTGCAGGCCGTGCTCGAACGTGCCATCGCTCACGAGCAGGCGGATCCGCGGGCCGACAGCACCGCGACCGCGGACGACTGACCCCGGCGCGACCGGCCCTCGCGGGTGCGGCGCCCTCGGCGGCTACTGCACGCCCGAGGTCAGCCGCGCGAGGTTGTCGAGCACGGTGCTGAAGCGCGTGCGCCTGCTCCACTCGTCGAGGGTCAGCTCGCGGCTGCGTGCCCGGTAGCCGTCCTCGACGCGGCGCATCTCGCGCACGAACCCGGGGCCGCGCACCATCAGCGACACCTCCATGTTGAGGCTGAACGACCGCATGTCCATGTTGCTGGAGCCGATGACGGCCACGTCGTCGTCGATCGTGAAGTGCTTGCTGTGCAGGATGTAGGGCGCCCGGTACATCCAGATGCGCACGCCCGCGTTGAGCAGCTCCTCGTAGTACGAGCGCTGCGCGTGGTAGACGACGGGCTGGTCGCCGATCTCGCTCACGAACAGCTCCACCGAGAGCCCGCGCTGCACGGCGGTCGTGATGGCGTACCGCATCGAGTCGTCGGGCACGAAGTACGGCGACGTGATGACGATGCGCTCCTGCGCGTAGTAGAGCAGCGCGTTGAACAGGCGCAGGTTGTTCTCGCCGGGGAACCCGGGGCCCGACGGCACCATCTGGCAGTCGAGCTCCTCGTCGCCCCCCGTCGCGGCGATCTCGATGGGCTCGGTCTCGCGCACGAGGAGCTGGTCGGTCTCCGCGTACCAGTCGGTGATGAAGATCGCGTTGAGGCCGCTCACGATGGGGCCCTCGAGCCGGGTCATGAGGTCCTGCCACTTGAGGCCGCGCTTGCGGTTGACGACCTTGTTGTAGCTGCGGTGCACCATGTTCTGCGAGCCCATGAAGCCCACGCGGCCGTCGACCACGAGCACCTTGCGGTGGTTGCGCAGGTCGGGCCGCTGGTACCGCCCGCGGAGCGGCTGCACGGGGAGCATCAGGTGCCAGAGGGCACCGATCTCCGTGAGCTTGCGCGTGGTGCGCCGGTAGCCGGGCGAGCGCAGCGACGCGATGTGGTCGAGGAGCACGCGCACGGTCACGCCGCGCTGCACGGCCCGCTCCATCGCGTCGAAGAACGGGGCGCTCGTGACGTCCCACGCGAGGATGTAGAACTCGACGTGCACGTACCGCGTGGCCTTCTCGACCTCCGCGGTCATGGCGGCGATGGACTCGTCGTAGTGGCTGTAGAGCTTCGCCCGGTTGCCGCCGACGAGCGGCATCGACCCCAGGGTGAGGTTGAGCTCCACGACGGAGTCGAGCCACGACGGCCAGGAGTGCTCGCGGGTGACCCGCTCGATGCCCTCGGTCGACTCGACGATGAACCGGTTGATCTCCTGCTGCTTCTCGCGCCGCCGCTTGGGCAGCCGCGTGGATCCGATGAGCAGGAACAGGAAGATGCCGAGGTACGGCAGGAAGAAGATGGCCATCAGCCACGCCATCGCGGTGGACGGCCGGCGGTTGCGCGGGATCACCAGCAGCGCGGTGACGCGCACGATGAAGTCGACGACGACCGCGAGCCCCGCGAGGACGAGGGTGGTCATCGAGGGATCCATCAGGCGGAGTCTAACCGGCGGGAGCGCTCCGCCGACGGGCCCGGCGCGCGGCGGACGCGGCCGGCTCGGGCGACCGGCGGCCGCCCGCGGGCACGCGGATCAGCGGAAGTTGACGAACTGCAGGTCGAGATCCACGTCGGCGCCCTTCAGCAGCGCGATGGTCTGCTGCAGCTCGTCGCGGCTCTTGCTCGAGACGCGGAGCTCGTCGCCCTCGACGCGGCTCTTGATGCCCTTGGGGCCCTCGTCGCGGATGATCTTGCCGAGCTTCTTCGCGTTCGCCTGGTCGATGCCCTGCTTGAGGGTGACCTCGATCCGGTACTCCTTGCCGGAGGCGAAGGGCTCGCCCTCCTCCAGGCTCTTGAGGCCGATGCCGCGCTTGATCATCTTCGACTGCAGCACGTCGAGGATCGCCTTCACGCGCTCCTCGCTGGAGGCCTTCATGAGGATGGTGTCGCCGCTCCACTCGATGGAGGCGCCCACGTTCTTGAAGTCGTAGCGCTGCTCCACCTCCTTCTGGGTCTGGTGGACGGCGTTGTCCGCCTCCATGCGGTCGACCTTGCTGACGACGTCGAACGAGCTGTCCACGATGGACTCCTTCCGTTGGCTGTGTCGAGGGTAACGGCAGGAGGCCGGAGTCGCGACGCGGAGCGTCGAGCGGCTCTGCGAGGTGAATCGCCGCGCTCGCGGAACGTGGATACCCGGCCGGGCGGAGGCATCGGATTCGGACCGACTGCGTGATGTCGGTGCGGGAACGGCTATTCCTGCGCCTCGGGAAGCTGTCCCATCCGGGAATTCCGGGCCCCAAGGAAAAAGAGGGGGGCGAGGTATTCAGGTGCGTGCATCCGGACATCCACGCCGTGTGTGGATATCTCGCCCCCACGCCCCGCCACCGCCTTTACCGTGCACACAGGACGCATCAGGAGGGGTTCACATTGAGGATTGCGATCAGGGGTCCGGGTTTCGGGGGAGCTGCGGGGTGATGGACATAGAAGCCATCGCGTCCACCGCCCGAAGTGGAGCTTTCGGATATGGGGGAGTCCGCCGCCGGGGAGCCCGGCGCGGTGCCGACGAGCATCGTCGGGGCCCGGCGCCCCGGGCTTCCGGCAGGGTCCTCACGTTCCCGCCTCGGCTCCGTGGATATGGGACCGTTCCCGTGTCGAACCACTCGGACGCAGCCCCAGCCGGCGCCCGACATTCATGTGCGAGTGGCACCGTCTCGGGAGTCGGCTGCCCATGGAATGCCGACACCGAAGACGCCGATCCGAGTCGGTGGCTCCTGGCCGCCCAGAGCAACGCCAGCGGCTCGATGTCAGGCGATTCCGGTGGGTCGGTGTTCAGCGACCCGGACGCTGACGGTGCGAATCCGAACGGAGTCACTGCGTACGGAATCATCTCGGCCCGAGACATGGACGACGTCCACGAGCTCCATCACGTCGATGTGTCGCGGATCCGCCCATGTCCGGCGCCGGCAGAGCCGCGTCCGTGGCGTGTGCGGCACGGCACGGTCATGCCGCACCGATGCGTCCCACCTCGAAGAGAACCTGCGCATCACGCGCGATCACGCACAGGAACAAGGAGTTTCACATGAGAAGTCGAACAGTCGGGAAGTGGACCCTCGCAGGCGCCGCGGGCGTCATCATCGTGGGCGCCCTCTCGGTGGGGGTGGCGCATGCCGGTGAGGAGAAGGGGCCCTCGACCGGCGATGAGGGGGCGGGGTCGACGCCCGCCGGTGATCGGTCCGCGGAGCTCGTGGTGGAGCAGCCGGATCCGTCGTCGTCGGACACGCCCTCGGACGACGGGGCGTCGTCGCCCGACGCGTTCGCCCTCTCGCTGCCCGGAGACGGGACGGACGACGTCGTCGATCCGGCCACGGTCCCCGGGGGCATCTTCCACGGCTCAGGGGCTGCGGTGGTCTCCACCCGTGTCGACGACACCGTGCTCTCCGGCTTCAGCGAGGACTCCGGCATGCAGGTGCTGACGCGTGTGCCGTCGGCGGATTCGGCGAGGGAGTACCGCTTCTCCGTCAACATCCCGGACGGCTTCCACGCTGTGGTCCGCGACGACGGCTCCGTCGCGGTGGAGGACGCGGACGACCAGGTGGGGACGCGGTTCCTCGTTCCGGAGGCCGTGGATGCGAACGGTGCGGCGGTCGACGCGGTCCTCCGCGTGGACGGTTCGGACATCATCGAGTCCGTGGCTCCGGCGCCGGATGCCGCGTTCCCCGTCGTCTCCAGCCTTGAGCAGTCGATGGACGGCGATGCCGAATAGAGCGGCTGGACAGCGATCGCGTGTTCGGGGGCACCCAGTCGCTCTTCCGCCGGACGGACCACCACGAAGCCGGGCTCTGCACGGCGGGGTTCGTGATGGCCGAGAGGGGTCTCCGGGCGCATGCCAGCCCGACGGAGCGGGTGCCCATCCGGCACACCCGCGGTCCCTCCGCGACCTCCCGGCCACACGACACGCACATCCATCGCACGACCACGCCCAGACAGGAGTCCCCCATGCCACGACCATCGATCGCGACGACGACCAGCGCAGGTGCCGCTGGCGCCCTCATCACGGGAGCCGACCTATGAGACGCCTCGGCCTCTGGGGCCGGTTGTCCTCCGCCCTGGTCATCCTCGCGCTGGTCTCGGGGCTCGGCATGGTGGGCGCGGATCGAGCCTCGGCGACCGAGCCGGAGCGTCTGAACGGCGACCGCATCGTCGGCGGCACGCAGCTGCAGGTCCTCAACGCGAGCTCTCGACAGACGAAGAGCTGCACGGCGGGGTTCGTCTTGACGAAGCGGGGGCTCCGGGCGAACGCCACCCCCTACGAACGGGCCACGCGGTATGTCACCACCACCGCGCACTGCGGCGATCGCTATGACCGGGTCGACGTCAACGGCCACCTGGTCGGGGAGGTCTCGTGGGTGTCGAACGCCTACGACATGATGATCGTCACCGTGCCCCCCAAGGCCGTGCCCATGCGGCATCACACCGGGTCGGGTTCCCACACCGTGTACTACATCAACTACCACTACGAGCCGCGTGCCTTCAGTGCCGTGCTCACCTATTCGCAGCGCCTCCGCGCCGTCGGCGCCGTCCCCGTCCTGCAACTGGCGGAGGAGATGCCCGCGAACGTGAACTGGGCCTGTCACAGCGGGGCGACCACGGACTACAGCTGTCTCTGGTCGAAGTACGGGAATCCCGGGGCGTACTTGAGGACGCTGCGGAACTCCCTCAGCGGAGCCGCCCCCGGCGACTCCGGCGCTCCCATCTTCAGCGACCCGAACGCCGACGGCGCGGACACCGCAGGCGTCACGGTCTACGGGATCCTCCACGGCGGGATGCAGGAATCCCAGCCCCATTACGACTCGAGGGTCATGTACTACGTGCCTCTGACGGGATTCATCTCGGAGATGCAGTACACGTACGCATTGGCCCCTTCGTCGTGACGGTCGGCGACGGTGCGGATCGCCGCTCGGCGACGCCGGTGACGCCGGGGAACAGCTAGGCGCCCGTCGTCAGCCCCGGTCGCGCCCGTCGAGGCCGGATCCACCGCACCGCCGTCGTCCGCCGTGCGCGTGTCTCGGCGATGCGGCGGCGGCCCGGGCCGGGATTTCGGTTCCCGGGCCGACGCCCGCTATCATCGACGAGCGTCTCCGGTCCGTGATCACACAGGTCGGGTGCGCATGGCGAGTTACCCTAGCGGCCAAAGGGATCTGACTGTAAATCAGACGGCTCAGCCTTCGGGGGTTCGAATCCCTCACTCGCCACCGCACGGAACGGCCCCGCTCGCGCGGGGCCGTTCGTCTGCCCCGCCGCATCCGTCGGGGCCCGCCCGCGCGGGCAGCGTCGCCCGCGCGCCCGACGACCTGGATCCACCACCGATGTTCCCCGCCGCCCCCGGCCCCTCGACGCGTGCCCTCGGCACCTCCGGAGTCGTCGTCTCCACCCTCGGCCTCGGCACGAGCGGCTTCGGCTGGACCGCCGACCGCGACGAGGCGTGGGCGATCCTCGACGCCTACCGCGAGGAGGGCGGCACGTTCGTCGACACCGCCTCGTCCTACTCGCAGTGGGTGCCCGGGCACGCGGGCGGTGAGTCGGAGGCGATCATCGGCGGCTGGCTGGCCGCGCGCGGCTGCCGCGACGAGGTCGTCGTCGGCACCAAGGTCGGCAAGAGCCGGGACGCGCCGGGCACGTCCGCGGCGTCCGTGCGTCGCGGGGTCGACGCGTCGCTGCGACGCCTCCGGACGGACCACGTCGACGTCGTGCACGCGCACCTCGACGACACCCGCACCCCGCTCGAGGAGACCGTCGCCGCGCTGTCCGACCTCGTGAAGGACGGCAAGGCGCGGCTCGTCGGCGTCTCGGGCTTCACCCCCGAGCGACTGGAGCAGGCCCTCGCGCTGGCGCACGCATCCGGCGCCGTGCCCGTCGGCGTGGTGCAGGAGGAGTACAGCCTGCTCGCCCGCGACCGCGCGGAGGGCCGGATGCAGGGTGTCGTCCGCCAGGAGGGCGTCGGCCTCGTCGCGCACAGCGTGCTCGCGAAGGGCTTCCTCACGGGCAAGTACCTGCCGGGCGCGCCCGCGGTGCCGTCCGCCCGCGCGCTCGACGCCGAGCAGTACATGACGCCGGGCGGGCACGCCACGGTGCGGGCCGCCGAGGAGGTCGCCCGGCTCCGCGGCGTCACCGTCGCCCAGGTCGCCATCGCGTGGGTGCTCGGGCGGCGCGGGGTGGCGAGCGCGCTCGTGGGCGCGCGGACGGCGCGGCAGATCCGGCAGCTGATGCCCGCCGGGCAGCTCGTGCTCGACGACGAGGAGGTGTCGCGCCTCGCGTCGGCGGCCGCGCGCGCGGCGCGGGACGACATCGCCTGATCCCAGGGGCCACGGAGGGGCGCCCCCTATTTTGGGGCGCCCACCGTCCCGACATCGAGGAGATCTGTCATGCCCCGAGACCGGCCCCACGGCGCGTACGTCGCCGCCCTGCTCGTCCTGACCGCCGCCACCGGAGCCATCGACGGCGTCAGCTACCTCGCCCTCGACCGCGTGTTCACCGGCAACATGACGGGCAACGTCATCTTCATCGGCTTCGGCCTGGTGGGCGTCGCCGGCGTCCCCGTGCTCAACAACCTGGTCGCGCTGCTCGCCTTCATGGCCGGCGCGGTGCTCGCGGCTCGCATCACCTGCCGCGCGCCCGCGGACCTGCGCCTGCCGAGGTCCGCCGTCTGGATCCTCGTCACGGGCACCGCGCTCACCTTCGCGCTCGCGGGGGTGTGGTTCGCGGTCGGCACGCTCGACAAGGGCGTGATGATCGTCATCACCGGGCTGTTCTCGCTGCTGCTCGGCGCGCAGGCGGCCGCCGTGAAGAGCATCGGCCTGCCCGACCTCTCCACCGTGGTCGTGACGATGACCGCCGTGAGCCTGTCGGCGGACAGCCGCATCGCCGGCGGCTCGGGCGCTGCGTGGGCCCGCCGCTTCGGCGCGATCGCGAGCATGGCCATCGGCGCGTTGGTCTCCGCGCTCATCACCACGCGCATCGGCGCCCCGTGGGCGCTGCTCGTGGCGGGCGCGCTCATGGCCACGGGGGTCGGGATGCTGGTGAACGCGCGCCGACTCGACCGGAAGCACGTGCGGGAGGGCGCCGCAGGCGCGTGACGCCCGACACGGCCCGCATAGGGTGAGGGGATCCGCCGCCCGAACGCCGAGGAGATCCGCCCGTGTCCCGTCCCTGGCCCGAGGGCTCCTACATCGCCGCGCTGCTCGTGATGACCACCGCGACCGGCGCCATCGACGGCGTGAGCTACCTCGCGCTCGACCGCGTCTTCACCGGCAACATGACCGGCAACGTCCTCTTCATCGGGTTCGGCCTGGTGGGCGTCGCCGGCATCCCCGTCCTCAACAACCTCGTCGCGCTCGTGGCCTTCATGCTCGGGGCGGTGATCGCGTCCCGCATCACGCGGCGCGCGCCGACCGACGTGCACCTGCCGCGCTCGTCCGTCGGGATCCTCGTCACCGGCACCCTGCTCACCCTCGCGCTCGCCGTGGTCTGGCTCGTGGTCGGCGCGCTCGACACGGGCGTGATGATCGCGATCACGGGCTTCCTCGCGCTGCTCCTCGGCGCGCAGGCGGCGGCCGTGAAGAGCATCGGCCTCCGCGACCTCTCCACCGTCGTCGTGACCATGACGATGGTGAACCTCTCCTCCGACAGCCGCGTGGCCGGCGGAACGGGCGCCGCGTGGGCCCGCCGCATCGGCGCGATCGTCTGCATGGGGCTCGGCGCGCTCGTGGCCGCGCTCATCACCACGCACGTCGGCGGCGCGTGGGCGCTGCTGGCGGCGGGCGGCCTGATGGTGCTGGGCGTCGCCCTGCTGTGGAACGCGCGGCGCGTGGAGCGGAAGCGGCTCGACGAGGGCGGGACGGCGACCCCGGCGGTCGACGAGCGCACGGGCGTCGCCCCCGCCTGATCAGCTCCCCGGGGTCCGCCGTCCGTCCCGCGGTCCCGCCCCTGAGCGCTCGGCGCGGTGACCCGCGCCCCTCTGGCAGGGTGGATCCATGACCTCCCCCGGCGACGCCGCGCTCCTGACCATCGCCCGCGACATCGCGACCCGCGCCGGGGAGCTCGCGCTCCGCCGCCGCCGCGAGGGCGTCGAGGTGGCCGAGTCGAAGTCGAGCCCCGAGGACATCGTCACGCACACCGACCGCGAGACCGAGGACCTCATCCGGCAGGCGCTCCGGGACGTGCGCCCCGACGACGGCTTCCTCGGCGAGGAGTCCGAGGGCACCTCCGGCACGTCGGGCCTCACCTGGGTCGTCGACCCGATCGACGGCACCGTCAACTTCCTCTACGGCATCCCCGCGTGGGCCGTGAGCGTCGCCGTGGTCGAGGGCGAGGCGGATCCGCTCACCTGGACCGCGCGCGCCGGCTGCGTCGTGAACCCCACCCTCGGCGAGGTCTACACGGCGACCGCCGGCGGCGGCGCCGAGCTCGACGGGCGCGCCATCGCGGTCAACGCGGGCGTCCCCCTGTCGCTGGCGCTCGTCGGCACCGGCTTCTCCTACGGCGCCTCGACGCGGATCCGGCAGGGCCGCGTGATCACCGACCTCCTCGGCGAGGTGCGTGACATCCGCCGCATCGGCGCCGCGTCGCTCGACCTCTGCAACGTGGCCGCGGGCCGCACCGACGCCTACTTCGAGCGCGGCCTCAAGCCGTGGGACCACGCTGCGGGCGCGCTCATCGCCGCGGAGGCGGGTGCGCGGGTGACCGGGATCGGCGGCGGTCCCGCCTCCGCCGAGCTGCTGATCGCGGCGGATCCGGACCTCGCGCGCGCCCTCGAGGAGCGGCTGGATGGGCCGGACGCCTAGCCCCCCGAGGCCCGCGCGCGCATCCCCCGGGTGGCGTGAATCCCTCCCAGCGGTTAGCCTTTACCGATCCGTTACATCGCGACCGGGTTCGATCCGGTCGCACGCGCACGCCCCGACCCCCGTCGACCGGCCCGCGCAGCACACTGTCCCTCGCACTAGGAGCTCCACGATCCTGTCCGTCCTCCGCGCCTCGCGTGCCCCCCAGTCCTCCGTCCGGCGGCTCTCGTGCTGACCCCTGACGAGACCGCAGGGGTCGTCTACCCGACGCGACGCGAGCGACGCGAGGCCGAGCGCCGAGCGGCGGAGGCGGCGCTCGCCCCTCGGGCGGATGCGCAGGACGCACCCCAGCCCGAGCCGACGCCCGCCGCCACCGAGGCCCCCGCCGCTCCCCGCATCGCCCCCGTCGCCGTCGAGGCCCCCGCCGCGCCGACCACGCACCTCCCCGCGGACGCCGAGCCCGCCGCTGTCGCCGCCTCCGCCGACGACGTGCCGCTCGCGACCCGCGCCCGTCGGATCCGCAGCGCCGCGTCCGCCGCGTCAGACGCGCGCCGCTCCTCCTTCGTGCACGCGAAGCGCGCGAGCGTCCCCTCCGCCGCGCCGCACGTCCGGGTCCGAGGCCGCCGCGTCCCCGCCTCCTCGCGTCCCGCCCTCGCGGCGCCGTCGCCCGAGTCCACCGCCGGCCGCCGCCGCTCGAACGCCTCGCGCGGCCTCACGCTCCTGACCATGGCGTTCGTCGCCACGGTCACCATCGCCACGTCGCTGCCGTCGTCCGCGTTCCTCACCGGCCAGGACATGGCGCAGGCGAACGTGGTCACGGATGCGCCGGGCACCGCGGTCCCCAGCCAGAGCATCGCGCTCTCCTCCGCCCCCGAGGCCGTCGTCGTCGGCGGCACCGACGACGCGTTCACGGCCACGACGCCGCAGCAGATCATGCTGGCGCAGACGTCCACGGGCGCCGGCGCCTTCACGAACGACATCAACGGCACGATCCAATGGCCCTTCGCGGCCGGCGTGCCCATCAGCGGAGTCTTCGGCAAGCGCATCGCGCCCTGCTCCAACGGCTGCTCGAGCAACCACCAGGGCGTCGACTTCGCCCCCGGCATGGGCGCGCCCATCCAGGCGATCGCCGACGGCGTCGTGCGCGAGTCCGTCAACAGCGACACGGGCCTCGGCGTGCACCTCGTCATCGACCACGTCATCGAGGGTCAGCTCGTCACGAGCGTCTACGGCCACATGCTGCCGGGCTCCATGCGCGTGCAGGCGGGCGATCCCGTGAAGGTCGGCCAGCAGATCGGCCAGGTCGGCAACACGGGCGCGTCCACCGGCCCGCACCTCCACCTCGAGGTCCGCATGGCGGACGGCACCGCGGTGGATCCCTTCGCCTGGCTCAAGGAGCACGCGAACTAGCGCATCCCGCGCGGCCGACCGCCGCGTCCGTCGCACGATGACGCCCCCTCCGCCTGCAGGCGCGAGGGGGCGTCGTCGTGATGGGGAGGGGTCAGCCGGCGATCATCCACACGGTCGTGTCCGACGGCACCGCGTCGCCGTCCAGCGGCTGGCTGGCGAGGAGCACGCGGCCCTCGGGCAGCGGCACCGACGCGGATCCGAGGTTGGCGATCACGGTGACGCCCGCGCTCCGGAACGCGATGACGTCGTCGTCCTCGGCGGTGATCCACTCGATCGCGCCCAGCGCGAGGCCGTGCTCGCGGCGCAGCAGCAGCGCCTCCGTGTAGAGCGACAGCGTGGACGCGGGGTCCGCCTGCTCGGTGTCGCGCGCGAACCGGTCCCAGTCGTCGGGCTGGGGCAGCCAGCTCGCGTCGCCGTCGCTGAACCCGTACGACGGCTTCCCGGCCTCCCACGGGATCGGCACGCGGCAGCCGTCCCGCCCGTAGCGCTCGCCCGCGGTGCGGTGGAACGTCGGATCCTGGCGCGCCTCGTCCGGCAGGCGCGTGTCCTCGGGCAGGCCGAGCTCCTCGCCCTGGTAGACGTACGCGCTGCCGGGGAGCGCCAGCATGAGCGCGCTCGCGGCGCGGGCGCGACGGAGGCCGAGCTCCTCGTCGACCGTCACGGTCGACTCCGGCCCGATGCCCACGCCCTGCGGGTTCTCACCCGAGAGCGCGAGGCGGCTCGCGTGCCGCACCACGTCGTGGTTCGACAGCACCCACGTGCTGGGGGCGCCCACCGACCCGAAGGTCGCGAGCGACGCGTCGATCGTGCGGCGGAGCGCCTGCGCGTCCCACGGCGTCTCGAGGTAGCTGAAGTTGAAGGCCTGGTGCATCTCGTCGGGGCGGACCCAGTCGGCGAGCTTCGCGAGCGGCTCGACCCACGCCTCGGCGACCATGGCGCGGTCGCCCTCGTACGAGTCGAAGATCTCGCGCCACTCGCGGTAGATCTCGTGCACGCCTTCCTGCGCGAAGTACGGCGGCGGGGGAGCGGGCTGGTCGTCGGCGCCGCCGGCGCCGCCCATGCTGCCCTGGCCCTCGGGCGGCGTGTAGTCGGGGAGGCCGGGCGCCTTGACCATGCCGTGCGCCACGTCCACGCGGAAGCCGTCCACGCCGCGGTCGAGCCAGAAGCGGAGGATCTCGCGGAAGCGCTCGCGCACCCACGGGTTCGTCCAGTCGAGGTCGGGCTGCGAGGAGTCGAACAGGTGCAGGTACCACTGGCCGGGCGTGCCGTCGGGCTCCGTGAGGCGGGACCAGGCCGGGCCGCCGAAGATCGACTCCCAGTTGTTCGGCGGCAGCTCGCCGTCGGCGCCCTTCCCGTCGCGGAGCATGTAGCGCGCGCGCTCCTCGCTCCCGGCGGGGGTCGCGATCGCCTCCTGGAACCAGCGGTGCTCGGAGGAGGTGTGGTTCGGGACGATGTCGATGATCACGCGGAGGCCGAGCTCGTGCGCGCGGCGCTGCATCCGGTCGAAGTCGTCGAGGGTGCCGAACAGCGGGTCCACCGCGCAGTAGTCGGCCACGTCGTAGCCGGCGTCGTTCTGCGGGGAGAGGAAGAAGGGGGAGAGCCAGATCGCGTCGACGCCGAGCTCGCGGAGCGCGGGCAGCCGCTCGGTGATGCCGGGGAGGTCGCCGATGCCGTCGCCGTCCGAGTCGGCGAACGAGCGGGGGTAGACCTGGTAGATGACGGCGGTGCGCCACCACTCGGATCCGGTGCCGGGCGCGTCGTCGCCGTCGGGACGGGTCAGGAGGGCGTCCCGGGCAGCCGGGGCGGGCGCTGTGGGGGAGGGCGGAGTCATGGGATCGAGCCTAGGTGACGCCCCCTGGCCGACCCCGCCGACGACCGCGGGCCGGGGAACGGCGGAATAGCCGGGCGCGCGCCGCGGCTTGACCCTGGAGGCGGCGGCCCGCCGCCATCACCGGACGAAGGAGATCAGCCATGACGAACCCCGCACGCGTGCCCCTCGGATCCAGCGGCCTGGAGGTGAGCCCCCTGTCCTTCGGCGGCAACGTCTTCGGCTGGACCGCCGACGAGGCGACCTCCTTCCAGCTCCTCGACGCCTACGTCGCGGCCGGCGGGAACTTCGTCGACACCGCCGACGTCTACTCCGCGTGGAAGCCCGGCAACTCCGGCGGCGAGTCCGAGGAGATCATCGGCCGCTGGCTCGCGGACCGCGGTCGCCCCGACGGCCTGATCATCGCCACGAAGGTCGGCGCCCACGAGGCCGCGAAGGGCACCTCGCGCGACAGCGTCCGCCGCGGCGTCGAGGCCAGCCTCCGTCGGCTCGGCGTCGACGCGATCGACCTCTACTACGCGCACGTCGACGACCAGGAGACCCCGATCGAGGAGACCGTCACGGCGCTCGCCGAGCTCGTCGCCGAGGGCAAGGTCCGCGCGATCGGCGCCTCCAACTTCACCGCGGAGCGCCTGCAGGCCGCGCTCGACGTCTCGGCCCGGGAGGGCGTCGCCCGCTTCGAGGTGCTGCAGAACCGCTACAACCTCGTCGAGCGCGACGCCTACGAGGGCGAGCTCGCCGACCTGCTGATCCGCGAGGGCATCGCCTCCGCCCCGTACTCGAGCCTCGCCAGCGGCTTCCTCACGGGCAAGTACCGCGGCGGCGAGGTCGACAGCCCCCGCGCCGGCACCGCGTCGAAGTACCACGACGACCACGGCCGCGCCCTGCTCGAGGTCCTCGACCGGGTCGCCGAGGCGCACGGCGTCTCCGTCACCACGGTCTCGCTCGCCTGGCTCCGGGCCCAGCCGTCGGTCACCGCGCCCATCGCGAGCGCCCGCGACCTCACGCAGCTGCCCGACCTGCTCGCGTCGGTGGACCTCGAGCTGACGGCCGACGAGGTCGCCGAGCTCTCCGCGGTCTGATCCCGCGATCGCCCGATGGCCCCCGCCCCCGGGCCGCCCCGCGTCCCGGGGGCGGCCCGGGACCTGCTATCGTCGTAGGGTTCCAGCGCGTATCCGACGCGCCCGGGCACGCCCCCATAGCTCATTGGTAGAGCACTTCCTTGGTAAGGAAGAGGTAGTGAGTTCAATCCTCACTGGGGGCTCGATCCTCACCGGTCCGGCTGCGGTCGGCCGCAGGGATCGTGGCGGGGTAGCTCAGGTGGTTAGAGCACACGGCTCATAATCGTGGTGTCGCGGGTTCAAGTCCCGCTCCCGCTACGGAAGCGCGGATCCCTCGGGGTCCGCCCTCCTCGATAGGCCCCGGACACCTCTCGCCAGGTTCCGGGGCCTTTCCTCTGCCCGCTGGCCGGTGCTGCGAGATGCCGCCCTCGGGATCCGCGCCGCCGTGCGCGCAGCCGCAGCCGCGCCCGTAGCCGCAGCCGCGCCCGTGTCCGGCCGCGGACGTCGCCCTTCCGGCGCCCGCCCCCGCGGCGTAGCCTCCGGGCATGACCCACCACGAATCCCCCGACCACCCCGACCACGCCTCGGGCGCCGAGCACGACGACGTGCTCTACAAGACCCAGGGCAACCCCGTCCCCGACGCCCACGACGAGGAGCGCCGCGAGGCGCCCGCCGGCGGCGACTACACCGCCAGCGAGTCCGAGGCGGAGAAGGAGGCGCGCGAGGGCGGCGCCTGATCCGCACCCCGCGCACCACGCGCACGAGGGCCGCCGCGACGCGTTCGCGGCGGCCCTCGCGCATGCCCGGGGTGCGGCGGACGGGGTCCCGGCCGGTCGACACGCCGGGCTCGCACGGGGTCGCGGATCGGACGCCCGGCCCGGATCCGCATGATGGCGCGGGAGCGGCCGCGACACGCCGAAACACTAGATGTAGTGGAATGACAGGTCTGTAGTTCGGGTTATATAGTGGAGAACCTCACCGCCCCACCGGGTGGCCGAGCACACCGGATCCTCGCGAAGACGCGGGTCCGGAGGCCATCGGGGCGAGAGCCACGAGACCTGAGGAGCCGCACCGGCGGCTCCCGATCCAGACACAACGGGAGGCACCCATGGACTACGACAACAACGACACCGTCGGCGGCTACGCGATCCCCGTCGACCCCATGGAGCTCCTGCAGTGCGACTCCTGCCAGTAGGCAGCTGACGCCGCAGCGGCAGCATCGCGACCTCGGGCCCCGGTCCCCACGAGAAGTGGGGGCCGGGGCTCTCGCGTGTCCGAGCGCATCCGGGGGAGCGGCCCGCCCGGGGCGCTCGCGCAGCCGCCGCGTAGGATCGTCCGGTGCCAGTGAATCCAGAGCTCCAGGGCCGCGTGCTCCCCGCCGCCGCCCCGTACCTGGTGGGACGCGAGAAGGTGCGCGAGTTCGCCCGCGCCGTCGGCGCCACCCACCCCGTCCACCTCGATCCCCGCGCCGCGCGCGCCGCGGGCCACGCCGACGTGGTCGCCCCGAGCACGTTCCCGGTCGTCGTGCAGGAGGCGACGCTCGCGCAGCTGCTCGCGGAGCCCGACGCCGGCATCGACTTCAGCCGCGTGGTCCACGGCGAGCAGGCCTTCACGTACTCCCGGCCGGTGGTCGCGGGCGACGAGCTCACCGCCACGCTCACCGTGACCAAGGTCGCCACCCTCGGCGGGAACGCGATGGTGACCGCGGAGTCCGCGATGACGGACGCCACGGGCGCCCATGTCGTCACGGCCGTCTCCACCCTCGTGGTCCGCGGGGACGACGCGTGAGCGCCGCAACCGCCGTGCCCGTGCTCGCCGACCTCTCCGTGGGCGACGTCGTCGCCGAGCGCGCGATCCACCTCACGCGCGACTCCCTCGTCCGCTACGCCGGCGCCTCGGGCGACTTCAACCCCATCCACTACCGCGACGACGTGGCCGCGTCGGTCGGCCTGCCGGGCGTGCTCGCCCACGGCATGCTCACCATGGGCCAGGCCGTGCAGCCGGTGGCCGACTGGGCGGGCGACCCGTCGCGCATCGTCTCCTACGGCGTGCGGTTCACGCGGCCCGTGGTCGTGGATCCCGCCGACGGGCAGGACCTGACCATCGTCGCCAAGGTCGGCGCCATCGACGCGGAGGCGGGGACCGTGCGCATCGACGTGGCCGTGTCCGTCGACGGCAAGACCGTCCTCGGCCGCGCGCAGGCGCAGGTCCGGCTGGCGTAGGGCCCCATGACGATCCAGACCCATCGCGACGCCCCGCTCGCCGACCTCACCACGCTGCGCGTCGGCGGCCCGGCCGAGGAGCTCGTCACCGTGAGCGAGCGCGACGAGCTCGTCGAGATCCTCACCGGCCTGTGGGCCGTGGGCGAGGATTGGCACGTGATCGGCGGCGGGTCCAACTCCCTCATCTCGGACGAGGGCGTGGCCGGCAGCGTCATCCGCATCGCCACGCGCGGCGTCGAGGTCGGCGCGGAGCGGGCCGACGGGACCGTCCTCGTGCGCGTGCAGGCGGGCGAGCCGTGGGACGCGCTCGTCGCGCGCACCGTGGCCGACGGGCTGGCCGGGCTGGAGGCGCTCTCGGGCATCCCCGGGTCCACCGGGGCCGCGCCCGTGCAGAACATCGGCGCGTACGGGCAGGAGGTCGCCGATGTCCTCGAGGGCGTCGACCTCCTCGACTACGAGACGGGCGCGGTCGAGCGGCTGACCGCCGCGGACCTCGGGCTCGGCTACCGCACGTCGTCGCTCAAGCGCGGCCGGGTGGGCGTCGTGCTCTCCGTCGACTTCGCGCTCACCCGCGGCGAGGGCCCCGACGCGCTCGGCCTGCCCATCGCGTACCCGCAGCTCGCGGGCGCGCTCGGCGTGGAGCTCGGGGATCGCGTCCCGGTCGCCCGCGTGCGCGAGACCGTGCTGGCACTCCGCGGGTCCAAGGGCATGGTGCTCGACGACGCCGACCACGACACCTGGAGCGCCGGCTCGTTCTTCACCAACCCGATCGTCAGCGCGGCCTTCGCGCGCACGCTCCCGGCCGACGCCCCGCGCTGGCCGCAGGAGGCGCCGCCCGAGGACCTCGTCGTGCCGCTCGGCGACGAGTGGGAGGTGGCCGAGGCCATCGAGCGCCAGGCCGTCGAGCGCCGCCGCCGTGCGCCCGCGGGCGTGAAGCTCAGCGCCGCGTGGCTCATCGAGCACGCGGGCGTGCACCGCGGATTCCGGCTGCCGGGGTCCGGCGCGGCCGTCTCCTCCAAGCACACGCTCGCGCTCACCAACCGCGGCACCGCGACCGCCGAGGACGTCGCCGCCCTCGCGCGCTACGTGCAGGGCCGCGTGATGAGCGAGCACGGCGTGATCCTGCAGCCCGAGCCCGTGCTGGTCGGCCTCTCCCTCTAGGGCCGGGCCGACCCGCACGGGCCGGATCGCGGATCAGGCCAGCAGGTCGCGGATCCGGCGCACGCCCTCGAGCAGCGCCTCGTCGCCGAGCGCGTAGCTGAAGCGCAGGAAGCCGCTCGGGCCGAAGGCCTCGCCGGGGACCGCCGCGACCTCGGCCTTCTCGAGCAGCACGTCGGCGACCTCGAGCGAGGTGGTCGGCGTGACGCCGTCGATGTCGCGGCCGAAGAGCCCCGTCACGTCGGGGTAGACGTAGAACGCGCCCTGCGGCGTGGGCGTGACGAAGCCGGGGATGGCGTCGAGCTCGGCGACGATCGTGCGGCGGCGGCGGTCGAAGGCCTCGCGCATCCGGTCGACGGTGTCGCGCGGGCCCCGGAGCGCCGCGATGGCCGCGCGCTGCGAGACGTTGGACACGTTGGAGGAGAGGTGCGACTGCAGGTTGCCGGCGGCCTTGATGGCGTCGGCCGGGCCGACCATCCACCCGACGCGCCACCCGGTCATCGCGTACGTCTTGGCGACGCCGTTGACGAGGATCGTGCGGTCGGCCAGCGCCGGCACCACGTCGACGATGCTCGCGGCCTCGGCCCCGTCGTAGACGAGGTCCTGGTAGATCTCGTCGCTGATGACCCAGAGGCCCTTCGAGTCCGCCCATTCGCCGATCTCGCGGGTCTGCTCCCGCGAGTAGACGGCGCCCGTGGGGTTCGAGGGCGAGACGAAGAGGAGCACCTTGGTGCGCGGGGTCCACGCGGCCTCGAGCTGCTCGACGGTGACGAGGTAGCCCTGGTCGGCGCCCGCGAAGACGTCGACGGGCACGCCGCCCGCGAGCCGGATGGCCTCGGGGTACGTGGTCCAGTACGGCGTGGGCACCAGCACCTCGTCGCCCTGGTCGAGCAGCGTCTGGAACGCCTGGTAGACGGCCTGCTTGCCGCCGTTGGTGACGATGATCCGGTCGATCCCGACGTCGAGGCCCGACGACGTGCGCGTCTTCTCGGCGATCGCCTCACGCAGGTCGGGCAGGCCGGCGGCGGCGGTGTAGCGGTGGTTGCGGGGATCGCGCGCCGCCTCGACCGCGGCCTCGACCACGTAGTCGGGCGTCGGGAAGTCGGGCTCGCCCGCTGCGAAGCTGATGACGGGGCGTCCGGCGGCCTGCAGGGCCTTGGCCTTGCCGTCGACCTTGAGGGTCGCGGACTCGGCGATGGATCCGATGCGGGTGGAGACGCGGCTGAGGGGGACGGTGCTCTGCGGTTCGGCCATGCCCATGAGCATAGGGATCCGGCCCGTGCGCCACGCCGGGTCCGCGGTCCCCGGGCGGACGCTCGGACCGGGTGGGCGCGGATGCTGGTACACTCGTCCGGGTCGGTATCTCCGCCATGCTCTTCCGCGCCCTCTTCCGTCCGTGCTCGCACGGTCCGAGAGGGAGGGTCGCGAAGGGCGCGGGGCGGATGTCGACGCAGAGGGTGGTGGCTCAATTGGTAGAGCAGCGGTCTCCAAAACCGCAGGTTGCAGGTTCGAGTCCTGTCCGCCCTGCTAGATGGAACGGGTCCCCGGGCACGTGACATCGCGGCTCGCCCGAACTCCGGGCGGAGCCGAGCAATGCAGGAAGGGACCCACGCGTGGCGCGGAAGATCGTCGACGAGCCGAGCGAGGAGATCGTCGCGCAGGCTCGCGAGCAGCGGGATGCACGACGCAACCCCTTCGCCCGGCTGGTGCTCTTCATCAAGCAGGTCGTGCAGGAGCTCAAGAAGGTGGTCACCCCCACCCGCAAGGAGCTGCTCACGTTCACGGGAGTGGTGCTGGCCTTCGTCATCGTGATGATGGTGATCGTCTCCCTCCTCGACCAGCTGTTCGGGTACCTCTCCATCGTGGTGTTCGGCAACGGCGCCTAGCACCAGGCCCGCCCGCGAGGGCGGGACGGGACGGACGCGCACAGCGGGCGGGACACCCGCCCGGCATCGCGCGGGCACGACGGCGGCCGGGATCCCCACGGATCCCGCATCCGCGCGGCCCGGCGCGGGATCAGCACGGCACGGAACGGCAACGCACGACGAAGAACGAGGGAAGTAGATCCATTGGCTGAGAGCAAGCGCGACGACGTCGACCTCGCCCCCGCGGCGGAGCAGTCCTCCGAGGTGGACGAGGTCCAGGAGGGCCACGCCATCGAGTCCTCCGAGGAGAGCTCGGACGCGGCGGAGCACACCGCCCTGCACGTCGAGTCCGACTCGGTCGAGACCGACCTGACGGCGGCGCTCGACGCGATGGAGTCCGTCGAGGACCCCGAGGCCGACGCCATCGTCGAGGACGCCCTCGACATCGACTCGCCCGACGAGGCCGAGGCCGCCGTCGAGGCGACCGACGACGAGGCCGAGGAGGAGGCAGCCGAGGAGGCGCTCGAGCCCGCCGACGTCCCGCCCGCCACCGCCGAGGACGTCGCCCAGGCCGAGGCCGACCTGGTGCCCGCCGACGACGCCGTCGAGGACGACTCCGATGTCGACCCGTACGAGGACTTCCGCAAGGAGCTCCGCTCCAAGCCGGGCAAATGGTACGTCATCCACTCCTACGCGGGCTTCGAGCGCCGCGTGAAGAGCAACATCGAGAACCGCATGGTGTCGCTCAACATGGAGGACGACATCTACCAGATCGAGGTCCCGATGGAGGACGTCGTCGAGATCAAGAACGGCCAGCGCAAGATGGTCAACCGCGTGCGCATCCCGGGCTACGTGCTCGTGCGCATGAGCCTCAACGAGGACAGCTGGTCGGTCGTCCGCCACACCCCCGGCGTCACGGGCTTCGTGGGCAACGCCCACAACCCCACGCCGCTGCGCTTCGAGGAGGCCTTCTCCATGCTGAAGAGCCTCGTCGAGATCAAGGAGGTGGCGCAGGTCAAGGGCCAGCCCACCAAGGGCGGCCAGGCCCAGCGCGTCGTCGCGGCCGAGGTCGACTTCGAGATCGGCGAGACCATCACGATCAAGGAGGGCTCGTTCGCGGGCCTCCCCGGCTCCATCAGCGAGATCAAGCCCGAGAGCGGCAAGCTCACGGTCCTCGTCTCCCTGTTCGAGCGCGAGACCCCGGTCGAGCTCAGCTTCGACCAGGTCACCAAGCTCTAGGCGGTCGGGCCGCGCGGCCCGCTCGATCTAGCAATCAAGGAGAAGGAAGAGAAATGGCACCGAAGAAGAAGGTCACGGGTCTGATCAAGCTGCAGATCAAGGCCGGCGCCGCCAACCCCGCACCGCCCATCGGGCCGGCGCTGGGACAGCACGGCGTCAACATCATGGAGTTCTGCAAGGCGTACAACGCCCAGACCGAGTCGCAGCGCGGCAACGTCATCCCCGTCGAGATCACCGTCTACGAGGACCGGACGTTCACGTTCATCCTGAAGACGCCCCCGGCCGCGGAGCTCATCAAGAAGGCCGCCGGAGTCGCCAAGGGCTCGGGCACGCCGCACACGGTCAAGGTCGCGAAGCTCACGATGGACCAGGTCCGCGAGATCGCCGAGCAGAAGCAGGCCGACCTCAACGCCAACGACATCGACGCCGCGGCGAAGATCATCGCCGGCACCGCCCGCTCCATGGGCATCACGGTCGAGGCCTAACCTCCACCACCCGCGGATCCCGTCCGGGATCCGCTCCAGCATCACGCGGGAGAGCCAGCCAGGCTCACATCCACCGCACTCTCGAAACAGGAGACACGAATGGCGAAGTCAAAGGCCTACCGGGCCGCAGCCGAGAAGATCGACCCGACGAAGGCGTACACCGCCTCCGAGGCCGTCGAGCTCGCGCGCGAGACCGGATCCAGCAAGTTCGACAGCACCGTCGAGGTCGCGCTCAAGCTCGGCGTCGACCCGCGCAAGGCAGACCAGATGGTCCGCGGCACCGTCATCCTTCCCCACGGTACCGGCAAGACCGCCCGCGTCATCGTCTTCGCGACGGGCCCCGCGGCCGAGGCGGCCATCGCCGCCGGAGCCGACGAGGTCGGCGGCGACGAGCTCATCGAGAAGGTGGCGGGCGGCTACACGTCGTTCGACTCCGCCGTCTCGACGCCCGAGCTCATGGGCAAGGTGGGACGCCTCGGAAAGGTCCTCGGACCGCGTGGCCTCATGCCCAACCCCAAGACCGGAACGGTCACCCCGGACGTCGCGCGCGCGGTGTCCGACATCAAGGGCGGCAAGATCGAGTTCCGCGTCGACAAGCACGCGAACGTCCACTTCGTGGTCGGCAAGGCGAGCTTCTCGCCCGAGCAGCTCTCCGAGAACGTCGGCGCCGCGCTCGAGGAGATCGTCCGCCTCAAGCCGTCCTCCTCCAAGGGCCGCTACGTGCAGAAGGCCACGGTCTCCACGACCTTCGGCCCCGGCATCCCGGTGGACGTCAACTCCATCTAGCCCCACCGCGCGACGAGCGCACGCACGACCAGCAGCACAGGAAGGGCCCGCTTCGGCGGGCCCTTCCGTCGTTCCCGGGGTCCGGCGCTGCCTAGGCTCGAGGGGTGAGCATCCCGGATCCCGCCGTCCCCTCCCTCCGCGTCGCGACGCCCGCGGACGCCGACGCGGTGGCGGCCCTCGCTGCCCGCACCTTCGCCCTCGCCTGCCCTCCGAGCACGACGGCGGAGGCGATCGCCGAGCACGTCCGGACGGTCCTCTCGCCCGCGCGCTTCGCCGCGCACCTGGCGAGCCCGGCGCATCGCGTGCTGCTCGCGGAGGTCGACGGCCGCGCGGTCGGCTACACGATGATCGTGGCGACTCCGCCCGCGGATCCCGACGTCGCGGGCGCGCTGCGGCTGCGGCCCGTCATCGAGCTGAGCAAGGTCTACGTCGAGCGCGGATCCCACGGGGCCGGCGTCGCGCGCCCGCTGATGGCGGAGACGCTGCGTGCGGCGCGCGGGCTGGCGGGGGAGCACGGTGCCGACGCCCTGGCGGGCATCTGGCTCGGGGTCAACGAGCACAACGCGCGTGCGATCCGGTTCTACGCTAGCCAGGGGTTCCGCATCGTCGGCACGCGGTCGTTCCGCCTCGCGGACTCCGTGGAGACCGACCGCGTCATGGAGCGGCCGCTGGCGGATCCCACCCCGTGACGAGGTCCCCGGATCAGCCGCGCGACACGTTCAGCACGACCTTGCCGCGCGCCCGCCCGCTCTCCATGTGGCGGTGAGCCTCGGCGGCGTCCTGCAGATCGAAGACCTCGTCGACGTAGACCCGGATGTCGCCCGACTCGAGCAGCCGGGCGATGACCGCCAGCGTCTGCCCGTCGGGCGCGACCTCGTAGTGGGTGGCGCGCACGCCCGCGGCGGCGGCGTCCTGCACGAGCGTCGGCCAGCCCTGCATCGGCGCGCTGACGATGAGGCCGCCGCGGCGCAGCACCGGGAGCGAGCGGGTGCCGGTGTCGTCCGTGCAGTTGCCGACCAGGTCGATCACCACGTCGACGTCGGCGAGCACGTCCTCGAAGCGCACCTGCGTGCGGTCGATGACCTCGTCGGCGCCGAGCTCCGCCAGCCAGTCGACGTTGCGGGGCGAGCCGGTCGCGATCACGCGGGCGCCGAAGTGCCGCGCGAACTGCACCGCGAAGTGGCCGACCCCGCCGGCCCCCGCGTGCACCAGCACGACCTGGCCCTCGTGCGCCTTGCCGATGTCGACGACCATGCCCCACGCGGTGAGCGCGCTGACGGGTGTCGCCGCGGCCTCCACGTGCGACAGGCGCGCGGGCTTCCGGGCGAGGCTGACGCTGGGGACGGCGACGTAGGGGGCGTAGCTGCCGGGCATCCGCGGCGCCATGGCCAGGCCGAAGACCTCGTCGCCCGGGTGCAGCGCGTGGTCCTCGTAGGGCGACTCGACGACGACGCCGCTGAAGTCGCGCCCGAGCACCGCAGGCAGGGCGCCGAGCGCCGGGCCGCCGGGCCCGCCGGCGCGCAGCCGCAGGTCGACCGGGTTCACGCCCGCGGCGACGACCTTCACGAGCACCTCGGAGTCGAGGCGGCGCGGCACGGGCACGTCGGCCATCCGCAGCATCTCGGGCCCGCCCGTCTCCGTGACGACGGCGGCGCGCATGGTGGCGCCGAGCGGGGTGAGGGCGAGGGACGCGGCCGCGCGATCCCGCTGGGCCTGGGCGGCGACGCCGGCTCTCGACTGGACGACCTGGCTCATGGTGCGACCCTCCCTCGGACGTGACGGTGCGGTGGATCCCACCGCGCCCCCGCACCACCAGTGAAGTCGGCGGATGAGTCCGGCGTGTTTCCGCGGTGTTCCCCGGGCGAGAAGAATGCGCGGGCGGGACCGGTCGGCGTCGTGCCGGGGCGGATCAGGCCAGCCCGCGGGCTCCCGCCGGCGCGTTCGCCATGCGCACGATGAGGGCGATGAGGTCGTTCGCGCGCGCCACGAGCGCGGCGATCTCGGCCTCGTCCCGGTCGATCCACTTCCACTTCGGGATGTCGTGCACGGGTACGAAGTCCACGTGCTGCTCCCAGACGATGAGCGAGCGCTCGGCGCCGAGCACGTACTGCTGCCACCAGATCTGCCGCAGGTAGTTGCGCGGGATGCTCCGCCACGGCTTCGCGGTGGTCTTGATCTCGGCGAGCTCGAGCCGGCCGTCGGCGCGGAGGCCCACGCCGTCGGGGGTCGCCAGGTGCCGGCGCTGCCCCTCGGCGTGGAACAGGTGCGCGCTCGGGACGATGCCGTGCTCCGCCTCGACCCAGCGGGCGATCTCGGGCTCGCGCTCGCGCCCGTGGTCCGTGTAGCGGTTGCCGCCGAAACCGGATCCGTAGAGCTTCTCGAGCGCGACGGCCTGGAGGGAGGCGTCGGTCGCGAGGCGGGCCACGTCGGTCGCGGTGATGCCGAAGCTGCGCGCGCGGAGCCACGCGACCCGGTCGGACGAGTGGGCGACGATGCGCGTGAGGTGCGGCGGGGGAGGCGGCGGCGCGGGTGCGGTGGGTGCCAGGTCGTCCTCCCACGGGAAGGCCAGCATCTCGTCCGTCACGGGCTCCAGGGTACGCCGCGGATCCGGTGCCCCGGGGACCTCGCGCGGGCGGATCATGCTGCCCGACGACGGGCTTGTCAACAGGCAATGCGTTTGCGACCAGGGCGCGGAGGATCGTGCTAGAAAGGCGTCGTCCCACCCACCCACACCAGCACGGAGAGAGGAAACGGCATGACCCTGCTCATGGAAGGACCGGCCCGCACGGGAGCATCGGCGCTCGCGGAGGCGCCCACGCGCGTCGAGGAGGTCGACGCGGCGCGCGCCGACGCGCTGCTCGCGGAGGCGTTCGGCTTCACCATCACGCACCGCGGGCGGGAGGCGGAGGTCGTGATGGCCGACGTCACCCTCTGCTGCAGCACGTGCTGCTCGTGCAGCAGCAAGCAGCAGCCTCGCTGACGCATCCGCCATGGACCCGTCGACGACCTACTCGGTGAGTCCCCGCTACGCCGTCGGGGAGGTGGAGGACACCCTCCACCTCCTCGGCGGCCGCGAGCTGGTCTCCCTGCAGCTGCCCTCCGGCGACGCCGTCTCCGCGGTGTCGCGGCTCCTCTCCCGACCCTTCACGCGCGCGGACGTCGACGAGGCGTTCGGCGTGCACGCCCCGGTCGTGGCCGACCTCGTCGACGAGCTCGTCGTGCGCGACGTCGTCGTGGGCGCGCCCACGCGGCCCGCCGCCGATGCCGCGCCCGATCCCGTGGGCCGCCTCGACGACCCCCACCAGGCCGAGCTCGCGCACGTGCTCGACGAGGCGCGGCGCAACGGCGGCGACCGCACGGGCCTCGGCCGCCCCCGGGATCCGCGCACCCCCGCGCGGGTCGCCCTGGTCGGCGACGCCATCCCGACCCTGCTCGCCTCCCTGGCCGAGGCGCTGCCCTCGGCGGAGCTCACGGACGAGGCCGGCGCCGACCTGGTCATCGCGGCCGGCGGCCGGCGGGTCCTCCGGGAGGTGGGCGCCCGGATGCACGCGGCCGGTCGCGACTGGCTCCCCATCCACCCGTTCGACGGCCGCTTCCAGCTCGTCGGCCCGGTGGTCGTGCCGGACGAGGGGCCGTGCCTCGAGTGCGTCGCCCTGCGCTGGGCCTCGACCACGCCGTTCGCCGCGGACCACGCGGCCGCGGCCGACGCGGTCGCGCCCATCGCCCGGGATCCCGGGCTCGACGCCATCGCGGCGGGCTTCGCCGCGCGCTACGCCGCCCGCTGGGTCTTCGCGCGCGACTGGCTGGTCGCGAGCACCGTCCTCGTGGTCGAGCCGAAGGTGCTGTCGGCGGAGGCGCATCCGGTCTTCCGCGTCGCGCGCTGCGGCACGTGCGGGCCGCGTCCCTACGCGGGGGTGGTGTCGCCGTGGCGCGCCTGAGGACGGCGGGCACCGACGTGGTGAGCCCGTACACCGGGCTCGTCGCGTACTCGCACCCCATGGCGTTCACGCCGGACGCCATCCCCGACGCCCTGCACTCCGCCCGCACGGCCGACACGGGCTTCCTCGCGGGCATCCCCACCGAGGGGTTCAGCATGGGGCCGGGCGGCGACGGCGCCGCGGCCCGCAGGTCGTGCGTGGGCGAGGCGGTGGAGCGCCTCTCCCTGGCCGGCGCCCGCGGGTCGTTCCGCACGCCGCTGGGCTCCGACGCCCGCCAGGTCGAACCGGACGCGTTCCGGCGCTTCCATCCTGCGCAGCGCGAGGATCCGGCGTTCCCGTTCGAGCGCGCCGAGCGCGGCGACCTCCTCACCTGGCTCGCCGCGCGCTCGCTGCACGGCGGGAGGCCGGTGCACGTCCCGGCGCAGATGGTGGTCTTCGACGACCCGCACGCGTCCGACGGGCACCGCGAGCGGCACCTGGAGCCGGCCACCTCGTCCGGCGTCGCGGCCGGGCCCACGTTCGGCTTCGCCGCGGGGCGGGCGATCCTCGAGCTCATCGAGCGCGACGCGTTCCAGCGGGCGTGGTTGCGCGGATCCACGCCGCCGGTCTTCGACTGGCGTGCCAGCCCGCGGCTCGCCGAGGCCACCCGGAGGGAGCTCGCGCGGCTGGAGGAGCTCTGCGGGCGGTTCGGCGCCGCCTTCTCGCTGCGCGTGCTCGACGCCGCGGCGGACGTGCCCGTGCTCCTCGCCGTCATGCGGAGCGACCGGATCGGCGTCGCGGTGGGCTGCGCGGCCGACTTCCGCCTGGACCGGGCCGTGCTCAACGCCGTGCGCGAGGCGGTGCACACCCACAACTGGTGCCTGCGGCTGCTGCCCCGGCCGCCCGTCGAGCCGTCCGCCGTGGTCGAGTTCGAGGACCACGTGCGGCTGCACTGCCCGCCGTCCGCCCGCCCGCTGTCGGCCGCCCTCGACGCGTCGGACGAGCGCGTGGCGTCCGTGGGCGGGCCGTCGAGCTGGGGAGAGGTCGTGGAGGGGCTGCACCGGGAGGGGATCGAGGTACTGCTGGCCGGGATCACCTCGCCGGAGGTGCGCGCCGCGGGCTTCCACGTGGTGCGCGCGCTGAGCCCTGACCTCGTCGCGCTCGACGTGCGGCACGACGCCCGGTTCCTCGGGCATCCGCGGCTGTACCGACGGTGGCGGGACGGGCCGGCGATCCACGGGCCAGCCGACCTCGTCGGCATCCCGCACCCGTTCCCGTGAGGGCGGCCCGCCGCCCCGCGTCTCCGTCATCGCGAGCCGGCCCGACCCGGCGCGCCCGCACCGCCCGTCGCCCGCACCACCCACCGCGCCCGCACCGCCCACCGCGCCCGCACCACCAGGAGGACCCCATGAGCATCACCGACATCGGCACGGCGCCCGCGCGCACGGCGGAGGACGGCCCCGGCGGGACGGGCACGGAGTCCCGTCCCGCCGCGGCGCCCGCCGGCAGCGTCGGCCCGATCTTCAGCGTCGGCGGCGCGGTCGAGCGGGCGGCGGGCGACCTCGCCGAGGACTTCCACGAGGCGTCGAAGATCACCCGCATCACCCACCCGGGCTGGACCGACGTGCGGTACGCGCAGCAGCTGGCGCAGGAGGCGCAGGGCGTCGCGGACGCGGGACCGGGCGGCGCCACGAGCGCCCCGCGCCTGCTCCCGGCGCTCGCGCTGCCGCCGGCGCTGCCGCTCCCGCACGGGCTCGGGGCGACGATGGCGGCCCGGCGGTCGGCGGATCCGGACGAGCTCGCGGCGCCCCTCGCGCTCCCGGAGCTCGCGACCGTGCTCCGGCTCGCCTACGGGCCGCGCGGCGACGGCGGCACGGGCCGCTTCGTGCCCTCGGCCGGCGGGCTCTACCCGCTCGACCTGCACGTCGTGGTGCGGGCGGCGGAGGGCGTCGCGGCGGGGATCCACCAGCTCGACCCGCTCGACGAGGCGCTCGTCGACGTGTCCGGCCTCGACCGCGTCGGCCGGCTCGCCCGCTTCCGACGTGCGGCGCCGACGGCCATGGCGCCCCTCGCGGAGCAGGCGGCCGTGACGATCGTGATCACCGGCAGCTTCGAGCGCTCCCGCACGAAGTACGGGCTGCGCGGGTACCGGCTCACGCTGCTCGAGGCGGGGCACGTGGCGCAGAACGCGCTGCTGGTGGCGACGGCGCTCGGGCTGCCGTCGATCGGCTGGGTCGGCTTCGTCGACCACGAGCTCGACGCCGTGCTCGGGCTCGACGGGGTGACGCAGTCGTCGCTCTACGCGGTATCGCTGGGCGGGCGTCCGGAGCGGGGTTGCACCGGATCCGTGCCCGCAGCCGCAGCCGCGCCCGCACCCGCCGCGCGGCGTCCCCCCGACCCGCACGCGGCGGCCGCCGGCGCGCGGCACTTCGCCGAGGAGGAGGCATCCCATGACTGACGCGGTGGAGCTCGACGGGATCACCCGCGCCTTCGGCCGCACGCGCGCCCTCGACGCGGCGTCCTTCGCGCTCGCGCCGGGGCTCGTGCACGCGCTGCTCGGGCCGAACGGATCCGGCAAGACCACGGCCATCGACGTGCTCACGGCGACGCGCCGGCCGGATGCGGGCCGGGCCCGCGTGCTCGGCCACGACGTGCGTCGGGGCGGCCCGACGGCCTCGCTCGTCGCGGTGATGCCGCAGGCGCTCGCGTTCCCGGAGTACCTCACGGTGCGCGAGGTCCTGGCCCTCGCGCTCGTGCCGCACGCGGGCGCGCTGACGCCGGCCGCGGCGATCGACCGCTTCGACCTCGACCGGCTCGCCGCGCGCCAGACCGGCGGCCTGAGCGGCGGCGAGCGGCGGCGGGTCGCGCTCGCCTGCGTGGTGGGCGCGGGCACGCCCGTCGTGGTGCTCGACGAGCCCTCCGCCGCGCTCGACATCCCGGGGCGGGCGGCCGTGCGCGACGCCATCACGGCGGTGCGCGACTCCGGCCGCACCGTGCTCCTCGCCTCGCACGACATGGAGGAGGTCGCCGCGCTCGCCGACACCGTCGTGTGCCTCGACCACGGACGCGTCCTCGGCCACTGGACGGCGTCCGACTTCCGCGGGCTCGCGGGGGTGCGCCGCGTCGGCTTCCGGGCGACGCCGCACGAGGCGCGCGCGTTCCTGCCCTGCGGCGCCCGGCCCGAGCAGGTCGCCGAGCCGCTCCCGGGCGAGCGGGTGCGCTGGGTCATCGACACCGACCGGTCCGACGTGGTCGCGGGCCTCGTCCTCGCCGCCATAGCGGAGCCGGAGCTCACCGTGACGGAGCCGGGCCTCGGCGAGATCTTCGCGCGCGTGCTCGAGGGCGGAGGGCCGGGCGGCGCCGCGCCGGGTGGCAGCACCCCGGATCACGGATCCGCCGCCCCGCCTGCGCCCAGCGCCGACCCCGCCCGCCGCACCGAACACGAGGAGCCCCGCGCATGACCGGCACCGATCCGCACCCCGCCCCGACGATCGGCGCGCCAGGCGCGTCCGTCGCATCCGGACCATCCCGGCAGGGCCCCGCGCCGACCCCCGCCCCGCTCCCGCCCCGCCCCACGGCCCGACGCCGGGCCGCGATCTACCGCGCCCACGTCGTCAGCGAGCTGGCGCAGAACGCGCGGATGCCCGCCTTCGTCCTCCCGCTCCTCGCGTACCCGGTCCTCATCTACGTGGTGGTGGGCCTCCCGCAGGGCGGTCCTCCGGGCGCGCGGCTCAGCGTGCTCCTCGGCTACGTCCTGTTCTCCGTGCTCGGCACGGTCACGTTCCAGTTCGGCGTCGGCGTCGCGTCGGCCCGCGAGTCGCCGTGGGAGCGGTGGCTGTTCACGGCGCCCGTGCCGGCGTGGATCCGCCTGGCCGCCAAGCTCACGGTCGCGTGCGTGTTCGGCGTCGTCTTCGTGATCCCCGTGGTCGCGGTCGGCGTCCTCGCCGGCGGCGTGCGCGGCGATCCGGCCACGCTCGCCGCCGTCGGGCTCGCCGTGCTGGCCGGCGCCATCCCGATGGCGCTGCTCGGCCTGGCGATGGGCTACTGGTTCCCCGCCCGCGGAGCGCTCGGCCTCGCGAACCTCGTGTACCTGCCGCTGTCGTTCGCGGGGGGCCTGTTCACGGGCGGCGACACGAGCGGCACGCCCTGGGAATCGCTCACGGTGCTGCTGCCCACCGGCGCGTGGAGCACGCTCACGAGCGCGGTCGCCCGGCAGGACACCACCGTCATCGGCCCGCCCCTGGTGATCCTCGCGGCCTGGGCCGTGCTGCTCGGCGGCGTCACGCTCGCCGGCTACCAGCGCACCCAGTCGGCGAACTTTCGCTGACGCCGGCCCGCGAGCGGGCGCGGCCCGGTGTGTAGCGTGGATCCCGCGCGGCGTCACCGGGCCGCACCGCACGTCATCCGTCACCGTCGACGAGAGGGAAGCATGTCCGCGAGCACCACCCCGTAGCCCTGTTCACCGGCCAGTGGGCCGACCTGTCGCTCGAGGAGGTGGCCCGCCTCGCGAGCGGGTGGGGGTTCGACGCCCTCGAGATCGCCTGCTCCGCCGAGCACCTCGACGTGTGGCGCGCGGCCGACGACCCGGCGTACCTCCGCGGGCGGCTCGAGATCCTCGAGCGCCACGGCCTCGAGGTGCACGCGCTCTCGCAGCACCTCACCGGCCAGGCCGTGTGCGACGACCCCATCGACTTCCGGCACCAGGCGATCCTCCGCTCCAAGGTCTGGGGCGACGGCCAGGCGGAGGGCGTCCGCCAGCGCGCCGCCGAGGAGCTGAAGCTCACGGCGAAGGCCGCCGCCGGCCTCGGCGTCACGCGCGTCACGGGCTTCACCGGATCCCGCATCTGGCCGTACGTCGCGATGTTCCCGCCCGTGCCCGAGTCGGTCATCGACGCCGGCTACCAGGACTTCGCCGACCGCTGGAACCCGATCATCGACGTGTTCGACGACGAGGGCGTGCGGTACGCGCTCGAGGTGCACCCGAGCGAGATCGCCTACGACTACTGGACCACCCGCCGCACCCTCGAGGCGATCGGCCACCGCCCCGGCTTCGGCCTCAACTGGGACCCGAGCCACATGATGTGGCAGGGCATCGACCCCGTCGGCTTCCTCCTCGACTTCGCCGACCGGATCCACCACGTGCACGCCAAGGACACGCGGGTGACCTCCGACGGCCGCGGCGGCCGCCTCGGCTCGCACCTCCCGTGGGGCAACCCGCGCCGCGGCTGGGACTTCGTCTCGGTCGGGCACGGCGACGTCCCGTTCGAGCGCGCCTTCCGAGCCCTGCGCAGCATCGGCTACGACGGGCCCGTCTCCGTCGAGTGGGAGGATGCGGGGATGGACCGCCTGCACGGAGCCCCCGACGCCCTCGCGCGGGTGCGCGCCCTCCTCTGGCCGACGCCCGACAGCCTGTTCGACTCGGCGTTCGCGAACAACCGGGACGACGCGCCCGCCGGATCCACCGCGTGACCCTGCGCGACGGCCAGCTGGCCCGCCTCCTCGTCGTCGACGTGGAGACGGGCGCCGAGCGCATGGTCGCCGAGTCGGCCGTGCTGCACATCGAGGCGCCGAACTGGACGCCCGACGGCCGCTGGCTCGTCGTCAACGCGGAGGGCGGGCTCTGGCGGCTGCCGGCACCCGACCCGGAGGAGCCGGATCCTGACCTCCCCGAGCCCGCGGTCGACTTCCAGGCGGTGGACCTCGGCGGCGTCCCGCCCATCAACAACGACCACGTCTTCTCGCCCGACGGCGCGCACGTCTACGTCTCCGGCCGCGACGGCCATCTCTACAGCGTGCTCTGGAACGACGGCGCGGGCGGCGAGGGCCGGCGCATCACGGCGGACCGGGATCCGGCGCTCGGCTTCAAGAACTACCTGCATGGCGTCTCGCCCGACGGCTCGACGCTCAGCGTGATCGGCGGCCAGCTCGACGCGCGCGGCGAGTGGACCACGAACATCCACCTCGTGCCCGTCGACGGCGGCCCCACCACGCAGCTCACCGACGACGGCTTCCCCGACGACGGCGCCGAGTTCTCGCCCGACGGCGGCTGGCTCTACTTCAACTCGGAGCGCGGATCCGACCTGCCGGGGCACGCGCAGCTGTTCACGATGCGCGTCGACGGCTCCGACACGCACCAGTTCACCTCCGACGAGCGCGTCAACTGGTTCCCGCACCCGTCGCCCGACGGCGAGCACATCGTCTACCTCAGCTTCCCGCCCGGCACGATCGGCCACCCCGCCGACCGCGACGTGATCCTCCGCGTCATCGACCGGCAGAGCCACCGCACGCGCGACCTCGCGTCCTTCCCCGGCGGCCAGGGCACCATCAACGTCACCAGCTGGGCACCCGACTCCCGGCGGTTCGCGTACGTCGCCTACCCGTTCCAGGCGCCCAGCCTCACCTGATCCGGGGGGATCAGCCCGGACGCACGGGTCAGCCACGCAGCGTCGACCCAGCTGCTTTTCCCCGGATGCGGAGGCCCCGCATGGGATCATGGAGGCGTCCGCGCGCCACCTAGCCGTTCCGATTCCCGTCGGCCTCATCACCGGAGACCCCCGTGAACATCACCACGACCACCTGGCTCATCACGATCGCGGTCACCATCGCGTTCTTCGTCTACGAGTTCTTCACCCACGTGCGCAAGCCGCACGAGCCCACCATCGGCGAGTCCGCCCGCTGGTCGGCCTTCTACATCGGCCTCGCGCTGGCGTTCGGCGTCGGCATCGGCTTCACCAGCGGGTGGGGCTTCGGCGGCGAGTACTTCGCCGGCTACCTCACCGAGAAGGCCCTGTCGATCGACAACCTGTTCGTGTTCCTGCTGATCATGACCGGGTTCGCGGTGCCCCGGAAGTACCAGCAGAAGGTGCTGATGATCGGCATCGTCATCGCGCTGATCATGCGGGCCGGCTTCATCGCCCTCGGCGCGGCTCTCATCGAGAACTTCTCCTGGGTCTTCTACATCTTCGGCGCGCTGCTGTTCGTGCTCGCGTACCAGCAGCTCAAGGGCGACCACGGCGGCAACGCGGCGGACAACATGTTCGTGCGCATCGCCCGCCGGATCCTGCCCGTCCACGACGACTTCGTCGGCGACCGCTTCACCACCAAGATCGACGGCAAGCGCTTCGTCACGCCGCTGCTGCTCTGCGTCATCGCGATCGGCTTCGTCGACCTGGTGTTCGCGCTCGACTCGATCCCCGCCATCTACGGCCTCACGAACGAGGCGTACATCGTGTTCACCGCGAACGCCTTCGCGCTGATGGGCCTCCGCCAGCTCTACTTCCTCATCGGCGGCCTGCTCGAGCGGCTCGTGTACCTGTCGCAGGGCCTCGCGGTGATCCTCGCGTTCATCGGCCTCAAGCTCGTGCTGCACGCGATGCACGTCAACGAGCTGCCCTTCATCAACGGCGGCCAGCCGATGCTGTGGGCGCCCGAGATCCCGATCTGGTTCTCGCTCCTCTTCATCGGCGCGACCATCACGGTGGCCACCGTCGCGAGCCTGGCGAAGACCCGCGGCGACAAGCAGAAGGAGGACCGCGCGAGCGTGGACGGCGAGACCGCCATGCGCGCGACGGACGAGGGGCGCTAGCTCCCCGCACCTCCGCACGATCCGGGCCCGGCGCATCGCGCGCCGGGCCCGTCGTCGTGCGGCCCGGCGCATCCGTGCGCTGGCCGCTCGTGGGGCGCGCCGACCTGGCAGCATCACCGGGTGCCCGACGACGCCGATGCCGCGACCCGCGCCCGCCACCTCTGGGAGGAGGGGCTGCGATCGGAGATCCTGACCCTCCTCAAGCAGCGCGTGCGCGAGGATCCCACGGACCGGGCGTGCCGGCTCGTGCTCGCCGAGCTGTACCGCGAGCTCATCGCACCGGATCAGGCGGGTCGCTGGGGCATCGCATTCCCCGCATGGACGACGGACGTCGAGCGCGATCGGCTCGCGCGCATGATCGCGCACTCCGGGATCGCGCACTCCGGGATCGCGGACGACGAGATCCCGGCGTTCCTGGCGCTCCCTCCCGCGGACCCGTCCGAACCCGAGCTGCCGGACGAGGCCGCCGCGCTGCTGCCCGAGATCGAGCGCTACCGGGCGCACTTCGCCGACCCGGCGCGCATGACGCGATGGGAGCGGAAGGCGGCGCGACAGGCGGCGGAGCAGGCAGAGCGTGCGGCGATGTGGCCCTCCGGCGCCATGGAGGTCGTGGGCATGGCGACGGACTTCTCGTGGTGGATGGTCGGTGCCGTCTTCGCTCTGGGAGCGGGGCTCGTCTGGCTGGCCGCGCTGTTCGATCAGCCGGTGACCGCGCTCGCTCGCTGGACGGGCACCGCCACGCTCGGCACGATGGCGGCCGCATGCGCCGCGCGCGCCTTCGTGATGCGAGCCGACGAGCGGTTCCGGCGCCGCCGCGAGCCCGACAGCGATCCTGTCGACGTCGACGTGAGTCGGTGGATCATCGGGGCCATCATGCTCGGGCTCATCGTCTACGGTCTGGTCTCCGCGAATCTCCGGACCGGCGGCCCGCTCCCGTTCTGACCATCCCGCCGAGGCGGCCCCATGGCGGGCTCATGGCCGCTTCATAGGAAGATCCGCACAATGGACCCCGTGACCACCACCCCGCCCTCCGGCTTCCAGCCCGCCGCCGCTCCGCAGCCCCGCCTCACCCGCGCCGACGGGTCGCCCATCCGGGTGCTCGTGGTCGACGACGAGGCGTCCCTCACCGACCTGCTCCAGATGGCGCTCCGCTACGAGGGCTGGCAGATCCGCACGGCCGAGAGCGGGCACCAGGCGCTCGCCGCCGCGCGCGAGTTCAAGCCCGACGCCGTGGTGCTCGACATCATGCTCCCCGACCTCGACGGCCTCCAGGTGCTGTCGCGCCTGCGGGCCGACGCCGAGGACATCCCCGTGCTCTTCCTCACGGCGAAGGACTCGCTCGACGACCGGCTCGCGGGCCTCACCGCGGGCGGCGACGACTACGTCACCAAGCCCTTCAGCCTGGAGGAGGTCGTGGCCCGGCTGCGTGGCCTCATCCGCCGCTCGACGCTCGTGGTCAGCGACACCGTCGACCCCGTCATCCGCGTGGGCGACCTCTCGCTCGACGAGGACAGCCACGAGGTCTCCCGCGCCGGCGTCCCGATCGAGCTCACCGCGACCGAGTTCGAGCTGCTGCGCTACCTGATGCGGAACCCGCGTCGTGTGCTGAGCAAGCTGCAGATCCTCGACCGGGTCTGGAGCTACGACTTCGGCGGCAAGTCGAGCGTCGTCGAGATCTACATCTCCTACCTGCGCCGCAAGATCGACGCCGGGCGGACCCCGATGATCCACACGGTGCGCGGCAGCGGGTACATGCTCAAGGCCGCGGAGTGACGACGGCCCCTGAGCCCTCGGGCGGCCCCGCCGACTCCGCGGGATCCACCCCGCTGCGGTCCCGCCTGGCCGCCGCCGCCCGCGGGATGACCCTCCGCCGCCGTCTCGTCCTCAGCGTCGTGGGCCTCCTGGCGCTCGCGAGCCTCCTGATCGGGGCGGTCAGCATCCTCGCGCTCCGGGCGTCGCTCCTGCAGCAGGTCGACCAGCAGCTGCAGGCCACGGCGGCGCGGTCGGAGAGCTACGTCGACCGGGATCCGGGCGGATACGGCAGCTTCCCCGGAGCGCCACCCGGCGGGCTCGGCGCGTTCGGGCAGCAGGTCGGCACCATCAGCGCGACCATCATCGACGGCGTCGTCTCCGGCGGCTACATCGCCGACCGGACCGCGGCCGCCGGCGAGCCCGGGGGCGCCGGCGCCGTCGAGCTCACCCGACGCCAGAGCCAGCAGCTGCAGAGCGTGCCGACCGACGGCGTCCCGCGCACGGTCGATCTCGGCGGTGCGCTCGGCAGCTACCGGCTCGTGGGCGGCACGTCGTCCTCGGGCGCGACCATCGTCACGGGCCTGCCGACGAAGCCGGCCGACGACGTGGTCGAGCAGCTCGTGCTCGTGATCACGGTGGTCGCCGCCCTCACGCTCGCGCTCGCCGCGCTCCTCGGCACCGTCATCGTCCGCCGCGCCCTGCGCCCGCTCGACCGGGTCGCGGACACGGCGACCCACGTGGCGGCGCTGGAGCTCGACCGCGGCGACGTCGCGCTCGAGGCGCGCGTGCCCGCATCCGACACCGACGAGCGCACCGAGGTGGGCCGCGTCGGCGCCGCGCTCAACGGCCTGCTCGGCCACGTGGCGGACGCGCTCACGTCGCGGCAGGCGAGCGAGGCCAAGGTGCGGCGGTTCGTGTCGGATGCGAGCCACGAGCTGCGCACGCCGCTCGCCTCCATCCGCGGCTACGCCGAGCTCACCCGGCGTGGGCCCCACGCTCTGCCGGAGGACGTGACGCACTCGCTGTCGCGCATCGAGTCGGAGTCGGTGCGGATGACCACGATCGTCGAGGACCTGCTCCTCCTCGCGCGCCTCGACGAGGGGCGCGAGCTGGAGTCGGATCCCGTCGACCTCACGCGCATCCTCCTCGACACGGTCGGCGACGCGAGCGCGGCGGGCCCGGACCACGACTGGGACCTCGATCTGCCGGACGACTCCGTGACCGTGCCCGGCGACGACGCCCGGCTCCGCCAGGTGGTCGTCAACCTGCTCGCCAACGCCCGCACGCACACGCCCGCGGGCACGCGCGTCGTCGCGTCGCTCGCGGTGGAGGGCGCCGGATCCGACGGGCACGCGGTCATCCGCGTCACCGACGACGGCCCCGGCATCCCGCCCGAGCTGCAGGCCTCGCTGTTCGAGAGGTTCGTGCGCGGCGACGGATCCCGCGCCCGCTCCACCGGCGGCACCGGCCTCGGCCTCGCGATCGCGCAGGCCATCGTGTCGGCGCACCACGGCGCGGTGTGGGTGGAGTCGGAGCCGGGCCGCACGGTCTTCGGGGTGCGGCTGCCGCTGGAGCGGCGGGCGGCGGAGGCGCGTGCCGCCGCGACTCCGGCTGCGCGCGCCGACGGCGACGGCGCCGCGTGGCCGCCCCCGTCCGGCGCCCCCGTCGCGGACCGCCCCGGTCCTGGCGACCAGGGCTGACGTGGATCCCGTCCGCCGCCTCATGTTCTGGCTGCGCGTGCCGTTCGTCGCGGATGCCGCGCTCGTCGTCATCGGGATCGCGCTGCTCGTCGGCGGCGACGGGGTCGGCTGGTGGGTGCTCGTGTTCGCGGGGCTGCGCGCGGTGGTCGGCGTGGTCGCGATCGTGTGGATCGCGCCGCGGATGATCGCGCGGCTCGCGACGCCCGCCCCGGGCACCGACGACGCACCGCCCGCCCCGGACGCGGGAACCGCCCGTCGCTAGGCTGGACAACTGATCCGGGCGCCCGAGCCGCGGATCGAGAGGGTCGTCATCGTGAGCGCAGAGCCAGTCGTCGTCGAGCCAGCGGAGCCCGCAGGCGGCATCCGCGTGCGACGCGCGCGCACCGGCGACGTGCCGCGGATCCAGCAGCTCGTCGAGCCGCTCGTGATGGAGGGCATCCTCCTCGGCAAGGACCTCGTGGTGCTCTACGAGAACGTGCAGGAGTTCCGGGTCGCGGTCGACGCGTCCGGCGAGGTCGTCGGCTGCGGCGCGCTGCACGTGATGTGGGAGGACCTCGGCGAGATCCGCACGCTCGCCGCCGCGCCGCACACGCGCGGCACCGGCGTCGGCCACGCGCTCCTCGAGCGCCTCGAGGACGATGCGCGCGAGCTCGGCCTCAGCCGCCTGTTCTGCCTGACCTTCGAGGTCGGCTTCTTCTCGCGCCACGGGTACCACGAGGTGGCGGAGTCGATCATCGCGCAGGAGATCTACTACGAGATGCTCCGCTCGCATGACGAGGGCATCGCCGAGTTCCTCGACCTCTCGCGCGTGAAGCCGAACACGCTCGGCAACACGCGCATGCTCAAGGCGCTCTGACCGGCACCCGTCGGGGCGCTCGCGCCTCCGCTCGATCCGGCCCCGCAGCCCCGGCCCGTGACCGCCGGGCGCGTCGATCCGGCCCTTCGGCCGCCCGACCGTACCCTGGCGTCATGTCCTCGACCTCGCCCGGAGGCCGCCCGTCCGCGGCCGTGTACCGCCGCCGCCGTCTGCTCGCGCTCCTCGTGGTGGTGGCGGTGATCGCGGTCGTCGTGATCATCGTCGCGAACATCGGCCGCGGCTCCGCCGATGTCGCGGCGCCCGACGCGACCCCGACGTCGGACGCGGCGCCCGCCGGCGATGCGGCCGACCCCGCGGCCGAGGCCGCCCCGGAGCCCACGCCGAGCGCGAGCGCCGGCACGGAGACGAACGCCGACGGGTCGTGCGCCGTCGGCCAGCTGGCGGTGACGCCGGTCACCGATGCCGCCTCCTACAAGTCGGGCGTGCTCCCGAAGCTCTCCTTCACCGTGACGAACACGGGCATGGAGCCCTGCACCGCGAACCTCGGCACCACCACGCAGGTGTTCACCATCTCGAGCGGATCCGACGTGTACTGGAAGTCGACCGACTGCCAGACGGGCGCCGAGGATGCGCAGGTCGAGCTCGCGGCCCGCACCCCGCAGACGTCGTCGCCGTTCGAGTGGTCGCGCCAGCGCTCGTCCACCACGACGTGCCAGGAGAAGCAGCGCCCGGCCGTGCCCGCGGGCGGCGCGACGTACACGCTGTCGGTCGAGGTGGCGGGCGTGAAGAGCGCGCAGTCGAAGTCCTTCCTGCTCTACTGAGCGGCCTCGTGAGCGCGCGCATCTGAGCACGGTTCTCGATTGGATGCATCCATTGCAATCCATGCATGCGTCTGTCATCCTGGTGCTCCACCGACGTAAGGACGCATCATGACCGACACCACCGAGACCCACGCCGAGCACACCATCGCCGAGCACCAGCACGGCACCGACTGCGGTCACGAGACGGTCACGCACGACGACCACGTGGACTTCGTCCACGACGGCCACAAGCACGCCGAGCACGGCGACCACTACGACGAGCACTGATCCCGAGCGCGGCGACGCGCCAGGATCGAGACGGGGACCAGGCCATCAGGCCCGGTCCCCGTCGTCGTCTCCGGCCACCCCTCGCCGTAGGATCGTCCAGGTGACCTACCCACCCACCGGCTTCGAGCAGGCCGCCGAGCTCTTCAAGGTGCTGTCGTCGTCGTCGCGCCTGGGGCTCATCGGGTTGCTGGCGTCGCGGCGGATGACCGTGTCCGAGCTCGTCGAGGAGTCCGGGATGTCGCAGCCGCTCGTCTCCCAGCACCTGCGCGTGCTGCGGGCGTCGGGGCTCGTCACCGTGGAGCGCGAGGGCCGCATCGCCCGCTACGAGGTGGCCGACACCCATGTGACGCACGTGGTGGACGACGCCGTGGCGCACGTGCGGGAGCATGCCGTCGGGCACGTCGACGCCGGCTGACGCGCGCGCCGCGGGCCGCATGCCCGGCGGCTGCCTCGTCTGCGCCCGACCGCGGATCAGAACGCGTCGTCGAGCTCCTTCTCCCGCTCGCTCTTCGCGAGGGAGAACGCGCGGCCGAGCGCGGAGAACAGCGGCCCCCACTCGGCGTCGACGATCTGCGTGAACCCGAGCCGCCGGGCCTCCGCCGCGCGCTGCGGAGCTGAGGTGACGCCGCGGATCTCGCCCGCGAGGCTGATCTCGCCGAACGCGGCGAGGTCGTGCGGCATGGCCTTGCCGTTGACGGCGGAGACGAGCGCTACGGCGATGGCGAGATCCGCCGCGGGCTCGGTGAGCCGCACGCCGCCGACCGTGGACACGTAGACATCGCGATCGGACAGCCGCACGTTGGCGCGCTTCTCGAGCACGGCGAGCAGCATGGCGACGCGCGACGCATCGACCCCGTTGACGACCCGGCGCGGCTGCGGCGCCTTCGTGTCGACGACGAGCGCCTGCACCTCCACGGGCAGCGCGCGGCGGCCTTCCATCGCGACGGTGACGCACGTGCCGGAGACCGAGTGGACGCCGCGCGAGAGGAACATGCCGCTCGGATCCGGCACCTCGACGATGCCGTCGCCCGCCATCTCGAAGCAGCCGACCTCGTCGGTGGGGCCGAACCGGTTCTTGAGCGCGCGGATGAAGCGGAGCGACGTCTGCCGGTCGCCCTCGAACTGGCAGACCACGTCGACCAGGTGCTCGAGGAGCCGCGGGCCGGCGATGGAGCCGTCCTTCGTGACGTGGCCGACGAGCAGGAGCGGCAGGTCGCGCTCCTTGCAGACGCGGATGAGCGTGACGGCGACCTCGCGCACCTGGCCCGGGTGCCCGGGGAGCCCGTCGGACGTGCTGCTGGAGACGGTCTGCACGGAGTCGACGATGAGGAGATCCGGCGACACCTGCTCGATGTGGCCGAGGATGGTGCCGAGGTCGGTCTCCGCCGCGATCATGAGGGACTCCTGCAGCCCGCCCGTGCGCTCGGCGCGCATGCGCACCTGCGCGACCGACTCCTCGGCCGTGACGTAGAGGACCTTCGCGCCCTTCGCGGCCGCGCGTGCCGCGACCTCGAGCAGCAGCGTGGATTTGCCGACGCCGGGCTCGCCGCTCATGAGGATGGCCGCGCCGGGCACGATGCCGCCGCCGAGCACCCGGTCGAGCTCGCCGACGCCGCTCGGCATGTGGCTGGCGGACGCCGTGCCGACGTGCATGATGGACCGCGCCTGGCTCGATCCGGCGGGCGTGAGGGTGGTGACCCGGCCGGCCGCGGCGGGCGTCTGCGACACCTCCGCGACGGTGTTCCAGCTCTGGCACTCGGCGCACCGACCGACCCACTTCGGTGTGGTCCACCCGCACTCCGAGCAGCGGTACGTGGAGTGGATGCGGGCCATGCGGGGGACTCTACCGGCGGCCGCCGACATGGTCCGACGGCTTCGTGTCACGCGTCTCGGCGGCGGAAGAGGAGGGCCGCCGCGGCGCACGGGAGCACGACCCAGACCGCGACGGCCGCGACCTCGAGGAGCGTGGTCGGGGGCGGGGTGATGCTGCCGGTCGTGCCCGTGAGGATCCGGCTGGCGGTCGTGAGCAGCAGGTCGTACACGGGCACGTCCCCGAGGTCGGGGATCAGGCCGACGACCTGGGGGAGGACGAGCTGTACGGCGACGAGCGTCGTGATCGCGGCGACGCTGCTGCGCATGAGGGTCGCGAGCGCCAGGCCGAGGAGGGCGACCAGGGCGAGGTAGGCGCCGGATCCGAGCAGCGGCCCGAGCACGCCCCACGACGCGAGGCTGCCGTCGTAGCCGATGTCGGCGCGGGTGCCGGTCGTGAGCAGGTAGGCGGCGAGGCCGGGGATCACGCCGAGGCCGAACGCGACCAGCGCGACCGCGAGCGCCTTCGCGGCCAGCGCCTCCAGGCGGTTCGGCACCGCGGCGAGCGTCGAGGCGATCGTGCCGCTCGAGTGCTCGGAACCCATCGCGAGGACGCCGAGGACGCCGACCGCGATCTGGGTGACCAGGAGGGGCATCGTCAGGACGGCGCCCGTGCCCGCGTCCGCCATCGACGGCGACGCGTCCGCGGGCAACGGGGTGGCCACGAGGGGCACCAGCGCGCTGATGCCCACCCCGGCGAGGGCGACCAGCGCGACGGCCCAGCGAGTGGAGCGCAGCGTCGCGAGCTTCAGGAGCTCCGCGTGGGTCGCGCGCCGGAAGGTGACCCGCGTCGGCCGGGCGGCGCGAGGGCGGCGAGCGGATCGTGTGGTCGGCGTCATGGAGCCGACGCTACGGAGGGCACGCCCGGAGCCGAGTCGGGCGGCGGTGCCTGGTGCGTGGGCCGCGGGTGCCGCGACGCGGTCGTGTTCCCGCACGTGAGGGATACCGCGGGACCACGCTCGGGCCGGTGCGCGGATCCAGCGGGGTCGGGCACCGCGGGCGCGGCTCCGTCGGGTCAGTCGTCGGCTGTCTGGTCCGAGGCGGGCCGCGCCGTCAGCCGGACCAGCGCCCGGATGTAGAGGAGCACCGACGCGGCGAGGGCGGCCGCGCCGATCCACGGCGGATCGAACGTGCCCGTGATGAGCAGGGCGCCGACGATCAGCGTGACCACGAACCACAGGGTCCCGGTCGGCGGCGGCGCGAGGGCCCGGTCGCGGCCGCGGACGCGCACGTACATGAAGACGGAGAGCGCGAAAGCGGCCGCGGAGATCCACGGTGAGACGCCCGCGCCCGTGACGAGCAGGGCCCCCGAGACGAGCCCGATCACCATCCAGAGCGTGCCGGCGGAGCGGGCGTCGGGGGTGTCGTCGGCCATGCATCCACCCTACGGACGCGGATCCGTCAGGCGCGAGGGGCCGATCGTGCGACGACCGTCCTCGAGACCCTGTCGTACGGTGTGCGGCCCGAGCCGAGCAGGAGCGTCACGAGCCACACGGTCGGGAGCAGGTAGGCGATGACCAGGGGAGCTTGCGCGCTCGACGGGACGGTTCCTGTCGTGCCGTCGCTGGCGCGGACGAGCGCGTACACGGCCGCGTGCCCGATGATCCAGGGCAGCGCCACCTTCAGGGCGTTGCGGAGGAGCGCGCGGCGGAAGGGGATCGCGTCGCCGGTGCGGGCGTCCTGAACGACCAGCCGCCGCGCGCGCTTGCCGGGCGTCGCCTGGCGCGGTCCGGACTCCAGCACGGCCAGCGTGATCGTGATCGGGGCCACCAGCACCAGCGTCGACACCGCGTTGCCCACGAGGGGCGGGAGCGACGACGTGGCGCCGACGACGAGCAGCGGCACGGCCACGGCCCCGACCAGCCCGATCCACGCGCACATGAAGAGCCAATCGATGAGGACGGCGAGGAGGCGGTCGCCGGGGTGACGGGTCATGGTCGCGATCCTATGGATCGCGCGGACCCCGCCCGCGAAGCCCTCCCGGAGACGAGCGCGTCAGCGCCCCGCCACCTCCAGCGCCCGCACGGTCGCCGGCATGAACGGCAGGAACGCGCTCGCCCAGACGCGGTAGCCGCGGTCGTTCGGGTGGAAGAGGTCGGCCGCGGCCTGCGTGATGGCGAGCAGCGGGGTCTGGCGGCGGGTGATGCGGTGCAGCGGCGCGATGCGCAGGCCGCGGTCGGCGGCGAGGCGGCGGACGATCTCGTTCGCGACCCGCACCTTCCGCTCGCTCGCGGGGAAGTGGAAGCACGGCAGGTCGGCGACGACGGTGGTGGGCGGGACGGCGTCGAGGATCCGGCCGAGGTCGCGCTCGAACGCGACCGGCTCGAAGGAGGCGATGTCGTTGGCGCCGATGGCGAGGGTCACGACGTCGGGCCGCAGCTTCTCGAGTCGGGGGAGCTGGTACTCGACGAGGTCGGAGACGCGGGCGCCCGAGACGCTGAGGTTCAGGGTGCGGACCGTGCGGCCGCTGAGGGCGCGGATCCGGTCGGCGAGGATCCCGACGTAGCCGTTTACGGGCCGGCTCGCCCCGATGCCCTGCGCGGTCGAGTCGCCGAGCGCGACGTAGAGGAGGTCGCCCTCGAGCTGCGCGTGCTCGCGCCACCAGGCCGAGTTCACGGGCAGCGTCTCGTTCACGCTCACGGCGCGGCGGCGTCGTCGGGCCTCGAAGCGGCGCGGGACGACCAGGGCGGCGGCGGTGAGTCCGCCGAGCGCGGCGGCGATGATCGCGGCGGGGCGGGCGGAGAGGGTCGTTCTCGGAGGCACTCCGGGAGCCTACGCGCGTGGATCCGGGCGCCGGCTGGCTGGGCGCGACATGGACTAGTGGAGTGGACCACAGGGGACGTCAGGCGGGAATGGGCGCGGCCCACTGGTGCTCAGTCGGTGGCCGCTGACCGCATGGCTCGGAGGGTCGTCGGCGTCAGGCGCATGCGCCCGCCGGGCAGCTCCTCGGCGGCGAACCGGCCGACATCGTCCAGGCGGGTCCGCCGCAGCCGTCAGGGGGCGAAGGCCGTGACGCGCACGGCTGAGGATTGCTGGGACACGTCGGCTCCGAGCGCCAGCGCCCGGACGCCCGTGAGCGCCCCGCCAATGAACGCGCCGAGGAAGGTCCCGCCGCCCGGCACATCAATGGCGTCCATCGGCGCGCCGGCTCCGGGAGATCCCGCTTCGTCGGCGATGGGCGAGCTGATCGATCGGCCGCGCTCGGCGAGGTCGACTTCGCGCGATCCGCGGGGGATGAGCATGAGCCGCTGGCCAGCGGAGGCGACGGCCCGCGAGGGATCGATCCCCCAGTCGAGCCGATGCCAGAGGGGGAGGAGCGGGCGGGGCATGAACCCGATCCCGTAGATGCCGAAGAAGCTGACGATGGTCCCCGGGATGAGGAAGGCGTAGCCAAGTGAGGAGTCGAAGAAGATCCCGATGTTCGTGATGATCTGTCCCGCCCCGATCCAGCCGATCCCCAGGGGGATCATGAACGGCATCTTGGACCACCATCGCCATAGCCCGGAGTACGCGAGAGCCGAGACGGCCACGGGGATGAGCCAGGTGCCGAAGTTCCACACCAATTCGTGCAGACCGAAGCCCGCCGCCGAGGAGCTCACGAATGCATGCACGACGGCCAGAGGAAGAGACGAGACCCTCGCAGGGACCAGCACGCCGACCGGATCACATATCGCGCGGAGCCGGGATGTGCCTGCTTGGCCGTCTCGCGTCCGCCGGCGATGCGCTCGCGCTCGCCGCTCGCCGCCCGCCTCACTCCGGCGCTGGCTCCGCCAGCCGGCGCGAGACGAGCCGGGCAAAATACGGCGGCAGCCTGGGAGTCGTGGAAGGTGCCGATCACGTCGCAAACCATGTCGAGGCTCACCGCCGGTATCAGGGGCAGGCGACCAGCCGGGAGCTCCTCGAAGTCGAACCAGCCCACATCGCCCGTCCGGATCCTCGGCGTCACGAGCTTGGCCGACGGGGAGTTAACCTCGCAGCGCGACCACTCTCCCGATGCCCTGGCGCGGCTCGTCACCCAGTTCGCGTCGTCGGGCACGGGCGGCTCCGGCGTATTCGTCGGCGATCTTCCGAGAAGATTCGCATGCGTTCTTCACAGCACAGCCGGGATGACCGTCAATGCGCTCAGCAGTCATGCGTCATCTGGTGCGGAGGCCTCGCGGAGCCTGGCCACGGCGCCGGGCAAGCCCCGGGGCTGACTATGCGCGAGTCTGTCAGCGGATTTCGCACGCGACTCGTGGAAGGTGCCGATGACGTCGCACATCACGTCGTAGCTCAACGCTGGTATCAGGCGCACGCGCCCGTTCGGGAGCTCTTCGACGTCGAACCATCCCACATCGCCCGTCCGGATCCTCTCCGTCACGAGCCTGGCCGACGGGGAGATGATCTTGCAGCGCGCCCACGCTCCTGCAGCCCACGCGCGGCGGGTCACCCAGCTGGCGTCCTCCGGGACGGGCGGTTCGCTCCCCGGGGCGGCGGCGATGCGCTCCTCGATGAGCTCCGCGTCGTGCACTCCGTCACCGATGTCGTGCCCGTAGGTCCAGGCGGGGGCGATCCGCAACCAGGAGAGCAGGAGCCCCAGGCCGGCCGAACGGGACGTGTCGTGGACCGAGATCGAGGTGGTGCCGTCGTCGTTCAAGACCTCAGCCGCGACGAGGGCGTTCGAGCCGGAGTACCAGCTGCTGAAGGTCATGCGCCGGCCTGCCGAGTCCGTGAGCGCCCCGAAGGACAGCCGCGAGCTGGCCCGCGCGCGGGTCAGGGCGATCCCGGCGGGTGATGCGCCGCCCGCGAGGGTGATCAGGCCCAGCTCGCGCAGCTCCTTCGTCGTGGCGGGGTTCCCGCCCCGCCCCGCGAACGCTCCGCGGCGGCGCCTCGTCCAGAGCAGCTCCCAGGCCTCCGGGGTGAGGAGGATGTCGCTGGTCGGGAACGGCTGCAGTCCGGGGATGCGGGAGAGGAGCTCGAGCGGAGTGCCGTCCTTGTCCTGGGCGCTCGCCTCGACGTCCAACGCGATGTCGCTCATGCCAGCTCCTTCACCCGGGTGCTGCCCGCGATCCCCGAGAAGAGGTCCTCGAGCCGCAGGACATCGACGACGTCGCAGCTCGCCGTGATCTCCACCACATGCGTGCCCGTGACGAACCCGGAACGGGTGACGGCGACGCACATGTCGGATGCCTCGTAGAGGAAGTGGACGACGCGCCCGGTCGTGTCCGGTCGATACCACTGGGCGTCGGAGCACACGTGCGACCAGCCGGGATAGGCGAGCGCCTCGGCGATGCTCCGTGCCCCCAACCGCTCGATGGTCTCCGAGGACTCCAGCAGGACGATCACGACGTTGGCCCGGAACACCGTGTCCTCGAAGACGGGCTGCGCGATGGCCACGACCTCGTCGCGATCGGAGGGCAGGAGCTCCCAGCTCGTGGGCATCTCGATCTCCAGCCGTGGGTGCTCCACGCTGCGCCAGCCTTCAGTCATCATTTCCTATCGTGTCGTGCGGGATGGGGGCGCTCATGCGCTCATTGGCCGGTCTGCGGGAACATGTGCTCGGTCGTCTGATCGGCGAGGCTATCCACCTTGTCCGAGAGCGCCCATCCCCCGACCGCGCCGCCGATCACACCGCCGAGGAACGTTCCGATTCCGGGGCAGATGAGAGTGCCGATGGCTGCTCCCGTGCCAGCCTCGAGAGCGCCAGCCGCGAAATCGAAGCCGGCATGGACCCCTCCGCTTTGCGCTGCGTGCAGTTCGCGTTGCTCGTCGTTCCATTCCGGATGCTCAGCCATGTCCTTGTTGTACGTCTCGGATGCCGAAGCTGCTCCGGTGGCGACCGCCGAGACCACCCCCAGGATGGGGCCACCGACCTTCGCGCCGATCTTCAACGCTCGGGAGCCCTCCGCGAGGTGTGCGGCGGCCTTGGCTCCGTCTAGAGGGTTGTCGAACACCGCATTGGGGTTAACCGCGGCTCTGAGCGCGAGCCCTATGGACCGCTCCTTGACGGGTGCTGGGCCCGCTGCGTGCCGCCCGCCGGTCCCTGTCATGCCCAGAGCATCTGTGAGGCCGAGGAAGTAGTCCCGCGGCCCGACCGTGTTTTCGATTGCTTGCTTGCCTGTAGCGAGAATCAATCCGACCGCAGGCTGGGAGATGACGTCGTTGATCGCTTCTGTCACGCGGACAGCTACATCTCCCGGGTACCGGAGCAGGTGCTGCAAGGCCTTAGCGCAATCAGCGTCGGCGGAGACGACATCAGCGTTGAATTTCGTGATACTGGATTCCAGCCACCTGTGAGGATCTGCGTCAGAGGTGCCGGGAGCATGTGGATCGAGTGGCTGGAGCTCGCCGACCGTGAGGACCTGCGCAGCGATGCGCTCTGCGAGGACTGCGCGGCGCCTGGTGAGGTCGTCGAGCTCCCTCGCGTACGACATCAATGCCGCTTTTGCCGCTGTCGCATCCTGGCCGACGGTTCGGGCAACCGCCACCGACGCTGCCAGGGCATCGGCGAGCTGTTCGGAGTCAGGTGTCTCGAACACTCCTGGCGACGACAAGCCGGACCAGGACGACGTGACGGTGCTCATGGCATCGTCGACAGCGGTGCCTACGCCGTCGAAGGTCCGCGCGGCCTCTTCGACTGATCGCGCTTCGGGGACGTCGGAGAGGTCGGGGAGAGTGGTGGTGTCCGCGGTCATCGCTCTGCCCCGGTCTGGTACGCCTTGGCCATCTCCTCGTCACCGTCGACATAGGCCGAGAGGGCGGTGTTCGTCTGGTCGACGACCGTCCCGACCTTGGTCTTGACGACGTCGATCTGCGTGAGGAGGGGGTTGCGGAGCAGCACCGCCAGGGCGGCGGCCGTCTGAGGCCCCGTTGCCGCGGAAGCACCCTCCACGGCTGACTGGGCCGTCTTCTCGGCGCTCTCCAGACCCGAGAGCCCGTGCTTCACGTTCGTGAGCACGGCCTGCACCGCTGCCGGGTCGATCCGCCAACCGGACGTGTCTGCCATGGTGTTCCCCAGCCACTAGCCGGGCCTATGCCGAGGGCACGTTACATGGACGGCGGCTCTTGTCCGGCGATCTCTCCGAGGGCACAGTCCGATGGCCGGGAGGTGATAGCATCACGCTCGCCGTGCCGTCGCAGTGCTCGGCGTTGGGGTGCAGGTGCCCGGCCGGCGCATACGAAGGCGTACTCTCAGGGGTGGAATGCGCGGGTGCGCGTAGCAGCGGATTCGGCCCTCGCCAGTGACCCTTTCGACGACGTCTCTCCAGCGGTGATGGCCCCGCCGATGAAGGCGCTGAGGAAGGTCCCGCCGCCGGGAGCATCACAGGTCTCTATCGGTGCGTCGCCTCGTGGGGAGCCCGCTTTCGCGGTGGCGGCGGGCGTCGCGATCGATCGGCCTCGCACGTCGAGATCGACTTCGTGCGAGCCCCGCGGGACGAGCCCGAGTCGGCGGCCGGAGGACCGCACGACACGGGCAGGCTCTAGCCCCCAGTCGAGCCGGTACCACCGGGGGAGGAACCGGCGGGGCATGAACCCCATCCCGTAGATGCCGAAGAAGCTCACGATGGTCCCGCCGATGAGAAACGCGTAGAAGAGGGGGCCGTGGACGAGACGGGCAGTGTTCACGATGATCTGTCCCGCGGCGAGCCACCCAGCGCCCAGCGGGACCATGAATGGCATCTTCGACCACCATCGCCACAGACCGGTGTACGCGAGGGCAGAGACGCCCACGGTGATGAGGCAGACGCCGTAGGTCCAGAGGACTCCGTCCGTGCCCACGCCCGTTGTCTCCGAGGAGATCGCGGACGCGTGCACGATGGCAGCGGGTAGGGACGAGATCATCGTGGGGACCAGCACGCCGACATGATCACACAGAGCACCCGGTAGCGGACCGCCCCCATGCTCGCGGCAGGATCCGCCGATGGTTCGCTCATGCTCCGAAGCCGCCTCATTCCGGCGCCCGCCCCGCCCCCGCCGGGACGAACCGGTACCCCATCCCGGGATCCGTGAGCAGGTGCCGTGGGTGCGAGGGATCCGGCTCGAGCTTCTTGCGGAGCTGGGCCACGTAGAGGCGGAGGTAGCCGCTGTCGTTCACGTGGGTCGGGCCCCAGATCTCGGTGAGGAGGGTCTGGCGGGAGACGAGCCGGTCGGGGTTCCGCACGAGCAGCTCGAGCACCTGCCACTCCGTGGGGGTGAGGCGCACGCGCGCGTCGCCGCGGGTGACGACGCGGGCGGCGAGGTCCACCGTCACGTCGGCGAACGACACGGCGGCCGAGCGGTCCTCGTCAGCGGCGGCGCGACGGCCGAGGGCGCGGATCCGGGCGAGCAGCTCGTCGATGGAGAACGGCTTGGTCACGTAGTCGTCGGCGCCCGCGTCGAGGGCCTCCACCTTGTCGGCGGCGCCGGAGCGGCCGGAGACCACGAGGATCGGCGCGGTCGACCAGAGGCGGAGCGCCTGGATCACCTCCACGCCGTCGAGCCGCGGCATGCCGAGGTCGATCATGTAGAGGTCGGGCTTCTCGGCGACGGCCGCGCGGATGGCGGCGGCGCCGTCGTCGGCGGTGACGATGTCGTAGCCGAGGCTCGTGAGGGTGATCCGCAGGGCCCGGAGGATCTGCTGGTCGTCGTCGGCGATGAGGATCTTCACGCGGTCACCTCCGAGGACGTGGCGGCGGGAGCGGCGGCCGAGGACGCGGCCGGAGCGCCCGCATCCGCATCCGGCTCCGCGCTCTCGCGGCACGCCGGCAGCGCCACCACCATCGTGAGCCCGCCGCCCGGGGTGTCCTCCGCGGTGAGCGTGCCGCCCATGCCCTCGGTGAAGCCCTTCGAGAGGGCGAGGCCGAGGCCGAGGCCGGACGCGTTGTCGGTGTCGCCGAGGCGTTGGAACGGCACGAACATGTCGTCGCGGCGCTCCGGGGCGACACCGGGGCCGTGGTCCACGACGCGGACCTCGACCGAGTCCGCGAACGCGCTCGTGCTGAGCCGCACGGGCACGCCCTCGGGCGCGTGGCGGACGGCGTTGCTCAGCAGGTTGACCACCACGCGCTGGAGGAGGCCCGGATCCGCGACCGCGCCGGGCAGGTCGGGCGCGAGGTCGAGCACGGCGTCGGCGGGGCCGAGGTCGAGCTCGTCGAGGGCGGCGAGCACGACGTCGTCGAGGTCGACGTCCATGAGCCGCACGCCGAGCACGCCGGCCTGCACGCGGCTGACGTCGAGCAGGTCGGTGACGAGGTCGGCGAGCGTGCCGAGGCTCTCCTCCGCGGTGGCGAGGAGCTCCTCGCGGTCGCCGTCGGCCCAGGTCATGCCGGGGGAGCGGAGCGCGGAGACGGCGGCGGTCGCGGCGCTGAGCGGGCGGCGCAGGTCGTGGCTGACCGCGGAGAGGAGCGCCGTGCGCACCCGGTCCGTCTGGGCGAGCGGGCCGACCTCGCGGGCGGTGTCGGAGAGGTCGCGGTGCTCGAGCGCGGCGTCGAGCTGCGCCGCGATGACCCGCAGGAGGCGGCGGCCGGACGCCTCGAGATCGTCGCCGTAGAGGGTGAGCACGCCGCGGGATCCCACGGCCACGTCGGTCGCGGCGGCGCCCGTGACGACGCCGTCCCACGCGATGGTCTCGTCGCGGTCGACGAGCTTCACGCCCTGCAGGCCGAACGCCTCGCGGGTGCGGCTGACGAGCGCATGCACGGCGCCCTCGCCGCGGAGGACGGATCCCGACACGGTCGCCAGCAGCTCGGCCTCGGCGGCCGCGCGGCGGGCGACGCGGGCGCGGCGGGCGGCCTGGTCGACGATCCAGCTCACGAGCAGCGCGATCACCACGTAGAGCACGAGCGCGAGCATGTGCATCGGCTCGTCGACCGTGATCGTGTAGAGCGGGTCGATGAAGAAGTAGTCGAGCGTGATGCCCGAGAGCACGGCCGCGAACAGCGCCGGCCAGATCCCGCCGACGAGCGCCACGAGCACCACGAGCAGCTGGTACGAGAGCACGTCGCTCGTGATGGAGTCGTCCGAGCGCGTGGCCGAGAGGAACCAGGTGAGGAGCGGCCCACCGACGAGGGCGAGCAGCGCGCCCATGATCCGGCGCCGCATGCTGAGCGCGCCGCCGCGGATCCGCGGGAGGCGGAAGCGCCCGCCGGCCGCCGCGTGCGTGACGATGTGCACGTCGATGTCGCCCGACTCGCGGATCACGGTGGCGCCGATGCCGGGCCCGGTGGTCGCCGCGGCGAGGCGGCTGCGGCGGCTCACGCCGAGCACGAGCTGCGTCGCGTTGGAGGCCCGCGCGAACTCCACGAGCGCGCGCGGGATGTCGTCGCCGACGACCTGGTGGTAGCTGCCGCCGAGCGAGTCGACGAGCGCGCGTTGGCTGGCGAGCGCCTCCGGGCTGCCGGAGCGGAGGCCGTCCTGGCTGGAGACGTGGACGGCCATCAGCTCGCCGCCGGCCGACCGGGCGGCGATGCGGGCGCCGCGGCGGAGGAGGGTCTCGCCCTCGACGCCGCCGGTGAGCGCCACGACCACGCGCTCGCGGGCCTCCCAGCGGGCGTCGATCCCCTTCTCGTCGCGGTACGCGGCGAGCGCGGTGTCGACCTCGTCGGCGAGCCAGAGGAGCGCGAGCTCGCGGAGGGCGGTGAGGTTGCCGAGCCGGAAGTAGTGGGAGAGGGCCGCGTCGATGCGCTCGGCCGGGTAGACGCGCCCGCCGGCGAGCCGGTCGCGCAGGGCCTCGGGCGCCAGGTCGATGACCTCGATCTGGTGCGCCTCGCGGAGCACGCGGTCGGGGATCGTCTCGCGCTGCGGCACCCCGGTGATCTTCTCGACCACGTCGTTGAGGGAGGCGATGTGCTGGATGTTGACGGTGGAGATCACGTCGATGCCGGCGTCGCGGATGAGGTCGACGTCCTGCCAGCGCTTCTCGCTCCGGCCGCCCGGGGCGTTCGTGTGGGCGAGCTCGTCGACCAGCGCGATGGTGGGCCGCCGGGCGATGACCGCGTCCACGTCGAGATCCGTGATCTCCACCCCGCGGTGCGACACCTCGCGCCGGGGCAGGATCTCCAGCCCCTCGAGCATCGCCGCCGTGGCGGCGCGGCCGTGGGTCTCCACGACCGCGACCACCACGTCGGCGCCCTCGTCGCGCAGCCGCTTGCCCTCCTCGAGCATCGCGTAGGTCTTGCCCACGCCGGGCGCAGCTCCCAGCAGCACCCGCAGTCGACCGCGCTTCATGTCTTCTCTCTCTTGCCCGTGGGGTGCGGGCGTCAGCCGCCGAGGCCGGCGAGCGCGATGTTCAGCTCGAGCACGTTCACGGTCGGCTCCCCGAGGTAGCCGAGGTCGCGTCCCTGCACGTGCTGGTCGACGAGGCGCGCGACCTCCTGCTCGGGGATGCCCCTCGCCTCGGCCACGCGGGCCACCTGCTCCCGAGCGTATTCCGGGCTGATGTGAGGATCGAGCCCGGAGGCCGATGCGGTGAGCGCGTCGGCCGGGATCGACGCCGGATCCACGCCGTCGGATGCGGCGATGGCGGCCTTCCGGTCCGCGATGGAGGAGACGAGGGTGTCGTTCTCCGGGCCGAGGTTGCTGCCGCTGGAGGCGGTCCCGTCGTAGCCGTCGCCCGCGGCCGAGGGCCGGGACTGGAACCACTCCGGGAGGGCCGCGCCGTCGGAGTCCTGGAAGGACTGGCCGATCAGCGAGGATCCGACGACCTGGCCGTCGGCGGAGACGAGCGAGCCGTCCGCCTGCGCGGGGAGCGCGAGCTGGCCGATGCCCGTGACGACGGCCGTGTAGCCGACGCCGAGGACGACGGTGAGGACGGCCATCGCGCGGACGGCGACGCCGGCGGTGCGGAGGGACTGGCGGGGGGAGGACATGCGCTTCCTTCTATCGGTGACGTGAGGTGATCGGGGAGGGGATCAGAAGCCGGGGATCAGGCTGACGACGAGGTCGACGAGCTTGATGCCGATGAACGGCGCGATCACGCCGCCGACCCCGTAGACGAGCAGGTTCCGGCTGAGCACCTTGGAGGCGCTGAGCGGCCGGTAGGCCACACCCTTCAGGGCCAGCGGGATGAGCGCCACGATGATCAGCGCGTTGAAGACGATCGCCGAGAGGATCGCGGATGCCGGCGAGTGCAGCTGCATCACGTTGAGCACCGCGAGCTGCGGGAAGACGCCCGTGAACATCGCGGGGATGATCGCGAAGTACTTCGCCACGTCGTTCGCGATGGAGAACGTGGTGAGCGCGCCGCGGGTGATGAGCAGCTGCTTGCCGATCCGGACGATGTCGATGAGCTTCGTCGGGTCCGAGTCGAGGTCGACCATGTTGCCGGCCTCCTTCGCGGCCGACGTGCCCGTGTTCATCGCGACGCCGACGTCGGCCTGCGCGAGCGCGGGCGCGTCGTTGGTGCCGTCGCCGGTCATGGCGACCAGGCGGCCGCCCTCCTGCTCCTTGCGGATGAGCGCGAGCTTGTCCTCGGGCGTCGCCTCGGCGAGGTGGTCGTCCACCCCGGCCTCGGCGGCGATGGCGCGGGCGGTGAGCGGGTTGTCGCCCGTGATCATCACCGTGCGGATGCCCATGGCGCGTAGCTCCGCGAACCGCTCCTTGAGGCCGTCCTTCACGACGTCCTTGAGGTGCACGACGCCCAGCACGCGGCCGGATCCGTCGGCGTCCTTGGTCGCGACGACGAGCGGGGTGCCGCCGCCGTTCGAGACGGCCTCGACGGTCGCCGTGAGCTCGTCGCGGACGAGCTTCGGCAGCGCGCGGCCGCCCTCCTCGATCCAGGCGAACACGGCCGACGAGGCGCCCTTGCGGACGATGCGGCCGTCGGGCAGGTCGACGCCCGACATGCGGGTCTGGGCGGTGAAGGGCACGTCGACGCCGCGGGGCAGCGTCGCGGTGTCCACGCCCTGGGCGACGGCGAGGTCGACGACGCTGGATCCCTCCGGCGTCGGGTCCGCGAGCGACGACATGGCCGCGGCGCGGGCGAGCTCGTCGCCCGTCACGCCGCCCACCGGGATCAGCTCGCTGGCGCGGCGGTTGCCGTAGGTGATGGTGCCGGTCTTGTCGAGCAGCAGCGTGGTGACGTCGCCGGCGGCCTCGACCGCGCGGCCCGACATGGCGAGCACGTTGCGCTGCACGAGGCGGTCCATGCCGGCGATGCCGATGGCGGACAGCAGCGCGCCGATGGTGGTCGGGATGAGGCAGACGAGCAGCGCGATCAGCACGGGCACGCTCACGGTCGCCGCGGCGTACGAGGCGATCGGGTTGAGCGTGAGCGCCACGATCACGAACACGATGGTGAGGCTCGCGAGCAGGATGTTCAGCGCGATCTCGTTCGGCGTGCGCTGGCGCGACGCTCCCTCGACGAGGCCGATCATGCGGTCGACGAAGGTCTCGCCGGGCTTCGAGGTGATGCGCACGACGATCCGGTCGCTCAGCACCCGCGTGCCGCCCGTGACGGCGCTGCGGTCGCCGCCCGACTCGCGGACGACAGGGGCGGACTCGCCCGTGATGGCCGACTCGTCGATGGAGGCGATGCCCCACACGACGTCGCCGTCGCCCGGGATCGACTCCCCGGCGACCACGACGACCATGTCGCCGAGGGTGAGGTCGGCGCTCGAGACCTCGCGGAGCTCGGCGCGCTGGGCGCCGGGGTCCCCGGAGGCGTCGTAGGACGCGACGACGTGCGCCATGGTGCTGGTGCGGGTCTTCCGCAGGCTGTCGGCCTGCGCCTTGCCGCGGCCCTCGGCCACCGACTCCGCGAGGTTCGCGAAGACGACGGTGAGCCAGAGCCACAGGGCGATCCCCGCGGTGAACGTGGTCGGCACGGAGCTGCCGCCGGAGGATCCGGCGCCGCCCGTGAACGGCTCGGCGATCGCGAGGATCGTGGTGAACGCGGCGCCGACCTCGACGATCAGCATCACCGGGTTCTTCCACATCAGGCGCGGGTCGAGCTTCCGGAACGCGCCGGGGAGCGCCTCGGCGAGCTGCCGGGCGTCGATGGCCCGGGCGCGCGACGCCCGCTGCTCGGAGCCGGCCGCGGGCGCGGTGCCGGTCTCGGGGGTGATGGTGGTCATGATGCGAGCCCTTCCGCCAGGGGACCCAGCGCGAGAACGGGGAAGTAGGTGAGAGCGGTCACGATGACCGTCACCCCGATGAGGAGGCCGACGAACTGCGGCCGGTGGGTGGGCAGGGTCCCCGAGGTGGTGGGGATGCGGTCCTGCGCCGCGAGGGATCCGGCGAGCGCCAGCACGAACACGATCGGGAGGAACCGCCCGAGCAGCATCGCGACGCCGAGCGCCGTGTTGAACCACGGGGTGTTCGCGGTGAGGCCGGCGAACGCGGATCCGTTGTTGTTCGACGCCGAGGTGAACGCGTACACGACCTCGGAGAGGCCGTGCAGGCCGCTGTTGAGGATCGAGGTGCCCTCGACGTCCTCGCGGACGGCCGGGATCGCGAAGCTCAGCGCGGTGCCGAGGAGCACGAGCGTCGGCGTGATGAGGATGTAGAGGCTCGCGAGCTTGATCTCGCGCGGCCCGATCTTCTTGCCGAGGTACTCGGGCGTGCGGCCGACGAGCAGGCCCGCGACGAACACGGAGATCACGGCGAGGATGAGCATGCCGTAGAGGCCCGAGCCGGTGCCACCGGGGGCGACCTCGCCGAGCATCATGTTGAGCATCGGCATCATGCCGCCGAGCGCCGTGTACGAGTCGTGCATCGAGTTGACCGCGCCCGTGGAGGTGAGCGTGGAGGCGGTGCCGTACAGCGTCGATCCGATGATGCCGAAGCGCTGCTCCTTGCCTTCCATCGCGCCGCCGGCGGCCATCGGGGCCGTGCCCGCGCCGTTCAGCTCGAAGATCGTGAGGGCCGTGAGGGAGGCCACGAAGATCGTCGCCATGACGGCCACGATCGCGGTGCCCTGGCGGGTGTCGCCGACCATCTTGCCGAAGGTGCGGGGGAGGGAGAACGGGATGGCGAGCATCAGGATCACCTGGAACGCGCTCGTCCAGGCCGTCGGGTTCTCGAACGGGTGGGCGGAGTTCGCGTTGAAGAACCCGCCGCCGTTCGTGCCGAGCATCTTGATCGCCTCCTGCGAGGCCACCGGCCCGCCCGGGATCGTCTGCGTGCCGCCCGTGATGGTCGCCACGTCCTGGAAGCCCGCGAAGTTCTGGATCACGCCGCCGGCGATGAGGACCACGGCCGTGACGAGCGAGAGGGGGAGCAGCAGGCGGAGGGATCCGCGGATCAGGTCGACCCAGAGGTTGCCGATCGTGCCGCTGCGCGTGCGGGCGAAGCCGCGGACGAGCGCGATCGCCACCGCGATGCCGACCGCCGCCGAGACGAAGTTCTGCACGGCGAGCCCGGCGAGCTGGACCGTGTAGCCCATCACCGCCTCGGGCGAGTACGACTGCCAGTTCGTGTTGGTGACGAACGAGACCGCGGTGTTGAAGGAGAGGCCCTCGGGCACGGCGGGGAGGCCGAGCGAGTAGGGGAGGAACGCCTGGAGGCGCTGCAGCCCGTAGACGACGAGGACGCCGACGAGCGAGAACGCGAGCACCGCGCGGAGGTAGGCGGGCCAGGTCTGCTCGGAGCGGGGGTCCACGCCGATGAGGCGGTAGATGCCGCGCTCCACGCGGGTGTCGTGGCGCGACTCGTACATGCGCGCCATGAGGTCGCCCAGCGGGCGGTGGATGAGGACGAGGACCAGGACGACGGAGGCGACCTGGAGGATCCCGGCGAGCGTGTCCATCAGAACCTCTCGGGCCGGACGAGGGCGTACACGAGGTACACGACGGAGGCGATGCCGAGCACGGCGGCGGCGAGGCCGGCGGCGTCGGCGAACGAGGTGATCACAGCTTCTCCACTCCTCGGCCGACGAGGGCGACGAGGGCGAACAGGACGATGGCGCCTGCGATGTACACGAGGTCGAGCACTGGGGGATCCTCCGTTGAGGGATGCCGCGGCCGGTCGGACGCGGGTGCCCGTCGGGGGCACGGAGGACCACTAGACACCTCGCGATCGGGCGTCCTCACGCATCCATACGGTTCCCTCACGGCCCGGCGGGGAACCTCACGACACTCCTACGCGGGGGTCGGCGGGGCGGATCCCGCACGTCCGCGCGGCTAGCTCTTCTCCTTCGTCTCGGCGCTCGGAGACGCGTGGACTTCGCGGATCAGCGACGGCGTGTTCACACGGTGAGCGAGTGCGCTCCATCACACGAAGCAGGAGGCGTCATGGCGGACAAGCACAGCGCAGCGGGCTACCAGAGTCTGGGCAACGGGGTGTACAGGGTCGGCGCCGTCCGTCGCAGCGCTGTCACGGGACGCTACGTCAAAGAGCTCCGAGATCCGTCCTTCGCAGACAAGCGCCGAAGAAGCGCGAGGCAGGTCCGAGGAACGCCGGAAGTAGCCGGGCCTCAGCGCAGGGTTCGAGTGCTCCTCAGCGCCGCCTCCGCACCGGTCCATCTCCTCGTCACACCCCTCGCTCTCGCGGGCAGTCAGGGGTTTGCGTGTGATCGGGCTGCGTGTTCCATGCGCGGTGCACCTCGCGTGCTGCATGGGCGAGTGGGCTGTCGTCGCCCTCTCCGCTGATCGCAGCCACGAGCGGGTAGGGACAGGTCTGGCGTCAGAGCAGGTCGTCGAACACGCCCCAGCAGATGCTCGACCGGGCTCGCTGGTCGGCGAGCACGGCGTCGCGGAGGTGCGCCGGGATCCGCTCGCGCTGCCACGCCCGCTCGGCGGCGAGGGCGGCGTCGCGTCCGGCGGGCGGGGCGGCGGCGCTCGCCGCGCGGATGGCGTACGCCGCGGCCCCGAGGTCGTGCGCCGCGACATGCGCGACCGCCACGGCCTGCCCGGCCGCGAGCGCCGCGAAGCGCGCGGGATCCGGCAGGCCCTTCCCCGCCGCGTTCGCTCGGAACGCCTGCTGGTGCGCCTCCTTCATCGGCACCTCGCCGCGGATCCAGCCGCGCGCCACCTCGAGCGTCGCGCGCAGGATCGGGTCGTCCGGGCGTTCCGCCTCGAACAGCGGCCGCACGTGATCCGCGCACTCCACGGCCCACAGCGCGAGCAGCCGGTGGTCGTCGTCGGTGAGCGTGCCGCCGCGGCGGACGGTGATGAGGCCGGGGTCGCGCTCCGCGGGGAGGATGGGCATGGGAGGAGCCTGGCAGCGGCCGGACCGTGACACCAGGGTCGGCGCGGAGGTGATCGATCGATCACCTCCGCGGATGTGATCGATCGATCACCCCGCCCACTCCGCCACCACGTCCGACCCGACCTTCACGATCAGCACCGCGACCACCACGATGAACGCGATGCGGATGAAGCGGCTGCCGCGCGCGACGGCCATCCGGGATCCCGCGTAGCCGCCGAGCATGTTGGCGACGCCCATGCCGAGCGCGAGCGCCCAGAGCACGTGGCCCTGCGGGATGAAGAAGGCGAGGGCGCCGAGGTTCGTCGCGACGTTCACGATCTTCGCCTTGGCGCTCGCGAGCACGAAGTCGTAGCCGAGCGCGGTGATGAGCGCGATGATCAGGAACGTGCCCGTGCCGGGTCCGATGAGGCCGTCGTAGAAGCCGATGACCACGCCGAGCAGCGCCGCGATCCCGTGGTGCTTCCGGCCGGTGTGACGGAGCGCGGCGACGTCGCCGAGCCGCGGGCGGGCGATCGTGACGACGGCGACGATGATCAGCGCCACCACCACGAGCGGCTTGAAAACCGACGAAGGCAGCAGCGCCGCGAGGCTCGCGCCCCCGTAGGAGCCGGCCAGCGCGACGGCCGCCATCGGCAGCGCGGTGCGGAGGTCCGGGTGCGTGCGCCGGTACCAGGTGACCGCGCTCGTCGACGTACCGAACAGCGACGCGAGCTTGTTGGTCGCGAGCGCCTCCACCGGCGTGATCCCCGGCACGAGCAGCAGCGCCGGCAGCTGCAGCAGGCCGCCGCCGCCCACGACCGCGTCGATCCAGCCGGCCGCCAGCGCCGCCAGCAGCATGAGCAGCGCGACGGTGAGGGTGATCTCGCCGAGGGATCCGCCGATGTCCACCGGGCGCCGGCTACTCGGCTGGGCCGGCGGCGGACCCGGCGCGCGAGGCGTCCGCCGACTCGAGCGCGACCAGGCGGCGGATCTCGTCCGCGTCCACGTTCACGCCGAAGAGGGAGCGGCCGGGCTCGAGCACGCGGCCGGCCGCGAGCGGACCGATGTCCACGGGGTCGAAGCCGAACGCGTCCACGAGGGCCGCGACCGTCGCGCGCGCCGCGTCGTCGTCGCCCGCGACCGCGATGCCCTTGCGGCCGGGCTCGCCGGACGGCCGCGGCCCCTCGTCGAGGTCGTGGTAGCCCATGTGGTTGAAGGCCTTCACGATCGTCGAGTCCGGGAGGAAGTCCTGCACCAGCTCGCTCGTGGAGGAGGCGGGGTGCGCCAGGTCGTCGCGGTGCCCGTCCACCTCCCACCAGTAGTTCATGGCGTCGACCACGAGCTTCCCGCGGAGCTCGGCGGCGGGCACGGAGGGCAGCTTGCCGAGGGGGAGGGCGAGGATCACGACGTCGGCGCGCGCGGCCGCGTCCGCCGAGGTGGTGGCGACGGCGCCGGGCGCGAGCACCTCGACGATGAGGGCGATGCGCGACGGGTCGCCGGATCCGGAGATGAGGACGGGGTGCCCCGCGGCGACGGCGCGGCGGGCGAGCACCGTGCCGACCTTGCCGGCGCCGAGGATCCCGACGGTCGCCCGGGGCGCCGCTCCCTCGGCGTCGTCGCGGCGGGCGGGGGCGTCGGCGTGCTGCGTCATGCCCCCATCCTCCCCTCCGGCGACGGGCGCGGGCGGCATCATGGCCCGCGCGGCACCGGGCCATGGGCCGCGGGCCGTCCCGAAGGTAGGGTGGCGAGGCGGTCGGGTCCCGTCGTCCCGCCCGCGCATCCGACGGGCCGAGGAGGCGACATGCGCACGATCCCCCATCGCGAGGATCCGCATGGCTGACCGTGCGCTCTACGCCGACGCGGCCTCCGCGCTCGAGCGGGCCACCGCGTCCGGCGACGACCTCTGCGGGCCGCTCGTCGCGGCCATCGGGATGAACGGCGCCGCGGTCTCCACCCTCGGGGATCCGCTCGGCAACGAGACCCTCTGCGCGTCCGACGACCACGCCGCGCGGCTCGACGAGATCCAGCTCGACCTCGGCGAGGGCCCGTGCTGGGTGGCCTTCGCCACCCGCCGGCCGGTGCTCGAGCCCGACGTCCGCGGATCCGACGACCCCACCTGGCCCCTCGCCCGCCAGGCCATGCACGAGAGCGGGCTCGGCGCGGTGTTCGCGTTCCCGCTCGTGGTCGCGGGCCTCAGCCTCGGCGCGGTCGACCTCTACTCCCGCACCGCCCGCGACATCTCCGACCAGCAGGTGACCGACGCGACCGGCCTCACGCGCATCGTCGCGCGCCAGGTCCTCCGCCGCGCGCTCCTCGCCGCCGACGCCCCGCAGGAGGACACTGGATCGTGGGAGGGCCGGTTCTCGCGCCGCGAGGTCCACCAGGCCACCGGGATGGTCGTCGCGCAGATGGGCATCCCGCCGGCCGACGCGCTCCTCGTCCTCCGGGGCCACGCCTTCGCGACGGGGCGCAGCGTGCGCGACGTCGCCGAGGACGTGGTGGGACGGGTCCTCGACTTCACCCCGGACCGCTGATGCGCACCACGGACCACTCACCGCCCGAACGACCCGGAGGGACCACGCCGATGCCGGACACCCGCGAAGGACTGCTCGTCCGCACCTTCGTCAGCCTCGCCGACTCGCTCGTGAGCGACTTCGACGTGCTGGAGCTGCTGCAGACCCTCGTCGATCAGGCCACGCTGCTGTTCGACGCGAGCGCGGCGGGCATCATCATCGGGCCGGACGCCGCGCACCTCGAGGTCGTCGCGTCCACGAGCGAGAGGAGCCGGCTCGTCGGGCTGATGCAGGTCGAGGTCGGCGAGGGCCCGTGCGTCGAGGCCGTGACCACCGGACGGGTCGTGTCCGTCGCGGACGTGCGCGCGATCGCCGACCGCTGGCCGGCCTTCGCGGCGCAGGCATCGGGCGCCGGGTACGTGTCGGTGCACGCGATCCCGCTGCGGCTGCGCGGCGACATCATCGGATCCCTCAACCTCTTCCGCGATCACGAGGGCGTGCTGAACGACGCCGACGCGGTCGCCGCGCAGGCGCTCGCCGACGTCGCGACGATCAGCGTGCTGCAGGAGCGCACCATCCGCGACAGCACCGTCGTGCGCGACCAGCTGCGGCACGCGCTCGACAGCCGCGTGCTCATCGAGCAGGCCAAGGGCGTCATCGCGCACACGCACGGGGTCGACATGGACGAGGCGTTCCGCATGATCCGCCGGCAGGCCCGCAGCACGAGCCAGGCGATGCCCCAGGTCGCCGAGGGGATCGTGGCCGGGCGGATCACCCTGGAGCGGGCGCGGGGCTAGCGTGCGCGGGGGCGCGGGGCAGGTCTCAGGCGAGCGTGCCGTCGAGGATCCGGTCGAGGGTGCCCAGCCCCTCCCACACGTGCGCGTGGATCCCGGCGCGGCGGGCGGCCTCCACGTTCTCGGGCTTGTCGTCGACGAAGACGATCCGCTCGGCCGGGGCGTCGAGGCGCGCGCACGCGAGCGGCCACACGTCCGCGTCGGGCTTCGCCATGCCGATCCGCGCGCTCGTGAGCACGTGCTCGAAGCGCGATCCCCAGCCGTCGCGGTCCTCGAGCACGTCGGCCAGCTCGTGCGGGGCGTTCGAGAGCACGGCGAGCCGGTAGCCGGCGGCGAGGGCGCGGTCGAGGGCGGCGGTCGTCTCCTCGTCGGGCGATCCCCAGCGGCGCTGCTCGATGGCGATCAGCTCCGCGAGGCCGTCGTCCGTGGGGACGTCGGCGCCGACGTCCCGGGCCACCGCCTCCCAGAAGGCCCGGGCGCTCCCGCCCCGGTCGTACTCCTGGCGATGCGCGTCGAAGGCGTCACGCACGCTAGCCTCGGCGTCCTCGCCCGCGACGCCGGCGGGATCCAGCGCCCGGGTCAGCGCGCCGATGTCGTCGGGCCGCGTGATGAGCACGCCGCCGATGTCGAAGAGCAGCCAGGGGATGGCGGGGTCGCGGTTCTCGGGCATGGGGCTCCAGGTGCGGATCGGGGCGGGCGGGTCCTTCGAGCATGCCCGGTCGGGCGGCGCGGCGCGCGCGTCGTCCCGGCCGCCGTGCGGATCCCGTGAGGGTCGCCGCCCCGCGCGCACGGCTTCCGTGAGGGCGGGCGCGGACCGGGCCCCGCGGGGGTAGACCGGAGGCCATGACCCTCACCGCGATCCTCCCGTCGCTCCGCCGCAGCATCCCGGATCCGCTCGCCGCCACGCGCTGGCCCGTCGGCACCACCGCCACCACCACCGACCTGCGGGTCGGCGACGTGTCCCTCGTCGCGCTCGCCGCGGAGCGGGGGACCGCCTGCACCGTGACCGCCGCCGCGGTCGAGCCGGGCAGCAGCGGGCGCGCCTCCGCGACGGCACGCACCTCGGCGGTCGTGCTGCGGATCCTCGCGGTCGCGCCCGCCACCGCCGACGCCCCGCGCGCGATGCTCGTCGACGCGGACATCGCCGGCCTCGCCTGTGCGTGGGAGGAGGCGCGGCTGATCGGCCGGGCGTCGACCGCCGCGGCCCGGCCCGCGGAGATCGGCGGCGCGGCCGTGCGCCTGCCCGCCGACGTGGTCGCGGGCGACCTGGTCGTCGTCCCCGTGCCCGGCGCGGTCGAGGTGCGCGGGATCCGTGTGGTCGACGCGTCTGCGCCCGTGGTCGTGCCGCGTGCGGCGGGCCGGCTCGCGGCGGCTCCGGTGCGCGTCGAGGTGCCGGTGGTGGTGCGGGCGCTGTCGGCTGCGCGCTGATCCGGGTCGGGCCGCGGCCGGCGGGCCGCCTCGCCGCTCGTCGCTCGTCGCTCGCCGCTCGTCGGCCGCCGCCGCTGCGCCGCCCGCCGCCCGTGCGGCTCCCGCCCGGCCCTGTACTACACTCGATCCCGGTGGCGTGTCCGAGCGGCCTAAGGAGCACGCCTCGAAAGCGTGTGTGGGGGAGACTCCACCGTGGGTTCAAATCCCACCGCCACCGCCAGATGGATCCGGCGCCGCGCCTCGCGCGCAGCCCGATCCGCGCGAAGGGCCCCGGGAGACCGGGGCCCTTCGTCGTTCCCGGGCATCTCACCGCGTGCATCTCACCCGGCGCACCCCGGGCGCGCGTCCGCGCGCCGTCGACCGGCCCCGCGGATCCGCCTCAGCGCAGGATCCCGATCTCCCGCGCCGCCGCGACCGCCGCCGTCCGCGAGCTCACGCCGAGCTTCGAGAACACGTGCACGAGGTGCGACTTCACGGTGGCGTCGGTGATGTGCAGGCGCGCGCCCACCTCGGTGTTGGAGGCACCGTCGGCGACGAGCCGGAGCACCTCGATCTCGCGCGACGACAGGCTCACGCGCGGGGCGCGCATCCGGGCGAGGAGGCGGCTGGCGACCGCGGGCGCGAGGGCGCTCTCGCCGGCCGCGGCCGCCCGCACCGCGGCGAGCAGCTCGGCCGGAGGCGCGTCCTTGAGGAGGTAGCCGCTGGCGCCCGCCTCGACCGCGCCGAGGATGTCGCCGTCGCTGTCGTAGTTGGTGAGCACGAGCACGTACGGGGCCGCCTCCACCTGGCGGATCTGCCGGGTCGCGTCGGCGCCCGTGCGCTCCTGGCCGAAGCGGAGGTCCATCAGCACGAGGTCGGGCACGAGCGACGCGGCGAGCTCCACGGCCTCGTCGGGGGTGGACGCCTCGCCCACCACGTCGATGTCGTCGACGACGTCGAGCACGGCGTGGAGGCCGGCGCGGACGACGGGGTGGTCGTCGGCGATGACGATGCGGATCACGAGGGATCGACCTCCAGGATCGCGGTGATGGTGGTGCCCCGGCCGGGCGCGCTGTCGACGTCGAGGCGGCCGCCGAGCTGCTCCACCCGCTGCGCCATCGCGCGCAGGCCGAACGAGTCGGTCGTGCCCGCATCTTCCCCGACGCGCTCCGGGTCGAAGCCCGTGCCGTCGTCGCGCACGATGAGCGTGGCGTGCGCGTCCGTGACGGCGACGCCGATCTCGACGGACCGCGCGTCGGCGTGCTGGGCGACGTTCGCGACGGCGCCCTGCGCGATCCGCAGCAGGGCGGTCTGCACGGCCATGGGGAGCGGCGGGTCGGACGGCGGCACCGCCACGTCGATCCGCAGCCCCTCCCGGCGCCACTGCGCGCCGAGCCGGCCGAGCGCCGCGCCGAGCCCGGCGTCGAGCGACGGCGGAGCCAGCTCCCGGATGAAGCGGCGCGTGTCGGCGAGGCCGTCGGCCGCGGTCGCGCGCGCGAGGCGGATGTGCTCGAGGCCCGGCCGGTCGCCGTCCGCCGCCTCCGCCGCGTGCAGCAGCATCTGGATGCTCGTGAGCCCCTGCGCGACCGTGTCGTGGATCTCCCGGGCGAGCCGCGCGCGCTCCGTCAGCACGCCCTGCTCCCGCTCCGTGGCGGCGAGGAGGCCGCGCGTCGCGATCAGCTCGGCGACGAGCTCCTCCCGCTCGGCGGACTCCCGCGCGAGCGCCCGGTAGCCGAGGCCGATGAGGAGCGCGACGCCCGCGCCGACGAGCGGCCCGATCACGCCGCCGACCGTGAACCCGCCGTGCAGCCCCAGCGCCACCACCGCCACGAGCGTCGCGACGACCACGGCGACCGGCCCGACCACGCGCGGCAGCAGGTGCAGGTAGAGGAAGAAGAGGGGGAAGACGAGGTACGCCGCATCCGGCACCAGCACGAGGAGCGCGATCCACGCGGCGGTGAGCGCGGTGATCCACACGGCCCCCGCGGCGACGCGGCGCGACGGGCGCGCGGCCGGCACGCGCGCGCCGAGCAGGTAGAGCACGGCGAAGGCGGCGGAGAGCGCGAGCGCGGCCGGCATTCGCGGCCCCTCGACGACGAGCACGCGCACCACGACGAGGGTGAGCAGCGCCGCGGAGAGCACGTGCAGCCCCGTGCGGAGTCCGACGAAGACGGGGGTGAGGGTGCTGTGCGCGGCCATTTGCCTGAAGGCTACGGGCGCGAGGCGGGGAGCGGATCAATCGGAAGTTCGATCGGAGGACCGAACTCCTCCCCGATGGATGTGGAGGGCCGGGCGGCGAGGCTCGTCACGGCGGCAGGGAGGGTCCCGGCGCCGGAAGGATCCACCGTGTTCGTCGCCCGTCGAGACCTCCGATTCGCCATGGGCCGGTTCGCGCTCATCGGCGCGGTCGTCGCGCTCATCACCCTGCTCGTGGGGTTCCTCGCCGGGCTCACCGGCGGCCTCGCGGAGCAGGACGTCTCCGCCGTGCTCGGCCTCCCCGGCGACCGGCTCGTGCTCGCGCAGCCGGACGCCGGGCAGCCGTCGTTCGCGCAGTCGTCGCTCGACGACGCCACGGTCGCCGCCTGGCGGGGCACCGCGGGCGTCACGGCGGTCACGCCCGTCGGCATCGTCCAGGGCCGGGCCACCCCGACGGGCGACGCCGCATCCGCCGTCGCGGTCGCGCTGTTCGGGGTGCCGCACGGCGCCCCGGCGTCAACGGTCACCGACCTCGCGCCCACCGCGGACGATGCGGTCGGCCTGTCCTCGGCGGCGGCGCGCTCGCTGCACGCGGCCGTCGGCGACCGGATCACCGTGGCCGGCACCGACTACCGCGTCGCCTCGATCGGCGGCGACGCCTCCTACAGCCACACGCCCGTCGTCGCGCTGACCCCCGCAGCGTGGGCCGCGGCCGACCAGCGGCTCGGCGGCGACGGCGACGCGACCGTGCTCGCCGTCTCCGGATCCCCCGACTGGGACGTCGCCCAGGCCGCCACGCACACGACGGCCTCCCCGGCGCTCACCAGCCTCGGCGCGCTCGAGACCTTCAAGTCGGAGGTCGGCTCGCTCGGCCTGATGATCGCGATGCTGTTCGGCGTCTCCGCGCTCGTCGTCGGCGCCTTCTTCACCGTCTGGACCATGCAGCGCGCCGGCGACATCGCCGTGCTCAAGGCGCTCGGCGCATCCGACGCGTCGCTCATCCGGGACGCGCTCGGGCAGGCGCTCGTGGTGCTGGTGCTCGGGATCGGCGTCGGCATCGCCGTGGTCGCCGGCCTCGGATACCTCGCGAGCGGCACCATCCCGTTCCTGCTGAGCCCGCTCACCACCGTCCTCCCGGCGGCCGTCATGGCCGTCCTGGGGCTCGCCGGCGCCGCCGTCGCGCTCCGCACCGTCACCCACGCCGACCCCCTCACCGCACTCGGGAGCAACCGATGATCTTCCTCGACGACGTCACCCTCACCTTCCCCGACGGGGACTCCCGCCTCACCGCGGTCGACCACGTCTCGCTCACGGCGCCCGCGGGGGTCGTCACCGGCATCACCGGGCCGTCCGGCTCCGGCAAGTCCTCGATCCTCGCGGTCGCGGCGACGCTGATCCGCCCCGACTCCGGCCGCGTGGTCATCGGCGACGTCGACGCCGCGACCCTCAGCCGGACGGAGGCGACCGCGCTCCGCCGGGACGGCATCGGGATCGTGTTCCAGCAGTCGAACCTGATCCCGTCGCTCACCGCGCGCGAGCAGCTCCTCGTGATGGCGGAGCTCGGCGGCGGCGGATCCGCGCGGCGTCGCGCCGTCCGTGTCCGCGCCGACGAGCTCCTCGACGCGGTGGGCCTCGCCGCCCACGCGGGCAAGCGGCCCGCGCAGCTGTCCGGCGGGCAGCGCCAGCGCGTCGCCATCGCCCGCGCCCTCGTGCACGGCCCGTCCGTGCTCCTCGTCGACGAGCCCACGAGCGCGCTCGACCAGGAGCGCGGCGCCGAGATCATGGACCTCATCGCCCAGCTCAGCCACGAGCAGGGCACGGCGACCCTGCTCGTGACCCACGACCTCGTGCACCGCGCCGCGCTCGACCGGCTCGTCACGGTGGTGGACGGGCGGATCGTGGCGGACGATGCGAGCGATCGCGCTCAGTCCGTCCCGCGCACCGCGTACAGCACCACGTCGTCCAGGTAGCGCCACAGCGTGCCCGTCTCCGGGAAGCCCGCGCTGCGGAGCGCCTCCAGGTGGAAGCCGAGCGTGACCTTCGGGGGCGCGACGTGGAGCTCCTCGCCCCAGACCTCGTCGCGGCGGGCGAGGGCGGCGGCGTAGCGCGGGGTGTCGGCGACGGCCTGCCACCACGCGTCCCAGGTGTCGACGTCGCCGGATGCGAACGCCGCGTCCTGCACCTCCTGGTCGTCCGCGAGGGAGATGCGCCGGAGCGTGCCCTCCTGGTGCGCGTCGTAGGAGAGGTGGTCGCCGTTCAGCACGATGCCGCCCGGGCGGACGAGCGCGGGCAGCGCGCGGTACACGTCGACGAGCGCGGCCGGCTGCAGCCAGTGCAGGGCGGTGGAGGAGACGACGGCGTCGAAGCCGCCTCGGGCGATGAGCGGGTGGTCCGCCCAGCCGGCGTGCGCGAGATCCACCTCGGCGATCTCCAGGCGCGGTTCGCCGAGCGCGAGGTCGGCGGCGATGGCGAGCAGCGCCGGGTCCTTGTCGGCGACGACGGCGGTGGCGCCCGGGATCGCGGCCAGGATCTCCAGCGCGAGCGAGCCGGTGCCGCCGGCCAGGTCGAGGATCCGCGGCGCGGCGGAGCCCGCGGCCACATGCCGCACGACCCGCGCGATGGTCGCGAAGCGCTCGGCCCGGTGGCGGATGTAGCCGGTCTGCTGCGCGTCCCAGCGGGCGGCGAGGGAGCGGGCGTCCGCGATCACGGCGGCGTCGGCCGCGGTCGGGGCGGTGGTGGTGTCGGTCATGGTCGGGTCCTCTCGAGGGGGATGGATGCGCCGAGCGGGTCGCCCGGCGCGGGGAGGGTGAAGCGGAGGTGGGGGTGCCCGCCGGCATCGGGGATCACGGTGGTGCGCACGCCGTAGACCGCGTCGAGGAGCTCCGGGCGGAGCACGTCGCGCGGGGATCCGGCGCCGGCCACGCGCCCGCGGTCGAGCACGACCACGTGGTCGCAGGCCGCGGCGGCCGCCTCGAGGTCGTGCAGCACGACGACCACGGTCGGGGCGATGCGCCGCATCAGCCCCACGACCTCGAGCCGGTGCCGGATGTCCAGGTGGTTGGTGGGCTCGTCGAGCAGCACGTGGCCGGCGCCCTGGGCGAGCGCGCGGGCGAGGGCGACCCGCTGGAGCTCGCCGCCCGAGAGGGTCGCGAGCCGGTCGGCGGCCAGGTGCGCGAGGCCGACGGCGTCGAGGGCGGCGGCGATCCGGGCGTCGCGCGAGGATCCGCCCGACCGCAGCACGCCGTGCTCCGCGAGGCCGCCGAGCGCGACCTCGTCGGCCACGGTGAGCGACTCGTCGGGCTCCTGGCGCTGGCCGACCTCCGCGATCCGGCGGGCGATCCAGCGGCGCGAGCGCGAGCGCACGTCCTCGCCGTCGATCGTGACGCGACCGCCCGCGAGCGGCACGGCGCGCACGAGCGCGCGCAGCAGCGTGGTCTTGCCGCCGCCGTTCGGGCCGACGATGCCGGTCACGGATCCGGTCGGCGCCTTGAACGAGACGTCGTCGAGCAGGACGCGCCCGCCCGCGACCACGCGCACGCCCTCGGCGCGGATCACGGCAGGGCGGCCAGGAGCCCCGCGAGCTCGGCCGGGCCCTTCGCGGAGAGCATGCTCGGCGGATCCGTGAACGGGAACCGCAGCGCCACCACGCGCCCGTCCCGCACGGCCGAGAGCCCGGAGACGCCGGGCGCCCCGCGGAACGCCGCGATCGCGTCGTCGGGCGAGCCGCTGGAGTAGAGGAGCACGACGGTGCGCGGATCCCGGGCCACGATGTCCTCCACGTTCGCGTCGAACACGCGCTGGTCGGAGTCCGCGTAGACGTTCCGGAGGCCGGCCGCCTGGAAGACCGGCGTCACCATGCTCGGGCCGCCGTAGGGGGAGAGCACGCTGCCGCCGGAGGAGACGTAGAGCGCGGCGGCCGTGCCGGCGTCGGGCGCGGGATCCGCGAGGCCGGCCTGGGCCGTGGTGATCGCCTGCTCCGCGCGGTCGCCCGCGCCGAGCACCGCGCCGAGCGAGCGCAGCTCGTCCCACACGCGGTCGAAGGTGGCGGTCGTGCGGAGCTCGGGCGCCGGATCCGCGCAGTACGCGCTCGGCGTGTAGAGCGGGATGCCGCTGGCCGCGAGGGCCGCGCGGTCGACGGCCTTCTCGGGCGCGATGACGAGGTCGGGCCGCATGCCGATGAGGCTCTCCTGGGACACCACGGATCCGCCGGTCGCGTTGGTCTCGGTCGACAGGACGTCGGCCTTCGCGAGCGTGTCGTACGTGGCGGGGGCGTAGAGGTCGGGCTGCAGGGAGCCGGTCATCGCGACCACGCGGTCCACGGCGCCGAGCGCCTCGAGGTTCGGGATCTCGTCGGCGTTCACGAGCACGATGCGCTGGGGCGGTGCCGCGAGGGTCACGGGCGAACCGCAGTTCGTGATGGTGAGGGGGAAGGACGTGCCGGCGGACGGATCCTGGGCGCCCGGCGCGCTGGTCGGCGCGGGCGCGCAGCCGGCGAGCCCGGCGAGGAGGGTCGCGGCGGCGACGAGGGCGAGCGGGCGCCGGGCGGTGAGCGGGCGCCGGGGCGCGGGGGATCGGGTCATGGGGCTTCCTGGGTCGGTCGGTCGATGTGCGGGGGGAGTGCGGGGACGAGGTGGCGGCGGGTCGGCGGCTCAGGCCGCGCGGATCCCTCCGCGGCGGAGGAGGACGAGGAGGAAGGGCGCGCCGAGGATCCCGGTGACCACGCCGACCGGTATCTCCTGCGGCGCGAGGGCCGTGCGCGCGACCGTGTCGGCGCCGACGAGCAGCATCGCGCCGAGCAGCGCGGCCGCAGGGATCACCAGGCGGTGCCGCCCGCCGACGAGCCGCCGGGCGAGGTGCGGCACCACGAGGCCGACGAAGCCCACGCCGCCCACGCCCGCGACGATCACGCCGACCATCGCCGAGACGCCCACCATCAGGCCGATGCGCGCGCGCTCCGGGTCGAGGCCCGCGGAGCGCGCGGAGTCGTCGCCGGACGCGAGCGCGTCCACGAGCGGCGCGACCACGACGAGCGCGGTGAGGCCGACCGCGGCGGCCACGGCCGCTCCCGCGAGGGCGAGCGGCTGCACGCTGGCCAGGGATCCGAGCAGCCAGAACAGCACGGATCGCGCGGCCTCGGGGGAGTCGCTCGAGAACACGAGGAAGCTCGTCGCGGCGTTGAGCGCGTACCCGACGGCGAGCCCGGCGAGCACCAGCCGCAGCGGACCGCGGCGGTCGGCGGCGCCCGCGAGCAGGGTCACGAGGAGCACGGCGCCGATCGCGCCCGCGAGCGCGGCGCCGGAGAAGAGGAGCGCGCTGCCGCCGCCCGCGACGAGCACGACGAACGCGACGCCCGTGGACGCGCCCGAGTTGAGGCCGAGGAGGTACGGATCCGCGAGGGCGTTCCGCACCAGCGCCTGGAGGAGCGCTCCCGCGGCCGCGAGCACGGCGCCGGCGACGACGGCCATCGCGACGCGCGGCGCCCGCGTGCCGATCACGATCTGCGCGGCCGAGTCCGACCAGTCGCCGTGCGGGAGGCCGAGCAGGCGCTCGCCGAGGATCCCGGCGACCGTGGTCGGCGGCAGCGGCACGGGCCCGATCGCGAGCGCCGCGAGCACGACCGCGGCGAGGAGCAGGGCGAGCACGCCGAGCGTCGTGCGGCCGCGGCGGCGGGCCCGGCGGAGGACGGCGGCGACGGAGGGGGCGGAGGCAGCCGGGGCCGCGACGGGTGCCCGCCCGGCAGCGGGCGCGGGGGCATCGGGATGCTCGACGAGCGGATCCATCGGGCGTCCTCCTGTTGTCGAGAAGCATTCTCACATGTCCGATGGGCGACGCCCGACCCCTGGGGGCGGCGCCGCACGGATCCCGCACAGCGACGCGGAGGATCCTCATGCACACGCATCGGGTGCCGTCGCCCGCGCTCCCGTCGGGCCCCGCCATGATGGGCGCCGGCCTCACCTCGAATCGAGGGACGGTCCTCCTCGCGCATCCAGATCGGAGCACCGCCATGTCCCACGACGTCGAGCCCTCGCCGGGCGCGTCCGCGCCGCCCGTCGTCACGACCCCGCACGCCCGCCGCGCCGCCGAGCGCGGCGTCACCCCGGGCGTCCTGCTCGCCGCCGACTGGTCGTGGCGCCTCATCGTCATCGGCATCGCCGTGGCCGGGGCCGTGTGGATCCTCGTCTCGCTCAAGGAGGTGGTCATCCCGTTCCTCATCGGCCTGCTCGTCTGCGCGCTGCTGCAGCCGCTCGTCGCGTCGCTGCGGAAGCGCGGCTGGCCGGCGTGGGTCGCCATCACGTCCACGCTGCTCGCCACGGCCGTCGTCATCGCGGGGCTCGTGCTGCTGCTCGTCACGCAGATCAACACGGGCATCCCCACCCTGCAGCGCCAGGCCATGGCGCGCTTCGAGGACGTGCGCGACCTCCTCGCGCAACCGCCCTTCAACGTGGTGCCGGCCGACTACGACGCGCTGCTCGCCTCCGCGGGCAAGGCCCTCGAGAACAGCCGCGAGGCGCTGCTCACCGGCGCGCTCGACGCGGGGCTCGGCGTCGGCCACCTGGTCACGGGCGCGCTGCTCGCCTTCTTCACCATCGTCATCGTGCTCATCGACGGCCGCGGCATCTGGGGCTTCGTCGTCCGGGTGTTCCCGCGGCGCGCGCGTCCCGCCATCGACGGCGCCGGCCGCGCCGGCTGGGGCACGCTCTCGGCGTTCACGCGCGTGCAGATCTTCGTGGCCGCGGGCAACGCGGTCGGCATCGGCATCGCCGCGTGGCTCCTCGGGCTCCCGCTCGCCATCCCCATCGCGGTCGTCGTGTTCCTCGCCTCCTTCATCCCGGTCGTGGGGGCCATCGTCTCGGGCGCCTTCGCGGTCGTCATCGCGCTCGTGTTCGTGGGGCCGCTGCAGGCGGTCATCATGCTGGCGGCCGTCATCGGCGTGCACCTGCTCGAGTCGCACGTGCTGCAGCCGCTCGTGATGGGCGGGGCCGTGCACGTGCACCCGCTCGCCGTGGTGCTCGCCGTCGCGGCCGGCTCCTACGTCGGCGGCGTCGCGGGCGCCCTGTTCGCGGTGCCCCTCGTGGCGACCCTCAACGTGATGGTCCGGCACATCGCCGGAGGCAGCTGGAAGGCCGGCGCCCCCGCCGTAGGATCGGACTGACGCACCTGCGGAGTCGACGGAGCCGACCGCCAACGTCTCTACCGGGAGGACCCCACCATGACCGAGGAGAACTACTCGAATCCGGATCGCAACCTCGGGATGGAGCTCGTCCGGGCCACCGAGGCCGCGGCCATCCGCTCCGCCCCCTTCATCGGCAAGGGCGACAAGAACGCCGCCGACGGGGCCGCGGTCGACGCCATGCGCAAGTTCCTCGGCACCGTCGCGTTCGACGGCCTCGTCGTCATCGGCGAGGGCGAGAAGGACGAGGCGCCGATGCTCTTCAACGGCGAGCACGTCGGCAACGGCTTCGGCCCCGCGTGCGACATCGCGGTGGACCCCATCGACGGCACGAGCCTCACCGCCGCCGGCCGCATGAACGCCCTCTCCGTCATCGCGGTCAGCGACCGCGGCAGCATGTTCGACCCGTCGGCCGTCTTCTACATGGACAAGCTCGTCACCGGCCCCGAGGGCCGCGGCGTCGTCGACCTCGACCGCCCCATCGGCGACAACATCCGCGCGCTCGCCGAGGCCAAGGGCCTCGCGGTCGAGGACATGCAGGTCGCCGTGCTCGACCGACCGCGTCACGCCGACCTCATCGCGCAGATCCGCGCGGCCGGCGCCTCCACCCGCCTGCTGCTCGACGGCGACGTCGCGGGCGGCATCAACGCGGCCCGCCCCGACTCGCGCATCGACATGTGCGTCGGCATCGGCGGCACGCCCGAGGGCATCATCACGGCGTGCGCCATCAAGGCGCTCGGCGGCGTGCTCCTCTCGCGCCTCGCGCCCAAGGACGACGCCGAGAGGCAGCGGGCGATCGATGCGGGCCACGACCTCGACCGCATCCTCGACCAGGACGACCTCGTCACGGGCGACAACGCGTACTTCGTCGCCACCGGCGTCACCGACGGCGCACTCGTCGCGGGCGTCACCCGCCACCGCGGCATGATCCGCACCTCGAGCATCGTGCTCCGCTCGCACTCCGGCACCATCCGCCGCGTGGAGGCCGACCACCTGGTCTCCAAGTGGTACAGCCCCGCGGCCTGACCCGACCGCACGCCGCACGACCATGACGACCCCGACCACCCCGACGATGCGGCCCCGGCCGTGACGCGCACGCCCCGCAGCCTGATGTCGCGGCTCGTGCCGCCGGTCATCGCGGTGGTCGGCGGGCAGGGCGAGTTCGCGTCGCCCGACCGCACGATGCGCCGGGCCGGCCGCCGCGTGCTGCGGCCGGGCGGGTTCGCCCCGCCGCCGCTCCTGCGCGGGGTGCGCGTCACCGCGCGGGTGGAGCGCGGCTGGCACGTCTACGAGGTGGCGCCGGCGCGGGCCGCGGGTGGCGATGGCCGCCGGGCCCTCTACGCGCACGGCGGCGGCTGGACCCACGAGATCTCGCCCTTCCACTGGTGGCTGGTCGCGGGCCTCGCGCGCCGCACCGGCACGACCTTCACCGTGCCGATCTACCCGCTCGTCCCCTCGGGCACGGCCGCGGAGGTCGTCGAGCGCACGGCCGACCTCGCGGCGGCGCTCGTCGCGGAGGTCGGCGCCGACCGCGTCGCGCTCATGGGCGACTCGGCGGGCGGCCAGATCGCGCTGTCGGCCGCCCTGGCGCTGCGCGACCGGGGCGTGCCCGCGCCGCGCGACGTCGTGCTGCTCTCGCCCGCGCTCGACCTCTCCTTCGCGGATCCGCTCATCGCGCGCATCCAGCCCACCGACCCGTGGCTCGCGGTCGACGGGCTGCGCGCCGCCGTCGAGTCGTGGCGCGGGGACCTGCCGGTGGAGGATCCGCGGGTCAGCCCGCTGCGCGGATCGCTCGCCGGCGTCGGCCGCATCACGGTGTTCACGGGCACGCACGACATCCTCTTCGCCGACGCGCGCGCCCTCGAGCGGAAGGCGGCCGCCGCCGGGCACCCGGTGCGGATCCACGTGGAGCCGAACCTGCTGCACGTGTACGCGCTCATGCCGATCCCCGAGGGCGCCCGCGCGCGTGACGCGATGGTCGAGCTGCTCCGCGCCTGACGCGAGCGCGCGCCCTGGCTCGGCCCGCGCTCGCGCCGTCCCGCCGGCGGCCGCCCGGATCGCGGGAGGAGAAGCGGCGTACGTTCGAGGAGCGGGCGACGAGGCCCGGTGCTCGCGGAGGGATCCCCATGACCAGGACACACAGGACGCTCGCGGTGATCGCGGCGGCCGCCACGGCCACGCTGCTCGCGGGATGCGGATCCGGCGGCACGGGCTCGGCCGACGCCTCCTTCACGGAGGAGGCCACGGGCACCCTGAAGGCGTGGGCCTTCGACGGCGCGGACGACGTGGGGAAGGCCCGCATGCAGCACGCGGCCGACGCGCTCTCCGGCGTCACGATCGACCTCGACTCCACCGCGTTCGACGCGCAGAAGTTCACGACCCGCGTCGCGAGCGGCCAGACGCCCGACGTCGTGCAGATGGACCGCCAGTTCGTGGCGACCTACGCGGCCCAGGACCTGATCCTCCCGCTCGACGAGTGCTACTCCGTGAACGGCGTCGACCCGGAGGAGCGCTTCTACGAGTCCGTCACGAACGACATCCGCTACGACGACGCGATCTGGGCCGTGCCGCAGTTCTTCCAGCCGCCGGCGATCCTCCTCAACGAGCGCGTGCTCGCGGCGGCCGGCGTGAGGGCCGACGAGTTCGACACGTCGAAGCCCGACCAGCTCCTCGAGGCCGTCGGGAAGGTCTACCGGGAGTCCGGCGGCGACCCCGCGGTGCTCGGCCTCGACGCCGTGCCCACCAGCCAGGCCGCCCTCTGGATGCTCGGCTTCGGCGGGCAGCTCGTCGACGACGAGGGGAAGCCCACCCTCGACGACGCCGCCAACCTCCCGGGCCTCGAGTTCCTCCAGCGGCTGTCCGACGCGCAGGGCGGCTACGCGAAGGCGAAGAGCTTCACCGACGCGTTCGACACGTTCGGCGACGGCAACCAGTTCGTGAAGGACCAGGTCGGCGCGCAGGTCGACGCCCAGTGGTACCTCAACGTGGTGGCGCCGTACCGCGACGACATCGACATCTCGGCCGTGCCGTTCCGCGACCGCGACGGCGAGCCCTTCGCGGTGGCCGGCGGATCCGCGTTCGTGATCCCCGCGGGCGCCGCGAACAAGGACGCCGCGTGCGCGTGGATGCTCGACCTCACGAGCCAGGAGGCGTGGGAGGCCGCGGGCGACGTCCGTGCCGCCACGGTCGCCGAGAACGGCGGCATCTACACGGGCCTGTTCACGGGATCCCCGGCCGCGGACCAGGCGGTCCGCGACGCCCACGTCGTGCCGAGCGGCGACGACGGGATCGACCAGGCCATCGCGACGTTCTACGACGTGGTGGCGGAAGGACGCTCGATCGGCGGGTCGCCCGCCGGGCAGCAGATCCAGAGCGAGCTCCAGAACGCGGTCGCCTCGACGCTCCTCGGCGACAAGACGCCCGAGCAGGCGCTCGGCGACGCGCAGACCGCGGCGATGCGGGCCTACGAGCAGGCGGCGCGCTGATCCGCCGATCTGCACACGCCGTGACCAGGGCGCCCGGGTAGCGTCGGAGGCGGGCGCCCACCCGCGCTCCCGGACGAGGGATCAGTACCCGGAACGCGACAAGACTGGCCGCAAGGAGAAGTCATGTCGTGGATCGTCCTCATCGTGTCCGGGGTGCTCGAGGCCGTGTGGGCCACCGCCCTCGGGAGGTCCGCCGGGTTCACGAAGCTCGTGCCGACCGTCGTCTTCGCCGTGACCGTCGTCGCGAGCATGGCCGGGCTCGCGTTCGCGATGCGCGAGATCAGCACGGGCACCGCGTACGCCGTGTGGGTCGGCATCGGCGCGGCGCTCACCGTGACCTACGCGATCATCACGGGCGAGGAGCCCGCGAGCGTCGTGAAGGTGCTGCTGCTGCTCGGTCTCGTCGGCTGCGTGGTGGGCCTCAAGCTCGTCGACTCCGGGCACTGACTGCCGTGGGATCCCGTGTGCGGTGTGGGGATATCCCCACATCGCGCGCATGTGAGTTTTTACTCACATAGCCTGCATGTGGGGATATGCTCACATCACCATGCCAGACAACGAGATTCGCAAGTACTCCGATCTGGGAGAGGCGATCAAGCACGTCCGCCTCGCCCGCGGGATGACCCAGTCCGATCTGGCGGAGAAGCTCGGGTTCGAGCGGTTCTACGTCCGCGAGCTGGAGTCCGGGACGCGACCTCCGTTGTTCGTCACGCGACTCTTCCGCGTCCTGCGACTGCTCCGGATACGGGTCACCGTCAGCTATGAGCTCGACGAGACGGAGCGGGGCGATGCCTGACGCTCTCACGGTGCGCCTCCACGGTGCGGACCTCGGTCGCGTGGAAAGAGGGAGCCGGATCGAGCGGATCCGGTTCTTCGTCAGCCCCGAGGGCTCTCCGACGGATGTGCGCCTGACCGAGGCCTTCGCGACGCTCGCGGGCGCGGAGGTGCGGAGCGATCTGGCCTCGAGTCTCTTCGGCGGCTACACCCCCGAGGGGAACCAGCGTCGGGCGCTGGCGGAGCGGCACTCCTTCGACCCGCGTGACCTCTACGCGACGCTCGAGCAGTTCGGATCGTCCATCGCCGGTGCGGTGACCTTCCACGGGGCAGCCGAACCACGGGCCTCATCTGCGGCGTTCGAGCCCCTGACTCCGTCTGACCTGGCCAGGTTGCTGCGGAAGGCGGTTGCGGACGGAGATCTCGCCGTGCGTGACGACAGCAGGTCCATGATCCAGGGCTTCCAACCCAAGGTCCTGCTCACCCGGTTCACCGAGGATGGGCCGTGGCTGCAGCCGCACGGTGGCGCCCACTCGACGCACATCGTCAAGCCGCAGCTCCCCTCCCGACCCAGCGCCATCCACGATGAGCACCACAGCCACCAGCTCACCCGAGAACTCGGTCTGTCGAGATTCGACAGCTTCATCGGCAAGGCCGGGGCCGTGACGTACCTCGCCATCGAGCGCTTCGACCGGCGCGTCTCGGGAGAGACGATCGAGCTGCTCCATCAGGAGGACATGGCTCAGGCGCTCAGCCTCGACTGGGTCGACGACCAGGCGAAGTTCCAGGATCCGCGTGAACCCGCCCCGGCTCGGCGGCCGTCAGCTCTGCGCATCGCCGAGGCGGCGGCGAGCCTCGACGAGGACGCGGTCGAGCTGTGGATCCGCCAGCTGACATACCGCATCCTCATCGGCGACAACGACGGGCACGCCAAGAACGTCGGCATCATCCATCTCCCCGGCAGGGACACGCTGTCCGACGTCTACGACGCGGTTCCCAACCTGTACCAGCCGGAGCGCATCGACTGGAACCTGGCGCTCGCGGTCGACGGCCTTTTCGACCATCGGCGCATGAGCGTCGAGCGGATCGTGCGCGAGGCGGACTCGTGGCGTGTGACGAGTCGGCGACGGATAGAGGATGTCGTCCAGGACATGATCGAGCGGTTCGCGCGAGCGCTGGACACGATCGACGCGTCGCCGAAGACGACACCGGGCATGCGGGAAGGGCTGGAGTGGAACGTCGCACGTCTTCTCGCAGGCGACGAGATATCGGAGCCTCGGTGAAGCTGGTTCAGCCCTTCCGCCCCTGCGTCGCGATGCCCTCCACGAAGTAGCGCTGGCCGAACGCGAAGAGCACGAGCATCGGCAGGGTCACGAGGAGCGCCGCGACCATCACGAGCTGGTAGTCGCCCTGGCCGCCGTTCGTCGGGCTGAAGGCGGTCATCGCGTAGGAGAGGCCGAGCGGCACCGTGAAGCCCTCGACGCTGCCGGCGTTGAGGTAGATGAGCGACGCCTGCAGGTTGTTCCAGCTGGCCTGGAACTCGAAGATGAAGATGATGACGAACGACGGGATCGACAGCGGCAGCGCGATCCGCCGGAACATCCCGAAGTAGCTGGCGCCGTCGAGCCGCGCGGCCTCGAACAGCTCCCGCGGCAGGCCGAGGAAGAACTGGCGCTGCAGGAAGATGTAGAAGGCCGAGCCGAACAGGTTCATGCCGAACAGCGGGATCCACGTGCCGATGAGCCCGAGGTTCTTCCAGATGAGGAACTGCGGCACCATCGTGACGGCACCCGGCAGCATCATGGTCGCGAGCACGAGGCCGAACAGGATCCTGCGGCCCGGGAACCGGAAGTACGCGAAGCCGAACGCCACGAGCGCGCTCGAGATCGACACGAGCGCCGCCGAGAGCAGCGCGATCGCGAGGCTGTTGCCCATCCAGCCGAGGAGCGGGAGCTGCTCCCACACCTCCACGTAGTTCTGCGGCGTGAACGTGCGCGGCCACAGCGCGTTGTCGAAGACCTCGCCGCGCGGCTTGAGGCTCGCGGCCAGCAGCCACGCGAACGGGTAGAGGAAGAGGAGCGCGAAGCCCACGAGCACCGCGGCGATGAGGCCGCGGCCGATGCGGGAGCGCACGCGGCGGCCGCGGTCGGGGTCGGCGCCCCGGGGCGACGGATCCCGCGACGGCCGCGGCGTGAGGGCGGCCGCGAGGCGAGGGTCGCCGGTCGCGGCGGCGGGCGTCGTGGTCGCGGCGGCATCGGGCGTGCGGTCGGTGACGGCCATCAGCGGTCCCCCTCGTAGTAGACGAACCGACGGCTCAGCTTCACCTGCACGAGCGTGATGACCAGCACGATCACGAACAGCAGCCACGCCATCGCGGCCGCGAACCCGAAGTCGAACGAGCGGAACGCCTGCTGGAACAGGTACACGCCGTAGAAGAGCGACGAGTCGGGGGAGGCGTTCGTCTGGTCGCGCCAGAACAGCAGGTAGGCCTGGTCGAAGACCTGCAGCGCCGCGATGGTGAGCACGACGACGTTGAAGAAGATGGCGCCGGAGATCATCGGCACGGTGATGGCGAAGAACTGCCGCACGGGGCCGGCGCCGTCGAGCGACGAGACCTCGTAGAGCTCGCGCGGCACGTCCTTGAGGGCGGCGAGGAAGATCACCATGGTGCCGCTCACGCCCCACAGCGTCATCAGGACGATGGACGGCTTCACCCACGCGGGGTCGATGAGCCACTGCGGGCCGTCGATGCCGATCGCCTCGAGTCCCTCGTTCACGGCGCCCGTGTTGCCGTTGAGCAGCAGCAGGAAGACGCTCGCGGTGGCGACCGTCGGGGTCATCTTCGGCAGGTAGTAGAGGGTGCGGAAGAGGCCGGCGCCGCGGCCGAGGCGCGCCAGGAGGATCGCGAGCAGGAGCGCGAGGCAGACCTCGAACGGCACCGCGAGGATGGCGTAGAAGAGCGTGTTGCCGAGCGAGAGGGCCACGCGCGGATCCGAGAACAGCCGCTCGTAGTTCTCCGTGCCGACCGGGGTGGCCACGTCGGTGGCGAGGTTGTAGTCGCTGAACGAGACCACGAGGCTGTAGACCATCGCGCCGAGCGTGAAGACGAGGAACCCGACGATCCACGGGCTGATGAAGAGGTAGCCGGCCACGGCCTCGCGGCGGGCCATGCGGGAGCGGCGGGGACGGGGCGCCCGGTCGGCGGAGGCGCGGGCGCTGCGCGGCGGGCGGCTCGTCGTCGTCATGGTGGTCCTCGTCGACTGGTGGATCGGGGCGTCGTCGCTCCTCCTGCCGACCCTAGACCGGCTCCTCCTCGGCGTCCGGGTCGTGCGCATGACGGACGCCCGCCCCCGCGCGAGGCGGGGACGGGCGTCGGGTGATGCGGTGGTGCGGCCGCCGTGCGGCTAGCCGCGGCGGCGGCGGGCGCGGACCGCGATGACCGCGACGATGCCGGCCACGAGCGCCGCGGCGCCGAGCCCCAGCTCGAGGATGAGGCGCGCGCCGTCGCCGCCCGTGCGGGGGAGGTGGCCGCTCGTGGGCGGCACGTCGCCGGGAGGGGTGGACGACGGGACGCCGGAGGTGGGCGTGGGCGACGGGGTGGGCGTGGATCCGCCGGTCGTGCCGCCGGTGCCGCCGCCCCCTCCGCCGCCGGTGCCGCCGCCCGTGCCGCCGCCGGGCGTGGGCGTCGGGGCGGGCGAGGCCGAGGGCGCCGGGGTGGGCGTGACGACGGGCGTGGAGCCCGAGCCGATGGGCGAGGTGGTGCTGCCGCAGGTGGAGGCGACGAACGCGTCGTCGTCGAGGGTGACGGCTCCGTTGCGAGCGAGCGCGCGGCCGTCGACGGTGGCGCCGGTTCCGACGGAGATGGAGGTGAGCGCGAGGATCGACCCGGCGAAGCCCGAGTTCGTGCCGAGGCTGGCCGAGCTCGAGACCTGCCAGAACACGTTGCAGGCCTGGGCGCCGTTGACGAGCGAGACCCGGCTGCTCGAACCGGTGGTGAGCGTGGAGGGGGCCTGGATGACGAAGACCGCGGACGGGTCGCCCTGCGCGTCGAGCGTGACCGTGCCCGTGAGGCCGAGCGGGCCGCCCGCGGTGTAGACGCCGGGCGTGAGCGTGGCGCCGACGAGGTCGGCGGGGATGGCGGCAGTGGTGGGGCGCCCGGCCGCGTCGACGTAGGCGGTGGTGAGGTCGGACTGGGCCTGGCCGGCCGCGGCGTCGGCCGCGTGCGTGGCGCCGCCGACGATGCCGGGCGGGAAGCCCGTGACCGACGCGGACGGGCTGGTGCCGAGGTCGGCCGTGAGCGTGGTGAGGCCGGTGTTCGTGACGCCCTGGCCGGCGAGCACCGAGTAGGAGGCGGCGGTGCCGAGTCCGACCGTGGCGGTGGCGGCGAACGCGCTCGCGGGAGCGAGGAGCGCGGCTCCGAGACCGCCGGCGGCGGTGGCGGCGACGACGGCCGCGGTCAGCGCGACGGATCCGCAGCGCTTCCGGGTCGTGGACGAGGGCGTGCGGGCATGGCGCGACTGGGGCATGGGGCTCTCTCGTCCGAGTTGGGGCCGTCCGAGGTATGGCGGGCGGAACCGCGACAGTATCGAGGGAGCAGCGGGCTGCGGGCGCTCCGTCCACAGGCGGTTACGGTGTGGGGGTGACCCTCCCCGTGGACGAGATCCCGACCCGCGACGAGCTGCTCGAGCTCTACGGATCCGTCGGCTGGACCGTCTACACGCGCGACCCGGAGCGGCTCGAGCGGGCGCTCGCCGGATCCGACCTCGTCGCGACCGCGCGCGACGACGCCGGCACGCTCGTCGGCCTCGTGCGCACCGTGAGCGACGGGGTGTCGATCTGCTACGTGCAGGACCTCCTCGTGCGCCCCGACCGCCAGCGCGGCGGCGTCGGCCGCGCGCTCCTCGAGCACGTGCGCGACCGGTACCGGGACTGCGCGCTCATCGTGCTCACCACCGACGCGGGCGGCACCGACGACGCCGAGCGCTCGCACCCGTTCTACCGCTCGCTCGGCTTCGTGCCGCACGGGGAGCAGGGGCTGGCGGCGTTCGCGCGGCGGCCCTGACGGGGCTCACGCGAGCTCGATCCTCTCGTCGAGGTCGAGGCGGTCGAGCACCGTCCGGTCGTGGCTGACGATGACGAGCGCGCCACGGTGGGCACGGAGCGCCTCGACGAGGCGGTCGATGCCCGCCATGTCGAGGTCGTTCGTCGGCTCGTCGAGCACGAGGAGCTGCGGCGGCGGATCCGCCAGCAGCAGCCCCGCGAGCGCCACCCGGAAGCGCTCCCCGCCGGAGAGCGACGCGGCCGGGCGGTCGACGGCGTCGCCGCGGATGAGGAATCGCGCGAGCCGGTTCCTCAGGTCACGGGGCGGCACGTCGGGCGCGGCCCGGCGCACGTTCTCCAGCACGGTGCGGTCGTCGTCGAGCCCGTCGCGTCCCTGCGGGAGGTACGCGATCCGATCCGTCAGGGCGACGGCGCGGGTGTCGGGCAGCGGGTGCTCACGTGCGTCGGGTGCCCCGACGAGCTGCGCGAGCAGCGTGGACTTGCCCACCCCGTTCGCGCCCGTGATCGCGATGCGCTCCGGCCCCCGCAGCACGCGTGCGCTGCCTCGGACCGTGATCTCGGCGACGCGTCGGGAGGCGGGGAGCCCGGGATCCGGCAGGTCGAGCCGCAGGGGCGCATCCTCCCGGAGGTGCGACTCGGCCTCGGCGACCGCGTCCGCCGCCTGCCGCTCGGCGTCCGCGTGGGCCCGGTGGAGGCGCCCCGCCGTCGCCTCCGCGTGCTTCCGGCGCTCGTTCGCGGCCATCCGCGGCATCGACCCGCTCGCCCGCGCCCCGGCCTTCGCGCGGCGGGCGATCGTCGTCTCGGCCTCGATGCGCTGACGGCGCTCGGCGCGGTGCGCGTGCTCGGCCGCGCGGATCCGCCGCTCGGCCGCCGCCTGCTCACCGGCCACGCGCTCCTCGTGCTCCGGGAACGCGCCGCCGGTCACGGTGATCCGGCCGTCCCGGAGCTCGGCCACCTCGTCCACGTGCTCGAGCAGCTCGCGGTCGTGGCTGACGACGACCAGTGCGCCGCGCCAGCCGTCGACGAGGTCGAGGAGGATCCCGCGCGCCCGGCCGTCGAGGCTGTTGGTCGGCTCGTCGAGGATCGCGACGGGCCGGCCGCGGAGGCGCACCCCGCTGATCGCGACGAGCACGGCCTGCCCGCCGGAGAGGGTCGCGACGGGGCGGTCGAGGTCGTCCTCGGCGAGACCGACGTCGCGGAGCGCCGCGGCCGCGCGGGACTCCACTTCCCACTCGTCGCCGAGCGCGTCGAAGTGCGCCGGGTCGGGATCCCCGTCGAGGATCGCGCGCAGGGCCCGGAGCCGGGCGCGCACCCCGAGGAGGTCGGCGACCGTGTCGTCGGGGCCGGTGCGGAGCCGCTGCGGAAGGTGGTCGACCGGTCCGCTGGTGGCGATGGATCCGGATGCGGGCGCGAGGTCGCCGACGACGAGCCGGACGAGCGTGGACTTGCCGGCGCCGTTGCGGCCGACGAGGCCGGTCGTGCCGCGGCCGAACCGCGCGCTGGCGGAGTCGAGGACGAGCGCGCCGTCCGGCCAGGCGAAGGTGCAGCGGTCGAGCGTGATGGAGGGTGCGAAGGGCATGGGCCGTCCCGGTGGGTCGATGCGGGTGCACGACGACCACCGGTCCGCCGAGGCGGAGGGCGCGGCCCGGGGATGCGGGCGCGCGCGGGGGTCGTCAGTGCGTGATCAGCTGCTGCGCGAGGGGCGCAGTACCGGGGGTGAGGCGCATCGGTCCGACTTCCAGGCGGGGAGCCCCCGTGTCCGCGGCCGGACCGACCGGCCGGTGTGTCGGCCGCACCGGAGGCGTCGGGTCGCGACGGGGTACGCCTGGCAACCTACGCGGTCGGGCGGCGGCGGGGCAAGGGCAGCCCGCGGGCGCGCGTCAGCCGGGGAGCGTGCGGGCGCTCTGCGGGTCCTCGACCAGGCGCGGGGCGTGGTCGAGGTCGAGGCTGCCGGGGAAGTTCAGGTGGGTGAAGCGGCCGTCGGGGTCGTAGGACGCGGCGTGCGTCTGGATCCCCGATCCGCGCACCCAGCCGTCGTCGGCCACGCGTCAGCTCCGGTCGACGGGGCGGCCGGGCTCGGCGGGCTCGTCCCACCCCTCCTGCGGGGTGTCGCACGTGCCGCGGAACACGTACTGCGACGGGCGCTTGCGCTCGCGGCTCGACCAGTCGATCGCGGGGCGGCGGGCCTCCGGCGGCAGGTATCCAAGCCGGTAGACGGCCATGAGCTGGAGCTCCGGCGGCACGCGGAGCAGCTCCTCGACGCGGGTCCACTGCGCGCGGATCTCCATCGGGAACGAGATGAACTGGATCCCCATGCCGAGCTCCACGGTCGTCAGCCAGACGTTCTCCATCGCCGCGCCCAGCGAGAACGTCGAGTAGAAGGATGCGAGGGACTCGGGGCGGTCCTCGGCGCGGTCGAGCATCACGCCGATGAGCAGCGGGCTGCCCGCGACGAGCCGCCGGTTCTCGCGGCCGAGCGTCTGCGGCACCCGGAGCGCGTTCATGAGCCCCTGGCCGCGCGGCGTGAAGGCCTGCTTCGTGAAGGGGCGCAGCGGCGCGGGCAGCCTGTCGAAGAGCATGCCGTCGCGGCGCCGGTCCATCTCCTCCTGCGAGAAGCGGAAGTGGTGCTTGTAGCGCTCGAAGAACGTGCCGTTCGACATCGTCTCGGTCATGCTCTCGCCGCTGATGTCCGCGATGCGCTCGATGGTGTCGCGCTCCTCGATCAGCACGAAGCGCCACGGCTGGCTGTTGAGCTGCGACGGCGCGCGGCCCGCGACCTCCATCAGGAGCCGCTGGTGCTCCTCGCTCACGGGATCGGGCAGGAAGGCGCCGTTGGTGGTCTTCCGGGCGCGCAGGACGTCGAGGAACTCCACGTTCATCTCCAGGCGGTGAGGGTGCCCCAGGCGTACCAGGGCGCGGCGGTCAGGGCGACGGCGGGGTGCCGGCGGGTGCGCGTGCCGGCGGCGGGGAGCGCGGCGAGCGGGATCAGGGCGGGGGCGAGCCGGAGCGCGGCGCGACGGCCGGCGGCGCGGCCGGGGGCGGCTGCCCGGAGCGCGACGGCCAGCGCGACCGCGGTGAGGGTGCTCGTGAGCAGGTACGCGCGGTGGTGGAGGCGGAGCTCGGGGCGCGGCGGCAGGATCCGGGTGGCCGCGGCGATCCCGATGGCGCAGTTCGCGAGGTACGCGGCGCTCGCGGCGGCGAAGGCGATGCGCACGCCGGGCGACGCGGCGCGGGTGCGGCTCCTGGTCATCCCCTGCGACGCTAGTCCGGGCCCGGCACGACGACCGGGCCCGGGCGGCGGAGCACAGCCGCGGGTGAGATCCCGGTTGGATGGACCCATGCAGACCTCCCCGGCCGCCCCCGCGCGCCTGCTCCTCACCCGGCACGCGCCGACGCCCTGGAACCGGGAGTACCGGTACGACTCGCGCACCGACATCGACGTCGACGACGACGCGGCGGAGCAGCTCGCGCCCCTCGCGGCGCGGCTGCGCGGGGAGGGCGTGGAGCGGATCCTCGTGAGCACGCTGTCGCGCGCCCGCAGCACCGCGCGGATCCTGCAGGAGCAGGGCGTCGCGCCGGGCGTGGTGCCCGAGCCGCGGGCCGAGCTGGTGGAGCTCGACTTCGGCGGCTTCGAGGGGATCACGCGCGACGAGCTGCGCGGCCCCGTGCACGGGGCGGCGTTCGCGGCCTGGCTCACGGGCGAGGGCGGCGAGCCCGCCGCGCCCGGCGGCGGCGAGACGTGGGCGGCGGCCGCGATCCGGGCGCGGGCGGTCCTCGACGACGTCGCGGCGGATCCGCGCACCACGCTCGTGGTCGCGCACGGCTACCTGCTGCGCGTGCTCTACCTCTCGGCGCTCGGGCGCTCGCCGGCGCTCACCCGCTCGCTGGTGTGGGCCAACGGGCAGCTCATCGAGCTGGAGCGCGACGGATCCGGGTGGCGCGAGCGCGGCTCCGCATGCGCCGCTCAGCAGGCCGGATCCGCGTCCGTCGCCGGATAGCGCAGCTGGAACACCACGTCGTCGAGCGCGCCCGTCCACACCATGTCGTCGCCGGAGCGCGCGAGCGGGCCGTCGGTGAGGTCGATGGCGTCCGCGAGGCCGAGGCCCGCGATCCACGACTCGACGATCTCGCGCCGCAGCTCGGGGGCGTACGCGTCGGCGTCGCCCGCGAAGTGGATGCCCTCCCACAGGCCGCCGAGCTGCCAGGCGAGCGGCGGCAGGCCGCGCACCTCGCCCTCGGCGTTCCACGCCATCGCGATGGAGGTCTCGATGGCCTGCCGCGTGATGCGGCGCTCGGTCGGGACGTGCTCGGGTGCGGTCGACACGGTCGTCTCCTCGTGCGGCCGGGGGCCGTGCTCGGCGGGTGGGGGATCCCGGAGCGACACTGCCGCGTGCGCCCGGCCGTCGCCAGCCGGATGCGCTCCACGGACACCATCCGGAACCCTTCGTCCCCTCATCGTATTTCCTCGATTGTGGGAGGATGTGCCCGGACGGATGCCGGGGATCAGCGCAGGGCACTGCGCGGACCGGGCACGGACCGTCGTCGCGTCCGGGGGGATGCCGACGCCGGCGCAGCGTCCGAAGCGAGGGGGATCCATGGCGTTCACGACCGCCACCGCACGCCGGGAGGACGACGTCACCGTCGTCGCCGTGACGGGCATGCTCAACATGGCCTCGGCCCCGGAGCTCCGGGAGGCCGTCCACGACGCGCTCGCCGGCGGGGCGTCCCGGATAGTGGTGGACCTCGCCGAGGTCGACTTCATCGACTCGTCCGGGCTGGGGGCGCTCATCGCCGGCCTCAAGTCGGCCCGCGACGCCGGCGGCGACCTGCGGCTGTCGGCCCCGGGACCCCAGGTCGCGATGGTGCTGCAGCTGTCGAACCTCGACCGCGTGCTGATCGCGTCGCCCACGTCCGAAGCCGCGTACCGTGACTGAGACCACGCGGTCGCTGACTCTCCGCTCGCCCGGCCAGGACGTCGACGCCGTGCACGGCTTCATCGCCCGCCTCTGGGACGAGCGTCCCGACATCGGCGCCCTCGACCGCATGGCGTTCGAGACGGCCCTCATCGAGCTGGCCTCCAACGTCATCGAGCACGCCGACCACGGCCAGGGCGTCACGTGCGAGGTGAGCGTCACCGTCGACGCCGGCACGATGAGCGCGCGGCTGCGCGACGGATCCGAGCCCGGCGACTTCCGCCTCACCCCGCGCGAGATGCCCGGCGAGGACGCCGAGTCCGGCCGCGGCCTCGCGATGGTCCAGCTGCTCTGCGACGACCTCTCCTACGAGCGCGTCGGCGCCGAGAACGTCTGGAGCGTCCGGCGCACGCGCGCCGAGCCGGAGGTCGACGGCGCCGCCGGGTCGCCGGCGTGAGCACGCCGTTCAAGCTGCCGCGCGTCTTCTCCTCGCGGCCGGCGCCGGCCTGGGTCGAGCGCATGGCATGGGTGCCGCAGACGGGTCCGCGGGCGATCGGTCCGGCGGGCCCGACCGCGCTCGTCAAGCAGCTGCCGATGGTCGCGATGTTCGGGCTCGCCGTGGTGATGACCCTCGCCGTGCCGACCCTCACCGTCACCTCGCCGCGCGCCCTCCTGATCTCCATCGCGCTGGTCGCGCTCGCGACCCTGCTGGCCGCCGCCGTCGCGCTGCGCCGGGAACGCGCCCGCCTCACGAACCTCGTGCCCGCGCTCGACATGGTCGCCATCGGCGTGCTGCGGATCGCGACGGGCGAGAACGCCTCCATCTACGGGACCCTCGTGATCCTCCCCGTGGTCTGGTTCGGCCTGAACCCCGGCCGGTGGAACGTGCTCGTCGCGTTCGTCGGCGTCTACGTGACCTTCGGCCTCCCGCTCCTCCTCGAGCTCGGCGAGCAGAACGCGAACGAGCTGTGGCGCGGCTTCTACAGCGCCGTGGCCTTCGCGCTCGCCGCCTTCGTCGTCAACGAGCTGTCGCGGCTCACGCGGCTGAGCCTCGAGGCGTCGCGCGCCCGGGAGCGCGCGAGCCAGGAGGAGATGCGGCGCGCCTCCGTGGTGCAGCAGGCCCTCCTGCCCAAGGCGCTCGTGCCGCTGCCCGGCTACCAGGTCGCCGGCGCGTGCCTACCGTCGAAGGCCGTGGGCGGGGACTTCTTCGACTGGTACCCCGTGAAGGAGGGCCTGGCGTTCACGCTCGGCGACGTCATGGGCAAGGGCATGGGCGCCGGGATCATCGCGGCCACCGCGCGCGCGGTCGTGCGCAGCGCGAAGAACGTGCCGGATCCGGTCGTCGCCATCGAGCGCACCGCCGACTGCTTCACCGCGGAGCTCGGCGAGACCTCGACGTTCGCCACGGTCTTCCACGCCCGCGTGCGCGCCGAGGACCACACCGTGCTCTACGCGGATGCGGGCCACGGGCTCACCGCGCTGGTCCGCGCGGACGGGTCGCACGAGCGCCTCGAGTCGGCCGACCTGCCGGTGGGCGTGCCCGGCGCCTCGGGCTGGAGGTCGCACGCGCTGCGACTCGACCCCGGCGACCTCATCGTGACCTTCAGCGACGGCGTGCTCGACCTCTACGACGGCACCCTCGGCGCGGTCGACCGGGTGGCCGAGCTGGCGCGCGAGTCGGCGTCCGCGGAGGAGCTCGTGGAGCGGATCACGGCGCTCGCCGCCGGCCAGGAGAACCCGGACGACGTGACCGTGCTGGTCCTCCGCCGGGAGGCGTGAGGCCCCCGGAGACGGGTCGTCCGGGCTCGGTCCACGCCCAGGACGCGCACGTACACTCGGCCCAGGCGCCCGGATCCGGGGGGATCGTGCGCCGGTCGGGTCTCCCGTCCGGTGCGGCCGGCGCCGGGACACGCAGGGGGACGACGACATGACCATGCAGCAACCCGTCGCGCGCTCGGTCGGCTCGCCTCCGTCCGGCCGGTCCACCGAGATGCCCGCGGCGCTCGGGGCCGAGGACGAGCTGGTGCGCCTGCGGGCCGTGCACGACCTGCGGCTCGTCGGATCCGCGGCCGAGGAGCGCTTCGACCGCGTCACCCGCATCGCGCGCGAGATGTTCGACGTGCCCGTGGCCGAGATCAACCTGGTGGCCGACACCGACCAGTTCACGAAGTCGCCGCAGCCGCACGGGGTCTCGCTGCTCTCCGACCGCACGCAGTCGTTCTGCGACGTGACCATCCGCTCGCCCGACCTCCTCGTCGTGCCGGACGCCACCCGGGACGCGCGCTTCGCCGAGCGCACCACGGTCACCGGGCCGCGGCACATCCGCTTCTACGCCGGGCGGCCGCTCCGCGCGGGCGGCCAGACCGTCGGCACGCTGTGCCTCGTCGACACCGAGCCGCGCGACCTCGACCCCGCGCAGGAGAAGCTGCTCGACGAGATGGGCGCGTGGGTGGAGCGCGAGCTCCGCGACAGCGCGGACGAGGAGGCGGCCGGCGAGATCCAGCGGCGGCTGCTGCCCGTCGACCGGCCGCTCTGGCCCGACTTCGAGCTGGCCGGGATCAGCATCCCGTCGCGCGGCGTCGGCGGCGACTTCTACTCCTGGGGCGAGGACGCCGACGGCCTCCACGTGACCCTCGCCGACGTGATGGGCAAGGGCGCGGGCGCGGCGATCCTCGCCTCGGCCGTCCGCTCCGGCTTCCAGGCGCACCGGGGAGCCGACGTCGAGCGCACCGTGAGCGCCGTGCAGGCGCAGCTCCAGACCGACCTCGACGCGACCGAGACGTTCGCGACCTTCCTGCACTGCCGGGTCGATGGATCCACCGGCGCCTTCGCCTACGCCGACGGCGGCCACGGCCTCACCCTGGTGCTCCGCGCGGACGGGTCGCACGAGACGCTGCCGGCCCTCGGGCTGCCGCTCGGCGTCGTGCCGGACGCGACCTGGACGACGGCCGCGGGCGAGCTCCGCCCAGGCGACCGCCTCCTCGCCTTCACCGACGGCGCCCTCGACCTCTTCGACGGCTCGCTCGACTCGGTCGTGCCGCTCGTGGAGCTCGTGCGGGACGCGGCCGACGCCGCGGAGACGGTGCAGCGCATCCACGACGCGGTGGCCGGCGTGCGCGTCGGCGACGACGTGACGGCGGTGTGCGTGCGGTACGCGGGCGGGGCCTGAGGTGAGCTGGATCCTGCCCGAGCGGTCGCTCCGCGGAGGATCAGGCGTCTTCGTCTCTGTGGAAGGTCCCGATGCGCTGTTTCGCCTCGGGACTGGTCTTGCGCGTCGCCATTCGCGCTAGACGTAGGCGACGGGCAGCACGGTGCGTCCTCCAGGACGTGAGCGAGTCCCGGACCGAGACCTGGCGCCTCCGTGCTTCGATCCCGGCCTGATCCAACACCATCCTGTCCAGGTGACGAGTCGACAACCGGGTGAAGACGAGCAGACAACCCGTGATCCCGACGACGTAGAGGATCAGGCCGGAGATCACGTCGTAGAGATGATCAGCGGGATCTGGTCGCGCGCGTGAGGTGATCAAGATCGCGACGCCCGTCCCGAAGAGGATCGCACTCACGAATCCCATCAGGAGCCACGGTCCGCGGGCTGGCTCCACGGGGAGCGCCTGGACCGCGAACCTCGCGGCGCTGATCCGCACTGTCTGCTCGAGCTTGTGGATCTCTGCCTCGTGTATGCGCTGAGCTTCCCGCTGATCCAGATGGGGGTCCATACCACCCGTGCCGAGGCTGCGCATCAGTTCGAGGTTGCGACCGGCCTCCACGGTCCGGTCCGGCTGACGTCGGCCCTTGAGTATCAGGAGTTGGTAGATGACCGTCCAGATCAAGCTCAACGCGGCGGTCAGCGCGGCCAGGAGCGTCGCGATCACCGGCGGCGTCATGCTTCTCCCCTGAACTCCACGTGCGGGGCATCGCCCATTCGGCTAGAAGGCGACATCATCGTCCTCACTCTCTCGTCGGAGGGCTCACCGGGACCGAGACGGCCGGCGTGCTGGGAGTCGGTCTCCAGCAGAGCCACCGCCCGGACGTTACATGCAGCCTCCGACGGAGACGGGCTGGCACGGAATGGCACCCGATGGGCTTCGAGCTCAGTTCGCGGCCCGCGCGTACTCGGATCCCGAGCGCGTCCGCAGCACGAGGCCCGCGTCCACGAGGTGGCGGCGGAGCAGCGCGTGGTCGTCGGTGAGGCGGACCAGGCGCGCGGTGAGGGCCTTCTCGTCGAGGACCTCTTCCGGATCCAGCACCTGGGCGACCACGTGCCGGAGCAGGGCGTCGAGGTCGGCCGGGGAGGCCGGCCACTGCGCGATGCGGCCGTCGCGGAGGAAGCGCTCGACGCCCTGGGCGGGCGGGGTCGCGGGCTGCTGGGCGAGGATCGCGCGGAAGACGGCGTCGGGCGCGGTCGCGGTGTCGTCCTCCGCGACCGCCACCAGCCCCGATCCGGTGAGCGCGCGTGCGGCCTTCGTGCGTCGCGCCGGGGAGAGGTGCGCGAGGGCGTCGTCGAGGGAGGAGCCGAGCACGACGCGCGCGTACGCGGCCCGCATCTCCGCGTCGGCGAGCACGGCGGCGATGCGGCGCGGGTCGATGTGGTCCATGCCCCCATCCTGCCCGGCGCCTTCCTGCGCGCCGAGCGGGACGGATACGGTCGGGACATGCCCGTCCTCCGCCTCCTCGGCCGCGCCCTGTCGCGGATCCTCTACGTGCTCGGCAAGGGCCGCATGGCCGGTGACGGCCAGAACCCGGCGAACGGCGACCCGATGGGGTTCGAGAAGCCGCAGCAGTACCGACCCTGAGTGCGGCCCACCACGCACGACGGCCCCCGTCCTCACCAGGAGGACGGGGGCCGTCGCGTCGTGCGGGAGCGGATCAGCTCGCGTCGGAGACCGCCTGGTTGATCGCGGTCGGGGCGTCGTACTCCTTGTCGGCGATCTTCCGGAGCGCGTCGAGCGTGCCGGAGTCGGCGCCCGACTCCTCCGCCTTCTTCACGATCGCGTCCTTCGACGCCGGGTAGTCGAGGCCGCTGAGGTGCTTCTGGAGCTCGATGGGATTGATGGCCATGGGGTGTCCTCTCGTCGGTGATCAGGAGCGGTCGGCGCGGAGGTCCACGCCGCCCACGGATCGAGTCGACTCCTCCGGCGGCGCGTCGCCTAGGTGCTCTTCCTGGGGATCCGACGGCTCCGGCGCATCCGGCGCATCCGGCCGCTCCGCCGCATCCGGCCGCTCCGCCGCCTCCGCCGCGAACAGCACGTCGAACGCGTCGACCTCACGCACGGGCAGCGTGGTCGGGGCCTCGAGGTGCACGGCACCGCTCGGGACGATGCCCGCGCCGCCGAAGCGCTCCATCACGCGCCACTGCGCCGCGACGTCCTCGCCGGAGTGCCGCTCGGGCAGCAGCTCCCAGAAGTCGAAGCCGCCCGTCTCCACCAGCGCGCGGCGCCGGTAGAGCACGCAGCCGCCGACCCACGCGATCCGGTACGCGAGCCAGGTGTCGACCTCGAGGTCGAGGTCGGCGGCGATGTGCGCGAGGTTCGCGGCGTTGTGCAGCGGCCAGCGGTCGAAGCCCGGGGTGCCCCGGCGGATGCGCTCCGGCTCGACCCCGTCGCCCCACGGGGTGAAGGCGGCGGCCTCGTGCGCGCGGCGGTCGTCGAGGTAGCTGAGGCCCTGCACGGCGGCGCCGACGAAGCCGATGTCGAGCGCCTCGAGGGCGTCGTGCATCCGCCGCAGCATGCCGGGCTCCAGCCACACGTCGTCGTCGAGGAACAGCACGGCGTCGGCCGTGGCGCGCGCGAGCAGCGACGCCCGGTGCTCGGCGATCCCGCGACGCGGCAGGTGCGCGACCACCTCGACCTCGCGGCCCTGCGCGCGGAGCACGCGGACCATGCCCTGCACGCTCGGCTCGACGGATGCGCGGGATCCGTCCGACTGGTCGCTCACGATCACGCGGAACGGCGGGTCGTCCTGCCCGGCGAGGCCCGAGAGCGTCACCGCGAGCTCGGCGGTGCGGCCCGCGGTGGGCACGAGCACGTCGATCGCGGGCGCGTCGGGCGCGCGGCCGGCGCCCCACTCGCCCGACCAGCGGCGGCTGCGGCCGGCGGTCACCGGGGAGCTCCCGGCGCGGGCTCCGGATCCGTCTCGGGGGCGGCTGCCCCGGCGTCGGGACCGGCGGGCGGGGCGGCGGACGCGGACGTCGCCGTCCCCGCGCGCCGCGTGAACCCGGGGTCGGGAGCGGAGGCGCGGATCCGGTCCACCATCGAGCTCGTCGACTGCGAGGGCACGTAGCCGAGGATCGACACCTCGCCGCCGTACCCGCGCACGACCGCGGTCTCGTCGAGCATCTCGGGCGTGTAGTCGCCGCCCTTCGCGTAGACGTCGGGCCGCACCGCCTCGAGCAGCGGGATGGGGGTGTCGGTGTCGAAGACGGTGATCACGTCGACGCAGGAGAGCTCGGCGAGCACGCCCGCGCGGTCCTCTGCGGTGTTCACCGGTCGGTCGGATCCCTTCAGCCGCCGCACGGAGTCGTCGCTGTTGAGCGCCACCACGAGCACGTCGCCGAGCCGCTTGGCCTGCCGGAGGTAGGTCGTGTGGCCGCGGTGCAGCACGTCGAAGCAGCCGTTCGTGAAGACGATGCGGCGGCCCGCGGCGCGCTCGGCGGCCACGAGCTCGACGAGCTCCGCCTGCGACACGGTGCGCGAGCGCGTCTCGCCGAGGTGGTCGGCGAGGGTCGCGGCGGAGCACACGGACGTGCCGGGCAGGCGCACGACGACGTCCGCCGCGGCCTGCGCGAAGTCGGCGCTGACCTGGAGCGGCAGGCCCACGGCGCGCGCGAGCGTGAGGGCGGCGACGAACGTGTCGCCCGCGCCGGACGCCTGCTTCTCCGGCACCGGGTGCGCGCGCGTGCGGTACGGCTCGCCCGCGCCGAGCACCACGGTGCCGTCGCGGTCGAGCGTGACGACGGCGGTCGCGGATCCGGATGCGGCGAGCACGGCGTCGGCGAGCCCCGCGATGACGGCGGCCCGGTCCTCGTCGCGCGCGAGCGGCCGGTCGATGAGGCGGCTCGCCTCGCCCGCGTTCGGCGTGATGAGGTCGGGGCGGAGCGGCGCCCACATGGCGGGATCGTGCGCATCCACGACGGTGAGGCCGGGGCGGCTCGACCGCGCGGCGAGCGACTCGAGCACCACGCCGTGCAGCGTGCCGGTGCCGTAGTCGGAGACGATCTCGGCGTCCGCGTCGGCGGTGGCCTCCAGCGCGGCGCGGGCGAGGGCGCGCGCGTCGTCGCGGTGCACGGATCCGCGGTGCACGTCGTCGACCCGGACGATCACCTGGTCGTCGCCCACGATGCGCGTCTTGGTGGTGGTTCGGAGGCGCGGCGAGTGCACGAGGCCGGACACGTCGACGCCCGCCGCCAGCAGCAGGTCGCGCACGCGGTCGCCCGCGGCGTCCTGGCCGACGAGGCCGACCATCCGCACGGTGCCGCCGAGGCTCGCGAGGTTCACCGCGGTGTTCGCGGCGCCGCCGAGCGACTGGATCCGCTCGGTCACGTCCACGACGGGCGCCGGCGCCTCGCGGGTCATGCGGTCGCTGTGGCCGCGCCACCACTCGTCGAGGATCACGTCGCCGATGACCGTGACGGTGGGCCGGCGCTCCGCGAGCAGGCCGATGATGCCGCGCAGCTCGCTGGTCATCGCGCGTCGCCCGCGTCGGTGCTGACCGAGCCGGAGGATGCCTCGGCCGGGGTGACGTCGCCCGCGTCGAGCACCGGCAGCCCGAGGTGCACGACCGTCGTGGTGCTCATCTCGTCGAGGAGCTCGGGGCCGTAGCCGAAGCCGGATCCGCTACGCCCGCGGGGCTGCGCGGCGCCGCCGGGTGCGCCGCCGAAGACGCCGTTGACCTTGATCGTGCCGACCGGCAGCTCGGCGGCCGCCCGCTGGGCGTGCTCCATCGACGCGGTGAGCACGCTCGCGGCGAGGCCGTAGCGGTCGTCGGACGCGCGCTCGAGCGCCTCGTCGAAGTCCGCGACCACGCGCACGGCCGCGACCGGGCCGAACGTCTCGGCCGTCATGACGGTCATGTCGGCGGTGCAGTCGACGAGCACGGTGGCGGGGTAGCGGGATCCGGGGCCGTCGGGCACGCGCCCGCCGACGAGCGCGCGGGCGCCCTCGGTGAGCGCCTCCGCGATCTGCTCGTGCACGGCGTCGCGCATGCGCTCGTCTACCAGCGGGCCGAGGTCGCCGGAGGAGTTCCAGCGCTCGGCCTCCGCGACGAGCGCGGCGGTGAAGCGGTCGGCGATGTCGCGGTGCACGTAGATCCGCTCGACCGAGGTGCAGATCTGGCCGGCGTTGGCGAACGACCCGAGGGCGGCCTGCGCGGCGGCCCACGCGGGGTCGATCCCCGCGTCGACGAGGAGCGGGTCGTTGCCGCCGTTCTCGCGGATCACGTGGGTGGGGGTGCCGGCGGCGCGGCGCGCGATGGCCTCGCCCGCGGCGGTGGATCCGACGTGCGCCACCACCTGCGTGTCCTCGTGCGCGACGAGCCGGTCGCCCACGTCGCCGCCGCCGACCACGGAGACGAGCACGCCCTCGGGCAGCGCGTCCGCGAGCACCCGGCCGAGCAGCTCGCCGGTGTGCGGGCAGCGCTCGCTCGGCTTGTGGACCACGGTGTTGCCCATCACGAGCGCCGCGCCGATGATGCCGGCCGCGACCGCGACGGGATCGTTCCACGGCGTGAGCGCGACCGTGACCCCGCGCGGCCGCGGCACCGAGAAGTCGACGTTCGGGAGCGTGCCGAGCAGCGACCTCCCGCGGTGCACGGGCCCGAGCTCGGAGTACTGGAGCAGCGTGTCGACGCCCGCGCCGACGCCGCCGAGCGCGTCGCCGATGGGCTTTCCGGTCTCGCGCGCGTTGAGCTCGGCGAGCTCCTCCGCGTGCTCGGCGAGCGCGTGGGCGGCACGGCGCACGGCCTGTCCGCGCTGGGCGGGCGGCATCGCGGCCCAGGCGGCGGATGCGGCGACCGAGCGGCGCACCGCGGCGTCCACCTCCTCGGGGCTCGACGCGTCGATGTCGCCCACGGGCGAGCCGTCGCGCGGATCCGTGATCCGCAGCGTCCCGGGTCCGGCCTCGGGCTCCTCGGGGTCGATCAGGGCGTCCAGGTCGAGTGCGGTGTCCGTGGTCACAGGTCTCCTCGCGGGGTCGGCGGCCCGCGGATGCGCGGCCGGGGGCGCTCGCGCGCCACCCGGCCCGTACCCACTTCCCCGGTGTCCCACACGGGGCGTCGGCTCCTCCCCGAAGTCCGGATCCGCCCCTGGTCCCCGGATGCGCTGGTCGGCTACATTGGGCGCGCACCCGCCGACATGGTGCGTCCATGACACCGCGATGGGCGCCCTCGTCCGAGAAGCACGGCGTTCCCCAGGACGACCAGGTCCACATGCTCCTCCATCCGAACTACGTCCAGCACCTGCGCAGCGAGGAACCTGATGGCGGACGCATCACGCTCTACATCGGCCACCCCCATGGTCAGACGGAGCGCGAGGTGGAGATCCTGGTGAGGACGTTCCCCGGAGCACGGCGGGAGGCACTTGTCTTCCACGCCATGCCGCTGGGCCCGAAGTACCGCCGTTATCGAGAGGAGCACCCGGATGGCCGACATGACGGATGAGGAGTACGAAGCCCTCGCCACGCGACTCACGGATCCCGACCGCCCCGTCGAGGCCATGGGTCCGCCGCTGACGGGCGAGGCCGCGGCCGCCTACGGGCGCGCCTTCATGCTCCGCGAGTACGGATCCATGGAGGCCATCGAGAAGGCGATCGAGGATGCCCGGCGGTACGACGCCGAGAAGCGCGCGACCGCGGACCCGGACCCGAGCCCCGCCTCCGAGTCGGTCGTCCGCGCCGTCATCTCCGCCGCCGACTCCGCGGCCTTCCGCGAGCTGGAGCGGCGCAGCGGGCTGGAGCAGGCGGAGCTCGTGCGCCGCGCGGTGCACGAGCTCCTCGTCGCCGAGAAGCTCGTCAGCTGAGCGCTCCGGCCGCGCCCGGCTACGGCTCCAGGTGCCCCAGCTCCGGCTGCGCCAGGAACGCCACGATCGGATCCGCCGCGGCACCCGTCTCGAACACGACGAGGTCGTTGCGGCCCGCGCGGAGCTGCGCGCCCGGCACGTAGAGCGTGTGCTGCGGGCCGCGGGTCCAGTAGCGGCCGAGCGCGAAGCCGTTGACGAACGCGACGCCCTTGCCCCACGAGCGCGTGTCGAGGAAGAGGTCGGCGGGCGCCTCCAGCTCGAACGACGCGTGCGCGAGCACGGGCCCGTCGAGGAAGCGGACGGGCGCATCGGGCTCAGCCGACGCATCCGCGTCCGGCACCTCGGCCCCGCGCGGCGCGTCCGCGATGACGGCCGCCGACGCCACCGCCGCGGCCATCGCGCCGAGGTCGAGCGGCAGGCTCTCCCAGTCGACGAGCTCCTCGCCGTCGAGCGTCGCCGGCCCGATGAGGCCCTTCGCCTCGCCGATGCGCACGCCGTAGTTGACGCGCCCCTGGTCCTCCACGAGCACCTCGAGCATCCGGCCGGGCGGCACCGCGATCGCCGTCTCGTGCTGGTCGCGCTGGATCACGCCGACGCGTACGCCGTCCACCGACACCACGGCGCGGTCGCGCACCTCGCCGAACGACAGCACGCGCGCATCGTCGGACGCGGGCAGCGCGACGCGGTGCAGCGCGAACCCGCGGAACACGCCGAGCGCGTCCATCGACGGCACGGCGGGCGTCGCGCGCCAGGCGGCGGGATCCGCCACGAGGTCCGCGAGCGGCACGACCGCGTCGAACGCCGTCCGGAACGCGGGCGCGTCGCCGCGCTGCGCGGGCACCTCGTCGGGCACGGACCGGTAGCGGGCGATCACGTCGCGGAACGCGAAGAACTTAGCGCTCGGGGATCCGGTCTCGTCCAGCGGGGCGTCGTAGTCGTACGAGGTGACGTGCGACTGGTAGGTGCCCTTGTGGTTGGCGCCGTTCGTGAAGCCGAAGTTGGTGCCGCCGTGGAACATGTAGATGTTCACGGACGCGCCCGCGGCGAGCAGCGCGTCGAGCTCGGCGGCGGCGTCGGCCGCGGAGGTCGTGTGGTGGTGCTCGCCCCAGTGGTCGAACCAGCCGTCCCAGAACTCGCTGCACATGAGCGGGCCGGTCGGCTGGTGGCGGCGCAGGGTGGCGAGGCGCTCGGTGGCGCGCGAGCCGAAGGATCCCGTGCGGTGCAGCTCGTCGAGGCTGCCGCGGGAGAGCATCTCGTCGGTGGGCTGGTCGACGGTCGTCAGCGGCACGATGATGCCGGACTCGCGCGTGAGGTCGACGAGGTGCCGGAGGTAGTCGGCGTCGTCGCCGTACGCGCCGTACTCATTCTCGATCTGCACGAGGATCACGGGCCCGCCCATGTCGATCTGCCGCGGCGCGACGATCTCGTACACGCGGCGGAGGAACTCGTCGACGGCCGCGAGGTACAGCGGGTCGCTGCGGCGGACGCCCACCGCGGGATCCTCGAACAGCCAGCCGGGGAGCCCGCCGCCGTCCCACTCCGCGCAGATGTAGGGGCCGGGGCGCACGATCGCGTGCATGCCCTCCGCGTGCACCAGGTCGAGGAAGCGGCCGAGGTCGAGGCCGTCGCTCGTGTCGAACGCGCCGCGCTCGGGGGAGTGGGCGTTCCAGGCGACGTACGTCTCGATGGTGTCGAGGCCCATGAGGCGGGCCTTGCGGATCCGGTCGGCCCACTGGTCGGGGTGCACGCGGAAGTAGTGGAGCGCGCCCGCGATGACGCGGTGCGGTCGGCCGTCGAGCTCGAAGTCGTCGGCGCCGATGCGGAAGCGGGTGCTGGTGGCGGGGAGGCCGGGCATGGTCGTGTCCTCAGGGGTGCGGGATGGCAGGGGAGAGGGGAGGCGCGACTCGCGTCGCACCTCCCCTCGTCGTGCGGGTGCTGCTACTTCACGTCGACGGTGAAGCCCTGCTGCTGGCCGTACTCGGCAGCCGCCTTGCCCCACGCCTCGAGGACGGGGTCGAGCGAGGTGCCGCCGGAGTACGCCGACGAGGCCGAGTCGCTGAAGATGCTGTTCGTGTAGACCTGGAAGGGCAGGTACTGCCAGTCCGGGACGACCTCCTTCGAGGCCGCGCTGAGCACCTCGTTGATCTTCTGCCCGCCGAAGTACTCGGGCGCCTCGGCGAGGAACTCGGGGCTGTTCAGGTCGGCCGTGGTGGAGGGGAAGCCGCCGGCGTCGAAGGAGATCTTGCGACCCTCCTCGTTCGCGGTCGTGAACTTCGCGAACTCCGCCGCGACGAGCTTGTTGGCCGACTGCTGCATGACGGCGATGGAGGATCCACCGCTCTCCGCGGTCGCGGTGTCACCCGCGGTGTACTGCGGCATGGGGGCGACGCGCCACTGGCCGGAGCCCGCGGTGGCCTGCGCCTCGAGGTTGCCGGGCATCCAGGCGCCGGTGATCAGCGTCGCGATGGATCCGTCGCCGAGGCCGCGGAACCACTCGTCGGTCCAGCCGGGCGTCTGGGCGAGCGAGCCGCCCTCGACGAGCTTGTTCCACATGGCCGTGTACTTCTTGGCGCCCGCGTCCTGCATGTCGATGGTGACCTTGTCGCCGTCGACCTTGTAGGGCTTGCCGCCGGCCTGCCAGATCATGCTCGTGGTGAAGCCGGCGTCGCCGGAGTCGCTGGTGATGTACTGGTTCGGGTCGGCGGCGTGCATCTTCTCCGCCGCGGCGACGTACTCGTCCCACGTGGTGGGGACGGCGATCTGGTACTTGTCGAAGACGTCCTGGCGGTAGAACATCGCCATGGGGCCCGAGTCCTGCGGCAGCGCGTAGAGGGCGTCGCCCTCGGTGACGGCGTTCCAGGTGGACGCCGTGAACTGGTCCTTCAGGTCCGTGTAGCCGTAGCCCGAGAGGTCGGCGAGGGACTTGCCGAGCGCGAACTGCGGGATCGCGAAGTACTCGATCTGCGCCACGTCGGGGGCGCCCTTGCCCGCCTTGATGGCGTTCTGGAGCTTCGTGTACTGGTCGGCGCCGGTGCCGACGTTCTGCACGTCGACCGTGACCTTCGGGTGCGCCTTCTCGAACGCCTCCGCGATCGGCTTGATGGCCGGGGCCCAGCCCCAGACGGTGATGGAGGACTGCGTGTCGAGGGCCTTCGCGAGGTCGTCGGCCGAGGCGGAGTCGGCGCTGGCGCCGCCGGATCCGGAGGAGCACGCCGCGAGGGAGCCCGCGAGGACGATGCCGAGGCCGAGCGCGATGGCGCGCTTCGCCCTGCGGGGGAACGAGATGGACATGGTGGTGCCTTTCACTTCTTCGTGGTGGTGAGGGGAGGTGCGGAGGAGCTGTCGGAGGGCGCTACGCCTTGACGCCGCCGGCCGAGAGGCCGGACTGCCAGTAGCGCTGGAGGAAGAGGAACGCGATCACGATCGGGATGATCGCGAGGAACGAGCCCGTGATGACGAGGTTGTAGATCGGCTGGCCGCCCACGGTGGTGGACTGCGCGTTCCACTGGTTGAGGCCCACCGTGAGGGGGTACCAGCGGGAGTCGCTCAGCATGATCAGGGGCAGGAAGTAGTTGTTCCAGGTCGCGACGATCGAGAACAGCAGCACCGTGATGAGGCCGGGCGACAGGAGCCGCAGGCTGATCGTGAAGAAGGTGCGGATCTCGCTCGAGCCGTCGATCCGCGCCGCCTCGAGGATCTCCTCGGGCACCGAGTCGACCGCGTAGGTCCAGATGAGGTACAGGCCGAAGGGGCTGATGAGCGACGGCAGGATGATCGCCCACGGGGTGCTCGTGAGGCCCATCTGGCTGAAGAGCAGGAAGGTCGGCACCGCGAGGGCGGTGCCGGGGATCGCGACGGCGCCGAGCACCACCGCGAACACGATCTTCTTGCCCGGGAAGTCGAACTTCGCCAGGCCGTAGCCCGCGAGGGTGGCGAGCAGCGTGGCGCCGCCCGCTCCGACGACCACGTAGATCAGCGTGTTGCCGAGCCAGCGCACGAACTCGCCGTTGCCGTACGTCAGCACGCCCAGGATGTTGTCCCACAGCGCGAAGTCGCCCGAGAACCAGAGGCCGAACGAGCTGAACAGCGCGTCCTGCGTCTTGGTCGAGTTGACCAGGAGCCAGAACAGGGGGAGCACGGAGTAGATGAGCAGCAGCGACATCACGATGGTGAGCACGATGCTGCGGCGCTCGCGCGGGGCGCCGGCGGAGCGGCGGCGCTTGGGCGAGCGGTCCGCCGGGGCGTCGCGGACGGGCGTGCCGGCGTCGGGCGCGGCGAGGGGGGTTCCGGTGAGGGTCGACACGGTCAGCTGTCCTTCCGGGTGCCGACGAGCTGCACCACGTAGGCGACCACCATCGTCAGGACGCCCATGATGATCGCGATGGCGGCGGAGTAGTTGAACTCCTGTCCCGCGAAGGACAGGTTGTAGGCGTACATGTTCGGCGTGAAGAACGAGCTGATGCCGTTCGGCGCCAGCGTCTGCAGGATGTTCGGCTCGTTGAAGAGCTGGAAGCTGCCGATGATCGAGAAGATCACGCCGATGACCAGCGCACCGCGGATGGCGGGCAGCTTGATGCCGGTGACGATGCGGAACGGGCCCGCGCCGTCGAGCTCGGCGGCCTCGTAGAGGTCGGGCGAGATGACGCGGAGGGCCGCGTAGAACAGCAGCATGTTGTAGCCGACGAACTCCCACGTGACGATGTTGCCGATCGACGCGAGGATCCAGCTCTGCGAGAGCAGGTCGGGGAGGTCCCAGCCGGTGGCCTGCTCCAGGTTGCCGACGAGGCCGAAGCGGTTGCCGTAGATGAAGCCCCACATGAGCGCCGCGACGACCGCGGGGACGGCGTAGGGCAGGAAGATCGAGATGCGGAAGAACGCCGTGAGGTGGAGGCGGGCCGAGTCGAGCGCGAGCGCCGCGAAGAGGGCGACGAACAGCATGATCGGCACCTGCACCACGAGGAACAGCGCGACGCGGCCGAGGGCCTCCCAGAACTGCGCGTCCCGGAAGGCACGCGTGTAGTTGTCGATGCCGACGAACGAGTTGCCGCCGATCATCCGCTCCTGGAACAGGCTGAGGTAGATCGAGTAGCCGACGGGCGCGATGAGCACGACGAGGAAGACCACGAGGAACGGGGCCACGAACCACAGCCCCGTCCAGCGTCGCTTGTCGCGTCGCATCGGGGCGCCGCTCGGGCGGGCTGCGTCGGGCGCCGTCGGCCGGGCGGCCGAGGTCGACATCGTCGTCATGTGCTTCCACTTCGTCGGGGGATCGCGGCGCCATCAGCCCATCGGGGGAGGGCTGTCACCCACCTCGGGAAGATTGGGTGTTTGCGCAAACATCTGTGATGCTCGCAACCATGACATCTCCACCGTCGGCCGTCAAGTCGGGCGGCCGGCGCACGCCCGGCGGCCGCACCGTGTCGATGGCGGACGTCGCGGCGCACGCCGGCGTCTCCGCCCAGACCGTCTCCCGCGTGTCCAACGGCGCGCAGAACGTGGAGGCCTCGACCCGCCAGCGCGTGGTCGACGCGATGGCCGAGCTCGGCTACCGGCCGAACAGCGCGGCCCGGGCGCTGAAGACCGGCCGCTTCCGCAGCATCGGCATCATCATGTTCACGCTCTCCACCCTCGGGAACATGCGCACGCTCGACGCGATCGTCACCGCCGCATCCGATGCCGGGTACACGATCACGCTGATGCCCGTGCCGCACCCCACCGAGGGGGAGGTGGCCGGCGCGTTCAGCCGGCTGCAGGAGGAGGCGGTCGACGGGGTCGTCATCATCATCGAGGCGCACATGCTCGACCGCGCCGACGTGATCATCCCCGTGGGGCTGCCCGTCGTGATCATCGACTCCGACGCGGGCGACCCGTTCGTGGTCGTCGACACCGACCAGGAGCAGGGCACGCGGCTCGTCACCCAGCACCTGCTGGACCTCGGCCACACCGCGATCGTGCACGTCGCCGGCCCGTCCACCTCGTACTCCGCGGCCCGGCGCGCGGCGGAGTGGCGCGCGACGATGGTCGACGCCGGGCTCTCCCCGGAGGATCCCGCGCAGGGCGACTGGACCACCGCGTCCGGCTACCGCATCGGGAAGGAGCTCGGGCAGCGCGCCGACATCACCGGCATCGTGGCCGCGAACGACCAGATGGCCCTCGGGATCCTGCACGCGCTGCACGAGCTCGGCCGCGACGTGCCGGGGGACATCAGCGTGGTCGGCTTCGACGACACGGAGGAGTCGAGCTCGTTCTGGCCGCCGCTCACGACCGTGCACCAGGACTTCACCGAGATCGGCCGCCGCTCCATGCAGGTGCTGCTGGAGATGCTCGAGGGGCGCGCGCCGTCGCACGACCGCATCGTGCCGACGCGGCTCGTGGTGCGCGAGAGCGCGGCGGCGCCGCGGGCCGGCTCCCGGGCGACCCGCGGCTGAGCGCTCCGCGTCAGGTGCGCACGACCCCTCGTGCCGACGTCGCGCGGGATGCGCGCGGCGGCAGCGGCTTGCCCGGTGCGACCGTGCCCGTCGTCTGGATGAAGGTGTTGCCGCCCTCGAACAGCGCGTAGGTGTCCCCGGGTGAGTCGAGGTGGATCGCGATGGGGTTGTTCGAGTGGTCGAACCGGCAGCCCTCCACGATGACGCGGCCGCCGCTGCCGACCTCGAGGGCGGCGTACTGCCCGGATCCGGCCTGCGTGTTGTCGAAGACCACCCCCTTCACGTCGACGTCGCCGCGGAGCAGCGGCCGCCCCCGCATGAGCGGTCCGATGTGGTCGCCCACCAGGTTCACGTGGAGGTGCCCGGTGGTGGCGTAGCTGTCCTGCGCGTTCGCGCCGACGAGGATCCCGAGGCGCTCGGAGGCGAGCGGCTGGAGGCCGAAGCCCCAGTCCCAGCGGATGCTCGGATCGATGTCCGCGTACGCGCGCGAGTAGGAGAACGTGCTGTTCGAGATGGTGACGTCGTCGGCCCCGCGGGTCACCGACATGAGGTCGTCGGTGGTGTCGTACGCGACGATGCGGTCGATGGTCACGTGCGCGGCACCGCGCACGCTGATGGCCTCGTAGTTGACGCCCGCGCCGTGCGGCCTCGTCGCGGCGCCGGAGAGCGCGACGAGGTCGGAGAGGCGTCCGTGCAGGGTGAGGCCGCGCACGGTCACGTCGTGGAGGGCGCCCGCGTAGGTGTGGTCGTAGATCCGCAGCTGGATGTTCACGAGCTCCACGGTCGGGGTGGCGCCCTCGATGAGCGTGCCGCTCGATGCCGCGTCGAGCACATCGACGAAGACGGGAGAGGGGCCGCCGTAGAGCGACGTGGTGATGACGATGTGGTGCACGTGCTTCGCGATCGCGGTGCGCAGCGCATCGACGCTGGCGACGCGGGCGGTCGCGCCGGCGCCGGTCGCGGACGAGCCCGAGGTGAGGGCGGCGTTGGTGGTCGTCGCGGCGGCGGCGGGAGCGGCGGCGTCCGCCGGAGCGGTCGGGCCGGTGCCCGTGAGGGCGACGAGGAGGAGCGTGCCGGCGAGCGCGGCGGGCAGGGGACGGATGCGCATGGATGCCTCTCGGAGAGGCGCCGAGGCCCGCGGGCCGCGACGCGGGAGGATGCGCGGCCCCCGTCTGGCGACGCGGCCACGCTGTCAGACGGCCGTCTGATGCGTCACCGTAACGGCGGGCTCGACGGCGTCGGGCGGCCTCCGCACAGCGCATCCCGCCCCAGCGTTTCGACCGGCCCGCCGCGGGGAACGGGGTGGGGGACCCGCCCGCTCGACCAGGAGGCCCGCCCGTGCCCGTCGTCGCCCCGCTCCACGAGACCTTCCCTTGCGTCCGCTCCATCGCCGTGCTGCGCGGCGGCGGCCTCGGCGACCTGATCTTCGCGCTGCCGGCGATCGCCGCGCTGCGGGCCGCGTACCCGGGCGCGCGGATCACGCTGCTCGGCACGCCGCTGCACGGCGCGCTGCTGGCGGGCCGGCCGGGAGCGCCCGAGGAGATCGAGGTGCTGCCGGTGGCGCACGGGGTGCGGGACGTGCCGGGCACGGATCCGGACCCCGCGGAGGTCGAGGCGTTCGCCGCCCGGATGCGCGCGCGCCGCTTCGACCTCGCCGTGCAGGTGCACGGCGGCGGCCGGAACTCCAACCCGTTCCTGCTGCGGCTCGGCGCGCGGCACACCGTGGGCACCGCGACCGACGACGCCGAGCGGCTCGAGCGCGTGATCCCGTACGTCTACTACCAGCACGAGGTGCTGCGCGGGCTCGAGGTCGCGGGGCTCGCGGGGGCGCGGATCGCGGACCTCGAGCCGGTCGTCGAGGTGACCGATGCCGAGCGGGACGCCGCCACGCGGCACCTGGCGGGCGCGCCCGGCGGGCTCGTCGTGATCCACCCGGGCGCCACGGACGTGCGCCGCCGCTGGCCCGTGGAACGGTTCGCGGAGATCGCGCGCCGGGCCGCCGCCGACGACGCGCAGGTGGTCGTGGTCGGCGACGCGACGGATGCCGCCGACGCCGACCGCATCGTCGCGCTCGGCCGCGACGGCCTGCCGGCCGAGCAGGCCGCGCGGATCGCCTCGCTCGCCGACTCGCTCACGCTGGGCGAGCTGGCCGGCCTCTTCACCCACGCCGACGTCGTGCTCGGCAACGACAGCGGCCCGCGCCACCTCGCGCAGGCCGTGGGCGCGCGCACGGTCGGCGTGTTCTGGTTCGGCAACGTGATCAACGCGGCGGCGTTCGGCCGCACCCGCCACCGGATCCACATGGCCTGGACCACGCGCTGCCCCGTCTGCGGCGTCGACGTGACGCAGGTCGGCTGGACGGCGGAGCGCTGCGCCCACGACCCGTCGTACGTGGTCGACGTGCAGGTGGACGACGTGCACGCCGACGTGGAGCAGCTGCGGCGGGCGTCGCTCGGGGATCGCGTCACGGTCTGAGGCCCGCGTCGGCCGCGCCTGGTGACGGGGCGCGCGCGGATCCGCCGGGTCGGCGAGCATCGGCGGATGGACTGGCGAGAGGACCGCATCGGCTCGGCCGCGCGCGGCGAGAACCCGACCGTGCTGCGCGAGCTGGGAGCGGGGTACGCCGTCATCGGCGACGTGCAGTTCCTGCCCGGCTACTGCGTGCTGCTCGCGAAGGATCCGCGGGCCACCGCGCTCGCCGAGCTGCCGCGGATCGAGCGCGTGCGCTTCCTGGCGGACGCCGACCTGCTCGCGACCGCGGTCGAGCGCGCGTGCCGGGCGGCGGATCCGGCCTTCCGCCGCGTCAACCTCGAGGTGCTGGGCAACGCCGACGCCTTCGTGCACGCGCACGTCTGGCCGCGGTACGCGTGGGAGCCGCCGGCGCTCACGCGGCGTCCGGTGTGGCTGCACGCGGAGGAGCGGTGGGCGGATCCGGCGACGGCGCTGGGCGACGCGCACGCAACGCTGCGGGCGCGGATCACCGCGGAGCTCGACGCGCTCGTGGCGGCGGACGACGTCTCAGTCCGCGCCGGCTGAGACGAAACCTCTCGGTCGCCCTCTCGGCGAACGATCAACTCAGAGTTGACTGTTGCTTCGGTGACCTCGCCGTCATCGAGGATCGGTCGCGAGCGCCTCCGTCGGCCGCATCGTCGTCGCGATCGCCGCGTTGCGCAGCGACTCGGTGCCCGCGTCGAGGTAGCCGAAGCTGCGCTCGTGGGCGGCGTACTCCTGCTTGCGCAGGGTCGGATCCTGGATGGTCGTCCACGCCGCCGACCGCGGGTCGTCGTTCCAGCGCGAGTGCAGCACGGGGGCGTGGCCGGTCACCGGGAGGAGGCCGCGCGACGGATCGCCGTCGACCTGGATCACGGTGGCGCCGAAGCCGGGCGCACGCGGATCCTGCCGCGACAGCCGGCCCCACACCGCCTCCGCGTCGTCGGCCGCCTCGCCCGCGTAGACGTGCCGGGCGTGCAGGTCACGCACGCCGGCGATGCCGTCCTCGACGCCGGCCGAGCCGAGCATCACGAACGAGTAGACGCCGAGGTCGCGGGCGGCGAGCGCGTCGGCGGCCATCGTGGAACCGTACGAGTGCGCGATGACGCTCACGGTGGCGAGGTCGCCGTGCGCGCGCGCCGCCCGCAGCCCCTGGATCTCGCTCGCCAGCAGCGGGGCGCCGCGCTCCGCGCTGTCGCCGAGCGTCGCGTCGATGCCGGGGGCCGGTGTCCGGTAGCCGATCCACGCGACCACGGCATGCGCGGCCGGCGCGCCCACGGCCGCCTGCGCGTCGTACACGTTCTGCGCGGTCTCGGTCCAGAGCTGCATGTCGTCGGTGTAGGTGCCCATGCCGGGGACGGTGAAGGTGACCTGGCGCGCGGTGTCGAGATCACCCACGGCGATGGCGGCGAGCGGCGGATCCCTGTGCGTGAACGACACGAGGGTGCGCCGCGGCCCGCCCTTCGACCGGAGCGCCTCGCGGATCGCGGTGAGGGCGGTGAGCCGGTCGCGCGCGGCCGCGTCGCCGGGGTGCGCCGCGACCGCCGCCTCCTCGGTCGCGAGACGCGCCGCCAGCTGGCGGCGGTTGGCGGCGTCGCGGGAGGCGTAGTCCACGCCGTCGAGGTTGCCGATGAGACCGGACGAGTGCCGGATCAGGGTGCGCTGGCGCTTCCGGTCCTTCGCGGCCCACCAGCTGACGACGTGTGCGGGAGCGGCGTCGCGCACCTGCAGCTCGAGGGACGGGTGCGCGGCGATCATGCGCTGCGCCTGCGCGTCGGAGAGGGCGGCGTACCGGTCGAGCTGCGCGAAGCCGGCGTCGACGCCGCCTCCGGGCGGGGCCGGGAGGATGAGGAGCCCGACGAGCACGGCGGCGAGGGCGAGCGCGGTCTCGCGTCGACGATGCGCCCGGGTCACGTGCGCCTCCTCATCGGGCGCTCCGCCGGAAGGGTGCGCTCGTCAGATGGTAGGTCGTCCGGATCGGGCTCCGGCCGTGCGCCGACTGCACGCGCGCTGGGCACCGGGCATGCGCTCGCCGTGCACGGGAGGCGGACAGCGGGTCAGCCGCGCCGCAACGCGAGCGCGTCGCGGAGGGCGGTGGCGGAGGCCGCGGTGCTGTCGATGCGCCAGTCCGCCTCCTTCTGGAAGTCGAACCACACGAAGCCGAGCACGTCGGGCTGTGCCTGCAGGTACGCGACGAGGTCGCGGTTCCAGGCGGACTTGGATCCGCCGACCTCGCTCGACGCCACCTCGCCGATGACGAGCGGCTTGCCGGGCGCGACCGCGCGGAGGCGGTCGATGCCGGGGCCGAACAGCGTGGCCGGATCCGTCCAGCGCTGGCCGGGCGCGGAGCCCCAGTTGTAGCCGTCGAGCGCGACGACGTCGACCTGGTCGCTGCCGGGGTAGAGCGAGGCGAGGTCGGTGGATCCCGGGTACGGCACGTTCGGGCTCCACACCCACTTCACGTTGGTGGCACCCTGCGCGGCGATGAGGTCGTGCACGTGCTTCCACGCCGCGACGTAGGAGCCGGGCGCGTTGCCGTTGACGCCGTCCGACCACGGGTACCAGTTGCCGTTCATCTCGTGGCCGTAGCGGAGGTAGACGGTCTTGCCGTACTTCGCGAGGTCGGCGCCCCACGAGCGGATGTAGGCGTCGTGGTCGCCGGCGACGATGCGCGCATTCGTGTACGCGGACTGGGTGGTGCCCGCGCCGCCCTGCCACGGCTCCCACGTGAGGAGGCTGTCGGCGCCGCGCGCGGCGACGCTCTGGAGGCCCTGGATCGGGGCCGGGTGCGTGAAGTCGACGTGGCTCATCACGATGGACGGGCTCTCGCCGAGCTCGACGGAGGCGGCGTCGAGCTCGCCGTTCGCGGTGGGGCCGCCGGGGGTCGAGAGGCCGAGGCGCAGGCGGGCGGAGCTGATGGCGGGGGCCGACGAGGTGGCGGGGGCGGGCGTCGCGGCGGCCGGGACGGTCGGCGTCGCGGCGGGCGCCGGGGTCGTCGTCGGCGCGGGCGCCGGGGTGGCGAGGCGGGCGGATCCGCTCGACTTCGCCGGGGCCACCGTGAACGTCGTCGCGGCGGAGCGCGTGCCGGAGGTCGCGGTGATCTTGATGGTCGAGAGCGCGGTGCGGGGGATGGAGATCGCGGTCGTGAACGTGCCCGTGGCGGTGGTCGTGATGCTCTTCGCGGCGGACCCGGCGGCGACGACCGCGGCCTTCTTCGCCGTGAAGCCCCTGCCCGTGACGGTCACGGCCGTGCCGACGGGGCCGGAGGCGACGGAGAGGACGACCGCGGCGGGGGCCGTGGGGACGGGCTGCGCCGCGGCGGCGCGGGAGGCGACGGCCGGTGCGACGAGCACGGTCGCCGTCACGACCGCCGGTGCGACGGCGGTGACGACAGCGCATTTGAGGCGGCGACGAGTGGGCATGGCATAGGGTCCTTCCCCCGATGGATGTATGCGATCGTATGTACTTCGGCGCCCTCCGTCCAGCGGATGTCCGTCTGGCGACGGGATCCGCTGGCGGGGGCTGAGCGGCTATCAGACGCGGCGGGCGGCGAGCGCGTCGCGGATGGCCGTGGCGGAGGCCGCGGAGCTGCCGATGCGCCAGTCCGCCTCCTTGTCCATGTCGAACCAGACGAAGGCGACCACGTCGGGCTGGGCCTGCAGGAACGCGACGAGGTCGGTGTCCCACGCGGCCTTGGATCCGCCCACCTCGGACGACGCGGTCTCGGCGATGATGATGGGCTTGCCCGCCGCCACGGCACGCAGCCGCTCGAGGCCGAAGCCGAAGAGGTCGGACGGCGAGACCCAGGCGCGGCCGGCGACGCCGGTGCCCCAGTTGTAGCCGTCGAGCCCGACGACGTCGACGTACGCGGCGCCCGGGTAGAGGCCGGCGAGCGGGGTGGATCCGGTGTACGGCACGTTCGGGGTCCAGACCCAGCGCACGTTGGTGGCGCCCTGGGCGACGACGACGTCGTGCACGTGCTTCCACGCGGCGACGTAGGAGCCCGGCGCGTTGCCGTTGACCCCCTCGGCCCACGGGTACCAGTCGCCGTTCATCTCGTGCGCGTAGCGGAGGGAGACGGGGCCGCCCCAGGCGGCCAGCTGGGTGCCCCACTCGCGGAGGTAGGCGTCGTGGTCGCCCGCGAGGATGCTCGCGTTCGAGAAGCCGGGCTGGTTCACGCCGGCCCCGGCCTTCCACGGCTCCCACGTGAGGAGGCTCTCGGCGCCGCGTGCGCGGACCTGGTCGAGGGCGGCGATGGGCGGCGCCTGCGTGAAGTCGGCGTAGGAGAGCACGATGCTCGGGTCCTCGCCGACCTGCGCGGCGACCTGGTCGAGCTCGCCGCCGGCGGTGGGACCGCCGGGGGTCGCGACGCCGAAGCGGAGCCGGGCGTCGGAGACGGTGGGGGCGGCGCTGACGGCGGTCGGCGCGGTGCTCGCGGCGCCGCTGCTGGCGGCGTTGGCGGGGGATGCTGCGGTGAGGATCCCGGCGGTGAGGGCGGCACCCAGGAGGAGGGTGGTCGCGAGGCGGATGGGGCGGTGGTGGTGCTGCATTGTGTCCAATTTTCTGCGGATGTCCGCTCCCTGGAAGCTATCCGACGCTCCTCGGGCTGGACCGCCCGATGTCCGCTCACGGCCGGACGGTCAGGGGATGGTCGGGTCCGCTCGCGTCCGCGCATCCGTCCGCCCGTGCGCCCGTGATCTGCCGAGCGGCGACGCGCTCAGCCCTCGGCGACGGGGAGGTGCGCCGGCTGCTCGTCGCCGGGGTCGCGCGCGAAGGCGATGGACTCCTCGATCAGGCTGACCACCACGTCGACCTCCGCCTCGTCGCGCGGGCCGTAGACGAGGAACTCGGTGCCGTAGTCCTCGTACTGGTGCGGCGTCGCCCAGCCGAGCGCGGTCAGCTCGGTGCCGCGGGGGACCGGGAGGCAGAGGTGCAGGGACGTGTCGTCGACGCCGTGCAGGTGCACGGGCTCGAGGCGGCCCTCCGGCGCGAGCGACGCCCAGGGGACGATCGGCTCGGCGAGGTCCTCGAGGAAGAGGCCGCGCGACGTGGCGGGGGACACCTGGCTGTGGCTCTCGCGCACCCCGGGCAGCGCGAACGCGCGCGCGACGAGACGGCCCCAGAGCTCCGGTGTCGCGCGGTCGGTGAGCTGCCGCTGCGGGCCCTCGTCGGAGAGGGTCGGGCGCGGGCCGCGGCGTGGGGTGGAGATCACCCGTCGAACGTATCGGCGTGGCTAGGGTGCCGGAAACCCCCGGACGACGGAGACGCGATGAGCTACGACGAGTACGAGCACGCCTTCGATGAGGCGCCGCGCGCCGGTGTCCGCAGGTCGCGCGCGCCGTGGGCGGGACGGCGGGAGCCGCGCGAGCGGAAGGCGCCGGGCTGGGGCGACCGGGTCGCGGTGGTGATCCTCTTGGGCGTCGAGGGGATCGTCGCGTGCGGGGCGTACCTGCAGGTCCTCCTCAGCGGCATGTTCTTCGACCGATGCGCGGACCCGTCTCTCACCTGCGACTACGCGCTCGGGGACGTGGTGATGACGGTGGCGCGCGCCGCGGTGGCTGTCGTCGTGATCCTGTCGGTGGTCGCCGTCGTCCTCCGGAGCGTGCGGCGGCGGTCGGCGTGGTGGGTGCCGCTCGCCGGGTGCGTCGCCCTGGTCGCCGTGACGTACGGCACCGGAGGCCTCATGGATCTCGCGGCGACGTGAGCCGAGCCCGCCGCCGTGGGAGCGTGGGACGCATCCGACCCGAGGAGCCCGCATGACCACGTACCCGTACGAGTCGCAGTGGGGCGACCTCGCCTGCAACGCGCCCCTCATCGAGCGCGGCGAGAGCCCGGCCGGGTTCTTCGACTGGCGCACCGAGGGCTATCCGTCGGAGGCCGAGTACCTCTTCTGGTCCGGGCACGTGTGCGGGCTGGCGGGGCTGCGGTCGGTGCTCAAGGCGTGGATCCCCGCGGCCGGCGCGCTCGGCATGCACGAGCTGATCACGCGCGCCGTCGCCCGCGCCGCCCTCACGCGTGACGGCGACGACGTCGGCGGGCTGTACTACCGGCCGTTCGCGGAGTGGGTGCGCGACGACTTCGGGATCGAGGCGCTCGTGCACCCGCGGATCGACGTGCCCGAGCTGCTCGCCGAGGTGGGCGAGGGGCGGGTGGTGCTCGCGTCGGTGTCGTCGGAGATCCGCTACCCGGAGCGGCCGGCGACCCGGCGCGGCGGGCACCTCGTGCTGGTGCACGCGTTCGACGGGGAGACAGCGACGTTCCACAACCCGTCGGGCGTGGGATCCACGGCGGCGGACGCGCGGCTCGGGGTGGCGGACTTCGCGCGGTTCTCGGCCGAGCGCGGGGTGACGCTGGTGCGGCCGGGCTGAGCGGACGCGACTCGCGGATCGCCCGCGCCGCAAGACCCTTCCGCGGCGGACGCCGGACCGCTACCGTCGCGCACACCCGCCGATGCGCGGGCCCGACTCCGACGGAGGACACCATGAGCCAGCAGCAGACCATGCAGCGCCCGAGCCTCGCCGGGCCGGAGCCGATCCGGCCGCCGTACGACGCCCGGCTCGCGATGATCCTGCTCGTGACCGAGGGGGTGCTCGCGTTCGCGGGCCTCATCGCGATGGTGGTCGCGAGCTGGATCCCGGACCGCTGCGGCACGCCCGGCTGCGACTACCCCCTCGGCGTGCTGGCTTCGCGGCTCTGGGTCGCGGGCACGATCGGCGTCCTCGTCCTCTCCATCGTCGCGACGGTCGTCTGCCGCACGCGCCGCGTGAACGCGTGGTGGGCGCCGGCGACGGGCATCGTGCTGATCGTCGGCATCAACGTGGCGGCGCAGATCATGACGGGTATCGCGACGACGCCCTGACGGATGCCCGACGGACGAGACGAGCCCGGCCCCGCGTGATGCGGGGCCGGGCTCGTGTCGTGCGTGCAGGGTGCGGATCAGCCGCGGCTCACGGCCAGCTGTCCTCCAGCTCGTGCGTGATGACGAGCTCGCGGATCTCGCAGCCGCGCGGCTGGCCGAGGATGAACATCACGCTGTCGGCGACGGCGGCCGGGTCGTTGAGGTTCGCGTCGGAGCCGGGCTTGTACTTCGGGTCGCGGTCGTCGAAGAAGTGGGTCTTCATGCCGGAGGGGATCAGCGTGGTGACGCCGACCTCGCCCTTCGTCTCGGCAGCCAGCGCGCGCGTGAAGCCGAGCACGCCGAACTTCGAGGCACAGTAGGCGGTCGCGTCGGAGACGGCCTTGATGGCGAGCGACGACGCGACGGTGACGACGCGGCCGTGCGACTCGGTGAGGAACGGCAGCGCCGCGCGGACGACGGCGACCGTGCCCATGAGGTTCACGCCGATGACCTTCTCCCACTCGGTGGGCGCCACGTCGACGAGGCGGCCGCAGCGGTCGATGCCCGCGGCGGTGACCACGGCATCCAGCCCGCCGTGCGCCTGGGCGATCTCGGTGACGAGCGCCTCGGTGGCGCGGGTGTCGGAGACGTCGATGCGGTGCGCCTCCATGCCGGTGACGCTCGACGTGTCGAGGTCGAGCACGATGGGCTCGCCGCCGGCCGCGAGCACCGCCTGCGCGACCGCGGCGCCGAGCCCGGACGCGCCTCCGGTGATGAGGACGCGGCCGGTGCTGGGGCGGGGGGAGTCGGTCATGGGTGTTCCTTCCGTGGTGCGGATCGCGCCCGTTCGGCGCGGGGGTGCGGGGGAGTCGTGCGGATCAGGGGGTCAGCGGATCAGGGCTCAGCCGACGCGGGCGAGCGCGCCCGCGAGCTTCGTGGTGGAGCGGCCGGGGTGGTACGGGACGGTGACGGCCTGGCCGCCCCACTCGGCGATGACCGCCGCCTCGGGGAGGTCCTCAGCGCGGTAGTCGCCGCCCTTGACCCAGAGGTCGGGTTTGATCGAGCGCAACGCCTCCTCGGGGGTGTCCTCGGAGAAGAGCACGACCGCGTCCACCACGCCGAGCGACATCAGCAGATCCACGCGGTCCTCCTCGGTCATGATCGGGCGCTCGGGGCCCTTGAGGCGGCGCACCGAGTCGTCCGAGTTGAGGAGCACGACCAGGCAGTCGCCGAGCGCGCGGGCCGCGGCGAGGGTGCGGGCGTGGCCGGCGTGCACGAGGTCGAAGCAGCCGCCGGTCGCGACGACGGTGCCGCCGGCGGCACGGGTCGCGCGCACGACCTGGAGGGCGCTCGCCGCGTGGCCGCCGATGGGGCGCGCGGCGGGCGGGCCCACGAGGGTGGCGACGCCGCCCGCGTCGACGTACTCGGCGGCGGAGGCGACGGCGTCGCGCACGGCGTCCTCCACCGCGGATCCGGCGGCCAGCGCCGCGAGGGCCGTGGCCGCCAGGCGGTCGCCCGCGCCGCACGGGTCGCCGGTCGCGACGAGCGGGGCGGGCACGACGACGGGCATGGATGCGCCCGCCGCACCCGACGCGGGAGCGGAGCCCGACGCGGGAGCCGACACGAGCAGGGCGCCGCGCTCGCTCATGGTGACGGCGACCGTGCCGACGCCCCACATCTCGCGGAGGATCCGGGCGGCGTCGGCGGCCGCCGACACGTCGCGCCCGGCTAGCCCGGAGAACGCGCGCGCCTCGGCCAGGTTCGGGGTGGCGAGCGCGGTGTTCGGGACGGGCGGCTCGCCCGCGGGGTGCGGATCCCACACGAGCGGCACCACGGCGGCGCGCGCGTCGAGGGCGGCGCGGAGGCGCGGGTCGCGCGTGACGCCGCGGCCGTAGTCGGCGACCACGATGGCATCGGCCGTGGCGATCGCGTCGAGCATCTCGTCGGTCGCCTCCGGCGTGGGTGGCGGCGCGCAGCCCTCGTCGATGCGGGCGATGGCGTGGCCGTCGGCGCGGACGCGGGTCTTCACGGGCGTGGGCGCGCCCGACGGGCCGGCGACCACCTCGATCCGATCGAGGCACGCGCGCAGCGTCTCCGCGCGGTGGTCGTCGGAGAGCACGGTGACGAGGCGCACGTCGTGGCCGTCGCGCGCGAGCATCGTGGCGACGAGGCCGGCGCCGCCCGCGCGGGGCAGCGACTCCTCCACCTCGATCACCGGCACGGGCGCGTCGGGGCTGAGCCGGTGCGCGGCGCCGGTCATGTCGACGTCGAGGAGCACGTCGCCGACCACGACGATCCTCATGCCGGCACCTCCGCGGGAGCGGCCGTGGTGGATGCGGGCGTGACCGTCACGGGGACGGCGGCGGAGACGGCGGCGGGGGCGGACGCGGGCGCGGCGGATCCCGGCGACGCGGGCGCCGCATCCGCGGTCGCCGACGCGCGCGCGGCCGCCCGGTCGTTCGCCTGCAGGCGGCTCTCGAACGCGCGGCAGATCGCGTGCACGGCCACCAGCTGCGCCTCCTGCACGTTGGCCGAGGGGCCGTCGAGCGCGAGGGACTCGTCGCACGCCTCCACGAGCGGGTTCGGGCCCGGCCCGGTCATCGCCCAGGTGGTGGCGCCGGCGGCGCGCGCGGCGGCCGCCGCCTTCAGCAGGTTGACGCTGCGGCCGCTCGTCGAGAGGAGCACGACGATGTCGCCGGATCTCGCGTGCGCGTGCACCTGCCGGGCGAACACCTCGTCGAAGCCGTAGTCGTTGCCGATCGCGGTGACGGCCGACGACTCCGAGTGCAGCGCGATGGCGGAGAACGGGCGGCGGTCGCCGTCGAACCGGCCCACCAGCTCGCTCGTGAGGTGCTGGGCCTCGGCCGCGGATCCGCCGTTGCCGGCCGCGATGAGGCGCGCGCCGTGGCTGAGGCGGTCGGCCATCTCACTGCCCCACGCGGTGAGGCGCGGCGCGTGGGAGCGGAGCGCCTGGAGCACCGGGGCGAGCGCGTCGAGGTGGGCGTCGACCACGGTCGGGTCGGCGGGCAGCTCGTCAACGGCGGCGTCCTGGATCACGGCGCGGTACGCGTCCGCGGTGCGCGCGGCGACCGTCGCCCAGGAGTAGCCGTGCTCCATGCGGTCGCGGCCGGCGCGGCCGAGGGCGCGGCGGCGGGCGGGATCGGCGAGCAGCTCCCCGAGCGCGTCGGCGATGGCGGCGGGGTCGCGCGGCGGCACGAGGATCCCGGTCACGCCGTCCACGACGCTGTCGGTGAGCCCGCCCACGGACGACGCGACGACGGGCACGCCGGAGGCCATCGCCTCGAGCGGCACGATGCCGAACGGCTCGTACCAGGGCGCGCACACGACCACGTCGGCGGTGCGCATCACGGCGGGCATGTCGGCCTGGGAGACGCGGCCGTGCAGGCGCACGCGGTCGGCGACCCCGGCGGCGCGGGCGGCGTCCATCAGGCGGCGGGCCTCGGCGTCCTCGGTGGCGCTCGCGGCGTCGCCGGAGCCGCCGACGATCACGAGCTCGACGTCCCGGTGGCCGCGGTCGGCGAGGATCCCGAGGGCCGTGATCGCGAGGTCGACGCCCTTGCGCGGCACCAGGCGGCCGACGACCATGACGCGCATCGGGGCGTCGGCGGCTGCGGCGGCGTACGACCGCGGCGTGAAGTGCCCGATGTCGACGCCGCACGGGATGACGGTGATGCGGGCCGCGTCGACGCCCGCGCGCACGAGCTCCGCGGCCTCGTCGGAGCAGGTCGCGATGACGGCGTCGGCGCGGCGGCCGACGCCCGGCTCCAGGTGCGTGCGCTCGGCGGGGCTCGTGTCGTCGGCGCCGAGGTGGCGGCGCTTCACGGATCCGAGCGCGTGGAAGGTGTGCAGCACGGGCGGGGCCGCGGCGGCGCCCACCGGGGAGGACGCGAGGCGCGCGGCCGCGTCGAGGGCCGCGACCCCGGACATCCAGAAGTGGCTGTGCACCACGTCGGGCCTGTTGGTGCGCCAGTCGGCCAGCAGCCCGTCGGCGAGCTCGCCCATGTGGGGGAGGAGGTCGTCCTTGGGGACCGCGCGCGCGGGTCCGGCGTCGAGGTGCACGACCTCCACGCCGGGCGCGAACGCGACACGGGCGGGCAGCGCCTCGTCGTCACGGCGCGTGTAGACGGTGACGGTGTGGCCCTCGTCCGCGAGCGCCGCGGACAGCGCCGCGACGTGCACGTTCTGGCCGCCGGCGTCGACCCCGCCGAGGGTGGCCAGCGGGCTGGCGTGCTCCGAGATCATCGCGATCCTCATCGTGTCGTCCTCTCGTCGAGCGGGTGGTGCGGGTGGTGCGGGGGAGTCGGGGAGCCGGATGCGGCGGGCGCGCGGCGGGACCGGCGCGCGGCCGCGGCATCCACCGCGTCGTGCAGCACGGCGTCCATGTCGCGGAGGAAGCGGCCGAGCGAGTAGCGGGCGAGCGCGGCCTCCCGGGCGACGCGGCCGCGGCGGGCGGCCTCGCCGGGATCCGCGGCGAGCAGCCGGGCCGCGCGCACGAGGTCGGCCGGGTCGGACGAGATCGCGCCCGCGTCGGGCGGCACCGCGCGCGACGCCTCGGTCGCGTCGAGCACGAGCACGGGCACGCCCAAGTGCATCGCCTCGAGCAGCGACAGGCCGAGCGAGGTCCAGCGGTGCGGGTGCACGTAGGCGCGCAGCCGCGCGAGCTCGGGGTGCATGCGGGCCGTGGGGAGGTCGCCGCGGGGGACGAGGCGCTCGCCGAGGTCGGGGAACGCGCCGGGCAGCAGGTCCGTCCCCATCCCGAACACCTCGACGGGCGCGACCGCCGCGAACGCGGGCAGCAGGTCGGTGCCGGTGATGCGACCGCGGCGCACGGGCTCGTTGATCACCGCGCCGAACGATGCGACCTCGCCCGTGTAGAGCGCACCGGGGTCGGGCACGCCGTGCTCGACGACGGTCGTGGGCGCGGATCCGGTGTCCCACATGAGCGCGTTGAAGCGCGTGACGTGGATCACCGGGATGTCGTCGCGGTCGGCGAGCGCGTGCACGGTCTCGGTCGGGGCGCCGCGCGGGGTGTTGTGCTCGAGGAAGACGGCCGGCACGTCGGATCCGAGGCGGCGGCCGAGCAGGCGCTCCGCCTCCTCGATCTCGGCGACGCGCTGGAGGAGCACCAGGTCGACGTGCGTCTCGTGCAGGGACGACGGATCCACCTCGCGCGCGCTCGCGGGCCAGTCGCGTCCGCCGCGGCCGAGGCCCCAGCCGTCGCGCGCGGGCGTGGTCGGGAACAGGATCTCGTGGGATCCGCGCACGAACGAGTCGGTCCAGCCACCGTGGACGTGCCACATCAGGATCCTCATGCGGGCACCTCCGCGGTCGCGCGCGAGCCGGTGCCGCCCGTGCCGCCGGTGGTCGCGAGCAGGCGCTCGACCGCGTCGGCGACCTCCGCGGGCGAGACGCCGGCGAGGCACGGGTGGCCGGGCACGGGGCAGTCGCGCGCGCGGCTGAGCTTGCAGGGCGCGTCCTGGTCGCCGAGCAGGATCACGGGCACGCGGTACGGCGCCCAGCGGATCGGCGGCACGACGGGCGAGAACAGGCTCACGACCGGGAGGCCCACCGCGGCGGCGAGGTGCGCGGGCCCGGTGTTGCCGCTCACGAGCACGGCCGCGCGGCGCATCAGCGCGCCGAGGCCGGCGAGGTCAGTGCGGCCGCCGAGATCGAGGGCGGCGGATCCGGCGACGTGCGCCGTGAGGTCCCGCTCGTCGGGGCCGCCGGTGACGACCACGGGGATCCCGCGCGCGACGAGGAGCGCGACCGCGTCCCGGTGCTGGTCGGCCGGGTAGGAGCGCGCGCCGACCGCGGCGCCCGGGTGCACGAGCGCGAACGGGCCGTCGGGGAGGAGCGCGGCCACGTCATCCGGCAGCGCGGCGTCGAGCACGGCGAGACGGCCGTCGTCGTCGGCCGGCAGCGCGTGCCCGCCCGCGGCGGCGATCGCGAGGGCGCGCTCGGGCTCGGGCTGGTCCTCGTCGAGGTCCTCGCCGGGCTTCAGGCGCACGTCGAGGAGGGAGCCGGCGTAGTCGACGCTGGCGCCCGTGATCCGCCGCACGCCCGCCAGGCGCAGCAGCAGCGCGAGCGGGAGCGGCGACTGGTGGAAGGACGTGAGGATGACGGCCTCGTCCGCGTGGACCTCGGCGAGGATCGCGTGCAGGGCGTCGACGGACGCGGCGTCGGCGGCGGGCGCGGGGGAGGAGATCCACGGGGAGTCCCACACGTGCACCGCGTGCACGCCGGGCAGCAGCCGGCCGGCGGACGCGCCGCGCGGACCGCAGAGCAGGTGGACCTCGACGCGCGGGTCGGCGGCGACCGCGCGCACCGCGGGCCCCGAGATCAGCACGTCGCCCACGGAGTCGAGCCGCACGACGAGCACCCGGCGGGGCGCGGGGTCGTGGATCAGCAGGTGCACCGCGTCGAGGATCGTCGGCGCCACCAGCTCCGCCTCGGCCACCTCCTCCTCGCGCGTGACGGGCGTCGGCACGAGCACGCCGCGCGCGCCGGCGTTCCGGGCGGCGCCCATGTCGGCGGCGATGTCGCCCACGACCGCGACGGTCGACGGATCCACGCCCCACGTCCGGCAGGCCTCGAGCACCATGCCGGGCTGCGGCTTCCGGCAGTCGCAGCCGTCGTCGGATCCGTGCGGGCACAGCAGCACGAGGTCGAACGCGCCGAGCAGCTCCTGCACGCGCGCGTTCACGGCGTCGGCCTGCGCGCGGGTGATGAGGCCGCGCGCGATCCCGGACTGGTTGGTGACCATGCCGACGCGGAGGCCCGCCGCGCGCACGGCGTCGATCGCCTCGCGGGCGCCGGGCATGAGGGTGACGAGCGCCGGATCCCCGTTGTACGGCACATCGACGACGAGGGTCCCGTCCCGGTCGAACAGGACGGCCTCGAGGTGGTTCCCGGGCGAGCGCATGGTCGGCCCGTACCCGACTGCTCCTCGACCCAAACCCGCCGCGGAGCACTTCTCCTCCGACGGACAGGACCCGCCAGCGCGGCGAGGAGCAGCGCCCCCGCGCGAGGAGCAGCAGCGCCCACGGACGGGGGCGCGGGGATGGGGGCGCGGAGCGGACGCGGTCGCCGGGCGCGGCGCCGCGCGTCGGCACGGCCCGACCGCGGGCGCCGCGGATCAGCGCGCGGGCGCCCCCGCGATCCACCGCGACCGCGCCAGCAGCATCGGCATGAGCGGCGCGACGAGCAGCGCGCCCAGCCCGCCGACCGCCATGTCGCCGATCGTGTCCGTGTAGCCCGTGAGGATCGCCGGGTCGAGCCACGTCTGCCCCGCCCACTCGCCGAGCTCCCACAGCGCCGAGAGCGCGAGGCCCACCGTGAGGCTGAGGAACCCGAGGGGCAGCGGCCGCCGGTCGACCACCACGCCCGCGCGGTCGGCGAGCAGGATCACGAGCGCGGCGAGGGCCGCCGTCGTGACGAGGTGCGCGGGGATGTCCCACCACGGCAGCCGCTCGTAGAGGTCGAGCCGGTTGCTCGCGGCGGAGACGAGCGTAGTGATCCCGATCGCGAGGTCCAGCCCGGGCCGCGCCCCGAGACCCCGCGGCGCCACGAGCCCGAGCAGCGCGAGCGCGAACATCGCGGAGGTGACGCCCGTCCACGCGAACACCGAGAAGAGGAACGTGAGCAGCCCGATCACGCGGACGACGTCGGCGAGCACCGCCGTGATCCCGCGCGGCGGCTGCAGGAAGGTGAGCCCGGCCAGCCCGGCGAAGGCCGCGACGTCCTCGGGCGGGGCCGGTGCGTCCGGCGGGGTCGGATCCGTCAGCACCGCACCACCGCCTGCAGTGCCTCGTGATCGCTCGGCGCGCGGCCGCCGACGCGCGTGGTGTTGATGCCGACCCGCTCGACCTCGACGTCGGGCGTCACGAGCATCCAGTCGATCCGGCGTGTGGTGCGCTTCGGCGCCTTGTAGTTGGACCAGGTGCCCCACTCGGGCGTGAGGCGCTCGCGCGCGGCGGGCCACGCGTCGACGAGCGCGCCGGACTCCACGAGCAGCCGGTGCGGCGCGGTGTCGACGCCCGCGTTGGTGTCGCCGGAGACGATCGTGGGGACCTGCACCTCGGCGACGATCTCGAGCATCATCCGCGCGGACTCCTCGCGCGAGCGGCGCGACAGGTGGTCGAAGTGCGTGTTCACGTGCCGGAGGGGCAGGCCCGTCGCGCGGTCGGTGAAGTCGGCGACCACGGCGATCCGCGGCACCATGTTGCCCCAGCTGCGGGACCCGGCGACCGCGGGCGTGTCCGACAGCGCGACCTGCCGCCAGCTCGTGAGCTCGAGGCGGCGCGTGTCGTAGAAGGTGGGGCAGCCCTCGCCGTGGCCGTCGGCGTTGCGGCCGTGCCCGATCCGTCGGTAGTGCCGCCCGAGCGCGTGCGACAGCGCGCGGCCCTGCGTGGGCATCGCCTCCTGCGTGCCGAGGAGCGCCGGCTGCTCGCGCTGGAGGAGCTCGGCCAGGAGCGGCTCGCGGTCAGCCCAGCGGTCGGGGCTGCCCGGCCGGTAGCGGCGGAACAGGCGCCGGATGTTGTACGTCATCACGTGCAGTGCGGGGGCCTCGACCGGGCCGATCAGCGCCCGCCCGTCCGTGAGGGTGCCGTCGGCGCTCGGGATCATGCCTCCATCGTCCCCCAGCCCGGCGGCGGCGTCCGCGGCTGGCGGGGAACCGTCACCGGCGCGGGCGCCGTCAGTGCCCGTGCCGGTGGTGGCTGTCCGGGTAGTGCTCGTGCGTGTGGGTGATCGGGTCGTGCGTGTGCTCGTGGCGGTGCCGCGTGCCCGCCGCCACGGGTTCGGCGTGGTCGTGCTCGTGGTGCGCGTCGTGCGTGTGCCAGTGGTCGTGCGTCACGGCCTCGTGGGTGTGCTCGTGCTCGTGGCGCTCGGTGAGGTGCAGCACGATGCCGACGGCCATGAGGATCCCGGCGGCGGCCAGCGGCCACGTCACGGGCTCGCCGAGCGCGATCGCGAGGAGCGCGCCGAAGAACGGCGCGACCGAGTAGTAGGCGCCGGCCCGCGCCGTGCCCACGTGCCGGAGCGCGACGATGAACAGCACGAGGCTCACCCCGTAGGCGAGGAACCCGACGGACATGGCCGCCGCGACGGCGCCCGGAGCCGGCAGCTGCGCGCCCACGAGGAACGCGAGCGCGAGGTTCACGGGTCCGGCGACGCCGCCCTTCACCGCGGCCAGCCACGTGGCGTCGGCGAGCGCCACCTTCCGGGTGAGGTTATTGTCGATGCCCCAGGAGAGGCACGCGCCGAGGATCGCGAGGGCGGGCCACGGGCTGCCGAGCTCGACGCCCTGCGGCACGGTGATCAGCACGGCGCCCGCGACGATCGCGAGCATGCCGAGCACGATCCGCCGGTCGGCGTTCTCGCGGAACACGACCCAGGCGAGCACCGCCGTCGCGACGCCCTCCGCGTTGAGGAGCAGCGAGGCGCCCGAGGCGGGCATGCCCACGAGGCCGACGAGCAGGAGCAGGGGGCCGAGGATCCCGCCGAAGAGGATCGCGCCGGCGAGCGGGAGGCGCTCGCCGCGGGCGAGGCGCACGCGCGGCGACCGGCGGATCACGCGGATCAGCCCCAGCCCGATGCCGGAGCCCGTGTAGAGGAGGCCCGCGAGCAGCCACGGGCTCACCGAGTCGAGGAGCAGCTTCGCCGCCGGGGTGCCCGCGCCGAAGAGCACCGCGGAGAGCAGCGCCGCCTGGACGCCGCGGCTAGCGAGCGCCGTCCGCACGCGCGGACTCCTCGTGGTGGTGGGCGCCCGATCCGTCGAGCTGGTGCTCGGCCTGGAAGATCGCGTCGGTCACGAGCTGGCGCGCGTGCTCGTCGACGAGCCGGTAGAACACGCGCGTGCCCTCCTGCCGCGTCGCGACGACGCGCGACAGCCGCAGCTTGGCGAGGTGCTGCGAGACCGCGGCGGGCGACTTGCCCACGCGCTCGGCGAGGTCGTTGACGGGCAGCTCGCCGTCGCGGAGGGCGAGCACGATCCGCACGCGCGTGGCGTCGGCGAGCATCGCGAACACCTCGACCGCGAGCTCGACGTGCTGGCTATCGGGGTGGCGGCCGCACCTGCTATCTGCATCCATGCGCAGATTCTTGCACATGGATCCGGATCGCGCGTCGCGTCATCGCCCGGTCGGCGCAGGTGCGTCCCTGCGGATCAGGCGCAGCAGCCGCCCCCGTCGGATCCGCTGCCGAGGTCGGTCGAGCACACGCCGGTCTCGGGCAGCACGAGCTGCAGGCGGCGGGCGGCGTCGTGGCGGCCGGCGAGCTCGTCGGCGATGGAGCGGACCTGCTCGTAGCCGGTGGCGAGCAGGAACGTGGGTGCGCGGCCGTAGCTCTTCATGCCGGCGATGAAGAACCCGGGCTCGGGGTGCGCGAGCTCCGCGACACCGTGGGCCGGGACGCTGCCGCAGGAGTGCAGGTTCGGGTCGATCAGCGGGGCCAGCAGGCGCGGCGCCTCGACGATCTCGTCCAGCGAGAGCCGGATCTCGCGCAGCATGCCGAGGTCCGGGCGGAACCCGGTGGCGTTGACGACGACGTCGGCCTCGATCTGGTGCAGCTCGTCCCGGCGCCGCCCGACGAGCGCGACCCGGCCGTCCTCGGCGGACGCCACCCGGTCGATCTCGAACCGGTCGACGAGGGTGATCATGCCCTGGCGGACGAGGTCGTGGACGACCCCGCCGAGGGCACCGCGCTCGGGCAGCTCGTCCCCGGCGGACCCGTAGACGCGGACGGGCGTCGTGGAGCGGATGGCCCAGGTGATGCTGGTGCCGGGCTCCTCGCGGGCGAGGGCGGCGAGCGCGACGAGGGTGCTCGCGGCCGAGTGGCCCGCGCCGACGACGACCACGTGCTGGCCCGCGAACCGCGCCCGATCCGCGCCGCGGACGTCGGGCAGGGCGTGACTGATCTTGTCGGCGACCTCGGCGGGGACCGCGGGTGTGAGCCCATCGGAGGTGAGGGGGTTCGGGGAGGAGTAGGTGCCGGAGGTGTCGATGACGGCCCGGGCGAGGACGTCCTCGGTCCCCGCGGCCGACTCGAGGCGGAGGAGGAACGGGGCGGATCCGCGCCGGGCGGAGCGGGTGCGGTCCATGCCCTGCCGGGTCACCGCCCGCACCCGTGCGCCGTAGCGGATCCGCGGGGCGAGCTCCGGCGTCGCGGCCAGCGGGGCGAGGTAGGCGTCGACGAGGTCGTGCCCGGTCGGCAGGCGCTTCGCCGCGGGCGCGTCCCATCCGGCGGCGTCGAGGAGCCGCGCGGCGGCGTCGTCGACGAGGAACTCCCACGGGGAGAACAGGCGCGTGTGGCCCCACCGCCGGACGGCGGCACCCGCGGTGTCGCCCGCTTCGTAGACGGTGACGTCGATGCCGCGCTCGAGCAGCTGCGCGGCCGCGGCGAGCCCGACGGGGCCGGCGCCGATGATCGCGACGGGCAGGCCGGCGAGGCGCCGCTCGTCGGTGCGGGGCGGGACGGTCAGCGTCATCGACATGCGGGGCTCCTCGGAGGTGGTGGGTGGATCAGCGGGTGGCGGGCAGGAGCTCGGCGAGGAGCTGCCGCACGCGGTCCTTGATGTCGTCGCGGATGGGACGGACCTCGTCGAGGGCCTTGCCCTTGGGGTCGGTGAGCTCCCAGTCCTCGTACCGCTTGCCGGGGAAGACCGGGCACACGTCGCCGCAGCCCATGGTGATGACGACGTCGGAGTCCTTCACCTGCTCGGTGGTCATGAGCTGCGGGACGGCCTGGGAGATGTCGATGCCCTCCTCGGCCATGGCCTGGATCGCGACGGGGTTGATCTGGTCGCCGGGCTCGGAGCCGCCGGAGCGGACCTGGACGGCGCCGCCGGAGAGCTCGCGCATGTACCCGGCGGCCATCTGCGAGCGGCCGGCGTTGTGGATGCAGACGAACAGGACGGTGGGGGCGGTGGCGGTGGCGGTGTCGGTCATCGGGGTCTCCTCGGCGGATGGGGTGGACGTCAGGCTCGGTCGGCGACCGGGTCGAGCGCAGGGACGGCTTGGGCCGCATCGGGGGCGCGTCCTGGGAACAGCCGCGGGCGCAGCCACAGGGCGGCGTAGACGAGCGCGAGCAGCGCCGGCACCTCGATCAGCGGGCCGACGATCCCGGCGAGGGCCTGCCCGGAGGTCGCGCCGAAGGTCCCGATCGCCACCGCGATGGCGAGCTCGAAGTTGTTGCCCGCGGCGGTGAAGGCGAGGGTCGTGGTGCGCTCGTAGCCGAGGCCCACGGCCTTCCCGAGCAGGAACCCGGCGAGGAACGTGACGGCGAAGTAGATGACCAGCGGGATCGCGATGCGGACCACGTCGAGCGGACGGCCGATGACCTGCTGCCCCTGGAGCGCGAAGAGCATGACGATCGTGAACAGCAGCCCGTAGAGGGCGAACGGGCCGACCTTCGGCAGGAACCGGTCCTCGTACCAGGTGCGTCCCTTGGTGCGTTCGCCGATGCGGCGGGAGAGGTATCCGGCCAGGAGCGGGATCCCGAGGAACACGAGCACGGATGCGGTGATGGCCCAGAACGAGAACCCCGCGCTCGTGGTCGGAAGCCCCAGCCAGGACGGCAGGAGCTGGAGGTAGAACCAGCCGAGCGCGCCGAATGCGAGCACCTGGAAGACGCTGTTGACCGCGACGAGGAACGCCGCCGCCTCCCGGTCGCCGCACGCGAGGTCGTTCCAGATCAGCACCATCGCGATGCAGCGCGCGAGGCCCACGATGATGAGCCCGGTGCGGTATTCGGGCAGGTCCGGGAGCAGCAACCAGGCGAGCGCGAACATCAGCGCGGGGCCGACGATCCAGTTCATGGCGAGCGAGGAGATCAGCAAGCGCCGGTCGCCCGCGACGGCGCGGGCGTCCGAGTAGCGGACCTTCGCGAGCACCGGGTACATCATCACCAGCAGCCCGACCGCGATCGGCACGCTCACCGATCCGATGCTGGACGCGTGCAGCGCCTCGCCGACCACCGGTGCGAAGACAGCCAGCAGGAGGCCGGCGCCCATCGCGGCGAGGATCCACACCGGCAGCAGCCGGTCGGTGGTGCCGAGGCGGACGGGAGCGGGAGCAGCAGGAGGCATCGAGGGGTGTCGCGACTTCCGGTCGGCGGGTCATCGACGTGCGTCGATGACCTGAGCATGACGCAGCCCATCGACAGCTGTCAATGTGTGCGAGGATCGGGCGCATGGCCGTCCTCGACATGCTCCCCCTCACGGACGTGACCGCGTGCTGCGCGCCGCTCACGCGGGAGGTCATGAGCGCCGACGGTGCGGACAAGCTCGCCCGCTCGCTGCGTGCGATCGCGGACCCCGCCCGGCTCCGCCTCATCTCGATGGTGGCCGCGCACGACGGCCAGGAGGCCTGCGTGTGCGACCTCACCGAGCCGCTCGGCCTCGGGCAGTCGACGGTCTCGCACCACCTCAAGGTGCTCGTCGACGCCGGGATCCTCAGCCGCGACAAGCGCGGCAGCTGGGCGTACTACCGCCTCGTGCCGGGCGCGCTCGACGCACTCGCCGGGCTGCTCCGCACCGTCTGAGCCCGGCCGAGGAGCGCTGCGCGGTCGCCCTCAGGCGTCCGCGGATCCGGCCCCGTCGCCCCGCGCCTCCGCCGGCAGCCGCCGCCCGCGCACGGCGAGGATCGTCCCGCCCACGACCGCCGAGATCAGCGAGCCCACGAGCACGCCGACCTTCACCACGTCGTCCTGCGCGCTGCCCGTGCCGTAGGCGAGCTCGCCCACGAGGAGCGAGACCGTGAAGCCGATGCCCGCGACGAAGGAGAGGCCCACGACGTCGGGCCAGCGGAGCGTCGGGTCGAGGCGGATGCCCGGCAGGCGCGTCACGAGCAGCGACGCGCCCGTGATCCCCGCGGCCTTGCCCACGACGAGCGCCACGACGATCCCGATGGCGACGCTGTCGGACAGCGACTCCCGCAGCCCGTCGAGCCCGCCGACCGCGACCCCGGCGGAGAGGAACGCGAAGACCGGCACCGCGACGCCGGAGGAGACCGGCGACCAGCGCTCGGCGAAGTGGTGCGTGAGGGCGTGCCGCTCCTCGTGCCCGTCGGCGTCCCGGTGCGTGACGCCGGCGCGGGCGGTCGCGACGGCGGGCACCAGGATCCCGAGGACGACGCCGGCGATGGTCGCGTGGATCCCCGACGCGTGCACGAGCGCCCACGCCGCGACGCCCAGCGGGATGAGCACGTACCAGGCCCGCACGCCGCGGCGCACGAGGATCCCGAACGCGGCGAGCGGAACGAGCGCCAGCAGCAGCGGCACGAACGCGATGCCCGCCGTGTAGAAGACGGCGATGATCGTGATCGCCAGCAGGTCGTCGACCACCGCGAGAGTGAGCAGGAACGTCCGGAGCGCGGGCGGCAGCCGCTTGCCGACCACCGCGACCACGGCGACCGCGAACGCGATGTCGGTCGCGGCGGGGATCGCCCAGCCCTGCAGGGCCTCGGATCCGGCGCTGAGGTTGATCAGCGTGAAGATCGCCGCGGGCACGATCACGCCGCCCACCGCCGCCGCGATCGGCAGGGTCGCGACGCGCGGATCCCGCAAGGACCCCGCCACGAACTCCTGCTTGAGCTCGAGGCCGACGACGAAGAAGAAGATCGCGAGCAGCCCGTCGGCGGCCCACGTGCCGACGCTGAGGTGGAGGTGCAGCGCCTCGGGGCCGAACTCGAATCCGCGGACGCGCTCGTAGAGGTCGGCGGCCGGGCTGTTCGCCACGACGAGGGCGAGCACGGTCGCGATGAGCAGGAGGATCCCGCCGGTCGTGTCGCCGCTGAGGAACCGGGCGAGCCGGGCACCGCGGCCGGGCGCGGCGGGCGCGTGCGGAGGGGTGGGCAGGGGTTCAGAGGAGGTCATGTGCGTCTTCCGTCGACGAGCGCGAGCAGGGCGTCTCCGCTCCGGCGCCGTGATCGACGGGAGCGGCCTACTCGGCTGGCGGCGGGCAGCCGGCGATCTCGCCGTGCGCGTTGCTGCCCCAAAGGCTCATCCACCCGTTCGTGCCCGAGGTGCGCTTGGTCAGCAGCAGCCGCTTCGGGTACGCCTGGCGGCCGACGCGGGTGCGTCGGGTCGCGGCGGAGAGGAGGTGGGGCACGGATCCAGCGTAACCGGCGGGCGAGTGGCTGCCCCGTGGGGGATCGGTGGCGGCACGGTGTCAAGCGGCTCTCGCGGCTCTGCCTGTCCCCTGCAGGGACGGATGCGATGCATGGACCGCATCCGTCCCTGCGCGCCACGCGTCAGAACCAGAGGTCGATGGTGAAGTCGAAGCGATCTCCGGCCTGCGCCTGCAGCTCCTTCAGGAGGCGGAAACCCTCGCGTTGGAACCAACGACGCCGCTCCTCGGACCCGAACAAACCCGTTTCCTCGTCGGCATGCTGTCGGAAGAACGTCGCCCAGTCGACCAACCGCTGCTTCAGCTCCGGCGTGACCACCTCGTCCCACGCCACAGGCGGCCCGACGCCGATGCCATCATTCAGTGGCCATTTCTGCCCGTAGTCGACGGAGAGTCGGAGGGGGCGTCGACGTGCATCTGTGCTCTTCTCAGTCACGGACGCCTGCGCAATCCGGGACGATGGTCGGATACGAGGTGATGACCTTCCGAGTGTTCGCAGACACGATGACCGTCGGGTTGTAGACGCTCAGAAGCGCACCATCCTCATCGTGGATCTCGATGGACGTCGAGTAGCACAGCTTGCTGTCGCCTTCCGGTTCCGGATCGTCAGCACGAATGGATTGATCGGTCATGAACATCATGAGATCGTCCCAGTTCCCGCCTCCTCCGGCGCTGTCCACGATGGCTTGCCAGTCCCCTTGGTGACGATCGCGGATGTGGTTGTAGCCGCTCACCCACATGTCGTCATCGTCCTTGTCCCCACAGAACATGTCGAGATGCCCTGCCGTCACATCCCACGACTGGACACTGACATCACCGAATCCGGCGTTGCACAGCGCGATGGTGGTCGCGCTCAGCTTCTCGTCTCCGAGGCCTGGCGGCGTGCCCGTACTGGCACGCGTCGCTGCCTGGGCCCCGGACACAGGGCCGATCATCGCGGCCGTGACCATCGCCGCCGCCAGGATCTTCTGATGCATCTTCATGTTCCCGCTCCTCACGAGGATCATGCGGAAGTGCGCACCAGGGCTCGTCGCCCGGGGCGCATCCGCCCTATGTGCTGAATGACGACAAGCCAACTCAGAGCGCGGTGCTCCCGCCGGTCTGATACACAGGCAAGCGGCACGCGGAAGTCGCAGGCGGCGGAGCTCCCTCTGAGGGCGGTCGCAGGTCGATGGGGCACCACCCGTCGGGGCGTGCCCGTCAGTGCCCGGCGCCGAGGTTCCCGGCGAGGCGGCCGTGCATCGCGGCGGAGGAGTCGTTCATGCCGGTGATCTCCGCGCGCTTGCCGTGGCGCTCGTACTTCGTGGTGATCGCGTCGAGCGCGGCGACCGTGGAGGCGTCCCACACGTGCGAGCCCGACATGTCGATGACCACGCGCGCGGGGTCGGCGGCGTAGTCGAACTGCGTCGTGAGGTCGTTGCTGGAGGCGAAGAACAGCTCGCCGATCACGGCGTAGTGCGCGGTCTCCGTGCCATCTTCGTCCGTCCGGAGCGTGCGCTCCACGGTCGCGAAGTGCGCGACGCGGCGGGCGAACACGATCATCGCGGCGATGACGCCGACGATGACGCCGATGGCGAGGTTGTCGGTGATCACGACGATCACGACGGTGAGCACCATCACGAGCGTCTCGCCCACGGGCATGCGGCGCAGCGTCGAGGGCCGGATGCTGTGCCAGTCGAACGTGCCGACCGAGACCATGATCATGACCGCCACGAGCGCGGCCATCGGGATGATCGCGACGACGTCGCCGAGGCCCACCACGAGGATCAGCAGGAACACGCCCGCGAGGAACGTGGAGATGCGGGTGCGGGCGCCGGACGCCTTCACGTTGATCATCGTCTGGCCGATCATCGCGCAGCCGCCCATGCCGCCGAAGAGGCCCGAGAGGATGTTCGCGCCGCCCTGGCCGAGCGTCTCGCGGGTCTTGCGCGACGGGGTGTCGGTGATGTCGTCGACGAGCTTGGCGGTCATCAGCGACTCGAGGATCCCCACGAGCGCGACGGCGAGCGCGTACGGCGCGATGATCCGCAGCGTCTCGAGCGTGAGCGGCACGTCCGGGATGAAGAGGGTCGGCAGGCTGTCGGGCAGCGCGCCTTCGTCGCCGACGGTCGGGACGGCGAGCGCGGTGGCGACCGTCGCGACGGTGACCACGATGATCGCGACGAGCGGCGCGGGCACGGCCTTCGTGAAGCGCGGCATCACGACCATGATCACGATGCCCACCGCGACCAGCGGGTACACGAGCCACGGCACGCCCACGAGGTTCGGGATCTGCGCGGAGAAGATGAGGATGGCCAGCGCGTTGACGAACCCGACCATCACGCTGCGCGGCACGAAGCGCATGAGCTTCGCGACGCCGAGGAGGCCGAGGACGATCTGGAAGAGCCCGCCGAGGATGACGGTGGCGATGAGGTAGTCGAGCCCGTGGTCGCGCACGAGCGGCGCGACGACGAGCGCGACGGCGCCGGTGGCCGCGGTGATCATGGCGGGCCGGCCGCCGAGGAACGCGATGGCGACGGCCATCACGAACGACGAGAACAGGCCGACGCGCGGATCCACCCCCGCGATGATCGAGAAGGAGATGGCCTCGGGGATCAGCGCGAGCGCGACGACGAGGCCGGCGAGCACCTCGCGGCTGAGGAGGCGCGGGTTCCTCAGCGCCTCGAGGACGGTCGGGCTGCCGTGGCGCACCGCGGGCGTGCGGACGGCGGGGGCGGGGGCTGCGGGCATGACGACTCCGGGGCGGTGGCGGGTGCAGGGGGCGGGAGGGCGCCGGCGGCCCGGAGGCGGACGCGGTGGCGTCCCGGTGCGGCAGGCGGGGGCGGCGCCGACGATCGGTCGGGCCGCGTCCCTATCGTAACGTGAGGGTAGGGTCCGCCGCCGCGATCGGCCGCGATCGGCCGCGATCGGCCGCGATCGGCCGCGATCGGCCGCGATCGGTCGGCGATCGGTCCGCGCCGGTCAGTGTCCGGCGCCGAGGTTCCCGGCGAGGCGCGCGTGCATGGCGGTGGAGGCGGCGTTCATCCCGACGATCTCCGCTTCCTTGCCGTGCTGGTGGTACTTCGTGGTGATCGCGTCCAGCGCCGCGACGGTGGAGGCGTCCCAGACGTGGGATCCGCTCATGTCGATGAGCACGCGCTCCGGGTCGCCCGCGTAGTCGAACTGCGTCGTGAGGTCGTTGCTCGAGGCGAAGAACAGCTCCCCGACGACCTCGTAGTGCACGGTCTCGTGTCCGGTGGAGTCGACGCTGATGCGCCGGTCGACCGTGGCGAAGTGCGCCACCCGGCGGGCGAACACGATCATCGCGACGACCACGCCCGCGACCACGCCGATGGCGAGGTTGTGGGTGGCCACGACGATCACGACGGTGAGCACCATGACCGCGGTCTCGCCGAGCGGCATGCGCTTCAGCGTCGACGGTCGGATGCTGTGCCAGTCGAAGGTGCCGACCGAGACGATGATCATCACCGACACGAGCGCGGCCATGGGGATGATCGCGACGATGTCACCGAGGCCGACCACGAGCACGAGCACGAAGATCCCGGCGAGGAAGGTCGAGATGCGGGTGCGCGCGCCCGAGGCCTTCACGTTGATGAGCGTCTGGCCGATCATCGCGCAGCCGCCCATCCCGCCGAAGAACCCGGAGAGCACGTTCGCGGCGCCCTGGCCCCAGGCCTCGCGGGTCTTGTGGCTGGGGGAGTCGGTGATGTCGTCGACGAGCTTCGCGGTCATCAGCGACTCGAGGATCCCGACCACGGCCATCGCGGCCGCGTACGGCGCGATGATGCGGAGGGTCTCGAACGTGAGCGGCACATCGGGGAGGAACAGCGACGGGAGGCTGCGGGGGAGCTCGCCCTCGTCGCCGACGCGCGGCACGCCGATGCCCATCACGACCACGGCGGCGGTCAGCAGCACGATCGCGACCAGCGGCGCCGGGACGGCCTTCGTCAGCCGCGGCAGGAACACGATGATCGCGAGCCCCACCGCGACCAGCGGGTACACCGCCCACGGCACGCCGATGAGCTGCGGCAGCTGCGACGTGAAGATGAGGATGGCGAGCGCGTTCACGAAGCCGACCATCACCGAACGCGGGATGAAGCGCATGAGCCTCGCGACGCCGATCACCGCGAAGAGCACCTGGAACACGCCGCCGAGGATCACGGTGGCGATGAGGTAGTCGAGCCCGTGGTCGCGGGCGACCGGCGCGATGACGAGCGCGATGGCGCCCGTGGCCGCGGTGATCATGGCGGGGCGCCCGCCGAGGAACGCGATGGAGACGGCCATCACGAACGAGGAGAAGAGGCCGACGCGCGGATCCACGCCCGCGATGATCGAGAACGAGATGGCCTCGGGGATGAGCGCGAGCGCGACGACGAGGCCCGCGAGGACCTCGCGGCTGAGCATGCGCGGGTCCTTCAGCGCCTGGAGGACGGTCGGGCCGGACGGCGGTCGGTGGCGGACCGGTGCGGTGGTGCGGGTCGGGGTGCGGGTGGGCATGGTGGTGCTCCGTTCTGTCGCGGGCGTCGCGCCCGCTCTGGTGAGGATCGGGGCGCGTCGTCGCGCGGTGCTGCGGCTGCCGCGCGGGGCGTCAGCGGGAGCGGAGGGGATCGGAGGGGATCGGAGCGGGGCTCCGGAACCCTACCCTAACGTGAGGGTAGAGTTGGTGTCACGTCGGATCGGGACCGGGCTCGACGCGACGGCCGCGCCGCCCCCGCACGGGCACCCGGTCGGGGCGGCGCGGTACAGTGCTGTCGACGGGCTCGGCACGATCGGCCCGGGGACGCGCTCGTCGCGGCGCATCGCGCACCGACCCGCACGACCGCGAGACGGGCCCTGGGCCTCGATCGATCCCGTCCCACCGCGCCCGCTCCGGCACCACCGCCGGTCCGCGTGCGGCGCATGCGCTCGTCGTCCGCGATCCGGTGCGGCACCACCCCGCACGACCAGATGGACGCCCGGCATCGCCGCTGAGTCCAGCATCATCCGCGTGGCGCGCATCGCGCGTCCGCCCCCTGACATCACCTGCACGACACACCAGCACGACACCACCAGAAAGGCACCATGCCTCCCACCACCGCGCACTCCCTCGACCTCGCCAAGCCCGGGCGCCTGCCCCGCGGCGGCATGCGGATCACCCCGCTCGGCGGCCTCGGCGACGTCGGCCGCAACATGACGATCTTCGAGCAGGACGGCGAGCTGCTCGTCGTCGACTGCGGCGTGCTCTTCCCCGAGGAGACGCAGCCCGGCATCGACGTGATCCTCCCCGACTTCAGCGCCCTCCGCGGCCGTCTCGACAAGATCAAGGGCATCGTGCTCACGCACGGCCACGAGGACCACATCGGCGGCGTCCCGTACCTCCTCAAGGAGCGCCCGGACATCCCGATCATCGGCTCCCGCCTCACGCTCGCGTTCATCACCGCGAAGCTCGAGGAGCACAAGATCAAGCCCGTCACGCGCGAGGTGAAGGAGGGCGACCGCATCGACGCCGGCGTCTTCGACCTCGAGTTCATCGCCGTGAACCACTCCATCCCGGACGGCCTCGCCGTCGCGATCCGCACGCAGGCCGGCCTGATCCTGCACACGGGCGACTTCAAGATGGACCAGTTCCCGCTCGACCGCCGCCTCACCGACCTGGGCGCGTTCGCGCGCCTCGGCGAGGAGGGCGTCGACCTGTTCCTCACCGACTCCACCAACGCGGAGGTCCCCGGCTTCACGACCGCCGAGCAGGACATCGCGCCGGCCATCGAGCAGGTGTTCCGCAAGGCGCCCAAGCGCATCGTCGTCTCCAGCTTCGCGAGCCACGTGCACCGCATCCAGCAGGTGCTCGACGCCGCCGACACGCACGGCCGCAAGGTCGCGTTCGTGGGCCGCTCGATGGTGCGCAACATGAAGATCGCCGCCGACCTCGGGTACCTCAAGGTGCCGAAGGGGCTCATCGTCGACCTCAAGCAGCTCGAGAAGATGCCCGACGCGAAGGTCGTGCTCGTCTGCACCGGCTCGCAGGGCGAGCCGATGGCCGCGCTCAGCCGCATGGCGCGCCGCGAGCACATCATCGAGGTGGGCGAGGGCGACACGATCCTCCTCGCCAGCTCGCTCATCCCCGGCAACGAGAACGCCATCTACGGCGTGATCAACGGCCTCATCCGCTGGGGCGCCGACGTCGTGCACAAGGGCAACGCCAAGGTGCACGTCTCCGGCCACGCCAGCGCCGGCGAGCTCGTCTACTGCTACAACCTCGTCAAGCCGAAGGGCGTCCTGCCCGTGCACGGCGAGTGGCGCCACCTCGTCGCCAACGCCGCGCTCGCGGTGAAGACGGGCGTGCCCGAGAGCAACGTCCACATCATCGAGGACGGCGTGAGCGTCGACCTCGTCAAGGGCCGCGCCACCGTCTCCGGCCGGATCCCCGCGCCCTACGTCTTCGTCGACGGCGCCACCATCGGCGTCGCCACGGAGAAGGCCCTCGAGGACCGCCGCACGCTCGCCGAGGAGGGGCACATCACCGTGCTCGGGATCTTCGACGAGCCGAGCCAGAAGCTCCTCGACCCGGCCGAGTTCCTCACGCGCGGCTTCGTCGCGCACGACGGCTGGAAGAAGGAGGCGGAGGCCGCGGTCAGCAAGGCCCTCCAGGCCGCCGCCGGTCGCCGCCGCCTCGACGGCCCCGCCGCCGAGCGCGCGATGAGCGAGGGCCTGTCCCGCTGGCTGCAGCGCCAGCACCGTCGCCAGCCGGTCATCACGGCCGTGGTGGTCGACGCCGACTAGCTCGACACGCACCACCGGATCCCCCGGGATCCGACCCTCCGGCCGGCGGAGCGCTCAGGCGCCCGCCGGCCGCGGCATGCCCGGCGCCGCTCCGTGGGGTCGCTCGCGCATGACGCCCGCCGCCGAGAGCACCCGCCTACGGATCGCGGGAGGCCCGGCGGACCGGGCTCCGCGCCGAGCTCGACCGCGTGCGACGCGGGGCGCTGATCCGGTCGTGCCGCCGGCGCTGACGGCGCCGGGTCGCTGACGGCACCGTGCGCCGACCCCGCGGCTCAGCCGAGCGCGCCCAGCGCCTCCGCCGCGGCCTTCGCGGCGCCGGAGATCAGCGCGTCGTCGGCGACCGCGTCCTGCTGCTGCTTCGACGAGTGCACCGCGATGACGATGGGCGCGGCATCCGGGCGCCAGATCACCGCGACGTCGCCGCGGCTCGCGTAGGCGCCGCTGCCCGACTTGTCGCCGACCGTCCACTCCGTCGGCAGCTCGGCGCGCACGAGCGTGGCGCCCGTCTGCGTCGCCGTCAGCCAGCCGGTGAAGAGGGCGCGCTCGTCGTCGTCGAGCGGATCCGCGAGGGCACCCGGACCGCCCAGCGCGTAGGCCCGCATCAGCGCGGCGGCCGCGCGCGGGGTGGTCGTGTCGCGGTCGTCGCCGGGGATCGCCTCGTTGAGCATCGGCTCGGTGCGGGAGACGACCGTCGTGTCGTCGCCCAGGGCGGTGAGCGCGGCGTCCAGCTCGGCGGGGCCGCCGATGGCCTCGAGCAGCAGGTTGGCGGCCGTGTTGTCGCTGCGCGTCATCGCCGCCTCCGCCAGCTCGCGGAGGGTCATCGTGCCGCCGACGCGCGTCTCGGTGACGGGCGCGTAGGCGAGGATGTCGGCCGCCTCGATCGGCACGGCGCGCTCCATCCCGGCGATGCCGACGCGGTCGAGCAGCGCGGCCGCGAGCGGGGCCTTGATGGTGGAGGCGTACGCGAACCGCTCGTCCGCGCGCCAGGAGACCTCGGCGCCCGTGCCGGTGTCGATCGCGTGCACGCCGAGGCGCGCGCCGAAGCGCTGCTCGAGGGCGGTGAAGGCGGCGTCGGCGGCGGCTCGCTCGACCGCGGGGGCGGCGGATGCGGACGGCGCGGCGCTCGCGGGCGGGGTCGCGGTCGGGGCCTCGGCGGGTGTGGCTGCGCATCCCGCGAGGAGGGCGGCGGCGAGCGTCGCGGCGATCGCGGCGCGGGCTGTGCGGGCCGTGCGGCGGGCTGTGCGGGCTGCGCGGCGGGCGGGGTGGATCACGGCGGGCTCCTCGGGAGGTGTCGGGCGGGAGGCGGTGCGGCGCGGGCCGCGGATCCAGCCTCTCGTGCGCGGGCGGGCGCGTCGTCCCCCGGGCGGTGCAGGCACGTCCCCCGCGCGGACCACGCACGGGCCAAGGCGCGGCCGACGCGCGGCCCACAAGCCCGATTCAGCGGATGTGGAAATCTGTTCCCTAGGCTGCGCGGGGTCCCCGACGCGGGACCCCGGCATCCGACCGATGCGCACCCCGACGCCCGACCCCCCGAGAGACGAGAGGCCGCATGAGCGCCATCACCGCAGTGACCCCCGGCGAGATCCATCCGAGCGAGGGGTACGACGGCTTCGTCGGCTGGGTCCTCTCCCTCATCGAGACGCTGGGGGAGGTGGGCGTGGGCCTCGCCGTGCTCATCGAGACGTTCGTGCCGCCGATCCCGTCGGAGGCGATCCTCCCCGTCGCCGGCTTCCTCTCCTACGAGGGCCGCATGAGCGCGTGGGGCGCCTGGGCCGCGGCCACCGTCGGCGCGCTCGTGGGCGCGCTCATCTGGTACGCGATCGGCGCCGCGCTCGGCCGCGACCGCACCCGCCGCCTCGTCGGCCGGATCCCGCTGCTCGACCACGCCGACTTCGACAAGGCCGAGGCCTTCTTCGCGCGCTGGGGCGGCACGGCCGTGCTCCTGGGCCGCTGCGTGCCGCTCGTGCGCTCCTTCATCTCGATCCCGGCGGGTATCGAGCGCATGCCGCTCGCGCGGTTCTCGCTCTACACGGTGCTCGGATCCGGCGCCTGGAACGCCATCTGGGTGGGCCTCGGCTTCGCGTTCGGCCCGGCGATCCGCCCGGTGCTCGAGGAGTGGAGCGGCCTGATCTCGTACGCGGCGGTCGGCGTCATCGCGCTGCTGGTGCTGTGGTTCGTGGTGTCGCGGCTGATCCGGAGGGTGCGGGCGGCCTGAGAGCGGCTCACACGCCCGACGGATCCACCCGCACTCCCGTGAGGAGGATCGACGCGTCCGCGAGCCCCTGCAGGGTCGCGTCGTGCGTCGAGACGAGCGTGGTCGTGCCCACGGCGCTGACCACGTCGAGGAGGAGTTCGGACCTAGACGGGCCGCTCTGAGCCGTTGACTGTAGTGCGTCACGAGGAACGCGCCTTCGTGGATCCGCTATGCGCTCAGCTCGAGGTGCGAATAATCCGGTTGAAAATCAGAGTGCTCGATTTGCCGCGTGAAGCATGGCTTTAGTGCGAGAAGGTCTTGACTTGAGTGTGAATGCGGCTAGGCTGGCAGTAAGTCGAATTTGGAACCCGAACCGAATCTGAGGAATATCCATGGCCAAGGCCGTCTTTTTTAGCTTTTATTACGACAATGATGTGCATCGTGTTCAGCTTGTTCGCAACATCAACGCTCTTGAGGGTCAGCCCGAGTTGACGGCACAGGCCTGGGAGGAAGTTAAGGCCAAGGGTCCAAAAGCTATTCAGGTGTGGATTGATGAAAAGATGAAAGGCAAGTCGGCGGTGATCGTGCTGATTGGAGAGGAGACGGCTTCGCGCCCGTGGGTGAAGTACGAGATCCTGCGCGCATGGGAGTTGAAGAAGCCCCTCTTGGGGGTTCGTATTCATGGGCTGTCTTCGCTCGGTAAAGTCGGCGCGAAGGGTCAGGATCCTTTCACTGCTGCTGGGTTGACCGGCATTCCGGTATTCGACCCCACGGTTCATACGGTTGCTGGACCAATTGACACGAAGGCTACCTACGCGGCCGTGGTTGCAAATCTGCCGGGCTGGGCGGAGCGAGGAGTGATCAAGCCCGAATGAGGTTTGGTTCGAAGTGCCCATTTTGTGAGATAGTGCGGGGTAAGGAATCGTCGGCGCATATTGTTTATCGCGGCGAGCACGTCGTAGTATTTGGGCCGCTCGACCCGGCAACTAAGGGCCATATCCTCGTTGTGCCCGAGCGTCATGTGCGCAGTGTTTGGGACTTAATGCCTTCCGAAGCATCAGATCTTTCGACAGTGACGTTGACCTTCGCTAAGCTTATCCACGAGAAGTTAAGTCCCGCCGGCCTCAACATCATTCAATCAAATGGTGCTGCGGCAACGCAGACTGTCCCTCACGTCCATGTGCACCTGGTTCCGCGTTACACAGACGACAAAATGACCATTGAATGGCCCTTGGGGTCTGGGGTCGAGCCTACATTGCAATCCGAGGTCTTGCGGGCAATGAACCAAGGTGTTGTGCCGCAATCTGCGGTTGTCTCTCCAGAGGATAAGCGTCAGCATTTATCGCTTATTCAGGCTGTCATAACTCGCATGTCGCAAGCCTCCTCGAGCGCCAAGACTTGGCTGCTTCCGGTCGTTGTCGCGTCGTATGGGTATGCAATTGCCGAGCGACAGGCTTGGGCGGCGATAATTGGCGTATTGGCGACCATGGTGTTCCTTGTGTTGGACGCGAATTATCTCAAGCAGGAGCGCTCCTTTCGTTCCCTCTACGATGAGGTTGCCCAAGGGGGTATAGTCCGTAACTTCTCGATGAATGCTTCTCTTGCGGGCACGCGCAACCGCGCAAGCGACTATTGGCCCAATTGGACAGAGTTCGCATCCTGGGCAATCGCGCCCTTTTATGCTCCCATCATTGTGGGTGGTCTCACAATTCTTGGTCTGTTGTGGGCGACGCCGAGGAATGGCGCGGATGCGGCACTAAATCACTTAATGATGTGGTTGTTGTGTCCAGGCGTGCGATGATTCTGCGACTGAGTGTGCCTGGCGCGTGTATTTAAGAGCGATTTTGAGAGTAGTGATGCGGAAGGGTGCCTGGCGTCGCATTTCAGTAGAGATGGTGCTTACGGCTGACGTCTTTGAAATTTGTGCCGTATCCGATTATGGCATTTTTCGCTCGAAGGTTATCACCACCAAAAAGCCCTGCTTTTAGCGGGCCCCAGCCGTTTCCTTCGGTAATCATCTCATCATTTATTCTATCCACGGCGTCTGCTTGGGAATAAGAATCGTTCCAGGTGGCTTGTCCGTACCAGGAAGAGGATCTCCAGCTGGCGTTCTCTTGCTCAAGCAGGTCTGTGGACACTATGCCTAAGAGCACTTCGGCCCGACTATAGGCATGCCTCAAATCATCGTCTGTCAGGAATTGATCCTCAAGCACTGGTTCGAGGGTGCGGAGAAGCCAGTCGCTCATCGGAGTGTGACGCTTCCCGATCTTTCGAGCGACTAGCTGCTCGATGACCTCCGATGAATCGCTGCCTTCTGCGTCACTAACTGCCAAAGTGTTGGCTAATAATTCATTGCTGTTGACTGGCGTCCAGGGAGTGATGCAATTCGGTAAAGATACCTGCCTTTGGCGACGGTCGGTGGCGGTCGAAGTTACGATTGCGCGGAACGTCTCCCAGTTGCTGGCGGCCGACGAGGCCACCGAGCCGGTCACTAAGAGGCATAGGGCGGGTAGCTGACGCAGTGCGATAAGGTCTGTCCTCCCACTGCTGGGCTGCAATGCGGCATTTGCAATTGCTCGCAGCGGCTGTGTCCAAATACTTATGGATTGAGTATCGCCCCAGCGTGCGGCTACCTGAATAGATGCGCATAGTGGGAGGCAAAGATCGACGAGTTCCCGAGCTCGGCTGGCTGCGGTAGCCGTCATTTGCGCATTCGTTGCGTCGTCGGCGCTTAGGGGCCAGCAGTCTGGGCCAGCGATGGCCGACAAGACGCGTCGGGCTTCGGATCTCACGATGTCATCCAGGGCAATGGCTTGCCTAGGATCGTTTAGCATGGACTTAGTTGTACTTCGCATTAGTTCCAGTCGACTTTCAGTCGACGCCACTGAAATGGCTGCATTCACCTGGGTCGTGTTGACTGGTCCAGATGCGAAGCTGTCTCGGATTTGAGTGATCAAAGCCGCAACCTCGGGTCCGTAGTTATCGCCAAAAAGGTCAACGTAGTTTAGGTCATTAATGGTTTTACCGGCCCCTATGCTCCAAGGGGGAACCTCGCCGTTGTCGAATCGTATTGGGATGAGCCAATTTACACCCGGTGGTCTAAGCCGAATCTCATCTACGGCGAGAGAGAGCTCTTCGTTCATGTGAGATTTGGACTTGGCGCGAGAATTGTCCGAGAAGCAAGCAAGAAAAAATAACGAATCAGCTTTAATGGCTTCTTGTATCTTCGCCTTCCAGGCGTCCCCAGGAGCTAGATCTTTTCTGTCGCGCCAATACGGAATTTTAGCGCGCTCGAGTATCTTGCATAGCTTGTCGACCTCGACTGCATCTTCGCCCACGTAGGAAATGAATGCGCGCTTTGGCTCGGATGTGTCCATGCGGCCGAGTCTAGGGACTAAGCGGCAGAGAGGCTAGGGCCACGGCCTTTACTGCACTCGGACCAGGGCGAGGGTGTCTTTCGTTACTTCGTGGCTGACCGAGTCATCTGTAATAGGCGGGCACGAGTATCAGGCCGACGAGCCACCGCGTCTCCCCTCTGCCAGGCTGGATCCATGCACACGCCCGGCGTCCGCCCCGCCCTCCCCGACGCCGCCCGCTCGGTCCCGCTTCCTGGGCCCGCTGCCGATGCCGCGCTGACAGTCGATGCCGCGTCCCCTGCCGAGATCCTCGTCCTCCGCGCCATCAAGCTCGGCGACATCCTCGTGGCCGTCCCCGCGCTCCGCGCCATCCGCCGCGCGCACCCCGACGCCCGCATCTCGCTCGCGACCACGGGCTGGCTCGCGCCCGTCGTTAAGCTCCTCGGAATGGTCGACGAGCACCTCCCGCAGCAGGGCTTCGACCACCCCATCGCGCGCGAACCCGGCACGGTCGACCTCGCGATCAACCTGCACGGCGCCGGCATCGAGAGCCGCACGCTCCTGCACGAGCTGCGAGCGCACCGCACCCTCGGCCACGCCGCCCCAGAGCTCGACGGGATGCCCGCCGCCGACGGCCCCGCCTGGGAGGACCACGTCCTCGAGCGCTACCGCTGGGCCCGGCTCGTGTCCTGGCACGGCATGCCCGCGGATCCGGACGACGTCGGGATCCTCGTCCCCGCCGAGCCGCCCGTCGCCGAGCACGCCGTGGTGATCCACGTGGGCGCCGCCTACGGATCCCGCCAGTGGCCCGTCGACCGCTTCGCCGAGGTCGCCCGCGCGCTCGCCGACGAGGGCCGCAGGGTCGTCTTCACCGGAAGCGACAAGGAGCGCGAGCGCGCCCTCGAGGTCGCCGCCCTCGCCGGCATGCCCACGGAGACCGTGCTCGCGGGCGAGCTCGCCCTCGACGCGTTCGCCGGGATCATCGCCGCCGCCGACCTCGTGATCTCCGCCGACACCGGCGCCGCCCACCTCGCGACCGCCTACGGCATCCCCTCGGTCGTGATCTTCGGCCCGGCCCCGCCCGAGGAGTGGGGCCCGCCCGCGTCCGGCCCGCACATCGTGCTGACCGACGCGGCGCAGCGCCTCGGTGACACCTTCTCAAGCGTCCCGGATCCGGCGCTCCTCGCGATCACGCCCGCGCACGTCCTCGAGGCGGCGCGCTCCCTCGACGGGCACCGCGTGGTCCGGCCGCTCACGGGCGAGCCGCGCGACTGATCTTCCTGGCGCCAGGACGGCTCAGCGCCGCAGCCGCATGACCTCGAACGCGAGGTCCACCGGGATCGCGAGCGGCTGCTCCGTGAGCGGCACCTCGTGCCGGAAGCGCTCGTCGCCGATCCCCGTGACGATGCGCGCGAGCTCGCCCTCGCGATGCACTTCGACCAGGTGCACCCCCGGCACGTTGTCGTCGAGGTGACCCTCAAGTGAAGCGAGGTCGTAGTGCAGCGTCAGCCAGATCGCCCACGGCGTCATGTCGGACGGGAAGCTCTGCCAGCAGTCCGTGTCCAGCGGCGCGAGCGGCATCGCGGCGGCGATGCCCGCGTGGATCTCCTCGCTCGTCGCCCACGCCGGGACGCGGATCCGGTGCCCCGACGTCGTGATCAGCGTCGACGAGTCCTCCGCGAACTCGACGCCCTCGACGATCGCGACGCCCTCCGGCTGCGACCGCTCCACGAGCGTCAGCCGCGAGAGCAGGTTCCCGCGGAACGTCGCGCCACGCGGAAGGTTCGAGTGCTCGGGCGGCGCGGGCGGATCCGAGGACCCGGCCGACGAGATGCCCTCATCGCCATGCTGCCCGGGCGGCGGCCCCTCGCTCCGTGCGGTCGAGGTCATTCGCGCGCGCATGGACGCCGTCATGACGACCGCGCGGCCGTCCGTCACTCCCCCCTGGTCCCCATCCACCTCGTCCACGTCGACGTCAGCTGTAGTCCGCGAACACCGTCTTCGCCGCCCCGTCGAGCCGCACCCTGCCGCCGTGGGGCAGGATCCACTGCGGCCGCGTGTGCCCGAACGGCACGCCCACGCACACGACGGCGCGCGGGTTGTAGCGGTCGACCTGCTCGATGATCGTGTCGCGCTGCTCCGCCCGCAGCCGCGCGCGCTCCTCGGCCGACGGCACCGGCGCGCCCATCACGATGGTCGGCGGCCGGGCGACGAGCACGCCCGCGACGACGTCGAGGATCCCGCGCTCGCCGAGCCCGCGCACCCACCGCCGCACGCTGTCGGCCGACGGCACCTCCTCGCTCGTCTCCAGCAGCAGGATCCCGCCCTCGAGCTTCGCGACCTCGGGCATGCGCCCGGCCATCGCGATCTGGTCGATCACCTCGATGCAGCCGCCCCACGTCGGCCCCTCCACGGTCTTCGCGGGCCCGGCCCACTTCCACGGCTCGGTCGTGTGGCGCTCGCCGTGCTCGGTGAGCGCGCGAGGATCCGTCCAGTCGATCCCGAAGTCCTCCGACTCCCCGGGCTCGGTGATCTCGAGCGTCCCGCCGTCGATCAGCGCCGCCCGCAGCGATCGCAGGTGCACGTCGTCGATGCCGGGCCCGGCGCCGAGGTGCACCTGGGTGGATCCGCCGTAGAAGGAGGGGATGCCGAGCCCGGCGAGCAGGTTGTGCAGGTTCGTGTTGTCGCTGTAGCCGAGGAACGGCTTGGGGTTCCGGGACAGCTCCTCGATGTCGACGTGCGGCACCACGGTGACCTGGTCGTCCCCGCCGATGGTCGAGACGATGGCGCGGATGGAGTCGTCGGCGAACGCGGCCGTGATGTCGGCGGCGCGGTCCTTGGCCGACGCCCCGAGCCGCCGCGTGGTCGGGTACTCGACGGGCACCAGCCCGGTCGCCTCCTGCAGCCGCCGCATCGCCTGCTCGTGCACCTCGGGCGCGATCCCGGGGGCCGCGAACGCGGGCGACAGCACCGCCACCCGGTCTCCCGCCTTCGCCTTGGGCACGGACTTGCGGAAGCGGGAGGAGGTGGAGGGGATCATGCGGGTCATGCTCCCAGAGGAGGCCGGGAGCGCGCGGACTCCGCCCCGCTGCGCCCTTCCCTCCTGTGCCGATCTTCGGTATCCATGCTCCATGGCACAAGACAGCTTGAGCGGCCGGGACGCGTCCCTCTCCCGACAGGTGGTATCCGGGCGAGACCGGTCCGCAAGGGAGGTGCTGCGGGCCGCGCTGGTCGTGGGGGAAGCGAGCGGCGACGCCGCACCATTCGACGTGGAAGCGTTCATCGCGGCCAAGCGCGCCTGACCGCCTGCCGGTTCAGGCCCGTGGCGACCGCGGGGGGGGGGGGGGGATCGGATGGATGCCCTACGGCCCACCCAGCCAATGATCGATCCGGTGATGATCCGGGCTGAACCCGTGCCCCACGCCCCAGATGACCGCCTGGGTGCGGCTCTGCACCTGGATCTTGCGGTAGATCGAGCGGATGTAGCTCTTCACCGTGTTGGGGGAGAGGTACGTGAGCGCCGCGACCTCCTGGTTGCTCTTGCCCTGCGTGATGAGCGCGAGGATCTCCGACTCGCGGTCCGTGATCCCCTCGCGCTTGCCCGGCCAGTCGAGCGAGGGCGCGCTCGCGGCCCGCAGCGGCGCGTCGTTGAAGAGCTCCTCGCCGGAGTGGATCCGCTCGAGCGCCTCCACGAGCTCCCGCGCCGGCAGCGCCTTGGAGAGGTAGCCCTGCACGCCCTGCCGGCGGGCGTCGGCGATCAGCTCGGGCTGGAAGTTCCAGGTGTAGACGACCACGCGGCGGGCCCGCGGGTTCCGCACCAGCTCGGCGATCTCGTGGTGGTCGGACTCCGGCTGCGCGAACGAGTCGTAGAGCACGATGTCGATGTCGTCGGAGAGGGCCGCGTTCGCGTCGATCTCGGCGACGAGCACGCGGTCGCGGTAGTCGTCGAACATGTGGGCGAGGCCCTTCAGCACCACGTCGTAGTCGTCGACGAGCGCGATCGTGACGGGGCGGGTGCGGGTGGCGGGCATGGATCCAGGATCCCACCCTCAGGGGTGTGCTCCCACACCCCGGAGGGTGGTTGGTTGAGGTCATCGCCCCGAACGGGCACCACCGCGCGTCTTCCTGACGTGCTCGCACAGAAGAGAGATCACCATGCTCGGACTCATTATCAGCCTCATCGTCGTCGGCCTCATCGCGGGTTTCATCGCCCGCGCGGTCGTGCCGGGCCGTCAGAACCTGGGCGTCCTCAAGACGATCCTGCTCGGGATCATCGGCTCGTTCGTCGGCGGCTTCCTCGGCTTCCTGCTCTTCCAGCACGATGCCATGGAGGGCTTCTTCCAGCCGGCCGGCATCGTCGGCTCGATCATCGGCGCCATCATCGTGCTCTTCATCTACGTGAAGGTCGGCGGCCGCAAGTCCGTGCGCCGCTGAACACGCCCGGGCGAGCCCTGGACGCGCTGGCGCGCCCCGGACGACCGCCGGTAGCGGGAGCAGTGGAGGGGCGGGTCGCCGAGGAGGCGGCCCGCCCCTCCGGCGTGCGCGGTCCGATCATGTGCGGCAGTCGGGCGAGGGCGGCATCCGTCCAATGAGCGGGCCGCCCGGGCGCATCCGGTGTCGGCTCCCTGTCCGAGGACGTGATCGCGCCGTCCGTGGCTCATGATGGGCATGCGCCCGCCGGCAGGACGACCCGTCCACGCTCCGTCCGCGGATCCGGTCGCGACGACGACGTCGCCGGCCGGGCATCGATGCGGACACCGCCCGGCCCGCCGCCGGGACGTCCGACCCCGGGCGGACCGCCGCTCGCCCGAGCGGAGCGCAGCGCCCACGAGAGGAACCACCATGAGCATGGAAGGCGTCGCCTGGAGCTCGCTCTACAAGATCTCCAGCGCCCGCGACGACGCGCGCGGCATCTCGCGCGCGTCCGTGAAGCGGATCCTGACGTTCGCCGTGCCGTACCGGGCGAAGCTGCTCGTCTTCATCGGGCTGTCCGTGGTCGGCGCGTTCCTCGCCGTCGCGACGCCGGTGCTCGCCGGCCAGGTGGTCGACGTCATCGTGGCCCGGGGCGAGGTGGGCACCATCGTCCGGCTCGCCGTCGTCATCGCCCTCGTGGCCGTGGCCGACGCCGCCGTCTCGCTCGTGACCCGCTGGTTCTCGGCGCGCATCGGCGAGGGCGTGATCCTCGACCTCCGCACCGCCGTCTTCGACCACGTGCAGAGGATGCCGATCGCGTTCTTCACCCGCACGCGCACCGGCGCCCTCGTGAGCCGCCTCAACAACGACGTGATCGGCGCGCAGCAGGCCTTCAGCGGCACGCTCTCCGGCGTGGTCACGAACCTCGTGGCGCTGATCCTCACCCTCGCCGTCATGCTCAGCACGTCGTGGCTCGTGACCGTGCTCGCGGTGATCATGCTCCCCCTCTTCCTCGTGCCCGCGCGCCGCATGGGCGGTCGCCTCGCCGCGCTCCGCCGAGAGGCCGCCGACCACAACTCGGCGATGAGCACGCAGATGACCGAGCGGTTCTCGGCGCCCGGCGCCACCCTCGTGAAGCTGTTCGGCCGGCCCGACGAGGAGTCCGCCGAGTTCCGCGTGCGCGCCGCCCGCGTCCGCGACATCGGCGTGCGCACCGCGATGCTCCAGTTCGTCTTCGTCACCGCGCTGATGCTCGTCTCCGCGCTCGCCCTCGCTCTCGTCTACGGGCTCGGCGGCTTCCTCGCGCTGTCCGACCAGCTCGACACCGGCGAGGTCGTCACGCTCGCGCTCCTCCTCACGCGCCTGTACGCGCCGCTGACGAGCCTCGCGAACGCGCGGGTCGAGATCATGAGCGCGGTCGTCAGCTTCGAGCGCGTCTTCGAGGTGCTGGATCTCGTGCCCCTCATCCAGGAGAAGCCCGACGCCGTCACGGTGCCCGCGGGGCCCGTGTCCGTGGAGTTCGACGACGTGCGCTTCGCCTACCCGTCCGCCGACAAGGTGTCGCTCGCCTCCCTCGAGGAGGTCGCCACGCTCGACACCCGCGGCGGCGACGAGGTGCTGCACGGCGTGTCCTTCCGGATCGAGGCGGGGCAGACCGTGGCGCTCGTCGGCACCTCCGGCGCCGGCAAGTCCACGATCGCGCAGCTGCTCTCGCGCCTCTACGACGTCGACAGCGGCGCCGTGCGCCTCGCGGGGACGGACGTGCGCGACGTCACCTTCGCCTCCATGCGGCACACGCTCGGCATGGTGACGCAGGACGGCCACCTCTTCCACGAGACGATCCTGTCCAACCTGCGCCTGGCGCGGCCCGACGCGACCGACGACGAGGTGTGGGACGCCGTGCGCCGCGCCCGGCTCGAGCCGCTCGTCCGCTCCCTGCCCGACCAGCTCGACACCATGGTGGGGGAGCGCGGCTACCGGCTCTCCGGCGGCGAGCGCCAGCGCATGACCATCGCGCGGCTCCTGCTCGCGCAGCCGCGCGTCGTCATCCTCGACGAGGCGACGGCCGCGCTCGACTCCACGTCGGAGGCCGCGGTGCAGGCCGCGCTCAGCGAGGCGCTCGAGGGGCGGACGGCCCTCGTCATCGCCCACCGCCTCTCCACGATCCGCAGCGCGGACATGATCCTCGTGGTCGAGGACGGCGCCATCGTCGAGCGCGGCACGCACGACGAGCTGCTCGCTGCGGGCGGCCGCTACGAGGAGCTGCACCGGACGCAGTTCGCGGTGCGGAAGGCGGTAGCGGCGGATGAGGTGCCGGCGGACGCGGCGCTCGCCGAGCCCGGCCGCTGAGGGGGCGCCCTGGGCGCGGTAGCCCGCGCCGATACGGTGGCGGGATGAGCGCACCCCCGGCCGGCACCCGTCGCGGGCCGTGGGATCCCGTCGACCGGGTCATCGCGTTCGTCACCTCGCGCGCCCTGCTCCTCGGTGCGACGCTCGGCCTCGCGTACCTCACCGCGGCCGTCACGGGGGACGAGCTCCTCACCGACCCGCTGATCCCGGGGTCCGGGTTCGGGGCCGTCCTCGTGCCGCCGCTCGCCGGCGTCCTCACGCTCCTGGTCTGGCTGTGCGCGTCGGGCGCGGTCCGGCTGGCCCGCCGCAGCCGGGTCGCCTCGCTCGTGGGGCTGGGGGCCTGCGGCGCCGCCGAGGCCGCCCTCGTCGCGGCGGGCATCCCCTCGACGATGAACGTGCGGCCCGTGTCCGTCGTCGGCGCGGTCGTCCTCGCGGGAGGATCCGCGGCCCTCCTGCTGCGCGCGCACGGCGCGGTGGGCGGACGCGCGCGCGTCGCCGCCCCCTAACGCGGCCGAGGCACCACGACGGGCATCACCCGAACACCCGCCGCACCACCTCGAACTCCTGCTCCAGGCCGTCCCACTCGTCGGATCCGTCGGGCCGGCTCGACTCGTTCACCATCGCGAGGGCGCCCTGGAAGCCCGCGTCCTGGAGCACGCGGAGGGAGCGGGCGTAGTCGACCTCGTCGAGGCGGCCGTCGTCGTGGCGGTGCGCCTTGGCATGGCAGGTGACCGCGTGCGGGGCGATGCGCGCGAGCTGCTCGTGCTTGTCGGGCATCGTCCAGTTGCCGAGGTCGATGAGGAGGCGGATGTCGCCCGCGTCGGCCAAGAGGGCGAGCACGGCGTCGGCGTCGGGCATCATCTCGCGCCAGTTCTCGACGACCACCTGGATGCCCGGGTGCGCGTCCGCGAGCCGCGACATGCGCCGCGCGCTCGACGCGAGCAGCTCCGGGGTGGGCGCGCTGCGGCCGGCGCCGACGCGGGCGTGGTGCGCGCCGAGGGTGAGGGCGTCGTCGAGCCGCTCGGAGATCCACCGCTCGTGCAGGTCGGCGTCGGTGGGGTGGGTGAGGTCGCCGTCGTCGACGAGGAACGCGTCGAGCACGATGGCCGACGACTCGAGCGACGACCGCAGCTCCTCCAGGTAGGAGGCGTCGCGCGTGGGCAGCTGGAAGTGGGCGAGCTGCACCGCCCGGTAGCCGCGGCGGGCGAGCTCGGCGGGCAGGTCGAGGAGGTCGAGCGCCCCGGCGGCGCGGGTGACGGAGCCGGATCCGTCCGGGCCGGCGACGCGCGGATGCCCGAGCGTCCCGTCGAGCGACCAGGCGTGGACGGCCTTGTCGGTGGGGCGGGTGGATCCGGTGGGACGCGTGGATCCGGTCGGGCCGGCGGACCCGCTCGGGCCCGTCATCGGATCGCTCCGGTCGGGTCGTGGGCGATGGCGTTCATGCGGCCTCCGGGTCGCCCGCATCGGCGCGGGGCATGCGTACGATCGTAGGCGCGGGCACGCCGCGGCGTCCGGGGTGATCCCGGGCCGACCCGGCCGCACGACGCCCGCTCCCCCGATCACCGCCCGATGAGGAGCGCCATGGACATCGTCGTCTGGAACGAGAACGTGCACGAGAGCCGGGGTGACGCGACGGTCCTGTCGCACTACCCGGACGGGATCCACGCGGTCGTCGCCGACGGCCTCCGCGAGCTGCTGGGCGACGAGGCGCAGGTGAGCACGGCGACCCTCCAGGAGGATCAGCACGGCCTCACCGAGGAGCGCCTCGCCGCCACCGACGTCGTCTACTGGTGGGGGCACGTCGCGCACGGCGACGTCTCCGACGAGGTCGTCGCACGCGTGATCCGCCACGTGCACGCAGGCATGGGCCTCGTGGTGCTGCACTCCGGCCACTACTCGAAGGTGTTCACGCGCCTCATGGGCACGACCTGCTCGCTCAAGTGGCGGAACGACGGCGAGCGCGAGCTGGTCTGGACCATCGCGCCGCAGCACCCCATCGCCGAGGGGATCCCGCACCCGATCGTCATCGACCGGCAGGAGATGTACGGCGAGCAGTTCGACATCCCGCGCCCCGACGAGGAGGTGTTCCTCTCCACCTTCGCGGGCGGCGAGGTGTTCCGCTCGGGCGTCGCGTACCACCGCGGACGCGGCCGGGTCTTCTACTTCTCGCCGGGTGACCAGGAGTACCCCGTGTACCACCACCCCGACATCCGCCGCGTGCTCGCGAACGCCGCCCGCTGGGTCGCGCCGACCGACGGCCGCGCCGACCTCACGGCCGACGAGCACCCGCGCGACTGGTTCCTCGCCCGATGAGCGCCACGGAGAAGCCGGCCGCTCCCGCGTACGACGGCCCCCGCGTCCGCGTGATCCATGTCGGCCTCGGCGGCTGGGGCGGCGACTGGGCGCGGAACGCCGTGCCGCAGGTCGCCGAGATCGAGGTCGCAGGCGTCGTCGATCCGAGCGAGCCCACCCGCGAGAAGGTCCGCGCGCTGCTCGGCCTGCCGGCGTCGGTCGCGTTCGCGTCGCTGGCCGACGCGCTCGCCGCGGTGGAGGCGGACGCCGTGATCATCACCGCGCCGGCCGTCACGCACGCGCCCCTCGCGCTGGAGGCGCTCGAGGCCGGCAAGCACGTGATCGTCGAGAAGCCGTTCGCGAACTCGACCGCGGAGGCCGCCGCCGTGGTCCGCCGGGGCGAGGAGCTGGGCCTCATCGTGCAGGTCAGCCAGAACTACCGCTGGTACCCGGCGCCGCGGCGCGTGCGCGAGCTGCTCGCGGCCGACGCGCTGGGCGAGGTCGCGACCATCGAGATCGACTTCCGCCAGTGGGACAACGACGAGCCCGAGGAGTACCCGCACTACCGGTTCCCGCAGCCGATCATCAACGACATGGCGATCCACCACTTCGACCTGATCCGCATGATCACCGGCCGCGAGGCCGTCCGCGTGTACGCGCGCACCAGCCGGCCGTCGTTCAGCAACTACCGCGACCCGGCGGTCGCCTCGATGGTCATCGAGCTGGAGGGCGGCCTCGTCGTCGACTACCGCGGCAGCTGGCTGCACCGGGGACCCGCGACGCCGTGGGCCGGGGAGTGGCGCATCTCCGGCGCCGACGGCGAACTGACCTTCACCAGCCGCGGCGAGGGCGTCTCGGCCGACCGGGTCGGGATCCGCGACGCCGCGGGCGCCGAGCGCGAGCTCGACCTCGAGACGCTCCCGCTCACGGGCCGCGCCGCGGGCCTCCGGGCCTTCGCCCTCTCGATCCTCGGCGGCCCGCCGCCCGAGACGAGCGGCCGCGACAACCTCGGCAGCCTCGCGCTGATGGAGGCCGCGGGCCGCTCCGCGGAGTCCGGACAGGTGGAGGACGTGCGCGACCCGCTCGCGGACTGACGCGCGGGCTCGGCCGTCCCTGCGTCCCGCAGGAATAGCCGGGCCGCGTGCCGCCTTGTGATCCGCGAGGCCCGACGGCGTGCCGACCCCGACCCCCGACCGAAGGACGGCCATGACCCTCACCGAGAGCACCACCCCCGCATCCACCGCCCGCACCGCCGACACGGCCGTGCCGCTCGTGCGCGAGCTCGACACCCGCTGGAGCCCGCGCTCCTTCGACAAGGACGCCACCGTCTCCGACGCGCAGCTCGACGCCCTGCTCGAGGCCGCGCGCTGGGCCCCGTCCGGCAGCAACCAGCAGCCGCGCCGCTTCATCGTCGCCCGCCGCGGCACGCACGCGTTCGACACGATCGTCGACTCGCTCGTCGGCTTCAACGCCGCGTGGGCCGTGAACGCGTCGGCGCTCGTCGTAGCGATCGCCGAGACCTCCACGGTCGAGGGCGAGAAGCGGCCCTACGCCGCGTACGACCTCGGCCAGGCCGTCGCCCACCTCTCCGTGCAGGCGCAGGCCGAGGGCCTGCACACGCATCAGATGGCCGGCGTCGAGTTCGACAAGCTCTCGGCCGCGTTCGACCTGCCCGAGAACCTGCAGCCGCTCACGGTCACGGCCGTCGGCACGGTCGCCCCGGCCGACGCGCTCGAGGGCCCGCTCGCCGAGCGCGAGACCGCGCCGCGCTCGCGCCTGCCGCTGTCCGAGCTGGTGCTCGTCCGCGAGTAGCGGATCCCGCGCGCCCGCGGCTGTCGACCTCCGGGTCGGCGGCCGCCGTCGTTCCCGGGCGGTGTCGCCTGCGGGCATCCGGAGCGGGCGTCGGCGTCGGATGCGGAACGCGCCCGCGTCAGCCGCCGAGCACGCGCCCCACGAGGTCGCGGAGGAACGGGATCGCGTCCTGCACCTGGTCGACGCCCGCGATCACGGTGGCGACGAGCGGCCACGCGGATCCGACGAGCGTCGCCACCACCGCGGAGACCGCCGCGACCCACGCGACGCGGCCGTCCCGGGTGCGGGCGGCGATGCCGAGCATCACGAGCGCGACCACCAGCGACACCCCGACGCCGAGCGCGATGAGGGTCACGGGCACGTCGAGCTGGCCGGCGGTCGCCGCGTCGGCCGCGCCGACGAACCCGAGCACGGGCAGCAGCACGACTGCCACGACCACGATCGCCGCGACGAGCGCGGTGACGGCGGCCGCGCGCGCGGACCGCGGGCGGCGACGGCGGGCGGGGCCGGCGGCGCGGGCGCTCATCGGGCGGCTCCGGCCGCGGCTCCTGCCGAGCGGGCGGATGCGGTCGGGCGGGCGGATGCGGTCGCGCGGGCGCGGGCGCGGGCGGGGACGGGCGCGGATGCGGGCTGCGCGGCGCGGGATCCGCGGGTCGGGTCGATCATCGGTGCTCCTGTCGGGTGGTGCGTCACCCAGGAGACGGGACGGGCCCGCACGTCATCCCGCGCGCCCAGCCGGCGCCCAGCGGGGAGCGCCAGACGTTCGCTCTCCGGATGGGCCGCGGTGCCCGCCCTTCGCTCGGCGGATGCGTCGCGCATCCGCCCACCTGTCGCGACGTCGGGTCCCGCTCCGCCCGGTTCGCGTAGAGTCCGGCACACCCGCCGTCCCCGATCCCCGGAGCACCCCCATGACCGAGATCCTCGAGTACGTCCGCACCTGGCTCGACCACCGCGTCTGGCAGACCCGCGTCCCCGGCGCCCAGGTCGCCATCGCCCGGCACGGCGAGATCGTGCTGTCCGAGGCGTTCGGGGTCGCGGATCCCACGACCGACGCGCCGCTCACCCCCGCGCACCTGTTCCGCGTGGCCTCGCACTCCAAGACGTTCACCGCGACCGCGATCCTCCAGCTCGCCGAGCAGGGCGCCCTCCGTCTCGACGACCGGCTCGGCCAGCACGTGCCCGAGCTCGTCGACGCCGGCTCCGAGCTCGCCGACGTCACCCTCGCTGCCCTCCTCGAGCACGGCGCGGGCGTCCTCCGCGACGGGTTCGACGGCGACCACTGGCAGCACTCCGCCCCGTTCCCCGACCGCGCGCACCTCCTCGCCATCGCGACGACGCCCGGCGTCGCCAAGGTCGCACCCGACACCGCGTTCAACTACTCCAACATCGGGTACTCCCTGCTCGGCCTCGTCGTCGAGGCGGCGTCCGGCCTCTCCTTCGCGGAGTACCTGGCCACGCGCATCGCCGCCCCGCTCGGCCTCCGCGACACCACCGCCGAGTACGACCCCGCGCGGGCCGACGAGTACGCGGCGGCCTCCACCTCGCTCCGCACCTCCCGCGAGCGCGCCGTCCTCCCGCACGTCGACACCCGGGCGATGGCCGCCGCCACGGGCGTCACGAGCACCGCGTCCGAGCTGGTGTCGTTCTTCTCCGCGCTCGTGCTGTCGGACGACGAGCGGCTCCTCACGGCCGCGTCGAAGCGCGTGCAGCAGCGGCCGCGGTACGCCAGCAGCGCGGATCCGGCCGGCACCCGCCGCTACGGCTACGGCCTCATCATCGAGCGCGTCGGATCCGGCGACAGCGAGGCCACCGTGATCGGCCACTCGGGCGGGTACCCGGGCCACATCACCCGCACGGCGGTGGATCCCGCGAGCGGCTGGGCGGTCACCGTCCTCACGAACGCGATCGACGGCCCCGCTGCCGCGCTCAGCACGGGCATCCTCGAGCTGCTCCTCGCCGACTCCGCCGCGACCGACGCCGAGCGCGCCGCCGTCGATGCGCCCTTCACCGGCCGCTTCGCCAACGTGTGGGGGATGCAGGACTTCCAGGTGGTCGGCGACCGCTTCCTCCGCATCGACCCGACCGCGGAGCACCCGCTCGAGTCGGTCGACGTGCTGGAGCGTACGGGCGACTCGTCGGCGCGCATCGTCGAGGGCGACGGGTTCGGGTCCGTCGGCGAGGAGATCACGGTCGAGCGGGCTGCCGACGGCTCCGTCGACCGGATCCGCGGGGGCGGCGGCATGACGCTGGAGCCGCTCGTGCGCGAGTGGGTCCCGCGCTCGCGCGGCTGACGCGTCGGCGCGTCCGTCCTCGGGACGCTGCCGGACGGCGGACGGCGGATGCCGGATGGCGGGACGACAGGACGGCGGGACGGGAACGATCCCTGCTCCTCGCCGCCCGGCCATGCGCGGTTCACCCGGCGGAGGTCGCGCGGCCACGGTCCCTCCTTATGGTGCGGGAGGCCGATCGGCCGACCACCCATGGAAGGCACGCTCATCCCCACCATCACGACCGCCCGTCCGCGCGCCCGCGTCGCCGCGCTCCTCTCCGCCACCGCGATCCTCGGGGTCGTCCTCGCCGGTGCCGGCGCCTCCTCCGCGCAGGCCGCGACCGCGTCCGCGCCGTTCGACCAGGCCACGATCGACCACGTCTACGCGTCCGACGCGACCTACGACTTCGTCCCCATGCTCGACGCGTTCCCCGCGCTGAAGAGCGGCCGGCCGGACATCATGCAGATCAACGACGACATGACCGTGCGGATCAACCAGACCGCTCCGAAGGCGCAGTCGGACCGCGCGATCATCGACCAGTACGCCGACATGTCCGTGTCGATGTCCGACGGCCTGGGCGCCCGCCTCGGCGCGATCTACAAGGCCGCGCGCGACGCCGGGCAGCTGCCGAAGACCGCGGCGCTCCTCAACAAGGAGAACGGCCTCGTCGGACGCGGCGGGTCGACGGGCCCGGCCAAGAACCACTACGCCAACCCGCGGCCCTACGTCGCCTTCCCCGAGCGCCTCCAGTACCGCGACAAGCCCGGCGGCAACGCGTGGGCCGGCCACGACGGCTCCTACCCGAGCGGCCACACGTCGCAGGCGTTCTGGCAGGGTGTCTCGCTCGCGACGATGCTGCCGGAGCTCGCCCCGCAGATCCTCGCCCGCGCGTCCGACGCCGGGAACAACCGCATCGTGATGGGCGCGCACTACCCGATCGACGTGATGGCCGGGCACATGATGGGCCAGAAGATCGTCCAGCGCCGCTGGGCCGACCCCGAGTTCCGCGACCTCTACGCGCAGGCCGCGTCGGAGCTGCGGCAGGTGCTCGAGGCCGGATGCGGCGCGACGCTCGCGGTCTGCGTCGCCGCGGACACCCCGTACCTCCCGACCGACCAGGCGCTCGCGGTCTACCGCCAGCGGCTGACCTACGGCTTCCCGCTCGTCGGTGCCGCCGGCCAGCCGATGACCGTGCCGGACGGCGCCGAGTCGCTCCTCCGCTCCAGCCGCCCCGAGCTGACCGACGCCCAGCGCCGCCAGGTGCTCGCCCTCACCGCGATCGACTCGGGCGAGCCGCTCGACCTCGGCACGGCCGGCAGCTGGGAGCGCATCGACCTCGCGGCCGCGATGACCGCGAAGATCACGGTCGCGGCCGACGGCACGGTCTCCCTCGCGGGCGCCGCGACCGTGGATCCGTCTCCCGCGCCGGCCGCCTCGTCCGCCCCCGCGGACCCCGGCGCGACGAGGGGCGGATCCGCTGCCACCCACCCCGCCGCCCGCGGCGCCGCGCACGCCGCGACCCTCGCCCGCACCGGATCCGACCTCGCCCCCGGCACCCTCGCCGCGGCCCTCGGCCTGCTGGTCGCGGGCGGCGGACTGGTGCTCGTGCGCCGCCGCCGGTCCGCGCGCGGCTGACCGACCGCGTCCCGGACGCACCAGAGGGGCGGGTGGCCGATGCCACCCGCCCCTCTCCGTCGTCCCGCGTGATCCGCGGCGCCGCGTCCTACGCCGCGTCGACCAGGTTCCGCCGGGCGTCCGGCACGCAGTGCGTCAGCACGAGGCCCGTGACGTCGCGCGGACCGTTGTGCCCGAGGTTCGCGAGTCGCGCCAGGTCCGCCTCCGAGAGCGTCTGCGACTGCAGCGGCGGCAGGTCCTTCACCTCGTCGAGCGTGATCCCGAGGCCGTCGCCCACGCGCTGCCCGAGCTCGTCCTCCACCAGGTACAGGTGCCAGACCATGCGCTCCTGCACGCCGCGCGAGCCCTGCCCGATGAGCTCCACGAAGTTGGCGACGAGGTCGTCGCGCTCCCACTGCTCCATGAGCAGGTAGCGCTGGCCGGCCTGCGTGTAGTCGTCGGTGCGGGGGATCCGCTTCCGGGTGAGCCGGCCGGTGATCTCCGGACCCTGCTCGTCGTGCGTCGGGTGCTGCCCCTCGCGCAACCCGCCGTCGATGGACGGCTCGTAGTTGATGTGCGGGCTCTGGCCGCCGTGATCCTGGTGGAACGTCATCTGCCCGTCGCGCTGGTTCGTCGCCACCTTCGCGTGCTGCGGCGCGTTCACCGGCAGCTGGAGGTAGTTCGGGCCCACCCGGTAGCGCTGCGCGTCCGAGTAGGAGAAGGTGCGGCCGACGAGCATCTTGTCGTCGGAGAAGTCGAGGCCGTCCACGAGCACGCCGGTGCCGAACGAGAGCTGCTCGTTCTCGGCGAAGTGGTTGGTCACGTTCCGGTCGAGCACCATCTTCCCGACGGTCTTCGGCGGGAAGTCGTTCTCGGGCCAGAGCTTGGTGTCGTCGAGCGGGTCGAAGTCGAGCTCCGGGTGGTCGTGGTCGTCCATCAGCTGCACGCGCAGCTCCCACTCGGGGAAGTCGCCGCGCTCGATGGCCTCGTAGAGGTCCTTTGAGGCGTGGCCGAGGTCGCCGCCCTGCACGACGGCCGCGTCGGCCGCCGTCATGCTGCTCACGCCCGCCTTCGGGATCCAGTGGTACTTCACGAGCTTCGTGCCGCCGTCGGCGTCCACCCACTTGTAGGTGTTCACGCCGAAGCCCTGCATGTGGCGGTAGTCGGCGGGGATGCCGCGCGGGCTGAACAGGTTGACGATGAGGTGCATCGACTCCGGCGTCTGCGAGATGAAGTCGAAGATGCGGCCCGGATCCTGGCGGAACGTCACGGGGTCGGGCTTGAACGCGTGGATCACGTCGGGGAACTTGATCGCGTCGCGGATGAAGAACACGCCGAGGTCGTTGCCCACGAGGTCCCAGTTGCCGTCCTCCGTGTAGAACTTCACGGCGAACCCGCGCGGGTCGCGGGCGGCCTCGGAGGAGTCGCGGCCGCCGATCACCGTGGAGAACCGGATCGCGACGTCGGTGCGCTTGCCGGCCTCCTGGAAGAGCTTGGCGCGCGTGTACTTCGCGATGGGCTCGTCGCCCCACGTGCCGGTGGCCTCGAAGTAGCCGAACGCGACGGCGCCGCGCGCGTGCACGACGCGCTCCGGGATCCGCTCGCGGTCGAAGTGGCTGATCTTCTCGAGGAACTGGTAGTTCTCCAGCGTCGCGGGGCCGCGGGCGCCCACGGTGCGCTGGTTCTGGTTGTCGTAGACGGGGTGGCCCTGGCGGTTGGTGAGGACCTCGCGGTCGTCGCCGTCGGCGGGGCTCTGGGAGGAGACGTCGGTCATGGGGAGTCCTTTCGTCGTCGTCCCCCCAGCCTGCCGAGCGGGCGGCGACACGCCCAGCGCCGGGCCCCGACTCCCAGCGCATGCGGACGGCGCTCCGGGCGCGGGCCGCGGGGTCAGCCCGCGCGGCCCCCGGCCCACCGGCGGCGGCGCAGGACGCCGACGGCCACGACCGCGGCGCCCGCGAGCGCGAGTCCCGCGGCGATCACGGCGTTCTGCGCGAGCGTGTTGACGCCCACCCCGGCGATGCGCGCGGCGCCGGCGGCCTGCGGGACGGATGCCGGGGACGCTGGCCCGGGATCCGTCGCGTCTTCCGCCGCCGCCTCCTCGCGCTCGCCGGGCGCCGGCGGTTCCGCATCCTCGGACGCCGCGAGCTCCGGCGTCGACGCGGGCGCGACCCGGTTCATCGTCGCCCGCTCGTACGCGTGGGCCATGGCGAGCAGGTCGCCGTCGCGGCTGCGCGGGGCCGCGAGCTCGAGGCCGACGGGCGCGCCGGTCGACGTGAAGCCCGCGGGCACCGAGATCGACGGGATGCCCGTGTTCGCGCCGATGTCGCAGAAGGTCGTGCCGGCCCAGGCGGGCGTCGCGCTGGTGGCGCTCGTCGGCATCGCGAGCGCGTCGATCCCGTGCTCGACGAAGAACGCGTCCATCGCGGCCCTGCCCGCGTCCTGCTCGGCGATCGCCGTCTCGTAGTCGGGGTGCGGGATGTCGCGCTGGCCGAGGAAGTGCGCGATGTCGCCGTCGGTGAGCGCGCTCGGCCGGTCGGCCATCACGTCGGAGAACGTGAGCACGTCCGCGGGCGCGGTGCGCGCGGCGACGCGCGCCGGCCAGGTCGCGGGTGTCTCGCGGAGGAAGCGGTCGATGGACGGGCGCATGTCCATCCAGCCGCCGCTCTGCAGCGTCCCCTCCACGAATTCGCGCGTCAGCGGTACCTCCACCACCTCGGCGCCCTGGGCCTCGAGGTCGCGCACGGCCTGCTCGATCAGCGCGGTCGTCTCCGCGAGGCCCGGCTTCTCCGGGTCCTCCTCGAACGACCAGCGCACGACGCCGATCCGCTTGCCCGCCAGCGCGTCCGGGCGGAGGCCCGCGACGTAGGCGTCGGTGCGCTGCGCGTCGGCGACCTCGGTGAGCGGATCCGCCGGGTCGCGCCCCGCGAGCACCTCCATGAGCAGCGCGGCGTCGGCGACGGTGGTGGTCATCGGCCCCACGACGTCCTGCCGCGGGGAGAGCGGCACGACGCCCGCCGTGCTCGTGAGGCCCATGGTCGGCCGGAATCCCACGAGGCTCTGGTGCGCGGCCGGGCCGAGGACGGATCCGCACGAGTCGGTGCCGAGGCCCGCCGGCGCGTACGCGGCCGCGACCGCCGCGCCCGTGCCGCCGCTGGATCCGCTCGCGCTCCAGGACAGGTCGTACGGGTTCGCGGTGCGGCCGCGCGCGGAGCTGAGCGTGTGGGTGCCGTGCCACGCGAACTCCGACATGTTCGTCTTCGCGAGGATGATCGCGCCGGCCGCCCGGAGCCGGGCCACGACGGTCGCGTCGTCGGCCGTGCGGTAGTCGCGGAGCACGGCGCTGCCCGCGGTGGTGGGCATGTCGGCGGTGGCGAGGTTGTCCTTCACCACCACGGGCACGCCGTGGAGCGGACCCCGGACGGTGCCGGCGGCGCGCTCCGCGTCGCGCTCGGCGGCCGTGGCGAGCGCCTCGTCGTTGACGGTGATGACGGCCTTCAGCCCCTTCCGGTCGCCCTGCGGGTCGTCGTAGGCGGCGATCCGGGCGAGGTAGGCGCGGGTCAGCTCGACCGACGTCGTGCCGCCGGAGGAGAGGAGCGCGGCGGCGTCGGCGAGGGTCAGGCCGACGACGGCCGGGGCGGTCACGGGCGCGTCCGTCGCGGCGCGGGCGACAGGGGAGCCGAGGCCGAGGCCGATCCCGATGCCGCCGAGCGCGAGCGCGGTCGCGAGCGCGGTCGCGAGGGCGCCCGCCGCGAGGGCGCGGGCCACGCGGCCGCACGCGCCGCTGATCCGCGTGCGGGGGCGGCGGCGAGCGGGCATGCAGATCCATCCGGACGGGGGAGGGGCGTCTCCCCAGTCTGGGAACCGGGTGTTGCGGCGGCGTTTCGGGCGCGGGACGATCCGGGGTCGCCGCCTACGGTGCGGCGCGCGGGCGGGGCGCCCACCGGCCGGGTCAGCGCTGCTTGGGGAACAGGATCCAGAGGATCAGGTACAGCAGCACCTGCGGACCGGGCAGCACGATGGAGATCACGAAGATCAGCCGCACGAGGAACGCGCTGATGCCGAAGCGGTTGGCGAGGGCGGCGCAGACGCCGGCGATGATCTTCCCGCGACGGGGACGCATGAGGGTGGCCATGCACCGAGCATGGCAGGCGCGGGTGCGCGGCGGGTGGACCGCGGCGCGCATCGGACCCGCGGCGGATCAGGCGGGGTCGTCGCTCGCGGACGCTCCGGCCCAGCCCGACAGCGCGCGCGCCTCGTCGAGCGCCGCGATGACCTTCTGCCCGCCCCACACGACGAACAGGAGCCGCTGCCCGGTCTCGAGGGTCACCGCGAGAAGGCGGGTGAGCCCGCTCGAGGCGTCGTGGGCGTCCGCGATCCGGGCGATCGGCACGTCCAGCTGGCCCCGCACGAAGTTCACCGGGTGCGCGCGGAACCGGAGTCCGTCGGTCGTCACCGTGAGGACCCCGCCGACCGCTTCCGTGCCGGCGAGGCGGGTGACGCCCGGGTCGGGTCTGCCGCTCGCGCGGGGGAAGGTGTCGATGCGCAGCGGGCCGGAGCCCTGCGTGGCGAGGTCGATGACCACGTTGGCGGGGCGACGGATGAGGGTGTGCGGTGCGGAGGGCTCGGTCACGCCCCGACGCTAGCGCTCGGTGCCGCGCGCCCGTCGGAGCAGCGGACGTCTCCCCGTGAGTTCTCCCGCGTCTCGCTTTGGGCACAAACCCATGGTGCGATACTCGTAGCGTCGAGCCGGGGCTCGGCGTCTCCTCGCGGTGCGGCGGGCCAGGGCGGAGCCGCCCATCGAGCCGCCGACGCCCCGATCAGCGGGAGGAGTCGGATGGAGCAGCACCGGTCGGCCCTGCCCGCGCGCGTCGTCGCCGCGTTCCACTCCGCCCCGAGCCGCGCCGCCGGGGTGGACCTCCTGCTCGCCGCCCTCCTCGACTCCTCGTCCGCCACGGGCGCCGCCGTCGTGCTGCCGCGAGCGGCCGAGGTCGCCGTCGCGGGGGAGACCGGGGCGGACCTGCGGGCGCTGCTGTCCTCGCCCGACCCGTCCGGCGGATCCGGCGTCGTGGTCGTCGGGATGGACGATGCCGCCTCCGCGGTGCCGGGCACGGACAGCGACCTCGGCGCCGGTGCCGTCGCGCTGCACCGCGCGTCGGGGCCGCTCGGCGAGGCCGATCGCGTGGTCGCCGAGGAGGTGGCCGTGCACGCGCGCATCGCGCTCGCCGCGTGGGACTCCGCCGACGACCTCGCCCGCGGCCTCGCCTCGCGCTCCGTCATCGGGCAGGCGCAGGGCATCCTCATGGAGCGGTTCTCGCTCGACGCCGACCGCGCCTTCCAGGTGCTCCGCCGCTACTCGCAGGACGGCAACGTCAAGCTCGTCGAGGTCGCCCGCCGCGTGATCGAGACGGGTGCGCTGCCCACCGCCTGAGCCGATCCCCGCGCGCCGCGGCCCTCCCGTCGCGGGATGCCGCACCCGAGATCACGCCCGGCGGCGCTCCCGCCACGCGATGCCGCAGCCGCGATCACGCTCAGCAGTGCTCCCGTCGCGCGGTGCCGCACCCGACGTCAGGCCGAGCGGCGGTCCGCCACGCGCGCCCGGATCGGCGACACCTCCGCGAGCGGCGCGGCCTCGGGCAGCGCCTCCGGCTCGCCGCGCGTGAGCTCGGCGCGCAGTCGCCCGAGGATGCGCGCGAGCAGCCGCGACACCTGCATCTGCGTCACGCCGAGCTCCGCGGCGATCTCGCTCTGGCTGCACTCGTCGACGAAGCGGAGGTGCAGGATCCGCCGGTCGCGCTCGCTGAGCACCCCGCGCGCCGCGTCGAGCAGCACGCTGCGCTCGGTGCGGGCGTAGCCGGGGTCGTCGGCTCCGAGGGTCTCGGCGAGCGACGTGCCCTCCTCCTCGTGCACCGTGAAGTCGAGGGAGGCCGGCCGCAGGCTGGAGTGCGCGGCCAGCGCCTCGGCGACCTCCTCGCGCGTGTGCCCGGTGTGCGCGGCGAGCTCCGCGTCGGTCGGGGTCCGGCCGAGCCGCTGCGCGAGCGCGGGCGCGACCGCGACGAGCGCGTGCCGCAGCTCCTGGACCTGCCGGGGCGGACGCACGACCCAGCCGTTGTCGCGCAGGTGGCGCTTGATCTCGCCGGAGATGGTCGGGATCGCGAACGAGACGAACGGCGCGCCGAAGCCGGGGTCGTAGCGGCGGGCGGCCTTCACGAGGCCGAGGTAGCCGACCTGGCGGAGGTCGCTCCAGTCGTGGGCGCGGCCCGAGTGCTGGCGGGCGAGCTGGTCGGCGAGCTCGAGGTGGTCGAGCACGATCTGGTCGTGGAGGCGGCGGCGCTCGGCCTCGCCCGTCGGATCCTCGCCCGCGGCGGCGGCGCGCACGAACCGGTCGTGCGTCACCCGGCGCTTCTCCTCGCGCGCGGCGGCGAGTCCGGCGGGCACGGCGGCCGTGCGCGGCAGCGTCGCCGGCACCCGCGACGGCGCCGTCGTCCGCGGCGCGGATGCGGCTGGACGCGGCGAGGCGGACGAGGTGGCGACGGGGGCGCGCGAGCGCAGCGATGCGGTCACTCGGGACCTTCCGGACGGGTGTCGGACGCGGCACGCTGCTTGACCGCTCCTCCAGAGAAGCACTGCTCCTCGGGCGCGCCTAGGTCGGCCGAGCACTTCTCCTCCTGCTTCTCCTGCTCCGCCGGTGGGCCGGGCGTGTCGATCGGGCGCGGATCCGCACCAGTCCGGAGCAGCGCCCCCGGCCGGGGGCTCGGCCCGCCCGCCGGTAGGCTCGATCCCCGTTCCCCGCCGCCCCACCGAACGGACGCCCCATGAGCCTGTTCCGCACCAAGAGCATCGAGTCGTCGCTCGCCGACGCCGCGGGAGGCGAACGCAGCCTCACCCGCTCCCTCGGCACGTGGGACCTCATGCTGATGGGCGTGGCCGTCGCGGTCGGCGCCGGCATCTTCTCCGTCGGCGCGAAGGCCGCCGGGAACTACGCCGGACCGTCCGTCACGCTCGCGTTCGTGCTCGCCGCCGTCACGTGCGGCCTCGCCATCATGTGCTACGCCGAGTTCGCCTCAGCCGTGCCCGTCGCGGGCAGCGCGTACACGTTCACCTACGCGACCATGGGCGAGCTGCTCGCGTGGATCATCGGCTGGGACCTCATCCTCGAGATGCTCACGGCGGCCGCGGTCATCGCGAAGTACTGGGGCATCTACCTGGAGTCGGCGCTGAAGCTCGCGGGGCTCGACATCCCGTCGACCATCACCGTCTTCGGCCTCGGTATCAGCTGGGGCGCGGTGCTCATCACCGCGATCTTCACCGTGCTGCTCGTGCTCGGCACCAAGCTCTCCAGCCGCGTCTCGAGCGTCTTCACCGTGCTCAAGGTCGCGGTCGTGCTGTTCGTGATCGTGGTCGGCGCCTTCTACGTGAAGGCCGAGAACTACTCGCCGTTCATCCCGCCGCAGCGCCCCGCCGAGGGCGCATCGGCCGACGTCTGGACCCAGTCGCTCTTCTCCTGGGCGAGCGGCCAGGAGCCCACGCAGTACGGCCTCTACGGCCTGCTCGCCGGCGCCTCGCTCGTGTTCTTCGCGTTCATCGGCTTCGACGTCGTCGCCACGAGCGCCGAGGAGGTCAAGGACCCGCAGCGCACCCTGCCGCGCGGCATCTTCGCGGGCCTCGCGGTCGTCACCGTGCTCTACGTGCTCGTGACCCTCGTGCTCACCGGCATGGTGCCGTACACGGTGCTGGCGGACGCGAAGGAGCCGTCGCTCACGACCGCCTTCACCGCGGTGGGCGCCGGATGGGCGGCGCAGGTCATCTCCATCGGCACGCTGCTCGGCCTCACCACCGTGCTCATGGTGCTGCTGCTCGGCCTCGCGCGCGTGGTCTTCGCGATGAGCCGCGACGGCCTCCTGCCGCGCGGCCTCAGCCGCACCTCGGCGAAGCGCCGCACGCCGGTGCGGGTGCAGATCATCGCGGGCGTCGTGGTCGCGGCCCTCGCCGGGTTCACCGACGTCGGCGTGCTCGAGGAGATGATCAACATCGGCACGCTGTCCGCGTTCGTGCTCGTGAGCATCGGCGTGATCGTGCTGCGGCGCAAGCGCCCCGACATCCGCGCGTCGTTCCGCGTGCCCTTCATGCCGTGGCTGCCGATCCTCTCGGCCGTGCTCTGCGTGTGGCTGATGCTCAACCTCACGACGCTCACCTGGGTGCGCTTCCTCGTCTGGCTCGCGCTCGGCTTCGCCGTGTACTTCCTCTACGGACGCCGCCACTCGCTCGTCGGCAAGGAGGAGGCGCGGATCGCCGCGGGCGGGGAGCCCGCGCCCGAGCTGCCGTCGGCGGCGACGCCGCGGGACTGATCCCGGTCGCCCCCGCGACGCCCCTCGCGGCCGCCGTGTCCTCCCGCACGCGGCGGGCGCCGTGCGTGGTGCGGTCGTCGTGCGTGGTGCGGGCACCGTGCGGGGTGCAGGCGCCATGCGTGGCGCGTGCGTCGGCGGCGCGCGTCAGGTCTGGCAGCGCGGGCACCAGTAGGTGACCCGGTCCTGCGAGCCCATCCCGGGGCGGACCGGATCGCCGAGCTGGCCCTGCTGGATCCTGGTGCCGCAGCGGAGGCACGGCTTGCCCTTGCGCCCGTAGACCCAGTCGGTGCGGCCGCGGCGGAGGTCGCCCGTGGTGGTGCGCTCGATGCGGTCGCGGTTGGCGCGCATGGTGCGGCGGGCGAGGGCGATCATCGCGGGCAGGTCGGCCACCTCGCGCACCGGCCGCGTGGGCAGCACGCCGCGCAGGAAGCAGAGCTCGGCCCGGTAGACGTTGCCGATGCCCGCGGCGTTCCGCTGGTCGAGCAGCGCCAGGCCGATGGGCCGGTCGGGCTGCGCCTCGATGCGCCGCACGACCTCCGCCGCCGCCTCCTCGCCCCAGTCCGGCCCGAGGATGTCCGGCCCGAGGTGTCCGACGACCGTGTGCTCCTGGTCGCGCGGGATCACCTCCAGCACGCCCAGCGAGAACCCCACCGTGACGCGCTCCGCCGTCTCGAGCACGACGCGCGCCTCGAACGCCGGCCGCCGCCACGCGGTGCCGTGCTGGTAGATGTGCCAGGAGCCCTCCATCTTGAGGTGGCTGTGGATCGTGACGTCGCCGATCCGATGCAGGATGTGCTTCCCGACGCTCACCACCTCGTCGACCTCCTGCCCGGCGAGGTCGAGCGTCGCGTACTTCGGCACGCGGAAGTCGCTGCGCGTGAGCACCTGCCCGCCGATCGCCTCGTGCAGGTGCGCGGCGGTGCGGTAGACGGTGTCGCCCTCAGGCACGGGCGCGTCCCGCGACGGGGGTCGCGATCGCGCCGGCGTCGGCGCTCGCAGCCGGGCGCGCCACCGTGCCCGCGCGCCCGCGCCCGCGCCCGCTCACGACCGCATCCGCAGCCCGCGCGGCGTCGCCGAGAAGCCGTGCTCCTGCAGCGCCGCCCCGAGCGGCGTGCCCAGGATGAACGCGCCGTTGACCCTCTCGATCGCGAGCTTCGCGACCCCGCCGCGCCGCACGATCCCGCCGAGCGACTCGGCCGCCGCGCGCAGGACCGCCTCGTCGTCGTCGAACTGCAGCACGGTCTTGCCGCCGCGCTCCACGTAGAGCACGAGCTCGCCGTCGACCAGCACCACGAGCGCGCCCGCCTTCCGGCCGGCGCGGTGGCCGGTGGGCCGCTCGCCCCGCGCGTCGACGCTGCCGGCGAGCGCGACGGTGCTGCCGCTGCCGCTGCCGCTGCCGCTGCCGCTCGCGCCGCCTGCCTCTGCCTCGGCGTCCGGGCTCGCGCCCGCGCCGTCGTGCCCCTCGGCCGACGACCCGTCGAGCTGCGGCCACGGCAGCGCCGCCCCGTAGGCGTTGGCCGGATCCGTGGCCGCGAGCGTCAGCGCGTTCAACGGCCGCTCGCCCGCATCCGGATCCCGCGTGAACCCGCGCAGCCGGTCGACCGTGCCGCCGGTGGAGAACTGCGCCGCGCCCAGCGTCTCGATGAAGTACCCGCGGCGCGCACGACCCGTGTCCTCGAAGCCCGCGAGCACCTTGTACGTGAGCGCGAAGCCGCCGGGCACGCGCTCGGTCATGACGGACCCGCGCGTGACCACCCCGTACCGCTCCAGCAGCAGCTCGGCCGTGCCCGCGGCGCGCACGGTGGCGTCGGTCTCGGCGAGCGGCACGATCGACCAGCGCCCGGCCGCCGTCGGCGGCCCGGTGCGTGTGGGCATGTCGGGCCGCGGCATCCGCCCGCCGCGGTACATGCGCCCGCGCGGCGCCCGCTGCGGCGTCTTGTGCACGGTGGATCCGCCCGCGAGCAGCGCCCGCAGCGGCGACAGCGTGTCGTTCGTGACGAGGCCCGCCCACACGAGGTCCCACAGCGCGGTGACGAGCGCCTTGTCGTCCGTGGATCCGACGGCGTCGCTCAGCTGCCGGAAGAAGTAGCCGCCGCCCGTGCCGAGCGTGGTGAGGATCTCGCGCTGCAGCTCGTCGGTGTCGTGCGCGTCGGGCTCGGGGAGCGTCAGCGCCACCTGGTCGGCGAGGTGCAGGCTGACCCAGCCGTCGGCGCCCGCGAGCGTGCCGGCGCCCGACCAGATGACCTCGCCCGTGGACGTGAGCTCGTCGAGGAACGCAGGGCTGTAGTCGCGCACCCGGGCGGGCAGCACGAGCGTCTCCCACGCGGAGGCGGGTACGGGCGCGCCCGCGAGCTGCTCGATGACCTGCAGGACGCCGTCGACACCGCGGAGCCCGCGTTCGCGATCCGCTCCCGCCACGTGCTGCCACGCCGGGAGGAACCTGGCGTACGCGGCCCGTTCGACCGGCTCGACCTCGCTGCGGAGCGCTGCGAGCGACCGGCTGCGGAGGCGACGCAGCACCTCGACGTCGCACCACTCGCTGCCGGAGGCGCCCGGCCGGAACTCGCCCTCGACCACGCGCCGCTGAGCGCCGAGCCGGGCGAGCGTGTCGGCGATGACGGCGGATCCGAGGCCGATGCCGGTGGCCGCGTCCGCGATGGTGAACGGGCCGTGCGTGCGCGCGTACCGGCCGACGAGGTCGCCCAGCGGATCGGCCACGGGCTCGACGAACGCGAGCGGCGTGCCGATGGGGAGCGGCACCCCGAGGGCGTCGCGGAGGCGGCTCGCGTCCTCGATGGCGGCGACGCGCGGCTGCCCTCCGAACGACACGCGGAGCGCGCGCTTGCCGGCGACGAGCGCGTCGAGGTGGTCGGCGGCGGATCCGGCCTCCTCGGGCTCCAGGCGCGCCGCGACCTCCTCGGCGTCGAGCGGCCCGAGGATCCGCAGCAGGTCGGCCACGCCCTCGAGCCCCTTCGCGCGCCGGTCGGGCGCGAGCCGCTGCAGCTCCAGCTCGGTGCGCGCGATGACCGCCGGATCGAGCAGCTCGCGCAGCTCCGCCCGGCCCAGGAGCTCCGAGAGCAGCCCGGCGTCGAGCGAGAGCGCGGCGGCCCGGCGCTCGGCGAGCGGGCTGTCGCCCTCGTACATGAAGGCGCCGACGTAGCTGAACAGGAGGCTGCGCGCGAACGGCGACGCGTCCTCCGTGGTGGTCTCGACGATCTTGATGCGCCGGGCCTCGATGTCCTTCGCGAGCGACGTGAGCGCGGGCAGGTCGTAGACGTCCTGCAGCACCTCGCGCACGGTCTCGAGCACGATCGGGAATGCGGGGAACTTCCGCGCGACGTCGAGCAGCTGCGACGCGCGCTGGCGCTGCTGCCAGAGCGGCGAGCGGCGGCCGGGGTTGTAGCGCGGAAGCAGCAGCGCGCGGGCGGCGCACTCCCGGAAGCGCGACGCGAAGAGGGCCGATCCGCCCACCTCGCGCGTGACGATGGCGTCGAGCTCGTCCGGCTCGAACACGAACAGGTCGGCCCCCGGCGGCTCGCCGTCGGTCTCGGGGATGCGCACGACGATGCCGTCGTCGTTGGCCATGGTGGCGCCGTCGATGCCGTACAGCTCGGTGACGCGCGCCCCGACCGCGAGCGCCCACGGCGCGTGCACCTGCATCCCGTAGGGGGAGTGCAGCACCACGCGCCAGTCGCCCAGCTCGTCGCGGAAGCGCTCGACCACGAGGGTGCGGTCGTTCGGCACGTGGCCGGTGGCCTTCTTCTGGTCGTCGAGGAACGCGAGGAGGTTGTTCACGGCCCGGTCGTCGAGGCCCACGCGGCCGGCGCGCGCCCGGGCGTCGTCCACCGCGGATCCGGACAGCTCGCGCACGAACGCCCCGATGGCGCGGCCGAGCTCGAGCGGCCGGCCGAGCCCGTCGCCCTTCCAGAACGGGAGCTTGCCGGGTTCGCCGAAGGCGGGCGTGACGAGCACGCGGTCGTGCGTGATCTCCTGGATCCGCCAGCTCGTGGCCCCCAGCGCGAACACGTCGCCGACGCGCGACTCGTAGACCATCTCCTCGTCGAGCTCGCCCACGCGCGACGCCTTCTCGCCCACCATGAACACGCCGAACAGGCCGCGGTCGGGGATGGTGCCGCCGGAGGTGACCGCGAGCCGCTGCGCGCCCGGCCGCCCCTCGATGGTGCCCTCGTCGCGGTCCCACACGATGCGCGGTCGCAGCTCCGCGAACTCGTCGGACGGGTAGCGGCCGCTCAGCAGGTCGAGCGTGGCCTCGTACGCGGAGCGCGGCAGGGTCGCGAACGGCGCGCTCCGCCGCACGATGTCGAACCACTCCTCGACGCCCACCGACTCGAGCGCGACGGCCGCCACCGTCTGCTGCGCGAGCACGTCGAGCGGGTTCGCGGGCACGCGCAACGACTCGATCTGCCCGCTCGCCATGCGCTCGGCGGCGACGGCCGAGTGGATGAGGTCGGCCCGGTGCTTGGGGAAGATGACGCCGCGCGAGACCTCCCCCACCTGGTGCCCGGCGCGGCCGACGCGCTGCAGGCCGCTCGCGACCGACGGCGGCGCCTCGACCTGCACGACCAGGTCGACGTCGCCCATGTCGATGCCGAGCTCGAGGCTCGAGGTGGCGACCACGCAGCGCAGGCGCCCGGACTTCAGGTCGTCCTCGATGAGGGCGCGCTGCTCCTTCGAGACGGATCCGTGGTGCGCCTTGGCGAGCACCGGATCCGCGCCCTCCGTGCTCCCCGCCTGCGCCATGACCTCGGCGGGCGGGCGCGCGGCCGTGCGGCGTGTGGCGGAGAACGCGGTGGCGTCCGCGCCGCCGCCCGACGACGTCGACGTCGCGGACGTGAGCGCCGCGGCCCCCGCGAGCACGGGCACGGCATCCGCGGTGGCCTCCGCCGAGCCGGACGCGATCACCCGCCCCTCCGCGTCGATCCGCCCCTCCTCGATGCGCCCGGTGTAAATCTCGTTGAGCCGGGCCGTGAGCCGCTCCGCCAGCCGCCTGCTGTTCGTGAAGACGATGGACGACGTGTGCTGGAGCACGAGGTCGACGATGCCCTCCTCCACGTGCGGCCAGATGGACCCCTGCTGCGGCGCGTCGCCCTGCGCCGCCGACCCCTCGAGCGGCGCCGTGGTGCCGAGCTCGGTCATGTCGTCGACCGGCACGATGACCCGGAGGTCGAACTCCTTGGTGTTCTTCGGCGACACGATCGACACGGGCGAGCGCCCGCCGAGGAACCGCGCCACCTCCTCGGGCGGCCGCACGGTGGCTGACAGCCCGATCCGCTGGGCGGGCTTCTCGAGCAGCGCGTCGAGCCGCTCGAGCGAGAGCGCGAGGTGGCTGCCGCGCTTGGTGGCCGCGACCGCATGCACCTCGTCGACGATGACCGTCTCGACCCCCGCGAGCGTCTCGCGCGCGGCGGAGGTGAGCATGAGGAACAGCGACTCGGGCGTGGTGATGAGGATGTCCGGCGGCGTCTTCGCGAGCGCGCGCCGGTCGGCCGCGGGGGTGTCGCCCGAGCGCACGCCGACGGTGACCTCGGGCGGCTCGGCGCCCAGCCGCTTCGCCGTCTGCACGATGCCCACGAGCGGCGAGCGGAGGTTGCGCTCCACGTCGACCGCGAGCGCCTTCAGTGGCGAGATGTAGAGGACGCGCGTGCGGCGCATCGGATCCTCCGGCGCGGGCCGCGAGGCCAGCCGGTCGATGGACCACAGGAACGCCGCGAGCGTCTTGCCGGATCCGGTGGGCGCCACGACGAGCGCGTGCGACCCCTTCTGCACGGCCTCCCACGCGCCCACCTGCGCGGGGGTCGGGCCGGGGAACGCGCCCTGGAACCACTCCCGGGTGGCCGGGGAGAAGCGCGCGAGGACGGGATCCATCTGCTCATCCTCCTCCGGACCACCGACATCGGCGCCCGGCCGGATGCTCGCCGGGCTCTCGCCGGACGAAGGCCGCGCGGCCTGGTCCCGCGTCAGCCCGCGTGCTCGCGGATGAACGCCGACACGTCCCGCAGCTCCGGCGCCGACACCGAGTGCGGGAGGTCCTCGTAGATGCGCTCGGTGAGGTCGGTGTGGGCGCCGATCCACGCGCTCGTGCGGGCGACGGCCGCGTCCGGGATCACCTGGTCGGCCGTGCCGCGGCCCCAGAAGACCGGCGTCGGCCCGGCTGCCAGCGCCGCATCGCCCGCGTGCTCGCCGCGCACGGAGAACCCGCTGAGCTGCACCGCGTACGAGAACCGTCCGGGCGCGAGCCGCAGCAGCTGGAGCGCGGTCGCGCCGCCCTGGCTGAAGCCGAGCAGGCCCACGGATCGCGGCGGCACGGGCAGCGCGTCGAGCCAGTCGAGCACGCCCTGCGCGGCGGCGTCGGCGGCCTCCGGATCCGGGTCGCCGGTGGATCCGGGCACGATCGGGAACCACGCGAACCCGCCCTGCAGGGGGAGGGGCGCGCGGAGCGACGCGACCACCGGCCCGAGCGGCAGGTACGGCGACAGCCCGAAGAGGTCGCCCTCGTGCGAGCCGTAGCCGTGCAGCAGCAGGAGCAGCGGTCGATCGGCGAGCTCGGCGATGGAGGCCGACCAGAGGACGGCGTCGGGATCCAGCGGGAGAGCGGTCACGGATGTCCTCGTCGACGGGCCGGGCGGCGGCGGATGCGCGGACGCGGGGATCGGCCGGCGCGCCCATCCTCGCATCCGCCCCTGGGCGGCGCCGGGCCGGCGGTGTCCACTACGACAGCCACGAGCACGGGCGCGCGGACGACGGCACCCGTCCGCCAGCGCGCCGGGTGGTCGCCGCGCTCCGGCCGTGGGTCACAATGGACCATGACCGTTCGCACCCCGGACCCGAACATCCCCGACCCGAACTCCGGCTGGCTGTCGGACGTGGAGCTCGCGCAGATCCGGCAGCGGCTGCCCCTCCTCTACGTGGAGGCCGTGCCCGTGCGGGTCGACGGCATGGGCCGGGTGAAGGACATCGGCGTGCTCCTGCGCGCCACGGTCACCGGCCAGATGACCCGGATGCTCGTCTCCGGCCGCGTCATGTACGGCGAGACCCTGCGCGACGCGCTGTTCCGCCACCTCGAGAAGGACCTCGGGCCGATGGCGTTCCCGCAGCTCCCCGCGAACCCGACGCCGTTCTCGGTCGCCGAGTACTTCCCCTTCCCCGGTGCGAGCCCGTACACGGACGACCGGCAGCACGCCGTGTCGCTCGCCTACGTGGTGCCCGTGACCGGCACGTGCGATCCGCGCCAGGACGCGCTCGAGATCACGTGGATGACGCCCGAGGAGGCCGCGTCCGACGCCGTCTCCGCTGACATGGAGGGCGGCCGCGGCGCGCTGCTCCGCGCGGCCCTCGCCTCGGTGGGCGTGCTGCCCTAGCCGGTCGACGCCCCGAGCGCGGGCACCGCCCGGACGGCGATCGGCCCGCGCCGAGGGCGCGGGCCGAGGGGTGGAGCGGAGCGACCGGGATCAGACGGCGGCCGCGCGCTCCGCGAACGCCGGCGGCTCGAGGTAGTGGCGGCGCAGGTCCTCGAAGGCCTCGCTCGCACCCGCGCCGACGCCGTAGCAGCGCTGCACGTGCAGCCCGTCCATGGCGGAGAGCACGACGGCTGCCGCCGCCTCCGGGTCGAGCCCGGGATCGATGAGGCCGCGCGCCTGGTCGACGACGACGCCGGCCGTGATGCGCTCGAGCTCGCGGGCGCGGCGCTCGCGGAAGAGCAGGTGCAGCGGGTGACCGGCAGCGGACGCCTCCGACGACACGACGGCGATGACGCGCGTGAGGCACGCGCTCTGCTCGCCGTCGGCGATGACGACGGCCGCGTGCTCCGCGACGCTGCGCGGGCGGTGCAGCTCGATGGCGGCAGCGAGGCGCTCCTCGCGGCGCGCCAGCACGGCGAGGAGCAGCTCCTCCTTGCCGGTGAAGTGGTGCAGCAGGCCGGCCGGCGTGATCTCGGCGCGGGAGGCGATCTCGCGCAGCGAGCTGCCGCGGTATCCCTGCTCGGCGAAGACCTCGATGGCCGTGCGGATGAGGAGCTCCCTGCGCTCCAGGCCCTTGCGGTAGGGGCCACGGGTGGCGAGGGCGGCGCGAGTCATTGGCACACCGTAGCCGCATGCGCCTGGGATCCCGCGCGACCGTCCCCAGGTCGTGCCTCGACTGTGGAGGATCGGGGCACGGACGCGTCGTCGGCGCGGGTGCGCGCCGTCCCGGATCGGCGGCGCGAGGACGACGGAGGGCCCCCGTCGTCGACGGGGGCCCTCGGTGTCATGCCGGCGTGCGCTGCACGCCGCGCGGTCTAGCGTCCGCTGGAGACGCGGCGGTGCGTGCGCGCACGACCGCCGGCCGCGGCGCCGCCGGAGGCCGCGGGGCGCTCCTGGCGGGGACGCGCGGTGCCGACGGACGAGCCGCCGCCGAAGCCCTCGGAGGAGGTGCTGAAGGTGCGGGGCGTGCCGCCGCCGCGCTGTCCGCCGGATGCGGCGCCGTCGCGGCGACCCGATGCGGCGCCCTCACGGCGACCGCCGCCGACGGGCGCGCCGTCGCGGGCCGCGCGCTTGCGCTGCGCGTTGGCGCCCTGCGAGCGTCCGGCACCGTTGGCGCGGCCGCCCTGCGACTGGCGCTGGGTGGTCTCGCGGACCGACTTCGTCTCGCGGGGCGCGGGCTTCACGTACGCCGCGACGGCGCCCGTCAGCTCGGCCACGGCGGGGGAGGACTCGGTGACCTGCTGCGGCGTGACGTGGATGTCGGCCTTGCGCATCAGGAGCTGCACGTCCTTGCGCTGCGCCGGCAGCATGATCGTGACGACGTCGCCCGCGGAGCCCGCGCGCGCCGTGCGGCCCGAGCGGTGCAGGTACGCCTTGTGCTCGGCCGGCGGGTCGACGTGGATCACGAGCTCGATGTCGTCGACGTGCACGCCGCGCGCCGCGACGTCGGTGGCCACGAGGACCTTGACGTCGCCCGCGGAGAACGCCGCGAGGTTGCGGTCGCGGGCGACCTGCGAGAGGTTGCCGTGCAGGTCCACCGACGGGATGCCCGCGTCGGTGAGCTGCTTCGCGAGCTTCTTCGCGTGGTGCTTCGTGCGCATGAAGAGGATGCGGCGGCCGGAGCCGGACGCGAGCTTCTGCACGAGGAGGCGCTTGGCCTCGACGTCGGTCGCCTCGAACACGTGGTGCGTCATGGCCGCGACGGGCGAGTTCGCCTCGTCGACGGAGTGCAGCACCTGGTCGTGCAGGTAGCGGCGCACGAGCTTGTCCACGCCGTTGTCGAGCGTGGCGGAGAACAGCATGCGCTGGCCGGTGTTCGGGGTCTTGTCGAGGATCCGCGTCACGACGGGCAGGAAGCCCAGGTCGGCCATGTGGTCGGCCTCGTCGAGGACGGTGATCTCCACGGCGTCGAGGTTCACGAAGCCCTGCTTCATGAGGTCCTCGAGGCGGCCGGGGCAGGCCACGACCACGTCGACGCCGGCCTTGAGGGCCGCGACCTGGCGCTGCTGCGAGACGCCGCCGAAGATCGTCGTGGTGGTGAGGTTGTACGCCTCCGCGAGCGGCGCCATGGCGGCCGTGATCTGCGTGGCGAGCTCGCGGGTCGGCGCGAGGATGAGGCCGAGCGGGCGGCCCGGGCGACGACGGCCGCCGGCGAGACCGCCGCCGAGGCGCGCGATCATCGGGATGGCGAACGCCAGCGTCTTGCCGGAGCCCGTCTTGCCGCGGCCGAGCACGTCGCGGCCGTTCAGGGTGTCGGGGAGCGTGTCGACCTGGATGGGGAACGGCGTCGTGATGCCGTTCGCCGTGAGGGCCTGGACGAGGGGTGCGGGCACGCCGAGCGCGCCGAAGGTGTCAGTGGACATGCGGGGGAGTTGCCTTCCAGGCAGGGGTCCGCCCCGGTGTGCGTTCTCGGGATGTGCGATGACGCACGGAAGCGGAGGATGGCGAAGGCGCCGATGGGCGCATCCGTTCGCCAAAAGAAAGATGTCACTCGACCCCGTCGGCCTGTGCGGCGATCTGATCGGGGCGAGGAGGGAACGCGTTCTCTCGACGCAGGGAGCACGATGGTGTGCTCGCAAGTCCTCCCACCGTAGCAGGTCAGCTCGGGGAGAAGCCCATCTCGCCCACGGGCACCTCGAATCCGAGCACGTTCCCGGCGGGCGCGAGGGGGCAGGCCCACTCGGGGTCGTAGGCGCAGGAGGGGTTGTAGGCGAAGTTGAGGTCGACCACGATCGAACCGGGCGCACCCGGGCCGAGGTCGGATCCCTTCACCGTGTCGAGCAGGTACCGGCCGCCCCCGTAGGTGCCGCCCTCGCGCCGGTGCGAGGCGTCCTTCACCGGCAGGTGCAGGCCGCCGCCGTAGCTGGCGAGGCGCCAGACGTCGAGGGTGCCGGCCTCACGTCCGTCGGCCGCGGGGAGGTGCACGGATCCGAGCAGCTCGAACGGGACGACGCCGTCGGTGCCCGTCTCGACCTCGTGGCGCTCCTCGCCGCGGTCGTCGTGGATCTCCAGCTCGAACCGCCACGCCGGGTCGTAGTCCGCCACGTCGAGACGGTCGAAGTCCGCGCGGTGCTCGGGGAGGAGCGGCGTCGCCGGGTGGCTGCGGAACAGGTCGTCGCGCGTCCGCCGCCAGATCGCGTGCGCGGCCGCGGGATCCGTCTGCGCGACCCAGCGCACCTCCGCGTACATCTCGTGCGTGCGGCGGCGCCAGTCGGCGACGTGGAGGGCGGTCTCGGCGGAGGGCATGGGGACACCGTACGCGTCGGGCGCCGCGGGGCGCGGGGACGCGGTGCCGGACATCGTCCGGAGGACAGCCCGCGTCGGGCGCTCGTCAGGCGGCGGATGAGTCGGCGCCGGCGTCGTCCGCCGTGGGCTCCCAGTCGTACGCCCACGTCGGCGCGAGCTGGCGCAGCCGGAACGCGCGCCACTGCCAGAAGGCCCAGAAGGTCGGCCACATGGCCGGGCCGAGGAGCCCGGCCTCGAACTCGAGCTGGTCGCGGAAGAGGGTCTTCACGCGGCCGTCGGCGTCCGGGCCCGCGGGATCCGCGGAGACGGCCATGCTGTGCCGCATGCTCGTGGGGATCGCCATGAGCCCGGAGATCCCGTGACCGTCGTCGCGCACGATGCGCACGCCCTCGACGCGCGGCTTCATGTCGCGCAGGCGGATGCTCTGGCGACCGGCCGTGAACGGCCCGGTCTGCATCGCGGCGACGTGCTCGCGGCCGTCCCAGCTCGAGGGGAAGCCGCCGTCCTCCACCGGCACGAAGTCCACGAGCGGGCCCGCGACCTCGCGCATCACGGTGGGCGAGTGGAGCGCGCGCCAGGCGGCGTCGGGATCGCAGTCGAGGATGGTCTTCAGCAGCACGCGCATGCCCCCAGTGTGCTCCGCGCGGCTGGGCGCGCCCGCCGCCCGGCCGCCGTGGGACAGGATGGGACGGACATGATCAGGTACTGGGTGGGCGTCGTCTCGCGCGACCGCGTGCTCGACGGCCTGGACCTCGGCATCGCGCAGGTCAACCGCGGCGCCCGCGAACCCGTCGAGCGACTCGGCGAGGCCGACGGCTTCGTCTACTACTCGCCGCGCGAGTCGTACCCCGACGGGCAGCTCCTCCGCTCCTTCACGGCGATCGGCCGGGTCGCCGACGCCGCGCCGTACCAGGGCCGCGTCGGCGAGTGGCGGCCGTGGCGGCGCCGGATGGAGTGGGACCTCGGCGCGGTCGACGCGCCCATCCGCCCGCTCGTCCCCGTGCTCGACTTCACGCGCGACTCGCTCGAGTGGGGCCGGAAGCTCGCGCCGGGGCTGCTCGAGATCACGCGCGACGACTTCGAGGTGATCCGGCAGGCCATGCGCCGCGGGGCGCCCGAGCCGTCGCGCCGCGTCATCCGCGGAGGGTCCGGGCCGTGGACGCCCGTAGCATCGGATCGTGACCTCCTCCGCTGACGCCGCGCACCCGGACCCGGACCCGTCGACGCAGGCCCGCTACCAGGTGCGGCTCGACGGCGGCGTGGCCGGCGCCCGCCGCATCGCGACCGGCGCCGACGTCATCGTTTGGGTCGACGCCCTGCCGTCCGTCCCGCCGCCCACCGCCGCCCGGCGCGACGAGGTCCTCGCGACCATGCCCGCGCGCCCGGCCGTCGTGAGCGCCGGGCTCGCCGACGCCCCCGCCGTCGCCGACTGGATCCTCGCCCTCCAGACCGCGCTCGGCCGCCGCGCGTACGTGGCCGTGGTGGCCGCGGGCGCGGTGGAGGCCGACGGGTCCTGGCGCGCCTGCGCCGAGGACCAGCTCGCCGCGGGCGCCGTGGTCGACGCGCTCGCCGCCCTCGGGATCGACGCGACGTCGCCCGAGGCCGCCGTCGCGTGCGCGGCGTACCAGCAGCTCCGACCGGCCGTCGGGCACCTCGTGACCGCGAGCGTCTCCGCCCGCCGCCTCGCCGCCGCCGGACACGACGGGGCGGTCGCCGAGGCGCTCGCCGCGGGTCCCGCCGACGTGGTCGTGCACCGCCTCCACCGCGACGCCTGACCCCACGGACCGCTCAGCCGCCGAGCCGCCGAGCCGCCGGACCACCTGGCCACTGGACCACCCGGCCACCCGGCCACCCGGCCGCCGCATCGCCCGGCCGTCGGCCGCCCGCCCTGGCCGGATCCCGCCGCCGTCGCCCGCCGCGGGAACACGCCCCCAGGCGCGCGTGTTCTGCTGTGTCAGGCGCCGCCGCCCGCGCGACGCACGCACCGTCAGGAAAGGCACCCCATGAAGGCAGTCATCAACGGCGTCACCGTCGCCGAGGCCCCGAAGGACGACCTCATCGAGATCGAGGGCAACTGGTACTTCCCGCCCGCGAGCGTCGACATGTCGCTCCTCGCGGAGACCAGCACGCCCTACCACTGCCCGTGGAAGGGCGACACGCAGTACTACTCCGTGAAGGACGGCGACACCGTCCTGCAGGACCGCGCCTGGTCGTACCCGACGCCCATCCCCTCCTCGTTCGACCGCGTGGGCCGCGACTACAGCGGCTACCTCGCGTTCTGGAAGGAGGTCCGCGTCGGCGAGTGACGCGGATCGGTCACGACGGCTCGGGGGCTCCGGCTCCCGGGCCGTCGTCGCGTCCGCGGACGGGCACGGGCGCGGCGGGGGTCGCGGTCCGCAGGGGCGCCACGCGGGCCGGGATCCCCGTCCGCCGCTCCCGCAGCTGCCGCGCGCGGTGGGCGCGCACCTTCGCGCGGTTGCCGCAGCGCCGCATCGAGCACCAGCGGCGGGTGCCCGAACGGGTCGTGTCGAGGTAGAGCACCGTGCAGTCGTCGGCCGAGCAGCGGTGGATGCGCTCGGATCCCGCCCCGAACACCGCCACCGCGTCGCGCGCGGCGGACGCGAGCGCCTGCGCGGGGCGGGCGAGCGCCCGGCCGGCCTGGCGGGATCCGCCGCCGAGCGCCGGCGGGAGGTCGGGCGTCGCCGCGTACAGGTTGAGCACGTCGACATCGCGCGGCGCGGGCTCCCGGCCGTCGGCGAGGGCCGCCGCGATGTCGCCGATCGCCTGCCGGAGGGTGCGCGCGTCCGCGAGGTCGCGCTCGCCCGGCTCCGAGACGGGCGCCAGGTGCTCGCTCAGCCAGGCGCCGAGCGCGGCCACGTCGGGCAGCGTCTCGCGCGGCTCCGGATCCCCGAGCGCGCCCGTGTAGGCGAGGTCGAGGCTCACGGCGCCCGTGTCGAGGAACCAGCGCAGGCCGTCGGGGTCGTCGATCCACTGCCCGGTCGGCCGCTCGGATCCGGGCGCCCGGCTCACGCGGCGCCCTCGCGGTGCGCGGAGGCCGCCGAGGATCCCGACGGCACCTCGCGCTTGGTCCACGCGATGAGGTGCGCCCGGTCGAAGCGCTTCGAGCACAGCCCGCAGGCGAGCGGCCGGGTCGGCTTCCGGTAGCGGAAGTGCGCGTGGCCGGCCGGGCACGCGCCCACCCACGGCGCGAGCTCCTCGGCGACGGCGCCCGAGTGCAGCCGCGATCCCTCGTAGCCGAGCTCCGCGGCCACCTTCTTCCACCTCGGGCCATGCCCGGCGCGGGATCCGGCCAGCGCGTGCGCGACCTCGTGCAGCAGCACCTGGTGGATCTCGTCGTCCTCGAAGCGCCCCGCGAGGTGCCGCGACACCGTGATGCGCTTGTCGCCGTAGTGGCAGGCGCCGGCCCGCGTGCGGGCGTGGTCGAACGCGAAGGACCAGGAGGGGTCGAGGTGCAGCGCGATCAGGGCCTCGGCCCAGATGCGCACGCGGGCGAGATCAGCCACGGCCGGCCGCCGTCGGCCGGGGGAGGAGGGGGCCCATCACGCGGGCTGGGCGGCGATGCGCTCCTTGGCGACGTCGATCGCGAGCGCCGAGCTCTCGAGCTGGTCGCTGGGCAGGCCCTCGCGGGTGCGGAGCGTGTACGCGTCCTCGAAGTCGCTGAGCGCGAGGCGGTAGTCGCCGCGGTCGAAGTGCACCTTGCCGCGGTGCTGGAGCGCGAAGGCCTCCAGCGCGTACCACTCGTGCGCGCGGGCCTCGTCGACGCAGCCGCCGAGGTCCTGGAGCGCGATGTCGAGCTTGCCCTGGTACTGCTGCACCTGGGCGCGGCGGATGCGGCAGGCGAGCAGCGTCTCCCGGTCGCCCGTGAAGCGCGCCTGGCGGACCGCGGCGTTCGCCATGTCCCACGCCTCGTCGAGCCGGCCGAGCATGCGCAGGAGCGCCACCTTCTCGGTGATCGCGGAGAGGCTGCGGAGGTTCTCCAGCTCGTCCAGGCGCTCGCCGGCCGCCCGCAGGTCCACCTTCTCCCGGAGGGTGTCCCTGTCGTAGCCGATGATGATCGCGGTGCCTGTCACGAGGAAGAGATTATCCCGCCTGGATCGGCATGAGCTCGACCCGGAGCAGCTTGTCGTCGCCCTCGCGCGGCGTCCCGCGGCCGTCGGTGTTGTTCGTGAGCATGCGCAGCGAGCCGTCGGGTGCGGCCTGCACGTCGCGGATCCGGCCGAACTCGCGCGTGTAGAACTCGGTCACGCGCTCGTCGGGGATGGGGTCGGTGACGACGGCGCCGGGCCGGATGACCCAGAGGCGCTGGCCGCCGAGGCCCGCCATGAAGATCGTGTCGCCCGCGACCGCGATGCCGCTCGGGCTCGCGTCGCCGGTCCTCCACTGGTGCACGGGGTCGACGTACCCGTCGTCAGCGGCGTCGTCCGTCGCGCCCTCCACGACCGGCCAGCCGTAGTTCCCGCCGGGCCGGATGAGGTTCAGCTCGTCCCAGGTGTCCTGCCCGAACTCCGCGGACCAGAGGTTGCCGTCGGCGTCCCATGCGATCCCCTGCGGGTTCCGGTGCCCGAGCGAGTAGACGGGCGAGCCGGGCGTCGGGTTGTCGGGCGCGCCCTGCCCGTCGGGCGTGAGGCGGAGGATCTTGCCGGCGAGCGAGATCGGGTCCTGCGCGGCGTCGCGGAGGTTCGCGTCGCCCGTGGTCGCGTAGAGCATGCCGTCGGGACCGAACGCGATGCGGCCGCCGTTGTGGTTCGCGTCGCGCGGGATCCCCGTGACGACGTCCTCGGCCGGCCCGAGCCCGAGCGATCCGGGCTCGCCCGTGACGTCCATGCGCACGATGCGGTTGTCGACGGGGCTCGTCAGGTACGCGTAGAGCTGCGTGGCGCCCTCGGCCTCGCGGACGGCGATCCCGAGCAGCCCGCCCTCGCCGAGCGGACCCACGCCCGCGACCGTGCCGGCCGTGCGCGTGGTCCCGTCGCCGAGCACCTCGACGATCCGGGCCGTGTCCCGCTCGCTGACGAGCAGCGCGCCCGACGGCAGCTCCGCGGTCGACCACGGCGACACGAGGCCCGTCGTGATCGCCGTCGGGGTGCCGGAGGGGGCGACGCCGGCGCTCGCCGCGTCCGTGCTCGTGGGGGAGGGCGACGGCGGCTCGGTCGCGCGCACGTCCACGGGCGAGCCGTCGTCGGTGGTGCAGCCCGTGAGCGCGACGAGGGCGGCGAGCCCGAGCGCGGCGAGGCGCGCCGGGCGGGTGCGGGAGCGGCGGTTCATGGGACTCCGGTGGATCGGCGGGCGACGTCGCCCGGGTGCCCGGTCAGGGCCTCGTCTGGAAGACGCTGCGGGCGGGGGAGGGGGACGGCACGGCGGTGGCGTCGGTGACGACGGACGCGCCCGCGATGAAGTCGGCGAGCTCGCGGCCCTCGACGACCTTCGCGGGGTGCGGCCCGCCCGCGAGCAGGCGCGGGACGAAGTCGAACGGGAGCGGCGTGGCCGACGCCGCGAACACGACGTTGCCGAAGCGGCGGCCCTTGAGCACCTGCGTCTCGGCGAGCGCGGCGACGTGCGGCAGCACGTCCCGGATGGTCGCCGCCTGCCCGCGCGCGAACGCGAGGCCGTGGCCGTCGGCGACGTTGACGGTCATGATCCCGCCGGGCGCGAGGAACGACGCCGCCTCCGCGTGGAACTCGCGGCTCGTGATGTGGGCGGGCGTGCGGGCGCCGCTGAACACGTCCGTCACGACGAGGTCGACGGATCCGCGGAGGCCCTGCGGCAGCCGCCCCAGCACGTCGCGCGCGTCGCCGTAGCGGAGCCGGATGGAGGCCTTCCGCGACCACGGCAGGTGCTCGCGCACGAGGTCGACGAGGTCCTGCTCCAGCTCGATGACCTGCTGGCGGGATCCGGGCCGGGTGGCCTCGACGTACCGCGGGATGGTGAGGGCGCCGGCGCCGAGGTGCAGCGCCGTGATGGGCTGGCCGGGGTCGCCGAGCAGGTCGATGACGTGCCCCGTGCGCTGCACGTACTCGAAGAACAGCTCACCCGGGTCGTCCATGTTCACGTGCGACTGGGGCGTGCCGTCGACCACGAGCTGGTACGCGCCCGGCACGAACCGGTCGGGCTCGATGACGGCCCGGTGCCCGCTCAGGGACAGGACGGTCGACGGGTGCTCGGGCATCTCCTCAGCCTAGGCGCAGGCCCCGGGCGTCGACCGGGCGGCCCGGCGTCCCGTCACCAGCCGCGCGCCCGCCAGCCGGCGAGGGATCCGCGCTCGGCGCCGAGCGTCGTCGCGTCGCCGTGGCCGGGGTGCACGATCGCGTCGTCGGGGAAGCGCGCGAAGAGGCGCTCCTCCACGTCGTCCACCAGCTGCCGGAAGCGGTCCGCGTCGCCTCCCGTGTTCCCGACGCCCCCGGGGAAGAGCGAGTCGCCCGTGAAGAGGTGCACGCTGCCGTCGCCCGGCTCGAGGACGAGCGCGACGCTCCCCGGGGTGTGGCCGCGGAGCGCGACGACGCCGACCGTCACGCCGCCGAACGCCACCTCGTCGCCGTGCGCGAGCCGCCGGTCCGCGTCGACCGGCAGGTCGCCCGCGTCGGCCGCGCCCACGGCGCTGGTCGCGCCGGTCGCGTCGAGCAGGGCCGCGAGCGCCCCGTGGTGGTCGGCGTGCCCGTGGGTGGTGACGACGACGGCGAGGCGGCCGACGGGATCCGGCTCCGCCACCAGGGCCAGCAGCCGGTCGACGTCGGCGGCCGCGTCGACGAGCAGGCGCTCGCCGGAGTCGAGGTCGGTGAGGAGGTACGCGTCGTTGTCCATGGGGCCGACGGAGGCCTTCCGGATCTCCACGTCGCCCGCCCGGTGCACGTGCGAGGGGCCGCCGGAGGTCACGTGCCAGGGAGCGCTCATGCCCCGACGCTACCCGCGGCGGGAGGGCCGGGATCAGGGCGACCGGACGTTATACACCGAGACACGCCGAGGATGCAAGATTCCGCTGGACATGGCGCGTCGCGACCCGTATGGTGATCCTTTGCGCTCCCACTCCCTTTTGCCTTCATATTGCGGTCGGTCATCGTGTGCGCTCGGGTCCATCCCGAGCCCCACCCGCGAGGTGTGGCGAGCAACTCCATCAGGATCGGCACGGGTCACCACCCGGGTCGGTCTCGGCGTATCGACGACATCGGAGCCCGACGGGGCCCACGGAGGTAATTTCCTTGGCTGCTGCGCGCAACGCAACTCCCACTCCCCAGAACGGTCGCGACGCATCGCGTCTCTCGTTCGCGAAGATCACTGACACCCTCACCGTCCCCGACCTGCTCGCGCTGCAGACCGAGAGCTTCGACTGGCTCGTCGGCTCGGACGCGTGGAAGCGCCGGGTCGAGGAGGGCACCGCGCAGGGTCGCACCGACCTGGCCCTCAACTCCGGCCTCGAGGAGATCTTCGAGGAGATCTCCCCCATCGAGGACCTGGGCGAGACCATGCAGCTCGGGTTCACGAACCCGTACCTCGAGGAGCAGAAGTACTCCATCGACGAGTGCAAGGAGCGGGGCAAGACCTACTCCGCCCCCCTCTACGTCGAGGCCGAGTTCATGAACCACCTCACGGGTGAGATCAAGACCCAGACGGTCTTCATGGGCGACTTCCCCCTCATGACGGAGAAGGGCACGTTCATCATCAACGGCACCGAGCGTGTCGTCGTGTCCCAGCTCGTCCGCTCGCCCGGCGTGTACTTCGAGCGCCAGCAGGAGAAGACCTCCGACAAGGACATCTACTCCGCCCGCGTCATCCCGTCCCGCGGCGCCTGGCTCGAGTTCGAGATCGACAAGCGCGACCAGGTCGGTGTCCGCATCGACCGCAAGCGCAAGCAGTCGGTCACCGTGTTCCTGAAGGCCCTCGGCCTCACCAGCGAGCAGATCCTCGAGGAATTCAAGGGCGTCGCGTCCATCGAGCTCACGCTCGAGAAGGACTCCATCCTCACCAAGGAGGAGGCCCTCAAGGACATCTACCGCAAGCTCCGTCCCGGCGAGCAGGTCGCCGCCGAGGCCGCCCGCGCGCTGCTCGACAACTTCTACTTCAACCCGAAGCGCTACGACCTGGCGAAGGTGGGTCGCTACAAGATCAACCGCAAGCTCGGCATCGACAAGCAGCTCACCGACTCGGTGCTGACGGTCGAGGACATCCTCGCGACCATCAAGTACCTCGTCTCGCTGCACGCCAACGAGACGAAGATGAACGGCACGCGCGACGGCAAGCCCGTCGAGCTCCGCCTCGACGTGGACGACATCGACCACTTCGGCAACCGCCGCATCCGCGCGGTCGGCGAGCTCATCCAGAACCAGGTGCGCACCGGCCTGTCCCGCATGGAGCGCGTCGTCCGCGAGCGCATGACCACGCAGGACATCGAGGCCATCACGCCGCAGACCCTGATCAACGTGCGCCCCGTCGTCGCCGCGATCAAGGAGTTCTTCGGTACGAGCCAGCTGTCGCAGTTCATGGACCAGAACAACCCGCTCGCGGGTCTCACCCACAAGCGCCGCCTCTCGGCGCTCGGCCCGGGTGGTCTGTCCCGTGAGCGCGCCGGCGTCGAGGTCCGCGACGTCCACCCGTCGCACTACGGCCGCATGTGCCCCATCGAGACCCCGGAAGGCCCGAACATCGGCCTGATCGGCTCGCTGGCGTCGTTCGCCCGCATCAACTCGTTCGGCTTCATCGAGACCCCGTACCGTCGCGTCGTCGACGGCGTGGTCACCGACACGATCGACTACCTCACGGCCAGCGAGGAGGACGAGTTCCTCGTCGCCCAGGCCAACGCGCCCCTCACGAAGGACTTCCGCTTCGCGGAGGACCGCGTCCTCGTCCGCCCCAAGGGCGGTGAGGTGGAGCTCGTCGCGAAGGAGAACGTCCACTACATGGACGTCTCCCCGCGCCAGATGGTGTCGGTCGCGACCTCGCTCATCCCGTTCCTCGAGCACGACGACGCGAACCGGGCCCTCATGGGCGCGAACATGCAGCGTCAGGCCGTCCCGCTGCTGCGCAGCGAGAGCCCGCTCGTCGGCACCGGCATGGAGGGCTACGCGGCGATCGACGCCGGCGACGTCCTCACCGCCGACGCCGCGGGTGTCGTGCAGGAGGTTTCGGCCGAGGTCGTCACCATCCAGCTCGACGCGGGCGGCACGCAGACCTACTACCTGCGCAAGTTCGACCGCTCCAACCAGGGCACGAGCTACAACCACCGCGTCCTGGTCTCGGCCGGCGACCGCATCGAGGCCGGCGAGGTCATCGCCGACGGCCCCGCCACGGAGAACGGCGAGCTCGCGCTCGGCAAGAACCTGCTCGTCGCGTTCATGCCGTGGGAGGGCCACAACTTCGAGGACGCCATCATCCTGAGCCAGAACCTGGTCAAGGACGACACCCTCTCCTCCATCCACATCGAGGAGTACGAGGTCGACGCGCGCGACACCAAGCTCGGCAAGGAGGAGATCACCCGCGACCTCCCCAACGTCAGCCCGGAGCTGCTCGCCGACCTCGACGAGCGCGGCATCATCCGCATCGGCGCCGAGGTCCGCCCCGGCGACATCCTCGTGGGCAAGGTCACGCCGAAGGGCGAGACCGAGCTCAGCGCCGAGGAGCGCCTGCTGCGCGCGATCTTCAACGAGAAGAGCCGCGAGGTCCGCGACACGTCCCTGAAGGTGCCCCACGGCGAGCAGGGCACGATCATCGGCGTCAAGGTCTTCGACTCGCAGGACGGCGACGACGAGCTCGGCTCGGGCGTCAACCAGCGCGTCGTGGTGTTCATCGCGCAGAAGCGCAAGATCACCGAGGGCGACAAGCTCGCCGGCCGTCACGGCAACAAGGGCGTCATCTCCAAGATCCTGCCGGTCGAGGACATGCCGTTCCTCGCCGACGGGACCCCGGTCGACGTCATCCTCAACCCGCTCGGCATCCCCGGCCGCATGAACTTCGGCCAGGTCCTGGAGACCCACCTCGGGTGGATCGCCAAGCAGGGCTGGGAGGTCGAGGGCAAGCCGAAGTGGGCCGAGCGCCTGCCCGACCACGCGCGCCAGGCCCCGGCCGGCACGAAGGTCGCCACCCCGGTGTTCGACGGAGCGCTCGAGGAGGAGATCGCCGGCCTGCTCGACTCGACGACGGTCACCCGCGACGGCGACCGCCTCATCGGGTCCAGCGGCAAGACGCGCCTGTTCGACGGCCGCTCCGGCGAGCCGTTCCCCGAGCCCGTCTCGGTCGGCTACATGTACATCCTGAAGCTGCACCACCTGGTGGACGACAAGATCCACGCGCGCTCGACGGGTCCCTACTCGATGATCACGCAGCAGCCCCTGGGCGGTAAGGCCCAGTTCGGCGGCCAGCGGTTCGGCGAGATGGAGGTGTGGGCGCTCGAGGCATACGGAGCGGCCTACGCGCTCCAGGAGCTCCTCACCATCAAGTCGGACGACATCCTCGGCCGCGTGAAGGTGTACGAGGCCATCGTCAAGGGCGAGAACATCCAGGAACCGGGTATCCCCGAGTCCTTCAAGGTCCTGATCAAGGAGATGCAGTCCCTCTGCCTGAACGTCGAGGTCCTCTCGGCGGACGGCCAGGCGGTCAGCCTGCGCGACACGGATGACGAGGTCTTCCGCGCGGCGGAGGAGCTCGGCATCAACATCTCCACCCGCTTCGAGTCGTCCAGCATCGACGACATCTAAGCCCGACACGACTTTCGACTCGAAGCTTTCCAAGGAGAGAAGGAAAATTGCTCGACGTAACAACTTTCGATGAGCTGCGGATCGGCCTGGCCACGGCCGACGACATCCGCCGCTGGTCGCACGGTGAGGTCAAGAAGCCCGAGACCATCAACTACCGCACGCTGAAGCCCGAGAAGGACGGCCTCTTCGGAGAGCAGATCTTCGGACCCAGCCGCGACTGGGAGTGCTCCTGCGGCAAGTACAAGCGGGTGCGCTTCAAGGGCATCGTCTGCGAGCGCTGCGGCGTCGAGGTCACCAAGTCCGCGGTCCGCCGCGAGCGCATGGGCCACATCGAGCTCGCCGCGCCCGTCACGCACATCTGGTACTTCAAGGGCGTCCCGTCGCGCCTCGGCTACCTGCTCGACATGGCGCCGAAGGACCTCGAGAAGGTCATCTACTTCGCCGCCTACATGGTGATCAGCGTGGACGAGGATGCTCGCCACGAGGACATGCCCGGCCTCGAGAACGAGCTCCGGCTCGAGATCAAGACCCTGCAGGACCAGCGCGACAGCCAGATCGCGGAGCGCCTCGGGCGCCTCGAGACCGACCTGGCCGCGCTGGAGGCCGAGGGCGCCAAGAGCGACCAGAAGCGCCGCGCGAAGGACGGCGCCGAGAAGGAGATGGGTCAGACGCGCAAGGCGTTCGACGAGGACATCTCCCGCCTCGAGCGTGTCTGGGAGGAGTTCCGCAGCCTCAAGGTCGGCGAGCTCAAGCCCGAGGACGCCGTCTTCCACGAGCTGCAGGACCGCTTCGGCATCTACTTCGAGGCCCACATGGGCGCCGAGGCGATCCAGAAGCGCCTGGAGGCCTTCGACCTCGAGGCCGAGGGGGAGCTGCTCCGCGAGCAGATCGCCACCGGCAAGGGCCAGAAGAAGATCCGCGCCATCAAGCGCCTGCGCGTCGTCAGCTCCTTCCTCGCCACCGGCAACTCGCCGGCCGCGATGGTGCTGCAGGTCGTCCCGGTCATCCCGCCGGAGCTGCGCCCGATGGTGCAGCTCGACGGCGGCCGCTTCGCGACCAGCGACCTGAACGACCTGTACCGCCGCGTCATCAACCGCAACAACCGCCTCCGTCGTCTGCTGGATCTCGGCGCCCCCGAGATCATCGTGAACAACGAGAAGCGCATGCTGCAGGAGGCCGTCGACGCGCTGTTCGACAACGGCCGCCGCGGTCGTCCCGTCACGGGCACCGGCAACCGCGCGCTCAAGTCCCTCAGCGACATGCTGAAGGGCAAGCAGGGCCGGTTCCGCCAGAACCTGCTCGGCAAGCGCGTGGACTACTCGGGCCGATCGGTCATCATCGTCGGACCGCAGCTCAAGCTGCACCAGTGCGGTCTGCCCAAGCAGATGGCGCTCGAGCTGTTCAAGCCGTTCGTCATCAAGCGCCTGATCGACCTGAGCCACGCCCAGAACATCAAGGCCGCCAAGCGCATGGTCGAGCGCAGCCGCGGACAGGTGTGGGACGTGCTCGAGGAGATCATCCGCGAGCGCCCCGTGCTGCTCAACCGCGCGCCCACGCTCCACCGCCTGGGCATCCAGGCGTTCGAGCCCCAGCTCGTGGAGGGCAAGGCCATCCAGCTGCACCCGCTCGTCTGCGCCGCGTTCAACGCGGACTTCGACGGCGACCAGATGGCCGTCCACCTGCCCCTGTCGGTCGAGGCCCAGGCCGAGGCGCGCATCCTGATGCTCGCCTCGAACAACATCCTCAAGCCGTCGGACGGACGCCCGGTCACCCTGCCCACGCAGGACATGATCATCGGCCTGCACCACCTGACCACCCTCAAGGAGGGCGTCGCCGGTGAGGGTCGCGCGTTCAGCTCGGTGGCCGAGGCCATCCTGGCGAAGGACCAGCTCTCGCTGGACCTCAACGCCAAGGTGCGCATCCGCCTGCACGACCTCTACTTCGCCGAGGGCGAGACGCCCGAGGGCGTCGAGCTCGACGAGAAGGGCAAGACGGTCGGTCCCGTGCTGCTCGAGACCACCCTCGGTCGCGCGCTGTTCAACGAGACCCTGCCGGTCGACTACCCCTACATCGAGGCCGTCGCCGACAAGGGCAAGCTCTCCGAGATCGTCAACGACCTCGCGGAGCGCTACCCCAAGGTCGAGGTCGCCGCGGCGCTCGACCGGATCAAGGACGCGGGCTTCTACTGGGCCACGCGCTCCGGCGTCACGGTCGCGCTCTCCGACGTGCTGACCCCGCCCACCAAGGCGGCCATCCTGTCGGGCTACGAGAAGCAGGCCGCCAAGGTCCAGGGCCAGTTCGAGAAGGGCCTCACGACGAACGCCGAGCGTCGTCAGGAGCTCATCGAGATCTGGAACAAGGCCACGGCCGAGGTCGCGAAGGCGATGGAGGACAACCTCCCCGCCGACAACAACATCAACCGCATGGTGTCCTCCGGGGCACGAGGCAACTGGATGCAGGTCCGCCAGATCGCCGGCATGCGCGGCCTCGTGTCGAACCCGAAGGGCGAGATCATCCCCCGCCCGATCGTCCACTCGTACCGCGAGGGCCTGACGGTGGCGGAGTACTTCATCTCCACCCACGGCGCCCGCAAGGGACTGGCCGACACCGCGCTGCGCACCGCCGACTCCGGGTACCTCACCCGTCGTCTGGTGGACGTGTCGCAGGACGTCATCATCCGCGAGGACGACTGCGGCACCGGCCGTGGCCTCGACCTGCCGATCGCCACCCCGGCGGCGGACGGCACGTCGGTCCGCGACTCCAACGTGGAGAACTCCGTGTACGCCCGCTCGCTGGCCGCCGACGCGGTCAACGAGGCCGGCGAGGTCGTCGCCCCCGCGGGCAGCGACGTCGGCGACGTCATGATCGACCACCTGATCGCGGCCGGCGTGCACGAGATCAAGGTGCGCTCGGTCCTCACGTGCGAGTCCGCCGTCGGCGTGTGCGCGGCCTGCTACGGCCGCTCGCTCGCCACGGGCAAGCTCGTCGACATCGGCGAGGCCGTCGGCATCATCGCGGCCCAGTCGATCGGCGAGCCCGGCACGCAGCTCACGATGCGCACCTTCCACACCGGTGGTGTGGCATCGGCGGACGACATCACGCAGGGTCTGCCCCGCGTGCAGGAGCTCTTCGAGGCCCGCACCCCCAAGGGCGCGTCGCCGATCGCGGAGGCCGCCGGTCGCATCACGATCGAGGACACGGATCGCAGCCGCAAGGTGATCCTGACCCCGGACAACGGCGACGAGCCGCACATCTACCCGGTGCTCAAGCGCGCGACCCTCCTCGTCGAGGACGGCCAGCACGTCGAGCTCGGGCAGCAGCTGCACGTCGGCGCCATCGACCCGAAGGAGGTCCTCCGGGTCAAGGGCGTGCGCGAGGTGCAGAAGCACCTCGTGGGCGGTGTCCAGGGCGTCTACCGCTCGCAGGGCGTCCCGATCCACGACAAGCACATCGAGGTCATCGTGCGGCAGATGCTGCGCAAGGTCACGGTCGTCGAGCACGGCGACACCGACCTCCTCCCCGGTGAGCTGGTCGACCGGGCCCGCTACAACGAGGTCAACCGCGCCACGCTGACGGAGGGCAAGAAGACCGCCTCCGCCCGTCAGGAGGTCATGGGCATCACCAAGGCCTCGCTCGCGACCGAGTCGTGGCTGTCGGCCGCGTCCTTCCAGGAGACGACCCGCGTGCTCACGCAGGCCGCCATGGAGGGCAAGTCCGACCCGCTGATGGGCCTCAAGGAGAACGTCATCATCGGCAAGCTGATCCCGGCCGGCACGGGGCTCGCGAAGTACCGCGACGTCACCGTCACCGCGACGGAGGAGGCCAAGGCCGAGCGCTACCCGAACCGCATCTTCACGGATGAGTCGGTGTTCAACGAGTCCGACCTGAGCTTCGTCGACTTCGACAGCTTCAGCTCGGACGACTACACGCCCGGCACCTACAACTAGGACCGCCGGCGCGCGAGCGCACGATGAGAAGGGCCCCGCTCCGGCGGGGCCCTTCCTCGTCCCCGGCCCCTCTCCCGGCCGGCGATACAGTGGGGCGCGTACCGGCGGCCCCGCGCCGGGACCCGAGGAGGCGTCGTGCGGATGCTCGAGGACGTGGTCCTGGCCTGGCGCGCGCACGCCCTCCGCCACGCGACCGAGGCGGCCTCGTCGGCGACCGGGCCGTGCGGATCCTGCGCCGCGTGCGACGCGTCCGCGTTCGCCCAGCACGAGGCGATCCCCCGCGACGCCCCGCACTCCGCCATGCACCCGCTGCTGGCCGCCCTCGAGACGGCCCGCGCCGAGGCCGCCCAGGACGCACGCGAGCGCCTCTACCTCGACTCCCGCGGCCCCGTGTACCGCGACCATCCCTTCGGCATGCCCGCGTTCGTCGACTACGGCGAGCACCACGCGGAGATCCAGCAGGCGGTCGACGCCGCCCTCGCACGCGAGCTGGCGCCTCTCGCGCCCGTCATCCGCCAGGCCCTCGACCGCATCGTGAACCTGCGGCTCGAGGAGCTCGAGGGCGAGATCGGCCCTGTGGGGGAAGGCGACGGCACGGATCCCGAGCCGCTCTTCTGACGGGCGGGTGAGTCGCCGCGCCGGCCGGGCGTCATCCGCCGACATGGGAATACCGACGTGGCGTCGGCGTTGAGACCATGGCGGACGGCGCTCCCCGGCAGACCCGGGCATCCCGCCGCCGCTTCCGCATCCCGCACGCGCCGATCCCCCGCGGATCCGCCGAGAACGCAAGGACCCCCATGACCCTCCGCTCCCGCCTCCGTCCCGCACTCGCCCTCACGGGCCTCGTCGCCGTCGCCGCCCTCGGCCTCGCCGGCTGCGCCTCGGGCGACGCGGGCACGGGCGGCGGCACGGGCACCTCCGGCACGCCGGCAGCCGCCTCGAGCCTCTCCGACGTGAAGGCCGCGGGCGAGCTGGTCATCGGCACCGAGGGCACCTACTCGCCGTTCTCCTTCCACGAGGGATCCGGCTCCGGCGCGCTCTCCGGCTACGACGTCGAGGTCGCCACGGCGGTCGCGGGGAAGCTCGGCGTGAAGCCGGTCTTCGAGGAGACCCAGTTCGACGGGATCTTCGCCGGCCTCGAGTCCGGCCGCTGGGACGTCATCGCGAACCAGATCTCCATCACCGACGACCGGAAGAAGGCCTACGACTTCTCCGAGCCGTACACGGTGTCGCCGGGCGTGATCATCGTGAAGGGCTCGGACTCCGGCATCTCCTCGTTCACCGACCTCGCCGGCAAGACCACCGCGCAGTCGCTCACCAGCAACTGGAACGAGCTCGCCACGAAGAGCGGCGCCAAGGTGGAGGCCGTCGAGGGCTTCGCGCAGGCCGTCGCGCTCCTCCAGCAGGGCCGGGTCGACGCGACGATCAACGACCGCCTCACGCTCCTCGACTACCAGAAGCAGCAGGGCGCCTCCGACCTGCAGGTCGCCGCCGAGACCGACGACCCGTCGCTCAGCGCGCTCGTCTTCCGCAAGGGCAGCGACGACCTCGTCACCGCGGTCGACCAGGCCCTCGCCGACCTGCGCGCCGACGGCACGCTCGCGCAGATCTCCGAGAAGTACTTCGGCGCGGACGTCTCCCAGTAGCCGCCCGCGTACGCTGACGGTCGAGGACGGGACGAGGGGGACGCATGTCGAGGGAGTGGGAGCTGATCCTGTCGTCCTTCGGGCCGCTCACGCTCGAGACGATCCGCGGCACCATCCCGCTCGCGCTCGTCACGTTCGTCCTCGGGCTCGTGATCGCGCTGGGCATCGCGCTGATGCGCCTCTACGGCAACCGCGTGGTCTCCGCGATCGCCCGGTTCTACATCTCCGTCGTGCGGGGCACGCCGCTGCTGGTGCAGCTCTTCGTCATCTTCTACGGCCTCCCGGCCATCGGCGTCGTGCTGCCGCCGTGGCCGAGCGCGGTCATCGCCCTGTCGGTGAACGTCGGCGGGTACGCCGCCGAGATCATCCGGGCGTCGATCCTCTCCGTGCCCCGCGGGCAGTGGGAGGCGGGCCACACCATCGGCATGTCCCGGGCCATGACGCTGCGGCGCGTCATCGTGCCGCAGGCCGCGCGTGTGTCCGTGCCGCCGCTGTCGAACACCTTCATCAGCCTCGTGAAGGACACGTCCCTCACCTCGACCATCCTCGTGACCGAGCTCTTCCGGCAGTCGCAGCAGATCGCGGCCGTCACGGGCGAGTTCATGATCCTCTACCTCGAGGCCGCGCTGATCTACTGGCTCGTCTGCCTCGTGCTGTCGTTCGCGCAGACCCGCCTCGAGAGGAGGCTCGACCGGTATGTCGCCCACTGATCCCGCGCCCGTGGCGCCCCGTGCGCCCGGAGAGCCCGTCCTCACCGTCCGGGGGCTCCGCAAGTCGTTCGGCGACAACGAGGTCCTCCGCTCCATCGACCTCGAGGTGCGCCGCGGCGGCGTGACCGCGCTCATCGGCCCGAGCGGATCCGGCAAGACCACCGTCCTCCGCTCGCTCAACGGCCTCGAGGTGCCCGAGGCCGGCGTCGTCGAGGTGGCGGCCGCCGACGCCGACTCGCGCGCCGGCACCACGGGCCCGCTCCGCGTGGACTTCGGCGCGAAGCCGCGGAACCGCGAGCTCCTCGCCCTCCGCGACCGCTCCGCGATGGTCTTCCAGCAGTACAACCTGTTCCCGCACCGGACGGTGCTGGAGAACGTCATCGAGGGTCCTGTCCACGTGCAGCGCCGGCCCGTGGCCGAGGCGACGCGCGAGGCGGAGGAGCTGCTCGCGCGCGTCGGCCTCGCCGACAAACGCGACCAGCACCCGTTCCAGCTCTCCGGCGGCCAGCAGCAGCGCGTGGGCATCGTGCGCGCGCTCGCGCTGCGGCCGCAGATCCTGCTCTTCGACGAGCCGACGTCCGCGCTCGACCCGGAGCTCGTGGGCGAGGTGCTGAGCGTGATCAAGGAGCTCGCCGACGAGTCCTGGACGATGGTGATCGTGACGCACGAGCTCGCGTTCGCCCGGCAGGTCGCGGACGAGGTCGTCTTCATGGACGGCGGGGTCGTGGTCGAGCGCGGGCATCCGTCGCAGCTGCTCCAGCACCCGGCCGAGGAGCGCACGCGGCGCTTCCTCCAGCGCCTCCTCGAGCCGTTCTAGGCCCCCTGTCCGTTCTGGCCGATCCCCGGCACGCCGCCCGGGTGCGCGGCCCGCGCCGAGGTAGGTTCGTGCCATGACCGACGACAGGCCCGCCCCGCACCGACAGCCCGACGAGGCCGACCAGCCGCGGGACGCCCGCCCCGCCGACGAGTCGACGGCCGCCGCCTTCGACGACGGCCCCGCCGACCGCACGGTCGACGACGCCCGCGCCGACAACACCTCGACCTTCGACGAGACGGCCTTCGCCGCCCCGGTCGACGAGGACCACGAGTCCCGCGAGGCACGCGAGCGCGAGTCCCGCGAGGCGGAGGCCCGCATCGCCGAGGCCCGCGAGCGCGATGCCCGGGAGCGCGAGTCCCGCGAGGTCGAGGCGCGCGAGGCGGAGGCGCGCCAGCGCGACGTCGAGGAGCGGGAGCGCCGCGAGCGCGAGGCCCGCGAGGCCGACGCCCGCGAGCGCGACGAGCGCGACCGCCGGGCCCGCGACGAGGAGACGGCGCGCCAGTCGCAGCCCATCTACGTCCAGGCGCCGACCCCGCCGGAGAAGCGCGGCAACCGCGGCTTCGGCGTGCTCATCGCCGTCGTCGCCGGCATCCTCTTCGCCCTGCTCTTCTCGCTCGGCGCAGCGCTCCTCGGCTCGGTCCGCGACCCGAACGCGTTCGGCGACTCCTTCACGCGCTACATCTCGTCGCCCGTCTTCTACGTCCCGGCGATCGCGTTCCTCGTCCTGTTCGTCCTGTTGACGCTCCTCGTGAACCGCGGCGGCTGGTGGGCGTTCGTCCTCGGCGGCCTGCCGATGGCGATCCTCGTCTACGTCGCCTACGTCGCGACGCGCCTCCTGCAGAACGACGTGCTCGCCCTGGCGCCGTCCGAGCAGGCGCTCGTGCTGCAGCGCATCGTGACCTTCCCCGACGGGATCCTCGCGGGCCTGCTCGCGCGCGAGCTCATCACCTGGTTCGGCCTCGGCATCAGCGCCCGCGGTCGCCGCGTGAAGGCCAAGAACACCGAGGCGCGCGCCGAGTACGACCGCAAGCTGCAGGAGCAGCCGGACCACCGCTGACGCGTGACAGGCTGGGGGAGTGATCCCCCTCCTGGCCGCCGTGATGCACGTCGCGCTCGTCGTCTGCCTCTTCGGCTTCGTCGCCCTGTTCGGAGGCGACGACGTGATCCCCGAGCGGGATGCCGGCGTGCTGCTCGGCCCGGTCATGGTGGTCTCGGCCACCCTCGTCTTCGCCGGCGGGCTGATCCGCACGACGCGGGAGGCCGACCGCGAGCGCCGGATCCCGGCGGCCGGGGTGCTCGGCTGGGCTGCGGCGTCGTGGCTGGCCTACGGGATCCTCGGCGGCGCGCTCTACCTCCTCGGCGGGGCCGACGCGTTCGCGAGCCTCGCGTTCGCCGGGCGGCATCTGGTGGATCCGTTCGGGATCGCCGTGCTCGGGGTATCCGCGCTCCTCGGCCTCGGGGCCGTGGCCTTGGCCGCTCGGGGCCCCTCGTCCACCGTTTGACCGGCGAGTCGCGGAACTGTATCGTTGCGGGGGTGTGCGCTCAGGCGTGCGCTCGTGTCGTGCCGTGAAGTCGGGGCGCCCGAGCCGGCCATACGCGCACCGTCCAGGGTTCGGTCATTCGGCCGGCCCCCACGGCATACCCGCCGGCGCCTCCCACTCCCGTGGTCGGCGGACGCGCGGGTCCAGTTGAACTCGATCCCGTCCGCGGGCGTCGAATGCTGACCATCAACCCGCTGTCACCGTGCAGCATCGAGGAGTCCCGTAGTGCCAACCATCCAGCAGCTGGTCCGCAAGGGCCGCACGCCCAAGGTCGTCAAGACCAAGGCGCCCGCCCTGAAGGCCAACCCGCAGCAGCGCGGCGTCTGCACCCGCGTGTACACGACCACGCCGAAGAAGCCGAACTCGGCTCTCCGCAAGGTCGCCCGCGTCAAGCTCAGCAACGGCCAGGAGGTGACGGCCTACATCCCCGGTGAGGGCCACAACCTGCAGGAGCACTCCATGGTGCTCGTCCGCGGCGGTCGCGTGAAGGACCTCCCCGGCGTGCGCTACAAGATCGTCCGCGGCGCGCTCGACACCCAGGCCGTGAAGAACCGCAAGCAGGCTCGCAGCCGGTACGGCGCGAAGATGGAGAAGAAGTAATGCCTCGCAAGGGTCCCGCCCCCAAGCGCCCTGTCGTCGCAGATCCCGTCTACGGTGCGCCGATCGTCAGCCAGCTCGTCAACAAGATCCTGCTCGACGGCAAGAAGGGCCTCGCCGAGAAGATCGTGTACGACGCCCTCGCCGGCGTCGCCGCCAAGAACGGCCAGGACGCCGTCGTCACGCTGAAGAAGGCGCTCGACAACGTCCGTCCGGCCCTCGAGGTGCGTTCGCGCCGCGTGGGTGGCTCCACCTACCAGGTGCCGATCGAGGTCAAGCCGCACCGCGCGAACACCCTCGCGCTCCGCTGGCTCACGACGTACGCCAAGTCGCGTCGCGAGAAGACCATGACCGAGCGTCTCACCAACGAGATCCTCGACGCATCCAACGGCCTCGGTGCCGCGGTCAAGCGCCGCGAGGACACCCACAAGATGGCCGAGTCGAACAAGGCCTTCGCGCACTACCGCTGGTAGTCGTTCACCTCGTTCGACAGCACCACCAACCCCTTTCGGAGGAACCTGTGGCACAGGACGTGCTCACCGACCTGAACAAGGTCCGCAACATCGGCATCATGGCTCACATCGATGCCGGCAAGACCACCACCACCGAGCGCATCCTGTTCTACACGGGCATCACTCACAAGATCGGCGAGGTCCACGACGGCGCCGCCACGATGGACTGGATGGCCCAGGAGCAGGAGCGCGGCATCACGATCACGTCCGCCGCGACGACGTGCTTCTGGAACAAGAACCAGATCAACATCATCGACACCCCCGGGCACGTCGACTTCACCGTCGAGGTGGAGCGTTCGCTCCGCGTCCTCGACGGCGCGGTCGCCGTGTTCGACGGCAAGGAGGGCGTCGAGCCCCAGTCCGAGACGGTGTGGCGCCAGGCCGACAAGTACGACGTGCCGCGCATCTGCTTCGTCAACAAGATGGACAAGCTCGGTGCGGACTTCTACTTCACGGTCGACACCATCGTGAACCGCCTCGGCGCCAAGCCGCTGGTCATCCAGCTGCCCATCGGCGCCGAGAGCGGCTTCGAGGGCGTCATCGACCTGGTCGAGATGCGCGCGCTCACGTGGCGCGGCGACTCCAAGGGAGACGTCGAGCTCGGTGCGAAGTACGAGATCGAGGAGATCCCCGCGGACCTGAAGGACAAGGCGGACGAGTACCGGGCCAAGCTGCTCGAGACCGTCGCCGAGACCGACGACGCGCTGCTCGAGAAGTACTTCGGCGGCGAGGAGCTGACGGTGGCGGAGATCAAGGCCGCCATCCGCAAGCTCACCGTCAACAGCGAGATCTACCCCGTGCTGTGCGGCTCCGCGTTCAAGAACCGCGGCGTCCAGCCGATGCTCGACGCGGTGATCGACTACCTCCCCAGCCCGCTCGACGTGCCCCCCATGGAGGGCCACGACGTGCGCGACGAGGAGAAGATCATCATCCGCAAGCCCGACGCGACCGAGCCGTTCTCGGCTCTCGCGTTCAAGGTCGCGGTGCACCCGTTCTTCGGCCGCCTCACGTACGTCCGGGTCTACTCGGGCACCATCGCGGGCGGCTCGCAGGTCATCAACTCGACCAAGGGCAAGAAGGAGCGCATCGGCAAGATCTTCCAGATGCACTCCAACAAGGAGAACCCGGTCGACTCGGTCACCGCCGGTCACATCTACGCGGTCATCGGCCTCAAGGACACGACCACGGGCGACACGCTCTGCGACCCGAGCGAGCAGATCGTGCTCGAGTCCATGACGTTCCCCGAGCCCGTCATCGAGGTCGCGATCGAGCCGAAGACGAAGGCCGACCAGGAGAAGCTGGGTGTCGCCATCCAGAAGCTCGCCGAGGAGGACCCGACCTTCCGCACCGAGCAGAACCAGGAGACCGGTCAGACGGTCATCAAGGGCATGGGCGAGCTCCACCTCGACATCCTGGTCGACCGCATGAAGCGCGAGTTCAACGTCGAGGCGAACGTGGGCAAGCCGCAGGTCGCGTACCGCGAGACCATCCGCGGCACGGTCGACAAGCACGACTTCACCCACAAGAAGCAGACGGGTGGATCGGGCCAGTTCGCCAAGATCCAGATCAAGATCGAGCCCATGGAGGTGACCGCGGAGAAGACCTACGAGTTCGACAACAAGGTCACCGGCGGTCGCGTCCCGCGGGAGTACATCCCCTCGGTCGACGCGGGCATCCAGGACGCGCTCCAGGTCGGCGTCCTCGCCGGCTACCCGATGGTCGGCGTGAAGGCGACGCTGCTCGACGGCGCCGCGCACGACGTCGACTCCTCGGAGATGGCGTTCAAGATCGCCGGCTCGATGGCCTTCAAGGAGGCCGCGCGCAAGGCGAAGCCCGTGCTGCTCGAGCCGCTCATGGCCGTCGAGGTCCGCACGCCCGAGGAGTACATGGGCGACGTCATCGGCGACCTGAACTCGCGGCGCGGGCAGATCCAGGCGATGGAGGACGCCAGCGGTGTGAAGGTCATCACCGCGAACGTCCCCCTGTCGGAGATGTTCGGCTACGTCGGCGACCTGAGGAGCAAGACCTCGGGCCGCGCGGTGTACTCGATGAGCTTCGGCAGCTACGCCGAGGTCCCGAAGGCTGTCGCCGACGAGATCGTCCAGAAGAACAAGGGCGAGTAGCCCTCCAGTTCGAGCGGCATCCGCCGTTTCAGTACCATAAGCAAGATCTCCAACACGCAGGGCGTCCGGGAACACCGGACGCCCCGCAACCGAGTCCTGAGGAGGACCCACAGTGGGTAAGGCCAAGTTCGAGCGGACCAAGCCGCACGTCAACATCGGAACGATCGGTCACGTCGACCACGGCAAGACGACGCTGACGGCAGCGATCTCCAAGGTCCTGGCGGACAAGTACCCGTCGGCGACCAACGTGCAGCGCGACTTCGCGTCCATCGACTCCGCTCCCGAGGAGCGCCAGCGTGGCATCACGATCAACATCTCGCACGTCGAGTACGAGACGCCCAAGCGTCACTACGCTCACGTCGACGCCCCGGGTCACGCTGACTACATCAAGAACATGATCACGGGCGCGGCGCAGATGGACGGCGCGATCCTCGTGGTCGCCGCCACCGACGGCCCCATGGCCCAGACGCGCGAGCACGTGCTGCTCGCGAAGCAGGTCGGCGTGCCGTACCTGCTCGTCGCGCTCAACAAGTCCGACATGGTCGACGACGAGGAGATCCTCGAGCTCGTCGAGCTCGAGGTCCGCGAGCTGCTCTCCAGCCAGGACTTCGACGGCGACAACGCCCCCGTCGTCCAGGTCTCCGGCCTCAAGGCGCTCGAGGGCGACGAGAAGTGGGTCGAGCAGATCGTCAAGCTCATGGACGCGGTCGACGAGTCCATCCCGGAGCCCGTCCGCGACAAGGACAAGCCGTTCCTCATGCCCGTCGAGGACGTCTTCACGATCACCGGTCGTGGAACCGTCGTCACGGGTCGCGCCGAGCGCGGCACGCTGGCCATCAACTCGGACGTCGAGATCGTGGGCATCCGTCCCACCGTCAAGACCACCGTCACGGGCATCGAGATGTTCCACAAGCAGCTCGACGAGGCCTGGGCCGGCGAGAACTGCGGTCTCCTGCTCCGCGGCACCAAGCGCGAGGACGTCGAGCGCGGCCAGGTCATCGTCAAGCCGGGTTCGGTCACGCCGCACACCGACTTCGAGGGCACCGCGTACATCCTCTCCAAGGAGGAGGGCGGGCGTCACAACCCGTTCTACGCGAACTACCGCCCGCAGTTCTACTTCCGCACCACCGACGTCACCGGCGTCATCACGCTGCCCGAGGGCACCGAGATGGTCATGCCCGGCGACACCACCGACATGAACGTCGCGCTGATCCAGCCGATCGCCATGGAGGAGGGCCTCGGCTTCGCCATCCGCGAGGGTGGCCGCACCGTCGGCGCCGGCACGGTCACGAAGATCATCAAGTAGCACCCCGCACCACCAGCACCACCTCCGACAGGGTCGGGCCGTCATGGCCCGGCCCTGTCGGCCGTTAACCGGCGACGGAGATCACGGGCTCCTGCGGATGGGGGCGCCTGATCGATCGTGGGCTAACGAACGGTGTCCCGGCGCGTAGGTTCGAGGGATGGTCAGACTCCGGCGCAGCGACGCCACCGGCAAGGGCTACACGCGCAAGCGCTCCGGCACGGGCTGGACCTACCTCGACTCCGACGGGAACCGCGTCACCGACCGGGCGCTGCGGGCGCGCATGGAGCACCTCGGCATCCCGCCCGCGTGGACCGACGTGTGGATCGCGCCGTACGAGAACGGGCACGTGCAGGCCACGGGAATGGACAGCGCGGGCCGACGGCAGTACATCTACCACCCGACCTGGCGCGAGCAGAAGGACCGGATCAAGTTCGACCGCGCCCTGCAGCTCGCCGAGTCGCTCCCGGCCGCGCGCCGCCAGGTCACGATGCACCTCCGTCAGGACGGCTTCACGCGCGAGCGCGCGCTGGCCGCCGGCTTCCGGATGCTCGACACGGGCAGCCTCCGGGTGGGCAGCGAGCGCTACACGGAGTCGAACGGCAGCCACGGGCTGTCCACGCTCCTCTGCTCGCACGTGACGATCCACGGTGACACCGTCCACCTCGAGTTCCCCGCGAAGAGCGGGCAGGAGTGGTCGAGCGACATCCGGGACGCCGACCTCGTGAAGGCCATCCGGGGCCTCAAGCGCCGCGGCCCGAACGCGCGGCTGCTGGCCTACGAGGACGGCCGCACGTGGCACCCGCTGGGGGCCGCGGACATCAACGACTACGTGCGCGAGCGGACGGGCGGCGAGTTCACCGCGAAGGACTTCCGCACCCTGCACGGCACGGTCGCCGCGGCGATCAGCCTCGCGAAGCACGGGCCGGAGCCGACCAAGGGCAAGCGGCAGCGGGCGCTCGCGCAGGCCTACCGCGACGCGGCGGAGGTGCTGAGCAACACCCCGACCATCGCGAAGAACAGCTACGTGGACCCGCGTCTCGTCGACGAGTACGTGCACGGCCGGACCATCGATCCGCAGCGCACCGCGTCGGGCGAGACGGAGCTCCGGGTGCTGCTGTTCCGGTGACCCGACGGCGGTCGGGAGCCGGCTGGGCGGAGGCGGCGTGAGGCCCGGAATCACGGGGGAGCGGGCGCGACACGCCCGGGTTGCACGCATGGCCGGACTGTGACAAACTCGTCTAGTTCAACATTCCGGTGCACGCCGCCCTGCGCGCGAGACACCGGATCACTGCCAGGCAGTGCATAGCCGCCCGGAGCGCACGTCGCTCCCTGGGCAGGTTAGGCCGCGGGCAGCAGAGCAGAGGCACACGACACCCACCGGATGAGCACCGCTCGTCCGCGCCCGCATGCGGGCGGGTGCACGAGCTGCCCGAGGCCGCGTCCCACGATGCGCGCCCGGGTGCACCACGGATCGGCGCGCCACGAGGCGCACCGCTCCGAGCGAGGGACACACGCGTCCAATACGGTCCGAGGCCGCATGACGCACGAAAGAGAGAGAGTCACGCATGGCGGGACAGAAGATCCGCATCCGACTTAAGTCGTACGACCACTCGGTCATCGACTCCTCGGCCCGGAAGATCGTCGACACGGTGACCCGCGCGGGCGCCACGGTCGTCGGCCCGGTGCCGCTGCCCACGGAGAAGAACGTGATCTGCGTGATCCGTTCCCCCCACAAGTACAAGGACAGCCGCGAGCACTTCGAGATGCGCACGCACAAGCGTCTGATCGACATCGTCGACCCGACGCCGAAGGCGGTCGACTCGCTCATGCGACTCGACCTCCCGGCCGACGTCAACATCGAGATCAAGCTCTAAGGGAACCCATGTCTACCGCTAACAGGACTTTCACCGGTCTGCTCGGCACGAAGCTGGGCATGACGCAGGTGTGGGACGAGAACAACAAGCTCATCCCCGTGACCGTCGTCCAGATCACCCCGAACGTCGTCACCCAGGTGCGCACGCCCGAGGTCGACGGCTACGGCGCGATCCAGATCGCCTACGGCCAGATCGACCCGCGCAAGGCCGACAAGCCGAGCACCGGCCACTTCGACAAGGCCGGCGTCACGCCGCGCCGCCACCTCACCGAGGTCCGCACCGCCGACTTCGCCGAGTACACGCTCGGCCAGGAGATCACGGTCGGCGCCTTCGAGGTCGGCGCCAAGGTCGACGTCGTCGGCACCAGCAAGGGCAAGGGCTTCGCCGGCGTCATGAAGCGCCACAACTTCCGGGGCGACAACGCCTCGCACGGTGCGCACCGCAACCACCGCAAGGCCGGCTCCATCGGCGCCTCCTCGACCCCCAGCCGTGTCTTCAAGGGCATGCGCATGGCCGGTCGCATGGGCGGCGAGCGCGTCACCGTGCTGAACCTCGTCGTCCACAGCGTGGACGCCGAGAAGGGCCTCCTGCTCGTCAAGGGCGCAGTGCCCGGCGCGCGTGGCCGCATCGTCTTCGTCCGCAACGCAGTGAAGGGGAAGTAGTCATGGCTACCGACACCCAGCTCGACGTCCTCGACGCGACCGGTGCAGTCACCGGCTCCGTCGACCTGCCCGCGTCGATCTTCGACGTGCAGACCAACGTCCCGCTCATCCACCAGGTCGTCGTCGCCCAGCTCGCCGCGGCGCGCCAGGGAACGCACAAGACCAAGGGCCGCGGCGAGGTCTCCGGCGCCGGCCGCAAGCCGTTCAAGCAGAAGGGCACCGGCCGCGCTCGTCAGGGCTCCATCCGCGCGCCCCAGATGACCGGCGGTGGCATCGTCCACGGCCCGACGCCCCGCAGCTACGCGCAGCGCACCCCCAAGAAGATGATCGCCGCGGCTCTCCTCGGCGCCCTCTCCGACCGCGCGCGCGGCGCCCGCCTCCACGTCATCGAGAGCCTCTCCGCCGGAGACGTCCCCTCGACGAAGACCGTGGTCGCGCTGCTCGAGGGCATCGCCACGAGCAAGCACGTGCTCATCGTCCTGGAGCGCACCGACGAGGTCAGCCTCCGCAGCGTGCGCAACATCCCGACGGTCCACGTGCTGTCCTACGACCAGCTCAACGCGTACGACGTGCTCGTGAGCGACGACATCGTCTTCACGAAGGGCGCGTTCGACGCGTTCGTCGAGTCGAAGACGGCCAAGGAAGAGGTTGCCGCATGAGCGCCACCCAGAAGGACCCCCGCGACATCATCATCGCGCCGGTCGTCTCCGAGAAGAGCTACGGCCTGATCGACCAGGGCAAGTACACGTTCATCGTGGACCCCCGCTCGAACAAGACGGAGATCAAGCTCGCGATCGAGAAGATCTTCGGCGTGCAGGTGGCGTCGGTCAACACGCTCAACAAGCAGGGCAAGACCCGCCGGACCAAGTTCGGGATGGGCAAGCGCAAGGACACCAAGCGCGCCATCGTCTCCCTCAAGTCGGGCTCCATCGACATCTTCACGACCGTCGGCTGAGACCGGGACTAGGAAAACACCAATGGCCATTCGCAAGTACAAGCCCACGACCCCGGGTCGTCGCGGTTCGTCCGTCGCCGACTTCGTGGAGATCACGCGCTCGACGCCCGAGAAGTCGCTGCTGCGCCCCCTCTCCAAGACCGGTGGACGCAACAACCAGGGCCGCATCACCACGCGTCACATCGGTGGCGGCCACAAGCGCCAGTACCGGGTCATCGACTTCAAGCGCAACGACAAGGACGGCGTCCTCGCCACCGTCGCGCACATCGAGTACGACCCCAACCGCACGGCGCGCATCGCGCTCCTGCACTTCATCGACGGCACGAAGCGCTACATCCTCGCGCCGAACAAGCTGCAGCAGGGCGACAAGATCGAGTCCGGCGCCCTGGCCGACATCAAGCCGGGCAACAACCTGCCGCTGCGCAACATCCCGACGGGTACCGTCATCCACGCCATCGAGCTCCGCCCCGGTGGCGGCGCGAAGATGGCCCGCTCCGCCGGCGCCTCCGTGCGCCTGGTGGCGAAGGACGGCCCCTACGCCCAGCTGCGCCTGCCCTCCGGCGAGATCCGGAACGTCGATGCGCGCTGCCGCGCGACCATCGGCGAGGTCGGCAACGCCGAGCAGTCGAACATCAACTGGGGCAAGGCCGGCCGCATGCGCTGGAAGGGCGTCCGCCCGACAGTCCGCGGTGTCGCCATGAACCCGGTCGACCACCCGCACGGTGGTGGTGAGGGCAAGACCTCCGGTGGACGCCACCCGGTCAGCCCGTGGGGCCAGAAGGAAGGCCGCACGCGCCACATCAACAAGCCCAGCGACAAGCTCATCGTTCGCCGCCGCAACGCCGGCAAGAAGCGCAAGTAGGAGTTGTAGAAGATGCCACGCAGTCTGAAGAAGGGCCCCTTCGTCGACGACCACCTGCTCCGCAAGGTGATCTCGGCGAACGAGGCCAGCAGCAAGAACGTGATCAAGACCTGGTCGCGCCGATCGATGATCATCCCGGCGATGCTGGGTCACACCATCGCGGTGCACGACGGTCGCAAGCACACCCCGGTGTTCATCACCGAGTCGATGGTGGGCCACAAGCTCGGCGAGTTCGCTCTCACGCGCACCTTCCGCGGCCACGTGAAGGACGACAAGAAGGGTCGTCGTCGCTAACGCGGCGACGAGAAGGAGGAGAGAAATGGTGGAGTCGATCGCACGCGTGCGTCACATCCGCGTCACCCCCCAGAAGGCCCGTCGTGTCGTGGACATGATCCGCGGGAAGCAGGCCGAGGAGGCCCTGGCCATCCTGAAGTTCGCGCCCCAGGGCGCGAGCGAGCCGGTGTACAAGCTGGTGGCCTCGGCCATGGCGAACGCGCGGGTCAAGGCCGACGCGTCCAACAGCTTCCTGGCCGAGCAGGACCTCTACATCGCCAAGGCGTTCGTGGACGAGGGCACCACCCTCAAGCGGTTCCAGCCGCGCGCACAGGGTCGCGCATTCCGTATCAACAAGCGCACCAGCCACATCACGGTCGTCCTCGCGACGCCGGATGAGGCGGACGTGGCGACGACCACGAAGAAGGCGAGCAAGTAATGGGACAGAAGGTCAACCCGTACGGGTTCCGTCTCGGGATCACCACCGACCACGTGTCGCGCTGGTTCTCGGACAGCACGAAGAAGGGGCAGCGTTACAGCGACTACGTCGCCGAGGACGTGCGCATCCGCACCATGCTCAAGACGAGCCTCGACCGCGCCGGTGTGGCGCGCATCGAGATCGAGCGCACCCGTGACCGCGTCCGCGTGGACATCTACACGGCGCGCCCGGGCATCGTCATCGGACGCCGCGGCGTCGAGGCCGAGCGCATCCGCGCCGACCTCGAGAAGCTCACGGGCAAGCAGATCCAGCTCAACATCCTCGAGGTGAAGAACCCCGAGGCCGAGGCTCAGCTGGTCGCCCAGGGCATCGCCGAGCAGCTGGCGGGTCGCGTGGCCTTCCGCCGCGCGATGCGCAAGGGCCTGCAGGGCGCGCAGCGCGCCGGCGCCAAGGGCGTCCGCATCCAGGTGTCCGGCCGTCTCGGCGGCGCCGAGATGAGCCGGTCGGAGTTCTACCGCGAGGGCCGCGTGCCGCTGCACACCCTCCGCGCGAACATCGACTACGGCTTCTACGAGGCCCGCACCTCCTTCGGCCGCATCGGCGTGAAGGTCTGGGTCTACAAGGGCGACATCACGAACAAGGATCTCGCTCGCGAGCAGGCGAACCAGAAGTCGTCCCGCCCCGAGCGCCGTAACGACCGTTCCGACGGTCGGACCGGGGACCGCCGCACCAACGCGCCGCGCACCGCGCCGGCCGCCGAGGCAGCGCCGGTCGCCGCAGCAGGAGTTGAGGCGTAACCATGTTGATCCCCCGCAAGCTCAAGCACCGCAAGCAGCACCACCCGGGTCGAACCGGTCACGCGACGGGCGGCACCGTGGTGTCGTTCGGCGAGTACGGCATCCAGGCCCTCACGCCCGCCTACGTCACGAACCGGCAGATCGAGTCCGCTCGAATCGCCATGACGCGTCACGTCAAGCGCGGCGGCAAGGTGTACATCAACATCTTCCCCGACCGCCCGATCACCAAGAAGCCCGCCGAGACCCGCATGGGTTCCGGCAAGGGCTCGGTCGAATGGTGGGTCGCGAACGTCAAGCCGGGCCGCGTGCTCTTCGAGCTCTCCGGAGTCGACGAGGTCACGGCGCGCGAGGCGCTCACCCGGGCCATCCACAAGCTGCCCCTCAAGGCACGCATCATCAAGCGCGAGGAAGGCGACGCATAATGGCGATCGGTTCCAAGGAGCTCGCCCCCGTCGAGCTGGACACTTTCGAGGACGAGCGACTCGTCGAAGAGCTGAAGAAGGCCAAGGAGGAGCTGTTCAACCTGCGCTTCCAGTCGGCCACCGGTCAGCTCGACAGCCACGGCCGCCTGCGCGCCGTCAAGCGCGACATCGCTCGGATCTACACGGTCATCCGCGAGCGCGAGCTGGGCATCCGTCCCACGCCCGCCCCCGTCGAGGTCCCCGAGAAGCCCGAGAAGAAGAAGGCGACGAAGAAGGCCGCGAAGGCCGACGACGCCGCCGTCACCGAGAAGGCTGAGGAGGCTTGATCATGGCGAACGCCGAAGAGAAGAACACGGCTGACACCGCGACGGTCGACCGCGGCTACCGCAAGTCGCGTCGTGGCTACGTCACCAGCGACAAGATGGACAAGACCATCGTCGTCGAGGTCGAGGACCGCGTGAAGCACCCGCTGTACGGCAAGGTCATCCGCCGCACCTCCAAGGTCAAGGCGCACGACGAGGCGAACACCGCCGGCATCGGCGACCTGGTCCTGATCAACGAGACCCGTCCCCTCAGCGCCTCCAAGCGCTGGCGCCTGGTCGAGATCCTCGAGAAGGCCAAGTAGCCCCGGCTGCTTGGATGAAGGAGCAACAGTGATTCAGCAGGAATCCCGCCTGAAGATCGCCGACAACACCGGTGCCAAGGAGATCTTGACCATCCGCGTGCTCGGTGGCTCGGGTCGTCGCTACGCCGGACTCGGGGACGTCATCGTCGCGACCGTCAAGGACGCGATCCCCGGCGGCAACGTCAAGAAGGGCGAGGTCGTCAAGGCGGTCATCGTCCGCACCAAGAAGGAGACGCGCCGTCCCGACGGCTCGTACATCAAGTTCGACGAGAACGCGGCCGTCATCCTGAACAGCAACGGGGAGCCCCGCGGCACCCGCATCTTCGGACCGGTGGGCCGCGAGCTCCGGGACAAGAAGTTCATGAAGATCATCTCGCTGGCACCGGAGGTCATTTAGTCATGGCGAACATCAAGAAGGGTGACCTCGTGCAGGTCATCACGGGTCGCACGCAGGCCAAGGGCGGCGACCGGGGCAAGCAGGGCAAGGTCCTGTCCGTCCTGGTCGAGCGCAACCGCGTCGTCGTCGAGGGCGTGAACTTCGTCACGAAGCACGTCCGCGTCGGCCAGACGCAGCGCGGCTCCAAGACGGGCGGCATCGAGACCGTCGAGGCGCCCATCCACATCTCCAACGTCGCGCTCGTCGACCCCGAGTCCAAGAAGCCCACGCGAGTCGGCTTCCGGACCGAGACGGTCGAGAAGGACGGGGTCTCCAAGACCGTCCGCGTGCGCTACGCCAAGAAGTCAGGTAAGGACCTCTAGCAATGACCGACACCGCCACCGCTGGCACGGCCGAGAGCACGCCGCTCCCGCGCCTCAAGCAGAAGTACCGCTCCGAGATCGTCAGCCAGCTGACCGCTGATCTCGGCTTCACGAACGTGCACCAGGTGCCCGGGCTCACGAAGATCGTCGTGAACATGGGCGTCGGCGACGCGGCCCGTGACGGCAAGATCATCGACGGCGCGGTCGCCGACCTCACCAAGATCACCGGCCAGAAGCCGCAGGTCACGAAGGCCCGCAAGTCGATCGCCCAGTTCAAGCTGCGTGAGGGCCAGGCCATCGGCACCCACGTGACGCTGCGCGGCGACCGCATGTGGGAGTTCCTCGACCGCCTGCTGTCCCTCGCCCTGCCGCGCATCCGCGACTTCCGCGGGCTCAGCCCGAAGCAGTTCGACGGCAACGGCAACTACACGTTCGGCCTCAACGAGCAGAGCATGTTCCACGAGATCGACCAGGACCGCATCGACCGGGTCCGCGGCATGGACATCACGGTCGTCACGACCGCTCGGACGGACGACGAGGGACGCGCGCTGCTCAAGGCGCTCGGCTTCCCGTTCCAGACGCCCGAGAACACGCCGTAGCCTCTTCGGAGACGCAGCACCAGCTCCACCCGCACGACCAGCACCACCGCACGATCGGCGCCGGGCACCTCCGCCCGGCGCCGCCACCACCACAGGTCGTCATCCGTGTCCGGATGAACGAAACCAGGCGAGAGAGGCACCACCAGATATGACAATGACCGACCCGGTCGCTGACATGCTGACCCGACTCCGGAACGCGAACTCCGCGCACCACGACACGGTCTCCATGCCGCACTCCAAGCTCAAGTCGCACATCGCCGACATCCTCAAGTCCGAGGGCTTCATCGCCGGCTGGGACGTCGCGGACGCCCGCGTCGGCCAGACGCTGACGCTCAGCCTCAAGTTCGGCCCCGACCGCCAGCGCTCCATCCGGGGCATCAAGCGCGTGTCGAAGCCCGGACTGCGCGTGTACGCGAAGTCCGCGGAGATCCCCCAGGTCCTCGGTGGCCTCGGGGTCGCCATCCTGTCCACCTCCTCGGGGCTCCTCACGGACCGCCAGGCTGCGAAGAAGGGCGTGGGTGGGGAAGTCCTCGCCTACGTGTGGTAACGCCATGTCACGTATCGGAAGACTCCCCATCGACGTCCCCGCAGGGGTCGACGTCGCCGTGGACGGCCAGCTCGTCACGGTGAAGGGCCCGAAGGGCGAGCTCAGCCTCACCATCGCGCAGCCCATCCGCGCCGAGGTCCAGGACGGGCAGGTGCTCGTCTCCCGTCCGGACGACGAGCGCGAGTCGCGTTCGCTCCACGGCCTCACGCGCAGCCTCATCGCGAACAACATCATCGGCGTCACCACCGGCTACACCAAGGGCCTCGAGATCGTCGGCACGGGTTACCGCGTCGCGGTCAAGGACAAGGGCGTCGAGTTCGCGCTCGGCTTCTCCCACCCCGTGTACGTCGAGGCGCCCGAGGGCATCAGCTTCACCGTCGAGGGCGTCAACAAGATGACCGTCATCGGCATCGACAAGCAGCTCGTCGGCGAGACGGCCGCCAACATCCGCAAGATTCGCAAGCCCGAGCCCTACAAGGGCAAGGGCGTCCGCTACGCCGGCGAGAACGTTCGCCGCAAGGCCGGAAAGAGTGGTAAGTGATCATGGCTCTCGGAGTTAGAGGAAAAAGCAAGTCCGCCGCCCGCGGCCGCAGGCACGCACGCCTGCGCAAGAAGGTCGAGGGCACCGAGCTGCGTCCGCGCCTGGTCGTCACCCGTTCGGCCCGCCACGTCTTCGTGCAGGTCGTCGATGACAGCCGTGGTCACACCGTCGCGTCCGCATCGACCCTCGAGGCCGACATGCGCACGTTCGACGGCGACAAGACCGCCAAGTCGCGCAAGGTCGGCGAGCTCGTCGCCGAGCGCGCCAAGGCGGCCGGCGTGGAGAGCGTCGTATTCGATCGTGGTGGCAACCGCTACGCAGGACGCGTCGCGGCCATCGCCGAAGGAGCTCGAGAGGGTGGTCTGAGCCTGTGAGCGCAGCCGAGAACAACAACAAGGAGCCCGAGGTCGTGGCAGTGGCGGAGACGCCCGTCGAGACCGCGGCGTCCACCGCACCCGCGCAGAACGAGGGCCGCGAGGGCCGTCGTGGCGGACGCGACCGGAACCAGGGCGGCCGCGACAGCCGCGGTGGCCGTGATGCCGACAAGAGCCAGTTCCTGGAGCGCGTCGTCACCATCAACCGCGTGTCCAAGGTCGTCAAGGGCGGTCGTCGCTTCAGCTTCACCGCGCTCGTGATCGTCGGAGACGGCAACGGACTGGTGGGCGTCGGCTACGGCAAGGCCCGCGAGGTCCCGACCGCCATCTCCAAGGGCGTCGAGGAGGCGAAGAAGAACTTCTTCCGCGTCCCCCGCATCGGCCTGACCATCCCGCACGCCGTGCAGGGTGAGGCCTCCGCCGGAGTCGTCCTCCTGCGTCCCGCGTCCGCGGGTACCGGCGTCATCGCCGGTGGCCCCGTCCGTGCGGTGCTCGAGTGCGCCGGCATCCACGACGTGCTGAGCAAGTCGCTCGGCTCGTCCAACACGATCAACATCGTGCACGCCACGGTGGAGGCGCTGCAGCAGCTCGAGGAGCCGCGCGCGGTCGCCGCCCGTCGTGGGCTCGAGCTGGAGCAGGTCGTCCCGGCCCGCATCCTGCGCGCCCAGCGTGCCGAGGCCGACGCGAAGGCAGGTGTCTGATGGCTCAGCTCCGAGTGACGCAGATCAAGTCCAAGATCAGCGAGAAGCAGAACCAGCGCGACACCCTGCGGAGCCTCGGGCTCCGTCGCATCGGTGCCGTGGTGGTCCGAGAGGACAACGCCCAGAACCGCGGCTACGTCAACACCGTCGCGCACCTGGTGAAGGTGGAGGAGATCGACTGATGGCTGAGAAGAACGAGTCGGCCGAGACGCCCGTGAAGGCGTCCAAGGCCGCACCCAAGAAGACCGCGAAGGCCCCGGCCGCCGCCGCTTCCGCCGAGACGACCACGGTCGGCTCGACGGAGACGGTCAAGCGCGACCAGGTCCTCAAGGTCCACCACCTCCGTCCCGCTGCCGGGGCCAAGAAGGCACGCCAGCGTGTCGGCCGCGGTGAGGGCTCGAAGGGCAAGACCGCGGGTCGCGGCACCAAGGGCACGAAGGCCCGCTACACGGTGCGCGTCGGCTTCGAGGGTGGGCAGATGCCGCTGCACATGCGCACCCCGAAGCTCCGCGGGTTCAAGAACCCGTTCCGCGTCGAGTACCAGGTCGTGAACCTGGAGAAGCTCGCCGCGCTCTACCCCGACGGCGGCGACGTCACCACGAGCGACCTGGTCGCCAAGGGTGCGGTCCGCAAGAACGAGAAGGTCAAGGTCCTCGGGGACGGCGACATCTCGGTTAAGCTGACCGTTGCCGTCGACAAGGTCTCCGGTTCCGCTGCGGAGAAGATCGTCGCAGCAGGCGGCTCCGTCAAGTAGCACTGCAGGACGCTCAGGAGGGGCGGTCGGGGAACCGACCGCCCCTACTGGCACCTGGGGCCGCATCGGGTCGGCCCGACCCCCGCCTCCCGGCGGACCCTCCACAGAAAGCAGGACACCCTCCGTGTTGAGCGCCGTCGTCAGGATCTTCCGCACCCCCGACCTGCGTCGCAAGATCGGGTTCACGCTGGGCATCATCGCCCTCTTCCGCCTGGGCTCCTTCATCCCCGCGCCGTTCGTCGACTTCGCCAACGTGCAGTCGTGCCTCGCCGCCAACCAGGGCACGTCGGGCCTCTACGAGCTCGTCAACCTCTTCAGCGGCGGCGCGCTGCTGAAGCTCTCCATCTTCGCGCTGGGGATCATGCCGTACATCACGGCGTCGATCATCGTCCAGCTGCTCCGCGTGGTCATCCCGCACTTCGACACCCTCTACAAGGAGGGCCAGTCCGGCCAGGCCAAGCTCACGCAGTACACGCGCTACCTCACGATCGCGCTCGCGGTGCTCCAGTCCACGACGCTCATCACCGTCGCGCGCAGCGGCGCGCTGTTCGGCCAGACCAACGTCAGCGCCTGCACGCAGCTCGTCACGAACGACGCCTGGTACGCGATCATGCTCATGGTCATCACCATGACCGCCGGCACCGGCCTCATCATGTGGATGGGCGAGCTCATCACGGAGCGCGGCATCGGCAACGGCATGTCGCTCCTCATCTTCACGTCGGTCGCCGCGGCGTTCCCGACCTCGCTCATCGCGATCCAGCAGAGCCGCGGCTGGGAGGTCTTCGCCCTCGTCATCCTGGTCGGCCTGCTGGTCGTCGCCGCCGTCGTCTACGTCGAGCAGTCGCAGCGCCGCATCCCCGTCCAGTACGCCAAGCGCATGGTCGGGCGCCGCACCTACGGCGGCAACAACACGTACATCCCCATCAAGGTGAACATGGCCGGCGTCGTGCCCGTCATCTTCGCGTCGTCGCTGCTGTACCTGCCCGCGCTCGTCGCGCAGTTCAACCAGCCGCCCGTCGGCCAGCCGCCGGCACCGTGGGTGCAGTGGATCACCGACAACCTCACCACGGGCGACCACCCGCTCTACATGGCGATGTACTTCCTGCTCATCGTCGGGTTCACGTACTTCTACGTCGCCATCACCTTCAACCCGGAGGAGGTCGCCGACAACATGAAGAAGTACGGCGGCTTCATCCCCGGGATCCGCGCCGGGCGTCCGACGGCCGAGTACCTCGACTACGTGCTCACGCGCATCACGCTGCCGGGCTCGCTGTACCTCGGCCTCATCGCGCTCCTGCCGCTCATCGCCCTGTCGCTCGTCGGCGCCAACCAGAACTTCCCGTTCGGCGGCGCGAGCATCCTCATCGTCGTGGGCGTCGGCCTCGAGACGGTGAAGCAGATCGACTCGCAGCTGCAGCAGCGGCACTACGAGGGGCTGCTCAAGTGACCCGGCTCCTCATCGTCGGCCCTCCCGGGGCCGGCAAGGGAACGCAGGCCACGCGCATCGCCGCCGAGTACGGCATCCCGGACGTCTCGACCGGCGACATCTTCCGCCAGAACATCAAGGACGGCACCGAGCTCGGGCAGCAGGTCCAGGCGCTCGTCGACGCGGGCAACTACGTGCCGGACGAGCTGACCAACAGCCTCGTCACGGCACGCCTCCAGGAGGACGACGCGCGCGAGGGCTTCCTGCTGGACGGCTACCCGCGCACGCTCGCCCAGGTCGCGTACCTCGAGGACCTGCTCCAGGGCTGGGGCCACCAGCTCGACGCCGTGATCCAGCTCGTCGCCGACGAGGAGGAGGTCGTGGCCCGGCTCACCCGGCGCGCGGCCGAGCAGGGGCGCGCCGACGACGGCGAGGACGAGATCCGGCACCGCCAGGAGGTGTACGTCCGCGAGACGAGCCCCCTCATCGCCGTGTACCGCGACCGCGGTCTGCTGATCGAGATCGACGGCCTCGGCGACGTCGACGAGGTGGCGGCGCGCATCCGCACGGCCCTCGCCGAGCGCGGCGTCCGCCCCGTCTCCGACGCGGGCCGCGCCTAGCCCGTGGGAGCGCTCCGCCGCACGCCCGGCATCTACAAGACGCCGGACGAGATCCGCCGCATGGTCGCTCCGGGCCTCGCGACCGCCGCGTCGCTCGACGCCGTGCGCGGGCTCATCGCGCCGGGCGTCACCACGGGCGAGCTCGACGCGGCCGCCGACGCCGCCATCCGCGCGCTCGGCGGGCACTCGAACTTCCAGCTCGTGCCCGGGTACCGCCACACGGTGTGCGTCTCCGTGAACGACGAGGTCGTGCACGGCATCCCGGGCGACCGCGTGCTGCAGCCCGGCGACATCGTCTCGGTGGACAGCGGCGCGGAGATCGACGGCTGGAACGGCGACTCGGCGATGACCGTGGTCGTGCCGGACCCCGCGAACCCGGATGTCGTGGAGGCGCGCGAGCGCCTGTCCCGCGTCACCGAGGACTCCCTGTGGGCCGGCATCGCCCGGCTCGCGACCGCGTCGCACCTCAACGAGGTGGGCGAGGCCGTCGAGGAGAGCGTGGAGGCGGCCGGCTCCTTCGGCATCGTCATGGACTACACGGGGCACGGCATCGGCCGCAGCATGCACGAGGATCCGCCGGTGTTCAACTACCGCGTGCGGGGCAAGGGCCCCGCGGTGAAGCCGGGGCTCGTCGTCGCGATCGAGCCCATGATCACCGACGGCGAGGCGGAGACGCGCGTGCTCGACGACGACTGGACCGTCGCGACCGTCGACGGCAGCATGGCGTCGCACTGGGAGCACTCGGTCGCGGTGCACGCGCGCGGCATCTGGGTGCTCACGCTCGCGGACGGCGGCGCCTCGCGCCTCGTGCCGCTCGGCGTCACGCCCGTCGCCCCCTGACACGCTGATCCGCTGACCGTCGGCGGGCCCCCGCTCCGCCCGCTCAGGTGTCCATGACGTGCACGAGCTCCTCGATGAAGGAGCCGTGCGACCCGGACGCCCGCATGATCGCCTGCACGTCCCGGTGGTCGGAGAAGACCTCGACGAACTGGTCGAAGACGTGCTGGAAGCTCGAGCGCCCGCTCGCGCTGAAGGCCACGAGCGCGACCACGTGCACGCGGTTGCCGCCCCACTGCATCGCCTCGTCGTTGACGACGATGGCGATGGCCGTGCGGTGGGCGGTCATGGCGAGCGAGTGCGGCACGGCGAGCGTGTCGGTGAAGGCCGTGGACGAGAGCCGCTCGCGCTCGATCGCGCCCTCGATGTACTCGGGCTCGATGATGCCCTGCTCGACCATCCGCCCGCCGAGCAGCCGGATCATCGCCTCCTCGTCGGGGGCGTGCAGGTCGCGGAAGAAGAGCGACTCGTCGAGGAAGCGCAGCAGGTCGTGCTTCATCGCGCTGCGACGCGCGAGCCGGCGGACGCGCGCGACAGCACGGCGGATCGCCTCGATGTCGTCGGGCGTCGGCAGCGGCTGCACCACCACGACGGCGTCGCCGGGCGGGCGGGATCCCGTGGCGTCGATGACGAGGTCGACCCCGAGCGCGTCGGCGTCCGCGTCGGTGCGCGTGATCACCGCGTCCACGCTGATGTCCGCGCCGAGCGCCTGCTCGATCCGCGAGCGCATGATCTGGTGCAGGTCGTAGTAGTTCGGGCAGACGAGCGCGCACGCGACCCGGTCGTCGCGGCGGGCGACGCGCTCCCGGTGCGAGCCCACGTGCAGCGCGATGTAGGCGATCTCGTCGTCGTTGATCGCGATGCCCCGGCGCCGCTGCACCTCGCTCGCGATGAAGACCGCGATCTCGTAGGTCATCGGGTAGGACGTCTTGATGGACCGGGCGAGCGGGTTGCGCGAGAACGAGCGGTCGGCGGCGCGGGCGACGAGGTTGCCGAGGTGCAGCGAGAAGCGCACCGTGAAGTCCTCGTCCTCGAGGTCGACCAGGTACTCCTGCTTCACGCGGCGCACGATGGCGCGCACCACGTCGAGGTCGCTCTCGACCACGTGGTCGCGCATCACGGTGGCGAGGGGCTGCTCGTTCCCGGGCGTGACGACGCGCGTGCGGACGAGGAGCGCGAGGTAGGCGACGTCGCCCGCGGGGACGGGCACGTCGAAGTGGGCGCCGAGGAGCCGGGCGAGCACGTCGCGGATCGCGAGGGCCGTGGGATCCGCGGCGGGGGAGCCGGCGTCGGCCGCGTCCGCGTCCACGTCGACTGCCTCGGCGTCGGACACCGCGCCGGCCGGTTCCGCGTCCGCCCGCCGCGGCGCCCGTGCCAGCCGGTCCACCGCGATCGCGACGTGCAGCAGCACGTTGTCGACGCCGTACTCGTTGACGAAGAAGCCGCGCTCCGTGAGCTCGCGGATGAGGTCGGTCTTGAAGGCGCGCAGCGAGTCGGAGGCGAACTCGCGCTGCACGCTCTCGAGCGGCAGGAACCCCTGCGCGCTCTCGTCGCGGAACATGCGCGACAGCAGCCGCCGGAAGTCGCGCTCGGACCCCGCGAGCACGACCGCGGATCCGGTGCGACGGAGCGCGAGCCCGGCGTCCTCCACGAGGGCGCGCACCTTGCGGAGGTCGGCCTCGATCGTGGACTCGCTCACGTGCAGCTCGTCGGCCAGCGCGAAGACGTCGAGGCCGGCGGGGGCGTCGCCCAGGCGGCGCACGAGCGCGTGCAGCCGGTCGCGCGGCGTGCCCTGCGCATCGCCCGACGCGCGGCTGCCCCGGTGCCGGGCGTAGCTGCCGGCGTCGATGCGGTAGCCGTCGGGGGAGGAGGCGATCGCCACCTCCGAGCGCTCGCGCACCGCGGCCACGTAGCTCCGGACGCTGCGGGTGGTGACGCCCAGCCGGTCGGCGAGCTCCCCGGCCTCGACCCAGCGATCCGCCGTGGACAGGTAGTCCAGCAGCCTCTCCTGGTTGTCGCTGAGCATGCGCGTCCTCCCCGCGGCCGGGCGGATCCCGGGATCGAGGGGACGGGCGCGGCTCGCGTGCACGGTCGAGTCAACCATCCCCGGGTGCCGAGGGCGGTCCTCGCGGCCGCCCCGCCACCGGTCTTCCTACCGGGCGGAAGCGGATCTGCTGGTGGCGCGCCCCCGCCGCGGAGCACGATGGGACGACCAGCGACGACGCGAGGAGGCACAGCATGACCGGGAGGATCCTCGTCGTCTGCGGCTCCGGCGCATCCAGCACCTTCCTCGCCCACCGCCTCCGCTCCCTCGCCGAGGCCGACGGGCTCGAGATCGAGGCCGTCGCGGGATCCGTCGCGGACGTGCGCCTCGACGCCGCGGGCATGGACGTCGTCCTCCTCGGCGCCCACCTCGCCGACCGGATCGACCTCGTGCGCCGGGCCGCCGCCGACGAGGGCGCGACCGCCGTGCTCCTCGACGAGGCCGCCTCGCGTCCCGAGGGCGCCCGCGCCGCCCTCGACCGGGCCCTCGCCGCCATGCGCGCCGGCGGCCGCGCGATGGGGCTGGGCGCCTTGCCGGGCCGTCCCGTCGGGGGAGCGTCGCACCCCGCCTGACCGACCCGCCCGCCTCCGCGACCACCGGCGCCCGCGCCGACACCACCCGATCCCCCCCCCCCGCACGACAGCGACACCGCACGACCACCGCCCACCAGGGCCCCGCCGACGGGGCCGATCGAAGGAGCCACCATGGCAGAACGCACCGTCACCATCGCCTCGTCGCACGGGCTGCACGCCCGCCCCGCCTCGCTGTTCACGCAGGCTGCCGCGAAGGCCGGGATCCCCGTGCAGCTCGCCAAGGGCGACCGCAGCGTCAACGCCGCCAGCATCCTCGGCGTGATCTCGCTGGGCGTCGACACGGGCGACGAGGTCGTCGTCTCCGCCGAGGGCGAGAACGCTGAGCAGGTCGTCACCGATCTCGCCACGCTCCTCGAGTCCGACCTGGACGCCGCATGAGCTCCCGCAGCCTGAACGGCATCGGCATCGGCCGGGGATCCGCCGTCGGCCCCGTCATCCGGATGCCCGACCCGCTCCCCGAGCCCGCCGACACCGCGAGCACCCTGACCGCCGACGAGGAGCGCATCCGCGTGAGCGCGTCGCTCGCCGCGGTCGCCGCCGACATCCGCATCCGCGGCGAGAAGGCCGGCGGCGCCGCGAAGGACGTGCTCGAGGCGCAGGCCTTCATGGCGGAGGACCCGACGCTCGTCGACGACATCACCGCGCGCCTCGCGACCGGCCGCACCGCCGAGCGCGCCGTGCACGAGGCGTTCGCGGGCTTCCGCGACCTGCTCCTCAGCATGGGCGGCTACATGGGCGAGCGCGCCACCGACCTCGACGACGTCTCGCAGCGCGTCGTCGCGCACCTGCAGGGCGTCGCCGCCCCGGGCGTCCCGGATCCCGACCACGCCTTCGTGCTCGTCGCCCGCGACCTCGCGCCCGCCGACACCGCCCTCCTCGACCTCGACAAGGTGCTCGCGCTCATCACGACCGACGGCGGCCCCACCTCGCACACGGCGATCCTCGCCCGCGAGAAGGCGATCGTCGCGGTCGTCGGCGTCGCGGCCGCGGCCGACCTCGCCGACGGCCAGACCGTCGTGGTCGACGCCCTCACCGGCGCCGTCACCGTGGACCCGACGCCCGAGGAGGAGTCCGCCGCGCGTGACGCCATCGCGGCCCGCGGCGCCCGCGTCGCCGTGCCCACCGGCCCCGGCGCGCTCTCCGACGGCACGACGATCCCGCTGCTCGCGAACCTCGGATCCGCCGACGGCGCGGCCGACGCGGTCGAGAAGGGCGCCGAGGGCGTCGGCCTCTTCCGCACCGAGTTCCTCTTCCTCGACGCCACGAGCGCGCCGACCGTCGCCGAGCAGCAGGAGCACTACACGCGCCTGCTCCAGGCGTTCCCCGGCCGCAAGGTCGTGGTGCGGGCGCTCGACGCCGGCGCCGACAAGCCGCTCGCCTTCCTCAACGACGCCGACGAGGAGAACCCGGCCCTCGGGCTCCGCGGCCTCCGCGCGCTCCGGGCGAACGAGCAGATCCTCCGCGACCAGCTCACCGCGCTCGCGCAGGCCGACGCCGCCACCGAGGCCGACCTGTGGGTCATGGCGCCCATGGTCTCCACGGTGGAGGAGGCGCGCTACTTCTCGGCCCTCGGCCGCGAGCTCGGGCTGAAGACCGTCGGCGTGATGGTGGAGGTCCCGTCCTCCGCGCTCCTGGCCGACCGGATCCTCGGCGTCGCCGACTTCGCGAGCATCGGCACCAACGACCTCACGCAGTACACGCTCGCGGCCGACCGGCTGCTGGGATCCGTGGCCGCGTTCCAGGACCCGTGGCACCCCGCCGTCCTCCGCCTCGTGCAGGAGGTCGGCGCCGCCGGCCGCGCGCTCGGCAAGCCCGTCGGGATCTGCGGCGAGGCCGCGGCCGACCCGCTGCTCGCCGTCGTGCTGGTCGGCCTCGGCGCCACCAGCCTCTCGATGTCGCCGGCGGCCCTCGCCGACGTGCGCGCCGAGCTCGCCCTCCACTCGCGCGAGGAGGCGGAGGCCCTGGCCGCCGTCGCCCTCGCCGCCGACAGCGCCGTCGAGGCGCGCGCCGCGGTCACCGCGGCGTCGGCGCCCGTCACCGTCTGACCCGCCCCCTCACCGCACAGATCCCTCACCACCACCACCGCAGCAGGCGAGCCGACCGCAGGCCCGCCACCACCACGAACAGGAGCACCACCCCCATGACGACGACGTCACCCACCCGCAGCACGGGACAGTCCGTGCGGATCGGCGTGCAGAAGTTCGGCACGTTCCTCAGCGGCATGATCATGCCTAACATCGCGGCGTTCATCGCCTGGGGCCTGCTCACGGCCCTGTTCATCAAGGACGGCTACCTGCCCAACGCGGAGCTCGCCAGCCTGGTGAACCCGGTGCTGTTCTTCCTCCTCCCGCTGCTCATCGCGAACACCGGAGGCCGCATGGTCTACGACGCGCGCGGCGGCGTCGTGGCGAGCATCGCGACCATGGGCGTCATCGCCGGCACCATCGGCACCCCGTACTTCGACGGCGGCAGCCCGATGTTCCTCGGCGCCATGATCACGGGCCCGCTCGCGGCGTACCTGCTCAAGGTCATCGAGCGGCTCTGGATCGACCGGATCCGCCCCGGCTTCGAGATGCTCGTCAACAACTTCTCCGCCGGCATCCTCGGCGCGATCTTCGCGATCGGCGCGTACTTCGGCCTCACCCCGGTGATCCGCGGCATCACGTCGGTGCTCGGCGGCGGCGTCGGCTTCCTCGTGGACAACCACCTGCTGCCCCTCACGAGCATCGTCATCGAGCCGGCGAAGGTGCTGTTCCTCAACAACGCCATCAACCAGGGCATCCTCACGCCGCTCGGCACCGAGGAGGCGACCCGCACCGGCAAGAGCATCCTGTTCCTGCTCGAGGCGAACCCCGGCCCCGGCCTCGGCGTGCTCCTCGCGTTCACGATCTTCGGCGCGGGCGTCGCCCGCAGCACGGCCCCCGGCGCGATCCTCATCCAGTTCGTCGGCGGCATCCACGAGATCTACTTCCCGTACGTGCTCTCCAAGCCGCTCCTGTTCCTCGCGGTCATCGCGGGTGGCGCGTCCGGCGTCGCGACCAACGTCGCGTTCGGCTCCGGCCTCCGCGGCCCGGCCTCGCCCGGCAGCATCATCGCCGTGCTCGGCCAGACCGAGCGCAACAGCTTCCTCGGCGTGATCCTCTCGGTGCTCATCTCCGCGGCCGTCACCTTCGTCGTCGCCGCGGTCATCCTCCGCACCGGCAAGAAGTCCGAGGGCGACTTCGGCGCCGCGGTCGCCGCGACGCAGGCCAACAAGGGCACGGAGTCCTCGATCCTCTCGGGTCTCGGCGCCGAGACCGGCACCGCGGGCACGGTCGGCGGCCTCGCCGACGGCGCCACGGCCACGGGCGCGGGCACGGACGGCGGCACGGCCACGGCCACCCGCATCCAGGACATCGTCTTCGCCTGCGACGCCGGCATGGGCTCGTCCGCCATGGGGGCCTCGGTCCTCCGCAACAAGATGAAGAAGGCCGGCGTCACCGGCGTCACCGTCGTCAACAAGTCGATCGCGGCCCTCGACGGCACGGCCGACCTCGTGATCACGCAGCGCGAGCTCACCGACCGGGCCCGCGAGAAGAGCCCGGCCTCGGAGCACGTCTCGGTCGACAGCTTCATGAACTCGCCGCGCTACGACGAGATCGTGGAGCTGGTCCAGAGGCAGCGCTCGGACAGCTGATCACCCGGGTCCGCCCCCGCGGCGGATCCCGCACCACCGCAATCGCGGGGCCGGGCCAGGCTGGAAGGCGCGGTCCGGCCCCGCACCACGCACACACGTCAGGAGCACCATGTCGAACGTCCTCGAACCCGCCCAGATCCGCGTCGGCGGCACCGCCGCGAGCGTGGAGGAGGCCATCGCCGAGGCGGCGGGCATCCTCGTCGCCGCGGGCGCCGTCACCCCCGAGTACCAGGGCTACATGCTCGAGCGCGAGAAGAGCGTCTCGACCTACATGGGCAACCTGCTCGCCATCCCGCACGGCACCAACGAGGGCAAGGACACGATCCTCGACTCCGCCCTCTCCTTCGTCCGCTACGACGCCCCCATCGACTGGGCGGGCAACGAGGTCCGGTTCGTCGTCGGCATCGCCGGCAAGGACAACGGGCACCTCGACATCCTCAGCAAGATCGCCATCATCTTCAGCGACGACGACGAGGTGCAGAAGCTCCTCGACGCCCCCGACGCCGCCGCGCTGTACGCGCTCCTGGCCGAGGTGAACGAGGCGTGAAGGCCGTCCACTTCGGCGCCGGCAACATCGGGCGCGGCTTCGTGGGGCTGATCCTGCACGAGGCCGGGTACGAGGTCGTCTTCGCCGACGTCAACGCCGAGCTCATCGGGCACCTCGCCGCCGCGGACTCGTACCGCGTCACCGAGGTCGGGCCGCATGCGCGCGACTGGACCGTGACGGGCTTCCGCGCGATCGACAGCGCCGCCGACGGCGAGGCGCTCATCGCCGAGCTCGCGACCGCGGACGTCGTCACCACGGCCGTGGGGCCGAACATCCTCCGCTTCGTCGCCCCGGCCATCGCCGCCGGCCTCCGCGCGCGCTCGGCCGACCTCGGTCCCGTCGCCGTCATGGCGTGCGAGAACGCGATCAACGCCACGGACGCGCTCCGCGCCGAGATCCGGGCGGCCCTCGTCGACGAGCCCGACGCGATCGGCCGCGCGATCTTCGCGAACACGGCCGTCGACCGCATCGTGCCGAACCAGGACCCCGCCGCGGGCCTCGACGTCACCGTCGAGGACTTCTCGGAGTGGGTCGTGGAGCGCGGCCCGTTCGGCGACGCCGTCCCGGAGATCGCGGGCGCCACGTTCGTCGACGACCTCGCGCCCTACATCGAGCGGAAGCTCTTCACGGTGAACACCGGGCACGCGACCGTGGCGTACCACGGCTACGCGCGCGGCGCCGTGAGCCAGTCGGACGCGATGGCGATCCCCGAGGTCGCCGACGAGGTCCGCCAGGTCCTGGAGGAGACCAGCGCGCTGCTGGTCGCCAAGCACGGGCTCGACGAGGCCGAGCAGGCGGCGTACCGCGAGAAGAACCTCGCGCGCTTCGCCAACGCCGCCCTCGCCGACACGGTCGAGCGCGTCGGCCGCCAGCCGCTGCGCAAGCTCTCCCGCGAGGAGCGCTTCGTGGGTCCCGCGTCGCAGCTCGCCGAGCGCGGCCTGCCGCACGAGGCGCTCGTCCGGGCGATGGGCCAGGCGCTCCGCTTCGACCCCGCGGGCGACCCGCAGGCGCTCGAGCTCCAGGAGCTCCTGCAGACGGACACCGCGGCCGACCTCGTCCGACGCGTCACCGGGCTCGACGACGTGCACCCGCTCACCGCGGACCTGGTCGCCGTGGTGGACGCCGCCCAGGCCGACCGCCGCAGCGCGCCGCGCCACCGCGCGGAGTAGCCGGGCGGGAGCCGCACGACGGCATGGGCACGGGCCGGGCGGGCGACCGCCCGGCCCGTGCGCATGCTCCCGACGGCGGTGGCGCTCCGTGGGCGCAGGCGCCGCCGCTAGCGCAGGATCCGCGGATCCGACCGCGACACGCGGGGAGAATTGCGACACGCCCGGGGATGCCGTACTCTCGACCCTTGGTGCGCGGCCGCCTCCCGGCGAGCCGTCCCCACCATGCGCGCTCCACCTGATGCGCATCCGCACGACCAGCAGACACCACCTCTAGCGACAGTGAGTATATGGCCAAGAAAGACGGCGTCATCGAGATCGAAGGCGGAGTTGTCGAAGCTCTGCCGAACGCGATGTTCCGCGTTGAGCTGAGCAACGGGCACAAGGTCCTCGCCCACATCTCGGGCAAGATGCGTCAGCACTACATCCGCATCCTCCCCGAGGACCGCGTGATCGTGGAGCTGAGCCCGTACGACCTCACGCGCGGCCGGATCGTCTACCGCTACAAGTAGGCCTGCTGCACAAGGAACGGCCCCGCAGCCGCGGGGTACGAGGCCAGCGAAGAACACATAAGGAAGCGTCATGAAGGTCAACCCGAGCGTCAAGCCGATCTGCGAGAAGTGCAAGGTCATCCGACGCAATGGAAACGTGATGGTCATCTGCACGAACCCGCGCCACAAGCAGCGCCAGGGCTGATCAGACCCATCGCACGGCACCACCCGCACCACCCATAAGAAGCACGACAGCAGCGCCGGAAGCCGGGGCCCGCGAGGGTCCGGGGGACACCATCGGTCGGAGGCCGATGCACAGGCTCTGCTGCAGACCTCCACCCATCACCAGGAGAAGCCTCAATGGCACGTCTAGCAGGCGTCGACCTCCCGCGCGACAAGCGCGTCGAGATCGCACTCACGTACATCTACGGCGTCGGCCGCACCTCGAGCGTCAAGACGCTCGCGGACACCGGCATCGACAAGAACATCCGCGTCAAGGACCTCAGCGACGACCAGCTCATCGCGCTCCGCGACTACATCGAGGGCAACTTCAAGGTGGAGGGAGACCTCCGCCGCGAGGTCGCCGCCGACATCCGCCGCAAGGTCGAGATCGGCAGCTACGAGGGCATCCGCCACCGCCGCGGCCTCCCTGTCCACGGGCAGCGCACGAAGACCAACGCTCGCACCCGCAAGGGCCCGAAGCGCACCGTAGCCGGCAAGAAGAAGGCGCGCTAGGCCTCCGGCCCGCGCCTCGCCACCCGTAGATTCAGGAGAATTCCATGGCAGCACCCAAGTCGGCTGTTCGCAAGCCGCGCCGCAAGGACAAGAAGAACATCGCCGTGGGCCAGGCCCACATCAAGAGCACCTTCAACAACACCATCGTCTCGATCACGGACCCCACCGGTGCCGTCATCAGCTGGGCGTCGTCGGGCGTCGTGGGCTACAACGGCTCGCGCAAGTCCACGCCGTTCGCCGCGCAGCTCGCCGCCGAGTCGGCCGCCCGCCAGGCGCAGGAGCACGGCATGAAGAAGGTCGACGTGTTCGTCAAGGGACCGGGCTCCGGCCGCGAGACCGCGATCCGCTCGCTCCAGGCCGCCGGCCTCGAGGTGGGCTCGATCAACGACGTCACCCCGCAGGCGCACAACGGCTGCCGTCCCCCCAAGCGCCGCCGCGTCTAGCTCGCGCTGATCGGCCGCTGCCGTCCCGCTCCACCAGGAGGGGACGGCGTCGGCCGATCCGCCGTGTGTCCGTTCGACCACCTCCACCACCCGCCCGGGCCGCCACCCGGGGGGCATCGCAGACGTCATATAGCGGACGCCTCGCCGAAAGGAAACAACACAGTGCTCATTGCACAGCGCCCCACGCTCACCGAGGAGACCATCTCGGAGTTCCGCTCGCGGTTCGTCATCGAGCCGCTGGAGCCCGGCTTCGGCTACACGCTCGGCAACTCCCTCCGCCGCACCCTCCTGTCGTCCATTCCCGGCGCGGCCGTCACCAGCATCCGGATCGACGGGGTGCTGCACGAGTTCAGCACCGTCCCCGGCGTGAAGGAGGACGTGACCGAGATCATCCTCAACATCAAGGGCCTCGTCGTCTCCAGCGAGCACGACGAGCCGATCACCGCGTACCTGCGCAAGCAGGGTGCGGGCCAGGTCACGGCCGCCGACATCTCCGCTCCCGCGGGCGTCGAGATCCACAACCCCGAGCTCGTCATCGCCACGCTCAACGAGAAGGCGAAGTTCGAGCTGGAGCTGACGATCGAGCGCGGCCGCGGCTACGTCTCGGCGACCCAGAACCGCAGCGAGTTCAGCGAGGCCGGCCAGATCCCGGTCGACTCGATCTACTCGCCCGTGCTCAAGGTCACCTACCGCGTCGAGGCCACCCGCGCCGGCGAGCGCACCGACTTCGACCGCCTCGTGGTCGACGTCGAGACCAAGTCGGCCATCACGCCGCGCGACGCCATCGCGTCCGCCGGCCGCACGCTCACCGAGCTCTTCGGCCTGGCGCGCGAGCTCAACTCGGCCGCCGAGGGCATCGAGATCGGCCCCGCGCCGGTCGACGCCGTCCTCAGCTCCGAGCTGTCGATGCCCATCGAGGACCTCGACCTCTCGGTGCGGTCGTACAACTGCCTCAAGCGCGAGGGCATCAACAACGTCAGCGAGCTCGTCGCCCTCTCGGAGACGCAGCTCATGAACATCCGCAACTTCGGTCAGAAGTCCGTGGATGAGGTCAAGGACAAGCTGGTCGAGCTGGGTCTGTCGCTGAAGGACGCCGTCCCCGGCTTCGATGGCGCGCACTACTACAGCTACGACGAGGACGAGACCACCACCACCTGATCGTCCGGCCCCGGCCCGACTTCCTTTCGACCATTACGGAGACATAGACCATGCCCAAGCCCACCAAGGGTCCCCGCCTCGGAGGCGGCCCGGCGCACGAGCGCCTGATGCTCGCGAACCTGGCCCAGAGCCTCTTCGAGCACAAGTCCATCAAGACGACCGAGACGAAGGCCAAGCGCCTGCGTCCCGTCGCCGAGCGCCTGGTGACCTTCGCCAAGCGCGGCGACCTGCACGCCCGGCGCCGCGTCATGGGGATCATCCCCGACAAGAGCGTCGTCCACGAGCTCTTCACGGAGATCGCGCCCCTCGTCGCCGAGCGCGACGGCGGCTACACCCGTATCACGAAGCTCGGCTTCCGCAAGGGCGACAACGCCCCCATGGTGCAGATCGAGCTCGTGCTCGAGCCGGTGACCCCGAAGGTCCGCTCCACGCGCACCGCGACCGCGACGGCTCCCGCCGCGGCGCCGGTCGCCGAGGAGTCCGACGTGCCGGTCGAGGAGACCGACGCCGTCGAGCACACCGACGCTCCCGCCGAGGAGGCGACCGACGCGGCCGCCGCCGAGGTCGAGGCCGACGCCGCGGAGAAGTCCGACAAGTAGGACGCTCCACCGCACCACACGAGGACCCCCGTCGCCCTGCGCGACGGGGGTCCTCGTGCGTCCGGGGCCGCCGGGGCGCCCGGGAGGCGAGGAGGGCGGATCCGGCCGCGGGGCGCGGATCCGGCCCCGGTAGCCTGGGAGCATGACCGACAGCAGCACGACCATGCCGGACGCCCCCTCCTCCACCGCGCCGGTCCCGCTCCCTGAGGGGCCCGACGGGATCACCTGGCGCCCCATGTCCCCGGACGACGTCGACGCGCTCGTCGAGCTCATGGGCGACGTGGCCGACGCCGACCACCCCGAGCACCGCGCCACCCGCGAGGAGATCGCGATGGCGCAGGGCTTCTCCTTCGTCGACCTCGCGCGGGACACGATCGTGGCCGTCGACGTCGACGGGCGCCTCGTGGCCGAGGGCGTCGCCGTCGTGAAGCCGGACGACGAGGCCGTCGTCCGCGCGAACGTGTCCGGATCCGTCCGCCCCGACGCCCGGCGTCGCGGCATCGGCGGTCGGCTGCTCGACTGGCAGGTCGCCCGCGCCACGCGCACCCTCGAGACCGCGCAGCCGGCCCCGCACGTCCGGGAGCCCGTGCCGACGCGCATGGGCTCGGAGGTGTCGGTGGACTCCGCCGGCGCGGTCGCGCTCCTCGAGTCGCGCGGGTTCACGCCGGGTCGCTACTTCATCGAGATGCACCGCGACCTGGCCGAGGAGCTGCCCGACGTGGCCGCGCCCGAGGGGCTCCGGCTCGTGCCCGTCACGCCCGAGTGGTCGGAGCGCACGCGGCTCGCCAAGAACGAGGTGTTCCGCGACCACTGGGGCTCCGAGCCCGTCAGCGTCGAGCGCTGGGAGGCGTACGCGTCGCTGCCGACCGCGCGCCACGACCTGTCCGTCATCGCGGTGACGGGGGACGGCGAGGACGCCGTCGTCGCCGGGTTCGCGCTGGCCGAGGTGTACCCGGACAACTGGGATGCCGCGGGCTACAGCTCCGCGTACATCGCCCTCGTCGGCGTGCGCCGCGAGTTCCGCGGACGTCGGCTCGCGCAGGCGCTGCTCTCCACCGCGCTCGCGGGGTTCCGCGCCGAGGGGCTCCAGCGCGCTGTGCTCGACGTGGACTCCGACAGCCCCACGGGCGCGCTCGGCCTGTACGAGCACCTCGGCTTCACGGAGGCGAGCCGCTCGGCCGTGTACGAGCGCGAGGTCGGCATGACGCGTCCGCGGGGATCCGCCGACCGATGACCGGGGACGCGGCGGAGACCGGCGGCGCGCGCATCCGCCTCGACGTCGCGTACGACGGCACGGGCTTCGCGGGCTGGGCGAAGCAGCCGGGCCTCCGGACGGTGCAGGGCGCGCTCGAGGACGCGATCGCGCAGCTCCTCGCCCGCACACCGCCCGCGCCGGGACTCGTCGTCGCGGGCCGGACCGACGCCGGGGTGCACGCCACGGGCCAGGTCGCGCACCTCGACCTGACGGACGCGCAGGTCGCGTCCCTCGACCGCCCGCCGCGGGGGAGGGAGGCCGCCGGCCCCGCCGGGGGAGCGGGGCACGTCCCCTCCGCCGAGCGGGCGGCGGCCGCGCTCGCCCGGCGGATGAACGGCGTGCTCGGCGCGCGCTCCGACGTGGTCGTCACCGGCTCCTCCCCGGCGCCGGCCGGCTTCGACGCGCGCTTCTCCGCCACCTGGCGCGCCTACCGGTACCGGATCTCCGACGCGTCCGGCCCCCGCGACCCGCTGCAGCGGCACCGCACGGTCGAGGTGCCGGTCGAGCTCGACGCGGCCGTGCTCCAGCAGGCGGCCGACGCGCTGCTCGGCCTCCACGACTTCGCGGCCTACTGCAAGCCGCGCGAGGGGGCATCCACCATCCGCACGCTGCAGGAGCTCACCTGGACGCGCGCTCCCGACGGCGCGCTCGAGGCCGTCGTGCGGGCGGACGCCTTCTGCCACAGCATGGTGCGCGCGCTCGTCGGCGCGTGCGTCGCCGCCGCATCCGGCCGCGCGACGGTCGCGCGGCTCCGGGAGCTGCTGGAGATCCGCGAGCGGACCAGCGAGTTCAGCGTCATGCCCGCCCGCGGCCTCGTGCTCGAGCGCGTGGGCTATCCGGCCGACGACGAGCTCGAGGCGCGCAACGCGATCACCCGGAACAGGCGCCGGGCGCACGAGGTGGACCCGGCCGCGGAGGGCGCCGCGGGGGCCGCACGCGCCCTCGCCCGGTTCGCCGACACGCCCGGGATTGCCTGATCCGCTCCGATCGCGTACTCTGAACCGGTTGTCAGCACGTCTGCGTGCGGCACGTACAAGGTTGAGCCCTCCACCGGATGCGTTCTCGTCAGAACGCCCACGGAGCGGGATCCACGACCATCTCACCTCGAAAAGAAGGCAGTCAGATCAATGACGCGCACCTATTCCCCCAAGGCCAGTGAGGTCCAGCACGACTGGGTCGTCATCGACGCCACGGACATCGTCCTCGGCCGTCTCGCCAGCCACGCCGCCGCGCTCCTGCGCGGCAAGCACAAGGCCACCTTCGCCCAGCACATGGACATGGGCGACTTCGTGATCATCGTCAACGCCGAGAAGGTGGCGCTCACGGGCCAGAAGCTCGAGAAGAAGCTGGCCTACCGCCACTCCGGCTACCCGGGCGGACTCACGGCCACCACCTACGTCGAGATGCTCGAGAAGCACCCCACGCGCGCGGTCGAGAAGGCCATCCGCGGCATGCTGCCGAAGAACTCGCTGGGTGCGGCGCAGCTGAAGAAGCTCAAGGTCTACGCGGGCCCCGAGCACCCCCACGCTGCTCAGCAGCCCACCCCGTACACCCTCGGCCAGGTCGCTCAGTAGCTCCGGCTGCCGACAGCGACGACCAAAGACCTCAGAAGGAATCGAACCCAGTGGCTCAGATCTCAGACTCCCTCGACGTGGCTCCCGAGAGCTTCTCGACCGAGACCCCGAACGAGGAGGCCCCCAAGGCCCCCCGCGCGGTCCTCAACGTGTCCGGCGGCGCCGTCGGACGACGCAAGCAGGCCATCGCCCGCGTGCGCCTCGTCCCCGGCTCCGGCTCCATCACGGTCAACGGCCGTGAGTTCGCGGACTACTTCCCCAACAAGCTGCACCAGCAGCTCGTGAATGACCCGTTCAAGGTCCTCGACCTGCTCGGCAGCTACGACGTCGTCGCGCGCATCTCCGGCGGCGGCCCCTCCGGCCAGGCCGGCGCGCTGCGCCTCGGCATCGCCCGGGCCCTCAACGAGATCGACGAGGAGAACAACCGCGCCACGCTGAAGAAGAACGGCTTCCTCAGCCGCGACGCGCGCGTCAAGGAGCGCAAGAAGGCCGGACTCAAGAAGGCCCGCAAGGCGCCCCAGTTCTCGAAGCGCTAAGGCGCTCGGGCACACCGGCAGCCATGCCCCGGCTCTTCGGCACCGACGGCGTCCGCGGACTCGCCAACGGCGAGACCATCACCGCGGACCTCGCCCTGCGCCTGGCCCAGGCCGCCGCGCACGTGCTCGGCCAGGACACGCGGGATTCCGGACGACGACCCACCGCGGTCGTCGCCCGGGATCCCCGCGTCTCCGGCGAGTTCATCGCGGCGGCCGTGGCCGCCGGCCTCGCGAGCTCCGGCGTCGACGTGTTCGACGCCGGGGTCATCCCGACGCCGGCCGCCGCCTACCTCATCGCGGACGTCCACGCCGACTTCGGCGTGATGATCTCCGCGTCGCACAACCCCGCCCCCGACAACGGGATCAAGATCTTCGCCGCCGGCGGCCGCAAGCTCGCGGACGAGCTCGAGGACCGCATCGAGGCGCAGCTGAGCCAGCCCGTCCTGCTCCCCACGGGAGCCGACGTCGGCCGCATCCGCCGCTTCGCCGACGCCGAGGACCGCTACGTCCTCCACCTGCTCGGCACGCTGCAGCACCGGCTCGACGGGATCCACGTGGTCCTCGACTGCGCGCACGGCGCCGCCGCGGGCATCAGCCCCGAGGTCTTCACGGACGCGGGCGCCCGCGTGACCGTCATCGGCAACGACCCCGACGGCATGAACATCAACGACCGGGTCGGATCCACGCACCTCGACCTGCTCGCGGACGCCGTCCTCGCGCACGGCGCCGACGTGGGCATCGCGCACGACGGCGACGCCGATCGCTGCCTCGCGGTCGACCACACCGGCCAGATCATCGACGGCGACCAGATCATGGCCGTCCTCGCGCTCTCCATGGCCCGCCGCGGACTGCTCGCGGAGCGCACGCTGGTGGCCACGGTCATGAGCAACCTCGGCCTCCGCATCGCCATGGCCGAGAACGACGTCACCGTCCTGCAGACGCGCGTGGGCGACCGCTACGTGCTCGAGGCCATGAACGAGGGCGGCTACTCCCTCGGCGGCGAGCAGTCGGGCCACCTCGTCATCGCGGAGCACGCGACGACCGGCGACGGCATCCTCACGGGCATCCAGCTGCTCGGCGAGATGGCGGCCACGGGCAAGACCCTCCGCGAGCTCGCGTCCGTCATGACCGTGTACCCGCAGGTGATGATCAACGTCCGCGGCGTCGACCGCGAGCGCGTGGGCGACGACGCGGAGCTCGCCGCCGCGGTCGCGCGCGCGGAGGCGGAGCTCGGCGACACCGGGCGCATCCTCCTGCGCGCGTCGGGCACCGAGCCGATGATCCGCGTGATGGTGGAGGCCGCCGACCAGGTGACCGCCGAGCGTCACGCGCAGCAGCTCGCCGCGCTCGTCACGGAGCGCCTCGCCATCTGACGCCCCACCGGCCGGCGGGGTCCGCGACGCCGTCGGCCGGGCGCGCCCGCCTCAGAGCTTGCGGAGCGCCACGCTCGTCACGGAGTGGTCCGCGCCCTTGCGCAGCACGAGCGTCGCGCGCGAGCGGGTCGGGCGGATGTTCTGCTCGAGGTTCGGCTCGTTGATGCTCGACCAGATCCGCCGCGCGTGCGCCACCGCCTCGTCCACGCTGAGGTCGGCGTAGCGGTGGAAGTACGAGCGCGGGTTGCTGAAGGCGCCGCGTTGGAGGCTCAGGAAGCGCTCCTCGTACCACTGCGCGATGTCGTGCGTGCGGGCGTCCACGTAGATGGAGAAGTCGAAGAGGTCGCTGACGGCGAGCTTCGCGCCCGAGGCCGACGGCTGCAGGACGTTCAGGCCCTCGATGATGAGCACGTCCGGCTGCCGCACGACGACCTCGGCGCCCGGCACGATGTCGTAGGCGAGGTGCGAGTAGAACGGCGCGCGCACCTCGGGGACGCCGCTCTTCACCTGCGTGACGAACCGCAGCAGCGCACGCCGGTCGTACGACTCCGGGAAGCCCTTCCTCTCCATGAGGCCGCGGCGCTCGAGCTCGGCGTTCGGGTGCAGGAAGCCGTCGGTGGTCACGAGCTCGACGCGCGGGGTGTCGTCCCAGCGGGCGAGCATCTCGCGCAGAAGGCGCGCGACCGTGGACTTGCCGACGGCCACGGATCCCGCGACGCCGATGACGAACGGCGTGCTCTTGGCGCGCTCGCCGAGGAACGCGCTCGTCTCGCGGTGGAGCTTCTTGGTGCCGGAGACGTAGAGGTTGAGCAGCCGGCTGAGCGGGAGGTAGACGTCGCCGACCTCGCGCATGTCGAGCCGGTCGCCGATCCCGCGCAGCTGCACGACCTCCGTCTCCCGGAGCGGGAGGTGCGTGGCGGGGGCGAGGGCGGCCCAGTCGGCCCGGGCGATCTCCACGAACGGGGAGACGTTGCCATGGCTCGTCGGGTGTCCCGTCGCGGTGTCTGGCATGGCGATCCCATCCTACGGCGGGGCTCCGGCGGCGTCCGGGCCGCGGGGGCGCGCCGCGGCGCCGGGCGCGCAGGGGAACCCGATCCGGACGACTAAAGTGGTGCCCCATGTGCGGAATCGTGGGATACGTCGGTGAGTCCAAGAGCCTCGAGGTGCTCCTCGGGGGGCTGCGGAGGCTCGAGTACCGGGGTTACGACTCCGCGGGGGTCGCGGTCCTCGACGCCGACGGCACGCTCGGCGTCCGCAAGCGCGCCGGCAAGCTCGACCGCCTCCTGGAGGACCTCGAGGCGTCGCCGCTGCCGAACGGATCCACCGGCATCGGCCACACCCGCTGGGCGACCCACGGCGGCCCGACCGACCGCAACGCGCACCCGCACCTGGGCGACGACGGCAAGCTCGCCCTCATCCACAACGGCATCATCGAGAACTTCGCGGAGCTCAAGGACGACCTCCTCGCGGACGGCTACGAGTTCCACAGCGACACCGACACCGAGGTCGCCGCGCAGCTGCTCGGCCGCGAGTACGGCATCACGCACGACCTCGAGCAGGCGTTCCGCAACACCGTGAGCCGCCTCGAGGGCGCGTTCACGCTCCTCGCGGTGCACCGCGACCAGCCCGGCCTCGTGGTCGGCGCGCGTCGCAACTCGCCGCTCGTCATCGGCCTGGGCGAGGGCGAGAACTTCCTCGGATCCGACGTCGCGGCCTTCGTGGAGTTCACGCGCCGCGCGGTCGCCATCGGCCAGGACCAGATGGTCGCCATCCGACCCGACTCCGTCACGGTCACCGACTTCCACGGCGCGCTCGTCGAGACGCACGAGTTCGAGATCGCCTGGGACGCCTCCGCATCCGAGAAGGGCGGCTGGTCGAGCTTCATGGCGAAGGAGATCAGCGAGGGCCCGGACGCCGTGGCGAACACGCTGCGCGGCCGCATCGTCGACGGCGTCGTCGTGCTCCCCGACCTCGACGCGATCGGCGAGGTCGACCTCGCCGACATCTCGCGCATCGTCATCGTCGCGTGCGGCACGGCCGCGTACTCCGGCATCCTCGGCAAGTACGCCATCGAGAAGTGGGCCCGCGTCCCCGTCGAGGTGGAGCTCGCGCACGAGTTCCGCTACCGCGACCCGGTGCTCGACAGCACGACGCTCGTCATCTCCATCAGCCAGTCCGGCGAGACCATGGACACGCTGCTCGCCGTCCGCTACGCCCGCGAGGCCGGGGCGCGCGTGCTGTCCATCTGCAACACGCAGGGCGCCACGATCCCGCGGGAGTCCGAGGCGGTCGTCTACACGCACGCCGGTCCCGAGGTGGCGGTCGCGTCGACCAAGGCGTTCGTCGCGCAGGTCGCCGCGCTCTACCTCTTCGGCCTGCACCTCGCGCGCATCCGCGGCACGCTGTCGGCCGACGAGATCGTCGAGAACACCGAGGAGCTGCTCGCGGTCCCCGAGAAGCTCCAGGCCGTCGTGGAGCAGGGCGAGAAGATCAGCCAGCTCGCCGGGTGGATGGCGGACACGCGCGCCGTCCTCTTCCTCGGTCGCAACGTGGGCTTCCCCGTCGCGCTCGAGGGCGCGCTGAAGCTCAAGGAGCTCGCGTACATCCACGCGGAGGGCTTCGCCGCGGGCGAGCTCAAGCACGGGCCCATCGCGCTCATCGAGCCGGGCCAGCCCGTGTTCGTCATCGTCCCGAGCCCGGTGCACCAGCTCGCGCTGCACAAGAAGGTCATCTCCAACATCGAGGAGATCCGCGCGCGCGGCGCCCGGGTCATCGCGATCGCCGAGCAGGGTGACGCGTTCGTCCTCCCGCACGCCGACGAGGTCATCCCGATCCCGCTCGCCGCGCCGCTGTTCGAGCCGCTGCTCGCGGTCACGCCGCTCCAGATCTTCGCGATGGAGCTCGCGGCGGCCAAGGGCCTCGACGTCGACCAGCCGCGCAACCTCGCGAAGTCCGTCACCGTCGAGTGACCGGCCGCGCGTGATCAGGGGCATCGGCGTCGACGTCGTCGACGTCGTGCGCTTCGCCCGGAGCGCCGAGCGCACGCCGGGCCTCGTGCCGCGCCTGTTCGCGCCGGACGAGCGCCCCCTGCCCGCGCGCTCGCTGGCGGCGCGGTTCGCGGCCAAGGAGGCGCTGATCAAGGCGCTCGGCGGACCGGGCGGCATCAGCTGGCAGGACATGGAGGTCGTGCGCGACGACCACGGCGATCCGTCGTTCCGGGTGCGCGGCGCCGTGGCGGAGGTCGCGGCCGCGCGCGGCGTGACGCGCATCCACCTGAGCATGAGCCACGACGCCGGCCTCGCGACCGCGTTCGTGGTGACCGAGGGGGAGGGCGCATGACCGACGAGGCCACCGTCCAGCTCCCCGCGGCCCTCCGCCGCGAGGCGCGCATCGACGCCGGCGCCATCTCCGCGAACGTCCGCACCCTGCGCGCCACCACGGGCGCGCCGCTCGTCATGGCCGTGGTCAAGGCCGACGGCTACGGGCACGGCGCGGTCGCGTCCGCGCGCGCGGCGCTGGCGGGCGGGGCCGACCGGCTCGGCGTCGTCGACATCCGCGAGGCGCTCGCGCTGCGGGCGGCGGGCATCGAGGCGCCGATCCTCACCTGGATGCACGCGCCCGGCGCCGACTTCGCCGCCGCGATCGCGCAGGGCGTCGACCTCGGCCTCAGCAGCCTCCGTCAGGTGCGGGAGGCCGCCGCGGCCGCGCGCGCGATCGGCCGGCCCGCCGAGATCCACGTCAAGGTCGACACCGGGCTCGGCCGCAACGGCGTCACGCAGGCGGAGTGGCCGGGCGTCGTCGCGGAGGTCGCGCGGCTCGTCGACGAGGGCGCGCTGCGGCTGGGCGGCGTCTTCAGCCACCTCGCCAACGCCGGCGCCGAGGAGGACCTCGCGCAGGTGCGCGCGTTCGAGGCGGCCCTCGACGCGGTGCGGTCCGCGGGGCTCGAGCCCGGCATCCGCCACCTCGCCGCCACCGCGGGAGCCCTGCGCGTGCCCGAGGCGCGGTTCGACATGGTGCGTCTGGGCATCGGGATCTACGGCATCTCCCCGCTCGACGGCGTCACTTCGGCCGACCTCGGCCTCGTGCCCGCGATGACCCTCGTCGGCAGCGTCGTCGCGGTCAAGCGCGTGCCCGCCGACACGGGCGTCTCCTACGGCTACACCTACCGCACCACCCGGGCCACGACCCTGGCGCTCGTCTCGCTCGGCTTCGCCGACGGCGTGCCGCGCCTCGCCAGCAACCGCGCGCCCGTCGCGATCCACGGCGCCCGCTTCCGGGTGAGCGGCCGGATCGCCATGGACCAGTTCGTGGTCGACGTGGGCGACGGCCTGATCGACGGGCGGCAGGTGGCCGTGGGCGACGACGCCGTGCTGTTCGGGGATCCGGCCACCGGCGCCCCCTCGGTGGAGGAGTGGGCCGAGGCGACCGGCACCATCGGCTACGAGATCGTCACGCGCGTCGCCGGCCGCGTGACCCGGAGGCTCGTCCCATGACCGGATCCGCGCACGCCGCCGACGCCGCCCCCGCCGCTGCCGCCCCGCTCGCTCCCGCCGCCCCGCAGGCCCCCGGCCGCCGCGCCGTGGTCGACCTCGATGCGATCCGCCACAACGTCCGCACGCTCGCCGCGCTCGCGGCGCCCGCGCGCACGATGGTCGCGGTGAAGGCCGACGCGTACGGCCACGGCGCCCTGCAGGTCGCCCGCGCCGCGCTCGAGGCCGGGGCCGAGAGCCTCGCGGTGCTCGACGTCGCGTCCGCGGTCGAGCTGCGTCGCGCCGGGATCACCGCCCGCCTCCTCGCCTGGCTGCACGGGGTGGACACCGACTTCCGCGTCGCGGTCGAGGAGGGCATCGACCTCGGCGTCTCGGCGCTGTGGGAGCTGGAGCGCATCGCCGCGGCCGGCCGCGCCACGGGGATCCGCGCCCGCGTGCACCTCAAGGCCGACACCGGGCTCAGCCGCAACGGCGCCACCCCCGAGATGTGGCCCGACCTCGTGCGCGCGGCCGTCGCCGCCGACGCCGCGGGCGAGCTCACGCTGCACGCGCTCTGGTCGCACCTCGCCGACGCCTCGCCCGAGGACGACGACGCCGCGCTCGCCCGCTTCCACGAGGCCGTCCGCGTGGCCGAGGAGCTGGGCGCGCGGCCGGTCGAGAAGCACCTGGCGGCGAGCTCCGCCGGGATCCGCCTGCCCGCCGCCCGCTTCGACATGGTGCGCTTCGGCATCGCCGTCTACGGCATCTCCCCGTTCGACGACCGCTCGGGCCGCGACCTCGGCCTGATCCCGGCGATGACGCTCGAGGCCGACGTCGTCTCCGTGAAGCGCGTCGAGGCGGGGCAGGGCGTCTCGTACGGCCTCGACCATCGCACCGCCGGCCCCTCGACGCTGGCGCTCGTGCCGCTGGGCTACGCCGACGGGATCCCGCGCATCGCCGGCCCTCGCGCCTCGGTGCTCCTGAACGGCCGCCGCTTCCCGATCGCCGGGCGCATCGCCATGGACCAGCTCGTGCTCGACGTGGGCGACCTGCCCGTCGCGGTCGGCGACACCGCCGTGATCCTCGGCACGGGCGACCGCGGCGAGCCCACGGCCGAGGAGTGGGCCGGCTGGGCCGAGACCATCGGCGACGAGATCGTGACGCGCGTCGGGCCGCGCGCGGACCGGGTCCACCTGCACGCGCGCGACGCATCGGCCGCGACCGGAGCGGCCTCCGCCGACGAGGTCCTCTCCGACGAGCTCGTCCCCGTCCCCACCCCGGACGCGATGGAGGAGCTCGGCCGCGCCTTCGCCGGCGAGCTCGGCGCGGGCGACCTCGTCGTCCTCTCCGGCCCGCTCGGCGCCGGCAAGACCACCTTCACGCGGGGGCTCGGCGCGGGTCTCGGCGTCCGCGGTCCGGTCACGAGCCCCACGTTCGTGCTCGCCCGCACGCACCCGAGCCTCGTCGACGGGCCGCCGCTCGTGCACGTCGACGCCTACCGCCTCGCCGACGCCCGCGAGCTCGACGACCTCGACATCGACTTCGCGCGCTCCGTCGTGGTGGTCGAGTGGGGCGAGGGCAAGCTCGACGGCGTCGCCGAGGAGTGGTGGGACCTCCACATCGCGCGGCCCACGGGCGCCGGCGACGTCCACGCGGACGACGCCGCGGACGACGGCGAGGAGCCCGCGGATCCCGACGACGCCCCCGAGGAGCCGCGCACCGTCCGGGTCCGCCGTCTGCGCGCGCGCCCCCGCGCCTAGACTCATCCAGTGCTCCTCGCGATCGACACCTCCGCCGGAACGGGCGTCGCCGTGATCGACCCCGACGGCCGCGTGCTCGCCGAGCGCCAGGAGGCCGACACCATGCGGCACGCCGAGGTCATCGGCACCCTCCTCGACGAGTGCCTCTCCGCGTCCGGCGTCGAGCGCTGCGACATCCGCGTCGTCGTCGCCGGCATGGGCCCGGGTCCCTTCACGGGCCTCCGCGTCGGCATCGCCGCGGCCCGCGTGCTCGCGACCGGCCTCGACGTCCGCGTGATCCCGGTCGTCAGCCACGACGCCGTGGCGCACGACCACTACGCGGCGGGCGCCACCGGATCGCTCGTCGTCGTCACCGACGCCCGCCGCCGGGAGCTGTACTGGTCGGTCTACCGCGCCCCCGTCGACGGCGGCGTCGCCGAGCGCACCGCGGGTCCCGGCCTCAGCAAGCCCGACGACGTGCCCGCCGCCGACCATCGCATCGACGCCGCCGGGATCCGCGCCGCCTCCCTCGCGCAGGTCGCCCGCCGCATGGACGAGCTCGACCTGCCCTTCGCCGCCGACGAGGCCCTGTACCTCCGCTCGCCCGACGTCACGGTGTCGACCGGCCCGAAGCGGGTCACGTCGTGACCGTACTGTTCCGCCCGGCGACCATCGACGACCTCGCCGCGCTCATGCACCTGGAGACGACCACGTTCGTCACCGACGCGTGGTCGTCCGACGCGATGCGCGGCGAGCTCACCTCCCGTCACGGCTGGTACGTCGTGGCTGCCGACGAGGCCGACGGCGGGATCCTCGGCTACGCCGGCTTGTCCTGCCCGCGGGGGGCGCAGGCGGCCGACGTGCAGACCATCGCCGTCGCCGAGTCCGCCCGGGGCCGCGGCATCGGCCGCGCACTGCTCACGCGCCTCGTCGCCGAGGCCCACGCCCGCGGCGCGCGCGAGGTGCTGCTGGAGGTGCGCGCGGACAACCCTGTCGCCCAGGCGCTCTACACCTCGCTCGGCTTCGAGCCCATCGCCGTCCGCCCGCACTACTACCAGCCCGACGACGTGGACGCGGTCGTGATGCGCGTCGCCCTCGGCGGCACCCCGCCGTCGATCGCCGAGCCCCGCGACGCCGCGGCCTCCGCCACGGGCGGTCCCGGAGTCGGCACGGAGGCGCGAGCCGACGACGACGCCTGCGTCGACGAGGACGAGTGCGACGCGACCGCCGGCCCCCTCGTCCTCGGCATCGAGACCTCCTGCGACGAGACGGGCATCGGCATCGTCCGCGGCCAGACCCTCCTCGCCAACGTCATCTCCAGCTCCATGGACGAGCACGCGCGCTACGGCGGTGTCGTGCCCGAGGTCGCGGCCCGCGCGCACCTCGAGGCGCTGACCCCGGCCATCGACGCGGCCCTCGAGGACGCCGGCGTCACGCTCCGCGAGCTCGACGCGATCGCGGTCACCGCGGGCCCCGGCCTCTCGGGCGCGCTGATGGTGGGCGTCGGCGCGGCGAAGGCGCTCGCCGTGGCCCTCGACATCCCGCTGCACGGCGTCAACCACCTCGTCGGCCACGTCGGCGCCGACCTGCTCAGCCTCGACGGCGGATCCGGCCGCCCGCTCGAGACCCCGTCCATCGCGCTCCTCGTCTCCGGCGGACACACCTCGCTGCTGCTCGTGCGCGACCTGGTCGACGACGTCGAGCTCCTCGGCGAGACCATCGACGACGCCGCGGGCGAGGCGTTCGACAAGGTCGCCCGCGTCCTCGGCCTGCCGTACCCCGGCGGCCCGCACATCGACCGGGTCGCGGCCGACGGCGACCCGAGGGCGATCCGCTTCCCCCGTGGCCTCTCCCTCCCCAAGGACATGGAGCGCCACCGCTACGACTTCTCGTTCTCCGGTCTCAAGACCGCGGTCGCCCGCTGGGTCGAGAAGCGCCAGGACGCGGGCGAGCCCGTGCCGGTCGCCGACGTCGCCGCGAGCTTCCGCGAGGCCGTGGTCGACGTGCTGCTCACGAAGGCCGTCGCCGCGTGCGTCGACCACGGGATCCCGCGCCTGCTGCTGGGCGGCGGCGTCGTCGCGAACGCGCGCGTGCGGGAGCTCGCGGCGGAGCGGTGCGCGGCCGCGGGCATCGAGCTGCGGATCCCGCCGCTGTCCCTCTGCACCGACAACGGCGCGATGATCGCGGCCCTCGGCGCCCGCCTCGTCACCTCCGGGCGTGCGCCGTCCGGCCTCGCGTTCGGCGCCGACTCCACGCTCCCCGTCACCGTCGTGCAGGTCGGCTGAGCCGGCGCACTGCAGCGACGCGCCGTGCGCATTGCATCCATTGCGCGCGTCCTCTCGCGCCGGGCCCGGAACACGGTATGTTCCCAGGGACGAAAGGAACCACCATGACCGATCCGCAGAATCCGGACCGCTCCTCCGACGACTTCCCGCCCGCACCGAGCCAGCCCTCCTACCCGGCGGCGCCCGCGGCCGGATCCGGCTCGCCCTACGCGGCCCCCTACCAGCCCGGCCAGGGCGGTGCGCCCAAGAAGGGCCTCGCCATCACGTCGCTGGTGCTCGGCATCGTGTCGCTGGTGCTCTCGATCCCCCTTTGGTTCCTCACGTTCTTCGTGGGCATCGCGGCGATCGTCACGGGCGTCCTCGCGCGCAAGCGCAACCCCGGCACCAAGGGCTTCTGGCTCACCGGCCTCATCCTCGGCATCGTCGGCGTGCTGGTCAGCGTGCTGATCGGCATCTTCGCGCTCGTGGTCCTCAACGCCATCAGCACCGGCCAGATCAACGGCACGCCGATCCCGATGCCGTCCGGGCGCTAGCACGCACCACCGCATCACACGCGCGGCCGTCCCCTCGGGGCGGCCGCGTCGTCGTGTCCGGGCAGCGGCCCGGCGGTCGGGCGTCAGCCCGCGTGCACCCCGTGCCGGTCCGCGAGGATCGCCACGCGCCGCCCGCCCACGCGCGTCGCGATGAGCGTCGCCGACGCGTCGCCCTTCAGCTGGAGTCGCGTCCGCAGCCGCGCCGGATCCACGTCGACTCCGCGCTTCTTGATCTCGAGCGTCCCGATGCCGCGCGCCCGCAGCTCGCGCTTCAGCCGCTGCTCGTCGAGCGGGAGCACCTCGCGCACCCGGAAGCCGCGCGCGAACGGCGTCGCCTGCTCCCGGTCCGCGGTGATCCAGGCGATGCCCTCGCCCACCATCCGCCCGTCGAGCGAGCGCGCGAGGTCGCCGATGAGGCGCGCGCGGATCACGGCGCCGTCCGGCTCGTACAGGTGCTCGCCGAGCTCGCCGAGCTCCGCGTCCGCGCTGTCGGCCGCCGCGGTGAGCTCCGCGTGCGACCCGCCGCTGATCACGAGCGCCGCCCGTCGCACGCCGTCGCGCCGCGTCGGCCCGAACCACAGGCCCATCTCCACGGCCTGCCCGTCGACCGACACCCACTGCGCCTCCGCCTCCGCGGGGATGAGGTCGCGGTCGAGGCCCGGGCCGAGCTTGATGCCGGCGGCGCGCCCCGCCGCCCGCTCGAACGCGGCGGCGAGCGTGGGGGAGTAGGCGTCCGGATCCGAGATGCGCCGCGTCGACGAGTGCCCCTCCGTGCGCCGCGCCGGATCGAGGTAGACGCCGTCCACGCGACCCACGTCGAACGCCTCGGCCGTGCCCTGCTCGACGACCGCCTCGGGGAACGGCGCGAGGTTCCAGCCGGCGATCGCCGCGGTCACCTCGTCGCGCTCGACCGCCGTGACGCGGATCCCGATGGCCGCCATCGCCATCGCGTCCCCGCCGATCCCGCAGCCGAGGTCGGCGACGTGCGCGACGCCGGCCTGCTGGAAGCGGCCCGCGTGCTGCGCGGCGACCGGCAGCCGGGTGGCCTGCTCGAGCCCGGCCTCCGTGAACAGCATGCGCTCGGCGAAGTCGCCGAACTTCCCCCGCGCCTTCGCGCGCAGGCGGGACTGCGTGAGCACCGCGCGCACCCGCTCGGGGGAGTGGCCCTCGGCGCGCAGGGCGCTCACGATCCGCACGGCGTCATCGCCGGGCTGAGGCTCGGGCAGGGAGTCGAGCAGGCGGAGCCCCTCGAGGGAGAGGACCTCGCGGAGGTCGGTCTGATCCATCCGCCCACCGTATCGGGGCCGCTCCCCACCGATTGGCACTCGCGTTGCGCGAGTGCAAGCGCGGCCCGTAGAATCTCACCTGGCACTCTCCCCCGGAGATTGCCAATGAAGTCTTGTCCCTTAGTCACGAAGGAAGAGGTCAACCGTGTCGGTCTCCATCAAGCCGCTCGAGGATCGCATCGTCATCCAGCAGGTCGAAGCCGAGCAGACCACCGCGTCTGGTCTGGTCATCCCCGACACCGCCAAGGAGAAGCCCCAGGAGGGCGAGGTCGTGGCCGTGGGCCCCGGCCGCATCGACGACAACGGCAACCGCGTCCCCCTCGACGTCGCCGTCGGCGACAAGGTCATCTACTCCAAGTACGGCGGCACCGAGGTCAAGTACGACGGCAAGGACCTCCTCGTCCTCTCCGCGCGCGACGTGCTCGCCGTCATCGAGCGCTGACGCTCCGCACGCAGCGACACCGCACCACGCACCATCGCACCACGCGAGAGCCCGGCCGACACGTTCGGCCGGGCTCCTGTGCGTGCGGGGCCGACGGTCGCACGCCGATGCCCTCAATGGGATCCCGCAGCTGTGGGGGAACACCGACCGGGTGCCTGGGATCTGTGACACTCGTCGAGTGCATGCCGTCCCGATCCTCGCCGCCTCCGCTCTACTCGCCCTCGCCTCCGACGACTCAGCGAGCCGCAGCCTGCTGGCCTCCGCTGTCACCGCGGCCCTCATGGGCCTGGTCTTCCTCGGAGTGGGTGCTCTGGCGTATTCCGGTGTGTGGCGATGGTGGGCCCGCATGAAGCGCCCCATCGTCACCATGTTCTACTTCCCGTACTTGCCCTTGGCGATCGGCTGGCTGGGCGTGGGTCTTCTGATCATCGGTGCTTTCATCCTCTTCCCGCCAGCCGCTCGCTTGCCCGTCATCTACCTCGGGATCTTCGTGGAGATCCTCGCGGTGTGCAGCGCCATGTGGATGCCTCGTGCGCTCCTGCCTCGGTGGTACCGGGCCGCGAAGGGGCTGGACGGAAGCACGTCGAGCGATCGTCGCTACCCGATCTCGGCGGGCAGCCCGTCGCCGACGCAAGCGGGGGCTGGACCGGCCGCTCAGGGCGGCGCGTCCGGGAAAGACGAGACCGCTGTCAATGACGCGGTCAGCCGGACGTTCGGCTCGGCGGACTGAGCCGAGGCTGACGTGGAGGAGATCGTCTGCTCACGGACGCTGTCGTGATGCGGTCGGCCGCAGGAGTAGTCCACGCCCTCGTCGTCGCGGGAGGTGCCCCGAGCGGCGACACGTCTGCTTCGATCTACGTCGAGTCCTTCCTCGTCGGTGTGGTGATGGTGGCGATCGGGGCGGTCGCGTACACCGGGCTGTGGCGTGCGTGGTCGAGGAACCGATATACCTATCCTTTGGGAATCGGTGTCATGGGAGTGGGAGCCCTCGCCGTATCCGCCGGCAGAGTGCTCCCACCCTTCCTCAGCTCGGTCTTCCTGTACCTCGGGCTGGGCATCGGCGTGGTGGGTGCCATGTCGATGATCGGGGTCCCGAGGGTCCTGCTCCCTGCGTGGTACCGAGCGCGGATGGACATGGACTCTGATCGGAACGGTGAGGACCCGGTCGATCGGCCCTGAACGGCCCCGGCGATCGACGTGACATGCGCTGGCAAGTGTGGAAGCTCGGTCGAGTCGATCACCTGGACCCTATTGCTGGCGAATGCCCTCTCGCCTCAGCAGGTGAGGTGGAAAGGTGCTCAGGCTGTGGGCGACAGCCGGCGCAATTCCCACCATCTGCGAGGCTCAGCAGGTGCTCCCGTTCCGGTCGTCTCCTGCGTATTCATTCAGAGCGATGCTGAGCGAGACGAGCGGCGCGAGCGGAGGCATGTCCTCCCTCGGCATCGCGGCTGAAGGACTCGTGATGGCCATCGTGTTTCTCGCCATCGGGCTGCTGGCATTCTCCGGACTGTGGAGGTGGTGGGCTCGCTTGAAGCCCCCTGTGGTGAGCATCTACTACTTCCCGTATCTGCCGCTCGGCATCGGGTGGATGGGGGTGGGCTACGCGGTCATGGCTCCAGGGTTGTTCCTGCCTCCGGCGATCGAGATGCCGGTCATCTACCTCGGCGTGGCGATCGTGTTTCTCGGCTTGATCGGTATGCGCTTCATGCCCCGGGCGCTCCTGCCTCGGTGGTACAGGGCCGCGAAGGGCCTCGACCGCCGAGCGGCGGATGCGTCTCTAGGCGCCACATTCTCACGCGACTCGCCCAACGGGCGGGCGGGCGACGAGCGCGCATGCCCGGGTGCTGAGTCGCCGACGGGGACACGAGACGGCGTCGCGATGGAAGAAGTGATGAGGAAGGCCTTCGGGTCATCCGACTGAGTCGAGGTGTCGCTCCTCTCGCGCCCGGGAGGCGCCCATGCGTGCGTCGCTTCGGAAGGGACATCGAGCGGCGGCGAGACGCCTACATCGATGACTCTCCGGTGGGGCCCGTTCGTCGAGGTGATGGCTCGGAGCCGAGCCCGATGTCGACACCTTTTCCGGGGTCGGAGGAGGCGCGCACGAGGGTTGTGCTCCTGAGCGACCGCCGGCTCTCGAGGGCAGGGGGTGTGGGGGACGGCCGACGGGGTTCCCCCGATTTGTGAGACTCGGCAGGTGCTGCTGCTTCTGCTCCCGATCTCCGCTTCGTCATCCTCGACCGCGATCGTCGGCATGACGAGTGCCTCGAGCCAGGACGCGTCTTCCCTTGGCATAGCGGCCCGGTTGCTCGTCCCGGCGATCGTCTTCCTCACTGTGGGTGCTCTCGCCTACTCTGGACTTTGGAGGTCGTGGGCTCGGTGGAAGCCACCTGTGGTGAGCATCTACTACTTCCCGTACCTACCGTTGGGCATCGGCTGGACGGGAGTGGGCCTTCTCCTCGGGGCTGTGGCGCTCGTCCTGCCTCCTCCGGCTCAGATGCCGGTTGCATTCCTCGTAGTAGCCATCGTGGTGCTAGGCCTGATCGGCATGGGGTTCATGCCCCGCGTGCTCCTGCCTCGGTGGTACAGGGCCGCGAAGGGCCTCGACCGCCGAGCGTCGGAGTCATCTCGAGGTGCTGCTGTCTCACGCGATGCGTCCGCTGTGCGGTCGACCGTCGCGGGTTCGGAGCAGGACGCCCCGTCGCCGAAGGGGACACGAGACGGCGTCCCCTTGGAAGAAGTGATGAGGAAGACGTTCGGCTCAGCTGACTGATCGAGTCCTCGCGAAGGGTGCGGCGGCCCTACGTGCGAGATTCGGCCGCTCAGGGCGCTGAGCGGACTGCCTCACGTTCCGGCTCCCCCCAGAGCGGAAGTAGCTCGACGCCTCCCCTGTGCACAAGAGCGGTGCCGAACTCCTACCGCGTGTAAGGCTCCGCCCGTGTCCAGAATCTCGCCGATCATGCTTGCCTCGATTGCTACCGTCTCTCCTATCGTCGCGTCCGTCAGCGGTCGTCGTCACTTCGCGGCGGGACACCGGCCCACTGTGACGAACTCGTCCTCCTGGGAAGGCCGCGCGGCATGACCGGGCAGACCAGCGGCAACGGCTGGAGGATCGATCCCGACACGGTGAGGACCGTCCTCACCGCCACGCGCAATGACCTGTCCGGGCTGGACACCGCCAAGGCGGCAGTCACGAAGGCCATCGAAGGTGCCTCTGCTGTCGTCGGACCCAAGACAGCGGCAGCGCTCGCCCTCATCAGCGGGAATCCTCTCCTGTCCCAGATCGCCGCGGTCGACTCCGCAGTGGGCAAGGTCATCGACCAGACGCAGCTCGCCCTTGACGCTTACGCCCAAGGCGACGACGAGATGGCCACCAACCTCTCCCAGGGGGCGGGCCGATGACGTCATCCGATCCCGCGGACCGGCTGTCGGACATACCGAGCGCGGCCGATGTCGAGACTGCGGCTGCCGCCTTCGACAAGATCGGCGCGGCGATGGACGAGGCCATGCAGTCAATCACCCGATCATGGTCAGGCCTCTCGGCTGTCGACGTATTCGACACCCCTGACTCCGCACGACTATTCGATGCCCTCTCCTCCGCGCAGACGCTCTCGAGGACCCTTGGTGAGGATGCCGCCGCGGCGAAAGCGGCGCTCCTCGCCTATTCGACGTCTCTCGCCGACCTGCCGGCCAAGCGCAAGGAGGCGGCGGATTCCCTGGCGGCGGACAAATCATCCGAGGTTGCCACCGCGATTCCGCTCGCCCCGGGCATCATCGACGGATTCAACAACGAAGTCGACCATGCCGACGAGGAATGTGCAGAGGCTCTGCTCAAGCTGACGCGATACGCAGGCGATGCGCTCGTGGATGCGGTGCAGGGGATCGGCGAGACGCTGGAGCAGCCGGCCCTGAAGCTCGGGATCGATGGTGGTACGGACCTCATTAAGGATTCGCCGAAGGTCAAAGACGCATTTCACGCCGTGACGGACTTATTGGGGATCACGGAACAAGACGGCAACCACACTGCGGAGCCAGTCGTCGACGGCGCGCAACCTGCCTCTGAGCGTCTGACTGCGGCGGGCGACGAGGCCCTGGGTAGGCGTGTCGCCGAAGTCGGTGCTGCGGGGGAAGGAATCGCCCGAGGCTTAGGGGCCGCAGGCGTGCTGGTATCGGGTGCGGCGGCATTCGCCAATACGTACGACCACGATGAGGCGGAACATCCCGACTGGAATCCTACCGAGCGGGCCACACACGCGACGACGCATGCTGCGGTAGTTGCGGTAGGAGGAGTGGCGGGCAGCATAGTCGGCGGCGAGATAGGCACAGTCGCCGGAGAAGGCCTGGGCGCTGTGGTCGGCAGTGCAGTCTTTCCTCCGCTGGGTACCGTGGTCGGTGCGGAGATCGGTGGTTTCCTCGGCGGCCTTGCCGGAGGATATATCGGCGATAAAATAGGATCGACTTCAGGAGAGGGCTTCACCAACTTCGTTGATCACTTCTTCGGATGACGCGCGCGAGGCGATACGGCTACTTGAGTACTGAGAAAGCGATGAAATGACAGAGGACTGGACGGGCATCGAGACCCCGTGGCTGCACATGGAGATGCCCCCGACGTGGGAGAGGCTGCCGTCAGATGATGACCGCGCCGTCGCCATCGCGAACCCGAGCACGCCCGACGAGGGATTCCGGGCGAACGTCATCGTCGTGGTGCGCGCCTCGACGGAGACCGTGATCCAGCTCGGCGCGCGGAGCATCGCGGAGGGCCTGGTGTACCCGGGCTGGTCGCACGTGGTCTCGGACTCCGAATGGCGGCGTCCCGACACGACCGGGCGCGTGGTGAACTTCGTCCATGAGACCGCCGGGAGGTGCGTCGCCGTGACGCGCTCCGCGCTGGTCACCGGCTCGCACGTCCTCGAGGTGACGGCGAGCTGCGACATCGTCGACCGCTTGCGCTTCGAGGATCTGTTCAAGACGATCGCGCGCACTGCGCGAGTGGCGGTGCAGGCATGACCGGCATCAGGCTGGACGAAGAGGCCGTGGCACGCGGCGACGGCAGGCCGTTCGAGCTGGTCACCCGGGTCGCCGGGATGCAGCCGTACCCGGCCAGCTCGATCCTGCTCAGCCCGGCGGCGTGGGAGAAGCTGTGGTCGATCCGCAGGCGCGGGATCTTCGCGCGTCTCGGCGGCGACCCCGCGGAGGTGGCGGAGCTGTCCCGTGCGGGTCTGCTCGACCGGAGGGGTGGCCTGTCGGTGGCGAGCGAGGACCTCTTGCGTGTCCGCGCAACCGCGGTCCTGAACTTCGGCGGCACGGCAGACGCGCACGGTAAGCGGCGCACCTTCACCGGGTGGTACGTCGGCCGTGACGCGCTCGTCGCCGCGGAGATCCCTCAGGAAGACGGGTCGACGGTCATGTCCATCCACCGCACGACCTTCTCCGCGTCGCTGGGCCTGCTCATCTCGTGGCTCCGGATCGGGCCGGCATGGACCTTCGGTCACGACATCGGCGACGGCACGCACGATGCCGCTGCGGTGAAGCGGCGCATCGGCGCGGCGCCGGATGCGGAGATCCCGCTTCCCTCGGATGCCAGCCAGACCACGACCCGTGCGTGGCGCGCGGGGGAGTGGACCAGCTACTACGTCGGGTCTCCCGCCGCGGACATGGCGTTCCACCGGATCCGGACCGGAGAGGTCGGCTGGTTCAAGCCGGAGGAGCTGCCGGACGGCCGCGTCAGGCTGGCACCCGAGTCACCCCTCGACGTCATGCGCGACGTCGTCGGCCTGTTCCTGCAGGCGGTGCGCGCGACGCGCTGACCGAGGCTGGTCCATATGCGCGACGCTCCGGCGGTGTCGATGCCACCGTGACCTCTCGTCCAGGAAGCGGCAGGTCATCGGAGACGAGTCGGCTGACGTGAAGACGGAAGGTCAGAGGAGATGGATGCCCACCCACGATGACGCCCTGATGCAGGACTGGGCGACGATCGAGAGCTCGCTGGCGACGGTCGAGATCCCCGACTTCTGGGAGGCTCTGCCCTCCGAGGACGACCGTGTGCTCACGGTCGCCGAGCGAACCGGGCGGAAGAGCACCTTCCGGGCGAACATCGTGGTGGTAGTGCGCCCTTCCATCGAGACGGTGGAGCAGCTGGGTGCGCGTTCGGTCGCCGAGGCGCTGGCGCTCCCGGGCTGGTCCCATGTCGTGGCCGACAAGGAGTGGCTGTACCCGGGGCTCACGGGGCGCTACGTCAAGTTCCTCTACGAGGCGTCCGGGGTGTGCGTGGAGGTCACGCGCCGAGCTCTCGTCACCGAAACCCAGGTGATGGAGGTCACCGCCAGCTGCGACGTCATGGACACGCTGCAGTTCGAGGTCGTGTTCAGCCGGATATCGCGCACCGCACAGCTGAAGGGCATCGCATGATCGACATCGCATTGGATGACGAGGCGAGCTCCCAGAACGAGGGCAAGCCCTTCGAGCAGCTCGTCGGCGTCGCGTCCCAGCAGCCTTTCCCGCTCGGCGAGATGCGGATGAGCCGCGCTGCCTGGGATCAGTTGTGGCTCATCAGGCGACGCGGCATCTTCGCCCGGGTCGGACGAGCCCCGGGCGAGACCGACGAGCTCCGCGCCCTCGGCCTCCTCGATCGACTCGGCGGGCTGACCCCCGCGGGAGAGGGTCTGCTGCGCGTCCGTGCGACCGCGAAGATCGTGTTCGGGGTGCTCGCGGACACCGGCCGACGACGCCGGATCCTCAACAGCTGGTACTCCGGCAGGGAGGCCTTGGTCGTCGCCGAGCTCCCCCTTCCCGACGGCTCCACCGTCATGTCCATCCACTCCACGACCATGTCGGCGTCCTTCGGCCTCCTCATCTCCTGGATGCGCATCGGTCCCGCGTGGGCCTTCCCCCACGGAGAAGGGCGGGGCGAGTTCGACGCTGACCTGATCACCCACCGCATCGACGCGGCGCCCGGCAACGAGCCGGCAGTCCCCGAAGGCGCGAGCTGGATGACCGCCCGAGCCTGGGCTGCCGGGGAGTGGACTCGATACACCGTCGCCTCGCCCCAGGCCGGCATCAAGTACGAGGCCATCCGGACAGGCGACGTCGGCTGGTTCCAGCCGGAGGACCTGCCGGACGGACGCGTGCGACTCGCCGTCGTGTCCGGCACCGATGTGATGCGGAGCGCCCTCGAGCTGTTCTTCGACACCATGGCCGCTCTCCGCAGGTGAGGCCGCGGCAAGAGCGCGCTCGGGTGACGCGTGGACCAGTCGCGGAGCACCTCTCGGACCGCTCGAGCGCGCGCTAGCCTCACGGATGTGACACCCGAACCGCGCGACACCCCCACCCGCACCGGCCTCCTCGCGGCGATCGGCGCCTACGGTCTCTGGGGCGTCCTCCCGGTGTTCTTCCTCCTGCTGGTGCCGGCGGGCGCGTTCGAGATCGTCGGCTGGCGGATCCTCTTCTCGCTCGTCGTGTGCGCCCTGGTCATCACGCTCGCGCGGCGGTGGCCGCACCTGGTCGCCATCGCGCGGCAGCCGCGGCTCCTGTTCGGCCTCGCCCTCGCCGGGCACCTGATCCTCGTCAACTGGACCGTCTACGTGTACGGCACGCTGTCCGGCCACGTGGTCGAGACCGCGCTCGGCTACTTCATCAACCCGATCGTCACGGTGCTGCTCGGCGTGATCCTCCTGCGCGAGCGCCTGCGTGCGCTGCAGTGGGCGGCGGTCGGCCTGTCCGCGGTCGCGGTGGCGGTCATCGCGATCGGCTACGGGCAGCTGCCGTGGGTGTCGCTCGCGCTCGCCGGGTCCTTCGGCCTCTACGGGCTCGTGAAGAAGCGCGTCAGCGGGGGAGCGGACGCGCTCTCCGGCCTCGCGCTCGAGACCGCGTGGCTCGTCCCCGCGGCGACGGTGATGCTCGTGATCACGGGTGCGGGCGCCGGGCTCACCATCGGCACGGTCTCGCTCGGGCACACGCTGCTCCTCGTGAGCACGGGCGTGGTCACCGCGGGCCCGCTCCTCCTGTTCGGCTTCGCCGCGGGCCGGCTCCCGCTCTCCGTCATCGGCCTCACGCAGTACCTGGCGCCGCTGCTGCAGTTCGCGTTCGGGGTGTTCGTGCTGCACGAGGCGATGCCGCCCGAGCGCTGGGCCGGCTTCGCGATCGTCTGGGCCGCGCTCGTGCTGCTCACCGTGGACATGCTCCGGGCGTCTCGTCGGCCGGGCATGGCGTCGACGCCCATCCGGAGGGATTCAGCGGTCGTCGACGGCATCTGATGCGGATCCCGTCGCGCATCGCGCGAACGGTAACGATCCGGTCGCGTTACACGACGGAAATGCCGATGCATTGTGCCCGTCTCATCCGCGCCCTAGGGTCGCACCAGGCGAGGCGCGCATTCGCGGGCCTCATGCACCACATTCCCGAGCATCACCACACACATCCATAAGGAGCACCATGAGCGCATTCGGCAGGGTCTCATCCTCCCGCTCACGATCTGCCCGCACAGCCCTCAGCGCGGTGACCATCGCGGTCGCCGGCGCCCTCGTCCTCGCCGGCTGCTCCGGCGGCGGCGGCAGCGGCGGCACCACCGCGAGCGGCGACCTGGACCTCAAGATCGGCACGATCCTGCCGCAGACGGGCTCCCTCGCCGTGCTCGGCCCGCCCGAGATCGCGGGCGTCGGGCTCGCCGAGAAGGACATCAACGATGCCAAGGCCGGCATCCAGGTGACCGTCACCGACAAGGACTCGGGCGACACCACGACCGACATCGCCAGCCAGTCGGCCACCTCGCTCATCGCGGACGGCAACAGCGCCATCATCGGCGCGGCGTCCTCTGGCGTCTCGAAGACCTTCATCGACCAGGTGACCCAGGCCGGCGTCGTCCAGCTGTCGCCCGCGAACACCTCGCCCGACTTCTCGACCTACAAGGACGACGGATACTTCTGGCGCACCGCCCCCTCGGACGTGCTCCAGGGCCGCATCCTCGGCAACAAGATCCTGAAGGACGGCAAGACCAACGTCTCGATCCTCTACATGAACGACGCCTACGGCACGGGCCTCGAGGCGAACATCAAGAAGACGCTCGAGGACAACGGCGCCACCATCGCGGCCGAGCAGGTGTTCGAGCCGTCCGCGACGGACTTCAACAGCGCCATCACGTCCGTGCTCGCGCCGAACCCCGACGCGCTCGTCGTGATCTCGTTCGACGAGGTCAAGACCATCGCCGACCAGCTCGCGTCGAAGGGCTTCGACTTCAACAAGTTCTACGGCACGGACGGGAACTACGGCATCATCACCGAGGCCGACACCAACGTCGACATCGCGGGTGCGCAGTTCACGAACCCCGGCGTCGAGGCCAAGGAGGACTTCCAGTCCCGCCTCCAGGACATGGTGAAGGCCGAAGGCGACCCCGCCCTCACGGTCTTCAGCTACTCGGCCGAGTCGTACGACGGCACCGTGCTCCTCGCGCTCGCCGCTCTCCAGGGCAAGAGCACCGACGGCGCGACGCTGAAGGCCAACCTGAAGTCGGTCTCCGAGGGCGGCACCAAGTGCGAGTCGTTCGCCGACTGCGCGAAGCTCATCAAGGAGGGCACCGACATCGACTACGACGGCCTCTCCGGCCCGATCACGTTCGATGACAACGGCGACCCGACCGAGGCGTACGTCTCCGTCTACAAGTACGGCCAGGGCAACACGCGCACCTTCTCCGAGCAGGTCTACGGCAAGCTGAACTAGCACCCGCACCACGCACTGCTGAGGGCCCGGTCCGCATGGACCGGGCCCTCCGGCGTGCTCGGGGTGGAGCCGAGGCCCCGCGGGCGTGCGGCGGCGTCCACCACGGCGATCGCGGGATCACCCACCGGCCCGTGCGCCTCGCCGTCGACGTGCTCCCGCTCCCCGCCCCGCCCCCGACACGACGACGCGGCACCCCCGGAGGGATGCCGCGTCGCGTGGTGCGGGAGGGCGGATCAGGGCTGGGGCGCCACCTTCGCCTTCTCCTGGTCGGCCGCGAGGGTGCCGAGGTACAGCTCGATGACCTTCGGGTCGTTCATGAGCTCGCGCCCCCGGCCCTCGTACGCGTCCTTGCCCTGGTCGAGGACGTAGCCGCGGTCGCAGATCTGCAGCGCGCGGCGGGCGTTCTGCTCCACGATCATCACGGAGACGCCCGCGCGGTTGATCTGCGCGACGTTGATGAACGTCTCGTCCTGGCGCACGGGGGAGAGGCCCGCCGACGGCTCGTCGAGGAGCAGCACCGTCGGGTCCATCATCAGCGCGCGCGACATGGCGACCATCTGGCGCTCGCCGCCGGAGAGGGATCCGGCGCGCTGCTTCAGCCGCTTGCCGAGCTCCGGGAACAGGTCGGTGACGAACGCCAGCCGCTCCTTGTACATCTTGGGCTTCTGGTAGGCGCCCATCTGCAGGTTCTCGTCGATGGTGAGGGTGGGGAACACGTTGTTGTTCTGCGGCACCATGCCGACGCCCCGCGAGACGAGCTTGTCGGCCTTGAGCCCGGTGATGTCCTGGCCGTTCAGCTCGATGCTGCCGCCGCGCACGTCCACCTGGCCGAAGATCGCCTTGAGGAGCGTGGACTTGCCGGCGCCGTTCGGGCCGATGATGCCGACGAGCTCGCCCTTGTCGACGTGCACGTTGCATCCGTTGAGGATGTTGACGCCGGGCAGGTAGCCCGCGTGGAGGTCGGTGGTCTGGAGGACCCGCTCTGTCGTCACTTCTCTGCCGCTTCCTTCTCGATCTCGTCCTTGACGAGGTCGGACTCCATGTCCTTCGCCACCTCGCGCTGGCCCGTGAGCGTGCCGAGGTCGGTGTCGTGGTGAGCGCCGAGGTAGGCGTCGATGACGGCCGGGTCGCTCATCACCGTCGAGGGCGGGCCCTCGGCGACGATGCGGCCCTCGGCCATGACGACCACCCAGTCGGCGATCTCGTTGACCATGTGCATGTCGTGCTCGACGAACAGCACGGTCATGCCCTCGGTCTTGAGGTCGAGGATGTGGTGGAGCAGCGACTGCGTGAGCGCCGGGTTCACGCCGGCCATGGGCTCGTCGAGCATCACCAGCTCGGGCTCGGTCATGAGCGCGCGGGCCATCTCGAGGAGCTTCCGCTGGCCGCCGGAGAGGCTGGCCGCGTAGTCCTCCTCCTTGGCGTCGAGCTTGAACTTCTTCAGGAGCCCGCGGGCGCGCTCCGTGATCGCGTCCTCCTTCGTGCGCCACAGCGGGCGGATCAGCGCGGAGAAGAAGTTCTCGCCGCCCTGGCCGGTGGCGCCGAGGCGCATGTTCTCCAGCACGGTCATGCCGCCGAGGGCCTTGGTGAGCTGGAAGGTGCGCACCATGCCGAGGCGGGCCACGCGGAACGCGCTCATCCCGGCGAGGTCCCTGCCGGAGAACTCCCACGTGCCGGTGTTCGGCTTGTCGAAGCCGGTCAGCAGGTTGAAGAACGTGGTCTTGCCGGCGCCGTTCGGGCCGATGAGCGCGGTGATGGAGCCGCGCGGGATCTCCAGGTGCTCCACGTCGACCGCCGTGAGGCCGCCGAACTGGCGGCTGACGCCGTGCGCGACGATGATCGGGTCCTTCTTGGCGCAGCCGGGCCCGGCGTCGCCGTCGAGGATGGCCGAGACCGGGGTCTTGTCAGGCAAAGTGCGTCTCCTTCTTCTTCCCGAAGATGCCCTGTGGTCGGAAGATCACGAGCAGCATGAGCGCGACGCCCACGATGATGAAGCGGATCGGGCCCTGCTGGGTGCTCGAGATGGGCAGCCAGCCGTTGGTGACCGCGAGGCTGAGCAGGCCGTCCGAGAGCGACAGCGTGACCCAGAAGATGATCGAGCCGATGACGGGGCCGAAGATGGTCGCGGCGCCGCCCAGCAGCATGATCGTGTAGAGGAAGAACGTGAGCTGCGTGCCGTAGTTGTCGGGCTGCAGCGACCTCGGGAGGATGAAGACCACGCCCGCGAGCCCGCCGAACACGCCGCCGAGCACGAGCGCCTGCATCTTGTAGGAGTACACGTTCTTGCCGAGCGCGCGGACGGCGTCCTCGTCCTCGCGCACGCCCTTCAGCACGCGGCCCCAGGGGCTGCGCATGAGGAGGAACACGAGGAGGCAGGCGATGCCCACGAGGCCCCAGCCGACGATGCGGATCCACCACTGGTCGGAGGAGTACGTGAGCACGCCGGCGCCGAAGCGGCCCTCGGGCAGCGGGTTCAGCTCGTTGAAGCCGACGGCCGCGCCGTTGATGCCCTCGGAGCCGCCCGTGACGTCCGAGAACTCGGGTGTCTTGACGCTCAACCGGATGATCTCCGCGGCCGCGATGGTCACGATGCTGAGGTAGTCCGCCCGCAGCCGCAGCGTCGGGATGCCGAGGATGAGCGCGAACACGGTCGACGCCAGGATGGCCATGAGGAGGGACGCCCACACGGGCCAGCCGTAGATGACCGCAGTGACGGCGAACGCGTATCCGCCGATGGCCATGAACCCGGCCTGTCCGAAGTTGAGCAGTCCCGTGAAGCCGAAGTGCACCACGAGGCCGACCGTCGCGAGCGCGTACGCCGCGGTGGTGGGCGAGAAGATCTCGCCGATCGCCAGGAAGATGAAGTTGGTGTTCATGCGCGGCTAACCGATCCGATCTTTCCGGCCCAGGATGCCCTGGGGCCTGATGAGCAGGATGACGATCATGACCACGAGCGCGGCCACGTACTTCATGTTCTCGGGCAGGACCATGGTGCTGACGTTGATGAACACGCCGATCACGATCGAGCCGATGAGGGCGCCGAACGCCGTCCCGAGCCCGCCGAGCACGACGGCGGAGAAGACGAGCAGCAGGATGGACGCGCCCGTGTCCCAGCGCAGCGACTGGTAGTAGGCGATGAAGACGCCCGACAGCGCGGCGAGGGCGGCGCCGCCGACCCAGACCACGCGGATCACACGCTCCACGTCGATGCCGGACGCGGCCGCGAGCGAGCGGTTGTCGGAGACGGCGCGGGTGGCCTTGCCGATCTTCGTGTAGAGCAGCACGTACGCGACCGCCAGGAGCAGCACGATCGAGACGATCGCGCCGGCGACGTCGGTGAACTTGAGGCTCACCGGCCCGACCACGAGGAACGGCGCGGGGCTGTTGGGGAGCGTCAGGCGGTCGGCGCCGAAGATGAACTGGAAGAGGTAGCGCAGGGCGAGCGAGAGGCCTATGGTGACGATCATCAGCGGCACGAGCCCGAGGCTCCGCTTCCGCAGCGGCTTCCAGATGAGCCAGTCCTGCGCGTACCCGAACGCCCCGCCGAGGACCACCGTGATCGCGATCGCGAGCACGGGGTTGAGCCCGAGCAGGTTGCTGAAGAGGTACGCCATCAGCGCGCCGAAGGTGACGAGCTCGCCGTGCGCGAAGTTGTTGAGGCCCGTGGTGCCGTAGATGAGGGAGAGCCCGATGGCCGCGAGGGCGAGGAGGAGGCCGAAGATGAGGCCGGTCACCACCTTGGGCCAGAAGATCTTCCAGAAGTTGTTCTGGGTCACGGGCTCCGCGGTGCCGGAGACCGCGCCGGTCTCGGTGTCCGGCGCGGCCGTCTCGCCCCCGGTGGGGGTGGACGCGCCGGCCCCGGCGCTCGCGCTCGGCGCGGGGGTCGACCCGCCGGAGCCGCCCGCCGCCGCGTCGGGCGAGACGAAGAAGAAGGCCGGGACGCCCTTGTTGCCCGGGGAGACGTCGATCTCGCGCGGGCTCGAGCCGGCGCGGGGGACGCCGGCGCCCTGCGGGATGGTCGACTCGTCGACCTGGACGGTGAACGACCCCGGCGCGGCGAGCCCGACCTCGGCCTTGCCGTCGGCGCCGGTGACGCCCGTGGTCTCGACGCCGCCGCCGGTCACCGTGACGGTGACGCCGGCGATGCCCGTCTTGTCGGCGTCGGCCCGCACCCAGACGAGCAGCGACTGCTCGGCGGTGGCCGGGTCGACCGCCTGCGGTGCCCCGCGCGGATCCGCGTGGGCGCCGGCCGGGGCCGAGAGGACGAGCGCGGCGCAGGCGAACGCCACCGCGAGAATCAGGGCCCAGACGCGCTGCGCGCGCGCTCCGGCCGAACCAGTGGCTATCACTAGACCTCCATGGGGGGAGCCGGCGGATGGTGAGATCCGCGCAGGCGCCGCGACTACCGTCAGGACGACGTTGGTTGACAGTACGTGCTGATTATGTCCTGGATGTTTCAGCCGTGTGCCGCGTGGCGGCGTGCTACGGCGGGAATGCGCACCGGCTACGGCGGTTAACATCGACACACCGGTTGCCGACGCGGTCCCCCGGCCCCACCACCCGCCTCTCATCCCCCTGGAGGGAACTTGGATCAGTCCGACCCGTTCGGCGTCATCGGCCTCACCTACGACGACGTCATGCTCCTGCCGGGGCACACCGACGTCATCCCGAGCGAGGCGGACACCACCTCCCGGCTGACGCGCAACATCAGCGTCGCCGCCCCCCTCCTCTCCTCCGCCATGGACACCGTCACCGAGGCGCGCATGGCCATCGCGATGGCGCGCCAGGGCGGCCTCGGCGTGATCCACCGCAACCTCTCCATCGAGGACCAGGCCGCCTTCGTCGACAAGGTGAAGCGCAGCGAGTCGGGCATGATCACCAACCCCGTCACCACGCGCCCCGACGCCACGGTCGCCGAGGTCGACGCGCTCTGCGGCCAGTTCCGCGTCTCCGGCCTCCCGGTCGTGGAGTCGGACGGCACGCTCGTCGGCATAATCACGAACCGCGACATGCGCTTCGTGTCGCCCGTGCAGGCGGCGACCACCCTCGTGCGCGACGTCATGACCCGCACGCCGCTCATCACCGGCCGCGTCGGCATCGACCCGGACCACGCCATCGCGATCTTCGCGGAGCACAAGATCGAGAAGCTCCCGCTCGTCGACGACGCGGGCAAGCTGCGCGGCCTCATCACGGTCAAGGACTTCGACAAGTCGGAGCAGTACCCCGACGCGACGAAGGACGCCGAGGGGCGCCTCCGCGTCGGCGCGGCCATCGGCTTCTTCGGGGATGCCTGGCAGCGCGGCATGGCCCTCGTGGACGCGGGCGTCGACGTGCTCGTCGTCGACACGGCCAACGGCGACAGCAAGGGCGTGCTCGACATCATCCGCCGCCTCAAGTCCGACCCCGCGTCGGCGCACGTCGACGTGATCGGCGGCAACGTCGCCACGCGCTCGGGTGCCCAGGCGCTCATCGACGCGGGCGCCGACGCGATCAAGGTGGGTGTCGGCCCCGGATCCATCTGCACCACGCGCGTCGTCGCGGGCGTGGGCGTGCCGCAGGTCACCGCGGTCTACGAGGCGTCGCTGGCGGCGCGCGCGGCGGGCATCCCCGTCATCGCCGACGGCGGGCTGCAGTACTCGGGCGACATCGCGAAGGCGCTCGTCGCCGGCGCGGACACCGTCATGCTCGGCAGCCTCCTCGCCGGCTGCGACGAGAGCCCCGGCGACCTCATGTTCGTCGGCGGCAAGCAGTTCAAGAGCTACCGCGGCATGGGCTCGCTCGGCGCCCTGCAGACGCGCGGATCCAAGACCTCGTACTCGAAGGACCGCTACTTCCAGTCCGACGTGCCGAGCGACGACAAGCTCATCCCCGAGGGCATCGAGGGCCAGGTGCCCTACCGCGGGTCCCTCGCGAACGTGGTGTACCAGCTCACGGGCGGCCTCCGGCAGTCGATGTTCTACGTCGGCGCCCGCACGGTCGGCGAGCTGAAGGACCGCGGCCGCTTCGTGCGGATCACGGCGGCGGGGCTCAAGGAGTCGCACCCGCACGACGTGCAGATGGTCGTCGAGGCGCCCAACTACCGGCGCTGACGCGGGAGCGGGCGGGAGCCGCTCGGGTCCCGCGCGGCCGAGGAGGGGCCGGTGCATCGTGCGCCGGCCCCTCCTCCGCGTCCCGGGCCTCCCTCACAGGCGACGGGCGGCCACGCGCGTCCGGCGCGTCGTCGACGAGCGGCCCACCGCATCGGCGACGCGGCGACACTGCCCGCATGCCCTCGCATCCGCCCTCCTGCTGCCCGCCTCCCCCTCCACCCGTCCCCGGCCTCCGCGCGTGGGCGCTCGGTCCGCCCGGTGTGGTCCTGATCCTCTCGGGGCCCCCGGCGGCGGCTCCGGCAGCAGGCGCGGGCACGGCGGTCGCCGCGGTCGAGGAACGCGCCGAGGCCGCCACGGTGGCGCGTGCCGAGGCGCGCGGCGAGCTCGTGCGGCTGCGCGCCGGCGTGCACGTGGACCGGCGAGCGTGGGAGGCGGTGTCGGCGCGGGAGCGGCACCTCCTGCGCATCCGCGCGCTGGCCCGCGTCTCGACGACGCCCGTGGTGCTGGGCGGGGCGTCGGCGGCGGCCGTGCACGACCTGCCGCGCATCGCGCCCTGGCCCGCGCTCGTGACGCTGCTCGACGCGCCGGGCACGTCCCCGGGCCGCCGGGCCGGCACGCGCGTCGTGCGGGACCCGGCGGAGGGGCGGTCCCCGCTGGTAACCGTCGCCGACGCAGTCCGCGCGCCGGGCCTGGCCGCCGCCGCGCTCGCCGCCTCCCACGACGCGGCGATGGAGGCCGTCCGATCCGCCGCGCCGCGCGGTCCCGGCTGGTTCGCGCACGGGCTCGTCGCTCTCGACGCGGCGCTCGCCGAGGAGCGGCCCGGGCGCGCCGCCCGCTCCGAGCTGGAGGCGGAGCGCGCGCTGCGCGGGCCCGGCCCCTGGAGCCGACGCTCCGAGATGCTCGTCGCGGCGGCCGACGGGGCCGCTGCCTCCGCGGTCGAGTCCGTCGCCCGCGGCGTCGTCCACGAGGCGGGACTCCCCGCCCCCGTCGTCGCGCCGCTCGTGCCGGGGCACGCGCGGCTCGCCCTGGCGTGGCCGCGCGAGCGGGTGGCTCTGCGGATCCTCGGCGGGTCCCCTCGCGACGCTCCGACGGCCGCGCCGGCGACGGGGCCGACGGGCGACTCGGAGGGATCGGACGGCGGCTGGCGCGTCATCGAGGTCGCCGAGCGCGACGTCCTGGGGGCAGGGCGCCTGAGGGCGCTCCTCCTCCACGCCGGCCTCGAGCCGGAGCGGCGGTCCGCGCCCGCCGGGGTCCCGGGTGGTCGCGGCGGCCCGGCCGACGACCGGCCGCGCAGGAGCCCGCCGCTAGGCTGTGGGGGTGAGTGATGTAGAGATCGGCCGCGCCAAGCGCGCCCGCCGCGTGTACGCGTTCGACGACATCGCCATCGTCCCGTCGAGGCGCACGCGCGACCCGCAGGACGTCTCGGTCTCGTGGTCCATCGACGCGTACCAGTTCGAGATCCCGATCCTCGCGGCGCCCATGGACTCCGTGGTCTCCCCGACCACGGCCATCGCGATGGGCCGCTTCGGCGGCGTCGGCGTCCTCGACCTCGAGGGCCTCTGGACCCGGTACGAGCACCCCGAGCGGCTGCTCGAGGAGATCCGCTCGCTCCCGCCCGAGTCGGCCACCGCGCGCATGCAGCAGATCTACGCCGAGCCGATCAAGCCCGAGCTCATCACCGCGCGCATCGCCGAGATCCGCGCGGCCGGCGTCGTCGTCGCCGCCGCGCTCTCGCCCCAGCGCACCGCCGACCACTACGAGACGGTCGTCGCAGCGGGCGTCGACCTCTTCGTCATCCGCGGCACCACCGTCTCCGCCGAGCACGTCTCCAAGGGCGCGGCGCCGCTCAACCTCAAGAAGTTCATCTACGAGCTCGATGTGCCCGTCATCGTCGGGGGCGCGGCCACCTACACGGCGGCCCTGCACCTCATGCGCACGGGCGCGGCCGGCGTGCTCGTCGGGTTCGGCGGGGGAGCGGCGTCCACCACCCGGTCCACCCTCGGGATCCACGCGCCCATGGCTACCGCGCTCTCCGACGTCGCCGGCGCTCGCCGCGACTACATGGACGAGTCCGGCGGCCGCTACGTGCACGTCATCGCGGACGGCGGTCTCGGCAGCTCGGGCGACATCGTCAAGGCCATCGCGGTCGGCGCCGACGCGGTCATGCTCGGGAGCACGCTCGCCCGCGCCACCGATGCGCCCGGCCAGGGCTACCACTGGGGCGCCGAGGCGCACCACTCCGAGCTCCCGCGCGGGCACCGCGTGCGGGTCGACCAGGTGGCGCCCCTCGAGCAGATCCTCTACGGCCCGTCCACCACTGCCGACGGGAGTGCCAACCTGGTCGGCGCGCTCCGTCGTGCCATGGCCACCACCGGCTACTCCGACCTCAAGGAGTTCCAGCGCGTCGAGGTCGTCGTCGCGCCGTACGGCAAGTAGCCCGCGTCCGGCCGCCCGGCCGGTCCGGATCGCGCAGGCGGCACGGGAACATGCGGGGCGCGGCCCGCGTTGTGAACCACAGGAAGAGGGAGGTGCGCGCATGGCGGAGGTCCGTCGCGTCAAGCTGCCGGGTGTCGGCGTGCTGCACACCTTCATCACGGACGATGGGGGCAAGGTCGGCGTCATCGCCCACCGCTCCGGCCACAGCGACCTGATCACCTTCTCCGAGGAGCAGGACGGGCCCGACACGCAGAAGGTGTCGCTCCGCCTCAGCGAGGACGAGGCCCACACGCTCGCCGAGCTCCTCGGCGGCACGCGCATCACGGAGTCGCTCGACAAGCTCGACCAGATCCCCGGCCTCAGCATCGACTGGTTCACGGTCGACTACGACGACCACATCGCCGGACAGGCGCTCGGCAACCTCGCGTCCCGCGGCGTCGTCGGCCTCACGGTGGTCGCGGTCGTCCGCGGCGAGTCCGCGAACCCGGCACCGTCCGACGACTTCACCGTCTACCCGGGCGACACGCTCGTGGTGGCCGGATCCCCCGAGAAGGTCGCCAAGGCCTTCGCGTTCTACCGGACGGGCGCGTTCCCGCACCGCCCCGCCTCCGGCTCCGCGCCGGACGGAGGGTAGCGGGTGCATCACGGCCTCGACCTCATCGTCCTCGGCCTGCTGTTCGTCCTCGCCTACGCGTTCGGCCAGCTCGGCAAGCGCATCGGCCTGCCCGCGATCCCCATCTACATGCTCGTCGGGCTCCTCGCGAGCCCGAGCGTGGAGTGGTTCCCGCTCGACTTCGCCTCGGGCGACATCGAGCTCATCGCCGTCTTCGGCCTGATCCTGCTGCTGTTCAACCTGGGCCTCGAGTTCGACCAGGACGAGTTCTTCGGCAACGCCGGCAAGCTCATCGTCTCGGGCGGCTCGTACGTGCTCATCAACATGGGCGTCGGGTTCGCGTTCGGCTTCGCCCTCGGCTGGGGCACGCGCGAGGCGCTCGTCATCGCGGGCATGACGGCGACCTCGTCGAGCGCCATCGTCACGAAGCTCCTCATCGAGCTGAACCGCCTCGCGAACGACGAGACGCCCATGATCCTGGGCGTCACCGTGGTCGAGGACATCTTCATCGCCGTGTACCTCGCCATCGTGTCGGTCGTCCTGAGCGGCCAGACGGAGCCGTGGGCCGTGGTCGGGCAGCTGGCGATCTCGTTCGCGTTCCTCGTGGTCATGTTCACGGTCGCGCGGAAGGGCGGCGCGTTCCTGTCGCGCTTCATGCGCACGCGCGACGTGGAGCTCTTCACGGTGCTGTTCTTCGGCCTCGCGATCCTGTTCGGCGGCATCGGCGAGGTGCTCGGCGTCACGGACGCGATCGGCGCGTTCCTCATCGGCCTCGTGCTCGGGGCGACGCGCATGCGCAACCGCATCGAGCAGATCGCCATCCCGCTCCGCGACGTCTTCGGCGCGTTCTTCTTCCTCAACTTCGGCCTCGCGCTCGACCCGCGGGAGTTCCCCACCGTCCTGATCCCGGTGCTCGTCGCCGTGCTGATGACCGTCGCGCTGAACCTCATCGCCGGCCAGTTCGTCGCCTGGCTGAACGGGCACGGCGCGCAGGCCGGTATCAACACGGCCTTCATCCTGCAGAACCGGGGGGAGTTCGCGCTCATCCTGGCGACGCTCTCGCTCTCGGCGGGGCTCGACGAGCGCATCCAGCCGTTCGCGGGCCTCTACGTCCTCGTGATGGCGATCATGGGGCCGCTGCTCGCCGCCAACTCGGTGCGCATCGGCACGGCCGTGCTGCCCACCCGCTACCGCTCCGCCACCAAGCGGGCCGCCGCCAAGGCCGAGCGCGACGCGGAGCGGGCGGACGCGCTGGCGCTGTTCGAGGCGGCCGAGCGCGGCGAGGCGCGTGGCGACGCGGCCTCCGAGGCGTACGACGACGGCCTCGCGGTGACGGGATCCCGTCCGGGCACGGCCGCCCGCGGCATGGCGCCGGGCACCGGCCCGGAGGCCGACGGCGCCCGCCGACCGACCGCCGCGGCGGTCGGCCCCGACGCCGGTGCGCCCGACGACGACGACGCCGACGGGCACCCCGCCCCCGACCGGCGTCGCGCCGAGCAGGCCGGCCAGCAGTCCGACCACGACACCTGGACACCGCCCACCCGCGAACGGGAACCCGACTACTGATGACGCACGCACCCGAGCCCCGCCCCGGCCCCGCCGCCGGATCCGCGCACCTCGCCGACGAGGCGGACCCCGTTGCTCCCACCGTCGGCCAGGTCGCCCGCCGACCCCGCTTCATCGCGCTGCTCGCGCTGGCGCTCCTCATCGCCGCGGGCTTCGCCGCCCTCGGGCAGTGGCAGCTGGCGCGCGCGGTCGAGTCCGGCGTCGTCATCGAGCGCGACACCGAGACCGCGCTGCCGCTCGGCACGCTCGTCGAGCCGCAGGGCTACGTGACGGACCGGTCGGCGGGTCACCTGGTCACGGTGTCGGGATCCCTGGTGCCCGGCGACTACGTCGTCGTGTCCGACCGCCTCAACGACGGACGCACGGGCGCCTGGGTCGTCGGCCACCTCGCCATCTCGGACGCGGGCGCGCCCGGGGGAGACACCGACGGCGGCCTCCCGGACAGCGTGCCCGTCGCCCTCGGCTGGGCCGCCACGGACGCCGATGCCGCGGGCGTCGCCGCCGCGCTGAACGCGGGCGTCGGCGCGCCGACGGGCGACGCCGAGCTCGTCGGCCGCTTCCTCCCGAGCGAGTCGCCCGAGCCGCCCGGATCCGGCCAGGACCCCGCGCGCATGACGCGCCTCGCCACCTCCGCGCTCGTCAACCTCTGGCCGGGCGACGTGGGCGACGTCTACAACGGCTTCATCGTCGCGTCGACCCCGGTCGCCGGCCTCCAGGCCATCGACTCGCCGCCGCCGAGCGAGGCCGTGCAGCTCAACTGGCTCAACATCTTCTACGCGGCCGAGTGGGCCGTCTTCGCGATCTTCGCCATCGTCATCTGGTACCGCACCGTCCGCGACGCGTGGACGCGCGAGCAGCCCGGCTACCGCGAGGACGACGAGGACGAGGACGACGAGGATCCGCTCCCCGAGGATGCCGACGACGAGGTCTCCGGCGCTCCCCGCCGCGGGAGCCGCGCAGACGCCGACCGGTAGGATCCACGCATGGCCTACGGACTCAAGCGCTCCGACGTCCCGCAGATCCGGAGGGTCCTCGGCTTCTACCGCGTCATGGCGTTCATCACCGGCGCGTTCCTGCTCCTCCTCGTCGTGGAGATGGGCTTCAAGTACCTGCCGGGCTTCCAGTTCGTCGACGGATCCCTGCAGTACCTCGCGGGCGCCGGCTACGAGCTCGAGCTGAACGGCCCGTCCGGCTTCCTGGCGCTGTCGCCGGCCGACACCCTCACGGGCACGAACCTCAGCCTCATCATCCAGATCGTCCACGGCAACATCTACGTGGTCTACCTCATCAGCGACTTCCTGCTCTGGCAGAAGATGCGCTGGTCGTTCACCCGCTTCATCCTCATCGCCGCGGGCGGCGTCGTGCCGTTCCTCTCCTTCGTCGTCGAGTCGCGCATCGCGCGCCAGGTGCGGGAGGTCATCGCGAAGCTCGAGACCCCGCGGCGCGCGAACGCCGCCGACCGCGACGACGAGGACCCCCGACCCATCGACCCGACCACCACCACGGAGGCCACCACTTGAGCGTCGACAACCCCACGAACCAGCGCCCCGTCCTCGTCGTCGACTTCGGCGCCCAGTACGCGCAGCTGATCGCCCGCCGCGTCCGCGAGGCCAACGTCTACTCGGAGATCGTGCCGTCCACGATCACGGCCGAGGAGATCCGCGCGAAGGACCCGTCCGGCATCGTCCTCAGCGGCGGCCCGTCGAGCGTCTACGAGGAGGGCTCGCCCGGCCTCGACGAGGGGATCCTCGACCTCGGCGTCCCCGTGCTCGGCATCTGCTACGGCTTCCAGGTCATGGCCCGCGCCCTCGGCGGCGAGGTCGCGCACACCGGGCAGCGCGAGTACGGATCCACCGCGGTCACGCTCACGCCCGGCAGCACCCTGCTCGACGGCCAGCCCGACGACCAGACCGTGTGGATGAGCCACGGCGACTCCGTGTCGAAGGCGCCCGAGGGCTTCGAGGTGCTCGCCTCCAGCGCCTCCACGCCCGTCGCCGCCTTCGCGAGCGACGAGCGCCGCCTCTACGGCGTGCAGTGGCACCCCGAGGTCAAGCACTCCGCGCACGGCCAGGCCGTGCTCGAGAACTTCCTGCACCGCGCCGCCGGCATCCCCGGCGACTGGAACAGCGGCAACGTCATCGCCGAGCAGGTCGAGCGGATCCGCGCCCAGGTCGGCGACGCGAAGGTCATCTGCGGCCTGTCCGGCGGCGTCGACTCCGCGGTCGCCGCGGCCATCGTGCATCGCGCGGTCGGCGACCAGCTCACCTGCGTCTTCGTCGACCACGGCCTCCTGCGCCGCGACGAGCGCCGCCAGGTCGAGGAGGACTACGTGGCCGCCACGGGCGTCCGCCTCGTCACGGTCGACGCGGCCGAGCAGTTCCTCGACGGGCTCGCGGGCGTCACGGATCCCGAGGCCAAGCGCAAGATCATCGGCCGCGAGTTCATCCGCTCGTTCGAGGGCGCCGCGGAGGCGCTCGTGCTCGAGGCGAAGGCCGACGGCGAGCCCATCCGCTTCCTCGTGCAGGGCACGCTCTACCCGGACGTGGTGGAGTCGGGCGGAGGCACGGGCACCGCGAACATCAAGAGCCACCACAACGTCGGCGGCCTCCCGGAGGACCTCAAGTTCGAGCTCGTCGAGCCGCTCCGCACCCTGTTCAAGGACGAGGTGCGCGCCATCGGCCGCGAGCTGGGCCTGCCGGAGGTCATCGTGGGACGCCAGCCGTTCCCCGGCCCCGGCCTCGGGATCCGCATCGTCGGCGAGGTCACGGCCGAGCGCCTCGAGCTGCTGCGCAAGGCCGACGCCATCGCGCGCGCCGAGCTCACCGCCGCGGGCCTCGACCAGGAGATCTGGCAGTGCCCCGTCGTGCTGCTCGCGGACGTCCGCTCGGTCGGCGTGCAGGGCGACGGTCGCACCTACGGCCACCCGATCGTGCTGCGTCCCGTCTCCAGCGAGGACGCGATGACCGCCGACTGGACCCGCCTGCCGTACGACGTGCTCGCGCGCATCTCGAACCGCATCACGAACGAGGTGGACGGCGTGAACCGCGTCGTGCTCGACGTCACGTCGAAGCCGCCGGGCACCATCGAGTGGGAGTGATCCTCCCGCGCACGCCGTGAACGACGAAGGCCGCTCCCCTCGGGGAGCGGCCTTCGTCGTGCTGCAGGTCCGCGGTGCTGTGCCGGGGACCTGCGGTGGTGCTAGTTGTTGCCGCGCAGGATGGCGAACAGGCGGAGCAGCTCGACGTACAGCCACACGATGGTGACCACGAGGCCGAACGCCGCGGTCCAGCCGTAGCGACGCGGGGCGCCCGAGCGGACGCCGCGCTGGATGAAGTCGAAGTCGAGCACCAGCGAGTACGACGCGAGGATCACGACGAAGATGCCGAGGATCACGCCGAGCGGGATGCCGAAGACGGGCTCGCTCCGGAGGCCGAACGCGCTGTTCGTGACGCCGAACGCCATGAGGGCGAAGTTCAGCACGGAGAACAGCAGGTAGCCGACCATGGCGACCATGAAGATCTTCGTGGCCTTCTTCGACGCCCGGATCCTGCCGCTGCGGAACAGCAGCAGCACGGTGACGAAGACGGCCGCCGTGCCGAGGACCGCCTGCGTGGCGACGCCGGGGTAGATGCCCTCGAAGACGCGCGAGATGCCGCCGACGAAGAGCCCCTCGAACGCCGCGTACGCGACGATGAGCGGGACGGACGGCTCCTTCTTGAAGGAGTTGACGAGGCCGAGCACGAGGCCGCCGATGGCACCGAGCATGGCGAGGGGGAGCGCGAGCGGGCCCGAGAGCCACGCGACCGCGCCGAGGACGACGACGATGGCGAGCAGGCTGACCGTCTTGACGGTCGTGTCCTCGAAGGTCATGCGGTCGGTCTCGGAGGCCGTCGCGGACGGGCGGCTGTACAGCTCGTCGAGGCTCTCCGGGGTCACATCCCTCGTGGGCGTCGCACCTCGGCCGTTGAAGACCGGGTTGTTGGAGAACGTGGGGTTGGCCATGATCCTTCTACTCTCGATGGTGGATGAACGTGATCGGGGTCAATTTAGCCGACCAGGCTGGGAAAGCACTCGCGCGGGCCCTGAATTTCCCCAGATGAGTACGCGCCCGCCGTCCACCCGGCGCCTGTAGCGTGCGCGGCGTGCATCACGCCTCCCGCCCCCGCCCCCTCGTCATCGCCCATCGCGGAGCCAGCGGCTACCGCCCCGAGCACTCCGCCTCCGCCGTCCGGCTCGGCTTCGCCCAGGGCGCCGACGCGGTCGAGCCCGACCTCGTCGCGTCGTCGGACGGCGTGCTCGTCATCCGCCACGAGAACGAGCTGTCCGGCACGACCGACGTCGTCGACCGTCCCGAGTTCGCCGACCGCCGCGCCACCCGCGTCGTCGACGGCGTCGAGCGCACCGGCTGGTTCACCGAGGACATGACGTGGGCCGAGATCCGCACGCTCCGCTGCCGCGAGCGGATCCCGGCCGTCCGCCCCGCGAGCGCCGCGCACGACGACGAGGAGACGGTGCTCTCGCTGCCCGACCTGCTGCGCATCATCGACCAGGAGTCCGCGCGCCGTGGCCGCCCGTTCGGGATGGTCGCCGAGATCAAGCACGCCACGCACTTCGCCGGCCTCGGGATGCCGCTCGACGAGCTGCTCGCCCGCGACCTCGAGGCCCACGGCTGGGCCTCGGACGCCTCGCGGCTCACCATCGAGTCGTTCGAGCGCGACGTGCTGCTGGGCGTGCGGGAGCGGGGGATCCGCGCCCGGCTCGTCTACCTCCTCGAGGGTCGCGGCGCCGCGATCGACGAGGTCGCGCGGCACGGCGACGACGCGATCACGTTCGACGCGCAGCTCACGGACGCCGGGCTGGCGGCGCTCGCCGCGGACGTCGACGGGATCAGCGTGGGCCTCGAGCGCATCTGCCCGGCGGCCGGCTTCGGCGGTGCCGGGAGCCCGGGCGACGCGCCCGTCTCGGACCTCGTCGACCGGGCGCACCGCGCGGGGCTCTCCGTCTTCACGTGGACGCTCCGGCCCGAGAACGCGTTCCTCCCCCGTCCCCTCCGCGGCGCCGGCGCGAAGTCGGACCACGGCGACCACCGCGCGTACTGGGGCCGCCTGCTGGACGCGGGCGTCGACGGCGTCTTCGCCGACCATCCCGACCTGGCGGTGCGGCTCGTGGCCGACCGCGCGGAAGCGGCGGGCGTGGCCGCCGGGTAGGGGAGGCCCGCCCGGCGGCGCGCGAGGTGCCCGGCCGCGTCGTGAACCTGTCGTGTCGGCAGGGTGCCCGACGACCGTCGGCGGCTGCGCCCGGAGGCCCGTCGGGGGCAGAGCCTAGGATCGAAGCCGACATGAGTGCCGACCCCGCAGCCGTTCCCGCCTCCCGCACGCCGATCATCCTCGACGGTCGGCAGGGCGGCGTCGGCGGGCCGGGCGCACCCGCGGATCCGCTGCTGGAGGGGCTGAACCCGGAGCAGCGCGAGGCGGTCGTGTACCGGGGCCCCGCGCTGCTCATCGTGGCCGGCGCCGGCTCCGGCAAGACGCGCGTGCTCACCCACCGCATCGCGAGCCTCATCGAGTCGCGGGAGGCGTGGCCCAGCCAGATCCTCGCCATCACGTTCACGAACAAGGCGGCGGCCGAGATGCGCGAGCGCGTCGAGTCGCTCCTCGGGCAGGCGTCCGAGGGCATGTGGATCTCGACCTTCCACTCCGCGTGCGTGCGGATCCTCCGCCGAGAGGCCGAGGCGTTCGGCTTCACCCAGAACTTCACGATCTACGACTCGGCCGACAGCCGGGTCCTCATCAAGCGGATCATCAAGCAGCTCGACGCGGACACGCTGGGCTTCACGGTCTCCTCGGTGTCCGGGCGCATCTCGAAGCTCAAGAACGAGCTCTCCGACGCGGACACGTTCGCGCGCACCGCGAACTTCAACGACCCGGCCGAGGCGATGTTCGTGGAGATCTTCCGGCAGTACACGCGCTCGCTCGCCGCGGCGAACGCCTTCGACTTCGACGACCTCATCGGCCAGACCGTGTTCCTCTTCCGGGCGTTCCCCAAGGTCGCGGCGCTCTACCAGCGCCGCTTCCGCCACGTGCTCGTGGACGAGTACCAGGACACGAACCACGCGCAGTACTCGCTCATCCGCGAGCTCACGCGCGCCGTCGCCCCGGAGGACGTGCCCGTCGACACGCGCATGTCCACCAACGGCATGGGCGGCATCGACGGCGCCTCCCTCACGGTGGTGGGCGACAGCGACCAGTCGATCTACGCCTTCCGCGGCGCCGACATCCGCAACATCACCGAGTTCGAGCGCGACTTCCCGCAGTCGAAGGTCGTGCTCCTCGAGCAGAACTACCGCTCGACGCAGAACATCCTCACCGCCGCCAACGCCGTGATCTCGAACAACTTCGACCGCAAGGACAAGAAGCTGTGGACGTCCATCGGCGACGGCGACAAGATCGTCGGCTTCACCGGGTACTCGGGCCACGACGAGGCGCAGTTCGTGGCGGACGAGATCCAGAAGCTGCACGAGGAGGGCACCGCGTACTCCGAGATCGCGGTGTTCTACCGCACGAACGCGCAGACCCGGGCGCTCGAGGAGATCCTGATCCGCTCCGCCGTGCCGTACCGGATCATGGGCGGCACGAAGTTCTACGAGCGGGCCGAGATCAAGGACGCCATGGCCTACCTGATCGCGGTGGCCAACCCCGCCGACGTGCTGGCGCTCCGCCGGATCCTCAACACCCCGAAGCGCGGCATCGGCCCGGCGACGGAGACGGCGCTCGCGAACTTCGCCGAGGCGCACGGCGTGACCTTCCGCGAGGCCATGCGCCGTGCGTCCGAGCTGGGGCTCGGACCCAAGGTGACGCAGGCCATCCTGACGCTCTCGCGGATGCTCGACGAGGTCGCCCTCCTCCTCGACCCGGAACGACCGGAGGGCCGCACCTCCGTCGGCGACCTCGTCACGACCCTCCTCGAGAGGAGCGGGCTGGTGCAGGCGCTGCGCGCGAGCAAGGACGCGCAGGACGAGGCGCGCGCCGAGAACGTCGAGGAGCTCGTCGCCGTCACGAAGGAGTTCTCGCGGAACAACCCGGAGGGCCAGCTGGTGGACTTCCTCACGGAGGTCTCCCTGGTGGCCGCCGCGGACGAGCTCGACGACTCGAGCGGCACGGTGTCGCTGATGACGCTGCACACCGCGAAGGGCCTCGAGTACGACTCCGTGTTCCTCACGGGCGTCGAGGAGGACCTGCTCCCGCACCGCATGTCGGCCAACGAGCCGGGCGGACCGGCTGAGGAGCGGCGACTGTTCTACGTGGGCATCACCCGCGCCCGCCGTCGGCTCTTCATCTCCCTCGCCATGACCCGCGCCCAGTTCGGCGAGGTCAACGTGGCGATGCCGAGCCGGTACCTGCAGGAGATCCCCGCCGAGCTCATCGACTGGAAGCAGTCGCCCGGCATGGCGACGTCGCGCGGCGGCACGCAGCCCCGGGCCCTGAACGCGCGCCGCGAGGGCGGCGGGTACGGCGGCCGGTCCCGGTCCTCGAGCGGCTTCGAGGATCCTGCCCTGCCGCCGCCTCCCCGCCCGAAGACGCAGTGGGCCAACACGGTCACCGGCCAGGTGCGCGACAACGGCGACCTCGAGCTCGCATTCGGCGACCGGATCCGCCACACCGACTTCGGCGACGGGCGCGTCACCGGCGTGACCGGCGAGGGGCGCAAGCGCATAGCCGAGGTGCAGTTCGACGGGCCGGCCGGCCGGAAGCGCCTGCTCATCAAGATCGCGCCCATCGAGAAGCTCTAGCCGAGGCGCGGCGTCGGCCGGTGCGTCCCAGACCGACCCCGGCGGCGCCGAGCACGCCGAGGACCGATGCGCCGATCGCGAGCTGCGGCGCCGACCATCGCATGGGCGCGGTGATGCCGGGCGCTCCGCCCGTCATGGCGAGCTCGTGCCGTGCCGGGGGCGTGACCTGCGCCACCGGGGGAGGCGGGCTCGCGTGGAAGGTCTCGCTCGCGTGCGCCACCATGTCCGCGAAGGGCGCGACCGCCGCCCCGTCCGCGTCGGACGCGGGCCGTCCGGGGCTGTCCAGCACGGCGACGTACCAGCCAGGAGCATCGACCGGGATGCACGGCGTGGCCATGTCGCCGTCGTCGGTGAGCGTCACCTCGGCGGATCGACCGGTCGCCCCGGCGAGGTCGCTCGGGGAGACGGGCGCACCATCGGTCGGCGTCGAGGCGAAGGGGCCCGCGAGGCGCACCCGCACCGGCACCGGCCCCGTGCCGGCGAACGAGGTGACGTGCAGGGTGTCGGTCTGGCAGCCGCCCGCGAGGACCTCCTTCGCGGCCACGGTCGTGTCGACGGTCGGGGGATGCGGGACCTGCGTCGTCTCGAGGGCGGATCCGAACGTCGAGCGCCACGGGAGCACCCGCGACCGGCCGTCGGCCACGGACGTGTCCTCCGGGGCGATGGACGTCACCCACGTGTAGTAACCGCCCGACGGCAGCGTGCACGGGGGCGTGACGTAGTCGCCGGGGCCGTGGTCGACGAGGGTCGCGACCCGGCAGACCTCCGGCGCGTCGGCGGGGACGTCGTCGCGTTCGGGGCCCACCTGCTCGAGGAAGGGGCCGAGCAGTCGGCTGCGGACGACGACGGGCACCGGATGCAGGCCGCCATCGGGCCGCCGGGTCGTTCCCCAGCCGGCGGACACCGGCGTCGATCCCGCGGCGGGGTCCGCCGTGACGTGGAGGGCGTCCGTGACGACGTCACCCGCATGCGCGACGGCCGAGGACGCATGGGTCTCGACGCGCGGCGCGAAGGGCAGCGGGTTCGGGGTCGTCGCCTCCGCCTCCGCGTCCGCCCTCGCGTCCGCCGGACGGGCGAGGACGAGCCCCTGCGAGGCGCCGCCGTCGCCGACGACGTCGAGCGCGTCTCCGTACGGGAGGTCGGCGAAGACGACGCGCGCGTGCACGTGCAGGGTCGGATCCGACCCGGTGGCGCGGATGGCCGTGTCCACGCCGTCCGCCACCCGTGCCGTCGTGCTCCCGTCGGCGAAGGTCGCCCCCTCGAGCTGGACCGTGCCGGTCCGCGTGCCGGCGGGGACGGACGCCGGACCCGTCGCCAGGAAGTCGGCGCGCAGGTCGACGCGGACGGTCCCGCGACCATCGTCGCCGAGGACCGCGCTCGCCGCAGCCGTGACCGAGCGCGACGCCCCCGCTGCCGAGTCGGTCTCGGCGAGCATCTCCCGTGCGCGCGCCTCCACGACGCCGGCTCGATCGCCCGCCCGTGCCGCGTACCACCCGAGATCGTGCCCGCCGAGCCCGGTGATGCTCCAGGTGGCGAGCTGGCCGGCGGCCGCGGTGTCCGGATCGGCGGATCCGGCCCACTCGCGCGCGATGTAGGCGAGCCGGGCACGGTCGTCCGCCGAGCGGCCCGCGTCGTCGACGGGCGCGTAGGCGTGCCCGGGCGGCGCGGCGAGCCCGACGTCGATGCAGAATCCCAGGCGGCCGTCGTCGAGCCGGTACGAACCCAGCCACCTCCCGTCGCCCGGGGACGAGTACCCGATGCCGTGCGAGACGGCCGTGAGGGCTTGCGCGGACGGGACGGCGCTCGCCGCGATCCCGAGGGCGAGCCCGATCCCGACGGCCGCCGAGACGAGGCGCCCCGCGCGCGATCGACTCGGCCGGTGCGTCCTCGCGGGGCCGGGGCCGGGGCCGGGGGCAGCGGAGGCGGAGCTGGCAGAAGAGGAGCGGATGCGTGTCATGGCCGGATGGTGCTCCGGACCGATCCGCCGGACGTCGCGCGAGGCCCGCATCGGGGACGTCGGGCGGCGTCCGGTGCCTGTGCAGGAGGCGCGGCGCACGGCCGATCGCGCGTCCGGCTACCCGGCTTCCCGTCGCGCGTACCGCCGCGTGACCACGGTGCGCGGCGCCTCCCGCACGCATCGCGGCATCCGCCGGTACGGCACCAGGATCGCGCTGATCGCGCGCGTCGCCCGTCGCTCGAGGCGCGCATCCCAGCGCAGGCCGAAGCCCGCTCGGATCCGCGGCGGAAGCAGCGCCGCGGTCATGAGCGCCGCCAGGGGCATGATGCTCCGGAGCCACATCGGGCCGTCGCCTCCTCGCAGGAGCGCCCGCGCGATCCGGCGTGCGTCCGCGGTCGGCTCGAGGATCGCGACCCGCTCCTCCCAGTAGGCGCGGAACGCCGCGCGATCCGGCGGCCACCGCCCTTCGGGCACCTGGAGGGCGGTGCCCAGCACGGCGTACTGGCGGTAGACGCGGTCGGCCACCTCGTCCGGCAGGGGTCCGAAGGCGATCTCGAACATCGTCACCGCGCTGTCGTAGATCGTCGCCGCCACCCACAGCTGCAGGTCGGGGTCGTAGGCGGAGTAGGCCGGGGCCGATCCGTCGGCGGCGGGGGCGTCGGACCGCACCGGCGCGTGCGCACGGCCGACGATGCGCCGGGCCCGGGCGACCTCGGCCGGCGACCCGAAGACGACCGCGTACACGTAGCCGAGCGTGCCCTCGAGGCGGTCGAGCGGCCGGGACGCGAAGTCGCTGTGCTCCGCGACGCCGCGCGCGACCGCCGGATCGGCGATCTGCAGCAGGATCGCGCGGCCCCCCGCGGCGAGCAGGATGCCCTCGCCCGCGATGTCGCGGATGGACCCGCCGCGCCTCCGGGCGGGGTGGGTCCTCGGGCTCATCCCTCCAGTCTCCCTCCACAGGTGCCGTCGCCGCACGGCTCCCGCCGACCCGGGTCGGCCGACCCGTGACCCGATAGGCTCTCCACGGTCGTCGACGCGGCGGGCCGGCCCCTCCGGGCGGTCAGCACGCGGGCCGACCAGCCGCAACACACCGGGTGCCGCCACCAGACGGTCGTGGCACCGCAGCCTCGAACGACGCACGTACCGCCTGGCGCGGGTGCGGATGGGATGACACGCGTGGATCTTTTCGAATACCAGGCCAGGGACCTCTTCGAGTCCTACGGCGTCCCGGTCCTCCCGGGGATCGTCGCCGACACCGCCGAGGAGGTGCGCGCCGCGGCGGAGAAGCTCGGCGGCACCGTGGTCGTGAAGGCGCAGGTGAAGACCGGCGGCCGAGGCAAGGCCGGCGGCGTCAAGGTCGCCCAGAGCGCCGACGCGGCGTTCGAGGCGGCCCAGGGCATCCTCGGCCTCGACATCAAGGGGCACACCGTGCACCGCGTGATGGTCGCGGCGGGCGCCCGCATCTCGCAGGAGTTCTACTTCTCGATCCTCCTCGACCGCGCCGAGCGCTCCTACCTCTGCCTCGCCAGCTACGAGGGCGGCATGGAGATCGAGGAGCTCGCGGTCACCCGGCCCGAGGCCCTCGCCCGCATCGAGATCGACCCGGTCGCCGGCATCGACGCCGCCAAGGCCGAGGAGATCGCCCGCGCCGCCTCCTTCCCCGAGGAGCTCATCGCCAAGGTCGCGCCCGTCTTCGAGCGCCTCTGGTGGGTCTACCGCGACGAGGACGCGACGCTCGTCGAGGTCAACCCGCTCGTGCTCACCGAGTCGGGCGACATCATCGCGCTCGACGGCAAGGTCACCCTCGACGAGAACGCCGGCTTCCGCCACGAGGGCCACGCGGCGCTCGAGGACGCGGCCGCCGCCGACCCGCTCGAGGCGAAGGCCAAGGAGTCGGACCTCAACTACGTGAAGCTCGACGGCCAGGTCGGCATCATCGGCAACGGCGCGGGACTCGTCATGTCCACGCTCGACGTCGTCAGCTACGCGGGGGAGAAGCACGGCGGCGTGCGGCCCGCGAACTTCCTCGACATCGGCGGCGGAGCGTCGGCCGAGGTCATGGCCGCCGGTCTCGACGTCATCCTCGGGGACGAGCAGGTCACGAGCGTCTTCGTCAACGTGTTCGGCGGAATCACCTCGTGCGACGCGGTCGCGAACGGCATCGTCGGCGCGCTCGACAAGCTGGGCGACGCCGCCACCAAGCCGCTCGTCGTCCGCCTCGACGGCAACAACGTCGAGGAGGGCCGCCGCATCCTCGAGGAGCGCGCGCACCCCCTCGTCACCGTCGTCGGCACGATGGACGAGGCGGCCGACAAGGCCGCCGAGCTGGCCTCCGCTTAACTCCCGAGAGAGAACAGGAACAGATAGATGTCGATTCTTCTCGACGAGAACAGCAAGATCATCGTCCAGGGCCTGACGGGCTCCGAGGGCACCAAGCACGCGGGCCGCATGCTCGCGTCCGGCAGCAAGGTCGTGGGCGGCGTCAACCCGCGCAAGGCCGGCAGCACCGTCACCATCGAGGGCGTCGAGCTCCCGATCTTCGGCTCGGTCGCCGAGGCCATGGCGGAGACGGGTGCCGACGTGTCCGTCATCTTCGTGCCGCCGGCGTTCGCCAAGAGCGCCGTGGTGGAGGCGATCGACGCCGCCATCCCGCTCGCGGTCGTCATCACCGAGGGCATCCCGGTCAAGGACTCCGCGGAGTTCTGGTCGCACGCCAAGAGCACGGGCGGGAAGACGCGCATCGTCGGCCCGAACTGCCCCGGCATCATCAGCCCCGGCAAGTCGAACGCCGGCATCATCCCGGCGACCATCACCGAGGCCGGACCCATCGGCCTCGTCTCCAAGTCGGGCACGCTGACCTACCAGATGATGTTCGAGCTGCGCGACCTGGGCATCTCGACCGCCATCGGCATCGGCGGCGACCCGATCATCGGCACGACGCACATCGACGCCCTCGAGGCGTTCGAGGCCGACCCGGACACGCGCGCCATCGTCATGATCGGCGAGATCGGCGGCGACGCCGAGGAGCGCGCGGCCGAGTACATCAAGGCGCACGTCACCAAGCCGGTCGTCGCGTACGTCGCGGGCTTCACCGCCCCCGAGGGCAAGACCATGGGCCACGCCGGCGCCATCGTCTCCGGCGGGAGCGGCACGGCGCAGGGAAAGAAGGAGGCTCTGGAGGCCTCCGGCGTGAAGGTCGGCAAGACGCCGACCGAGACCGCCAACCTCCTCCGCGAGGTCTTCGCCGCGCTGTAGACGCAGGATCCGCCACCCCGGCGACGACGACGGCCCGCATCCACCCGGATGCGGGCCGTCGTCGTGCAGCGCCGGTGCGGCCTCCTCCTCCCCAGCCGGTCGGAGCGCGCCTTCCCCGGCGCGCCCGCCGGCCGACGGGGCACGCAGGGGGCGGCCGGTAGGGTCGTCGAGGCATGAACCGACACGCAACCGCCTTGTTCGCGGCACTCGAAGCGCTCCTGGTGGTAGGGGTCGGCGTCGCCCTGCCCCTCGTGCCGCTCACCGTCCTCTGGGCCGGGCAGTACGACCTGCAGATCGACTGGGGCGTGTTCGCGCGGACGGCCGTCGACCTGTGGCTGCTCGGCCACGGCGTGCCGCTCACGGCATCGCTGGATCCGGCGCTCTCGACGGCCCTCGGGCTCCCCGCGGTCGACGCCCCGTTCGCGCTCTCGCTCGCCCCTCTGGGCTTCGCGTTGCTCACGCTGCTGCTCGGCACGCGGGCCGGTCGCCGCATCGTCGAGACGGACCACCCCGGCGCCGGTGCCGCGGCCGCCGTCGCCACGACCGCCGTCCTCTCCCTGGGCCTCGCGCTCGCGGCGCAGCACGAGGGCATCGCACCCGCCGTGGTGCGCGGCGCGGTGCTCCCGACGCTCGTCCTCGCACTCGGCCTGCTGATCGGCGTCGTCACCCGCGTCGATCGCGCCCGGGCCGGCCGGTGGTGGGGCTCGCTGTCGTCGGGACGCGCGGCCGGGTCCATCCGCTCGGTCCGGGACGCTCTCGACCGCCTCCCCGAGGGCGCCGCATCCGTGGCCGGGACGGCGGTCCGCGGCGGAGCGGCCGCGGCATTCGCCGTCGTCGCCGTCTCGTCGGCAGTCGTCGCGGTCCTGCTCGGCGTGCGGTACGCGACCGTCATCACGCTCTACGAGACCCTGCAGACGGGGATCGTCGGGGGAGTCGCCCTCACGCTCGGGCAGATCGCGCTCCTGCCGAACCTGGTGATGTGGACGTCGTCCTGGCTCGTCGGGCCCGGCTTCGCCCTGGGGACCGGGTCCTCCGTGTCACCGCTCGGCACGACCGTCGGCCCGATCCCGTCCATCCCGGTCCTCGGCATCCTGCCGCAGGGCACCCTCGACCTGGGCTACCTCGGGATCCTCGTCCCCGTGGTGGTGGCGTTCGTCGCCGCGGTGGCGCTCTCGCCACGCGTCGCGCGCATCCCCGAACCCGAGGCCCGCCGCTGGCCGTGGTTCCTCGCGGCGGGCCTCGGCATGGGCGTCGTCGGCGCCGTCGTGCTGTGCCTGCTCGCGGCCCTGTCGGGCGGGGCTGCTGGTCCCGGCAGGCTGGCCGACGTCGGTCCCGCTGCCGGCTGGATCCTCCTGTACGCGTTCCTCGAGATCGGCGTCGCCTCCGTGGCGGGCATGTTCGTCTCCGGCCTCATGGCCCCGCTGGTCCGACGGAGCCCGGAAGGACGCGGATAGGCTGTGGCCGTGTTCAACGTGGTGGTCCTCGTCTCCGGCAGCGGCACCAATCTCCTCGCCCTCCTCCAGGCGGCGGATCACGCGGACTACCCGGCGCGCATCGTCGCGGTCGGCGCCGATCGCGAGGCGGACGGGCTGCGGTTCGCCGAGGAGCGCGGCATCCCCACCTTCACGGTGCCGTTCTCGAGCTTCCCGGATCGCGCGACCTGGGGCGACGAGCTGGTGGCCGCCGTCTCCGGCTGGGATCCGGACCTCGTGGTCCTCAGCGGCTTCATGCGCCTCCTGCCCCCACGGGCGGTCGAGGCCTTCGCCCCGCGTCTGGTCAACACGCACCCCGCCTACCTGCCGGAGTTCCCCGGCGCCCACGCGGTGCGCGACGCCATCGCCGCGGGGGTCCCGGCCTCCGGGGCCTCCCTCATCGTCGTCGACGCCGGCGTCGACACCGGCCCCGTCCTCGCGCAGGAGCGCGTCGCGGTGGAGCCGGGCGACACCGAGCACACCCTGCACGAGCGCATCAAGGTCGTGGAGCGCAGGCTCCTCGTCGACACGGTGCGCGCCATCGCCCTCGGCACCATCGACCTCAAGGAGCTGACCACCGCATGAGCGGACCCCGTCACGACCCGTCCCTGTTCCGCGACCGCGACGGCATCGCCGTGACGCGCGCCCTCGTCTCGGTGAGCGACAAGAGCGGGCTCCTCGAGCTGGCGTCCGCCCTCGTCGAGGCCGGCGTCGAGATCGTCTCCACCGGATCCACCGCCAGCACCATCGCCGAGGCGGGCTTCCCCGTCACCCCCGTGCAGGACGTGACGGGCTTCCCGGAGGTGCTCGACGGGAGGGTCAAGACCCTGCACCCGTCGGTGCACGCGGGCCTCCTCGCCGACCTGCGGCTCGAGTCGCACGAGGCCCAGCTCGCGGAGCTGGGCATCTCCCCGTTCGAGCTGGTCGTCGTCAACCTGTACCCGTTCGTGGAGACCGTCGCCTCGGGGGCTCCCGCATCGGACGTCATCGAGCAGATCGACATCGGCGGGCCCGCCATGGTGCGCGCGTCCGCCAAGAACCACGCGAACGTCGCGATCGTCGTGTCGCCGACCAGCTACGGCGAGGTGATCGAGGCCGTGCGCTCCGGCGGCACCACCCTCGCCCAGCGGCGTCGTCTCGCTTCCGCGGCCTTCGCCCACACGGCCGACTACGACAGGGCCGTCGCGGACTACTTCCGGGATGCCGTCGTGGGATCAGACGAGGCGTCGCCGACGTGGCCGGCGTCCTTCCGCGTCGCAGGCGACCTCGCGCAGGTGCTCAGGTACGGGGAGAACTCGCACCAGGATGCGGCCCTGTACCGCAGCGCCGACGGGGCGGGGATCGCCCAGGCGACCCAGCTGCACGGCAAGGAGATGTCCTACAACAACTTCGTCGACGCGGACGCCGCCGTGCGCGCCGCGTACGACTTCGCCGAGCCGGCCGTCGCCATCATCAAGCACGCGAACCCGTGCGGGATCGCGGTGGCGCCGCCACGCGCGGTCGACGCGATCGCCGCCGCGCACCGGAGCGCGCACGACTGCGATCCGGTGTCCGCGTTCGGGGGAGTGATCGCCGCCAACCGCACCATCACGCTCGGGATGGCGGAGACGGTGAAGGAGATCTTCACCGAGGTGCTCGTGGCGCCGGGCTTCGACGACGACGCGCTCACGCTCCTCAAGTCCAAGAAGAACCTCCGCCTCCTGACGCTCCCCGAGGGGTACCGCCGGGAGCCGCTGGAGGCGCGTCAGATCTCGGGCGGATACCTCGTGCAGTCGACGGATGCGTTCCCCACCGACGGCCGACGCGTCTCGGCGGGCTGGACGCTCGCGACAGGGGAGGCGGTGGACGAGCAGACGCTCGCCGACCTGGAGTTCGCGTGGAAGGCGTGCCGGGCGGTCAAGTCGAACGCCATCCTGCTCGCGCACCACGGTGCCTCGGTGGGGGTGGGCATGGGCCAGGTCAACCGGGTGGACTCGTGCCACCTCGCGGTGCAGCGCGCGGGAGCGCGCGCGGCGGGGTCGGTCGCGGCGTCCGACGCGTTCTTCCCCTTCGCCGACGGCCTGCAGGTCCTGCTCGACGCCGGGGTCCGCGCAGTGGTCCAGCCCGGCGGATCCGTGCGCGACGAGGAGGTCGTCGAGGCTGCCCGGGCTGCCGGCGTGGCCATGTACTTCACGGGCGAGCGCCACTTCTTCCACTGATCCTGTGGGCTGGCGGTCCTCCGGGCCGCCGGCCCACCGCCGTCGCGACACGCCCGGGATGCGGGTTGTTTTGCGGGGGTGGGGTGGTCCGCGTAATGTCTCCTCTTGTCGCCGGAACGGGCGGGAAGCGAAATGCTTCCGGGCTGGTTCTGGTGGGCTTGATCCTGGTGAAACAGAAGTTGCCGCGGCTTACGGGTTGCGTGTTTACCATCAACTGAACTAGGGTCTGATTCTGCTTCCGACGTGAGTGCTGGGCCTTGTGGTCTGGATCACTCCCACGGGGAGCGGTGGAGTGTGAGCTCCGATGGCTGGCTGTGATGGTCGGTGTCGGGAGCGTCCGTTCCTTGAGAACTCAACAGCGTGCACAATGTCAAATGCCAAATACCCGTTGCGGGTGTCCTTCGGATGCTCGTTTCGGATTCCTTTGGAATACATTTAAACAAACAAGCAAGTCAGTAATGATTTGTTCTGTCGGTTTCAAACTTGCTGGTTCGTGTTCGATTCCCGTTCACGTCTGGCTTTAGATGTGCCGACTGCTTTCGGGTGGTCGTGCGTTTAAGCATTTATGGAGAGTTTGATCCTGGCTCAGGACGAACGCTGGCGGCGTGCTTAACACATGCAAGTCGAACGGTGATGTCAGAGCTTGCTCTGGCGGATCAGTGGCGAACGGGTGAGTAACACGTGAGTAACCTGCCCCCGACTCTGGGATAACTGCTAGAAATGGTAGCTAATACCGGATATGACGATTGGCCGCATGGTCTGGTCGTGGAAAGAATTTCGGTTGGGGATGGACTCGCGGCCTATCAGGTTGTTGGTGAGGTAATGGCTCACCAAGCCTACGACGGGTAGCCGGCCTGAGAGGGTGACCGGCCACACTGGGACTGAGACACGGCCCAGACTCCTACGGGAGGCAGCAGTGGGGAATATTGCACAATGGGCGAAAGCCTGATGCAGCAACGCCGCGTGAGGGATGACGGCCTTCGGGTTGTAAACCTCTTTTAGTAGGGAAGAAGCGAAAGTGACGGTACCTGCAGAAAAAGCACCGGCTAACTACGTGCCAGCAGCCGCGGTAATACGTAGGGTGCAAGCGTTGTCCGGAATTATTGGGCGTAAAGAGCTCGTAGGCGGTTTGTCGCGTCTGCTGTGAAATCCCGAGGCTCAACCTCGGGTCTGCAGTGGGTACGGGCAGACTAGAGTGCGGTAGGGGAGATTGGAATTCCTGGTGTAGCGGTGGAATGCGCAGATATCAGGAGGAACACCGATGGCGAAGGCAGATCTCTGGGCCGTAACTGACGCTGAGGAGCGAAAGCATGGGGAGCGAACAGGATTAGATACCCTGGTAGTCCATGCCGTAAACGTTGGGAACTAGATGTGGGGACCATTCCACGGTCTCCGTGTCGCAGCTAACGCATTAAGTTCCCCGCCTGGGGAGTACGGCCGCAAGGCTAAAACTCAAAGGAATTGACGGGGGCCCGCACAAGCGGCGGAGCATGCGGATTAATTCGATGCAACGCGAAGAACCTTACCAAGGCTTGACATATACCGGAAACATGCAGAGATGTGTGCCCCGCAAGGTCGGTATACAGGTGGTGCATGGTTGTCGTCAGCTCGTGTCGTGAGATGTTGGGTTAAGTCCCGCAACGAGCGCAACCCTCGTTCTATGTTGCCAGCACGTAATGGTGGGAACTCATAGGAGACTGCCGGGGTCAACTCGGAGGAAGGTGGGGATGACGTCAAATCATCATGCCCCTTATGTCTTGGGCTTCACGCATGCTACAATGGCCGGTACAAAGGGCTGCGATACCGCAAGGTGGAGCGAATCCCAAAAAGCCGGTCTCAGTTCGGATTGAGGTCTGCAACTCGACCTCATGAAGTCGGAGTCGCTAGTAATCGCAGATCAGCAACGCTGCGGTGAATACGTTCCCGGGCCTTGTACACACCGCCCGTCAAGTCATGAAAGTCGGTAACACCCGAAGCCAGTGGCCTAACCGCAAGGGAGGAGCTGTCGAAGGTGGGATCGGTGATTAGGACTAAGTCGTAACAAGGTAGCCGTACCGGAAGGTGCGGCTGGATCACCTCCTTTCTAAGGAGCATGTGCACCTCTCCTCTGTATACAGGGAGATCAATGGTGCCAAGTCACGCGTCAGGCGGATGTCCTGGTGGTGGCGCTCATGGGTGGAACATTGACATTGATGCCGGTTGATTCGTCGTGCTGCTAGTACGCCTCCTTGTGGGGTGGGAACGTGGTGTGGGGTGTCGAGGGCATGTTGCACGCTGTTGGGTCCTGAGGGACCGGGCCGCACCGTTCGGTGTGTCTGGTTTCTTGTCGGACCCTTTCCGTCGTCCCTGAGTGGATGGTGGTGGGGTACCGCCCGTATATTGAGAACTACACAGTGGACGCGAGCATCTTAGATTCACCGGTTTACCGGTGGATCACAAAGATCTATTTATAGATCATTGGTCAATTCTGTCTCCTCTAGGGGAGGCGAAACGATTCAATCTCATGTGATTTCAAGATTCTAAGAGCAAACGGTGGATGCCTTGGCATCTGGAGCCGAAGAAGGACGTATAAATCTGCGATAAGCCTCGGGGAGCTGATAATAGAGCTTTGATCCGAGGATCTCCGAATGGGGAAACCCCGCCAGGCCCTTTGGGTGACCTGGTGACTCCCGCCTGAATATATAGGGCGGGTAGAGGGAACGTGGGGAAGTGAAACATCTCAGTACCCACAGGAAGAGAAAGCAAAAGCGATTCCGTTAGTAGTGGCGAGCGAAACCGGAAGAGGCCAAACCGATCATGTGTGATATCCGGTAGGAGTTGCATGGTCGGGGTTGCGGGACTTTCCGTACAGTTCTACCGAGCTGTGAGGGCAATGAGCGCGATATAGACGAATGGTCTTGAAAGGCCAGTCATAGAGGGTGCGAACCCCGTAGTCGAAATGTCGTCGCCTGTCCGGAGAGTATCCCAAGTAGCACGGGGCCCGTGAAATCCCGTGTGAATCTGTCAGGACCACCTGATAAGCCTAAATACTCCCAGATGACCGATAGCGGACAAGTACCGTGAGGGAAAGGTGAAAAGTACCCCGGGAGGGGAGTGAAATAGTACCTGAAACCGTTTGCTTACAAACCGTTGGAGCACCCTTGTTGGTGTGACAGCGTGCCTTTTGAAGAATGAGCCTGCGAGTTAGTGATATGTGGCGAGGTTAACCCGTGAGGGGCAGCCGTAGCGAAAGCGAGTCTTAATAGGGCGTATGAGTCGCATGTTCTAGACCCGAAGCGAAGTGATCTATCCATGGCCAGGTTGAAGCGACGGTAAGACGTCGTGGAGGACCGAACCCACTTCAGTTGAAAATGGAGGGGATGAGCTGTGGATAGGGGTGAAAGGCCAATCAAACTTCGTGATAGCTGGTTCTCTCCGAAATGCATTTAGGTGCAGCGTTGCGTGTTTCTTGCCGGAGGTAGAGCTACTGGATGGACGATGGGCCCCAAAAGGTTACTGACTTCAGCCAAACTCCGAATGCCGGTAAGTGAGAGCGCAGCAGTGAGACGGTGGGGGATAAGCTTCATCGTCGAGAGGGAAACAACCCAGACCACCATCTAAGGTCCCTAAGCGCGTGCTAAGTGGGAAAGGATGTGGAGTTGCATAGACAACCAGGAGGTTGGCTTAGAAGCAGCCACCCTTGAAAGAGTGCGTAATAGCTCACTGGTCAAGTGATTCCGCGCCGACAATGTAACGGGGCTCAAGCACGCCACCGAAGTTGTGGCATTTATATTACAGGCAGGCCTTCGTGGTCCAGCCGTATGGATGGGTAGGAGAGCGTCGTGTGGCCAGCGAAGCGGCGGTGTGAACCAGCCGTGGAGGCCACACGAGTGAGAATGCAGGCATGAGTAGCGAAAGACGGGTGAGAAACCCGTCCTCCGAAAGACCAAGGGTTCCAGGGCCAGGCTAATCCGCCCTGGGTAAGTCGGGACCTAAGGCGAGGCCGACAGGCGTAGTCGATGGACAACGGGTTGATATTCCCGTACCGATGAAGAACCGCCCAAGACAATCCAGTAATGCTAAGTGTCTGAATCCTTGATTCGATCCCTTCGGGGTGACGGTCTTGGCCTAGCACACGACCCTACGCTGAGGCGTTTAGCGTATTAACAGGTGTGACGCAGGAAGGTAGCTGAGCCGGGCGATGGTTGTCCCGGTCTAAGGATGTAGGGCAGAAGATAGGCAAATCCGTCTTCTATGTAGCCTGAGACCCGATGGGTAGTCCTCACGGACGAAATCAGTGATCCTATGCTGCCGAGAAAAGCATCGACGCGAGGTTCCAATCGCCCGTACCCCAAACCGACTCAGGTGGTCAGGTAGAGAATACTAAGGAGATCGAGAGAATCGTGGTTAAGGAACTCGGCAAAATGCCCCCGTAACTTCGGGAGAAGGGGGGCCTGAGGCGTGTAGGGATTTACTCCTGAAGCGTTTGAAGGCCGCAGAGACCAGTGGGAAGCGACTGTTTACTAAAAACACAGGTCCGTGCTAAGTCGCAAGACGATGTATACGGACTGACGCCTGCCCGGTGCTGGAAGGTTAAGAGGAACGGTTAGCACGCAAGTGCGAAGCTGAGAATTTAAGCCCCAGTAAACGGCGGTGGTAACTATAACCATCCTAAGGTAGCGAAATTCCTTGTCGGGTAAGTTCCGACCTGCACGAATGGCGTAACGACTTCCCAGCTGTCTCAACCGCGAACTCGGCGAAATTGCACTACGAGTAAAGATGCTCGTTACGCGCAGCAGGACGGAAAGACCCCGTGACCTTTACTACAGCTTGGTATTGGTGTTCGGTGTGGCTTGTGTAGGATAGGTGGGAGACTGTGAAGCTCGGACGCTAGTTCGGGTGGAGTCATTGTTGAAATACCACTCTGGTCACTCTGGATATCTAACTTCGAACCGTAATCCGGTTCAGGGACAGTGCCTGGTGGGTAGTTTAACTGGGGCGGTTGCCTCCTAAAGAGTAACGGAGGCGCCCAAAGGTTCCCTCAACCTGGTTGGTAATCAGGTGTCGAGTGTAAGTGCACAAGGGAGCTTGACTGTGAGACTGACAAGTCGAGCAGGGACGAAAGTCGGGACTAGTGATCCGGCAGTGGCTTGTGGAAGCGCTGTCGCTCAACGGATAAAAGGTACCTCGGGGATAACAGGCTGATCTTGCCCAAGAGTCCATATCGACGGCATGGTTTGGCACCTCGATGTCGGCTCGTCGCATCCTGGGGCTGGAGTAGGTCCCAAGGGTTGGGCTGTTCGCCCATTAAAGCGGTACGCGAGCTGGGTTTAGAACGTCGTGAGACAGTTCGGTCCCTATCCGCTGCGCGCGTAGGAAATTTGAGAAGATCTATCCCTAGTACGAGAGGACCGGGATGGACGAACCTCTGGTGTGTCAGTTGTTCCGCCAGGAGCACCGCTGATTAGCTACGTTCGGAACGGATAACCGCTGAAAGCATCTAAGCGGGAAGCCGGCTTCGAGATGAGATTTCCATCCCTTTTAGGGTGAAGGCTCCCGGCTAGACTACCGGGTTGATAGGCAGGATGTGGAAGCGAGGACTAAAGACTCGTGGAGCTGACCTGTACTAATAAGCCGATATCTTGAAAACACTTTGCTTGCGTCCACTATGTGGTTCCCGATATACGGTCGGGTATCAATTGAACAACCAGCTTGACTGGTCGATTCATCACAGATTTCATGCCCTGAGGGGTGTGTATGAGGTGTTTCGGCGGCCATAGCGAGAGGGAAACGCCCGGTCACATTCCGAACCCGGAAGCTAAGACTCTCAGCGCCGATGGTACTGCAGGGGGGACCCTGTGGGAGAGTAGGACACCGCCGGACTTAACTTGAGTAAACGGGGAGGCCCGTCGCATTCGTGCGGCGGGCCTTCTCGCGTTAACGGGCACGGCGCCGGCGCGAGGCATCCGCCCGCCGTCCAGGCCGTTCACATGAGGGTCGTGAGCGCGGGGATTAGGGTCGTGGGTCGTGACCGATCCCCGAGAGAACGACCATGACGATGACCGCTCCTCCGCACCCGACGCCCCGGAGACGTCGGCCGACATGCACGCCCGGACCTCTTCCGGGAATCCGGCGGTGGGCGCGGTGAGGACCGCAGGCAGGCCCGCGCCCTCCTTCATGAAGCGGTCGCCCGCAGCCGGCGCATCCCTCGGCAGGGCCCTGTCCGCTGCGCTCGTCGCGGCTGGGGTGTCCGCGATCCTCGGCCTGCTGTTCAGCGTGCTCACGGTCTTCAGCGCGAGCCAGCAGCCGGGTGTGGCCGTTCTCGTCCCGCTCCTGGACTACTGGACCGTGCACACGCTCATCTCGTTCGTGCTCCTCGCGGCTCTCGCGGGGGCCGGAGCGTACCGGCGGCTGTGGACCACGATCGTCGGCTCCGTCCTCGCCGCGATCGTGGCCGCGCTCCTCGGCAGCCTGCTCGGGGCCATGGCGCAGGGGGCGCCGCTCAAGAGCGACATCGTCGCTCCGCTCCTCGGGACCATCCTCGGCCTCAACCTCATGTTCGAGCTCGGCCTGATCCTCGCGTCCATCCTCCTGGGACGACGGATCTGGCGGCGTCTGTCCGGCGACGGCGAGGAGCGTGCGCGGGAGCGGGTCGCGCTCGTCCGCATCCCCTCGTCGCGCCTCGCCGACGGCGAGCTCACGCACGTCGATCGGCAGCCGATCGACGCCGAGCTCGCCGACCAGCAGTGGGAGCGCTACGTGCTCGCGCTCGAGGAGCACGGATGGGCCACCCGCGAGGTGCCGCCGTCGGACGCGCACCCCGACTCCGTCTTCGTCGAGGACGCCGTCGTGGTGCTGGGCGACACGGCGGTCGTGCTCACCTCCGGCGCCGAGTCGCGTCGTGGTGAGCGGCAGGGCGTGGAGCAGAGCGTCTGGGATCTCGGTCTCGACGTCGTCACCATCGACCTGCCCGCGACGGTCGACGGGGGAGACGTGCTCGAGGTCGGCAGGACGCTCTACGTGGGCAGCAGCTCCCGCACGAACCCCGAGGGCATCCGCCGTCTCCGCGAGATCGCCCGCCCGCTCGGATACGAGGTCGTCGCCGTGCCCGTGGCCTCGACCCTCCACCTCAAGACGCAGGTCACCGCGCTGCCGGATGGCACGGTCATCGGGTACGAGCCGCTCGTGGACGCAGCCCGCCTCTTCCCGTCCTTCCTCCCCGTGCCGGAGGCCGAGGGCGCTGCGGTCGTGGTCCTGGACGAGCACACGGTGCTCCTGTCCGCCGCCGCCCCGCGCACCGCCGACCTCCTGCAGACGCTCGGGTACGAGGTGGTGACGGTCGACATCAGCGAGTTCGAGAAGCTCGAGGGGTGCGTCACGTGCCTCTCGGTGCGCGTGGACTGACCCGCTGCGAGGGAGCCGCGTGCTCCATGCCGCCCGCTCCTCGACCACGAGCCCGCCCCGCATCCTCGGATGCAGGGCGGGCTCTTGTGCGTGACGCCGCCGCTGCATATCCTGAAAGGCTGCCTGGAGCGGCCATCCACATGGTCCGATCGGTGCGGCCCACACGTGAATCGCATACGCAGCCAGGGAGGGTGTCATGACCACGACATCGACGACAGACGCACGCACGCACTCGACGCCCGCAGCCGCCATCCGCGTGCGCCTCGACGGCTTCCGCCCGGAAGCCGCCCTCTAAGCGCTGCCGGGGAGGGGTGACGCCGACGCGTCGCCCGCTCCGCCGGATCCACGCCGCCGGCAGCCGCGCGGCGTGCCGACCGGGCGTGCTCGCCGGGAGGCCGCCGCGCCCTCAACCGCCCGCCGCGGGATCACGCCTCCGGTGGAGTCGCGAGCGCCTGCGTCGCCCCACCACGAACCCCGCCGTCCGCGTCCTGACGCCGACCGCCGCCGTACGACCGCCCGTCCACCATGGATCGGGTCTACCGAAGGAACGCCTCGTGCCCAGCACAACGCCCGCCGACCAGGCCGCGCCCCCCTCCGACCGCCACGGCCCCCGGCCCGGCACCATCGCGGTGCTCATGCGCCTGCTGCCGTTCGCGCGTCCCGCGATGCCCAGCATCATCGCCGGCATGGTGGTGGCCCTCATCGGCTCGCTGCTGGCGCTGATCATCCCCCAGATCCTGCGGGGCCTCGTCGACGGGCCGCTCGGCGACGGCGACGCGGCGGCCGTGGTGCCCGCCGTGCTCCTGATCCTGGGGCTCGGCATCCTCGAGGCCGCCATGATCGCCCTCCGCCGCTGGTTCGTGCTGAAGCCCGGCACGCTGATGGAGGCGGACATGCGCAACGCCTTCTACCGGAAGCTGCAGCGGCTGCCCGTGGCCTTCCACGACCGGTGGCAGAGCGGGCAGCTCCTGTCCCGCATGGTCAGCGACCTCAACCTCATCCGCCGCTGGATGGCGTTCGGCCTGGTGCTGTTCATCGTCAACATCCTCACGATCCTGGTGGGCATCGGGTTCCTGGTGTCCATCGACTGGCGCCTCGGGATCGGGTTCCTCGTCTGCTCCATCCCGCTGTGGGTCTACGGCTACCTCTTCGAGCAGAAGTACTCCTCCGTCGCCCGGCTCAGCCAGGACCAGTCGGGCGACCTCGCGACGAGCGTCGAGCAGTCGGTCCACGGCATCCGCGTGCTCAAGGCGTTCGGCCGCGGCAAGCACATGCACGACGCGTTCGCCGAGCAGGCGGAGGAGCTGCGCGGCACCGAGATCAAGAAGGCGAAGGCGATCGCCGGCATCTGGCTGTGGCTGCTGCTGGTGCCGGACATCACGTTCGCGCTCGCCCTCCTCGGCGGCGTGCTGCTCGCGTCCGCGGGCCAGATCTCGGTCGGCGACCTCGTGGCGTTCTTCGCGACCGCCGCGGTGCTGCGCTGGCCGATCGAGTCCGTCGGCTTCCTGCTGTCGATGACCTTCGACGCGCGCACGGCCGTCGACCGCTACTTCGAGGTGATGGACGAGGAGGACGCGATCACCGACCCCGACGCGCCGGCGACCATCGCGGATCCGCGCGGGCACCTCGTGTTCCGGGACGCGCACTTCCGCTACCAGGACGCCCCGGCAGGGCAGGCGGACCTCATCGACGGCATCGACCTCGAGCTGCTGCCCGGCGAGACCATGGCGCTCGTGGGCGTCACGGGCTGCGGCAAGTCGACGCTCACGGCGTTGACCACGCGGCTCTACGACGTGACGGGCGGCCGCATCGAGCTCGACGGCGTGGACATCCGCGACCTCCGGCTCGAGGAGCTCCGCAGCCGCATCGCCATGGCCTTCGAGGACGCGACGCTCTTCTCGTCCAGCGTCCGCGACAACGTCCTGCTGGGCCGCCCCGACCTCGTCGACGGCGGGCCCGAGGCGGAGCGCGTGCTGCAGGAGGCGCTCGACATCGCCCAGGCGGGCTTCGTCCGCGACCTGCCGGACGGGATCGAGACGACGGTCGGCGAGGAGGGGCTCAGCCTCTCCGGCGGGCAGCGCCAGCGGCTCGCGCTCGCGCGTGCCGTCGCCGCAGCGCCCTCCGTGCTCGTCCTCGACGACCCGCTGTCGGCGCTCGACGTCGACACCGAGGCGCTCGTCGAGGCGGCGCTGCGCCGCGTGCTCGCGTCCACCACCGCGCTCATCGTGGCGCACCGCCCCTCGACCGTGATGCTCGCGGACCGGGTGGCGCTCATGCAGGACGGCCGCATCACCGCGGTCGGCCGGCACTCCGACCTGCTCGCCACCAGCGAGCACTACCGGTTCGTCATCTCGAGCCTGGACGTGGAAGGGAACACCGTGCGCGAGGAGGCCTCAGCATGAGCGTCACCGGGGTCACCGGCGAGGAGAGGGACGACTTCTCCCGCGCCGAGAGCAGGCAGATCCGACGCCGCTCCACGCGGCTGCTCGTCAGCACCGTCCAGCCCGTCAAGCGGACGCTGATCCTCACCGCCGTCACGATCCTCGTGGCCACCGCGGCCAACGTCGCCGGCCCCGCGCTCATCGGCGTGGGCCTCGACCGCGCGCTGCCGGCGCTGCTCGAGACGGACGACCCCACGCTCCTCGCGCTCGTCATCGGCGCGTACGTCCTCGTGGCGGTCGCGGGCGCCGTGCTGGTGGCCAAGTACCAGGTGATGTCGGCGCGCATCGCGCAGGAGATCCTCATCGACCTCCGCAAGCGCATGTTCCTGCACACCCAGAAGCTGAGCCTCGAGTTCCACGAGACCTACACGTCGGGCCGCATCATCTCCCGGCAGACGAGCGACCTCGACTCCATCCGGGAGCTGCTCAACGGCGGCATCAACCAGCTGGTGCAGGGCGCGCTGTACATGGCGTTCACCGCCATCGCGCTGTTCTCCTTCGACTGGGTATCGGGCCTCGTGCTGCTCGCGGCGCTCGTGCCGCTCTTCTTCCTCAGCGTCTGGTTCGCGCTCAAGTCGCAGGCGCTGTTCCGGCAGACGCGCGTGAAGTCCGCGCGGCTCATCGTGCACTTCGTGGAGACCATGACCGGCATCCGCGCGGTGAAGGCGTTCCGCAAGGAGAAGCGGAACGCGGACGAGTTCTCCGAGCACGTCGAGGGGTACCGCGACACGAACATGCGGGTGATCCAGGTGTTCGGCGTCTTCGACCCGGGCCTCATCCTCATCGGCAACATCACGGTGGCCGTGGTGCTGCTCGTGGGCGGCCTGCGCGTGGCCGACGGTCAGCTCGGCATCGGCGCGCTGCTCGCTGTCGTGCTCTACACGCGCCAGTTCTTCGGGCCGGCGCAGGACATGGCCATGTTCTACAACAGCTACCAGTCGGCGTCGGCGGCGCTCGAGAAGATCTCGGGCGTGCTCGAGGAGGAGCCGAGCGTGCCGGACCCGGTGCGACCCGTCGACCTGTGGCACTCCACCGGCCACGTGTCGTTCGAGGGCGTCGAGTTCGGCTACGGGAAGGGCAAGACCATCCTCCCGAGGTTCGACCTCGACATGCCGGCCGGGCAGACCATCGCGCTCGTCGGATCCACGGGGGCCGGCAAGACGACGCTCGCGAAGCTCATCTCCCGCTTCTACGACCCGTCCGAGGGCCGCGTGGCGCTCGACGGGATCGACCTCCGCGACCTGCACCCGAAGGACCTGCGCCGCGCCATCGTCATGGTGACGCAGGAGGCGTACCTCTTCTCCGGCTCGGTCGCGGACAACATCGCCATCGGGAAGCCGGACGCCACGCGTGGCGAGATCGAGGAGGCGGCGCGCGCGGTGGGCGCCCACGACTTCATCGTGAGCCTGCCCGACGGCTACGACACCGACGTGAACAAGCGCGGCGGGCGCGTCTCGGCGGGCCAGCGGCAGCTGGTGTCGTTCGCGCGCGCCTTCCTCGCGGATCCGGCGGTGCTCATCCTCGACGAGGCGACGAGCTCGCTCGACATCCCGAGCGAGCGGCTCGTGCAGCAGGGGCTCACCACGCTGCTCGCGGACCGGACGGCGATCATCATCGCCCACCGGCTCTCGACGGTCGCGATCGCCGACCGCGTGCTCGTGATGGAGCAGGGACGGATCGTCGAGGACGGCACGCCCGAGTCGCTCATCCAGGGCACGGGCCGCTTCTCGCAGCTGCACGCGGCCTGGCGGGAGTCGCTGGTCTAGCGCGACCGAGCAGGGCGCCTCCCGCGCGGCAGGTGCCCTGCCCGGTGTCAGAGGTCGAGCGCGCGCGACCCGGCCGGCAGCCACGCGTGCACGGCGTCCCCGGCGGCGGCGGTCAGCCAGCCGTCGCCGCACGTCATCGCGGCCGTGGGCGACGGATCCGGCCACCACGTGTCCTGGACGGCGGGCGGGGGAGCGTCGGCGGGAGCGGCGGTGCAGCCGAGGGCGTCCGCCGGCGTCGCGGAGCGGAACGCGAGGATGGCGCCCTCGCCGCGGAGCGAGGTCTTGATGCGGACGTCGGTCGCGTCGGCGGGGATCCACGACGGGAGCCGCCCCTCGGCGTCCGCCGCCGCGGCGTAGACGCGCGCGTCCGCCGGGCTGGTCATGCCGCCGACCGTGCGGGCCGCGCCGCAGCCGCCGAGAGACAGCGCGAGGACGACGGTGATCGGGACGGCGACGAGGGAGCGGGCGGACGGGCGACGGGGCATGATCCCAGTCCAGCGGTCGAGGGTCCTCCGCCGCATCGGCTGGGAGGCCCCGGCGGTGGTCCCGGAGCATGATCCGGGCTCGGCCGTCAGGCGGACGGGGAGCAGGGCGCCGGTGTCACGGCGTGGCTCGGCGTGGCCCGGCAGCGCACGTCAGCCCGTCAGCCCGTCAGGGGAACCAGCGGGCCGCCGCCAGGTCGACGCGGTAGCCCGCATCCGTCGGCGCGTCGACGAGCGGCGTGCCCTCCGCCTCGTACCGCGGGCGCGCCTCGTCCGCGAGGCCCGTCGGCGGGTGCCCGCCCGCGCGGAGCACGCGCCACCAGGGGAGCCCGGAGCCGTGGTACCGCATCACCATCCCCACGGCGCGAGCGCCGCGACGGCCGAAGACGGCGGCCACGTCGCCGTAGGTCATGACCCGGCCGGCGGGGATCTCGGCCACGACCTCGAGGACACGATCGGTGTACTCGCCGGGCGTCGTGAAGACGGCCACGCGCTAGAGCGCCAGCGCGCCGATGGCCTCGCCGTACTGCGTCTCGCCGATGACCTCGAAGCCCACGTGCGTGAAGAAGTCCTCCGGTCCGTCCTCGCCCGGCTCCCACACCACCGTGAGGCGGTCGAACCCGCGCGAGCGCGCCTCGTCGGCGAGCGAGAGGACGGCGAAGCGGCCGACGCCGTGGCCCTGCGCGTCGGCGTCGACGTTGATGCGCCAGATGCAGCTGCGGAAGATCTCCTCGTGGGCCTCGGGGTCGAAGTTGCCCATGATGAAGCCGACGACCTCCTCGTCCTCGATCACGACGCGGGGCCAGGCGGTGGTGGGGTTGACGTACGCCTCGGCGATGGAGTGCGACACGGGGGCGACGTAGTTCTCCTGCCCCGGCTTGAGCGTCAGCGTGTTGGCCGCCACGATCGTGCGGGCGCTCAGCTCTTCGAGTCTCATGTCGCTCATGGGCACAGGGTATCGCCCGGCGCCCGGCCGGACCAGGACGGCGCGGGCCCCGTCCGATCGCGGGATCGGGGATGTCTCGATGTCGAGACAACGGCCTCGGCGGGTAGGCTGGCCGACGGATCCACCGGCGACGAGCCGGACCCGCCGCGCGCCGACGGAGACGCGCGGACGGAGGGCACCGACGAGCATGAGGAGGACTTCGTGGAGAAGATCAAGGTAGAGGGGACCGTCGTCGAGCTCGACGGCGACGAGATGACGCGCATCATCTGGCAGTCCATCAAGGACACGCTCATCCACCCGTACCTCGACATCGACCTCGAGTACTACGACCTGGGCATCGAGAAGCGCGACGAGACCGACGACCAGATCACGATCGACGCGGCCAACGCCATCAAGAAGCACGGCGTCGGCGTCAAGTGCGCCACGATCACGCCCGACGAGGCGCGCGTCGAGGAGTTCGGCCTGAAGAAGATGTGGCGCTCGCCGAACGGCACCATCCGCAACATCCTGGGCGGCACGATCTTCCGCGAGCCCATCATCATCAGCAACATCCCGCGCCTCGTGCCCGGATGGAACAAGCCGATCATCGTCGGCCGCCACGCGTTCGGCGACCAGTACCGCGCCACCGACTTCCGCTTCGAGGGCGAGGGCACGCTCACGATGACCTTCACCCCGAAGGACGGCTCCGAGCCGCAGCAGTTCGAGGTGTTCCAGAGCCCCGGATCCGGTGTCGCGATGGGCATGTACAACCTCGACGACTCGATCCGCGACTTCGCGCGCGCGTCGCTGTCCTACGGCCTCGCCCGCAACTACCCGGTGTACCTCTCGACGAAGAACACGATCCTCAAGGCCTACGACGGCCGCTTCAAGGACCTGTTCCAGGAGGTCTTCGAGGCCGAGTACAAGGAGCAGTTCGACGCCGCCGGCCTCACGTACGAGCACCGCCTCATCGACGACATGGTCGCCGCCTCGCTCAAGTGGGAGGGCGGCTACGTCTGGGCCTGCAAGAACTACGACGGCGACGTGCAGTCCGACACCGTGGCCCAGGGCTTCGGCTCGCTCGGCCTCATGACGAGCGTGCTCACCACGCCCGACGGCAAGGTCGTCGAGGCGGAGGCCGCGCACGGCACCGTCACGCGCCATTACCGCCAGCACCAGCAGGGCAAGCCCACGTCGACGAACCCCATCGCGTCGATCTACGCCTGGACCCGGGGCCTCGCGCACCGCGCGAAGCTCGACGGCAACGACGCGCTGAAGACGTTCGCGGACACCCTCGAGGACGTCGTCATCACGACGGTCGAGAGCGGCAAGATGACGAAGGACCTCGCGCTCCTCGTCGGGCCCGACCAGCCGTACCAGACGACCGAGGAGTTCCTCGCGTCGCTCGCGGACAACCTGCAGACGCGCCTGGCCTGATCCCGCGGACGTCCTCGCGACGCCGCCGCACGCCGAGAGGCCCCGCCCCCGATACGGGGGCGGGGCCTCTCGCGTCCCCGGCCGGGCCTCGCGTGTGCAGAGGGCCGACGGGTGCCGCGGCTTCCTCCCTACGGTTCTCCCCAACGCGTCGACGACGCGAGTCCGCGACGGCGGCGACCGCCGTGCCGCGCACGTGGTGCGCCGCGGATCCGGATGCCGGTCAGCCGGCGACAGGAGGGAACAGCCATGCCCATCCACCTCGACCCGATCCCGCCCGGCGGGAGGCGTCGCCTCCCCGGGGCCCGGCCCATGGCGGCCTGCACGCTCGCGCTGGCGCTCGTCGTCGCCGGGAGCACCGCGGCCGGTGCCGCCACGATCCCGCGGGCCAGCCTGCCGGCGGAGGCCGGGGACGGCCACTACCTGGTGACCCTCAAGGACCAGCCCGCCGCGACCTACGACGGGACCCTCGACGGGCTCGCGCGCACGAAGGTCGACGCCGGTGCGCGCCTCGACGCGCAGTCCGACGTCGTCCAGCGATACACCGACCACCTCGCGAAGGCGCAGCGCTCGGTCGCCGACTCGATCGGCGTCACGCCGACGCACGAGTACTCGCTCACCACGAACGGCTTCTCCGCCGACCTCACCGCGGCGCAGGTCCGAGCGCTCGGCCGCTCCGCCGACGTCCTGAGCGTCGAGCCCGACCAGACCGTGCACACGCAGTCCACCCCGGCGACGCGCGCGCTCGGCCTCGAGGGCGACCACGGGCTGTGGGCGGCCGCGGGCGGGGCGGACAAGGCGGGCGCCGGCACGGTGATCGCCGACATCGACTCCGGCATCGCCCCCGACAACCCGTCGTTCGCGGGCAAGGCCCTCGCATCCACCCCGGGCGACGAGCCCTACCTCGACGGCACGGGCATCGCGTTCCGGAAGGCCGACGGCAGCGTCTTCCACGGGACCTGCCAGACCGGCGCCGGCTTCACCGCGGCCGACTGCTCGACGAAGCTCATCGGCGCCCGCTACTTCATCGCCGGGCGGGACGCGTCCAAGGACCCGCTCGGCCCGCAGGAGACGCGCTCGGCGCGCGACGCAGGCGGGCACGGCACCCACACGGCCAGCACGGCCGCGGGGGACGCGGGCGTCACGGCCACCATCCAGGGGCGCGTGCTCGACACGATCTCGGGTGTCGCCCCCGCCGCGAAGATCGCCGCCTACAAGGTGTGCTGGCAGGGGCCCGACCCGACCGTCGAGACCGACGACGGCTGCCAGGCGTCCGACGTCATCGCCGCGATCGACCAGGCCACGGCCGACGGGGCGGACGTCATCAACATGTCGCTCGGCGGCAGCGGGAAGTCACCGGACGCCTGGCAGCGCGCGCTCCTGGGCGCCGCGAGCGCCGGCGTCTTCGTCGCCGCGTCCGCGGGCAACAGCGGACCCGACGCGGGCACCGTCACGAACCTCGACCCGTGGATCACGACCGTCGCGGCCAGCAGCGTGCCCGACAACTACTCGGCCACCGTCACGCTCGGCGACGGCACCAAGCACTCCGGAGGATCCATCACGGTGCCGACCACGGTCACGGGCCCGCTCGTGAGCGCGGCGGCCGCCGGCGTCGCCGGGGCGAAGTCGCCGGAGCTGTGCGGGAAGGGGACGCTGGATCCGGCGAAGGTGAAGGGCCGCATCGTGCAGTGCGACCGCGGCGTGTCGGCCCGCATCGACAAGAGCGCCGAGGTGCTGCGCGCGGGCGGCATCGGCATGATCCTCACCAACGTGAAGGCGGACTCCGAGGACCTCGACACGCACACCGTGCCGACCGTCCACGTCGACGTCGACGCCCGGCCCGCGATCGTCGCGTACGCCGCGAAGGCCGGCGCCACCGCGACGCTCACGCCCGGCAACACCTCGGGCGTCGTGCGCCCCGCTCCGCAGGTCACCGGCTTCAGCTCGCGCGGGCCCGACCTGCCGGACGGCGGCGACATCATCAAGCCCGACATCGCCGCACCGGGCTCCGGCATCCCCGCGGCCTACGCCGACATCGACGGCAAGCCGGGCTTCGCCGTGCTCTCGGGCACGTCGATGTCGTCGCCGCACATCGCCGGGTTCGCGCTCGACTACCTCGGCATCCACCCGAAGGCGTCGCCCGCGGAGATCAAGTCGGCGATGATGACCACCGCGACGGACACGGTGGACGCCAAGGGCCAGGCCGCCCCCGATCCGTTCGCGCAGGGCGCCGGCGAGATCGCGCCGGCGCGGTACCTGCACCCCGGCCTCGTGTACCCGAGCGGCCCGAAGGACTGGGCGGGCTACGCCGCGCAGACCGGCCTGGAGCTGCCGCATCCCGCGGCGGCCGTGCCGGTGTCGCAGCTGAACCTGCCGAGCATCGCGGTCGGGAAGCTCGTCGGCAGCACCACCGTCACGCGCACGGTGACGTCGCAGGCGGCTGGCACCTGGACCGCGTCCGTGCAGGGCGTGGCCGGCGCGGACGTGAAGGTCAGCCCGGCGAAGCTCACCTTCACGGCCCCCGGGCAGACGCGCTCCTTCCAGGTGCGCATCACGACGAAGGCCGGTACGGCCACGGGCTCGTGGTCGACCGGGTCGCTCACCTGGACGGGCCCCGGCGGCACCGTCCGCAGCCCGGTCGCGGTGCGGCCGGAGGCGGTCGAGGCCCCGGCCCGCGTGTCCGGCAGCGGGACCGCCGGGAAGGTCGCCGTGCCGGTGACCCCCGGCGTCTCGGGCCGGATCGCGCTCACCGCCTCCGGGCTCGCGAAGGGGGAGGTGCTGCACGCCGCGTCGGGCACCCCGTCGGGTCCGAGCGGATCCCTCGCGAAGGACGAGGGGCTGGAGCTCCCGTTCACCGTCGCCGCGGGGGAGGATGCGCTGGTGCTCGACGCGACCCCGCGTGACGGCGCCTCCGACCTGTCCCTGCTGCTGCAGAGCGTCGGAGCCGACGGCACGCGCAAGGTCGTCGACATCCAGGAGACGTCGTCGCCGTCCGAGCGCATCGTCGTGCCGGCGCCCCCGGCCGGGAAGTACGTCGCGACCCTGGAGGCGGAGTCGGTCGCCGGGACGGCGCAGAAGGCCGACGTCGACCTGACCCGCTACGACGTCACGGCGTCGGGCGGGCAGGGCTCGTTCGCGGTGTCGCCCGCGCAGCTCCCCGTGACGCAGGGCCGGAAGGTCACGTACACGGCGTCGTGGTCCGGCCTCGCGGCGGGGTCCGCGTACGTCGGTCTCGTGACGTACGCGGGATCCGACGCCTCGACGCTGGTCGACGTCACGACGCCGGCCGCCGCCGCCGCGCCCGTCGCCAGCGCGCCACCTGTGATCAGCGGGACGCCGGACGTCGGGCAGACGCTGACGGCCTCGACCGGCACGTGGACCCCGGTGGGCACGACCTTCGCGACGCAGTGGCTGTCGGATGGGAAGCCCATCCCGGGCGCGACGGCCTCCGTGCTCCGCGTCACGTCGAAGCTGTCCGGGACCGCGCTCACCGCGCGCGTCACGGCGACCGCGCCGGGAGGCGCGACGGCGGACGCCACGAGCGCGCCGGTGACGGCGCGGTACGCGGCCGACGTGCGGATGACGCTCACGACTCCGGCGGGCGCGCCGTCCGGATCCGCGTGCATCGACGTGTCCGTGCGGAGCGGCGCGCGCGCGGCGGCCACCGGCTCGGTGACCGTCCCCGTCGGCGACCGCACCTTCACGGTGCCGCTGGACGGGTCGGGGTCGGGGCACCTGGACGTGTCCGGGATCCAGCCGGGCGACTACTCGGTCCGGGCCTCGTACGCGGGTGACGGCGTGGTCGGCGCCGGCACGAGCCCCGCGCGGAAGTGGCACGTGGCGGGCTGATCCGCAGGTGAGACGGAGGGGCGGGTGCCGACGGCACCCGCCCCTCCCGCGTGCCCGGGGCGATGCGCGGCGCGCGCGGTGTCGCGCGGATCCGGCCGGACGGGATGCTGGAAACCTGCCGTGCGCGGGGCATCGGCACAGACTCACTTCGGTGTCACGGCGTCGGCAGATCGCCGAGATGACGGGCATCTGAGTGCCTTCGGCAACCGTTACACGGTGGTAACACGGAGCCCTTCTCAGGGCGAATACCCGGGGTATGTTGAGGATTCGTGCGCGTCGCAAGGGGCGCGTTCGGGCCACCGATCCCCATCTGAAGGACGTGTTCGTGATCCCACGCTCCCCTCGGCTCCGCCCGGAGTCCGACCGCGCAGCCTCCCTGCGCCGGGCGACGGCCTCCGTCGCCGCCACCGCCCTCGTCGCCGCCGGCCTCGTCACGTTCGGAGCGGGAGGCGCGATGGCCGCGCCCGCGCCGACCGTCGCGAAGCAGGCGGCCGACCTCGAGGACGGCCGCTACATCGTCACCCTCGTCGACCAGGCCGCCGCCACGTACCAGGGCGGCATCGCGGGACTCCCCGCGACGCAGGCGCGCTCGGGCACGCAGCTCGACGCCCGGTCCGCCCCCGTCGTCGACTACACCGACCACCTCGAGCAGCAGCAGCAGGATGTGGCCGCCAGCGTCGGCGCCGACATCGACTACTCGTACTCGCTGACGGTCAACGGCTTCTCGGCCGACCTCACCGCCGAGCAGGCCGCCGAGCTCTCGAGCGACCGGGAGGTCCAGAGCGTCGAGCTCGACCGGATCTACCACCCCACCTCCACCCCCGCGGCCGACTTCCTCGGCCTCACGGGCGCCGACGGCGTCTGGGCGAAGACGGGCGGTCAGGAGGAGGCGGGCGAGGGCGCGGTGATCGGCGTGATCGACACCGGCATCGCCCCCGAGAACCCGTCCTTCGCGGGAGAGCCGCTCGGCACCGCGAAGGGCGACGCGCCCTACCTCGACGGGTCCACGATCCGCTTCGACAAGGGCGACGGCACGCAGTTCGCGGGCGTGTGCCAGACGGGCGAGCAATTCGCGGCCGCCGACTGCAGCACGAAGATCGTCGGCGCGCGCTACTTCGTCGACGGCTTCGGCAAGGCGAACATCGGCACCGCGGCGACCGGCGAGTACGTTTCCCCGCGCGACGGCGACGGCCACGGATCGCACACCGCGTCCACCGCGGCGGGCGAGGCCGGCGTGGAGGCCACGATCGACGGCAACCCGCTCGGTGAGATCTCGGGCGTCGCGCCCGCGTCGAAGGTCGCGGCCTACAAGGTCTGCTGGTCGGGCCCCGACGGCTCCGTCCAGACCGACGACGGCTGCGCGGGCGCTGACCTCGTCGCCGCCATCGAGCAGGCGACCGCGGACGGCGTGGACGTCATCAACTACTCCATCGGCGGCGGCGCCGCGCGGACCACGTTCTCCGCCACCGACCAGGCGTTCCTCGGCGCGGCCACGGCGGGCATCTTCGTCTCGGCATCCGCCGGCAACTCCGGGCCCGACGCCTCCACGCTCGACAACGCGTCGCCGTGGATCACGACGGTCGCCGCGAGCACGGTCGCGGGCAACTTCGAGGCCACCGCGAAGCTCGGCGACGGGCAGCAGTTCGCGGGCTCGTCCATCACGGTCACCGAGCCGGTGACCGGCGCCTTCGTCACGGCGGCCTCCGTCGCCGCGGCCGGCGCCACGACCCCGAACCTGTGCGGACCCGGATCCCTCGACCCGGCCAAGACCGCCGGGAAGATCGTCCTGTGCGAGCGCGGCACCTTCGACCGCACCGCCAAGTCGGCCGAGGTCGAGCGGGCCGGCGGCATCGGCATGGTCCTCGTGAACCCGACGCCCAACTCGATCGACGCCGACACGCACGCCGTGCCGACCGTCCACCTCGACGCGGACGTCTACGCGGCCGTCTCCGCCTACGCGGCGACGTCCGGCGCGACCGTCACCCTCGTGCCCGACAACGTCACGGGCGTGTCCGCCCCGACCCCGCAGGTCGCCGGCTTCAGCTCGCGCGGCCCGGTGCTCGCGGACGGCAGCGACATCCTGAAGCCCGACGTCGCGGCGCCCGGCGTCTCGATCATCGCGGCCACGAACAACGCGGAGGGCGGCGACCCGACCTTCGCGCTCCTGTCCGGCACGTCGATGGCGGCCCCGCACGTGGCCGGCCTCGCGCTGCTGTACCTGGGCGAGCGCCCGAACGCGCCCGTCTCCGAGATCAAGTCGGCCCTCATGACCACCGCGTACGACACGGTGGACGCGGACGGCGGCACGGTCACGGATCCCTTCGCCCAGGGCGCCGGCCACGTGGACGCGCGCCGCTACCTCGACGCGGGCCTCCTGTACCTCAACGACCGCAGCGACTGGGTCGCGTACCTCGCGGCCCTCGGCTACGCGACGGGCATCGACCCCGTCGACCCGTCGGAGCTCAACCTGGCGAGCATCGCGATCGGCGCCCTCACCGGCTCCGAGACCGTGACCCGCGAGGTCACCTCCACCGGGCCCGGTACCTACGCGGCCAGCGTGCAGGGGCTCGCGGGCATCACGGCGGACGTGACCCCGTCCACGCTCGAGTTCACCGAGGCGGGCCAGACGAAGTCGTACGAGGTGGCGTTCACGCGCACCACGGCGCCCGTCGACGCGTACGCCACCGGGTCGCTCACCTGGACGAGCGCCGACCACGTCGTGCGCAGCCCCGTCGCCGTGAACCCCGTCGCCATCGCGGCCCCGGCCGAGGTGCAGGGGACCGGCATCGACGGCTCCGTCGACGTCACGGTGACGCCCGGCACCACGGGCCCGATCGCGCTCACCGCCGAGGGCCTCAGCGCCGGCGTCGTGATCCCGGACCCGGAGGACGCCTCGTCGCCCGTCACCGGATCCGGCCCCGCGAAGACGTCGGCCACCTACCCGGTGACCGTCCCGGAGGGCCAGCTGGCCACCCGGATCGACCTCGACTCGGCGGACGACGCCGCCGACCTCGACCTCACGGTCACCCGGGTCGTCGACGGGAAGGTGGCGGCGACGTACACCTCGGCCACCGAGTCCGCCGACGAGTCCGTGACCATCGAGGAGCCGGTCGCCGGCGAGTACGTGGTGAAGGTCGACGTCTTCTCGGTCCCCGAGGGCGAGACGACCGAGGAGTGGACGGTCACGGAGTACGACCTGTCCACGACGACGGACGAGGGCGGCTTCCGGGTGTCCCCGGACCCGGTCGACGCGGTGCAGAGCCGGCCGGCCACTTACACGGCGTCGTGGACCGGCCTCGCTCCCGAGACGTCGTACCTCGGTCGCGTCGCCTACTCGGGCTCCGCGGCGACGACCTACGTGCGCGTCGAGTCGGGCGCGACCCCGGCCCCCGTCGCGACCGCGCCGCCCGTGATCACCGGCACGCCCGCCGTCGGCCGGACGCTCACCGCGTCGCCCGGCACGTGGGACGCCGAGGGCCTGGCCTTCTCGTACCAGTGGTCCGCCGACGGGAAGCCGCTCGCCGGACAGACGCGCGCGACCTACCGGGCCGCGAAGTCGGTCGCGGGGAAGTCGCTCACGGTCGTCGTGACGGCGAAGCCGGCCGCGGGCCCCGCGGGCACCGCGACCAGCGAGCCCGTCGTGGTCAAGCTGGCCAGCAGGGTCACGGTGTCCGTCACGCCATGGGTGCTGACGAGCGCGCGGAAGGCCGTCGTCACGGTCGAGGTCGGCAGCGCGGCGAAGGCGGCGCCCACGGGCAGCGTCACCGTCACGGTCGGCAGGGACGCGTACGAGGTCGCGCTGGACAAGTCCGGCACCGGCCGCGTCCGGCTGCCGGCGTACGCGAAGGGCCTGTACGCCGTGACCGCCGCCTACGCGGGCGACGACGCGAACGCGGCGGAGACCAGCTCGCGGAAGTACCTCTTCGTGATCCGCTGATCCGCGACTGATCCCGAGTGATCACCGCCGAGGGGGCGGGTGCCGCGAGGCGCCCGCCCCCTCCGTCGTGCGCGGCGGTGCGTCAGCGGAAGATGATCGTGCGCGCGCCGTCGAGCAGCACGCGGTGCTCCGCGAACCAGCGCACGGCCTGCGTGAGGGTGCGCGACTCCTCGTCCTGGCCGATGGCCATGAGCTCGCGGGCGCTGCGCGAGTGGTCGACGCGCACGACGTTCTGCTCCACGATCGGGCCCTCGTCGAGGTCGCTCGTGACGAAGTGCGCGGTCGCGCCGATGAGCTTCACGCCGCGCGCGTGCGCCTGCTTGTAGGGGTTCGCGCCCTTGAAGCCGGGGAGGAAGGAGTGGTGGATGTTGATGATCCGGCCGCTGAGCCGCGCGCAGAGCTCGGGGGAGAGGATCTGCATGTAGCGCGCGAGCACCACCAGCTCGACGTCGTGCTCCTCGACCGCGCGGATCACGCGCTCCTCGAAGGCCCGCTTCGACGCCTCGTCCGTCACGGGCACGTGCTCGAACGGCACGCCGTAGAAGCCCGCGAGGTCGGCCAGCTTCCCGTGGTTGCTGAGCACGAGCGGGATCTCGACGGGCAGCTGGCCCGCGCGCTGCCGGAACAGCAGGTCGTTCACGCAGTGCTCGGCGGTGGATCCCAGCACGAGCGTGCGCAGCGGCCGGCCCACCTCGTCGAGGTGCCAGGTCGCGTCGTACCGCTCGACGACGGCGGCGAGGGCGTCGGCCAGCCGGTCGTCGTCGGCCGCGCTCTGGATCTGCAGGCGCATGAAGAAGCGGCCGGTGTCGGCGCTCGAGAACTGCTGCGACTCGGTGATGTCGCCGCCGGCCTCGACGATGGCCCCGGCGATGGCGTGGACGATGCCCGGCCGGTCGTCGCAGGAGAAGCTGAGGACGCGGTGCGGGGCACGCGCCGGGGTGGCCTGGTCGGTCATCCGTCTAGGCTAGCGACTGGCCGGGCGGATCCCGCCGGCCCCGGGAGCTCTCCCGCCGTCGACGTCCCGTGGGTCTCCATGACGAACACCTCCCCCATCTTCCTGCCCGATCCCGACCGCGTCGCGCACGCCGGCCGGCGCACGCCCGTGCCGCCGCACGACCCGTCGGATCCGGCCTTCCGGTTCCCCTGGGTCGGCATCCTCACCCTCGCCGCGTGCGTGTTCCTCAGCGTCACGAGCGAGACGCTGCCCACCGGCCTCCTCAGCGAGATGAGCGGCGACCTCGGGGTGGAGGAGTCGCGCGTCGGCCTCCTCGTCTCGGTGTTCGCGATCGCCGTGGTGGTCTCGAGCGCGCCGCTCGCGGCCCTCACCCGGCGGGTCCCGCGGCACGCGCTGCTCCTCGCGGTGCTCGCGGTCTTCGCGACGAGCAACCTCCTGACGGCGCTCGCGCCCACGTTCGAGCTCGTCGTCGCGACGCGCGTGCTCGGCGGGCTGGCGCACGGCCTGTTCTGGGCGGTCGTCGGCGCGTACTCGGCGCACCTCGTGCCGCCCGCGCTCATCGGCCGGGCGGTCGCGCTCACGGTCGGCGGCGGCAGCCTCGCGTTCGTGCTCGGCGTGCCGCTCGGCACCGCGGCCGGGCAGGCGTTCGGCTGGCGCGCGGCGTTCGCGGGGATCGGCGTGCTGACGCTGCTCGGGATCCTGCTGACCTGGCGGTTCCTGCCGGCGGTAGGGCGGCCGGAGCGCGAGACCCCCGCGGCCGCGTCGGGTGCGGGCCGCGTCCCCCTCCGCGAGCGCATGGCCGGGCAGGGCGTGGGCGGCGTGCTGCTGGTGTGCCTCACGGCGATGGTGATCATGATCGGCCAGTACGGCTTCTACACGTACGTCGACCCGTTCGTCACGCGCGTGATGGGCATCCCCGAGCAGCAGCTGAGCGCCATGCTCTTCGGCTACGGGATCGCCGGGGCCGTCGGCCTCCTCATCGCGGGCACGGTCTTCTCGAGCCGGCCGCAGCTCGGCGTGGTCTCGGGGCTCGCCGCCGCGGCGCTCGGCGTGAGCGCGCTGGCGTTCGCGCCGGGCATGTGGGGCGTCGCGATCCCCGGCTTCCTCCTCTGGGGCCTCGCGTTCGGCGCGATCCCGTCCCTCCTCCAGACGCGCATGCTGCACGCGGCGCACCCGTCGTTCCGCGACACGGCGAGCTCGTTCTACACCACGGCGTTCAACGTGGGGATCGGCGGCGGGGCGCTCGCCGGCGGCGCGCTGCTCGACGGGCTGGGGCTCCCGACGCTGCCGGTCGCGTACCTCGTCGTCATGGCGGTGTCGGTGGTGCTCGTCGTCGGATCCGCGGGGCGGGCCGCCCGGGGTCGCGCGACCGCCGCGCGCGCGGACGCCTGACGCCGCCGGACCCACGAGGCTGTCGGTGGTCCCCAGTCGTCCCGTGGCGCGGGAGGCCGTCGCTGGTCCCCAGCCGTCCCGTGGCGCGGGAGGCCGTCGGTGGTCCCCAGCCGTCCCGTGGCGCCGCGTGCCTGCGCGAGGATGGAGCCGTGACCACGACCCCCGCGCCCCTCGGCCTCCTCCTCGACGTCGACGGCCCCATCGCCAGCCCGATCACCCGCACCCTCGCCATCCCGAGCATCGCGACCGACCTCGTGGAGCTCGCCGCCGCGGGCGTGCCCATCGTCTTCAACACCGGCCGGTCGGACGCCTTCATCCGCGAGCAGGTCGTCGGCCCGCTCCTCGCCGCCGGCCTGCCGGAGGGCGCGCGCGTGCACGCCGTCTGCGAGAAGGGCGCGTCGTGGTTCTCGATCTCGCCCGCGGGTGCGGGGGAGGTTCACGTCGACCGGTCGCTCGCGCTGCCCGAGGCGTTCATGCGCGACATGGAGCGGCTCGTGGAGGAGCGCTTCGCCGACTGGATGTTCTTCGACGCCACCAAGCACGCGATGGTCTCGCTCGAGCAGCTCACGAGCGTGTCGTCCGCCGACTACCTCGCCGTGCAGCCGGAGCTCGACGCGCGCGCGGTCGAGATGCTCCAGGCGCACGGGCTGGGCTCGGTGCTCGAGGGCGTCGAGGTGCCGGACGCGGAGGGGCGCGTGCAGGTGCGCGTGGATCCGACGATCATCTCGACCGACATCGAGTCGATCCGCCTCGGCAAGGACCTCGGCGCCTCCCGCGCGCTCGAGCTGCTCGCCGACAGCGGCCCGCTGCCGCTGCGCTGGCGCACGGTCGGCGACTCGCGCACCGACTACGCGATGGCCGGCTGGCTGCACGAGCACGGTCACGAGGTCGCGCACGTCGACGTGCGGCCGACGGACGGGATCCCCGCGACGCCGTACCCGGTGCTCACCGCCGGCGACCTGGTGCACGACCACGCGGGGGCGGCGTTCCTCGCGCACTGGGTGCGGATCATCCGCGGCGAGGAGGCGGACGACTCCGCGTTCCTCGCGCCGGGGCGCTCCGCGAGCTGATCCGCACCCGCTCTCCGCGCACGCGATCCGCACGCGGCCGCCCGCCGCGCTCGCCGCACGACCCGAGGGCCCGTCCGATCCGGACGGGCCCTCCCGCGTGCGCGCGAACGGATGTTAGCCTCGGCTAACACTTCGACGGAGAGGCCGCCATGACCCGCACCGCCCCCGAGCGCCGCGCGCGCCGGCCCGTCACGGGACCGCGGCTCGTCCTCCTGCTCGGGCCGGCGTTCGTCGCGGCCATCGCCTACGTGGATCCGGGCAACGTCGCCGCGAACCTCACCGCGGGCGCGCGCTACGGCTACCTGCTCGTGTGGGTGCTCGTCGCCGCGAACGCCATCGCCGTGCTCGTGCAGTACCAGTCGGCGAAGCTCGGGCTCGTCACGGGCAGCAGCCTCCCGGAGCTCCTCGGCCGCCGGCTGCCGACCACCCGCCGCCGCGCGTTCTGGGTGCAGGCGGAGCTGATCGCGGCGGCCACCGACCTCGCGGAGGTCATCGGCGGGGCCATCGCGCTGCACCTGCTGTTCGGGATCCCGCTGCTGGCCGGCGGCGTGATCGTGGGGCTCGTCTCCATCGGCCTCCTCGCCGTGCAGTCGCGGCACGGGCAGCGGCCGTTCGAGCTCGTGATCGGGGCGCTGCTCCTCGTGATCACGGTCGGCTTCCTCACCGGCCTCGTCGTGAGCCCGCTCTCGGCGTCCGGCATCGCGGGCGGCCTGGTGCCGCGCTTCGACGGGCCGGACAGCGTGCTGCTCGCCGCGAGCATGCTCGGCGCGACCGTGATGCCGCACGCCGTCTACCTGCACTCCTCCCTCAGCCGCGACCGGCACGGCGTGCAGACCGACGACGGCGTGCTCCGGCGGCTCCTCCGCGCGACGCGCTGGGACGTGATCACCGCGCTCGCCGTGGCCGGCGCCGTCAACATCTCGATGCTCCTCATCGCGGCCGCGAGCCTCGGCGGCGTGCCCGGCACCGACTCCATCGAGGGGGCGCACGCGGCCATCACGGCGTCGCTCGGGCCGGTCGTCGGCGTCGTCTTCGCGGTCGGGCTGCTCGCCTCCGGCCTCGCGTCGACGTCCGTCGGCGCGTACGCGGGCGCGGCGATCATGGGCGGCCTGCTGCACGTGAAGGTGCCGCTGCTCGCGCGGCGCGTGGTGACGCTCATCCCGGCGCTGGCGATCCTCGCGATCGGCGTCGACCCGACGACCGCGCTCGTCGTGAGCCAGGTCGTGCTGAGCCTCGGGATCCCGTTCGCGCTCGTGCCGCTCATCCGCCTCACGGGCGACCGGCGCGTGATGGGCGCACACGTCGACCGGCCGCTCACGCGCATCGCGGCGTGGGTGGCGGTGTCGCTCGTGGTGGTGCTGAACGTGGCGCTCGTGGTGCTGACCGTCACGGGCTGAGCGCGCCGGGGCGCGTCGGCGGGCCGCGGATCAGTCGGCCGCGGAGACCCACACCGCGGAGGCGGCGGCGGGCGTGAGCGGGCGGACCGCGGATCCGTCGACCGTCACGAGCACGGCGGCCGCATCGCCCGACGCGCGTGACCGCACGAGCGTCGCGTCGAGCCCGATGCCGTGCTCGGCGAGCTCGCGCAGCAGGCGCGGGTCCTCGTCGGAGATGCGGCGCACGCGCAGGGGCCGGTCGGCGGCGGCGTGGGCGAGCACGGTCGCGTCCGGGAGGTGCGGCTCGCCGTCGGCCGAGGGGATCGGGTCGCCGTGCGGATCCCGCGACGGGTGCCCGAGGTGCGCGTCGATGCGCGCCACGAAGTCGTCCGAGACCGCGTGCTCGAGCACCTCGGCCTCGTCGTGCACCTCGTCCCAGCCGTAGCCGAGCACCTCCACGAGGAACGTCTCGAGCAGCCGGTGGCGGCGCACCATCTGGATCGCGTGCCGGCGCCCGTCGTCGGTGAGCTCGATGCTGCCGTACGGCCGATGCTCCACGAGGCCCTGCGCCGTGAGGCGGCGGATGCCGTCGGAGGCGGTGGCGGGCCGGATCCCGAGCCGCTCCGCCAGCCGCGACACGGTCATGGGCTGGTCGGTCCACTCGGTCGCCGACCAGATGAGCTTGAGGTAGTCCTGTGCGGCGCTGGAGAGCTCGTCGACGGACATGCCGCCATGGTACCGAGCACCCGCGACCGGCTCCCGGCCGCCCGGGCGGTGCATGCTGGACGGGACCGCGGGCAGGGACGCCCGCGGCGGATCCGATGGAGGAACCACATGCAGTACCGGAATCTCGGGAACAGCGGCGCGGTCGTCTCGACCTACGCGCTCGGCACCATGACCTTCGGCGCGGAGGCGGACGAGGAGACCTCGGGCCGCATCCTCGAGGCGTACGTCGCCGGCGGCGGCACGTTCATCGACACGGCGGACGTCTACACGTCGGGCGTCTCCGAGGAGATCGTCGGGCGCTGGCTGAAGGCGCATCCGTCGGAGGCCGACCAGCTCGTCGTCGCCACGAAGGGCCGCTTCCCGATGGGGGAGGGGAACAACGACGTCGGCACCTCGCGCCGCCACCTCACCCGCGCGCTCGACGACTCGCTCCGGCGCCTCGGCGTCGACACGATCGACCTGTACCAGATGCACGCGTGGGACGCCGTGACCCCGCTCGAGGAGACCCTGCGCTTCCTCGACGACGCCGTGCGCGCCGGCAAGATCTCGTACTACGGCTTCTCGAACTACCTGGGCTGGCAGCTGACGAAGGCCGTGCACGTCGCGAAGGCCCTCGGGTACACGCCGCCCGTCACCCTGCAGCCGCAGTACTCGCTGCTCGTGCGCGAGATCGAGTCGGAGATCGTGCCGGCGTCGCGGGATGCGGGCATCGGCCTGCTGCCGTGGTCGCCGCTCGCGGGCGGCTGGCTCACCGGCAAGTACCGCCGCGACGAGACGCCGACCGGCGCCACCCGCCTCGGCGAGGACCCGGAGCGCGGCATGGAGGCGTTCACGCCCCGGAACGGCCAGGAGCGCACGTGGGCGATCCTCGACGAGGTGCGTCGGATCGCCGACGCGCACGGATCCACGTCCGCCCGGGTGTCGCTCGCGTGGCTCGAGGCGCAGCCCGCGGTGACCAGCGTGATCCTCGGCGCCCGCACCGTGGAGCAGCTCGAGGACAACATGGCCTCCGCCGACCTCGAGCTCACGGCCGAGGAGATCGCGTCGCTCAGCGCGGTGAGCGCGCCCGTGGTGTCCGACTACCCGTACGGCCCGGCCGGCGTGCAGCAGCGCCACCGCGCGATCGACGTGCGCGGCTGACCGGGACGGCGCCGGTCGCCGTCGCCGCGGGCGACGGGATCGGCGCCGTGGCGGGGGCCGGCGTCGTCGTGTCGCCCGCACGGCCGGCGGGGCGCGACCGGCCCGGGCGCTCGGTCCGCGGCGTGATCCGCACGCGCGGCACGTGCCGCCGCACCACGACCTCGAGGGTCAGCTGTCCGCGGCGCGCGAGCACCACGGCGACCACGGCGGCCGCCAGCGCGGGCACGCCGCCCGAGACGATCATGCCGACGTGCACGCCCCACGCCTCCACGATCCCGCCCATGAGCGGACCGCCGATCGCCTGGCCGCCGAGGAGCACGAGCACGTAGACGCTCATCACCCGGCCGCGGATGGCGACGTTGCTGGAGAGCTGCACGAGCGAGTTCGCGGCGGTCTGGAACAGCAGCGACGCCATGCCGACCGTCACGAGCACGGCGGCGAACGGCGCGATGCCGGGCATCAGCCCCGCGGCCGCCTGCAGGACGGCGGTGATCCCGACGCCCACCACGATGGTCCGCAGCCGCACGCTCGTGCGCCGGGTCGAGAGCAGCGCGCCCGTGAGCGCGCCGATCGCGACCATCGAGTTGAAGAAGCCGTAGCCGCCCGCGCCCACGTCGTAGACGTCGCTCGCGAACGCGGCGAGCAGCACGGGCATCGTGAGGCCGAAGACGCTGAACACGGCCACGAGCACGACGGGCCAGAGGATGGTCGGCTTCGACCGCGCGTACCGGAGGCCCTCCGCGAGCTGGCCGCGGCGGCGCGGGGCGGGCGGGATGCGGACCAGGTCGCGGGTCTTCAGGCTCCACAGGGTGAGCACCACCACGACGCACGCGAGCGCGTTGATCGCGAACGACCAGCCGGCGCCCACCGCGAGCAGCAGGATCCCGCTGAGCGCGGGCCCCACCATGCCGCCGAGCTGGAACACCGACGAGTTCACGCTGATCGCGTTCCGCAGGTGCTCCTGCCCCACGATCTCGGTGACGAACACCTGACGGGCCGGGTTGTCGATCACCGTGACGAGCCCCGTCGCGAACGCGATGGCGAAGATGTGCCACGCCTCGACCGCGCCCGAGAGCGTGAGCACGGCGAGCAGCGCGCTGAGGAGCGCGTAGGTGCCCTGGGTGATCATCATCAGCATCCGCTTCGAGCAGCGGTCGACGATGACGCCGCCGAGCAGGCCGAAGAAGAGCATGGGCGCGAACTGCATGGCGACCGTGATGCCGACCGCGGTGACGCTGCCGGTGAGCTCGAGCACGAGCCAGTCCTGGGCGATGCGCTGCATCCAGCCCGAGGTCATGGCGATGACGTTGGAGGCCGTGAACCGGCGGAAGTTCGGCACGCTCAGCGCGATGAGCGTGTGGCGCCACGGCGGGCGGCGGGTCTGGATCGGGAGCGGGGCGGTCGGGGGGAAGGCGTTCGGCGGCGGTGTCATCAGTCCTGCGGTGTGCGTTGCGTATCAGCGGATCGGTTCCGTATGGTGCGGCCCTCGTGGGGCCGTCACCGAAGCTACCCCGGGACTTCCCATTCGGATCCCGTCTCGACATGATGAGTGGCATCACGATCTCGAATGGAGCGACGATGCTCGACCCGACCCTGCTCGCCACCTTCCTGCAGGTGGCCGACACCCGCAGCTTCACGCAGGCGGCCGCGCGCCTCGGCATCAGCCAGCCGACCGTGAGCCAGCAGGTGCGCCGGCTGGAGCGCGCGGTCGACCGCACGCTCATCGCCCGCGACACCCGCGACATGCAGCTCACCGACGCGGGCGACGCGATGGCCGGCTTCGCGCGCACGATCCTCGCGGCGCACCGGGCGGCCGAGAGCTACTTCGGCGGATCGCAGGTGAGCGGCCGGCTGCGCTTCGGCACCGCCGACGACCTCGCGATCACGCAGCTGCCGCGGATCCTCCGGCACTTCCGGCAGCTGCACCCGCAGATCGAGCTGGAGCTCACGGTCACGCAGAGCGGGCCGCTGCACCGGAGGCTGCTCGCGGGGCAGCTCGACCTGATCCTCACCAAGACGACCGTGGACGAGCAGCCCGCCGAGCGCCGCGTCGGCCGCGACCGGATGGTGTGGGTGGGCCTCGAGCGCACGCTCATCGAGGCGGGCGCGACGGTGCCGCTCATCGCGTACCGGGCGCCGAGCATCAGCCGGCAGATGGCGATCGACGCGCTCGAGCGGGCCGGGCGCACGTGGCGGGTCACCTGCAGCACGCGCGACGTGAACGGCGTGCTCGCCGCGGTGCGCGCGGGCATGGGCGTGGCGGTGCTGCCGCAGGCGCTGATCCCGACCGACCTCGTGAAGGTGACCACGCGCCTCGCCCTGCCGGAGCTCGACGAGGTGGACTACGTGCTGATGGCGAACCCGGCGGGCCCGCGGGACTCGATCGAGGCGCTGACGTCGGCGATCATGTCGCGCGGGGTGGCGCGGGCGAGCTGAGGGCCGCCGCTACCAGCGGGCGACCGGCGGCAGGCCGTCGTCCGCGAGGCCGTCGTCGCGGACGCGTCCGCGGCTCCGGGCCCACCGACCCCGCCTGCGCGCACCGGGCTGGTGCGGCGGCTCGGCCCGGTCGGGATCGGCGCCGGGGCTGCCCGGCTGCTCGAGCTGCATGGCCAGGGCGCGGAGGCGGGCGTCGAGCTCGGCGTGCGCGACGGCGGCCTCGTCGGGCCGGGCGCGGTCGTCGCCGACGTCCGCGGGGAGGCGCGTGGCCTCCTCGAGCGGCATCGCGTCGGCCTGGGCCTCCGCGAGGCGACGGGCGCGGCGGCGGGAGGCGAGGATCCCGAAGGCGCCGACGGCGATCTGGAAGAGGCCGAGCCAGCCGGACGCGTCGTTCACGGGGGCCAGCACGTGCCAGGCGCCGAGCGCGATCCACCCGATGTTGACCCACATGGGCCAGGCGAACCCCGAGGCGCCGCCCGGGCTCCCCGGAGGCCGGCCCGTGCCGCGTCCCTCGTCGCTCATGCCGTTCCTCCGTGCCGACCCGAATCCGCCTGCGAGTGTGTCACGCGAGGTCGGGAGCCGCCTGGAGCCAGACGAACGTTCGGGGGCTCAGGACGATGCCCTTGGTGAGGCGCAGCCGCTCGTCGCGCACGAGGTCGACGGCGTGCTCGGCGAACCCGCCGAGGGTCGCGGCCTCCACGGTCGCGGCGTCGTCGCCGAGGTTCGCGAGCACGAGGACCGTGCCGTCGGCGTGCGGCCGTTGGTAGCCGAGCACGTGCGGGTGGTGCGCGTCGAACCCGACGACGCGCGTGCCGCCGAGGGCGGGGGTGGCACCGCGGACGGCGACGAGGCGGCGGATCCCGGCGTGCACGACCCCCGTGCTCGTGGTGCGGTCCTCGCGCTGGTCGTAGCGCTCGAACGGGTGCAGCGGGCGGTTGACCCAGCGGCTGTCGTCGGCGTGCGCGGGCACGTCGTCGTAGCCGTAGTCGTTGAGCTGGCCCACCTCGTCGCCGAGCACGAGGATCGGCAGGCCGCCGCTGCTGAGCGCGATGGAGTGGGCGAGGAGGATCCGCTCGACCGCGCCCGGGTCGTCCTGCTCGAGGCCCGCGAGGGACGCCGTGGTGCCGGCGACCCCGGCGGGGTGCGCGACGCCGCGCGCGTGGCTGCCGGCGAACCGGCCCAGGTGGAAGTCGGTGAGGAAGCGGCGGTGCTCGTCCGGGTCGATGCCGAGGGCGCGCGCGTCGTCGTCGTCGAAGGCCCAGCGCAGGGCATCGAGGTCGCGGACGCGCGTGGTCCACGCGGTGCCGGCGGGCGCCTCGCCCCGGCGCTCGAGCGAGCGGGAGAGGAGCGCGGGCGAGCGGGTCGCGAGCGCCTCCCAGACGAGGGCGGTGCGCTCGGGGTCGTCGACGAGGCGCACGGCGGCGTCGGCGTCGAGGGCGGCGGGCGCACCGGGTGCGTCGGCCGCGACGGCCAGGGCGACCCCGGGGGAGACGCGGCGGGCGACGGCCGCGAGCACGCGGAGGAGGGCGGCGGCGCGGGCCGCGTCGGCGTCGGCGTCGCCCGCGTCGCCGTCAGCGAGGATTGCGCGCGGGTCGACGCGCAGCAGGTCGGCTCCGGCGGAGGCGAGCGCGGCGGCCTCGCGGGCGGCGGCGCGGATCCGGTCGGGGATGAGGTCGGCGGCGTCCGTCGGGGACAGCTCCACGGCGAGCGTGAGGCCGGCGTCGTGGAGGGCGTCGGCGAGGTCGGCGAGGTCGCGGGCGGATCCGAGCCCGGAGCGCACCCGCAGGTCCGGCGCCAGCAGCGCGTCGGCCGCGACGTCGTCGGCCGCGGGCTCGGCCACGGGCGTCACCTCGAGGTGCGACAGGCCGAGCTCGACGAGGTAGGGGATCCGCGCCGTGAGGCCCGCGAGGTCGCCGGCGTAGCGGTCGACGTAGCAGGAGCCGCCGGTGCGGCGGGCGAGGTCCGGGTCGTCGGATGCGCGTCGGCGGGCGGCGGGCGCCGCGAGCGCGTCCGCGTCGGCCGCGTCGGCCGCGTCGGCGACGAGCGCGTCGGCCAGGGCGTCCGCCCGGTCGTCCGCGAGGAGGGCGAGGTCGGCGGCGAGGGCCGCACGGTCGAGCGGGGGCACGGGGACGTCCGCGGCGGGGGCGCCGTCGGCGGCGGGCCGCGCATCGTGCGCGCGCTCGTCGTCGCGATCGGATCCGCCTGCTGCGGGATCGGTCGTGAGCTCGGTGCTCCTCATGCTCGGTCCTTCCTCCGCATCCGGCGGGCCGCGTCGCCCGACCTCCTGATCCTACGGGCGAGGGGGTGCCGTCGTCCGGCGATCCGCGGGCCCGCGGGCCGGATGCGGCGCTGGGCGGCCAGGCGGGGCCGCGCGCCGCCGCCCCGCCCGCCTGCGAGCCCGCCTCGGCGCCTCGCGCGGGCGCCCCCGCCCGGGTAGGCTCGACGACGTCGCGACTGGCGTTCGGATGGGTCACCATCGGGGAGCGACTCACACACGGTTGGTGGCCGTACGCCTGGGCCACGACGCATCCCCTCGTCCACCGTGCTCAAGGAGTCCCATGCCCGTCGACCAGTCCTTCAACGCCCCCCTCTCCGAGGTCGACCCGGAGATCGCGGCCGTCCTCGAGCAGGAGCTCGGCCGCCAGCGCGGCACCCTCGAGATGATCGCCAGCGAGAACTTCGTGCCGCGCGCGGTGCTGCAGTCGCAGGGGTCGGTGCTCACCAACAAGTACGCGGAGGGCTACCCGGGTCGCCGCTACTACGGCGGATGCGAGTTCGTCGACGTCGCCGAGCAGCTCGCCATCGACCGTGCCAAGAGCCTCTTCGGCGCCGAGTTCGCGAACGTCCAGCCGCACTCGGGCGCCACCGCCAACGCGGCCGTCCTCGCCGCCATCGCGCAGCCCGGCGACACGATCCTCGGCCTCGAGCTCGCGCACGGCGGCCACCTCACGCACGGCATGAAGCTCAACTTCTCCGGCAAGCTCTACGACGCGGCCGCGTACGGCGTGGATCCCGACACCTTCCTCATCGACATGGACGTCGTGCGCGAGAAGGCGCTCGCGCACCGCCCGCAGGTCATCATCGCCGGCTGGTCGGCGTACCCCCGCCACCTCGACTTCGCCGCGTTCCGCGCCATCGCGGACGAGGTCGGCGCCAAGCTCTGGGTCGACATGGCGCACTTCGCGGGCCTCGTCGCCGCCGGCGTCCACCCCTCGCCCGTGCCCTACGCGGACGTCGTCTCCTCCACCGTGCACAAGACCCTCGCGGGCCCCCGGTCGGGCGTGATCCTCAGCCGCGACACCGCGCTCGCCAAGAAGCTCAACTCCGCCGTGTTCCCGGGCCAGCAGGGCGGCCCGCTCATGCACGTCATCGCGGCCAAGGCCACGGCGTTCAAGATCGCGGCCACCGAGGAGTTCGCCGACCGGCAGCGCCGCACCATCCAGGGCGCGCAGATCCTCGCCGAGCGCCTCGTCGCGGCCGACTCCACCGAGGCGGGCGTCTCCGTCCTCACGGGCGGCACCGACGTGCACCTCGTGCTGGCGGATCTCCGCGACTCGCCCATCGACGGCAAGCAGGCGGAGGACGCGCTGCACGAGGTCGGCATCACGGTCAACCGCAACTCGGTGCCGTTCGACCCGCGCCCGCCGATGGTCACCTCCGGCGTGCGCATCGGCACGTCCGCGCTCGCGACCCGCGGCTTCGGCGAGACCGAGTTCACCGAGGTGGCGGACATCATCGCCGAGACCCTGAAGCCCGGCAGCGACCTCGCCGCCCTCCGTGCGCGCGTGCTCACGCTCACGGACGGCTTCCCGCTCTACGAGGGCCTCACCCAGTGACCGCGGTCGTGCTCGATGGCGTCGCCACCGCGTCGGCCGTCAAGTCCGAGCTCGCCGTCCGGATCCGCGCCCTCCGCGAGCAGGGCCTCGTGCCCGGCCTCGGCACGCTCCTCGTGGGCGATGACCCGGGATCCCGCTCCTACGTCGCCGGCAAGCACCGCGACTGCGCCGAGGTGGGCATCGAGTCCATCCGCATGGACCTCCCGGCCGACGCGACCGAGGCCGACGTGCGCACCGCCATCGAGCGCCTCAACACGGATCCGGCGGTCACGGGCTACATCGTGCAGCTGCCGCTCCCGGCGGGCATCGACGAGAACGCGATGCTCGAGCTCATCGACCCGTCCAAGGACGCCGACGGCCTGCACCCGACGAACCTCGGGCGCCTCGTGCTCGGCGTGCAGGGCGAGCTGACGTCGCCTCTGCCGTGCACCCCCGCGGGCATCGTGGAGATGCTCGAGCGCTACGACGTGCCGATCGCCGGACAGCACGTGGTCGTCGTCGGCCGCGGCCTCACGGTCGGACGCCCGCTCGGCCTGCTGCTCACGCGCAAGGGCCTCGACGCCACGGTCACGCTCACGCACTCGCGCACGCGCGACCTCGAGCAGGAGGTCCGCCGGGCGGACATCGTGGTCGCGGCCGTGGGCGTCGCGCATCTGATCAAGCCGGACTGGGTGAAGCCGGGCGCCGCGGTGCTCGACGTGGGCATCACGCGGGTCGTGGATCCCGAGACCGGCAAGGCGCGCCTCACGGGCGACGTGGATCCGGCCGTCGCCGAGGTCGCCGGGCACCTGTCTCCGAACCCGCGCGGCGTCGGGCCGATGACGCGCGCGATGCTGCTCGTGAACGTGGTGCTGGCCGCCGAGCGCGACGCGCGCCTGGCCGCCGAGCTGCGCGGCTGACGGCGCTCGCCGCGGCACGTCAGCTACGCATCATCGAGCACCTCGCGGCCATCAGCACGGTCGCAGGAGACCCGACCCGTGTCGACATCTCGATCAGGAACGAGTAGCAGCATGACGACCATGACATACCGTCCGCGAACGGGCGCGACGCACTGGTGGGTGCTGGTCGCGGCAGTCGCCTCGTGCGTCCTCCTGCTGGGGACGGCGTGGTCGCTGGCTGCACAGGTGGTGGTGGTGGTGATCGCGGCGAAGCGGCTCTCACGGCGTCCTCCCCGGCGGGAGGCGGTGGTGCTCTGGAGCGCCATCGCCGTGATCGCTGCCACGCTCGTCGCGGTGACCGCGGTCGGCATCGCCGCGGCGAGCTTGTCGAGCACGTCCACCACCACGACCGTTCCGATCGACTAGCGCAGGCGGGCACTTCCGCCGAAGCCCCGACGGAGTGTCGGGCGATGCAGGAGGGGACGGCCGGTCAGGCCGTCCCTTCCTCGCGTCCCGGGTCCGTCGCGGACGCCGGATGCGCGACCAGGAGCACGGCCGGCGTCGGGATCGTCCCCGCGTGCAGCCGCGCGTTCTCGACGTAGTGCGCCGCGTTCGCCCGGAGCCCCGCGACCTCCTCGTCCGTGAGCTCGCGCCGCACCTTGCCGGGCACGCCCGCGACGAGCGAGCGCGGCGGGATGACCTGCCCCTCCAGCACGACCGTGCCGCCCGCGAGCAGCGACTCGCGGCCGACGACGGCGCCGTTCATCACCGTCGCTGACATGCCGACGATGCAGTCGTCCTCGATCGTGCAGCCGTGCAGCACGGCGTTGTGGCCGACGCTCACGCCCGTGCCGAGCGTGAGCGGGAAGCCCGCATCCACGTGGCAGCTCACGTTGTCCTGCAGGTTCGAGCCCGCGCCGATCACGATGTCCGCGGCCTCCGCGCGCACCACGGCGTTGAACCACACGCTGGATCCGGCGGCGAGCGTCACCCGCCCGACGACGCGCGCGCCCGCGGCCACGAGCGCGTCGTCGGCGATGTCGGGCGCGGGCGATCCGGGGAGCGCGCGGACGGTGGCGTGGGGATCGACGGTCATGCCGACAGGGTAGGCCGCCGGGTCAGGCGCCGGGGCGCATCCGCGTGCCGCGCTCCATCGGCACGAAGCCCGCGGCCACGTACGCGTCCCACGGCGCGCGGTAGTAGGGGAGCGGGGAGGCGTTGATGAACACGTCGTGGCCGCCCAGCTCGCCCACCCGGCGGCAGACGTCGAGCGCGAGGGTCTGCGCGAGCCCCAGGCGGCGGTGCGCGGGCACGATGCCGAGCGGCTCGAGCTCCGCCCATCCGCTCGCGGGGTCGAGCCAGGCCGTGCAGGTGCCGGCGAGCGTGCCGTCGGGTGCCTCGATCACGAGGTCGAGCTCGCGCCGGTAGACGGCGGCGGTCTGCATGGCCGCGTAGCCGTCCGCGTCGAAGCGGCTCTCGGCCTCCGGGTCGATGCCGTCGCCGGACCCGTCGGTGAAGGGCAGCTCGACCGGCTTCCAGGCGCGGCGGTGCGTCTCGACCTTGGCCTGCTCCTCGCCCTCCGCGACCGGGCGGATGCGGTACCCCGCGGGCGGTCGCGCTCCCGTGTCGTGGGCGGCGTGGCGGAGCCCGGCGAGCGGGACGGCCTCGTCGACGAAGCCGCGGCCGGCGAGGATCCCGCGCAGCCGGTCCTGCCCGCGATGGACGGCGACGCTCGTGCGCCCGTCTCCGGTCGCGTCGAGGATCCACGCGGCCAGCAGGTCGGTGGTGGCGTCGTCGCCGGGCGCGCACTCGACGCGCGCGTCGTCCTCGGAGAAGGCGGCCCAGCCGATGAGCGCGCCGGCACTGTCGCGCACGACGGCCATCCGCTCCGGCAGCTGGCCGGTGGACGCCTCCCACGCGAATCCGCCGGGGTGGGTGGACGCGGGGAACCACGCGGACAGCGCGGGGGCGATGTCGCGGACGGCCCCCTCCCGGTCGTCGACGATCTCGGTCAGGCTCGCGGGTGGTCGCATGCCGCCGAGCCTAGGGGGACGCCCGTCCTACTGCTCCGCCTTCGCCCCGTCCGAGGGCGTGACCGTGAAGACGGTCGGGCCGGTGTAGCCGTGCTCCGCGAAGGCGCCGTCGATGGCGACCTGGAGGCGCGAGAGCGAGTCGACGTCGATCAGCGCGATGGCCGATCCGCCGAAGCCGCCGCCCGTCATGCGCGCGCCGATCGCGCCCTCGTTCTGCGCGACCTCGACCGCGAGGTCGAGCTCCGGGACGCTGATCTCGAAGTCGTCGCGCATGGAGCGGTGGCTCGCGTCGAGCAGCTCGCCGATCGCCCGCGGGCCCTCCTCGCGGAGCGCGCGCACGGTGTCGAGCACGCGCTGGTTCTCGGTGACGATGTGGCGCACGCGGCGGAACGTCTCGTCGTCGAGCACCTCGCGGGCGCGCACGAGGTCGTCGACCGCGAGCTCGCGCAGGGACGAGACGCCCATGAGGCGCGCGCCCCGCTCGCACGACTCGCGGCGTGCGCGGTAGCCGCCGTCGGCGTGCGCGTGGGCGACGTGGGTGTCGATCACGGCGATGGTGAGGCCGGCCGCCTCGAGCCCGAGCGGGATGACCTCGGCCTCGAACGAGCGGCAGTCGAGGAACACGCCCGCGTCCTGCTGACCGAGGAGGCTCGCGGACTGGTCCATGATCCCTGTCGGGGCGCCCACGATCTCGTTCTCGGCGAGCTGCCCGACCGCGGCGAGCGTCGGCCGGTCGAGGCCCAGCCGCCAGATGTCGTCGAGCGCGAGGGCGATGGATCCCTCGAGGGCCGCCGACGACGACAGGCCCGCGCCCACGGGCACGTCGCTGTCGACGTACACGTCGAAGCCGGGCACGGCGGCGAGGTCGGCCCCGCGCTGACCGAGGGCCCACGCGACGCCCAGCGGGTAGGCCTCCCAGCCCGCGATGCGCTCGCCGGTGAGGTCGGCGAGGCGGGCCTCCACGACCTCCTCGGAGAAGGAGCTGGCCAGGCGGATCCGGTCGTCGTCCCGCGGCGCGAGCGCGATGACGGTGCGGCGGTCGATCGCGAACGGGAACACGAACCCGGCGTTGTAGTCGGTGTGCTCGCCGATGAGGTTCACGCGCCCGGGCGACGACCACACGCCGTGCGGCTCGCGCTCGAAGCGGGCGCGGAATCCCTCGCGCACGTCGTCTCGGATGTCGGTCATGCGTCCTCCACTGCCTTCCGGATCATCTCGGCCGCCTTCTCCGGCGGCACGTCGCCGATCCAGGCGCCCATGGCCGCCTCGGATCCGGCCAGGAACTTGAGCTTGTCGGCGGCCCGGCGCGGCGACGTGATCTGCAGCATCAGCCGGATCTCGTCGCGGTGCGCAGCGACGGGCGCCTGGTGCCAGGCGGCGATGTACGGCGTCGGGGTGTCGTACAGCCGGTCCATCCCCCGCAGCAGCCGCAGGTACATCGTGGCGAGCTCGTCGCGCTCGGCCTCGGTCGTCTCCGCGAGGTCGGGCACGTGGCGGTGGGGGAGCAGGTGGATCTCCACGGGCCAGCGCGCCGCGAACGGCACGAACGCCGTGAAGTGCTCGCCGCGGAGCACGACGCGCTCGGACGCCTGCTCGGTCTCGAGGATCCGCTGGAACAGCCCCGGCCCGAACCGCTCGATCGACTCCACGAGGCGGCGCGTGCGCGGCGTGACGTAGGGGTACGAGTAGATCTGCCCGTGCGGATGGTGCAGCGTGACGCCGATGGCCTCGCCGCGGTTCTCGAACGGGAACACCTGGCGGATCCCGGGCATCGCGGAGAGGGCGCGCGTGCGCTCGGCCCACGCCTCCACCACGGTGCGGGCGCGCGACGGCGTGAGGCCGCTGAACGAGCCGGTGTGCGCGGGGCTGAAGCAGACGACCTCGCAGCGGCCGACCGAGGTGCGGGTGCGTTCCAGGCCGATGGACGTGAGGTCGTCGTCGTCGACGGGCGCGTCCACGCCGTCCGCGTCCGCGAGCGCGGGCCCGAAGGACGGCGACTTGTTCTCGAAGACCGCGACGTCGTACATGCTCGGGATCTCGGACGGGTTGGACGGGGTCGCGGGGGCGAGGGGATCGAGCTCCGCCGGCGGCAGGTGCGCGCGGTTCTGCCGCGCGGCCGCGATGGAGACCCACTCGCCCGTGAGCACGTCCTGCCGCATCGTCGCGGTGGGCGGCCGAGGTGCCGCCGGGCGGGCGTCGACGGCGCGCTCGGGCGGGAGGGCCGTGTCGGCGTCGTCGAAGTAGACGAGCTCGCGGCCGTCGGACAGCAGCGTGCGGCGCTGCGTGATCCCGGACGGCGACGTCGTGACGGTCTGGTCGGCATGCATGATGCCCCGATCCTACGGGCTCGCGGGGCCCGGATCTGCATTCCCGAAAGGCCGGGCTTGCGTTCGGGCAAGCGGTGGGCGAGGCTCGCCGCATGGCCGACGACACCGCCTCCGTCCCCGCGGCGACCCGCCGCTCCCGCATCCTGGAGCGCCTCGCCGACCGCGGCTTCGCGACCGTCGCCGAGCTCGCGGCCGACGCGGGCGTCTCCGCCGTCACGATCCGCGGCGACCTCGACGCGCTCGCCGACTCCGCCGCCCTCCAGCGCGTGCACGGCGGCGCGGTCCTCCGCTCCGGCCTCGCCGCCCGCGAGCAGAGCCTCGAGGTGACGCTCGAGTCCGCCGCCGACGCCAAGCGCGCCATCGGCCGCGCCGCCGCGCAGATGGTCGAGAGCGGACAGAGCGTGCTCCTCGACGTCGGCAGCACGACCCTCCAGGTGGCCCGCGCGCTCGTGGCGCGCGACGACCTCGTCGACGTCACGGTCATCACGAACGGCCTCACCCTGGCGCTCGAGCTCGAGCGCGCGATGCCGCGCTTCACCGTCGTCGTCACGGGCGGCACGCTCCGGGCGCTGCAGCACAGCCTCGTGGATCCCCTCGCCACCGAGGTGCTCGACCGCCTGAACCCCGACATCGCGTTCATCGGCGGCACCGGCATCGACGTCGACCGCGGCGTCACCAACGTCAACCTGCCGGAGGCGGAGGTGAAGCGGCGGATGGTCGCCGCGAGCGCCCGCACGGTGGTCGTCGCGGACGGCTCCAAGCTCGGCCGCACGCACCTCGGATCCGTCGCGCCGCTCGACCTCGTCGACACCCTGCTCACGGACGACGGCGCGGACGCGCACGAGGTGACCCGCCTCCGCGACGCGGGCCTGCGGGTCGTCGAGGCGGCCGGGCCGTCCGACGCCGCGCGGCCGTAACGTGGATCCCATGAGACCCGTCACCGGAGAGCAGCACCACCTCGTCCACGCCGGCCCGTCCGGCGAGCTCCGCGCCACCGTCGTGCAGCTCGCGGCGGCGATCCGCGGCCTGACCCTCGACGGCGTCGACCTCGTCGAGCCCTACGGCGAGGACGTCGTCGCGCCCATGGGCGCCGGCATGGTGCTCGTGCCGTGGCCGAACCGGATCCGCGGCGCCCGCTACGTGCTCGACGGGAAGGCGCAGGCGCTCGACGTCACGGAGCCCTCGCTCGGCAACGCGTCCCACGGCCTCCTCCGCAACACCGGCTACACCGCCTCCGACCGCGCCGACGACCGCGTCACCCTCTCCGCCACCGTCTTCCCGCAGCACGGCTACCCGTTCCTCCTCGGCACGTCCGTCACGTACCGGCTCACGGACGACGGACTCGTCGTCACCCACCGGATCCGCAACGACTCGGCCGGCGCTGCTCCCGTCGCGGTCGGCGCGCACCCCTACCTCGCGATCGGCGGGGTCCCGTCCGCGGAGCTCACGCTCACCGTCCGCGCCGACACCTGGTCCGAGGTCGACGACGCGCTCATCCCCGTCGCGGACCACCCCGTCGACGGCGCCGACGAGGACCTCCGTCAGGGCCGCGTCGTCGGCGACCTCGACCTCAACACGGGCTACGGCGACGTGCACGTGGAGGACGGCGTGAGCCGCCACGGCCTCATCGCGCCCGACGGTCGCGGCGTCGAGCTGTGGGCCGACGCGTCCTTCCGCTTCCTGCAGGTCTACACGCCGCGCGAGTTCCCGACCCACGGTTCGCAGGCCGTCGCCCTCGAGCCGATGACCGCGCCCGCGGACGCCTTCAACTCGGGTGTCGGCGTCCGCCGCCTCGCCCCCGGCGAGGAGTGGACCCTCAGCTGGGGCATCCGCGCGACGGGCGCCTGGCCCGGCGCCTGAGCGGCATCGCGCCGCGCCTGTGCGCTCGACGGGCGCGGCCGTCCGTTCCCGTGGCCTGATGGGCGCATCCCCTGATGCCCGGAGGCCCGGATGACCGGACGCCCGCCCGCTCCGCCGATCCCGCGTGCGCGGCGGATGGTCGTCGCGATGATCCTCGCGGCGGCGCCCATGCCCCTCGTCGCGCACCTCGTACCCGACCTCGCCGCGGCCTGCTGGGCGGCCGGGGCGGTCCTCACGATCGGCGCGCTGGTCGCTGCCCTCCGAAGCCGGAGCCGGAGCCGGAGCCGGAGCGGGCGCCGGAGCCGCTAGCCCGCATCCTCCTGCGCCCACTGCAGCGCGACCCGGCGCGTGTACTGCCGCAGCGCGATCCGGTTCTCCTCGGGTTCGCGCAGCCCGTCGATGTACGCGAGCAGCCGCCCGACCACGCCGGAGAGGTACTGCACGCCCCGGTCGTCGTGCTCCTCGAGCGCGGCCTTGAGCAGGTCGTAGCGCTCGGAGGTCTCCTCGGCGGTCAGCATCGCGATCACGAGTTCGTCGGCCTGCATGCTCATGCGCCCCAGCATCGCACCGGCGCGAGGCGGCGGTCGGGCCAGCGGAGCGCCCGTCCGGATGCCGTCGTCGCCTCCCGCGGGCATCTCCCGCGATCAGGACAGGGCGGTCTGCGTGCGCTTCCTGTCGGAGACCTTGACGGCGGGAACGCCCGCCCACACCTCCCAGTCGCCGGTGGACCGGGTCAGCACCGCGTTCGCCGCGACGATCGTGCCCGTGCCGACACGCAGCGTCCCCCTGCCTCCGAGGATCTTCGCTCCTGCGCAGAGCACCGCGTGGTCGCCGATCTCGATGCCGTCGAAGCCCAGCTCCTCGTCGGTCATGCCGACGCCGCTGCGTCCGATCGTGACCTGCTGGTAGATGGCCACCGACGACCCGATCCGGGTGGCGGGGGTGATCACGACGCCGTTGCCGCGATGGTGCAGGACGAGGCCCGGACCGATGGTCGTGTGGGCGTGCACCTCGACGCCCATCAGGAGCAGGGCCTCCCTCACCAGCCGCACGCGCCGCAGCTCCACCATCTTCTCCACGACACCCATCTCCCGATCGTATGCCAGGACGCGCCCCCGAGCGGGGGCGGCCGTCCGAGGGCCGGCCACGGCCGTGAGGCCGGACGCACGCCGCCGCACATCGCCTGTGGACAATCAGAAGCGTGGGATCGACAGGACCGCTAGGTTCGCCGAGACCATCGGGGGGCGTCACGAACATCGCAGGGATCACGCGGCGCGGCAGCGCGTTCGTCATGAACCTCGCCGGTTCGCTCCTGGTCCCCATGCCCGTCCGGATGCGCGTCTACCGCGCCTGCGGGGCGCGCATCGCCCCCGGGGCGCGCGTGTTCTCCGGTGCCCTGTTCCAATCGGCCCAGCTCACCATGGGCGCTTCCTCCACCCTCAACTTCCGCTGCGTCATCGACAACTGGGTGCCCGTCGTCATCGGCGAGCGGGTCGGCGTCGGGGTGGGCGTGCAGATGATCACGAGCTCCCACGAGATGTCGAACCCGGCCGTCCGCGCCGGCACGATGCGCTACGCGCCCATCACCATCGGCGACGGCGCGTGGATCGGCAGCGGCGCGGTCATCCTGCAGGGCGTCACCGTCGGCCGCGGCGCGGTCATCGCCGCGGGCGCCGTCGTCACGAAGGACGTCCCGGCGGACGAGATCCACGGCGGCCTCCCCGCGAAGCTCATCCGCGGGCTGTAGCGCGTGCCGGAGCCGCCGGAGGGGCGGTTCAGCAGGGAGGTGCACGCCGGCCACCTCACCCGACGGGCTCCTGCTCGTCTTCCCTGCGCGCGCGGGTCAGCGCCCGCTTGACGAACCTGCGGCTCGGGGCCTCGAAGACCGTGAAGATGAGGACGCTCGACGCGATCGTCAGCACGACCCACACCCACCCGAACCACGAGGGCGTCGGCACGACGCTCATCAGGTTCATCAGCGGTACGTGGATCAGGTAGAGCGAGAAGCTCGCTTCGCCGAGCAGCAGGAGCCAACCTGCACCCAGCCATGTGCGGCGTCCTCGCGGGGGCACGGCGAGGCCGGTGATGAGAGCCGCGAAGAACGGCGTCAGCAGGAGGTAGGCGGGCTGCACGGGCGCCGTGAGCGACAGCAGGAGGACGCCCAGGCAAGCGGCGCTGATCAGCGCGAGACGACGGTGGCCGGCTGCCAGCCATTCGCGCCCACCACGGAGGAAGACGAGCGCGGCGACCACCCCGATGAGGAAGTCGAAGAAGTGCGTGACCGGGAACTGGCTGACCAGGAATCCACGTTGCCCCACGGGAGCGAAAGCGCGCACCGCCGAGATGAAGATCACCTGGCCGGAGAACGCCACGGCGAGCATCCACATCATCGCCCGCGCGGTCATCTTCCGAATCGATGCGATGAGCATCGGGAAGAGCAGGTAGAAGAACATCTCGCAGGCGATGCTCCAGGCGGGGCCGTTCCACGGCTGATTGATCCGAGCTGCGGGGAACCACCCGGTCGTGACGGTCGCCTGGCTGAGGAAGCTGACGACGAGAGCCACGCCGTCGACATCGGGCAATGAATACCACTGCTGCAGATAGCCCTCATCGCGGTTCACGATCGCGAAGGCGACGCCGATCGCCCCGAGTCCGAGGGCGAGGACCACCACGGGGTAGATGCGCGCTACGCGGTTGACGTAGAAGGCGCGGCGGTCAGCGCCGCCGGACATCTCGGAGTAGTTGTACGCGAGGATGAAGCCCGACAGGACGAAGAACAACGCGACGGCGGTTCGTCCTCCGTCGACGAATGCCACGATTCCCGCGGGTATCACCACCAGCCCGGCATGCGAGAAGTGGGACAGGAGGACGGTCATGGCCGCGAAGAAGCGCAGACCGGTGAGTGCGGGGAGCTTGCGGTCGTCATGGATGGCGGCAGTCGGACTGGACATCGGTTCCCCCGCTACCGCACGTTGCTCGTGGACGCAGGGTAGTCCTCGCGTGAGCCTGCGGGTGAGCCCGACATCGGGAGAGGCGAATGGGTCACGCGGGCTCTGCGGCCATTCGCGAAAAGCGATCGCTCTTCGATACGCAGCATCAGCGCTGCGAGGTACCGCTACCAGCCGAGCGTCTGTGCTTCGTCACGGACCACAGCACCAGCCGGTGATGGCCGGCAGAGCGGGGACCGCCTCTCGGGGGGGGGCTGCCGGGATCGCTGGATCGGACGGCATTGCCCGCGTCACGAGCCGGCGCGGTGGAGGATCTCGTCCGTCGACATGCCGCGGAGTTAGTCCTCCGTTCGCACCGTCACGACGACTCGGCCAGGACCGCCTTCCGGACGGCCTCGCCCATCACCTTCGCAGCGGCGGGCGTCGGGTGCGTGCCGTCTGAGGTGAATCCCTCGATGTAGGTGCCGTCGACGTCCTGGGTCCCCGAGGCCGCGTCGACGAACGACCAACCCCGGATCGCTGCCAGCTCCTCCAGGTCCTCGTTGAAGGAGCGGGACGCAGCGGGCTGCTCATCGCTGGGCGGCACGGTGGAGACGAGGACCCGGGCGGGGGCGACGGTCCCCACGATCGCGTCGTAATTCGCGGCGGTGGTCGAGAACGGCACGTTGTTCCCGTAGTCGTTGACCCCGGCGAGGAGGACCAGCACATCGGTGTCGGGGTACGGGGTGACGTTCTCCACCATGGAACGCGTCTGGACTCCGCCAAGCGCCCATCCGCCGGAGAACACGACACCATCGCCGAGCACGTAGGACAACCAGGAGCCGTCACCGATGTCGCCCCCGGCGAAGTCGCGGCTGTCGGCCGCGGTGATCGAGTCCCCGACCGCCGCCACCCGCAGTGGCTCGGCGGTCACGCGGGGAGAGCTCTCCGAGAGCGTCGGCACGGAGCCGGCCTTAGAGGACGCCTCGTTCCGCCCCTGTCCGAGGGCGAGCCCGGAGATGATGACGACCCCCGTGGCTAGCAGCGTGACACCACCGATGCCCCACGCCCTGCTCATGCCGCGCCCACGTCTTTTCCCCATGAATGAAATCATATGGGCCGGTGAGGGGCGACAACGCCAATTGGTGGCCCCACATGAGGGGATAGAGGATGACCGGTTCACGCGGCGGGCATCTGCGAATACTGAAGCCGTCGGCGACGCATTCCGCTCCACCGCTCGAGGACCGTGTGGGCCCCGTCGGGCTCGAACCGACGACCCAGGGATTAAAAGTCCCTTGCTCTACCAACTGAGCTAGAGGCCCGTGCGCCCGACTCTACGGGATGGGGGAGCGGCCGATCAGAGGCGGTCGACGTCGCGCGAGGACCCGCGACGCACGACGGCACCGGCCACGACCGTGACCACGACGAGGAAGATCCCGACGCCCACGAGCCACGCGAGCGCCTTGATGACGAACCCCACGACGACCAGGACGAGCCACAGCACCACCAGGCCGACGACGAATCTCATTTCCCCAGCCTACGGGGGCCTCCCGGGCGCCCGCCGGGCGATCGCGGCGGGCCCCGGCGTACGCTGACGAGGATGTCCGGCGACTACCACAAGCCCACCAGGTTCTCCGGGTCCAAGTTCGAGAGCATGCTCGGCGGCGAGGACTCCGCCACGATCAGCCGCGTGGCCCACGAGACCGCGTCGGCGCTGCTGGCGCGCGTCCGGGCGGATCCCGACCCCGCGGTCGTCGAGCGCCTCATCGCCTACACCGACGAGCACGGCATCGACGCGGTGGCGGAGCTGTGGTCGCGCGCGAGCCCGCGCAGCCTGCCCGGCGCGCTCTGGCGCCTGTACCTCATGCGCGCGCTCATCCGACAGGATCCGGACGGCATCAGCCTCCTCTACCAGCGCGGCACCGAGGTGGCGACGACCATCGATCCCGTCGTCGCGGGTGCGACGGCGCCGACGGGGCCGGCGGAGATCGTCGAGCTCGCGGACAGCATCCTCCGCGGCCTCTTCGCGGGCGACTTCGCCGTGGCGCTGGATCGGGCGGGTGCGTTCAGCAGGCTGGCCGCGCTCGGTGCCACGAGCGTCGCCGACGACCTCGACTCCACGGCCTCCCCGGAGCGCGCCGGCGACCTCACGACGCGCGCCCTCCGGCTCTCGCAGATGGCGGCGGACCTCGCGCAGTGCGCCCGCCTGTGGCGGAGCGACCGGCTCGACTGACCCGGGGCCGGGCGCGCGGGCGTCCTCCCGCATCGCTGCATCCGCCGCGTTCGCTGTGAGCGACGGACCTCGGGCGACAGCTCCGGTCGACTCGGTTACAGTGGATGGGGTCGGGCCGCAGTAACCCCGGGCTCCAATATTCGCCGCTCCGAGCGGCCTCGCGCCGAGAGGCGTTCCTGCGGTCCGGCTCCTCTTATCTCCGCCAGATGCCCTCGAGGCCGGGTCCCCACCCGACCGGACGCCACCCACGTCCCCTCCGACCGGAGCCGAGCGCCACCCGCGCCCCGGCATCGTCATCCGGCCGTCCTGTGACCAAACCGTGACGCGCCCCGCCCCGAAGAGTCATCGTGAGGCGCTCACCCGCTTCGCACCCGTCACCCGCGAGGGTGCGACCCGCATCGGTCGTGTCCTGCTGCGCGGCAGGCCGCCCGGTCATCCCAGATGCCGCGTTCCCGCGGGATCCGGCCGGTGCGGGCCTCCCCGCATCCCCTGCACCATCCGCCCCACCACCCGGAAGACCCACATGACCTCCCCGCAGATCCACCTCCGCCCGACGGGCGTCGATGCGCCTGCATGCGGAACCCGGTCGGGTCTGGGATGCTGGGGCTCGTGCCTTCATCGATCGAGCGTCCTGACCTGCCCGGGCCGGCGGACCCCGAGTCGAAGGAGTCGCTCCTCGGCCGTGTCGCCCAGGGCGACAAGCGCGCCTTCTCGGAGCTCTACGACCAGCTCGCGCCCCGCGTCCTCGGACTCGTGCGGCGGCTCCTCGTCGACCACGCGCAGTCCGAGGAGGTCACCCAGGAGATCTTCCTGGAGATCTGGCAGTCCGCATCGCGGTTCGACCCGGCCAAGGGCGCCGCGACCACGTGGGTGCTCACCATGGCCCACCGCCGCGCGGTCGACCGCGTGCGCGCCTCCCAGTCCAGCCGTGATCGCGACGTGCGCATCGGCATCCGCGATCACGAGCAAGGCTACGACCAGGTGTCGGAGACCGTCGAGATCAGCATCGAGCACGAGAGGGTGAAGAAGGCCATGACGAAGCTCACAGAGATCCAGCGCCAGGCCGTCTCCCTCGCCTACTACGGCGGCTACAGCCACAGCGAGGTCGCGTCGATGCTCGACGTGCCCATCGGCACCGTGAAGACGCGCCTGCGCGACGGCATGATCCGCCTGCGCGATGAGATGGGAGTCGCATGATGACCACCGACGACGACCTGCGCTCGCTCACCGCGGCGTACGCGCTCGGCGCGGTCGATTCCGACGAGGCGGCCGAGTTCGAGGCCATCCTCGAGGGCGACCCCGTGCTCCGCGCCGAGGTCGAGGAGATCCGGGCCACCGCGGCCGGCCTCGCCTTCGCCACGGAGCCCGTGGCCCCGTCCCCGCGCCTCAAGTCCGACCTCATGGCCATGCTCGATGCCACGCCGCAGCTGCCTCCGCTCGAGGCGCGCGCGGAAGCTCCCGTCGACGACCGTCGTCGCGCTCCCGTCACCGCGCTGCGTCCGGCCTCGGGCACGTCGTCCGCTGCTCCGACCGCTCCGCGCGCTCGGCTCGGCTCCGCGTCGGCCCGCGCCTCCGAGCGCTGGTTCCGCAAGCCCGGCGCGCTCCTCGGGGTGGCGGCCGCGGCCGTGGTCCTCGTCGTCGGCGGCGTGGTCGTCGGCACGAACGCGGGCGTGCCCGGCTCCTCGGAGTCGCCCGTCGCCTCCGCGTACGAGCGGGTCACCACGGCGTCCGACGTCGTCATCGACAAGCGCGACGTGGTCGGCGGCGGCACCGCCACGGTCTACTTCTCCGCCTCCGAGGCGAAGACGGCCGTCGTGCTCAACGACGCCGCTCCGCTCCCCGAGGGCCGCGTCCTGCAGATGTGGTACGTCAGCCAGTCGGGTCCCGTGTCCGCCGGCGTCATGCCGTCCGAGGGCGGCGCGGGCCACGCGGTGCTCGCCGGCACGTACACGCCGGGCGACACGGTGGCCATCACCGTCGAGCCCGAGGGCGGATCCGAGCAGCCTACGAGCGAGCCCATCGTGGCGGTCACCGTCACCTGATCGTCGGCTCCCGCACGAGACGAAGGCCCCGCATCCTCCAGAGGATGCGGGGCCTTCGTCTCGTGCGGCGCGGCGGATCAGCCGAAGCGGCCGCTGACGTAGTCCTCGGTCGCCTGCACGCTCGGCTTCGAGAACATGGTGGTGGTGTCGTCGTACTCGATGAGCTTGCCCGGCTTGCCGGTGCCCGCGATGTTGAAGAACGCGGTGCGGTCGGAGACGCGGCTGGCCTGCTGCATGTTGTGCGTCACGATCACGATCGTGTACTGCGTCTTGAGCTCCTCGATGAGGTCCTCGATGGCGAGCGTGGAGATCGGGTCGAGCGCGGAGCACGGCTCGTCCATCAGCACCACGTCGGGCTGCACGGCGATGGCGCGCGCGATGCAGAGACGCTGCTGCTGGCCGCCCGAGAGGCCGGATCCGGGGAGCGCCAGGCGGTCCTTCACCTCGTTCCAGAGGTTGGCGCCCATGAGCGACTGCTCGACGAGCGCGTCGGCGTCCGACTTCGAGATCTTGCGGTTGTTGAGCTTCACGCCCGCGAGCACGTTGTCGCGGATGGACATGGTGGGGAACGGGTTCGGCCGCTGGAAGACCATGCCCACCTGGCGGCGCACGAGCACCGGGTCGACGCCCGGGCCGTAGAGGTCGTTGCCGTCGACGAGGACCTCGCCCTCCACGTACGCGCCGGGGATGACCTCGTGCATGCGGTTGAGCGTGCGGAGGAACGTGGACTTGCCGCAGCCGGACGGGCCGATGAAGGCGGTGACGGTGCGCGGCTCGATGCGCAGGTTGACGTCCTCGACCGCCTTGAACTTGCCGTAGTAGACGTTCAGGTCGTTGACTTCGATGCTCTTGGACAAGGGGTGTTCCTAACCGTTCGGGTTCGTGGCCGGGGGAGCGGGCGCTAGCGGCCGAGCTTGGGGGCGAAGATGCGGGCGATGAGGCGGGCGATGATGTTGAGCGCCATGACGATGAGGATCAGCACGAGCGCGCCGGTCCACGCGCGGTCGACGTAGGCCGCCGCATCCGCGCCCTGGTCGGCGTACTGCCGGAAGACGAACACCGGCAGCGTCATCATCTGGTCCTTGAAGGGGTTGTAGTTCATGCCCTGCGTGAAGCCGGCGACGATGAGCAGCGGCGCCGTCTCGCCGATGACGCGGGCGATCGCGAGCATGACGCCCGTGACGATGCCGGCGAGCGACGTGGGCAGCACGATCTTCACGACGGTCAGCCACTTCGGCACGCCCAGCGCGTAGGACGCCTCCCGCAGCTCGTTGGGGACGAGCTTCAGCATCTCCTCGGCGCTGCGGACGACCACGGGGATCATCAGCACCGAGAGCGCCAGGGCGCCGCCGAAGCCCATGCGGACGCCCGGGCCGAGGAAGAGCACGAGCAGCGCGTAGGCGAACAGGCCCGCGACGATCGACGGGATGCCCGTCATGACGTCGACGAAGAACGTGATGGCCCGCGCCAGGCGGCCGCGGCCGTACTCGACGAGGTAGATGGCCGACATGAGGCCCACGGGGATGGAGATGACCGCGGCGATGGCCGTGATGATCAGCGTGCCCATGATGGCGTGCAGCCCGCCGCCGCCCTCGCCCACCACGTTGCGGAGGCTCGAGTTGAAGAACAGCGGGTCGAAGCGGCCGGAGCCGTTGGTGACCGCGGTGAACACCAGCGAGATGAGCGGGATGAGCGCGAGCACGAAGGCGACCGTGACGAGGATCGTGATGACCCGGTCCTTCGCCTTCCGCTCGCCCTCCACGGCGAGCGAGATGACGAAGAGGGCGACGCCGAACAGCAGCGTGCCGAACACGGCGGTGCCGACGTAGTTGAAGTCCTCGGCGGCGCCCGAGACGAGGAGCACCAGGAAGATGACGGCCATGACGAGCCAGGAGGCGAGGAAGATCAGGGGCGCCGTGGCGCGGTGCAGCTTGCCGGCCGTCAGGGAGTTGGGCAGCGTGGTCGCGACGGGCCGCGTGCGGGAGGGGGCTGTCGTCGCCATTAGTTCGCTCCGGAGAAGGCCTTGCGGCGGCTGATGATGTAGCGGGCCAGCATGTTCACGGCCAGCGTGATGATGAAGAGCATGAGGCCGGAGGCGATCAGCTCGTTGACCTTGAGGCCGTACGCCTCGGGGAAGCTCAGCGCGATGTTCGCGGCGACGGTGTTCGAGTTCGTCGACTGGAACCACGCGAAGTTCACGACCGCCGCGGGCGAGAGCACGATCGCGACCGCCATGGTCTCGCCGAGCGCGCGGCCGAGGCCGAGCATGGAGGCCGAGATGATGCCGGGGCGGCCGAAGGGGAGCACCGCCGTCTGGATCATCTCCCAGCGCGTGGCGCCGAGGGCGAGCGCCGCCTCCTCGTGCAGCTTCGGCGTCTGGAGGAACACCTCGCGGCAGAGCGCGGTGACGATGGGCAGGATCATCACGGCGAGGACGACCGCGACCGTGAAGATGGTGCGGCCGGTGCCCGAGACGGGGCCGGCGAAGAGCGGGAACCAGCCGAAGGTCTCCGTGAGGAACGCGTAGAACGGCTGGAGGAAGCGGGCGAGCACCGTGATGCCCCAGAGGCCGAAGACCACCGAGGGCACGGCGGCCAGCAGGTCGATGACGTAGCCGAGGCCCTGCGCCAGGCGGCGCGGCGCGTAGTGCGAGATGAACAGCGCGATGCCGACGGCCACGGGCACGGCCATGAGCATCGCGAGCGCGGCGGCGTAGACGGTGCCGAACATCAGCGGGCCGACGAAGCTCCAGAAGCCGGCACCGCCGGAGACCTCGGCCGGCGAGGCGGTGAGGGCGGGGATGCTCTGGACGACGAGGAAGAGCGCGACGGCGGCGAGGATCGCGAGGATCAGCGCGCCGGACCCGGATGCGAGGCCGGAGAACACGCGGTCGGCGAGGCGGGCCTTGGCCTTCACGCCCTGGGTGCTGCGGGGGGCGGCCGCGACGTCGCGCGGCCGATCGGACTCGGGGGCCTCGGGAGGCTGCGGGGCGGCGGTCGTCATGGGTCGGGTTCCCTTGCGGTCGTGATGGTGGGGCAGTGGGCGGCGCGCCGCCCGTGGGAGCGCCCCCTGGCCCGCGCGAGCGGGCCAGGGGGCGGACGGCGGGTGCTTACTTGATGGACGCGACCGCGGTCTTGACCTGCGCGGCGACCGTGTCGGACAGCGGCGCGGCGCCGGCCTTCTCGGCGGCGAGCTTCTGGCCCTCGGCGCCGGTCACGTACTCGAAGTACGAGCGGACGAGCTCGCCCACGGCGGCGTCCTTGTACTGCTGGCAGCCGATGAGGTAGCTGACCAGGACGATCGGGTACACGCCGGCCTGGGTGGAGGTGTGGTCGATCTTGATCGCGATGTCGTTCTCCGCGCGGCCGGTCTCCTCCGGGGAGGCCTCGACGATCGCGGACGCGGCCTCGGGCGAGTACGCGACGAAGTCGTCGCCGACCTTCACCTTGGCGGTGCCGAGGGAACCGGCGCGCGACGCGTCGGCGTAGCCGATGACATTGGTGCCGCCGTTGACGGCGTCGATGACGCCGGACGTGCCCTGGGCCGCCTCGCCGCCCGGGTAGGGCCACTTGCCGCTGGAGGCGGCGTCCCACACGGTGGGGGCGACGGCCTTGAGGTAGTCCCCGAAGTTCTGCGTGGTGCCCGAGTCGTCCGAGCGGTGCACGGCCGTGATGGGGGCGTCCGGCATCTTCGCGTCGGGGTTGAGGGCCGTGATGGCCTTGTCGTTCCACTTCGTGATGGTGCCCTTGAAGATGCCCGCGGCCGTGGCGGCGTCGAGGTTGAGCTCCGAGACGCCGTCGATCTTGAAGACCATGGCGATGGGGGAGATGTAGTTGGGGAGGTCGATGGCGGAGGTGCCGTCGGCGCACTGGCCGAAGGTGCCGGTGAGCTCGTCGGTCTTGAGCGCGCGGTCGGAGCCGGCGAAGTTGGCGTTCTGGCCGCCGGCCATGAAGGCCTCGCGTCCGGCGCCGGATCCGTCGGGCGAGTAGTTGACGGTGACGCCGGTGTTGGTGGTCTGGAAGGCCTTGGCCCAGGCCTCCTGGGCCGAGCCCTGCGCGGACGAGCCGATGCCGTTGAGCGTGCCCTGGAGCGTGGACGCCGAGGAGCCGCCCGCCGCGGGGGCCTCGTTGGCGGCGCAGGAGGAGAGGGCGAGGGCGGTGACGGCGGCGAGCGCTGCTGCGCTGCCGAGACGCGAGATCTTCACGTGGGGGAGCCTTCCGGGTGATTCGTGCTGTGACGGAGCCGGTGCGGGCTCCTCCGAGACGCTATGTCGGGCTCTTGACGGGCTCGGCCGATTCCGGTGAACGGGAGGTGAACAGACCGCGCGGATCGGCACGGGCTCAGGCGCGCGGGCGCACAGTGGTCGGTCGGGCAGATGCCCGAGGGATCCCGCGGCGCCTCAGGCGGTGGGTCCGTACGTCTCCACCGCGAGGATCCCGGCCTCCGGGTCGGACGCCGACAGGTGCACCACGGAGAACTCGGCCGGCGACAGCATGCCGGCTCGCGGCATGCGGCTGGCCGCCGGCGTCGAGGTGGCGAGCGCGATCTCGTGCAGGATCTCGGGCAGCACGGGGCTGTGGCTGCACAGCACGGCGCTCCGGGCCTTGCGCACGCGCTTCGCGACGGTCGCCCGCACGGATCCGCCGTCGGACTCGTACGCGTCCTGGCTGATGCCCGCGTCCTCCTTCACGCGGCGGCCGAGCGCCTCCGCGAGCGGCGCGACCGTCTGCAGGCAGCGCTCGGCCGTGCTGCTCGTGATGACGCGCGGGCCGAAGGCGGCGAGGGTCGGCACGATGGAGGCGGCCTCGGCGCGCCCGCGGACGCTCAGCGGCCGTCCGGCGTCGCGGCCGTCCCACTCGTACGGCTGCACGGCATGGCCGTGGCGCAGGGCGATGAGGGCGAAGGAGCGGTGCGATCCGGTCTCGACGAGGCCGGCGAAGAGGTCGAGCATGTCGATCTCGCCCGGGTAGTCGAGGCGCTTGCGGGCGTTGGGGATGGAGACCCACTCGATGCTCTCCACCTCGTCCCCCGGCTCGAAGCGGCCGGCCTCGAGGATCGCCTCGGTCGCCTCGGCGGCCCAATAGTGCACGGCCTTGCGGCGCCCGCCGGAGATGCCGTACTCGATGGCGCCCAGGGGCACGCCGAGCGCGACCCGGTAGCCGGTCTCCTCGTGCACCTCGCGGACGGCGGTCTGCGGGAGGGTCTCGCCGGGATCGACCTTGCCCTTCGGGAGGGAGGTGTCGCGGAGGCGCGTGCGGTGGATGATGAGCACCCGGATCCGGCCGTCGACCACGCGCCAGACGACGGCGCCGGCGGCGAGCACGGTGGGGCGGGGTGTCACGCCTGCCACGTTAGCCGGATCGGCGTCGCGGTCGGCGCCCCCGGAGGACCCGGGAGCGCCGACCGCAGGTGCCCGGTGCGGCGATGCGCTCAGCGGAGCACGCGACGCTTGCGCTTGGAGACGATGCCCATGACCGCGGTCTGCAGGTCCTCCAGGGTGTTGCCGTCGGCGTCCTGGTTGCGGCGCGTCCACTCGCCGGCGGAGTCGAGGATCCACGCGGACGTGGTGTCGGCCATGGCGCGGTCGAAGAGGTCCTCGATCTCCTGCAGGTGCGCGGGGGCCACCAGACGGACGAGGGCCTCGACGCGGCGGTCGAGGTTGCGGTGCATCATGTCGGCGCTGCCGATGTAGGTGGCCTGGTCGCCGTCGTTGACGAACGAGAACACGCGCGAGTGCTCGAGGTACCGGCCGAGGATGGACCGCACCTCGATGTTCTCGCTGAGGCCCGGCTGCCCCGGCGTGAGCGAGCAGATGCCGCGCACCCAGACCTGCACCGGGACGCCCGCGTTGCTGGCCCGGTAGAGCGCGTCGATGATGGCCTCGTCGACGATGGAGTTGACCTTGATGCGGATGCCGCTCGGCTTGCCGTCGAGCGCGTTCTGCGTCTCCACGGCGATGCGCTTCAGGAGCCCCTTGCGCAGGTGCAGCGGCGCGACGAGCAGGCGCTTGAACTTCTTCTCGATGCCGTAGCCGGAGAGCTCGTTGAACAGCCGGGTGAGGTCCTTGCCCACCACGTCGTCCGCCGTGAGGAGCCCGAGGTCCTCGTAGATGCGGCTCGTCTTGGGGTTGTAGTTGCCCGTGCCGATGTGGCTGTAGTGCCGGAGCACCCCGCCCTTCTCCTGGCGGATGACGAGCGCGAGCTTGCAGTGCGTCTTGAGTCCCGCGACGCCGTAGACGACGTGCACGCCGGCCTTCTCGAGCTTGCGCGCCCACGTGATGTTGGCCTGCTCGTCGAAGCGCGCCTTGATCTCCACGAGCGCGAGCACCTGCTTGCCCGCCTCGGCCGCGTCGATGAGCGCCTCGACGATGGGGCTGTCGCCGCTCGTGCGGTAGAGCGTCTGCTTGATGGCGAGCACGTGCGGATCCGCGGCGGCCTGCTCGAGGAACGCCTGCACGCTCGTGGTGAAGGACTCGTACGGGTGGTGCAGCAGGATGTCCTGCTGCGCGATGGAGCGGAAGATGTCGGCGCGGGAGTTGTCCTCGGCCGGCTTCAGGGCCACCGCGGTGGTGGGCACGTTGTTCGGGTAGTGCAGCGCCGGGCGGTCGAGCTTGGCGAGGTCGAACAGGCCGCCGAGGTCGAGCGGGGACGGGAGCGTGAACACCTCCTGCTCGGTGATGTCGAGCTCGCGCATGAGGAGGTCGAGCGTGACCGCGTCCATGTCGTCCGAGATCTCGAGGCGGATGGGCGGGCCGAACCGGCGGCGCAGCAGCTCCTTCTCGAGGGCCTGGATGAGGTTCTCGGTCTCGTCCTCCTCGATCTGCACGTCCTCGTTGCGGGTGACGCGGAAGACGTGGTGCTCGACGATCTCCATTCCCGGGAACAGCGTCTCGAGCTGGTTCGCGATGAGGTCCTCGAGCGCGATGAAGTCGATGGGGCCCGAGCGCGTGTCCGGCGTGAGCGGCATGAAGCGCGGCAGCATCTGCGGCACCTTGATGCGCGCGAACTCCTGGCGGTTCGTCTTCGGGTTGCGGATGCGCACCGAGAGGTTGAGCGAGAGGCCGGAGATGTAGGGGAACGGGTGCGCGGGATCCACCGCGAGGGGCATGAGCACCGGGAACACCTGCTCGGAGAAGAGCTCGTGCAGGCGGTCCTGCTGGGCCTCGTCGAGCGAGTCCCAGCGGACGATGCGGATGCCCTGCTCCTCGAGCGCCGGGCGGACGCTGTCGTTGAAGGCCGCCGCGTGGCGGACCTGCAGGCGGTACGCGGTCTCGTTGATGGCCGAGAGCACCTCGGCGGGCGTGCGGCCGATGTTGGTGGGGACGGCGAGCCCGGTGGCGATGCGGCGCTTGAGGCCGGCCACGCGGACCATGAAGAACTCGTCGAGGTTGCTCGCGAAGATGGCGAGGAAGTTGGCGCGCTCGAGGACCGGCAGCTGCGGGTCCTCCGCGAGCTCGAGCACGCGGCGGTTGAAGGCCAGCCAGCTCAGCTCCCGGTCGAGGAAGCGCCCCTCGGGGAGGGTCCCGTCGTCCTCCAGGATCTCGTCCTCGTCGAAGTCGTCCAGGGATTCGGCGACCGCCTTCGCGTCGCCGATGTACGTCTCGCTGTCCATCCGCCCATCATGGCATCGCGGTGCGCGCTCCACCCTCCGGCAGGTGAACGCACGGTGAACCGCCCCCGGGAGGGTGCTGGGGAGGGCGGATCAGGCGCGGCGGTACTGGACGTCGACCGCGGCGTCGCGGAAGGCGGCCCGGCGGTACAGCGCGAGGGCGGGCGCGTTGTCCGCCTCGACGTAGAGGTCGACCTCGTCGTGGCCGCGCTCGGCCAGGAGGTCGAGGCCGGCGGCCAGGAGGGCGGATCCGAGGCCGCGTGAGGCGCGGTCGGGATCGACGCCCAGCACGTAGACCTCCGCCTGGCCGTCCTCCACCTTCAGCCAGTGGAAGCCGACGAGCCGGCCGTCGCCGTCGCGGGCGAGCAGCAGGGTCGAGGGGTCGCCCCAGGGCTCGGCCATGCGCTCGTCGAGGTCGCGCCGGGTCATCCGGCCCTGCTCCGGGTGGCTGGCGAAGGCGCGCGCGTTGAGCGCGACCCAGTCGTCCGCGTCGTCCGGGGTGGAGGAGGAGAGCGCGAGGCCCGCGGGCATCGGGCGCTCGCCGAGCCCCGCACGCGCCTCGGCGACCGACGCGCGCAGCTGCAGCAGCTCGCGTGCGCGGTCGAGGCCGGTCGCCGCCGCCATGGCGCGGGCACCCGGGTGGTCGCCGTGCGCCCAGACCGAGACGGGGGAGCCGCCGGCCTCGGCGAGCACGGCGTCCAGCAGCGCGCGGCCGACGCCCAGGCGACGGTGCTCCGGATCCACGACCAGCTCGGCCTCGACGCCCTCGTCCCCGCGCGCGACGACGGCGGCCCCGATCGGCCGGCCGGCCGGACCCGGCGCGACGAGCGCGCGCGGGCCGTCGTCCGCGCCGAGGGTCAGGCGGGTCTGCTCGTTGAAGGCGGCCGGGCCGTCGACGGATCGGGCGCGGTCGGCGAGCGCGAGCACGCGCCGGACGGTCTCGGGCGACGCGTCGACGGCGGCGACGCGCGGGACGTCAGCTGCCGACGGGGGCGGGAACGCGCTCACTGTCCTCCTCGTACACGTTGAAGCGGTAGCCGACGTTGCGCACCGTGCCGATGAGCGACTCGAGGTCGCCGAGCTTGGCCCGGAGGCGCCGCACGTGCACGTCGACCGTGCGCGTGCCGCCGAAGTAGTCGTATCCCCACACCTCGCTGAGCAGCTGCTCGCGCGTGAAGACGCGCGAGGGGTGGCTCGCGAAGAAGCGGAGCAGCTCGAACTCCTTGAACGTGAGGTCGAGCGGCTTGCCGTGCACCTTGGCGGAGTAGCTCGCCTCGTCGATGACCACGCCGGACGCCTGGATCCGGCTGCCCGTGTGCTCCTGGGCAGCCCGGCCGATGACGAGGCGCACGCGGGCGTCCACCTCGGCGGGGCCGGCCGAGTCGAGGATCACGTCGGTGGCGCCCCAGTCGGCGCTGACCGCCGTGAGGCCGCCCTCGGTGAGCACGAGGATGAGGGGCGTGCCGCCGCCCGTGGTGGTGAGGATCTTGCAGAGCGACTTCGCGCTGGCGAGGTCGCGGCGGGCGTCGACGAGCACCAGGTCGGCCGCGGGGGCGTTGACGAGGCTCGCGGCGTCCGCCTGGATGTGCCGCGTCCGGTGGCTGAGGAGCCCGAGCGCCGGGAGCACGTCGGTGTCCGCGGACGAGGTCAGGATCAACAGCTGGGCCACAGGGATCCTCCATGGATGAATTGACCCCATGATACGTGGGGCAGGATTGCGGGGTGACCTCCCCCCTGCGCAGCATCGTCCCCGTCTGGCTCGCCGCCGTGGTCGGCGCGGTCGTGGTGGCCGTGGCGGTCGGACCCGTCGACGCGCCACGGTGGTTCCCGCTCGTGCTCGCGACGTGCGTCGTGGCGACGTTCGTGATCCAGCTGGCGCTGCCCCGCAAGACCGGCTTCGTCGACCGCGCCACCGGCAGCGTCGTCGGCGCCGTGCTCGTGCTCGCGGCGGCCACGGTCGTCGTGCTCCTGCTGGCCGCCGCGGGCTGACCCACCGGTCCGGCGCGTCCGCCCGTGGGGTAGATTGAGGCCATGTCGTCGCTGCTTGCTCTGGAACTCTTCTTCACCGGACTGCTGGTCCTGGCGAGCCTCTCCATCGGCTGGGTGTCGCTCGTCGTGGTCTACAACCTCTTCCGCGGCCAGCGCTGACCGCGCGCCGCATGATCGAGATCCCGACCGGCCTCCCCGCCGAGCTCGTCCCGCTCTCCTGGCTCCTCGGGGTCTGGGAGGGCACCGGCGTCGTCGAGTACGCCGTCGGCGAGGAGATGGTGCGCCGCGAGTTCGGCCAGCGCATCAGCTTCAGCCACGACGGCCTGCCCCACCTCAACTACTCCTCCTACGCCTGGCTCGAGGGCGACGACGGGCCCGTGCCGTTCGTCACCGAGACCGGCTACTGGCGGCTGCGACGCCGCGTCACCGACGGCGACCCGGGCCCCGCCATGCTGCCGCCCGCGGGCGAGCGCCCCTTCACCACGGCCGACGAGGTCGAGACCCTCCGGAACGCGGAGGGCGGCTTCGACGTCGAGGTCGCGCTCGTGCATCCCGGCGGCGTCAGCGAGCTGTACGTCGGCCAGGTGAAGAGCGCGCGCATCGACCTCGCGACCGACGCGGTCATGCGCACCGAGGGAGCCAAGGAGTACACGGGCGCCACCCGGCTCTACGGCCTCGTGGAGCGCGACCTCCTCTGGGCGTGGGACATCGCGGCCCTCGGCCAGCCGCTGCGCACGCACGCCTCCGGGCGGGTGGCGCATGTCGACTGACCCGGATCCCGTCCTCCGCTCCCCGTTCCTCGACCTGCCCGGCGCCGTCGCCGCGGAGGGCCCGGACGCCGGCGTGCCCGCGCACCTCGGATCGCTCGTCGCGGAGCAGCGCGCCCTCGCCGCCGGCACCGCGGTCGTCGACCTCTCGCACCGGGCGGTCCTCTCCGTCACCGGCGAGGACAGGCTCACGTGGCTCGACTCCATCACCAGCCAGTCGCTCCGCGATCTGGCCCCCGGCGACTCCGCCGAGACCCTCTTCCTCGACCAGAACGGCCGGCTCGAGCACGCGGTCGGCGTGCTCGACGACGGCGTCAGCACGTGGCTCCTCCTGGGCGCGGGAGATGCGGCCGCCCTGCTCGCCTACCTGCAGCGGATGCGCTTCATGCTCCGCGTCGAGCCCGCCGACCGCACGGCCGAGCTCGCGGTGATCGGCACGCTCGGCGAGCCCGACCTGCCCGTCGCCGCGCCCGCCGGGGTGCCGCTCGTCTGGCGGGATCCGTGGGGCGCCGTCGTGCCCGGCGGCCACCAGTACGCGACCTCGGCCGCGCATCCGGCCGCCGGCTGGACCTGGAGCGAGCGGCTCGTCCCGCGCACCGAGCTCCCGGCCCTCGCCGCGCGCGCCGCCTCCGGGGAGCTGCCGGTCGCCGGCGCGCTCGCCGCCGAGGCGCTCCGCATCGCCGCGTGGCGCCCGCGCTTCGCGACCGAGGTCGACGACCGCACCATCCCGCACGAGCTCGACTGGCTGCGCAGCGCCGTGCACCTCAGCAAGGGCTGCTACCGCGGACAGGAGACGGTCGCCAAGGTGCACAACCTCGGCCGGCCGCCGCGCCGTCTCGTGCTCCTGCACCTCGACGGGTCGGACGCGGTCCTGCCCGGCACCGGATCCGAGGTGCGGCTCCCCGCCGAGGCCGACGGGACCCCCGGCGAGGTCGTCGGCGCCGTCACCTCGAGCGCCCTGCACCACGAGCTCGGTCCCGTCGCGCTCGCCGTGGTGCGCCGCAACGTGGATCCCGCCGCGCAGCTCGAGGTGGTCGCCGACGACGTGCGCGTCCAGGCCGCGCAGGACGTGATCGTGCCCACCGACGCCGGCCGCTCGGCCGACGTCCCCCGCCTGCCGCGGCTCGGTGCGGTCCGCCGCTGAGCGCGCGCGGGAGCGGTCGGCCCGTGCCGCCCGCACCCTGAGGCACCGGGCGGATCCGCGCGCCGCGCTCCTGCGCCTGTGGGGATCCGCGCCCGCCGCCCTGCAGATCGCCATCGCCGCCACGGGTGGCTGGGCCTTCGCGCACCACGTGCTCGGCCACGACACCCCGCTGCTCGCGACGACCGTCACCATCACGAGCCTCGGCTTCGTGCGTGACGCCCGGCCCGTGCGCGTGCTCGAGACGGCGATCGGCATGACCGTGGGCATCACGCTCAGCGAGGTGCTGCTGCTCGGGATCGGGCGGGGAGCGTGGCAGCTGTTCGTCATCATCCTGGCGACGCTGCTGGTCGCGCGGCTGCTGTCGTCGAACGCGGCGTTCGCGGTGGCGGCGGGCGTGCAGGCCGTCCTGGTGGCGCTCCTGCCCGCGCCGCCCGGCGGCGTGTTCGTGCGCAGCGTCGACGGGCTCGTGGGCGGCGCGGTGGCCCTGCTCGCGACGGCGCTCATCCCGCGGGATCCGCGCCGGCAGGCGATCCGCGAGGCTCGCCGCGTCTTCTCCGAGTGCTCGTACGCGCTCACGTCGCTCGTCACGGCGCTGCGGCTCGGCGACGCGACCGCGGCCGACCGCGCGCTCGACCGGCTGCGGCGCACCCAGCCGCTCATCGACGCGTGGAGCGCCGCGGCGGACTCGGCCATCTCGATCGCGCGCATCTCCCCATTCCTCCGCCGTCACCTGCCGGAGCTGCGCGCCCAGCGGCGCGTGCTCGACGGCATGGACCTCGCGGTGCGGAACCTGCGCGTCATCTCGCGGCGCATCGACTTCCTCGTGGTCGACGGGGTGAGGCGGCCGGTGCTCGCGGAGCTGCTGGCCACCGTGTCCAACGGCGTCAACCTCCTCGGCCAGAGCTTGACCGACCCGTCGGCCGCGCCGCTCGCGCAGCAGAACCTCGTGCTCGTGGCCGTGCGGTTGGATCCGAGGGAGCTCATCCCCGGGGCGCCCGTCGGCGAGGTGATGCTCGTGATGCTGCTGCGTCCGCTCCTCGTCGACCTCCAGGTCGCGGCGGGCGTCGACGCGGAGACCGCCCGGGCGGCGCTGCCGGAGGTCTGACGGCGCGGAGGAGGCCTTGTGCGGTCTCCGCCCGACGATCGTCTGACCGCCCTAGTGTCAGGCCCACCACGGGCACCGGTCCCCGCGGCATCTGCGCATCGACGTGCTCGCACGCCGACCGCCCGTCGTGACGGTCCTGCGGAGAACGTCCCCCCCCCGCTCCGGCGGGTCTGACAGGAGCCCCATGCGCATCACGAGACCGACGATCCTCTGCACCCTCGCGGTGCTCGCCATCGCTGCGGCCACCGCATCCCCCGCCGGCGCGGCGGGTCGCGGCACCACGACCGCGCCGTACCGGGTGGAGGCCGCGACCCCCAAGGGGCAGGCCGCGGTCGAGGAGGTCACCGCGGTCCTCGTCGCGCCACAGGGAATCGACCCGAACTACACCCCGGAGGACGTCGCGACGCGGCTCAGCCAGGCGGACGCCTACTACGCGAACGAGACGCACGGCCGCGTGCACATCAACGCCGCCTCCATCAGCGACTGGCAGGTCCCCGACGACCCGAACGTGCGCTGCGACGACTTCGCATCGATCAACGCCTTCGCCCTCCAGTACTCGGGCTTCACGCCCGGTCCGGACAAGCACCTCATGGCGATGGTGCCGGAGAGCCTCTCGTGCGAGCGGTTCTCCAACGCGTCGGAGGGCGAGGGCGTGAACGACGGCGGATTCCTCTTCATCGACGCCGACCTGCCGACCACGATCTCGCACGAGCTGGGGCACAACATGTCGCTGTTCCACGCGTCCTCGGTGCAGTGCTCCGACGCGTGGGATTACGACGAGCACGCCATGCCCGCCTCCTGCGCCCGTGACGAGTACGGGAACGACGCCGACCTGATGGGCCACGCGTACACGTTCCTGCCCTTCACCGCAGGCACGCTCGACCGCCTGGGGCTCATCTCGCATCGCGTCGTGCCCACGTGCGGGGCCGCGCGCCGCGTCACGATAAGCACCATGTCGAGCGGCTTCGACGCCCAGCGGATCATCTCCTGGGCGGATCCTCGGGACCCGTCCGTCAGCTGGTTCGTGCAGTACCGGGACGTCGTGGACGGGCAGGAGTACGCGAACGTCTACGACTCCCCGGCCGCGCCGCACGACGTGCGGCCGTCCGGTGTGCAGCTCTCGAGGACGGATCCGCTGTACCCCGAGGCCACCTCCATCGCCGTGCGGCCGGGGGACACCTCGGAGATGGCCGAGCGCCTCGTGCCGGGTGACGAAGCGGACCTCCGTCACGGCATGTCGGTCCGCGTCGTGAGCATGGACGAGGACGCGCATCGGGCGACGGTCGACGTGACCGTCCCTTGCGGCGCCGGGGGCCGCACCGTCGAGCCGCTGCGGAGCACCACCCCGTCGATGCCGACCGGCGCGATCATGCAGCAGGCTGTGGGCATGCCCCCGATGTGGGGCGCGGACCCGACCGAGGCGTCGGACGCGATGGCGGGGATGGACGGGATGTCCGGCATGGCCTCGATGTCGGGCATGTCGCAGATGCCGGCCATGACGGCGATGCCCGGGGCCTCCACGAGATCGGACGCCGAGTTCCCCGGCCCGCGCTGGAACGTGGCGCGCATCCTCCGGCTGCCGTCCTGATCACCCGGGGCCGGGCGCCCCTGGGATCAGGAGGCGCCCGGCGCCACCGCGGACCACGGCACGGTCAGCTCGCCGAGCCGCCAGCGCGCGTGGCCGCCCTCGACGGGCACGCCGGCGTCGCGCATCCGCCGCACCGCGCCCAGCCACTGCTGGCGCGGCCCGTACACGCCGAGCGGCGCGCTGAGGATCCAGCTCCGGTCGAGCAGGGCCAGCACCCCGTGCACCCGCTCGCCGGGGACGTTGCGGTGGATGAGGGCCTTCGGCAGGCGCTCCGCCACGATCGACGGCAGCTCCAGTCCCGTGAGCCGCAGCGAGATGGTGAGGCTGCGGGGGCCGTCCGCGCGCACGTCGACCCAGCTCGCGATGCGGCCGATCTCGTCGCACGTGCCCTCCACGACGGATCCGCCGGGAGCCAGCCGCGCGGCCATGCGTGCCCAGGCGGCCGGCACCTCCGTCTCGTCGTACTGCCGCAGCACGTTGAACGCGCGGATCACGGTGGCCCGCTCGCCGCCCGGCAGCGGCACCTCGAAGCCGCCGCGGGCGAAGGCCACCCGCTCGCGGGCGGACGCGTCGGGCCATGCCGCGAGCTGCCCGCGCGCCCGCGCGACCCGCCCCGGCTCGATCTCGATGCCCACCACGCGCACGTCCGGCCGCGTCGCGCGCAGCCGCCGGTGCATCTCGAGGGCCGTGATCCCGCTCGCGCCGTAGCCGAGGTCGACCACGAGCGGGTCGGTCGCGAGGCGCAGGGAGTCGAGGGTCGCGATCCACCTGTCGACGCGCCGGAGGCGGTTCGTGTTGGTCGTCCCGCGGGTCACGGAGCCTACGGGGGAGGCGGCGCCGGGCATGGGACCAGTCTCGCATCGCTCGATAGGCTGGTCGCATGGCTGAACCCCGCACCCTCGTGCTGCTGCGTCACGGCAACAGCGACTGGAACCAGAAGAACCTGTTCACCGGATGGGTGGACGTCGAGCTGAGCGAGCAGGGCGTCGCGGAGGGGCAGCGCGCCGGCGAGCTCCTCGCCGAGTCCGGCATCCTCCCCGACGTGCTGCACACCTCCGTCCTCATCCGCGCCATCGACACCGCGAACATCGCGCTCAAGCGCGCCGGCCGCTCGTGGATCCCCGTCCAGCGCACCTGGCGCCTCAACGAGCGCCACTACGGCGCGCTCCAGGGCAAGGACAAGGCGCAGACCCTCGCCGAGTACGGCCCCGAGCAGTTCGCCACCTGGCGCCGCTCGTTCGACGTGCCGCCGCCCCCCATCGCCGACGACGACGAGTACTCGCAGTCGGCCGACCCGCGCTACGCCGACCTCGGCGACGACCTGCCCCGCACCGAGTGCCTCAAGGACGTCATCGAGCGGATGCTGCCCTACTGGGAGTCCGACATCCAGCCCGACCTCGCCTCCGGCCGCACGGTCCTCGTCACGGCGCACGGCAACTCGCTGCGCGCGCTCGTGAAGCACCTCGACGGCATCTCGGACGCGGACATCGCCGAGCTCAACATCCCCACCGGCATCCCACTCGTGTACCGCCTCGACGAGGACTTCCGTCCGCTCGTCCCGGGCGGCGAGTACCTCGACCCCGAGGCGGCCGCAGCAGGTGCCGCGGCCGTCGCCGCGCAGGGCAGCAAGAAGTAGGCCCACCCGCACGGGCGACGAGAGCCCGACCGGATCATCCGGTCGGGCTCTCGTCATGTCACCGCGGCGCGGCGGGCCGGCACTCGGCCGGCGGGCGGGGATCAGCCGTCGGCCTGGACCCAGTCGCCGGTCGCGAGGTACTGCACGGTCTTGGCGATGGACACCGCGTGGTCGGCGAAGCGCTCGTGGTAGCGGCTGGCGAGGGTGGAGTCGACCGTGTCGACGGCCGCGCCCTTCCAGGTCTCGCCGAGCACCTTGTCGAAGACGCTGAGGTGCAGCTCGTCGATGCGGTCGTCGTCGTTGCGGATCTCCTCGGCGAGCTTCGGGTCCTCCGTGGTGAGGAGGTCCGTGAGCTTGCGGGCGATGGCCACGTCGAGCTGGCCGAGCTCGAGGAACGTGGGGCGGAGCGACTTCGGCACCACCTTGTCCGGGAAGCGGTAGCGCGACAGCTGCGCGATGTGCTCGGCGAGGTCGCCCATGCGCTCGAGCGACGCGCTGATGCGGAGGGCGCTCACCACGATGCGGAGGTCGCGCGCCACCGGCTGCTGGCGGGCGAGGATGTTGATGGCCAGCTCGTCGAGGCTCGTCGCGAGCTCGTCGATGCGGCGGTCCTGCTCGATCACGGTCTCAGCGAGGCTGACGTTCGACTCGTTGAACGCGCGGGTCGCGTTCTCGATGGAGATGGCGACGAGCGCGGAGATCTCGATGAGACGCTCCTGCACCTCGTGGAGCTCCTGCTGGAACACTTCGCGCATGGGGGACGTCCTCTCAGTCCGCCCCGCTGCAGGAGGGGCGGGGTGGTTCTCGGGCATGGCGGACCCCGGGCCGGGTCCACGTCCCTCCGACTCTGGTCATGCGAGGTTAACGCACGGTGCCGTCGAGCTGAATTCGTGGCCCCGCCGCCCCGATGCGGCAGGGGGACGGCCGGGACGCCCCGACGCCGTCTCCTAGTGTGGGCGCATGGACACCGGTGCGTTGGTGCTCGTCTGCCTCCTCATCGGTCTGGCGGTCGGCGCGGGATTCGTGTGGCTGCTGCACCACGCGGCGGACCGCGGCGACCGTGCCGTCGAGATCACGAACCCCGTCGTCCCGGACGGCGTCGACCAGGTGCTCGACGCGCTGGAGTCGGCCGGCATCGTGCTCGATCCCTCCAACAACGTGATGAAGGCGTCGCCCGGCGCCATCTCCTCCGGCCTCGTCTTCCACCAGGCGCTCGTGCACCCGGAGCTCGTCGCCATGGTCGACCGCGTGCGCCGGTCCGGCGAGCCGATGGCCGAGGAGGTGTCGCTCGCACGCGGCCCGTTCGGCGCCGCGGAGTTCCAGATGCACGTGCGGGTGGCCCGCCTCGGCACGCGCTACGTGCTCCTCCTCGCGCAGGACCGCACCGAGTCGCACCGGCTCGACCAGGTGCGCCGTGACTTCGTGGCGAACATCAGCCACGAGCTGAAGACGCCCATCGGCGCGGTCGGGCTGCTCGCGGAGGCGCTCGACTCGTGCGCGGACGACGCGGTGCAGGTGCGGCGCTTCGCGGCCCGGCTGACCACGGAGTCGGCGCGGCTCGCGCGGATCACGCAGGAGATCATCGAGCTGTCCAGGCTCGAGGCCGCCAACGCGCTGGAGAAGGCGGAGCCCGTCGACGTCGACCACGTGATCAGCGTCGCGCTCGACCAGGTGCGGCTCGGCGCGGAGCTCCGCGGCATCGAGCTGGCCCGCGGCAAGCGCTCGCGCACCACCGTCTACGGCGACGAGGCCCTCCTCGTGGTGGCGGTCGCGAACCTGTTGAGCAACGCCGTCAACTACTCGCCGGACGGCTCCCGCGTCGGGATCGGCGTGATGCACGAGGACGGCGCCGTCGAGGTCGTGGTCACCGACCAGGGCATCGGCATCCCCGAGGACGAGCAGGGCCGGATCTTCGAGCGCTTCTTCCGCGTCGACCAGGCCCGCGCCCGCGACACCGGGGGCACGGGGCTCGGGCTCAGCATCGTCAAGCACGTCGTGCAGAATCATGGCGGCGACGTGCGGGTCTGGTCCCGTCCCGGCCGCGGCTCGACCTTCACCATCCGCCTCCCCGAGGCATCGCAGACCCCGGCGCTCGCCGGTACGGACATCGGAGAACCAACGTGACACGCATCATGCTCGTCGAGGACGAGGCGTCGCTCAGCGAGCCGCTCGCCTTCCTGCTCCAGCGGGAGGGCTACGAGGTCGACGTCGTCGAGGACGGCCCCGCGGCCGTGGCGGCGTTCGACAAGGACGGCGCCGACCTGATCCTGCTCGACCTCATGCTCCCGGGCCTCCCGGGCACCGAGGTCTGCCGCGAGATCCGCACGCGCTCGGCGGTGCCGATCATCATGCTCACCGCGAAGGACTCCGAGGTGGACATCGTCGTGGGCCTCGAGCTCGGCGCCGACGACTACGTCACCAAGCCGTACTCCACGCGGGAGCTGCTCGCCCGGATCCGCGCCGTGCTCCGCCGCCGCGTCGAGGTCGACGACGAGCCGCTCAACGTGCTCGAGGTCGGGCTCGTCCGCATGGACGTCGAGCGCCACACGGTCGAGGTCGACGGCCGCGAGATCGCCATGCCGCTGAAGGAGTTCGAGCTCCTGGAGCTGCTGCTCCGCAACGCCGGCCGGGTGCTCACGCGCGGCCAGCTCATCGACCGGGTCTGGGGATCCGACTACTTCGGCGACACCAAGACGCTCGACGTGCACATCAAGCGGATCCGCTCCAAGATCGAGCGCGAGCCGTCCGACCCCGTGCTGCTCGTCACCGTGCGCGGTCTCGGCTACCGCTTCGAGGCGTAGCGCGCTCCGCACACGACGAAGGCCCCGTCCCTCAGGGACGGGGCCTTCGTCGTCCAGCCTGCCGCGCGTGCGACCGGCCGATCAGTTCGTGGAGTCGCCCTGGCCCTCGTCGCCCTTGGGGGAGACGGGGGTGGTGGTGACGGTCGTGTCGGGCGTGGACCCGGTCTCGCCGGGCACCAGGTTCGTGTACGTCTCCTGGTCGCCGTTGAGCACGGGCACGTCCATCTCGACGCCCTCGGCGTCGCCGTACTGGATGTAGATCTTCGTGAGCGAACCCGGCTCCGGCTCGACCGTGTCGAACGCGATGCGCTGCGAGTCCTCCGCGCCGAACTTCGTGAGGCCGGGGGCCGCCGTGACCGTGCGGGTCTCGCGGTCGGCGCTGCCCGGGGAGGTCTCGTGCTGGAACGACACCCGCTGGCTGCCGCCCGAGTCGTTCACCAGCGTGACGACGAGGCTCGCGCCGGTGGCGCCGCCGCCCTCGGTGAGGAGGATGGCGTTCCGCACCTCGATGTCGCCGACCGTGGCGTTGAAGCCGTCGCTCGGGTAGTAGGAGATCCGCGTGGCCTGGGGCGTGATGAAGGTGCAGGACGACGTGCCGACCGCGATCAGGGCCGCGAGGACGATGGACGATGCGGTACGCGCTCTCACGGGACCCTCCGGTTGTCGCACGGAGCCGGCGCCGGGGCGTCCGGGGGCGTCCGCGCGTGTATCAGCTGACCCGCCCAGCCTACGGGATCAGGTGCCGACCGGCCGCCCGCGGGGGCGCCCGATCCGGCTGGTACCCTGGGCGGCAGTCCACAGAACGGGGAACCCATGATCTTCGAGGTCGGCGAGACCGTCGTGTACCCGCATCACGGGGCGGCGACCATCATCGAGGTCAAGAAGAGGGTCATCCGCGGCGAGGAGAAGCTGTACCTCAAGCTCGACGTGAACCAGGGCGGCCTGCAGATCGAGGTGCCCGCCGAGAACGTCGACATGGTCGGCGTCCGCGACGTCATCGGGCGCGAGGGCGTGGAGAGCGTGTTCGCGGTGCTCCGGGCGGAGTTCACCGAGGAGCCCACCAACTGGTCGAGGCGCTACAAGGCGAACCTCGAGAAGCTCGCGTCGGGTGACGTGCTGAAGGTGGCCGAGGTCGTTCGCGACCTCTGGCGCCGCAACCAGGATCGCGGCCTGTCCGCGGGCGAGAAGAGCATGCTGCAGAAGGCACGCGGCATCCTCGTGGGCGAGCTCGCCCTCGCGGAGAAGACGGACGAGGAGCACGCGTCCACGCTGCTCGACGAGGTCCTCGCGTCCTGATCCGCCGGCCGGGCACGACCTCTCGGCGTGCTCCGTCCCGGCCGTCGCGCCCCGACCCGCCGGTAGCCTGACCGCATGAGCCACGACCCCGTCGCCCCCTCCGCCCCCGCGATCGTCGACGGGGCGCCGGACGGCCCGCGGCTCGGCGTGATCGTGGTGGCGGCGGGCAGCGGCACCCGCCTCGGCGCCGGGATCCCGAAGGCGCTCGTCGAGGTCGGCGGCGCCACGCTGCTGGCACGCTCCCTGTCCGCGGTCCTCGACCTCGCGGAGGAGGCGCGGGTCGTCGTCGTCGCACCGGCGACGCACCTCGACGAGACGGCCGCCATCGTCGACGCCGTCGCGGGCGCGGCCCGGTCGTCCGTCGACGTCGTGGTGGGCGGGACGACCCGGCAGGGGTCCGTGCGGGCGGGTCTCGACGCGCTCGCCGCATCCGTCGACACGGTCCTCGTGCACGACGCGGCGCGCGCGCTCACGCCCACCGCGCTCTTCGCCGCGGTCGCCCGGGCCGTGCGCGACGACGGCGCGGGCGTCGTCCCCGGCCTCCCCGTCACCGACACGGTCAAGCGCGTCGGCGCCGCGGGGGAGTGCCTCGGCACGGTCGACCGCAGCGACCTCGTGGGCGTCCAGACCCCGCAGGGCTTCCCGCGCGCCGCCCTCGTCGCCGCGTACGCATCCGCCGCCGCCGAGCACACGGACGACGCGGCGCTCTTCCAGGCCGCGGGCGGCGGGGTCCGCGTGATCCCCGGCGACGCGCTCGCGTTCAAGGTCACCACGGCGTGGGACCTGCGTCGCGCGGAGGAGCTCGTCGCACGCGCGGCGGGGGGCGGATCCGCCGCCGCGCGCCTCCGCTCGGGCATCGGCACCGACGTGCACGCGGTCGACGCGTCGCAGCCGCTCTGGCTCGCGGGCCTGCACTGGCCGGGCGAGGCCGGCCTCGCGGGGCACAGCGACGGCGACGCCGTGAGCCACGCGATGTGCGACGCGCTCCTCTCCGCCGCCGGCCTCGGCGACATCGGCGGGATCTTCGGCACCGACGACCCGGAGCTCGACGGCGCGCACGGCGACGTCTTCCTGCGGCGCACCGCGGAGCTCGTGCGCGGGGCCGGCTTCCGGATCGTCAACGTGGCCGTGCAGGTCATGGCCGTGCGCCCCAAGCTGTCGCCGCGGCGGGCCGAGGCCGAGCGGATCCTCTCCGCCGCCCTCGGCGCGCCCGTCTCGCTCGCGGGCACCACGACGGACGGGCTCGGCTTCACGGGTCGCGGCGACGGAGTCGCCGCGGTCGCGACGGCCCTCGTCGAGCGCGTCTGACGGGGCGCGCCCGGGACGCCGCGGCCCGTCGCATCGGCCGTCACCCGGCGGGGGCGCGGAGGCGCGCTGACTAGGATCTGTGTGTGACCCTGCGCCTCCACGACTCCCGGACGCAGTCCCTGCGGGACTTCGTCCCCCTCGTCGACGGCAGGGTGGGCATCTACGTGTGCGGCCCGACGGTCCAGTCCGCCCCCCACATCGGACACCTCCGCTCCGCCCTCGCGTACGACCAGCTGCGCCGCTGGCTGACCTACCGCGGGCTCGACGTCACGCTCGTGCGCAACGTCACCGACATCGACGACAAGGTCATCGACAACGCCCGCCGTGGTCAGGAGGCGGGCGACACGGAGGAGTGGTGGGCGCTCGCCTACCGCGTGGAGCTCGAGTTCTCCCGCGCCTACGGCGCCCTCGGGATCCTGCCGCCCAGCTACGAGCCGCGCGCCACCGCCAGCATCGGCGAGATGCAGGTGCTCATCGCGCGCCTCATCGAGCGCGGGCACGCCTACCCCGCTGGCGACGAGTCGGGCGACGTCTACTTCGACACCGCCTCCTGGCCCGAGTACGGCGAGCTCACCCGCCAGCGCGCCGCCGACATGGAGGCCGCGGCCGACGCGGATCCGCGCGCCAAGCGCGACGTGCGCGACTTCGCGCTCTGGAAGGGCGCCAAGCAGGGCGAGCCCGCGAGCGCGTCGTGGCCGTCCCCGTGGGGCGCCGGCCGTCCGGGCTGGCACATCGAGTGCTCCGCCATGTCCACGCGCTACCTCGGCGCCGAGTTCGACATCCACGGCGGCGGCCTCGACCTCCGCTTCCCGCACCACGAGAACGAGCTGGCGCAGTCGCGCGCGGCGGGGGACCCGTTCGCCCGGTACTGGCTGCACAACGGGCTCGTCGCGGTCGCCGGCCAGAAGATGAGCAAGTCGCTCGGCAACTCGCTGTTCGCGGCCGACCTGCTGACCTCGGCCCGTCCCGTCGTCGTCCGCTACTTCCTCGGATCCGCGCACTACCGCTCCACCCTCGAGTTCCACGACGGCGCGCTCGCCGAGGCCGAGGCCGCCCTCGACCGCATCGAGACGTTCCTCGACCGCAGCGCCCGGCGCCTCGCGGGCACGCGCTTCCAGGCCGCGGCCGCTGCCGAGGACGGCGTGCCCGCCGTCGTGCCCGCCGCGTTCGCCGAGGCGATGGACGACGACCTCAGCGTCCCGCAGGCGCTCGCCGTGCTGCACGACGCCGTCCGCGCGGGCAACGCCGCCCTCGACGCCGGCGACCTCCCGGAGGCCGCGTCCCAGCGCGCGGACGTCTCCGCCATGGTGGCGGTGCTCGGCATCGACCCCCTCGCCGACGAATGGCGCACCGCGTCCGACCAGCCCGCGCGCCGTGCGCTGCAGGCGCTGGTCGAGCACCGGATCGCCGAGCGACAGACCGCGCGGGAGGCCAGGGACTTCGCCCTCGCCGACCGCATCAGACAGGAGCTGGCCGAGGCCGGCATCACGATAGAGGACTCGCCCGGCGGGTCGCATTGGAGCATCGATGGCGAATAAGCCCAGCCGATCAGGCGCGGTACGCAAGACCAAGAAGGGCCCGCTCAAGGGATCCGGAGGGCAGGGCAGGCAGGCCCTCGAGGGCAAGAAGCCCACGCCCAAGGCAGAGGACCGGCCGTACCACCCCGCGGGCAAGCGCAAGCTCGCGAAGGACCGGTACGAGGCGGCGTCCGCGGGCGCCAACCGCGGCCGCGACGAGCGCGCCGAGCGCTCGCCCGCACCCCGCTCGGCCCCGCCGCGCGCCCGCGCGACCGACCGGCCCGCGGGTGCGGACGCCCCGCGCGCCCGCCGCGCGAAGCAGCAGGACGAGTCCGAGGTCGTCACCGGCCGCAACTCGGTCGTCGAGGCGCTCCGGGCGAAGATCCCCGCGACCGCCCTCTACATCGCCTCGCGCATCGAGTACGACGACCGCGTCAAGGAGGTGCTGTCGCTCGCCACCGGGCGCGGGATCCCCGTGCTCGAGGTCATGCGACCGGAGCTCGACCGCATCGCCGGCCACGACGCCGTGCACCAGGGCCTCGCGCTCAAGGTGCCGCCGTACGAGTACGCGGACGCGATCGAGCTGCTCGACAAGACGATCTCGCGCGGCCAGCTGCCGCTCATGGTCGCGCTCGACGGCATCACCGACCCGCGCAACCTCGGGGCGATCATCCGCTCGGTCGCCGCGTTCGGCGGCCACGGCGTGATCGTGCCGCAGCGACGCTCGGTCGGCCTCACCGCGAGCGCGTGGAAGACGTCCGCCGGCGCCGCCGCGCGCACGCCCGTCGCCATGGCGTCGAACCTCACGCAGACGCTCAAGGCGCTCAAGCAGCGCGGCGTCTTCGTGGTCGGCCTCGACGGCGGCGGCGACATGTCGCTGCACGAGTTCACGCTCGCCGACCGGCCGATCGTCGTCGTCGTCGGCTCCGAGGGGAAGGGCCTGTCGCGCCTCGTCACCGAGACCTGCGACACCGTCGTGTCCATCCCGATCGGCGCCTCCACCGAGTCGCTCAACGCGGGCATCGCGGCGAGCGTCACGCTGTACGAGATCGGCAAGCTGCGCACGGCGGCCCGCCGCAAGTAGCCCATCGCACGCACGAGGAGCCGGGACCCCAGGGTCCCGGCTCCTCGTGCGTGCGGCCTCGGCCAGCGGAAATCAGACCTTCGCGCGCCAGTCCTCGGCGGCCTCGGCCTCGGTGATCGGCACGTCCGACTCGTCCTCGATCACGCCGATCGACTCGGTGGGCGGATCGATGACGGTCGCCTCGTCGCGGCGGTGGCGGAGGATGTCCTGCACGTAGGCCGTGACGGCCTCCGCCAGCGGGATGTCCCGGTTCATCTTCTGCGACATGTACCAGCGGTGCTCCAGCAGCTGGTGGAACACCTCGGCGGGCTCGAGCTTGCCGCGGAGGTCGCGGGGGATCGCGCGCACGACGGGCTCGAAGACGCGGGCGAGCCACTCGTGGGCCACCATCTCCTCGTCGTGGTCCTGCTTGTCGGCCGCCGCGGTGTAGGAGTCGAGGTCGTTGAGCAGGCGCCTGGCCTGGTTCTCCTGCGCGTCCACGCCCGTGAGGCGCAGCAGCCGCCGCTGGTGGTGCCCGGCGTCGACGACCTTGGGCTGGATCCGCACCTGCGAGCCCTCCGCGGTGGTGCGGATGGCGAGCTCCTCGATGTCGAAGCCCAGGTCGTTGAGCCGGTCGACGCGCTCGTTGATGCGCCACCGCTCCGAGGTGGGGAACTCCTCGCGTCCCGTGAGCTCCTTCCAGAGCATCCGGTACTGCGCCACGATGCGCGTGCTCGTCTCGAGCGGGTCGAGCCCCTCCTCGATGCGGCCCCCGGCCTCGAGGTCCATGAGCTCGCCGGCGATGTTGACCCGCGCGATCTCGAGGTCGTTCTCGCGCTGCCCGTTGGAGAGGCCGCCGTTGAAGAGCTTGCCGGTCTCGGCATCCACGAGGTAGGCCGCGAACGCGCCGGCGTCGCGCCGGAAGAGGGTGTTCGAGAGCGAGACGTCGCCCCAGAAGAAGCCGATCATGTGCAGGCGCACCAGGAGCACGGCGAGGGCGTCGACGAGACGCGTCGCCGTGTCGGGCCGGAGCTGCTGGGAGAAGAGCGCCCGGTAGGGCAGCGAGAACTTGAGGTGGCGCGTGACGAGCACCGACTTGAGCGGGTCGCCGTCCTCGTCCGTGCGGTTCGTGATGACCGCGACCGGCTCCACGCACGGGATCTCGAGGCGCTGGAGCGTCCGCAGCATGTCGTACTCCCCGCGCGCCATCTCGTCCGTCGTCTCCTTGATGGCGATCACGTAGCCGGACAGGTTCGCGAACCGCACGAGGTGCCGCGAGATGCCCTTCGGCAGGGTCGCGATGGCCGAGGAGGGCCACTCGTCGAGCGGCAGCTGCCACGGCAGGTCGAGGAGCGCGGGGTCGACCGTCGCCGCGGTGATGTTGAGGGATCCGGCCATGGTGCGACCCTACCCGACCCCGGAAACGCCGCTGCCGCGGCCCCGGTGCTCCCGGGGGAGCGAGGGGACCGCGGCAGCGGACGTGCGGTGACGGAGCGGATCAGCCCGCGGCGACCGGCGCGTTGAGGCGGAGGCCGCTCTCGGCGTCGAAGGCGTGGAGGTGGCCCGGCTGCGGCGTGATGAAGACGGTGTCGCCGGCGTTCGGGTGCAGGCGGCCGTCGACGCGCGCGACGAGGTCGGTGCGCTTGCCCTCGATGTCGGTGTGGCCGTAGAGGTAGCCGTCTGCGCCGAGCTCCTCGACGAGGTCGACCGTGACCGAGAGGCCCTGGCCCTGCGTCGTGGAGACGACGACGTCCTCGGGACGCACGCCGATGGTCACGGCGTTTCCGCTCGCGTTCGTGAGCACGTCGCGCTCGACGGGCACCACGGCGGAGCCGAACTGCACGCCGCCGTCGACGACGTTCGCGGTGAAGAGGTTCATCGCGGGCGAGCCGATGAAGCCGGCCACGAAGACGTTCTGCGGCTTCTCGTAGAGGTCGCGCGGGGTGCCGACCTGCTGCAGGACGCCGTCCTTGAGGACCGCGATGCGGTCGCCCATGGTGAGCGCCTCGGTCTGGTCGTGGGTGACGTAGACCGTGGTGACGCCGAGGCGGCGCTGGAGCGACGCGATCTGCGTGCGGGTCTGGACGCGGAGCTTGGCGTCGAGGTTCGACAGCGGCTCGTCCATGAGGAACACCTGCGGCTGGCGCACGATGGCGCGGCCCATGGCGACGCGCTGGCGCTGGCCGCCGGAGAGGGCCTTGGGCTTCCGGCTGAGGTAGGGCTCGAGGTCGAGGAGCTTGGCGGCCTCGAGGACGCGGGTGGCCCGCTCGTCCTTGCCGACGCCGGCGATCTTGAGCGCGAAGCCCATGTTCTCGGCGACGGTCATGTGGGGGTACAGCGCGTAGTTCTGGAACACCATCGCGATGTCGCGGTCCTTCGGCGGCACGTCCGTGACGTTGCGGTCGCCGATGAAGATGTTGCCGTCGTTGACCTCCTCGAGGCCCGCGAGCATGCGGAGGGTGGTCGACTTGCCGCAGCCGGACGGGCCGACGAGGACGAGGAACTCGCCGTCGGCGACCTCCAGGTCGATCTGGTCGACGGCCGGGCGGGTGGAGCCCGGGTACAGGCGCGTGGCCTTGTCGAAAGTTACTGATGCCATTTCGGTGTTCTCCTTCACGGGCAGGTACGTGCCCGACGATCCGTGGTGATGGATGTGATGCTCATGGCTCATCGCTGTGGGCGACGACGACCACCCGATGAGTATTGCACGAGGGCCATGGAGCGGGAAGCGCACCATGATGCGGATCGGCGGCTATTCCCCACCTGGGGACCTCCGCCGCCGAGCCTGTATCGTCGGATGGACGACCTCCTCGCGCGGCCGCGTCATCGCTTTCCCAGGCTGCCCGCCTAGAGTCCTGAGGTCGTGCGGGAGCCCGCCCGCACCCGACATCCATCCCCTGAGCGAGGATCCATGAGCAGCACGCCGCCCGCGCACGAACCGCACGGCGGCCATCGTCGACGCCGCGAGGCGGCGCGCGAGAAGGCCCGGCTCAACCGCATGAAGCAGCGACGTCGCGACGTCGCGACGCGCGGCCTCGTGCGCGGCGGCATCGCGGTGGCGCTCGTCGCCGTCGTGGTCGTGGTCGGCCTCATCGTCGTCCAGGGCGCCCGCCCCGCCGGACCCGGCCCCCAGAACATGGCGAGCGACGGCATCCTCATCGGCAAGGACCTGGCAGCCGTCCCCACCCGGGCGCTCGAGCCGCAGCAGGTCCCGGTCCCCACCCAGTCCGAGGCCGCCGGCGTCGCCCACATCCGCGTGTACGTCGACTACCTCTGCACGGCGTGCAAGGAGTTCCAGGACACGAACGGGGCGCAGATGGAGGGGTGGCTGCAGTCCGGCGCCGCCACCGTCGAGGTGCACCCCGTCGCCATACTCACGAGCAAGTCGCAGGGGTACTCGCAGCGCGCTGCCAACGCCGCCGCCTGCGTCGCCGACACCTCGCCCGACGACTTCTGGGCGTTCAACGCGTCCCTGTTCGCGGAGCAGCCGGCGGAGCAGAGCACGGGGCTCAGCGACGAGCGCATCACGGAGCTCGCGGGGCAGGCTGGCGCCTCGTCGCCCGACGTGGCGAAGTGCATCGCGGACCAGCGCTTCCAGTCCTGGGTCAACGCCGCCACCGATCGCGTCCTCAACGGCGACATCCCCGACTCCAACGTCGCGAAGGTCGTCGGCGCTCCCGTCATCGTCGTCGGCGAGCGGCAGTACACGGGTCAGCCGGACGACGCCAAGGCGTTCGCGGCGTTCGTGCTGCAGGCCGCGGGGCAGGACCCGACCTCCACGCCGACGCCCGCCCCCGAGGCGACCCCCGCCACCGCGCCGTAGGCGGCGCACCGGCTCCTATGATGGATCGACGGCCCGCGAGGGCGGTCGGCCGGCCTGGCGCAATTGGTAGCGCACCGCACTTGTAATGCGGCGGTTACGGGTTCGAGTCCCGTGGCCGGCTCGAGACGGTCGCCTCAGTCGAGGACCGTGATCATCCGCTCGCCGGGGACGACGATGCGCGGGCCCTTGCCGTCGGGTTCGGCGTCGCCGACGTACAGCCACCCGAGCAGGTCCTCCCCGTCGGACAGCCCGTGCATGCGGCGGACCGGGTCGCTGCGCGTGAGACCCCCGGTGCGCCAGAAGACGCCCCAGCCCTGCTCCTCGAGCAGCAGCGTGAGCGCGTGGGCCACGCCGGCGGCGACGGCCTCCTGCTCCCACTCCGGGACCTTGCGGCTGGGCGTGCGGCGGACGACCACGGCGACGAGCAGGCTCGCGCGATGGACCTTCTTGCCGTGCTTGCCGGATCCGGCGTCACCTGCCGCCTCGTCCATCGCCGCGCCGAGGCGGTCGCGCGCGGTCCCGCGGATCTCGATGACGCGCCAGGGGCGCAGGCCTCCGTGGTCGGCCAGCCGGCAGGCGGCCTCGACGAGCGGGACGAGGTCCTCGTGCGAGGGCGAGGCCGCACCCACGGAGGAGCGGGAGCGCCGCCCGCGCAGCGCGTCGAGCACGGGGGTGCCGGGCCCGGTCGGGTCGGCGTCGCCGCCCGCCCGGTGCCGCGGCATCGGGGTCACTCCGCCGTGCGGAACGACATGGAGACCGAGTTCATGCAGAACCGGTCGCCCGTGGGGGTCTGCGGGGCGTCGTCGAAGACGTGCCCGAGGTGCGATCCGCACCGTGCGCAGACGACCTCGACGCGCTTCATGCCGAGGCTGGTGTCGGTGTACAGCTTGACCGCGTCGCTCTCCTTCGGCGCGTAGAAGCTCGGCCACCCGCAGTGGGAGTCGAACTTCGTGTCGCTCGTGAAGAGCTCGGCACCGCAGGCCTTGCAGCCGTAGACGCCGGTGCGGTCCTCGTCCAGCAGCTCGCCCGTCCAGGGGCGCTCGGTGGCCTGCTGTCGCAGCACCGCGTACTCCTCGGGGGAGAGCTCCTGACGCCACTGCTCGTCGGTCTTCTCGATCTCGTAGGCCATGGTGCGGGTCCTTTCTCGCTGGTCGATCCTAGGGGCGGCGTCCCAGCGCGCCTCCTGGGTCAACCGACGCGGTGCCCCGAGGATTCCTCGGGCGAGGACGCTTCGCCGCCCGGCGTGGGCGGATCCGGCCGTCGCCCGCCCGACGGGACACCCCGCGCGCGTTCGCGAGGCGCCCAGGATCCCGCCCCTAGTATGTGGGGGATGTCGGGGAAGGAGCACGCCGTGGACCACCGCGAAGCCCGCTCCGCCACCGCCCCCTCTCCCCAGGACGCGGGCGTCGTCGAGCTCGACGAGCGCTCGCGCGCCGTCCTCGACTTCGAACGCGACTGGACCCGGCACGCCGGGGCCAAGGAGGAGGCCATCCGCCAGGCCTTCGGCCTGTCGGCCACCCGCTACTACCAGCTGCTGGGCGCCCTCATCGAGACGCGTCCGGCGCTCGCCTACGACCCGCTCCTCGTCGGCCGGCTCCTCCGACTGCGTGAGACGCGCGCCGCGGCCCGCGCCGCGCGAGCGCTCCCCGCCGGTCTCCCGCACCGCCCGAACGCGCGCTGACCCGCGCCCTACCGAGGAGACTCGAGACCGCCATGCCCTCCCACGCTCCCGACCGGTTCGACGACGTACCCGGCGACCTCAGCCGCGTCGGCGCGCACCGCGCCCCGCGCCCTCGCCATCACCGGTTCCGGGCGTTCGCCTGGGCGGCGCTCGCCACGGGCCTCCTCGTCGGGCTCGGGGTGGTCGGGCTGTTCGTGATCGACGACCGGGTGTCCTTCACGGACATCATCCCGAACGACAGCGCCTCCGAGGAGGCGGCGGCTCCCACCGAGACGCCGACCGTGGCGCCCATCACGGTCCCAGGGATGGTCGTGACCGTGCTCAACGGCACCCGCACGTCGGGCCTCTCGGCCAAGGCCGCCACAGCGCTCCAGACGGCCGGCTGGAAGATCGGCTCCCGGGTGAACGCGAGCTCGTCCGACATCACGACGACCACCGTCTACTACTACGACGCAGCGGACGAGGGCGCGGCCCGCGGGCTCGTGGCGCAGCTCGGGGTGGGCGACGTGCAGCAGTCCGAGCAGTTCCGCCCCGCGCAGGGCACGGCGGCCGCCCAGGCGGCGCGCCTCACGGCTGTCCTCGGCGCGGACTACGCGGCCCGCGGCTAGACGACGGCGGGCCCCGTCGGGCCCGTGGGGAAACCGGGCACCGGATGCGCCAGCCTGGCTATCGTGCTGCCTGGTCGCATGCCCCTCGCGTCCCGGCTCTGCACGCCGCCGTCCCGAGGGCGTGTCGCGGGGCCGATGCAGGGCTCCGCGATCGACCCGGGGGTGGCGGTACCGCGCCCCCGCCATCGCGCAGTCGCACTGGGAGAAGCACATGGCCAACGGAACCGTGAAGTGGTTCAACGGGGAGAAGGGGTTCGGATTCATCACCGTGGACCCGGTAGAGGGCGGCGCCGCCCAGCAGGACGTCTTCGTCCACTACTCGGCCATAGAGATGTCGGGATACAAGGTCCTCGAGGAGGGGCAGCGGGTCGTCTTCGAGATCGGCCAGGGGTCCAAGGGCCTGCAGGCCGAGAAGGTCACGCTGGGCTGACTCCGCGCTCCCACGACGCCGCCGTCCCCGGGACGGCGGCGTCGCGCATGTCCGCCACGTGTCCTCCCCCAGGCCGCCGCCTGTGAGCGGCTCGCTTGCACTCCCGTAGGGCGAGTGCCAGAATCGTCCCTGGCACTCCCTCACGGGGAGTGCTAGACGACTGCCTTTTTCCTGACGTCCGGGAGGGACGAGAGATACACATGGCTAAGATCATCGCTTTTGACGAAGAAGCCCGCCGCGGCCTCGAGCGCGGCCTCAACATCCTGGCCGACGCGGTCCGCGTGACCCTCGGCCCGCGTGGCCGCAACGTCGTCCTCGAGAAGAAGTGGGGCGCCCCCACCATCACGAACGACGGCGTCTCCATCGCCAAGGAGATCGAGCTCGACGACCCGTTCGAGAAGATCGGCGCTGAGCTCGTCAAGGAGGTCGCCAAGAAGACCGACGACGTCGCCGGTGACGGCACCACCACCGCGACCGTCCTCGCGCAGGCCCTGGTCCGCGAGGGCCTCCGCAACGTCGCCGCGGGTGCCGACCCCATCAGCCTCAAGCGCGGCATCGAGAAGGCCGTCGCCGCCGTCACGGAGGAGCTCAAGGCCGCCGCGAAGGAGATCGAGACCAAGGAGGAGATCGCCGCCACCGCGTCCATCTCCGCCGGCGACTCCACCATCGGCGCGATCATCGCCGAGGCGATCGACAAGGTCGGCAAGGAGGGCGTCGTCACCGTCGAGGAGTCGAACACCTTCGGCACCGAGCTCGAGCTCACCGAGGGCATGCGCTTCGACAAGGGCTACCTGTCGCAGTACTTCGTCACCGACCCCGAGCGCCAGGAGGCCGTGTTCGAGGACGCGTACATCCTGATCGTCAACTCGAAGATCTCGAACATCAAGGACCTGCTGCCGATCGTCGACAAGGTCATCCAGTCCGGCAAGCAGCTCCTCATCATCGCGGAGGACGTGGACGGCGAGGCCCTGGCCACGCTCGTCGTGAACAAGATCCGCGGCATCTTCAAGTCGGTCGCCGTCAAGGCCCCCGGCTTCGGCGACCGTCGCAAGGCGCAGCTGCAGGACATCGCGATCCTCACCGGCGGCCAGGTCATCGCCGAGGAGGTCGGCCTCAAGCTCGAGAACGTCACCCTCGACCTGCTCGGCACGGCCCGCAAGGTCGTCATCACCAAGGACGAGACCACGATCGTCGACGGCGGCGGCGACGCCACCGAGATCTCGGCGCGCGTGCAGCAGATCCGCAACGAGATCACCAACACCGACAGCGACTACGACCGCGAGAAGCTCCAGGAGCGCCTCGCGAAGCTCGCCGGCGGCGTGGCGGTCATCAAGGCCGGCGCGGCGACCGAGGTCGAGCTCAAGGAGCGCAAGCACCGCATCGAGGACGCCGTCCGCAACGCGAAGGCCGCCGTCGAGGAGGGCATCGTCGCCGGTGGTGGCGTCGCCCTCATCCAGGCCGGCAAGCTCGCGTTCGAGAAGCTCCAGCTCGAGGGCGACGAGGCGACCGGCGCGAACATCGTCCGCGTCGCGGTCGACGCTCCGCTCAAGCAGATCGCGATCAACGCGGGCCTCGAGCCCGGCGTCGTCGCCGAGCGCGTCCGCAACCTCCCCTCGGGTCACGGCCTCAACGCCGCCACGGGTGAGTACGTCGACATGCTCGCCGCGGGCATCAACGACCCGGTGAAGGTCACGCGCTCGGCCCTGCTGAACGCGGCGTCCATCGCCGGCCTGTTCCTCACGACCGAGGCCGTCGTCGCCGACAAGCCCGAGAAGAACCCGGCCCCGGCCGGCGACCCCTCGGGTGGCATGGACTTCTAGTCCGAACGGGCGGGAGCGGCGACGCTCCCGCCCCGCATCACCCTCAGCACGACGAAGCGGGCGGTCCCTCCGGGGCCGCCCGCTTCGTCGTGCGCTCATGCGCTCCCGGCAGGGCGCGAGGCTGGCCCGGGTGGTGCAGGAGCCCTAGTGCGCGAACATGCGCGCGTTCCCCTCCTCGACCTCGGCGTACTGGCGGGCCGCCGAGCTCAGTGCCTGGTTGATGCTCGCGAGAGCCTCCTCCACCCGCTGCTGCGTGCCCTTCCACTCCGCCACGACACCCTGGAACGCGGTGGCGGCGCTGCCGGACCACGAGCCCTGCAGATCCGCCAGCTGCCCATGCAGGCCGGACACCTCCGCCTGGATGCGGCCGATGCTTCCCTGGACCGCCGCGGTCGCGCTGAGCACGGCCTCGCTGTCCACCTGGTACCTCGTCATGTGCTCCTCCTCCTGGTCGACGGACGACCGGAGGCTAGGGGCGGGTCAGGAGGCGGGGCCGGGCGGCGTCGTGCCGGTGGACGAGGACGGGGCCTCGGAGCTGGGGAGGAGCGGGAGGATGACCCGGAACGTCGCGCCGCCACCCTCGGTCTCCACGACGTCGACCCGGCCGCGGTGCGCCGCGACGATGGCCGAGACGATCGCGAGGCCCAGGCCGCTGCCACCGGTCTCCCGGGTGCGCGACGTGTCCGCGCGCCAGAACCGCTGGAAGATCTTCTCCCGGATCTGGGGCGGGACACCGTCGCCGTGGTCGCGCACCTCGATCCGCGCCTCGCGCGCGCGCTCGTCCACGACGGTCGCGAGCTCGATCGGGCTGCCGTCGGGCGTGAACCGGACGGCGTTGCCGATGAGGTTCGTGACGACCTGGCGGATCTTGTTCTCCTCGGCCGAGACCATGGCGACGCCCTCGGCGGCACGAGCGCCGCCGGCGTCGGGGGAGATGGCCGCGAGCGCTCCGGTCGCCGTCTCGCCGGGGCGCCGGGTGCGTCGCGCCCGCAGCCGCGACAGCGTGGCGCCGGCGAAGGCGATCGGCCCGGTGGCGTCGTTCCCGGTCGCGGTGCCGCGGAGGGCGTCCGGCGGCATCTCCTGCGTGGGCTCGAGGCCGTCCGCGTCGAGGATCAGCCCGATCGGGTTGACCAGCACGGGCGGGAGCGCCGTCACCGTGCGCGTCTGCGAGGAGGCCATGGCGTCGAGCGCGGCGTCGCGGGCGATGGGGTAGAGGTCGACGGGTGCGAGCTGCAGCGGCTTCGTCTCGTCGAGGCGCGCGAGCTCGAGGAGGTCCTCGACGAGCCCGCCCATGCGGATCGCCTCCTTCTCGATGCGCTCCATGGCCTGCGACACGTCCTCGGGCGTCTGCAGCGCGCCCATGCGGTACAGCTCCGCGTAGCCGCGGACGGACACCAGCGGGGTGCGCAGCTCGTGGCTCGCGTCGCCCACGAAGCGCCGCATCTGGTCGATGGTCTTCGCGCGGTCGGCGAACGCGCGGTCGATGCGGCTGAGCATGGTGTTGAGGGAGCGGTTGAGGCGCCCCACCTCGGTGTTCGGGGTGGCGCCGCCGAGGCGCTGGCCGAAGTCGCCCTCGGCGATGGCGGCGGCGGTGCGCTCCACCTGGCGGAGAGGACCGAACGTGCTCGTCACGAGCATGCGGGTGACCGCCGCGCCCAGCACGACGACGGCGAGCCCGAAGCTGGCGAAGATGACGATGTAGGTGGCGACGAGGTCGTCGACCTCGCTGAGCGGCTTGGCCACGACGAGCGTCGAGTAGGCGGTGGTGTTCGGGCCGGCGTTCTGCGACACCCGCACGATCCCGTGCCAGGTCCCCTTCCCGGCGTTGTCGGAGAACTGGACGATCTGCTCGTTGCGCTCGGACGCCCGCGCGAGGTCCAGGTCGAAGACGCGGGGGTGGGAGGCGGAGCCGCCGGACCAGTTGTCGGCGATGACGTCGCCCTGGGCGTCGAGCAGGAGGACGAAGTAGGTGGAGTCGGCCGTCTCCACGTCGTCCTGGGTGAAGGTCTCGGGCGTGGCCTGGTCGGTGCCGAGGATCTTCGGGAGCTGCGTCGCGGCGATGCGGAGCTGCGCGTCGAGCTGGATCACCATCTGCTGCCGGAGCAGGTACATGGTGCCGGCGCCGGAGACGAGGAGGCCGAGCAGGAGCAGGAGCACCGTGACGCCCGTGATCTTGGTGCGCAGGGAGACGTTGTTCCACTTCTCCGAGACGTAGTCGTGCACTGGCCGCACCTCGTGTTCCGTCATGGTGACCGTGTCCCATGAGGATAGGCGACGCCGGATGTGGGATCGGCCGGGCGCCCAGCGGGCGTCCGGCCGATCAGGAGGTGCGCGACCCGGCGGGGGTCGGGTGGATCAGGACTTGGCGGCCTTCAGCATGTAGCCGAAGCCGCGCTTGGTCTGGATGACCGGCTCCGAGGAGTGCTGGTCGAGCTTGCGCCGCAGGTAGGAGATGTAGGACTCCACGATGCCGGCGTCGCCGTTGAAGTCGTACTCCCACACGTGGTCGAGGATCTGCGCCTTCGAGAGCACGCGGTTGGGGTTGAGCATGAGGTAGCGGAGGAGCTTGAACTCGGTGGGGCTCAGCTCGATGGGCTCCTCGCCCACGAGGACCTCGTGCGTGTCCTGGTCCATCGTGAGCTCGCCCGCGCGGATGATCGCGTCCTCGTCGGCGTGCATGGTGCGACGGAGGATGGCCTTGATGCGGGCCACGATCTCGTCGAGGCTGAACGGCTTGGTGACGTAGTCGTCGCCGCCGACCGTGAGGCCCGTGATCTTGTCCTCGGTGTCGTCCTTCGCCGTGAGGAAGAGGATCGGCGCGGTGTAGCCGGCTGCACGGAGGCGCTTGGTGACGCCGAAGCCGTTCATGTCCGGCAGCATGACGTCGAGGATGATCAGGTCGGGCTCCTCCTCGAGGACGGCCGAGATGGCCTGGGCGCCGTTGCCGACGGCGCGGACCGCGAACCCGGCGAACCGGAGGCTCGTGGTCAGCAGGTCGCGGATGTTGGGCTCGTCATCGACGATAAGGATCTTCGGGCCATCGCTCATGGGATGAAGTATCTGCGCGCTCGCTGGGAGCTGCCTGGATGCGAGGAACAGGCTGTGGCACCTGCGCGTCGCAGCGGTCAGGCGGCGATGCCCGCGGCGTCGAGGATCGTGTAGCCGTACCCCTGCTCGGCGAGGAAGCGCTGGCGGTTCTGCGCGAAGTCCTGGTCGACCGTGTCCCGGGAGACGAGCGTGTAGAAGCTGGCGGACAGTCCGGACGCCTCGGGGCGGAGCAGGCGGCCGAGGCGCTGCGCCTCCTCCTGCCGCGAACCGAACGAGCCGGACACCTGGATCGCGACCGTCGCATCCGGCAGGTCGACCGAGAAGTTCGCGACCTTGCTCACCACGAGGACCTTCTCCGTGCCGTCGCGGAACGCCTGGTAGAGCCGCTCCCGCTCGGCGACGGGGGTGGCGCCCGTGAGCTTCGGGGCGCCGAGCGCCTCGGAGAGCTCGTCGATCTGGTCGAGGTACTGCCCGATCACGAGGATGCTCTCGCCGCGGTGGCGCTCGACCAGCGCGCGCGTGACCTCGAGCTTCGCCGGCGCGGTGGCGGCGAGCCGGTAGCGCTCGTCGTCCGCGGCCGCGGCGTAGACGAGCCGCGCGTCGTCGGGCAGGTCGATGCGCACCTCGAAGCACTCCGCGGGGGAGATGAAGCCCTGGGCCTCGATCTCCTTCCAGGGCGCGTCGAACCGCTTCGGGCCGATGAGGCTGAACACGTCGCCCTCGCGGCCGTCCTCCCGCACGAGCGTGGCCGTGAGGCCGAGGCGGCGGCGGGCCTGCAGGTCGGCGGTGAGCTTGAATACGGGCGCGGGGAGCAGGTGCACCTCGTCGTACACGACGAGTCCCCAGTCGAGCGCGTCGAGGAGGGCCAGGTGGGCGTACTCGCCCTTCCGCTTGGCGGTGAGGATCTGGTACGTCGCGATGGTGACCGGCTTGACCTCGCGCGACTGGCCCGAGTACTCGCCGATCTCGTCCTCGGTGAGCGTGGTGCGCTTGAGGAGCTCCGTGCGCCACTGCCGGGCGGACACCGTGTTCGTGACGAGGATGAGGGTCGTCGTCTTGGCCCGCGCCATCGCGGCCGCGCCGACCAGCGTCTTGCCGGCGCCGCAGGGGAGGACGACCACGCCGGATCCGCCGTCGAGGAAGTGGTCGACCGCGTCCGTCTGGTACGCGCGCAGGGTCCAGCCGTCCTCGACGAGGGCCATGTCGTGCGGGGTGCCGGGCGTGTAGCCCGCCTGGTCCTCTGCGGGCCACCCGATCTTCACGAGCTCCTGCTTGAGCTGACCGCGGGCCCAGTCCTGCACGCGGTAGGTCGTGGCGTCGATCCGCTCGGTGAGCAGCGGCGCGATGCGGCGGGCGCTCGCGATCTCGGACAGCACCGCGCTCTCGGTGCTGGACACCTGCAGGCCGCCGTCCGCGTCGCGTCCGATGACGAGGCGGCCGTAGCGCCCCACCGTGTCGGTGACGTCGACCGTGACGGACTGCGGGATGGGGAAGCGCGAGTAGCGCTCGAGGGTGGCGAGCATGTCCGCGGCGGTGTGGCCGGCGGCGCGGGCGTTCCACAGGCCGAGCCGGGTGATCCGGTACGTGTGGATGTGCTCCGGCGCGCGCTCGAGCTCGGCGAACACGGCGAGGTCGTGGCGCGCGTCCTCGGCGTCCGCGTGGGCGACCTCGAGGAGGACGGTGCGGTCGCTCTGGACGATCAGGGGGCCGTCGGACACGCCCGCCAGCTTAGGCGCGCTCACGACGGGATCGGCCCGGGGGAGAGGGAGACGATGCTCGACAGCGGCAGGGTCCGCTCGACGTCGGCGACGCGGTCGCGGGCGCGCAGGCGGCCGCCGGCGATGCTCGCGGGCTCGAGGACGTGGTCGACCTCGCGGCCGTCGGGCAGGCGGACCCGCACCGAGAGGGCGGCCTTGGCGCGGATCGCGACCTCGAGCTGGCGTGCCGTCCAGGCGGTGCCGTCATCGGGTCCGTCGGCGGCGCGGACACGGGCCACGAGGGCGTCGGCGGCGTCGGGCGAGGGATCCGTCACGATCGGCCGCGCCGGCGTCGCGCGCGCGTCGGGCGCGATCGGTCGGCCGTCGGGGCCCTCGCGGACCGGGCCGAGGCGGGCGGCGACGAGGGCCAGCTCGACCGCGTCGGGCGTCGCCGGGGAGGCGAGCGTCACGTCGTCGACGCGGACGAGGCGCAGGGAGGCGAGGTCGCGGTCGACGAGGAGGGTGGCGAGGAGCGCAGCGTCGTCGGAGACCACGGCCGTGCGGGCGTCCGCGGCGTCGGGGAGGTCCGCGGGCCGGATGCGCAGCCGGCCAAAGCGTGCGACGGCCTCGTCGAGGAGGTAGTCGAGCGGCTGCGGGATGCCGGTGAGCGAGATGCCGGCCAGGAACGCGCGGATCCCGTCGCCCGAGTTGCCGGCGGCGAGGGCGCGGGCGACGGATCCGGCTGAGATGCGATAGCTCGCGGCGAGTCCGCGGCCCTCCACGTCGGCGACGGCGAGGAGGCGCGACTCGACGCTCGGATCCAGCGGGCCGGGGGAGACGACCGTGAGGTCGTGCTGCAGGTAAACGCGGTCCACCTCCGCGGGCAGGTGCGCGGCGAGCTCGGCGGCCGCGGCGGCGGCGCCCGTCGTGAGGAGGGCGCGGCCCGCCGAACTCGGGACGTCGCCGGTCGTGATCCCGAGGAGGCCCGCGTCGCGCGTGAACGCGGTGATGCGGTCGGCGATCCACGCCGATCCGCCCGGGAAGCGCCAGAGCACGCCGTCGATGAGGCCCGGGCCCCACTCGGCGTCGGCGCGCTCGGCGAGGATCTCGCGCGTCGTCGGGGCCAGCGCGTCGAGCCACGAGGACGCGAGCGCTCGCCAGCGCGCGGCGGTGGGGAGCGCGGACCACTCCGCCGCGGCGTCCGTCACGGACCAGGCGCGACCTGCCCGGGCGGCGAGGCCGGCACGGGCGGCGATGGCGAGGAGCACGGGGACGCCGTCGAGGTCGACCGCGAGCGCAGCGGACAGGCGCCGCGCATCCGGCAGCGACATGCCGCCGCGGCTGAGCTCGCGGGCGGGCTCCCGCGACAGCTCGTCCACGAGCGCGGCGACGGCGACGATCGAGGCGAAGGCGCTCTCGCCGGCGCGGCGGTCGACCTCGTCCGGGTCGACGCGGGGGACGGCGGCGAGCGGCGCGGGCGGGGCGAGACGCGCGAGCTCGTCCGTGCCGGGGCGGCCCGCGTCCGGCCAGGACGCGAGCTCCGCCTGCACCTCGGGATGCGTCGTGATCCCGTCCTCGTCGACGTCGGCGAGGAGCGTCCCGGCTCCGCGACGGGCGGCATCCGCGATGTCCTCGGGATCGATGGGGTCCTCGCCCGACCGGCGCGCGATCGCGTCGCGGACGACGGACAGGGGCACCCGTCGCGACGCCGCGCCCTCGGCGCAGGCCACGGCGAGGACGGCGAGGGATGTGCGGTCGAGCTGCTCGAGGGCCCGGGCGACGGCGTCCGGGGCGAGGAGCGCGTCGGCGAGGTCGAAGAGGTCGGCGACGCGCGATGCATCGACGCCGCGGTCGCGGACGAGGTCGGCCAGCGCATCGTCGTCCAGCGCGCGCAGGCGGGACGCGAGCACGAGGGCGTCGGTCATGGTCGTCCCGCTAGCGGGACGTGCCGTCCATGCGACGGCGGCGACGGACGCTGATGATGAGGATGGCGATGAAGAGGAGCGCCGCGATCGGGATCCCGACGGCCGGGAGCAGAAGGATCACCTGCCAGAGGGGCGTGCTGTACTGCGACGCGTCGACGGCGATGAGCGGGGCCAGCAGGATCGCGAGGATGCTCAGCACGGCCACCAGCAGGATCCCGGCGAGCATGTACGCGAGGATGCGCTCGGCCCGTCCCTCGCTCGGTGCGGTCTCGGATGCCATCCGCTCAGACTACGCCGTGGGCGACTCCCGGGCGCGTCGCCGTGCGGAGCCCGATCGGCCGCCGCCGGGTCGCGTCGCCGCCGGGGTCCGCCGCCCGGACCGCGCGGAGCCCGGGCGAATAGACTGGACCGCCCACCAGCACATCGAGCCCCGACCGGGGCGCGGAGCCCCTGGCAGGGGCGAGGGAAGAGGATCGCATGCCCACCGGCAAGGTGAAGTTCTACGACGAGGACAAGGGGTTCGGGTTCATCAGCTCGGACGACGGCCAGGAGGTATTCCTGCACGCGTCGGCCTTGCCCTCGGGCGTCGCCGGCGTGAAGGCCGGCACCCGGCTCGAGTTCGGCATCGCCGACGGCAAGCGGGGCGCGCAGGCGCTGTCCGCGCGGATCCTCGACGCCCCGCCCTCGCTCGTCCGCTTGTCCCGCAAGCCCGCCGACGACATGGCCGTCATCGTCGAGGACCTCGTGAAGGTGCTCGACGGGATCGGCAGCGACCTCAAGCGCGGCCGGTACCCGGACGACGCCCACAGCCGCAAGATCGCCGCGCTGCTGCGCCGGGTCGCGGAGGAGCTCGATGCCTGAGCGCGTGGAGGACGAGAGCGTCGAGGAGACGACGACCGGGTCGGGCGTCGTGTCCGACGCGACGGCACCGGAGGCGACCGAGGACGTGGGCGGGGACGCCGTCGCGCACGCCGGTGATGACCGCGGGGCCGCGGTCGCTGACGAGCCGGCCGCGCCGCCCGTCGCCGACGCCGAGCTGCTCGCCGCCGTGGACCTCGCGCGCGCCGCGCTGCTCGAGATCACGCCGGCCGACACCGTCGGCGAGCCTGCCGGATCCACGGTCGAGGGCGATCGCGTGCTCTCCCTCCTCTTCGCGAACACGATGCCGGGCTACCCCGGCTGGTACTGGACCGTGACGCTGGCCCGCGTCGAGGACGCGGCGCCGACGGTGCTCGAGGCGGAGCTCATGCCCGGCGAGGGCGCGCTGCTGTCGCCGGAGTGGCTGCCGTGGTCCGACCGCCTGGCCGGGATCGAGGCCGACGAGGAGGCGGAGCGCCTCGCCGCCGAGTCCGGATCCGACGAAGACGACGATGACGACGATGAGGACGACGACGAGTCGGACGACGCCTCCGACGACGACACCGAGGACGCGGACGACGTGCTCGACGGCGTCGACTTCGAGAGCGCCCCGGCAGCCGACGATGACGATGACGACGACGATGACGACACGAGCTTCGACGGCGCCGATCGCTGACCCGAGTCCCGCATGATGACGACGGCGGCGGCCCCCGAGGGGACCGCCGCCGTCGTCGTGCACGGGAGGGTCGGGATCAGCCCGCGCCCTGCTCCACCACGAACTCGATGCAGCGCACGAGCGCCCGCACGTCGTCGGGCTCGATGGCCGTGAAGGTCGCCACGCGCAGCTGGTTGCGCCCGAGCTTCCGGTAGGGCTCGGTGTCGACCACGCCGTTGGCGCGGAGCGTCTTCGCGACGGCGGCCGCGTCGACGGCGTCGTCGAAGTCCATCGTGACGACCACCTGCGAGCGGTGCCCGGGATCCGTCACGAACGGCCGCGCGTAGTCGATCCGCTCGGCCCAGTCGTAGAGCACCGCCGAGGACTCGCGCGTGCGGGCGTCGGCCCAGGCGAGCCCGCCGGCGCGCTCGATCCAGTCGAGCTGGTCCTCGAGCATGAGGAGCGTCGCGAGGGCCGGGGTGTTGAGCGTCTGGTCGAGGCGCGAGTTGTCGACCGCGTTCTTCAGGCTGAGGAACTCGGGGATCCACCGCCCGGACGCCGCGATGCGCTCGACGCGCTCGATGGCCGCGGGGGAGAACAGCGCGAGCCACACGCCGCCGTCGCTCGCGAGGTTCTTCTGCGGGGCGAAGTAGTAGACGTCGGCCTGCGCGGCCTCGAAGTCGATGCCGCCGGCGGCGCTGGTGGCGTCGACGACCGTGAGCGCGCCGTCGTCGCCGTGCACGCGGGTGACGGGCGCCATGACGCCCGTCGAGGTCTCGTTGTGCGGCCAGGCGTAGACGTCCACGCCCTCGACCGGGTTCGCCGACGCGCGGCTGCCGGGGTCGGCCGTGATCACGTCGGGCGCCTCGAGGAAGGGCGCGGCGGCGGCCTTGGCGAACTTGCCGCCGAACTCGCCGAAGACGAGGTTCTGGCTGCGGCGCTCGATGAGGGAGAAGGCCGCGGCGTCCCAGAACGCGGTGGACCCGCCGTTGCCCAGCACGACCTCGTAGCCGTCGGGCAGGCGGAACAGGCGGGAGAGCCCGGCGCGCACGCGCCCGACCATGTCCTTGACCGGCGCCTGCCGGTGGGAGGTGCCGAGGATCTGCGCGCCCGCGAGCGCGAGGTGGTCGAGCTGCGCCTGGCGGACCTTGGACGGGCCGCAGCCGAATCGTCCGTCGAGGGGCAGCAGTTCGGTGGGGATCGTCGTGGTCGGCATGCGGCAATGCTAGGGGAACGCCTGCGCGCGCCCCGGAGTCCGTCCGGCGCCGCGGCCGCCACCGCGCCGGTCATCCGGCACCCGGGGAAGTAGGCTGGTCGCTGGCGCAAGGGAGGCCCCGATGACTGATCTCGTGGACACGACGGAGATGTACCTCCGCACCATCCTCGACCTCGAGGAGGAGGCCATCGTGCCCCTGCGGGCGCGCATCTCCGAGCGCCTCGGGCACTCCGGCCCCACCGTCTCGCAGACCGTCGCCCGAATGGAGCGCGACGGCCTCGTGGTCGTCAGCGGCGACCGGCACCTCGAGCTCACGCCGGAGGGCCGCAGCAAGGCCGTCCACGTGATGCGCAAGCACCGCCTCGCGGAGCGCCTGCTCAGCGACGTCATCGGGCTCGAGTGGGAGTTCGTCCACGACGAGGCCTGCCGGTGGGAGCACGTGATGAGCGAGCAGGTGGAGCGCAAGATCCTCGACCTCCTCGGGCACCCCACCGAGTCGCCGTACGGCAACCCCATCCCGGGCCTCGACGAGCTGGGCGACTCCCCGGCCGTCGCGTTCATGGCCGGCGTGGTCAGCATCGTCGAGGCGACCCTCGGGGTCACCGCGGACGCCCCGGCGCGCGGCGTCGTCCGCCGCCTCGGCGAGCCCGTGCAGTTCGACCCCGAGCTGCTCTCTCAGCTCAAGCAGGCCGGCGTGCTGCCCGGCGCATCCGGCTCGTTCTCCCGTGACGGCGCCTACGTGCTCGTCCGCGTGGACGACGCGGAGTCCGGGCTCGAGCTGCCGCTCGAGGTCGCCGGGCACATCTTCATCGAGCGCTGACCGGCGCCCCGCGGGGGCCGGTGGTGGTCGGCGGATCCACAGGACCACCCCCGGACTGGGCACACGCGCACGGCACACCGTGCTCACCGGGGGTTCTGCTCCGCATCCCTCGCGAGGATGACGTCTCCCGTTATGGATTCGTTAGAAAGATGGTCCCTCAGGATGACAAACGGGGGCCGGTCCCTTACTCTCGAACAGGCCCGACCGACCACCACAGAGGTCCCGGGCCCGGTGCAGGGCGTCTCGACACCCGTCCCCTGCGCGTGTACCCCTCGACGACCTTGGAGGGACGGGGCGCCAGCATGCCCGGCGTCGAGACGCAGGAGGTTGACAACTTGGCCCATGGTGACATCAGCGGTTCCGTCGGGAACCCGTCCGACCCGACCCGACCGCCCGCACCCGGGATGGATCGCCTCCCCACCCGCCGCGAGCTCCGTGCCGCCGAGGCCGCCCAGGCGGTCCGTCCCCGTCGCGACTCGGCCGCGCGCACGCTGCAGGCCCCCGCGCCGCGCGTGAGCACCGCGCCTGCCGCGCGCTCGCGCCGCACGAAGACCGCCAACGTCTTCGTCATGACCGTGGTAACCGGCGTCATCGGGGCCCTCGCGCTGCCGGCGTACGCCACCGGCGCCTCGATCGAGCACACCGCGAACGTGAAGGGCACCTCCCTCCAGGACTACACGGCCGCCAACGCGCAGGTCGTGACCGCCGACAACGCGTCGTCCGCCCCGGTCGAGGCCGGCTTCACCGCCACCTCCGTCGCCGAGCTCAACGCCCAGAAGGCCGACGCGGCCCGCTCCGCGCTCGCCCAGCAGCGCCGCACGCAGCTCGCGTCCTCGGTCACGAACTACACCGGGGCGTCCGCCTCGCAGCTCGCGCAGAACCCGATCTACCCGGGCACCTCGGCCACGGGCGTGGCCGCTGTGGCGCGCCAGTACCTCGGCACCCCCTACGTCCTGGGCGGCAACTCCCCCGCCGGCTTCGACTGCTCCGGGCTCGTCCAGTACGTCTTCGCCCAGTTCGGCCTCGACCTGCCGCACTCGGTCCGCGCGCAGGGCGCCGCCGGCGTCACGGTCCCCGAGTCGGAGGCGCGTGCCGGCGACATCGTGGTCTGGAACGACGGCAGCCACGACGGCATCTACACCGGCAACGGCATCATGATCGACGCGCCCAAGCCCGGCGACCACGTCAAGGAGCGCCCGGTCTGGAGCTCCAACGTGCACTACGTCCGCCTCCTCGGCTGACCCGCGCACCGACCTCCGGAGGCCGGCGGCACGCATCCACCCGATGCGCCGCCGGCCTCCGTCGTTCCCCGGGACAAACGGGGGTCGCTGGGCTACCCTGTGCGGTGAGACGTCCCTCGACCCGCCCGGGAGCCCCGATGACCACCGCACGCGACATCCGCACCATGGATGCGCACGTGCGCCACGGCCATCGGCACCATCCCCGGGTGGGCATCCACCTGGTCCACCCGAGCGGTCACCCGCTCTCCTGAAGGCATCGCCGAGCACTCGGCGGTGCCTTCGCGTGTTCCCGGGGGCGGGGACGCCTCATTCGGATTCCTGGAAGCCGTCCAGGCCGGTCTGAGAGGGATGTCGTGCGCACACTGGTACTCAACGCGGGCTTCGAGCCGCTCGCCGTCGTGTCGTTCAAGCGGGCCCTGGTGCTCGTGCTGAGCGGCAAGGCCACCACGCTCGCCCAGGACGAGGAGAACCCAATCCTCGGGAGCGGCGGCGCCTGGGGCCGCCCGTCGGTCATCCTCCTGACGCGGTACGTGCGGATCCCGCACGCGCGCCGTGTGCCCGTCTCGCGCCGCGGGGTCCTGCGGCGCGACGGCGGCCGCTGCGCGTACTGCGCCCGGAACGCGACCACCATCGACCACGTCCTGCCCCGTTCGCGCGGGGGGAAGGACACCTGGGAGAACCTCGTCGCCTGCTGCCTGTCGTGCAACAACCGCAAGAGCGACCGGACGCCCGAGGAGATGGGGTGGTCGCTGCGGACGTCGCCGCGGGCTCCGCAGGGGAGCGGCTGGGTCGTCAGCGGCATGGAGCGCCCGGCTCCCGGCTGGGACGAGTTCCTGGCGCCCGCGGCCTGACGCGGGACGGCGGTCGACGCGCCCGACGGGATCCGGCGGACGCGCGTCCGTAGGCTGAGGGGATGACCGACGACGTCCGTGCCTCCGCGACCCCCGACGATCCGTTCCTGTGGCTGGAGGAGATCCACGGAGACCGCGCGCTCGCGTGGGTCCGGGCGGAGAACGACCGGACGCTCGGCCGGTCGCCCGAGGAGTCGCGCGCCGGGCTCACCTCCGAGCTGCTCGAGGTGCTGGAGTCCGACGAGCGCATCCCGTACGTGACCCGCCACGGCGAGCACCTCTACAACCTCTGGCGCGACGCCGAGCACGTGCAGGGCCTCTGGCGCCGCACCACGCTCGACGAGTACGCGGCGCCGTCGCCCGAGTGGGAGGTCCTGCTCGACCTCGACGCGCTGGGCGCCGCCGAGGGGATCCCGTGGCAGTTCTTCCGGGCGCAGCTGCTGTCGCCCGACCGCGACCGCGCGCTCGTGTCGCTGTCGCCCGACGGCGGGGACGCCGTGGCGGTCCGCGAGCTCGACCTCGCCACCGGCCGCTTCGTCGAGGGCGGCTTCGCGGTGCCGGTCGCGAAGACGATGGTGTCGTGGATCGACCGGGACACCGTCTTCGTCGGCACCGACTTCGGCCCGGGCAGCCTCACCGAGAGCTCCTACGCGCGGACGGCCCGGCGCTGGAGCCGCGGCCAGGCGCTCGCCGACGCCCCCGAGGTCCACGCGGTCGCGGCGAGCGACATGCTCGTCCACGTGACGCACGACCCCACGCCGGGCTTCGAGCGGGACGTCATCCGCGAGGTGCCCGACTTCTTCACCTCACGCACGCTGCTGCTCACCGACGCGGGGACCGTGCCGATCGACGTGCCCGAGGACGTGGACGTCGACCTGCACCGCGAGTGGCTCGTGCTCCGGCCGCGCACCGACACGGAGATCGGCGGCGTCGTCCACCCCGCGGGCTCGCTGCTGGCGGCGCACCTCGACGACTTCCTCGCCGGATCCCGCGAGCCGGCCGTGCTGTTCGCGCCGACCTCGTCGCGGAGCCTCGAGGACTGGGCCTGGACCGCGGGGCACCTCGTGCTGACCCTGCTGGAGGACGTGGCGAGCCGGATCCGCGTGCTGACTCCGCCGACGGCCGACGGCTCCGGCGGCTGGAGGGAGGAGGACGTGCCCGTGGGCACGCCGCTCGCCTCCGTCTCCGTCGTGGCCACCGACCGCGAGACCGACGAGTACTGGCTCGCGGTGACGGGCTTCCTCACCCCGCCCACGCTCCTGCTCGGCGTGGTGGGCGAGGGCGCGCCGCGTGCCGTCAAGGACCAGCCGGCCTCCTTCGACGCGTCCGGGCTCGAGGTCGCGCAGCACTTCGCGGTGTCCGACGACGGGACGCGCGTGCCGTACTTCCAGGTGGGGCCGCGGGACCTGCCGCTCGACGGATCCGCGCCCACGCTCCTCTCCAGCTACGGCGGCTTCGAGAACAGCCGGCTGCCGTCGTACAGCGGCGTCGTGGGGCGCGGCTGGCTCGCGCGCGGCGGCGTCTACGTGCTCGCCAACATCCGGGGCGGCGGCGAATACGGCCCGGCGTGGCACCGGGCCGCGCTCCGGCAGGACCGCCACCGCGCCTACGAGGACTTCGCGGCGGTCGCGCGCGACCTGGTGACCCGCGGCGTCACCGTGCCCGCGCGCCTCGGCTGCGAGGGCAGGAGCAACGGCGGGCTGCTCGTCGGCAACATGCTCACCACCTACCCGGAGCTGTTCGGCGCCGTGGTCTGCGGGGTGCCGCTGCTCGACATGCGGCGGTACACGCGGCTCTCCGCGGGGGCGTCGTGGATCGCCGAGTACGGCGACCCGGACGTGGCAGGGGACTGGGAGTTCATCCGCACGTTCTCGCCGTATCACAACGTCCGGGAGGGGGTCGCGTACCCGCCTGCGCTCGTCTACGCGGCGACGAGCGACGATCGGGTCGGCCCCGTGCAGGCGCGGAAGATGGTCGCGCTGCTGCACGAGACCGGGGTCGAGGACGCCTGGTACTTCGAGAACACCGCGGGCGGCCACGGCGGGTCCGCGGACAACCCGGCGACCGCGCGGCTCCAGTCGCTGATCCACGCCTTCCTGTGGGAGCGGCTCGGCGCACGCCGCTGACGGACGCGGCGGACCGGCGATGCGGCGCCGCATCGACGGTCCGCCTCAGCCGGTGCGGTCGAGGGCCCGCGAGCGCTGGTGCATCCCGGCGATGAGGTCGGAGAGCATCGCCGTCGGCGCGAGCCCCACCTCGCGCTCCAGCCGCGCGCGGTAGGCGCCGTACGCGTGCAGCGCGTCGGACTGGTTGCCCGCGGTGAGGTGCACGGCGATGAGGCAGCGCTGCGCGGTCTCGCGGAGCGGATCCACCTCGATCGCCCGGCGGGCCGCGGACGCCGCCTCGTGGAGCCGGCCGCGCACGCGGAGCACGTCGGACTGCGCCTCGAGCGCGTTCACGCGGAGGTGCCGCCACTCGTCGGCGGCGGGCTCCAGCCAGGCGTCGAACCAGTCGGGCAGGAGGGGTGAGCCGAACAGGGCCACGGCGTCCGGGGCCAGGTCGGCGTCCGCCGGCTCGACGATCCGCGGCTCGAGCAGGCGAGCGGCGGTGGCGCGGGCGACGCGCAGGTCGACCCGGACGTCCGCGCGGAGGAGCAGGCCGCCGGGCGTCGTCTCGACGATCTCCCGCCCGGCGTCACCGAGGCGCGCGACGGCGGAGCGGAGGCTCGAGGCCGCGCGGCCGTCGCGCGCCTCGGGCCACAGCTCGGCCGCGAGCGCGCCGCGGTCGGCGGGCCGGCTGCGGAGCGCCAGGGCGGCGATGAGGCGCTGCGTGCCGTCGGACAGGGCGGTGGCGGGCGGGCCCACGGTCGTCGTCGTCGCGAGCGGGGCGGGTGGGTGCGAGGCGTCCGCGAGCGGTGCCAGGCCGGCGACGCGGAACCCGCCGAGCAGGTCGACGCGGATCACCGGGCGGCCCCGGCGCACGCGGGGGAGGAGGTGGACGGGCTGTCGGGCCCGGTGCCGGTCACGGCATCACGACGCGCGACGAACGTGCTCCCGTCGTGCGCGTGCTGATGCATGGGGCACCTCCGTCGCCGCCAACGTATCCGTTCGGCGACGAAAGCCCATCATCCGGGTGCTTTTGGGGCTAGGTGCGCCGCGCCGCCCGGCGACGGATCGACGGGCGGCTCGGCATGGGGTGCGAGGGCGGCTAGGCCTTCGCGGTCTTGCGTCGTGCGTGGATCCCGAGGCCCAGGGCTCCGAGGACCAGGGCGGCGAGGCCCCAGCCGATCGTGGGCGTGGGGTCGTATCCGGTGACCGGGAGGTTCCCGCCCGGCGTGGTGCCGCCCGGACCGAAGGGCGTCCCCGGGGTGCGCGTGGCGGTCGGGGTGCCGGCCGTCGGCGTCGGGGTGCCCGTCGTGGCGGTGGGCGTGGGAGCGGTCGGGGTCGGGGTCGGCGCGGTCGCGGTGGGCGTCGGCGCCGTGGGGGTGGGGGTCGGTGCCGTCGCGGTGGGCGTCGGCGTGGGAGCGTCGGTCGGCGACGTCGTGGGGGCCACGGTCGGCGACGTGGTCGGCGCGTCGGTGGGCGTCGCCGTCGGGGTGACGACGGCGGTCACGAAGTTGCGGATGCGCGCGGAGCAGGTGACGGTCGCGCCGCCGCCGTTGCCGGATCCGATGCACTGGTCGACCTGCACCGCGAGCGCGGTGGAGGTCGTGGAGGTCGGCACGGTGCAGGTCACGCGACCGGCCCCGCCGCCGCCGTTGCCGGACTGGTTGCACTGAGTGATGTCGGCGTTCGTCGTGCTGCCGACCGGGGAGCAGTTGACGGCGTTCGCGCCGCCGCCCTGTCCGGCGGCGATGCACTGGTTGACCGTCGCCGGCGTCGTGGTGCTCGTGCCGGTGATGTTGTTCGTGACGTCCACGGTGCATGCGACCTCGCCGCCGCCGCCGTTCCCGGATCCGTTGCACTGGTCGACCGAGGTGACGATGGTCTGCGCGCTCTGCACGTCCGTGGTGCAGGTGCCGGCGGTGTTCGCGGCGCCGACGCAGACGACGGTCGTGACGGTCGACGAGCCGACGCCGGTGGCCACGTCGAGGTTGTTGACGACGGTGACCGAGCAGGTGACCTGCTCGCCGCCCACGTTGGAGATCCCGTCGCACTGCTGGATCGCGGTGGCGGTGGCGGCCGACGCGGAGTCGAGGGAGCTGCCGACGCCGACTCCGATGCCGACCACGGCCACGAGGGCGATGAGCGCGGCACCACCGGCGGCGACGAGACGCGCGCGGAGCGGGCGTCGAGGGCGGGTGATGCGGGTCGCGGCTGCGGCGGACCCGGGTGATGCGAGGTGATTCGGCACGGTGCTCCTTGTTCGGGAGCGAGCCTGCTCGCAGGGGCGCGACACGGCCGCGACGGCCGCGTGACCGGCGCGTGACACCCGGCGCGCCACGGCGCCGGATGCGCACGGCCGCGGTGCGCGGGCCATTCATTACGTGACTCCGGCGGGCATGCGAAGAGGGCCGATCCGCATGCGGATCGGCCCTCTCGGGTGCATTCCGCGCCAGGCGCGGGAAGCGGTGCGACTACTTGTTGGAGCGGTACTCCTCGAGCAGGTCGGCCGAGATGCGGCCGCGCTCGGAGACCTTGTGGCCGTGCGCGCGCAGCCATTCGCGGGCGGCGCCGAGGTCCTCCTTGGGCGCGCTCGAGGACGAGCGACGCGGGCTGGAGGAGCGGCCGGAGGAGGCGCGGCCGACGCGGCGTGCGCGGTCGACGTACGTGTCCAGCGCCTCACGGAGCTTCGCGGCGTTCGCGTCGCTCAGATCGATCTCGTAGTTCACGCCGTCGAGTGCGAAGGGGACGGTCTCGCCCTTTCCCTCATCGATGACGACGCCGTCGATGTCGTCGACGAGCGTGGTGACAACCTTGCGAGCCACGTCCATTCCTTTCCTTGCGGATGATGCATCCTGCGATGCCTGCGTTCCACACGATACCGTTCCCGGCGTGATTTCCGAAACGAGACGCGCGATCCGGTCGTCGATTACGCGATATGCGCGTGCCCTGAGCGCGGCATTCGCATTTCGGACCCGTCCGGGGATGCGCTCCGGCCCTTTCCGGGAGGGCGAACGGGCCGGCGCGGGCGTCCCCGCCGCCTATTTTCGGAAAGCGGGGAATTTGATGCGTCCCGCAACGGATCCGCGGCGCCGGGGTGCGCAGGCGGGTGCGCAGGCGGGCGCCCGGACGCGCGAGGGCCCGCGGAGACGTGCTCCGCGGGCCCTCGATGCCGATCCTGCTGCGACGCCGGATCAGTAGTACTCGCCGTGGCGGTAGTCCCACGACGGGAACGACCGGGCGAGCGCCGACATGATGACGTCGACCGCGAGGCCGCGGCGGATGAGCGTGGGGCTCGGGGTGACGGAGCGCTCGCCGCGCTGCTCGGGGATGAGCGCGCCGGACGCGTCGACCATCGAGACCATGACGCCCTGCTCGTGCCGGCTGGTCTCGTCGAGGCCCGGCTGGATGGAGGCGACGTACTCGTCGGCGGCGACGATGACGTCGGCCTGCTGCTCGATGCGCTCGCCGATGCCCTCGACGCGACCGCGATTGCCCTTGCCGGACGGGTTGGCCGAGCTCGCGAACGCCAGGCGGCCGCTCGCCCAGAGGTGCTCGGCGAGCTGCTCGGCGGGGCGGCCGAAGCGGATCACGAAGCAGCTCGTGCCGCGGCGGTCCATGGCGAGCTGCGCCGCGGTCTCGTCGGGGAGGAGGTGCTTCGCGTCCTCGCGCCAGGGGAGGATGCAGCCGAGCAGCACGTCCGCGTCCCAGTGCTCCTGGTAGAAGGCGAGGATCTCGTCGTTCAGCACGGCGAGCTGCTGTAGCTGCTCGATGCTCGTGCAGAGGACCACGCCCGGCTTGTCGCGGTTGCGCTGCTTGGCGTCGAACTTGCGCTCGAGGCCCGCTCCGTCGGTGGTCATGAGGATGTAGCCGACCTTGGTGGCGGCGACGACGAGCCCGCCGGGGGCTTCGATCGCGGCGGCGGCGCGCTCGTCGAGGCTGCCGTCCCAGGGGATCGTGCGGGTGGTGTCGGTCATGGGCGCGTGCCTCTCGTACGTGTCGGGAAGGGGAGCATGGGCGCACCTGCGTCGGGCCGGGATGCGCCGTGCCGCGCGTGCGGCGATCAGGCGGTGTGGACGACGGTAGGCGCGGCGGCTGGGCGGGACGGGTGAGCGTCCACAGGGGACGACCCTATCCCTCCGCCGCCAGCACCGTGCGGCAGGCGAGGTGCAGCGCGAGGCGCGTCTCGGCGTCCGCGAGGTCGACCTGGAGGATGCGCTGCACGCGCTGGATCCGCTCGGCCACCGTGTTGCGGTGCACGGCCAGGATCGAGGCGGTCTCGGCGACCGACGACTCGGCGTCGAGGTAGGTCGCGAGGGTGGCGAGGAGGTCGCCCGCGGTCTGCCGGCGCAGCGGCGCGAGCAGCTCGAGCGCCGCCGGCTGGAAGGTGTCGGTCTGCGTCCAGGCGAGGAGCAGCTGCGCGAGGCCCAGGCGGTCGACGTGGAGGAAGCGGCCGGACTGCGGCCGGGAGGCGGCGAGACGCGCGGCGTCGGCGGCCTCCGTGAGCGAGCGCGCGATCCCGGCCGGCCCGTGGTGCACGCGTCCGACGCCGACCGCGCTCGACAGGTCGTCGTCCCACCGCTGCTGCGCCCGCCGCACCGCACGCGCGGCCGCCTGGGCCGCGGGGACGTCGGGCTCGAGGTCGAACGTGATCCACGCAGCCCAGCCGTCGCCCTGCTCGACCACGCCCACGTCGAGGCCCTCCGCCCCGAGCGCCTCGATGAGCTGGTAGCGGCGGCCGACGGTGTCCACGTCCTGGCGCGCCACGACGCGCACCCCCATGTGCCAGCCCTCGACGCGCCAGCCGAGCTCGAGGGCGCGGCGGAGCAGCCCGGCGCCGGGGGCGTCCCCCGCCTCCAGGAGCTCGCCGAGCAGCGCGATGCGCCACCGGGCCTCGCGCTCGTCGACCACGCGCCGCAGCGACAGCCGGTGGCCGACCGCGAGCGCGGCGATGGGGAGGGCGGCGGCCACGGCGTCGACCTCGGCGGGCACGGACCCGGGGACCTCGACCACCAGCCAGCTCGGCGCGACCAGACCGGAGTCGACCCGCGCGCTCACCAGCGTGCCGGTCTCGCCGACGGGGCGCGCGTCGACGTGCCCGGGGAGCCCCTCGGCGATCGCGGCGCGCGCCTCGGAGGACGGGAGCGCGCCATCGGGCGCGAGGACGCGGCCGGAGGAGTCGACGAGGAGCGCCGGCCGGCCGAGGAGCGCGGTCGCCGCGACGAGGGTGTCGGCCGGATCCCGGTCGGCGTCCGCGAGCGCCGTGACGGCGTCGAGCGCGGCCCGTCCCGCGGCAGCGCGGGCATCGCCGAGACGGTCGTGGAGGGCGAGCGAGGTGGCCCACGCGTCGTCGCACGCGAGGACGACGACGCCGAGCCGGGCTGCGAGGAGGGACGTGGCCGGATCCACCGCGACGGCCGCATCGAGCACGACCACGGTCACCCCCCGGTCGGCGAGGCGGCGCAGGCGGGCGTCGAACCGCCAGGTGGTGCGCTCGGTCCGGTCGAGGACCACGAGCACGTCCGTCCCCGGGGGCAGCGGCTCGTCCGACGGGGCGTCCATCAGCCCGCCCTGGACCCGCGTCACGGCCGGGTCCGCGGATCCGGCCAGGCGGCGCACGTCGGCGAGCGACGCGTGGTCGAGCAGCGCGGAGAGGACGACCGGGCGGATCACGCGGGCACCTCGACCGCGCCGAAGCCGAACGCGGCGGGGGAGACCGCGGCCCGGCGCTCGGCCGTGGCCGTCCACCAGGCGGGGGCCTCCAGCGCGACGACGGCGACCTTCGCGCCCGGCCGCACGGCGTCGACGAGGAGCGCTCCGGCGCCCGCCACGGAGAGGCCCGGCACCGCGATGACGGTGATGATGTCGGGTGCCGCGGCCACGGGCAGGCCGTCCGCGAGCGCGACGACGAACTCGTTCTCGGCCTCGAGCCGGATGACCGCGCCGCTCCGCTCGTCCACGACGCTGACGGTGGTCACGTCGAAGCGGCCGCGGCGCGGCGAGGTGACGACGTCGACCACGCGACCGTGCCCGAGGAGCACGCCGCCGAGCGCCTCCGCGAGGTCGGCCGGAGCGTCCGTGCCGTCGGCCGCGCGCAGGGCGCGCCCGAGCCGGCGCGCACGCTCGGCGGTGCCCGGGATCGCCGTCGCGCGGAGGTCGGCGGCGCGCTGCGGCGACAGGGCGAGCGCGGCCCAGCCGGAGGAGTGCGCGATGGCGAGCCGCAGCAGGCCCTCCACCTCCGAGGGGCTGACGCCGTCGAGCAGCATGGTGCGTCCGCCCGGCTCGGCGACGACGCACGGCGAGATGGCGCGGCCGGAGACGACGAGGCTCGACTGGTCGATCCGGGGGAACGCGCGTCCCATGAGGTCGGCGTCGAGCAGCGGCAGGCCGGTCATCGACGCCGCCGCGAAGGGCGCGAGCCCGTTGACGCCCGCCATCTCGAGCGGCATGAGCGCCGCGGGAGGCGTGCCCGTCCACCGCGTGAGCGCCTGCACCGCCTCGGGCAGCTCCGTGCCGGAGGGGAGCTTCTCGCGGAGCACCGACGTGGATCCGATGTAGCCCACCGGCACCACGAGGTCGTCCGGGTCGAGGTCGTCGAGCCCGATGCCGCGCACCGGGGCCGTGGCGAGCTGCCGGGCGGTGGCGGCCGCGAGGATCCGCGGGTCGCCGCCGCCGCCCGAGCCCAGCAGCATCAGCCCGGCGACGAGGTCGGGGAGGTCGTCGACTCCCAGGTCCCGGCTCACCGGCGTCACGGTAGCACCCGGCCGTCCGCCCTCCCCGGGCCCCGGCCGGGCCCGTCCGTCCTCGGCCGGCGGCCGGCTACCGCGGGAAGGCGTCGACGGGGGAGCGAACGGGATCGATGTCGTAGCCGAAGTAGCGCGGCCCCGTGAGCTCGATGCCGCGCGGGCTGTGCCAGCGTTCGTCGGCCGGCGCGCTGACCACGCGCACGCGCTGCCCGAAGCGCAGCGTCTCCGTGGTGATCGGCTCGCCCGTCTCGCTGTCGAGCACCATGATCAGGTCGGGCGTCGAGGCCACGGGGACCCCGTCGATCGACGCCAGCAGCATCTCGTTCTGGAAGCCGAGCACGATCTCGCGGCCCTCGTCGGCGCCCGTGCCCTGGATCCTGGCCTCGCCCTTCGCGAAGCCCGCGACCGTGCGCCGGGCCACGTCCACGACCTTGCCGCCGAGGAGCACCGCGCCGCCGAGCCGCTCGGCCACCGCCTCCACCGGGTCGACGAGCGCGTCACGGGCCTCCTCCACCAGCGTGCCGAGCTCGTGGCACAGCGAGAGCGTGCGCGGCACGAAGGACGTCTTGATCTGCGCGCCCGTCATCGCGTAGTTCGACATGATCATCGAGCTGCCCATCTGCACGGCCACCGGTCGGGTGAGCCGCTCGGCCCAGGCGTTGTCGATGGTGTCGACGACGCCCGTGTTGCCCTTCTCGTCGGCGAAGGACATGGGCGTCGCGCGGATCCCGTCGATGGTGGGGATCACCATCTGGATCTCGGGGAACGCGCGTCCCATCCCGTCGCCGTCCACCAGCGGCAGGCCCATGCGCGCGGCGGCGACCATCGGGATGGTGGAGTTCGCGCCGCCCACCTCGATGCACGCGACGTGCGTGGGAGTCACGCCGAGGTAGCGGGCGAGCGACAGGATCGCGCCCTGCAGCTGCTCGACCGTGGGGAGCTTCTCGACCATCACGGTGGGCGCGCCCATCATCGCGACGGGGATCACGACCGCGTCGTCCGGCAGGTCGAACGGGTCGGCGAGCGGGATGGGGCCGAGCTCCTTGATCGCCTCGGCCGCGAGCAGGCGCCCGATGTAGGGGTCGCCGCCGCCGCCCGTGCCAAGGATGGCGGCGCCGCGCGCGATGGCGGGCAGGTGCTCCAGCCGGATCTCGGTGAGGCGGGTGCGGGGCACGGTCGTGTCAGACATGCGCGGCCTTCCTGATCTCGAGGTCGCCGACGGCCTTGGCGCGGATGCGGATCGCGTTGCCGGGCAGGTAGGGGATGACGAGCTCGTCGAAGTCCACGATCTCGACGCTCGCCGGGGACGCGCCCGCGGCGACCGCGCGCTCCACGGCCTCCTGCCGGGCGTCGTCGAGGGCCTGCTGGCGGGATCCGTCGTTGACGCTGTAGACGCGGTCGAGCTCGCCGGAGACCTGCGCGATGGCGGCGCCGACGGCGTTGGCGACCGCGTGGTCGTTCGGCCGGACGATCCGCCCGAGTCCCTCGAGCTCGTCGGGCAGGAGGATCGAGCCGCCGCCCACGGCCACCACCGGCAGCGGCGCGGACGAGGTGCGCATGCGCTCCACGACGTCGGCGACGCGTCCGGCGATGGTGTCGAGCGTCCGCCGCACGAGCTGGGGGGAGAGGTGCGCGACGAGCGCGGGGTCGCCCACCTCGGCCATGCCGGCGGCGACCGCGACGTCCGTGGTTGTGAGGGTGTCCCCGCCGAACACGAGGGCGCGCCGGCCGAGCGCGTAGCCGACCGAGTCGGGGCCGACCAGGTCGCCGTCGCCGCGCACGCGGGATCCGCCGCCGATGCCGATGGAGAGCACGTCCGGCATGCGGAAGTTCGTGCGGATGCCGGCCACGCTGATCTCGGTCGTCGCCTCCCGCGGGAAACCGCTCGCCAGCACGCCGACGTCGCTCGTGGTGCCGCCCACGTCGACGACCGCGCACGTGTCGAGGCCGGAGAGGAGGGCCGCGCCGCGCATCGAGTTGGTGGGGCCGGACGCGAAGGTCGCCACCGGGTACCGGCGCGCGAAGTCGGCGCCCATGAGCGTGCCGTCGTTCTGCGAGAGGTAGAGGGGAGCGGTGATCCCGTGGCCGCGCACGGCCTTCTCGAGCCCGCCCACGATCCCGTCCGCCAGCTCCCGGAGCGACGCGTTGATGATGGTCGCGTTCTCGCGCTCCAGCAGCCCGATGCGGCCGATCTCGTGGGACAGCGAGATGGCGACATCGGGTCCCAGCTCGGCCGCGAGGACGGCCGCGGCCTCCACCTCGAACTCGCTGTTCACGGGCGCGAACACCGACGAGATCGCGACGGAGCGGAGGCCCCGCCGGGCGATGTCGGCCGCGTGCCGCTTCAGCTCGTCGTGGTCGAGCGGCGCGATGACCCGGCCGTCGAACTCGTGGCCGCCGTGGGCGAGGTACCCGGTGCCGCGCACGGCGTCGACCAGCGCCTCGGGCCAGTCGACGAAGGGCGGCAGCGACGCGGTCGCCGGCAGCGCGAGCCGCACGGCCGCGGTGGGCGCGAGTCGCCGGGCCTCGACGAGGGCGTTGATGAAGTGGGTGGTGCCGATCATGACCGCGTCGATCGCGGCCGGGTCGAAGGGGTGCTGCCGGTCGAGCTCCGCGAGCGCGCCGACGATGCCGGAGGTGACGTCCTCGGTGGTGGAGGACTTGATGCCGACGACCACGCGGTCGCCGTCCATGAGCACGGCGTCCGTGTTGGTGCCGCCGACGTCGATGCCGATCCTCATCGCCTCGCCCCCGTCCCGGCCGTGGCCGCGACCGGCGTCGCGGCTCCCGGCGCCGGGTGCGCGGCGCCCTCGGTGGCGACCTCGCCGACGCCGCGGATCAGGCCCGCCTTACCGAGCAGCGCGTAGAGCACGAAGGCCGTGATCACCGCGTTCAGGCTGCCGAGCCCGAAGGTCGCGTAGTAGCCGACGAGCGCGGAGACCAGCCAGATCCCGAGGCTCACCGGCACCCAGCGCGGCGCGCTCGCCGGGAGCGCGCCGGTCGCGCGGGAGGCGTCGAGCGCCGGCCGCCAGTTCCTCACCACGAAGTACTCGGCGATCATGATCCCCACGATGGGCGGGAACGCCACGCCCAGCAGTGTGAGGAACGCGGTGAACTGGCCGAGGATCCCGGCCGCCGCGAGCACCGACCCGACCAGGCCGACCACCACGGTGACGAGCGCCCGGTTCACGCGCCGCCCGAACACGGCGTCGATGAAGTTCACGATGCCGAGGCCCGACGAGTACAGGTTCCAGTCGTTGATCTTGATGGTGCCGAGCAGGATCACGAGCACGCCCACCCAGCCCACCGACGACAGGATGATCGCGGAGACGTCGGCCGTGCGCACCGCGTGCGCGAGCAGCACACCGGACAGCCCCGTGAGGTACTCGCCGACCGTGATGCTCACGACCGTCTGCTTCACCACGTCGATCGCCGAGCGGTTGTAGCGGGTCTGGTCGGGCGAGATGAGCGCGCCGACGATGAAGCCGCCGGCCACGATCGAGGCGCCCGCCAGGATCGACATGGGCGGGCCCGGCGCCGCCTGCGTCACGAGCTCCGAGATGTCGTGCTCCTTCAGCTCGAGGACGACGGCCCAGCCGACGAGCAGCAGGAAGAGCGGCACCGCGATGTTCGCGACCCACTGCATGCCGTGGAAGCCGAGCATCACGACGGCGGTGATGATCAGGCCGAACGCGAGCGACCAGGCCCACACCGGCAGCCACGGCATGATCGAGTGCAGCCCGGAGGCGGAGACGCCCGACTGGATGCCGAACCAGCCGATGAGGCTGACGCCGATGGCCAGGCCGATGACGGCGGAGCCCGCGTGCCCGAATCCCGTCCACCGCGACAGGATCGAGGTGTTCAGCCCCTCGCGCTGCCCGATGAGCCCGGTGAAGACGCAGACGACCTCGAGGATCACGGCGCCGATGGTGATCGCCCAGAAGGCATCCCAGAACGACATGCTGAAGCCGAGCGTGGCGGCGACGACGAAGGCGCTCAGCGCGGACAGCTGGCCGACGCGCTGGGTCGCGATGGGGAACCAGTGGTAGCGCGCCTCCTGCGGGACCCGCGCGAGCGCGTAGTCGTCGGGTGCGGTGGATGCCATGGGGACTCCTCGGGTGTCACGACGGGTTGCCACAGCGTAGGGATCCGCCCGCGGAGGGCGCCATGTGCAGAGTGCCCCGTCGGGAGCGGGGAGCGGGGCGGAGTGCTGGGGGAGAGTCCGGGCGGGTCGGCTCCGAGCCTGCGAGCATCGGGAGTCTCATGGACGACGCGCGACCTCGGAACCCCGACTCCTGGGAGCCGCCGGGCCTGGGGGCGGCCCTCGTGGGACACCTCGTCCTCGGGGTCGTGAAGGCGCCGGTGGTGCTCGTGCTCCTCGGGCTCGCGACCCTCCTGCCCGCCGTCCCGTCGCCGGGAGCCGGTGGACTGGTGGCGCTCGTCGCCGTGGCCATCGGCGTCGGCGCGCTGATCGAGGTCCTGGTCGAGGACCCCTTCGCCCGGCGGCGGAGGCTCTCGTCGCCGGGCGGCTGGGACTTCGCGCTCGTGCCCCCGCTCGTCGCGCTGGTGGGGGTGGTGGCCCTCGGCTGGCTCATGAGCCGCTCGCTCGCCGTGGGCGTGGCGGTGGGAGCCGCCTGGGGGCTGGCCTCCGCGGTCGGGATCGCCATCGGCCGACCGTGGGAGCCCGGCATGACGCAGGACGAGCACGACGCCAAGTGGATCGAGCTGAAGGACATGACCCGCGAGACCTTCGCCCCCGACGTGGAGGAGATCCGCCGACGCGCCGGGGAGCGGAGCATGCAGCGCTACCGCGACGCGATCGAGAGGAAGCGGCGGGAGCAGGACAGCGAGGGCGGGTGAGCCCGGACGATCCGTCCTACGTCGTCGTGGGGATGTAGCGACGCAGATGCTCGCGCAGCTCGGGATCGACCACGTGCACGAAGGTCCCGCGGATGCCGCGCGTCATGAGCACCGCGTAGATGTTGCTGATGAGCAGCCGCAGGTCATCGTCGGAGAAGGTGATGCCGAGCGTCGGGTTGTTCTCCTGGCCCTTCTTGTCGAAGTAGGACTCGCGGTGCATGAACAGGCTGCCGCCCTCGGAGTCGTATCGGAGATCCGGCCCGATGATGACGCCGGCGTAGTTCAGGTCGTATCCCTGCACCGTGTGGATCGAGCCCACCTCCTCCAGCGCGTTCGTCGACGCGATCCAGTCGCGTTGAGTGCTGTTCCACTTCGCCCGGTAGTCGCCGATCCGGATGTCGAACGCCTGAGGGTCCTTCTTCGAGACCCACTCCCATGCGTACCCCGCCACCATGCGCGCGAGCCCGTGCTCCCGGTCACGGTCGCGGATGGCCGCATGCATGGCGCCGACATCGTCGAACATCCGCAACTCGTAGTCGCCGAGGGCGTCCGCGGTCAGCGGCTCCTCCGGACGCGAGCTCGGCGTCGCGCCGAGGACGCGGCGGATGTACCCGATGTAATCCGTCCCCGCTCGCACGCGCATCTGCGACATGAGCGGCTGCCAGCGGCGACCGCGTCGTGCCTCGGCGATGACGCCGTCGATGATGTCCGCGCCGAGATCGGCGGGCCGAACGCTCTGCGCGGGGTCGATCATGAGGATCTGATGCGTGCTCTTCCCGCGGATCCAGTCCAGCTGCGTCTTGTGCTTGTCGTCCTCCCCGAAGAGGGCGACGGTGATGTCCTCGAACTTGCGATTCAGCGGCCCCGAGGCCTGGTTCGCCCGGCGGTTCAGGCGATGCGCCTCATCGACGATGAGGAGGTCGAAGCGGCCTGCGCTCTCGCCGACCTGGAAGGGCGTCAGGACCTCGACGCCTCGTAGCCCGGGCGTGCGCGTGAACACCTTCTTCACGCTCTCTCGCAGCGACTGCTGGGGAATGACGAAACCCGTGCGCATCCCCTGGAGCGCCTCGCGGTTCTCGCCGAGGAAGAAGTCGGTGAACACGGAGTCGCTGTCGAGGACGTCGTCGACCGGGAGCCGCCCGATGTCGGCGATCAGCTTCAGCAGGTAGATCGCCACGACGGTCTTCCCGGTGCCGGGCTCGCCCTGGATCACCATCGTGCTCTCGATCCCCGTCTGCCGGTCCGCTACCAGACCTTCGAGCACCTGCTCCAGCGCGACCTCCTGGTCAGGCGAGAGCGCCTTGAACGGGGAAAGCTTGAAGAGGTCGCCGTTCTCGATCTCGGCGATGGAGCGCTGGAACAGCCCCTCGCGTCGAAGCGTCTCGAAGACCCTCTCGAACTCCGCGGTGTAGGTGACTCGGTCGTAGTAGTCCGCGTTCGTGATCCCGATGTTGCGGTTCAGGACGGTGTAGACGCCGTCGCCGGAGAAGAGGTTGATGAGACGCGACTCGAAGTCCAGGCACACGGACTTGTTGAAGGTCTCACCGACGATCACGCGCGCGGTCGCCAGATGTCCGCGTGCGTCGGACTTGAGGTGCTGTGCGAGACGCGCGGCTGCCCGGAGCGATTCCCCGACGTAGAGGTCGTCGGGTGCGCGGCGGCTCGGCCGCGTTCCGGCGGGCGGACCGTCGAGGACGTAGACCACCGGCCAGTTGGAGTTGCGCGGATGCTCTGCTCCCCATCGGGCGACGGCGTCACCGGAGAGTGCGACGCGACGGACCTCAAAGTGCGTCATACCGGGCGCTGCGTCCGCGAGCCTTCTCCACCGGGTACTTGGCTCGCGTGACGGCCAGCTTCTCGCGCACGATCTCCTCCGGGTCGAGGTCCATCCGCTCGGCCAGGAGCAGGCAGTACGTCAAGACGTCGGCCAGCTCGCCCCTCACCTGCGCAGGGTCGCCCTCGGCATCCCACTGGTAGCACTCGAGCAGCTCGCCCGCCTCGATCACGATGCTCTTCGCGAGGTTCTCCGGCGTGTGGAACTGCGCCCAGTCCCGTTCCGCGACGAACGCGGCGAGCTCGTCGCGCACGTCTCGGCTGACCATGCGGTCACGGTAGCAGGCGGTCCCCGATCCCGAAGTGGGGGCACCGCGCTTCCATGAGCGCGCATGGACATCCGTATCGTCAGGATCACCGAGACGAGGGAGTCCCCATGGAATTCGCCGAACGACTGGCCGCCCTGGCCCTGAAGGTCCGCAACCAGCGCGAGGCCATCCAGACGGAGGAGGCGACGAAGAACGCGTTCATCATGCCGTTCATCTCCACGATCCTCGGATACGACGTCTTCAACCCGCTCGAGGTGGTCCCCGAGTTCACGGCGGACCTCGGCCTCAAGAAGGGCGAGAAGATCGACTACGCGATCATGCGCGACGGTGAGGTGCAGATCCTCATCGAGTGCAAGAAGTCGACGGAGCCGCTGAAGATCGAGCACGCGTCGCAGCTCTTCCGCTACTTCGCCGTCACCAACGCGCGCATCGCGGTGCTCACGAACGGCGACACGTACCACTTCTACACGGACCTCGACGCGCCGAACCGCATGGACGAGAAGCCGTTCCTCGTGCTCGATCTCGCGGACATCGACGAGACCCTGCTGCCCGAGCTGATGAAGCTCACGAAGGACGTGTTCGACCTCGATTCGATCATCAGCGCGGCCGGTGAGCTCAAGTACGTCGGTGCGCTGAAGCGGGCGATCGCCGCCGAGTTCCGGGAGCCGACGCCGGAATGGGTGAAGCTCCTCACGCGGCGCGTGTACGAGGGCTCGTTCACGGAGAAGGTGCGCGACCAGTTCACGACCCTCGTCGGCAAGGCGTCGAAGCAGTACCTGAACGAGCAGGTGAACGACCGCCTGAAGACGGCCCTGGGCGCTCCCGCGTTCCCGTCGGCGCCGACCGCGGTGTCGGCCGACGCGATCACCAGCGAGGAGGCCGTGGAGGCCGACCTCGATCGCGACACCGAGATCGAGACGACCCTCGAGGAGCTCGAGGGCTACCAGATCGTCAAGGCCATCGCCTGCAGCGAGGTGAAGCCGCAGCGCGTGGTGCACCGTGACGCGAAGTCGTACCTCGCGATCCTCCTCGACGACAACAACCGCAAGCCCATCGCGCGCCTCCACTTCAACGGCAAGAAGCAGAAGTACCTGGGGCTCTTCGACGCGCACAAGGTCGAGACGCGGCACCCGATCGGATCGCTCGACGAGATCTACGCGCACGCGGACGCGATCCGGGAGGCGATCCGCGGGCACGCGGGGGAGCCGGTCGGCGCGTAGTTCCGGGTCACTCCGCCAGCGCCTCCGCGATCCGCGGGAACTCCACCGCCACCACGCGCCACAGCACCTCCACGTCCGTGCCGTCGTAGTCGTGGGCGACGAAGCTCCGTACCGCGCGGATCCCGCTCCAGTCGACGTCGGGACGGGCTTCCCGGAAGGAGGTGGGGAGGCGGTCGGCGGCGCTCGAGAGGTCCACGACGAGCGAGCGCGCGATGCGGCGCTGCTCGTCGTCCGCGGGGTCGACGAAGCGCGCGTGGCCGCGCGCCGCCACCCGTCGAGCGGAGACCGCGAACCGCGCGATGTCCGCCAGCAGCGCCGGGATGCGTTCGCCGTCGATCATCAGAGGGCCACGGCCTCGGTTCGGATGCGGTCCATGACCGGCCCCGTCCCACGATCGGAGACCACGTCGACGTGCAGGCCCAGCAGTTCCGTGACCTCGGCCATGAAGCCCGCCAGGTCGAAGAGGGACGCGTCCGGCGCGGGATGCACGAGGAGATCCACGTCGGATCCCGCCGTGGCGTCCCCGCGCGCCACGGATCCGAAGACGCGGACGTCGCTGAGGCGTCGGCGGGCCGCGACCTCGAGGATCCGCTCCCGCGACGCCCGCACGCGCTCGAGCGACGGGACCCGCAGCACCGACCCCAGCCGCTCGAGCGTCTCGGGGGACGGCTGCCGGCGACCGCTCTCGTACGCGGCGATGTTCGGCTGCGGGACCCCCGTGCGAGCGGCGAGCTCGCGTTGCGACAGCGCCATCTCGCGGCGCAGCCGACGCAGCTCCTCACCGATGGACGCCTCGCTCATGACCGCGATGATATCGGGCCGATATCGCGAGGCGAAGGGTGCCCCTGGAGGGACTCGAACCCCCAACCCTTTCCTTAGGACGGAACTGCTCTTCCATTGAGCTACAGAGGCTGACGGGCCCATGGTAGCGGAGGGCCGCGGGCTCGGCTGAGGTGGGCGGGCGCCGGGGACGGACACGGGCGGCTGTCCGCCGAGCCCCCCGGATCGCCCCCCGCGCGGCCCCGCCTGCCCGTTTCCCCACCCGGCGCGTCGTACTGTTGCCGGGTGTGGCGTGCCAATGAACGATCCGACGACGACGACGACCTGCTCTCCGGGTTCGCCGCCGAGCATCTTGAGGACCCCCACGTGAACGCTTCCCACAACAGCACCAGCCCCCACGACCTCCGCGTCGGCGACGTGCAGCTGGGCAGCGGCAACGTGGCCGAGCCCCGCTGGCGCGAGTGGCGCGAGCAGCTGGCCGGCATCGGCGGGCCCTCGCCCCTCCTCCACTTCGTCGACGTGCCCGGCGCGCGCATCGAGCTGAGCACCACGCATCCCGGCGGCCTCGCGCAGTTCATCACGGGCAAGACGACCCTGCTGTCGTCCCTCATCCGCGACGAGCTCGCGCTCCGCAGCGCCCGCAAGGCCGCGAACAGGATCACCCAGAAGGGCATCGAGCTGGTCTCGGCCCGGGGCATCGAGTCGATCCACCTCGCCATCGGCCTCGCCGAGTGGCGCTTCGCCGACGAGCAGTTCCGCGCGCCGGTGCTCCTGCGCCCGCTCGCCATCCGCCGCCACGGCAGCGACTACGAGGTGCGCCTCAAGGGGCAGCCGTTCCTCAACCCGGCGCTCGCTCGGGCGCTCGAGGAGCAGTTCCAGATCACGCTCGACGCCGAGTCGTTCGTCGCGCTCGCCGTGCAGAACGGCGCGTTCAAGCCGCAGCCGGTCATCGACCGCCTGCGCGGCCTCACCTCGCACCTGCCCGCCTTCGCGGTGCAGCCGCGCCTCGTCGTCTCCTCGTTCGCCGAGGTCGGCCGCGCGCTCGCCGAGGACGCGGAGCACCTCGACCACCTCGTGATCGATGCCATCGCCGGCAACCCCACCGCCAAGTGGGGCGTCGGCGAGGCCTACGCGCCGGTGGATCCGATCCCGCAGGACCAGCGCCCGCCCGTCACCGACACCCTGCTGCTCGACGCGGATCCGGAGCAGGAGTACGTCATCGCGCAGATCAACGCGGGCAACTCGCTCGTGGTGACGACGCTTCCCGGCACGGGTGGCACGCAGACGATCGTCAACTCCATCGGCTGCCTCGTCGCGCAGAACAAGCGAGTGCTCGTGGTGAGCCCCCGCGCCTCCTCGCTGAAGGGCATCGGCCAGCGCCTGGCCGACGTGGGGCTGCCGGGCCTCGCCGTCGCACCGAAGTCGCTGAAGCGCGACGTGGTGCAGTCCATCGTCCGCAACGAGAAGGCCGCGCCCGCGCAGACCGCCGAGGTCGACGACGCGCTCGTGCGTCTGCGCCACGTGCTGCTCGACTACCGCTTCGCGCTCGGCCGCCCCGACGCCGAGCTCGGCGTCTCCGTGCTCGACGCGCTCGGCGAGCTCTCCCGCCTCGCGCTGCTCCCCAGCCCGCCGGCCACCACCGCGCGCCTCACCCGCGCAGCCGTGACGGCCATCGCGCACGACCGCGCGAGCGCCGCCGCCTCCCTCGTGAAGGCCGCGAGCCTCGGCGAGTTCCGCTACGGCCCGGGCGACTCGCCCTGGTACGGCGCCACCTTCCCCACGAGCGCCGCCGCGAGCCACGCGCACGACCTCGCGAAGTCGCTGTCCGCCGACGGCCTCCCGCGCCTCCTCGAGCGGGCCGACGAGCTCATCGGCCAGACGCGGATGCGCGCCTACCGCTCCATCGACGAGCTCGGCGTGTACCTCCGCCTCCTGCTCGACGTGCGCGAGACCCTCGACAAGTTCCAGCCCGTCGTCTTCGACCGGTCGCTCAGCGAGATCATCGCGGCCACCGGGTCCCGCCGCGACGCCCCCGAGATGACGAGCATCACCCGCCGTCGCCTCCGCAAGCTGGCGCGCGAGTACGTGCGCCCGGGCGTCCACATCTCCGACATGCACGAGAGCCTCCAGGCGATCCAGAAGCAGCGGATCCTGTGGCAGCGCTACGTCGCGGTCGGCTCGACCCCGGAGGTCCCGCGCGGCATCTCCGACGTGCACGTCCGCTTCCAGGAGGTCGCCGCCGACCTCCGCGTGCTCGACGAGCCGCTGAGCATGCTCACCCGGCCCACCCCGCTCGCCGAGCTGCCCGTCGACGAGCTGCGCGAGAAGGTCGCCCAGCTCGCCGAGGACAGCGAGGTGCTGCAGAACCTGCAGGAGCGCACCTCCCTGCTGGCCGAGCTCCGCCGCCTCGACCTCGACCCGCTGCTCCGCGACCTCTCCGACCGGCACGTGCCGCAGGAGGCCGTCGCCGCCGAGCTCGAGCTCGCCTGGTGGCAGTCCGTGCTCGAGCAGATGCTCGCGGGCGACAAGGCGCTCCTCAACGCGAACACGAGCGTGCTCGACCGGCTCGAGTCCGACTTCCGCCTCGTCGACGAGGCGCACGCGACCGCGAGCGCGGGCCTCTTGGCCTGGCAGCTCGCGGAGACGTGGAAGATCGGCGTGGTCGACTGGCCCGAGGAGGCGCACCACCTGCGCCAGCTGCTCGGCGGATCCGCCCCCGTCGACGCCGCGGCCCTCCACCACTCAGCGCCCCACCTCTCGCGCACGATCGCGCCGGTCTGGCTCGCGTCGCCCTACGAGGTGCCGGCGATCACCGACGAGATGCCCTTCGACGCCGTGTTCCTCGTGGACGCCGGCGCTATGACGCTCGCGGAGGCCCTCGGCGGCATCCGGCGCGGCAAGCAGACCGTGGTCTTCGGGGATCCCGTCACGCAGACGCCGTCGCCGTTCACGATCGCGGTCGTGCCGCAGCCGGAGCGCTCGACGCCCCAGCTCGCGGACGACGACTCGACGCTCGAGGAGCGCCACGCCGACTCCGCCCTCGCGCGCCTCGGCGAGCTCCTGCCCTCGCTCGCGCTCACCCGCAGCTACCGCGCCGGCGGCGAGGACCTGGCCGAGCTCGTCAACCGCCGGTTCTACGGCGGTCGCATCCAGTCCCTCCCGTGGGCCGGCACGTTCCTCGGCCACGGCAGCCTGTCGCTCGACTTCGTCGCCGACGGACACGGCATGCCCGACGAGGACTCCGGCGCGGTCGAGAGCGTCGACGCCGAGGTGATCCGCGTCGTGGAGCTGGTGCTCGACCACGCGAGCCACCGCCCGCGCGAGTCCCTCATGGTCATCACCGCGAGCGCCCGGCACGCCGTGCGGGTGCAGCAGGCCGTGCTCCACGCGGCGGCCAAGCGCAGCGACGTCACCGAGTTCTTCATCGGCGACCGCGCCGAGCCGTTCATGGTCGCGACCCTCGAGCAGTGCGTCGCGCAGAGCCGCGACCGCGTGATCTTCTCGGTCGGCTACGGCCGCACCCCGCACGGCCGCGTGCTGTCGAACTTCGGCTCGCTCGCGGCTCCCGGCGGGGAGCGCCTGCTCGCGGTCGCCATGACGCGCGCCCGCCGCTCGATGGTCGTGGTCTCCTGCTTCCAGCCGTCGGACATCGACCAGGACCGGATGAAGCACGGCATCGTCGCGCTCGCCCAGATCCTGTCCGAGGCGGAGGCGCGCTTCCGCGAGGACCCGATCCCGGACGACGGCGACGCCATGCTCGTCGACCTCGCCCGCCGCCTCGAGGGCCTCGGCCTCGCGCCCGCCCTCGGCCACCGCGACAAGCTCGGCCTCGTGGCGTCCTACGGCGGCCGGGCCATCGCGATCGAGACCGACCCGGTCGTCAACCAGACGAGCCTCCGCGAGTCGCTGCGCCTGCGGCCCGAGATGCTCAAGCGGCTCGGCTGGCACTACCTCCGCGTGCACTCCTTCGAGCTGTTCGCGGATCCGGACGCCGTCGCCCGCCGCATCGCCACCGCCCTCGGCGCCATCTCGGACGCGCATCCGGTCACCGCGCCCGTGCAGGTGCAGGCCGGCGCGCACCGGGCGGATTGATGCCGGAGCGCGATCCGTCGGACGCCGACGGCCACCCGCACGCCGCGGGGGAGCCCCGGCCGGCGCGCCGGTCGCGGCGCGCGTCGACGCCGCCCGTGCCGGGATCCGACCCCACGCCCCAGGCCGACGCGCGCGTCCCCGCGGTGCGCGCCGCCGAGGACGCGCCGCAGGGCTGGGGCGACGCGCCCGCGTCGGCCGACACCAACGACGACCGCCTCCGGCTCGACCGCCCGCCCCACTGGGGCTGAGCGGACGGACCGGAGGCGGTCGGTCGTGCGGGAGCGCGGATCCCGCTAGGCGGGCTTCCCGGTCTCGGCCGCGTGCTGGCCGGTCGGCGACGGCACCGTGTGCGAGCCCTCGGGCGAGGGCCGCCCGGCGAGCAGGTCCCGGATCTCGATGAGCAGCTCGGTCTCGGTCGGCGGCACGTCCTTCGGCGTGGCCTCCTCCTCGGCCTTCTGCTTGGCGAACGCCACCTTCTTGAGGTGGTTCACGGGCAGCACGAGCGCGAAGTAGACGACGGCCGCGACGATGAGGAAGTTGAGGACCGCGGCGATCACGGCGCCGAAGTAGATGGTGGCCTCGCCGCCCGACGCCTTCGGGATCCCGACAGGCAGAGCCTCCGCGAGGTCCTTCGCGTCGAAGAGCGCCCCTATGACCGGGTTGAAGACCGACGTGACGATGGCCGTCACGATCGCGGTGAACGCGGCGCCGATGACGACCGCGACCGCGAGGTCGATGACGTTGCCGCGGAGGATGAACTCCTTGAAGCCCTTCACGGGTGCTCCTGTCGTGCGGGCCGCCCGATCAGGTGGACGGCGAGGACGGACCGGAGCCCGAGGACGCGGGACCGGAGGGGGTGCTGGGGGCCACGGTACCGGAGCCCTGGCCCGTGGTGCCCGACCCGGACGACCCCGAGGAGTCGGACGACGAGGACGACGAGGACGACGAGGACGACGAGTCAGACGAGGACGACGACGAGTCGGACGACGAGGACGACGACGCGTCGCCCGACTTCGCCGACGACGACCCCGACGACGACCGCGACCGCTTCGCCGCGTCCTCGGTGCGCGAGTCGTTGCGGTAGAAGCCGCTGCCGGTGAAGCTCACGCCCACCGCCGCGAAGAGCTTGCGGAGCTTGCCGCCGCACACGGGGCACTCGGTGAGGGAGTCGTCGGTGAACGCCTGCACGATGTCGAAGGCGTTGCCGCACAGCGTGCAGCGGTAGGAGTACGTGGGCATGGGTCCCTAGAAGGAGTGGATGAGGGTCGGGGTCACGATGCCGTCGACCGGCATGTCGTGCTTCTCCCGCGGGAGCTCGTCGACGAACTCGGCGTCGAACACCACAGCGTAGACCGGGGGACAGGCCTCCATGGATCCGAGGGTCTTGTCGAAGTAGCCGCGGCCCCAGCCCATGCGCATGCCGCCCTGGTCGACCGCGGCGGCGGGCACGATGATCAGGTCGACGTCGTTGATCGCGATCGGACCGAGCAGCTCACCCACCGGCTCCGGCAGGCCGAACAGGCCCTCGGTCTCGGTGCCGTCGCTGACGACCCAGTCGAGCAGGCCGTCGTCTCGGGACACCGGCAGGAGCACCCGGAGGCCGTCCGCGTGCAGCCGCTGGAGGAAAGGCCGGGTGGTCGGCTCGTCGACGGTGGAGAGGTAGCAGGCGACGCGACGCGCGTCATGGTTCGCCACCAGCTCGGTCAGCCGGCTGGTCAGCCCGTGGGCCGCCTCGTCGCGCTCGGTCGAGGTCATCTGGCGACGACGCTCCCGCAGCTGGGCCCGCAGGGCCCTCTTCTCGTTGGGGACATCGCTCGGCATGGGTCGAGTCTAGGTAGCTTTTGTGGATACGCTCGATCGCATGGTCACCCACATCACGAAGGCTGTCATCCCCGCGGCGGGGCTCGGGACGCGGTTCCTGCCCGCCACGAAAGCGATGCCGAAGGAGATGCTGCCGGTCGTGGACCGCCCGGCCATCCAGTACGTGGTGGAGGAGGCGGTGGGCGCGGGCCTCCACGACGTCCTCATGATCACGGGCCGCAACAAGACCGCCCTCGAGAACCACTTCGACCGCAACGCCGAGCTCGAGGCCACCCTCCAGCTCAAGGGCGACGACGCCAAGCTCCGCAAGGTCAACGAGTCCACCGACCTCGCCGACATGCACTACGTCCGCCAGGGCGACCCGAAGGGCCTCGGCCACGCGGTGCTCCGCGCCGAGATGCACGTGGGCCGCGAGCCCTTCGCCGTGCTCCTCGGCGACGACATCATCGACAAGCGCGACGTGCTCCTCTCCCGCATGATCGAGGTCCAGCTCGAGCGCGGCTGCTCCGTCGTCGCGCTCCTCGAGGTGGATCCCTCGCAGACGCACCTCTACGGCGTGGCCACGGTCGAGGCGACGGACGACGACGACGTCGTGCGCATCACCGGGATGGTCGAGAAGCCGGCCGCCGGCACCGCGCCGTCCAACCTCGCGATCATCGGCCGCTACGTGCTGCGCCCCGAGGTCTTCGACGTGCTGCACAAGACGGAGCCCGGCAAGGGCGGCGAGATCCAGCTCACCGACGCGCTCGAGAAGATGGCGGCCGCTCCCGAGTGGACCGGCGGCGTCTACGGCGTCGTCTTCCGCGGCCGCCGCTACGACACGGGCGACCGGCTCGACTACCTGAAGGCCATCGTGCAGCTCGGCGTCGACCACGAGGACCTCGGCGAGGGCCTGCGCGAATGGCTGCCCGAGTTCGTCAAGACGCTCGAGCGCTGATCCGCGCGCACGGCGGTCGGCCCGCCTCCGGGGATCCGCTCCGCGCGGCATACCCGGCGCGCGGCGCCACCCGACCCGGTCGGGCCTAGGCTCATGGACGTGCCGCAGACCGTACCCACCATGCGGGACGGGCGCATCTCCGTCCGCCCCATCCGGCTCCGCGACTCGCGGGCCCTCGAGCGCTCGCTGCTCGACAACCGCTCGTGGCTCCGCAAGTGGGAGGCGACCAGCCCCTACGCGCCCATGGCGTTCGACACCCGCGCGAGCATCCGGTCGCTCCAGGCCAACGCGCGGGCGGGCCTCGGCGTGCCGCTCGTCATCGAGTACGACGACGAGTTCGCCGGCCAGCTCAACGTCTCGTCCATCGCCTACGGCTCGCTCTCGAGCGCGACCATCGGCTACTGGGTCGGCCAGGACTTCGCCGGCCGGAACGTGACGCCCACGGCCGTCGCGCTCGCCACCGACCACTGCTTCACCACGCTCGGGCTCCACCGGATGGAGATCTGCATCCGCCCGGAGAACGCCCCCAGCCTCCGCGTCGTGCAGAAGCTCGGCTTCCGGTACGAGGGCCTGCGACGCCGCTACATCCACATCAACGGCGACTGGCGCGACCACTTCTGCTTCGGCCTCGTGGTGGAGGAGCTGTCCACCAGCGTGCTCGACCGCTGGAAGCAGGGCGGCGTGGACCCGGAGTGGTCGCGCGTGCCCGACGCCGACGTCGAGGCGGCCGCAGCCCCGCTCGCCGTGCAGCGCCGCATCTGACCCGGGATCCGGCGCCGGTCCGGCTGCCGGGCGGGTCCGGCCCGCGCCTGCGGATGCGCCGGTCCAGCGGTGGACACGCGGCGCGCTTCCCGCGCCGTGCGCCCCCGACCTCCTAGCCTCGGGACATGCAATCCGGCGGCATCATCATCGCGCTCTCCGCGGTGCTCTGGCTCGCCTACCTCCTGCCCACGTGGCTGCACCGGCGCCAGTACATGGCGACCGAGCGCAACGCCGTGCGGCTGCAGCAGACCCTGCGGATCCTGGCCGAGACGGCCGAGGTCCCCGACGCGGTGCGGGCCGAGACCAGCGCCCGCAGCGTCGTCGAGCAGCAGCGCGCGCTCCGCCGCGCCGCCGAAGAAGCCGAAGCCGCCGCGCGCGCGCGAGACGCCGCCGCCCAGCGCGCCCTACCGAAAGTGGCCCCCGTGTCCGCAACGTCGCCCTCCGCCGCCACGCGCCTCCGCCGCACCCGGCTCGTCGCCACCGCGATCCTCGCGCTCGCCCTCGTGGGCGTCGTCGCCGGCATCGCCCAGGTCGCCGGCGGTGCCGCGTGGACGCTGCTCGTGATCTCGTCCCTCGCCACCATGGGATCGCTCGCGATCCTGCAGCGCATGTCCCAGGTCGCCGCCGCCCGCCGCCTCCAGGCGCCCGAGGCCCGGCCGCGACCCCAGACCGGCTTCACCGACTTCCACGAGTCCGCCGAGCAGCCCGCCGCGCCCGTCGCCGAGCGCGAGGAGGGCGAGTCGTGGACCCCCGTCCCCGTCCCGAAGCCGCTCTACCTCTCACGCTCGCAGGCGCCCGGCCCGCGACCCGGCGCCGGCAACGCGCCGCGCACGCCGCTGTCGCCCGTCGAGGAGATGCGCCGCGCCGCCGCCGCGTCGGAGGAGACGCTCCGCCGCGCGCACCTCGAGCCCGAGGTCGCGCGCCTGTCCGCCGAGGAGGAGGCCGCGCCCGCCGCATCCGCCGCTCCGCTCGCGCCCGCCGCGCGCACCGCTCCGGACAGCCGCTTCTCGCGCATGGGCATCGTGGACGACGCCGAGCCCGGCATGGGCGACCTCGACGAGGTGCTGCGGCGCCGCAGGGCCGTCGGCTGACCCCTCGTCTCCGGGCCGCGCGGTTCGGAGGGCTCCCCGCGACGTGGTAGTCTCGTGGAGTTGTCAGGGCCTATGGCGCAGTTGGTAGCGCGCCTCGTTCGCATCGAGGAGGTCAGGAGTTCGAATCTCCTTAGGTCCACAAGAACCCCGCTCCGGCGGGGTTTTTGCTTTCTCCCGACCCGTCCGCGGGCTGCCACGGGAGGTGCGCCCGACCGGTGACCGCGGGGGATCCCGGCCGAGCCGACGGGCAGCGCGCACGCGGTGATGACGGGGATGACGGGGATGACGACGCTGCACGCCCCGCCGATCCGCAGTGCGACGTTCACCCTCACGTCCTGTGAGGGATGTTCCCGAGCGCCCTCCGAGCCTCTTAGCCTTCCCCCATGAAGACACGAAGAGGCCTCACCACTGCACTGCTCGGACTCCTCCTCCCGGTCGCGCTCGCGGCGGCAGGAGCATCGGCTGCCTCGGCCTCCGCAGCCGACCCGGGCGCCGTCGCGCGCACCTCCGCCGCCTCGACCGCCGCGACGGCCGCCTCCGGGTGGCTGCACACCGACGGCGGGAGGATCGTCGACGCATCCGGATCCACGTACACCATCCGCGGCGCCGCCTGGTTCGGGCTCGAGTCGTCGGGCTGCGTCCTCCACGGGCTCGACAAGATCACGCTCGACAGCGGCATGAAGCACCTCCACGACATGGGCTTCACCACGGTGCGCCTCCCGTACGCCAACGAGTGCCTCCACGCCTCCAGCACGGCCGACTGGCTGAACGCGAACCCAGACCTGCGGGGCCTGTCCCCGCTGCAGCTCATGGACCGCGTCATCGCCTCCGCCAAGGCCAACGGCCTCAACGTGTTCCTCGACCAGCACCGTCCCACCACGAGCGGGCAGTCCGAGGTCTGGTACACGTCGGACCTCCCGGAGTCGCAGTGGATCTCCGACTGGAAGATGCTCGCGGACCGCTACAAGGACGACCCGACGGTCATCGGCGTCGACCTGCACAACGAGCCGCACGGCCAGGCATCCTGGGGCACGGGCGACACGGCCACCGACTGGCGGCTCGCCGCCGAGCGCGGCGGGAACGCGGTGCTGTCGGTCAACCCGAAGCTGCTCGTCATCGTCGAGGGCACCGACAAGCAGCCCGACGGCTCGGGCACCTGGTGGGGCGGCGCCCTCGGCGCCGCGGGCGACAAGCCGGTCCGGCTGAGCGTGCCGAACCGCGTCGTCTACTCCCCGCACGACTACCCGTCGAGCATTTCCGGCCAGTCGTGGTTCAGCTCGCCCGAGTACCCGAAGAACCTCACGAGCGTGTGGGACACCCACTGGGGCTACCTCGCGAAGACCGGCGTCGCCCCCGTGCTGCTCGGCGAGTTCGGCACCCGGCTGGAGACCACGAGCGACAAGCAGTGGCTGTCCACCCTGGTGTCCTACCTGCAGACCACCGGCATCAGCTCGTCGTTCTGGTCGTTCAACCCCGACAGCAATGACACGGGCGGGCTCGTGAAGAGCGACTGGGTGACCCCGGAGCAGGCGAAGCTCGACGCGATGGCGCCGATCCTGCACCCGGCGGCATCGTCGGGTTCGGGTTCCGGATCCGGCGCCAGTTCCGGCTCGGGATCCGGTTCCGGTGCCCAGCCCGCTCCGCAGCCGCAGCCGCAGCCGCAGCCGGCACCCGCCACGTCGGGCGCCGTGGCGGCGACGTGGCAGCCGGGCGGTTCCTGGTCGTCCGGCTACGTGGCCGATCTCGACATCACCGCGAAGTCCGCCGTCTCCGGGTGGACCGTGTCGTGGGCGAGCTCCGGCACGACCTCCGTCGGGAACAGCTGGGGGATGCGCTGCGGTGTCGCCTCCGGCACGGTGACCTGCACGGGCGCGGACTGGGCAGGTGCGCTGTCCGCCGGCCAGACCGTGCACGTCGGCCTGCAGGCGGCCGGTGGTCCCGCTCCGAGCGCGCCGCAGCTCACCGTCACGAGCCGCTGACCTCCACCTCACCACGGCGCCGGTCGTCGGGCTCCCACCCGGCGGCCGGCGCCGCCGCTCGTTAAGATCGGTCAGTGCCCCGCCCCGCGATCCCGTCCGTGACCATCGCGACCCCGGAGGTGCGGGCGCTCCGCGCCGACCTCGAGGCGGCGCCCTTCACCCTGGCCTCGGCGCTCGGCGTCTGGGGCGACGCGGCCGGGCAGGCCCTGCACCGCGGCAACCGGATCCCCGCCCGCCGCGCCGTCGCCGCTGCGCGCACCGCGGACGGCCTCCCCGCCCCCGCCGCGCTCGCAGCCCTCTTCGTCCTCGGCGACGCCGTGGACGCCGCCGACCTGCGACGCGCACTCCCGGCGCTCGGCCTCGACGGTGCCGCGCGCCTCGGGCTGGTCGAGGTCGACGGCGACCGCGTGCGCCCGGCCGTCGACCTCCGGCCCTACGGCTTCATCGACGCTCACGGCGTCGGCGAGTGGTGGATCGCGTCCGACCTCGGGGAGCTCGCCACGGGCGGCGCCCTCGACGAGGACCACGTGCTCGGCGTCGGCGGCGCGTCGGCGACCCTCAGCGGCCTGATGATCTCCACCCCGGTCGCGAACGCGCTCGACCTCGGCACCGGCTGCGGCATCCAGGCGCTGCACGCCTCCCGCCACGCCGACCGCGTGGTCGCCACGGACATCTCCGCGCGCGCGCTCGCCTTCGCCGCTCTGAACGCGGCGCTCAATGGCGTCACGACCATCGAGCTCCGCCTCGGCAGCCTGTTCGAGCCGGTCGCGGGGGAGCGCTTCGACCACATCGTGTCGAACCCGCCGTTCGTGATCACCCCGCGCGCCGACGGCGTTCCCGCGTACGAGTACCGCGACGCCGGGCTCGTGGGCGACGCGCTCGTGGAGGGGGTGATCGCCGACCTCGCCGACCACCTGACGCCCGGCGGCGTCGCGCAGCTCCTCGGCAACTGGGAGCACCGGGCGGGGGAGCCGGGCCTCGAGCGGGTGGCGGGCTGGCTCGACCGCGCCGCGGCGCGCACGGGAGCCGGCCTCGACGCGTGGGTGGTGGAGCGCGAGGTGCAGGACGCCGCGCTCTACGCCGAGACGTGGATCCGCGACGGCGGCACCCGCGCCGGCACACCGGAGTCCGAGTCGCTCATGGGCGCGTGGCTCGACGACTTCGCCGCCCGCGGGGTGGACGCCGTCGGCTTCGGCTACCTGACCCTGCGTCGTCCCGCCGCGGGCGCGCCGACGCTCCGCCGCCTCGAGCGCCTGCCCGGCGGACTCGGGCACAACCCCACCGGTCTGGGTGAGCACCTCGCCGCGTCGCTCGCCGCGCACGACGGCCTCGCGCTCCTCGACGACGACGCGCTGGCGGCGACCGCGCTCGTGGTCGCGGGCGACGTCACCGAGGAGCGGCACCACTGGCCCGGCGCCGAGGACCCCACCGTGATGATCCTCCGCCAGGGCGCCGGCTTCGGCCGCGAGCTGCCGCTCGACACCGGGTTGGCGGCGCTCGTGGGGGCGTGTGACGGCGAGCTCACCGTCGGAGCCATCGCGGACGCCGTGGCGCAGCTCACGTCCGTGGATGCCGCCGCCCTGCGCGCGGAGCTGCTGCCGCGGATCCGCGCGCTCGTGGCCGACGGGTTCCTGCTGCTGCCGGACGCGGCGGCGGACGCGGATGCGGGACAGGGCGCCGCCCGCCCAGGCGACGACGCCTAGGATCTCCGGGTGACCCGCCGAACCGCCCGCCCCGCCGCCCGCCCCGAGATCCTCCGCGCCGCCGTGCTCGACGCCGCGCTCGTCGTCGTCTTCGTCCTCATCGGGCGCGCCAGCCACGGCGAGGACCTCGCGCCGTCCGGCGTGCTCGGCACCGCGTGGCCGTTCCTGGCGGCGGGCGTCGTGGGCTGGATCGTGGCGCGCGCCTGGCGCGCGCCGTCCCGCATCGTGCCCACGGGCCTCGTGGTGTGGGGCGTCACGGTCGTCGTCGGCATGGTGCTGCGCGCGCTCACCGGGGAGGGCGTGGTGGTGCCGTTCGTGATCACGACCGCGATCATCCTGGGGATCCTGCTCCTCGGCTGGCGCGGCATCGCCGCCGTCGCCGTCCGCCGCCGGGCGCGCGCCTGATCCGAGTCGTCGCGGCTCCGGCGCCGGTCGCGACTAGGCCGCCGCCTCCATCACGGCGATGAGCGCCTTCGCGTAGGCCTCCTCCGCCTCGAGGTCGCGGTGCTCGACCTCCTCGCCGGCGATGACGACGAACACCACGTGAGCGCCGTCCTCGGCCCCGCCGATCTCGCGTCGCAGCGAACGGAAGGCGCCGCCGAGGAGCGCCCGCAGCTGGTCCTCGCGCGGGAGCCACAGGCTGTCCTCGAGGGCGACCGAGTCGAGCGCCCACTCGGTCGTGCCGTTGAAGCCGAGCACCGTCCCGGTCGCGTGCTCGTGCGCCTCGATGGTGAGCTCGCTGATGGTGAAGACGTCCGACTCGAAGCCCTGGCCGCGGATCCGGAACCGGTCGCCGGGCTCGGGCTGCCACTCGAGGCCGAGCTCCAGGAGGGTCGTCGCGTGCGCGGTGGAGATCATCCGTGCAGTATGCCCGGCCCTCCCGGGCGTCGCCTCCGCGGGTGGGGGAATGCCGGTGCATTAGATTCGGGGCACCGACCGCGGCCGCCGACCGCCGCCGTCCGGGACCGGGAGGACCATGCGCGCGACAGTCAAGGACGTGGCCGCGCGCGCCGGCGTCTCCCCGAAGACCGTCTCCAACGTGATCACCGGCCGTGTCGCCGTGAGCCCCGCCACCCGCGAGCGCGTCGAGCAGGCGGTGGCCGCGCTCGACTACGTGCCCAACCTGTCGGCCCGCGGGCTCCGCAACGGACGCACGGGCGTCATCGCCGTCGCGCTGCCGGACCTCGGCACGGCCTACTCCGCGGAGCTCGCGCACCACCTGGTGGAGGTGGCGCACGAGGCCGGGTACAGCATCCAGATGGAGGAGACCGGCTCGCGGCCGGACCGCGAGCGCGACCTCATGTCCCGCGCGCGCGAGCACCTGGTCGACGGCCTGATCCTCAACCCGGTGCTGCTGTCGCAGAGCGCCATCGTGCGCGCGGAGTCGCTGCCGCCCGTCGTGGTCATCGGCGAGGTGGAGCAGGAGATCGCCGACCGGGTGGGGGTCGACAGCGTCCAAGCCTCCTACGACATGACGCGGTTCCTCCTCGGCACCGGTGCCCGGCGCATCGCCGCCGTGGGCACGGCCACGCGCGAGGAGTCGGCGGCGGGCGACCTCCGCCGCATCGGCTACCTGCGGGCGATGGAGGAGGCGGGCGAAGCGCCGATCGAGATCGACCGGACCGGGTGGAACAGCGCGTCCGGCGCCGAGGCGGTCGACGCGTGGCTCTCCAGCGGGAACCCGCTGCCCGACGCGCTGTTCTGCTTCACCGACGGCCTGGCCTTCGGCGCTCTGCGGGCGCTCGCCGACCACGGGATCCGCGTGCCCGAGCAGATCCAGGTCGCCGGCTTCGACGACGTCGACCAGTCGCGCTTCTCGATCCCGACCCTCACGACAGTGCACTTCGACATCCGCGCCTACGCGGAGGCGGCGGTCGCCCAGCTCGTGCGGCGCATCGAGGAGCGCGAGGGACCGCCCGTGCACGTCGTGATCCCGCACCGCGTCGTCGTGCGCGGCAGCACGCGCTCGACGCTCGTGGGCTGATCGCTCCGCCCCGGTCCGCGCCGACCCCCGAGATCGACCCCGGAAACGTTGCGCTCGCCATTACAACGATGTAATGATCGTCGCATCACGAAGGAGTGGTCAATGGATCCTGTTGAGGGAAAGGCCGGGGCGCGACCCACGGCGTGGTCGAGGCGTCAGCTGATCATGGGCGGCGCGGCCGCCCTGGGCGGCGCGTTCCTGGTCGGGGGTCTCTCCGGCTGCGCGCCCCAGGTGGCGGCGGCCGGCGGCATCGTCGACCTGAAGTACTGGCACCTGCTGTCCGGCGGCGACGGCATCCGCATGACGGAGATGGTGCGGCAGGCGGAGGCGACCAGCGGCGACTTCGACGTCACCGCCACGGTCCTCGCCTGGGGTCAGCCGTACTACACGAAGCTCGCCATGGCCTCGGTCGGCGGCCGCGCGCCCGACGTCGCCGTGATGCACGCGGCCCGCGTCCCCGGCTTCGCGCCCGGCGGCCTCCTCGACCCCTGGGACCTCGACGTGCTCGCCGAGCTGGGCGTCACCCAGGCCGACTTCGAGCCGCGCGTCTGGGACAAGGGCGTGGTGGACGGGAAGCTCTACTCCATCGCGCTCGACAGCCACCCGTTCGTGATGATGTACAACACCGACATCGCGGGCCAGGCCGGCCTCCTCGGCGACGACGGCCAGCTCGCCCCCCTCGACTCGCCCGAGGCCTTCGCCGACGCGATGCGCGCGATGCAGGGGATCACGGGCGTGCACGGCCTCAGCTACGGCTACCTCGGCGACGGCACCCAGATGTGGCGCCTCTTCTACACGCTCTACAAGCAGATGGGCGGCGAGATGGAGCTGCCCACGGGCGGCCAGGTCGTCTACGACCGCGACAAGGCCCTCACCGCGATCGAGTTCATCCGCACGCTCCTCGACGGCACCATCGCGACCGCGAGCGGCGACGCCGGCACCGCCATCGCCGAGTTCGCCGGCGGCAAGAGCGGCGCGATCTTCACGGGCGTGTGGGAGCTGCCCACGTTCCAGACCGCGAAGCTGCCCTTCGACGCGATGCCGATCCCGACCCTCTACGGGACGCCCGCGTCCTTCGCCGACTCGCACGCGTTCGTGCTCCCGCACCAGAGCGCACCCGATCCGGACAAGCGCCGCAAGAGCTACGAGTTCGTGACCGACCTCCTGAAGAACTCGCTCCAGTGGGCGGGCGCCGGGCACATCCCCGCGTACAAGCCCATCATCGACAGCCCGGAGTACGCGGAGCTGCTGCCGCAGGCGCACTACGCGTACGCGGCCGAGCAGATCGAGTACGACCCGGTGGCGTACTTCACCGGATCCGGCTCGGACTTCCAGACCTTCTTCGCCGAGAACATGCAGAACGTGTTCCTCGGCCGGCAGGATCCCGCGGCCGGCCTCGACGCGTTCATCGGGCAGATCGACGCGCTGCTCGCCAAGCCCAACCCCCTGTAGCGGGCCGCGGCCGCTCCCCGCGGCCCGGCGCCCCATCCTGCGAAACGACGAAGGAGTCCACTCGTGACGACAGCTGCACCACCCGCCCCGGTCGCGCCCGCGACCGGACCCGCCTCCCCGCCTCCCGTCGCGGGCCGCCCGAGCCCGAGGCCGCGCGCGAAGGAGCAGATGCAGGGGATGCTCTTCATCGCCCCCTTCGTCGTCACCTTCCTGCTCTTCCTCGTGTGGCCGGTGCTCTACGGCTTCTACCAGAGCCTCACCGGCCAGAGCCTGACGGGCGCGAACGGCGGCTTCATCGGCTTCGCCAACTACGCCGAGGCGTTCGGCGACTCCCAGATGTGGCGCTCCCTCGGCAACACCGTGGTGTTCACGGTCGCGAGCACCGTGCCCCTCCTCCTCGTCGGGCTGGTCCTCGCGCTGCTCGTGAACCTCGGGCTGCCCGGCCAGTGGCTGTGGCGCCTGTCGTTCTTCCTGCCGTTCCTGCTCGCGTCCACCGTGGTGTCGCTCTTCTGGTTGTGGATGTACAACCCGCAGCTCGGGGTGGTGAACGCGATCGCCGGATCCCTGGGCCTCCCGCAGCCGGCCTGGCTGCAGGACCCGTCCCTCGCCATGGCGAGCGTCGTGATCACCACCGTGTGGTGGACCGTCGGGTTCAACTTCCTCATCTACCTGGCGGCGCTGCAGAACATCCCCGACCAGCAGTACGAGGCCGCGGCCCTCGACGGCGCCGGGAAGTGGCGGCAGCTGTTCTCCATCACGATCCCGCAGCTCGCCCCGACGACGGCGCTCCTCGCGATCCTGCAGGTGCTCGCGTCGCTCAAGGTCTTCGACCAGATCTACCAGATGACCGCGGGCGGCCCCGGCGGCGCGACCCGGCCCATCGTGCAGTACGTCTTCGAGACCGGGTTCACCGGCTTCCGCTTCGGCTACTCGGCCGCCATCTCCTACATCTTCTTCGCCCTGATCGTGGTCATCTCGATCGTGCAGCTCACCGCCACCCGGAGGAAGCCATGACCACCGCCACCCGCCCCGCCTTCTCCGCCGGCACGCTGGCCCGCAAGCCGGCCACGACCTCGGCCGCCCGCGCGGGGCGCACGGGGACCCCGCGGTTCGCGCCCTCGCGCATCGCGGCGCTGCTGATCCTCCTCGTGCTCGCGGCCGCGTGGCTGCTGCCGTTCCTGTGGGCGGTGCTCACGTCCTTCAAGTCCGAGACGGACGCGGCGGCGTTCCCCGTGACGCTCTTCCCCGCCGGCGGCTTCACGCTCGACGCCTACGCCTCGGTGCTCAAGGGCGGCACCATCCCCCTGTGGACGTGGAACAGCCTGCTCACGAGCAGCGTGATCACGGTGGTGGCGGTCGTGTTCTCCGCGCTCGCCGGCTACGCGCTCAGCCGCATCGACTTCCGCGGACGCAAGGTGCTGATGGGCGCGATCGTGGCGTCGATCATCGTGCCCCCGCAGATCCTGATCGTCCCGCTCTTCTACCAGATGCTGTCGTTCGACCTCATCGACACCCTCTGGGCGGTGATCCTGCCGCAGCTCGTGCACCCGGCCATGGTCTTCATCCTGAAGGCGTTCTTCGACCAGATCCCTATCGAGCTGGAGGACGCGGCGCGCGTCGACGGCGCCGGCCGAGTGCGCGTGTTCCTGCAGATCGTGATGCCGCTGTCGCGCCCCATCCTCTCGGCGGTGGCGATCTTCATCTTCATCGGCGCGTGGAACAACTTCCTCTGGCCGTTCATCGCGACCAACGACTCGAGCCTCATGACGCTCCCGGTCGGGCTGCAGACGGTGAAGAGCGCCTACGGCATCCAGTACGCGCAGAACATGGCCTCGGCCGTGCTCGCGGCGCTGCCGCTGATCGTGGTGTTCCTCTTCTTCCAGCGCCAGATCATCAAGGGCATCTCGACGACCGGGTTCGGCGGGCAGTGACCCGCACGACGACGGCCCGCCCCGCGCGATGCGGGACGGGCCGTCGTCGTCGTGGCGGAGCGACGGTCAGCTGACGGGGCCCTCCGTGAGGGTGACCTCGGCCGTCTTCTGCGCGCCGGCCGCGGTGGTCCAGCCGAGCTTGATGCGGTCGCCCGGCTTGTGGCCGGAGACCGCGGTGCTGAGCTCGGACGCGGAGGCGACGGGCTTCCCGTCGACCGAGGTGACGACATCGCCCTGCGCGAGCCCGGCCTTCGCGGCACCGGATCCGTCGACGACGCCGGAGAGCGGCGCGCCCGCGACGGTGCCCGGCTGGTTCGCGAGCAGCACGCCGAGGAACGCCGGGTAGCCGATCTTCACGGTGCCGGACTCGACGCCGCTCTCGATCTGCTTCGCGATGGACATCGCGCGGTCGATGGGGATGGCGAAGCCCGTGATGTCGGCGGATCCGCTCGAGGCGGCCGTGTCGATCCCGACGACCTCGCCGTCGGCGTCCTTCAGCGGTCCGCCGGAGTCGCCGGAGACGATGGGCGCGTCCGTCTGGATCATGTCGGTGAGCGTCTCGCCGGCCGCCGTGCCCTCGGACTGCGTCGTCACCGACTGGCCGAGAGCGGTGACCGCGCCGGACGCCGCCGTGAGCGTTCCCGTGCCGCCCGCGTTGCCGACGCCCGTGACGGCCTCGCCGACCTGGACGCCGTCGGAGTCGATCTTCGCCGGGGTGAGGCCGGATGCGCCCTCGAGCTTCAGCACGGCCACGTCGTTCGTGGCGTCGGTGCCGACGACCTTCCCCACGTACGCCTTGCCGGTGGACTCGACGGTGACGCGGATGCTCGTGGCGCCGCTGACGACGTGGTTGTTGGTGAGGATGGTGCCGTCGGACGACAGGATGATGCCGGTGCCCGCGCCCGCCGCGTTCTCGTAGGTGAGGGCGGAGTCGACGGTGACGACGCCGGAGATCTGGTCGGCCGACGCCTCGGGGGAGGTCTCCGAGGCGCCGGTGCCGGATCCGGAGCCGGATCCGCGCTGATTGCCGGAGCCGCCGTCGGATCCCTGCCCGGTGCCGCCCGTGCCGCGTCCGTGGCCGTGGCCCTGCCCGGGGACGAAGGAGCCGGGGTCCTGGACGCGGGAGTCGCCGGCCGCCGTGGAGTGGCGCCCGAGGTCGGCCATGAAGCCGACCGCGGTGCCGCTGCCGAAGGCGAGGAGGAGGGCGAGGGCGGAGGCGCCGGCGATGAGCCCGGTGCGGAGGCCGCGGCCCATGCGCTTCGGCGGGACGGGGTGGCCCGCGGCGTCCACCTGCAGGGGGCGGCCGAACGCGTCGGTCGCGGGCGCGGGCCAGGGCGATCCGGCCGGGGCGCCGTGCCCGACGGACGGCGACGCGGTGGCGTAGGCGGCGGTCGGGGCGGCGGGGCCGGCCGCGGCGGGTCCGGTCGGGGCGGCCCAGGCAGCGGTGCCGGTGCCGGTGCCGGTGGTGGAGGTGGGAGTCGCGTCGGTGGGAGGCGTGGTGGCGGAGGTGGGAGTCGCGTCGGTGGAGGGCGCGGGGGTGGTCGTGCCGGCGTCGCCGGCCGGGGCCTCGTCCGGACGTCCGGTCGGCTCCTGCGGTGTCTCGTTCATGACGGTCCTTCGTGTCTCGGGTGGCCCGGTGGGGGCGATGAGGAGATCACACCGCCCGTCCCTATGAGCAGCCCATGACGAGCACGAGCGTCGGCCATGGATCGCGGCACCCCCGGCGCCCGGCCCGGCGCCCGCCCCGCGCGTAGGCTCGACGCATGGAGCAGAGAAGCCTCGGCAGGACCCATCGGAACGTCTCGGTCATCGGACTCGGGACCTGGCAGCTCGGCGGGGACTGGGGTGACGTCGCCGAGGACGACGCGCTCGCCGTGCTCGATGCGGCGGCCGACGCGGGCATCACCTTCTTCGACACCGCCGACGTCTACGGCGACGGCCGCAGCGAGACGATCATCGGATCCTGGCTCCGTGCGCACCCGGGCTCCGGCGTCACGGTCGCCACGAAGATGGGCCGCCGCGACGCGCAGGATCCCGCGAACTTCACCCTCGACCGCTTCCGCGAGTGGACCGACCGCTCGCGCCGCAACCTCGGGGTCGACACGCTCGACCTCGTGCAGCTGCACTGCCCGCCCACGCCCGTCTTCTCGAGCGACCGCGTCTACGACGCCCTCGACGAGCTCGTCGCCGACGGCGCCATCGCGTCCTACGGCGTGAGCGTCGAGACGACCGACGAGGCCCTCCTCGCCATCGCGCGGCCGGGCGTCGCGAGCGTGCAGATCATCCTCAACGCGTTCCGCCTCAAGCCGCTCGACCGGGTGCTGCCCGCTGCGGCGGAGGCCGGGGTCGGCGTCATCGCGCGCGTCCCGCTCGCCTCGGGCCTCCTCAGCGGCCGCTACTCGGCGGACACGACCTTCGCCGAGACCGACCACCGCAGCTTCAACCGCAAGGGCGAGGCGTTCGACGTCGGCGAGACCTTCTCCGGCGTCGACTACGAGCAGGGCGTCACCGCGGCGCGCGAGTTCGCCGCGGCCGCGCACGAGGCCGCGCCCGACCTCACGCCCGCGCAGGTCGCGCTCGCCTGGATCGTGCAGCGCGAGGGCGTCTCCACGGTGATCCCCGGCGCGCGCAACGCGGAGCAGGCACGCGCCAACGCGCAGGCCGGCGACGCCCCCGCGCTCGGCGAGGTCTTCGAGCGGCAGGTGGCCGACATCTACGACCGGTGCTTCCGCGAGGCCGTGCACCCGCGCTGGTAGCCGCCCGCACGTGCGACGGCCCCGACCCGCTCTGCGCGGGTCGGGGCCGTCGATCGTGGGAGACCGCTACTGCAGCTTGTCGCAGGCGGACGACATCTGCGTCTTCAGGTCGGCGCTGAGGGGCTGGCCGACCCCGGGGGCGATCTGGTCGGCGAGGGCCGTGATCTGCTGGCCGGCCGCCGCGGCGCCGTTCTCGGGCGAGGCGGAGATCTCGGTGCCGAGGTCGCGGAACGCCTGGACGTCCGACTCCTCGAGCGTCGACTTGTCCTTGAGACCGCAGGCGATCTCGCGGGTCTTCGCGGCGATGGCCTCTTTGGATCCGGTCGCGGCGGCGTCGCCGGAGCCGGCGCTCGCGCTCGCGTCGGGCGTGGGGGCGGCGGCCTCGGCGGGGGCGCTCGCGGAGGCGGAGGGCGCGGGGGTGGCGGCGTCGTCGGCGGCGGGCGAGCTGCAGCCGGCGAGCGTCAGGCCGAGGACGAGCCCGAGCCCGGCGATCCCGGCCCGCAGGCGTCGCGTGGTCAGAGGGGTCTGCTGAGAGGTCATGCCCTCACACTATCCAGCCGGGCGGCTCCGTTTTCCGCGGGGGCGGGAACTCTGGGGTGCGGAGCGGACCCGCGCTGGCAGCCCGCGTGTCAGGTGACGATGGCGACGGGCTCCGTGTCCGGGATCGGCCCGGCGTCGCGTCCGCGGAGGTCCGGACTGTGGCGGTGGAACACGGCGGCGATCGCGGTGCCCGCGGCGAGCAGCGCGGCCGCCACGACGAAGGCGCCCTGCGCGCCCTGTGCGTCGATGACGAAGCCGGCGGCCGCGGACCCGAGGGCCGCGCCGATGAGCTGGCCGGTGCCGACCCAGCCGTACGCCTCGGCGGTGTCGCTGAACCGCACCGACGAGGACACGACCGCGAAGAGCACCGCGAGGGCGGGCGCGATGCCCACGCCCGCCAGGAAGAGGAACACGGAGAGCCAGGCGAACTGCATCCAGACGGCGGCGAGGGCCGTGCCGACCAGGATGATCGTGAGCCGCCGGGCCATGGCCCACGGGCTGATGGGGATGTGCCCGAGCGACAGGCCGCCGATGAGCGAGCCGACCGCGAAGATCGCGAGCACGAAGCCGGCCTCCGGGCCGCCGTGCCCGTAGACCGCGACGACGCCCGCCTCGATGGCGGAGCACGCGGCGATGAGGAGGAAGCCGACCACGGTGCTGAGGAGCACGGGCGGGCGCCCGAGCACGACGCCGAAGCGGCGCTTGCTGCGCGGGATGCGCACCCGGCCGAGCTCGGGGGAGGAGATGAACCACGCGCCGCCGCCGACCAGGAACGCCGCCGCGACGAGGATCCCGGCGCTCGTGTCGACCTGGATCGCGAGGAAGGTCGCGATGACGGGCCCGAGGACCCAGATGATCTCCTGTGCCGAGGCGTCGAGCGAGAACAGGGGCGTGAGCTGCTTGGAGTTGACCATCTTCGGGTAGATGGTGCGGACGGCGGGCTGCACGGGCGGGTTGGCGAGGCCGGCGACGAGGCCGAGCACCATGAAGACCGGGACCGAGGTGCCCGCGTCGCCGAGCGCCACGGCGACGACGGCGACGGTGCAGACGATGGACGTGAGGACGAGGACGGGCCGCATGCCCCAGACGCCCATCCACCGGCTGGTGAGGGGACCGGCCACGGCCTGGCCGATGCTCGTCGCGGCCAGCACGAGGCCGGCTGCGCCGTACGAGTCGTGGATCCGCTCGACGTGCATGAGGAACGCGAGCGAGAGCATGCCGCCGGGGAAGCGCGCCACGAGCTGGGCGGCGATGATCCGGCCCACGCCGCGGGTCTTGAGGAGGCTTCCGTACGTGCTCACGAGGGTCAGATCCTACCGTTCGTGAGGCATCCGCCCGCAGCCCCGGGCGCCACCGGACAGGGATGTCGGGGGACCTCCGTAGCCTGTGGAACCTGTGGACAAGTCCGCGGAGTTGTCCACACCTGTGGACGACACGCCCACTACATATGGGGTTGGGCTCGGCCGGGGGCCCGCATATATAGTGATGGGACCGCGGGACACCCCGCCGCCTTTGCTCCCCGGAGCCGGGCGGATGAGGGCCCGCCGAGCATTTCCCCTGGTGAGGACCAGGGCTGGTGAGGCACATGGCGCGGCGGGCACGACCCGCACCGCGTCGCCGCCGACAGCAGGACGGTCCGCAGCCGATCAGGGCGGACGACGAAGACGACGAGGAGCAGAGTGTCCATCACCGTAGTGAAGCGCGACGGCACGCGGGAGCCGTACGACGCGAACCGCATCAACCTGGCCATCGAGGACGCCACGCAGGGCCTCGATGAGAACATCGGCTGGGTCACGCAGATCGCGTCCGAGCTGGAGATCACCCTCTTCGACGGGATCACCACGCAGCAGCTGGATGAGGCGGTCATCCAGGTCGCGCTCCAGAACGTGAAGGACGACCCGGCGTTCGACACCGTCGCGGCGCGCCTCCTCCTCAAGACCATCTACAAGCGCGTCCTCGGCGACTACTCGTCGCCCGAGGAGCTCAAGCGCCTCCACGCGGAGCACTTCGCCCGCAACATCCAGCGCGGCGTCGACGAGATGCTCCTCGACTCCCGCCTCGTGCAGCTGTTCGACCTGGAGCGCCTCGCCCAGGCCCTGGAGCCCGCGCACGACGAGCTGCTCAAGTACATCGGCGTCGTCACGCTGAACAACCGCTACGGCATCAAGGGCCGCAACGGCGACGCCCTCGAGGTGCCCCAGTACTTCTGGATGCGCATCGCGATGGGCCTCACGCTCAACGAGCAGGACCCGACCGCGACCGCCATCGCCTTCTACGAGAAGATGTCGAAGCTCGAGTACCTCGCGGCCGGCTCCACCCTCGTCAACGCGGGCACCATCTACCCGCAGCTCGCGAACTGCTTCGTCATGGAGATGCAGGACGACATCGAGCACATCGCGAAGACCACGCGCGACGTCATGTGGCTCACCAAGGGCACGGGCGGCATCGGCCTCTCCGTCTCCAAGCTGCGCGCGCAGGGCTCGCCCATCCGCTCGAACAACACCACCTCCACGGGCCCCATCCCGTTCATGCACACCATCGACTCGGTGCTCCGCGCCGTCAGCCGCGGCGGCAAGAAGTTCGGCGCCCTGTGCTTCTACATGGAGAACTGGCACCTCGACTTCCCCGAGTTCCTCGACCTGCGCCAGAACTCGGGCGACCCGTACCGCCGCACCCGCACCGCCAACACGGCCGTGTGGATCAGCGACGAGTTCATGAAGCGCGTCCAGAACGACGACGACTGGTACCTCTTCGACCCGCTGGAGGTCTCCGACCTCAACGAGCTGTACGGCAAGGCGTTCTCGGAGCGCTACGCGTTCTACGTCGGCGAGGCCGAGGCCGGGCGCATCCGGATGTTCAAGCGCATCAAGGCGCGCGAGCAGTTCAAGTCGATCCTCATCTCGCTCCAGACCACCAGCCACCCGTGGCTGACCTGGAAGGACACGATCAACAACCGCGCCCTGAACAACAACACGGGCACGATCCACCTCTCGAACCTCTGCACCGAGATCACGCTGCCGCAGGACGAGGACAACGTCTCCGTCTGCAACCTGGCGTCCATCAACCTGTCGCAGCACTTCTCCGACGGCAAGATCGACTTCGCGAAGATCGAGCAGAGCGCCCGCCTCGCGGTGCGCCAGCTCGACAACCTCATCGACATCACGCGCTCCAGCGTGAAGGAGGCGGACTTCTCCAACCAGCAGAACCGCGCGGTGGGCCTCGGCGTCATGGGCTTCACCGACGTCGTGGAGAAGCTCGGCTTCTCGTACGAGTCGGAGGAGTCGTACGACCTCATCGACGAGATCATGGAGCACGTCTCCTACGCGGCCATCGACGAGTCGGCCGATCTCGCCAAGGAGCGCGGCGCGTACCCGAACTTCGCGGGCTCGCGCTGGTCGGAGGGCCTCGTGCCGCTCGACTCGATCGCGCTCATGGAGGCCGACCGCGGCGTGCCCGTCAAGGTCAACCGCACCACGCGCCTCGACTGGGACGCGCTCCGCGCCAAGGTCAAGGGCGGCATGCGCAACGCGACGCTCATGGCGATCGCGCCCACCGCGTCCATCGGCCTCGTCGCCGGCACCACGCCCGGCCTCGACCCGCAGTTCTCGCAGATCTTCAGCCGCTCCACCTCCTCGGGCAAGTTCCTCGAGGTCAACCGGAACCTGGTGAAGGACCTGCAGGAGCTCGGCCTCTGGGAGACCGTGCGCGAGAGCATCCTGCGCAGCCAGGGCGACATCCAGAACATCGCCGCCATCCCGGACTCGGTCAAGGCCACGTACCGCACGAGCTTCCAGCTCTCGCCGTACGCGTTCCTCGAGGTCGCGGCCCGCGCGCAGAAGTGGATCGACCAGGCCATCAGCCGCAACATGTACCTCGAGACGCGCGACCTCGGCGACATGATGGACATCTACTTCGCCGGCTGGGAGCGCGGGGTCAAGACCACGTACTACCTGCACATGAAGCCGCGTCACACCGCCGAGCAGTCGACCGTCAAGGTCGACAAGTCGCAGGACGCCGACGGCACCAAGCGCAAGGGCTTCGGCGGATTCGGCGGCGGCGCTCCCGCGGCCGTGCCCGCCACCGCGGCTCCCGCATCCACCGCGACCGCGGACGCCCCGGCGCCGCAGTCCGCTCCGGCGCCCCGCAAGGGCTTCGGCTTCGGCGGAGTGGGAGGTGCACGCTGATGAACGACGACACGTTCGGCGACTACGTCGTCCCCATGGACCCCATGGACGAGCTCCAGTGCGACTCCTGCCAGTAGGCAGGACCGCCGCAGCGGGTCGCGCAGCCCGCGCGGCGCGACCCGCCCCCACACGAACGACGAGCTAGAAGCAACAGGGAAGAAGAAGCAGATGTCGAAGATCCTCGGCACGGGAATCCAGGAGGGCCTCCTCCTCAAGCCCGTCAACTACCAGTGGGCCATGGACCTGTACGACCAGGCCGTCGCCAACACGTGGTTCCCCAACGAGATCCAGCTCGGCGAGGACATCGCGGACTTCAAGAAGATGACGGACGAGGAGCGCCACGCGATCACGTTCCTCATGAGCTACTTCAACCCGAACGAGCTCCTCGTGAACAAGGCGCTCGCGTTCGGCGTCTACCCCTACATCAACGCGCCGGAGTGCCACCTCTACCTGGCGAAGCAGATGTGGGAGGAGGCGAACCACTGCATGTCGTTCGAGTACGTCCTGGAGACGTTCCCGATCGACCGCGAGGCCGCGTACAACTCCCACGTCGACATCCCGTCGATGGCCCGCAAGGAGGAGTTCGAGGTCAAGTTCATCAAGCGCATGACCGAGCAGACCCTCGACATCACCACCACCGAGGGCAAGAAGGACTTCGTCCGGAACCTCGTCGCGTACAACGTGATCCTCGAGGGCATCTGGTTCTACTCGGGCTTCATGGTGTCGCTGTCGTTCCGCCAGCGGAACCTGCTGCGCAACTTCGGCTCGCTCATGGACTGGATCGTGCGCGACGAGTCGCTGCACCTCAAGTTCGGCATCAACCTCATCCTCACGGTGCTCGAGGAGAACCCCGACCTGCAGACGGAGGAGTTCGCCGCCGAGATCAAGCAGATGATCCTCGACGCCGTCGAGATGGAGGAGCAGTACAACCGCGACCTCCTGCCGAACGGCATCCTCGGCCTCAACGCGAACTACATCAACCAGTACGTGAAGTACCTGGCCGACCGCCGCCTGGAGGAGCTCGGCTTCGAGGCCGAGTACAAGGTCTCCAACCCGGCGAAGTGGATGGCCACGGCGAACGACACGCTGCAGCTCGTCAACTTCTTCGAGTCGACCAACACGTCGTACGAGTCGAACGCGTCCGCCACGGTCGGCGCCAAGTAGGACCGCACCACCCGCCGCGGGAGACCGCGGCGCCGCACCATCGCACCACCGCACCACCCGACGCCGCCCGCGCCGCGCATCCGTCGATGCCGGGGCGGGCGGCGTCGTGCCGCCGCCCGCATCACCATCGCCGCCATCGAGAGGGCCCATGGACCAGCAGCACGACTCCGCCCCGCGTCACGTCGCCCGCGACGGGCGGGCCTACCGCACCGAGGTCGTGGGGTGGGACGACCCGCGCGGCGCCCGGATGCGCCGCGCCATGGAGGACGAGATGGACGTCCGCTACGAGGGTCGGCACGCCGACGACCCGGACTGGCCGGCGAAGGCCGCCGTCGCGTTCGCGATCGACCCCGCCGACGTCGAGGCGGTCGTGCTGCTCGTGCCGGAGGGCGACGATCGCGAGGCGGCCGCGCACGGCGTCATCCGTCGGCTGCGCGGCGAGCTGGAGCTGAAGAAGGTCGTCGTGGATCCGGCGCACCGCGGCACGGGGCTCGCCCGCGTGCTCATGGCCGAGCTCGAGCGGGTCGGACGGGAGCGCGGCGCGCACCGGATGATCCTGCAGACCGGCGACCGGCAGCCCGACGCCGTGCGGCTCTACGCGACGGCCGGCTGGCTGCCGATCGACGTGTACCCGCCGTACATCCCGGTCACGAACTCGATCTGCTTCGAGAAGCCGCTGCGCTGAGGGCGTCGTCGACGAGGAGGGCGAGCAGGTCGGCGAAGGCGAGGCCGTCGGCGGCGAAGCTGCGCGGGACCTGCGACGCGGCGGTGCAGCCCGGCGTCGTGTTCACCTCGTTGAGGACGGGGCCGTCCGCGGTGAGGAAGAAGTCGACGCGGACGACGCCGCGGCAGTCGAGCGCCTCCGCCATGCGGGTGGCCGCGTCGTGCAGGGCGGCCAGCTCCTCGGGCGCGAGCGGGGCGGGGATGGCGAAGCGGGCCTCGCCGCCGTACTTCGTCTCGGCGTCGAACACGCCGTCGGCGAGGATCTCCACCGCGGGGCCGATGCGCACCGCGCCGTCCGCGGCGCGGATGACGGGCAGGTCGATCTCGCGGCCCGACATCAGGTCCTCGACCAGCACGCGGTCGTCGACGGCGAAGGCGTCCGCGAGCGCGGCGGGCAGGTCTCCGGCGGACTCCGCGAGGCCGACGCCGTGGCTGGATCCGCCCACGGCCGGCTTCACGATGACCGGGTGGTCCCATGCGTACGCGGCCGCCGAGCCGCGCGTGAGCTGCACGCCGGGCGCGACCGCGATGCCGATCGAGGTCGCCAGGAGCTTGGTCTGCAGCTTGTCCATGCCGATGGCGCCCGCGCGCACGCCGGACCCGACGTAGGGGACGCCCGCGAGCTCGAGGAGCGCGGCGATCGTGCCGTCCTCCCCGTCCTGCCCGTGCAGCATCGGGATGGCGACGTCGCAGCCGGCGAGGACGTCGATCGCACCGGCCAGCGTGAGCGCCCGGCCGGACGCGTCGAGCCAGCCGTGGTCGCGCAGCAGGGTGAGCGGGACGGCGTCGAAGCGCGCCGGGTCGAGCGCGGCGGCGACGCCCGCGGCGGAGGCCAGCGACACGTCGTGCTCGGTGCTCCTCCCGCCGCCGATGACGGCGACGCGCGTGCATGCGGCGTCCCGGGCGGTGCGGGGGGCGTGGGGGGTTGCGGTCATGCGCGGATCTCCGTCCGGTCGCGGGGCGGGGCGGGGGTGCCGGATGCGTCGGCCGGGGTCGGGGCCGGGTTGACGGACGCGGACCCCACGTCGCCGTGCGTCGCGAGGGCGCTCCCGACGGCGGTGAGGACCTCGTGCGGGATGGTGCCGGCCCAGCGGGCCCAGTCGCCCGCGGTGGGCGCGCCATCGGATCCGTCGCCGAGCACGACGGCCTCGTCGCCGACCGAGTCCGCGGAGCCGGGGCCGAGGTCGACGACGGTCTGGTTCATGGACAGCACGCCGGCGACCGGCACCCGGCGGCCGGCGACCTGCACGGAGGCGAGCGGGGAGGCGGCCCGGGGGAGCCCGTCCGCGTAGCCGACGGGGAGCAGGCCGAGCATCGTGTCGCGCTCGGCGGTCCAGGTGCCGCCGTACCCGACGGACGTTCCCGCATCGACGCGGCGTACGTCCATGAGCGGGGCGCGGAGGGTCAGCGCCCAGCGGAGGCCGGCGGATCCGCTCGCGTCGATCCCGGCGAGGCCGGCGCCGATCCGCACCAGCGTGCCGCGCGAGGCGGGATCGAGGAGGGCGGCGGCGGATCCGGCGGCGTGGCGCTCCTCGGGATCCAGCCCCGCAGCGAGGAGGGCCTCCCAGGCGCGCTCGAAGGCCCGGCGCTGGGCCTCGTTCGCGGGAGCCGCCGGGCGGTCCGCCGAGGCCATGTGCGTCATGGCGCCGACGACGCGGATCCGGCCGCGTCGCTCGGCCTCGGCGGCGCGAGCGGCGAGGAGCTCCCAGTCCGCCTCGGGGAAGCCCTCGCGCGTGAGCCCGGTGTCGATCTGCAGGTGCACGCGGGGCGCGCCGTCCGCGTCGATCGCGCGTCCGAGCTCCGCGAAGGTGCCCACCGCCACGTCCACGCGGTGCTCGGCCGCGACCGCGAAGTCGACGACGGCCGTGTTCAGCCAGCTGAGCGCGGGCACGCGGATGCCGGCCAGGCGGAGGCGCACGGCGTGCTGCACGGCGGTCACGCCGATCCAGGTCGCGCCGCCCTCGATGCCCGCGCGCGCCGCGGTGAGCGCTCCGAGCCCGTAGCCGTCGGCCTTGACGACGGCCATGACGGGCGTCCCCGTCCACGCGGCGAACACCGCCGTGTTGTGCCGGATCGCGTCCGGGTGGACCTGGGCGCGCACCTCGCCTCGGGGGTCGTTCACGCGCCGTCACCGCCCTGCCCGGACGGGAGACCGTCCTCGAGCACGGGACTGCGCATCCCGCAACCCTAGGGGGTCGAGGGGTCGATCCCGCCTGCGAGCATGGGGGACATGTGGATCACCCTCACGCCGGCCGAGCTGGATCACGCCCTCCGCACCCGCGACGACGTCCGGGTCCTCGACGTGCGCTGGTCGCTCGGCGGCCCTCCCGGCCGGCCGCTGCACGAGGCCGGGCACATCCCGGGAGCCGTGTACGTCGACCTCGACGAGGAGCTGTCGCGGCACGGTGCGCCGGAGGAGGGGCGGCATCCGCTGCCGGATCGGGAGGCGCTGCAGGAGGCGGCCCGGCGCTGGGGGATCCGGACGGGCGACGTCGTCGTGGCGTACGACGGCGGGGGCGGCCTCGCGGCGGCCCGGGCCTGGTGGGTGCTGCGTGACGCCGGGATCGCCGACGTGCGGATCCTCGACGGCGCGCTGCCCGCCTGGACCGCGGCCGGGCTGCCGCTCGAGACCGGCCCGGTGGTGCCGGCGCCCGGCGACGTGACGCTCACCTCCGGGCTCCTCGCCGTGGTCGACGAGGCCGGCGCCGCCCGCGTCGCGCACGACGGCGTCCTGCTCGACGCGCGCGCGGGGGAGCGGTACCGCGGGGAGGTCGAACCGTGGGATCCGCGCGCCGGCCACATCCCCGGCGCCCGCAGCGCGCCCTCCTCGGACGCGCTCGACGCCGACGGCGCGTTCCGGTCGGCCGCGGAGCTGCGCGCGCGGTACGCCGGGCTCGGCGTGCCGGAGGCGGGGGAGGTCGCGGTGTACTGCGGGTCCGGCGTCAGCGCGGCGCTCGAGGTCGCGGCGCTCCGCATCGCCGGGATCGACGCGGCCCTGTACCCCGGATCCTGGTCGGCGTGGGCGAACCGGCCCGAGCTGCCGGCCGCGACCGGTGCGGAACCGGGCGGGCACTGACGCCGTCGCGGGCGGCACGTCGGGCGGGGACCGACGCCGTCGCGTGCGGCGCGCCGGGCGGGGCGAGGTCGCCGGGCGCGACGGCCGGCGTCAGACGAGACGGCCGGCGTCCAGCGTGAGCACCCGATGCGCGCGGAGGGCCGCCGCGTCGCTGTGCGTGATGAGCAGGACCGCGAGACCGGTGCGCGTGCACGCGTCGTCGAGGGCGTCGAGCACCTGGCGCTCCGCCGGGGGATCCAGGGACGCCGTGACCTCGTCGCACACCAGCAGGGTCGGTGCCGCGGCCATCGCCCGGGCGATCGCGACGCGCTGGCGTTGACCGCCGCTCAGCTCGTGCGGCCGGCGGTCGAGCAGGCGCGGATCCAGCCCGAGGCGCTCCAGCAGCTCGGCCGGAGCGGCGGGGACGGCGCCCTGGCGGACCGCGGCACGGCCGGCACGCGCGATGGCCGTGCGCACCGTCTCCTCCGGGTGCAGCGCCGTGCGGGAGTCCTGGAGGACCAGCCCCACGAGCATCCTCTCGGCACGACGGCGGTCGTCGCCCGACCAGGGGACCCGGCGGCCGTCCACGCGCAGCTCGCCCGCCTCCGGCGCGAGCAGGCCGGCGAGCGCGCGGCCGACGCTCGTCTTCCCGGACCCGGACCGGCCGCGCAGGGCCAGGATCCCGCCGGGCGGGATGCGGAAGGAGCCTCCGTCGACGACCGCAGCGCCACCGAGGCGGATGCGGAGGTCGACCACATCGACGCCGGCGGGGGCCGCGCCGCCGGCGGGGGTCGCGCCGTCCGGGGCGTGACCGGGCGCATCGGGTGGGAGGCGCGCGGCCGGCTCCGTCGCCCGGGATCGCGGGGTCGCCCTTCCACCGGCGCGTGCGGGCCCCGCGTCCGCCGGGACGGCCGGCTCGCCGAGCACCCCGTCGCGCAGCGTGAGGATGCGGGCGCGGGAGCGCGCGAGGACGTCGGGGGCGTGGCTCGCGAGGACGACGGCCGGGAGCCAGGGGAGGTCGGCGAGGCGGCGCGCGACCAGGTCGGCGGTCTCGGCGTCCAGGTCGCTCGTGGGCTCGTCGAGGAGGACCACCGCGGGACGGCCGACGAGCAGCGCGGCCAGGATCACGCGCTGGGCCTGACCGCCCGAGAGCTCGCATCCGCGTCGGTGCAGCAGCGCGGGGTCGAGGTGGGCGTCGTGGGCGGCCGCGAGCACGAGCCGGTCGAGCTCCGCGCGCCCGGAGCGGCCCGTGGACCGCCGGGCTCGCGAGCGCAGGTGGTGCATCGCCGTCCGCGCGGGATCGAGGGCGCTCGCGGGATCCTGCGGCAGGTGGCCGACGACGCGTCCGCGCAGGAGGCGTCGGCCGGCCGGGGTGAGGGGATCCGCGCCATGGACGCGGACGGTGCCGGCCGCGACCCGCATGCCGGGAGAGACGTGGCCGACGAGCGCGTGCAGGATGGTCGACTTGCCGCTGCCGGACGGCCCGGACAGCCCGACGACCTCGCCGGGCGCGACGCGCAGGTCGATCGCGCGGAGGAGCGGCGGTCCGGCGGTGCCGGGTGCGGACGTCCCGTGGATCGTGAGGCCCCGGACGTCGATGGCGTGGATCATCGGTCGACCCCGCGACGCCGGCCGGACGCGTCCACGGCCAGCGTGACGCCCAGCGAGACGGCCACGAGGAGCCCGGCGGGGACGAGGGTCGCGAGCGGGTTCGCGCGGAGGCCGACCACGTCCTCACGGACCATGCGCCCCCAATCCGCGGCGGGCGCGCTGGCGCCGACGCCGAGGAAGCCGGCGGTCGCGGCGATCTGGAGCGCGGCGATGAAGCGGAGGCCCGCGTCCGCCAGGGCGACCCGGCGGATCCCGGGGAGGATGTCGTGTCGCAGCCGGCTGCCGATCCCGTCGCCGCGCGAGCGGGCGACCACCACGTGGTCGGCCGCCGCGACGGCGCGCGTCCGCTGCCGGATGACGCGCACCGAGAAGGGCGCGCTCACGAGGGCGATGGCGGCGACGATCGCGGCCGGCTGCCCGGGAGCGCCCGCCGCGATGACGAGCAGGACCAGCAGCGCCGGCAGGGCGGTCACCGCGTCGAGGATGCGCACCGCCGCGTCGGCCCGGCGGGAGGGGCGGAGTCCCGACCAGATCCCGATCGCGAGTCCGGCGGCGCTCGCCGCGAGGGTCGCGCCCAGGGCCTCGAGCACGAGCCCCTGCCCGCCGGCCGCCACGCGCGCGAGCAGATCGCGCCCCAGCAGCTCCGTGCCGAGCGGATGCGCGGCGTCGGGCCCCGCGAACGGCCGGCCGACGACCTGGTCCGGCGAGCCGAGCGGCAGCAGCGGCCCGAGGAGGGCGGCGCCGACGACGGCCGCGGCGAGCACCAGGGCGGCGACGCGGGCGCGCGATCCGCCGGGCGCGTCGGTCATCCGCCCACCCGCTCGGCGCCCCGGCGGCGTCGGAGGAGGGCCGCGCCGACGTCGCCCGCGAGCACGATCGCGAGGGCCGTGGCGCCGAGCGTCAGCGCGACGGCCTCCACCGTGGGCACGTCCCGCGCGGACACCGCGCGCGTGAGCTCCAGGCCGATGCCCGGGAGGCCGAACAGCGTCTCGACGACGATCCCGCCGCCGAGCAGGCCGGCGGCCACCAGCGTCAGCGACTGCAGCGCGGGAGCCGCGGCGTTCGGCAGCACGTGCACGAGTGCGAGGCGGACGCCGCGGGCCCCGTTCAGCCGTGCGTGCTCGATGAACGGCGCGCGCATCACGTCGACGACGGCGGCCCGCATCATGCGGGCGGCCGGCCCGGCTCCGCCGAGCGCGAGCGTCGCGACGGGCAGCACGAGCACCTCCGGATGCTGCCAGGCGCTGTCGCCGAGCGGCAGGAGGGCCACCGCCGGGAGCAGCGGGACGAGGGAGGTGAGGAGCGCGAGCAGCGCGGTGGCGGTGAGGAAGTCCGGGGTCGACATCGTGAGCACCGTCAGGGCGGTGAGCATCCGGTCGTCCGCGCTGCCCTCCCGCATGCCGGACGCGAGGCCGACCCCGGTCGCGGTCGCCGCGATGACCGCCACCGCGATCGCGGTGACCGTCAGCGTGTCGGTCAGGCGCTCGGCGACCAGCGGCGTGATCTCGCGGCCGGAGACCAGCGACCGGCCGAGGTCGCCGTGCAGGGCGGCGAGGACCCAGGAGAGGTACCTCTCCGCCACGGGCCGGTCGAGGCCGAGATCCGTCCGCAGGGCGTCGCGTTCCGACGGGGTCGCGCCGCTGCCCGCGAGCGCGCCCGAGGCGTCGCCCGGGAGCGCGGACGCGCTCCCGAAGACGACGACCGAGAGCGCCACGAGGGTCACGATCGCGGCGCCGAACCGCCCGGCGATCCACCGGCCGAGCGGCGCCGCGGCGCTCACCGCGCCGCGACCGTCGCCCGGGACAGGTCGGGGAACTGCAGCTCGCGGACGCCGCCGACGCCGTCGGCTCGCGCGCTGACGGAGGGCACGAACACCGGCGCGATCGTGTACCCCTTCTCCCACAGGATCCGCTGCGCCCGGTGCGACGCGGCGAGCCGTGCGTCCGGGGTGGCGGCGCTGCGGGCCTCGGCGACGAGCGCATCCGCCTCGGGCAGGGCGCCGGGCACGTGGTTCGGCTCGAAGAGCGCCGGCGGCGTGTACCCGGCCGCGAACGGCAGCTTCTGGTACGCGGCGTAGTCGGCGTAGAGCTGGCCCGCCGGCAGCTCGGAGAGGGTCGCGTCCACGCCGATCGCGCGGAGGTCCTGCACGATGAGGGTGGCCGTCTCGACCATGCCGGGCAGCTCGGGGCCCGCCGTGAGCGTCACGGACATGCCGCTCTGGCCGGCGTCGGCGAGCAGCGCCCGCGCCCGGTCCGGGTCGTGCTCGCGCACCGGCAGGGTCGTGTCGTAGCTCGGGAAGCCGAGCCCCGGCACGTCGTCGCCCGCGAACGCGTGGCCGAAGTACACGGTGTCGACGATCTGCTGCCGGTCGATCGCGAGCTTGAACGCCTCCCGCACGCGCTCGTCGGCGAACGGGGCGAACGCCGGGTTCATGGCGAACTGGAGGGACGAGGCGTACGGCAGCTCGCTCGTGGAGACGGTGATCCCGGACGCTCCCTGCAGCTCCTGGGCCTGCGCCGGGGCGAGTCCGCTCGCGTAGTCGACCTGGCCCTGGCGCAGGGCGTCCTCGCGGGCGGTCGCGTCGGACACGGACAGCAGCTCGATGGAGTCGAGCGTCGGCCCGGTGCCGAGCGCGGTGCCGTAGAAGCTCGGGTTCCGGGTGAGGACCGTGCTGCGCCCGGGCTCGAACCCGCTGATGGTGAAGGGCCCGGAGGACGGCGTCGTCGGGGTGAACTCCGTGGTGCCGTCCTTGATGGCGAGCATGCTCTGGCAGATGAGCTGGCGCCCGTCGGCGACCGGGTGGCGCGTCGGCAGCGTGACGGTGAGGTCGTCCACGGCGGCGGCGGCATCCACGTCGAGGTCGCGGGCGACGACCTGCGTGAAGGGCAGGCCGTGCAGCAGCCCGGGGGCGCGGAGCGAGTAGATGACGTCCGCGGCGGTGAGCGTCGATCCGTCGGTGAAGGGGACGTCGGGCCGCACGTGCAGCGTGTACGAGGACAGGTCGGGACTCACGTCGATGGAGGAGAGGGCGCCGTAGGAGACGCCGTCCGCGGCCGACGCGTCGATCTCGCAGAACGGCGCGTGCACCAGCCGCGCGCGCACGTAGTCGAGCGCGGTCGGGCCGACGAGGTAGTCGAGCGTCTCGGCCGCTCCGCCGCCGGGGAAGGCCGCGCGGAGCGTGCCGCCGGATGCGGCGGCGTCCGCGGAGCTGGCGGGGGACGACGCGCAGCCGGACAGCGCGGCCGTCATCGCGATGGCGAGCAGCGCCGCGGTGATCGCGGGATGCCTCCTGGGGAGCGTGGTCATGGGATCCTCCGTGCGGCTGCGTGAGTCCCGCGCGAGGGCGCGGGACGAGGCGCAGGCTAGCCGCTTATCGAGAATCATTCTCAGTGGATTCCACACCCCGACCGCGCGTCCGGTCGACGAGCCGCGCGGGATCCGGGCGGGAGGTGCGGCTCAGGCCGCCGCGCGCCGCACGGCGATGATCGTGCAGTCGTCCGCCTGGCCAGCCGGCGTGAGGGCCACGAGGGCGTCGATGAAGCGCCGCGCGGATCCGTGCTGGGTCAGGAGGTCGGCGAGGTAGCCGTACGCGGCGTCCTCGTCGGGGAAGAAGTCGAGCAGCCCGTCGCTGAACACCACGAGGCCGTCGCCCGGATCCAGCCGCACGGACTGCTCCTGCCAGGCGTCCTCCGCCTCGAGCCCCAGCGGCAGGTGGCGGCCGCGGAGGCGCTGCGTCACGCCGTCGGCGCGGACGACGAGCGCGAGCCCGTGCCCGGCGTCCACGTAGGTGAGGATGCCCGTGGCGAGCTGGAGGCGCGCGTGGAACAGGGTGGAGAAGGATCCGGCGGTCGAGAGGTCGTCGACGAGCGCGGCGGCCGTGCGCACCATCGTCTCGCGCACGCCGTGGGAGCGGGACGCGAGGCGGACGGTGGCGCGGACGCCCGCGGCGAGGATGGCGGCGCCGACGCCCTTGCCCATCACGTCGGCGAGGGTGAGGCGCAGGTCGCCGCCCTCGAGGAACCAGTCGTGCACGTCGCCGCCGACGACCTGCGCGGGGACGCTCGTGCCCGCGACCTCGTAGCCGTCCAGGTGCGGCGCGGCCTGCGGGCTGAGCGCGCGGGCGACCTCCGCGGCGCGCTGGGTGTCGGTCTCGCGGGCGAGCTCCTCGGAGAAGAAGTCGCCGATGAGGGAGAGGCGGGCACGGTCGGCCTCGTCGAAGGAGCGCGGCACGGTGTCGGCGACGAAGAAGACGCCGATGACGTTCCCGTCGGGTGCGCGCAGCTGCTGGGCGGCGTAGAAGCGGACGCTGAGCGTGCCCGTGGTGCTGGGGGAGGAGGCGAGCTCTCGATCCTCCCACGCGTCCTCGACGACCAGCATGCCGTCCGCGTCGAGGGCCGCCTCGGTGAACGTGCCGTCGCGCGCCCAGCGCGGGCTGGGCAGGCCGATGCGCGACTTCATCCAGATGGCGTCGGCGCCGATGATGCCGACCGCGGCGATGGGCACGCGGTAGAACTCGGCGATCATCACCGTGATCCGGTCGAACCGCGTCTCCGGGGCCGTGCCGTACACGTGCAGCGCCTCGAGCGACTCGAGCCGCTGGCGCTCCCGGAGCTCCGTGTCCATCCCGTGCTCCCCCTGCGCTCCTCCGGCGGATCCCCCGATCCGCGCATCGCGCAGGACACCGGACCGGTCGTGCGCGATGCATCGAGCCTACGCGCGTGCGGGCATCCGTCCGGGCGTGGACGGGGAGGCGCTCGGGACCTAGGATCCGGCGCGTCCCGGCCGCTTCCCGCAGCCGTTCCCGGTGCGCGCCTCAGCCCGCGAGCACCTTGCGGATCCGCTGCAGCGACACCGGCTCGGCCGTCGGCAGGTGCTGGGCGAAGAGGCTGAGGCGCAGCTCCTCGAGCATCCAGCGGGCGTGCACGAGCGACTCGGGCGCGTGCGGCGCCGACGGGATGACGCCGCCGGCCTCGCGGTAGAGGTCGGTCGCCTTCTGCACCTCGGTCATCCACGCGCGGTCGCGGGCCGGCTGGTCGGGCAGGCGCTGGACGCGGTGGGTGAGGCCGGAGAGGTAGGCGGGCAGGCGCTGGAGCCGCGCGAGCCCGGTGGCCGAGACGAAGCCCGGGTGCACGAGGCCGGCGAGCTGCTCGCGCGCGTCGGTGAGCGCGCCGATGAGCTGCATGCTCGTGGCCTGCTTGATGGCGCGCTCGGCGTCGCGGTACCCCGTGAGGATCCGGTTGACGAGCGCGACCGTGTCGAACATCGAGTCCATGACGACGCCGGAGACGCGGTCGCGCGCCGTCTCGAACAGCTCCTTGGAGTAGATCGCGCCGCCCGGGGCCACGCGCTCGAGCACCTGGTCGATGCAGGCGAGCAGGCAGTCGTCGAAGAGCGCCTGCACGTTCGGGTACGGGCTCGTCGCGAGCATCAGCTTCTCCTGGCTCGTGAGGTGCTGCTTCACGTAGGCCGACGGGTTCGCGATGGCGAGAACCAGGAGGCGCCGCACGCCGCCGGGCATCGCGCGCGCCTGGTCCTCGGCGGTGGCCATGAGGCGGATCGCGACGGTGGATCCCTCGTCGACGAGCGCGGGGTAGGCGCGGATGACGTGGCGGCTGTCGCCCGTGCCGCCCTGCGCGGTGTCGACGAAGCGGGGCAGCTCGTCGAGGTCCCACGTGGTGAGGCCCGTGCGCTCCATGCCGCGCGTCGCGGGTCCGGATGCGCCGGCGACGCGCTCGACCGGCCGGGCGGTGGCCCGGGCGACGCTGTCGCGCGCGCGGCTGGACAGGCGCGCCTGCAGCTCGGTGAGGTCGCGACCGGCGGCGACCTCGCGGCCGCGCTCGTCGACGACCCGGAACGCCATGCGGAGGTGCGCGGGGATCCGGTCGAGGTCGAAGTCGTCGTCGGCGACGCGCACGTGCGCCTTCCGCATGATGAGGCCCGCGATGGTGGTGGTGAAGGCCACGGGGTGCTGCGGATCCGGGTCGGGCAGCCCCTCGATGAGGCGCGCGGCCCAGTCGGCGGCCGGCACGACGTTCTTCCGCAGCGCCTTCGGGAGGGCCTTGATCATCGCGGTGACGAGGTCGTGCCGCATGCCGGGCACCTGCCAGTCGAAGCCGGCGGGGCTGAGGCGCGCGAGGAGCGCGAGCGGCACCTGCACCGTGACGCCGTCGTCGGGCGCGCCCGGCTCGAAGCGGTAGGTGAGGGAGAGGCGCTGGTCGCCCTGCTGCCAGGTGGGCGGGAACGCGGCCTCGTCGACGTCGACCGCGTCCTCGGCGAGGAGCTCCTCGGCGGTCATGGTGAGGAGCTCGGGCGTCTCCTGGCGCTGCTTCTTCCACCAGCCCTCGAAGGCGCGCGTGGAGGCGACGTCGCGCGGGATCCGCTTGTCGTAGAACTCGAAGACGGCCTCGTCGTCGTTGAGGATGTCGCGGCGGCGCGTGCGCTCCTCGACCTCGGCGAGCTCCTCGCGGAGCTTCCGGTTGGCGCGGTCGAACGCCTGCTGCGACTCCCAGTCGCCCTCGACGAGCGCGTGCCGGATGAAGAGCTCGCGCGCGTACGCCGGGTCGATCCGGGAGAACTGCACGCGGCGCTTGAGCACGATGGGGACGCCGTACAGCGTCACGCGCTCCCACGCCACGGTCGCGCCCTGCTTCTTCTCCCAGTGCGGCTCGCTGTGGGTGCGCTTCACGAGAGCACCCGCGATGGGCTCGGCCCACGCCGGGTCGATGGCCGCGTTGGTGCGCGCGAACAGGCGGCTGGTCTCCACGAGCTCGGCGCTCATGATCGCGTCGGGCTGCTTCTTCGCGAGCGCGGATCCGGGGAACACGACGAACCGCGACTGCCGGGCACCGACGTAGTCCTTCTTCTGCGCGTCCTTCAACCCGATGTGGGAGAGGAGCCCGGCCAGGAGCGACTTGTGGATGCCGTCCGGGTCGGCCTTCGGCTCGTTCATCGTGAGGTCGAGCGGGCGGGCGAGCTGGCGCAGCTGCCGGAAGACGTCCTTCCACTCGCGCACGCGCACGTAGTTGAGGAACTCGGCCTTGCACATGCGGCGGAACGCGCTCGAGGAGAGCTCGGCCTCCTTCTCCTCCAGGTGGTTCCAGAGGTTGAGGAGGGTGATGAAGTCGCTCGCCGGATCCACGAACCGCGCGTGCTGCTGGTCGGCCTGCGGGCGCTTCTCGAGCGGGCGCTCGCGCACGTCCTGGATGGTGAGGCCGGCCACGATGATCATGACCTCGCGGCTCACGCCGTGCTTGCGCGACTCGACGACCATGCGCGCGAACCTCGGGTCGATCGGGAGGCGCGACAGATCGCGGCCCACCTTCGTGAGCGCCGGCGTGCCGTCGGGGGAGCGGACGACCGCGCCGAGCTCGGTGAGGAGGTCGACGCCGTCCTTGATGCCGCGCGAGTCCGGCGGCTGCAGGAACGGGAAGGCCGCGATGTCGCCGAGGCCGAGCGACACCATCTGCAGGATCACGGCCGCGAGGTTCGTACGGAGGATCTCGGGCTCGGTGAACTCGGGTCGGCGGAGGAAGTCCTCCTCCGAGTAGAGGCGGATCGCTATGCCGTCGCTCGTGCGGCCGGAGCGTCCCGAGCGCTGGTTGGCGGACGCCTGCGAGATCGCCTCGATGGGGAGGCGCTGCACCTTGGACCGGACGGAGTAGCGGGAGATGCGCGCGGTGCCGGCGTCGATCACGTACTTGATGCCGGGCACCGTGAGGCTCGTCTCGGCGACGTTGGTGGCGAGCACGATGCGGCGGCGCACGCCCGCCTGCGTCGACGGCTGGAAGACGCGGTGCTGGTCGGCGGAGGAGAGCCGGCCGTAGAGCGGGAGCACCTCGGTGTGCGGGAGGTTCCGGCTGCGGATCGCGTCCTCGGCGTCGCGGATCTCGTTCTCGCCGCTGAGGAACACGAGCACGTCGCCCGACGACTCGGCCGCCAGCTCGTCGAGCGCCGCGTTGATGCCCTCGAGGAAGTCGCGATCGTCGGCCGGGCGCTCCATGGGCGCGTCGGCGAGGTCGTCGTCCTCACCCGCGACGGCCGCCTCCGCGACGAGCGGCCGGTAGCGGATCTCCACCGGGTACGTGCGCCCGGAGACCTCCACGATGGGCGCGTCGCCGAAGTGCTTCGAGAAGCTCTGCGGGTCGATGGTGGCCGACGTGATGATGAGCTTGAGGTCGGGCCGGCGCGGGAGCAGCTGCTTGAGGTAGCCGAGCAGGAAGTCGATGTTGAGGCTGCGCTCGTGGGCCTCGTCGATGATGATCGTGTCGTACTTCCGGAGCAGCCGGTCGCGCTGCAGCTCGTTGAGGAGGATGCCGTCCGTCATCAGCTTGATGCGGGTGTCGGCCGAGACCTTGTCGGTGAAGCGCACCTGGTAGCCGACGAGCTGGCCGACCTCGCCGCCGAGCTCCTCCGCGATGCGCTCCGAGATGGTGCGCGCGGCGAGCCTGCGGGGCTGCGTGTGGCCGATGCTCTCGCGGCCGAGCTCGAGGCAGATCTTCGGCAGCTGCGTGGTCTTGCCGGAGCCCGTGGCGCCCGCCACGATGACCACCTGGTTGTCGCGGATGGCGTCGGCGATCTCGTCGCGCATCCGGCTGACGGGGAGCTCCGGCGGGTACGCGATGCTGAATTCCATGCTGGGGTCAGTCTATCCGCGGGCCGTCGACCCTCCCCGGCGGGGGTCGCGGTGGATATGTTCGGGAGAAGGCGCCGGTCTCACCGGCGCGCGGGCGGCGCCGCCTCCCGAGTCGACGACGACCGACGGGATCCGCCCATGACCTCCGACACGCCCCTCCTCCCCGAGCACGAACGCGAGCAGGCGGGGACCGGGTTCGCCTCGGTCTCGGTCGCCGCGATCCTCGCCGAGTCGGCCGACCGCCACGCCGACCGGGTGGCCGTGGTCGTCGGCGACGTCTCCACCACCTACCGCCAGCTGTGGGACGAGACCCGCGCGTACGCGGGCGCCCTCCGCGACCGCGGCGTGGGCGAGGGCACGCGCGTCGCGATGCTCATCCCGAACGTCGCCGACTTCCCGCGCGTGTACTACGCGGTGCTCGCGCTCGGCGGGGTCGTCGTGCCCGTGCACGCGCTCCTCAAGAGCGAGGAGATCGCGTACGTGCTGCGCGACTCCGGATCCGCGCTGCTGGTCTGCGCCGGCCCGCTGCTCGAGCAGGGCGCGAAGGGCGCGGTGCTCGCCGAGGTGCCCGTGATCAGCGTGCTCGTGCCGGCCGCGACCGACGGTGGACCCGACCGGCTGGAGGAGCTCGCGCAGGCCGCGGCGCCGATCCGCACCTACGTGCCGCGTCGGCCGTCCGACACCGCGACGATCCTCTACACGTCCGGCACCACCGGCCAGCCGAAGGGCGCCGAGGGCTGCCACCTCGCGCTCGTGATGCAGGTCGACGTGCTGCTGCTCGACACCTTCGACCTGCGCGCGGGCGACCGGATCCTCGGCTGCCTCCCGCTGTTCCACACCTTCGGCCAGACCTGCACCATGAACGCGTCGTTCCGCGCGGGCGCGACCATCGTGATGGTGCCGCGCTTCGACGGCGACGCGGCTCTCGCGCTCATGGTCGAGCACGACACGCAGGTGTTCATGGGCGTGCCGACCATGTACTACGCGCTGCTCGCGGCCGCCGGGCGGAACCCGGCCCGGCCGCACCTGCGCTACGCCATCTCGGGCGGGGCCGCGATCCCGGTGGCCGTCATCGACGCGTTCCGGGAGGCGTTCGACGCCGAGATCCACGAGGGCTACGGCCTCACGGAGACCTCGCCCGTCGCGTCGTTCAACCACGTGGGGGTCGCGGCCCGGCCCGGCACGGTCGGCACGCCCATCTGGGGCGTGCAGATCGAGATCGCCGACCCCGAGCACGAGGACCGGGTGGAGCTCGTCGAGCGCGGCGTGCTCGGCGAGATCGTGATCCGCGGCCACAACCTCATGAACGGCTACCTGCACCGCCCCGAGGACACGGCCCGCGCGGTCGTCGACGGCTGGTTCCGCTCGGGCGACCTCGGCACGATCGACGAGGACGGCTACATCCGCGTGGTCGACCGGACGAAGGACATGATCCTGCGCAACGGCTACAACGTGTACCCGCGCGAGGTCGAGGAGGTGCTCGCCCGGCACGAGGCCGTCGCGCAGTGCGCCGTGTTCGGCGTCGCCCACGACCTGCACGGCCAGGAGGTCGTCGCCGCGATCGTGGCGAAGGCGGACGCGACGGTGGATCCGGAGGAGGTCGTCGCGTACATGCGGGAGCGCATCGCCTCCTACAAGTACCCGCGGCGGGTCGAGGTGGTGGAGGCGCTGCCGCTCGGGCCGAGCGGCAAGGTGCTCAAGCGGGAGCTCGTCGAGCGGTTCGGCGCGTGAGCGCGGCCGTCCTCCGCACGCCCATCCCGTCGGTGCCGATGGGCGACGGGATCCCGATCCCGCAGTTCGGCGTGGGCACCTACAAGGTGTCCGACGACGAGGCCGAGCGGATCGTGGCGGAGGCGCTCGAGGTCGGCTACCGGCACATCGACACGGCCGCCATGTACGGCAACGAGGAGGGGGTCGGGCGGGCGATCCGCGCATCCGGCATCCCGCGCGACGAGCTGTTCGTCACCACGAAGGTCTGGAACGACGACCACGGCCGCGACCGGGCGCGCGACGCGATCCGCCGGAGCCTCGACCGGCTCGACGTGCCCGCGGTCGACCTGCACCTCATCCACTGGCCGGCCGCCGAGCGCGGCCTCTACGTGGAGACGTGGGAGGCGCTCGCCGAGGCGCGCGAGGAGGGGCTGACCCGCTCGATCGGCGTCTCCAACTTCCTCGTGCCGCACCTCGAGGCGCTGGATGCCGCCGGGCTGCCGGCGCCCGCGGTCGACCAGATCGAGCTGCACCCGCGGCACCAGCAGCGCGCGACCACCGCGTACCTCGTTGAGCACGGGATCGCGGTGCAGGCGTGGAGCCCGCTCGCCCGCGGCGCGGTCGCGGACGCCGAGGTCGTGCGCGACGCCGCCCGTGCGCACGACCGCACCGACGCGCAGGTCGTGCTCCGCTGGCACGTGCAGCGCGGCACGATCGTCTTCCCGAAGACCACGCGGCGCGCGCGCCTCATCGAGAACGCCGACGTGTTCGACTTCGCGCTGACCGACGACGAGATGGCCGGGATCACCGCGCTCGAGGCCGCAGGACGCGTCGGCAGCCACCCGGATCAGGTGGTCTGACCGGGTGGCGGGGATCCCGTCAGGTCAGTTGTGCCACCAGTTGATCGTCGGGTACCGCACGGGGTGCCAGAAGTCGAACTTGGACGTGTACTTGTAGATCTTGTTCGTCTCGAGGCCGTTGCACGGGTCCCACGACGTGCCGGTGATGCCCGTCCCGAAGGCCTCGCAGGTGACCATGTGGAACGTGAACTCCGCGGACGAACCGGGGTAGGCGAGACCGTAGTACGTCTGCATGAAGCCGACCTTGCTCTCGCAGGTCTCGCCGCCCCGGATCCAGATCTTGGCGACCAGACCCGTGCCGATGGTCGGCGCGACCGGCTGGTGGTACCGGATGCCGTGCTGCATGGACTCCGATGTGGAGGAGTTGAAGGCGCCGCACACCCGGTAGCCCGACTGGGCCTCGGCGGCGTCCCCGGGCGCGGACACGACGACGGCCGTCGCGAGCGCCGCCGTGACGAGGGATGCGGACAGGATGCGGGAGAGGCGGCTGCGGAGGCGCGTGCGGGTCATGGGGGTCTTCCTGGTCGGGATGCGGATGTGCTGAACCGCGCGTGCGCGAGGGACGTCGCACGTGAGGGGCGGCCCGCGCTGTCCTGCGGAGCGGAGGGGGGAGAGAGAGGTGGAGGAAGCGACCGCGTCCCGGTCGGCGTGGACGCGGACGGGGATCGGGCGCTGGCTGAAAGGTAGCGGGCTCCGCGGCGGCGCGTCGGCGGCCTGTGAGTGTCCACCCGCCGTCCACCCGCCGTCCACCGGGCGGTCGCCGGCGGATCGGGCCGCGCCGTCGCGGGTCGGCGCCGCCTCAGGGGAGCCGCGGGGGATGGCCGTGCGCGCCGGGTACGGTGTCCGTCATGTCCCAGCACCGCATCCGCACGCGCCTCAAGTCCGTGGTCTCCCGGGGCGTCGCGCCCCTCGGCGGCGGGCATGCGGGCGGTGCGGCGCGGGCGCGGTCGGAACGGGAGGATCAGACGGAGCAGGCGGGCGTGCGCCGCCCCAGCCTCGTCGACAACGGCGTGTACGTGGACGGCTGCCGCGTGGCCTCGCCCGCCACGCTCGCCGACACGTTCCGCGAGCTCGACGCGCGGCCCGACGCCATGGCCTGGATCGGCCTCTACCGCCCCACCGTGGAGGAGCTCCAGGCGCTCGCCGAGGAGTTCGACCTGCACGAGCTGGCGGTCGAGGACGCGGTGCAGGCCCACCAGCGCCCCAAGACCGAGCGCTACAGCTCCACCCTCTTCACCGTGCTCCGCGCGGCCCGCTACGTGGACGACCGCGAGGAGGTGGAGTTCGGCGAGCTGCACGTGTTCCTCGGCCGCAACTTCGTCATCACCGTCCGGCACGCCGAGTCGCCCGACCTCTCGGCCATCCGCACGCGCATGCAGGAGCGGCCCGAGCTCCTCACCCACGGGCCCCAGTCGGTGCTCTACGCGATCCTCGACGCGGTCGTCGACGGCTACGCGCCCGTCGTCACGGGCCTCGCCAACGACATCGACGAGATCGAGGACCAGGTGTTCGACGGGGATCCGGCCGTGTCCCGCCGCATCTACGAGCTCAGCCGCGAGGTCATCGACTTCCAGCGCGCGGTGCGCCCGCTCGGCGGCATGCTGCAGCAGCTGCAGGCGGGATCCGGCAAGTACGAGGTCAGCGAGGACCTCCAGCAGGCGCTCCGCGACGTGGCCGACCACGTCATCGTCGTGAACGAGCGCGTGGAGGAGTTCCGGGTGCTGCTGCGCGACATCCTCACGGTGAACTCGACGCTCGTCGGCCAGCGCCAGAACGAGGAGATGCGGGAGCTCAGCGAGTCGAGCAACCGGCAGAGCGTGGAGACCCGCAAGATCTCCGGCTGGGCGGCCATCCTCTTCGCGCCCACGCTCGTCTCGAGCGTCTACGGCATGAACTTCGACATCATGCCGGAGCTGCACTGGGACTGGGGCTACCCCTTCTCGATCGTGCTCATGCTCGGCGTGAGCGGCGTGCTCTACGGCATCTTCCGCAAGCGCGACTGGATCTGACGCTCGGCCCCTCCCTGACCCGCGCGTAGCGTGGGCGGCATGCCCAACCGCCTCGCCGACGCCGTCAGCCCCTACCTCCAGAGCCACGCGGACAACCCGGTCGACTGGCGGCCGTGGGGCGAGGAGGCGTTCGCGGAGGCCCGCCGCCGCGACGTGCCGGTGCTCGTCTCGGTCGGCTACTCCACCTGCCACTGGTGCCACGTCATGGCGCGCGAGACCTTCCAGGATCCGGCGCTCGCGTCGCGGCTGAACGACGGGTTCGTCGCGATCAAGGTCGACCGCGAGGAGCACCCCGAGGTCGACGCGGCCCTGATCACCGCGGCCGGCGCCTTCACGGACCAGCTCGGCTGGCCGCTCAACGTGTTCACGACGCCCGAGGGCCGCACCTTCCACGCGGGCACGTACTCGCCGCCCGAGCCGCGCGCCGGGCACCCGTCGTTCCGGCAGGTGCTCGACGCCGTCGCCGACGCGTGGACCACGCGGCGCGACCAGGTCGAGCAGGGCGCGGGGCAGCTGAGCTCGGCCATCCGGGAGGCCTCGGCGCGCGGATCCGTCGCCTCGCCGCTGCCCGACGACGCCGCCCTCGACCGGGTCGCCGCCGAGCTCGCCGGCTTCGAAGACGGGGAGCACGGCGGGTTCGGATCCGCGCCCAAGTTCCCCGTGGCGCCCGTCGTGCTGCTGCTCGACACGCTCGCCGAGTCCGGCGTGCTCGCCGCACCGCGCGCGGAGGCGACCCGCGCGCTCGTGCGCCGCACCCTCGACGCGATGGCCGGATCCGACCTGCGCGACCCGGTCGAGGGCGGCTTCTTCCGCTACTCCACGCGCCGCGACTGGTCCGAGCCGCACTACGAGCGGATGCTCTACGACAACGCGCTGCTCCTCGACGCGTACGCGCGGGCGGGCGACGAGGACGTCGCCGCGGGCATCGTCGCCTTCCTCACGGGGACGCTGCGGCGGGCGTCGGGCGGGTTCGCGTCCGCGCAGGACTCGGAGAGCACCGTCGGCGGGCGCCGCGTCGAGGGCGGGTACTACGCGCTGGACGCCGCGGGCCGCGCGGCCGAGGAGCCGCCCGCGGTCGACGGGAAGGTGCTCACGGGATGGAACGGGCTCGCGATCGGCGCGCTCGCCCGGGCGGGGCGCGCGTTCGACCGGCCCGCGTGGATCGACGCCGCGTGCGCCGCCGCCGACATGCTGCTCGCGGAGCACGTGCGCATGGACGGGTCGCTCGTCCGCGCCTCCATCGAAGGACGCGTCTCGCCCGCGGTCGCGACGCTGGAGGACCACGGGATGCTCGCCGACGGGCTGCTCGCGCTCGCGCTCGCCACGGGTGAGGTCGCGTACGCGGTGCGGGCGCGGGCGCTCGTGGACGCGCTGATCGCGGCCGCCGAGGCCGATCCGCGACCGGGCGCCGCGGGCTTCCGGGTGCCGACGGGCGTGGATCCGGTGCTCGCCGGCTTCGGCCTCGACCTCGCCGCCGACCCGTCCGAGGGCGCGTACCCGTCGGGCCTCACGGCGGCGTCCTCGGCCGCGCGCGTGCTCGGGCAGCTGACGGCGGATCCGCGCTACGACCGGGCCGCGCGCGCCGCGCTCGCGACGGTGGCGGCTGCCGGTGCCACCCGGCCGATCGCCTTCGGCGGCGCGCTCGAGCAGGCGGCGGCGATCGACGCGGCGGCGCGGCAGCTCGTGGTGGTCGTGCCGGACGCGGATCCCGGCGCCACCGACCCGCTCGCCCTGGTCGCGCGGGGCCGCGTCCGCCCGCCCGACGTGGCGATCGTGGTCGCGGAGTCGGCCGCGCGCGCCTGGGCCGACGCGGGCTTCGAGCTGCTCGCCGACCGCGACGCGGGATCCACCGGGACGGCCTACGTGTGCCGCGCGTTCTCGTGCCGCCTCCCCGTGACGACGGCGGACGCGCTCCGCGAGCAGCTGGTCGCGCTCCCCTGAGGGCGGGGGCATCGCGCGGAGGCTCGGTCCCGCGTCGCGCCCGCGAGTACCCGGGGAGGAACCGCGAGCGCGGGGGAGCGGAATCGCTAGCCTCCGTCCGCCACGGCATCCCGTGCGCGATCCCCCGCCCGAAGGAGCATCCCCATGCGCCCCACCCGTCAGCTCGCGCGCCTCGCGTTCGGCGCGTCCGCCACCGCCGGTCTCGTCCTCTCCGTCCTCGCCGCAGGTCCCGCTCCCGCCGCCGAAGCGCAGTCGAACGTGCGCATCTGCGCCGCGTGGAACTCGGCGGTGTCCGGCGGGCTCGGCACGGGCCTCGTCGTCAAGGTCTACAAGAACGGCTCGTTCACGTGCGACCAGAAGCTCGAGTACATGTACGACCACTACGGCGAGGCCTACCAGGGATCCTCCGTCCAGCACGCGACGCGCCTCATGACGTGCGAGGACTTCGCGGGGCGCATCGGGTACCTCGGCGACCCGTGCTACCAGCTCACGCAGAACGCCATCTACGAGTACAGCTCGAGGTACGACTACGTCCACCCGGTCACGAACCCCGGATTCTCGTACTGGAGGTCCTGACTCTGTCGCGCGCCCGGACGCGGACCCGCGCGGTCCGCGTCCGGGGCCCGGGAGGAGCGCCGACCCGCGCCGCGGGGACTCGCTACCCTTCCCCCGCCACGGGATCCCGTGCGCGTCCCCCGTCTCGAGGAGCAGCCCCGCATGCCCATCCCGTCCCGGCTCTTCCGCCTCTGCCTCGGCGCCCTCGCCGCCGCCGGCCTCTGCCTCGCCACGTTCGTCGCGGGGCCCGCGCCCGCGGCCCACGCGCAGGCCAACTTCCGGGTCTGCGTCGCCTGGAACTCGTCGAGCTTCGCCAACGGCATCGGCACGGGCCTCGTCGTCAAGGTCTACAAGAACGGCGACTCCACGTGCGCCCAGAAGCTGCAGTACATGAAGGACCACTACCCCGAGGCGTACAGCGGATCCTCCGTCCAGCACACGGCGGTCATGATCCGCTGCGAGAGCCTGGCCGAGCGCATCGGGGTCGACGGCGACCCGTGCTACCAGCTCGTGCAGAACGCCATCTACAAGTTCACGTCGTCGGGGGACGCGCGTTACCCCGCCGACAATCCGGCGTTCTCCTACTGGCGCCCCTGAGACCGGCGCCGACCCCGTCCGACCGGTCGGCCCCGTCCGAGCGGGCACGGCCGACGAGTAGAGCGGCACGCCGATCGCGCGGTACGCGGCCTGGCTGGCCTCGGCCGTCAGCAGCCCGTTGAAGTGCCGGACCACGGCCGACCGCACGGCGGCACCCGGGCCCACCGCCTACCTCTGCTCCGGCTTCGTCTGCCGCCTGCCGGTCACGGACGCCCAGGCGCTCGCCGACCAGCTCGCAGCGACCGTGCGCTGATGTCCGGCTGACGTCGGTTCGGCGTCCGGCCGGGGTGCGGAAGGTGACTCGTCAGACATCCGACTGGCAAGCGCCGGTGTTCGGCGTGTTCCGCGTCTCCGGCTGTGGGGAACGTCCGCCCGGCCTCCCGCCGCCGCTCCCTACTCTCCTGATGCCGCGGCTCCGCGGCGCATCCCCACAGGACGGACACCACGATGAAGCGCTCCCCCGCCCGCTCACGACTGCTCGCTGGAGGCCTGGCTGCGCTGGCCGTCGTCTCCGCCGCGCTCACCCTCGGCGGCCCCGCGCCTGCAGCCCAGGCCGAATCGAACTTCCGCGTCTGCGGCGTCTTCAACTCCGCACGTTACGGCGAGGAGATCGGCACCGGGATGATCACCAAGGTCTACAAGTACGGAAGCTCGACGTGCGACTCCAAGATGAACTTCATGGCGCAGCGCTACGGGCAGGTGTACGGCGGCTCCTACCCCTACGAGAACTTCCACATGATCACTTGCGAGGACTTCGGGAGCCGCAGCGGCACCGGTGCGGATCCCTGCTATCAGCTCGATCAGAACATCATCTACACCTACACCTCGCCGAACGACCGGGTCCACCCGAACCCGCCGTCGTTCCACTTCTACAACCGCTGACCCGGGCTGATCCGACCGGCCCCGTCCGCTCGCGGGCGGGGCCGGTCCGCGTCCGGACGGGAGTCGCGGGCGCCCGTGCGCGCCCCCTCGAACAGGAGCATCTCCGCCTCCTGCCGGCGCCCCTGACCTGCGCGCCGATGCTCCGCGAACGGCCCCGTCCAGGTGGACGGGGCCGTCGTCCGCCGGCGGAGCGCGCCCCGGCCGGCGCGAGCGACGACGGCGCTCAGCCGAGCACGTCCTCCCCGTGCGCGAGGATCCGCTCGAGCTCGGCGAGCTGCCGGGGCGACGGATCCACGAGGGGTGCCCGCACGGGTCCCACGGCCACGCCGCGCAGCCGCAGCCCCGCCTTGATGAGGGAGACCGCGAACCCGGGCGTCTGGTCCCGGAGCCGCACGAGCGGTGTGTAGAACTCGTCGAGCAGGAGGCGCTGCCGCTCGACGTCGTCGTCGCGGTACGCCGTGTAGAACGCGAGCGCGATGCGCGGGGCCATCGCGAAGACGGCCGACGAGTAGAGCGGCACGCCGATCGCGCGGTACGCGGCCTGGCTGGCCTCGGCCGTCAGCAGCCCGTTGAAGAACTGCAGGTCGTGGCGGCCGGCGCGGCGCGCGGCGAGCACGAACCGCTGGAAGAGGGCCACGTCCCCCACGCCGTCCTTGATCCCCGCGAGGCTTGGCAGCGCGAGCAGCCGCTCCACGGTCTGGTCGGTGAGCTGCGCCGTGCCGCGGTGGTAGGCGATGAGCGGCAGGGGCGTGGCGCGCGCGATCTCCTCGACGTACGCGGCGACGCCGGACGGCGGGCCGGCCACGAGGTACGGCGGGAGCACGAGGATCCCGTCAGCCCCCGCCTCCGCGGCGATCTCGGCGCAGCGCCGGGCATGGCCGAGCGGCCCGCCGACCCCCGCGATGACGACGTGGCGCCCGCCCGCGGCGGCGACCCCGGCGCGCACGACCTGGGCGTGCTCGTCGATCCCGAGCGCGTGGAACTCGCCCGTGCCGCACGCGACGAACGCGGCGCCCGCGCCGTGCGCGAGCCCGTCGGCGACGTGCGCGGCGAGCACGTCCTCGTCGACGCGGTCGGCCGCGTCGAACGGCGTCACGGGGAAGAAGAGCACGCCCTCGAACGGCGCGAGCGCGCCGGGGGCGGAGGGGACGGCGGCGGGGGCCTGGGCGGTGTCGGTCATCAGTACCTCGGGAGCGTGGGGTCGTAGGAGGGGTGGATGGTGCGCATGTAGCCGGTGTCGTCGCGCGTGGTGCGCCCCGCGTCCAGGTACACGCGGTGCTGCCGGGCGAGGGCGTCGCGGTCGAGCTCGACGCCGAGGCCGGGGCCCGTGGGCACCGCGACGGCGCCGTCGACGATCTCGAGCACGCCCGGCACGATCACGTCGTCGCCGCGGTTCCACGGGTAGTGCGTGTCGCAGGCGTAGGCGAGCTCGGGGCTCGCGGCGGCGAGGTGCGTCATGGCCGCGAGCGAGATCCCGAGGTGCGAGTTGGAGTGCATCGACAGGCCGACGCCGAAGGTGCGGCAGATGGCGGCGAGCTCGCGCGTGTGCGCGAGGCCGCCCCAGTAGTGGTGGTCGGAGAGCACGATCTGCACGGCGTCCTTCGCGAACGCCTCCTCGATCTGCTCGAAGGTCACCACGCACATGTTCGTGGCGAGCGGCTGCGCGACCTCGGCGGCGACCGCGGCCATGCCGTCGATGCCGAGCACCGGGTCCTCGAGGTACTCGAGCACGCCGTCGAGCTCGGCCGCGACGCGCGTGGCCGTCTCGTGGGTCCACGCGCCGTTCGGGTCGATGCGCAGCGGGTGCGTCGGGAACGCCTCGGCCAGTGCGCGGATCGCGGCGACCTCCTCGTCTGGCGGGAACGCGCCCGCCTTGAGCTTGATGGAGCCGAAGCCGTAGCGGTCGATGAGGAGGTGCGCCTGCGCGACGATGCCGGCCGGATCCAGCGCCTCGCCGAAGGCGTCGGGCTCCTCGCCCGGGTGCGCGGCCCACTTGTAGAAGAGGTACGCGCTGTACGGCACGGCGTCGCGCACGCGCCCGCCGAGCAGCTCGCTCACGGGCAGGCCGGTGATGCGCCCCTGGGCGTCGTGGGCGGCGACCTCGAGCATCGAGAAGACGACGCGGCGCTGCTGGCGGCTGAGCGGTCCGGCGTCGCCGCCGAGCGCGGCGTCGACCGCCCGCTCGATGCCGTGCAGGTCGAACACGGAGAGCCCGATGACGGCGTCGCGCGCGGCGGCGAGCCGCGCGGCGACGTCCGCGCCGCCCTGGCCCTCGCCGAGGCCGATGACGCCGCCGTCGACGACGAGCTCGACGATGGTGCGGAGGGCGAGCGGCTCGTGCACGCCGTCGGCGTTGAGCAGGGGCGGATCGCGGAAGGCGATGGGGGTCACGACGACGTCGCGGATGATCATGGTGCTATCCCTTCGTCGCGCCCGAGGTGATCCCCCGGATGAGCGACCTCTGCATGAGCAGGTAGATGACGAGGCTGGGCAGGAGCGCGAGCAGCGCGCCCGCGAGGAGCACGCCGGACCCGACGGTGGCGTCGGTCCGCAGCACGCTGAGCGCCACGGTGAGCGTGTAGTCGCTGGGGCTGTCGGCGGCGATGAGCGGGAGGAGGTACTGGTCCCAGATCATCATGAAGCCGAAGATCGTCACGACGCCGAGCACGGGCGTGCACAGCGGGAGGATGACGCTCCACAGCATCCGCAGCTCGCCGCAGCCGTCGAGGCGCGCGGCCTCCTCGATCTCCAGCGGGATGTCCTTCATGAACTCCGTCATGATGAGGATCGAGAAGCCCCAGACGGCGACCGGCAGGATCACGCCGAACGGCGTCCCGCGCAGGCTGATGCCGGTGCCGCCCACGTCGCCGATGGCCTGCGACAGCGGGATCGCGATGATCTCCTCCGGCAGCATCATCGTGAGCAGGAAGAGCAGCAGCACGAACGACTGCCCGCGGAAGCGGTGCCGGGCGAGCGCGTAGGCGGTGAGGATCGCCACCGCGACCTGCAGCACCAGGCCGCCACCGGCGATCACGAGCGAGTTGGCGAAGTAGCCGAGCACGCCCTTGTCGATCGCCACCCGGAACGACTCGAGCGACAGCTTCTGCGGCAGCAGGTGCACGCTCGTCGACGAGGTGAAGGCGTCGAACGCGCCGGACACGATGATGACGAACGGCGCCGCGAACACCGCGAACGCGACGACGCACAGCACGAGCCGCACGGCGTTGGAGGGCCGGAGCCCGGGCTTCCAGCCGATGGCGCTGTCGAACTGGCCGTCGCCGCTGCGACGCACCGGGCCCTTCGGGCGCTCGAGGATGCTCACTGGACCTTCTCCTTGCGGGACGAGAGGGCGCGCACGCCCACGGTGAGGGCGAGGGTCGCGACCAGCAGCAGCACCGACGCCGCCGACGCGACGCCGAGGTCGTTGGCCTTGAAGCCGAGCGAGAACACGCGGGTCATCCAGACCTCGGTGGATCCGGCAGGTCCCCCGCCCGTGAGCACGTACACCTCGGTGAAGGTGCGGAGGCTGCGGATGGCCGCGAGCGTGAGCACCACGCTCACGGCCGGGCGGAGCGCGGGGAGCACGATGTACCGGAACCGCTGCCGCATCGTGACGCCATCCACCGCAGCGGCCTCGTAGAGCGTGCGGTCGATGCCGGTGAGGCCCGCGAGGATGATCACCATGTTGTAGGGCGCGCCCGTCCAGATGCCCACGAGCATCACGTCGCCGAGGGCCGTCGACGGGTCGCTGATGAACTGCTGCGGCGGGATCCCCACTGCCCCGAGCAGCGAGTTGAGGAACCCGGTCTCGGTGGGGAAGTAGAGGATCCGCCAGATCTCGCCCACCACGGCCAGCGCCGTGACGACGGGCAGGAACACGGCTGTCCGCACGAACCAGAGCCGGCGGGAGGTGCCCTCGAGGAGGAGCGCGAGGGCGGATCCGACGATGAGCGCGCCCACGGTCTGCCCGACGCCGAGCAGCACGGTGTGCCCGAGCGCCTCGGTGAAGCGCGGGTCGCGGAGCACGCGCGCGTAGTTGTCGAGCCCCACGAACCGGTCGCCGAGGAAGGGCTGGACCTTGACGAAGCTCATCCGGATGCCGTCGAGCATCGGCAGGAACTTGAACAGGGCGCCGAGCACGAGGCCGGGTACGAGGAACGCCCACGGGATGAGCGCGCGCCCACGGAACGGGAGGCGGCCTGGCGCCTCGACCGGGCGGGGCGCGGCCAGGGCGCGGCGGTCCGGATCCACGAGGACGGGGGCGGGGGCGCCGATGCTCACCGCTGCACCCCCTGCTCGTCGAGCTCGTCGGAGAGCTGCGACTGGATGTCCTCCATCGCGCCCGGGATGTCGCTCGAGCAGTCCGAGATGACCCCGTTCAGACCGTCGGCGACGATCTGCCGGTACGGCGTGAAGTCGATCGCCCAGGGGAAGCTGCGCCCGTGGTCCTCGTAGACCTCCTTGGCGGTGTCCCAGCGCGGGTCCTGCTTCACCCGGCCGATGTCGACGGTCGTGTTGACGGGGATCCGCACGACCGGCTGCGCCGTGACGCCCTGCGCGTTCGTCTCCACCTTCATGGCGAGCTCCTGCGCCTCCGGCGTGATCATGAACTCGGCGAGCTGCTGCTGCAGGTCCTGCTTCTTCGAGGAGGCGCCGAAGTAGATGTCCTCGCCCTCCGCGAGCGAGTCGGTGCCGCCGCCGGGGGCCGCGGGGGTCGGGATCACCTCCACGTTGTCCTTGCCCACCGCCTCGTCGAACGAGCTGATGTTGTAGGGACCCGTCTGGTAGATGCCGGCGGTGCCCTGCGCGAAGAAGGGGGTGTTCGCGGTGGTGAGGTTGACGGATCCGGGGACGACCGCGCCGGGCGTGCAGAACCGGTCGCGGATCCACTCCACCGCGGTCTCCGTGCCCGGGTTGTCGAAGTCGGCGGAGTACGTGCCGCCGCCCTCGTCCTTCAGGATGTCGCCGCCGGCCTGCCAGATGTAGGACGCCGACCAGCGCGCGATGTAGCCGCTCTCGGCGCTGCCGGGCACGACCATGCCGTAGGTGTCGGCCTTGCCGTCGCCGTCGGGGTCGTCCTCGGCGAACGCCGTCGCGAGCGCGGCGAGGTCGTCCCACGTCTTCGGCACGGGCAGGCCGAGCTTCTCCCGCCAGTCCTTGCGGATCACGGTGACGTTCGCCTGGCGCGACCACGGGACGCCGTAGAGGTCGCCGTCGGTGCCGCGCGTGCTGTCCCAGGTGGCGTCGGAGATCTGGTCGGCGCCGGCGAGCGTGGCGCGGTCGACGGGGAGGACGAAGCCCTGCGAGACGTAGGTGCCGAGGTTCCCGGCGTCGTTGACCATGACGTCCGGCAGGCTCTTCTGCTGCGCGCGGGCCTGGAGCTGGGTGTCGAACTCGGGGACCGGCTTGTAGTCGATCCGGATGCCCGTCTTCGCGGTGAAGGCGTCGAACACGAGCTGGTACGAGGCGGCGTCCTCGGGCGTGCTCCGCGTCCAGACCTCGAGGGAGCGGTCGTCGGCGGAGGTCTGCCCGCCACCGCCCGGGGAGCAGGCGCTGAGGCCGCCCGCGAGCGCGGCGACGGAGACGAGGGCGATCGTCCGCCGCGCGAATCGGATCTTCATCATCGGATCTCCATTTACATGGGCGAATGCATTACGTCAGTGTGAATGCGCTGCTACCGTAGGTGGACCACCTGGTGATGTCAATCGCCGGGACCACCGGCGAGGAGGCACGGGATGGCGGACGCGAGGCGCATCGCGATGACGGGAGCGGCCGGCATGGCCGGGCGGGGCGTCCGGCCCCTGCTGCGGGCGGCGGGGCACGAGCTCGTGCTCCTCGACCTGGTGGATCCCGATCCCGTCGCGGGGGAGCGCGCCGTCGTCGCCTCGGTGCGCGACGTCGACGCCGTGCGCGAGGCCGTGCGCGGCGCGGACCTCGTGGTGCACCTCGGCGGCATCAGCCGCGAGCGCGCGTGGGACGACGTGGTCGCCGCCAACATCGACGGCACCCGCTGCGTGCTCGAGGCCGCGCGCGACGAGGGCGTCCGGCGCGTGCTGCTCGCGAGCTCGACGCACGCCGTCGGCTTCCATCCCATCCCCGCAGAGCCGGTCGACCAGCTGCCCCCGCGGCCGGACAGCTTCTACGGCGTGACGAAGGCGGCGATGGAGGCGCTCGGATCCGTCTACGCCGACCGCCACGGGATGAGCGTCGTGAGCGCGCGCATCGGCACCCTCCTCGAGCGCCCCACGGGCCGCCGCTCGCTCTCCACCTGGCTCTCCTTCCCGGACCTCGCGCGCCTGATCGAGGCCGCCGCCCGGCTGGAGGAGCCCGGCGCCCACGTCGTCTGGGGCGTCTCGCGCAACACCCGCGCGTGGTTCCTCCCCGACGCTGGCGAGCGGATCGGCTACTACCCTGAGGACGACGCGGAGGCCTTCGCGGACGGCGTGGTCGACGGGGACGACGCCGACGCGAACGGGCTCATCGGCGGCGAATGGGCCGCCCCGCAGCACGCGCTGGGAGACGCATGGTGACGAAGGACCCGGCGACCGAGCCCGCGACCGAGCCCGCCGAGGACCGCGCCGCGCGACCCGTGAAGTCGGCGAAGCGCACGCTCGCGCTGCTGGAGCGGCTGGCCGAGGCGCGCGAGCCGCTGTCGGTCGTCGACCTGCACCGCGCGTCGGGCTACCCGCGCTCGAGCCTGCACCAGCTGCTGCACACGATGGCCGCGAGCGGGTGGATCGAGATGCTGCAGGACGGCACGCACGTCTCCATCGGATCCCGCGCGCTCGTCGTCGGCACCGCCTACCTCGACCGCGACCGGGCGCTGCCGCACGCGCTGCCGGTGCTCGAGCGGATCCGCGACGAGACCGGGTACACCGCCCACTACGCCCGGCGGGAGGGCGCCCGCGTGCTGTACCTCGCCACGCGCGAGACCACCGAGTCGCGCCGCGCCACCTCCCGCGTCGGCCGGCAGCTGCCCGCGCACGCGACCTCGCTCGGCAAGGCGCTGCTCGCCGAGCTCAGCCCGGAGGAGCGGGCGGAGGCGCTGGGCGACGGCCCGCTCGCGGCGCTGACCGAGAACACGGTCACCGACCGCCGCGCGCTCGACGCCCAGCTCGACGCGGCGCACGAGCGCGGCCACGCCCACGAGCGCGAGGAGAACCTGCTCGGCGTCAGCTGCGTCGCGGTCAGCGTGGGGTACCGGATCCCCGCGACCGACGCCATCAGCTGCTCGATGCCGATCGAACGCGCGACGCCCGCGGAGGTCGCGCGGGTCGCGCGCATCATCGGCTCCCATGCGGGCCGCCTCGCGCAGGAGCTCCGCTCGGCGGGCGTCCGGTGAGCGTCTCCTTCTGCGCGTACCCGTGGGACCTGATCGACGATCCCGACGCGGGCGCGCGCGTGCGGGCCGCCGGGGGAGACGGCGTCGCCATCGCCACCGCCTACCACTCGGTGCGGGCCGCGACGCCGCTGCATCCTCGCCACCGCATCGTGGATGCGACCTCGGCCGCGCTGTACCTGCCGGCGCGGGAGGAGGCGTTCGGCGCGCTCCGCCCGGAGGACCGCACGCCGTGGGTCGGCCCGGACGCCTTCGCGCGCGCCGCCGCCGTGGCGCGCGCGGCGGGCCTGGGCGTCGAGGCGTGGATCGTGCTCACGCACTCCACCTCGGTCGGCACGCGGAACCCCGAGTCCCGCGTCGTCAACGCGTTCGGCGAGGCGTACCCGTACGCGCTCTGCCCGGCGCGGCCCGAGGTGCGCGAGTACGCGACGGCGCTGGTCGCCGAGACGGTCCGGGCGGCCGACCTCGACGGCGTGATGCTCGAGGCGTGCGGCCCCATGGGCGTCGGCCACCTCGGGCACCACGAGAAGACCGCGGGCGCCGACTGGTCGGCGGAGGCGGAGGCGCTCATGTCCATCTGCTTCTGCGCGGTCTGCGTGGCGCTGCTCGCGGGGGAGGGCGAGGATCCGGACGCGCTCCGGGCCGAGGTCCGCGCGCGGGTGGACGGCGGCGGCGGCCTCGCCGGGCTCGATGCCGTCCTGCGCGTGCGCGCCCGAGCGCGGCGTGAGCTGCTCATCGGCTGCGTCGCCGCGGCCCGCGACGCCGGGGTGCGCCGCGTCGTGGTGCACGCGCAGGAGGATCCGTGGGCCACCGGCCCGTTCGCCGCGCTCCTCGACGACGTCGACCTCGTGGACGGCGTGGTCGTGCTCGACGCCGTGGCGCACGACCCGGATGCGATGCGCGCGCTCCGCGGACGGCTGCCCGGCACGCGCATCGGCGGCTACCTCTGGGCGCTGCCGCCGGCCACGCCCGCGAGCATCCGCGACGGCTGGCCCGGCGCCGTCGCGCGGCTCGACGACACGTACGTCTATCACCTGGGCCTCGTGGGTCGGGCGCGGCTGGCGGCGATCGGCGACGCCCTCAGCGCGGCGGGCGCAGGGGCCTGAGGGCGTCGCCGACCCCGCGCATCCGCCCGTGACGCTCGCCCATGTCCGGTCATGGGGAACGTTCCCTGGTGCGCGTGCGGCTCGGCCCTATGCTCCGAGAGCCACGGTCCCGTGGTTCCCCGACAGGACGGATGATCCATGAAGCTCCCCCGCGCCCTCCCGCGCCTCCTCGCCGGCGGCCTCGCCGCCTTCGCCCTCGTCTCGGCAGGCCTCGCGGCCGGCCCCGCACCGGCTGCCCAGGCGCAGTCCAACTACCGCGTGTGCGGCACCTGGAACTCGTCGCAGTCCGACGGGGAGATCGGGTCGGGCCTCATCGTCAAGGTCTACAAGGGCGGCCCGGACACCTGCCACCAGAAGTTGAAGTTCATGTTCCAGTACTACGGCTACGCGTGGCAGGGCTCCTCGGCGGAGCAGAGGTTCGACATGATGACGTGCGAGGAGTTCGGGCAGCGCAGCGACACCGGGACCGACCCCTGCCCCGGACTCGACGTCAACGCCATCTACAAGTACACGTCGCCCTTCGACAAGATCCACCCCGTGAGGACAGGCGGCTTCTCCTGGTGGCACCGCTGATCCCGAGGTGAGCCGAGCGGCCCCGTCCCACGTGGGCGGGGCCGTTCAGCGTCCGGGATCGCGCGTCCGAGTGACGGCCTTCGCCGCGCGCCCGGCGCGGAACGTGCTCCAGACGATCCCGCCCACGAGCAGCAGCGCGCCCCAGCTGGCGACGCTGTTCATGCCGGCGCCGGCCGCGATGCCGCCGATCACGCCGCCCACGGCGACCGGGATGCACGTGCCGCGGAGCGCGGGGAGCGCCGCACGATGCCCGGCGCGCCACGCCTCGTCGCTCGCCATGAGCGGCCGGGTGCGGATCCCGATCCAGCCGTTGCGGCGGAGGCCGCCCCACGCGGCGACCTGCGTGGTGCCGAGGATGAGGAGCGCCGCGACGGCGAGCAGCAGTGCGGGAGCGCCCATGCGGACAGCCTGTCACGGCGGGGCGCGCCCGCCGCCCTCAGCACTCGATGACGTTCACCGCGAGGCCGCCCGTGGACGTCTCCTTGTACTTGGTGGACATGTCGAGGCCCGTCTGCCGCATGGTCTCGATCACGGTGTCGAGCGAGACGAGGTGCGTGCCGTCGCCGTGCAGCGCCATGCGCGCGGCGTTCACGGCGGTCGACGCGGCGATCGCGTTCCGCTCTATGCAGGGGATCTGCACGAGCCCGCCCACCGGATCGCAGGTGAGGCCGAGGTGGTGCTCCATCGCGATCTCGGCGGCGTTCTCGACCTGCCGCGGGGATCCGCCGAGCACCGCGCAGAGGGCGCCGGCCGCCATCGCGCACGCCGTGCCGACCTCGCCCTGGCAGCCGGCCTCCGCGCCCGAGATGGACGCGTTCGCCTTCACGAGCGAGCCGATCGCGGTCGCGGTGAGCAGGAAGTCGCGGATGCCGCCGCGGTCGGCGCCGGGCACGAACCGGAGGTAGTAGGAGCCGACCGCGGGGATGATCCCGGCCGCGCCGTTCGTCGGCGCCGTGACCACGCGGCCGCCCGACGCGTTCTCCTCGTTCACCGCGAGCGCGAACGCGTGCAGCCACTCGTGGCTGGTGTCGCGCGTGCCCTCGGCGTCGATGGTCGCGAGCTGCGAGGCGACCCGCGCTGCCCGCCGCCGCACGTTGAGGCCGCCGGGCAGCGTGCCCTGGCCGTCGAGCCCTGCGGAGACGCACGCGGCCATGGCGTCCCAGATCGCGTCGAGCCCCGCGACGGCCCGGCGGGATCCGTGGATCGACTCCTCGGTGTCGCGCGCGACGTCGGCGATGGAGCGGCCCGTCGACTCGGCGAGGGCGATGAGCTCGTCGGCGTTGGAGAAGGAGTGGGGGAGCCCGGTGGGCAGCACCGCGGAGGGCGCCTGGTCCTCGCGCAGCACGAAGCCGCCGCCGACCGAGAACCACGTGCTCTCGAGCACCGTGCCACCGTCGGCGTCGAGCGCCGCGAGGTGCATCGCGTTGGGGTGGCGGGGGAGGCGCGTGAACGGCTCGAAGGTGAGGTCGCGGCCGACCATGCGCACGGGGTGGATCCCCGCGAGCGGCACGTCGACGCCCTCGCCGAGCCCCGACCAGCGCCCGCGCACCTCGTCCGGGTCGCACGTCTCGGGCGCCAGCCCCGCGAGCCCCGCGACGACCGCGTCGGGCGTGCCGTGGCCGAGCCCGGTCGCGCCGAGCGAGCCGTACAGCCGCACCGTGACGCGCGCGATCTCCGTGAACCGGGGCGACGCCCTGCACTCCTCGGCGAAGAGCAGGGCCGCGCGCATGGGGCCGACGGTGTGCGAGCTCGACGGCCCGATCCCGATGGAGAAGAGGTCGAGTGCCGAGACGTACGCTGTCATCCCGCCAGACTATGCCGCCGCCTCCGCGGGGTCCGTCGCGGGAGCCCCCGGGAGACCGGGGCCGCGACGGGCGGGTCCGTACGAGGCGAGCGCGAGCCAGGTCCAGCCGATGGCGAGGCCGAGCATGGTGATCACCCCGCGCGGGAAGAAGATGTGGCTGTCGACGAACGAGACGGCCGCGACCACCGCGATCACGGAGCCCGGGAGCGCCGGGAGGCCCGCGTGCCGGATCACGAGCGCGCTCGCGAGCACGGTCGCGGCGACGTACGACCAGACGCCCGTCACGACGATGCCGTCGGCGAGCGCGTACATGGTGGTCACGCCCTGGCCGCCCTCGAGCTTCAGGGCGCCGGCCGCGATGCCGGCGAGGATGTCGAGCGCCTGGTAGCAGACGGCGTAGGCGAAGCCGAGGACGACCGCGAGGATCCCGAGGCGGCGGTCGTGGCGGCGCGTGAGGAGGATCGGCGCGATCGCGAGCAGCGGGAAGACGGGCAGGAGCGCGATGTGCATGTCGCGCCAGTGCATGGCGGTCGCGTCGGTCAGCTGGCTCGGGTGGCTGAGCCCGGCGGCGGCGAGGGCGAGCGGCGGGAGCGCGATCGCGACGAGGACGGCGGCGGTGCGGGAGCGGGAGGGGGAGGAGGGAGCGGCGGCGGCGGGCATGCGGTCATCGTAGGCACGGGCCGACGCGCGACCCGCCCGGCTCAGGAGCCCGACATGACGAGAGCCCCCGCCGCCGATCCGGTCCGGATGGGCGACGAGGGCTCCGCGAGCTGCGGGAAGGGCTAGGCCTTCTTGCGGCCGGTGATCGCGCCGTAGACCAGCAGGACGATGATCGCGCCGACGATGGCGAGCGCGAGCGAGCCCAGGTCGAAGCTGTCGACGCCCTTGTTGAACAGGGCGCTGCCGATGAAGCCACCGAGGAAGGCCCCGACGACGCCCAGGATCAGCGTGACGATGATTCCGCCACCCTGCTTGCCCGGGAGGATCAGCTTGGCGAGCGCTCCGGCGATCAGACCCAGAACCAGAAAACCGATGATGCCCATGTGCGTTACTCCTCAAAGATGACGTGCTGTGTGACACCCGAATGCGGGTGGACGTGCCCCAGTCAAGCACCCTGAGGACCATTCGTGCAAAAACGTTTAGTGGATGCGCCTTTACTGGACGGGGGCGCCGGGCCCCTGCTTCCGCGGGATCCGGGGCGCTCAGGAGCCCGCGGTACCGTCGGCGCATGCGCATCCCCCCGGCCCGTCGTCCCCGCGAGATCCCCGGCGAGGGGCAGGAGTCCGTGTGGGACTACCCGCGTCCGCCGCGCGTCGATCCGAGCGGCGAGCACGTGGTGATCGAGCTCGGTGGCCAGGTCGTCGCCGACTCCCGCGCCGCCGTCCGCGTGCTCGAGACGAGCCACCCGCCGGTCTACTACATCCCCTCCGCCGACTTCGCGCCCGGCGTGCTCTCCTCCGCCGCGGGCCGCTCGTGGTGCGAGTACAAGGGCGAGGCGTCGTACCTCTCGCTCGCCGCCGGATCCGTCACGGCCGAGCACTCCGCCTGGTGGTACCCGTCGCCCACGCGCGGCTTCGAGGTGCTCGCCGACATGGTCGCCGTCTACCCCTCGGCGATGGACCGCATCACGGTCGACGGTGTCGTGGTCGAGGCGCAGGAAGGCGACTTCTACGGCGGCTGGATCACGCCGCGCGTGGTCGGCCCGTTCAAGGGGGCGCCGGGCACGTTGGGGTGGTGACAACTCCCCCTCGGATCCCGACCGGTCGTCTACTTTCCGGGCATGACCGAATCCCCTGAGCTCTCCGCCCTCGTCGATGCCGGCGCCTTCCTGTCTTTCGAGTCCCAGCTGCACTTCTCGGAGCTCACGGGCAGCGTCGACCAGTGGGACGCGGATCTCACCGTCCCCGTCATCTCCTTCCGCACCGGCGGTGTAACGCGCGTCTACGACGCGCAGGTGCTCGGCTCCGCATCGACGGAGACGTGGATGGCGTCCTGGGCGAACCCGTCCATCCGGGATGGCGCTCGGGTGCTCTCGCGGGAGCTGTCCGAGCACGCCCGGCGCGAGTCCGTGCGCGAGCTCGCCAGCGAGCAGCTGAAGCTCGGCGACTGGCCGGATCACGACCCGATCCGCACCCGGCTCGCGATCGCCGCGGGCGCGCTCCGCCCGGAGTGGCGCACCTACTACGCGGCTCCGCTCGGCAGCTCGCACGCCATGGTCATGATGCGACACCCGGAGCTGGAGCTCCCGGCGCCCGCCATCCCGCGCGTGATGCGGGTCTTCGCCGAGGGCGTGGGCTACACGAGGCTGCACCGCATGACCGATGCCGTCGAGGCGTACGCCATCGGCCGCGGGATCCCCGTCGAGATGAGCGCGTCGAAGGCCGAGCTGACGCTTCCCGGCGGCGCGGTCGTCGTCGAGTTCGACCCGGAGACCGCGCGCATCGTCGGGGTCCGAGGGGAGGCCGGCGGCAACAGCGTGGAGGCGCCCATCGCCCCGACGGTCGGGGCGACCGCGAAGAAGGGGTGGCTGTCCGGCCTCTTCGGACGCCGTCGGTCGGCCTAGGCGCGCGACGTGACCGAATCCCCTGAGCTCACCGCCCTCGTCGACGCCGGCGCCTTCCTGTCCCTCGAGACCCAGCTCCACCTCGTCGATCTGCTCGGCGACTACGACAGGTGGGACATGGACATGCGCGAGTGCACGCTGATGTTCCGCACCGGCTCCACGACGCGCGTCTACCCGGCGCAGCTCCTCGGCACCGCGGCCGGGGCGACGTGGTTGGCCGCGTGGGCGAACCCCTCCGCTCGCGAGGGCGCGCGTCGGCTCTCGGAGGAGCTGGCCGAGCTCGGCCGCCGGGAGCCGGTGCCCGAGCTCGCGAGCGATCACCTGATGCTCGACGACTGGCCGGAGGACGACGCCGTCCACAAGCGGCTCGCGATCGCCGTCGGGGTGCTGCGCACCGAGTGGCGGGCCACCTACACGGGGCCGACGGACATCTCGAAGACCATCCTCATGCTGTGCCATCCGGATCTGGAGCTGCCGGCTCCCACGCTGCCCCGTACGGCGCGCGTGCTCGCGCAGGGCCTGGACTACACCCTGATCCGGGACCACCGGGTTGCGGTGGAGAAGTACGCCGCCGGCCGCGGCATCCCGATCGACATGGGTGAGTCGCGGGCGGTGCTGACGCTCCCGGACGGCGTGCTCACGGTGGAGTTCGATCCCGAGACGTCGTTCATCAGCCGCATCGCCGGCGGCTCCGAGGACGCACCGCCGGAGGAGGCGATCGACTCGGCGCCGGTCGCTCGGACCCGAGCGTCGGGATGGCTGTCGCGCATCCTCCGCGGCGCCGGGGCGTGACCGCGCGCGCGTCCGGGTCGCGCTAGCCCGCCGCCTTCCGCGAGCTGATCACGCCCGTGTCGAAGCCGAGCAGGTGGAGGCCGCCGTGGAAGCGGGCGTGCTCGACCTTGATGCAGCGGTCCATCACCACCGTGAGGCCGCGCGACTCCGCATCCACCGCCGCCTCCTGGTTCCAGATGCCGAGCTGCACCCAGATGACGGGCGCGCCGACGGCGACCACGTCGTCCACCACCGACGGGATGTCGCTCGCCTTCCGGAAGACGTCGACGATGTCCGGCACCTCGGGGAGCGACGCGAGGTCGGGGTAGGCCTTCTGGCCGAGGATCTCGGTGGCGTTCGGGTTCACGAAGTACACGCGGTAGTCGCTCGACTGCTGGAGGTACGTGCCGACGAAGTAGCTGGAGCGCGCCGGGTTCGGCGAGGCGCCCACGATGGCCACGGACTTCGCGCGGCGGAGGATCGCCTGGCGCTCCTTGGCGCTCGGGCCGGTCCACGTGCGCTCGGACCGGAGCAGGGCGGCGAGCGGGCTGGAGCGGGGGATCGCGCAGGTCAGGCCGTTCTGGAGCTGCGTGGTCTGGGTGCCGTCGGCGTCTGGATCCGCGACGGGCTCGACGGGCGCGGCGTCGGGGTCGACATCCTGCGCCTCCGCCGCGTCGCCTGCCGCGCGGTCGGCAGCCTCCTCGGCGGGATCCAGCGGCGCCAGATCCGCGGCGGCCGCGGCCGGGTGGGGCGTGGATCCGGTGCGCTCGGGCGGCACCCCGCCGGTGTCGAAGCTCACTTCGCTCCCTCTGTCGCGGCGGCGAGCGCCTGGTCCAGGTCGTGGATGATGTCGGCGACGTCCTCGATGCCGACGCTGATGCGGACGATGCCCGGCAGCACGCCCGCGTCCACCAGCTGCGACTCGCTCAGCTGCGCGTGGGTCGTGGAGGCCGGGTGGATGACGAGCGTCTTCGCGTCGCCGATGTTGGCGAGGTGGCTCGCGAGCTCCACCGACTCGATGAAGCGCTGGCCGACCGCGCGGCCGCCCGCGACCTCGAACGTGAACACGGATCCGGGCCCCGTCGGCAGGTACTTGCGCGCCCGCTCGTGGTGCGGATGCGCGGGGAGGCCGGCCCAGTTGACGGCGGTGATGCGCGGATCCTGATCCAGCCACTCGGCGACGGCCCGCGCGTTGTCGATGTGCGCCTGCATCCGGTACGGCAGGGTCTCGACGCCCTGCGCGAGCAGGAACGCGGAGTGCGGCGCGAGCGCCGGCCCGATGTCGCGGAGCTGCTCGGCGCGGAGCCGCGTGAGGAAGGCGTACTCGCCGAAGTTGCCGGTCCAGTTGAGGCCGCCGTAGCTCGGCACGGGCTGGTCGAGGAGCGGAAAGCGGGCGCTCTCCCAGTTGAAGAGGCCCGACTCGACGACCACGCCGCCGAGCGTGGTGCCGTGCCCGCCGAGGAATTTGGTGGCCGAGTGGATGACGATGTCGGCGCCCCACTCGATGGGCCGGTTGAGGTACGGGGTCGCGATGGTGGAGTCGATGACGAGCGGGACCCCCGTCGCGTGCGCCACGGCCGCGAGCCCCTCGATGTCGGCGATCTCGCCCGACGGGTTCGCGACGGTCTCCGCGAAGACGAGCTTGGTGCGGTCGGTGATCGCGGCGGCGTAGTCGGCCGGGTCGCTCGACTGCACGAAGGTGGTCTCCACGCCGAAGCGGCGGAGGGTCACGTCGAGCTGGGTGATGGATCCGCCGTAGAGGGCCGCGGAGGCGACGATGTGGTCGCCGGCGCCGGCCAACGAGGCGAAGGTGATGTACTGCGCGCTCAGCCCGCTCGCCGTGGCGACCGCGCCGAGGCCGCCCTCGAGGCTCGCGACGCGCTCCTCGAACGACGCGACCGTGGGGTTCGACAGGCGCGAGTAGACGTTGCCGTACTTCTGCAGCGCGAAGCGCGCGGCGGCGTCGGCGGTGTCGTCGAAGACGAACGCGCTCGACTGGTAGATGGGGAGGGCGCGCGCACCCGTGGTGGCGTCGGGGATGTTGCCCGCGTGGATCGCCCTCGTCTTGAACCCGTACTCGCGATCGACCATGGGGTCACGCTAGCCGGGGCTCCCGGGCGTTCCCGGGCCGGGCCGTAATGCGGCGACATGCGTGCGGTATGCAGCGACATGCGTGCGGTATGCGCCGGCATGCGGCGACATGCGCGGGCGGACGCGGATCAGGACAGGCGCACCGCCGCGAGCGCGAGGCCCGCGATGAGCGCCCACGAGAGCAGGCCGGCGGCGAGCGCGGATCCGCCCTGGCCGACGAGCTCGCGGAGGCGCACCGCGGATCCGAGCGCGACCAGCGCGATCGCGAGGAGCGCGGTCTGCACGACCTGCGCGGCGTCGAGCACGCCGACCGGGAGCGGCACGAAGGTGCGGACCAGCACGGCGGCGAGGAACCCGAGCACGAACAGCGGCACGATCGGCGGACGCGCGGCGCCCTCGACGCGGCCCTCGCGGCGGCGCATCACGACGCCCGCGATCGCGACCACGGGCGCGAGCAGCAGCACGCGCGTGAGCTTCACGGCGATCGCGATGGTGAGGGCGGCGGATCCGGCGATCTGCGCCGTCGCGACCACCTGCCCCACGTCGTGCACACCCGCGCCCACCCAGTGCCCGAACGCGACGTCGTCGAGGCCGAGCGGTCCGGCGAGCGGCGGCAGCACGGCGATCGCGAGCGTGCCGCAGAGGGTGACGAGCGCGACGGGCGCGCCCTGGTCGGCGGGCTTCGCGCGCGTGACGCCCGCCATCGCGCCGATGGCGCTCGCGCCGCAGATGGAGAAGCCGGTCGCGAGGAGGAGCGGCTGCTGCCCGGGCATCCGGAGCACGCGGGCGATGGCGTACGTGCCAGCGAACGACAGGACCACGACCGCGACCACGAGCAGCACGGCGCGCCAGCCCAGGCCGACGATGTCGGAGAGCCCGAGCTGCAGGCCGAGGAGCGCCACGCCGATCCGCATCAGCCGCTTCGACGCGAGCGTGAGGCCGGGCTTGAGGGGCCCGGTGAGCGCGGGGCGGGCGGCCGGGATCTGCGCGGCGACGATGCCGAGCGCGACCGCGACCGTGAGCAGCGGGATCGCCGGGACGAGCGCGTGCACCGCCCACGCGACGAGCGCGGCGGCGGAGGCGACCGCGAGGCCGGGCAGCGCGGGAGGGAGACGGGCGGCGGTGGCGGGCATCAGATCCAGCCCGTCGGGATCCACGCGTGCAGCCGCCAGAACCAGGTCGGCACGAGCTGGCCGGTCCACAGCGGGTAGAAGAACACGCTGACGAGCGCGCACACCGCGAGCACCGCGGCCGCGATCACGATGCCGTGCGTCCGCCGGGGACGCGCGTCGCGCCGGTCGCCGAGGACCAGACCGAGCACCATTGCCAGACACAGGATGAGGTACGGCTCGAAGGCGATCGAGTAGAACTGGAAGACCGTGCGGTTCACGTAGAGCAGCCACGGCAGGTACCCCACCGCGATGCCCATGAGCACGAGGCCCACCTGCCACTCGCGGCGGGCGGCCAGGCGGTAGACGAGGTAGAGCATCGCCGCGACCGAGAGCCACCAGATGATCGGGTTCGCGATGGAGGTGATGGACGACGAGCACGCGTCGACCGTGCAGCCCGACTGCCCGTATCCGGAGGCCTCGTAGTAGAACTGCGTGGGCCGGTAGAGGAGCAGCCAGAGGCGCGGATCCGCCCGGTACGGGTGCGAGACGTCGAGCCCCACGTTGAACGCGTACTGCTGCGCGAGGTAGTGCCAGAGGCTCTGGATCGACAGCGGCACCCACGCGAGCCCGCCCTGCCAGGCGTTCGTCCCCTCCGCGGCCCAGCCGCGGAAGTACCCGTTCGAGGTGGCGAACCAGCCGGCGTACGAGGCGAGGAACGCCATGATCGCGGGCGGCACGAGGAGGAGGAAGGAGATCGGACCCTGCACGACGGCGCCCGCCGTGAACCACGCGGCGAGCCCGTGGCGGCGGCGCAGCAGCATGTCGCTCAGCACCACGTAGAGGCCGAAGCCCGCGAGGAAGAAGAGGCCCGACCACTTGACCGACGAGGTGGCGCCGAACGCGACGCCGGCCGCGATCAGCCAGGGACGCCACAGGATCACGGGGCCGAACTCGAGCGGGGGCGCGGTCTCGGGGCGGGCGTCGCGGCGCACGGCGAGGAGCGAGGCGAACCGGCGCTCGTGCCAGGTGCGGTCGAGGAGGATCGCGCCCACGCCGAGCAGGCCGAAGAACATCACGTGCGTGTCGAGGAGCGCGATCCGGCTCATGACGATGGCGTGGCCGTCGATCGCGAACAGGAACCCGGCCATCGCGGCGACGACCGCGGATCCGGTGAGGCGGCGGGCGATGAGCGTGAGGAGGACCACGGCGAGGGTGCCGACGACGGCCGTCGCGATGCGCCAGCCCACCGGATCCGCCGCGCCGAAGACCGCGAGCCCGAGCGCGATGACCCACTTGCCGAGCGGCGGGTGCGCCACGAACCCGGGCGCCTGGAGGTACCCGTCCGTCTGGCCGGCGATGAAGGCGGGGTTGGGGTCGTTCGGCCACGACCCCTCGTAGCCGAGGTGGAGGAGGGTCCACGCGTCCTTCACGTAGAAGGTCTCGTCGAAGACGAGCGTGTCGGGGTGGCCGAGCGACTGGATGCGGAGCACGGCCGCCAGCAGCGCGATCGCGATGACGGTGCCCCACTCGAGCGCGCGCCGGCGGCCGGGCGTGGTGACGAGGCGGGCCAGCAGGTCGTCGAGGCGGGATCCTCGGGCGACGAGGTCGCGCCGTGCGGTGCCGGAGCCGGAGCCGGGGCCGTCCGCCGCGGGATCGCGGTCCGGCGCGCCCGCGTCGATGCCGTGCTCGGTGGGGCGGTGGGGCATGTCGGGCACGGCTCATCATGGCATGCACGCGAGAGGCCGCCCGGGCCGCGGACGCTCAGTGGCGACCCCCGCTCGTCCCCGTGGAGGTCCGTCGCCGATCGGCCCGCCTGGACTCGGGAGCGATCGCCGCCCCGACCTCGTGGATCAGCTGCCGCAGTGGCTGTTCGTCACATCCGGGATCTTGACGTAGGTGTAGGGCTGCTTGTCGCCGATGCAGGAGAGCGCCAGGGCCATCAGCCCGAGGGCGACGCCGGCGGCGAGGGCGAGCACGGCGGAGCAGACGAACAGGGCGAAGCCGAAGCAGGTCCCGGCGATGGCGGAGATGCCGCCGGCGGCCCCGCCGCCCGCGAACGCGAGCTTCCGGGACTCGACCTTCAACGTGGCCCAGTGCTTGAAGTGGCTCCAGATCGACGCGCTCGCGGAGACCGGCGACGTGGAGGGCGCAGCAGGCGCGGCCTCGGACCGCCGGAGCTGCGCGATCTCCGTGGTCGCCCGGCGCACCAGCTCGGCGCGGTCGGACGTCGGGACGCCGGCCGCGCGCCCGGCGATCACGACGTCGACGACCTCGTCCGGGGTGATGCGGCCGGCGATCAGGTCGTGCTCGTAGGAGCCGCGATCGACGGAGACGGAGATGGCGGCCCGGGCGACCTCCATGGGTGCCTCCGAGGCACGTGCGGGGGCGGGAGCGCAGGTCAGGGAGGCGACCACGGCGAGGATCCCGACGATGGCGATGCCGGACCCGAGGCGCGGCGCGCGCAGCAGGGCGCGGAGGGCAGAGCGGGGACGGATCAGGGCGGGGGACGACGAGGTCATGGTGGCCTTCGGGATCGGCGGTCGGCCGGATGCGGCCGGCGGGCACGATCGCGCCCGTTCGAGACCAGAAGCTAGGGCGTGGGCGGCGCCGGGCGTGGGCGGACTGCACAAGGCCGCGCCCGCGATGCGGGCGCGGCCTCATCCGCTCCTACTGCTCGGCGTCCTCCTCGTCGGACTCGGGCGCCTCGTCGAGCAGCAGGAACAGGCCCGCGTAGGGCTCGAGCTGCACGGGGAAGCTGGACAGGTCGTCGACCGTGCCGACCTCCTCGCCCGTGGTGGCGTCGCGGACGGTCCGGCGCGGGGGCAGCTCCTCGGAGCGCACCGTCGCCAGGATCGGCTCGCCCGTGAAGTTCAGCACCGTGAGCTGCAGGCGCGCGTCGCCCGACGCGTCGCCGTTGTCGAGGCGGTGGACCATCACGAGCATGCCGTGGTGGCCCACGTCCGGGACGTCGACCTGCGTGCCGACGGCCACGTCGAAGCGCTCGCGCACCTCGAGCACGCTGCGGAGGCCCGAGACGAACGACGACGGGTCGTCGACCTGCGCGGGGAGGGACCCGTAGAGCGAGCGGCCGCGCGGCATGCCGGACGCGGATCCGGTCGCCTCGGGCGCCCCGTCGAGCAGGTCGTGCCCGCCGCGGTGCACCCAGCGCGTGTCGCCGCCCTCGATGAGGTCGGCCACCTGCGACGCGTGCAGCGGCAGCACGCCGAGCAGGTCCCAGGCGGAGAGCGCGAAGACGCCCGGCTGCCACGCGTTGAACTTGGCGAGCAGGAGGTGCGCGGCGCGGATCCCGGCCACGTCGTCGTCCCCGATCGCGTCGAGCGTCGTGAAGCCCTGCGCGGCCGCGATGACGGACGCCGTGGTGCAGGCGATGCCGTTCGTCGTGAACACGTGGTTGTAGTCCGCGCTCTCGCCCGTGAGCTCCTCGAGCAGGTCGCCTCGGATGGTCTCCGCGAGGTCCGCGCCCGTCATCTCGTCGCCGCGGAACGGGAACACGTCGGCGCAGTGCTCGGTCGCCCAGTGCACGAGCTCGTAGGTGAGCTCGTCGTGGTTCTGCAGCGCGTGCACGAGCGTGACGGGCTCGACGCCGACCTCGAGCGAGGTGCGGAGCGTGAGGCGCAGGAACTCGGTGTCGCCGGTCGCGAGCGCGTGCTGGTACGCGGGCCGGTTGATGAAGTCGTAGGAGAGGTCGGCGCCGACGCGGCCGGTGTCGCGGATGTCCTCCATCGTGAGGTTCAGCTCCTGGAAGGAGAACCCGCCGACCTTGCGCACCATGCTCGCGATGAGGTGGTTCGCGGCCTCCGAGAGCGGGTGGCCCTCGGACCACGCCGGACCCTCGACGCTCTTCTCCACGCCGAGGAAGCCGTTCGCGTCGAGCCGCAGCGCGCTCGCGCCGAGGTCGCCGAGGGAGTGCAGCGCGTCGCCGATGACCATGCGCATGCCGGCGAACGTGGGGTCGAGCCAGTTGATGGAGGGCTGGCCCTGCTTGAAGTAGTGCAGGTACACCCAGCGCCGCGTGCGGCCGTCGACGCCGAGCACGGGCGCGGTGGCGCTCCAGTTCGTCTCCTTGACGCCCGGCGCGTAGAAGATCACGCGCTGCAGGCGGCCGATGATGTAGCCCTGGTCGGCGAGCGCCTGCTCGGCGGCCACGTCGAGGTTCACGGCGTCGCGGCCGGGGAGCACGTCGGGTAGGAGGTGCCAGTCCTCCTCGGGGATCTCGACCATGTGGTAGATCCCGGGGAAGTCCTTGTAGCCCATCTCCGCGAGGCGGAAGTCGGCGCCCTTGCCGGTGTGGCCGGGCACGATGTCGTCGATGACGCTGCCGCCGTGCTGGTCGGCGACCTCGGTGAGGCGGCGGAACTCGTCCTCGGTGCCGAAGGCGGCGTCGATCTGGGTGCTGATGCGGTCGAAGTGGCCGTCGACGCTCGCGGTCTGCGACCACTCGGTGATGCCGCCGGCGAGCTTCACGGGCCCGGTGTGCACGGCCTCGATGCCGATGGACTGGAAGATCGCCCACAGCTCGGGGTCGCCGAGCGCGCTGAGGTAGGTCTCCTCGGGCTTCGTGATGAGCGAGATCGGGTAGGCGGTGAACCAGACCGACGCGGTGTCGATGGCGCGACGCGCGTCGGGCCGCGCGTACGGGTTCGACCACATGCTGGGCGAGCCGGAGAGGCCGCGGCTCAGCACGTCGGCGTCGCCGAGCATCGACTGGCGGCGGAGCCACTCCACGTAGGAGGGGTTCGACGCGTCGGCGGCGCGCGGATCGTTGGACGACCGGCGGATCCCGCTCGCGCGCATCTGGGGGCGGGAGCGGAGCCGGGCGGGACGCGCGGGGAAGCGGTCCTCGTCGTAGGTGATCTCGGTGGGCTCCGGCTCGGGGATCGCGTTCTGCTCGGTGGCGTCGTCCACTGGTGCTCCTCGGGGTGGTGGTGCGTCGTGCCCGATACGGGCGACGTCGGCCCGCGGGGCCGCTACGACGAGCGTACGCAGGATGCGCGGGCGTCGTGGGCGGTGGCGGCGACGCCGGCGCGCGACCCGATCCCGCCCTGCCGTCGCCGCGCGGCCGGACCGTCCGGGGGAATCGGGGGACCCGCGCGGTCGTGCTCTCGGTAGCGTCGGTCGTCGCGCTCGACGCGACCCTCCGCATCCCACCCGCACCCCGTCAGGAAGGCCGACCATGATCGACGCATCGAGCATCGCCCCGCTCGCCGGCATCCGCGTGCTGGAGCTCGGCAGCTTCATCGCCGCCCCCACCGCCGGGCGCCTCCTCGCGGACTTCGGAGCCGAGGTGATCAAGGTCGAACGGCCCGGCACCGGCGACGAGCTGCGGAGGTGGCGCCTGCACGCCGGTTCGACGACGTCGATGCTGTTCCACGCCATCAACCGCAACAAGCGCTCCATCGCCCTCGACCTGCGCACGGAGGAGGGGCGCGACGCCGTCAGACGGCTGGCCGCCGAGTGCGACGTGGTGCTCGAGAACTTCCGACCGGGCACCATCGAGCGCTGGGGCATCGGACCGGACGTCCTCGACGCGATCAACCCCGAGATCGTCATCGGGCGGATCTCCGCCTTCGGCCAGACCGGGCCGCTCTCGCAGCGTCCCGGCTTCGCCGCCGTCGCCGAGGCGATGGGCGGGTTCCGCGACCTCGTGGGCGACCCCGACCGTCCTCCCGTGCGCGTGGGGGTCTCGATCGGCGACTCCATCGCCGGCCTGTACGCGGGCTACGGCGTCATGATGGGGCTGTACCAGAGGGAGGCGCGACGCGCCGCCGGTCTCCCGCCCGCGCCGCTCGACGAGCGGGTCGTCGACGTCGCGTTGAACGAGGCCATGTTCTCGATGATGGAGTCGCTCATCCCGGACTACCAGGCCCACGGCATCAGGCGGGAGCGCGTCGGCGGACGCATGGAGGGCATCGCCCCGTCGAACGCCTACACGTGCGCCGACGGCGCCAGCATCGTCGTCGCCGGCAACGCCGACGCCATCTTCCCGCGCCTGATGGAGGTCATCGGCCGAGCCGACCTCGCCGCGGACGAGGACCTCGGCACCAACGACCGGCGCTGGCTGCGCCGCGACGAGCTCGACGCGGCCATCGGCGCCTGGACCGCGACCCGGACCGCGACGGAGGCGCTGGCCATCCTCGACGAGGCGGGCGTCCCCTCCGGGCCCATCTACACGGCCGCGGACATCAGCTCCAGCGACCAGTACGCCGCCCGCGACATGATCCAGCAGTTCGACGTCGACACGGGAGGGGGCATCATCCCCGGCGTCGGATTCCCCGGCATCGTGCCCGTCCTCGGCGGCCGCTCCCTCCCGATCCGCACGCTCGCTCCCGAGCTGGGCCAGGACACCGAGGACGTGCTCGCGATGCTCGACGACCACCGCGCGACCCGCGACGACGACGATGCGGCGGGCGTCCGATGACCGGCGTCCGGCTCCGCGACGTGACCCTCCGCGACGGGCTGCAGCTCACCGGCGGGATGCTGCCGACCGAGCGCAAGGTCGAGCTCGCCCGGACCCTCTTCGCGGCCGGGGTCCCCGAGCTCGAGATCGGGTCGATGGCACGCGGCGACGTCGTGCCGCCGATGGCGAACACGCTCGAGGTCATCGCCGCGCTGACGCCGGAGGAGCGGGAGCGCTCGTGGGTGTGGGTCGCCACGCCCCGGCACGTCGCGCGCGCCGCGGCCGCGGGGGCGCGCAACTTCCAGTACTGCCTCTCCGCGTCCGACGCCCACAACCAGGCGAACATCGGCCGGACCACCGACGCGAGCCTGGCCGCCATGCCGGAGGCGGTGGATCTGGCGCACGGGGTGGGCGGGCGCATCCAGCTGTGCATCGCGACCTCGTTCACCTGCCCCTTCGACGGCGTCGTCCCCGAGCGGCGGGTGATGGACATCGCGAACGACCCGCGTGCGACGGGGGCGGAGGACATCGTGATCTGCGACACCCTCGGGCAGGCGCATCCGCAGCAGGTGTCGTCCCTCGTCGGCCGCGTGGCCGCGGAGACGCCGGACCGCGAGATCGTCTTCCACGGGCACGACACCTGGGGCGCCGGCGTCGCGAACGCGCTCGCCGCCATCCAGGCCGGGGCGACGGTGGTCGACGGGGCGCTCGGCGGGCTCGGCGGATGCCCCTTCGCTCCGGGCGCGAGCGGCAACACCGCCACCGAGGACCTCGTCTTCGCGCTCCGCCCCGACTGGCTCACCACCGCGGCCTTCGCCGACCTGGTGCGCGCATCCGAGCGGCTGCTCGACGACCTGGGCGAGCCGAACCGCTCGAAGGCCCGGCAGGGAGCCCGCTCCACCGCGCAGGCGTTCCCCTGGGTGGTCGCGGACGCCTGATCCGGTCGGCCGGTGCCAGCCGCGGCCGGCCCCCGCGCAGGCGGCTCCCGCTCGGGCGGTCCCCGCTCGGACGGCGCCCGCTCAGGCGGCCCGGCTGCGGCGGCCGAGGAGCCAGTCGACGCTGAAGCGGCCCGCTCCGACGAGCGCGACGACGACGAGGCCCGCGATCAGGGCGAGCACGAGCTCGTAGCCCCCGGCGTCGACGAAGACGCCCTTGCTGGCGTGCACGACGAAGAAGGCGCCGAGCAGGTTGACGATGTTCAGCGCCGCGACCACCGGGGTCAGGAGGCCGAGGATCAGCGCGGCTCCGCCGACGGTCTCGACCGTCGCGGCGAAGATCGCCGCCGCGGCCGGCACCGGGATGCCCATCTGCGTGAAGGAGGCGGTGGTGCCGTCGAGCGTGTACTCGAGGAACTTCTGGAGCCCGTGCGCCATGAGGATGAAGCCGATCGCCACGCGGGCGACGAGCAGGGCGGCGTCCTGGAGGACGGGCGTCGTGCGGGCGGGGTGGAGCAGCGTGCGCATGCGGGGTTCTCCTTCGTTCGGTGGTGCCTGGTGGTGGGCCGGCGGCCTCGGGAGGTCCGCCGACGAGGGGCGGATCGGTCCGCGTCGGTCTCCTCGGGCACGGCGATCACGCCGCGCACGACGATCACGCCGTGCGGAGGCCGCGCGACCCCGTCGGTCGCGCCCGGGTGGACGCCCGACGATCGTGCCGGGACGATCGAGGTCCATGGCGGCATCAGGCGGATGCCGCGGCGGGACCGCCGCGCGATCGGCGCGGTCCCCGGTGCCCCCAGCCCCTCGCGCTCATTCTTGAACGCTCAACGAACGTACGTGCCATGGTCCCGAGCCGTCAAGTCGCCCGCCCGTGGACGGGGGCGCCCGCCCGCCCCTCGCCGCCCGCGCGCGCCGTGCCAGCACGGATCCGTGCCCGGCGTCGAGTCCCGCCGCATCGATGGCTACGCGCGCGGCTGCGCGGACCCGATGGTGCTGGCGGCGGTGGGCGCCGGCGCGCCGGACGCGGGCTGACGCGTGTTCCTGCGGAGCCGGTCCCGAGGTCGCGAGACGTGGGGTCTCTGGATCCTCGGGCTCGGCCTGTGCGTGGTCTCGGTGCTCGGCCTCACGGGCGTCTTCGGCGAGTTGCGGGCCGGGCGCGGCACCGGCATCATCCTGTTCGGCGTGCCGCTGGGGATCTTCACGATCGGCCTGGGCATCGCCAACGCGATCCGCGGCGGGGGCGACACGGATGGGATGATCGACCGGTGATCATCCTCGGCGCGACCCCCATCGGCAACCTGGGCGACGCGTCGCGGCGGCTCGTGGAGGCGCTGTCCTCCGCCACGGTCGTGGCCGCCGAGGACACCCGCACGACCATCCGCCTGCTGACGGCGCTCGGCGTCGAGAACCGGCCGCGCCTCATCGCGCTGCACGACCACAACGAGCAGGAGCGCTCCGCCGACCTGGTGGAGCTCGCGCGCGAGACCGACGTGCTCGTGCTCTCCGACGCCGGCATGCCCGCCATCTCCGATCCGGGCTTCCACCTGGTGGAGGCGGCGGCCGCGGCGGGCGTGCGCGTCACGGTGATCCCCGGCCCGAGCGCCGTGCTCAGCGCGCTCGCCGTCTCCGGCCTCCCCACCGACCGCTTCACGTTCGAGGGCTTCCTGCCGCGCAAGGGCGGCGACCGGCGCCGCGTGCTCCGCGAGCTCGTGCGCGAGCGTCGCACCATGGTCTTCTTCGAGTCTCCGAACCGGCTCCAGGCGTCGCTCGAGGACGTCGTCGCCGAGTGGGGTCCGGACCGCCGGCTCGTCGTGTGCCGGGAGCTGACGAAGCTCTACGAGGAGGTGCGCCGCGGATCCGCCGCCGAGCTCGCCGCCTGGGCCGCGGAGGGCGTGCGCGGCGAGATCGTCGTGGTCGCGGAGGGCGCAGCCGCGCTCGAGGTGGACCTCGCGACGGGCGTCGCCCAGGTGCTCGAGCTGGTGTCCGACGGCGCGCGCCTCAAGGACGCGGCCGGCACCATCGCCGAGGCGACCGGCCTCGGCAAGCGCGACCTGTACCAGGCGGCGCTCCAGGCGCGGTGACGACGGCGCGGGACCGGCTGCCCGGTCAGTCGCCGCAGTGGCTGTTCGTGAAGTCCGGGACCTTGACGTACAGGACGGGCTGATCGTGCGCGACGCACCACGCGGCAGTCGACGCCAGGGAGGCCGCGACCGCGACGCCGATCGCCGCGACCGCTGTGCAGACGACGACGCCCTCGAAGAGGCAGGCGCCCAAGATGACGGCGGAGATCCCGGCGGCGCCGGCCCCCGCCCGCCACGCCTTGCGCGCGTTCACCGAGATGGTGGCCCAGTGGGTGACCTTGTTCCACCAGTGCTTGTCCTCGGCCAGGGGGTCGGAGGCGGGGCGTGATCCGGTGGAGGGGCTGAGCTCCGGGGTGGTCGGCTCGGCCCCGTGGATGCGGACGTCGGCGATCTCCTCGGTGGTCTGCCGGATGAGCGCCGCGCGGGTGGGGATCCGTGTCGCGTCCGCGTGGATCGCTGCGCGGGCGGCGAGGTCGACGTCGACGATCTGCTCGACGGTGATCTTCCCGGAGAGGACGTCCTCCGAGTAGGTGCCCCGGCTCATGGAGGCGGAGATCGCGGCGCGAGCGCCGTCGAGGGCGGCCTCGGAGGCGTGGGCGGGGGTGGGAGCGGTGAGCAAGGAGCCGGCGATGGCGACGAGTCCGGCGATGGCGACCCCGGTGGTGGCGCGTCCCATCCGGGTCCGGTGGCGCCGTGAGGTGCGGGGAGCATGCGGGGCAGGGCGGTGCGTCATGACGTCCTCTCATGGGGGTGCCGGGCGGGCGACCCGGCGCAGACGCGGGGGCCGCGCCCCCGCGATCGGAGAGCGTAGGCACGGGCGGACAGCACGCATGCACGCCCTGCACAGAGGGGCGCCGTGCGAACGGCCCGCCCGGACGCGACACCGCCCCGGTCGCCTCCTCGTGAGGCGGCGACCGGGGCGGTGGGCTGGGGCTGATCCGGGCATCCGCACGGGCGCGCCCGTGTGGGGCCCGTCTCGGCGAGGTCATCCCGTGGGGTCGTGCGTCACGCCATCAGTCGCGGCATCCGCTGGCCTTGAAGTCCGGGACGCTGACGTAGAGGAATGCATGGTGCTGGGCGAGGCAGTTCCCGGCTGCAGCGACCATGAAGGCGACGGCGGCGGTGGCCAGGAAGGCGAGGCCTCCGCAGATCACGTTGCCGCTGGCGAAGCAGGCGCCTGCGAGGATGCCGCCGACGGCGGCACTCGCGGCGCCGGCGCCGACGAGCGTCAGGGCGTCCGCCTTGAAGCCGAACCAGTGCGTCAGGTGGTTCCACCAGTGCTTGTCCTCGACGAGCGGATCGGTGGACGCGTGGGAGCGCGAGGAACCGGTCAGGGTGGGTGCGGCCGGAGCGGCGGCCACGGCGCGGAGGCTGGCGATGGCCGAGACGGCCTGCTGGGTGACCTCCGCGCGGCTCAGGACCGGCCCGGCGCTCGGGATGCGCCCCGTGGATCGGAGATCCATGGTGACGTCCACGAGCTGGTCGACGGTGACCTTCCCGGAGAGGAGGTCCTCCGTGTAGGTGCCGTGGTTCACGGACGAGGAGATCGCGGTCCGGGCCTCGGCGAGGGTCGACTCCGAGGCGTGGGCGGGTGCGACCGCCGTGAGGAGGGAGCCGACGACGGCGGCGAGCGCGACGACGGCGATGCCGGGGGTCGTCCGGAGCGTTCCGCGGCGGCGGGAGCGGGCGGCTCCCCGAGGGGGGAGGGGAAGCGGGCGAAGCGTCATGACAGCCTTTCGACGGGAGGAAGGTGCTGCGGCGCGGTCGGGAGGATCGAGGGCATCCGCGTCCCGATCCCGCGTGCGACCCGAGCGTAGGGATTAGGCGCCTCGGCGCGTGCGCTTCCTCCACGCGCCCGCACGCGTCGCCGGCCGTCACGCGGGAGGCGTGGACCCGCGCCGCTCGCGGAACGCGACCATGTTCATCCGGTTGCCGCAGCGCACGCTGCAAAAGCGCTTCGACCCGTTGCGGCTGAGGTCGACGAGCACGCCGTCGCAGTCGTCGGCGGCGCACACGCGGAGGCGGTCGGTCGCGTCGGAGCGGATGACGTCGACCAGGGCCATCGCGGCCTCCACGAGGATCCGGTCGGCGAGCGGCGCGTCGTCGGGCGTCGCGTGCAGGTGCCAGTCGAGCGCGTCGTGCCGCACGAGCCGGGGCGATGCGCGGTGCCGGGCGAGCAGCTCGTTCACGGCGTCGACCATGTCGTCGCGGTCGAGGGTCCAGATGGCGCGGAGCCGGGTGCGCGCGCGGCGCACCTCCTGGAGCTCGCGGTCGTCGCGGTCGAAGCGGCCGGAGAAGCCGCTGCGGGTCATGAGGTCCTCGAGCTGCTCGGGCGTCGCGAGCAGGTCGGTGCCGGATCGGGTGGCGCGCGGCGCCGTGTTGAGGACGACGGCGTCGAACGTGAGCACGTCCTCGGTGTCAGGGGTGAAATGCAAGTTGACTCCTTATCCGCGACCAGTCTAGCGTCAGGGGCGTAGGTCGTTTGGCCCCTGACGAGACGAGAGCACCATGCCCCGACGCCACCTCACCACCGGCCTGGTCCTCGCGATCGTGGCCGCCGCGTCCTTCGGGCTCTCGGGCGCGTTCGTGAAGCCGCTGCTGGAGTCGGGCTGGAGCCCGGTCGCGGCGGTGGCGCTGCGGGCGCTCATCGGCGGGCTGGTGCTCGCGCCGGTCGCGCTCGTGCAGCTCCGCGGCGACCTGCGGCCCGTCCTCCGGGCCTGGCGGCGCGTGCTCGGCATGGCGCTGGTCGGCGTCGCCGGGGCGCAGGGGATGTACTTCGCGGCCATCGAGCGGATCCCCGTCGGCACCGCCATCCTCATCGAGTTCATGGCGCCGCTGCTGCTCGTCGCGGTCGCGTGGGCGACCAGCCGGCGGCGGCCCGCGGTGCCCGTGCTCCTCGGATCCGTCGCGGCGGCCGGCGGGCTCGCGCTCGTGGTGTCGCCGTCGGGCGGCGGGGCGCTGGATCCGGTCGGCGTGCTGCTCGCGCTCGGCGCGATGGTGGGCTGCGCGGGCTACTTCGCGATCGCGGCGCGGGGCGCGGACGGCCTGCCGCCCGTGGCGCTCGCGGCCGCGGGGCTGCTCGTCGCGGCGGCGGTGCTGGGGCTCGTCGGGCTCACCGGGATCCTGCCGTTCACGGGGTCCGTCGCCGACGTCGAGATGCTCGGGCGCGTGGTGCCGTGGTGGGTGCCCATGCTCGTGGTGGGCGTGGTCGCGACCGCGCTCGCCTACGGCGCGGGGATCACGGGGAGCGCGATGCTCGGATCCCGCCTCGCGTCCTTCGTCGGCCTGCTCGAGGTGGCCGCTGCCGGCGCCTGGGCGTGGCTGCTGCTCGGCGAGGAGCTGACGGCGCTGCAGCTGGTGGGCGGCGCGCTGATCGTGGCGGGCATCGTCGCGGTGCGCTTCGACGCGCGGGCGGAGGCGCTGCCGCCGGGCCCGATGCCGGCGACCGGCCCGGATGCCGCGCTACGGGGCCGGTGACTCCGCCGCGTCCACCGGCTCGAGGTGGCGCAGCACGCGCTTGAGGTGCATCGCCGTGAGGACGCCCGGTCCCATCGCGCGGCCGAGCTCCTGCGACTGCTCGTCCACCGCCTCCACGAGCAGCCGCACCTGCCGGGCGGCCTCGCCCATGGCGCGGTGGCGCTCGGGGGAGTCGGGGTCGTCGAGGTCGAGCACGTCGGCGACCGCGTGGCAGGCGTCGCGGATGGGCGCGCCGATGCCGTGGTCGAGGCCGATGGATCCGCGCTGCTGCCAGATGGTGTCGGCGAGCGCCGCGGAGACGTCGCGGACGTGGAACACGATCTGGTCCATCGCCTCGAGCCGGGCGTGGTCGATGCGCACGTCGCGCTTGTTCACGAGCGCGCGCGGGTTGCCCTTGCGGCTCTCGTCGGCCTCCCGCAGGTCGGTGCGCACGGCGCGCGCGGTGCCGGCGAGGTCCTCGCTCGCGCGGATCCAGTCGGCGTGCGCGGGCGGGGAGTCGGACTCGACCGCGTCGCCCACCTCCCGCAGCCGCTGGGCGACCTCGCGCTGGAACGCGCTGATCCGGGCGGCCGCGCGTCCGCTCGACAGCGTCGGCGCGATGAGCACGTTGATGAGGAGTCCCGTCACCACGCCGACCGCCATCTGCACGAGGTAGCCGAGCGAGTACGTGTCGGCGTCCTGCCCGCCGATGATGAGCACGAACAGCGCGGCCATGGGCACGTACTCGCGGCCGGCGCCGAACCAGCCGGAGCCGGACAGGATCACGCCGATGCCGACGATCAGGGGGATGGACCACCACGTCGGGCCGGAGGTGAGGATCACCGCGGTGGCGAGGACGATGCCCGCCGCGAGCCCGAGGAGCGTCTGCAGGCCCGTGCGGGCGGATCCCATGAGCGTCGGGTACATGCTCACGAGCGCGCCGAGCGGCGCGTAGTAGGGGTACTCGTTCGCCACGCCGGGCACGTAGGGGGCGACGGCCCACGCGATGCCGACGGCGAGCGCGGTCTTCGCGGCGAGGAGGAGGCGGTCGGGGGAGGTGGCGGCGCGCCACGCGCCGACGACGGCGTGCTGGACGCGGTGGATCCCCATGACCCGAGGCTAGCGAGGCGGGGAGCGCGCGACCGCATCGGTCGTCGCGCTCCCCGCGTCGCGGGGGCGGCCGGGCGTCAGACGCGGGTCGCCTCGATCACCATGTCGTCGCGCGACGGGGTGCCGTCCGCGCGCTGGAGGCAGGTGATGACCACGAGGCGGCCCGGGGTGTCCGCCCAGACCGCGGCGTCGTCCGGCAGGGCGCCCTTGGCGACCGCCCGGCTGGATCCGACGGCGTAGTCGACGCCTGCCACCTCTATCTCCGCGCCGGGGGCGATGCGCGCGCTCCCCGCCTCGTCGTCGATCAGCAGGTCGCCGGGGCCCATCCCGCCGCCGCGCACCGAGTGCATGACGACGAACACCGTGCCGTCCGCCGCCCGCTCGGGCGCGACCCCGAGGTCGCGCACGCGGTACGCGGAGGTGAACCCCGGCGGATCCACGACGCCGCCGACCACGTCGACCGCGCCGAGCGGCACGTCGAGCCCGACCGACGGCGCCCGGAGGCGGCCGAGGCCGGAGTCGACGGCCGGCTGCGCGGATCCGTCGCCGGCGGGTGCGGTCTCGTCGGCCTGCACCGGCTGCCCGGCGAGGTCGCGCGGCCCGTCGGCCGCGGGCAGCGCGCCCACGGCCGACAGCGTGCCGACGACCACGGCGGCAGATGCCGCGACGACCGCGGCGGCGGTGAGCGCCCGCCGCCGGGTCGTCCGCGGATCCGCCGTCACCGCTGGTGCGACGCCCGGCGGCGGCGCGTCACGGCGAGTGCCGCGAGCGCGCCGAGGCCGAGGCCCGCGAGCGCCATCCCGGGCCACGGGGTCGCGGCGACGGGCGAGCCGCCGGTCGCGACCGCGGGGCCGGCGTGGTGCGCGGCGGTCGTGCCCGTCGAGCCTGCCGTGCCCGCCGTGCCTGCCGTCGTGGTGCCGGCGGCCCGGGCGGCGCTCACGGTGAGCGCGGCCGGATCCGTGACGGCCGCGCCCGACGCGTCGAGGAGCGTCAGCGTGTGCGCACCCGCCTCGGTGCCCGCGGGGATCGTGACGGTGCCCGCGACCAAGCCGTCGGACGCGGCGGTGAGGGTGCCCACGTCGGTCGGCGTCGAGTGGAGCTCGACCCGGTACGCGGCGCCCGGGGTGAGGCCGGACGCGCGGACCGCGACCGTCCCGCCCGCGACGGGCGCGGATGCGCCCGGCAGCTCGATCCGCGCGAGCCCGGCGGTGACGCGGTACGTGCGCGTGCTGCGCCCGTCCGCCGCGGTGACGACGACCGTGACGACGCGACCGGCGACGGTGACGGCCGCGCGGCTGCCGGCGTCGGCCAGGGCCACGTGCACGTCGGCGGGGGCGATCGACGCGCGGCCGACGGGCACGGTGGCGCCCGATGAGCCCGCCGCGTCGGCGACCGGCACGTCCACGCCGCCCACGGTGATGGACGTCGCGGCCGCGTCGTCGGACACGAGGAACTCCGCGCGGAGGGCGCGGATCTCCTGGTCGTCGACGCCGAGGGTCGTGCGGATGTAGGAGTCCATGCCCGCGTAGCGCGAGGCGATGCCGGCCTCGAAGGTGCCCTGGAGGAGCGCGGGCTTCGCCCAGTCCACGCCGAGCTGCGTGTTGGAGAGCAGGTAGTCGTGGAGGATGTCGGAGCTGCCGACGCCGAGGATCCGGTCGAGCAGGTCGACCACGGTGCCCGTGCGGTCCATGCCGTGCGAGCAGTGGATGAGGATCGTGCCGTCGCCCGTGTGCGACGCGATGGCCTGCAGCACCTGGCGGTACGCGCTGATCATGACGCCCGGGTGGGCGGCGTCGACGCGGCCCTTGTCGATGAGGTCCTGGTACATCACGGTGTCGTCGGGGTAGTCGCCGTCCGCGCCGAAGAGCGAGATCGCGACCGTCTTCGCGCCGGGGATCGGCACGTCGGGCTTCTTCTGGATCTGGCCGGGCGTGCGCAGGTCGATCACGAGGTCGACGTGGTGCGCGGTCGCGAGGGTCGCGGCGCCCGCCGCGGTGACCTTGTCGAGCGACTCGGTGCGGATCAGGTGGCTCGCGTCGACCGTGCGCCCGCCGAGGCCCCGGAAGGCGCCGAGCTCGCGGCCGTTGACGAGGCCGGGCACGTCGGTGATGAGGTGGTCGCTCGCCGTGGGAGCCGGCTGGAGCGCGGGGTCGGCGGCGGCGTGCGCGGGCGCGCCGATGCCGACGGAGAGCACCACGGCGGCGGCCGCCGCGGTGAGGGCGCCGATGCGCGCGGGAGCGGCACGGCGGGCAGGGGGGATCGTCACGTTCGTCCTTCTGTGATGGGATGCGCGCGGGGTCGCGCAGGCCGGCGTGCGCAGGCGCGCGGGAGCTCGGCATCAGGATCATCGGCCGTGGCGCGACCCCGTGCGTGAACGTGATGTTCTGCTTCCGTGAACTCCCGGGACGGGGGCGGATCGCTCCTCCGCGCGCGCCGTCCGAGCCCGACCGGGGATCGCGGGGTACGTACGCTCGGGCCATGACCGACATCGACTGGGACTCCGGCACCTGGACCACCGCGCCCGCCCACGTGGACGTCGCCGACGACGGGCTGCGCGTCACGGCCGTCGAGGGCAGCGACGCCTGGCGCACCACCTCCTACGGCTTCGTGCACGACACGGAGCACGCCCTCCTCGCGCCGCTCGAGCAGGGCGCGGCCATGGAGGTCGCGTTCCGCCTCGACTTCTCCGCCCAGTTCGACCAGGCCGGCATCTTCGTGAAGGTCGACGACAGCACGTGGACCAAGGCCGGCGTCGAGCGCAGCGACGGCCAGGACGGCCTCGGCGCCGTCGTCACCCGCGGCATGTCCGACTGGTCGCTGGCGCCCGTCCCCGACTGGCACGGCCGGCTCGTGACGATCCGCGCCAGCCGCTCCGGCGACGCGCTGACGGTCCGCGCGCGGGTGGACGACGAGCCGTGGCGCCTCGTGCGGGTGTCGCCGCTGGATCCCGACGCCGCCGTGATCGCGGGCCCCATGTGCTGCGCCCCGACGCGCGCCGGCTTCATCGTCCACTTCACCGCGTGGCGGACCGGGCCGGCGGACGCTGGCCTGCACCCCGGCGACTAGGTGGCGACGGCGCTCGCGTCCGCGTCCACCGTGCGCTGCGGCCAGGAGACGTTCACTCCGCGATCGGCACCGTCGCGCGGAACATCGGCCCGGCGAGGCGTGCGCGGAAGCGCGACTGCCCCTCGTCCAGGCCGCCCGCGAATGCACGCGCGCTCCCGATCTCGAAGCCGGACGGGTACGCCTCGCCCCCGGGATCATCGGCCGCCCCGAAGAACTCGACGGCGAGCCCCCGCAGCATCAGCCCGACGGCGTGCTCGACCTGATCGAGGTCGAACTCCCCCTCGCTCGTCTCCACGAAGCGGACCAGCACGCCGGAGCCGGCCATCGCCCAGAGCTCGTCTCCGCGCAGGGACAGGCGGACCGTGATCTCCGACGACTCGTCCCAGACCATGGCCTCCGTCGGCGCTCCGGAGCACGCATGAGCTCGCGCGGACCTCCCCAGACGATCGAGCAGCACGGCGAACCCCTTGTCAGGTCCAGACTCCACAAACGCCTCCCATCAGGATCACGTCGGCCACGAAGTGGACGGCGACGATCCACACCACGGACCCTCGGCACATCTTCCGGAGCACGCACATGGCGGCGCCGAACAGGCCTGCGAACAGCATCCCGACGCCGGCCGTCCCGTCACCACCAGAACGGCGGCTGCGTCACGTAGGGGCTCTCGAGCCGGGCGACCTCGTCGTCGGTCAGCTCCAGGTCGAGGGCGGCGACGGCGTCGGTGAGGTGGTGGGGCTTCGTCGCGCCGATGACCGGCGCGGCGACCGTCGGGTTCCGCAGCACCCACGCGAGCGCGACGCGCGCCATGGGCACGTCGCGCTCCGCGGCGACCTGCTCCACCGCGTCGATGACGGGGCCGTCGGCGTCGGTGTCGAACGCCTCGGCGACCTTGTCCGTCGCCGATCGCGCGGTCGTCGCGCCGCGAGGCCGGGTCAGCCTGCCCTTGCCGTTGGGGGAGTACGGCGTGAGGCCCACGCCCGTGTCGGCGCAGAGCGGGATCATCTCGCGCTCCTCCTCGCGCTTGAGGAGGTTGTACTGGTCCTGCATCGCGGCGAAGCCCGTCCATCCGTTGACCGCCGCGGCACGCTGGAGCTTCGCGAACTGCCAGGCGTGCATGGACGAGGCGCCGAGGTAGCGGACCTTCCCCGCGCGCACGACGTCGTCGAGCGCCTGCATCGTCTCCTCGACCGGGGTCTCCGGGTCGAAGCGGTGCAGGTAGTGGACGTCGATGTGATCCGTTCCGAGGCGGCGGAGCGAGGCGTCGACCTGCTCGAGGATCGCGGCCCGCGACAGGCCGGATCCGCCGGGTCCGTCGTGCATCCGCCCGGAGACCTTGGTCGCGAGCACGATGTCCTCGCGCCGGGAGAAGCGGCGGATGGCGCGGCCCACGTACTCCTCGCTCGTGCCCTGCTGATAGACGTTCGCGGTGTCCCAGAAGGTGATGCCGAGCTCGACCGCCTGGCGGAAGAAGGGCGCCGACGCGTCCTCGTCCATGGTCCAGGAGTGCATACCCCGGGTGGGATTGCCGTACGTCATGCAGCCGAGGGCGAGGCGGCTCACGCGGAGGCCGGTGCTGCCGAGTCGGGTGTGCTCCATGTGCCTGCTCCTTCGCGGTGGGCCTCCCACGTTACGGGTCGGGCGGTCCTCGCCGGCAGGCGCGGGGCGCAGTCAGCCGCACGGCCAGCGCATCTCGGGCCCCGGGCCTTCGGTCGCCGAACCTCTCCGGCGGTCGGATGCAGATCATCACCCCGGCGGACGTGTCGAGGGGGCGGCGGTGCGAGGGTGGGCGGATGCGCGCCGCCCGAGATCCCCGCCTCCGCTTCCTGCCCTGGTCCGTGCTCGCCCTGGCGTGGATCGGCTCCGTGGCCGTCGAGCAGGTGCTCTTCGGGAGCACGGTCGGCTGCGAGCTGTCGCCGGGCGGATCGGTCTTCGGCGATCCGGGATGGAGCTGGATCCCGCTCGGCCGCACCTGCACCTGGACGGTCGATGGCGCCACCGTCGTCCACGGGCCGTCGCTCACGGAGCTCCTGATCCCGGCGACGCTGGCCGTCTGGCTGGTGACGCTGCTGCGGGTCCCGGGCGCTCCGCGGGTTCCGTCGGCAGGGTGAGGATGCGGGCGCCGTCGGCGGTGATGGCGATGGTGTGCTCGCTGTGCGCGGTGCGGCAGCCCGTGGCGCTGCGGAGGGTCCAGCCGTCCGGGTCGGTCACGAGCCGGTCGGTGTCGATCATCGCCCAGGGCTCGAGCGCGAGCAGCAGCCCGGGGCGCAGCCGGTAGCCACGGCCGGGGCGTCCGGCGTTGGACACGTGCGGATCCTGGTGCATGGTCGACCCGATCCCGTGTCCGCCGTACTCCATGTTGATCGGGTAGCCGGCGTCGGCCAGTACGGTGCCGATCGCGTGCGAGATGTCCCCGAGGCGCGCGCCGGGGTCGGCCGCGGCGATGCCCGCCGCCAGGGCGCGCTCGGTCGCGTCGATCAGCGCGATGTCCTCCGGCCGGGCCGCCTGGCCGACGACGAAGCTGATCGCGGCGTCCGCGGCCACGCCGTCGAGCACGACGGCGAGGTCGAGCGTGAGGAGGTCGCCGTCCTGGAGCGCGCGGTCGTGGGGCAGCCCGTGCAGGACGGCGTCGTTGACGGCGGTGCAGATGTGGTGGCCGAAGGGCCCGTTGCCGAAGGACGGCGCGTAGTCGACGTAGCAGGAGGTGGCGCCGGCGTCGAGGATCATCGCCTTCGCCCACCTGTCGATGTCGAGGAGGTTCGTGCCGACGGTGGTGCGGCGGCGCAGGCTCTGGAGGATGTCGCCGACCAGATGGCCGGTGCGCTCGGCGCGGACCAGGCCGGCCGCGTCCTGGATCTCGATCATGGTGCTCCTCCTCAGCGTCGGTATATCTATACCGGGATGATCATACCGACACTACGATGGGCGCATGGTCCGCTTGCCGCTCACGCCCGCCGAGATCGAGCGCGGTCGGCGCCTCGGCGCCCTCCTGCGTCACGCGCGGGCCGACCGGTCGATCGTGGACACGGCCCTGGCCGCGGGCATCTCGCCGGAGACGCTGAGGAAGATCGAGTCGGGCAGGGTCGCGACGCCGGCGTTCACGACGATCGCCGCCATCGCGGCCGTCGTCGACGTGTCCCTGGATGCGGTGTGGGCGGGGATCACCGAACCGGTCGGCGAGGCGGAGCCGCGTCGCTCCGGTCGCGGGTCACGGGAGCGGTTGGCGTCCTGAGGGCACCAGCGGGCGGGAGTCCCCGTCCGTCGGATCCACCCCGCCCCGTGCCCTCGGCGGAGCGGCCGTGCCGCTTCGAGCCGCCGCGGCGTCAGGACTCGTCGCGGAAGTCCGAGATCGTGCGCTCCACGAGACGCGCGTCGTCGAAGGTGACGTCGCAGCCGTCGCTCTGGGGTGACTGGGCCTCGAACCCGACCTCGAGCGGCTCGTGGCCGTTCGGGAGCGAGAACGCGCGGATGAGCGCCCATCGTTCCCCGTCCACGGATGCGTGGAAGGCGAAGACCCTCCCCTTCCGAGAGATGCGCAGGTGCACGTGATCCCCGTCGATCGGGAAGGCGTTGGCGTCGTCGGAGACGCGGTCGTTGACGACGCTGACGATCATGCCCTGCCCCTGCGGCGAGAACTCCAAGCAGAGCTTCGCCCACGTCTCGCGGTCGTGGCGCAGGAACAGCACGCCGGCATCGAACGTGCCCACGAAGCGGACGCGGACGCGCGCGCTGAGCTGGAAGTCGCCGACGGGCGCATCGGTCAGGAGCGTCGCGGCGTCGCGCAGCGTCGACGACGTGACCTGCCCGCCGTCGTCGCCGCCCGGGTCGGTGAAGATGTCCGTGCCCGGGATGCTCGTGACGGTGATGCGACCCGTGGCGGGGTCGACCTCCCAGCGATCCTCGGGGAAGGGGCGGAAGGGCGTGCTGATGCCGGGGATCTCGAGGGTCACGCTCTGCGTCCGTTCGGGTCGGGGTGTGCGGGCTGCGTGGGGTGATGCGGGGTGCGAGGACCGCTGCCACGGAGGCGAGAGCGAGCGGGACGATGAGCGCGGCGCGGAGACCGTGCTCCTCGCCGATGAACCCGAGCACGGGCGGGCCGACGAGGAAGGCGACGTAGCCGACGGTCGCCACGAGCGACACGCGTGCGGCGCTGTCGGCACCGGAGGCGCCCGCTGCGCTGAGCGCGACGGGGAAGCCGAGCGACGCTCCCAGACCCCAGAGGATGACGGCGGCCCCCGCGGACACCTGACACACTCTCGACCTCCTCGCAGACAGCCGCGCCGTGCTCAAGGCGATCACCGCCCCCGGGCCGGATGGGAGCGCGTCCGCGCTCTGCGGATCCCCTATGGCATAGCTGAGCCAGCGGTATCGTCCGCACGAGGTACGCCAGTCGCGCCGCGACCGGCGTCCCTTGTTCGTCGGTCTAATTGCTTGGGAAGCGACGTTGGCGCACGGCATCTAACATCAGATTCACTATCTGATGCCGCCCCTACGAACTCCTGCGGGCAACTCGAGCAGTGTCCGTATCTCGATGCCGTAAAAACGGCGCATCCCCCTAGTTTGTCTGGACCGGCTATCGCGAGAGCACGCTGTACACGTAGACGAGCGATGTCGTCTCTGTCTCGCCGCGCAACACCACCAGCTGCTCCCTGTGGCGCAATGTCTTCACGTCGGTTGCGCCGAGCTGCCGGAGAACGCTCTCCCCGTCCTCCGTGCTGAGCGTCTGCCCTGGCTCAGCCGACGGATAGGACGCTCCGTCGCCGAGGCTGACGCCGTCACCGACGTTGTGCAGCTCGAGGACTCCGCTGACGATCTCGGGGCTGCCCAGCGAACCGTGAAACAGGGTCGCAGAGGACTGCAGGACTTTCGCAGAGGCTCCGTCCCACCTCAGCCCGGCGACCAGCTCGAGCGTCTCCGCCGGGACGTCGTGGCATCTGTCGGTGACCGAGTTGCAGATGCCGTACGCCGTCGTCTGGGCAACTACGTGCTTCACCCCGTAGACGCCGAGAAGCACCACCGTCGTCGTCAGCGCTGTCACACCGATCGTCCAGGCCCGCTTGTGCATGATCACCCCTGTCGCCTCCGTCACCCTGCCACACCCGTTGGCGTGACCGCATCGGTCGCGAGACGGACGAAACCGTTTGGCGTCCCGAGGTGGGGACGCCAAACGGGTTCCGTTCAGACCAGCAGGTAGGTCTTGTACTGCTGCAGGAAGTCCTTCGCGAACTGCCCGGCTTCCTCCGACGAGTACTGGTACGGGCTCTGTGCGAACTTCAGGTACAGGGCAGTCTGGAAGGTGGCGTAGTCCGAGGAGAGTGCCGGGACGAGCGCTTGGGTCAGGGTGCGGACAGCGGTGATGTCGCTGCCTTCGAAGCGCTGCCTGAGGAAGTCTTCGAGGCGGGATCGGTAGCCGCCGTCGGCACTATAGAAGTTGCGGATGACCGCGTTGGCTGGGCCCCCCTGGTTCCGGAGGGTCGAAGCGATGAGCCATCCGTCGATGTCCTCGAAGAAGTCGTCCGGGCCGAAGCCGCTCGATGCTTTCAGGAACAGATTCTCTTTCGTGTACTGGTCGATGTCCTGCCGGCCTTTCGCGACCCAGGTGCCAACGAATTGAACGAAATCTCCTGCCCAGCCGCCGCCCTCGCCGAGGTTGACGTCTCGGGAGTCCAGGGGGTGCTGGAGGAGCGCGTCGACCGCTGCTGCAACGTGCGTCGGGTCCATCTGGATGTGGCGCGGACTCGGTTCGGTGTAGTTTTGCGGCCGCCGAAGACCGGTCTTGTCGACGAATGAGATGAATCCGAGGTCGAGCTGACCGGCGATCACGGCCCACTCTGCAGCGTCGATGCCGTTGTTGTCGCCGACGCCTGAGCCGTAGTTCGGGTATCGCATGTACTGGAGAACGAGGCGGTCAGGTGTGGTCGTGGCGTTCCCGGAGCTGGACCAGGTCTGCGCGTACGCCTGCAGGGCGTCGATGTACGCGAAGAACTGTGCCAGTGGCTTTCCCGAGGTATTCACGGCGTTGATTCCGGTGTCTCGTCCAGAGACGACGTTCTTGTCGATTTCCACTGCGCCGGAGCCGGAACCAATGGTGAGGGTCTGGATCTGGTTGAAGGCCCAGTTGCTCGGAAGTGGATACCCGAGGTTGCCGCTGAAGCCGGTCGACAGTCCGGCGATGTACGAGGTCCGGGCGAGCCCGGCGGCGCTGACGATCGAGCAGGTGTTGCGGGAACCGTAGATGCCAATTCCGTAAGCGCCCCCGAGGTTGTTCATCTTCGTGTTGAGAGCGGCGAAGTACGGCATGACGGCGCTTCGGACCTGGTCCTCTACCACGTCGACGTCAACCGCGAAGTAGATCGTCGTGCCGGCCGGGATGCCGTAGGTCACAGCGGCGTCGTAGGCCCGCTGGGCATCCTTCGTGCCCTGCGCTGCGGTGAACCAGGAGGCCTTGTAACCACCTTCTTCGAAGATGGGGAACAGGCGGAGACCAGCACCGAAGATGACCTCAAGTTCACCCGGCTTGATTTTCTTGTCGAGGAAGTTCGTCGCCTGCTCGTTGGTGAGGTACCGGCCGACGATGGTGTAGCCGGCTGCATTGAGGGACTGAGCCCGCGCGGGGGTGATCGTGGACGCCATGTCAGCGCCAGCACCGGGACGGTTCGGGTCACCAGTGCTGACGATCAGTTCCGCCCACGTTGGATAGTCGCCGCCCGCTACGTCGGCTGATCAGCACGCGGTTCGGCTCCTGTGGCGTCCGGTCATCGGGCCCCTGTCGGACGCACAGGTCGTGTCGTCGTCCTCGGACGCGCCGACGGATTTCCGCATCCCTCACCACAAGGTGCCGCGGAGGTCGATGACTCCCGCGCGCCAGTCGGAGACGGCTCGGGTGACGGGGAGCATCAGGATCGGGTCGTCGGTCGTCACGACGATCGAGAACCAGACGAAATCCGACAGCCGACGCGGACTACGGGAGCTGCGGGGGCGCGATCAGTTCGAGGAATCCACCGAGGGCACCTTCGAGGTAGATGATGCGTGTGCCGGCTCGGGCGCCACCAGCCATCCGGTGAGGTGTGCCGACCGGTCTCCAGCCGTGTCCAGCGAAGAGCTCGAGCACACGATCGAGGTCGGAGACCGTGAGCGCGATGTGCATCATGCCGACCTGTCCGGGCGAGCCGGCGGACTCGAGCAGGAGGGGCGGGTCGTACTGAAGCAGCTCTACCCGGTGGGGGCCGAGCGTCACCGTCGCTGCGCGGATCACGGCTCCACGGACGCCGGTGGTCGCCGCCGTGACGTCCACGTCGAGCGTGAAGGTGCGCTCGAGCACGAACCCGAGACCGGAGCACCACAGCACCAACGCGTCGTCGAGGTCGGCCACGGTGAGACCGGAATGAGCGATGTCGGAGATGAGCGGTGATGCCATGACATCAGTATCGAGCTCCGACACGCCTGCCCGAGGGAAGAGGGTCCCGACACCCGATCCCCTGGCGGACGCCTCCGACGGGAGTGCTTCGTCGCGCGAGGGCAGACTCGGGGCATGGCTTCGCAGGAGCGACTTCGCCGTCGAGGTGTGGTCGTGGGCTCGAGCGTCTGCGCACTCGTGATGGCAGTCGGCGAGGTGGTCGTAGGAGTGCTCGCTTTCTCGGTCGCCGATCGGGGGAGCGGTAGCCCCTTCGTCGCGGTGGGCGTGGTGATGCTCATCGTGGCCGCACTCATGGTGACGCTCGGAGTCCTCGGCTTCGTGATCGCTCGCAAGCCGAAGTAGCCGGTCGCCCACGGGCGCTTCCTGGTGGATGGTGACCGATGCTTCCTCCGCGCGTATCCGCCGGGGATCGTTTGCCGGACGCGGCTTGGAGGTGCAACCATCGCCGAATGGGTGAAGGCTCACGACTCAAAGCGGAGCGGGGGCCTGCGCCGATTCCGGCCGAGACTGACGAACCGGCGGTTCCCCGGGACTGGCCGGATGGCCACGTTGTTGTGACGATCACTGACCCCGACGATGACGAGTGCATCGCGATCAGCATTCACGGTGTTCTTTACGACCTCCACTCGACGACCGCGCGTGAGTGGAACATCATGCTCGGTGAGCGGCTGGACGAGTGGAATGAGACGGCCAAGAAGCGCGGGGTCCCTGGCGTCTGAGTGCGCGCCTCGACGGCTCGACCGGGCGCGCACCGGACGAGAGCCCAACGGCCGTCTCAATAGCCATTCCCCTGTCGGACGCCCGGGTCACTTCGTCGTGGTCGGACGCGCCGGCGGATTCCCGGCATCGCCACCCGCTGGAGGCGTAGGTCGGGACGACCTCCGGCCGGCAGCCCAGGTACCCGTACTCGATGCCGGCCGTCGAGCGCATCGGGCGGGCGAGCTGACTCATCAGGCGTCTGCCGAGACCTCCTCCTCGGGGATGCTCGCTGACGAGCACGCCTCCCGTCCTGCCCGCGGCGACGTCGTGCTCTCCCACGGCGATGACGCGTCGTCGGAATGCCGCGTGCGCGACCAGCTCGGATCCGTGGGTGACGAGCAGGTGCATGTCCGCGGGGGAGTAGCCGTAGGGCGCGTCAAGGGTCCAGGGCCCGTAGCCGTCGAGGTACTCGCGGTCGAAGAGCGCCCGGAGCTGCTCGAGGTGGGTGCGGCTCAGATCGTGATGTCGTACGACTTCGATGTGCTCGTCCACGATCCGAACCTAGGGCGCAGGCCGCCGGCCGGCAGCCGGCCGGGCCGACTGTCCGGGTGGGATCCCCTGCCGATACGGTGCTGACATGCTCCCTGGCCCCTCCGCACGGCTCCGATTCCGTGAGATGACCCCAGCAGACCTCGACGACATGGCCGGACTGCTCGGAGACCCTCGGGTCATGGAGTTCTACACCGCGACGAAGAGCCGTGACGATGCGGCGCGATGGATCGCATGGAACCAGGACAACTACGAAGCCCACGGCTTCGGACTATGGATCATCGAGACGCACGCAGGGCACTTCGTCGGTGACTGCGGACTGACCTGGCAGGACGTCAACGGCATCCCGATGCTCGAGGTCGGCTACCACGTGCGCCCGGCATTCCAAGGACAGGGCTACGCAACCGAGGCAGCGGCTGCCTGTCGGGACTTCGCCCGTGCTGAGCTCGACGCGGCCGAACTCGTCGCGATCATCCATCCCGACAACACTGCCTCCGAGAGGGTCGCGCAGAAGATCGGGATGACCCGACGAGAGGACGACCACGGCAGCCCCATCGCCGTTCGCATGGTGCTCGGTATGACGCTGTGAACGCGTCTCGATAGCCGATCCCCTGTCGAGACGCCTCAAGACCATGGTCGGGTCGGCTCGTCAGGGGAGCTCGTCCGCGGACACTATCGATCGAATGGGCGGCAGAACGCGCCGCGCGTTCCCGCCCGCCTCGTCGATGATCACCGCGACGGCGGCCAGCTCCGCGCCAGCGGTGGCGACCAGGCGCTGCGCTGCCACGGCCTGACTGCCGGTCTCGATCCAGTCATCGATCAAGCCGACCCTCTGGCCTGGCGAGAAGTGGTCTCGTCTCGCGTGGAAGACCTGCGTCCTGCCGCGGTAGTCCGGCATGCTCTGGTGCCGGACCACGTCGCCGGGGAACTTCGCACCGTCCTTGCGGATGGGAGAGAACCCGATCCCGAGGGCGATCGCGACCGCCGGTCCGAGCACGAACCCCCTGGCCTCGATGCCGACGATCACCTCGAGCTCCTGGTCGACCAGCAGGTCAGCCAGTGCATGCACGACGGCCCGCAGCGCGGCCGGGTCCCGCAGCATCGTCCAGGTGTCAGCGTCGCCGTCGATCCACCGGAAGTGCTCGAGGACGCGCCGGCGGGCCAGGAGCTGTATCGCGGGATCGGCCATGCGGCAACCGTAACGGCGGGCGCGCGAATCGCTCCGGTGACCGATCCCCCTCCAGACGAACGAGCGACTCCAGGCGCCGCCCCTCCGCTTCAACGGTCGCATGGTCATAGAAGCCACACCCGAGCGAAGCAGCACTGGTGTTCTCCGGACCTGGGGCTAGCGGACGGGTTCGGGGATCTCGAAGCGATCAACCACTATTTGGCCGCCCTCGAGGACGACCTATGCGACAGGATGGGGGCATGAGCTTTGATCGCCTGAATGACGGCTGGGTCCGCCTCGACAGCAACGTCTACTACCTTTCCGCTTACTGGATCCACCCGTTCCCCCTCGGTGAGCATCAGGAGCACGACAGCCCGATCCGGGACTACGACGACGGAGGCATCGGCGCCGTTCAGTGGGTGAACATCACTCACAACACCGCGGCGATTCTCAAGTCGGACGGCTCATGGAAGAGCGGTGGAAAGTTCCACCTGTGGATCTCTCCGGGAGCCGGCAAGCTTCCGTACGACGTCCAGTTCGCGAAGCCAATCGAGATCATCGGCGGCGACCCGGACAGTTGGACTCTTCGTAAGCGTGAGGCAATCCTCCTGGCAGAGGCATTCCTTGGGATCGATCCGGCGATCTCCAACCCCTCGCCGCGGTTCTGACCGTCGCCCCTCGGAGCACCCGCAGTGGCGACGAACGCGTACGCGCGCACTAGGTGAGTCCTGCGGAGGCGGTGGCCTTGTGCTGCACGAGCATGGGTGTTGCAGTGAAGTCCATCCAGAGCTCGTAGTCTTCACGCGGCTGAAGCCACCTATCGCTGGTGCGTATGAGGATCACGCCGACGATCGCGCTTAGCAGAAGGGACACTGCCCACAGGACGGTTCCGAATGAGTCGTCAAATCCGGCGCTTTCCCGGGCGCTTGACGCAAAGCCCCAGCCAACCACAGGCCCTCCAATGTTCTCACCTGTTGTATCTAGCGATACGCGAGGAGGTTCATCAACGTAGCGCCAGCGAAAATTGGCGCGAGACGGGCGCGAGGTCTTGGGGACGTTCGGCCGCATTGCGTCGCGCCGCCGTGCATTGCGGTCAGCGTCCGGTGGTAGTGCCAGCGTCCCGGTGGGAGCGAGGCCGTCGGTCGAGTGTCGCCGGGGAGTGGGCTGGACCTCCGCCACATGACGTAAAAGTTGATTATCCGCCGCACCTCAGCGCCACCAGCCACGCATCCACCGCATCCTCCCGCTCCACCCGGAACCCCGCCCGCTCGTACAGCCGCCGCGCCGCGCTGCCCTGGAGCACGTCGAGGCGGAAGGGGAGGTCGTCGTCGCGCCGGGCCATGGTCTCGCGCAGCACCTCGCCGCCGATGCCGCGGCCCTGCACCGCGGGGTCCAGGTAGAAGTGCTCGATCCAGTGGGCGTCGGGCTCGTCGCGGCGCGCGATGAGGCCCGCGTCGCGGCCGGCGACGCGGATCACCGAGGTGCGCTCGGGCGCCCAGCCGTCGAGGAAGCGGCGGCGGACCCGCACCGGATCCCATCGGCCGAGCCGCTCGAGGTCGGGCCACAGCGCGACGGCGCGGAGCTCGGCCATCCAGGTCGCGTCGTCGGGGAGGGCGGGCCGGAGGATCCAGCGGGGGAGCGGCGCGGGCGCCACCCGGAGGTCGCGCTCCATGCAGACGCTCGTCGGATCCGCGCCGTACGGCCCGAAGCGCGGCACGTGCCGGTAGCCGCCGCGCTCGTACATCGCGATGGCCGCGGTCTGGGGCAGTCCCGTCTCGAGCCGCATGACGTGGGCGCCGATCTCGCGCGCCCGCTCCTCCGCGGCGACCAGCAGCGCGCGCCCGACGCCGAGGCCGCGCGCCGCGTCGGTCACGAACACGCGCTTCAGCTCCGCGGATCCGTCGCCGCCGTCCACGACCGCCGCCGTGCCGAGAGCGCGGCCGTCGTCGCGCGCGACGAGGAACGTGACGCCAAGCCGGTCGAGGGCCGCGACGTCGAGGCCGTGGTAGTTCTCGGCCGGGTAGAGGGCGAGCGCGAACTCGTCGGCCTGCCGCAGGAGCGGCAGCACGTCGGCGGTGCGGGGGGACTCGGGGTCGACGGTGAGCACGCCCCAGCGTAGGACGGCCCCGGCGGTGGATACGCTGGACCGGTGCCACGCGGACGAGGCCCCGAGCCCTCCGCGACGGTGCCCCGACCGTGAGGAAGAGCATGCAGATCCACCGCGTCCGCGTCCACCGCAGCGACGAGGCCCTGCCTCCCGGGGAGCAGCTGGCGGGGCGCATCGCCGCCGTCGCCGCGGATCCCGTCGAGGTCGACGCCGAGGTCACCGAGATGATCGTCAACCGCATCATCGACAACGCGGCCGTCGCGACCGCCTCGCTCACCCGCGCGCCCGTCGTCGCGGCGCGCGCGCAGGCCCTGGCGCACGGGCCGTCCACGGGCGGCGCGGGCGCGACCGTCGTGGGCGCGGATCCCGCCACCCGCGTCAGCGCCGAGTGGGCCGCCTGGGCGAACGGCGTGGCCGTGCGCGAGCTCGACTACCACGACACCTTCCTCGCCGCGGAGTACTCGCACCCGGGAGACAACATCCCGCCGATCCTCGCGGCCGCGCAGCACGCCGCCGCGGCCGGCCGTCCCGACGGCCGCGCGCTCACGGGCGCCGACGTGATCCGCGGCATCGCCACCGGCTACGAGATCCAGGTGGACCTCGTGAAGGCCATCAGCCTGCACGCGCACAAGATCGACCACGTCGCGCACCTCGGCCCGTCGGCCGCGGCCGGCATCGGCACGCTCCTCAACCTCGACGAGGAGACCGTGTTCCAGGCCGTCGGCCAGGCCCTGCACACCACGACCGCCACGCGGCAGTCGCGCAAGGGCGCGATCAGCACGTGGAAGGCGCACGCGCCCGCGTTCGCCGGGAAGATGGCCGTCGAGGCGATCGACCGGGCGATGCGCGGCCAGACCAGCCCCACCCCCATCTACGAGGGCGAGGACGGCGTCATCGCGTGGCTGCTCGACGGCCCCGCGGCCTCCTACGACGTGCCGCTGCCCGCACCCGGCGAGGCCAAGCGGGCGATCCTCGACACGTACACGAAGGAGCACTCGGCCGAGTACCAGGCGCAGGCGTGGATCGACCTCGCCCGCCGCCTGCACCAGGCCCACCCGGTGCTCGCCGACGCGGACGCGATCGACCGCGTCCTCATCCACTCGTCGCACCACACGCACGTCGTCATCGGATCCGGCGCCAACGACCCGCAGAAGTACGACCCGCGCGCCAGCCGCGAGACGCTCGACCACTCGATCCCGTACATCTTCACGGTCGCGCTGCAGGACGGCACCTGGCACCACGTCGACTCGTACGCGCCCGAGCGCGCCGGCCGCCCCGACACGGTCGACCTCTGGCGCCGCGTCACCACGACCGAGGACCCGGAGTGGACCCGCCGGTACCACTCCATGGATCCGGCCGAGAAGGCGTTCGGCGGCCGGGTGGAGATCCGCCTGACCGACGGCTCGACCATCGTCGACGAGATCGCCGTCGCCGACGCGCACCCGCTCGGCGCCCGGCCGTTCGCGCGCGCCGACTACGTGGGCAAGCTCCGCACGCTCGCCGACGGCGTGCTCGAGGACCGCGAGGTCGACCGCTTCCTCGCCCTCGTCGAGCGCCTGCCCGAGCTCACCGCCGACGAGCTCGCCGGCCTCACCGTGACCGCCCGGCCCGGCCTGCTCGACGGCGCCGGCTCCCCGAAGGGACTCCTCTAGTGCTGCACTCCACCCTCACCTCCGCCGCCAAGCGCCGCGCGTTCCGCGAGCGGCTGGCATCGGGTGAGCTGCTCCGGATGCCCGGCGCGTTCAACCCGCTCTCGGCCCGCCTCATCCAGGACAAGGGCATGGACGGCGTCTACATCTCGGGCGCCGTGCTCTCGGCGGACCTCGGTCTGCCCGACATCGGCCTCACCACGCTCACCGAGGTGGCCGGGCGTTCGCAGCAGATCGCGCGCGTCACCGACCTGCCCTGCCTCGTGGACGCGGACACGGGCTTCGGCGAGCCGATTAACGTCGCGCGCACGGTGCAGATGCTCGAGGACGCCGGCGTCGCGGGCCTCCACATCGAGGACCAGGTGAACCCGAAGCGCTGCGGCCACCTCGACGGGAAGCAGGTGGTGGACGAGTCGACCGCGCTGAAGCGGATCCGCGCCGCCGTCGACGCCCGCCGCGACCCCGACCTGCTCGTCATGGCCCGCACCGACGTGCGCGGCGTCGACGGCATGGCCGCGGCGGTCGATCGCGCGAAGGCGCTGGTGGACGCGGGCGCCGATGCCATCTTCCCCGAGGCCATGGCCGACCTCGCCGAGTTCGAGGCGATGCGCGCCGCGGTGGACGTGCCGATCCTCGCCAACATGACCGAGTTCGGGAAGAGCGAGCTGTCCACGACGCAGCAGCTCGCGGACGTGGGCGTGAACATCGTCATCTACCCGGTGTCGCTCCTGCGCCTCGCGATGGGCGCCGCCGAGCGCGGCCTCGACGCGATCCTCGAGGAGGGCACGCTCGCGTCGAAGGTGCCCGAGATGCAGACCCGCGCCCGCCTCTACGAGCTCCTCGACTACGCGGGCTACAGCGCGTTCGACGAGGACGTCTTCACGTTCACGCTCGAGGGGAACCGCGGCGGGGCGTGATCCTCACGCGTCCGTGACCGAGGGGCGCGACTCCTTCCGGCGTCGGCGTCGCGCGTGGCGGGCGACCACGATCGCTGTGGCCCCCGCGGTGATGGCGGCGACCACGCCGGTCGTCCCGAGGGTGGGCGCCAGGGGGAGCGGCTGCCATTCGGCGAGCACGGCCAACCAGGCGAGGGAGATGACCGCGGTCAGGATGACGACGGCGAGCGCCGACGTGCGCCGCCGGAGCTCCGGGCGGTGCCGCGCGAGGTGATCCGGCAGGCCCGCCAGCGCGCCGGCGGCCAGCCCGACGACGAAGGCCATGACCGCGGCGAAGAGCATCGCCTGCAGCACGACCGGGAGGAATCTGCCGTCGTCGGAGCCGGCCCGGCTGGTGATGCTGCTGAGCGCGACCAATGACCCGGGGATCAGGAGCACCGCCACCGCGCCGCCCACCGCGGTGGTCCACGGGAGCACGTGGAGGAGGGTGCGGGGTTCGTCGTCGTGCGAGGTCGCGTGCGGCATCAGGCGCGCGCCCCGGGCGCGTGCTCGTCGAGGCGCCGGAGCGATCCGTCGAGCGCGAGTCCCCGGGTGAGGACGCCCATCGCGTGCGACGCGAGGACCTGGCCCACGCGGGAACCCGCGCGCACCCCGCCGGATCGGGCGGCGGGGGCGGCGGGCATTCCGCGAGGCTAGCCGCGGGGCGCTGCGGGCGCTGCGGCGTGTGCACAGTGGGACGCGGATCCTCGTGCCTCGCGGCGTGCGGCCGGCGCGAGGTGGCGGACTGCGCGCTCCTCGGCGGGATCCCGGCGTCGGCGCCTCAGAGCCGGACGACGCGGTACGTCTCGTCCACCGCGAAGCCCGCGCGGGCGTAGACGGCGATCGCGCGCGGGCTCGAGTGCACGCGCACGTACCGGCAGCCCGCGGCGCGGGCGTCGTCGAGCAGCGCGGCGACCAGCCGGGAGCCGGTCCCGGATCCCCGCAGCTCGGGGACGACGTAGACCGACTGCACGTCGCCCGCGACGCGGCTCAGGTCGTCCGGCGTCGGCGGCCGGTCCGTGAGGGCGAGCCAGGCCAGGCCCACGACGACGCCGTCCCGCTCGGCGACGATGCAGCGGTGCGTCCCCGCGTGCGCGTCGGCGAAGGCGGTGGTCGCGGCGACGTAGCCGGCGGGATCGGTCACGGGCGCCGTGCCCGACTCGTCGACGGACCACCGCCAGCGCAGCTCCGCGACCGCTCGCATGTCCGCGGGCTCGGCCGCGCGGATCGCGATCTCGTCCGCACCGGGGACGGCGTGGGCCTCGTCGCCGGGACGGTCGGGGAGCGGATCGTCGGCGGTCATGCTCCGACGCTAGGCGACGCCGGACGGCCTGCGCGGAGGGCCCGCCGGATCAGCCGACCGCCGCCAGCACCTCGGCCACGGCCCGCTCCACCTCGGCGTCCACGGCGTCGCGGTCGCCCGACTCGGAGTCGTGCACGAAGGCCGTCGCGCCGCGGCGCGCGCCGCAGTAGTCGAGGATCCCGTGGCCGATCTGGGTCTCGAACGACGCGAGGTAGCCGTGCCGGGCGAACGACTCCCGGCTCGTGCCGGAGACGGGCACGAGGTGCACGGTGAGGCGCTGGAGCCGCTTCTCGATGCGCCCCTCGTCGTCGATGCCGAAGGCCCAGCCCGCGATGAAGGTGCGGTCGATCCAGCCCTTGAGGAGGGCGGGCATCGACCACCACCACACGGGGAAGACGAGCACGACGTGGTCCGCGGCGTCGAGGCGCGCCTGCTCGGCGACGACGTCCGCGTGCGCGGGGGAGCCGCCGGCGTACGCGGCCCGGTCGGCCATGCCGAACACCGGGTCGAAGCCCTCCTGCGCGAGGTGCGCGACCTCCGTCCGGTCGGCTCCGAGGGCGGCGACGACCCGGCGGGCGACCTCGTGGGTGAGGGAGTCGGGATCGGGATGGGCCGTGACGATCAGCGCGGTCATGCGTCCATCCGACCACGCGCCGTTGGGCGGCCCCGACCGCGCGTCAGTCCAGCTCGCCCGGGCGCTCCTCCTCCTGGAGCAGCCGCCGGGCCGCGATCCCGATGATCGCGCTGTAGGTGGGGTACGCGAACCGCACGTGCGCGAGGGTGGCGACGTCGACGCCCGCGGCCATCGCGGTGGTGACCGACTGGATCACCTCGACCGCGTTCTCGCCCACGGCGTGCGCACCGAGGATCAGCTCACGGCGGCGGTCGGCGATGAGGAGCAGGAAGCCGGCCTCGCGGTCGTCGATCACGGCGCGGTCGACCTCGGCGAACGGCACCCGCGCCACGACGCACGCGCCGTCGCGCTCGCGCGCCTCCGCCTGGGTGAGGCCGACGCCCGCGTAGTCGGGGTCGGTGAAGCCGCCGGCCGGGAGGAGCTGCAGCGGGATCCGCCGGTTGACGCCCAGCACCGCGTTCTCGGCCGCGGCCTCGCCCTCCGACTGCGCCGCCTGCACGAGCATGTCCTTCCCGTTGGCGTCGCCCACCGCGAGGATGTGCGGCACGCGCGTGCGGAGGTAGCGGTCGACGGGGATCGCCGACCTCGTCACCTCGACCCCGGCGTGCTCGAGCCCGAGGTCGTCGACGTCGGCGGGCCAGCCGGTGGCCATGATCACGGCGTCGAAGCTGGAGGACTGCGGGCGGTCGCCCTCGCGCCAGAGCAGGGTGATGGATCCGTCGCCCGTCCGGGTGAGGCCCGTCACCGTGTCGATGCCGGTGCGCACCCGCACGCCCTGGGCGACGAACGCCGCGGCGACGGCCTCCGAGATCGCCTCGTCGGACGCCGTCAGCACGCGCGGCGCGACGTCGAGCAGCGTGACCTCGGAGCCGAACGAGCGGAACACCGTGACGAGCTGCGCGCCCGTGTTGCCCGCGCCGATGACGGCCAGACGGCGGGGGATCCCCGGCAGCGCGAGCACGTCCTCGGGCACGGTCGCGAGCTCGGCGCCGGGCACGGGCAGGCGGCGCGAGTGCCCGCCGACGCACACGATGATCGAGCCCGCCGTGATCCGCCGGCCGCTGTCGAGCACGAGCGTGCGGTCGTCGACGAAGCGCGCGCGGCCCTCGTGGATGAGCGTGATGCCCGCCTCCTCGAAGCGCGCCGCCTCGTCCTTGAGCGAGCGCACGCGGTCGACCTGCGCGTGCACGCGCGCCACGATCGACGGCCAGTGCGGCGCAGGCTCACCCACGCCGATCCCGCTCTCGCCCGCCGAGCGCACCTCGCGCACGAGCCGCGCGGTCTTCGCGAGCACGCGCGTGGGCACGCATCCGGTGTTGACGCACGTGCCGCCGAGGCGGCCGGCCTCCAGCACCACGACGGATGCGCCCAGCTCGGCGGCGCGGAGGGCGGCGGCGGTGCCCGCGGGGCCGGCGCCGATGACGGCGACGTCGTAGCGGTCGGGCTCGGCCGCGCCGCCGGGTTGCGCGTCGCCTGCGGCTGCGGCTGCGGCCTCGGCGGCGCGATCGGCGTGGTCGGTGCTCTCGGGCATGGCGTCCTCCGGGTCGGCGCGGCTGCGCGGCGGCGCCTCGGGTGCGCCTGCTCGTGAGGCTACCGAGCGGATCCCGCGGCGACCCGGGTGCGGAGGAGGTCGTCACCGGCCTGTCGTCCGGCGGCTCCTCCCCAACCCGCCGTCGCGCGTCCACCGCCTCGTCGTCGGCGCCCCTCGCCGCCGCGCCGCCGGCCCCGATACAGTGACGAGCGCACCCGGAGGCGACCCGATCCGCCCGACCACCGCGGGTGCGGCATGCCGCGAAGGAGCACCATGGCCGACATCCGCAAGGGCCTCGCCGGGGTCGTCGTCGACACCACCCGCATCAGCAAGGTCGAGCCGGCCACCAACTCCCTCCTCTACCGCGGCTACCCCGTGCAGGAGCTCGCCGCCGAGTGCTCCTTCGAGCAGGTCGCGTACCTCCTCTGGCACGGCGAGCTGCCGACCGACGAGGAGCTCGCCCACTTCGAGAACCAGGAGCGGTCGGAGCGGCAGCCGTCCGCGGCCGTGCTCGGGATCATCGACGCCCTCCCCGTCGACGCGCATCCGATGGACGTCCTGCGCACCGCGGTCAGCGCGATCGGCGCCGCGGATCCGACGCCGGAGGACCACTCCGCCGACGCCGACCTCGGGCGGTCCGTGCGTCTGCTCGCGCAGATCCCCGTGCTCATCGCGTACGACCAGCGGCGCCGCCAGGGCCTCGCGCCCGTCGAGCCGCGCGACGACCTCGGCCTCGCCGAGAACCTGCTCCTCATGGTGCACGGCGACCGGCCCACGGAGGCCGACGCGAAGGCGATGGAGGTGTCGCTCATCCTCTACGCCGAGCATTCCTTCAACGCCTCCACGTTCACGGCCCGGGTCATCACCTCCACCCTCGCCGACCTGCACTCCGCGGTCACGGGCGCCATCGGCGCGCTCAAGGGCCCGCTGCACGGCGGCGCGAACGAGGCCGTGCTCGAGACGCTCGACGAGATCGGCGACGCGTCGCGCGTGGAGGCGTGGCTCGATGCGGCGCTCGCCGCGAAGCGCAAGGTCATGGGCTTCGGCCACCGCGTCTACCGCGCGGGCGACTCGCGCGTCCCCACCATGAAGGCGGCGCTCGACGACCTCGTGGCCGCCCGCGTCGCCGACGGCGGGCCCACGGGGGAGTCCGCCACCCGCACCATGGAGCTGTACGACGCGCTCGAGCGCGGCATGGCGGCGCGCACCGGCATCCTGCCGAACCTCGACTACCCCTCGGGCCCCGCCTACGCGCTCCTCGGCTTCGAGACCCGCGCCTTCACGCCGCTGTTCGTCGCCGCGCGCGTGGTCGGCTGGACCGCCCACATCGTCGAGCAGCGGGCGGCGAACTCGCTGATCCGGCCGCTCTCCGAGTACGACGGACCGGCGGAGCGCCACCTCTCCTGACCGGCGCGCGTGGCCCGCTCGGCGCCCCCGTCACACGATCGGGAGCGCTCCCGCCGATCGTTAGGATGGAGCCCATGTCCCGCGGCGAGCCCTTCTACATCACCACGCCGATCTTCTACGTGAACGACGTCCCGCACATCGGGCACGCGTACACGGAGGTCGCCGCCGACGTCCTCGCGCGCTGGCACCGCCAGCGCGGCGACGACACGTGGTTCCTCACGGGCACCGACGAGCACGGGCAGAAGATCCTCCGCACCGCCACGGCGCACGACACGACCCCGCAGGCCTGGGCCGACCGTCTCGTCACCGAGAGCTGGCAGCCGCTGCTCGCCGCCGTCGACATCTCCAACGACGACTTCATCCGCACCACCGACGCCCGCCACGAGGAGTCGGTGAAGGTGTTCCTGCAGCGCCTCCACGACGCCGGGTACATCTACACGGGCGAGTACAAGGGCTCGTACTGCGTCGGCTGCGAGGACTACAAGCAGCCGAACGAGCTGGTCGAGGGCACCGGGCCGTTCGAGGGCCAGCTCGTCTGCGCCATCCACTCCAAGCCGGTCGAGCAGCTCGAGGAGAAGAACTACTTCTTCCGCATGAGCGACTTCGGCGAGCGCCTCCTCGCGTTCTACGAGGAGCGTCCCGACTTCATCCAGCCCGAGAGCGCGCGCAACGAGATCCTCTCGTTCGTGCGCGGCGGCCTGCAGGACCTCTCCATCTCGCGCTCCAGCTTCGACTGGGGCATCCCCATCCCGTGGGACGAGAGCCACGTCGTGTACGTGTGGTTCGAGGCGCTCATGAACTACGTCACGGCCATCGGCTACGGCGTGGACGACGAGCGGTTCCGCCGCCGCTGGCCCGCCACGCACCTCGTGGGCAAGGACATCCTCCGCTTCCACGCGGTCATCTGGCCCGCCATGCTCATGGCGCTCGGCGAGGAGCCGCCCCGCCGCGTCTTCGGCCACGGCTGGCTGCTCGTCGGCGGCGAGAAGATGTCCAAGTCGAAGCTCACGGGCATCGCGCCGGAGACCATCACCGACACCTTCGGCATCGACGCCTTCCGCTACCACTTCATGCGCGCCTTCGCGTTCGGGCAGGACGGCTCCTTCAGCTGGGAAGACCTGTCGGCCCGCTACCAGGCCGAGCTCGCCAACGGCTTCGGCAACCTGGCCTCCCGCGTGATCGCGATGGTCGGCCGCTACTTCGACGGCCGCGTCCCCGAGGGGAACGCGCTCACCGAGGCCGACGAGCGCGTGCTCTCCGTGGCGCGGTCCGCGGCGGCCACCGCCGACGAGGCCATCGAGCGGCTCGCGATCCACGAGGCGCTCGCCGCCGTGTGGACGCTGGTCGACGAGCTCAACGGCTACATCACGAGCCAGGAGCCCTGGGCCCTCGCCAAGAGGGACGACGGCCGCGAGCGCCTCGAGACCGTGCTGCACACCGCGGTCCGCGGGCTCGGCACGCTCGCCGTGCTGCTCGCGCCCGTGCTGCCCGGCGCCACCGCCAAGCTCTGGACCGCGCTCGGCGGCACCGGCACGGTCGGCGGGCAGCGCATCGACCTCGCCGACGAGTGGACCGGATCCGGCCTCGTCACCCCGCTCGAGGCGCCCCTGTTCCCGCGCATCGAGCAGGAGCCGGCGACGCCCGTCGCCTGACCCGTCGCTCGATCGTGCCGCCTCCCGGTCGGCGTCGGCACGCCGGGTGGGGGTCGCGCGGGGCGGCGCCAACGCGGGACGGGTGAGCGGGGCCGGTCCGTCCGGCACCCGCCCACCCACCCGAGGGCTGCTCTCCGCGGATCAGTTGATGCGGAACGTCTGCCACTGCGTGTTGTGGTTGCGGACGCCCGGGGGCAGGTCGTAGCAGGCGCCCGTCGACGCGGCCGTCCACGACGGGCTGTCTCCTCCGTCCGTGTAGATGTACACGCGGGCGTTGCTGACGTAGATGGATGCCGCATCCTCGCGGACCGGCTGTCCCAGGCCGACGGTGCCCCACTGGCTGCTGGTGAAGGTGTCGTTGACCCAGCCCTCCTTGGCGTTGAACCCCGTGTAGACGCGGGACGCCGTCCCGCCGCCTCCGCAGCCGGGTCCGTAGAAGATCTCGAACGCCGGCGTCGCCGCCTGCGCCGGGGTCGCTCCGGCCAGCGTCGCGAGCGCAGCTCCCGCGGTGACGGAGAGGGCCGCGATGACGCGCCTGCGCGTCGTGCTCCGTCTGCCCCCTCGTCTCGTTCCCGTGCTGGTGATCTCCGTCGATCCGTTCATCTTTCGCCATCCTGTCGTGTGTTCATGGTGGTGGGAGCGGGCATGGGAGACCCGCGGCACGGCGGCGTCCGACCGCCTGTAGCGCGGGACGCTAGCAGCCGCATCGGGCCCGGAACGGCTTCGTCCGAAGGCCCCCGGATCGCCCATCCCCGTGGTATATGCGGGGCGATGCGCAGGCCGATGCGTCGCGTCCCGGCCCCGGGCGACGCGGACGCCGTCGGTAGAGTGAGCGCGATGTCCGACTCCAATCACGTGCGCCAGCGCGACACCTCCTCGGCCCACGGCCAGACGCGCGATCTCTCGTACCCGCCGCTGCCCGAGGCGCTCACGGTCCCGGTCTACGACAACCACACGCACCTCGAGATCGCGGACGGCGAGTCGCCCCTCGACTTCACCGAGCACCTCGACCGCGCGAGCTCCGTGGGCGTCCGCGGCGTGATCCAGGTGGGCGGCGACCTCGAGACCTCCCGCTGGTCGGCGGAGACGGCCGCGCACGAGCCGCGCATGCTCGCGGCCGTCGCGATCCACCCGAACGAGGCGCCTGCCTACGAGGAGGCGGGCACGCTCGACGACGCGCTGGCCGAGATCCACGAGCTGGCCGGGCGCCCGCGCGTGCGCGCCGTCGGCGAGACCGGCCTCGACTTCTTCCGCACGGGCGAGGACGGCCGCGCGGCCCAGCAGCGCTCGTTCGAGGAGCACATCCGCATCGCCAAGGAGCGCGGAATCGCCCTCCAGATCCACGACCGCGACGCGCACGACGAGGTCGTCGCCACGCTGCTGCGCGTCGGCGCCCCCGAGCGCACCGTCTTCCACTGCTTCTCCGGCGACGAGGACCTCGCCCGGATCTGCGCCGAGAACGGCTGGTACATGTCGTTCTCCGGCACGGTCACCTTCAAGAACTCGCACGACCTCCGTGAGGCGCTCGCGTTCGCGCCGCGCTCGCTGCTGCTGGTGGAGACGGACGCGCCGTTCCTCACGCCCGTGCCGTTCCGCGGTCGGCCGAACGCGCCGTACCTCATCCCGCACACGCTCCGGGCGATGGCCGCGCACCTCGGCACCGACGTGTCGATGCTCGCCGCGCAGATCTCCTCCAACACCGAGCTCGTCTACGGCCGCTGGGACGACGAGCCCGTGACGTCGCCGTCGAAGGACCCGGCCGAGCTCGACCCGGCGGGCCGCGCGTGAGCGACGAGGCGTCGACCGCGCCCGCCGCCGCCCCGGCCCCCACGCTCCTCGGCCCCGCCGAGATCCGCGACCTCGCCGAGCTGCTCGGCGTCGCGCCCACCAAGAAGCTCGGCCAGAACTTCGTCATCGATGCCAACACGGTCCGCCGCATCGTGCGCGTCGCCCGCGTCGAGGCCGGCACGCACGTGGTCGAGGTCGGCCCCGGGCTCGGATCCCTCACCCTCGGCCTCCTCGAGACGGGCGCGAGCGTCGTCGCGGTGGAGATCGACGGCCGCCTCGCCGAGCAGCTCCCGATCACGGTGGGCCTCTACCAGCCGGACGCCGACCTCACCGTCGTGCACGAGGACGCGCTCCGCATCCAGGACCTGCCGGGCGACCCCGCCGCGCTCGTCGCGAACCTGCCCTACAACGTCTCCGTGCCCGTGCTGCTGCACCTGCTCGAGCACTTCCCGTCGATCCGCACGGGCGTCGTCATGGTGCAGGCCGAGGTCGGACACCGCATCGCCGCGGCACCCGGATCCAAGGTCTACGGATCCCCGAGCGTCAAGGCCGCCTGGTACGGCGCGTGGCGCACGGCCGGCCAGGTCAGCCGCCAGGTCTTCTGGCCCGTGCCGAACGTCGACTCCGTGCTCGTCGCCTTCGAGCGGCACGCGGAGCCCTTCGCCTCCGAGGAGCTGCGGAAGCGCACCTTCACGATCGTCGACGCGGCCTTCCAGCAGCGCCGCAAGATGCTGCGCCAGGCCCTCGCCGAGCTGCTCGGCGGGAGCGAGGCGGCGTCGGCGCTCCTCGAGGCCGGCGGGGTCGCCCCCACTTCGCGGGGCGAGCAGCTGAGCGTCCACGACTACCTCCGCGTAGCCCGTGCCTGGGCGGATCGCGACGGGGTCGGAGTGCCTCCCAGCCTCCGCTAGGTTGGATCACATGACCTCCGCGGCCACCACCTCAGATGTGGTGCACGCGCGGGCCCCGGGCAAGATCAACGTCTCCCTCACGGTCGGCGCCCTGCAGGAGGACGGCTACCACGACGTCGCCACCGCCTACCAGGCCGTGAGCCTCTACGAGGACGTGTACGCCACCCGGTCGGACGGCTTCTCGGTGGAGTTCGGCGGATCCATCGACACGTCGCACCTCACGGTCGGCGCCGACAACCTCGCCATCCGCGCCGCGCGCCTGCTCGCCCGGAGCACCGGGTACCGCGGCGGCGTGCACCTGCGCATCGAGAAGGACGTGCCCATCGCGGGCGGCATGGGCGGCGGATCGGCGGACGCCGCGGCCACCCTCCTCGCCTGCGACACCCTCTGGGGCACCGAGCGCACGCGCGACCAGCTGCTCGCGCTCGGCGCCGAGCTCGGCGCCGACGTGCCGTTCGCGCTCGCCGGCGGCACCGCCATCGGCACCGGCCGCGGCGACCGCCTCAGCCCCGCGCTCGCCAAGGGCACCTTCCAGTGGGTGCTCGCCATCGCGGAGTTCGGCGTCTCCACGCCCGACGTCTACGGCGAGCTCGACAAGCACCGCGAGCGCCACGCGCAGGACATCTTCCCGGCGCAGCAGGTCCCGCAGGTCGACTCGGGCGTGCTCCAGGCGTTGCGCGCGGGGGATCCGCACATGCTCGCCGAGGTCCTGCACAACGACCTCCAGGCGCCCGCCCTCCACCTCGCGCCCGGCCTCGGCGAGGTGCTCCAGCTCGGCGAGGAGAACGGCGCGCTCGCGGGCATCGTCTCGGGATCCGGTCCCACGGTCGCGTTCCTCGCGGCCGACCTCGACAGCGCGCTCGAGCTGCAGATCGCGCTGAGCGCCGCCCGCCTCACGGTCATCCGGGCCACCGGGCCCGTGCACGGCGCCCGCATCATCACCGGCTGACCCGGCCCGCTCCGCACCATGCGCACGATGCTGCCCCGCGCCGTCCGGCCCACGCGGCCCGAGTGGGCCCTCCTCGGCATCACGGCGATCTGGGGCGGCACCTTCCTCGCGGTGCACGTCGCGATGGAGCACAGCGGGCCGCTCTTCTTCGTGGGGCTCCGCTTCCTCGCGGCCGGGCTGATCAGCGCGGTCGTCTTCCGCCGGACGCTCCGCGGCATGCGCCGGGTCGATCTCGGCGCGGGCGCGGCCATCGGCGTCATGATCTTCCTGGGCTACGGCCTCCAGACGTACGGCCTGCAGACCATCCCGAGCAGCACCTCCGCCTTCATCACCGCGCTCTACGTGCCGCTCGTGCCGCTCCTGCAGTGGGCCGCGTTCCGGAAGCGGCCGAGCGCTCTCGCCCTGGTGGGGGTGGCGCTGGCGTTCGTCGGGCTCCTGCTCGTCGCGGGTCCGCAGGAGGGGGTGGCGCTCGGCGCGGGGGAGCTGGCGACGCTCGTGAGCACGCTGCCGATCGCCGCCGAGATCATCCTCATCGGCCTGTTCGCGGGCCGCGTCGACGTGGGCCGGGTGACCGTCGTCCAGCTCCTCGTCGCCGGCGCCCTGTCGCTGGCGTGCATGCCCGTGGCGGGCGAGGCGATCCCGGCGTTCTCGTGGGTGTGGCTCGTCGCGGCGCTCGCGCTGGGGGTGAGCAGCTGCCTCATCCAGCTCACGATGAACTGGGCGCAGCGCTCCGTGTCGCCGACGCGCGCGACCATCATCTACGCGGGCGAGCCCGTGTGGGCGGGGATCGTCGGCCGTGTGGCGGGGGAGCGGCTGCCCGCGCTCGCGATCCTCGGGGCAGCCCTCATCGTCGCCGGCACGCTCGTCAGCGAGCTGCGGCCGCGCGGGGCGCGTGAGCCCGATGCCGCGCCGCGTCCCGAGCCGGGTGAGGAGCGCCGGACCGTCGGCTGACGGGTGCGGCCTCGCGGTGCATCGGAGCGTCCCGGTGCCCGTCTACCGCGCGGCGCCCGTCGCGCGGAGGTGGCGGATCAGGTCCTCCGGCCCGGCGCACATCGCCTCGAAGGCGAGGTGGAGGGTCTCCCTGCGGTCGGCCGTGCCGACCGCGACGCAGCGCTTCCCGAGCCCGTAGGCGATCCCGGCCTCCATGTGCGCGGCGGCCCCCGCCGGGAGGACGAGCACGAACCGATCGGCTGCCCGGAGCGCGGCGAGATCCTGCTCGAACAGCCGGCGGATGCCCGGGTCGTCGAGGTCGGCGTGGTCGGCGCCACCCGGGGCGGCGAACGCGGCGGCGTCCGGGTCGTAGGCGGCGCGGACGAAGCAGTAGGACCGGGCGCCGATGCCGTCGAGCGCGTCGAGGACCTCGGCGACGCCCGGCCTGTTGCGCCAGCTGCCGGCGACGAAGTACGTGATCACGGAGGCGACGGTACGGGGTCCACGGTCGGGATCGTGGAGAACGCCCGCCCCGCGCGGAGCGGTGCCCCTACCCTCGGCGGCGCGTGCGCTCTCGCGCGTGGCTCCGATCCCGCTCGCCATCCTCCGAGGAGACATCATGCACATCATCACTCGCGCCGCCGCGGCGGTCGCCATCACCGTCAGCGCCGGGCTCCCGCTCGCGCTCGTCGCGCCGGCCGCGGCGCAGGCCGCCACCGAGTCGCCCGTCGCGGCGACCGGGCCGGCTGACTCGACCGCCCGCGTCGCGCTGCCGGACCCGCAGCGCATCACGGGGACGGGTCCGCTGACCGTCCACGGCACGCAGCGGGCCGTCTGCGCCGGCACGACCAAGTGCGTGGAGTTCCACGGCACGGGCGTCCCCGGCGAGATCGTCACCGTCACCTACGCCGTCACCCGCGACCCGGCGTACCGGAACCGCGGCGTCGCCGGGCTCACGGTGGTCGCGGAGAAGGCGCACGTCGACGGCTCCGGCGACTGGGCCCTCACCACCGAGTTCCCGAACCCCGTCATCACGACGGACGCCGCCGGCCACCGGGGGCTCGCGTACCACGTGGTCGAGACGCCCGACGGCACGGCGGTCACCGCCCGCTTCGCGGGGACCATCGCGGTCCGCTGATCCGCGACCGCTCCGTCCGCTGCATCCGCTCCACCGCGAAGGGCCCGACGCCACGGCGTCGGGCCCTCGTGCGTCCGCGGGGCGCATCCGCGGGGCGCATCCGCGGGCCGGTCCGCGGGCCGCATCCGCGAGCCGGGTCCGCGGGGCGCATCCGCGAGCTGCACCCGCCCGGAGGGGACGAGGCTCTCGCGACCCGGGTCCGAGCGGGACCACGGCGACGATCCTGCCGCCGTGGGACGCGGTCGACGCGACCTCAGCCGAAGGACGCGATGGCGTCGCGGACGGCCGCGGCGTACATCGCGGCGGCGCGCCTGCCGGGGTGGATCCCGTCCTTCGCGAGCAGCCCCGGGTTCGCCGTCGCGATGGCCTGCCAGCGCGCGATCCGCACGTTCGCGTGTGACGCGGCCGCCTGCTGGATCGCGTCGTCGACCCGCGAGGTCCACGACATGGGGCCGGACACGTCGACCAGGACCACCTTCCGGCCGCCCGCGGCCTGGATGGCCTGCTCGAGGTCGTCGACGCCGCCCATCCCGTTCGTGCCGAGCGCGATGACCACGGTGGTGGCGTCCGGCCGGGAGTCGAGGTGGCTGCGGACGAGCTGCGCGGCCGCGGGCATCTGCCGGCTGACCACCGCGTCGATGGTGATGCCCGGGAGCTGCTGCTGGAGCGCGCGTCCCGAGGCGAGCATGACCGAGTCGCCGATGGCGATCGTCGAGGAGCCGTCCATGGTCGGGGCGTGCGGTGCCGGGGCGGCGGGCGTCGGCGCGGGGGTCGACGTGGTGGGCGGTGATGCGCCGGGCGTCCCGGGGGCGTGGGCGGACGGACCGGGGGTCGCGGTGGGGGTCGGGGTCGCGCGTGGCGCATCCGCGTCCGGGGTGCCCGCGTCCGGCGCGCGGTCCGCGCCGGGAGCGCCCGGGGAGGCGTCGGGGGAGGAGGAGCCGCCCGGATCCGCCGCGACACCGGGGTCGCCGGGGCCGCCCGGGTCCCCGGGGGCGTCGGCACCGGGATCAACGTCGTCGTCGCCGGGGAGGTCGGCGCTGCCCTGCTCGACGAACCGCTGGGCCTCGGTCTCGCCGGGGTCGGCGCGCTCGGCCGCGGTGACCGACGTGCCGAGCCCCAGCACGAGCGCGACCGCCGCCGCGAGAGCCACGGGCTGCCGCAGGAGCCGGCGGAACCCCAGCCGGAGGACGGGCAGCTCGACCCACCGGTGGCTGGCGGCCGCGGCGACGACGGAGATCCCGAGGGCCAGCAGCAGTCCGGGCACGGGGCCCAGGCCCCCGACGTCGGGGAGCGCTGCCGCCGCGAGCACGAGCATCGGCAGGTGCCAGAGGTAGAGGCCGTAGGAGCGGCGGCCGAGCCAGCCCGTCGGTCCGGCGTCGAGGCGCGCGAACGGGGATGCACCGCCCCGGCTGCACGCGAGCACCATGACGCAGCCGAGCCCGGCGCCCAGCACGGTCACGAGGGAGCGCGAGCCCGGATCCGCGGCGTCGGGCGCGAGGGCCAGGAGCCCGAACGCGACGAGCGACAGGTACGAGACGACCGCCCACGCCGTCGCGTGCGCGTCGGCCGCGGGATCCGCGCGCGTCCGTCGCCGCTCGGCCGCCACCGCGAGGGCGGCGCCGAAGAGCAGCCCGAACGCGTGCGCGGGCGTCGCCAGGTAGGCGGCCTCCGTGAGCCCGGCGGCCGTGAGCGCGAGCGGGATGACGGCCGCCACCGCGCCCGCCGCCCACAGCCAGCGGAGCCGGATCGTGCGGCCGCCGCGCGTGAGGACGAGCAGCACCATCGGCCAGACCAGGTAGAACTGCTCCTCGATCGCGAGGGACCAGAAGTTGTCGAAGAGGCCCGTGGTCGAGTGGAGGAAGTAGTCGCCGCCGGCGATGAGCATCTGCCAGTTCGTGCCGAGCGCCGCCATGCCCACGAGCTGGGCGGGCAGCCCGACGAGCACGTCGCCGCCGATCATCGCGGCGACGGCCGTGGCCGCGGTGACGACGATCACGGCGGCCGGCAGGAGCCGGCGGACGCGGCGGACGGCGAAGGCGCCCAGGCGGATCGTGCCCGTCGCGCGTCGCTCGCGCAGGAGCAGGCCCGTGATCAGGAAGCCGCTGATGACGAAGAACACGTCGACGCCGGCGTACCCCCCCGGCACCGCGTCGGGGGCCGCGTGGAAGAGCACGACCGCCAGGAGCCCCAGCGCGCGCAGGGCGTCGAGGCCGGCGTACCGCGCGTGGGATCCGGCGGCGGCGTCGTCCGCGGGACCCGGGTCGACGGGTCCACGCGGATCCGGGGCGGGCTGCGATGGCACGGTGGCGCTCTCCTCGTGCTGGTCGGCGCGTGCGGCGGGATCCCCGCGGCGCGCTGCGGCCGCCCGCCGCGGTTCGCGTGGCGTGCGGTCCCCTCGTGTGGGGGCGCGGCGGGGCGACCGGATGGACCGGGCGTCGCCGAGCCCGTCAGGACCCTAGCCACTCGGGCGTCCGCCGTCGCGGAGGACGGCGGACCGGGGAGGCGCGTGTCGTGCGGCCCGGGCGCGCCGTGGCCGGGCGGGAGCGCTGTGGCGGGCGCCGGATCGGCCGCTCGGCTCAGCGCGTCCGCTGTGCGTGCGCGCGGGCCTTCATCCGGTTCCCGCAGGTCGCCATCGAGCACCACCGGGCCGTGCCGGGGCGGCTGCGGTCGAGGAGGAACAGCCGGCACTCGTCGTTCGCGCACGGGCGGAGACGGCCGGGCAGGCGTGCGGTCACGTCGGACCAGGCGAGGACGACCTCCACGGCCAGGCGCTCGTCCCGCGGCGCGCGGAGCTCCCACGTGACGCCCGCGGCGGTGACGCGCGGCGTGCGGACGGCCCCGTCGACGACGTCCGCCAGCGCGGCGACGGCATCGGCATCCGCGATGCCGCCCGCGCCGGCATCGGCCCGGACGACGGCCTGGATCGCGTCGCGCGCGCGGCGGAGGCGCTCGAGCTCGGCGGCGGTGCCGATGCCGCCCCAGGTGCGCGCGAGCTGCCGGCCGGATGCACCGTCGAGGTGGTCCTCGCGCCCGCCGTCGACCACCGGCGCGCTGTTCAGCACGGCCAGCAGCAGCTCCTCGTCCGGGTGCACGGCTCCTCGATCCTCCGCGCTCGGATGGCGCGATGGATCCATGCTACCGTCTCGCTAACCACCAAAACAACTCAAAGGGGTTAGCCATGGTCACCGTCCACCACCGCACCGTCTCGATCGACGGCCTCGACGTCTTCTGGCGCGAGGCCGGACCCGTCGACGCGCCCGTCCTCCTGCTCCTGCACGGCTACCCGTCGAGCTCGCACATGTTCCGGCACCTGATCCCCGCGCTCGCGGGCCGCTACCGCGTCATCGCGCCCGACCTGGTGGGCTTCGGCCGCTCGTCCGCGCCCTCGGTCGACGACTTCGCGTACACGTTCTCCGCGCTCGCCGACGTGACCGGGCGCTTCCTCGCCGCCATCGGGGTGTCCCGGTACGCGATCTACGTGCAGGACTACGGCGCCCCCGTCGGCTGGCGCCTGGCGCTCGCCGACCCCGGGGCCGTCACGGGCGTCATCACGCAGAACGGGAACGCCTACGAGGAGGGCTTCGTGCCCTCGTTCTGGGATCCGATCTGGGCCGACGGCGCGGAGCGCACCGACGCCACGCGCGACGCGCTCCGCCCGGCTCTCGGTCGTGACGCCGTCGAGTGGCAGTACACGCACGGCGTGCCGGACCCGTCCGTCGTGGATCCCGACGCCTGGGAGCACGACCTCGCGCTCCTCGCCCGCCCGGGCCAGGACGACGTGCAGCTGGCGCTGTTCCGCGACTACGCCACCAACCGGGAGCTGTACCCGGCGGTGCAGGCGTGGATCCGCGAGTCGCGCGTCCCGCTCCTCGCGATCTGGGGACGCCACGACGAGATCTTCGGTGCGGCGGGCGCGGAGGCGTTCCGGCGCGACGCCCCGCACGCGCGCATCGAGCTGGTCGACGGCGGGCACTTCCTGCTCGAGTCGCAGCTCGACCTCGTGGTGCGGACCATCGGCGAGTGGCAGGACGCCTCGTGATGCGCGGCCGGGCGGATCAGCCCGCGTCGACCCGCTCGTAGCGCTCGACGTTCGCGTTCATCACGTGCCAGTCGCGGGTCTTCGCGAAGCCGCGCGGCGTGAGCGCCTCGGCGACCTCGGGGCGGATGTCCTGCCTGTCGCTCGTGACGAGCCACACGACGTCGGCGCCGTCGACCTCGTCGACCCGGTCGGCCAGCGGGTGCGTCTGCTCCCAGAGGCCGTCGGTGTCGCCGGGCGGCGTGCGCAGCAGGATGTCGTCCATGCCGCGGAACGCGTCCGGGTAGGAGTACGCGACGATGCGCGAGGTCGCCTTGGGGTGCCGGCGCACCGGGCCGAAGATCACGGCCTCGCTCGTGCCGGGGGCCTCCTGGGCGCGCTCCTCGGAGACGATCCGCGCGATGGCGGCCCAGTCGGAGTCGGCCTTCCGGGTGGTGGTGCGGTCGTGCACGAGCTGCATCACCGAGAGTGCGACGAGCGCGGCCGTCACCGCGGCGACGAGCGGCTTCCACCTCAGCGCGAGGATCCCCACGGCCATGAGCATCGCGAACGCGGGCGCCGTGTAGGCCATGTAGCGCGGCGAGTAGAGCGGCGACATGAGGGTGGACGCGCCGATCAGCAGCAGCGTGGGCACGGCGCACCACACGACCGCGAGCTGCAGGATCGTCGGCGACCATCCGGCGTGCAGGTACGCCGACTCGTACTCGGCGAGGTCGCCCTCGGGCTCGACGCGGGAGGCGCGGCGGGCGCGCACCAGGCGGATCCCGCGGCGCACCAGCAGCGCGAGGCCCAGGAGCGCGACCGCCCAGGCGACCAGCGCGAACACGTCGTTCTCGGAGAAGAGCTGGGTGGACAGCACCTGCATGACGGTGTTCGGCCCGATGGGCTTGATCCAGCCGACCTGGCCCGACTGCTCCGTCACCACGCGCACGAGCGGCAGGCTGAGGAGCCCGGCGGCGATGGACGCGGAGGCCCACCCGAGCAACGACACGACCATGGGGCGGCGGCTGCGGCGGCCGGCGCGCGCGGAGGCGACGGCCCACAGGATCACGACGCCGTGCGCGCCCACGAGCAGCGCCAGGTACACGAACGTGGAGGCGCCGAGCCACGCGAGCAGCCCGTACAGCGCCCACCACCTGGCCTGCACCTGCCAACGCGCGCCCGCCCGGCGGGCCGCGAGCACCAGCGTGATCGTGAGCGCGACGGCGATGAGCGTGCCGAGGGCGAAGGACCGGCCCTCGGTGCCCATCCAGGCCGAGCGGGGGATCACGACGAAGACGATGCCGGCCACGATGCCGGTGGCGCGCGTCGAGACGGTGCGGGTGAGGAGCACGACGCCTGCGGCGGCCAGGCCGATGAACACGGCGCTCGGGAACCGCAGCGACGTGGGGGAGTAGCCGACCAGCTCGAACCACACCTTCATGCCCGCGTAGTAGAGGCCGTGGACGGCGTCGACCGTGCTGAGCTCACGGAGCAGGTCGTCCCAGCCGCGCGTGGCGGAGATCACGGTGGCGGCCTCGTCGTACCAGACCGACGGCGCGCCGGCGAGGGGGAGCGCGAGCAGGAAGCCGAGGAGGCCGATGATCCAGGCGTCGCCCCAGCGGCGGTGGTGGAAGCGGCCGAGGGGGGCGGAGGGGCGGCCGCCGCGGGTCCCGTCGGCGGGCCGTCGTACGCTGGGTCCGGTCGACGCGGGTCCGCGTCCGCCGTCCGTACGGAGGTCTGTCATGGGGTCGTCTCTGCCGCTCGTCGATCGGGAGGGCACCGACCCCGGAGGGCGGGGCCCGGGTGGTCAGGGCTCCGGGCAGGATGCGCACGAGCGGCGCGAACGGCACTCCCGGCACCTCGCCCTTCCCGGCATCGGGATGGGGGGTCAGTCCCGCATCGACCAGGCGCGCGTGCTCGTGATCGGCGCGGGCGGGCTGGGCTCCCCGGTGCTGCAGTACTTGGCCGCAGCGGGGATCGGGACCCTGGGAATCGTAGACGACGATGCTGTGGACCTCTCCAACCTCCAGCGCCAGACCATCCACGGCACGCCCGACGTCGGCCGGCCGAAGACCTCGTCAGCTGCGGATTCCGTGCACCGCACGGACCCCGGCATCGAGGTGATCGAGCACGCCGAGCGGCTCACCAACGACAACGCCCTCCGGATCCTGGGCGGATACGACGTGGTCGTCGACGCCACCGACAACTTCGCCACGAGGTACCTCATCAGCGACGCGGCGGCGCTCGTCGGCGTCCCGTGCGTGTGGGGATCCGTGTACCGGTTCGACGCGCAGGTCACCGTCTTCTGGGACGCGGCGCCCGACGGCCGCGGCATCGACTACCGCGACGTGTTCCCCGAGCCGCCCGCCGACGGCGCCGTGCTCTCCTGCGAGGAGGCGGGCGTGTTCGGCGCGGTGTGCGGCACGGTCGGGTCGCTCATGGCGACCGAGGTCATCAAGCTCGTCACGGGCGCGGGACAGCCGCTGCTCGGCCGGGTCGTGGTGCTCGACGCGCTCGCCGGCACCAGCCGCACCATCGGCGTGAAGCGCGCGAAGGGCCGCCAGCGGGTCACGGCGCTCGCCGACTACGACCTCTTCTGCGGCGTGGGCGCGGCCACCGACGGCACCGAGCTCGACGCGGACGAGGTGGAGCGGATCCTCGCCTCCGACGAGCAGGTCGTCCTCCTCGACGTGCGCGAGCCCGACGAGCGCCTCGTCGACTCCATCCCCGGCCACGTCGCGGTGCCGGTGCGCATCGTCACGGTGGATCCGGGCGCGGTGCCCGGCGAGATCACCGACCGCGTCATCGTCTACTGCGCGTCGGGCGTGCGCTCGCGGGCGGCCGCGGCGGCGCTGCGCGAGGCCGGGCGCGACGCGGTGAGCCTGCGCGGCGGGATCCAGTCGTGGCGGAGCGTGGCGGGGCGGGCGTGAGCTCGCGGGTCGTCGTCGCGCGCCGGTGCGCTCAGCTCGCGTCGTCCTCGGAGGCGTCGCCCGCCTGATCGCCCTTGCCCTTGCGGCGACGCAGCGCGCCCTCCGCCAGCCTCAGCTGGAGCCCGTCGGCTGCTGCGCGGCCTCGACCGAAGGCCGCGGCTCCGAGGCGGCGGGCGGCGTCCACGCCCTCGGCGCCCTGGTCGCGCGCCGAGTCCCAGGTGTCGCCCACTGCCGCGAGCCAGCGGCGCGCCTCCAGCGACTCGCGCTCGTCGGCGACGCCGAGCAGCCCGTTGAACCGCACGACGCCGGACGCCACCTGGTTGCTGGATCCCACGACCGCCCGCGAGTCGAACGGGTTGAGCAGCACCTTCGCGTTCGCGGTGCCGGCCGCGGCGTCCATCCGCTCGAGCAGGCGGTCGGTGGTGCGGCCGATCACGGCGAGGCGGTTCTGACGGACCGTGCGCAGCCCGACCCGGTGCTCGTCCAGCTCCTCCGGCGAGGCGTCGAGCACGCGGTCGAGCTCGAGCACGGCGACGGCGTCCTGGAGCTGGAAGCACCGCGCGAGCACGGCGAGCCACTCGCGCACGGTCGACTCCGCGTCCTTCGTCACGCGCACGAGGTCGTCGACCTTGGTCGTCTTCTCCATCTTCTCGGCGAGGGCGTCGAGCTGGCGGAGGGCGTAGCCCTGCGTGCGCGCGAGCGTCTGGGTCGTGCCCTGCACCTTCGACCAGGTGATGTCCGAGACGCGGCCCACCTGGGCGCGGATCATCGTGCCCTCGTCGATGACCATCTCCGCGCCGATCATGTCGGCGAGCACGGCGTCCTTCTGGCCGCGGAGGATGTCGTCGACCTTGGCGTCGATGACGGCCAGGTAGTCGCTGATCTCGTCCATGGCCTGCTCCAGGGCGTACTGGGCCATGACGGCGCCGACAGCGGCAGCGACGTTCGGATTCGCGAGCGCCTTCCCGGGTCCGGTCGCGAATTCGAGGATCTTCTTCGTCTTACCGCCGTGCATGACGATCGCGCGGCTGAGATGGTCGGCTGATCCCTTCATCGCGGGATTGTTCGCGAGCGCGGCTGCCGACTCTTTGGTCAGCTTGATCCACCGGCCGTGATTCGCAGCGATCTCAGAACCGCTCTGGATCACCGATGCCGCCACACCGATCACCGGCCACAGCTTCTTCAGCCCCAGATCCCGCCCCTTCGGCAGCTCGTTCGCGGCGAGGAAGCGCTCCACCGCGCTCGGCTCGCCGATGACGGCGAGGCCGTCGCCGTCGCTGATCAGCTGGACGTCGTCATCCACGGGGACTCCTTCGGGTGGGCCGGCCGGCTCGGTCGGGTACGGCCTGAGCCTCTCACCGTGCGCGCCGCGCGGGACGCCCCCGATCGGGGTGGATCACGCGACCGACGCCCGCAGCGACTCCGTCTCCCGCAGCTTCGCGCCCCACCGCTCCGGCTCGCCCTCCGCCGCCCGGACAGCGGACCGGTCGCATGCCCGCGAGGCGAGCGCATCGCCATGCCAGGCTCGTCGCATGACCCACGACCCCGTCATCCTCCGCTCCGACGACCCGCGGCTCGGCGGCCTGCTCGCCGCAGGCTGGAGCGTGGGCGCCCGGTCGTGGGGCGCGCAGCTCGACGCCGACCGCGTCGATGAGGCGCACCTGCGCGCGTGCGTGGCCGGCATCGCGCCCGGCCTGCGGATCCGCGAGCTCGGGCCGGACGACCGGGACCGGATCCTCGAGCTCGACGCCGCCACGATCGACGACTACCCGGGCGGCCCGGCCACCCGGCACGCGCCGTTCACGCCCGAGACCGCGCTCGTGGGCATCCCGGCGCGGCGTGCCTTCGGCGCCCTGGACGCGGACGGGCGCCTCGTCGCTCTCACGGTCGTCGACGTGGACGCGGCCGGCGCCCGGGCCGAGACGGACGTGACCGTCGTCGCGCGGACCCACCGCTCGCGCGGGCTCGGCCGTGCCGTGAAGGCGGCGTCCGTCCTGGCGCTACTCAGCGCGGGGATCCGGGCCTTCCGCACCGGCGGCTCCCGGGACAACGCGGCGATCATCGCGGCCGGCACCGCGCTCGGCTACCGCATCGACGAGGAGTGGCTCACCCTGCACGCGCCCGATGCCGCGCCTCCGTCGTGAACGTTCACGAGCCCGCTGCGCCCGCCCCCTTGACCGCGCCGGACGCCGGCCCGTAGCGTCGTCGTGAACGTTCACGCCGACGACGCCGCGAAGGGCTCCCCATGACTGACCCCACCCCGACCACCCCGACCGCTCCCGGCTGGGCGGTCCTCGGCCCGGGCAGCATCGCCCGCCGCTTCCTCTCCCAGCTCCCCGCGAGCACGCGCGGCGCGCGCCTCGTCGCCGCCGGCAGCTCGAGCGCCGAGCGCGCCGGGGCCTTCGCCGCCGAGGCCGCCGACCACGGCTTCGCCGACGTCACGGGCGGCGACTACGACGCCGTCCTCGCGGATCCGACCGTCGACGCCGTCTACATCTCCACCGTGCACACCGGCCACGCCGACCTCGTGATCCGCGCCCTCGACGCCGGCAAGGCCGTCCTCTGCGAGAAGCCGCTCGCCGTCAACCACGGCACCGCGATGGCGCTCGTCGACGCGGCCCGCGCGGCCGGCCTCCCGCTCGTCGAGGCGTACATGTACCGCTTCCACCCGCAGACCCAGGCGCTCCTCGAGCTGATCCGCGACGGCGAGATCGGCGAGGTCGCCCACGTCGACGCGTCCTTCTCCTTCCGCACCGGATCCCGCACCGGCCGCCTCTACGACACCGCGACCGCGGGCGGCGGGATCCTCGACGTCGGCGGCTACACGGTCACCGCCGCGGCCGCCGTCGTGCAGGCCGCCACCGGGATCGCGGTCGCCGAGCCGCTCACCCTCGAGGTCGACGGCACGGTCGGCCCGACCGGCGTCGACGAGTGGTCGGTCGCGCGCCCCACCTATCGCGGCGGCGCCGGGCGGCCAGGCATCACCGCCACTCTCCGCACGGGCGTCGCCCTCGACGAGCCGCAGGCGCTCACGATCCACGGATCCCGCGGCCGCATCCACCTCAACGACCCGTGGACCCTCGGCGACGCCCCCACCATCGAGATCTCGGTCGTCGGCGAGGAGCCGCGCACGCTCACCTTCACGGGCGCGAAGCCGTACGCCATCGAGGCCGACGCCACGACCGACGCCCTCGCGGCCGGCCTCGGCGAGGCCGCGCAGATGACGCTCGACGAGACGCTCGCCACCGCGCGCACGCTCGACCGCTGGCGCGCCGCGCTCGACCTCCGCTACCCGTTCGAGGCGGAGGACGCCGACATCCCCACCGTCTCGGGCCGGCCCCTCCGGGTGCGCGACGACAGCCCGATGCTCTACGGCGAGATCCCCGGCGTCGGCAAGCGCATGTCGCGCCTCGTCATGGGCGTCGACAACCAGCCCGACCTCGCCCACGCGTCGGCGATCTTCGACCACTTCGTCGAGCAGGGCGGCAACGCCTTCGACACCGGCTACATCTACGGCGGCGGCGTGCTCGAGGGGCGCCTCGGGAGGTGGATCCAGAACCGCGGCATCCGCGAGGACCTGGTCGTCATCACCAAGGGCGCCCACACCCCGCACTGCGACCCCGATTCGCTCACGCGGCAGCTGCTCGAGAGCCTCGAGCGCCAGGGCACCGACTACGCCGACATCTACCTCATGCACCGCGACGACCCCGACGTGCCGGTGGGGGAGTTCGTCGACGTGATGGACGAGCACCAGCGCGCCGGGCGGATCCGCTCCTACGGCGTCTCGAACTGGACCCCGGAGCGCTTCGACGAGGCGCAGGCCTACGCGCAGGCCAACGGGCGGGCGGGCTTCCAGGCGCTGAGCGACCACTTCGGCCTGGCCGAGGCGTACGACGTGCCGTGGGCGGGGTGCGTGCACGTCACGGATCCGGCCTCCAAGGCCTGGCTCGAGGAGCGGCAGATCCCGCTGCTCCCGTGGTCGTCGCAGGCGCGCGGCTTCTTCACCGGCCGCGCCCGCCCGGACGACCTGAGCGACCCGGAGCTCGTGCGCTGCTACTACGGCGACGACAACTTCGAGCGCCTCCGCCGGGCCGAGGAGCTCGCCGCCGAGCACGGGGTGCAGGCCACGGCGATCGCGCTCGCGTACGTGCTCGCGCAGCCGTTCCCGACCTTCCCGCTCTTCGGACCGCGCACCATCTCGGAGGTCCGCTCCTCGATGCAGGGCCTCTCCGTCGAGCTCACCCCGGAGCAGGTGGCGTGGCTGGACCTGCGCGGCTGAGCGGAGCGGATGCGTCCGGCCGGGAGCCCGCGAGGGACCCGGCCGGCCGCGCCACGATCCACGACGTCGCGTCCGCCGCCGGGGTCTCCCGCCAGACCGTGACGCGCGCGATGAACGCCATGCCGGGCATCAGCGAGGAGACGAAGCGGCGGGTGCTCGACGTCGCCGACCAGCTCGCCTACCGGCCGTCGCGCTTCGGCCGCGGCCTCGTGACGGGCGGCGACCACCAGCTCGGCCTCGTGGTCGACGACCTGCGGAACCCGTGGTCGCCGGAGCTCGCGTCCGCGGTCGTGCGCGTCGCGGCGGCGCGCGGCTGGAACGTGTCGCTCGCCGACGTGGGCCTCGCCGCCGACTCCGACCGCATGGTGGAGGCGCTCGGCGCGCAGACCGACGCGGTCATCGGCACGCTCGGCTCCCGCGCCGGCGAGTGGATCGCGCGGCTCGGCTCCGTGCCCGTCGTGGAGCTGGATCCGCGCGGCGAGCCCCTGCGCGCCGCCGTCCTCCTCGATCCCTCGGGCGCCGTCGAGGCGCTCGCCGACCACCTGCGGGCGGCGGGCGTCGCGCATCCGGTCGTGCTCGACGCCGCCGTGGCCGTCGGTCCGAGCGCGCGCGCCCGGCTGCTGGTCGACGCGTTCGCGGCGCGCGGGATGGCGGCGTCCGTGGTGCGCGCATCCGCACCCACCGCGGAGGCCGCGGCCGAGGCGACCGAGCGGATCGTCGCCCGGCCGCGCACCGCCGACGCGATCGTGGCCTTCAACGACGTGTGCGCGCTCGGCGTGCTGTCCGCCTGCCGCCGCGCGGCCGTCGACGTGCCGGGCGAGGTGCGCGTGGTCGGCATCGACGGCCTGTCGATCGGCCGCCTGCTCGCGCCCACGCTCACGACGCTCGCGGTGGACCTCGACGAGCTCGCCCGGAACGCGCTCGATCTCGCGGTCGCGATGATCGCGGGGGAGCTGCCGCGCTCCGGCCCCGAGGTGATCCGCACGGTGCGGCACCAGCTGGTGGTGCGCGAGTCAGCGTGATGCGCGCCCACTGGTGCGGACATGCATTGTTCGCATAGAATGCGAACATGCTCATCACTGTGGATCCCGCGGCGAAGGCGTCGCTGGCCGACCAGGTCGCCACGCAGATCCGCTACGCCATCGCGCGCGGGGAGCTCGCGAGCGGCGAGCGTCTGCCGTCGGCGCGCGATCTCGCGGCCTCGATCGACGTGAACATGCACACGGTCCTCCGGGCGTACGCGAGCCTCCAGGACGACGGGCTCATCGAGCTGCGACGCGGTCGCGGGGCCACGGTGATCCGCTCGGGCAACGCCTCGTTCGACCGGATGCGCTCGCTCGTCGAGGAGCTGCGCGCGCAGGCCGACACCCTCGGGGTGCCCCTCGACGACCTCCTCACCATGATCAAGGGAGCACGATGACCGCCACGACGCCCCCGTCCCTCCCCCTGTCCCTCGGCGCGCGCGTGGCGGTCGTCGCCCCCGCGGCCGTCATCGCGCTGGTGCTCGGCGTCGCGGCCGTCCTGCTCGCGCCGGAGCTGCCCGCCCGCATCGCCGTCCACTTCGCCGCCGACGGCAGCCCCGACGGCTGGAGTTCGCCGTGGCCGATGCTCGCCGCCGCGCTCGGCCTCGCCCTCCTCGGCACGGCGCTCGCCGTCGCCGCGCTGCGCGTGCGGGACCGGCGCACCGCCGCCACGGTGCTGCTCGTCGTCAACCTCCTCGCGGGGAGCCTCGCCACGGGCTGGATCGGCATCGCCATGGCCGGCTCGGTCGGCGACGGCACGTTCCCCATGTGGTGGAGCGTCGTGTTCCTCGGCGTCGGCGCGCTGGCGGCCGCCATCCCGCTGATCGTGCTCGTGCGGCACGCGTCGCCCGTCCCCGCGCACGACGTGCCGGCGCTCCCGGTGACCGCCACGGCCCGGATCGCCTGGCGAGCCCATGCGGGCAGCGCGTGGTTCGCGGGCATCGGCGCGGCTGTCGTGGTCACCGGCATCGTGGCGGGCGTCAGCACGTCCGGCATCGACGTGGGCACCGCCGCGCTCTCCTCCATCCCGCTGGTCGTGTCGGGTCTCGCGGTCCTCGTCCTGGCCCGGGTCGACGTCACCGTGGACGCCCGCGGCTTCCGGGTCACGTCGTCGTGGACGCGGATCCCCGTCATGCGCGTGCCCCTCGACCGGATCGAGTCCGGCGGCTGGGAGGACGTGTCGCCCGGCGAGTGGGGCGGCTGGGGTCTGCGGCTCTCGGGGCGCGGCGTCGCGTACGTCACGCGATCCGGCCCGGGCCTCGTCGTCCGGCTGCGCGGCGGCCGGGCGCGGCTCGTGACCGTGGCGGACGCGCATCAGGGCGCGGCCGTCCTCGGCGCCCTGCTCGCCGCGCGCGACGCGGCCTGATCCGCAGCCCGGCGCCCCCGTCCTCCTCCGCGGCGCGCCCCCGGTCCGGATTCCGACGTCCGCGGCCCGCCGCCGGGACCCGTCTCCGCGGCCGTGCGCGGCCTGCACGTGCGCCTGGGGAGAATCAGTGCAGCACCTTCGCATTCGCTGGTATTTTCCGGCTGCACCGCCGGGTGCATCAGCGGGCACGACCCGTCGGTGCCCCGGTCTGAGTCGTACAGCAGCCACGCAGAGGAGCACCACGTGTCCGAACCAACACCCGACCCGTCCGCGACGGAGCCCGCCACACCGGAGCCGGTCACGCCGGAGCCCGCCACGCCGCCTCCGGCCTCCGAGACGGGAGCCGCGGCCGGCGGCCCGGCTCTCCCGCCGCCGGCCGCGGCCCCCGCGGGCATCCCCCCGATCGGCGTCCCCCCGACCGTCGGCCCCGCGACCGGCGTCTCCCCGACCGGCGTCTCCCCGACCGGCGCCGCACCGCATCGGCCCAACCCCGTGGTCGACGCCCTCCGCGGCCTCACGGTGCGCGATCGCATCGTGGCGGTCGTCGCCGGCGCCGGTGCCTACGTGGCCGCCTACCTGGTGGGCGTCGTGTGCCTCCTCCTCACCATCGCGGTCGCGATCGCCTCGAACAGCGGCTCCGGCTCGGGCTCGGGCGCGTCCTCCGGCTCCTCCGGCGGCATGTCGACGCCGAGCATCCCCGACGCGCTCGGCGCCATCGGCAACATCTTCGCCGGCCCCGCCCAGCTCATCTCGCTCGCCGACCTCGGTCGGCTGGGGGTCTCCGGAGCCCTCCAGGTGATCGTCCCCGTGACCGGATCGCTGTCGGTCGGCGTCCTGCCCGTCACCGTGGGCCTCGCGCAGCTCCTCGCGCTCGTGCTCGTCGCCCGGTACGCCGGGCGCCGTGATCAGCCGTTCCGCGTGCGCCTCGCCGGATCCGTCATCTCGGGCCTCGTGCTCGCGGTCATCAGCCTCGTGTTCGGCCTCCTCCTGGCCTTCCGCATCCCCGCGTCGAGCGGAGTCTCCATCGGCGACATCTCCGCGACCACGGTCGGATCCGTCTTCGTGGCCTTCCTCGTGGGCGTCTCCGCGACCCTCCTCGCACGTCCGGGATGGCTCACCAGCCTGCACCCCGTGATCGCCGCCGGCCTCGGCACCCTGCGGGTCGCGGCCAGCCACCTCGGAGCGCTCGTCGTCGTCTCGGCCGTCGTCATCGTCATCGGATCCGCCTTCGCCGGCTCCTCGGGACCCGGCGCCGCGCTGCCGCTGTTCCTCGGGAACCTCGCCGTCGTGCTCGCCGCCGTGAGCATGTTCGCCACGGCCTCCCCGTCCGACTTCCTCGTGCAGGTCGCGCAGTCGGCCGCCGGTTCCCGCTACCAGGCCGGCAACACCGACCTCTCCGTCCTCAGCGGCCCGGCGTCGATCTGGCTCCTCGTGCTGCTCTCCGTGCTGCTCGCGTTCGTCGCGGGCATCGCGCTCGCCATCCGCCGCGGTGCGGTGGCGCGCCGGGGCGTCGACTGGGCCGCGACTCCCGCCGCCTACTTCGTGCTCGGCATCCTCGGGCTCGTCCTCGGGACGGCCGTCGTCAGCGTCCACGTCGCGACGGTCAACGGCGACGGATCGATCGGCCTCACTCCGTGGCTGCCGGTCATCCTCGCCCTCTGGGGAGGGGCCATCGAGACCGTGGCGCGCTTCGTGGCGCCGCGGGTCCTCGCCGTCACGCCCGCCCCGCTCACGGGGCTCGTCGCGCGACTCGTGGGCAGGGACGCCGCGGCCGTCGCCGCGTGGACCCCGCGTGCGCGTCCCGTGAACGCGCCCGGGGTCGGGGCGGCCACCGCCGCGTCCGCCGCGGGAGCGGTGCAGGGAGGCGACGCACCTGCGGGCGAGCCGACCGACACCGCGTCGGCCCCGGCCGTCGCGGGTCTGCCGGCGCCGCGGGCGCTGTCCCCGCGGGGGCGCCGCATCCTCATCCGCTCCTCCATCGCCGGCGGTGCGGTCGTCCTGCTCATCGTCGCGCTGTCGATCACGGGGGGCGTGCTCCGCTCCACCGTCTGGGGTCCCGGTTCCACGGCGCAGCGCTTCGTCCAGGCCATCGCCGACGGGGACGCCAGCACGGCGGGCACCCTCGCCCAGATCGACGGGATCGGCTCCGGCATGCTCACCGACCAGGTGCTGCAGTCCGCGAAGACGCGCATCTCCGACGTGCAGCTCGGCCTCGTCCACCAGGACGGCGACACGGCGACGGCGACCGTCACCTACAAGCAGGGCACGGATCCTCGGACGACCCAGGTGGGTCTCACGCGCGTCAGCACGTCGTGGCTCATCCAGGACGAGTGGCGCGTCACCTCCTCCCTCGGGGGCAAGGTCGTCGTCCAGGCACCCGCCGCTCTGGAAGGGGCGAAGATCACCGCGGACGGGATCCCGATCGGCCAGGTCGCGCACGCGTCCGGCTACGGCGGCGGCGTCCAGTCCTTCGCGGCCTTCCCCGGTGACTACACGATCGCCGTCGAGGGCACCGACTACTTCGCCGCGCCGACCGCCGACGTCACCGTCGCGGACGCGGGCACGGTGCCCGTCTCGCTGTCGCTGGCGGGTACGGACAAGCTCACGGCCGACGCCTCCAAGCTGGTGCAGGACACCATCACGTCGTGCGCGGCCCGCACGGACGCGAAGCTCCCGTCGGAATGCCCCTTCAGCGGTCCGTACTACTACTCGAACGTGTCGAACGTCTCGTACACGGTGACGCGCATGCCCGAGCTGAAGGTGATCGTGCGGGACGACGGCTCCATCGGGGTCATCTCCACCACGAGCGGCCAGGTGGAGGAGAAGTACCAGACCAGCTACTCCTTCGAGCCGACCCCCGAGCAGCACGACTACCAGGACACGTTCCAGGTCGCGCAGCGGCTCAAGGTGGTGAACGGTCAGCTCACGGTGACGGACAGCTACTGACCGCCGTCAGCCGCCCGAGAACGGCGGCAGCACGTCCACCGCGCTGCCCGCGGTGAGGGGGGCGTCGCGATCCGTGGTCGCGACGCCCTCCAGGAGGTAGGTGCAGCGGGCCAGCACGGCCGCGGCGTTCGCGGGATCCTCGGACGCCGCGGCCCGGGCGCCGAGCGCGTCCACGAGGTCGCCGAGCACGGCGCCGTCGGGCAGGTCGAGCGCGTCGGTCGTGCGGCCGAGCGCGGCGGACGCGGCGGCGAAGAGCTCCACGGGCACGATCACGTCAGCCGCCGATCGCGCTCATGGAGCGGGCGGGCTGGATGAAGTCGGCCTGGTCCATGCCGTGGCCCTTCGGCTTCGCCCACATCGCGCCGCGCCAGAGGTCGGCGACCTCGGCATCCGAGGCGCCGGAGCGCAGCGGCGCGAGCAGATCGGTCTCGGTGTGCGAGAAGAGGCAGCTGCGGACGCCTCCCGTCGCGGTGAGGCGGGTGCGGCGGCAGTCGGCGCAGAACGGCTCGGTGACGCTCGCGATGACGCCCACCCGGCCGAGCATCGCGGTGCCCGGGCCGCCCTCGCGGGAGTGCACGCGCCAGAGCTCGGCCGGGGCGCCGTCGCGTGGATCGTCGTCGGGCACGAGCGTGAAGCGCTCCGACAGGCGCCCGCGGATCTCGGCCGCCGTGATCATCTCGGCCCGGTCCCACGCGTGGTCGGCGTCGAGCGGCATCTGCTCGATGAAGCGCAGCTGGTGTCCGCCGGCGACCGCCCACTCCAGGAGGTCGGCGGCCTGGTCGTCGTTGACGCCGCGCACGAGCACGGCGTTGATCTTGATGGGCGCGAGCCCCGCGGCCGCCGCGGCGTCGATGCCCTCGAGCACGCGGTCGAGGAACGGGCGGCGCGTGATGAGGCGGAACGTCTCGGCGTGCACGGAGTCGAGCGAGACGTTGATCCGGTCGAGCCCCGCGTCACTCAGCGCCTGCGCGCGGGACGCCAGGCCGATGGCGTTGGTGGTGAGCGAGATCTCGGGCCGGTCGGGGAGGGCGGCGCACGCGGCGATGATCTCCAGCAGGTCGCGGCGCAGCAGCGGCTCCCCGCCCGTGAACCGCACCTGCCGCACGCCGAGGTCGCGCGTGCCGATGCGCACGAGCCGCTCGATCTCGGCGAGCTGCAGCGCCTGTCGGTCGGGCGTGAAGGGGAGGCCCTCGGCCGGCATGCAGTAGGTGCAGCGCAGGTTGCAGCGGTCCGTGAGGGAGATGCGGAGGTCGGTCGCGCGGCGGCCGTGGGTGTCCAGGAGCGCCGGGTCGTCGGGCCGGGCGGGACCCGGCGCGGCGGCGGGACGCGGCATGGCCGGCATCCCCAGCGAGGTGCTCATGCGTCCAGGCTACGCGCGCCCCGCCGCGGACCCGACGCGCGGCGGATCGGGCGTCTCGTCGCGCGCCGCGTGCGCGGTCCGTAGGATCGATGCATGACGCAGAACAGGGACAGGATGCCCCGTCGAGCCGCGGATGCCGACGAGGCATCCGGATCCCGCGACGCGGGCGCGCCCACCCGCTACCGCGTGAGCGAGGCCGCCGCGCTCATCGGCGTGAGCGACGACACCCTCCGCCGCTGGGCCGACGCGGGGCGGCTCGACCTGGTGCGCGGCCAGGGGCGGCTGATCCTCGTGGACGGCGTGCAGCTCGCGCACCTCGCGACCGAGCTCGCGGCGGACGGGGCGCTCGCCGCGTCCTCCTCGCGCGCGCCGCTCGCGTCGGCGCGCAACCGGATGCCCGGCATCGTCACGCGCGTCGTGCGCGACGGGGTGATGGCGCAGGTCGAGATCCAGGCGGGGCCGTTCCGCGTGGTGTCGCTGATCAGCCGCGAGGCCGCCGACGAGCTGGGCCTCGAGGTGGGCTCGCCCGCGGTCGCGACCGTGAAGGCCACGAACGTGGGCGTCGAGGCTCTCGCGCCGGAGTCGCTGACGGGCGGGCGGGCCTGATGCGCCGCGTGCGCGCGGTCGTCGTGGGGGCGCTCGCCACCGGGGTCCTGGCCACCGGGCTCCTGGCCGGCTGCTCCGCCGGCGGATCCACGCCCGCCGGCGTCCCCGATCCCGCTCCCGACTCGATCTCCGGCGCCCTCGTCGTGCAGGCCGCCGCCTCGCTCACCGGCAGCATGGACCAGGTCGTCGCCGACTTCGAGGCGCAGCACCCGGGCGTGACCGTCACCGTCTCGTACGGTGGCAGCTCGACGCTCGCGCAGCAGATCGTGCAGGGCGCGCCCGCCGACGTGTTCGCGTCCGCCTCCACGGCGACGATGCGGACGGTGGCCGACGCGGGGGAGACCGCGGCAGGCCCGCGCGTCTTCGCCCGCAACGCCCTCGAGATCGCGGTGCCGCCCGGGAACCCGGGACGCATCACGGGCCTCGCCGACTTCGCCGACGCCGGTCGCACGCTCGCCCTCTGCGCGCCCGAGGTGCCGTGCGGCGCCGCGGCGGCGCAGGCGTTCACGAAGGCGGGCATCGCGCCGCAGCCGGACTCGCTCGAGCAGGACGTGCGCGCCGCCCTCACGCGCGTCGAGCTCGGCGAGGTGGACGCGGCGGTCGTCTACGAGACCGACGTGCGCGCCGCGGGCGATCGGGTGCAGGGCGTGCCCCTGCCGGACGAGGCGAACGTGACGACCGACTGCGTCGTGGCGCCGCTCGCCGGATCCGCGTCGCCTGCCGCGGCCGCGGCCTTCGCGGACTTCGTGGCTGGCGATGCCGCCCGCGCCCGGTTCGACGCCGCGGGGTTCCGTGCGCCCTGAGCGCGTGACGGCCCGCGCGCGGATCCGCACGCGCCTCCACGCGGGCGAGCGCGCCGACCGCGTGCCCGCCCTCCTCTGGATCCCGGCCGGCGTCGCGCTCGCGTTCCTCGTGCTGCCGCTCGCGGCGCTCGTGGTGCGCGCGCCGTGGGCGACGCTGGGGGAGCGGCTGGCGGATCCGGGCATCGCGCGCGCCCTCGGCCTCTCGCTCGGCAGCGCCCTCGCGGCCACGGCGCTGAGCCTCCTGCTCGGGGTGCCGCTCGCGTTCGTGCTGTCGCGCTCGGCGGGCCGGCCGCCCGTGGTGCAGCGGATGCTCCGAGCGCTCGTGACCGTGCCGCTCGTGCTGCCGCCCGTGATCGGCGGCGTGGCGCTCCTGCTCCTGCTCGGGCGCCGCGGGCTCGTGGGCGGACCGCTCGAGGCGCTGACGGGCATCACGATCCCGTTCACGACGCCGGCCGTGGTGATCGCGGAGACCTTCGTGGCCATGCCGTTCCTCGTGCTCGCGGTGGAGGGGGCGCTGCGCGGCGCCGACCGCCGGTTCGAGGACGCCGCCGCGACGCTCGGCGCGAGCCGCTGGACCGTGCTCCGCCGGGTGACCCTCCCGCTCGTCGCCCCCGGGATCGGCGCGGGCGCGGTGCTGTGCTTCGCCCGCGCGCTCGGCGAGTTCGGCGCCACCCTCACCTTCGCGGGCAGCTTCCCGGGGGTGACCCAGACCATCCCGCTGTCGGCCTACCTCGCGCTGCAGACGGATCCGGACGCCGCCGTCGTGCTGAGCCTCGTGCTGCTCGCGGTGTCGGTCGTCGTGCTCGTCAGCCTGCGCGACCGGTGGACCTCGGGGGTGCACGCGTGAGCGGCGCCGCGCACGACCGGGGGCTCGACGCCCGCGTCGTCGTCGAGCGCCCCGCCTTCCGGCTCGACGTCGCGCTGCGGGTCCCGGCCGGATCCACGACCGCCGTCGTCGGCCCCAACGGCGCCGGGAAGTCGACGCTGCTGCGCGCCCTCGCCGGGCTCGTGCCGCTCACCGCGGGACGCGTCGCGCTCGACGGCCGCGTGCTCGAGGACGCGGATGCGCGCGCCCCGCGGATCCCCGCCGAGGGCCGCGGCATCGGCGTCGTCTTCCAGGACCACCTGCTCTTCCCGCACCTGTCGGCGCTGGCGAACGTCGCCTTCGGTCCGCGCGCGCACGGCGTCCCGCGAGCGGAGGCCGAGGGCCGCGCCCGCGCCCTCCTCGACCGGCTCGGGATCGCGCCCCTCGCCGACCGGCGGCCGGCGGCTCTCTCCGGCGGCCAGTCCCAGCGCGTCGCGCTCGCCCGCGCGCTCGTGCTCGAGCCGCCGCTGCTCCTCCTCGACGAGCCCATGGCTGCGCTGGACGCGGGCACGCGGCTCGACGTGCGCGACCTCCTCGCCGAGGAGCTCCGCCGGTTCGGCGGCGCGGCCGTGCTCGTGACGCACGACCCGGTGGACGCGCTCGCGCTCGCCGACCGGATCCTGGTGCTGGAGGACGGCCGCGCGGTGCAGGAGGGCGCGCCCACGGAGGTCGCGACCCGGCCCGCGACCGCGTACGTCGCCCGGCTCGTGGGCATGAACCGCGTGGAGGGCCGGGACGCCGTGGGGCGCCGGGTCGTGCTGCTCGCCGCGCCCGCCGACGTGCGGCTGGCGCGCGGATCCGACGCCGGGCCCGAGCGCGCCACCCACGTCGAGACCACCGACGTCGAGACCACCCACGTCGAGATCGCCGGCGTCGTCCGCCGTGTGGAGGCCGCGGCCGGGCGGATCCGCGTCACCCTGCGCCTCGCCGCGACCGACGCCGCCGAGCTGATGCCGGACGCGGGCGCCGAGGTCACCGCGGAGCTCGACGCCGCCGCGTTCGCCGCGCTCCGACCGGCCGCCGGCGAGCGCCTGCGCGCGCGGATCCCGCGCGGGAGCTGAGTCAGCGCGCGGGAGGTCCGTCGGCCGGCACGCGATCCCGGCCCAGCCGCCGCCGCACGGCCGCCGGGACGAGCCGCCGTCGCCCGTCCGGCCCGAGGCGCACGAGCGAGCCGACCACGACGATCGCCAGCGCGGCCCCGAGCGCGATCTGCCACGCCTCCTCGTCCGGCGCGAAGAGCCGCAGCGCGAGCGCCGCCACCACCGCGAACCACTCGCCGCGGCCCGTCATGGCGATGAACGGGATGAGCAGCAGCGCGTACCAGGGGTAGCGCGGGCTGACGGCGAGGAGGGTGACGCCGATCATCACGAGCTGGCCGAGCCAGGGATCGGCCGGGTCCGTCCGCCGCCAGACGAGCCCGGCGGTCACCGCGAGGATCAGCGCGACCGCGATCAGCCCGAACCGCCCCGGCACCACGAGCTCGATGAGGGGGAAGCGCCCGCCGTCGTCGTAGCCCTCCTCCTGCAGGTAGCCGGGCAGGTAGCCGAGCACCGCGATCCCGGTGCTGATGACGTACGGCACGTACAGCAGCGCGAAGGTCACGACCGCCGCGGTGATCACCTTCCACGGCTGCTTCCGCAGGAGCGCCGGCGCCGCGATGACCGGGATGAGCTTGGTGGCGATCGCCGCCCCGAGCGCGATGCCGCCGCGCCAGCGCATCCCGCCCGCGACGAGCAGCGACGCCGCGAGCGCGAGCAGCACCCCGAGGGCGTCGACGTGCGAGTTGGTCACGACCTCGCTCGCCACGAGCGGGCACCACGCCCAGAGCGCCGCCCACCACAGCGGCTTGCCGCGCTTCCGCAGCGCGCGCAGGAGCAGGAGCGTGACGGCCGTCATCATCACCAGGCCCGCGACCTGGAACGCCGCGTACTCGGCGCCCACGGGCACGACCGCGCGCACGCCCGCGAAGAACAGCTCGGCCATGGGCGGGTAGATGGTCGGCACCTTCGGGCGGTTGAGGGCCGTGCACATGGGCTCGTGCGTCTCCTCCTCGCGGACGCCCATGATCCGCTTCCCCTCGCAGGTGGCGGCCCCGTCCGACCCGACGACGGTCTTCGGATAGAGCCACTCGGGCCGGAGGTCGCGGAGCTCCGGATCGGCCGGCGTGTACCGGTACGGCGACTCGCCCGCGTTCTGCACGATGCCGTCCCACGCGTATCGCGCGGAATCAGTGCTGGTGTTCGGCGGTCCGACCAGCGCGGCGCCGCCGAGACCCACGGATCCGAGGATGATGAGCGCAACGGCGGCTCTCGCCGGCAGCTTCCGCACCAGGAGGACCGCCGCTCCGAACACCACCCAGATGACGACCACGAGCCAGAAGAACGGCGCGGCACCCTCGCGACGGAAGAAGGCCTCGTCGTCGGCGTCGCCGAACAGATCGAACGCGATCACCGACCACCCGGTGAGCACGGACATCACGAGCAGGACGAAGGCGGTGAGGGCGGTGCGCACACCCCATTGTGACGTCGCGCGGCTCGACGACCGCCGACCGGGCTTCACCGGTCGTCCGGCAGACGAAGGAAGGCCCCCATGCGGACGCTGATGCACGAGGCACGGCGCCGGCTCGCGTCGCCCGCCCGCACGACCCGGATGGCGGTCGTGATCGGCCGCCTGCTGGGCCTCGCCTTCCTGGTCTGCTTCGGCACGGGCCTCTACAGCCACTTCCTCCAGGACCCGCTGCCGTGGATGCGCTTCCCCACAGCGCCCGTCTCGCTGTACCGGGTGACGCAGGGCATCCACATCACCGCGGGCATCGCGTGCGTGCCGCTGCTGCTCGCCAAGCTCTGGATCGTCTTCCCCGAGCTGCTCACGTACCCGCCGGTCACCGGGGTCGTCTCGTTCCTGGAGCGCGCGTCCATCGCCGTGTTCGTGGGCGCATCGCTCCTCGAGGTGACGATGGGCCTCCTCAACACCTTCCAGTGGGTGCCGTTCCCCTTCTACTTCCGGCAGACGCACTACGCGCTGGCGTTCGTGGTGATCGGCTCGCTCGCGATCCACATCGGCGTGAAGCTGCCCGCCATCGCCGGCCACTGGCGGCGCGGGCAGGCCGACGAGTCGCCCATCGTGGACGACGCGCCGGATCCCGCCGCGCGCGACGCGCGCGCTCCTCGCGGCCTCACCGGCCGCGTCACCGCCTGGATCGACGGCGCGCCCGTCGCGCCTGCGCCCGTCGCGCGCCGCGGGTTCCTCGTCGCGGTCGGCGCATCGGTGGCCGCGGTCGTGGGGCTCACGGCCGGCCAGTCCTTCCGGCTCCTCGCCCCGTTCAACGCCTTCGGCCCGCGCGTCATGGGCACCGGCCCGCAGGCGCTCCCCGTCAACCGCACGGCCGAGGCCGCGGGTGTGACCGAGACGGCGGTGGATCCCGGATGGACGCTCACCGTCTCCGCCGGATCCGCGTCGCGCGCCTTCACGATGGACGACCTGCGCGCCATGGAGCTCGTCACCGCCACGCTCCCCATCGCGTGCGTCGAGGGCTGGAGCCAGTCGGCGACCTGGCGCGGCGTGCGCCTGACGGACCTGATGGACGCGGTCGGCGCCGACCCCGGCGCGCGGCTGCGGGTCACGAGCCTCGAGCAGCGCGGCGGCTTCCGCCGGACCGAGATGGGGCCCGAGTACGTGCGCGACCCGCTCACCCTCGTGGCGCTCGAGCTCGACGGCGCGCCCCTCGACATCCAGCACGGCTACCCGGCGCGCATGATCGCGCCCGGACGGCCCGGCGTGCTGCAGACCAAGTGGCTCTCGACCCTGGAGGCGATGTGATGACCGGCACACGAACCGTCCCCGCGCCCGCATCCCGCGGCGTGCTCGCGGCCCGGATCGCGCTCGTCGCGGTGGGCGTCGCCGGCCTCGTCCTCGGCGCGCTCGTGCTCCTCGATTCCCAGCGTCCGGACCAGGTCGTCGGCGTCGCCGTCTTCCTGCTCGTCGCGATCCTCGTGCACGACGCGATCCTGTCGCCCGTCGTGTTCGTCGCGGGCCTCCTGCTGCGCAGAGCCGGCCGCCGGCTGCCACCGGGCGCGCTCGTGATCGTGCAGGCGGGCGTCATCGTGATGGCCGTGATGACCGTCGTCGTCATCCCGGAGATCCGGGCGCGCGCCATCGGGAACGACAACCCGACGATCCTCATCGCCGACTACGCGCCCCGGCTCGCCCTCATGTGGGTCGCCACCGCGGTGGCGACCGCCGTGGTCGCGGTGGTCTACGCGCGGACGAGGCGCGAGAAGGACCGGCCGCCGGTCACCCAGGACTGAGCGGGCGCGAGGCCCGCGTCCTCGGCGAGGCGCGCGACCGCGTCGCGGCCGACCTGCGCCCAGGGGAAGGGATCGCTCGCGCGGCCCTGGCCGTCCTCGACCGTGCACTCGAACGTGCGGTCGCGCGAGGGATCCGGGTGGGTCTCCACCACGAGCGCGCCCTCGTCGTCGAGCAGCTCGCCGCACCGGGCGAGGAGCGCGCCCGCGTCGCCGCCGATGCCGATGTTGCCGTCGAGGAGGAGGAGCGTGCCCCAGCCGCCCTCGCGGGGGAGCCGCTCGAACACGGAGCGGTGCAGGACGGGGAGGCCCTGGCCGGCGGCCATCTCGACCACGGTGGGGGAGACGTCGATGCCGAGGGCGCCGAGCCCGGCGTCCATCGCGGCGCGGACCATGCGGCCCGGGCCGCAGCCGATGTCGAGGACCGGGCCGCAGGCGTCGGCGAGCAGGCTCGCGTCGACCTCGTCGGCGTCGGCGCTCCACCGGCTGATGTCGATGACCTCGGCGCTGTCGTCGTCCGCCGTGAGGGACAGGAACAGCACCTCGCCGGAGTCGCGGAGCGCACGGGCGTACGGCTCGCCGCCACCGGATCCGAAGGTGCGGTCGCGCGCGGTCGCGCGGTCCTCGGGGTGGTCGACTGCCAGGCTCATGCGGGATCCCTCTGCGGTGCGGCGTGCGATGCGGCGGCGACGGGGATGCCCGGGCCGGTCATCAGGATTCGGAGCGCGGCGGCGAAGCGATGGGCGGGTGCGGCGGCGGCGGCCTCGAGCGCGTCGTCGACGGTGTCCACGTCGGTGAGCTCGGGCAGCATCGCGACGTCGAGCCCGGCGTCGATCAGGCGCGACAGCTGCACGGCTCCGGTGTCGTCGCGCGACATGGGCACGCCGCGCACGAGCGCGCCGTCCGGCTCGCGGAGGCCGAGCGCCCAGAAGCCGCCGTCGTTCGCGGGGCCGAACCACGCGTCGGGTCCGCGGGCGCCGTCGGCCCACGAGTCGAGCACGGGACGGAGGAGGTCGGCGGTGAGCTGCGGGGTGTCCATGCCGACGAGGAGGACGGGACCGTCGAGCGCGTCGAACATGGCGGCGAGGCGCTCGTCGAGGTCGCCCGCCACCTGCGGGATGACGTCGTAGCCGGCGGCCTCGGCGGGCGGCGTCGTGCCGTCGAAGAGGAGGACGCGGCGCTCGGGGGCCGCGTCGTCGACGGCCGCGAGCGTGTCGGCGAGGGCGGCGGAGGCGAGCTCGGCCGCCTCCTCGAGCGTGAACGGCGGATGCAGGCGCGTCTTCACGCGACCGGGGATGCACTCCTTGGCGATGACGACGACGGCGGTCATGCGGATCCTCCCGGTGCCTGGTGGGCGCCCGCCGCGGCGGCCCGCGCCTCGGCGAGCACGCGCGACATGTCGCGGACGGCGGTGACGGTCCCGCGCACGGTGCCGGTGACCTTGGACCGCCCGACGCGCGGTGCGTACGGCATGTCCACCTCCAGGATGCTCCACCCGGCGGCCGACGCCCGCAGCAGCATCTCCAGCGGATAGCCGCTGCGCCGGTCGAGGATCCCGAGCGCCAGCAGATCCTCCCGCCGGCCGCACCGCATGGGCCCGAGATCGTGCAGCGGCACGCCCGTGATCCGCCGCAGCCGCCGCGCGAGCTCCAGGTTCGCGATGCGCGCGTGCAGCGGCCACGCGCCGCGCGCGGACGGGACGCGGCGGCCGAGCACGAGGTCGCGCTCGCCGTGGCGGACGGGGTCGACGACGCGGGGGAGGAGGGCCGGATCCATCGACGCGTCGGCGTCGCAGAACGCGACCAGCGGCGCGGTCGCCGCCTCGAGCCCGGCGTGCGCCGCCGCTCCGAACCCGCGGCGCGACTCGGCGACCACGAGCGCGCCGTGCTCCCGGGCGACCTCGGCGGAGCGGTCGGTGGATCCGTTGTCGACGACGATCGCGCGGTACCCCTCGGGCAGCCGGCCGAGCACCCAGGGCAGGGCCCCCTCCTCGTCGAGGCAGGGGAGGACCACGTCCACGAGCGCTTCCGTCATCCGTCGAGCCTAGGAGCACGCGGGTGGGCGTCCGCGCAGGGGTGACGGCTCGCTCGCAAGCCGGACACCGCGCGGGTCCGGCCCCAGGGAGCGCGCATAGTCTGGCCGGGTGAGCCCCACCTACGACCCCGCGCGCGCCGACACCGCCCGCCCCGACGCCGCGCGGCCCGATGCGACCCGGCAGGATCCGCTCCGCGGCCGCCGCATCCTCGTGGTGGAGGACGACCCGACCGTGAACGAGGTCGTGTGCCGGTACCTCAAGGCGTCCGGCTTCCAGGTGGAGACCGTGGCCGACGGCCTCGAGGCCGTGCGCGTCGCGACCGAGCGGATGCCCGACCTCGTGGTGCTCGACCGCATGCTCCCCGGGCTCGACGGCCTCGAGGTGTGCCGCCGGATCCGCGCCGAGAACCCCGACTCGCCCGTCCCCGTCGTGATGCTCACGGCGCTCGGGCAGGGCGAGGACCGCGTCAACGGCCTCGACGCCGGCGCCGACGACTACCTCGCCAAGCCCTTCTCCCCGCGCGAGCTCGTGCTGCGCGTGCGCGCCGTGCTCCGCCGCACCGTGCCCGAGGCCGTGCCGGAGCCGCCGTTCGTGGCGGGCCCGTTCGTGCTCGACCTGGGCGCGCGCGAGATCCACCAGGCCGGCGCGATGCTCTCCCTCACCTCGCGCGAGTTCGACCTGCTCGCCTTCCTGCTGCGGAACCCGCGCCGCGTCTTCGGCCGCGACGACCTGCTCCGCTCCGTGTGGGGCTGGGAGATCGGCGACCTCTCCACCGTCACCGTCCACGTGCGGCGCCTGCGGGAGAAGATCGAGGCCGATCCCGCGCACCCCGTGCTCCTCGGCACCGTCTGGGGCGTGGGCTACCGGTTCGACCCGGACGCCGCGGCGCCCGTCGCGGCCTCGCCCGATGCCGCTGCCGCGCCCGATGCCGCTGCCGCGCCTGCTCCCGGGGCTGCCGCCGTCGCTGACGACCCTGCCGGGGACGACGCCGCCGCATCCGCCCCCGCCCCCGTCGCCGGGGACGACGCGTGACCGCCGACTCCTTCCTCATCGTCGTCCTGACGGCGCTGGTGTGCGCCGCCATCGTCGGCCTCGGCGCGAGCGTGCTGCTGCGCCTGCTCCGCCGCCGGTCGCTCGTGCTCCAGATCTGCGTGGTCGCGCTCGCCGCCGTGCTCTCGGTCGTGGGCGGCATGGTCGCCGTCACCGCCGGCATGCTCGTCGACGACGCCGGCCTCACCGCCTTCCTCTCCGTCGCCGCGGTCTCCGCGCTCGTCTCCCTCGTGATGGCCGCGATGCTCGGCATGACCCTCGTGCGCGGCAGCCGCGAGCTCGGCCGGTACGCCGCGTCCATGGGCGAGGAGGCCGCGGTCGAGCCCGGCCGCCCCACCAGCACCGAGTTCGCGCAGCTGGCCCGCGAGCTGAGCGCCGCCAACCGCCGCCTCGCCGACGCCCGGGACCGCATGGAGGCGCAGGAGCGCAGCCGCCGTGAGCTCATCGCGTGGATGTCGCACGACCTGCGCACGCCGCTCGCCGGCATCCGCGCCATGGCCGAGTCCCTCGAGGACGGCATGGTCGACGACGTGCACCGCTACTTCCGGCAGATCCGCGTGCAGGCGAACCGGCTCAACGGCATGGTGGACGACCTGTTCGAGCTGTCCCGGATCAACTCCGGCAGCCTCGAGCTCGCGGTCGAGCGCGTCTCCCTCTACGACGTCGTGAGCGACACGGTGGCCGAGCTCGGCCCGGTCGCGCAGGCGCGCAAGGTCGATCTCCGCGGTGTCACCGCGCACGACGACCTCGTGGTGCAGGGCGATCCGCGCGAGCTGTCGCGCGTCGTCGGCAACCTCGTCATGAACGCCATCCAGCAGTCGCTGCCGGGCGGCCGCATCGTCATCTCCGCGCACCGCGACTCCGGCAACCTCGCCGTGCTCTCCGTCGAGGACACCGCGGGCGGCATCCCCGAGGCCGACCTCCCACGCGTGTTCGACGCGGGCTGGCGGAGCACCGGATCCCGCACCCCGCGCGCGTACGGCGCGAGCGCCGCCGCGAAGGCCGCCCTCGGACCCGACTTCCCCGCCGCGTCCGCGGAGGCCGCGGCACCGGATCCGGCCGTGCAGGCGGAGGGCTCGCACGACGGCGGCTACGCGTCCGGCGGCGGCGGCGCGGGCCTCGGCCTCGCGATCGTGCGCGGCATCGTCCGCGCCCACGACGGCGACGTCACCGTCCAGAACATCGACGGCGGCTGCCGCTTCGACGTGATCCTGCCGTACAGCAAGCCGGTCGCCTCGTGACCCGCGCCGCCCTCCGCGCGTGGTCGGCGTTCCTGGGGATCGTCGCGGCGCTCGCCGTGCTGGCCGTCGCCGAGATCACGGCGGCGTTCGTGGCGCCGACCGCGAGCCCGGTGCTCGCGGTGGGCGCGCTCGTCATCGACCTCGTGCCCGCGGGCGTCAAGGACGCGGTGATCGCCGTGTTCGGCACGGGGGACAAGGTCGCGCTGATCGTCGTGCTCGGGTTCGTGGTGCTCGCCGCGGCCGCGCTCGCCGGCATCCTGCAGGTGCGGCGTCCGCCGCTCGGCGTGGTGGTGCTGGCCCTGTTCGCCGGGGTCGCCGTGCTCGCCGCCACCACGCGCGCCGGGGCGACGGGTGCCGCCGCGATCCCGACCGTCGTCGGCATGATCGCGGGCGTCTTCGTCCTCCACCGCGGCGCCGACCGCCTCCGCGACTGGCGCGACGCCGCGACCCGCTCGGCCTCCTACTCGGCGCAGACCGCGGAGCCCGTGCGCGGCATCGCCCGCCCGGCCCAGCGCGCGCCCCTCACCCCGGGATCCGGCGCGCGCGTCGAGCGCCGCACCTTCCTCCTCATGACGGTCGTCGCCGGCGCCGCGTCCGTGGTCGCCGGATCCGTGGCCCGCGGCATCAACGCCGCCTCCGCCCGCGTGGACGACTTCCGCCGCACCCTCGTGCTGCCGCGCGCGACGACTCCCGCCGCCGCGATCCCCGCGACCGCCGAGCTCGGTGTGCCCGGCCTCGCCCCCTTCGTCACGCCCGCCGCCGACTTCTACCGCATCGACACCGCGCTGCAGGTGCCGTCGGTCGACGCCTCCTCCTGGACGCTGCGGATCACGGGCATGGTCGAGCAGGAGGTCGAGATCACGTTCGCCGAGCTGCTCGCCCTCCCGCTCGAGGAGCACGTGACGACCCTCACCTGCGTCTCGAACGAGGTCGGCGGGAACCTCATTGGCAACGCGCTCTGGCTCGGCTACCCCATCCGCCTCCTGCTCGAGCGTGCCCGGCCCACCGCGGGCGCCGACATGGTGCTGTCCACGAGCCAGGACGGCTGGACCGCGAGCACGCCGCTCGAGGCGCTCACGGATCCCGACCGCGCGTCGATCCTCGCGGTCGGCATGAACGGCGAGCCGCTGCCGCAGGAGCACGGCTTCCCCGTGCGGATGGTGGTGCCCGGCCTCTACGGCTACGTCTCCGCCACGAAGTGGGTGACCGAGCTCAAGGTGACGACGTTCGCCGAGGACGTCGCGTACTGGTCGACGCGCGGCTGGACCGAGCGCGGCCCGATCAAGACCGGCTCGCGCATCGACACCCCGCGCTCCGGCGCGCGCGTCGACGCCGGCCGCACGGCGATCGCCGGCATGGCCTGGGCGCAGCACACCGGCATCCAGAAGGTGGAGGTGCGCGTCGACGAGGGCGACTGGGTCGAGGCGACGCTCGGCGACGGCGTGGGCGCGGACACGTGGCGGCAGTGGTCGTACGCGTGGGACGCGGCGAGCGGATCCCACAGCGTGGAGGTGCGCGCCACCGACACGACGGGCGCCACGCAGACCGCCGACGAGGTGCCGCCCGCCCCCGACGGCGCGACCGGCTGGCACCGGATCACCGTCAACGCGGGGTGATCCGGGTTCCCGTGCGGCGCTCCCGGGACGCACCGGGCCAGCACGCGCGGAGCGAGGGCGCGTAGCGTCGAGGCACGGCGCCACCGCGCCGCATCGACCAGCAGAGGAGAGCACCGTGAGCGACATCGAGAACCCGCGCGACCCCGCCGACCGCGACCTGGACGACACCGGCATCGACGAGGAGGAGCTCGTCGGCACCGACGCCCGCGAGGCGCAGGAGGCCATCGACGCCGAGCGCGTCGTCCCGCTCGACGACGAGGACGCGACCGCGCTCGACGACGAGGACGCCGACGGCGGGCTCGGCATCGACATCACCCAGTCCGACGGGCCCGACCTGGAGGCCGGCGACGACCTCGACACCGGCGCAGCGATCCGCTGATCCGCCCCGACGCACGACGACGGCCCCCGCTGATGCGGGGGCCGTCGTCGTGCGGGGAGCGTGCGCCCGGGTCAGTCCGCGAGGATCGCGTACAGGGCGCGCCGCGTCTCGTCGAGCTTCGCCGCCGCGGCCTGGCGCTGGGCGTCGGTCGCGTCGTGCATCAGCGGCTTCACGACGCCCATGAGCTTCATGAGGCTCGTCTGGAACGCGTCCTCGCCCTCGGACCTGTCGGTGGTGGCGGCCCAAGCCGCGTCGATCTCGGCCTGGTGCTCCTCGACGTGGGCGCGGCCCTGGTCGGTGAGGGAGTAGACGCTCTTGGCCCCGGTCTCGTCGGCGACGATGAGGTCCTCGTCGACGAGCTGCTGGAGCGTCGGGTAGACGGATCCGGGGCTCGGCCGCCACGCGCCCTCGGTCTTCGCGGCGATGCCGGTGATGAGGCCGTAGCCGTTCGAGGGCGCGTCGGCGAGGAGGGAGAGGATCGCGAGGCGGACGTCGCCACGGCGGGCGCGTCCCCGTCCGCCGCGTCCGCGGCCCGGGCCGAATCCGGGACCGCCGAATCCGGGGCCGCCGAAGCCGCCCATGCCCGGGATGCCCGGGAACCCCGGGAAGCCGGGGCCGTCGCCGGGGCGGAAGCCGCGCGCGAGCGGGTGGCCCGGCATGATGCGCGGGCGTCCGCCGCGGTGGTGCTGCCTGCGGGGCTCGTGGCGGTCGGCGGGGACGCCGTCGCGGTCGTGGTCGTGGTGGTCGTGGTGCGGGTTCTGGTCGTGGGTGCGCATGTCGCGCTCCTTCCGGTCGGGATGCGTGGGGATCGCGGCGTGCTGTCGCGATGCATCGACGATATGTCGCCGACAGTCGGAAGTCAATCCCCGCATCGGCGACGGGGGCAGCGGTTCCCCGTGATCCCGGGGGAGCGCCCCCCGAACCTGGCCAGAACCTGGGAATGGAGAACCCGCCCCAACCCGATCCGCCGCGGCGCCGAAGTCCCTGTGTCGCCCGGGGGAACCGGGTGGATCCCAGCCCACACAGCGAAGGAATCATCATGCGCAACCTCACCAAGTCCGTCTTCGGCCTCGCCACCGCCGGCTTCCTCGTCGTCGGCCTCGCGGCCTGCTCGACCCCCTCCGACTCCGGTTCGTCCTCCTCGTCCTCGTCGAAGCCCGCCGCGACCGCGACGACCGAGGCGAACCCGACCGCTCTCGCCACGATCCCGAAGCTCACCGGCGTCGACACCAAGGTCACGCTCGACTCCGGCTTCACTGGCGCCCTCACGACCCTGGGCCTGACCCCCGGCGTCATCGGCACCGCGACCCTCGACGGCGCCACCGGCACCCTCGCGTTCCCCATCACCGGCGGCAACGTGAAGTACTTCGACCCGCAGCAGTCCTACCGCCCCTACGTCCAGGGCGAGATCGACCACTCCGGCTCCGGCATCAGCCTCACCGCCGGCTCGACCGTCGTGAAGCTCACCGACTTCGTCATCGACCCCGGCACCAGCCGCCTCACCGGCTCGGTCCAGGTCGGCGACGGCGAGGTCATGAAGGACGTCTACATCTTCAACCTCGACGGCACGACCCTGAAGCCCCTCGCGATGGAGAGCGACAAGGCCGTCCTCGAGGGCACCACGGTCAAGATCAGCCCCGACGCCGCATCGCTGCTGAACAGCACCTTCAAGACCGACGCCGTCACCGACAAGCTCGTCGTCGGCATCGCCAAGATCACCGTCAACACCAAGTAGCACCCACCCGGCTCCGCCGGGACGCACCACCTGCGATCACAGCAGAACGCATCGACGGCCTCGTCTCCCTCATCGGGAGCCGGGGCCGTCGTGCGTGCGGGGGCGGATCCCGCGACCTCGCGTCAGCGGAAGTCGCCGACCTGGCGCTCCACCGGAACCGTGCCCGGGACGACCACTTCGCCGGTGTGCGCCGTGGTGACCGTCTCGATCAGGACGATCTCCACCTCCTCGTCGGCGACCGGGTTGTGCCGCACGCCCCGCGGCACGACGTGGAACTGGCCGGGTCCGAGCACGACCTCCCGGTCGTCGGGCAGCTGGATGCGGAGTCGGCCCGACACGACCAGGAACATCTCGTCCTCGGCGTCGTGCGCGTGCCACGTCAGCTCGCCGAGCAGCTTCGCGACCTTCACGTACTGGTCGTTCACCCGCCCCACGACCCGGGGCGTCCAGTGGGCGGTCACCTCGCGGAGCTCGGCGGCGATGTCGGTCACGGGAGGATGCGTCATGGGTCCATCCTCCGACGGTCCGCGCGGGATCAGCCGATCGTGACCGCGAAGCCCGCCACGCTGCGGGTCACCGTGCCGGTGGCGAGCTCGACGAAGAGCGTGGTCACGGTCGAGTCGCGCGGGTTCCGCGGGTAGTCGTCGCTCGCGCCGCGGGCCGGATCCGGCACGGTCTCGAGCAGCGCGAAGCGGCCGTTGGGCGTCACCTTCAGGCCCGTGATGCGGGTCCGGGGATCCGCGGGCACGTACACGTCGCTCGCCTTCCCGTCGCGCACGACCACGAGCCGCTGCGTGGCGGTGCCGGTCCCGGCGTCGAGGGACGTGCGCACGCGGAGCACCGCGGCGTCGTCGCCGGGCACGAACGAGATCGCGCCGTCGTACTGCAGGTCGGCGCCGCCGGTCTCGGTGGGCAGCCGCGTCTGCTGCGCCGTGCGGAGGTCGATCTCGGTCGTCGAACCCGGATCCGTGACCGCGAGCCGCGTGCCGTCCGCCGAGAACGGGCCGAGCGTGCCGTGGCGGCCGAGCGGCACGATGGGCGTGGATCCGTCGACCGTCACGAGGTACAGGTCGCCGTCCTGCCCGTGCGCCACGAGCTGCGGGCGGCCGGGCACGAAGCCCCACGCCTGCACGCTGAGCTCCCGTCCGTCGAGGCCCGTCACGGCAGCGGGGGCGGCACCGGCGCCCACGTCGTCGACCATGAGGGTGTCGTCGTAGGGCCCGCCGTCCGCGCTCGTGAAGCGGAAGCCGACCGTGGTGCCCGCGTCCTCCGCGTGCAGGTCGTCGAGGGCGCCGCGGCCGGGCAGGGGGAGGTCGGCCTGGCCGGATCCGTCCAGCGCCGCGATGACGAGCCCGTTCGTGCCGTCGTCCTGGAGCGTCGCGACCACGAGCGACTTCCCGACGACCGCGTACTCCTGGATCTTCGTGGCCTGGAACACCACGTCGCTCGTGCCCTCGCCGCTCCCGGCGACGTCCTGGCGGAGGATGCGGTCGGCCTGCTGCTCGCCACCGCGGACGAGCACGTACATGCCGGGGTCGCCCGTGCGGAACGACGTCGCGAGGTCCGACGCTGGGCCGCCGCCGACGCCCTGGACGCCGTCGATCGACACCGTGTAGTCGGCGTCGTACGCCAGCGGGCGCGTGAAGTCGAGGATGATGCGGTCGGCCTGCGTGTCCACGGTGAAGTCGGCGCCCGGCTCCATCCGCACGCGGGACGCGTCGAGCGGCGCCACCGGCCGGTTCGCCGCGAGCACGAGCCGCTGGCGCGACTGCTGCACGACGGCGAGCGGATCCACGTCGGTGCGCACGAGCCGCGGCCCCTGGCTGCCGGCGACCGCGAGCAGGCCGCCGGCGATGAGCACGAGCACGAGGATCACGGCGGTGAACGCCCGGCGGAAGGCGCGCGGGGATCGGGCGGCGTCGGTCACGGACGGCTCAGTAGACGTAGGGGTCGGCGGGCTGGTCGACCTTCGTCACGCCCTGCGGCATCACGGCCAGCGGCTGCCGGCTCTTCGCGCTCGGGTTCGAGGCGAAGGGGCCCTTCACCTCCACCCACTCGTCGGTCTGGAGCGTCGACTTCCAGCCGGGCTGGTAGACGGGCACGCCGACGGGCTGCGCGTCGACCGCGCAGCAGGTGACGACGAAGCGGGTCACGTAGAAGACGTCCTCCGGGTCGTCGGGGTCGGCGCTGACGAAGCCCGTGATGTCGACGGACTTCGAGGTGAAGAAGGTGGGGTCCGTGGTCTGCGCGAGGAGCTGCGACCAGTCCTTGACGCCGAGCGTGGAGAAGTCGCTCGTGCCGAGGAGCTCCTGGTCGGGCGCGGCGTCGGAGGAGACCGTGCTCGAGTTGAGGGCACGCTGCGTCACCGTGCTCTGGGTGAGCGTGCGCGGCGGGAGCACGAGGACGGCGACGACCGTGATCGTGACGACGGTCGCGACGGCGACGCGGGAGGCGCGGGCGCGGAGGGTGCGGCGGGCGGCGGGCGACGCGGATCCGCCGCCGTCGTGGTCGTGCGCGTGATCGTGGTCGTCGGCCGCCTCGGCGGGGCGGAGCGCGAACCCGGCGACGGTGGCGACGAGGCCGATGACCGCCATGATCGCCGTGAAGACGAAGTAGCGCGGGTGGATGTAGAGGCCGAGCTGCCCGGTGATCGTGAGCCACAGCGTCGAGACGATGCACGCGGCGAGGAGCACGAGGCCCACGGTGGAGGAGGCGCGGCCGCCCGCGGCACGGCGGCGGCGGGCGCGGCGGAGGGCGGGGGCCGCGCGGTCGGCGGTGCGGGTGTCCGCGGCGCTCGCGTCGGCGGGCATCGGGTGTCCGTCGGTCCGGTCGTCAGGCGATGGCATTGACTCCCCATCCCAGCGCGAGGCTGATCAGCGCGACGACCGAGGTGATCATCACGAGCGTGCGGGTCGAGTAGGTGGTGCGCATGAGCGCGAGCATCTTCACGTCGATGACCGGGCCGAACACCAGGAAGGCGACGATGCCGCCCGGGAGGAACACGGATCCGAACGAGAGCACGAAGAACGCGTCGACGTTGGAGCAGACGGAGACGACGAAGGCCAGGAGCATGAGCGCGAGCACCGAGAGGATCGGGCTGCCGCCGAGCGTGACGAGCACCTCGCGCGGCACGGCGACCTGGATGAGACCCGCGAGCAGGGAGCCGATGACGAGCGCCGGCATGATCGTGGTCGCCTCGCGGCCGAACAGCGAGATCGACTTCCGGACGCGGGCGCCGCCGTGCGCGTGCGGGTCCGGCAGCGCGCACTCGGCGCGGAACTCGTCGGTGAGGAGCCGGTCGGGCTCGGGGTGGAGGCTGAACAGCCAGCCGACCACGTTCGCGATGAGGAAGCCGCCGACGAGGCGGGCCACGAGGATCCAGCCGTCCCAGCCGAAGGCCGCGTGCGTCGTGATGATGGTGATCGGGTTGAGGATCGGCGCGGCCAGCAGGAACGTGATCGACTCCGGCACCGTGAAGCCGCGCACCACCAGGCCGCGCGCGAGCGGCACGTTGCCGCACTCGCAGACCGGCAGCGCCATGCCGAGGAACGAGATGCAGGCGCGGCGCGCGAAGGGGTTCCGCGGCAGGCGGCGCTCGATGACGCCGGGCGGCACCCACACCTGCACGACGATCGACAGGACGATGCCGAGGATCACGAACGGCAGCGACTCCACGATGACGCTGACCGAGAGCGTGACGAGGTCCTGGAGGCGGTCGGGGAGCACGCTGTCGCCGAGCGCGGGGGAGGCGGCGCGGAGGGCGAGCAGCAGGAGGACGAGGGCGAGGCCCGTGACGAGGCCGGTGCGGATCCCGGTGGGGGACGGGCGCGGGGCGTCGTGGTCGTGGGGGTGGTCGTGCGCGGCGGGCGGGGGCGGGGCCGTGAGGGTCGCGGTCGCCGGGCCGGGCGCCGGGCCGGCTCCCGCCTCGGCGTCGCGGGCACGTCGGTCGCGGATCCGCTCGCGTCGCGGACGCGAGGAGCGCGCGGGCCGGTCGAAGGGCGAGGCGCCGTCGTCGTCGGGGGTGAAGGGGCTGTGCCGGTCCGTCATCGCGGACCGGTGGCGCGGGGGCCGGGTCCGGGGGTCGCGCGCACGGGATCCACCCTAACCGCGGGGGGATCGGACCTCCGTGAGTGCGGCGGCGGGGCGGCGCGCGCGGGGGTCACCGGTGTCCCCGACCGCGGCGGTCGCGGCCGCCGCCGTCACCGGTAGGCCGCCGGGAGCACCGGGCACGCTTCGGCGATCCGCTCGTCCATGGCGCGCGGGAATGGGGTCCAAGGCCGCTCGGCGCGCACGGCGGCGATGAAGTCGTCGACCGCGGGGACCTCGCCGTCGTACGGCCTCCCCTCCGCGGCGTAGCAGGGGATCAGGTAGGAGAGGTAGTAGTCGTGGATGTAGGCCAGCTCGGCGTCGGATCGCGGGCCGGCCTCCCGCTGGGGGAAGCGGACCTGGCAGACGTAGACGGCGACCGGATCCGCGTCGGTCAGCTCGTAGCTGTCGTCTCCGACCCTGGACGCCGTGACGCCCGCGTCCCGCAGGCAGGCGATCTGCTGGTCGATGTGGTCCTCCTCGTCGACCACGCGCTCCGTCTGCACGTCGGGCCGCACCGCGTCGGGCTCCTGGTCGAGCACGAGGCGCCAGGCCTGATCGGCGCGCACCTGCAGGCTCTCGGCCAGCTCGGCATCGGTCTGCGGGACCGGGACGGGTGGATCGGCCGTGAAGTCGGGGACGACGGATCCGCGTCGGCCGTCGGGCGTGCCCATCGCCTGGCCGCGCGGGGTGGCGGTCGCGGTGGCGGTGGAGCCGCCGCTCGAGGGCGGCGGCGAGGCGGTGGTGCGGCCGACGTCGAGGAGGCCTGCGGCGGAGGCGACGCCGAGCCCGGCGAGCACGAGGACGCCGGCCGCGAGAACCGCGAGCGGACCGGGTCGGAGCGCCCGGCGGCGGGCGGGCGCGGCGACGGGGGCGTCCGCTGTGCGGTCGTCGTCGAGAGCCGCTGGCGTGGAAGCCGCGTCCGCGTCCGCTGCCGTGACCGCGGGCCGCTCCGCCGCGAGCAGCGCCGCGCCCTCGTCGACGAGCCGTGCCTCCGCCGCGAGCAGCGCGACGAGCGGCGCCGGCAGCTCGGCCTCGTCGTACCCCGTGCGCGCGCGGAGGTCGGCGGGGACCTCGACGAGCGGCGCGGTGGATCCGTCGCGGCCGTAGGCGGTGCGTCGCAGCCCCTCGAGACGGCGCGCGGCATCGGGATCGTCGCGGAGGCGCCGGGCGAGGGCGGCGTCGGGGTCGAGGCCGTCGAGCGGGTCGGACATGCGGCCTCCTCGTCGCGGGCCCGGACGCCGCGGCCGTGCGTCCGTGCGGCCGTGCGGTCGTGCGGGTACCGCCCACGGTACGGCGGTGGTCCCGCCGTGGCGAGGCCCCATCCGGGTCAGTCGGCGGCCTCCGCGCCGACCCGGCCGGATCGGGCCATGATCCGGACATGACCACCGACGCCCGCCCCGCCCTCACCGACGCCCAGCTCACCGCCCGCGACCACGTCCCCGGCCTCGTGCACCACGTCGTGCTGTTCCGGCTCCGGGACGACGCGACGCCCGCCGACCGCGACGACGTGGAGCGCCGCTTCCGCGCGCTCGCCGACTCGCCGCACCCCGACGGGTCCGGCCCGTACATCCGCTCGCTTCACGCCGGTCGGCAGTCGAGCCCCGAGGGCGTCGGTCGCGGCTTCGAGCTCGGCTTCGTGCTGACCTTCTCCTCGGAGGGCGACCGCAACCTCTACCTCGGGGAGCCGCTCATCGCGGATCCGGCGCGCATCGATGTGCAGCACGCCGCCTTCAAGGGGTTCGTGGGGCGGCTGCTGGCGCCGGATCCGCACGGGGTGCTGGTGTTCGACTTCACGGAGCCGGAGCCGGAGCCGGAGCCGGAGCCGGAGCCGGCGACGGAGCCGGAGGCGGCGACGTCGGCCGGCGGCCAAGCGGGGGCGTCTGCGGCCTGATCCCGCGCCCCAGAAGCGGGCCAGGCCGCCGTCGGGGTCGCGCGCCGGGGACCCTGCGGCCAGCATGGGTGAGGACGCCCGCCGCCCACGATCCGCCGACGAGACGAGTTCCGTGCCCGCATCCGCCCGCCCCTCCGCCTCCAGCCCGAACGCATCGGCCGACCGGGACGACCCGGCCGCCCTCGCGCCGGATCCGCGCCTCGACGCGCAGACGCGCCGCCCGCAGTCGTGGATCCGCGCCGTCGCGGTCGCGCTCCTCGCCTGGGTCGTGCTCGGCGTGGGTCTCGGCCTGGCAATCGGCATCACGGACGTGGTGGAGCAGGCGACCAGCGCCGGCCTGCTCGCCAGGATCGTCCTGCAGGCCGTGCTGATGTCCGCGCTCGTCGTGCCCGCCGTGGTGCTCCTGCGCCGGCGGCTCGATCGCCGGAGCCTCGCGTCCCTCGGCCTCTCGCGGCGGATCGGGCGGCCGATCGCGCTGGGCGTCGGGGTGGGCGCGGTGACGGGCGCGGTCGTCTGGGTCCCGGCCGGCCTCCTCGGCTGGATCCGCGTCGACGGCATCGACGCCGCCGCGTTCGTCGGCTTCCTCCTCCTCAACGGCCTCGTGCTCGCGCTCTACGAGGCGATCCCGGAGGAGCTCGCCCTCCGCGGGTACATGTGGACGAACCTCCGCGACGGCACCGGCCTCGTCGTCGCCACCCTCGTGACCACCGCCCTCTTCCCCGCCACCGGCGTCGTGATCGAGTCCGGCCGCTGGATCGTGCGGACGCTCGCGGGGTCGGACACCGGCGCCTTCACGCCGATTCCCGCCGGGAACGACGCGGTCGTGTACGTGCTCCAGCTCGGGCTGTTCGGGCTCGCGCTCATCGCCGCACGGCGGATCCCGGTGGAGGGCGCGCTCCTCATCGCGATGGCGTTCCACTGGACGCAGCTCACGGTCACCCGGGTGCTGCTGGGCGGCATGGCCTGGGCGTCGTCGGGCTGGGACGTCGCGTTCGCCGAGCCCGACGCGATCGCGCTGGTGCTCGTGCACATCGTGCTCGCCGGCATCGTCTTCGTCGCGGTGCGGTGGGGGATGGAGCGGCGGGCGCCCGAGCGGCGGGCGGTGCGCGGAGGCGGTGCCCAGGATCCCGACCTACGGTAGGTATGTCCATGCGATCGCATGGACCAGTGGCTCCGCCTACGAGACGCGGGCCGCCGTCCCCGACTCGTCAGGAGACCCCATGACCACCACCCGCTTCGCCGACCAGGTCGTCCTCATCACGGGAGGCGGATCCGGCCTCGGCCGCGCCGCCGCCGTCCGCCTCGCCTCCGAGGGCGCCCGCCTCGCCCTCGTCGACATCTCCGAGCAGGGCCTCGCCGCCACCGTCGAGGCCGTCACCGCCGCCGCGCCCGACGCCGAGGTCCTCACCGTCATCGCCGACGTGTCGCAGGAGTCCGACGTCGACGCCTACGTGCAGCAGACCATCGAGCGCTTCGGCCGCATCGACGGCTTCTTCAACAACGCCGGCATCGAGGGCCGCCAGAACCTCACCGAGGACTTCACGGCCGCCGAGTTCGACAAGGTCGTCGCCATCAACCTCCGCGGCGTGTTCCTCGGCCTCGAGAAGGTGCTCGCCGTGATGCGCGCGCAGGGCTCCGGCATGGTCGTGAACACCGCGAGCGTCGGCGGGATCCGCGGCGTCGGCAACCAGTCCGGCTATGCGGCGGCGAAGCACGGCGTCGTGGGCCTCACCCGCAACTCCGCCGTCGAGTACGGCGAGTTCGGCATCCGCGTCAACGCGATCGCGCCCGGGGCCATCTGGACGCCGATGGTCGAGGCGTCGATGAAGCAGATCAGCGCCGACGACCCGCGCGGCGCCGCCGAGCAGTTCATCCAGGGCAACCCGACGAAGCGCTACGGCGAGGCGGAGGAGATCGCGTCGGTCGTCGCGTTCCTGCTGTCCTCGGACGCCGCGTACGTGAACGCGGCCGTGCTGCCGATCGACGGCGGGCAGTCCGCGAAGTACTGAGCGGCGGGATCCGGGTCGGTCGGCGCGGGCGGCGGGCCCGGCGCGACCGGCGCGGGTCAGCTGAACGGCGCGGTGGGCACCTGGCACGTCACGGGCTGGCCCGCCGCGGCCGTCGAGGAGGCGATCTCCTTCACGCCGTCGACGAGGATCCGGCAGGTCAGCGCCTCGCCGTCCCGCGGAGTCGCCTGGACGAAGGCCCAGTCCTCCGCGGTGACGACCGTCTCGGCCGACCAGATCGAGCTCGCCGAGTCGTCGCCGGGGGAGAAGGACACGGTGCCGACCTCCTTCACGATCGACGGGTGACCGCGGCGGGCCGCCTCCGCGTAGGAGACATCCGCGAGCCCGCCGTCCGCCGCCCCCGTCGTGGTCACCTCGTAGGTGATGGCGTAGATGTCGGCCAGGTCGTCGGTGATGTCGGAGCACGCGGTGAGGGCGAGCGTCGCGGCGCTCACGGTCAGGGCGATGCCGCAGCGCATGGCGGCGCGGCGGGATGCAGCGGGGGTCATGCGACCAGTCTCGCGGGCGCGCGCCGGTGGTCTCGTCCGCCGGGGGTACCGTGATGCCCCGCCGATCGGCACCCGGGGACGACGCCCGAGCCGCCTCGCCCGGCAGGCGCCCGAGCCGCCTCGCCCGCAGACGCCGCGGCTGCCGCGGAGAGCGGCACGCCCCAAACGCGCGACACGCCCGCCACGCGCGGCCTTCCCGGCCCGCCCTTGCACGCGCGGTGGGCCGGCGCTCAGCCGACCGCGGTCCGCAGGGGCGCCCTCGCGAACTCCCGCATGCCCTCCTCGAAGCCCACCTGCGGCGCCCATCCCAGCTCCGTGCGGAGCCGCTCGGAGGAGGCCGTGATGTGCCGCACGTCGCCGAGCCGGTACTCGCCCGTGGTGACGGGCGCGGATCCGCCCGCCTCCCGCGCGAGCGCCTCCGCCATCTCGCCGATGGTGTGCACGGTGCCGCTGCCCACGTTGAAGGCGCGGAAGGACCCGGCCTCTCGATCCGCGGTCCAGGCGAGGGCGGCGAGGTTCGCGCCGGCGACGTCGCGCACGTGCACGAAGTCGCGGCGCTGCCGGCCGTCCTCGAAGACGCGGGGCGCCTCGCCGCGCGCGAGCGCCGAGCGGAACAGCGACGCGACGCCCGCGTAGGGCGTGTTCTGCGGCATGCCCGGCCCGTACACGTTGTGGTACCGGAGGGCTGCCGCGCGACCGCCCGTGGCGCGGGTCCAGGAGCTGGCGAGGTTCTCCTGCGCGAGCTTCGTGGTGGCGTAGACGTTGCGCGGATCCAGGGGCACGTCCTCGCCGATGAGCGCGGGGACGAGCGGCTCGCCCGTGGCGGGATCGACCGGATCGAACATCCCCGCGTCGAGGTCGGCGACGCGGCGCGCGGGCGGGCGCACCGGGCCGTCTGCGCCCGCGTAGGCGCCCTCGCCGTAGACCACCATGGAGCTCGCGAGCACGAGCCGGTCGACGCCGGCGCGCGTCATGGCGGCGAGCAGCACGGCGGTGCCGCCGTCGTTCGTGTGCACGTAGTCGGGGGCGTCGAGGAAGTCGACGCCGAGGCCGACCTTGGCGGCCTGGTGGCACACGGCGTCGACGCCGTCGAGCGCGCGGGCCACCTGGTCCGGATCCGTGACGTCGCCGTGCACGAGCTCCGCCCGCGGGTCGATCTCGGGGGTGCCGCCGTGCACGTCGGCGCGCAGCGAGTCGAGGATGCGCACGCGGCGCCCCTCCGCCAGGGCGGCCGCGACGACCGTGCCGCCGATGAACCCGGCGCCGCCCGTGACGAGAAGGATCCCGTCGCTCACGAGCGCGCCCCGTCCGCGTCGGTCGTGCCTGCCGAGCCCGCCGTGCCGGTGACGGGTCGCGCGAGCACGGACGCCACCGCGTCCCGGTCGATGAGCGGCCGGCCGCGGTAGTCGGCCGGGATCGCGCGGATGACCGCCTCGATCGCCCGCACGATGCGCGGCTGCGCCTCCCGGAGCCGGGCGAACACCAGCTCGGCGGTGACGGCGTCGCCCTGCTCGCCGGGGAGGGGCGCGAGGCCCGCATCGGCGTCGGTGACGAACGACAGGTTGACCGTGCCGATGTTGAGCTCGGACGCGAGCACGACCTCCGGGTACTGCGTCATGTTGACGATGTGCGCGCCCGCCTGGCGGAACCACAGCGACTCGGCGCGGGTGGAGAAGCGCGGCCCCTGGATCACGACGACCGTGCCGGAGGTACGGAGCGGCCCCGCGGGATCCGCGCGGTCGCCGCCCTCCAACTCCACGAGCGCGGCGGCGGCGAGGCCGTGCAGCTCGGGGTCGAAGGGATCCGCCGCGGAGAGGTGCTGCACGACGCCCTGGTCGAAGAAGGTGTCGGGTCGGCCCCACGTGCGGTCGAGCAGCTGGTCCGTGAGCACGAGCGATCCCGGCGGGTAGTCCGGCGAGACGCCGCCCACCGCGGACGACGACACGATGGCCGTGACGCCGAGCGACGCGAGCGCCCACACGTTCGCCCGGTAGTCGATGAGGTGCGGCGCGACCGAGTGGTCCGCGCCGTGCCGCGTGAGGAACGCGACGCGCCGCCCGGCCAGCTCGCCCACGGTCACCTCGCTCGAGGTGGGGCCGAACGGCGTCTCGATGCGGTGGGACTCGCTCGTGGCGGGGTCGAGCAGCGCGTAGAGGCCGGAGCCGCCGATGACGCCGATCTCGGCGCGGGGGGCGGATGCGGCGGGCGCCGCGGCGGGGGTGTCGGTCACGTCGTGCTCCTTCGGGTGGGTGGCCAGTCAACCAGGGCGCGGTGGACGCGGGCTCGACCGCATCCGCCGCGCCCCGCTCGACGCGGACGTGACCCGCTCAGTTGAGCGGGCGCGTCCCCTCGGGCAGCGCGCCACCCGCGTACAGGTCCTTCGCCGTGTCCTGCAGTGCCGTGAGCGCGACCCGCTGGGTCCACGGCCCGTAGGAGATGCGGGCGACGCCCAACTCCTCGAAGCGGGCGGGGGAGAGGGATCCGGGGACGCCGATGACCGTGAGGCGCTGCGGGCCGAGCGCGTCCACGAGCGTGCGCACCTCGTCCTCGGTGAGCGGGCCGGGCACGAAGATCGACGTGGCGCCGGCGGCCAGGTACGCGCGGCTGCGCTCGACGGCGTCGGCCAGGATGTCGGACCGGTCGCGGTCCCCGCCCAGCACGTAGGCGTCGGTGCGGGCGTTGAGCGCGAACGGGACGCCCTCGGCCTGCGCGGCGGCGACGGCGGCCTCGACCGCGCGGATCGAGTCGGCGAGGGGGCGCATGCCGTCCTCCAGGTTGGCGCCGACGACGCCCACGCCGACGGCCCGGCGCACGGTCTCGCCCGCGTCGCCGTAGCCCGACTCGAGGTCGGCGGAGACGGGCTGCTCGACGGCGGCGACGATGCGGCCGATCATGTCGAGGTGGAGGTCGAGCGGGATCCTCTCGCCGTCCTCGTACCCGAAGGTGGCGGCGATGGAGTGGCTCGCGGTGGCGAGCGCCTTCGTCTCGGGCAGCGAGCCGATGGCGGCGGCCGAGATGGCGTCCCACACGTTCACCACCCGGAGGAGCTCGGGTGCGGTGTGGAGGTCGACGAGGTTCTGCCCGCGGGCGGCGATGGTCATGGTCCGACCCTAGGACGGCCGGGCGGCGGGCGGCAGGGGCGGCTTCGGGACCCGGACACGCGCGTACGGCCGGCGCCTGGGGAGGAGCGGCGGACCCATGCGGGGCCGCAGCTCAGCGCCGGCGACCGGCCGCCGAGCGCACAGCGGCGACGAGCAGCCCCGTCCCCGCCGCCACCACGGCGATCATCTGCACGGCGAGCGCCGCCGCCCCGGGGGATGATGGGCTCATGACCCCCGACCGCCCCGCGGACCGACGACGCCGCACGGTCGACGAGCACCGATCCGCCGTCGAGGCCCTCCTCGCGCCGTTCGCCGAGCTGCCGCCCGAGGAGCTGCCGGTCTCCGCCGAGGCGCTCGCGGCGGATCCGCACCGCCACGTCGGCCGCGTCCTCGCCCGCGACGTGGCCAGCCCCCTCGACCTGCCGCCGTTCCGCAACTCGCAGATGGACGGCTACGCGGTGCGCGCGGCCGACCTCGCGGGCGCGACCGACGCGCGTCCGGCGACGCTCCGCATCGCCCCGCGCATCCCCGCGGGCGTCGCGCCCGAGCCGCTGGCGCCCGGCACCGCGGCCCCCTGCATGACCGGCGCGCCCGTCCCGCCCGGTGCGGACGCGGTCGTGCCCATCGAGGCCGCGACGCCCGACCGCTTCGTCGACGAGGGCGCCGCGGACGCGACCGTCTCCTTCACCGCACCCGTGGATCCGGGCGCGTTCGTCCGCGCGCAGGGCAGCGACCTCGCCGCGGGCGGCGTCCTCGTCGCGGCCGGCACGCGCCTCCTGCCCGCGCACCTCGGAGTCCTCGCGTCCGCGGGCGTGGCGAGCGTCGCGGTCCGCCGCCGCCCCGTCGTGCTCCTCCTCTCCACCGGTCTCGAGCTGCGCGGCCCCGGCGAGGAGCTCGCGCCCGGGCAGATCCACGACGCCAACTCGATCGCGCTCGCCGCGGCCCTGCAGGACGCCGGCGCCGCGGTCCGTCCGCTGCGGGTCGCGTCCGACGACCCCGACCGGGTCCGCGACGCCCTCCGCGACGCCGCGACCGGCGTCGACCTCCTGATCACGACGGGCGGCGTCAGCGCCGGCGCCTACGAGGTCGTGCGCGACGTGCTCGAGGGCGGCGGCGTCGAGTTCGCCTCCGTCGCGGTCCAGCCGGGCGGGCCGCAGGGCCTCGGCACGGCCGAGGTCGGCGGCGCGCGGATAACCGTGGTCGCCTTCCCCGGCAACCCCGTCAGCGCGCTCGTCTCCTTCGAGCTGTTCCTCCGTCCGGTGCTGAGGCGGATCGCCGGCCACGCGCATCCCGACCGCCCGTCGCGCGAGCTGCCGCTGGCGGAGCCGCTCGACTCGCCCGCCGGCAAGCACCAGGTGCGGCGCGGGCGCCTCGACGCCGACGGACGCGTCGTCGCGGTCGGCGGGCCCGGATCGCACCTGCTGCACGCGTACGCGACCGCCACCCACCTCGTCCACATCCCTGCGGACGTCGCCCGGCTCGAGGCCGGCGACCCCGTCACCGTCTGGAGCATCGATGACTGATCCCGCCACGCCGGCCGCCACGCCGTCCCTCACCCACCTGCGGCAGGACGGATCCGCCCACATGGTCGACGTGACCGACAAGGCCGTCACGAAGCGCCGCGCCGTCGCCCAGGCCGTGCTCGTCACGCGGCCCGAGGTGGTCGCGGCGGTGATCTCCGGCGACCTCCCCAAGGGCGAGGCGGTCGGCACGGCCCGCATCGCGGGCATCATGGCGGCCAAGCAGACCTCGAGCCTCATCCCGCTCTGCCACCCGCTGCCGATCGGCCGGATCGAGATCGACATCACGGGGGCCGACGACCGGCTCACGGTGGTCGCGTCGGTGAGCACCACGGGCGTCACGGGCGTGGAGATGGAGGCGCTCACCGCCGCCTCGGTCGCCGCGCTCACGCTCTACGACATGCTCAAGGCCGTCGACGCGCGGGCCGTCATCACCGACGTGCTCGTGCGCGAGAAGCAGGGCGGCAAGTCCGGCGATTGGGAGCGGGCGTGAGCGCCGCGGATCCGCGCGGCCGGGCGGTCGTGATCGTCGCCTCCACCCGTGCTGCCGCAGGGGAGTACGAGGACCGCACCGGACCCGTCATCGCCGCCTGGCTCGCCGAGCGCGGCTTCGAGGTCGTCGGTCCGCTCGTGCGCGCGGACGGACCCGGGGTGGCGTCCGCGCTCGCCGAGGCGGTGGCGGGCGACGCGCGCGTGATCCTCACCACCGGCGGCACCGGCGTCACGCCCACCGACCGCACGCCCGAGGCGACGCGGCCGCTCCTCGACCTCGAGCTCCCCGGGATCATGGAGGAGGCCCGCCGCGTCGGCACGGCCCACACGCCGACGGCCGTGCTCACCCGCGGGCACGCGGGCGTCGCGGGCGGCGCGTTCGTGATGAACCTGCCCGGCTCGCCCGGTGGTGTGCGCGACGGGCTGGGGCTGCTCGACGGGATCCTCGACCACGTGCTCGCGCAGATCCGGGGTTCCGTGCACCCGGCGACGGACGCGGACGCCGACACGCGACCCGCCGCCGCGTCTGTGGACGCGGGAGCCGCCTCGTGACCGCCGACCGCGTGCTCTTCGCCCGCATCGCCGGCGGCGCGATCCGCGTCGAGGACTGCGCCGACGCCGTCCGGGCCGACGACGCCGGCGCCGTCGTGACCTTCGAGGGCGTCGTGCGCGACCACGACGACGGCCGCGGCGTCCTCTGGCTCGACTACTCCGCGCATCCGGCCGCCCGCCAGGCGATCCAGCAGGTCGCGCTCGACGTCTCGGCCCGGTACCCCAACGTGCGCATCGCCGTCGAGCACCGCATCGGCCGCCTCGGCATCGGCGACGTCGCGCTCACCTGCGCCGTCTCCTCCGCGCACCGCGCTGACGCGTTCGCCGCGTGCGGCCTCCTGGTGGACGAGGTCAAGCAGCGCGTCCCCATCTGGAAGCAGCAGGCCTTCGACGACGGCACGAGCGAGTGGGTGGCGTCGCTGGGCTGAGCCGCGTCCGGGTGGGCATGTGGACAGACGCGCGCGGCGCCGACCCGGTGTCCTAGGTTCCGGTCATCGGCGCTCGCCGACCCGACCGGAGGGCACCTCGTGCGACGGAGCGGATCGTCCTCCCCCACAGCCCGATGATCTCGAGGCTCCTCGTCGTCCTCTGCGTGGTGCTCACGTTCGTCGTCGCGGGATCCGCCGCCGTCGACGCCGACATGCGGGACCGCGCGGCGCGCGACGCGGTCGCGGCGGGGTGGGGCTCGCCGTTCGTCGTCCCGGTCCTGCCCGAGACGACGGATCCGGGCATCGTCGCGGACGCCTTCGCCACCGCCGCCCAGGAGACCGGCGTCTCGGTCATCCGCCAGGCGGAGGGCGTCGACGGCGCGCAGGAGAAGACGACGCTCTACGTGCTCCTCGCCGACGGATCGCAGCTCCCGAGCGCCTTCCCGCTGTCGACGGGCCGCTTCCTCACGCCGGAGGAGTCCCGGGGCAGCACCGGCTCCGTCGCCACGGCAGCGGTCGGCGACCCCTCGGCCGTCGGCACCATCGCGGACCTCGGCGAGGACGACCGGTTCCTCATCCGGCCCCTGCGCACCGCATTCGACACCCTGCTGCCCGACGGCGCGTACCGCATGGAGTGCCGGTCCCGGGAGGACTGCCGCGCGTTCCTGGAGCGCGTCGCCGCGCTCGTGGACGAGCGCGCTCCCCAGGCGGCCCTCACGGCCGACCTCCTGGCGACGCCGCACAGCGGCGGAGGATCGAGCACGGGCGGAGTCGAGCCGGTGACCGCCGTCGTCGTCATCCTGTTCCTGTTCGTCGTCATCCTCATCCTCTACCGCCAGCTCGCGCAGGCCCGGCGCACGGGCGTGCTCCGGCTGCACGGCCGCGGCACGATCGAGGTGTGGTTCCTCCTCACGGGCCGGCTCCTGCTCCTCGCCGTGGGGACTGCGGGAGCGCTCGCGGTGGCGGCCACCGCGCTCGTGCCCGGGAGCACGGTCGCGCTGGCGGTCATCGTCGGCGGCGCGGTCGCCCGGCTCCTCGGCGCGCTCCTCGTCGCCTCGTCCCTCACCTGCGTCACGATCCGACGGCTGCGCATCGCGGACGCCCTGAAGGACCGGAAGGACACGCGAGCGCTCTTCTGGACCAGCACGACGCTGAAGGCCGCCGCGACCGTCGCGCTCGTGATCACGGGCGCCACCACGGCATCGCAGGTCCAGGTCATCCGGCACCAGCAGGAGCTGGTCGGCAGCTGGAGCCGCGCCTCGGGCTACGCCGTGTTCCATCCGCAGGCGATCAGCGACGACGGCGAGACCGGGGGCGGGTCGGACCTGGGCCGCCTCGCGAACGAGGCGTACGACCTCTACGACGAGCTCGATGCGCGTGGCGCGCTGTACGTCGACGCGTCGGGGCTGCGGGCCCCTGATCGCCCGAGTCCGGATGGCGGGTCGCGCGGCGGATCGACGCATCCCGCCTCCCTCGTCGTCAACCCCGCCTACCTGACGGCGTTCCCGGTCCTCGGGGAGGACGGGGAGCCCGTGGTCGTCGACGAGGCGGACGCGGACTGGACCGTGCTCGTCCCGGCGACGATGCGCGGACGGGAGGACGATCTGCGGCGCACCTTCCAGGACGCGCGGCGCGGCATGGGGCAGGCGGACCGATCCCTCTTCCATCGCGACGGGGGGCTCGACACGTCGAGGCAGCAGGTGCGGATCATCTGGACACAGCCCGGCCAGCGCCTCTTCGCCTTCGACCCGTCGGTGGGGGCGGAGGACGGCGGGAGCGTGACGGACCCCGTCGTGCAGGTCATGACCCGGGCGGGCAGCGTCGGGTTCGACCGCGCGAACATGATGAGCAGCGGGATCGGCGATGCCCTCAAGGTCCGTCTCGACGGCGGCTCCACCGACGCCACGCTGGCCGAGCTCGCCCCGACGCTCCGGCGCCTCCATCTGGATGACAACCTCACCCACCTGACCACCCTCGACGACCACCAGGCGGCGGAGGTGCAGCGCCTCGACGACGAGCTGCGGCTCCTCGCCCTCGTGGGTGCGCTCCTGCTCGTGGGCGTCCTCGTGCTGACCCGGCAGAGCGTCGGCCTGATGTTCGAGCGGTCCTCCCGCCGGATCGTGATCCGCCGGATGTTCGGCCACGGGCTCGTGCGGCGCTACGCGGAGCCCCTCGGCGTTCTCGGCGCCATCTGGGCGGTCCAGTTCGGTGCCGCGCTCGCCGCGCACGCGTCGGGCTACGCGGGCCTCGGCACCGCGACGGCGGCGGACGGGAGCAGCGCGGACGCGGGCGTCGGCGGGGTCCTGATCACCACGGCGGCCGTGCTCGCCATCGAGCTGGTCGTCTCCGCGGCGTGGGCGGTGCGCCTCGAGCGACGGCGCACCGTCGACATCCTCAAGGGAGCCTTCTGATGCACGAGACCGGATCCACGCACGTCATCCCCGCGGCTCCCGGCACGGTGGTCTGCGAGCTCACCGACGTGACCCGCTCGTTCCGTGGACGACAGGTGGTGCGCGGGCTGTCGCTGCGCGTCGAGGCGGGCGAGATGGTGGCCCTGACGGGTCGGAGCGGGTGCGGGAAGTCCACGGCGCTGAACATGATCGGGCTCCTCGACCGCCCGACGTCCGGCGACCTGCGGCTCTTCGACCGGCCCGCCCCGCGTCCGGGATCCCGGGGTGCGCGTCGTCTGCTCGCGGAGCGGATCGGGTACCTGTTCCAGAGCTTCGCGCTCCTGGACGAGGAGACGGCCGAGGGGAACCTGCGGGTCGCGCAGTCGTGGACGGGAGGCACCCGCCGATCACGTGCCGACCGGCGGGAGGAGGCGCTGGCCTCGGTGGGGCTCGCCGACCACGCCCGCGATCGCGTCTACGAGCTGTCCGGCGGCGAGCAGCAGCGCCTGGCGCTGGCGCGGCTGGCGCTCCGGCCGCGGGCCCTCGTGCTGGCCGACGAGCCGACCGGTTCTCTGGATCCGGCGAACCGCGCGCGTGTGCTCGACCTGCTCGACGGGATGCGCCGCCGGGGGACCGCCGTCGTGATCGTCACCCACGATCCCGAGGTGGCCGCGGCCTGCAGCCGCGTGGTGTCGCTCGAGCGCCCGCGTTAGCCCGGGTGGCGTCGCTCGGCCGGCCGGCCCGGCGATCCCGTGCGGGCGCCGCGCGACCTGTTGCTACCCTCGTGGCATGCCCGCCAGCCTGAGCACGACCCTCATCGTCATGCCCGCGTTCAACGAGGAGGAGGCGGTCGGCGCGGTCGTGCGGGAGGTCCTCGGGACCCTGCCCGGCATCGCGTGCCTCGTCGTCAGCGACGGCTCGAAGGACCGCACGGTCGAGGTCGCGCACGAGGCCGGCGCCCGCGTCCTGGAGCTCCCGTTCAACCTCGGCGTCGGCGGCGCGATGCGCGCGGGCTTCCGCTACGCGCAGCGGCACGGCTTCGACAACGTGATCCAGATCGACTCCGACGGGCAGCACAACCCGGAGAGCGTCCCGCAGCTGCTCGAGGCCCTCCAGCGCAAGGACGTCGTCATCGGCGCGCGCTTCGCGGGCGAGGGCGACTACGAGGTCTCCGGCCCGCGCAAGTGGGCGATGAGGTTCCTCAGCTTCACGCTCAGCCGCATCGCGCGCACGCCCCTCACCGACACGACCTCGGGCTACCGCGGCTCCGGCCCGCGCGCCATCGCGCTCTTCGCCGAGAACTACCCGGCCGAGTACCTCGGCGACACGGTCGAGTCGCTCGTCATCGCGGCCCGCCACGGCCTCACCATCGAGCAGGTGCCCGTGTCGATGCGGCCCCGCGCCGGCGGCGTCGCGTCGCACAACCCGGCGAAGGCCGCCATCTACCTGGCGCGCGCCGGCATGGCGCTCGTGATCGCCCTCATCCGTCCGATCAACCGATCCATCAAGGCGGTCACCGCGTGAACCCCACCAGCTACGTCTTCACCCTCGTCGCGGCGCTGCTCGCCGTGGGCGTCGTCATCGAGCGCCTCCGCCGCCGCCGACTCCGCGAGCGTCACGCCGTGTGGTGGCTGGTGGCCGGCGTGGTCGCGCTGGTGATCAGCGTCTTCCCGCCGCTGCTCTCGGGCCTCGCCGCGTTCCTGGGCGTGCAGGAGCCGCTCAACCTCGCGTTCTTCGCGAGCATCGTCGTGATCTTCCTGGTGTGCGTGCAGTTCAGCGCCGAGCTCACCGACCTGGAGGACAAGGTGCGCCGCCTCGCGGAGGAGAGCGCGATGACCGACCTCCGGCTGCACGACCTGGAGAGCGAAGCGCGGGCGGCGCGCGACGCGGCCGAGGCCGCGGCGTCCCGGGATCAGCCCGCCGTCGGCTCCGCGGGGCGCGCGCCCGGCGCGGCGTCGCCGTCGGCTCCGGGGGTCTCGGCATCCGAGGCGACCGGCGCCCCCGCCGACCGGTCCGCGAACACCCAGAACCGGTAGGCGGCGTAGTTCCACAGCGTCGTCAGCGCCGTGGAGACGAACTTGCCCACGATGTAGCCGGCGCCGATGCGGTCGAACAGCTCGATGATGAGCACGGTCGCGAGCGAGTTCACGGCCACGAGCACCGCGTACTTCCAGAGGCTGTGCCAGTCCGAGCGCTGGTGGCGGAACGTCAGGAAGCGCTGCATCACATAGCTGACGAGCAGACCCGCCCAGAACGAGGTGGCGCTGGCGCCGCTGAGGGGCCAGCCGAGCACGTCGCGGCAGACGATGAGCAGGCCGAGGTCGACGACGAACGCCACCCCGCCCACGGCGAGGTAGACGAAGGGCCCGTAGAGGCGGCCGGCGCGGAAGCGCGCGATGCGGCCCGGGATGCCGGTGCTCACGCGGGGGACGACCCGTCGGCGCCGGGCCGGGTGGCACGCGGCGACGCCGCGGACGGCTCGCCGGCATCGGGCTCGCCGGCATCGCCCGCGCCGCCGGGGCGCGATCCGGGCACGACGGCCGGGTGGGCCGCGGCCGCGGCCGCCACCGTGCCCGTGGTCGCGGCATGGCGGCCCGGCGATTCGGCAGGCGCTCCGCGTCCGGCAGCCACCACGGCGAGCAGCACCGCGGCGCCGACGACGACGGAGGCGACGGCCATCGCGACGATCCACGGCTCCACCCCCACGACGGGCGGCGACCAGCGCGGGCGGAACAGCAGATCGGCCCACGAGGCGCTGAGGCCGACCGAGTTGCGGCGCAGGAACGTCATCAGGGCGACGAACGCGGCGAGGCCGTGCACCACGGCGACCAGCACGAGGATCCGGCGGCGCACGAGGGCGGTCACCCGGTCGTAGGCGGGCGCCGCGACGACGGCCGCGATCAGGATCAGCACCACGTACGCCGGCAGGTTGTACCGGCCCTGCCACACGAATCCGGACGTCGTCACCGACGACGCCTGCACGAGCGCGGGCAGGATGAGGAAGCCGACGAGGCCGACCAGGACCGCGCGACGTCCGCCGGGCGGCGCGGGGACCATCATCGCCACGGCCACCAGCACGCCGCAGCCCACGAAGTAGGCGAACACCGCGTACGACGGGATCGCGGTGTCGAGCCAGCCGAAGTCGCCCACCATGTCGCGGGCGTAGTCGAAGGTGCGCTCGAGCATGATCGTGAAGCCCTTCTGGAAGCTCATGCCGGCCCCCTCGTAGACGCCGACGGCCGCGAGCGAGCCCGTGTTGAGGATCCACGCCAGCGCGAGCCCGGTGGACGCGGCGACGACCCCGACGGCGGCGAGCACCTGCGGCCGGCGGAGGTAGGCCCAGAACCGGATCCAGCCGACGAGGCAGGCGCCCGCGACCACGACCAGGCCGAGCCACATGGGCGACAGGCCGCGCGCGTGCACGAGCACGCCGCCGGTCACCGCGAGGAACGCGGCGGTGCGCCAGCTCACCGGGCCCCCGCGGACGAGCCCGCTGACGTACGCGGCGGCGAACGCCATCGTGGCCGCGACCTCGAACCCGTTCGGGTTCACGGCGCCGAACAGCGAGAACGCCGTGGGAGTGAGCCCCGCGAACGCGGCCATGACGGGGAGGACGGGGCGCGGCAGCCGGGCGAGGTACGCGATGGCGGCGGCCGAGAGCAGCGTGCAGAGGAGCGCGCTGACCAGGCGCATGCCGAACACGCCCGTGGTGGTGCCGCCCCAGATCAGGGTCGGCCAGCCGACGAGCAGGTAGTAGAGGGGGTCGTAGAGGCCGGCGCTCGTCTGGGTGGTGACGATCTCGTCGGCCGCGTCTCCCGGCGGGTACCCGGGCGCGCAGTCGGCCGTGGTGTCCGGCTGGTGCCGGGCGCACGAGGCGGGGTCCGAGTACGCGACGCCGGCGGGCACCTGGACGATGCGCACCTGCGGATCGTCGGTGACGTCCCCGAGGTACTGGCCGCGCACGACCGACGCCGCCTTGTTGAGGTGCGCGGGCTCGTCCGGGCTCGCGCCGAGCGGCATCGTGACCGCCCACAGCCCGCTGACCACGCCGATGCCGAGGAGGGCCGCGAGGAACACGAGGAGCGACGCCCGACGCTGCCGGCCGTCGACGTGCGGGGCGCGGGCGTGCGGGGGCGTTCGCGTCATGGGTTCTCCGGGATGTGCTGCGCGTGCGGACAGGAGCGGCCGGCGGGCACCCTGCGGACGGCGCGGCGCCAGAGCGGTACCGCGGTCCGAGTCGAGGATAGCCCGTCGCCCGCGCGGCCCCGCCGCCCCGCGACCCCTACGGCTTGGGCGTCTTGGCCGCGTTGTAGCGGCGACGGAGGGCACCGAGAACGATGGTGCCCACGACGAGGATGATGCCGATGATCCCGAGCCAGACGAGGCCCTTGATGGCGAAGCCGACGACGGTGAGGATCAGCCAGAGGACGAGCAGGACGACGATGAATGCCACGGGGGTCTTCCTTCGGTTCGGGCGCGGCCGGACGGGATCCCGACCGGAGGGGCGAGCGGCGGAGGAGGTGCAGCGGGCCGCTCGGCGCCCCGATGCTACCCCGGACCGTCCCGCCCGCGACCCCGGCAGGACGACAGGGCGCACCCCGATCCGCGCCCCGCGCGCCCCCGCGCGCGGTAGCGATCAGGAGACGGCGGCGGCGTCGAGCGCGTCGGCGATCCGCTCGGCCCGGCGCGTGCGGCGGCCGACGAGCTGCAGCACGAGCGCGACCAGGGCGCTCGCGGCGACGAACGCGCCGTAGACGGTGAGGACGATCGGCAGGCCGTCGGCCTGCACGAACACCCCCGCGACCACGCTCGGGACGCCGAACGCGAGGTAGCTCGCGACGTAGACCGAGGAGAGCAGGCTCGCGCGCTCGGCGACCGGCGCCTCGGCGAGCACCAGCCGGAGGCCCGCCTGGAAGCCGGCGCCGAAGCCCACGCCGCCCACGACCGCGGCGACCGCGAAGAGGGGGAGCGACGCGGTCCAGATGGCGGCGACGAGGCCGACCGGCCCGAGCACGAGCGCGACCACGCCGACGACGAGGCTGCGCCGGGCGTCGCGCGTGCGGATCACGATGCCGGTGATCGCGCCCGTGCCCGTGAAGAGCGCGATGGCCGCGCCCGTGAGCGCCGCGCTGTGGAGGCCGAAGGTGTCGCCGAGCACGGATCCGATGAAGGCCAGGAACATGCCGCCGAGCGCCCAGCTCGCGATCATGCCGCCGACGACCGCGGTGAAGACCGAGCGGGCGGCGCGCGGCACCGCGACCGACGGGATCAGCGACCGGAGAGCCCCGGCCCGACGCGGCTGGCGCTCGGGCACGCACGCGACGGCGATCCCGGCCGCCACCATGAGCGCCGCGAGCACCACGAAGACCGTCTCCTCGGGCGCGGGGCCGTAGGCCACGAGGAAGCCGCTGCCGAGCGCGCCGACCGTGAGCGCGGCCGGCGGGACGACGCCGTTGAGGAACGCGGCGAGGCCCGAGCGGCGGGACGGCTGGTGGTCGATCATGCCGGCGCCGAGCGCGCCCGTGGCGAGGCCGATCGCGAGGCCCTGGAGGATGCGGGCGACCACGAGCGCGAGCCCGTCGTGCGCGAAGGCGAACACGAGCATCGCGACCGTGGAGACGGCGAGGGCCCCGAGGATCACGGGCCGCCGGCCGACGTGGTCCGAGAGGCGGCCGGCGGTGAGCAGCGTCGCGAGGAGGCCGGCCACGTAGACCGCGAAGACGGCCGTCAGCACCACCGGCGGCAGCGCCCACTCCTCCTGGTACACCGGGTAGAGGGGCGAGGGCGCGGCGCCCGAGGCGATGAGCACGAGCAGCGTGAGCGCGTAGACGAGGAGGCCGGCGACCGGCTCGCGGCGGGCGGTCACGGCTCGGGTGTCGGTGGTCATGCGCGCTCCTCGCGGTCGGCGGATCCCGGCGACGAGCCGCCGGGCGGGCCGCTCCCCGTCGAGCGCGCGGCCCTCCCGGGCCACGAGGGGAGCCAACGGCGGACCGCTCGCGGGAATTCCCCGGGCGAGGGTCACCTAGGCTCGTGCGGTGGCCCATCTGCTGGGAGCCGAAGCGCTCCACCTCGAGTTCCCGACGCGCGTGATCTTCGACGACGTGACCATCGGGGTGAACGAGGGCGACCGCATCGGCATCGTCGGACGCAACGGCGACGGCAAGTCGACCCTCCTCTCCCTCCTCGCCGGGCGCCTCGAGCCCGACCGCGGCCGCGTCACGCGCCGCCGCGGCGTCACGGTCGGCGTGCTCGACCAGAGCGACACGCTGCCCGACGGCCAGACCGTGGGCCAGGCGATCGTGGGCGGCATCGACGAGCACGAGTGGGCGGGCAACCCCCTCATCCGCGACGTGATCGACGGCCTCGCGTCCGACGTGCCGTGGGACGCCGACGTCGCCGAGCTCTCCGGCGGCCAGCGCCGCCGCGTGGCGCTCGCGAAGCTCCTCATCGGCGACCACGACCTCCTCTTCCTCGACGAGCCCACCAACCACCTCGACGTGGAGGGCATCGCCTGGCTCGCCGGCCACCTCCGCCGCCGGTGGGCGCCGAGCTCCGGCGGCCTCATCGTCGTGACCCACGACCGGTGGTTCCTCGACGAGGTCGCGAACGCCACGTGGGAGGTCCACGACCGCCTCATCGAGCCGTTCGAGGGCGGCTACGCGGCGTACATCCTCCAGCGCGTGGAGCGCGACCGGAGCGCCGCCGTCTCGGAGGCGAAGCGCCAGAACCTGATGAAGAAGGAGCTCGCGTGGCTGCGCCGCGGGGCGCCCGCGCGCACGGCCAAGCCGAAGTTCCGGATCGAGGCGGCCAACGCCCTCATCGCCGACGAGCCGCCCGCGCGCGACACCGTCTCGCTCGCGTCGATGGCGATGCAGCGGCTCGGCAAGGACGTGGTCGACCTGCTCGACGTGTCCGTCAGCTACGGCGACAAGCAGATCCTGAAGGACGTCGAGTGGCGCATCGCACCCGGTGAGCGCACGGGCATCCTCGGCGTGAACGGCGCGGGCAAGTCCACGCTCCTGTCGCTCGTCGCGGGCACGCTCCAGCCCACGACCGGCAGGGTCAAGCGCGGCAAGACCATCAAGGTCGCCGTGCTCACGCAGCAGCTCGACGAGCTGAAGGACGTGCTCGAGGACCGCGTCTCCACCGTCATCGGCCGCCAGCGCACCACGTACGTCGCGGGCGGCAAGGAGATGACGCCCGGCCAGCTGCTCGAGCGCCTCGGCTTCACGAGCGCGCAGCTGTCCACGCCCGTCAAGGACCTGTCGGGCGGCCAGAAGCGCCGCCTCCAGCTCCTCCTCATCGTGCTCGACGAGCCGAACGTGCTCATCCTCGACGAGCCCACCAACGACCTCGACACCGACATGCTCGCGGCGATGGAGGACCTGCTGGACTCCTTCCCCGGCACGCTCCTCGTCGTGAGCCACGACCGGTACCTGCTGGAGCGCGTCACCGACCAGCAGTACGCGGTGATGAACGGCAGCCTCCGCCACCTCCCGCGCGGCGTGGAGCAGTACCTCGAGCTCCGCCGCCAGCCGGCGAACGCCGAGCGGTCGACGATCGCCCGGCCCGACGAGGTCGGCGGCCAGGCCACCGCGACGCTCGGCGGATCCGGCGGGTCGTCCCTCCAGGGCGCGGAGCTGCGGAACGCGCAGAAGGAGCTCGCGAGCATCACGCGGAAGCTCGAGAAGGCCGACGTGCGACGCCGCCAGGCGCTCGACGCCATGGCGACCCACGATCCGGACGACTACGACGGGCTCGGCAAGCTGAACGAGGGCGTGCGCGCCATCGAGGCCGACGTCGAGGCGCTCGAGTCGCGCTGGATGGAGCTCAGCGAGCTGCTCGAGGGCTGATCCGCCGGCCGGGACCATCCGTCACGCCGGGCCGATCCGTCCCGCGGGATCGATCCGTCCCGCCGGTCAGTACGCGAGCGGGACGTCGGGCGAGCTCAGGGTCAGGCGGCCGTCCGCGGCCCAGACGGCGGTGAGCCCGCCGCCGCGCATCCCCACGCCGCCGTCGAACCGGCGCACCGGCATGTCCGCGATCCACGTGACCTCGAGGCCCGACACCGCGAGCTGCGCGGGCGGGGCGCACGAGGCGACGCCGGAGCCGGGGCTGCTGTCCGGGCCCGGACGGGATGCGCTCCACGGGTACACGAGCAGGCATGCGTCGCCGGAGATCGTGCGCGCCACGTAGAGGCCAACGCTCGTCTGCACGCCCCGGATGGTGGTGAGGTCGACGTCGCCGCCCGGCGACCGGGGTGGCCGGTCGGCCTGCTCCTGCGGGCGGGCGAGGATCTCCTCGACCGTGATGCCGCCGGAGGTGCGCGTGATGTCGCTGCCGAGGAGCGACCGGACGCGCGCGGGATCGGGCGGCTCCTCCGCGGAAGCGGACGCGGACGCGTCGGCGGACGGCGTCGCGCTGGTGTCGGCGCCGGGGGCCGCGGATCCGCCGAGGCCCGTGGCGATGCCCGCGCCGGCGAGCAGCCCGAGGGCGAGCGCACCGCCGGCCCACGCGAGCGCGCGGCGGGAGCGGGTCGGGGGAGCCGCCTCGGCGGCGTCGGACGCCGGGTCGGCGCCGTCCGCGTCCGCGTCCTCCGCGGCCCGCGACGCGGGCTCGCGGCGGGTGAGCTCGGCGGCCGCGCGGATCCACCGCTCGTCGGACTCGTCGGCCCCCTGCGCGTAGACGGCCCGCCGGAGCTCGTCGGTCGTCATCGAGCGGAGCCCGCGGTCGTCGTGGCCGGACGTGCGTGGGTGCATGCGCGTTCCCCTTCCCGCGCCGACCCTCCCACATCGCCGGCGGCGGCCGCGGAGTCCGCTCAGTACGCGAGGATGCGGTCCGGCGTCGTCAGCGTGATGAGGCCGTCGCCCGCCCACGCCGCCTCGACGTCGCCCGTGATCATGCCCGTCGAGCCGTCCCGGTTGCGGGACGGGAACTCGGTGGTCCACGCGATGCGCAGGCCGTCGGACGCGACGCGGTCGGGCGACGCGCACGTGACGACGCCCGCGCCGCCGCTCGGGAAGACGAGGAGGCAGGGGTCGCCCGTGGTCGACAGCCCCGCGTACAGGCCGACGCTCGTCTGCACCGCGCGGATGGAGGTGGGGTCGACGTCGGCGCGGACGGCCTTCGGCGGGCGGTCGGCGTCCTCCTGCGGCCCGTCGAACACCGCGCTGACCGGGCGGCTGCGCTGGTCGGAGGTGGAGTCGGGGCCGAGGAGCGCCGGGGTGCCGGGGCTGGAGGATCCGCCGGCGGATCCGGCGGCGGCCGGGGGCGCATCGGCGCCGGGGACCGGGGTCGCGCCGGAGCCGGCGTCCGACGTCGCGTCCGGGGATCCGGCGCTCACGGCCGCGCCGACCGCGCCGCCCGCGAGGAAGCCGACCGCCAGCAGGGCGACGGCCGCGCCGACGAGGCCGCGACGCGAGGGGCGGCGCGATGCGGGCGGGTCGGCGTCGGATCCGTCCGCGTCCGGGGCGCCGTCGGATCCGTCGGTGTCGCCGTCGGCGTCGACGGCCGCTGCGGCGTCCGCGTCCGCGGCCGCGGCGGGCCGGGACGCGCGCTCGCGGCGGGCGAGCTCGGCGGCCGCCCGGATCCACCGCTCGTCGCGCTCGTCGGCCCCCTGCGCGTAGACCCGGCGCCGCAGCTCCTCGAGGGGGAGCGCGGAGACGTCGTCGTCGTCGTGCATGGGCACCTCCGTGGCCGACCCTGCCACATCGCGCGGGCCTCCGCGGTGTCCCCGTGTTACGGCCCGGTTCGACATCCCGTGCCGCCGCGACCTACCGTCGAGGTGCTGCAGGGACGCGGCGACCGGCCACGGGCGGCGTCCCCGCTCCCCGCGAGGCGCGCGTCGTCCGCTGCCGCCGCGGCGTCGTGGCCCGCGCCCGTGCGGGACCGCGCTCCCGCACGCCGCCGACCGACCGCATCCGCACGCCCGCAGCAGCACCCGCACCACGCACCCCCGCCGGACAGCACCGGCACCCGCAGCCCCGCACCGCGCACCACCGAGAGGACCCCATGACCACCCCGGCATCGCCCGCCCCGGCACCCCTGATCGACGCCCCGAAGCGGCGCAACCGGCTCGCCATCGCGATCGTGGGCGTCATCGTGGTCCTCGCGGTCGTCGGATCCGTCCTCTTCGCGACGGGCGCCTTCTCCGGCGGCGGCAAGGCCGTCCGCATCGGCGTCGTCGGCGCGAGCGACCCGCAGTGGCCGCTCTTCGTCGACGCCGCGAAGGAGCAGGGCATCGACGTGGAGATCGTGAACTTCTCCGAGTACCCGCAGCTGAACCCCGCGCTGTCCGAGGGCGAGATCGACCTCAACCAGTTCCAGCACCTCGTCTACCTCGCGCAGTACAACGAGGGCGCGGGCGACGACCTCACGCCCGTCGGCGCCACCGCGATCTACCCGCTCGGGCTGTACTCGCAGAAGCACGGCTCGGTCGACGAGATCCCGCGGGGCGGCACGGTCATCCTCCCCAACGACGAGTCCAACCTCGCGCGCGGCCTCCTCCTGCTCCAGCGCGAGGGCCTGCTGACGCTGAAGGGCGGCGGATCCAGCGTCTCCACGCTCGACGACGTCGACCAGGCCGCCTCGAAGGTCACCGTCAAGACGGTCGAGGCCGCGCTCACCGCCACCTCGCTGCCGGACGCCGACGCCGTCATCATCAACAACGACTTCATCACGGACGCGGGCCTCACCGCCGACGACGCCCTCGCCCAGGACGACCCCAGCGACCCCAAGGCGCTCGCGTACGTCAACGTCTTCGCCAGCCGGGCCGACGACGCGACGAACGAGACGTACGTCAAGCTCGCGCGGATCTTCGAGGACACCCCCGCGGTGATCGACGCCCTGGTCGCGAACTCGGGCGGCACGGCGGTGCCGCTGAAGACCCCGCAGGACGAGCTGCGGAGCCTCCTCACCACCACGGAGAAGGCCGTCGCCGATCAGAAGGCGGCTCGATGACGGACACCCCGCACGTCTCCCTGCGGGGCGTCGGCAAGACCTACCCGCCGCGCGCGAAGGGCGAGCCGGGCCTCGCCGCCCTCGCCGACGTCGACCTCGACATCCGCCGCGGCGAGGTGTTCGGGATCATCGGCTACTCCGGCGCGGGCAAGAGCACCCTGGTGCGGCTCGTGAACGCGCTCGAGCGGCCGACGTCCGGAACGGTCGCGGTCGACGGCCGCGAGATCCAGGACCTGCCCGAGCGGGAGCTGCGGAAGCTGCGGCTCGGCATCGGCATGGTCTTCCAGCAGTTCAACCTCTTCACGTCGAAGACGGTCTGGGGCAACGTCGCGTACCCGCTCCAGGTCGCGGGCATGCCGCGGGACGCGCAGCAGCGGCGGATCAGCGACCTCCTGCACTTCGTCGGCCTCGCCGACAAGGCGCACGCGCGCACCGACGAGCTCTCCGGCGGCCAGAAGCAGCGCGTCGGGATCGCCCGCGCGCTCGCGACGAGCCCCGCGATCCTCCTGGCCGACGAGGCCACGAGCGCGCTCGATCCCGAGACCACCGGCGAGGTGCTCGCGCTCCTCCGCCGCGTCAACGAGGAGCTCGGCGTGACGATCGTGGTGATCACCCACGAGATGGAGGTCATCAAGTCCATCGCCGACCGCGTGGCCGTCATGGACTCGGGCCGCGTGATCGAGCAGGGCGAGGTCTTCGACGTGTTCTCCCGGCCCGCGAGCGACGCCGCGCGTCGCTTCGTCTCCACGGTCGTCGCGGGCGTGCCCGAGCCGGAGGAGGTGGCGCGGCTCCGCGACCGGCACCCCGGCCGCCTCGTCACGCTGTCCTTCGCGGACGGCGGCGCCACCCAGACCGAGGTGTTCCGTGCGCTCGCCGAGGCGGGCGTCGCGTTCGAGGTCGTGCACGGCGGCATCACCGACGTCCAGGGCCGCACCTTCGGCAACCTGACCCTGGCGCTCACGGGCGACGCCCCGCGCATCGACGAGGTGCTCGCCGCCGACCGGGCCGGCGTCACCGTGACGGAGGTGGTCTGAGATGGACGCGCTCACCCCGCTCCTGCCCCTGCTCGGCCGCTCCACGGTCGAGACGCTCACGATGGTGCTGCTCACGCTCCTGTTCGGCGGCCTCGGCGGGCTCATCATGGGCCTCGGCCTCTACCTCACGCGCGCGGGCAGCCTGCTCGCCAACCGGCCCGTGTTCGCGGTGCTCAACGTGGTCGTCAACACCTTCCGCCCCATCCCGTTCGTGATCTTCCTGGTCGCCGCCCAGCCCCTCGCCCGCGCCGTCACGGGCAGCGGCATCGGGCAGCCGGCCGTGATCTTCACGCTGTCGCTCGGGGCGTCGTTCGCGATCAGCCGCATCGTGGAGCAGAACCTGCTCACGGTGCAGCCGGGCGTGATCGAGGCGGCCCGGTCGGTGGGCGCGAGCCCCGTGCGGATCATCTTCACGCTGCTGCTCCCCGAGGCGCTCGGGCCGCTGATCCTCGGCTACACGTTCGTCTTCGTGGGCATCGTCGACATGACCGCGGTCGCGGGCGCGGTCGGCGGCGGCGGCCTCGGCGACTTCGCGATCGTCTACGGCTACCGGCAGTTCGAGCCGGTCGTCACCTGGGCGGCCGTGCTGATCATCATCGTGCTCGTGCAGGTGGTGCAGCTCCTCGGCAACCGGCTGGCCCGGGCGGCGCTCCGGCGCTGATCCGGCGCCCGCCCGCCCGGCCGGCACGACCCGCGGCCGCCCGCTCGCTACCGGAGCGACGCGGCCGCGGCCCGCACGTGCCGGGTGAGGTCGGCGAGCACGGGGGAGTCGACGCTCCACCGCTGCCAGTGCAGCGCCACGTCCACGTGGGATCCCGCGTCGAGCGGCACGAGCGCACCCGACGCGACGAGCTCCTCGCTCTGCAGGTCCGGCAGCATGCCCCAGCCCATGCCGAGCGTGACGGCCGTGACGAACTCCGCCGACGACGGCACGTAGTGGCGCGGCTGGCCGGCGGGCGCGCGCCGGCCGCGGAGCCAGCGGTCCTGCATCGCGTCCTTGCGGTCGAACATGACGAGCGGCGCGACCGCCAGCGCGCCGGGCGTCGGGCCGTCGGGGAGGTGCGCGGCGACGTAGGCCGGGGTCGCGAGCGCGCGATACCGCATCCGGCCGAGGCGCTCCGAGGTGCAGCCCTGCACGGGGTCCTTCACGCTCGTGACCGCGGCCATGGCGGATCCGTCGCGCAGCAGGTCGAGGGAGTGGTGCTCGTCCTCGCGCAGCACCTCCACGGCCTGGCCGGTCTCGGTCGCGAGCGCCGCGAACGCGGGCAGCAGCCACGAGGCGAGCGAGTCGCCGTTGACGACCACGGGCACGGCCGCGGTGCCGGCGCGGGGCGCGTCGGACCCGCCCACGCCGAGCAGCCCGTCGAGGTCGCGTTCGAGCAGCAGCACCTGGCGCGCGTGCCGGAGCACGGCGTCGCCCGCCTCCGTGGTGGTCGCGGGGCGCGTGCGGCGCAGGAGGACGCGGCCGGCGCTGCGCTCGAGCGCCGTGATCCGCTGGCTCACCGCGGAGGGCGTCAGCCGCAGCGCGCGGGCGGCCGCGTCGAGCGTGCCGGTGTCGATGACGGCGGCCAGCGTGCGCAGGTGCTCGGTGCGGATGTCCATCATCAGCGATGCTAACGGCGCCTGAGGAACATGAGCTGGTCTGATGCGCGGCCCGCACCTAGCGTGATCGTCATGCACCCCCTCGCGCACGCGCTGTCCGGCTTCGGGCTCGGCTTCTCGCTCATCGCCGCGATCGGCGCGCAGAACGCGTTCCTCCTCCGGCAGGGCACCCGGCGCGAGCACCTGCTGCCGGTCGTGCTCATCTGCGCGGTCTCCGACGTGATCCTCATCGCCCTCGGGGTGAGCGGGATCGGCGCGCTCATCGAGGCGGCGCCCCTCGCGATCGTCGTGATCCGGGTCCTCGGCGCCTGCTTCCTCGCGGGCTACGCGGCGCTCTCCGTCCTCCGCGCCGCGGCGCCGCAGGGCCTGGCGATCGCGGCCTCCGCGCCCCGCTCGCTCGGCGCCGTCGTCGCCGCGTGCCTGGCGCTCACCTGGCTGAACCCGCACGTGTACCTCGACACGGTGCTCCTCGTCGGATCCGTCGCCGCGGGCCACGGCGACGGGCGCTGGGCCTTCGGCGCGGGCGCGATGGTCGCCAGCTGCGTCTGGTTCGCGCTCCTCGCGACCGCCGCGCGCGTCTTCGCGCCCGTGCTCGCGCGGCCGGCCGCGTGGCGCGTGCTGGACACCGTGATCGCCGGGGTGATGCTCGTGCTCGCCGTGCAGATCCTGCTGCCGCTCGTGCCCGCCGGGCCGGGGGAGGGCGTGCGGATCCTGCTCGCGACCGTCGTCTGCGCGCTGCTCGCGGGGCTCGTGGCCGCGTGGTCGGTCGCGCGGCGGAAGCGGCGCGCGGTGGCGACGCCGCCCGCGGACGCGCCCGCCGTCCCCGCTCCCGACGAGCTCGGAACAGTCGAGGCCCCCGCGCTGTTGAGATGAGCATGACCGTCCCGCTCTCCATCCTCGACCTCGCCCCCATCGCCCCCGGGGAGACGGCCCGCGACAGCTTCGCCGCCTCCGTCGCCCTCGCCCAGCAGGCCGAGCGGAGCGGGTACCGCCGCGTCTGGTACGCGGAGCACCACAACATGGCCACCATCGCGTCGAGCGCGACGAGCGTGCTCATCGCCCACGTCGCGAGCCAGACGTCCACCATCCGGCTCGGCTCCGGCGGCGTCATGCTCCCGAACCACTCGCCGCTCGCCATCGCCGAGCAGTTCGGCACGCTCGAGACGCTGCACCCGGGCCGCATCGACCTCGGCCTCGGCCGCGCCCCCGGCAGCGACCAGGCCACCTTCCGCGCCCTCCGCCGCGACCCGGGATCGTCCGACCGCTTCCCCGAGGACGTCGTCGAGCTGCAGGGCTTCCTCTCCGGCGAGAGCCAGGTCCCCGGCGTCTCCGCGACGCCCGGCGCGGGCACGCGCGTGCCCCTCTACATCCTCGGGTCCTCGCTGTTCGGCGCGCAGCTCGCCGCCGCCCTCGGCCTGCCGTACGCCTTCGCGTCGCACTTCGCTCCCGACGCCCTCCTCGAGGCGATCCGCATCTACCGCCGCGACTTCCGCCCGTCCGAGCAGCTCCAGGAGCCGTACGCGATCGCGGGCATCAACGCCATCGCGGCCGACGACCGCGCCGACGCCGAGCGCCAGTTCGCCGCCGTCCGACGCGCGCGCCTGATGATGCTGCTCCGCCAGAGCGGCCAGATCCCGGCCACGCAGACCTTCACCGACGACGAGCTCGACCGCCTCCTCGAGGCCCCGGTCGGCGCGCACGTCGCCAGCATGATGACCTACACCGGCATCGGCACGGGCGCCGAGGTGTCCGACTACGCGAACCGGTTCGCGGAGCAGGCCGGGGTCGACGAGGTCATCGTCGGTCACGCCTCGCAGCGCACGCCCGAGCGCCTCCGCTCGGTCGAGCTGATGGCGGACGCGCACGCCCTCGTCGCCGCGTAGGGGCCCGGTGCCCGAGGGCGTCGCGTCGGGGGATCCGGCGTCCCACCTGCCAGCCCCTGCTCCGGAGGGGGCCGCGCACCCGGATCCGCGCGCGGCCCTCGCCGCGCTGCGGGCCGACACGCTCGCGCTGATCCGCGGGCTCGACCGCGATGTGGCGGCCATCGTCGAGGCGCGCCAGGACGCCAACTCCGACGACGAGCACGACCCCGAGGGCGCGACCCTCGCGTTCGAGCGCTCGCAGTCCGACGCGATGATCCGCGAGGCCCGCGTGCGCCTCGCGGACGTCGACGCCGCGGTCGCCCGCCTCGACGCGGGCGCCTACGGCCGCTGCGAGGTCTGCGGCGAGCCGATCCCGGCGGGCCGGCTGGAGATCCGCCCGGCCGCGCGCCGCTGCGTCGCGCACGCCTGAGCGCGCGCCACGAGGTGCCGCTCAGGCCCCGTCGTCGTCGAAGTCGAGGATGAGCTGCCGCAGCAGCCCCGCGAGCACGTCCCGGTCGCCCGCCGCCATCGTCTCCAGCAGCTCGGCCTCCTCGGCCACGAGCCGCGTGATCGCGGTGTCGACCCGCGAGCGCCCGGCGTCCGACATGACGACGAGGATCCCGCGCCCGTCGTGCGGGTCCGTCCGCCGCTCCACGAGCCCCCGCGCCACGAGCCGGTCGATCCGGTTCGTCATCGTGCCGGAGGAGACGAGCGTCTGCTGCAGGAGCGCCTTCGGGCTCAGCTGGTAGGGATCACCCGCCCGCCGGAGCGCGGACAGCACGTCGAACTCCCACGACTCGAGCTCCGACTCCTGGAACGCGGAGCGCCTGGCGCGCTCGAGCAGCCGCGACAGCCGGCCGACCCGCGAGAGCACCTCGAGCGGGGAGAAGTCGAGGTCGGGCCGCTCGCGCCGCCACGCGTCGACGATGCGGTCGACCTCGTCGCGGCTGGGCATCCCCCCATCATGCCGGTCCCGGCACTCGCGCCCGCGCCGCCGGCGCACCCTCGGGGGAGGGGCTGCTCCTCCCGCGTCGTCGGCTGCCATCCTGTCGCCCATGTCGCCGAGCGGATCCCCCGACCAGCCCTCCCGCCCCACCGAGCCGACCACCGCCCCCGCGGCGCTGGTGGCCGCGCTCGCGGATCCCGACCGCGACGTCCGGCAGGAGGCGGCGCTCGCCCTCGGGGAGCGGGCGGACGAGGCGACCCTCGGCGCGGTGCTGGAGCGGCTCTGGGCCGAGCCCGACTTCTTCGTGCGCGAGACCCTCACCTGGGCCGTCGCCCGGGTCGGCGCCCCCGCGATCCCCGGCGTGCGCCAGGCGCTCGGCGCCGACCGGAGCAGCGGGGTGCGCACGCAGGCGCTGCACGTCCTGAGCAAGATCGCGCATCCGTCGACGGTCGACGATCTCGTGCCGCTCATCGACGACGCGGACGAGGCCGTCGCCGCGAAGGCGCGCTGGGCCCTCGCGCGGATCGGCGACGCCCGCGCGGTACCGCTCGTCGCCGCGCACCTCGGGGCGGCGGACGCGGAGGCGCGGAACGCGCTCACCGACGTCCTCGCGGCGTTCGGATCCGCCGCCGTGCCGACGCTCGTCGTGGCCCTCGGGGACGCGCGGTCGGTGGTGCGCGCGCAGGCCGCGGAGGCCCTGGGGCGCATCGGGAGCCCGGATGCGGATCCGGCCGTGGCGGCGCTCGGCTCGGCCGCGGAGGACGCCGACGCCGAGGCGGCCGTGTCGGCCCTCATGGCGCTGGGGGCGATCGACGGGGAGGACGCGCGGGCCGCCATCCAGCGCGCCACGTCCGCCGAGGACCCGCGGATCCGCGCGGTGGCCGAGCGTCTCGCGGCCCGACCGCCGCGGCGGTCCCGCCTCGAGGAGGCCCGGGCCGCGCGGGCCGCGCGCCTCGCCCGCGAGGGCTGAGCCGAGCGCATCCCGGGGCCGCGCGGGCACGGCGTCCGCCCCCGCGCGCCGTCTCCGACCCGGCGGACCGCATCACCCCCGTCTGGCAGACTCGACCTGCGCACGGCCGGGCCGTGAGCGGTCCGCCTTGGTGTAACGGCAGCACTTCAGCCTTTGGAGCTGTGAGGTCCAGGTTCGAATCCTGGGGGCGGAGCGACGCCATCCGGCCGCGCCGGACAGACGCAGAGCAGATCAGGGAGAGCGCATGACCGACTCAGACAGCACGCCGAGGACCCGCGAGATCCCCATCGTGACGGGCGAGCTCGACGTGGACGGCGAGCCGCGCAGCCCCTCCATCGCCGTCGTGATCCTCGCGGCCGGCCAGGGCACCCGCATGCGCTCGCGCCTCCCCAAGGTCCTGCACCGCCTCGCCGGCCTGCCGCTCGTCGGCCACGTGCTCGCGACGGCCGAGGAGCTGGGCGCGCGCCACATCGTCACGGTGGTCCGCCACGAGCGCGACCAGGTGGTCGAGGTCGTGCGGGAGCTGTCCCCCCAGGCCCTCGTCGTCGACCAGGACGAGATCCCCGGCACCGGCCGCGCGGTCGAGATGGGCATCACCGCCCTGCCCGACGGCTTCACGGGCCAGGTCGTCGTGCTGTCCGGCGACGTGCCCCTGCTCGACGCCGCGACGCTGCGCTCGCTCGTCTCCGCGCATCGCCAGGCGCGCAACGACCTCACGCTCCTCACCGCCCGACTGCAGGACCCGACCGGCAACGGCCGCATCATCCGCGGCCAGGACGGCGCGTTCGAGGCCATCGTCGAGCAGAAGGACGCGACCGGCGAGCAGCTCCGCATCGACGAGGTCAACGCCGGCGTCTACGTCTTCGACGCCGAGGCGCTCCGGCAGACCCTCGGCGCCATCGGCACCGAGAACGCGCAGCACGAGAAGTACCTCACCGACGCGGCCGACGTGATCCGCCGCGCGGGCGGCGCCATCGAGGCCCTGCCCGTGCGCGACAGCTGGCTCGTCGCCGGCATCAACGACCGCGTGCAGCTCACGGCCGCGGCCACCGAGCTGAACGCGCGCATCATCCGCCGCTGGCAGCTCGCGGGCGCGACCATCGAGGACCCGCGCACCACCTGGATCGACGTGAAGGCGACGCTCGCCGCCGACGTCACGATCCTCCCGGGCACGCAGATCCTGGGCGCCTCCACGGTCGCGACGGGCGCCACCGTCGGCCCCGACACCACGCTCCGCGACACCGAGGTGGGGGAGGACGCGGTGGTCCGCCGCACGGACGCGCAGCTCGCGGTCATCGGCGCCCGCGCCACGGTCGGCCCGTTCTCCTTCCTGCGCCCCGGCACGCGCCTCGGCGACGACGGCAAGATCGGCGCGTACGTCGAGACGAAGAACGTCGAGATCGGCGAGCACAGCAAGGTCCCGCACCTCAGCTACGTCGGCGACGCGACCATCGGCGCGCACACGAACATCGGCGCGGGGGCGGTCTTCGCCAACTACGACGGGCACGCCAAGCACCACACGGAGGTGGGCGACCACGTGCACCTCGGCTCGCGGAACGTCCTCGTCGCACCGGTTAGGATCGGTACCGGCTCCTACACGGGTGCCGGTGCCGTCATCCGCAAGGACGTCCCGCCCGGCGCACTCGGCATCTCGGTGGCGCCGCAACGCAACATGGTCGGCTGGACCGAGGCCAAGCGACCGGGCACCCCCGAGGCCCGGGCCGCCGTCGAGGCCGCCGACGGGCGGGAGGACGACGCGTCCGACGCCTGAGAACACCGAGCAGCACTGACGAAACGGAGTCCCGTGTCCGCAATCAAGACTGCTGGTGAGAAGCGGCTCGTGATCGTCACCGGTCGAGCCCACCCCGAGCTCGCCGAGCAGATCGCGGAGGAGCTCGAGACGACCCTCGTGCACACGGACGCGCGGACCTTCGCCAACGGCGAGCTCTACATCCGGTACGACGAGAGCGTGCGCGGCAGCGACGCGTTCGTCATCCAGTCGCACACGGCGCCCATCAACGAGTGGCTCATGGAGCAGCTCATCATGGTGGATGCGATGAAGCGTGCCTCCGCCAAGCGCATCACGGTGGTCGCGCCCTTCTACCCCTACGCGCGTCAGGACAAGAAGGGCCGCGGCCGCGAGCCCATCTCCGCCCGCCTCGTCGCCGACCTGTTCAAGGCCGCGGGCGCCGACCGCATCATGTCGGTCGACCTGCACGCCGCGCAGATCCAGGGCTTCTTCGACGGCCCCGTCGACCACCTCTTCGCGATGCCCGTGCTCCTCGAGCACATGCGCTCCGTGCTCGACTCCAAGACCCTCACGGTCGTCTCGCCCGACATGGGCCGCGTGCGCGTCGCCGACATCTGGAGCGACAAGCTCGGCGCCCCGCTCGCCATCATCCACAAGCGCCGCGACCCGAAGGTGCACAACCAGGTCACCGTGCACGAGATCGTCGGCGACGTCGCCGGCCGGGTGTGCCTCCTGGTGGACGACCTCATCGACACCGGCCGCACCATCGTCTCGGCTGCCGAGGCGCTGAAGAAGAACGGCGCCACGGGCGTCGTGGTCGCGGCCACGCACGCGGTCTTCTCCGACCCGGCCACGCAGATCCTGAACAGCCCGCACATCGACTCGGTCGTGGTCACGGACTCGCTCCCGATCCCGCAGGAGAAGCGCTGGGACAAGCTCACGGTGCTGCCCATCGCGCCGCTGCTGGCCCGCGCGATCCACGAGGTGTTCGACGACGGATCCGTCACGAGCATGTTCGACGGCGCGGCCTAGGAGTCCAGGGCCGGACCCCGGTGAGCCGCCCGCGCGGGCGGCTCCCGGATCAGTCCCGCGAGTTCCGCTCCACGACCTCGCGCGCGACGCGTCCCGAGGGGATGACCCCGAGCGAGACGATGTGCTCGTCGCCGCCGAACGCGTACTTCGTGTAGCACTCGTAGCCCACGACGCCGGGGCCGAACAGCTGGAACCGCACCTCGTACGAGGGGGAGTCGGGCCGCTCGAACTGCACGAAGTCGGCGCACGCCATGTCGGCCGTGCTCGCGCCGACGCGCACCATGGTGACGGCGCCGGGGAGCAGCAGGCTCACGATCCCGACCACGACGACGACCCGCATCACCAGCAGCGTCCGCTTGCTGCGCAGGCTCCGCGGGCCGTGCGGCTCGTAGCCGGCCAGCTCCGGGTGCTCGTCGTCGTCCATCCCGTCCAGTCTGACAGAGGCCCGCAGCCGAGCGGATGCCGCGCTGGGTGCTCACGTGTGAGGCATCCGCGCGTGGAGGGCGGGGGCGCGCATACGCTGCCGGCGACCGCGGCGCACGGTCCGCGGTCTCCCTCGACGAGGACGGAAGGACGAGAGCGATGAGGAATGCCATGCGCGCGGCGGCGATGATGCCGGCCGCGCTGCTCACGATCGGGCTGGGGGTGACGGGTGCGGTGATGGGCCCGGCGACCGCCGCGAATGCACAGCCCAACTACCGCGTGTGCGGGGTCTTCAACTCCGCGAAGGGCGGCAACTACGGCACCGGTCTGGTGGCGAAGATCTACAAGGACGACGAGAACAACGAGACGTGCTCCCAGAAGATCGACTTCATGCGCGCCTACTACGACCAGGCCTACCCCACGTCGAGCGGCCGCCTCTCCTTCGTCATGGTGACGTGCGAGGTCTTCAGCACCCGGGTGGGGGCGGAAGGGGGGTCGGACCTCTGCTACGACATGGACGTCAACCTGATCTACAAGTACACCTCGAAGTACGACGCCAAGTACCCGGGCGACGCCGGCATCTCCTTCTGGCACAGGTGACAGTCCCCTGACGTGCGCGAGCCCGCCGGTCCTCGACCGGCGGGCTCGTGTCGTGCGGGGGAGACGCGCCTAGTGCGTGTCCTCCGCCTCGACCTCGGAGCGGTCGCCGGACCACAGCGTGTGGAAGGTGCCCTCCTTGTCGGTGCGGTGGTACGTGTGCGCGCCGAAGAAGTCGCGCTGGCCCTGCACGATGGCGGCGGGCAGGCGCTCGGAGGCGAGCGAGTCGTAGTAGCTCAGCGCCGATGCGAAGCCGGGGACCGGGATGCCGGACAGCGCGGCGACCGAGACGACCCGGCGCCAGGCCTGCTCCCCGTCGGCGACGGCCTTGGCGAAGTACGGGTCCTCGAGCAGCGTCGCGAGGCCGGAGTCCTTCTCGTACGCCTCGACGATGCGGTTGAGGAACTGGGCCCGGATGATGCAGCCGCCGCGCCAGATCTCCGCGACCTTGCCCTTGTCGATGTCCCAGCCGTACTCCTTCGCGCCCGCGATGATCGCGTCGAAGCCCTGCGCGTACGCGACGACCTTGCTCGCGTAGAGCGCGGCGCGCACGTCGTCCTCGAAGGTGTCGCCGCCGGACTGGATATCCGGACGGCTCGTGATGGTGGCCTGCACGGCCTTCCGCTGCTCGGGCTTGGAGGACACGGCGCGCGCGAACACGGCCTCCGCGATCCCGCCGACCGGCACGCCGAGGCCCACCGAGTTCTGCACCGTCCAGACGCCCGTGCCCTTCGATCCGGCCTGGTCGACGATGACGTCGACGAGCGGCTTCCCGGTCGACGCGTCCGTCTGGCGGAGCACCTCGGCGGTGATCTCGATGAGGTACGACTCGAGGTCGCCCCCGTTCCACTCCTCGAACACGTCCGCGATGGCGTCCGGCTCGTGGCCGCCCACGCGGCGGAGGAGGTCGAACGACTCGGCGATGAGCTGCATGTCGGCGTACTCGATGCCGTTGTGGATCATCTTCACGAAGTGGCCGGCGCCGTCGGTGCCGATGTGGGTCACGCAGGGCTTCCCCTCCGCGACCGCGGCGATCGACTCGAGGATGGGGCCGAGCGTCTCGTACGCCTCGGCCGTGCCGCCGGGCATGATGCTCGGGCCCTTGAGCGCGCCCTCCTCGCCGCCGGAGATGCCGGCGCCGACGAAGTGGAGGCCCTTCGCGCGGACCTCCTTCTCGCGGCGGATCGTGTCGGTGAACAGCGCGTTGCCGCCGTCGACGATGATGTCGCCCTCCTCGAACGCCTCGGTCAGCTGCTCGATGACGGCGTCGGTGCCGCGTCCGGCCTTGACCATGATGATCGCGGTGCGGGGCCGCTGGAGCGACGCCGCGAACTCCTCGATCGTGGTGGCGGCGACGAAGCCGGCCTCGGGATGCTCCTCGACGAGGTCGGTGGTCTTCTGGGTGGTGCGGTTGTACACGGCGACCGTGTTGCCCTCGCGGCTCGCGAGGTTGCGGGCGAGGTTCGACCCCATCACCGCGAGTCCCACCACGCCGATGTTGGCCGTGCCCTGCTGGTCATCTGACATCTGATGCCTCCTTGTCGACAGTCGTGCTCAGGCTACTCGCGGGCCCCCGACCGTCAGCGGGACGTCGGGGAGCGTCTCGTAGGATGGACGGGCGCTCCACAGTGGGTGCGCCGCACGAGTTCCTCACCGAACCGCAGGGAGTGATCCGCATCGACGCCGTCCGCCCGTTCCCGCCCGTGATCGTGATGGGGGTCTCCGGCTCCGGGAAGTCCACCGTGGGCGAGATCCTCGCGCAGGACGCCGGCGTCCCGTTCCTCGACGGCGACGACCTGCACCCCGAGTCGAACCGCCGCAAGATGGCCGAGGGCCACGCCCTCGACGACGACGACCGCCGCCCCTGGCTCGAGGAGGTGGGCCGCGCGCTCGCCGGTCGGCCCGAGGGCGGGCCCGTCGTCGCGTGCAGCGCGCTGAAGCGCGACTACCGCGACATCCTCCGCGCCGCCGCGCCCGACGCCGTCTTCGTTCACCTCGCCGGCGACCACGACCTGCTCGCCGAGCGCCTGGGCTCCCGCGAGGGCCACTTCATGCCGTCGAGCCTCCTCGCGTCGCAGCTGCGCACGCTCGAGCCGCTCGGCGACGACGAGCAGGGCATCACGCTCGACATCACCGACGACCCCGTCGCCCTCGCCGACGCCGCCGTGCGCGAGCTGCTCCCGGGCGGGCGCACGGCGTCGCCCGGGCGGCTCGACGACGCCCCCGCCACCTCGACGGAGCCCGCGGCCGCGGTGCCCGAGGCGGACGTCCCCGCGCTCGTGCGGGAGGCCAGATCCGACGACGACGTGCCCCGCGCCGACGCGGCCTCCCCGTCGCCCGTCTCCCCGTCGACCGTCGCCGACGGCGCCCCTGCCGCCGCCGTGCACGAGCCCATCCGGGTCGCGATCGTCGGCTGCGGCGTCATCGGCACGCACCACGCGCGCGTCCTCGCCGAGCACCCCGACTTCCGGGTCGCGGCCCTCGTCGACGTCACCGACGCGACAGCCCAGGAGCTCGCGGACGTGGTCGTCGACGAGCTGCACGCGGAGCGCCCGCGGGTCTTCGCGCGCCTCGGCGACCTCATCCGCGAGGACGCCGCCGAGCTCGTCGTGATCTGCACCCCGAGCGGCCTGCACATCGGCCTCGCCGAGGAGGCGCTCGCCGCGGGGCTCCACGTGGTCATCGAGAAGCCGCTCGACGTCGACCTGGCTCGCGGTCGCCGCATCGCGGAGCTCGCGCGCGAGGCGGCCGGGCGGGGGATCCTCTCCACCGTCATCAGCCAGCACCGCTTCAACCCGTCGAGCGTCGTCGTCGACCGGGCCGTGCGCTCGGGCCGCCTCGGCCGCCTCACCTCCGCGGTCGCGAGCGCGCCCTGGTGGCGCAGCCAGGGCTTCTACGACTCCGGCCACTGGCGCGGGACGTGGGACCTCGACGGCGGCGGCGCGCTCATGAACCAGGGCGTGCACACGCTCGACCTGCTCGTCTCCTACCTCGGCCGCCCGGTCGAGGTCTACGCGCAGACGGCGCTGCTCGCGCACGACGGCATCGAGGTGGAGGACGTCGCGGTGGCCGTGATCCGCTTCGCGTCGGGCGCGCTCGCCACCATGCAGGCGACCACCGCCGGCTACCCGGGTCTCGACACCCGGGTGCAGGTGCAGGGCACGCGCGGATCCGCCGTGATCGAGGCCGGCTCCCTCACCTACTTCCACGCGGCGCCCGAGTCGGGCGTGCCCGCGCAGGCGGACGTGCGCAACGACGCCGAGCTCGAGATGCACGACGCCGACCTGCCGCGCTCGCCGCGCCTCGACAACACCTACCTCGAGGGGCACTACCGCCAGTACGACGACATCGCGGACGCGCTCCGCACCGGCCGCCCCGCGGGCGTCACGGTGGACGATGCGTTCCTCTCGCTCGCCACCGTGGTGAGCGTCTACGTGTCGGCCACGCTCGGCACCCCCGTCGCGTTCGAGGACGTCGTCGACGGCGTGCACGACGGCCTGCGCCTCCGCGTCGGGCAGTCGACGCCGCCCGCGCCGGGGTCTCCCGGGCCGGCCGACCCGTCGCCCGCCGCGCCCGCGTCCCGGCGCGACGACGGGACGTCGACCGGGGAGCCGTCCGTCCGGTAGCATCGGGGGTTGAACTTCGGCGAGGGATCGCGGGAGCCGTGCGCGAGCACGGCGGCGGTCCGTTATCGACGCGGTGGACGGGGCTCGCACCTCATTCCTCACGCGCAAGCGTTCGAGCAGACGACAGGCACACGACGCGAGCCCTCACGGGCCGCACTAGGAGCGACACCATGGTTGACAACAACCTCACCGCGGAGCTGCGCACGCAGTTCGGCAAGGGCGCGGCGCGCAAGATCCGCGCGGTCGGCAAGATCCCCGCGGTCATCTACGGCCACGGCACCGACCCGCAGCACGTCACGCTGCCGGGCCACGAGCTCATGCTCATCATCCGCAAGGCCAACCAGATCATCACGCTCGACATCGAGGGCACGCCGCAGCTGGCGCTCGTGAAGGACGTCCAGAAGGACCCGGTCCGCCAGATCATCGAGCACGTCGACCTCATCGTCGTCCGCCAGGGCGAGCGCGTCGAGGTCGAGGTCCCGATCCACGTCGAGGGCGAGTCCTACCCGGGCACGATCCACAGCCTCGAGAACACGTCCATCACGGTCGAGGTCGAGGCCACGCACATCCCCGAGAGCTTCGTCGTCTCCATCGAGGGCTTCGAGGACGGCACGCAGGTCACGGCCGGCCAGGTCACCCTGCCCGCCGGCGCCACGCTGGTCACCGACCCCGAGACGCTCGTGCTCGCGGTCTCCGTGCCCCAGCTCGACCTCACGACCGACGCCGAGGACGCGGCGGCCGAGGGCGACGCCGGTGTCGGCGTCACGGACGACGGCGCCACGGGCGACCAGTCGGGCGACGACAAGTAGCACCCGCCGCGGCCCCGGCCGCGCACGCACGACCAGCACCACGGAGCCCGTCGGCCGCCGTCCGGGACACCGGCCGCGGCCGGCGGGCTCCGCGCATCCGCCCCGGATGCACCGACCTACCGAGGAGAGCGCACGTGGACGACCGGACCCTGCTCGTGGTCGGCCTCGGCAACCCCGGCCCGCAGTACGCGGGCACCCGGCACAACGTCGGGCAGATGGCCCTCGACGTGCTCGCCGACCGGATGCGCGCCACGTTCCGCTCGCACCGCGCCAACGCGCAGGTCGCGGAGGGCCGTGCGGTGCCCGGCGGGCCGAAGCTCATCCTCGCCAAGCCGAGCTCGTTCATGAACCTGTCCGGCGGCCCGGTCGCCAACCTCCTCAAGTACTTCTCGCTCGAGGCCTCCCAGCTCGTGGTCGCGCACGACGAGCTCGACATCCCGTTCGATGCGATGAAGCTCAAGCAGGGCGGCGGGCACGGCGGCCACAACGGCATCCGTGACATCATCTCCTCCGCCGGCACGGGCGACTTCACGCGCGTGCGCATCGGCATCGGCCGCCCACCCGGCCGCCAGGACGCCGCCGACTTCGTGCTGAAGCCCTTCTCCTCCACCGAGCGCCAGGTGCTGCCGAACGTGCTCGAGGACGCGGCCGACGCCATCGAGATGATCGCCTCCGACGGCCTCATCGCCGCGCAGCTGCGCTTCCACACCGCCGCGTCCTGATCGCCCGCGTCCGCCCTCGGCGGACGACGGCGAGCGTGTCGGCGGCGGCGCGTACGATCGTCGGGTGATCCTCCAGGGCTTGATCCCGGCGCTCTCGCGCGCCTCCACGTTCGACGACGCCCTCGCATCGGCCTCCCGCGACGCCGACTTCTCCCTCACCGAGGGGCTCCAGGGGCCGCTGCTCGCGGGGCTCCTGCGCCAGCGCATCCAGCGCGGCATCCCGGGGTGCCTGCTCGTCGTCACCGCCACCGGCCGCGAGTCGGAGGGCATGCGCCGCAGCCTCGACGCCGTGCTGCCGGATGCGGAGATCCTCGAGTTCCCGGCCTGGGAGACGCTGCCGCACGAGCGGCTCAGCCCGAGCGCCGAGATCGTCGGGAAGCGGATCCACGCCCTCCGCCGCATGGAGCAGTGGCACGCCGCGCTCGGCCAGGGCGCGCGCGAGGTCCCGGCCGACCAGGTGCGCCCGCTCGTCATCGTCGCCTCGGTGCGCGCCGCGCTGCAGCCCGTCGCCGACAACCTCACCGAGCTGCCGCCCGTGCAGCTCACCACCGGCAGCCGCGGCCACGATCTGTCGGAGCTCGCGGTCCGCCTCGTCGACCTCGCGTACTCGCGCGTCGACATGGTCACGCGCCGCGGCGAGTTCGCGGTGCGCGGCGGCATCCTCGACGTCTTCCCGCCCGTCTCCGACCACCCCGTGCGCGTCGAGTTCTTCGGCGACGAGGTCGACCAGATGCGGCCCTTCGCGGTCGCCGACCAGCGCTCGCTGGAGGAGGAGATCACCTCCGTCGAGCTGCCGCCGAGCCGCGAGCTGCTGCTGAGCGCGCCCGTGCGCCAGCGCGCCCGCGAGATGCAGCACGAGTTCCCGAACCTGCAGCAGATGCTCGCGAAGATCGCGGAGGGCATCCCGGTGGAGGGCATGGAGTCGCTGGCGCCCGCGCTCGTCGACCGGCTCGTGCCGGTCACGCACTACCTCCCGGTGGACGCGGCCATCGCCGTCGTCTCGCCCGAGCGCGTCTCCACGCGCGCGCAGAGCCTGGCGGACACGAACCGCGAGTTCCTCGACGCCGCGTGGAACGCCGCCACCGCGGGAGCCCAGGCGCCCATCGACCTCGCGTCCGGCGACTTCCTCTCGCTCGGCCGCCTCCGGGATGCGCGCGGCCCGCGCCGCTGGTGGACCCTGTCCGGCTTCCAGGCCACCGACGTGCTCCCGGAGGATCTCGGCATCGACGAGGTCATGACCGTGCGCATCGACGCGGATCCCGTGCCGAGCTTCGCGGGCAACGCCGACGGCGCCATCGAGCACGTGCGCGAGCGCCTCGCCGCCGGGTGGAGCGTGGGCGTCGTGGCGCAGGGATCCGGCCTCGTCGAGCGTGCCGACACCGTGCTGCGCGAGGCGGGCGTGCCCGCGCGCGTGGTCGAGGAGTTCCCCGCCGAGCCCGAGCCCGGCATCGCCTACCTGCTGCGCTCCGCGATCGACGCGGGCTTCGAGATGCCCGAGGTGAAGCTCGCGCTCCTCACCGAGAGCGAGTTCTACGGACGCGCCGCCGGCTACGACAGCCGCCAGGTCAAGAAGCTCGCCACCCGGCGCAAGAACGTGGTGGATCCCCTGCAGCTCAAGACCGGCGACCACGTCGTGCACACCACGCACGGCATCGGGAAGTTCGTGGAGCTGACGCAGCGCGAGGTCTCCTCGGGCGGGCGCAACGCCGTGAAGACGCGGCGCGAGTACCTCGTCATCGAGTACGCGCCCTCGAAGCGCGGCTACCCGGGCGACAAGCTCTTCGTGCCCACCGACCAGCTCGACCTCCTCAGCCGCTACGTCGGCGGGGAGGAGCCCGCCCTCAGCAAGATGGGCGGCAGCGACTGGGCCGCCGCCAAGGGCAAGGCGCGCCGGGCCGTCCGCGACATCGCCGTCGAGCTCGTGAAGCTCTACTCCGCGCGCATGGCGTCGCGCGGGCACTCCTTCCCGCCGGACACCCCGTGGCAGCGCGAGCTCGAGGAGGCGTTCCCCTTCATGGAGACGCCCGACCAGCTCACCGTCATCGACGAGGTCAAGCGCGACATGGAGAGCCCCATCCCCATGGACCGCCTCGTCTCGGGCGACGTCGGCTTCGGCAAGACCGAGATCGCGGTGCGCGCCGCGTTCAAGGCCGTGCAGGACGGCAAGCAGGTCGTGATGCTCGTGCCCACGACGCTCCTCGTGAAGCAGCACTTCGAGACGTTCTCCGAGCGCTTCGCCGGGTTCCCCGTGCACCTGCGCCAGCTCAGCCGGTTCCAGACCGACAAGGAGTCGCGCGAGACCATCAAGGGCCTGGAGGACGGCTCGGTCGACGTGGTCATCGGCACGCACCGCCTGCTCACGGGCAGCATCGCGTTCAAGGACGTGGGGCTCGTCATCATCGACGAGGAGCAGCGGTTCGGCGTCGAGCACAAGGACGCGCTGAAGAAGCTGAAGGCCAACGTCGACATCCTCGCGATGTCGGCCACGCCGATCCCGCGCACGCTCGAGATGGCGGTCACGGGCATCCGCGAGATGTCGACGCTCGCGACGCCGCCGGAGGACCGGCACCCGATCCTCACCTTCGTGGGCCCGAACAGCGAGAAGCAGATCGCCGCCGCCATCCGCCGCGAGCTGCTGCGCGAGGGTCAGGTGTTCTTCGTGCACAACCGCGTCTCGAGCATCAACCGCGTCGCGTCCGAGCTCGCCGAGCTCGTGCCCGAGGCGCGCGTCGCCGTGGCGCACGGGAAGATGAGCGAGGCGATGCTGGAGCAGGTCATCGTCGACTTCTGGGAGCGCAAGTTCGACGTGCTCGTGTCGACCACCATCATCGAGACCGGCCTCGACATCGCCAACGCGAACACGCTCATCATCGACCGGGCCGACAAGTACGGCCTCAGCCAGCTGCACCAGCTGCGCGGGCGCGTCGGCCGCGGCCGGGAGCGCGCGTACGCGTACTTCCTCTACGACGCCGACAAGCCGCTCTCCGAGACCGCGCACGACCGGCTGTCCACCATCGCGGCGAACAACGAGCTGGGGTCGGGCATGCAGGTCGCGCTCAAGGACCTCGAGATCCGCGGCGCGGGCAACCTGCTGGGCGGCGAGCAGTCCGGCCACATCCAGGGCGTGGGCTTCGACCTCTACCTGCGCATGATCGGCGAGGCCGTCTCCACGTTCCGCGGCGACGTCGCCGAGGGCCAGACCGAGCTGCGGCTCGAGCTGCCGGTGGACGCGCACATCCCCGAGGAGTACGTCGACAGCGAGCGGCTGCGCCTCGAGGCGTACCAGAAGCTCTCCACCGCGGCCTCGCCCACGGCGACGGACGACCAGATCGACCGGGTCATCGAGGAGCTCTCCGACCGCTACGGCGAGCCGCCCGTGGAGGTCGACAACCTCGTGCGCGTCTCGCGCCTGCGTCGCGTCGCGCAGCGGGCCGGGCTCAGCGAGGTCGTCGCGATGGGGCCGAACCTCCGCATCGCGCCGGCCGACCTCGCCGACAGCAAGCAGGTGCGCCTGCAGCGCATGTACCCGGGCAGCAAGCTGTTCGCGCAGACGAACGCCGTGACGGTGCCGCTGCCGAAGCGCGACGGCGAGCCGCTCCCCGACGCCGAGCTCGTGGACTGGGTGAGGCAGCTGCTCGACGCCGTCTTCACGGTGGAGCCGGCGCCGGCGGCGAAGGAGTCAGCGCCGAAGGCGTGAGACTCCACTACGGGATCTGCAATTGCGACGGCCGGGGCATGGCGTCAGGAACTCCCACTGGTGACCGTGCGCTCCGCTGCGAATCCCGTGCCGGTCACGACGGCATGGCCGTCGGAGCAGCCAGCGTGCCGGAGTCTCAGCAGGCTCAATCGCGCCCGGTCATCCGAGCGTGGACCTTCTGCAACCTTGAGCTGATCTGCAACGTGCGCATGGTGCCCTGCTCTTCCCGCTCTTGCGCCTCGATCTCTTTGATGCGTTCCGCCGCTCTCCTCTCTGCTTGCATCAGGTCGTTAAAGCAGATCCTCGCGAGGGCGCTCGGAAGAGAGAGGTCTCGCATGCGCGATCCAAGGAAAGAGAACTTGTGGAAGAGCGCTGGTAGGAGCAGTGCCAGACCCGAGGTGAAAGCCAACGCCCAGACATTCGGAGCCTCTGGCTGTGCGACGAACAGGCACAGGCTGAACAGCGCGGCCAGTACGGCATAAATGCCATAGAACCCCGCCCTCGCTCCTACCCTCCGAATCCGTGGGCTCGCCACGAGCGATGCTGCGCTGGCGTGCGCCAGGAAGCTGAGATTCAAGAATGACGCAAGAAAGAAAAAGGCGAAGTTGAACATCCTCACCAATGGCGTGGCATCGAATGCCACCGCGGAGGCGATCGCGAGAGGCGTGACGTGCGCGGCTATCGCGAGGTACACGAAGGCCCTCCGTCTTGACCGGTCGAGAAGTCCCCGCAGCTGGATTTGGATGCGCGCCAAGTCGGACCGCGCACGCAGGAGCTGTGTGTCTCTGTCGGCGACGTTGAAGCGACCGACTTCGATACCCAACGCCCAGCAGATCACGGTCATGGGTAGCACGACCACCAACGACGGTAAGGCTGTGGCATCCGCCCAGGCCGCGCCTATCGCGAACACAGCAAGCGTCATCGCGGCCATCGCTACCAGTAGCCCGACCACACCCACGCTGCGGCGGACCCGTGCCCGGTGGTCCGCATTGTCGAACGACGACTGCCCACCCAATGAGATCCCGTACAACACGAGAGCCACGGCGGTGTAGGCCAGGATCGCGGTGACGGTCGTTTCGCCGAGCGATTTTCCGCCGTTCGCGACCCAGTCGAATCGTGGTGATCCGTCGCTGCCTGGATTCGTCGGAAACGACGCTATCGAGCTACCGACCCAGAACACCCCCGCGATGAAGGCACCGGCAGTCAGGTGCAGCAGCAATCGCGGTATCGGTATCGGTGCATTTCGTTCAGTCATCTGTCCCGGTGTTCCCGTCGCTCGTCAGGAGGAAGGCTACCCATGGCTGAGATGCTCGTCGGCGTGAGCCTCGGACATTGATTTGGATCGGAAGTTGTGGTCTAATCCCGGCCGCTCCGAGCTTCACGGGCGGGTCGCGCCAGGCGTCGAGGCAGGCCACGACGAGGCTCGGGACGAGAGTCGTTGGGACAGGCCGTCGAGTGCCACTAGGGCCAGGAGGTACATGCCCGAAGGCGAGGGTCTCGAGCAGACGGCGAAGCTCACGGCGATCGGACCGCGAGGAGACCGGACACCCGGTGCGAGGATGGCCGGATGAGCGAGCCCGCGATCCCGTCCGCATCCGCCGCCCCCGCCCCCGCATCCGACCCGAGCGTGGCCGTCGCCGTCGCCGCCCTCGCCGACGCCATGGCCGCGCTCCGCGCGCCCGACGGCTGCGTGTGGAACCGGGAGCAGACGCATCGCTCGCTCGTGCCGTACCTCATCGAGGAGAGCCACGAGCTGGTCGAGGCGATCGAGACCGGCGACGTGGAGGGCATGCGCGAGGAGCTCGCCGACGTGCTCCTCCAGGTGGTCTTCCACGCCGACATCGCGCGCACGGAGGGGGAGGGCTTCGACCTCGCCGACGTCGCGCGCACCGCCACGGACAAGATGGTGCGCCGCCACCCGCACGTGTTCGGCGACGAGCGCGCCGACACCGTGGAGGAGGTCCTCCGCGTCTGGGGCGCCGCCAAGGACCGGGAGAAGTCGGCCCGCACGAGCGTGCTCGACGGGATCCCCGCGGGCATGCCGCCGCTCGCGCTCGCCGACAAGCTGCTCGGCAGAGCGGAGCGGATCGGCCTGCTCGACCCCGACGCGCCCGCGGCCATCCCGGTGGACGACGAGGACGACCTCGGCCGGCTGCTGCTCGCGGTCGTGGTGTCGGCGAGATCGCGCGGGCTCGACGCGGAGCGCGCGCTGCGGACGACGCTGCGGTCGCTCACGGACGAGATCCGCGCGGCCGAGCCGCCGCGCGAGGTGGATCCCGCCGGGAGCTGACACCCGGCGGGGCACGGGATCGGGCAGGGGCTCGGGCTCGGGCGTCGAGCCGAGGTCGAGCCGGGCCCGGCCGGCGTCGGGAGCGCCGACGCGGGCCGGAGCGCGTGACGCGTCGTCCGGCCCGCGGGGGCGCGGCCCGGGATTTACCCGATCCCGGGGCGCCTGGTCCGCCGCATCCACCCGAAGGAGACGGCGGACAGTCCGAGCCCCACCACCGTACGGGCCTTCGTCGAGCGTCCATCACAGGCGTTATGGTGACGGGGTGGCAGCTCCGGATCCGCATCGCCGCCAGGACCTGCTGGCCCACATCCTCGACCACCTCCGCACGCACCCGCTCCAGTCGGTGACCTTCCGCGGCCTCGCCGAGGCGCTCGGCGAGAGCACCTTCGTGCTCGTCTACCACTTCGGATCCAAGGCGCGGCTGCTCGAGGCGGCGATGGACGCGATCGACGTGCGCCAGGCGGAGATGGTGGACGGCGATCCGCGCGCGATCCCCGCCACCGAGCTGCGCGCCTGGGCGACGCAGGCCTGGCGGTGGCGGCTCACCGACGTCAACCGCGACTTCCAGCGGCTCGAGTTCGAGGCCGCGCTCCTCCGCAGCCGCGACGGCCAGGTGCGCCCGGACGCCATCGCGAGCGTCGCCGCGTGGCGGCGCTTCGGGCTCGACTGGATGACGGCGCACGGCGTACCCGAGGACGTCGCCGTCGACACGGCCGACCTCCTCCAGGCCGGGTCGTACGGCCTCCAGTTCGACTTCGTGATCTCCGGCGACCGCGTCCGGGCCATGCGCGGCTTCGAGGCGCTCGTCGACGCGTTCGTCCCGCGCATCCGGCCGTGGCTCGACCTGCCGGACCGCCCGCGCGCCCCCGGCTCGCCCGACCGGCACCGCGCCGACTGACCGCGCGCCGCGCCGACTGAGGGCGCGCCGGACGCCCGCCCGCCGCCTGACAGAATCGGGGGATGCCCCAGCAGATCACGCCGCCCCGCGGCATGCGCGACTTCCTGCCCGCCGAGAAGGCCCGCCGCGAGCAGGCGCTCGCCATCATCCGCCGCACCTACCGCGCGCACGGCTTCGACGAGATCGAGACGCCCGTCGTGGAGGAGTCCGGCCGGCTGCACGCGGGCCTCGGCGGTGACAACGAGAAGCTCGCCTACTCGGTGCTGAAGCGCGGCCTCTCGGGCGACGACCTGCACGCGGCCGCCGACGCGGGCGACGTGCTCGCCCTGTCCGACCTCGGCCTCCGCTTCGACCTCACGGTGCCGCTCGCGCGGTTCTACGCCTCGCACCGCGCGGAGCTGCCGGGCGTCTTCCGCTCGATCCAGGCCGCGCCCGTCTGGCGCGCCGAGCGCCCGCAGAAGGGGCGCTACCGCCAGTTCATGCAGTGCGACATCGACGTCATCGGCGAGGCCGGCCAGCTGGCCGAGGTCGAGCTGATCTCCGCCACGGCCGCCACGCTCGCGGCCCTCGGCCTCACGGGCTGCACGATCCGCGTGAACGACCGCCGTCTCCTGGCCGGCATCCTCGACTTCTGCGGCTTCGCGCCCGACCGCCAGGCGCAGGCGCTCATCAGCATCGACAAGCTCGACAAGATCGGCGCCGCGGGCGTCGTGGCGGAGCTCGCCGAGGGCGGGGCAGACGCGGCGGCCGTGCTCGGCGGGATCCTCGAGCGCATCGAGCCCGCGCTCGCCGACGGCGGCGTGCCGCTCACGACCGAGGCGATCACCGCGATCCTCCCCGCCGGCGTCGACCCCGACGCGGTGGCCGACCTCGAGACCCTGGCGGACGCGCTCGTCGGCCTGCCCGAGGGCGTCACGCTCCGCTTCGACCCGACCCTCGTGCGCGGCATGGGCTACTACACGGGCACGATCTTCGAGATCGCGCACCCGGCATCCGGCAGCTCGGTGGGCGGCGGCGGCCGCTACGACGGCATGATCGGCCGGTTCCTCGGCCAGGACGTGCCGGCCGCGGGCTTCTCCATCGGCTTCGAGCGGATCGTCGACCTGGCCGTCCTCCCCGCCGCGGAGGACGCCGACGCGATCGCCCTCGTGCACGACCGGCGCGCGCCCGTCGCGGTGCTCGCGCGCCTCAAGGCCGAGCTCGTGGCGTCCGGGCGCCGGGTGCGGCTGGAGCCGCGGCCGAAGAACGTCGCGCCGCTCCTCGAGGCGCTCAAGCAGCAGGGCTTCCGCACGTTCGCGGCCGTCGACGCCGACACGGCGGATGCCGCGAGCCTCCAGGAGCGCTCGCTCGACGGCGGCCCGCGCGGCTGATCCGTCACCTGCGCGACACCTGCGCGGGGGCGCCGTCGCCCGCGGCCCGCGAGGGGCCCGCGGCTAGGATGGACCCGACTTCCCACCCCCCCCCCCACCGCAACGCAAGGAGACCATTCCGTGGCAGCCATCGAAGCAGTCAACGCACGCGAGATCCTCGACTCCCGGGGCAACCCGACCGTCGAGGTCGAGGTGCTCCTCGAGGACGGCACGTTCACGCGTGCCGCCGTCCCGTCCGGCGCCTCCACCGGCGCGTTCGAGGCGTACGAGCTGCGCGACGGCGACGCGGGCCGCTACCTGGGCAAGGGCGTCCAGAAGGCCGTGGCAGCGGTGCGCGACGAGATCGCCCCCGCCATCCAGGACCTCGACGCGGCCGACCAGCGCATCATCGACGCCACGATGATCGAGCTCGACGGCACCGAGAACAAGTCGCGCCTGGGCGCGAACGCGCTCCTCGGCGTCTCCCTCGCGGTGGCGAAGGCCGCGGCCGACTCGGCCGAGCTGCCCCTCTACCGCTACCTCGGCGGCCCGAACGCGCACACGCTGCCCGTCCCGATGCTCAACGTCATCAACGGCGGCTCGCACGCCGACACCAACGTCGACATCCAGGAGTTCATGCTCCTCCCCGTCGGCGCGTCCACCTTCTCCGAGGGCCTGCGCTGGGGCGTCGAGACGTACCACGCGCTCAAGAGCCTGCTGAAGGAGAAGGGCCTGTCCACCGGCCTCGGCGACGAGGGCGGCTTCGCCCCGAACCTCGACAGCAACCGCGCCGCGCTCGACCTGCTCATGGAGGCCATCGAGTCCGCCGGCTTCACCGCCGGCAAGCAGATCGCGCTCGGCCTCGACGTCGCGTCCAGCGAGTTCTACTCCGACGGCGCCTACACGTTCGAGGGCCAGAAGGTCGACGCGGCGCACCTGACCGCGTACTTCGCGGACCTCGTCGCGTCCTACCCCCTCATCACCATCGAGGACCCGCTGGACGAGGACGACTGGGCCGGCTACGACCACTTCACCGCCGAGCTCGGCTCGAAGGTGCAGATCGTCGGCGACGACCTCTTCGTCACGAACCCGAAGCGCCTGGCCGACGGCATCACGCGCGGCGTCGCCAACTCGATCCTCGTCAAGGTCAACCAGATCGGCACGCTCACCGAGACGCTCGACGCGGTCGCCCTCGCGCAGCGCAGCGGCTACACCACGGTGCTCTCGCACCGCTCGGGCGAGACCGAGGACACCACCATCGCCGACCTCGCGGTCGCGGTGGAGGCCGGCCAGATCAAGACCGGCGCCCCCGCCCGCAGCGAGCGCGTCGCGAAGTACAACCAGCTCCTCCGCATCGAGCAGGACCTCGGCGCCGCCGCGGTCTACGCCGGTCGCGGCGCCTTCCCGCGCTTCCAGGGCTGATCCGCCCGTTCGGCCCGCGCCCTCGGGGGCGGGCGGACCGGCGGCGCACCACCGACGACGCGGCGGGGCGGCGGGCCAGGAGGCCCGCCGTCCCGCCGCCGCCGTCCCGCCGCATCGCGGCACAGGCACCCGCACCACCGCGACACCCGCACCACCGACACACGAAGGAGGACCGATGGCCCGCTTCCCCGGCCTCGACGCCCTCCGGTCCCGCCGGTCCGAGCGCCCGCGCACCGAGCGCGTCCCCGTCACCCTGCCCGACGGCGACGCGCCCGCCGGCAACTGGCTCCGCAGCATGCGCTTCTCCGGGTTCTCCGCGATGGTGCTCGTGCTCCTCGTCCTCACGGTCGTGGTCCTCGCGCCGGGCCTGCGCATCTACCTCGAGCAGCGCCAGCAGCTGAGCAGCCTGCAGAGCGCGGTCGACGCGCAGAAGCAGACCATCGCGCAGCTCCAGGACCAGCGCGCCCGCTACGACGACCCCGCCTTCCTCAAGGCGCAGGTGCGCGACCGCCTCTTCTACGTGATGCCCGGCGAGACCAGCTACCTCGTGCGCGGCCTGCCCGCGACGGGCGGCCAGGCGGCGGCCACCACCACCCCGGACGGCGCCCCCATCAGCGACGACCTGCAGGAGACGAAGCAGGACTGGGTCCAGGCCCTCCTCGGCTCCGCCCTCACCAGCGGACTCAGCGACACCCCGCCCGAACAGCTCCAGGGATCCGTCCAGGGAGGCGACCAGTGACCCGACCCCCCTTCGACCCGCCCTCCGAGCGCGACGTCCGCGTCGTGTCCGCGCAGCTCGGCCGTCCCGCCCGCGACGTCGTCGGCATCGCCGCGCGCTGCGTCTGCGGCAACCCCACCGTGGTGAGCACGGCCCCGCGCCTCAGCGACGGCACGCCGTTCCCCACGCTCTACTACCTGTGCCACCCCGCGGCCACCGCCGCGATCTCGCATCTCGAGGCCGAGCACGTCATGGCGGAGCTCCAGGACGACCTCGCGGAGGACGAAGCCATGCGCGACGCGTACGCCGCGGCCCACGCGTCCTATCTCGCGGACCGCGAGTCGATCCTCGTCGTGCCGGAGCTCGCGGGCGTCTCCGCGGGCGGCATGCCCGTGCGCGTCAAGTGCCTGCACGCCCTCGCCGGCCACGCGCTGGCTGCGGGCCCGGGCGTGAACCCCATCGGCGACATCGCGCTGGCCCGCGCCTCCTGGTCGCCGGACGTCTGCGAGTGCGCCGACCACGACGCCGCATGATCCGCGGACGCGCCGGCCGGGCCCGCGCCGCCGGCACGCCCGCCGGGTCGCCGCATCGCGCCGCCCGCGGGCTGGTCGTCGCGGTGCTCGCGCTCGCCTCCGTGCTGGCCGCCGCGTCGCCCGCGGTCGCGGATCCCGTGCGCGAGCGGGAGTACTGGCTCGCCGACTACGGCGTCCAGCGCGCGTGGAGCACGACGCGCGGCGAGGGCGTGAAGGTCGCCGTCATCGACACGGGCGTCGACGCCTCGGTCGCGGACCTGCGCGGCGCGGTCGTCGGCGGCACGGACGTCTCGGGCGTCGGATCCGCGGGGGGCACCCGGCCGGTCGGCGCCTCCAGCGAGCACGGCACGATGGTCGCCTCGCTCCTGGCCGGCCGCGGCACCGGCACGGGCTCCGGCGTGATCGGCGTCGCTCCCGCGGCCAGCGTCCTCAGCGTCTCGGTCGCGCTCGGCGGGCCGACGCCGGGCGCGCGCGACGAGGACGCGCAGATCGCCGACGCCGTGCGCTGGGCCGTCGACAACGGCGCGAGCGTCATCAACATGTCCCTCACCCGCAACTCGCTCGACTGGCCGGAGAGCTGGGACCGTGCCTTCCTCTACGCGTACCAGCACGACGTCGTGGTGGTCGCGGCGGCCGGCAACCGGGGGAGCGGCACGACCGAGGTCGGCGCGCCCGCGACGATCCCGGGCGTGCTCGCGGTCGCGGGCGTCGACCGGTCGGGTGCCGCCAGCTTCGACGCGTCGTCGCAGGGCATCACCATCGCGGTCGCGGCGCCCAGCGAGCAGCTCGTGGGCGTCGCCCCGGGCGGCGGCTACGTGCAGTGGAGCGGCACGAGCGGGGCGGCGCCGCTCGTCTCCGGCGTGGTCGCGCTCGTGCGGGCCGCGCATCCGGAGCTGAAGGCCGACGACGTGGTCGAGCGGGTGCTCGCCACCGCCCGGCAGAAGGGGCAGCCCGAGATCTACGGCCGCGGGCTCGTCGACGCGGCCGCCGCCGTGACCGCCGACGTCGCGCCCGCCAGCGGCAAGCCGCTCGGCGACCTCGAGGAGTGGGTGCGCCTGTACCGTCGCGCGCCCGTCGCGACGCCGACGCCGGACGCGGGAGCCACGGCGGATCCGGCCCCCACGGTGCCCGCGGACGCCGCGCCCGCCGACCCCGCCGCCGACCCGCTGCCGACCGTGGGCGCGCTCCGGCAGGCGGGGATCCCGGCCCTCGTCCTGTCCCTCTTCGCCGGCGCGGCGGCGGCGATGTCCGTGGTGGCCGTGCGGCATTTCAGACGGCTGCTCCGGAGGGAGTAGCCTGATTCCGACCACAATCTGCAGGGAGTCATCCATCGTGCCCAAAATCCTGATCGTCGGCGGCGGCTACGCCGGTTTCTACACGGCATGGAAGCTCGAGTCGCACCTCCGATCCGGCGAGGCCGAGGTCACCATGGTCGACCCGCTGCCGTACATGACGTACCAGCCGTTCCTGCCCGAGGTCGTCTCCGGATCCATCGAGCCGCGCCACGCCGTGGTGTCCCAGCGACGCCACCTGCGCACCACCAACGTCGTCACCGCCAAGGTGACCGGCATCGACCACGCGTCGAAGACGGCGACCATCACGCCGCCCGTGGGCGAGCCGTACGAGTTCTCCTACGACATCATCGTCGTCACCGCGGGCAGCGTCTCCCGCACGTTCCCGATCCCGGGCGTCGCGGACGAGGCCATCGGCCTGAAGACCATCGAGGAGGCCGTCGCCATCCGCGACCGCATCTTCGCGAACTTCGACCGCGCGGCCACCCTCCCGGCCGGGCCCGAGCGCGAGCGCCTCCTCACCTTCGTGGTGGTCGGCGGCGGCTTCGCGGGCATCGAGGTGTTCGCCGAGATGCGCAGCATCGCGACCGACCTCGTGAAGAAGTACCCCGAGATCGACTTCGAGGACACGCACTTCCACCTCATCGAGGCGATGGGCCGCATCATGCCCGAGGTGTCGCTCGAGACCAGCCACTGGGTGCTCAAGAACCTCGCCGAGCGCGGCGCGCTCGTGCACCTCGACACGCAGCTCAAGTCCGCCGTCGGCGGCGTCGTCGAGCTGTCGACCGGCGAGTCGTTCGAGTCCGACGTCATCGTCTGGACCGCGGGCGTCATGGCCAGCCCCATGCTCAAGAACACCGACCTCCCCATCGAGGAGCGCGGGCGCCTGCGCGTGCGCGCCGACGGTCGCGTCGAGGGCGACGACGGCATCGTCGCGGACGCCTGGGGCGCCGGCGACGTGGCGGCCACCCCCGACCTCACGGGCGGCGGCGTCGGCGGCTTCTGCGTGCCCAACGCGCAGCACGCCGTCCGCCAGGGCAAGCTCATGGCGAAGAACCTCACCGCGAGCATCCGCGGCGAGGGCATCACCGACTACTTCCACAAGAACCTCGGCGCCGTCGCGGGCCTCGGTCTCTACCAGGGCGCGTTCCAGTCCGGCAAGCTCGGCATCACCGGCTTCCCCGCCTGGGTCATGCACCGCGGCTACCACGGGCTCGCGATCCCGTCCTTCGAGCGCAAGGCGCGCGTCGTCACGGGCTGGCTGAACAACCTCGTCTGGGGTCGCGACATCGTCTCCCTCGAGGCGCGCGAGACCCCCCGCACCGCGTTCGAGACGTTCGCGTCGCGCCCGCGCCCCGCCGCGGATGCCGCTCCGGCCGCCCCCGCGAAGAAGGAGGAGGCGCCGGCCAAGAAGGCCGCCGAGGAGAAGGCTGACGCCCCCACCGAGGGCGAGAAGTCCCCGGCGCTCGCGGGCAGCTACAGCTCCTCGCCCAGCGCGGAGACGCAGGACGAGGACCGCACGGCCTGATCCGCGTGACGCTCTAGCTCCACCGACGACGGCCCGCAGGCATCCGCTTGCGGGCCGTCGTCGTGCGTGGGCGCCGGATCCGCTCGCCGACCGTAGGCTGTCGGGAGCGCCCCGGCGCCATGCCCCCGTAGTCCAATTGGCAGAGACGGGCGACTTAAAATCGCCGCAGTGTCGGTTCGAGTCCGACCGGGGGTACTGCTCGCAAGGGGTCCGGGAAGCCGGGCGTCCGCGCGGCTTCCCGGGCTACGGTCGGACGGCGGGGCCCCGGGACCGACGCGAGATGCGCGACCGGACGGCCTTCCGCGCGGGCTCCTCGACGAGGTGGTAGCACGCGGCCCCCACGGCGACCACGACGGCGTAGTGGCCGACCAGGATGGCCAGCTTGACGCCGGTGCCGGCATCCGCGAAACGCCCGACGGGGAGCAGCGCCCCCAGCACCATCAGCACGATGAAGTGGGTCATGTACACGGAGTAGGAGATCCGGCCTCCCCAGAGGAGCAGCCGCGAGCCGAGCAGCCGACCGACCGGACCCGTGGCGCCCGCGCAGGCGAGGACGAACAGGGCGATCACGGGCAGCGTCGACAGGGGCTGCGTGCCCTCGACCCCTATGGAGGCGAGTGCGACGGCGAGCGCGAGGACGCTGACAGCGGCGGTCACGTCCCAGCCCCACCCGAAGCGGCGGTCGCCGAGCCAGCGCCAGCCGGCGAAGAGGCAGCAGCCCGCGGTGAACTCGAACGCGATCCGGAGCCAGATGAGCAGGAACGCGGAGGGCGAGTCGATGACCAGCGCCCCGGCGGCGAGCATCGCCGCGGCGCCCACCACGACCAGGAGCGCCGCTGCCCCGAAGCCCGACGCTGCTGTGCGCAGCCGCACGAGTCCGATCGCGATGAGCGGGAACGCGAGGTAGGCCGCGAACTCCGCGGAGATCGACCACGCGGGGCCGTTCCAGGCCGAGAGGCCGAACACGGTCTGCGCGTTCAGGAGGTTGACGGCGAACGAGAGCGGCGTGTAGCCGCCGTCGGCGGAGAGGGCGACACCGAGGATGCGGGCTCCGAGGACCAGCGCGAGCATGGCGAGCAGCGTGAAGAGGTGCACGGGGTAGATGCGCGCGAACCGCAGCTCGAGGAAGGCACGGTAGCCGGACCAGGAGGGCGTCGCGAACCGGTCGGCGTAGTTGTAGGCGATGATGAAGCCGCTCAGGACGAAGAAGATCTCGACGCCGAGGAACCCGGAGCGGACCCAGGGGCCGATGACCTCCTGCGCGGAGGGGAACAACCCGTAGAGCACGAGCCGGAAGTGCTCCACGACCACCCACGCCGCCGCGAGGGCGCGGATCCCCGTCAGCCCGTCAGCTCCTGGCGGCGGGATGCGATGCCGGCGGTGCTCGTCATCAGTGCAGCCTTGCACACGGCCGCGCCCCGCGGACAGCGACGCGGATGGGTTCCGACGGAGACCACCCGGGCCGCCCCCACCCGCCCACCACTGAGACGACCACCTATCTCGACGCCGAGCGGCCACTGAGGTAGTACGCGATCCTTCCGCGCACGTATGGTTGAGGCACCCGCGGGGTTCGGGTGCCGTGGACGGGGGTCCATGACGGCGAAGGGGCGGGGATGACTCTGATCGAGGACGCGCGGGCACTCGCCGCGCAACGTGCCGTCGAGGCGCTCGGACTGCTCGACGGGCCGCCCGAGGAGCGGTTCGACCGTGTGACCCGGCTCGCCCGCACGGCGTTCGACGTGCCGCTGTCGACCATCGGGCTCGCCGACCACGACCGCATGTGGTTTGCCTCCTGTGCGGGCGCGGAGCTCTCCGAGACGCCCATCAGCACGGTCTTCTGCGACACCACCGTCCGGGAGGAGCGCCTGCTCGTCGTCGAGGACGCGCAGATGCATCCCGTCTTCCGCCACCTGCCGAGCGTGGCCGGGGAGCCGCACATCCGCTTCTACGCCGGGCATCCGCTGCGGGACACCGAGGGCGTGGTCGTCGGCACCTTCTGCCTCTACGACGTCCGGCCGCGCTCGCTCGACGGGGCGCAGCTCGCCCTCTTCGAGGAGCTCGCGGAGTGGGCGCAGCGCGAGCTGGTGGCGAGCGCCGAGATGGAGCGCGCGCACGCGGTCCAGTCCGCGCTGCTGCCCGCAGCCGAGGTGCAGCTGCCGGGATATGAGATCGCCGCCGTGTGCGTGCCCGCCCAGGTCGTCGGCGGCGACTTCTACGACTACGAGCGCACCCCGTCGGGCCTGCGCTTCGCCATCGCGGACGTCATGGGCAAGGGCACGGGCGCGGCGATCCTCACGGCCACCGTGCGCGCCGTCCTCCGCGGGGTCGCCGCCACGGCCGACCGCTTCGGCGCCGGCGTGCTGGAGGACACGGGCCTCCTCGTCACGGACGCCGCGCGCTCCCTCGAGGCGGACCTCGAGCGCACGGGCGCGTTCGTCACCCTGCAGCACGGGCACCTCGACCAGGCCTCGGGCCTCCTCCGCTACGCGGACGCCGGGCACGGCCTCACGATCGTCGTGCACCCGGGCGGCGGCGTGACGCACCTCGGCACGACCGACATGCCCGTCGGCATCATCCCCGACCACCAGTGGGAGGAGCGCCACGTCGTGCTCGCCCACGGCGACACCTTCGTGACCTTCAGCGACGGCCTGTTCGACATGTTCGGCGGCAGCACCCCCGCCTTCGAGCTGATCGGGGCCCTCGTGCGCGAGTCGGGCGGGGTGGCGGCGCTCGTGGAGCGGGTGCGGATCCTCGCCTCCGCCGGCACGCCCCTCGACGACGTGACGGTGCTCGCGGTGAAGCGCGCATGAGCACCACGACGACGACGACCGCGGCGCCGCGGCGTCCGCGCGCCCAGCGCATGACGGTCCGCTTCGCGATCGTGCGGATCCTCGCCGTGATCACGGCGATCCTCGGCCTCAACTACATCATCTGGCGCCTGCTGTTCTCCGTGAACCCGGAGGCGCTCTGGATCGCGATCCCGCTCGTGATGGCCGAGACCTACAGCCTCATCGACTCGCTGCTGTTCGGCCTCACCATGTGGCGCGCCCGCGACCGCCCGAAGCCGCCCGTGCCCGGACCCGGCCTCACGGTCGACGTGTTCATCGCGACCTACAACGAGCCGCTCGACCTGGTGATGGAGACCGCGCGCGCCGCCCAGCGCATCCGCTACCCGCACAAGACGTGGGTGCTCGACGACGGCAACCGCACGGAGCTGCGCGACCTGGCGGAGGCCGAGGGCATCGGCTGGATCACCCGCTCGGCCGACTGGTCGGGCCGGGCCCGGCACGCGAAGGCCGGCAACCTCAACAACGCGCTGCTCACGACCGAGGGCGAGTTCATGCTCATCCTCGACGCCGACCAGGTGCCCGAGCCCGAGATCCTCGACCGCACCCTCGGCTACTTCGACGACCGGCGCATGGCGCTCGTGCAGACGCCGCAGGTGTTCGTGAACGTGCCCGACGCGGATCCGCTCGGCAGCCAGGCGCCCCTGTTCTACGGGCCCATCCAGCAGGGCAAGGACGGCTGGAACGCCGCGTTCTTCTGCGGCTCCAACGCGATCCTCCGCCGCGAGGCCCTGATGCTGCTCGGCGTCTCCCGCTACGTGACCGACACCGAGATCAGCGTGTTCCGCGCGCTCCGCACCGCGAACGACGTGCTCGACAAGGCGCGCGCCGAGCTCGAGCCCGACCAGGTCGACCTCCGCAAGGCGCTCGACGACGTGACCTACGACGTGCGCCGCGCCCGCGCCGAGCTCCGCCGCGGCCAGCGCCTCGCGGACGTGACGTACCGCTTCCAGAAGCGCGTCGACTCGATCGCCGCGCGCATGGTGCAGGACGACATGTCGGCGCTCAAGGCCGACCTCGCGGAGATCGCCGCGCTCGCCGGCCGGCACTCCGCCGACCGCGACGCGGTGTCGCTCGTGGACGACAGCGCCATGACCCGCCTGGCCCAGCGCGACTGGTCGCCGCTCGGGGCGCTCGACGCGGTGCGCGCGATCATCCGCGACATCGACGTGCACCGGGACGACGACGCGCAGTCGATCATGCCGCTGGCCACCATCTCCGTCACCGAGGACATGGCCACCTGCATGCGCCTGCACGGCCTCGGCTGGAAGTCGGCGTACCACGACGAGGTCCTCGCCTACGGGCTCGCGCCGGAGGACCTGCCGACGATGCTCACGCAGCGCCTCCGCTGGGCGCAGGGCACGATCCAGGTCTTCTTCCGCGAGAACCCCCTGCTGCAGAAGGCGCTCTCGATCCCGCAGCGGCTCATGTACTTCGCCACCATGTGGAGCTACTTCTCCGGCTTCACCGCCCTCGTCTACGTGGCGGCGCCCATCATCTACCTGGTCTTCGGCGTGCTCCCCGTGCAGGCGCTCTCGACCGACTTCTTCTTCCGCCTGATCCCGTTCCTCCTCGTCAACCAGCTCCTGTTCGCGGTGGTCGGCCGCGGCAAGCGCACCTGGCGCGGGCAGCAGTACTCGCTCGCGCTCTTCCCGGTGTGGATCTCGTCGGTCACCACCGCTGTCGCCAACGTCTTCTTCCGCAAGCCCCTCGACTTCGCCGTGACGCCCAAGGTGCGCGCCGAGAGCGGGAAGCCGCGCTGGGACCTGGTGAAGCCGCAGCTCTACGTGATCGGCGCGCTCATCGTCGCCTCGGCGATCGGGCTCCTCCGCCTCGCGGTCGGACAGGCGACGCCGCTCGGCACGTTCACCAACCTCGCCTGGGTCGTCTTCGACCTGGCGATCTTCAGCATCATCATCCGTGCGGCCCGCTACCGGGGCTTCACGCCGGCCAAGGAGGACGCATGATCGACATCGCAGTGGCAGAGCAGGGCACGGAGGTCAGCGTCGTGACGCCGACCGGGCGCCTCAACATGGTGTCGGCCCGTCAGCTCACCACCGTCGTGACCGAGGTCATCGACGGCGGGCGCCCCTTCGTGGTGGTCGATCTCGGCAGCACCGAGTTCATGGACTCCTCCGGTCTCGGCGCCCTCGTCTCGGGCCTCAAGCGCGCCCGGCAGGCGGGCGGCGACCTCCGGCTCGCGCGCCCGAACGCGCAGGTGCGGGCGGTGCTCGAGCTGACGAACCTCAACCGCGTCCTCACCGTGCACGACGCCCCCGAGGGCGTGTTCGGTGACCGGTGAGGACATGGAGGGCATGACCCACCACGCGCCGCCGGTGCGCGCGAACGTCACGCTCCCGGCGGTGGACGAGAGCCTCGCGGCCGTGCACGCCGTGATCGCCGCGGTGTGGGACCAGGCCTTCGACGTGAGCGACGAGGAGCGGATGCTCTTCGAGACGGCCGTGGTCGAGATCGCGGGCAACGTGGTGGAGCACGGCGTCGCGGTGGGGCAGCGCGCGGGGTACCCCGTGACCTTCACGATGACCGTGGTCTGCCAGCACGACCGCATCGTGGCGCTGTTCGAGGACGACGGACAGCCGGCCGTCGTCGACCTCACGGAGGTGTCCATGCCCGACGACCTCAGCGAGAGCGGCCGCGGGCTGGCGCTCGCCCAGGCGATCCTCGACGACCTCACGTACGAGCGCACCGACGGCAGCAACCGCTGGCGGCTGGTCAGGCTCCGCGGCTGATGCGCGGCATCGGGGGACGGGACCGGGCGCGCGGGGGCGCACCCGCCCGGGGCGGGATCCGCCGCTGGGCCGCGGCCATGGTCGCGCTCGCGCTCGCCGTCGTGCCCGCGACGGCGGCGCTCGCCGCGCCGCAGCCGACCGCGACGGCGCCCGCGGCGCCCGCGGACGAGGTCGACCTCACGCGCGGGCCGGCCGCGCCGTGGTTCGGCGGCATCATCGACTGGACCGCGGACGACGCGCAGAGCTACGCCGATCGCCTGGGCGCCACCCCGGCCGTGCTCGGCCAGTCCGTGCGCTACCCCCTCGGATCCGACGACGTCACCTACCTCGACCAGTTCGCCCAGCAGGCCGCGCAGCAGGGGTCGCTCCTCTTCCTCACCCTCGAGCCCACCGAGCCGCTCGCCGAGCTCACCGCCGCGGACGCCACCGCTCTCACCGACCGGCTCGAGGCGCTCCGCGAGCGCTACGACTCCCGTGCGCTCGTGCGGTTCGCCCCCGAGATGAACGGCTCGTGGACCCCCTGGGGCCAGCAGCCGTCCGCGTACATATCCGCGTTCCGGCAGATCGCCGACGCCGTGCACGCCTCGGACGCGGGCGCCGTCACCGTGTGGTCGCCCGCCTACGCGGCCGGGTACCCGTTCGGATCCGCCGACGGGCTCACCGACTCCTCCGCCACCCGGCCCATCGCCGAGCTCGACACCGACGGCAACGGCCGCGTGGACGTCGACGACGACGCCTACCGCCCCTACTGGCCGGGCGACGAGGCCGTCGACTGGGTCGGCCTGTCCGCCTCGCACTTCGGCTCCGAGCAGGACTTCTCCGTCGGGCAGCCGTCCCAGGAGTACCTCGGCAGCGAGGTCATCCCGCAGCAGGAGTTCGGCAAGAACGTGGTGCCCGAGGAGGGCAAGTTCGCCCGGGAGCTCGCGGGCGAGTACGGCTACGCCGACCAGGGCGGCACCGGGCGCGACTTCGCGGCCGAGTGGATCGAGGGCACGGGCAAGCCCGCCGTGATCGAGACCGGCGCGCTCTACGACCCCGCGCGCACCGACGGCGCGAGCGAGGCCGACGTCAAGCGCGGCTGGTGGGAGCAGGTGCTCTCCGCCGAGACGCGCGCCGACCACCCCGGCATCGGCATGGTCGTCTGGCGGGAGGTCGAGCGGAAGGAGGCGGAGGCCGACGACGCCGTCGTCGACTGGCGCGCCACGGGCGACGCGGACATCGCGTCCGCGCTCCGCGCCCACCTGGATCCGGCCACCGCGACCCTCGGTCCCGTCACGCAGGTCTTCGACCAGGAGCGCGCCAACGTCGCGACCGCGCAGTACCGCGACCCCGGATCGCCCGAGGACGAGCAGATGGGCTGGATCGTGCTGTGCGCGGTCGTGCTCCTCCTCCTCTTCGTGATCTCCGGGCCGATCGGCCGCCTCAAGCCCGGCTGGCGCTACCCGGACGAGAACTCGCCCCGCGACCGCCGCCTCGACCTGTTCCGCGGCTGGACCATCGTGGCCGTGGTCATCACCCACATCGAGGTCGCGAGCCCCTACTCGTACGTGACGATCAACGCGATCGGCGCCATCACGGGCGCCGAGATGTTCGTGCTGCTCTCCGGCCTGGTGCTGGGCATGGTCTACCCGATGGCGGTCAAGAAGTTCGGCGAGATGAAGGCGCTCGTCTCGATCCTGCGCCGCGCGTTCAAGCAGTACATCGTCGCGATCGCCGTGGTCGTCATCGTCTTCGCTCTCACGTTCGTGCCGTTCCTCGCCACCGACGTGATCACCACCTTCACCGACCGCGGCACGGGCGCGGACGGCAAGGTCACCTCCGGCCAGGTCTACGACCTCTACCCGAACGGCGACCGGCTCCTCGACTACCCGCCGCCCTGGTACGCGATCCGCGACCTGCTGCTGCTGCGCATGGGCCCGTGGGTGTTCAACATCATGGGCCTGTTCGTGGTGCTGACCCTGCTCGTCCCGGGGATCGTGTGGCTGCTCCGCCGCCGCATGTGGTGGGTCGTCCTCATCGCCAGCTGGACCGCGTACGTGCTCAACGCGCAGTTCGACATCCGCGTGCTGCCGTCGATGTTCGAGGATGTCTTCCCCCTGCTCACCTGGCAGGTCGCGTTCCTGAACGGCATGGTGATCGGCTACTACCGCCGTCAGATCACGCGCGCGCTCACGGGACGGCTGGGCCGCGTCCTCGTGTCGATCCTCGTGGTCGCGTACGTGGGCGCCCTCGCGGTGCTCTGGGCCGGGCACACCTACGGGGTCGCGATCCCGGGCGTCCCCGACGGCCTCTACTCGTCGCTGTACGAGTCGATGTACCAGCGCACGTTCCTGCAGCCGGGCCGCCTCATCGACCTCGGGCTGATGCTCGTGGTGGCGTACACGTTCCTCACGCGGGTGTGGAAGCCGGTCGACCGCGCGTTCGGCTGGTTCTACACGCCGCTCGGATCCGCGAGCCTCTACGTGTTCATCGTCCACGTGTTCTTCGTGCTGATCGTCGGCAGCCTGCCGTTCCTCGACAGGTCGAATCCCTGGCAGGGGGCGGTGGTCCATACGCTCGTGCTCGCGGCGATCTGGTTCATGGTCACGCGCAAGGTGCTCTTCAAGGTCATCCCCACCTGATCGGCGCGGGTCGGAGCCGCACGGAGCCGACCCGCGCTCCGCACCCCTTCCCGGACGTCCATCACCCAGGCCATCGGCACGAGCGGGCAGCCGCCGCTGGACCGCCGCGGGCGTCGCCGGCCGTCAGCGCCGGTTGCGCGGGCTGTCCGGCGCGAGCACCGAGTTGCGCCGGGAGTAGGTGAGGTAGATCACGAGCCCGATGACAAGCCACACCGCGAACCGCACCCACGTCTCCCACGGCAGAGACGAGACGAGCCAGAGCGAGAAGCCGATGCCGATGATCGGCACCACCGGCATGAGCGGCAGCCGGAACGTCCGCGGGATCTCCGGCCGCCTGTAGCGGAGCACGATCACGGCCGCGCACACCACCACGAACGCCAGCAGGATCCCGATGTTCGTCAGCTCCGCCACCACGGTGATGGGCAGGAAGCCCGCGAACAGGGCCGAGCCGATGCCGATGATCCACGTCACGCGCGTGGGCACGTTCCGCTTCCGGTCGGTGACGGCGAACCACTTCGGCAGCAGCCCGTCGCGGCTCATGGAGAACCACACGCGGCTGGCGCCGAGCATGAAGGTGAGCATCACGGTGACGACGCTGACGATCGCGCCGACCGCCACCACGTTCGCGACCGCGGGCAGCCCCACCGACTCGAACGCCGTCGCGAAGCCGCTCTTCGGGTCGATCTCGCTGTACTTCTGCATGCCCGTCAGCACGATCGTCGCCAGCACGTAGAGCGCCATCGCGATGCCGAGCGACAGCAGGATCGCCTTCGGCATGTGCTTGGTGGCGTCCTTCGACTCCTCGGCCGCGGTGCTCATGGCGTCGTAGCCGAAGACCGCGAAGAACACGGTGGCGGCGCCGGTGAAGACGCCGGCCGCGCCGAAGGGGAAGTACGGCTGGTAGTTCGCGCCGGTGATCTGCGTGAAGCCGATGACGACGATCACCAGCACGAGCGCCACCTTGAGCCCCACGAGGTACAGCTCGAAGCGGCCGACGCTCTTCATGCCGCGCGTGAGCACGAACGCGGTGCCGAGGCAGAGCACCACGGCGAACAGGTCGACCACGTGGCCCTCGCCCGTGCCGGCGGCGCCGAGCATCCAGGCCGGGAGGTCGACGCCCACGTGGTCGAGCAGGAAGCCCGCGTACCCCGATACGCCGATGGCGACCACCCCCACGATGGCGGTGTACTCGAGCAGCAGGTCCCAGCCGATGAACCAGCCGACGATCTCGCCGAGGGCCGCGTAGCCGTACGTGTAGGCGGAGCCGGCCCGCGGGATCATGCCCGCGAACTCCGCGTACGAGAGCGCGGCCGCGGCGCTCGCGATGCCGGCGATGAGGAACGAGATGAGGACGGCGGGGCCCGCGGTCTGGTTGGCGACCGTGCCCGCGAGCGTGAAGATGCCCGTGCCGATGATGCCGCCCACGCCGATGGCCGTCAGCTGCCACAGGCCGAGCGAGCGGGTGAGGCCGCCCTCCTCGCCGGCGCCGGGCTCGGCCTCGATGGCCTCCACCGGCTTCCGTCTCGTCAGGGCCGTCCAGAACGACGTGCTCGCTGCGCTCATGCTCCGCTCCTGTCGGGTCGCCCACCGGGGGATCGCGCCGTCGGCTCTGACGGCGCCTCCCAGTGTGGACCCGGCTCCGCGTCCGCACCAGGCGCGGCGTGGCATCGGGACGGGCGGGACGGGGCGCTGCTAGGAGCGGACGGAGGGCTCGACCACGCGGATCCAGAGCCAGACCGCGACGCTGACCGCGGCGAAGGCGGCGGCGATCACGAGGGCGGTGATCCAGAGGCGGGCGTCGACCCCGCGCGCGGTGGTGGCGACCGCGGCGAAGCCGAGCGTGAGCACGGCCACGCTGACGACCGCCCAGAGCGGGAGGGAGCGCAGGATGAGCGAGCGGCCGAGGACCAGCGACACCGGCGTCAGGGCCAGCGCGGCCGAGCTCAGGGAGGCGAGCGTCATGACGCTGAGCAGCTCGTTCGCGGTCTCCGGCCACATGCCGCCGCCCGCGGGCACGAGGCCGTAGAGGATCCACGACACGAGGCCGAGCGTCGCGAGCGAGCCGGACTGGACGAGCGCGAGGCGGGCGCGCGACCGGTCGTCGCGGTCGTCGGCCACGAGCCCGAGCACCTGCCCGAGGACCACGGGCGGGGCGAGTCCGAGCACGCGCGAGAGGAGCACGGCCGTGACGGAGAGCACGAGCAGCGCGGGGACGGCGCGCACGCGGGCGGGGGCGGCGCCGACGCGGCCGGCCACGGACGCCACCGCGACGACGCCCACGCCGTTGACGACGGCGAGGCCCACCAGCGCGGCGAGGAAGAGGCGCACGGCGTTGGGGTCGGATCCGACGGGCAGCGACAGCGACGCCAGCGCGGCCGCGAGCACGAGCGCGGCGGCCGCGGCGCCCCAGCGTCCGGCGCGGCCGGGCTCGCGAGGCGGACGGGTGCCGAGCAGGGTGGGCTCCGGGAGGCGCCGGGGCGGGATCGGGATGGGCGCGGAGTCGACGCGCCCGCCCACCACGAGCAGCTGCCCGGTCGTGGCGGGGGAGTCGGTGATGGCGGCGGCCGCGGCGCGCGTGGTGAGCGTGCCCGCGTCCCCGCGCGGCACGATCCGGAGCGGCGTCACATCCTCGGCCGAGCGGTGCCGGCCGCCGAAGCGCGAGATGAGCGCGCCGCGGACGAGCAGCGCCGGCAGCGCGACGAGCAGGACGGCGCCGAGCGCGAGCAGCAGCGGCAGGAGGCCGCGGCCGTCGGTGAAGGCCGCGGACAGCGGCTGCAGCGCGGTGCCGAATCGCGTGGGCGCGTTCCAGGTCCCGGGCGCCGCGGCGGAGGGGGCGCCGGACCCGGGCCGGGCGTCGGGGGAGGGGTCGGCGCCGGGGGCGGAACCGCCGCCCGCGCCGCCGCCCGACCCGGGCGCGGGCGTGGTCGTCGCGCCGTCGGGCGACGCGGTGGCCCGGGGGGTCGGCGTGGCGCTCGGCGTCGGCGTGGCGCTCGGCGTCGGACTGCCGGACGGCGCGACGACCGTGACGCGCACCTCGGCCGCCAGCGTGCTGATGTTGCCGAGCGGATCCGTGACCGTCGCCGTGATCCCGAGCGGCCCGGGCGGCAGCGTGCCCGTCGTGCACGACCACGCGCGTCCGGACACCTGGGCCGCGCACGCCGAGTCGCCGTACCCGCTGATGTAGGCGCGCACGGTCGCGCCGTCCTCGTCCGCGGTGCCGGAGATGGTGATGCCCGTGGCGTCGACCGTCGCGCCGGCCGCGGGCGCCGTGATGACCGCGGCGCCGGGCGCGGTCGTATCGAAGCTGCCCGACCCGCGGCCGACCGCCGGCGTCCCGGTGCTCCACGGGGTGCTCTGGGTGGCGGTCACGGGGACGGCGGTGCCCGAGGGCGGGGGCGGCGCGAGGAGGCAGGCCCACGTGCTCGAGGAGCCGACGGTGGCGCGGCAGGAGGCGGAGCCGGAGCGCGCATCGACGGTCGCGCCCGGGAAACCGGTGCCGCTGACCACCCCGGTGGTGACGACGGGGAAGCTGTTGACGCCGGGTGCCCGCAGCACGGACACGGTGGTGGTCGCCTCCTGCCCGGCGGAGGTGACGCGGACGGGGCTCTGCCCGTCGGGGACGCCCGTGGCGGTCGCGCGCCAGGTGGTGGCGGTGGGGAGCGTGACGGCGGCGGGCACGCTCGCGATGGTGACCTGCACGTCCTGGCCGGACGCACGCGTGCCGGTCACGGTGATCGCGCCGTCGGTCGAGAAGGCGGGGGTCTGGACGGTCGGCGCGGGGAGCGGCGCACCGGAGGGGGAGGGGCTCGGGGTGGGCGTGGCGTCGCCGGTGACGGCGGTCGCCGCGGTCGCGCCGCCCGCGGCCAGCGCGGCGACGAGCACCAGCAGGGCGGCGAAGCGGGCCATCGGCTCGAGGGCCGGGCGCGGCGCCCTCGCCGTCGTGCGGGATCGCCGGACATCGCCCCCCGCCGATCCCGTGGAGGGGCGTCCCTCGATCTTCGCCCGATACCGCACCGTGCACCCATTCATGCGGGATCGTCCGGGCGTGTCAACCGCCCGCACCGCCCGTGACGGAAGTGGTCCCGCAAGCTGGATGCCCGGTCCGTGCGCCTCGCATGCGCGATGGGCGCGGCCTCCGTCGGGAGCCGCCGTCCGCGTGCCCGATACTGACGTGGTGCCCCGACCCGACGCCGTCCCCGACCGCCCCACGCCCGACGAGCTGGCCGGTCTCCTCGCCGGCGGTCCGCGCATCGGCGTCGCCACCAGCGCCGCCAAGGTGGAGGGCCGCGCGCACGAGGGCGGCCGCACCGAGTCGGTCTGGGACGCGTTCGCCCGACGCGGCGATGCCGTCGCGGGCGGCGGCGACCCCGAGCGCGGCGCCGACCACATCGCGCGGATGCCCGAGGATGTGGCGCTCGCGGCCGAGCTCGGCGTCGACGTGCTCTCCTTCTCGATCTCGTGGTCCCGCATCCAGCCGGAGGCGCGCGGCGGCCTCCGGCGCGAGGGCATCGGCTTCTACGACGAGCTCGTCGACGCGCTGCTCGCCGCGGGCATCCGCCCCCAGGCCGCGCTGCACGACCACGACCTGCCGGTCGAGCTCCAGGATCGCGGCGGCTGGCTGCACCGCGACACCGCGCTCCGCTTCGGCGACCTCGCCTACCTGGCGGCGGAGGCGCTCGCCGACCGCGTGCCCGACTGGACCACCCTGCGGACGCCCGCGCTCACCACGATGGGCGGCCATGTCGCCGGCACCCACGCGCCGGGATCCCGCCTCGGGCTCGACGCCCTCCCGACCGTGCACCACCAGCTGCTCGCGCACGGCCTCGCGGCGGAGGCGATCCGCGGATCGCGCTCCTCCGCCCGCATCGGCATCGTGAACGCGCACCGCGTGGTCGAGGCCGCCTCCGCGGACGACGACGACCGGGCCGCCGCGGTCGCCGCCCGGGCCCTGCACCAGGACCTCTTCGCCGACGCCGTGCTCCTCGGCCGCTACCCCGACCTCGAGGGCCCGCACGCCGAGGCCTTCGCGCGGCTGACGCGCGTCGACCCGTCCGACCTCCGCACCATCGCGCAGCCGCTCGACCTCTACGGCGTGGAGCTCGCCGACCCGATCCGCGTGGCCGCCGTCCCGCGCCTCGTCGCCGGATCCGCCGCCCTGCCCTTCGTCGAGCTGCCGTGGACGGAGCACCCCGCGACCCTCGACGGGCACCCGGTCGCGCCCGACCTCGTCCCCGTCGTGCTCGCCGACCTCCGCGCGCGCTACGGCGACGCCCTGCCCCCGGTCGTGCTGTCCGGCCTCGACGCCGCCCACCCCGAGCAGGTGGACGACCGGGACGGCACCCGGCGCGACCCGCGCCGCGCGCACGCGATCTCCGACCACCTCGTGCAGGCGCTGGCGGCCGTCGGCCCCGGCGGACCGGCCGCGGGCGTCCGGCTCGAGGCGGTCACCGCGGGCAGCCTGCTCGACGGCTTCGAGTGGGAGGCCGGGCACACGGCTCCGCGCGGCCTGGTGCGGGTGGATCCGCGCACCTCCGACCGCACGGCGCGCACCTCGTACCGCTTCCTCCGCGACACCCTGCGCGCCCGCGGCTGACGCCCGGCCGGCCGACGCCCCCAGTACGGGTGCGCCGGGGGATCCCACGGAGGTCGCGCACAGGGCCGCGCGTAGACTCGCGGGCATGGAATCGTGGATCGCGCTCGGAGCCGTCGTGCTCCTGGCAGTGCTCGTCGGCATCTACCTCTGGGCCACCTACAACGCCCTCGTCACGCTCAACGTGCGGGTCGACGAGGCGTGGAGCGACATCACCGTCCAGCTCAAGAGGCGCGCCGACCTGCTGCCCACCATCATCGACTCGGTCAAGGGCTACGCGACCCACGAGCGGCAGGTGTTCGAGTCCGTCACGTCGGCCCGCACCGCGACCATCAGCGCCGGCAACCCGAGCGAGGCGAGCGCCGCCGAGGAGCGCCTGCAGGGTGCGATGAAGTCGCTGTTCGCCGTGGCCGAGGCGTACCCGCAGCTCCAGACGAGCCAGACCTTCCTGCAGCTGCAGGGCGAGCTCGTCGACACGGAGGACCGGATCCAGGCCTCACGCCGCTTCTACAACGGCGGCGTCCGGGAGCTCAACACCAAGATCACGCAGTTCCCGAACACGCTCTTCGTGCGCGGGCTGGGCTTCGGCGAGCGCGACTTCTACGAGGTCTCGAGCCTCGCGTCCATCGCCGAGCCGCCGCGCGTGCAGTTCTAGCGGACCGCGCCCCTCTCAGCCGACGGACGTCGCCGCGATCCCCGGCAGGCGCGCGCGCAGCGCCGGAGCCAGCGTGCCCCGGTCCACCACCCCCACCTCCGCGAGGCCCTGCCACGCGGCGGCCCGCTCCACCAGCGGCGCGATCCGCTCGGCGACGGCGTCGGGATCGTGGCGTCCCTCGATCCACGATGCCTGCACGCGCAGCACGCCCGCCTGCCGGTCGCTCTTGAGGTCGACCCGGGCCACGATCTCGTCGTCGACCAGCACCGGCAGCACGTAGTAGCCGTGCACCCGCTGCGCCGCCGGCGTGTAGATCTCGATCCGGTAGTGCAGGTCGAACAGTTGGAGCGCCCGCTCGCGGAACCAGACCACGGGGTCGAACGGCGAGAGCAGCGCCTCGGTGCGGATGCGCCGCGGCAGCCGCGCGTCGCGGTGCAGCCACACGGGCAGCGGCCGCCCGCGCCCCTCCCAGCCCGGCACCGTGACGGGCAGCACCTCGCCCGCGTCGGCGAGGTCGACGAGCGCGCGGTCGGTCGCCGCGCGGGACAGCCGGAAGTAGTCGCCGAGGTCGGCCGCCGTGCCGATGCCGTGCGCGACGGCGGCCCGGCGGACGAGCTCGCGCACCGCGTCCTCCTCCGGCACGACGCGCTCGCGGACGGCCGCGGGCAGCACGTCCTCCGCGAGGCCGTAGACGCGCTCGAACCCGCGCCGGCCGGCGCTCGCGATCTCGCCCCACGCGAACATCGCCTCCAGCGCGCGCTTCACGTCCGACCAGCCCCACCAGGGCCCGGTCCGCACGTTCGCCTCGTGCTCGATCGCGCTCGCCGGCACCGGGCCGGTGCGGCCGAGCTCCGCGCGGACCTCGGCGAGGAGCGGCGCGTGCTCGCGCGCCCAGGATCCGGGCCGCATGCGCCGCGCGCGCTCCGCCTCCATCCGCCAGCGGTACAGCGGCAGGTCGTCCACCGGCAGGACCGCCGCCTGGTGCGCCCAGTACTCCGTGAACGCCCCGCGGCCGCCGAACAGCATGCGGTCGAGCGCGGACCGGTCGTAGGGGCCGACGCGCGCCAGCATCGGCAGGTGGTGGCTGCGCTCGAAGACGTTGACCGAGTCGATCTGCAGGAGAGCCAGGCGGCGCACCTCGGCGGCGAGGCGGCGCGAGCCGGGGGCTGCCGGATGCGGTCGGCCGAGCCCCTGCGCCGCGAGGGCCACGCGGCGGGCGAGAGCGGGGGAGACGGTGTCGGGCATGGATCGACGCTACCGGCGGCCCCCGACGGACGCCGTCCGCACCCGCGCGGCTGGCCACGGGCCGCGCCCCGCACGGCCGCACCGGAGCCCCGTCCTAGACTCCCAGCATGATCTTCGGCCAGCGATCCCGCGCGCGCGCCGCGGCTGCCGCCCGTGCGGCCGAGCCCCGCGTCGAGCCCGACATCGACACCGTCCAGCCCGTCGCGCGCACCGTCGCCGAGACCGTCCCGCCCGGCATGGTCATCGCGGGCGCGTGGGCGTGGCGCCTGCTCCTCATCCTCGGCGTGCTCGGCGTCGTCGCCTGGCTCGTGATCCAGCTCGAGTACGTGGTCATCCCGCTGTTCCTCGCCATCGTGCTCGCGGCCCTCCTCGTGCCCATCTCGAACTGGATGCAGCGGCACCACGTCCCGAAGTGGCTCGCGGTCGCCATCTCCGAGATCGGGGTCATCGTCGCGGTGGCCGCGCTCGTGTACCTCGTGACGACGCAGATCATCGGCCAGTACGACTCCATCCGCGCGCAGACGCTGACGCGCTACGCCGACGTGCGCGGCTTCCTCATCGACGGGCCGCTCCAGCTCTCCGAGGCGCAGCTCAACGACGCGTACCAGCAGGCGGTCGACGCGATCCAGCGCGACGCGGGCGCGCTCGTGAGCGGCGCGCTGTCGGTCACGTCGTCGCTCGGGCACGTGCTCACGGGCGTGCTGCTCGTGCTGTTCTCCACCCTCTTCATCCTCATCGACGGCGCGGGCATGTGGCGCTGGGTCGTGCGGCTGTTCCCGCGGCTGGCGCGCCCGGCCGTCGACGGCGCCGGTCGCGCGGGCTGGGCGACGCTGCAGAACTTCGTCAAGGTGCAGGTGCTCGTGGCGCTCATCGACGCGGTCGGCATCGCAGGCGGGGCCGCCATCATCGGCGTTCCGCTCGCGATCCCCATCGGCGTGCTGGTGTTCCTCGGCTCGTTCATCCCGATCGTGGGCGCGGTCGTCACGGGCACGCTCGCCGTCTTCGTCGCGCTCGTCTACAACGGGCTGACGCAGGCGCTCATCATGATCGCGATCGTGCTCATCGTGCAGCAGGTGGAGGGCCACGTGCTCCAGCCGCTGATCATGGGGTCGGTCGTGAAGGTCCACCCCCTCGCGGTCGTCCTCTCCGTCGCCGCGGGCGGCATGGTCGGCGGCATCGCGGGCACGTTCTTCGCCGTGCCGCTGGTCGCCACGCTCAACTCGATGGTCAAGCACGTCGCGAGCGGGGCGTGGCGCGGCGATCGGGAACCGCCGCCGCCCGCGGTCCCCGCCGACGCCTCGCACGCCACCCGCCGTCCGACCCCCAGGGAGCGCACCTCATGACCGACGCCGCCACCGCCGCATCCGACGCCCGTCCCGCCGCCGTGCCCGCCGACGCCCCGGTGCTCCGCGCCGTCGGGGACGAGATCGACCCCTCGCAGCTGGGGGAGGAGACGGCGGCGCTGGCGGGGGAGCTGCCCCGCGGATCCGCGCCCACGCTCGCGCGCATCGAGGCGGCTCGCGAGGTCGTGAGCCGCGTCGCCGACGTGACGCCCATGGAGTCGTCGCGGTTCCTCGCCGAGATCCTCGGCAGCCCCGTGCACCTCAAGTGCGAGAACCTGCAGCGCACCGGCTCGTACAAGATCCGCGGCGCCTACAACCGCATCTCGCGCCTCACCGACGAGGAGAAGGCGCGCGGCGTCGTGGCGGCCTCCGCCGGGAACCACGCGCAGGGCGTGGCCTTCGCGGCGCGCGAGCTCGGCATCCGCGCCACGATCTTCATGCCCGTGGGCGTCGCGCTGCCGAAGCTCCAGGCCACGCGCCAGTACGGCGCCGAGGTGGTGCTCCGCGGCCACAGCGTCGCCGAGCCCCTGCGCGCGGCCGCCGAGTTCGCCGCGGAGACGGGCGCCGTGCTCATCCCGCCGTTCGACCACGAGGACGTCATCACGGGGCAGGCCACGCTCGGCCTCGAGATCCTCGACCAGACGCCCGACGTCGACACGGTCGTCGTCCCCATCGGCGGCGGCGGCCTCATCTCGGGCGTCGCGACGGCGCTCAAGCTGCGCGCCGCCGAGGAGGGCCGCACGATCCGCGTCGTCGGCGTGCAGGCGCGGAACGCCGCCGCCTACCCGCCGTCCCTCGCCGCCGGCCGCCCGACCGAGATCGAGATCACGCCCACCATCGCCGACGGCATCGCCGTCGCCAAGCCCGGCCTGCTCAACTTCGACATCATCCGGGAGAGCGTCGACGAGGTCGTCACGGTCGAGGACGACGACACGGCCCGCGCCCTGCTGCTGCTGCTCGAGCGCGCGAAGCTCGTGGTCGAGCCGGCGGGCGCGGTGGGCGTCGCGGCGATCCTCGCCGGGCTCGTGACGGACGCCGGCCGCACCGTCGTGATCCTCTCCGGCGGCAACATCGACCCGCTCATGATGGAGCGCGTCATCAGCCGCGGCCTCGCCGCCTCCGACCGCTATGTGAAGCTGCGGATCATGCTGCCCGACCGTCCGGGCCAGCTCGCGCGCACCTCGCAGATCATCTCGGAGGCGAACGCCAACGTCGTCGAGGTGCTGCACACGCGGCACGGCCGCGGCCTGCAGATCAGCGAGGTCGAGCTCGAGGTGAGCGTGGAGACGCGCGGCTCCGAGCACACGGCCGAGGTCGTGCAGCGCCTCCGCGACGCGGGCTACGACCCCCGGCTCCTGCGCGACTGACGGTCGGCGCGCGTCAGGCGGGGCCGCCCGGGACGACGAGAGGGGACGCGGACCATGCGGTCCGCGTCCCCTCTCGTCGTGACGGCACGCGCTACGGCGTGTAGTTCTCCACGGCCTGGATCTCGACGGGGATCTCGCGGCCGTTCGGCGCCGTGTACGCGCCCTTCTGCCCGACCTCCCAGCCGATGATGGCGGCGCCGAGCGGCGACTGCTCGCTGTAGACGTCGAGGTCGCTGTCGCCCGCGATCTCCCGGTTGCCGAGCAGGAACTTGGTCTCGTCGCCGGCGATGAGCGCGGTGACGACCGTGCCGGGCTCCACGACGCCGTGGCTCTCCGGGGCGTCGCCGACCTCGGCCGTGCGGAGCAGCTGCGTGAGCTGGCGGATGCGGGCCTCGATCTTGCCCTGCTCCTCCTTGGCGGCGTGGTAGCCGCCGTTCTCCTTGAGGTCGCCCTCCTCGCGGGCGATCTCGATCTTCTTCGCGATCTCCTCGCGGCCCTGCACGCTGAGGGTGTCGAGCTCCCTGCTGAGGCGGTCGAACGCCTCCTGGGTCAGCCAGGTGACTGCCTGCTCCTGCGCCACGATGGACTCCTTGCACTCGCACGGACGCCCCGACGGATCCGTCGAGGCGAATCCCCCACTCTAGGCGGGCCAGCAGCTGTGGATCAACCCGGTGACGGCCGGCCCGGTGGTGCGCAGGCGCACGGTCTCGGTGCGCTCGACGCCGTCCTGCGCGGGCAGCTCGACGACCTTCCAGCCCACGATGGAGCGCTGCTCGTCCTGCGCCTGCACCGCGCACCACGCCTCCTGGCCGGCGGGCATGACGACCGAGAACGTGACGTCGATGGTGCGCGCGTCGACGACGTCGAAGGCGCGGTCGGTGGCGTCGATGGATCCGGACGCCTGGTCGAGCCCGGCCCACAGCACCCAGGCGCCGAACACCAGCGCGACGAGCCCGCCGGCGATGCCGTAGAGCCAGCGCTGGCGGATGCGCGCGGGACGCGTGCGGCCGTACCGCTCGTCGAGCGCGGCGGTCGAGACGGGGGCGGGGACGCGGTGCTCGACGGTCTCGTCGTCGTCCATGGATCGGCCCGCGGAGGGGCCCGGGGATGCGGGGGAGCGGGACTCGGTCGTCACGGCGATCTCCTCCACACGCACCTTGTACTCTGGGGATCAAGACTACATTCCCCACCCTTGGAGCCCCGTGACCCTGCGCCTCATGGCCGTGCATGCCCACCCCGACGACGAGTCGAGCAAGGGCGCCGCGACGTACACCCGATACACGCAGGAGGGCGCCGAGGTCATGGTCGTCAGCTGCACGGGCGGCGAGGCGGGCGACATCCTCAACGAGGGTCTCGAGGACCGCGCGATGGCCGAGCGCGACCTGCCGGGCCTCCGCCGCATCGAGATGGCGCGCGCGCAGGCCGTCATGGGCGTGCAGCACCGCTGGCTGGGCTACGTCGACTCGGGCATGGCGCGCGAGGACGGCTCGCTGCCGCCCGCGTCCTTCGCGAGCATCCCGGTGGAGGTCTCCGCCGAGCCGCTCATCCGCCTGGTCCGCGCCTTCCGCCCGCACGTCCTCGTGGCGTACGACGAGAACGGCGGCTACCCGCACCCCGACCACATCCAGGCGCACGTCGTGGCCATGGAGGCCTGGCGCGAGTCCGGCGTCGCCGGCTCCTACCCCGACGCGGGCGAGCCGTGGGAGGTCCGCAAGCTCTACTTCGACCGGATCTTCAACGGCACCAAGATCCGCGCCGTGCGCGAGCACCTGGTCGCCGCGGACGCCGGTCCCGAGATGCTCGAGGCCGTCGACGAGATGCTCGGCTGGATGGGCGACCGCCCTGACCTCTCCACCACGCGCGTGCACGTCGCCGACCACTTCGAGGCCCGCGACCGCGCCCTCCTGTCGCACGCGAGCCAGGTCGCCCCCGACAGCACGTTCTTCCGCTGGCCGCGCGACCTGCAGCAGCGCGCCTGGCCCTTCGAGGACTTCCAGCTCGTCGAGTCGCGCGTGCCGGTGCCGGAGCACGAGGACGACCTGTTCGCCGGCATCGCGGACGACGGGTCGGCCGAGGTCCCGTCCGTCGCCGACCGGGCGGAGCGCGCCTGATGGGCTCGGACCTGGCCCTCCGGCTCGCCGCCGCCGTCACGACCCCGAGCCCCACGCCCACGGCCGAGTTCGATCCGAACACCGTCTCGCCCGGCCCCGTCGGCTTCATCGCCATCTTCTTCGTGGCCGTGATGGTGCTGCTGCTCATGGTCGACATGACCCGCCGGATCCGCCGCACGCGCTACCGCGAGGAGATCCGCGGCCGGCTCGAGGCGGAGAAGCTCGAGGCCGACCTCGCGCGCGACTCGGCGCCCGAGAGGGACCGCCGGGCGACGGACCCCGACGGCGACGACGCCGCGGACCCGGATGCCCCCGCGGTTCCGCCGCGCGGCTGAACGACGCTCCTGCCGGGTGACGGGTCCGCCCCCGCGCTGTGGACGCCCGTCGGCCCGCCTGCGCCTCGGATCCGTAGTCTCGTGACCCCCACGAGAACGGAGTCCCATGGACACGACATCCTCCAGGCCCTCGGGCCGGTCCCCGCTGCGTCCCGTCCGGGCCGCATCCATCACGGCCGTCGCCGTGGTCGCGCTCACCGCCACGGTCGGCCTGGGCATCGCCCACGCCTCCGCCACAGCGACCGCGTCCGCGGCTCCGGATGGAGTCAGCATCAGCGCCATGGGCCACAACCACAGCCAGCCCGAGCCGGATGGACAGTACACGGGATCGCGCCCGATCGAGGCATGGCGCCACAGCCGCCTCGGGGGCTGATGGTCACCAGCGGTCCCACCCGCCGCCGGCCGGCGTCCCCATCCGGGGCGCCGGCCGTCGCTCGTCCGTCCGCGTGCTGTGGACGCGGCTCGGCTCGCCGGTACCTCGGCTCCGTAGTCTCGGGGTCCACACGAGATCGGAGTCCCATGAACACGTCATCCCTCGCACCCTCGGGCCGGAGCCCGCGTCGTCCCGCCCGGGCCGCGTCCGTCACGGCCTTCGCCGCGGTGGCGCTCACCGTCACGGTGGGCCTCGGCATCGCGCACGCATCCGCCGTCGCACCGGCGACCGCCGCATCGAACGGGGTCAGCGTCACCGCCGACCTGGATCCCGCGTACACGGGACTGCCCACGCCCGCGGAGTGGCGCCGCAACCACCACGGGCACGGATGATCCGCCGCTGATCCATCCGCCGACGACCGGCCTCCCCCGTCCGGGGGTGCCGGTCGCCGCTCGTCCGCCCGCTCTCCACCCGCGAGCCCCCATCCGTTAACCCGATCTCCGTACGTTGGCGAGGCACGGAGGGAACGTTCCCTCCCCCTGCTCCACGAGGAGGTCCGACGTGACGCACGCCCCCGCGCCCACCCGGGTCGCGCCGAAGCCCCAGGCGGTGTCGACGCCGGACCCGACGGCCGTCCACCCGGCCGGCACGCGTCCCGGATCCGGCGCCCGCCGTCGTCGGAAGCCGGGCCGGATCCGCGACGGGCTCCTGTTCCTCGCCTTCGTCGGCCCCAACGTGCTGTTGCTCGCGGTCTTCACCTACAAGCCCCTGCTCGAGTCCTTCTACTACTCCACGCTGCAGTGGAACATCGGCTCGCAGGTGGCGCGCGAGGTCGGCCTCGCCAACTACGTCGCCTGGTTCCAGGATCCGCAGACCCCCACGGTCGTCGGCGTCACGCTGGTGTTCACGGGCGTCACGGTCGTCGGCTCGATGGCGCTGGGGCTCGGCGTCGCCGTGCTGCTGAACCGGAAGATCAAGCTGCGCGGCCCGGTCCGCACCATCATCGTCGCGCCCTACGTGCTCTCCGGCGTGGCGGTCGGCTTCCTCTGGCTCTACGTCTTCGACCCGAACTTCGGCCTCATCTCCGCGGGCCTGTCCGCCCTCGGCCTGCCCTCGCCCGACTGGTACAACGACCCGGGCGCCGCGCTCGCGATGGTCACCACCGTGCAGGTCTGGCGCGACCTCGGCTACTGCGCGCTCATCTACCTCGCGGGCCTCCAGGCGGTGCCGAAGGACCTGATGGACGCGGCGGCCCTCGACGGCGCCGGCCGGCTGCGCACCTTCGTGCGCATCGTGCTGCCGATGCTCAGCCCCACGACGTTCTTCCTCAGCGTGACCACGCTGCTCAGCTCGCTGCAGACCTTCGACCTCATCAGCGCGATGACCAAGGGCGGTCCGCTGCAGGGCACGACCACGATGATGTACCAGATCTACCACGAGGGCTTCGTGGCCGGACGGGCCGGCTACTCGTCGGCCGTCGCCACGATCCTCTTCCTCGTCCTGCTCGTCGTCACGCTCGTCCAGCTCGTCGTCGTCCAGCGGAAGGTGCACTACTCGTGACCGCGACCCTCACCCGCCCCGAGCCCGCGGCGGTGCCCGGCGCCCCGCGTCGGCGCGGCGCACGTCGACCCGGCGCCTCCGGATCCGCCCGCCCGCCGCTCGCGGGCACCTACCTCGCGCTGGCGCTCGCGGTGCTCGTGATGCTGCTGCCGCTCATCTGGATGGTGCTCACGAGCTTCAAGGACTTCGGCGAGATCTACTCCGTGCCGCTGAAGCTGCTGCCGTCGTCGTTCGCGCCCTCGAACTACGCCAGGGCGTCCGACACGGTCTCCTTCTCCACGCTCGCGACCAACAGCGTCATCAAGACGGTGGTGGGATCCGGCCTCAAGGTGCTGCTCGGGCTGCTGACCGCGTACGCGCTCGTGTTCATCCGCGTGCCGTTCAAGAACGTGTGGTTCGGCGTCGTGATCCTCGCGCTCCTCGTGCCGCAGCAGATCGTGATGATCCCGAACTACCAGGTCATCGCGGGCCTCGGCTGGATCAACACCTACCCGGGCCTCATCCTCCCGGGCGTCGCGAGCGCCTACGGCACGTTCCTCTTCCGCCAGCACTTCCTCACGCTGCCCGGCTCCGTGCTCGAGGCAGCGTCGATGGACGGCGCGGGTCACCTGCGCCGGCTGTGGTCGTTCGTGATCCCCATGTCGGGCCCGACGATCGCCGCCGTAGCGCTCGTCTCCGTCGTCGGCGAGTGGAACGACTACCTGTGGCCGCTGCTCGTCACGACCGACCCGAAGATGATGACCCTGCCGGTCGGCCTCACCCTCCTGCAGGACACGACGGGCATCACGAACTGGGGCGTGCTCATGGCCGGGACGGTCATCGTCACGCTGCCCGTGCTCGCCGTCTTCCTCGTGTTCCAGCGACGCATCGTCGGCGGCCTCACCGCCGGCGCCGTCACGGGCTGAGCTCGCCCTCCCTCGTCCCCCCTTCCCGATCCCGCGCACCGACCCGATCCCCAGGAGAAGCATGCCCATCGACCCGCGCTCGGCCTTCCGCGCCGCCGCCTCCCGCCCGTTCGACCGCCGCGACGTCCTGAAGATGGGCGCCGTGCTCGGCGGCACCGCGTTCCTCGCCGCCTGCTCGGGCCCCTCGGTCGGCGGCGCCGCGGCGACCGCCGCGCCCGACACGGACTGGGAGGGCGTGCAGCCCGCGAAGGACATCACCTGGTGGACGACGCACCCCGGCCAGACCTCCGACCTCGAGGCGCAGTTCGCCGCCGACTTCCTCGCGAAGACGGGCATCACCGTCAACGTCGTCACGGGCGGCGCGAGCTACGACGAGATCGCGCAGAAGCTGCAGGCGGCCGCGGGCACCGACAGCATGCCCGACATGGTGAACGCGAGCGACACCTGGTGGTTCCGCTACATGGTCAACAAGCAGTCCATCGCGATGGACGGCCTCATGGCGCACCTCGACTTCCAGCTCGACGACTACAACAAGGTGTTCCTCGACGACTACCTCTACGGCGGCGCGCGCTACGCCGTGCCGTACGCCCGGTCGACGCCGATCTTCTACTACGACAAGTCGATCTGGTCGGAGGCCGGCCTGCCCGACCGCGCGCCCGACACCTGGGCGGAGCTCGAGGAGTGGGCGCCGGCGATCATGAAGGCCGCCGGCGGCACGCCCGCCGTCCGCCTGCCGCAGGGATCCATCGGCACCTGGGCGATGAGCAACATGCTCTGGGGTCGCGGCGGCCAGTACTCCGACGGCTGGGACCTGAAGCTCGACCAGCCCGAGACCCTCGAGGCGGCCGGCTACGCCCGCGGCCTCGTCTTCGACTCCAAGATCGCGAACGTCGCGGCGGCCAGCGGCGACACCGCCGTCGACTTCGCGGGCGGCCTCGCGCCGTGCACCATCGCCTCGGCCGGTGCCGTCGGCATCGTCACCGCCAGCGCCAAGTTCCCCATCGGCACCGGCGTGCTCCCCGGCGGTCCGCAGGGGCAGTTCGTCCCCACGGGCGGCACGGGCCTCGCGGTGGTCGGCAGCAAGACCAAGGAGCAGCAGCTCGCCGCCGGCATGTTCATCAAGCACGTCACCGAGGTCGACCAGCAGGTCGCCTTCGCCAAGAAGACGGGCTATGCCCCGGTGCGCACCTCGGCCGGCGAGTCGTCCGACCTGACGGGCTTCTGGGCGACGAACCCGGCCTTCCGCACCGTGTACGACAGCCTCGAGCACGTCCGCTCGCAGGACTGGGCGCGGACGCTGATCCCCAACGGCGACACCTACCTGCAGCAGCCGTGGGCGCAGATCCTCTCGCAGGGCGCGGATCCCGCCGCCGTGTTCCCGGCCGCCGCGACGCAGCTCACCTCGGCCTACAAGGAGAACGTGCAGCCGTACCTGTAGCGGGCGCCGACGCACCCGCCTGATCAGACGACGGGCGGGTGCGTCGCCACCAGCAGGATCCCCGTCCAGTGGCAGAGGAACGCCACCAGGGTGAACGCGTGGAAGATCTCGTGGAAGCCGAAGCGGCCGGGCCAGGGGTTCGGCCGCTTCAGCGCGTACGCGACCGCGCCGACCGTGTAGGCGAGGCCGCCCGCGAGGATGAGCGTCATCATGGCCGCGTCGGCGCGGAAGAAGTCGACGATGAACACGAGCGACGCGTAGCCGAGCACGAGGTAGAGCAGCACGTAGAGCCAGCGCGGGGCGTGGATCCAGAACACGCGGAAGAGCACGCCGAGCGCGGCGCCCGACCACACCAGCCAGAGCAGCAGCACCGACTTCTCGTGCGGCAGCGCCAGCACCGTGATGGGCGTGTAGGAGCCCGCGATGAGCAGGAAGATGTTGGCGTGGTCCATCCGCTTGAGGAGGATCTTCGCCCGCGGCGACCAGTCGAACCGGTGGTAGACCGCGGAGACGCCGAACAGCAGCAGCGACGAGGCGACGAACACGGCGCACGCGATGCGCGCCGCGGCGCCGTCGGCCACCGCGATGAGCACGATCCCGAGCACGAGCGCCACCGGGGTCATGCCCGCGTGCAGCCAGCCGCGCCAGGTGGGCTTCGGCTCCGGGCCGACGTCCTGCGCGTCCTCCACGAGCGGGAGGTGGGCGACCGACGCGTCCTCCTCCGGGGTGTCGCCGAGCGGCGAGGGGGAGGAGGCGTCGCGCGTCATCCTGCGAGTGTAGGACAGCCCGGGGGACGTCACCCGGGCGGGCGATCCGGGCTCCCGGGCGCGTGGGATAGCGTTGCCTCCGTGCGAGAGAAGCCGATCCGACCGTGGCGCGGTCTGCTCTACCGGGCGTACCAGAAGCGCATCCGTCGCGGCCTCGACCGCAGCTCGCTGCCGCACCACATCGCGATGATCCTCGACGGCAACCGCCGCTGGGCCCGCCAGCTGGGCCTCGAGTCCGCCGCCCACGGGCACCGCGCCGGCGCGGCCAAGTTCCTCGAGTTCCTGGAGTGGTGCGACGACCTCGACATCAAGGTCACGACGCTCTACCTGCTCTCCACCGACAACCTCACGGGCCGCGGGAGCGACGAGCTCACGGCGCTGATCGACATCATCGGCCAGCTCGCGGAGGACCTCTCCGAGCACCGCGACTGGCGCGTCAAGCACGTGGGATCCGACGAGGGCCTGCCGCCCGAGCTCATCGCCCGGCTCGACGCCTCCGAGGAGCGCTCGAAGGGCAACACCGGGCTGCACATCAACCTCGCGGTCGGCTACGGCGGGCGCACCGAGATCGCGGACGCCATGCGCAGCATCGTGCTCGCGCACCACCTCGCGGGCGGCACGCTGGAGGACCTCGCGGGGCTCCTCACGCCGGCCCTCATCGGCGAGCACCTGTACACCAGCGGCCAGCCGGATCCGGACCTCGTGATCCGCACCTCGGGCGAGCAGCGCATCAGCGACTTCATGCTGTGGCAGTCGGCGCACAGCGAGCTGTACTTCATGGAGGCGCTGGGGCCGGACCTCCGCGAGGTCGACTTCCTCCGCGCTCTCCGCGACTACTCCTCGCGCCAGCGCCGCTTCGGGTCCTGAGGCGGCCGCCCCGCGCTCGCCGCCGTCGCGTCGGCCGGCCGCGCGGAGCAAGAGTTAATGTCCACGACACATCCGGACCCGCGTCGCACTGGTCACCGCGCGGGTGCGCGACGTAGGTTCCACTCATCGGGCATGGCGCCCGATCGAGAGGGCCGCTGGATCTCTTCTCGCCACCGTGGCCCGATCGCCGTCAGGATCCGAGCGCGAACGCTCGGGGATGGAGTGGCCCGTGGCCCCGATGGACAGCCAGAGCAGCACCGCACGACGCGCCAGCCGAGGGGAGGGGACGCCGCAGGCCGAGCGCACGTACGTGCTCGACACCTCCGTCCTCCTGTCCGACCCGCGCGCGTTCTTCCGCTTCGCGGAGCACGCGGTCGTCATCCCGGTGATCGTCATCACCGAGCTGGAGTCGAAGCGGAACGATCCGGAGATCGGCTACTTCGCCCGCCAGGCGCTCCGCCACCTCGACCAGCTCCGCGAGGAGCACGAGCGGCTCGACTTCCCCATCGAGGTGGGCGACGCGGGCGGCACGTTGCGCGTCGAGCTCAACCACTCGAGCATGGCGGGCCTCCCCAACGGCCTGCAGCTCGGGGACAACGACTCGCGGATCCTCGCGGTCGCCCTGAACCTCTCCACCGAGGGCCTCGCGGTCACGGTCGTCTCGAAGGACATGCCGCTGCGCGTGAAGGCCGCGTCCATCGGCCTCATGGCGGAGGAGTACCGCGCCGAGCTCGCCGTGGACAGCGGATGGACGGGCATGGCCGACGTCACGCTCTCCGCCGAGCAGATGGCCGACCTCTACGACAGCGGCACCGTGCAGACCCGTGCGGTCGGTGACCTGCCCGTCAACACGGGCGTCGTGCTCCGCTCCGACCGCGGACCCGCGCTCGGCCGCGTCGTGCGGCGCGGCACCGTGCACCTCGTCCGCGGCGACCGCGAGGTCTTCGGCCTCAAGGGCCGCTCGGCCGAGCAGCGGCTCGCGATCGACCTGCTCCTCGACCGCGAGGTGGGCATCGTGTCCCTCGGCGGCAGCGCGGGCACCGGCAAGTCGGCGCTCGCCCTGTGCGCGGCGCTCGAGGCGGTGCTGGAGAAGCAGCAGCACCGCAAGATCATGGTGTTCCGGCCGCTGTACGCCGTGGGCGGCCAGGAGCTCGGCTACCTGCCGGGTGACGCCACCGAGAAGATGAACCCGTGGGCGCAGGCCGTGTTCGACACCCTCGGCTCGGTGGTCTCGCAGAACGTCATGGACGAGGTGGTGGAGCGGGGGATCCTCGAGGTGCTGCCGCTCACCCACATCCGCGGGCGCTCGCTGCACGACGCGTTCGTGATCGTCGACGAGGCGCAGTCGCTGGAGCGGAACGTGCTGCTCACGGTGCTCAGCCGCATCGGCCAGAACTCGCGCGTGGTGCTCACGCACGACGTGGCCCAGCGCGACAACCTGCGGGTCGGCCGGCACGACGGCGTCGCGAGCGTGATCGAGACGCTGAAGGGCCACGAGCTGTTCGGGCACATCACGCTGACGCGCTCGGAGCGCAGCGCGATCGCCGCGCTCGTCACCGGGCTGCTCGACGGCGACCCCATGTGATCCTCCCGCTCCCCGCATGACGACGGGCGCCGGTCCCCGAGGGGAGCGGCGCCCGTCGGCGTCCTGGTTCCGCTAGCGGTCGAGCCGGGCGAGGATCTTGCGGCGTCGGCGGTGCAGCCTCCACCAGCTGACCGAGTGGCGCACCTGGATCTTCCCGAGCTCCGCCAGCCCGGGGAGGCCCTCTTCGGCTAGCCGCGCCTCGACGGCTGCCTTGTCGTCGCGGTCGGACGCCTCGATGATCGCGTTGGCCCGAGTCACCCGTTCCGACGACAGCGGGTGCGCGGCGATGGCCGCGTCCACCGCCGCGAGCGGCGTGCGCGGCTCCTCCACGGAGCCCCGGTCGGCGGTCATGCCTCGACCCTCGCGGCTACAGGCCGGGCGCCGTCATCCGCAGCACGTCGAGGCCCGCATCGAGCTGCTCCTCGGTGATCTCGCCGCGCTCGACGTAGCCGAGGTCGACGACCGCCTCGCGCACGGTCATCTTCTGCGCGACCGAGTGCTTCGCGATCTTCGCCGCGGCCTCGTAGCCGATGATGCGGTTGAGCGGCGTGACGATCGACGGCGACGACTCCGCGAGCGCCCGCGCGTGCTCCTCGTTGACGCGCAGGCCGTCGACGGTCTTGTCGGCGAGCAGGCGCGTGGAGGACGCGAGGATGCGGATCGACTCGAGCAGCGACGAGCCCATCACGGGGATCGCGACGTTGAGCTCGAACAGGCCCGACGCACCCGCCCAGGCGACGGTGGCGTCGTTGCCGATGACGCGCGCGCACACCATGAGCACGGCCTCGGGGATGACCGGGTTGACCTTGCCGGGCATGATCGAGGATCCGGGCTGCAGGTCGGGGATGTGCAGCTCGCCGAGGCCCGTGTTGGGGCCCGAGCCCATCCAGCGGATGTCGTTGCAGATCTTGGTGAGGCTCACCGCGAGGGTGCGGAGCGCGCCGGAGGCGTCGACGAGGCCGTCGCGCGCGCCCTGCGCCTCGAAGTGGTCGAGCGCCTCGGTGACGGGCAGGCCCGTGTCATCCGCGAGCACCTGGATGACCTTCTGCGGGAAACCGAGCGGCGTGTTGATGCCCGTGCCGGTGGCCGTGCCGCCGAGGGGGACCTCGGCGACGCGGGGGAGCGCGGTGCGGACGCGCTCGATGCCGAGGCGGATCTGGCGCGCGTAGCCCGCGAACTCCTGGCCGAACGTGACCGGGGTCGCGTCCATGAGGTGCGTGCGGCCGGCCTTGACGAGCCCCTTCCACGCCTGGGCCTTGGTCTCGAGCGCCTCCGCGAGGTGCTCGAGGGCCGGGATCAGCTCGGCGAGGAGCGCGCCCGTGACGGCGACGTGCACCGAGGTGGGGAAGACGTCGTTCGAGGACTGCGATGCGTTGACGTGGTCGTTCGGGTGCACGGGCTTGCCGAGCGACGCGGTCGCGAGGGCCGCGAGGACCTCGTTCATGTTCATGTTCGAGCTCGTGCCGGAGCCCGTCTGGTACACGTCGATGGGGAAGTGCTCGTGGTGGGATCCGCCCGCGACCTCGTCGGCGGCCGACACGATGGCGGCCGACACGTCGGCGTCGACTATGCCCATCTCGCCGTTCACGATCGCGGCGGCGCGCTTGATGCGGGCGAGCGCCTGGATCTGCGCGGGCTCCAGCCCACGGCCGGAGATGGGGAAGTTCTCGACGGCACGCTGAGTCTGGGCGGCGTACAGGGCGGTCCTGGGGACGCGCACCTCGCCCATCGTGTCGTGCTCGATGCGGAACTCGTCCGCACCGTTCGTCTCGGTTCCGGGGGAAGTGTCGACCACGCTGTTTCTCTCTCCTTCGGGACGGGTGATGCATCCGGACCCCGCGGGCCCGGTTCGCTCGGTCAGCGCGGACGGCCCCTCTAGCGGGGGATGTCGCCCACGATGACGTCGGGCACCGCGGTGCCCTCGAGGAGCTTGTAGTTGGCGCCGACGATGGCCAGGCTACCGGCCGCGACCCGGTCGGAGATCATCTCGGACGCCTCCAGCATGCGGGTCACGGTGCCGCGCAGGTGCTGGCGGCCGACCTCGCCGGCGTCGACCTCGGACGGGACGACGTGGTCGCCGGCGACGCGGCGGACCGCGGGCGCGATGGGCGCGATGAGGTTCGCGATGTGCGGCGGCAGCGCCTCCGCGTCCGGTGCGGCGCTCTCGATGGCCGCGCGCACGGCGCCGCACTCGTCGTGGCCGAGCACCACGATGAGCGGCACGCCCAGCACGGCGACCGCGTACTCGAGGCTGCCGAGCACCGAGTCGGAGATGATCTGGCCGGCGTTCCGGACCACGAAGAGGTCGCCGAGGCCCTTGTCGAAGATGATCTCGGCGGCGAGGCGCGAGTCGCTGCAGCCGAAGAGCGCGGCCACCGGGCGCTGCACGTGGGCGAGCGCGGCGCGGCGCTCCACGTCCTGCCGCGGGTGCTCGGGCGTGCCGGCGACGAAGCGCGCGTTGCCCTCGATCATCTCCGCCCACACGGCGGCGGGCGCCTGCACGGTCTCGTCCTGCACGGTGTCCGCCTGCACGGTCTCTGCCTGGTCCGTCATCCCTCTGTCCCCTCTCACGGTGCGGTGGTGCTGGTGCTGGTGCTGGTGCTGGTGGTCGTGCCGCCGGCGGGCGACGGCGTCGGCGTCGCGCTCGCCGGGGTGCTGCGCGCGGCGGCGACCGCCTCGATGGCCGTGCGCAGCTCGTTCGCGTCGGCCGTGCCGTAGATCGCGTAGGTGCTGTCGCCCTCGACCGCGCTCGCGGCCAGGACGACGTTGCCCGGATCCTCCGCCCGCGCGTTGTCGTAGAGCGTCCACTCGAGGCCGCCGATCTCCTCGGAGCTCACCTCGGGCGCGGACTGCAGCGTCTCGTCGAGCCACGTGGGGTTCGCGTCGATGCCCTGCGAGATGCCGATGTAGCGGTTGCTCGGCGTGATGAGGCCGATGTACCAGACGGCCACGCCGTCGCGGCCGGCCGGGCGGATCTCCGCGTCGTTGCTCTTCCAGGCCGTCGGCAGGGCGGGCACGACGAGCGTCTGCGGGAACCCGCCTTGGGCCTCGGAGGCCGCCGCGCCGTAATCGACGTCGGGCAGGATCGTGGTGTTCGAGCGGGGGACGAGCGCGATGATGACCGCGACGGTCGCGACCGTGACGATGAGCGAGTACAGCAGGTTGCGGAACGTCTGCTTGGCGCGGTGGCGGCGGGAGTCGGCGGCCTTGCGGGCGGCGGTCTCCTCGGGGGTCTCCGGTCGGCCGAGCTCGGCGACGACGTTCGGCGTGCGGTCCTTCGCCACGGTCAGCCGGCGTCGGACGCGGTGGTGCGGGCGGCGTCGAGGCGCGCCTTGGCGCCGAGCAGCCACTCCTCGCAGCGGGCCGCGAGGGCCTCGCCGCGCTCCCAGAGGGCGATCGACTCCTCGAGCGTGGTCGCGCCCTGCTCGAGGTCGTTCACGACGCGCACCAGGGCGTCGCGCGCCTCCTCGTAGCTGAGCTCGGAGACGTCGGGCAGGCGTGCGCCGGTGTCGGCGCCGGGGTCGGCGGGGCTGGTGGGCATGGGGGAGATCCTAGCTTTCGGGGCCGGACGCGAGCCGGGCGTCGGAGGCGGGCGAGGCGGGCAGGCGCGCGGCCGACGACGGGATGTCGTCGGTGGGGCCGGTGGAGGTGGCGCCGAGCGCGCCGGCGGCGAGGCGCAGCACGAGGCCGGTGCCGTCGGGGGCGTCGGCGGGGGTGCGGAGCGCGGATCCGTCGGCCGTCTGCACGATGGCGTAGCCGCGGTCGAGCACGTGCTGCGGCGACAGCGTGCGCAGCTGCCGGGACAGCTCGCTCGTCTGCTGCATGCCGCGCTCGACGACGCGGCCGGCGAGCTCCGCGGACCGGGCGATGTAGCGGCCGAGCTCCTCGGCGCGCGAGTCGACGATCCACGCGGTGCTCGTGAGGACGGGCCGCGACCGCAGCTGCTCGATGCGGTCGATCTCGCCGCGCACCTGGCTGGTGAGACGCATGCCGATGCGCGCCCGCGCCTGCTGCACGCGCGAGAGCTCCTCGGAGACGTCCGGCACGACGCGCTTGGCGGCATCCGTGGGCGTGGAGGCGCGGAGGTCGGCCACGTCGTCGAGCAGCGGTCGGTCGGCCTCGTGCCCGATGGCGCTGACGAGCGGCGTGCGGCACGCGGCCGCCGTGCGCACGAGCTTCTCGTCGCTGAAGACGAGCAGGTTCTGGAAGTCTCCGCCGCCGCGCGCGATCACGATGACGTCGACCTCGGGATCCTCGTCGAGCACCCCGATGGCGCGCGTGACCTCGCCCGCGGCCCGGTCGCCCTGCACCGCGGTGTGCACGACGCGGAAGCGCACGCTCGGCCAGCGCAGCTGCGCGTTGCGGAGCACGTCCTTCTCCGCGTCGGAGTCCTTGCCGGTGATGAGGCCGATGCAGCCGGGCAGGAACGGCAGGCGGCGCTTGCGGTCGGCGTCAAACAGGCCCTCCGCGCGCAGCGTCTGGCGCAGGCGCTCGAGCCGCTCGAGCAGGTCGCCGAGGCCGACGTGGCGCATCTCGAGCACCTGCATCGTGAGCGTGCCGCCCTTGACCCAGTAGTTGGGCTTCACGAGCGCGACGACGCGGGCGCCCTGGCCGAGATCCGCCGGGATCTTCGCGCGCACCGACGACCAGACGGTGAAGCTGATGGTGGCGTCGACGTCGAGGTCCTTGAGCTTCCCGTAGACGTTGCCGCCGGATCCGCCCCACTGCGTGATCTCGCCCTCGACCCAGGCCGTGCCGAGCCGATCGATCCAGCCCTTGACCTTGCCGGAGAGCACCGAGACGGGCCAGGGTGCGTCGACCGTGGGGGCGCCGGCCGCGGGCATCGACACCGTGCGCGTCTCGCTCATCCGTCCACCCCGCTCGACGCCCAGATCGGGCGCATACAATTGACACGTGACTACAGCGACCACTGACCAGCGACTCGTGGGAGCACCCGTCGTCAGCCTGTCGATGCCGCGGATGCCCGGCGTCCGCAACAGGCTCAAGGATAACCCGGTGGCGGGACCCAAGAAGGTCCTGCTCGCCGCCCCCCGCGGGTACTGCGCGGGCGTCGACCGCGCCGTCGTGGCCGTCGAGAAGGCGCTCGAGCGCTACGGCGCCCCCGTCTACGTGCGGAAGCAGATCGTCCACAACGTGCACGTCGTCTCGACGCTCGAGCGCATGGGCGCGATCTTCGTGGAGGAGGTCGACGAGGTCCCCGAGGGCGCCCACGTCGTCTTCAGCGCCCACGGAGTCTCGCCGGCCGTCGTGCAGGGCGCGGCCGACCGCGGCCTGCAGGCCATCGACGCCACCTGCCCCCTCGTCACCAAGGTCCACCGCGAGGCCGTGCGCTTCGCCAAGGCCGACATGCAGATCCTCCTCATCGGCCACGAGGGCCACGAGGAGGTCGAGGGCACCGCGGGCGAGGCGCCCGAGCAGACCATCGTGGTCAACTCCCCGGAGCACGCCGACGTGATCGAGGTCAAGGACCCCGACAACCTCGTCTGGCTCTCGCAGACCACGCTCTCGGTCGACGAGACGATGGAGACGGTCCGCCGCCTCCGCGCCCGCTTCCCGAACCTGCAGGATCCGCCGAGCGACGACATCTGCTACGCCACCCAGAACCGCCAGGTCGCCATCAAGAAGGTGGCGGTCGACGCCGACCTCGTCATCGTCATCGGATCCGCGAACAGCTCCAACTCCGTCCGCCTCGTCGAGGTCGCGCTCGAGTACGGCGCCAAGGCGTCGTACCGCGTCGACTACGCGTCCGAGGTCAAGCAGGAGTGGCTCGACGGCGTGCAGACGGTCGGCGTCACGAGCGGTGCGTCCGTCCCCGAGGTCCTCGTGCAGGAGCTGCTCGACGACCTGGCCGACGCCGGCTACGGCGACGTCACCGCGGTCGTCACAGCCGAGGAGGACCTCGTCTTCTCGCTCCCCAAGGAGCTGCGCAAGGACCAGTCCGGCAACACGGACTCCCGCGCCATCGGCGGGCGCACCCGCGCGTGAGCGACGACGACGGCCCGCGCCGTCCCGGCCGACCCGCCCCGCGCTACGGCGAGTACGCGTCGTCGTCGTCCGCTGGCTCGTCCTCGGACGGGTCCGGCCTGTCGGAGGCGGATGCCCGCATCGTCGCCGAGGCCGCCGAGTACCGCCGCGCGCAGGCGGAGCGCGATGCGCCCGCCGCCCCCGCGGGCCGCGGTGCGAAGAAGGGCGCCGCACCCGCCGCGCCGCAGACCCTCGCCGAGCAGATGGCGGAGGAGCGCAAGGCCGCCCGCGAGCGGATGCTCGCCGAGCGCCGCGACGCCGAGAAGGCCGCGGAGGCGGAGCGTCGCCAGGCGCGGCGCTCGCCGTCCGCCGGTCCCACTTCCGGTCCCGGTCCGTCGAGCGAGCCCGGTCGGCCGGGGTACCTGCCGACGCAGGAGCCCCGCCGTGCCGGTCGACGCCTCGACGCCGCCGTCACGATCGCCCTGCTGGCGGTGGGCGCGCTGAACCTGCTGTTCAGCCTGGGCTCGTACACGGACCTGCCGGGGGCCCTCTCCCGCGCGTTCCCTGCCCTCGGCATCGCGGGTGCGTACACGCCCACGTCGGCGACCGGCCCCGTGGGAGTGGCCCTCCTGGTCATCACGGTGTCCGTCTTCGCGGCGACCGTGGCCCTCTCCCTCCGCCGGATCCGACTCGGCCGCATCGCGTTCTGGGTCCCGCTGGTCGGCGTCGTGGTCGCGACCGTGGTCTCCGCCCTGCTCCTGTCGAGCCTGCTCACGGCGGATCCGGCGTTCCAGCAGTTCGTCATGAACCGCGGGTAGCACCCGGCGCGCAGCGCGCACGACGGCGGGGCCGGTCCTGGTGGACCGGCCCCTCCGTCGTGCGTGGTGCGTGGTGCGCGCTGCGGAGGCTAGCTCTGCGACTTGCCGTGCGAGCCGAGCTGGCGCGTGGCCTCGACGACGCGGGCGGCCATGGCCGACTCCGCCGTCTTGCCCCAGGCGCGGGGGTCGTACGTCTTCTTGTCGCCGACCTCGCCGTCGACCTTGAGGAAGCCGTCGTACTTGCGGAGCACCGAGTCGGCGATGGAGCGGCTGAACGCGTACTGCGTGTCGGTGTCGATGTTCATCTTGACCACGCCGTTGCGGACGGCCTCCGAGATCTCGTCGTCGGAGGAGCCGGATCCGCCGTGGAAGACGAGGTCGAACGGCTTCTCGCCCGTGCCGTACTTCGACTGGATGCCGTCCTGGATCTCCTTGAGCAGCGACGGGCGCAGCTGCACGCCACCGGGCTTGTACACGCCGTGCACGTTGCCGAAGGTGAGCGCGGCCATGTAGCGGCCCTTGTCGCCGAGGCCGAGGGCCTCGACCGTGGAGATGGCGTCCTCGAGGGTCGTGTAGAGGTGCGAGCCGGTGTCGTGGCTGACCCCGTCTTCTTCGCCGCCGACGACGCCGATCTCGACCTCGAGGATCGCGTTGATGGCCTTCATGCGGGGGAGCAGGTCCGTCGCGATGTCGAGGTTCTCGTTCAGCGGGATCGCGGATCCGTCCCACATGTGCGACTGGAAGATGGGGTTGCGGCCCGCACGGACCTCCTCCTCGCTGGCCTCGATCATGGGGAGGACGAAGCCGTCGAGGGCGTCCTTCGGGCAGTGGTCGGTGTGGAGCGCGACCGTGATGGGGTAGTTCTTGGCGACCTCGGTGGCGAAGCGCGCGAACGCGAGCGCGCCGGCCGCGCGGTTCTTCACGGTGTGGCCGGAGAAGTAGTCGGCGCCGCCCGTGGTGACCTGGATGATGCCGTCGGAGCCGGCCTCGGTGAGCCCCTGGAGGACCGCGTTGATGGTCTGCGACGACGAGACGTTGACGGCCGGGTAGGCGAAGGCGCCGGACTTGGCGCGATCCAGCATCTCGGCGTACTGCTCGGGGGTTGCTACGGGCATGGTGCATCTCCTTCGGCGGATCCACGGCGGCGCCGTGCGGCTGTCGCGGTTAACCATGGGCCGGTGGGAGCGCATCCCGCGGCCGGGCCCCGCGTGGTCGCCACTCTACCCAGCGGGGGTGTCCGCGACCGGGGACGCGGGACGGGTGAACTCGTCGGCCGTGAGCTCGCGGGCGGTGGCCTCGAGCGGCTCCAGCGTGCCGATGACCTTGGACTCGTCGAGCCGGGTGAGGCGGCGGGCGGTGGGCAGCACCTGGCGCTCCAGGGATCCGACGACGCGGTTGTAGTCGCCCACCGCGCCCGTGAGGGAGCGGCCGAGCTTGGCGATGTGCTCGCCGCTCGTGGCGAGACGCGCGTGCAGCTCGCGGCTGAGGTCGAAGAGCTGCTTCGCGTCCTCCGTGAGCACCTCCTGCTGCCAGCTGAACGCGACGGTCTTGAGCACCGACCACAGCGTGACCGGGGAGGAGAGCGCGACCCGGCGGCTGAACGCGAACTCCATGATGCTCGGATCCGCCTCCAGTGCCGACGAGACCAGCGACTCGCTCGGGATGAACGCGATGACCATCTCCGGGCTCGCGTCGAGCCCCTCCCAGTACGCGCGGCTGCCGAGCGCCGTGATGTGGTCGCGCACGGCCTGCACGTGCTGCTTCATGAGCGCGTCGCGACGGGCGCCCTCGGGCCCCGTGGCGGACGCGGGGATGGCGCTCGCCTCGAGGTACGCGGTGAAGGGGGCCTTGGCATCCACCGCGATGTGCTTGCCGCCGGGCAGGTGCACGACCATGTCGGGCCGGCCGACGCCCTGCGCGGTGGCGACGGACGTCTGCACGTCGAAGTCGACCCGGTGGATGAGGCCGGCCGCCTCCACGACGCTCCGCAGCTGCGTCTCGCCCCACACGCCGCGCGTGCTGTTGGAGCGGAGCGCGGACGCGAGCGTCTCGGCCGTGGCGCGCAGCCGCTCCTCCGCCTCGGTGGCGCTCCGCAGCTGCTCGCTCAGCTCGCCGTGCTGCTGCCGGCGCTGCTCCTCCAGCTCGTGCACCTTCGCCTGCACCTGCTTGAGGCTCTCCGCGACGGGGCTGAGGGCGGTGAGCACGCGGCCGTCCTCCTCGGTGCGGGCGACCTCGGCGCGCTGGATCTCACGCAGCCGGGTCTGCAGCTCCGCGATGCGGTCCTCCTGCTGGCCGATCTGCTCGCGGAGGTGGGACTCCTGCGCGTCGAGCCGCTCGCGGTGGAGGGCATCCTGCGTCTGCGCGCGCTCGGCGAACTGCGCCGTGGTCTGCGCGACCTGCTCCTCGGCGAGCCGCTCCGTGCGATCCAGCTGCTCGCGGAGCGCCGTGACCGTGGCCTCCGCGGCAGCGAGGCGCGCGGCCTCGCCGGCGGAGCCCGGCGCATCCACCCCGGAACGGGCGCGCGACACGGCGAGCCCGACCACCGCGCCCACGGCCAGGCCGATGACGAGGCCGACGAGGAGGGCGATGACGGGATCCATGCGTGCAGTGTGCCAGCGGCCCCCGACACGGCCGGGACGCGGGGCGCGCGCCCGAGGGACGGATCCGGCGGGGCGGGCCTGGGGAGGATCAGGCCCAGTCGATGGGCGGCGTCGCGGCGGCCGACGCCCGCGTGACGGTCTGCGTGCGCGGCGCGCCGATGCGGCCGAGGCCCACGCCCGCGGCCTCCGCCAGCCCCGCGATGGATGCGGCGCCGTGGCGGCCGGCGGCGTGCACGACGATGGCGGCGCACGCCCGCGCATCCGCCAGCGCCTCGTGGTGCGAGAAGTCCTCGAAGCCCGCCGCCCGAGCCGCGACCGGCAGCCGGTACGAGTCGAGCGCGTAGGTGCGGCGCGCGACCTGGAGGCTGCAGAGGTAGGAGTACGGCGGCGGGATGAGCGCGGTGGCCTTGCATGCGCCCTGGATCACGCCCGTGTCGAAGCGCGCGTTGTGGGCCACGAGGTGGTCGTCGCCCGCGAAGGCCATGAGGCGCGGCAGCTGGTCGGCCCAGCCGTCGGCGCCGGCCACGTCGTCCTCGACGATGCCGTGGATCCGCGTGTTCCAGACGGAGAAGGTGTCGTGCCCCGCCGGCGGCCGGATGAGCCACGACGCGGTCTCGACCACGACGCCGTCGCGCACCTTCACGAGACCCACCGAGCAGGCGCTCGCCGACGAGTTGTTGGCGGTCTCGAAGTCGATCGCGGTGAAGTCCAACGGCATGGGTTCGAGTGTTCCACGCACGACCGACGCCGGATCTCCGGAGAGCCCAGCCGCCGCCGGGCGGGGGAGGAGTCGGCCCGCCCCGTACGATGGACTCCCGTGGCTCTCACTATCGCGATCGTCGGTCTCCCCAACGTCGGCAAGTCGACGCTCTTCAATGCCCTGACCAAGAACCAGGTGCTCGCCGCGAACTACCCGTTCGCGACGATCGAGCCGAACGTGGGCGTGGTGAACCTCCCGGACCCGCGCCTCGAGGTGCTCGCCGGCCTCTTCGGCTCCGAGCGGATCCTCCCGGCTCCCGTCTCCTTCGTCGACATCGCGGGCATCGTCCGCGGCGCGAGCGAGGGCGAGGGCCTCGGCAACCAGTTCCTCGCGAACATCCGCGAGGCCGACGCCATCGCGCAGGTCGTCCGCGGCTTCGAGGACGAGGACGTCGTGCACGTCGACGGCCGCGTCGACGCCGCGAGCGACATGGAGACCATCAACACCGAGCTGATCCTCGCCGACCTGCAGACCCTCGAGCGCGCCGAGCCGCGCTACGAGAAGGAGCTGAAGACGAAGCGCATCGAGCCCGTCGTGCTCGAGACCGCGAAGGCCGCGCGCGAGTGGCTCGACTCGGGCAAGCCGCTGTCGGCGTCGTCCATCGACCTCGAGCCCGTCCGCGAGCTCGGTCTGCTGACGGCGAAGCCCTTCATCTACGTGTTCAACGTCGACGAGCAGGTGCTCGGCGACAAGGGCAAGCTCGCGGAGCTGGCCGCCCTCGTGGCGCCCGCGCAGGCCGTGTTCCTCGACGCGAAGATCGAGTCGGAGCTCATCGAGCTCGACCCCGAGGACGCCGCCGAGATGCTCGCGAGCACCGGCCAGGAGGAGTCGGGCCTCGACCAGCTCGCCCGCATCGGCTTCGAGACCCTCGGCCTCCAGACCTACCTGACGGCGGGCCCCAAGGAGACGCGGGCCTGGACCATCGGCCGCGGCTGGAAGGCCCCGCAGGCGGCCGGCGTGATCCACACCGACTTCGAGAAGGGCTTCATCAAGGCCGAGGTCATCTCCTTCGACGACCTGGTCGAGACCGGCTCGATCGCCGAGGCGCGCTCCAAGGGCAAGGCCCGCATCGAGGGCAAGGAGTACGTCATGCAGGATGGGGATGTCGTGGAGTTCCGGTTCAACAACTGACACCTGTGACAGGCAGAGTAAGCCGTCCGACCTAGGCGTTGCGCTCGACCATGTGTGTCCATGCGGCGTGCGAAGCCCCCAAATTACTGACGAAATCGTCATAGGCGTCTACCCTGGAGCTGTAAAGCGAGGCGGCCCCGCAAGAGGCCGTGCTGAGCGACCGCCAGTCCGAGTCATGGAGGCTTAGGGCTCCAGATGACTAGCGCGGTCGTCGCTAGAGAACACTTGGGCCGCAGTGCACCGTGTATTAAAGATGAGGAGGAGCTAGAAAATGCCGAAAAAAACGCCTGAGGAAGCGGCGCGCAGCATACTTTCTTCTTATCTAGCCAGTGAGGCTTCTGAGGTTAGCATACCGGTCGACCCTGTTCGAATAGCACGGGCACTTGGTATCAATGTTTATGCCGCTAAGCTTGAGAATAGTCTATCGGGAATGATTGCAAAGTTGCACGCGGATCCCGATATTGACATCTATCTCAACTCAGAGCATGCACCTGTCCGTCAAAGGTTTACATGCGCTCACGAGCTTGGGCACTACTTCGCAATGCGAGAGTCTGGTGACCTCGAGAAGAAGCAGTTCGTTCATAAGCGAGATAATCGTGCGGCGTGTGGAACTTACGCCGAAGAGATTTACGCAAATAAATTCGCGGCCGAACTGCTGATGCCAGAACGTGAAGTTCGTCGCTTGCACAAAATGGGTCTTGACGACATTGGATTATCCCATCGTTTTGACGTATCCGTCGATGCAATGACTTATCGGCTGAAAAACCTTTATCTAGTCGAATGACAAACCCGACTGAGCGCGTTGAAGCATCCGAGCCTGAGTCACAGCAACTGGGCTCCCCACCGCAGCCGTCTGACGGGGATCGTGATCAAGTCCTGCGCGCGCAAAGTGGGGCGAAAGAATTAGAGGCATCGGAGGGTTCCGACCCTTTAAAAGGCGGCTCTGTCGCTACTCCAGAAGTCCCTGGGCTCAGGCTTCTGTCGGGCATGATGCAAGCGACAATTTTCACGGACTATTTTTGTTATCATGCCCACCTGTTGCATCTGCACCCCACTTCTCAAGAAAGAGTCGAGGCCCACAAGGAAGCTCATCCTCATTTCTATACCTTCTGTCGCAACCTTGATTTGGTTGCTCGAGTAGCGCTTTTCGGAATAGTAACGGTTGCTCTCTGTGCCGTCGCATGTGGATTCATTTGGCGGACCTTTTTTCTTGTCGCGTGATGAATCTGGCGAACTAGGGCGGCGATGTTATGCGGACTTAAGTCAACTACTCGTCTGGGCCCAATGGGCCGAATGGGGCTGAAGCCGGCGCCAGGGCCGACACCTTTGGCTCGTGGGTTTCCTTAAAGATATATCCCAGTACTGCCTGTGGCTTTGGGTGGGTAGCGCTATTGCCGCGGTAGTGGCTACTCTGTGTGAGTGACGGTAATTCCAACGCCTCGTCACCGAAGGGTAGCGCTATGCCGTACGACCAAAGTTCCGCTGACTTCAATGAGTCGACCTACGGTATGTATCTGACTACTGAGATGCAAAGATGGTTGAGTGATCAGGACGATCTTGACGGGGTCGCGTTGATTATTGACCAGAATAAGGAAGCGCTTGTCGGTTACGATGCTTCCATACCGCGTCGGTGGGGCATGTTATATCTGCAATTCAAAATGCCCAAGTACTTACGGCGCTCGAATGCCTCCGAGTATGCCGCATTTGGTCAATCCTATTTTCGATTTCGCGTGAAGACCGACGCGACAATCAATGGGAATGTTCAGCATAACGTTTTGTGCGAGCTCGAGGGCACCGGGGCTGCGGTTTTTTACGCGGCCCCGTCCTTCCTGCGGAGCGACGAGCTGATCGATTATGCCTTACACGACGGGATGTACGTCAATAGCGTCTTTCCGAGACCACAAGATTTGGGCACTGTTGCCGTTAACTCACTGCACAGCTTTGCGTACACCAGTGCCCAAGATATCCGAGCTTGCTCTGAGCCGGGCCCTAGGTTCGCTGCAAACGTGGAGTCAATGCGGAAGGTGGTTAAATCCACACTCGAAAGTGCCGACATGCTGCCTTTAGAACAGTTCCTTCCTGGCGCATATAGGAACTTGATTTCGAAAACTGGCCATACTGACGTTGGTGACGTCGTGGATCATGCTGTAGTGGCAGGCCGGTTGGCGCTGGAAGGCCAGAGTATCGGACTACAGGCGTTTCTCTTTTGGCGCGAGTAGCCTTCGCAAGGGAGGTAGGGCCTGCGTACTTTCTGCGCGTCGAAGGAGTGATACCTTTGATTCGTGGGCAGTGATGAAGTCTTTCGGGAACTTGGGTCTTCGGATCGCGCGGCTGGGCGACTGCATACGCATTGACGAGGTTGCACGCCGGCATTACGCGTAGCGGCCTCGGGCGCATGACACGATGAGGCGCACAGTCTCGTCTCCTCTAGAATAGAGGCCAGGGAACCGCCGATTGCTGACCGGAGGGCGCCGGAAACTTCGCTTTCGATCGCAGGCGCGTGCACCGAGCGCGTAGCGCGTCGATCTCCTCCGCCGTGAGCAACCCCGCCAGCTCCCGCCCCAGCTCCCCATCGAGCCCCGCGAGCACCCGATCGACCCCCGCGAGCTCCTCCGCCGTCAACGGCTCCCCGACCCACCCCCACAGCACCGTGCGGAGCTTGTGGTCCTGGTGGAAGGTGAGTCCGTGGTCGACGCCGAAGCGGTGGCCGTCGGGCATCGCGAGCACGTGGTAGCCCTTGCGGTCGGCGTTGTTGGCGATCACGTCGAAGACGGCCATGCGGCGGAGGGCGGGGGAGTCCTCGTGGATGAGGGTGACGGAGCGGCCGTCCTGGTCCTCGCCGCCGAGGACGGTGCGGTACCCGGTCTCGGGAACCTCGTCGGTCGGGATCAGGTCCACGGCGTCCTGGTCGGGATCCTCGTCCTGCCAAAGCTGCACCATGCCCTCGCCGAGGGGGCCGTCGCGGATCCACGTGCGCGGGACGACGTTCCAGCCGAGCGCCTCGGACACCCGGTACGCGGCGACCTCGCGATCGGCCAACCTGCCGTCGGGGAAGTCCCAGAGCGGGTTCTCGCCGTCGACGGGCTTGTAGACGACTTCGACGTCGCCGATGGTGCCGAGGAACGTCGCGTTCGACGCGGTGCGGATGCGGCCGGTGAGGGTGAGCTCGGCGGTCACGAGGTCCGTCTCGGACATCACTCGTCGGGGAAGGTGTGGACGTGCCCGTCGGGGTCGATGGGGTAGCCGCACAGCGCGCAGATGGGGCGGCCGGCGCCGACGACCTCGTGGGTGCGCTTGGCGAACGCGCGGGCCGCGCCGACGGGCATCCGCACCACGAGCATCTCGGTGTCGGCCGCGTCGTCGTCGGCGGTCGGCAGGTCGAAGTCGTCGCTGTCGTCGTCCTCCGCGAGGGGATAGGCCTCCATGACGATCTGCGCCGTCGTCGGATCCCAACCGAGGCCCATCGCGCCGGTGCGCCAGCGCTCGTCGACCTCCTCGAGCGGGTCGTTGTCGACGAGCTCCGGGGGCGTGCTCGTGGGGACGCTGAAGGGGTTGCCCTCGACGGTGACGAGCTGGTCGAGGATCTCGTCGATCTTCTCCGCGAGGAGGGAGGACTGCTGCTTCTCGAGGGCGATGGTCACCAGCTGGGGGCCGGAGCGCACCTGGAAGTAGAAGGTGCGGGCGCCCGGGAGGCCGATGGTGCCGACCACGGCCCGGTCGGGCCAGTCGAATTCGAGGGCTCGTGTGGGCATGCCTCCACTCTAGGCGCGGTGGATCACGGCGTCGCGTGCCCGGCGCCGCCGCCCACGGGAGCGTCACCGGATCCGCCGGCCGCGGCCAGCCAGGAGAGGTCACCCGCGTCGCTGTTGGTCGCGTGGACGGTGGGCCGGCTCGCGCCGTAGCGCACGATCGAGACGGATGCCGGGCCCACGTCGATGCGCTGGAAGAGGTCGAGGTGCGTGCCGAGGGCGTCGGCGAGGATCGACTTGATCACGTCGCCGTGGCTGACCGCGACCCACACGGCACCGGGTCCGTGCTCGGCCTCGATGGCAGCGTCGTGGCGGCGGATCGCGGCGACGGCGCGCGCCTGCATCCCGGCCATGGACTCGCCGCCCGGGAAGACGACCGACGACGGGTGCGATTGCACGCGCGCCCAGAGGTCCTCCTTCGCGAGGTCGCCGAGCGCGCGGCCCTGCCAGTCGCCGTAGTCGCACTCGGTGAGGTCGGGATCGACGGGCTGGGCGGGCTTCCCCGTCTGCCGATCGAGGATCCGCTGCGCGGTCTCCCAGCAGCGCTGCAGCGGACTGGAGACGACGGCTGCGAGCGGCACGGCGGCGAGCCGTTCAGCGGTGCGGTCGGCCTGCTCGCGTCCGGTGTCGTCGAGGTCGACGCCGGGGGTGCGCCCCGCCAGGATCCCGGTCGCGTTCGCTGTGGTGCGTCCGTGCCGCACGAGGATCACTGTCGCCATGCGAGCCAGCCTACGGACCCGTGCCAGCGGGCGAGGTTTGCGAGAGGAGGCGATCTACGCGTCCGTGGCGGTCGATGTCTCCTGCTTCAGCGAGGGGACCACCTCTGCGAACTTTTCGAGGGTGATGTCGAGAATCGCGTCGTGCCAGAGAGGGATCCAGCAGTGGTCCCACACCAGATCGTGTGCATCCACATCGGGGCACAGCATGAGCGCGGCGATGCGGATCTTGGTGAGCATGGCGGTGAGCCCGGCGTCGAAGCCGCTGGTCGCGCTGTCGAGAGCTCCCTTGACGACCGCTTGGATGCAGCCCTCCAGGACGGCGCGCTCCAATCCCGTGTCGGCTTCCTCGTCATCTTCTCGTCGTGATCCGCGGATGTCGGTAACAGTCGTGCCGGTCGGCGCAGCCAGCGCCTCCCCCTGAGCGTCCTCGAGGACTCGCATGGCAGCCTGCGATACCGCCTCGGCAAGCCTCTTCTTCGTACGGGACTCGACTTCGGCGACCTGCTCGAGGCCGCATGCGATGCTGGCGAGGAGATCGCACCACAGATGGTCGAGCATCCGCGCGGCACGTACCTTCTTCTGTTCCGGAGTGCCGGTCAACAACTTCTCGGATGCTGTGATCAGCTGATCGACGATGGACCTGAGCTCGCTCAACTCGGTGGGATGCTCAATGAGCCAATGGACCATTACAACGGTGCGGGCGTATTCCAAGGCTGCCGTGGTGTTCGACTTGGAATTCCCTTGCGACCGCGTGGACTTCTTTGCTTGTGTCGTCCGGACCGTAAGACGTTTCTTTGCCGTGGCCTGCCTTGCTCGCGCATTGATGCTGACACCCGACGGAGCTCGGTTCAGGCGGATATCTGCACTGAGAGATTCTGCCCACATGAGTCGGCCGTCGAGGCCGTGACGCGCCCCCAAGCACGGACATTCGCAGCCGGGTCGCATTGCAGTGGCGCAGTTTCGTGTGTGTCGCGACATGTTCGATTCCCGTCGTGTAGAGCCCGGACGTTACAGCGCGGCGACCGTTCGCACGAGGCTGTTGACAAGAGCTCCGAGGGGTGCATTCCTCGCGCATGATCGCGAACCAGAGCTGTGGGGGTGACGGATGCTAGGCCACCTCATCGGCAGTCGCTCGCGGCTCGGAGGCCGCATCCGGTCCAGCCGCCCCACTCGGATCCACCGACCCGCCCCGCGCCTTCGTCACGACGTACAGCCCGAGCACGACCGCCCACGCGACGAGGCTCAGCACGAGCTGCGGACGGATCTCGGGATCCAGCGCCATCTGCACCAGCACCGCGACGATCCCCGCGACGGTGAGGATCGACAGCCCCGGGAACAGCCACATCCGCACGACGAGCCCCGAGGATCCGTTCCGGCGGCGGAGGACGATCTGCGAGATCGCGATGAGCAGGTAGACGAACAGGATGATCGCGCCGGAGGAATTGAGCAGGAACAGGAAGACGGTCTCGGGGGAGACGGCCGCGGCGATCACGCAGAGGAAGCCGACGACCGACGACAGGAGGATCGCCGCGCGCGGCACGCCCCGGTTCGTGACCTGCATCAGCCGCGCGGGCGCCTCCCGCCGGCCGGCGAGCACGAAGAGCATCCGCGACGCCGTGTACAGCCCGGAGTTCAGGCAGGAGAGCACTGCCGTGAGGACGACCGCGTTCATCACGTCGCCGGCGAACGGGATGCCCATGCGGTCGAAGGCGCTCACGAAGGGCGAGGCGCCGAGCTCCGTGGAGTCCCACGGGAGGATCACGGCGAGGAGGAACAGGGAGCCGACGAAGAAGAGGGAGATGCGGAGGATCACCGAGTTGGTGGACTTCCGGATCGCGGTCGCCGGGTCCTTCGACTCGGCCGCGGCGATGGTGGCGATCTCCGCCCCGACCATGGAGAAGATCACGACGACGACCGAGGAGAAGATCGCGCCGACGCCGTTCGGGAAGAAGCCGCCGTGCGCGACGAGGTTCGAGAAGTCGGGCGAGCGGCCCGGCCAGATGCCGAGCACGTACAGCCCGCCGAGGCCGAGGAACAGGATGATGGCGGCCACCTTGATCCCCGCGAACCAGTACTCGAACGCGCCGAACGCGCCGACGGAGACGAGGTTCGTGGCGGTCATCAGCGCCATGAGCCCGAGCGACAGCAGCCAGAGCGGCGCGTCGAACCAGTAGGTGAGCGCCTTCGCGCCGGCGACCGCCTCGAAGCCGACGACGATGACCCAGAAGTACCAGTAGAGCCAGCCCATCGAGAAGCCGGCCCAGCCGCCGAGCGCGTGCCGGGCGTAGTCGGCGAACGACCCGGTGCTGGGGTTCGCGGTGGCCATCTCGCCGAGCATCCGCATCACCAGGATGATGAGGACGCCCGAGATCGCATAGGTGAGGAACGCGCCGGGACCGGCGCCGTTGATGACGACGCCGGAGCCGACGAAGAGGCCGGCGCCGATCACCCCGCCGATCGCGATCATGCTGAGCTGCCTCTGCGTGAGGCCCTGGTGCAGCTGCGGTGCGGGTGCCATGAAAGCCTCCGTGGGGGTCGGCGTTCTCGGGTGGGGGATCCTCCCGTCCAGCTGGCGACGCGTCGGGCCGGGAGGTGCTGAGCACGATACGCACGAGAGCGGCCGGGGCGAGAAGTGTTCACATGGGCTTTACATTCGGGCGGTGTTCGGGCGCAGCCGACGACCGGAGGCCACCGTCCGCCGGCCGACGGAGCACGATGGCCGGAGGAGCACACGACGAGAGGCGAGACGATGGCAGCTGAGACGCAGGCCGGTTGGTACGACGACGGCTCGGGCACCACGCGCTGGTGGGACGGCACGCGGTGGACGGAGACGGTGCAGCCGCCGCCTCCGCCGGGATACGCGGAGGCGGCGGTACCTGCGTCCGTCGCGACGGCATCAGTCGGCTCGCACAAGCGGGACAAGACGTACGTCGTCCTCCAGACCATCCTCAAGGAGAAGGTGTGGGGCACGGGGTCCGGCAACCTCACCGAGCTGGAGAACGCGATCAACGCGCAGGCGGCCCGCGGCTACCGGCTGCACACCATCTCGACGGCGGTCTCGGGGAGCAAGGGCCTGGGTGGTGGCGACCGGATCCAGGCGACGATGGTTTTCGAAGCGATCGACTGACCGCATCGCCCGGCTGGGCCGCTACACAGCCCCCCGCACCGTCGGCCGGCAGATCAGCACCGGGCACGGCGCCGAGTGCTGCACGCGCGACGCGGTGCTGCCCAGCAGGATCGTCGCGGTGAGGCCGCGGCTGCCGGCGGCCATGGAGATCAGGCCCGCGGAGAGCTCCTCGGCCGCGCGGATGATCTCGGTGGCCGGCGAGCCGCTGCGGACGTCGCGGTGGATCGTGGGGCCCCAGCCGTCGAAGACCGCGGCGACCGTGTCGACGGCGGCCTCGGCGTCGCGGCGGTAGCTGAGCTCGGTCTGGCCGGTCGCGCGGCGCGGGCCGAGCTCGTTGGCGAAGGGTGCCGCGGCGTAGGGGCTCACGACGGCGAGCACGGTGACCTCGGTGATCTCGCGGGAGTCCGCGATCACCTGGAACTGGCGGGCGGCCTCGAGGGAGGCGCGGGATCCGTCGGTGGCGACGATGACGTGCACTTCTCAGACCTCCCGGTCGGTCGGGCCGGCCGCGGCGACGCCGGCGGCGTCCTCGAGATCCGGCTTCTTCTGGCCGAACGCCCGCTGGAACAGGTACAGCACGAGGCCGAGCGCGAGGAGTCCGCCGACCCACCACAGGGCGTCCGGGTCGTCGACGAGCGTGTAGATCAGCACGGCGACGTTGCCGACGATCCCGACGATGAGCAGCGGCGTGTTCGCGCGGTAGGTGTCCTTCGTCTCGTCGTGGCCGCGGAGCTTCAGGCACGCGACGATCACGAGCGCGTATATGAAGAGGAGGAACACGACGGTGATGGTCGCCAGGCGGTCGACGATGTCGAGCCGCTCGTCCTCGGGGATGCCGGCCTGGCTGGAGCGGATGGCCGCGCCGATGATCAGCAGCGACGCGACCACGGCGCCGCCGAAGATGAGCGCCACGTAGGGGCTGCGGCGGGCGGGGTGCACCTTGGCGAAGATCGCGGGCACGACGTTCTCGCGGGCCATGCCGAACAGGATCCGCGACTGGGCCACCACGGTCACGAGCGCCGTGTTGCTGATGGCGACCATCGCGATGACGGCGAAGATCACGAGCATCACCGCGGCGGGGATGAAGAAGAGGTCGGCGCGGATCACCTCGAGGAGCGTGTTGCCCGCGAGGTCGCCGATCGGGACGGCGAGGGCCGCGGCCATCGAGACGAGCACGTAGACGACGCCGGCGGTCATCATGCCGCCGATGAGGGCGCGGGGAAACGCGCGCGACGGATCGATGGTCTCTTCGGCCACGTTCGCCGCGTTCTCGAAGCCGGTCATGGCGAAGAAGGCGAGCGAGACGCCGGCGAGCACGGCCAGCACCGCGGATCCGGCGCCGCCCTCGACCTGGAACTGCAGGAGCACGGACGGGTCGCCCACGCCCTCGACGAGCGCGATCACGCCGATCGCGACCACCACGATGAGCCCGCTGATCTCCACGAACGTCATCACCACGTTCGCGATGACGGACTCGCTGATGCCGATGAGGTTGATGAGCGTGATGACCGCCACGAACGCGACCGCGATCCCGGTGGTCGCCCAGATCGCCGACTCCGGCAGCCCGATGAGATCGCTGAGGTAGCGCACGAAGCCGGCGGCGAGGGAGCCGACCGCGGCCATGTTGGCGCTCAGCATGCAGATGGTGATGAAGAAGGTGAGCACCGGGCTCCGGAACGCCTTGTTGATGTAGAGCGAGGCGCCGGCGGCCTGCGGGTACTTCGTCACGAGCTCCGCGTAGGCGAGGCCGGTGATGGTCGCGATGGAGACGCCCACGAGGAACGCCATCCAGAACGCGCCGCCCACGGCCGCGGCCACGAGGCCCACGAGCACGTAGATGCCGGAGCCGAGCACGTCGCCGACCACGTAGAAGTACAGCTGCTTGACCGTGATGGAGCGCTTCAGCTCGCTGCGCGGGGGTGCCTCGGCCTCGATGGGGTTCGCCATTTCCCCACCCTAGGGGGGACGTGTCCCGGGGTGAAGGGGCGGGTGCTCGGGCCGACCCGGGCATCGTGCGGCGGAGCGACGTCGGCGGCGGGCGGATGCGCCGTGCGCCGGGCCTCAGACGCGGTCCGCGAGCCGCTCCATCACGGCGATCGCCTCGCGGACCTCGTCGTCGCCGATCGGCGGCCGTGCGGCGGTCGCGGTGTCGCGGATCCACGCCACGCGCGCGTCGAGAACCTCCTCGAGCAGGCGTCGGCCCGCGGGTGCGACGAGCAGGCGGGAGCCGTCGTCGTCGGACTCCTCCGCGAGGATCCGGCGCTGCAGCAGGCCGCTCAGGCTGGGGACGAGCGCCGCGCGCGACGTGCGCGTCCAGTGGGCGAGCGACGTGCGGTCCACGCGCACGTCGGTCGCGACCACGCGCACCAGCTGGATCTGCAGGCCGGTGAGGCCCACCCACGCCTCGAGGGTGGCGGCGTCCATGAGGTCGAAGACCGTGGACATCGAGATGACCAGACGTTCGTGGGTGCGGGGTTCCGGCATGATGCTCCTCTGGTGGAGCGTGTCACGGCGCCCCGGGATGGGGCGACTGCTCGTACTCCGGAACGTACGCTCCGGGAACGTGCCCGGTGTCGAAGAGGCCGACATGCACAGGCGCCGGACCTTTCCGGGATGATGGGAAGGCTGCCCGCGCTCGCCGCGGGAGCCTGGACGGACGGGGAGATGCCATGAGCGCTCACGTCGACGCGGCGGGATCGGACGCCGGGTGGCGGGCATGACGCCGCGGATCCGCGCGCTGCTCCTCAGCGGCATCATCGCGGGGCTGACAGCCGCGATCGTCGCCGCCGCGCGTCCGTGGACCCGACCGCCCGAGCCCGACGACTGGGTCGTGCTGCGCTTCGCCGCGGGCGAGGGCGGCTCCGCGTACGAGGCGTTCGCGTCGCTGGCGGCGACCGAGGCCGCGGGCGACGACGCCCTGCAGCTGCTCGAGGCGGGTGCGATCCACGGCAACGCGTTCGGCGACGACTCCTACGACGTGCACTACATGGGATCCGACCGCCGCCTCATGTGGGAGGTGCTGGAGCCGATCTTCCAGGACGCGCCCGTCGCCTGGACCTCAGTGGAGCTGCGCCGCGGCTTCGACGACGCGGCGCCGGTGGTGGTGCGGGCGCGGCGGTGACGGCGGGGCGCCGGGCGGCGTGGAGCTAGCCCGCGGCTGTGCCCAGGTGAGCGTCGATGGCGCTCTCGTATTCGGTCGCCTGAGAGGGCTTCAGCTCGCCGGTGACGCGGACGATGGCATTGCCTCGGACATAGTCGTACTCGGTACCGAGAGCTGTGGTGGACGCCAGGATGCCCTGGATGTAGTCCATCCGCGCTTGGGCGGCAGCTCCATCAGACCAGATCTCGATCGACGCTCCACACTCGGCTCCGAGCTCATCGCAGCTCACGCGCGAGTCGTAGAGGGTGGCGGCATCGACGTAGCCCGTGGGGCGGCCGATGACGTTGTTGGGGTCGTTGTCCTCCGTGATCTGCACGATGTCGCCCGAACTCGCGACACCTTCCTTGATGGCGCTGGCGATGCCGAACGCCGTCAGGTCGGGAGTCGGAGAGGGAGTGGGAGTGGGAGTGGGAGCGGGGCCCTCAGAGGCCGGAGCAGAAGGCGTGAGCGGGATCTCGGATGCAGGCGGAGCCGTGGTGCAGCCGCTGATGGCCAGGACGAGCATCAGAGCGAATGCGGATTGTGCTGGGGCGGATCGAGACAAGGTTCCTCCTGGGTCCTGTCGAGCGTAGGGAGCCTGAGCGGTGGCGGCTCGCCCCCGTTCGGGATCGCGACCGTCGGCGGACGGTGTCGGACCCCGCGCCTAGCGTCGGGGCATGACGTCGAGACGATCCCCGGGGCGGCGCACGGCCGCCCGCGGCGGTGCCGCCCCCGCCTCCGGTGCCGCCCCCTGCCGCGCGGACGCCTGCGCGGATGCGGCCGAGCGCGGCGCCCCCGTCCCGCTGTGCGCGGCGCACCTCGTCGCCGCGGCCGAGTGGGCGGAGCGCGAGCGGGGCATCGAGGACGCGCTGCCGTCGCCGTGCCCGGCCTGCGGATCGCGCCTCGGCGTGCGCTTCCCCTCCGCGTGGCTGTGCGCGGTGTGCGAGTGGCGGCACGGCGAGCACCCGGACGGGGAGCTGGCGGCACCCCGGGTGGACGTCGTCTACTACATCCGCTTCGGCGACCGGATGAAGATCGGCACGAGCGCGAACCCCAGGCAGCGGCTCGGCACGCTCCGGCACGACGAGCTGCTCGCGTTCGAGCGCGGCGGCCGGGCGGTGGAGCGGGCGCGGCACGAGCGGTTCGCGCGGCAGCGGTACGCCCGCACGGAGTGGTTCGCGCTCGACGCCGAGCTGCGCGCGCACGTGGCGGCGCTCGCGGCCGGCCAGCCGGATCCGTGGGAGCTGCTCGCGCGTTGGCGCAGCGAGGCGCTGGCGCTGCGGATCAGCTGACGCGCGCGGGCCGGCCTGCTCTGGGCGCGGTCGCGGGCGGTTCGGACGGCGGCTCTTCGCGCAGGTACGCGTCCACGAACAGCGGCCCGCGGATCTCGCGCAGCCGTTCGAGCAGCGCATCCACCGTGCCGCGCGTGATGCCCGACACGCACAGGTCGTAGGGACCGAGCGGCGGCAGCCTGCCGGTGCGGATGCGGATCACCTCCCACCCGGCGGCGCGCAGCGCGCGGTCCTTGCGCCGGTCGGCCTCCTCGCGACGGCCGACGTGCTCGAGGCCGTGGCGGCCCGTGGAGTCGTACTCGATCGCGACGCGCAGCTCCGGCAGCAGGATGTCGGGCCACGCCTCGAGGTGCTCGAAGAACGGACGCGCGAGGCGCACGGCGTTGAGGCCCGGCGTGTGCTCGAGGCGCGCGGCGAGCTCCTGGCGGAGGCGCTCCTCCACCGCGGACGCGGGCGGCGGCGCGCAGGCGCTCGCGAACGGCTCACCGACCGGGAGGTCGGGCGTCTTCGCGCAGACGCCGGGGGAGCGGCGGGTGCGGGCGGGAGCCGCGGCGGCGGCCTGCGCGGCGCTGCTCGGCGTGCCGTCCTTCCCGCGTCGGTCGCGTGCGGTGCCGCCGGAGGACGGCATCCCGTCGCGCGATCCGCGGCGGGGGCGCGGGGCCTCGGTGGGGGACGGGCGCGCCGCGGTCGGAACCTCGGATCCGCCCGCCACCGGCCCCGCGACGAGCGGCGACGCCCCCGGCCAGCGCACCCGGTCGGCCATCGGCAGCACGGGCGTGCGCGGGGCCGCGGCCTCGGCGCAGTCCGGGCACCACGACGACCGTCGGCGCTCGCGGCCCGGCCGCATCCGCTGCTCCTCGGGCGTCGCGACGAAGACGTGGCCGACGTCGCACTGCCAGGTGAGGAGCACATCGGCGGCGGGCGGCACCTGCGTGAGCGTGATGCCGCGGTTGAACTCGGGGTGGTACTGCCGGATGAGCACGGGGAACGACGCCCACGCCTCCCGGTAGGTGCCGACGGGATACGGCACGTCGAGGCCGCGCGACCAGCGGCGCCGCGCCCACCACGCATCCACCGGTTCGGGCATGCGGTCACGCTAGGGGCGACCACCGACGTCGCCGCCTACCCTGGGGCGATGCCCGACCTCGCGACCGACCGCCTGCTCCTCCGCCGCTTCACGGAAGCGGACGCGCCCTTCCTCCTCGACCTGCACGCGCGGCCCGAGGTGATGCGGTGGATCGGCACGGGGGCCGTGCAGGCGGATCCCGCGCAGGCCGTCGCCCGCGCCGCCCGCTACGCCGCCCTCGACCACCCGGTGCGCGGCATCTGGGCGATCGAGGACCGCGACGGCGGCGCGCTCCTCGGCACGCTGCTGCTCAAGGACCTGCCCGCCTCGGCCGCGCCCCTCGCCGCCGACGACCCCGCCCCGCGCGATGCGCCGGAGGACGGCGAGACGGAGATCGGCTGGCACCTGCACCCGGACGCGTGGGGTCGCGGCGTCGCCACGGAGGCCGCCAGGCGGGTGCTCGCCCACGCCGCCGAGCGCGGGCTGACGCGCGTGCTCGCGGTCACGAACCCGGCGAACGCGCCGTCGCAGGCGGTGTGCCGGCGGATCGGCATGCGCCTCCTCGGCCGCACGCACGGCTACTACGACAAGGAGTGCGCGCTGTTCCGCATCGACCTCGCGGACCGGGCCGACGCCCCCGGGGGCCGGATCCGGCGGACGGCCTGATGCCGCGCATCGTCCCGCTGCTCGGCTCCGACGACCGGGTGGTCGCGGGCATCCGCCGCATCCGGTCCGACGGGGACGTGCCGCTCGTGCTCGACGAGCGGATGCCGGAGGCGCACCTGACGGCGGTCCGGGCGCTGGTCGACGAGGCGGCCGTCCCGTCCGACGCGGCCTGGGCGACGCTGACCTCGGGCAGCACCGGCGTCCCGCGTGTCGTCGTGCGCACGGACGCGTCGTGGCGGTCGTCCCACGCTGCGGTCTCGGATCTCCTGGATGCCGGCCCGGCGGACGGGATCGCGCTCCCCGCCCCGCCGGCGTCGTCGCTCACCCTGTTCTCGCTCGCGCACGCGGAGGCCGGCGGTCCGCGACCGGTCCTCGTGGGGCGCGACGGCGACGCCCGCGGCGCCGTCTGCTTCCACGGCACTCCGCAGGGCCTCGCCCGGCTCCTCGCCGCGGGCGGCACGACGCCCCTCCGCACGGCCCTGGTCGGCGGCGCGGCCCTCGACCCCGCGCTCCGGGCGGAGGCCGAGGCCCGGGGGATCCGCGTGGTCGCGTACTACGGCGCCGCGGAGCTCTCGTTCGTCGCGATCGACGCGGGCGAGGGGCTGCGTCCCTTCCCCGGGGTCGACGTCGACGTGCGCAACGGCCGGCTCTGGGTGCGCTCCTCCACGGTCGCGATCGGCTACCTCGGCCGGCCGGGCGCCCTCCGCCGCGACGGCGGCTGGGCGACGGTGGGCGACCTGGCGGAGCTCGTCGGCGGACGGCTCCTGCTCCGCGGCCGCGCCGACGGGGCGATCCTCACCGCCGCGGCGACCGTCCTCCCCGAGGAGGTCGAGGCGGCGCTGCGGACGCTCTCCGGCGTGGCGGACGCGGTCGTGTTCGGCCTTCCCGTCCCCGGCATCGGCGCGCTCGTGGCCGCGCTCGTCGAGCCGCGCGCGTCCGGCCCCGGGCTCGACGTGGCCTCGCTGCGGTCGGGTGCCGCCGCCGTGCTCGCACCCGCGAGCCGGCCGCGCGTGTGGTTCGCGGGTCCCGTGCCGCGCACCGCGGCGGGGAAGCCCGCTCGCGCCGAGGCGATCCGGCGCGCGACGTCGGGTGAGGCGGACCGCCTTGCCGGCTGAGCCCCTCATCGTCGCCGCCCGGCGAACGCCCATCGCGACGCGCGGTCGCGCGCTCGCCGCCGTGCCCGTCGACGAGCTCGCGGCGGCCGTGATCCGCGCCGTCGTCGTCGACGCGGGGAGGGCCGTCGGATCCGCGCTGCCGGTGGCCGACGTGCTCCTCGGCAACTGCATGGGCCCGGGCGGCAACCCGGCGCGGATCGCCGCGCTCGCCGCGGGCCTCGGAGCCGGGGTGCCGGGCGGGACCGTCGACCGCCAGTGCGGCAGCGGGCTCGCGGCCGTGGTCGACGCGGCCACGGCCATCCGCGCGGGCGCCGCGGGAGGGCGCATCGCCGGGGGTGCCGAGAGCGCATCCACCGCCCCGGTCCGCTCGTCGGGCGGCGTCCCCTACGCGCGGGCGCCGTTCGCGCCGGCGGGCTGGCCGGATCCGGACATGCTGCCCGCGGCCGACGACCTCGCCCGCCACGACGGCATCTCCCGTGCCCGCCAGGAGGAGCACGCGCGGCGCAGCCACCGGCGTGCCGTCGCCGCCCGGGACGCCGGCCGCCTCGCGGAGGAGCTCGTCCCGGTCGGATCCTCGGGCATCACGGCCGACGACGCGATCGGCGCCGCCCTCGACCTCCTCTCGCGCCTCCCTCCGCTCCGGGGCGGCGGCACGGTCACCGCGGGCACGGCCACGCGGGTGAGCGACGGGGCCGCGGCCGTCGCGCTCGTGTCGCGGGACCGGGCGCCCGGCGTCCCCGGCCTCGTGGTCCGGGGCCATGCGGTCGTCGGATGCGATCCCGCGCTGCCCGGCATCGGCGCCGCTCCCGCCGTGCTCGCCGCCCTCGCCGACGCGGGCATCGGGATCGTCGGCGTCGCCGCGTTCGAGATCGTGGAGGCGTTCGCCGCCCAGTCGCTCGCCGTGCTCGACCGCCTCGGGCTCGCCGACGACGACCCTCGGGTCTGCGCCGACGGCGGCGCGCTCGCGCTCGGCCACCCGTGGGGCGCGAGCGGGGCGGTGGGCGTCGTGCGGCTGTTCAGCCGTCTCGTGCGCGGCGGCGCGCCGGCCGGCACGATCGACGTCGCGGCGGCGTCCGTCGGCGGCGGCATGGGCATCGCCGCGGTGGTCGAGGTGGTGCGCTGACCCGGGTCGGGCGCCCGCGTCAGCCCTCCCGCTCGCGCGCCCTCCGCGTCTCGCGGTCGTTCGCCTTCCGGATCCCCTCGACCAGCTCGTCCTTCGTCATGCGGCTCCGGCCGGGCACGTCGAGGCGGCGCGCGACCTCCGACAGGTGCGCCTTCGAGGCGTTCGCGTCGACGCCGCCGGCCGTGCCCGCGCCGCGCCGCTCGGCGCCGTCGTCGGACGGCCCCGCCTCGTCCTTCGGCTCCCAGTGGTCGCCGACCTTCTCGAAGCCGTGCTCGAGCGCGGCGTAGGCGGTGCGCTCGGCGCGCTCGCCGGATCCGTACTGCTCCTCGGCCGCGGCGTGCGCCGCCGACCAGGTCGCCTGCGCGTGCTCGGGGGAGCGGCGGATGGTGCTCGGCATGTCGTCGTCGGGGGCCACGGATCCTCCTCGTGCTCGGTGCGGGCGACCTCGCGCGCCCGCGGTCCCTCCACCCTGCCCCTCCGGACGGGCCGAGGTCGATGCCGGCGCCGATGCCGACGCTGATGCCGGCGCCGACGCGACCGCCTCAGCCGAGCGCGGCACCCGCTGCGTCGACCCCCAGCCGCCGGATCGCCACGACCGTCACGTCGTCCGGCAGCGACCGCTCGGCCACGAGACCCGTGATGCCCGTCACCGCGTCGATCGCGCGCGGTCCGGCCGACATGGCCGCGTCGACGGCCAGGTCGAGCGACCCGATCGACCCGTCGAAGAGGTCGAGCACCCCGTCGCTGCAGATGAGCAGCAGGTCGCCGGGGTCGAGGCGCACGGCGCTCGTCGCCCACTCCTGCGTGCCCAGCGCCCCGAGCGGCAGGTTCCGGGACGGGATCGTCTCCCGCGACCCGTCCACCCGGCAGACGACGCCGAGGCCGTGCCCCGCGTCCACGGCCGTGATCCCGCCGCTCGCCGCCTCGAGCCGCAGGTGCAGCAGCGTGACGAAGGCGTCGTTCGCCTCGAGGTCGGGCTCGACGGCCCGGTCGACGACGGACATGGTGCGGGCCGGATCCTCGCTCGGCAGCGCGATCCGGAGGGAGGCCCGCACGGTCGCCGCGATCACCGCGGCGCCGACGCCCTTGCCCATCACGTCGGCCAGGGTCACGACGAGGCCCTCGGGCGTCCGCTGCCAGTCGAAGAAGTCCCCGCTCACGGCGCCGCTCGGCACGCACGCGCCCGCGACCTCGTAGCCCGGCAGGTCGGGCACCGTGCGCGGGAGGAGCCGCCGCTGCACGCCGCCGCCCTCCACCAGCTCCTCCCGCGACACGGCCGCGCGGGCCGCGGCCGCCTTGGCCGCCTGCTCGCCGCTCAGCGACGCCATGCTGAACGACACGACGACGAGCAGCACGAGCGTGATCAGCGCGGTCGACGGCGTGCCGAACCACGTCGTGAAGACCTCGCCCCGGGGGCCGGTCGCGAGGAACGCCACGAGGCGCCCGCCGTAGTAGACCGAGAGCGCGCCGGACGCGAGCAGCAGCGGCCAGCGCGTCCGCGAGTACGCCGCGTCGAGCAGCGCGAACTCCCGGCTCGAGAGCCCGATCAGCGCCGCCATGAGCGCGAGGAAGAGGGGTCCGGCCGACCAGTCGTTCGTCGCGGGCGAGTCAGCGCTGGAGACGACCGTCACCAGCACGGCCGGCGCGACGACCAGCCACCACGGGGTCGGCCGGTCGCGGAGGGAGCGGCTCCCCATCCACATGGACGCGGAGCCGGCGACGATGAGCCCGTTGCCGAGCGGGTTCGCCCAGACCTGGCCGCCGGTGCCGTCGAGGACGTAGGCGAGGGATCCGCTCATGAACAGCGCGATCGCGGCGCACCACCAGAAGCTGAAGGACGAGCGCGTGCCCCGGTAGGTGACGAGCGCGAAGAGCAGCAGCAGCACCAGGGAGGTGACGCCGAAGGCGATGCGGAGCGTGAGCGAGTCGAGCAAGGTGCTGTCCGTGGTCCTTCGGCCGAGCGCTCGGGCCGGACGTCGTCCAGCGGGTCGCGCGAGCGGTGCGTCCACCCGGGAGCATCGAGGCCGAGGCCACCGCAGCACCCCCCGGCAGCAGCGATCGTCCTCGCCAGGCTACCTATCGCGGACGAAGGAATCGACGACGAACGGGGATCGGATCCGCAGGGGCCTCCCTCCGACCGCCCGACCGCCGCGGCGCCCGCCGCCGCCCCCACGCGCCCGCCGCGGGGGATGATGGACGCATGGCGTCTCCGCTCCACCCCCGCACCCCGTCCGCCCTCCGTCGCGCCGCGCTCGCCGCGGGCGCCGCCGTGCTCGTCGTCGGGGGCGCGCTGATCCCCGCCGGCGCCGCGTCCGCGCACGACCGGCTGGTCGGATCCACGCCCGCCGCCGACGCCACCGTCACGGTCGAGCCCGGCAGCATCGCGCTCGACTTCAGCGACGACCTCCTCGCGCTCGACGCGCAGGCCACGGGCTTCGCGATCCAGGTCGTCAACGCCTCCGACGGCTCGTTCCACGAGGACGGCTGCGTGACGATCGACGGATCCACCGCCACCAGCCGCATCGCGCTCGGAACGGCCGGCACCTACCAGGTCGCCTGGCGCGCGGTCTCGAGCGACAGCCACCCCATCGACGGCAGCTACTCCTTCACCTACGCGCCCGCGGGCGACACGGTCGGCGGCCCGGCGATCCTCCAGGCCCCGGCCTGCGGCGACGCCTGGGCGGGCAGCGCGCCCACCGCGACGCCCGAGCCCGAGGGCGCCATGACCACCCAGGGCGGCGGATCCGCGGCCCCCGCGCCCACGACCGATGCGCGGTCCGGCGAGTCCGTGCCGCTCGCGGACGCCGCGGAGACGACGCCCGTGTGGGTCTTCGTGCTCATCGGACTCGTGATCCTCGGGGCCGCCGCGCTCGTCGTGCTCGGCGTCGTGCGCCGGTCGTCGCGGCGCTTCCCGGGTGAGGACGGTCGGAGCGTCGGCGGGCCGACGGACGGCGCCGACGACCCGCGTTAGGCCGGGTCATCCGCGCCCGACCGCGCCGGCGAGGAGCGTCAGGCCTCGTCGTCCGCGCCGAGCGCGCGGCGGAGCGCCGTGAGGTCGTCCCCGTCGAGCGTTCCGGCGAAGCGCAGGAGCGCCGCCTCGCGGTCCTTCGTGGCCGCGAGCGCGCCCGACATGAGCGACGCCGCGTGGTCCGTGCGGGACCGCGCGGGCGCGAACTCGAGCGCGCGCGCCTCGTCGGACCGGGTCACGAGGCCCTTCTGGCCGAGCCGCTCCAGCACCGTGAGCACCGTCGTGAGCGCGGGCCGCGGATCCGGGATGCGGGCTACGACGTCCTTGGCCGTGAGCGGCTCGTCGGCGTCCCAGAGCGCGTCCATGATGGCGGCCTCGAGCTCGCCGCGGGGGCGCTGGCGTCCGATCGGCACGGCGGGCTCCCCTCGGGTCGGATGGTGGGCGGGAAGTGTCGATCCTAGCTCCGCCGCGCGCCCGGGACGCCGCCCCGCTCGGTGCCGCCCCGCTCGGCGCCGTGCCGCCCCGGTCAGGCGCCGTGCCGCTCGATCGGGCACGATGGGAGCATGACCGATTCACAGGACCGAGAGCCCACCCCCCTCGAGCAGGCCATCGCGCGCGGCCAGGCCGGCGAGTCCGACATGACCGCCGTCCTCACGGAGTTCATCAACACCGTGGTCGTGGTGCCCACCGCCACGCCCCTGACCCCCGAGACCGACCAGCTCCAGCCGGTCCTCTTCGACCGCGACGGCGTGCCCATGCTGGCCGCCTTCACGCACGAGGACCGCATCGACGAGAAGGTCACGAGCGTCGCCGACCACGTCGCCACCATCCCCGCCGCCGAGCTCGTGCAGGCGATCCCCGAGGGCACCGGCCTCGTCATCAACGTCGGCACCACGGACGGCTTCGAGATGATGCCCGAGGGCGTCGCGCAGCTCGCCGACGACGTGCGCCGCGTCATCGACCAGGACGAGGACGGCCAGCCCGGCACGACGGCCCCCGCCGCGCCGTCGCCCGACGCGATCTAGAGGACCGCTCGACCCGACCGTCCGACGCCGCCGCATCCACCCGGATGCGGCGGCGTCGTCGCGTCCGGCCCGGGCATCACGACGCCGGGCGCACGCGGGATCGTCACACGCCCGAAACGTCCCGCTCGATATGCTGGGCCGGTAACACGGCCGCGCACGCATCGCGGGAGAGCTCCTCCGGGAGCACCGAAGGAGCAAGCCTCCCCGCCAATCTCTCAGGTCCACGTACCGCGATGCACTGGCCACTCTGAAAAGCAGTCGTCCCGCACGGCTCGCCCACGGTGAAAGCACCCTCCTCGGACGGCGCGAAGCTCTCAGGCACATGACAGAGGGGGAGTCCCGCATCCGGCGTCCGCGCCGGTCACGACCGGAGGACTCCATGACCGACGCACCCGCCCCCGCCGCGGCGACCGGCGCCCCGCCCCGCCGATCCCCGCTGCACGCCGTGCACGAGGCCGCCGGCGCCTCCTTCACCGACTTCGCCGGCTGGCTCATGCCCGTCCGCTACACGAGCGACCTCGCCGAGCACCGCGCCGTGCGCGAGGCCGCGGGCATCTTCGACATCTCGCACATGGCCGAGATCGCCGTGGAGGGGGAGGGCGCCGCCCGGTTCCTCGACTCCGTGCTCGCGGGCAAGCTCTCCGCCATCGCCGAGTGGCAGGCGAAGTACACGCTGCTGCTGGATCCCTCGGGCGGCATCGTCGACGACCTCATCGTCTACCGCACGGGCGAGGAGTCCTTCCTCGTCGTCGCCAACGCGGGCAACCACGATCCCGTGCTCGCCGTCCTCGCCGAGGCCGCCCGGGGACGGGACGACGTGGAGGTCGACGACGCGAGCGACGACGTCGCGCTCATCGCCGTGCAGGGCCCGGTCTCCCGCGCGATCCTGGAGGCCACCGCCGGGCTCGAGACCGCGACGCCGCTCGAGGCGCTCCGCTACTACCGCGCGACGCCCGCGCGCTTCGCCGGCCAGGACGTGCTCGTCGCCCGCACCGGCTACACGGGCGAGGACGGCTACGAGCTGTACGTCGCCACCGAGGACGCCGTCGCCCTGTGGGAGGCGCTCGTCGCCGCCGGCGCGCCGCTCGGCCTCCTGCCCACCGGCCTCGCCTGCCGCGACACGCTCCGCCTCGAGGCGGGCATGCCGCTCTACGGCCACGAGCTCGGCCTCCACACGCTCCCGGTGCAGGCCGGCCTCGGCAAGGTGGTCGCGCTCGCCAAGGAGGGGGACTTCCTCGGCCGCGCGGCGATCGAGAAGGGCCCGGACCCCGCGGCCCGCGTGCTCGTCGGCCTCGTCACCGAGGGGCGCCGCGCACCCCGCGCCGACTACCCCGTCTACGCCGAGGAGGTCGCGGGCGACTCCGCCGACGCCCTCGAGGCCGTGATGGACGCGACCGAGGGCGCCGTGCCGCCCGTCGGCCTCGTCACGAGCGGCGCCCTGTCGCCCACGCTCGGCCACCCCGTCGCCATGGCGTACGTGGATCCCGCGCTCGCCGCCCCCGGCACGCGCCTCACCGTCGACGTCCGCGGCACGCGCGTGCCCGCCACCGTCGTGACCCTCCCCTTCTACTCGCGAAAGGCCCTCGCATGACCGATCAGACCAGCCTCCAGTACACGGCCGAGCACGAGTGGGTGCAGGTCGACGGCGACGTCGCGACCGTCGGCATCACGGCCTACGCCGCCGACAAGCTCGGCGACGTCGTCTTCGTCGAGCTGCCCGCCGTGGGCGACGAGCTCGCGGGCGGCGAGGTCGTCGGCGAGATCGAGTCGACCAAGTCGGTCGGCGAGCTCTTCGCGCCCATCGACGGCACGGTCACCGAGGTCAACGAGGAGGTCGTCGCCTCGCCCGACCTCGTGAACAGCGACCCGTTCGGATCCGGCTGGCTCGTGAAGGTGCGCTTCGAGCAGCTGCCCACGCTCCTCAGCCACGACGAGTACGTCGCGCTGGTGGGCGAGTGACCGCCGTCGACGCCGGCACCCGCCCGGCCACGCCCGCGCCCGACGCGGCGCCCGACATCGCGGAGGAGTCCTCGACCTTCGCGCCCGGCGCGTTCGGCGCCCGCCACATCGGCATCGACTCCGAGGCCCGCGCCACCATGCTCGGCGTCCTCGGCCACGACTCGATCCCGTCGCTCCTCGCGAAGGCCGTGCCCGAGTCGATCCAGGTCGACCGCTTCCGCACCGAGGGCGACTCCGTGCTGCCCGAGGCGGCCACCGAGCGCGACGCCCTCGCCGAGCTCCGACGCATCGCGGGCCGCAACCGCGTGCGCACCTCGATGATCGGCCTCGGCTACCACGACACCATCACGCCCGCGGTCATCACCCGCAACGTGCTCGAGAACCCGAGCTGGTACACGGCCTACACGCCGTACCAGCCGGAGATCTCGCAGGGCCGCCTCGAGGCGCTCATCAACTTCCAGACGATGGTGGCCGAGCTCTCCGGGCTGGCCACCGCGAACGCGTCCATGCTCGACGAGTCCACCGCGGTCGTGGAGGGCATGCTGCTCGCGCGTCGCGCCTCCAAGGCCAAGACGCCCGTGTTCCTCATCGACGCCGACGCCCTGCCGCAGACGCGCGCCCTCCTCGACAGCCGTGCCGCCGCGCTCGGCATCGAACTGGTCGCGCACGACCTCGCCACGGTGGATCCCGCGGAGCTGCCCGACGCGTTCGGCGCCTTCATCCAGTACCCCGGAGCCTCCGGCCGCGTCTTCGACCCCAGCGCCGTCATCGCGCGCGTGCACGCGGCGGGCGGCCTCGCGGTCGTCGCGGCCGACCTGCTCGCCCTCACGGTCATCACGTCGCCCGGCGAGCTCGGCGCGGACATCGCGGTCGGCACCTCGCAGCGCTTCGGCGTGCCCATGGGCTTCGGCGGTCCGCACGCGGGCTACCTCGCCGTGCGCTCCGGGCTCGAGCGCCAGATGCCCGGCCGCCTCGTGGGCGTCAGCCAGGACGCGGCCGGCCACCCCGCCTACCGCCTCTCGCTGCAGACCCGCGAGCAGCACATCCGCCGCGAGAAGGCCACCAGCAACATCTGCACCGCGCAGGTGCTCCTCGCCGTGATGGCCTCGATGTACGCGGTGTACCACGGGCCGAAGGGCCTCCGCGTGATCGCGCGCCAGGCCAACCGGGGCGCCCGCCGCCTCGTCCGCTCGCTCGCCACGGTGGGCGTCGAGCCGCTGCAGGCCGCGTTCTTCGACACCGTGCGCGTCTCCGTGCCCGGCCGCGCCGACGCGATCCTCGCGGCCGCCGCCGCGGGAGGGGTCAACCTGCTCCGCGTCGACGCCGACACGATCGGCTTCAGCGTCGACGAGGCCACGCGCGTCGAGGACCTCGCCGTCGTCGCGCGCGCGTTCGGCGCCGAGCTCGCGGATGACGAGGGCGCGACCGGCGACCTGTCGTCGATCCCGCACGGCTCGATCCGCACGAGCGAGTACCTCACGCACGCCGTCTTCTCCACGCACCGCTCCGAGACCGGCATGATGCGCTACCTCAAGCGCCTCTCCGACAAGGACTACGCGCTCGACCGCGGCATGATCCCGCTCGGCTCCTGCACCATGAAGCTCAACGCGGCCACCGAGATGGAGGCGGTGACCTGGCCCGAGTTCCAGGCCATCCACCCCTTCGCGCCCGCGGACGACGTCGAGGGCTACCTCGAGCTCGTGCTCCAGCTGGAGACCTGGCTCGCCGACGTCACCGGCTACGACACCGTGAGCCTCCAGCCGAACGCCGGCAGCCAGGGCGAGCTCGCGGGCCTCCTCGCGATCCGCGGCTACCACCTCGCCAACGGCGACACCCAGCGCACGGTCTGCCTCATCCCGCAGAGCGCGCACGGCACGAACGCGGCCAGCGCCGTGCTCGCCGGCATGCGCGTCGTGGTCGTCGCGTGCGACGAGCTCGGCAACGTCGACGTGGCCGACCTCCGCGCCAAGATCGCCGCGCACCGCGACGAGCTCGCCGGGCTGATGATCACGTACCCCTCCACCCACGGCGTCTACGAGCACGAGGTCGGCGCGATCTGCGAGGCCGTGCACGAGGCCGGCGGCCAGGTCTACGTCGACGGCGCGAACCTCAACGCGCTCCTCGGCTTCGCCCGCTTCGGCGACTTCGGCGGCGACGTCTCGCACCTCAACCTGCACAAGACGTTCTGCATCCCGCACGGCGGCGGCGGCCCGGGCGTCGGCCCGGTCGCGGCGAAGGCGCACCTCGCGCCCTTCCTGCCCGGCCACCCGCAGGCGCAGCGCAACGTGCACGCGCTCGTGCAGGACGGCGTGGTCTCCACGATCGAGCACGGCGGCGCCCCGGTGTCGGCGGCGCCCTACGGATCCCCGAGCATCCTCCCCATCAGCTGGGCCTACGTCCGCATGATGGGCGCCGAGGGCCTGAAGCAGGCCACCGGCGCGGCGGTGCTGTCGGCGAACTACATCGCCGCGCGGCTCCGCGACCACTACCCCGTGCTCTACGCGGGGGAGGACGGCCTCGTCGCGCACGAGTGCATCCTCGACCTGCGTCCGCTGACCGCGGCGACCGGCGTGACGGTGGACGACGTGGCCAAGCGCCTCGTCGACTACGGCTTCCACGCTCCCACGATGAGCTTCCCGGTCCCGGGCACGCTCATGGTCGAGCCCACGGAGAGCGAGGACCTCGCCGAGGTCGAGCGCTTCGTCGCGGCGATGATCGGCATCAAGCAGGAGGCCGACTCGGTCGCCGCGGGCGAGTGGCCCGCCGACGACAACCCGCTCCGGAACGCGCCGCACACGGCCGAGTCGGTCATCGCGGGGGAGTGGACGCACGCGTACACGCGCGAGCGCGCCGTCTACCCGGTGTCGACCCTCGTGCGCGACAAGTACTGGCCGCCGGTGCGCCGCATCGACCAGGCCTACGGCGACCGCAACCTGTTCTGCGCCTGCCCGCCGCCGGAGGCGTTCGCCTGATCCGCGTCTGATCCGCGGCGCCCCGCGCGCCGCATCGCACCACCGCCGAGGGCGGCGGGACCCCCGGGTCCCGCCGCCCTCGCGTCGTCCCGCCCGCTCCCGTTCACCCTCCGTTCACCGCCCAGGGTCGAAGCGTCGACAGGGGCTACCTATGGTGGACGCTGCGTCCACACGATCCGAGCGGATCCCCGACCCGGGCGCGGAGACGAGCGCCACCCGTGAGCACCCCCGGCCGGACCCTCGTGTTCGACTTCGACGGCACCGTCTCCCTCGGCGACGGGCCGGTGCTCCGCTATGCGCACCACGTCGCGGAGACGCTCTCCGGCGACGACGCGCGCACGCGCTTCGCCGCCGCCGTGACCGCAGGCCTCCGCGAGGTCGGCCGGCCCCACGGCGCGATCGACGGCTACGCGCTCGTGCAAGGGCTCGCGGTGCAGCACGACGTGCCCGAGCGGCTCCTCTCCGCCGCGTTCCTGGCGAGCCGCGCGGAGCTCGGCGGCCCGCACGCCCCCGTCGTCCCTCCCGCCGGCCTCGGCGGCTTCCTCCGCGGGCTGGAGGGCCGGGCGACCCGCGTCCTCGTCACGAACTCGCCGGCCGTCCGGATCCCCGAGGCGCTCGCCGCGCTGGGCGTCGCCGGCGCGTTCGACGAGGTCGTCACGGGCGCCGGCAAGCCCGCGGGGATGGGCGCCGTCCTCGACCGCCTCGATCCCGGTCCCGCCGCGGGCCCCGCCGCCGCCCGGCTCCTCAGCGTCGGCGACCTCTGGGTCAACGACCTGGAGCCCGCGCACGCCCGCGGCTTCAGCACCGCGCTCGTCGGACCCGCCGCGTCCGCCGACGACCGGCCCACCTACCGCGCCGCCACCGTCGCCGGGCTGTACGCGGACATCCGCGCCTGGCTCGACCGCGACCACTCGACCCCCGCCTCCCCCCTCGCCGCTGAATCCGGAAAGCAGATGCACGCATGAACAAGCCCGCCCTCCCGCTCCTCGTCATCGGGGCCGTGACCGCCCTCGCCCTCACCGGCTGCTCGTCGGCCGGCGACGCCGCCGGTGCGTCCGGCGCCGCGGACCCGACGTCCCTCACGCTCGCGCTCGTCCCCTCGCAGGACCAGGACGGCCTCGTCCAGACTGCCGCGCCGCTCACCGACATGCTCACGAAGGCCCTCGGCATCCCGGTCACCGGCGTGGTGGCGAAGGACTACCAGGCCGCCGTCGAGGCGATGGGCGCTGACCAGGCCCAGATCGGCTTCCTGCCCTCGCTGCAGCTGTGGCAGGCGAGCGACATGTACCAGGCCAAGGTCGTGCTGCAGACGGAGCGGAACGGGAACATCACGTACCCCGCCCAGTTCATGACGAACGACCCGGACAAGTACTGCGACGACGCGCCCGTCGAGCGCGACGGCATGCTGTTCTGCAACGGCGCCGACGCGATGTCGGGTCCGCAGGGGCTCGACTCCATCGCGAAGGTGAAGGGCGCCAAGGTCGCCGTGCTCGGGCCCGGATCGCCCGCCGGCTACATCTACCCGATGCTCGCGCTCAAGGACGCCGGCCTCGACATCGACTCCGACATCCAGCGGATCCCCGTCACGGCCAACGACGCCTCCGTGCTCGCGGTCTACGACGGCGACGCCGAGGTCGGGTTCAGCTTCTGGGACGCGCGCACCATCGTCAAGAAGGACAAGCCGGACGTCGGGAAGAAGGTCGTCGTGTTCGCGATGACCGACGAGATCCCCAACGACGGCGTCGCGGTCTCCGGCTCGCTCTCGCCGGAGCTGCAGGACCGGATCACGAAGGCCCTCCTCGACTACTCGGCCACGCCCGAGGGCTCCGCGGCCCTCACCGCCGTGTACTCCATCACGAAGCTCGCGCCCGCCGACCCGTCGTCGCTCGACGTCGTGGCCCGCGCCGCCCAGTCGCTCGGTCTGCGGTAGCGGATGACCGCCACCGGCTCCCTGTCGGAGGCCGCCGCGCTCGCGCCGGCCTCCGCGCCGTGGGCCGTCCGCCTCGCCGGCGTGACGGTCCGCTACCCCAACGGCGTCGTCGCGCTGAAGGACGTCTCGCTCGACATCGCCGGCGGCGAGATGGTCTCCGTGGTCGGCCTGTCCGGATCCGGCAAATCGAGCCTCATCCGCACGATCAACGGCCTCGTCCCCGTCTCCTCCGGCGAGGTGGAGGTGGGCGGCACGCGCGTCGACGGGCTCGCCGGCCGCCGGCTCCGCGCCCTCCGCGGCGACATCGGCATGGTCTTCCAGGGCTTCAACCTCGCGAAGCGCGCGAGCGTGCTCGACAACGTGCTCGTCGGCCGGCTCGCCCACACGCCCGGCTGGCGGACGTTCCTCGGGCTGCCGCGCACGGCCGATCGCGAGATCGCGTTCCAGGCGCTCGAGAGCGTCGGGATCCTCGGCAAGGTGTGGGACCGCGCGTCCACGCTGTCCGGCGGCCAGCAGCAGCGCGTCGCGATCGCCCGCGCGCTCGCGCAGCGGCCCCGCCTCGTCCTCGCCGACGAGCCGGTCGCGAGCCTCGACCCGCCGACCGCGCACGGCGTCATGAGCGACCTCCGCCGCATCAACCGCGAGCTCGGGATCACGGTGCTCACCAACCTGCACCTCCTCGACCTCGCGCGCGGCTACGGCGACCGGATGATCGGCCTCCGCGCCGGCGAGGTCGTCTACGACGGCCCGGCCGCGACCGCGGGCGACGACGTCTTCGAGGCCATCTACGGCCGCTCGATCCGCCCCGAGGACACCCTCGGATGAGCATCCGGGAGCTGCCGCCGCGTCCCGCGGGCCGATGGCGGCCGTGGGCCGCGCTCACCGTCGTGCTCGTCATCACGGCCGTCGCGATGAGCCCGCAGGTGGGCGTGGCGTTCGGGTTCGACGCCATCGCGCGCAACTGGCGGAACGGCGCCGACAAGCTCGCGCGCCTGTTCGAGCCCGACTGGGCGTTCTTCCCCCGCACCGTCGCCCCGATGCTCGAGACCCTCGCCATGGCCGTCATCGCGACCGTCGCGGGGGCCGCGGTCGCGCTGCCGCTCAGCCTGTGGGCCGCGCGCCTCACCAACCCGCACCCGGTGAGCCGCGGCGCCATCCGCGCGGTGCTCAACGTGGTGCGCGCGGTGCCGGAGCTGCTCTACGCCGCGCTGCTCGTGGCGATGGTGGGCGTCGGGGCGCTGCCCGGGATCATCGCGCTCGTCCTCTTCAACGTGGGCATCATCGTGAAGCTCGTGTCGGAGGCCATCGAGTCGAACGACCCCGGCCCGCTCGAGGCGGGGCGCGCGGCGGGCGGCACGCGGATGCAGGTCGACCGGGCGGTCGCGCTGCCCGACGTCCTGCCCGGCTTCGTCGGCCAGACGCTCTACGTGCTCGAGCTCAACGTGCGCGCGTCCACCGTCCTCGGCCTCGTGGGCGCCGGCGGCATCGGCCTCCTCATCGACGCCGTGCGCACCTTCTACCGCTACGACCAGCTCGCGCTGATCGTGCTCGAGATCCTCGTGATCGTCATCGTGATCGACCTCGTCTCGAACGAGATCAGGAAGAGGATCGCATGAGCCTCGCCGTGCCCGTCCGCCCCCGCCGCCCGGCCCGGGTCGTCGCCGCGGCGGCCGTCACCGGCGTCGTGGTCGTCGCCTGCTGGTCGGCCGACATCGCCTGGGACCGCCTCGCCGACCTCCCCGCGGAGCTCGTCCGCTACCTCTGGCTGATGTTCTCCAGCCCCGACTGGTCGAAGCTCCCGGAGGCGCTCCGCCAGACGTGGATCTCGGTGCTCATGGCCTGGGTCGGCACGGTCATCGGCGTCCTGGTCTCGGTGCCGCTGGCCTTCCTCGCCGCCCGCGGCTTCGCGCCCGCGGCCGTCCGCTGGCCGCTGCGCATCCTGTTCTCCGCGATCCGCGCCGTGCCCGAGATCATCACCGCCATCGTGATCCTCTCGGTCACCGGCCTCACGCCCCTCACGGGCGCGCTCGCTCTCGGCGTCTCGAGCGTCGGCACGCTCGGCAAGTGGGGGTACGAGTCCGTCGAGGGCGTCGACCGCGGCCCGCTCGAGGCCGTGCGCGCGGCCGGCGGCGGCTCCTGGGCGCTGATCCGCTGGGGCGTCTGGCCGCAGGCGAGCGCCGACTTCCTCTCCTTCTGGCTGTACCGGTTCGAGATCAACGTGCGCGCGTCGGCGGTCCTCGGCCTCATCGGCGTCGGCGGGATCGGCGACATGCTCACCTCCTACACTCAGTACCGGGAGTGGCCCACGGTGGGCGTCCTCCTCATCGTCGTCGTCGCGGTCACCATGTCGATCGACGCCGTCTCCGGCCGGATCCGCCGCCGGATCACCGAGGGGGCGAGGGTCCGTGCAGTGGAGTGACGACGTGGGGCCCACCACGCGCATCGCGACCGTGGTCAACGCCCTGCAGCCGAGCGAGCGCCGGGTGGTCGAGCTGATCCTCGACGACACCGAGGGCGTGGTGGAGATCACCGCGCAGGAGCTCGCCGATCGCGCGGGCGTCGCCCGCTCCACCGTCGTCCGCTCCTGCCAGAGCCTCGGCTACCGCGGGTACCCGCAGCTGCGCGTCGCCCTCACCCGCGAGCTCGCGCGGAGCGCGGCCCGCGCGACGACCTCGGGGCAGGACGCGCACGGCCCCAGCGCGCTCGGCCGGATCCGCTCCGACCTCGACGCGCTCGCCGCCGCCCTGCCGCGGGTCGGGAGCGTGCTCACCGAGGCGGAGGTGGAGGACGCGGTCGCGCGTGTCGTCGCCGCGCGCCGCCTGGTGATCGTCGCCAGCGGCCTGTCCTCGCCGCTCGCGCTCGACCTCTCCATGCGCCTCACCGCGGTCGGCCGCCCCGCCGAGTTCGTCGCGGATCCGGTCGGCCAGCAGATCGCGGTCAGCCGCCTGTCGCCCGAGGACGTGGTGGTCGTCATCAGCGGCAGCGGCGCCAACGAGCTGAGCCTCCGCGGCGCGCGGTCGGCCCGCGCGGCGGGCGCCGCCGTCGTGGCCGTCACCTCGTTCGCGACGTCGCCCCTCGGCGCCCTCGCCGACGTCGCCCTGGTGGTGGCGCCCGCGAAGGCCGGGTTCCGGCACGAGGTCGAGCACACCTCGCGCATCCCGCACGTGATCGTCCTCGAGTCCCTCGTCGAGATCGTGGCCGACCGGCTGGGCACCACCGCGGCGGACACGCGCGCGGCCGTCCTCACCATCCTCAGCGAGAACCTCAGCGACTGACGGCGACGCGGGCCCGGACGCCCTCGACCGGCGCCCGGGCATCCGCGCCTAGTGCTCGGTCGCCTTCTCGGCGCCGTGGCCGGTGAGCGACCGCACGTCCATCTCGGCCGCGACGAGCGGGTCCTCCTTGCGCGTGGAGGTCACCGTCCCGATCCAGCCGAGCAGGAACCCGACCGGGATCGACACGATCCCGGGGTTGCTCAGCGGGAACCACGAGAAGTCGGCGCCCGGGATCATCGACGTCTCCGCGCCCGACACCACGGGCGAGAACGCGATGAGCACGAGCGCCGTCCCGAGCCCGCCGTACATGCTGAGCACCGCGCCCCGGGTGGAGAACCGCCGCCAGTAGAGGGAGTAGAGGATGGTCGGCAGGTTCGCGCTCGCCGCCACCGCGAAGGCCAGCGCCACGAGGAACGCCACGTTCTGCCCGTTCGCGCCGATGCCCGCGACGATCGACACCAGGCCGATCACGACCACCGTGATCCGCGCGACCCGCACCTCGCCGTTCGCCGACACCTGGCCCTTCTTGATGACGCTGCCGTACACGTCGTGCGCGAAGGACGCCGCCGCCGTGATGGTGAGACCAGCGACCACCGCCAGGATCGTCGCGAACGCGACCGCCGCGATGATCCCGAGCAGGATCGGGCCGCCCAGCTCCAGCGCCAGCAGCGGCGCCGCGGAGTTCACGCCGCCGGGGGCCGCGAGGATCCGCTCGCTCCCGAGCAGCGCGCCCGCGCCGTACCCGAGCACCAGGGTGAAGAGGTAGAAGATCCCGATGAGCCAGATCGCCCAGACGACGCTGCGACGCGCCTCCTTCGCGGTCGGCACCGTGTAGAAGCGCATGAGCACGTGGGGGAGACCGGCGGTGCCGAGCACCAACGCGAGCGCGAGCGACAGGAAGTCGAGCTTGGTGATGCCCGTGGCCCCGTACTGGTTGCCGGGCTCGAGCACGGGCTTGTCGGCCGCGGCGGCCGCCGCGCCCAGCAGATCCGAGACGTTGAACCCGTGGATCGCGAGCACCCACACGGTCATCACGGCGGCGCCCGCGATGAGCAGGCAGGCCTTGATGATCTGCACCCAGGTCGTGCCCTTCATCCCGCCGACGAGCACGTACACGATCATGAGCGCGCCCACGACGGCGATCACGAGCGACTGCCCGAGCCGGTCGTCGATCCCGAGCAGCAGCGAGACGAGGCCGCCCGCGCCCGCCATCTGCGCGAGCAGGTAGAAGAAGCAGACCGCGAGCGTCGTGGTCGCCGCCGCGAGCCGCACGGGCCGCTGCTTCAGCCGGAAGCTCAGCACGTCGGCCATCGTGAACTTGCCCGTGTTGCGCATCAGCTCGGCCACGAGCAGCAGCGCCACGAGCCACGCGACGAGGAACCCGATCGAGTAGAGGAACCCGTCGTACCCGTTGATGGCGATGGCGCCCACGATGCCGAGGAACGACGCCGCCGAGAGGTAGTCGCCCGCGATGGCGGTGCCGTTCTGCGGCCCGGTGAAGGAGCGGCCGGCCGCGTAGTAGTCGGCCGCGGTCGAGTTGTTGCGGCTCGCGCGGAACACGATCACGAGGGTGATGACCACGAACGCCCCGAAGATCGAGATGTTGAGGACGGGGTCGCCCGTGTCGGTCGTGGGCGTCGTCGCCATCACGACTCCGGTCGCGGCGGTCACCGCGGGCCGTCCTTCCGGCGCTCCGGCGGGGTGGACCCGCGCGGCGCCTCGACCGCGATGCGCTCGCGCTCCTCCAGGTCCGCCCGGATCTCCGCGGAGATCGGATCGAAGCGCGAGTTCGCGCGGCTCACGTACCAGGTGGTGATGGCGAAGGTCGTCACGAACTGCGCGAGCCCCAGCAGGATCCCGAGGTTCACGTTGCCGATGACGGGCGTGGACATGAGCTCGTGCGCGTAGTCCGACAGCAGGACGAACGCGAAGTACCAGACGAGGAACGCGACGGCGAGCGGGAAGACGAAGCTGCGGTGCGCCCGCTTCAGCTCCCGGAACCGGGCCGAGTCCTCGACCTCCAGGTAGTCGACGGCCGGCCGGGGGTCCCCGGTCGGATGAGCGGCGTCGCCCATGGGATCTCCTCGAGATGAGGCCGCACCTCGTCGTGCGGCGTTCCCAGGTTAGGCACAGGTGCGCCGGATGCGCCAGGGCCGCGCCCCCGGTCGCATCCGGAAACCCGTCAGCCGAAGAGTCCCGGCAGCAGCTGCAGCGCGACCGGGTAGCCCACGAAGCTGACGACGTCGAGGATCAGGTGGGCGACCACGAGCGGCGCCGTGCGCCCGAAGCGCACGTAGCACCAGCCGAAGACGACGCCCATCACGACGTTCCCGAGGAAGGGCCCGTAGCCCTGGTACAGGTGGTAGCTCCCGCGCAGCACGGCGGCCACGAGGATCACGCTCCACGTCCCCATCCGGCCGTGCCCCCAGCCGAGCTCGCGGAGCCGCGTGAACAGGTAGCCGACCACGATCACCTCCTCCTGCAGCGCCGCACGCAGGGCGACGAGCACGAGCACCGGCACGGTCCACCAGTACGAGTCGAGCGCGGTCGGGACCACGTCCACCGTGATCCCGAGCGCGCGGCCGGCGAAGTAGAGGCCGAGCCCCGGCACGCCGATGAGCGCGGCGAGGCCGAACCCGGCGGCCGCGTCGCGCCCCGGGCGGGAGGCGTCGAGGCCGATGCGGCGGAACGCGCTGCGCCCCGGCTGCCAGAGCAGGAAGAGCACGAGGGCGACCGGCACGAGCGCGGTCGCGATGTCGAGCAGCTGGTAGAGCAGGTCGAACACCTGCCGGTCGTTGAGGCTCCGGTTGATCGTGGCGCTCTGCGAGCCGAGCGCCTCCGGCCGCGTGGAGAGGTCGACGATCCGGAGCACGGAGTACACGGCGCTCGCCCCGAGCGAGAGCCCGAGCACGAGGGCGATCTCGATCCGCATCCGCCGGCGGACCGCGGGCCGCGGCGCCGCGGGTCGGGCGGGTCGGGTCGCGGCGGGGGAGGGGGCGTCGGGCACGGGCCGATCCTAGGCGCGGCCACCCGCACCCCGGCTGTCGGCGGGCTCGTGGCCGACGGTGCCCCGGACGACGCGATCCGTCGTCGAGGCCGGAGATCACGCGCGATCCCGACCGTCCGGACGCACGGATCCGGACCCCGACGCGCGGATCCGCGCGTCCGAGTTACCGGTATGTAACGTTTGTGCCCAGTTTTTGCAAAGACTCCCAGCCGTACCTAGGGTCATTCTTATCTGCGCGGTCGACCGCACGCACGGTGGGTCCGCGCCATTCCCATGCACAGGAGGAACCTTGAAAATCAGACGCCTCGCAGCGGCTGGTGCCGTCATCGTCTCCGGTGCCCTCGTACTCAGCGGCTGCTCTGCGCCCGCTCAGCAGTCCGAGGTCATCGCCGGCACTGAGATCACCGTGGCCTGGAACGACCCGTTCCTCGAGTACAACAACCTGTCGGCGACCGGCAACGCCACCGCCAACACGAACATCGTGTACCTGACGAACCGGGCCTTCAACTACTACGACGACGGCCCCTCGCTGCAGAAGGACACCGACTTCGGCACGTACGAGAAGGTGTCCGACGACCCCCTGGTCGTGAAGTTCACGATCAACGAGGGCGTCAAGTGGAGCGACGGCACCCCGGTCGACGCCGCGGACATGCTGCTCAACTGGGCCGCCAACACGACGAACGTCAACACGGTCGGCGACGACGCGGTGCAGAAGGACGACGACGGCGTGGCCAAGGTCGCCGACGACCAGGTCTTCTTCAACTCCGGCGCCATCGCGGACGCGCGCCTCGGCCTGGTCACCAAGACCCCCGAGATCGGCGACGACGGCCGCAGCCTCACCTACACGTACGACCAGCCGTACGTCGACTGGGAGGTCGCGACCGGCAACGGCGTCGGCGTCTCCGCCCACGGCACCACGCAGCTCGCCTTCCCCGACGAGAACCTCTCGCCGGAGGACGCGAAGAAGAAGCTCATCACGGCGATCCAGGACAAGGACGCCAGCGTCCTCGCCCCGGTCTCCAAGGTCTGGAACGACGGCTACCGCTACTCGGACATGCCGACGGAGGCCCAGAAGACCCTGAGCGACGGCGCGTACACGATCACCGACCTCAAGGCCGACCAGTACATCACCCTGACGGCCAACAAGGAGTACACCGGCGACAAGAAGCCGAAGTACGAGAAGATCACGGTCCGCTTCATCAAGGACCCGCAGGCGCAGATCCAGGCCCTCTCCAACGGCGAGGTCCAGATCGCGTCCGGTCAGCCCACGGCCGACCTCCTCCAGCAGGTCCAGGGGCTCAGCGGCATCGAGTACAAGGGCCAGGCCGAGGGCACGTACGAGCACGTCGACCTCCAGGTCACCAACGGCGGCCCGTTCGACCCCTCGAAGTTCGGCGGCGACGCCGAGAAGGCCAAGCTCGTCCGCCAGGCGTTCTTCAAGACGCTGCCGCGCGAGGAGATCCTCGACAAGCTGATCAAGCCCCTGCAGACCGACGCCGAGCTCCGCAACTCGAACGTCTTCGTCCCCGGCACGCCGAACTACGAGGCCTCGGTCGAGAAGAACGGCTACAAGGACCAGGCGGTCGACATCGAGGGCGCCAAGGCGGACCTCGCCAAGGCCGGCGTCACGGGCACGATCGACGCCCGCGTCATCTACGGACAGGGCAACACGCGTCGCCAGCAGGAGTTCGAGCTCATGCGCCAGTCGGCAGCGCTGGCCGGCTTCAACCTCATCGACGTGAACAGCGCCACGTGGGGTGCCGACCTCTCCAGCAAGACCACCTCGTACGACATCGCCCTCTTCGGATGGCAGTCGACGAGCCTCGCGGTCGGCGAGTCCGGCCCGAACTACCAGACCGGCGGCATCAACAACTACTTCGGCTGGTCGAACCCCGAGATCGACTCGCTGTTCAAGCAGCTGGACACGGAGACCGACAAGGACAAGCAGCGCGATCTGCTCATCCAGGCCGAGACCCTGATCCAGCAGCAGGGTTGGACGACGCCGATCTTCCAGTTCCCGGGCCTCACCGCCTGGAGCTCGTCGGTCACGGGCGTCAAGCCGGCGTTCCTCTCGCCGACCTACTTCTGGAACTACTGGGAGTGGGCTCCGGCGCAGGCCGCAGCCAAGTAGCACGGAAGCAGTGAGCGCCGTCCCCTGAACGGGAGGGTGCGAGGGTGCCGAGGCCGCCTGGCCTCGGCACCCTCTCCATGTCCGTTGCCGATTCGTGATCTCCGGATCCGGCCGCGTATGCTCTCGTCGGGTCGGGTCACGAGCCCTGGCCGATCACAGAAAGGGACGTCGTCGCCCTGTGCTTACCTTCGTCTTGAGGCGCCTCGTCGCGTCGTTCTTCGTCCTCCTGGGCGCCAGCTTCATCATCTACAACCTGGCGGCCAACTCGGGTGATCCCCTCCAGGATCTGCGGGAGAACCCGTCGCCCAACCGCGACGCCCTCATCGCCGCCCGCGTCGACCTCCTCGACCTGGACGTGCCGGCGCCGCTGCGCTACTTCCTCTGGCTGGGGGGCGTGTTCAAGGTCTTCATCGGCCAGGTCGACCTCGGCCGGGCAATCGACGGCCGCGAGGTCAACGACCTCATCGCCAACGCCGCCGGCCAGACCATCCAGCTCGTGACGATCGCCACGATCATCGCGGTGCTCATCGGCGTCTCCATCGGCATGACGACCGCGCTCCGCCAGTACAGCGGCTACGACTACACGGTCACCTTCGCGTCGTTCCTCTTCTTCTCCCTGCCGATCTTCTTCGTCGCCGTGCTGCTCAAGCAGTACGTCGCCATCGGCTTCAACGACTTCCTCGTGAACCCGTCGATACCGCCGGTCCTCATCGTGGTGCTGTCGCTCGTGTCGGGCTTCGTCTGGATGAGCATCATCGGCGGCGACCCGAAGCCGCGCCTCATCGTGTTCGGCTCCGCGACGGTCATCACCGCGGCCGTGCTCGTCTACCTGCTCGTCACCGACTGGTTCGCGCGACCGGGTCTCGGCATCGTGCTCATCGGCGCCCTCGGGGCCCTGATCGCCGTGCTCATCACGTCGCTGTCCACGGGGCTCCGCAACCGGCGCGCGTTCTACTCGGCGCTCGCCATGGCCGTCCTCGGCGCCGTGCTCTGGTACCCGCTGCAGTACGTGCTGACGGTCTCCGCCCCCTGGTGGATCACGATCGTGCTCATCGTCGCGTTCGTGGTGGTCGGCGTGGTGGTCGGCTACGTCGTCGGTCAGAACGACAAGCCCATCGTCGCCCGCGGCGCCGGCATCACCGGCGGCCTCGTCGCGCTGCTGATCATCGTCGACCGGGTCATGCAGGTGTGGCCCGACTACGTGACCAACACGCGCGGCCGCCCCATCGCCACCGTCGGCGCCGTCACCCCGGGCCTCAACGGCTCGGTCTGGCAGGGCATGCTCGACAGCTACACGCACCTCCTGCTGCCGACCATCGCCATCCTCCTCATCTCCGTGGCGAGCTACTCGCGCTACTCGCGGGCGAGCCTCCTCGAGGTGATGAACCAGGACTACGTGCGCACCGCGCGGGCCAAGGGCCTCACCGAGCGCACCGTGATCATGCGCCACGCGTTCCGCAACGCGATGATCCCCGTCGCCACCGTCATCGCCTTCGACGTGGGCGGGCTCATCGGCGGCGCCGTGATCACGGAGACGATCTTCGCCTGGAAGGGCATGGGCTCCGTGTTCCAGGACGCGCTCCGCACCACCGACCTCAATCCGCTGATGGGATTCATCCTGATCACCAGCATCCTGACCGTCATCTTCAACATGCTGGCCGACATCCTGTACTCGGTCCTCGATCCTCGAATCCGGGTGAGCTGACACATGTCCAACGCACTGATGGGGAACCCCAACGACCCCCACAACGACCCGCACCTCCCCGAGGGCGGCGCCAACTCCGAGCTCACGATCGAGCAGCGGGAGGTCGAGGGCCTCAGCCAGGGCACCGTCGTCCGCCGCCGGTTCCTGCGCCACAAGGGCGCGATGACCGCGCTCGTGGTGCTCCTGCTGATGGCGATCCTCGTGTACTCGTCGGTCGGCATCCAGTTCTTCGGCTTCCGCATCCCCGGCTGGTGGATGTGGAACTACGAGGACGTCGCGCCCATCGTCAACGGCGGCAACCCCACGTGGACCCTGCCGTTCCAGTTCGGCGTGCACCCCTTCGGCCAGGACGAGATCGGGCGCGACATCTTCGCCCGCGTCATGCGCGGCACGCAGCAGTCCATCGTCGTGATGGTGCTGTACGGCATCATCGCCGCCTTCATCGGCATCGTGATCGGCGCCGTGTCCGGCTTCTTCCGCGGGCGCATCGACTCGCTCCTGATGCGCTTCACCGACCTCATCATCGTGATCCCGGTGATCGTCATCGCGGCCGTCCTCGGCCGCACCTTCGGCGGTCTCGGCGCGGTGGTGCTCGGCATCGTCCTCGGTCTCATCGGCTGGCCGTCGCTCGCCCGCCTCGTGCGCGGGGAGTTCCTGAGCCTGCGCGAGCGCGAGTTCGTGGACGCGGCCCGGGTCGCCGGTGCGTCCAACAGCCGCATCGTGTTCCGGCACATCCTGCCGAACGCCATCGGCGTGGTCATCGTCTCCACGACCCTGCTGATGAGCGCGGCGATCCTGCTCGAGGCGGCGCTGTCGTTCCTCGGCTTCGGCATCGTGAAGCCCGACGTCTCGCTCGGGCAGATCATCAACGAGTACCAGGGCGCCTTCGCCACCCGGCCGTGGCTGTTCTGGTTCCCGGGCCTGTTCATCATCATCATCGCGCTGTCGATCAACTTCATCGGCGACGGCCTGCGCGACGCGTTCGACCCGCGCCAGCGCCGCATGCCGGGCGGACAGGGGCCCTACAAGCAGATGTTCGCCATGCTCACCGGCCGCAGCCGCCGCGAGCAGGGCCCGACGACCGGCTCCGGTGCCGAGGGCGTCCGCGTCCCGCCGCCCGTCGGCTCGGCCCGACCGGACGCGGCGGCCGACGGCAGCCCGTCGGACAGCGCGGACGGTCGATGACCGTCGCGACGACGGACGGGCCGGCCCTCACCCGGTCGGCCCTCCTCGGCGCGTCGGTCGTGCTGGGCGCCCCGGTGTCAGACCAGGGCGGTCACGATCGTCGCGACGACCAGCGCGGCCAGCACGGCGATCTCCGCCCAGTGCGTGCGGACGCGCCGACCCTCCTCCTCGACCGGGCCGCCCAGGTGGCCCGCCTCGGCGAGGTCGGCGAGGCGCGTGCGGATCACCGTGGCGGCGTCACCCGAGTCGGTGCGGGGCAGGTCGCCGCGGCGCGCGTCCTGCATCATGGCGCTGAGGTAGGGCTGGATCTTCTCCTCCTCCGTGGTGATGTAGGCGTTCGAGTGGCGTCCGGGCGCCGGAGCCGCCCAGGCCGTGACGCGCTCGTGCGCGGTCGTGACGTTCAGGGCCCACTTGGTGTCGACCTCGCGGATCGCGGGCCACGACATCTCGTGCGTGCGGAAGACGTTGCGGATCTCGACGCCCTCGGTCGCGATGCGCACGCGCGGCGCCCAGAAGACGAGCCACGCGGCGTAGGCCAGCAGCAGCGGGCCCCACACGGCCGTGAGGAGCAGGTCGGCACGACCTCCCACCACGGTGCTCGCGAGCACGAAGACCACGATCGCCGAGACGATCACGGTCAAGAGGCGTCCGAACGACGGGCGGATGACGACGGGCTGATCCATGGCCACATCGTCCCACGGCCCGCCTCGACGCCCCTCGACACCCCCACTTCCAGCAGCCAGGAGTACGCAGCATGAGCGCTCACGCGAACGGGACCGACACGACCGTCCCCATCCTCGAGGTCTCCGGCCTCGGAGTCGACTTCTGGGTCGGCGACGAGTGGATCCCCGCGGCCATCGACCTCGACTACAGGGTCAACCCGGGCGAGGTCCTCGCCATCGTCGGCGAGTCCGGCTCCGGCAAGAGCGTCAGCTCCATGTCGCTGCTCGGCCTCCTGCCCAAGAACGGCCGGGTCCGGGGGAGCGCCAAGCTCAAGGGCGTCGAGATGGTCGGCGCCGACCAGGCCACCCTGCGCAAGGCCCGCGGCAACGACATCGCCGTGATCTTCCAGGAGCCGATGACGGCGCTCAACCCCGTGTACACGGTGGGCTTCCAGATCGTGGAGGCCCTGCGCGTCCACAACTCGATCATCCCGTCGGCCGCCAAGGTCCGCGCGCTCGAGCTGCTGAAGCTCGTCGAGATGCCGGATCCCGAGAAGGCCTTCGACTCGTACCCGCACCAGCTCTCGGGCGGGCAGCGCCAGCGCGCCATGATCGCCCAGTCGCTGTCGTGCGACCCGGACATGCTCATCGCCGACGAGCCCACCACGGCGCTCGACGTGACCATCCAGGCCGAGATCCTCGACCTGCTCCGAAAGCTCCACCAGCGCCTCAACAGCGCCATCGTCATCATCACGCACGACATGGGCGTGGTCGCCGACCTCGCGACCAACGTCATCGTGATGAAGAGCGGCCGCATCGTCGAGCGCGGCTCGGTGCGCGAGATCTTCCAGTCGCCGAAGGACCCGTACACGAAGCAGCTGCTCGCGTCGGTGCCGCACCTCGGCACGGGCGAGGCTTCGCAGGTCGAGATCGCCGAGCGCACCACCGAGCCCGCCATCTCCCTCAGGGAGGTGGACATCGACTACCCGAAGCTCGGCCGCGTGCCGGCGTTCCGGGCGGTCACGGGCGCGTCGTTCGACATCCACCCCGGAGAGGTCGTCGGCGTCGTGGGCGAGTCGGGATCCGGCAAGACCACCATCGCGCGCGCCGCGGTGGGCCTCCTGCCCGTCGCGGGCGGCGAGCTCACGGTCGCCGGTCGGCGCATGACCGGCATCTCGGCGAAGGACCTCCGGGCCGTCCGCCGCGAGATCGGCATCGTGTTCCAGGACCCGGGCTCGTCGCTCAACCCGCGCTGGCCCATCGGCCAGAGCATCGGCGAGCCGCTCGAGCTCTCGGGGCAGTTCTCGAAGAAGCAGCAGAGCGACCGGGTCGAGGAGCTCCTCGAGCAGGTGGAGCTGCCACGCAGCTTCCGCAATCGCTACCCGAACGAGCTGTCCGGCGGCCAGCGCCAGCGCGTCGGCATCGCCCGCGCGCTCGCGCTCCGGCCCAAGGTGCTCGTGGCCGACGAGCCGACCTCGGCGCTCGACGTGTCGGTGCAGGCCCGCGTGCTCCAGCTGCTGCAGGAGATCCAGAAGGAGCTCCAGTTCGCGTGCCTGTTCGTCAGCCACGACCTCGCGGTGGTCGACCTCCTGGCCGACCGCATCGTGGTGATGAACCACGGAAAGATCGTGGAGCAGGGCCCGACCGAGTCGATCCTCCGGAACCCGCAGCACCCGTACACGCAGAAGCTCATCGCCGCGGTGCCGCTGCCCGACCCCGACCAGCAGCAGGAGCGCCGCCAGCTCCGCGAGGCGCTGCGCGACGAACCGCCCGCGGCCTGACCCGCGGCCCGCACGACCCGGCCCGCCGTCCGTCGCACCCCCTCCCGGGGGCGCGCGGCCGGCGGGCCTCGTCGTGCCGCTCGCGTAGGATCGTCGGCGATGGACAGCGACACGCGAGGCCCCGGGGCCGCACCGGCCCGGCGCCCGCGTGGGCTGCGGCGGGTCGTCCGCGGCGCCTCCGCGATGGTCGCCCTGGCCCTCGTCGCCGGCCTCGCCGCCTGCTCGCCGACCACCGGCCTGGTGGCCGACTCCGCCATCCGCGCGGCGCTGCCCAGCACGTTCACCTCCTACAACGCGCAGTCCCGCACGGGCGCGACCGACGGCAACCGCGAGATCGTGCACGCCACGAACTCGCGCTTCGCGGAGGTCGCCGCAGACGGCACGGTCGCGTCCGACCCGGGCTACGGATCCGCGCGCATCGTCTCGCGCGACCCGTTCACGGTCGAGTACACGGTCGCCGAGGGCGTCCGCTGGTCCGACGGCGAGCCCGTGGACGCCGCCGACCTCCTGCTCTCCTGGGCCGCGGGATCCCGCGCGCTCGACACGCCGGGCTTCGACGCCGCCGGCTACGTCGACGAGTCGACCGGGGGCTACACGGGCGCCCTGCCCGCCGACGCGGTCTACTTCGACGCGGCCGAGGACGAGACGCTGTCCCAGGTCACCCGCACGCCCGTGATCGGCGACGGCGGGCGCTCCATCACGATGGTGTTCGACCAGTACAGGCCCGACTGGCGCCTCGCGTTCGAGATCGGCCTCCCGGCGCACGCCGTCGCGCAGCTCGCCCTCGACATGTCGAGCCCGGGCCGCGCCAAGCAGACCCTGGTGGACGCCGTGCAGGACCGCGCGCCCGAGCTCCTGTCGCCCATCTCCGACGCCTGGAACCGGGGGTTCGGCGTCGCCGCCGTCGCCGCGCACCCGGAGCGCGCGGTCGGATCCGGGCCCTACGCCATCGAGTCCATCGACCCGGGCACCTCCATCACCCTGCACGCCAACCGCTTCTACACGGGGACCCACCGGCCGTCGGTGGAGCGCATCGTCGTGTCGACCATCGAGGACCCGCAGGCCGCCGTCGCGGCGCTCGCGGCCGGCGACGTCGACGTGATCGCGCCCGACGCGGACGCCGACGTGCTCGGCGCCCTCGACGACGTCGACGGCGCCCGCACCGTCATGGGATCGTCGGCCTCCTGGGAGCGCCTCGACCTGCAGACGCTCGGCGCCCGCGACAGCGCCATGGCCGACGCCACGGTGCGCACCGCCTTCCTCTCCACCGTGCCGCGCGAGGCCATCGCCCGCGAGCTCGGCGGGCCGGGGGGAGGCGGATCCACGCGCGACTCCTTCGTGCTGGCGCCCGGCGCCGCCGGCTACGACGACCAGGTGCGGGCCAACGGATCCAGCCGCTTCGACGACGTCGACCTCGACGAGGCGCGGCAGCTGCTCGCGTCGGTCGGGCAGCCGGCGCCGGAGGTGTGCATGCTGTACGACCCCGCGGACGCGCGCCGCGCCGCCGAGTACGAGGCGATCCGCGACTCGGCCGCGCAGGCGGGCTTCGTCGTGACCGACTGCTCCACGCCGCAGTGGCAGGACGTGCTCGGCCAGCCCGGTGCCTACGACGCGGCGCTCGTGGGCCCCGAGGACGCCTACCCGTCCGTGGCCGGGATCCGCGCGCTGCACGACGACCGCGCCGACGCGCGCGACGGCCAGGCCACCGCCGACCCCGACGTGGCCGCGCTCTTCACCTCGCTCAGCCGCACGGAGGACGCCGACGCCCGCGGCGAGCTCCTGCTCCGCCTCGACCGCCGCATGTACGGCGACCGCGCCGGCCTCCCGCTCTTCCAGCACCCGGCGCTCGCCGCCACCTCCGCCCGCGTCGACGGGGTCCAGGTCTCGGCGCACCAGGCCGGCGTCCTCGACGACGCCTGGCGCTGGACGCTCCGCTCCGACGCTCCCTGAGCCCGGCTTGCATCGGCACGGTAGGCTGGGGGTCGCTGGGAATAGCAGACGGCGGCTCTTCGCCCTCCTCCCTTGATGACAAGGCCGGCACCCTCTCCACTGAAGGACAGCACTATGGCGCTAGTCGCGCGCAACGACCTCCGCAATGTGGCCATCGTGGCCCACGTGGACCACGGCAAGACCACCCTGGTGGACGCCATGCTCAAGCAGACGAACTCGTTCGACGCCCACTTCGAGGGCGAGGACCGGATGATGGACTCGAACGACCTCGAGCGCGAGAAGGGCATCACGATCCTCGCGAAGAACACCGCGGTGCTCTACAACGGGAAGCACGCCGACGGCACGCCGATCGTCATCAACGTGATCGACACCCCGGGCCACGCCGACTTCGGCGGCGAGGTCGAGCGCGGCCTGTCCATGGTCGACGGCGTCGTGCTCCTGGTGGACGCGTCCGAGGGCCCGCTGCCCCAGACGCGCTTCGTGCTCCGCAAGGCGCTCGAGGCGAAGCTGCCCGTCATCCTCCTGGTCAACAAGACCGACCGCCCCGATGCGCGCATCGACGAGGTCGTCGCTGAGAGCCAGGACCTCCTCCTCGGCCTCGCCTCCGACATGTCGGACGAGCACCCGGACCTCGACCTCGACGCGATCCTCGACGTGCCTGTCGTCTACGCCTCCGGCCGCAACGGCGCCGCGAGCGACACCAAGCCCGCGAACGGCGAGCTGCCCGACAACGACGACCTCGAGCCCCTCTTCAAGGCGATCCTCGACCACGTCCCGGCGCCCACCTACGACGACGAGCACCCCCTGCAGGCGCACGTCACCAACCTCGACGCGTCGCCGTTCCTCGGCCGCCTCGCCCTCCTCCGCGTCTTCAACGGCACGATCAAGAAGGGCCAGCAGGTCGCCTGGGTCAAGCACGACGGCACCGTCAAGAACGTGAAGATCACCGAGCTCCTCATCACGAAGGCGCTCGACCGCTTCCCGACCGAGTCCGCGGGCCCCGGCGACATCGTCGCCGTCGCCGGCATCGAGGACATCACCATCGGCGAGACGCTCGCCGACCCGGACGACGTCCGCCCGCTCCCCACCATCACGGTCGACGACCCGGCCATCTCGATGACCATCGGCACCAACACGAGCCCGCTCATCGGCAAGGTCAAGGGCCACAAGCTCACCGCGCGCATGGTCAAGGACCGCCTCGACCGCGAGCTCATCGGAAACGTCTCCATCAAGCTGGTCGACATCGGCCGCCCGGACGCGTGGGAGATCCAGGGCCGCGGCGAGCTCGCGCTGGCGATCCTCGTGGAGCAGATGCGCCGCGAGGGGTTCGAGCTCACCGTCGGCAAGCCGCAGGTGGTCGTGAAGCAGGTCGACGGCAAGGTCCACGAGCCGTACGAGCACCTCACCATCGACTCGCCCGAGGAGTACCTCGGCGCGATCACGCAGCTCCTCGCCGCCCGCAAGGGCCGCATGGAGGGCATGGCCAACCACGGCACCGGCTGGGTCCGCATGGAGTTCGTCGTCCCGTCGCGCGGCCTCATCGGCTTCCGCACGGAGTTCCTCACCATCACGCGCGGCGCGGGCATCGCCAACGCCGTGTCGCACGGCTACGAGCAGTGGGCGGGCGAGATCACGACCCGCGTCAACGGCTCGATCGTCGCCGACCGCGCGGGCGTCGCCACGCCGTTCGCCATGGTGGCCCTGCAGGAGCGCATGTCGTTCTTCGTGGAGCCGACCCAGGAGGTCTACGAGGGCATGGTCGTCGGCGAGAACTCGCGCGCGGACGACATGGACGTGAACATCACCAAGGAGAAGCAGCTGACCAACATGCGTCAGTCCACCTCCGACTCCTTCGAGCGCATGACGCCCTCGCGGAAGCTGACGCTCGAGGAGTGCCTCGAGTTCGCCCGCGAGGACGAGTGCGTGGAGGTCACGCCCGAGTTCGTCCGGATCCGGAAGGTCGAGCTGGACGCCAACGCGCGGCAGCGCAAGACCTCGCGGCTGAAGAAGCAGAACGCGTAAGACAGCAGGACCGCGACGAGCCCGTCCGCCCGTTCCCTCCGCAGGAGGGGGGGCGGCCGGGCTCGTCCTCGTTCCGGGGCTCGCGCTCACGGGGTGCAGCGCCGCCGGCGACGCCGTGCGCGACGCGGTGCGCGAGGGCGGGGCCGGCTACCCGAAGAGCGTCTCGCCCACGTAGCCGTCGCGGGTCGCGCCCGGCGGCACCGCCCAGATCCCGCTGCCGACATGGCGGAGGTACTCGTTCATGGCGTCGCGCGCGAGGCTGCGCTGGATGGGGATGAACTGCTCCCGCGGATCCCGCTGGAACGCCAGGAAGAACAGCCCCGCGTTCAGCCGGCCGAGGTCGTCGTTGCCGTCGACGAAGTTGTAGCCGCGGCGGAGGAGCACCGCGCCGCCGTTCGTGTCCGGATGCGCGAGGCGCACGTGCGACGCCCGGTCGATGAGCGGAGCGCCGGCGCGACCGGTCGCGGCGAAGTCGGGCGCCGTGTGCTCCTCGCCGCCGCTGAGCGGCGCCCCCGAGTCCTTCGTGCGGCCCACGACGCGCTCCTGCTCGCGGAGCGTCGAGCGGTCCCACGTCTCGATGGTCATGCGGATGCGGCGCGCGACGAGGTAGGAACCGCCCCGCATCCAGGCCTCGCCGGGCGCGGAGCCGGAGTCGGCCCAGACGTGGTCGTCGACCACGCGGGTGTCCTCGGACTTCACGTTCGCCGTGCCGTCCTTGAAGCCGAAGAGGTTGCGCGGCGTGACCTGGGCGCGGCTCGTGGACGACGTGCGGCCGAAGCCGAGCTGCGACCAGCGGATGGACGCCCGGCCGAAGGCGATGCGCGACAGGTTGCGGATCGCGTGCACGGCGACCTGCGGGTCATCGCTGCACGCCTGGATGCAGAGGTCGCCGCCCGTCGCCTGGGGCACGAGCGCCTCGCCGGGGAAGCGCGGCAGGTCGACGAGCGCGGCGGGACGGCGGTCGGCGATGCCGAACCGGTCGATGCCGTCGGCCGTGGTGAACAGCGACGGACCGAGGCCGAAGGTGATGGTGAGGCCGGCCGGCGGGAGGTCGAGGGCCTCGCCCGTGTCGTCCGGCGGGGAGTCGTAGGGGCCGTCGACCGCGCCGAGCGGGCCCGCGGATCCGCCCGCCGTCATCCGGGCCGCGGCGGCGCTCCAGTCCCGCAGGAGGGAGACGAGGCCGTCGCGGTCGATGTCCGCCACGTCGAACGCGGCGAAGTGCAGGCGGTCCTGCGCGGGCGTGGTGATGCCGGCCTGGTGCGCTCCGTGGAACGCGTAGGTGGCGCCGCCCGCGGCCTGGCGCGCGCCGGCGAAGGCGCGGTCGGCCATGACGCCGGCGGCGGATCCCACGAGCCCGCCGCCGAGCGCGCCGGCCCCCAGCAGCCCGAGGACGCCGCGGCGGGAGACGCCGCGCGGGGCGTCCGCGGCGTCCGCGGGAGACGATGCGTCGTCCGTGTCGGGCGCGACCGCCGCCTCGTGTCCGTCGGTCATCCGACGAGCGTCCCGGTGAGCTTCGACAGCGGCTCGGCCAGCGCGTTCACGCCGTCCGCGAGGCCCTTGACCTGGTCCGTCGTCAGCGCGTCGTAGGCGGTGAATCCCTTCTCGAGCGACCCGTAGGCGGCGAGGTCGGTCTCGAGCTTCGCGAACTGCGCGTCGAGGGTGGCGACGAGCTGCGGGTCCTTGGCGGCGACGATGTCGCGGACGCCCTCGTAGGCGACGCGGGCGCCCTCGAGGTTCGCCTGGAAGTCCCAGAGGTCGGTGTGCGACCAGATCTCCTCCTCGCCCGTGATCTTGCCGGTCGCGACCTCGTCCATCAGCCCGACGGCGCCGTTCGAGACCGTGGAGATGTCGACCGAGAAGCCGTCGGCGTGCACGGCGTCGGAGAGGCGCTGCGTGTCGGCGGTCAGCTGCTGGGCGAAGTGCGCGCGGTCCCCGGCGCTGAGCGGCACGTACACGTCTCCGCCGTTCGCGTCGGGCGCGGGCCGCCAGAGGTCCTTCTCGATGCGGTGCCAGCCGGTCCACTCGGTGCCGGGATCGACGTCGGCCTCGCGGAAGTCGATCGCCGGGTCGAGGTCGCCGAAGGACTCCGCGACCGGCTCCACGCGCTCGTAGTACGACCGGGCCGTGGGGTAGAGCGAGCGCGCCCTCTCGTCGTCGCCCGCGAGGTAGGCGTCGGCGAACTCCTGCGTGGCGGGGAGGAGCCGGCTCACCTGGTCCTTGACGTAGGCGAGGTAGTTCGCGGCGGCGTCCTGGCCCTGCTGCGCGGCGTCGCCGGCGAGGGCGACCTGGTCGCCGGTGACCGTGAAGGGCGCGCGGCCCACGCCGTCGCCCACCATGCCGGGCTTGCAGACGGTGTAGTAGCTGCCGGGCTGGGCCGTGAGCACGAGGTCGCGCTCGATGCCGGGGCTCACGTTCTCGACCTCGCCGACGATGCGGAGGCCGTCCTCGGCGAGGAGGTAGAACTCCGTCACCTGGTCGGTGGAGTTCGTGACGTGGAACGAGACCGTGCCGCTCGGCGCGGTCGCGGCGGAGACCGTGCAGGCGTCGGCCGAGCTGTCGACGGTCAGCTGCGTGATGCCGGAGGCCGCGGCGGCGCCGTCCCCCGCGGATCCGGAGGGGGCGTTCGCGACGCAGCCCGAGAGGGCGAGGGCGGCGCCGGCGAGCAGGGCGGCGGCGGGGAGGGTGGAGCGCTTCATGGGTCCTCGGGGGGAGCGGGCCGGCGTGCCGGCGGGATGGGACGGGATGGTGGGGTGTGGGGAGGCGCGGGTGCGTGGGGTCAGCGGGTGGTGGTCGCGTCCGCGGCCCCGGGGGAGGCGGCGACGGGGGAGGCGGCCCCGGGGGAGGCGGCGCGGGCGTCGGACGCGCCGGCGGCGGACGCGGTGCCGGATGCGCCCGCCTCGGCCCGCGGACGGCGACCCCGCCGCGCAAGCGTCAGGTAGGCGGCGAGCGTGGGCACGACGTACAGCACCCAGGTGATCGCCTCGAGCCACGTGGTGGCGGGGGAGAAGTTGACGGTGCCCTTGAGGAGCGTGCCGTACCAGGATCCGGGCGGCACGGCGCCGGAGACGTCGAACGCGAGCGCGTCCAGCCCCGGCAGGATGCCCGCCTCCTGGAGGTCGTGCACGCCGTACGCGAGCACGCCGCCGGCCACCACGATGAGGAGCGCGCCCGTCCAGGTGAAGAAGCGGGCGAGGTCGATCCGCAGCACCCCGCGGTACACGAGCCAGCCGAGCGCGACGGCGGTGACGATGCCGAGGCCGGCGCCGAGGAGCGGGAGGGTCGTGGCGCCGGTGGCCTGCACGGCCGACCAGAGGAACAGCGCCGTCTCGATGCCCTCGCGGCCGACCGCGAGGAACGCGACGGCGACGAGGCCCCAGGCGGCGCCCTGGATGGCGCGGTCGACGGCGCCCTGGAGCTCGGAGCGCATGTCCTTCGCGGTGCGCAGCATCCAGAACACCATCCAGGTGACGAGGCCCGTGGCGACGATGGAGAGGGAGCCGCCGATGGCCTCCTGCGCCGCGAACGTGAGCCCGTAGGCGCCGTACGTGAGGATCGCGCCGACCGAGAGCGCGAGGAGCACCGCCAGTCCGACGCCGAGCCACAGCCGGCCGAGCACGTCGCGTCGGCCGATCCTCACCACGTAGGCGATGAGGATGGTGACGACCAGCGCGGCCTCGAGGCCCTCGCGCAGGCCGATCAGGTAGTTCGCGAACACGCGTGCGCCTCTCCGGGCGGCGGGCGCGTCGGGCGCGCCCTATTGCTGATGTGGGGAAATGTAGGTGAGGCTTGCCTTACCTCGTGCACAGTAGCGCGGGGGCCGGGACGCGTCCAGTCCGTCGTCCCCCGCGGACGGCGGAGTGCGCGGGAGTGCGGCCCCCGCACCCAGCGATCGGCTCCGCGCGCGCGGATAGGATCGCCCGATGATCCCCGGCTCGACCTCCCGTCCCGCGCGCGAGCACGTCCTCTTCGTGCACGCCCACCCCGACGACGAGAGCATCGTCACGGGCGGCACCATCGCGAAGCTCGTGCGCGACGGCGTCCCCGTCACCGTGCTCACCTGCACGCGCGGCGAGCGGGGCGACGTCATCCCGGAGGAGCTCCGCCACCTCGAGGGCGACCTCAAGGCGCTCGCGGACCACCGGGAGACGGAGCTGGCCGACGCCATGGCCGCGCTCGGGGTCGTCGACCACCGCTTCCTCGGCGACGTCGGCGCGCGCTGGCGGGGGCTCGTGCCCCGCCGCTACGTCGACTCCGGCATGGAGTGGGGCGACGACGGGGTGCCCGTGGCCCTCCAGCCGCTCGACCCCGACTCGCTGTCGGCCGGCGACGAGGCCGACGAGGCGCGCGACGTGCTGGCGGTCATCGCCGACGTCGACGCGACCACCGTCATCACCTACGACGACCACGGCGGCTACGGCCACCCCGACCACAAGCGCGTGCACGTCATCGCCACCTGGGCCGCCGAGGAGGCGGGGGTGCCGGCGTACCTCATCACCACGACCGAGTCGTCGGCGCGGGAGGCGCACGAGCGCGTGGCCGCGCGCGGCCGGTTCCCCGCGCCCGACGCGCGCCCGGCCGGCATGCTCGTGCTGCCCGACGACGCCGTGGACCTCGCGGTCGACGTCACCGAGGTGCTCGACGCGAAGACCCGGGCCATCGCCGCGCACCGCACGCAGGTCGTCGTGGACGGCGACCAGTTCGCGCTGTCGCACGGCGTCGGCGAGCCCATCGGGGCCGTCGAGCTGTTCCGGTCGCACCGGCCGGCCGGCGCCGACGGCGCGGCGGGCGACGCCGACCTCGCGCCGCGCGGCCTGCAGCGCATCGGCACCGCCGCCGCGTCCCTCGTGCTCGGCCTCCTCGTGGGCGCCATCGGCACGGTCGCCCACCGCGCGCCGCTCGCGGTCGGCGGGGTCGGCGTCCCCGTCGGGCTCGTGCTCGCGCTCGTGACGCTCGCCTGCCTCCTCGTCGCGTTCCGGCTGCTGCTGGTCGACCGGCTGCACGCCCTGTGCCTCGGCCTCGGCGCGGTCGTGGCCGTGGCGGTGCTCGGGATGAGCGGGCCCGGCGGATCCGTCCTCTTCCCGCGCGACTGGGTGAGCCAGGTGTGGGCGGTCGCGCCCGCGATCCTCGTGGCCGTGGTCGTCGTGTGGCCGCGGTTCGCGCCGCGCGGCCATGCCCGGCCGGACGGCGCCCCGGGGTCGTCCGCGGACGGCGCCCCGGCGGGTGCCGCTCACGGCGCCGCGTAGACTCTCTCGGGCCGCACCGCTCCCGGAAGGACCCGCCCGAAGTGACCTACGTCATCGCCCTGCCCTGTGTCGACGTCAAGGACCGCGCCTGCATCGACGAGTGCCCGGTGGACTGCATCTACGAGGGCGAGCGGTCGCTGTACATCCACCCCGACGAGTGCGTGGACTGCGGCGCCTGCGAGCCCGTGTGCCCCGTCGAGGCCATCTACTACGAGGACGACCTGCCCGAGCGCTGGAGCGACTACTACACCGCGAACGTCGAGTTCTTCGCGGAGATGGGCTCGCCCGGCGGCGCCACCAAGGTCGGCGTGACGCACTCCGACCACCCCGTCATCGCCGCGCTCCCGCCCCAGAACGGCTGACGCGCGTGGCCCTCGGCGAGCTGCCCGACTACCCCTGGGACCTCATGGCCCCGTACGCCGAGCGGGCGGGGCGGCATGCGGACGGCATCGTCGACCTGAGCATCGGATCGCCCGTCGACCCGACGCCGACGCTCATCCGCGACGCGCTCGCCTGGGCGACCGACGCGCACGCGTACCCGACCACGGTCGGCACCCCGGAGCTCCGGCGGGCGATGGTCGACTGGCACGCCCGGCGCCGGAATGCCGACCTCGACGTCGAGCAGGTGCTGCCGACCATCGGCTCCAAGGAGATGGTGGCCTGGCTGCCGTTCATGCTGGGCCTCGGCGAGGGCGACGCGGTCGTGCACCCGCGCGTCTCGTACCCGACGTACGCGATCGGGGCGGCGCTCGCGGGCGCGGAGAGCGTGCCGGCCGACGACCCGGCCGCGTGGCCCGCGTCCACGCGCCTCGTCTGGCTGAACACGCCCGGCAACCCCGACGGCCGCGTACTCGGCGTCGAGGAGCTCCGGGCCGCCGTCGCGCGCGCCCGGGAGCTCGGCGCCGTGATCGCGAGCGACGAGTGCTACGCCGAGCTCGGCTGGGAGGGGGAGTGGGCCGACGGGCCGACGCCCTCGATCCTCGACGCGCGCGTCGTGGGCGACGACCACACGGGAGTCCTCGCGCTCTACTCGCTGAGCAAGCAGTCCAACCTCGCGGGGTACCGCGCCGCGCTCGTGGCGGGCGACCGGGACGTGATCGCGCGGCTGATCCGGGTCCGCAAGCACGCGGGGCTGCTCCCGCCCGCGCCGCTCCAGCACGCCATGGCGGTGGCGCTCGGCGACGACGACCACGTGCGCGCCCAGCGCGAGCTGTACCGAATGCGCCGCGACGTGCTCCGGCCCGCGCTCGAGGCCGCCGGCTGGCGCATCGACCGCAGCGAGGCCGGCCTCTACCTCTGGGCGACGCGCGGGCGCGACGCCTGGGAGGGCATCGCGGAGCTGGCCGACCTGGGCATCCTCGCGGGCCCCGGCCCCTTCTACGGCGACGCGTCGCCCCAGCACGTGCGCCTCTCGCTCACGGCGACGGACGAGCGCATGGCCGCCGCGGCCGCCCGGCTCCGCGCCGCCTCCTCCACGTAGCACGACCTCCGACGGATCCGCCCGGATGCTGGCGGAGGCGACAGCGTCCCGGTCGGCCCTTTAGGCTGTAGTCGGCTCGGATCCCCGTGCCGCGACGGCGCCACGAGCGCCCGGCGGCGCGCATCCCCCCGGGTCATCCACCACACACTCGAGGAGGCGCCGTGACCGATGGCGGGCAGCAGGCGGACGACCGGCCGAAGGCGGACGAGCCCCAGGCGCAGGAGAAGCCCACGGCGACGCTGACGTACCCGGGCGGACGGGTGGAGTTCCCCATCCTCCCCGCGGTCGACGGCGCGTCCAGCATCGACATCTCCGCGCTCACGAAGAAGACGGGCCTCACCACGCTCGACAACGGCTTCGTCAACACGGCCTCCACGCGCTCGGCGATCACCTACATCGACGGCGAGCAGGGCATCCTCCGCTACCGCGGCTACCCCATCGAGCAGCTCGCGCGCCAGTCGAGCTACCTCGAGGTGGCCTGGCTCCTCATCCACGGCGAGCTGCCCACGGCGGACCAGCTCGGCGGGTTCGAGGAGGACATCCGCCGCCACACGCTCCTGCACGAGGACTTCAAGGGCCTCTTCCGCGCCCTCCCCACGAACGCGCACCCCATGTCGGTGCTGTCGAGCGCGGTGTCGGCCCTCTCCACTTACTACGAGGACTCGCTGAGCGTCCACGATCCCGAGCAGGTCGAGATCTCCACGCTGCGCCTGCTGGCGAAGCTGCCGGTCATCGCGGCGTACGCGCACAAGAAGAGCCTCGGCCAGGCGTTCCTCTACCCGGACAACTCGCTGTCGTTCGTGGACAACTTCCTCCGCCTCAACTTCGGCAACAACGCCGAGCCCTACGAGGTGGACCCGGTGGTCAGCCGCGCGCTCGAGCGCCTGCTCATCCTGCACGAGGACCACGAGCAGAACGCGTCGACGTCGACCGTGCGGCTCGTCGGATCCACCGAGGCGAACATGTTCTCCTCCGTCTCCGCGGGCATCGGCGCGCTCTTCGGTCCGCTGCACGGCGGCGCGAACGAGGCCGTGCTGGCGATGCTCGGCCGCATCCGCGACTCCGGCGAGGGCGTCGACCGCTACGTGGAGCGCGTGAAGAACAAGGAGGACGGCGTCCGCCTCATGGGCTTCGGGCACCGCGTCTACAAGAACTTCGACCCGCGCGCCCGCCTGGTGAAGGAGAGCGCCGACGAGGTGCTCGCGGCCCTCGGCATCCAAGACCCGCTGCTCGACATCGCCAAGGAGCTCGAGGCCGTCGCGCTCGCGGACGACTACTTCATCGAGCGGAAGCTCTACCCGAACGTCGACTTCTACACGGGCGTCATCTACAAGGCCATGGGCTTCCCCACGCGCATGTTCACGGCGCTGTTCACCATCGGGCGCCTGCCCGGCTGGATCGCGCACTGGCGCGAGATGAACGAGGACCAGGCCACCAAGATCGGCCGTCCGCAGCAGCTCTACGTGGGTCAGCCGGCGCGCGACCTGCCCCCGCGCGACTGACCGCGACCGACCGCGCGACCCACCCCGCGGCCCGCCTCGAGCGCTCGGCGGACGCTCCCGAACAGGGGGCGTCCGCGGGCGCCGGATCCCTGTGCCCGCGCGGATCCGGAGCCTAGACTCGACGGGAGCCGATCACCCGCCACCGCCCGCACCAGTCCCTGCCGTCGGTCCGAACCCGATGAGGGGGCCATGGCCAGACGCCTGCCGTCGTCCCCGCCGGTGCTGCCGGGGTTCACCTACGTGACGGTCCTCGGATCCGGCGGCTTCGCCGACGTGTTCCTCTACGAGCAGGACATGCCCAGGCGGCAGGTGGCGGTCAAGGTCATGCTCGCCGAGATCGTGACCGACCGGCTGCGCGCCATGTTCCGCGCCGAGGCCGACCTCATGGCGCAGCTGAGCGCGCACCCGTCCGTGCTCACGGTGCACCAGGCGAGCGTCGCGGCCGACGGGCGGCCCTATCTCGTGATGGAGCTGTGCTCGTCGAGCCTCAGCGACCGGTACCGGCGCGAGCCGCTGGGCGTCGCCGAGGTGCTGCGCGTGGGGATCCGCATCGCGAGCGCCGTGGAGACCGCCCACCGCGCGGGCGTGCTGCACCGCGACATCAAGCCGGCGAACATCCTCACGACCGCGTTCGGGCACCCCGTCCTCAGCGACTTCGGCATCGCGTCCACGCTCGAGGACGCGGCGGCGACCGACGCGGTGGGCTTGTCGATCCCGTGGTCGGCGCCCGAGGTGCTCGCCGGCGAGAGCCCGGGCACCGTGCGGAGCGAGGTGTGGTCGCTCGCGGCCACCGTGCACTCGCTGCTCGCCGGACGGAGCCCCTTCGAGGTGCCGGGCGGGCGGAACGCTCCCGCGGACCTCGTCGCCCGCATCCAGAAGGCCAGGCCCCTGCCGACCGGCCGCGCGGACGTGCCCGAGCGGCTCGAGCTGGTGCTGCGCCGGTCGATGTCGCGGCAGCCGGAGGCGCGGCCGGGTTCGGCGCTCGCGTTCGTGCGCGAGCTGCAGGCGGTGGAGGCGGAGCTCCAGCTCGCGCAGACGCCGCTCGAGGTGGCGAGCGAGGAGTGGGCGTCCGCCGTGGCGGCCGGGGTCGAGGAGGACGACGACCCGACGCGCGTGCGCGGGATCGTGCAGGTGGATCCGGGCGCGGCCGGCCCGCGTGCCGTCGTCCGCCGGGTGCGGCGGAAGGCGACGGTGACAGCCGGCGCTCCCCGGGCGCGCGCGGTGGCGGGTGCCGCGGCGGCGGGTGGCGGGGCGGCGGCGGGCGCGCGACCGTCGGCTGCGGATCCCGCCCGGCGCGCGTCCGCGCGCGGCACGGGCACCCCGTCTGCGTCGGAGCCGGGGCGCGCGGATCCCGCGTCCACCTCCCTGGGCCGCTCCGGATCCGGGCCCGTGGGCGCCTCCGGCTCCGGCCGACCGCCCGCGCCGGGACCGCGCCCGTTCCTGGTGCGGAACCGCATCGCGCTGGTGGCGGCGGCGTCCGGCGCGGTCGTCGCGAGCGTGCTGGTCGGCGTGCTCCTCGGCGGATCCGGCGGCGGCACCGGGGCGCGCGACATCCCGGTCGTCGGCGCCATCGAGGCCTCCGCGACGGACGACGGCATCCTCTTCTCCTGGGACGACCCCGGCCTCGGCGCCGACGACGCGTACCAGGTGGTGCGCGACGGCGGCCTGCCGAGCACCCAGCGCGACACGTCGTTCCGGGTCACCTCGGGTGGCCCGGGGACCGCGGGCGCGGCGGGCTCGGGCGACCGGGCCTGCGTCACCGTGACCGTCACGCGCGACGGCGTCGCCGGCCGGGCGTCGACCGAGAAGTGCGCCGAGCTCCCGCGATGATCCGCGACTGGATCCGCCGCCACCGCCAGGCCGCGACCACCGTGACGGGAGGCGCCGTCGTGCTCGCGCTCCTCACGGGCTTCGCGCTCGTCTCGGACGGCTACGACGCCCAGCGCATCGACCTCGACGACGGATCCGTGTGGGTCGTCAACGCCGCGCAGCAGGCCATCGGCCGCGCCAACACCCAGGTGCTCGAGCTCGACAGCGTGGTCGACTCCCGCAGCGAGGACATCGACGTGCTGCAGTCCGGATCCACCGTGCTCCTCGCCGACCGCGGCGCCTCGCGCCTCGACGTGGTCGACGACGCCACGAGCGCGGTCGTCGACACGGCGCCGCTGCCCGCGGGCGCGGAGGTGATGCTCGCCGGGTCGCGCGTCGCGATCCTCGTGCCCGCCACCGGCCAGCTCTGGCTCGTGCCCGTCGCGGGCCTCGCCGCCTTCGACGCGGTGAGCGCACCGACCCTGTCGCTCGGCGCCGACGCGGTCGCGTCCATGGCCGACGACGGCACGCTCCTCGTCTACTCGGCCGCCTCCGGCACGCTCTCGCGCATCCGCGCCGCCACGGACGACACCGTCGAGGGGACGGTGGACGTGGGGCCCGTCGGCGCGCCGGCGGAGGGGGCGGCCGTCGACCCCGGCGCGGATCCCGCCGCCGCCGTGCCCGGCGAGACCGTGGAGGCCGGGGTGGCGGGCCGCCCGGCCGCCCGCCGCCTCGCGCTCACGGGCGTCGACGGACACTGGGCGCTGTACGACGCCGACGCCCGCGCCCTGCGGGTGGACGGGCGTGCGGTCGACCTCGGCGGATCCGTCGCGGCCGACGCGCAGGTCGCCCTCCAGCGCGCCTCCTCCGCGGGCGACGCCGTGCTCGTGGCCCACACCGGCGGCCTGCTGCAGGTGCCCGTCGCGGGCGGCGCCCCGGTCGTCGTCGCCGACCGCGCGTCCGGCGCGCCCGCCCGGCCCGTGCGCGTGGACGGCTGCGAGTTCGCCGGCTGGACCGGCGGATCCTCCTGGCAGCGCTGCCTCGACGCCGCCCCGTCCGCGCTGATCGCACCGACCGCACCGACCGCGCCGACCGCGCCGGTCGACTCCGCCGCGGTCGGCGGCGCGGAGGCCGGCGACGCCCGGCGCACCCCGGCCGGCGCCCTCACCGAGATCGCCGGGGTGTCCGCGCAGTCCGCGCTCCGGTTCCTCGTCGACGGCCCGCGCGTCGTGCTCAACGACGTGCGCGGCGGCGCGGCCTGGGCCGTGCAGCGCGGGGCGGGGGTCATCGACAACTGGTCGGACCTCATCGACCGCGAGCGGTCCGACACGGTCGTCGAGCAGAGCACCGCCGACATCCCGCCCGAGACCGACCGCGTGCAGCAGCCGCCCGTCGCCGTCGCCGACGACCTCGGCGCCCGGCCCGGCCGCACGAGCCCGCTGCCCGTGCTCCTCAACGATCACGACCCGAACGGCGACGTGCTCGTGATCGACTCCGTCACCCCCGTGGACGCGCAGGTCGGCGCGGTCGACATCGTCGACGAGGGCCAGGGCCTCCAGCTCGCGCTCGCGCCCACGGCGGCGGGCACCGTGCGCCTCTCCTACGTCGTGAGCGACGGTCGCGGCGGCACGGCGACCGCCGACGTGCGCGTCGCCGTGCGCGACGCGGACGAGAACGCCCCGCCCGTGCAGTCGCGGCCCGCCACGGGCACGGTCGCCGAGGGCGCCCGCCTGCAGGCCGACGTGCTGGGCGGCTGGTACGACCCCGACGGGGATCCGACCTACCTCACGCGGGCGAGCGTCGCGGCGCCCGACGCCGTGAGCTGGAAGCCCGACGGCCGGGTCGTCTACACGGACGCGGGGGCCGGCGGCGACACGCGCACGGTGGCGCTCCAGGTGTCCGACGGGCGCGAGGAGGGATCCGGCGCGCTCGTCGTGACCGTCCGCCGCGCCGGCGACGTGCCGCTCGTGGCCGAGGGCTTCGTGGTGCAGGCGTCGGTCGGGCGCGAGATCACGGTCGATGCGCTCCTGCACGCGCGCGGCGGGAGCGGGGCGATCCGGCTGGCGTCGGCGCCCGCGCGACCCGGCGTGCAGGTCACGCCCGACCTCGAGGCCGGCACCGTCCGCCTGCAGGGCACCCGGACCGGCACGCACCTGCTCGAGTACACGGTGACCGACGGGCGGACCACGGCCACGGGCGTCGTGCGCGTCGAGGTGCGCGGCGCCCCCGAGTCCGACGGCCGGCCCGTGACCGTGCCGCACACCGTGTTCGTGCGGGCGCTCGAGGCGCAGGACGTGGACGTGCTCGCCGCTGACTTCGATCCCACGGGCGGCGTGCTCGTGGTCACCGACGCGGTGTCGCCCGGCGACGCCGCCGGCGTGCGCGCGGAGGTCGTGGGGCAGCGGCTCGTGCGGATCACGCTCACCCGGCCGCTCGACGGACCCGTGGACGTGGGCTACCGCGTGAGCAACGGCGTCGCGGACGCGACGGGCGTCATCACCGTGATCGAGGTGCCCGAGCCCGCCGTGCGGCAGCCGCCCGTCGCCGTCGACGACCGCGTGGCCGTGCGCGTGGGCGACGCCGTCGACATCCCCGTGCTCGCCAACGACGAGCAGCCCGACGGCGACGCGCTGCGCCTCGACCCGGTGCTCGTGGATCCGCTGCCCGAGGGCGCCGGCCTCCTCTTCGCGAGCGGCGACCGCCTGCGCTACCTCGCGCCCGACCGCACGGGCGACCACACGGCCGTCTACCGCACCGTCGCGCCCGACGGCCAGTGGGCGACCGCGACCCTCACGGTGTCGGTGCGCGAGGCCGACGCCGCGACCAACACGGCGCCCGTGCCGCGGCCGCTCACGGCGCGCGTGCTCGCGGGGGAGACCGTGCGGATCCCCGTGCCGCTCACGGGCATCGACCCCGACGGCGACTCCGTGCGGCTCCTCGGCCAGGACGCCGGGCCCGAGAAGGGCCAGGTCGCGGAGGTCGGGCCCGACTGGATCGACTACCGGGCCGGCGACTACTCCACCGGCACCGACGCGTTCGCGTACGCCGTGGTCGACGGGCTCGGGGCGCGCGCGACCGGCACGATCCGCGTGGGCATCAGCCCGCGGGTCGAGGGCGCCAGGAACCCGGTCGCGACGGCCGACGTCGTCACCGTGCGGCCCGGCCGGGTGCTCCGCGTGCAGGTGCTCGCGAACGACACGGACCCGGACGGCGGCGCGCTCTCGCTGGTCTCGGTGCAGCCGCAGTCCGCGGGACCCGTCGCGGGGCTCGACGGCGACACCGTGCGCGTCGTCGCGCCCGAGGAGGCCGGGCGCTACGGCTTCGTCTACGGCGTGCGGAACGCGCGCGGCGGCACGGACGAGGCGTTCCTCACGGTCGTCGTGGATCCGGCCGCGCCGCCCACGCGCCCGATCGCGCGCGACACCGTGCTCCAGCTCTCCGACGTGCTCGACCGCACGAGCGTCGACGTCGACGTGATGCGCAACGTGTTCTCCGCGGAGGGCGACGCGTCGGCGCTCGTGCTCTCCGTCGGCGCGGGCTACGACGACGTGGCGCGCGTGACGCCCGACGGCCGCATCCGCGTGGAGGTCGGCGACGCGCGCCGCATCGTGCCGTTCACGGTGGCGCAGCCGGACGACCAGGGCGTCACCGCGACCGCCTTCGTCTGGGTGCCCGGCTTCGAGGACACGCTGCCGCAGCTGCGCGTGGGACAGCCGCGGCCGTCCGTCGCGAGCGGCGAGCGGCTCGTCGTCGATCTCGACGACCACGTGGTGGCCGCGGGCGGCCGGGCCGTGCGCATCGCCGACCCCAACTCCCTCTCCGCCACGCACGCCGACGGACCCGTGGAGCTCGTCGACGACGACACCGTCGCGTACCGCAGCGAGCCCGGCTACTTCGGCCCCGCCGCGCTCTCCTTCACGGTCACCGACTCCGCGGGCGACGGCGGTGGGCGCACGGCCGCGCTCGTGCTCCCCGTCACGGTCACGCCCACCGAGAACCAGCCGCCCGTGTTCACGGGCGCGGTCATCGACCTGGAGCCCGGCCAGCCCAAGGACATCGACCTCGGCCGCCTCACCGCCTACCCGTACCAGGACGACCGCGGGCAGCTCGCGTACGCGATCGAGGGCGCTGTGGGCGAGGGCTTCCGCGCCTCCGTCGAGGGCGGCACGCTGCGGATCTCGGCCGACGCGGGCGTGGAGAAGGGCGTCGCGACGTCCTTCGCCGTGAGCGTGCGCGACGCCACGCAGGCCGGACGCGCCGGACGGGTGGACCTCCGGGTCGTGCCGTCGACGCGGCCGCTCGCCCAGCCGGCGACCGACGAGGGCACCGTGACGCGCGGATCCGCCACCACGATCGACGTGCTCGCCAACGACCAGGCGGGGAACCCCTTCCCGGGCGCGCCGCTCACGGTCGCGTCCATCCGCGGGGCCGACGGCGCGAGCCTCCCGGCGGGCGTGACGGTGACGCCGTCGGCCGACCGCGCGACGCTCGCCGTCGCCGCGTCCGCCGACGCCGTGCCGGGCGACGTGCGCGTGCAGTACGAGGTGCGCGACGCCACGGGCGACGCGGGCCGGGCGGCGTTCGGCACCGTCGTGATCCACGTGCAGGACCGCCCGGGACCGGTCACGGCCCTCCGCGCCACGGGCTTCGCCGACCGCGCGCTCACGGTCGCGTTCGAGCCGGGCGTCGTCAACGGGTCGCCGATCACGGGCTACCAGGTCCGCGTGCTCCGCGGCGGTGTCGTCACCGCCACGACCACCTGCCCGTCCACCACGTGCACCGTGCCGACGCCCGGCAACGGCCCGTCGTCCGCGGTGCAGGTCGAGGTGCGGGCCGTCAACGGCGTGGGCGCCTCGGAGCCCGTCTCGATCTCGGGCCTGTGGTCGGACGTGCTGCCGGCCGTGCCCGCCGGCCTCGTCACCGAGCCGCTCGCGGACGGGCTGCGCGTGTCGTGGCAGCCGTCGGCGGTGCCCTCGTCGTCGAGCCCGGTCTCGCAGTACATCGTGACGGTCGGCGGCGTCACCCGCCAGGTGGCCGCGGACGCCACCAGCGTCGAGGTGCGGGATCCGTCGCTCGTCGCCGAGGTGCCCGTCGCCGTGGGCGTCGCCGCCCGCAACAGTGCGCAGGTGCAGGACGGATCCGCGTGGCTCACCGCCTCCATCACGGGCACGCCGCGCGGCGCCCCGACCGCGACCGGCACGCCCACCGCCGTCGCCGACCCGGCGGACGAGACGCGCGTCACGGTCTCCTGGCCGGCGTTCCAGGGGCCGGGCGTCGACGGGATCCGCTACCTCGTGGCCGCGCACGCGCCCGGATCCGCGCCCGGCTGCTCGGTCGCCACGGAGGGCGTGACGCCGTGGTCGGCCGAGCACGGTCCCGCGGTCGACGTGGGCGGCGCCACGAGTCACGTGTTCGCGGGCCTCGCCGCCGACCAGCCCGTCGCGTTCACGGTGCTCGCCGCCAACAGCCAGGGCTGCACGGTCGTCGAGGCCGGCCAGCTCACCCCGCGCACGGCGCCCTCCGCGCCCGCCGTCACGGTCTCGCTGCCGCGCGGCGACCGGGGGACCGACGGACGTCCGCGCTCGAGCGGCTGGTCGGTCGCGGTCGACGCCGGCACGGCGGTCGACGCGCGCGCCGGCGACGTGCGGTTTGAGGCGGACGCAGCCGGCGGCACGATCGTCTCCTGGACCTCCACCCCGCCCGCGGTCGGCGGCGGCTACGCCCGGAGCGAGTGGCGCTGCGGCGGCGAGGGCGCGTGGACGGACGGCTCCTCCGGAGCGGCCGGATCCTGCGCCCTGCCGGCGGGCGCCGAGCGGATCCTGGAGGTGCGCGTCGCCGCGGACTCGGGCACCCTGTACACGTACGCCCACCGCGGATGACGGCCGACCCCGCGGCCGCCGGACCCGGACCCGGACCCGGACACGCCCACGCTCCCGCACCCGCACCCGCACCCGCTCCCGCACCCGCACCCGCACCCGCACCCGCACCCGCACCCGCACCCGCACCCGCGTCCGCACCCGGACCCGGACCCGCACCCGCACCCGCGTCCGCACCCGAGAGGCACGCCCCCATGACGATGACCGCCGACGAGGCCCGCGCCTTCCAGGACGAGTTCGCCGCGCTCGTGCGCAACGTGGAGCAGGTGCTGCTCGGGAAGTCGCACGTGGTGCGGCTCGCGTTCACCGCGATGGTGACGGGAGGGCACCTCCTGCTCGAGGACGTGCCCGGCACCGGCAAGACCTCGCTCGCGCGCGCCATGGCGCAGACGGTCGACGGCACGCACAGCCGCGTGCAGTTCACGCCCGACCTGCTCCCTGGCGACATCACGGGCGTCAGCGTCTACGACCAGCGCACGGGCGGGTTCGAGTTCCACCGCGGGCCCCTGTTCGCGAGCATCGTGCTGGCCGACGAGATCAACCGCGCGAGCCCGAAGACCCAGTCCGCGCTCCTCGAGGTGATGGAGGAGGGCCGTGTCACGGTCGACGGCGCGCCCCACGACGTGGGCGACCCGTTCCTGGTGATCGCGACGCAGAACCCGATCGAGCAGGCGGGCACCTACGCGCTGCCCGAGGCGCAGCTCGACCGGTTCCTGCTGCGCACCTCCATCGGGTACCCCGACCACGAGTCGATGCTCAGGATCCTGCAGGGCGCGTCCGTCAGCGCGCACGACGTGACGCTCGCGCCCGTCGCCACGGCCGCCTCGGTGCGGGCGCTGCAGGAGCGCGCGGGCACCGTGCACGTGGATCCCGCGATCGCCGACTACGTGGTGCGCCTCGTCGACGCCACGCGGCAGGCGCCCGAGGTGCGGCTCGGCGCGAGCGTGCGCGGGGCACTCGCCCTCCTACGCGCCTCCCGCACCTGGGCCGCGGCGGACGGCCGGCACTACGTGGTGCCCGACGACGTGAAGGCGCTCGCCGAACCCGTGCTCGCGCACCGCCTGCTGCTGGATCCCGAGGCCGAGTTCGACGGGGTCACCGCCACGAGCGTGCTGTCGCAGATCCTCATCGAGACCGTGCCGCCGCGCGACCGGCACGCGGGGGCGCCGTCCGCGGGCGACGCCGGCGCCGCGGGTGCCGGCGTCGGCACGGGCGCCGCGGGCGCGCGCCCCGCCGGATGAGCGCGGTCGCCGACGCCGGGCGCCCTGCGGCCGGGGCCCCTGCGGCCGGCGCCCCTGCGGCGGGCGCCCTTGCGGCGGGCGCCTCTGCCGCCGGGACCCCTGCCGCCCCGGCTCCCGGTGCGGGCGACGATCCGCAGGCCGCCGCCGCGCCGCCGCGGGACGCGATCCGGCGGCTCGTCGGCGTCGTCACGCCGCTCGGCCGCGTCGTCGCGCTCGCGGCCGTCGTCGCGGGCGTCGCCGGGTACGCCCTCGGCTGGCGCGAGCTCGTCGCGGTCGCGTGGACGGCGGTCGCGCTCGGGGTGCTCGCGGGGCTGCACCTCGTCGGATCCGCGGGCGTCGAGGTCGCGCTCCGCCTCCCGCGCGACCGCGTCGTCGCGGGGGAGCGCGCGCCCGCGACGGTCGCCGTGCGGAACCCGCTGCGCCGGCGGGCGGTGGGGCTCACGGTCGAGGTGCCCGTGGGATCCGGGCTGGCCGAGATCCACGTGCCCTCCCTCGGTCACGGCCAGGTGCACGAGGACGTGTTCGTCGTGCCCACGACGCGCCGCGGCGTGATCGCCCTCGGTCCCGCGCGCATCGTCCGCGGCGACCCGCTCGGGCTCGTCCGCCGCGAGTCCACCGAGGCCCGCGCGACCCGCCTCCTCGTGCACCCGCGCACGCTGGCCCTGCCGAGCACCAGCACGGGCTTCGTGCGCGACCTCGAGGGCCGGGCGACGCGCGACCTCGCCGACAGCGACGTGTCGTTCCAGTCGCTGCGCGAGTACGTGCCGGGCGACGAGATGCGGCACATCCACTGGCGGTCGACCGCGAAGACCGGCGTGCACATGGTGCGGCGGTTCGAGGAGACCCGGCGGAGCCACATCATGGTCGCGCTGTCGCTGCACGCGGGGGACTACGGGGCCGGGGATCCGGACGGGGAGGCCGCCGCGGCGGCTGCGGGGGGCGCGGCTGCGGGCACCGGCTCGGATCCCGTCGCCGCCGGGGCCGCGGGCGGGACCACCGCGGCGGCGGGGCGCGCGGACGGCGCGCTCGCCGGATCCACCGCCGACGCGGAGTTCGAGCTGGCCGTGAGCGTCGTCGGATCGCTCGGCGCACGCGCCATCGTCGATGCCCGCTCGGTGTCGGTGGTCGCGAGCGCGGACCGCGGGGCCGGGCGCGGGCGGGCGGATCACGCTCCCGCCGTCTCGACGCCGGCCGGGGCCCTCCGCGGCGTCGCACGCCCGGGAGCGGCCCGATCCCGCCCGCCGCGCCTCCTCCGCCTCGCGACCGTCACGCCGACGCGCCTCCTCGACGACCTCGCGGAGATCCGCGCGACCGACCGCGCCGCGTCCCTCGTCGAGGTCGCGCGCGCCGCGGCCGACGAGGTCGCGGGCGTCTCCGTCGTCTTCCTCGTCTGCGGCACCGGTGCGTCCTCCGCGTCGATCCGGCACGCCGCCGTGGGGTTCCCGCCCGGCGTGCAGGTGGTCGCCGTCGTGTGCGATCCCGAGGCCGAGCCCCGCCTCCGGCGCCTCGGCGACCTCACGGTGCTCACCGTCGGCTACCTCGACGACCTGCGCGGCGCCCTGCAGCGGAGCGGGTCGTGAGCGGGGCCGAGCTCGGCGACGCGGGCGGGCGGGCCGGGCCCGCCGCCTCCGCCGTCCAGGCAGGACGCGCACCCGGAGCGCGCGCCGGCGCCGCCGGGCCCGCCGCCGGATCCCGCCGCCCCCGCGTCCCCGCCGGCTCCCGCGACCCCGGCCGCACCCTCGTCCCCGTGCTCGCGCTCGCCCTCCTCGCCGGCCTCGGCGCGGCGGCCTTCTGGCCCGTGCACCAGGACGCGTCGTTCCCGCGCATGGCCGCGATCACGATCGCCGTCGGCGCGGCCGTCGCGGTCGCGGGCGCGCGCCGGCGCTGGGGGAGCGCGGTGGTCGCGGGGATCGTCGTGGCGCTGTTCCTCCTCCTCGGCGTCCCGCTCGCGGTGCCCACGCGCGCCGTCGACGGCTGGCGTCCCACGCTCGGCGGGCTCGCGGACCTCGTGGAGGGCGCGTCCCTCGGGATCGTGCGGCTCCTGACGATCGCGCTGCCGGTCGGCGACTACCAGGCGCTCCTCGTGCCCGCCTTCGCGCTCCTGCTGCTCGCCGCCGTCATCGGCCCCACCGTCGCGCTGCGCTCCCGCCGGCCCGAGCTCGCGGTGATCCCGTCGCTCGTCGTCCTCGTCGTGGGCGCCGCCCTCGGCCCCGACCGCAGCCAGGGCCCGGACGCGCCCGACGCCTCGGGCCTCCTCGTCCCCGTCGCGCTGGCCTGGCTCGCGACGGCCCTGCTCTGGATCGCCCGCTGCCGCTGGCGCCGTCGGCACCGCGCGGTGCAGCGCCTGGGACGCGGATCCGGCGTGCCCCTCGAGTCGGCCGCAGACCGCCGCCGCTCGGGCGCACGCGCCGGCGCATCCGCCGTCGCCGTGCTCGGCGTCGCGCTCGTCGCGGGCGTCGCCGCCGCGCACGCCCTGCCGCCCGAGGTCGCGCGCACGGGCCTCCGCTCCGCCGTCGAGCAGCCCTTCGACCCGCGCGACCAGATCAGCCCGCTCTCGTCCTTCCGCACCTACTGGAAGGAGCCCGCGGTCGACGCGACCCTGCTCACGGTGTCCGGCCTGCCCGCGGGCGGGCGGATCCGGCTGGCCGCGCTCGACACGTACGACGGCGTCGTCTACGGGGTCGGCGGCGCGCGCGGCGGGGAGGCGTCCCGCACCGGCCGGGCGTCCGGGACCTTCGCGCGCGTGCCGTACCGGCTCGACCAGCGGGGCGCGACGGGCGACGACATCGCGCTCGACGTCGTCATCGGCTCCTACCGCGGCGTCTGGCTGCCGGGTGCGGGCCGCCTGGAGCGCATCGGCTTCGACGGCCCCGGCTCCGGCCGCCTCGCCGACTCCTTCTACTACGACGACGCGATCGCGACGGGCGCCGTCGTCGGCGGGCTCGCGGAGGGCGACGCGTATCGCATCGAGGCGGTCGTCCCCGCGACCCCGCCGCTCGAGGCGCTCGCCGACGAGCGGCCGGGCGACGCCGTGGCGCCTAGGCCGACGGGCGTCCCGGATGCCGTGGCCGCGCGCGTCGACGTCTCCACGGCCGCACGCGACGGCGGCACCGCGGGCGGCGCGGACGCCGGGCTCGGCACGTCCGCGTCGCAGGGCGCGCAGCTCGTCGCCGCGATCTCCGCCCTCCGCGCCGACGGCTACGTGAGCCACGGCCTGGGCGACGCGCCCTTCAGCCGCTCGGGCCACTCCGCGGAGCGCATCGCCGACCTCCTCACCGCGCGGCCGATGCTCGGGGACGCGGAGCAGTACGCGGTCGCGGCGGCGCTCCTCGCCGACGACCTCGGCTTCCCGGTGCGCGTCGTCATGGGCTTCGCGCCCGGCGAGGCGGCCGTGCGGGACGCGGCGGGCGGGCCCGTCGCGGTGACCGGATCAGACGTCACGGCCTGGATCGAGGTCGACACGGCATCCTCCGGCTGGGTCGCGGTGGACCCGAACCCGCCCGTCCGCGACGTGCCCGACGCCCTGCCCGACGAGCCCACCGAGGTCGCCCGCCCGCAGACCGTCCTGCCCCCGCCCGTCGAGGAGCAGGCCGAGCCCGACGACCGCACCCCGCCCGACGCGAGCCGCGACGACCGGCCCGAGGCGGATCCGACGCTCCGGGCCCTGCTCGCCGTCGTACGGGTCGCGGGCTGGTCGCTCCTCGCGCTGGGGCTCGCCGCCTCGCCGTTCCTCGCGGTCGTGGGCGCCAAGGCCGGGCGTCGACGGCGTCGGCGGCGCGCGCCGGCCGCGCGCGACCGGGTGGCGGGCGCCTGGGACGAGTTCCGCGACGGCGCGGTCGACCGTGGACTGGTGCCGCGCGTGCCGGCGACGCGCCGCGAGATCGCGGGCCTGGCCGGCGTCGGCGGCGCCCGCGGGCTCGCGGAGGTCGCGGACGAGTCCGTCTTCGCGCCCGGCGAGGTGCTGGATCCGCTCGCCGATGCCGCGTGGCGCCGTGCGGACGAGCTGGCCGCGCGCATGGACGCGGGGCGCACGCGGCGGCAGCGGCTGCGGGCGCTCGCGTCGACGGCGTCGCTGCGGATCGGGCGGGCCGGGCGGGGCGGGACTCGTGGGCTGCAGGGGCTGCGCGGGCGTCGCGGGCCGCGCGGTGCGGGAGGGGCGCGCCCGGAGAGCTGACCGGCACCCGTCCGGCGCGCCCTCCCCAGCCGCGCGGCGGCGCTTCCCTCCACGGCGTCGGCCGCCGCGTCCGTCGGCGTCGCTCCGCCGTGGTGCCCTGGCCGCGTGGACATCGCCCCGCCGCCCTCGCCGCCGCCCGCCCCGCCGCCCCCGTTCCCCGTGCTCGGCGTGGCGGCCCCCCTCGTCGTCAGCGTCGCGGTGTGGGCCATCACCCGGTCGCCCTACGCCCTGCTGTTCGCCGCGCTCGGCCCGGTGGTCGCCGTCGCGGGCGTGGCCGACCAGCGCGTCGCCGCGCGCCGCGCTCGGCGACGGGCCGCCCGGGATCGCGAGGTCGCCCTCCTGCGGCTGCGCGAGGAGGTCGAGACGCGCCTCTCCGCCGCGCGCCGGGCGCTCCTCTCCCGGGCGCCGTCCGCCCGCGACATCCTCGACGGGCGGGCGAACCCCGCCCTGCTGTGGCGGGCGGCCCCGGGCGCCGACGGCCCCACGCCGCCGCTCGTCGTGGGATGCGGCGCCGTGCCGAGCGGCCTCGTCTGGCGCGGAGAGGCGGACGCCGTGCTGCCCGCGCCCCTGTCTCCTCGTCGGCCCGGGCGCGCCGCCGATGGCCTCGCGGCCCGCCGCCGCCGCCGGGGCACCCGTCCGTGCACCCTGACGGGCGCGCGGACGGGTCCCGCGGATCCGCCGCTCTGGGCGGAGCACGTCCGCTGGATCCCCGACGCCCCCGTGCTCGCGTCGTCCGCGGGCGGGCTCGGCCTCCGCGGTCCCGCCGCCCTCGTCGCCCCCGTGCTGCGCGGCGCCGTCGTGCAGCTCGTGCACGCCCTCTCCCCGGACGACCTGCGCATCGACGCGCGGCCGCCGGGCGCGGAGTGGGCGTGGCTCGACCGCCTTCCCCACACCGCCGACGGTCCCCGCGCCGCCGACGGCCCCCGAGTCGGCGACGCGCCCGTGCGCCGGGATCCCGACGAGGACGTCGTCGCCGTGCACCTGCTCGTCCGCGGTCGTCCCGTCGTGCTCGCGTCCGCGTCGCGCGTGGAGTCGCTGCCGGCGGCGTGCCGCACGGTGCTCGACCTGCACGGACCCGGCTCGGCGCACCTCCTCGCGGTGGATCCCGTCGGGGGCGCCCCATCCGAGACGCCGCCGCCCGCCGGCCCGCCCGTGCCCGCCGGCCCGCCCGTGCCCGCCGTCCGAGCGCCGCGGGAGGCGCCCGGGGCGCTCGGGGAGGGCGAGCCGCACGCCGCATCCGCCGCCCGCGCCGGCGTCGTCCGGCCCGAGCTCGTCTCCCTCTCGGAGGCCGCGCGCTTCGCCGACGAGCTCGCGGCCCTCGCGCGCCGCCGCGGCCTCGCTGCGGCACGGACGCCCCTGCCCGCGCGCGTCCCGCTCGCCGAGGTCGCGACGAGCGCCGGTGCCGCGGGCGGGCATCCGCGATCGACCCTCCGTCCGGGAGGGCTCCCGGCGGCCATCGGCGCGGGGCATGACGGTCCCGTCGTCGTCGACCTCGTGGCGGACGGGCCGCACGCCGTCGTCGCGGGCACGACGGGCAGCGGCAAGAGCGAGCTCCTCGTCACCTGGATGGCGGCCCTCGCGGCCGCGCATCCGCCCGAGGACGTCACGGTCCTCCTCGTCGACTTCAAGGGCGGCGCCGCCTTCGATCCGCTCCTCGTCCTCCCGCACGCGGTCGGGCTCGTCACCGACCTCGACGGCCGCGGCGCGCGCCGCGCCCTCGAGAGCCTCCGGGCGGAGATCCGCCACCGCGAGCGCACCCTGCGCGAGGCGGGTGCCCGCGACCTCGACGACCCGCGCGCCGCCGGCATCCTCCCCCGGCTCGTCATCGTCGTGGACGAGCTGGCCGCGCTCCTCGCCGACCAGGACGGCCTGCACGAGGTGGTCGCCGACATCGCGTCCCGCGGGCGGTCGCTCGGCATGCACCTCGTCCTGTGCACGCAGCGGCCGGCCGGCGTGGTCCGCGACGCCGTCCTCGCCAACTGCGACCTCCGGCTGTCGCTGCGCGTCAACAACGAGGCCGACAGCCGGGCGCTCCTCGGCACCCCCGACGCCGCGCACCTGCCCGCCGCCCCGGCAGGCCGCTGCCTGCTGGGCGCGCACGGCGGATCCGCGCGCCCCTTCCAGGTCGCCGTCACCACGGCCGACGACCTCGCGCGCATCGCATCCGAGCGCGTGCCCCGGCGGCCGGTCCGTCGTCCGTGGCTGGACCCGCTCCCCGCCGTCGTCCCGCTCGCCGGGCTCGCGGGTCTCCCGCCCCTCCGCGCGTCCCCGTCCGCAGGCCCGTCCCCGGACGGCGACGGTCACGACGTGGCCCTGCCGTTCGCGCTCGTGGACCTGCCCGCCGAGCAGCGCCGCGCGGCCGCGCTCTGGCGTCCCGCGACGGACGGGCACCTCCTCGTGCTCGGCGGTCCGGGATCCGGGCGCAGCTCGTGCCTGGGGGCGCTCGCCGCCTCCGCGGCCGCCGCGGGCGTGCGGGTCAGCCGGGTGCCCGCCGATCCGGAGGGCTGCTGGGACGCCCTCACGGCCGTTGTGGCCCGCATCCGGAGGCCGGGCCCGCGGCCCGCACCGCTGGTCGTGCTCGCCGACGACCTCGACGTGGCCGTCTCCCGCCTCGACCCCGACCATCAGGCGGCCCTCCTCGAGCTGCTCGCCGCGCTGGTCCGCGAGGGGCCCCACGCGGGCGTCGCGCTCGCGGCATCGGCGAGGCGGCCGGGCGGCGCGCTGCAGGCCGTCGGCGCCGCGGCGGGTCCGCCCGTGCTCCTGGCGCTGCCGACGCGCCAGGAGCACGTGCTCGCCGGCGGGGAGCCGTCGCTGTTCGACCCGGCCGCCGGGCCGGGCGCGGGGGAGTGGCGCGGGGCGCGGATCCAGGTGGCGCTGCCGCCCGCGGACCGGGCGGCGGGAGCCGGCCCGGATGCTCACGCGCTCCCCGCACCCGCACCCACACTCGCACCCGCACTCGCGGACCCGGCCCCGCCCCTGGTGCTCGAGGACGGTCCGGTGCACGCGCTCGTCGCGTCGGCTCCCGCCGAGGCGGCGGCGCGTCTCCGCGCGGAGGGCCACGAGGCCGTGGAGGTGCTCGACCTGCCGCTCGGCTGGTCGCCGGATCCGGGTCATGTGGCCCCCGGCGCGCGCGATCGCGACGGCATGCCGCATGTCGTCGTCGGCGATCCCGACGCCTGGCTCGTCCGCGGCGCCCTGCTCGCGGAGATCCGCCGGGCGGGCAGCGTCGTGCTCGAGGGGTGCGCGCCGCGGGACGTCCGCACGCTCCTGCGCATCCGCCAGGTGCCGCCGCCGCTCGCGCCCGTCCCGGGGCGGGTGTGGCGGGTCGCGCCGGACGGCGCCGTCGAGCGCCGATCCTGGCTGCGCGCGCCCGAGACCGTCGGGCCGCGGGAGCCCGAGCCCGCGCCCGCTGCCGCTGCCGCCGACCCGGCGCTCAGCCGATGAGCGTCGGCGAGACCCGGATCGCGCCGACGGGCACGCCGCCGCCGAGCACCACGAGGTCGAGGTCGGGGCGCACGCGCTCCACGTCGTCCCGGGTGATCGCACCCGCCTCGGCGAGCAGCTCCAGCGCCACGATGGTCGACGCCCGCAGGCTGCCGTCGAGCGTCTTCGAGGCGACGGTCGTGCCGTCGGGGGCGGTCATGATCATGATGCCCTCGGCCCCGCCCTTCGCGAACAGCCCCAGCTGCTCGATGACCACGGTGTTCGCGCGGCCCGGGCCATCGATGGCCCAGCCCTGCGCGCGGACGGCCGCCGTGAGGGCCGCCGCGTGGCGGTACAGCGCGAACGGGGAGCCCGCGGCGGAGGTCGCGATGCGGTGGATCCCGCGCGCGAGCGCCGTGAGCGACATCGCGTGCACGGGAGCGCCGCAGCCGTCGATCCCCGTCGTCGCGATGCGCTCGCCCGTGAATCGCTCGACCACGTCGCGGATCCGCACCTGCAGGGGGTGGTCCGGGTGCAGGTAGTCGTCGGTGGACCAGCCGTTGGTGGTGCACGCGAGCAGCATCGCGGCGTGCTTGCCGGAGCAGTTCATGTAGACGGGGGAGGCGGGGATCCCGGCGCGCACGAGCTCGTCGCGCGCGGCCCGGTCGAGCGGCCAGTCCGCGGGGCAGCGGAGGGCGGACTCGTCGAGCCCGGCCTTGGCGAGGATCCCGCGCACCACCTCCACGTGCCGTGCGGTCGCCGCGTGGCTCGCCGTGGCGAGCACGTGCTCCCCCTCGGTCAGCTCCGCGCCGCTCGCGAGCACCGCGAGGGCTTGGAACGGCTTCATGCTCGAGCGCGGGAAGACGGGCGTCGACACGTCCCCGACCTCGCGCAGCACGTCGCCCTCGCCCGACAGCACCACGGCCGCGCCCACATGGCGCGACTCCACGAAGCCGCTGCGGTCGAGCACCGCGAGCTCCACGGCGCCCTGCACGGGGATCGTCTCGACGGTCGTCCCCATCAGAGCGCCCGGAACGCGTCGGCCAGCACGGCGAGCGCGTCGTCGAGAAGCTCCTCGGAGATGGCGAGGCTCGGCAGGAAGCGCAGCACGTTCCCGTACGTGCCGGCGGTGAGGATGATCACGCCGTGCGCGTGGCAGTGCGCCGCGATGGCCGCGACGGCCTCGGCGTTCGGCTCCTTGGTGGTGGATCCGGTGCCCGGCTGCACGAGCTCGATCGCGATCATCGCGCCGATGCCGCGCACGTCGCCGATGATGTCGTGCTCCGCCTGCAGCGCCGTGAGCGCGCGGTGCAGGTGCTCGCCGATGCGCGTCGCCTCGGCGAGCAGACCGTGCGCCTCGATCGCCTCGAACACGGCCACGGCGGCCGCTGCCGCGACGGGGTTGCCGCCGAACGTGCCGCCGAGCCCGCCGGGGAGAGCGGAGTCCATGATCTCGGCGCGGCCGGTCACGCCCGCGAGCGGCAGGCCGCCCGCGATGCCCTTGGCCGTCAGCACGAGGTCCGGCACGAGGCCGAGGTGCTCGCTCGCGAAGAAGCGGCCGGTGCGCGCGAGCCCCGACTGGATCTCGTCGGCGATGAAGACCACGCCGTTCGCCGTGCACCACTCCTGCAGCGCGGGGAGGAAGCCGTCGGCCGGCACCATGAACCCGCCCTCGCCCTGGATGGGCTCGGCCACGACGCACGCGAGGTCGCTCGCGCCGATGCGCTTCTCGAGGTACGAGATCGTGCGGGCCGCCGCCTCGGCGCCGGAGAGCCCGTCGTGATACGGGTACGAGCTCGGCGCGTGGTAGACGTCGCCGGCGAAGGGCCCGAAGCCCGTGCCATAGGGCGCGGCCTTGTAGTTCATGGCCATCGTGAGGTTCGTGCGGCCGTGGTAGCCGTGGTCGAGCACCGCGACGGCGCGGCGGCCCGTGTGCTTGCGGGCGATCTTCACGCCGTTCTCCACGGCCTCCGCGCCCGAGTTCACGAGCACGGTGCGCTTCTCGTGCGTGCCGGGCGTGTGCTCCGCGAGCAGCTCCGCCACGCGCACGTACTCCTCGTACGGGGTCACGGTGAAGAGGGTGTGGATCACGTCGCCGAGCTGCGCGGTCGCGGCGTCCACGACCTCCTGGCGCGTGTGGCCGACGGTGGTCACGCCGATGCCGGCGCCCAGGTCGATGAAGCGGTTGCCGTCCACGTCCTCGACGATCGCGCCGTGCGCACGCGCGACGTACACGGGCAGCAGCGACGAGACGCCCGGCGGCACGACGCGCTTCCGGCGCTCGTGCAGCTCGCGGGAGAGCGGTCCCGGGATCTCCGTCACGATGCGTCGCTCCTGCGGCACCTGCGGACGGGCGGCAGCCGCGGTCGCGGCGGGGGAGTCGGAGGCGGAGCCGGCAGGAGTGCCGACGAGGGCGGAGTCCAGGGTGTCTGTCATGATCCGGCGAGCCTACCCGCGCGGGAGCCCGGATCCGAGAGGCCCCGCAGCCGGGCCGGTAGCGTGATCGCATGCACTTCGAGCACCGCTACGCCCTGTCCCTCGAGTGGACGGGCGACCGCGGATCCGGCACGTCCGACCCCCGCTCCTACGGCCGCGACCACGTGGTGCGCATCGACGGCAAGCCCGACCTCCTGGGATCCGCCGACCGTCCGTTCCGCGGCGACGCCGCCCGCTGGAACCCCGAGGACGCCCTCCTCTCCGCGCTCGCGCAGTGCCACCTGCTCAGCTACCTGCAGGCGGCCACCGCGGCCGGGGTCGTCGTCGTCGGGTACACGGACGAGCCCACGGGCACGATGCGCCAGACCGCGGACGGGGGCGGCCACTTCGTCGAGGTCACGCTGCGGCCCGTCGTCACCGTGCGGGACCCCGCCCAGGTCGAGCTGGCGACCTCCCTGCACCGGGGCGCATCGGAGCGCTGCTTCATCGCGGCGAGCGTCGCCTTCCCCGTGCATCACGAGCCGCGCACGGTGGTCGCACCCGTCTGACCCGTCTGACCCGTCGGATCCCGGTGCTCGCCTGTCGTCCCTGTCAGGCGCCGCCCGGCCGCATCGGGCAGACTGTCCGCGTCCCTCCCACAAACCTGGCGCGTCCGGCGCGCCGATGAAAGCGACTCCCGTGAAGCGACGCATCCCCCTCACCCTGGCCGCGGCCGCCGTCCTGGCCCTGTCCGCCTGCTCCGGCAGCGGCGCGCCCTCGGCCGATCCGTCCGCCAGCCCCACGGCGGGCGCGCGCACGGCCGGCGCCTCGTGCATCGACACGCAGTCGGGCGACGCGTCGAAGTCCGTGAAGGTGTCGGGCGACTTCGGGTCCGCCCCCGAGGTCACGGTCGACGGGCCGCTCAAGGTCGACACGACCGAGCGCACGGTCGTCACGCAGGGCGACGGCGCCGAGGTCGGCGCCGGCTCCACCGCGAACATCGCGCTCGCCGGCTACAACGGCACGACGGGAGCCGCGCTCCCGCAGCTCGCGTACAACGGCGACGCGCCGCTGCCCGCGAACCTCGACGACAGCGCCCTCGTCCCCGGCGTGGTCCGTGCGGTCGAGTGCACCAAGGTCGGATCCCGCATCGTCGCCGTGGTCCCGGCCGCCGACGGCTTCGCCGCCGAGCAGGCCTCGCAGCTGGGCCTCGGCGCCGACGACCCGATCGTCATCGTGGTCGACGTCCTGAGCCAGGTCCCGACGCGCGCCGACGGCGCCGACCAGCCCGCGCCCGAGGGCTTCCCCACGGTCGTGCTCGGCGACGACGGCGCCCCCACCATCACGATCCCCGACGCCGCGCCGCCGACGGAGACGAAGATCGCGAACCTGAAGGTGGGCACGGGCGAGACGGTCACCGACGGCGCGAACGTCACGGTGCAGTACACGGGCATCAACTGGACCACCAAGAAGGTCTTCGACTCCAGCTGGGACAAGGGCGGCAAGCCCGTCTCGTTCCAGACGAGCGGCGTCATCCCCGGCTTCACCAAGGCGCTGGTCGGCCAGAAGGTGGGCTCGCAGGTCATCGCGATCATCCCGCCGGCCGACGGCTACGGCGACAAGGGCCAGGGCGACGACATCGGCGGCACCGACACCATCGTGTTCGTCGTCGACATCCTCGGCACGCAGGCCGCCCCCGCGGGCCAGTAGGGGTCGTCGTCGTGCGCCGCGTCATCATCCTCGGATCCACGGGCTCGATCGGCGTGCAGGCCCTCGAGGTCGTCGCGCGCCACCCGGAGCTCTTCGAGGTGGTCGGGCTCGGCGCCGGCAGCAAGCGCGAGGCGCTCGCGGAGCAGGCGCGCGTCGCGGGCGTCGAGCACACGGCGCTCGGAGCGGACGAGGCCGAGCAGCTCATCCGGTCGGTCGACGCCGACGTGGTGCTGAACGGCATCACCGGATCCGTGGGGCTCGGCCCGACGCTCGCCGCGCTGGAGGAGGGCCGCACGCTCGCGCTCGCCAACAAGGAGTCGCTCATCGTCGGCGGCGAGCTGGTGCGGTCCATCGCCCGGCCGGGCCAGCTCGTCCCCGTCGACAGCGAGCACTCCGCCATCGCCCAGGCGCTGCGCGGCGGCACGGCCGAGGAGGTGCGGCGTCTCGTCGTCACCGCGTCGGGCGGCCCGTTCCGCGGCCGCACGCGCGCGGAGCTCGCGGATGTCACCCCGCGCGAGGCCCTCGCGCACCCCACCTGGGACATGGGCCTCGTCATCACCACCAACTCCTCGACCCTCGTCAACAAGGGCCTCGAGGTCATCGAGGCGCATCTCCTGTTCGACGTGCCCTACGACCGCATTGACGTGGTGGTGCACCCGCAGTCGCTCGTGCACTCCATGGTCGAGTTCATCGACGGCTCCACGCTCGCGCAGGCCTCCCCGCCCGACATGCGGCTCCCCATCGCGCTGGGCCTCAACTGGCCGCACCGCATGACCGACGTGGGCGTCCCCATCGACTGGACCCGCGCCGCCACCTGGACCTTCGAGCCCCTCGACGACGAGGCGTTCCCCGCCGTGCCCCTCGCGAAGGAGGTCGGCCGGGCCGGATCCACGTACCCCGCGGTCTACAACGCGGCCAACGAGCAGGCCGTCCACGCGTTCCACGCCGGTCGCGCGGGCTTCCTCGACATCGTCGACACCATCCGCCGCGTCGTCGACGCCCACGAGCCGGCGTCCGACGCGCTCACGCGCGAGTCGCTCGCCGAGGCCGAGCGCTGGGCGCGCGCCGAGGCCGACCGCGTGCTGGGGGTCTGACCGGGCGCTTCGCCGTCGAGCCGGCCGCCCCGCGTCCGCTGACCTCCCCGGACGGCACGTCGTCCGCCCTGCGCAGGTCCGATGCCCGCCGTCACTGGTGACGCCGCGGCGCCTGGGACGTGCCGCCGCGGGGCGGGGCTGCGTGGGTCGGCGGTCGGCCTCCGCGGCTGAGTCGTCGACCGCCGCGGCTCACCCGCCGACCGCTACGGCTCAGCCGTCGTTCGAGCCGCCGTTGCCGCCGCCGCCAGTGCCGCCGCTGCCGGTGTTCGAGCCGCCGTTCCCGGTGCCGTTCCCGGTGCCGGACCCGCCGTTGCCGGACCCGCCGCCGTTGCCGGATCCACCGTTCCCGCCGCCGTTGCCGCCGCCGTTCCCGCCGCCCGGCGAGGGGCTGGGCGACGGCGCGGGCGGGGTCGTGGCGGTCGGGCTGGGCGTGGGCGACGGGCTCGGAGCGAGCGGGGGCGTCGCGGACGGCGAGGGCGACGGGCTCGAAGACGGCGTCGGCGTCGGCGTCGACTTCGCCGCCTCCTGCGCGGCCACGAGCTGGGCGCGCACGGCGTCGATGCGGGCGACGACCTCGTCGTGCCGTGCCTGGTCGACGGTCCCGGCCGCGAGGTCCGCCTCGACGGCCGCGCGCAGCTCCTCGAGCTGGGCGAGCGCCTTCGCGTAGTCGCCGTCCGCGGACGACTGCGTGACCGCGAGGGTGCGCTGCTGGAGGTCGTCGAGCGCGCGGCCCTCGGGGGTCGACGATCCGGCGCAGCCCGCGAGGAGGAGGACGGCGGTCGTCACGGTGGCGAGTCCCACCGCGGCGCGACGCCGCCGGGTGCGGGCGGATGCCGGGGCGCGGGTGACCTCGGGACGGATGCCCTCGGGGCAGGTGCCCTCGGGTCGGGCGGATGTGCGGATCACGGGGCGTCCTCCACGCTCTTCTGCAGCTCCTCGAGGCTGGCGCCGAGGGGGCCGGGGACGGACGGGTACGAGGTGTCGCGGTCCTGGAACGACGTGATGGTGACCACGCCGACCACGGCGGCCGCCGCGATGAGCACCGAGACGACCGCGATGCTGATGGCCCGTGTGCCGCGGCGCTTCGCGGGGTCGCGGTCGGCTGCCCGGAGGCCGGTCCCGGTCGGGTCGACGCGGTCGGCGGGCGGGGGAGCGAACCGCTCGGTGCGCGCGTCCGCATCCGCGGACGCCCCGAACCGCTCCGTGCGCGCATCGGCGCCCGCCTGCGTCGCGCCGGCACCGAGGCCGGCCGCGGCGGCCGCGGCGCCGGGCATCACCCGCGTCGACGTCGCGGTCGGGTCGTCCACGGCGGACGCGGGCGCCCGTCCGGTCCGCAGCTCCGCCGCGACCTCGCGCGCGGTGGGCCGGGTGGCCGGATCGCGCCGGGTCATGCGGCCGATGAGGTCGACCCACGACGGCCCGAGCCGCGCGGGGATCTCCGGGTCGCGCACGACGCGCGCCATGGTCGACTCGGCGGCCGTCCCCGGGAAGGTGCGGCGGCCGGTGAGGCACTCGAGGAGCACCAGGCCGAGCGCGTAGACGTCCGTCGCGGCACCCACCTCCTGGCCGAGCGCCTGCTCGGGGCTCAGGTAGCTGACGGTGCCGACGATGGACCCGGTGGAGGTGAGGCGCGTGCCGTCCACGAGGCGCGCGATGCCGAAGTCGGTGAGCTTGGCGGCGGCCGGCTCGTCGGGGGCCTCGGGTCGGGCGAGCAGCACGTTGGCGGGCTTCACGTCCCGGTGCACGACCCCGCGGCGGTGGATGTAGCCCAGGGCGTCGGCGAGGATCCCGCCGATGCGCGCGACCTCGGGGCCGGGCAGCGGCCCCTCCTTCATGCGGTCGGCGAGCGTGGTGCCGTCGACGATCTCCATCACGATGAACGCGAGCGCGCGGTCGCCGACCACGTCGTCGCCCACGTCGAAGAGCGTCACGAGGCCGGGGTGGCTGAGGCCCGCGAGCATCCGCACCTCGCCCTCCTGCCGCTCGACCTCGTTCGGGTCGGCGGAGTCGGTGGCGAAGACCTTGACGGCGACCTCGCGGCCGAGCGTCTCGTCGACGGCGCGGTGCACGGTGGCCATGCCGCCGCGGCCGAGCAGGCCGCTGATGCGGTAGCGACCGCCGAGCAGGGCTCCGGCGAGGCCGTCGGTCCGTTCTCCGGGCATGGGGCCACCTCTCGTCGCGCGGGCCCCCAGACTAGCCGGGGGCTCCCGTGAGAGAGCCTGCCGCGCCGACCCGGGCTGTGGGGGAGCGCCCCGCGCGGCGTCCGTCGGACGCGACCCCGTGGATCCGCATCGCCGCGGGCGTCCGCCCAGGATGCGGGAGGTAGCCTCTCCCACCATGGACGGCGTCTTCCTATACATCCTCGGGGTGCTCATCATCGTGGTCGGCGTCGCCGTGTCCATCGGCCTCCACGAGGTCGGGCACCTGCTGCCCGCCAAGCTCTTCGGCGTCCGCGTCACGCAGTACATGATCGGCTTCGGCCCCACGATCTTCAGCCGCCGCAAGGGCGAGACCGAGTACGGCGTCAAGGCCATCCCGCTCGGCGGCTACATCTCCATGATCGGCATGTTCCCGCCGCAGAGCTCGCGCGCCGGCACGAGCAGCACGGGGATCGCGCAGCTCGTCGGCTCCGACTCCCGCCGGGACGGCCAGGCGGAGCCCGGTGCCGACGGCGGATCCCCGCCCGCCGACGACCGCGCGGGCCGCGGCTTCTTCGACCTCCTCGTGCAGGACGCGCGCCAGGCCAGCGCCGAGAGCGTGGGCGACGAGGAGGACCGGGCCTTCTACAAGCTGCCCGTGCCGAAGCGCATGGTCATCATGCTGGGCGGCCCGGCGATGAACTTCCTCCTCGCGCTGGTGCTCTTCGCCGTGGTGCTGTGCGGCTTCGGCGTCACCCAGCCCACCACCACGGTCGGCCAGGTCAACGCGTGCATCGTCCCCGCCGGATCCGCCGCCTCGGCCGATCCCGCCACCTGCCCCGCCGGCGCCCCCGCCGCTCCCGGTGCGGCCGCCGGCCTCCAGCCGGGCGACACCATCGTCAGCATCGACGGCACGCCCGTCACCGCGTGGGACCAGGTCACGACCACCGTCCGCGCCTCCGCCGGCCGCGAGCTCGACGTCGTCGTCGACCGGGGCGGTGCGCAGCAGACCCTCGCCATCACGCCCGTCCTCTCCGAGCAGGCCGTCCCCGGATCCCGCGGCGCGCCCGAGGTCGACGAGCAGGGGAAGCCGGTCACGCAGCAGGTGGGCCTCATCGGCTTCACGCCCACGCAGGCAGTGCAGCGGCAGCCGCTGTCGGCCGCCTTCACCACCACGGGCGAGAACATGGCGGCCGTCGGCAACCTCATCCTCAACCTCCCGCAGCGCCTCGTCGACGTGGGCCGCGCGGCGTTCGGCGGCGGGGAGCGCGACCCCAACGGGCCGATGAGCGTCGTCGGCGTCGGACGCGTGGCCGGTGAGATCGCGAGCCTCGACGAGACGCCCGTCGCCTCGCGCGCCTCCGCCATGATCGGCCTGGTCGCCTCGCTCAACGTGGCGCTCGGCATGATCAACCTCCTGCCGCTCCTGCCGCTCGACGGGGGTCACGTGCTCGGCGCCGTCGTCGAGGGCGTGCGCCGGTTCCTCGCCAAGGCGTTCGGCCGGCGCGACCCGGGACCGGTCGACGTCGCGAAGCTCATGCCGCTGACCTTCGTGGTCGTGATCCTGTTCGGCGCCATGAGCGCGCTGCTGATCTTCGCCGACCTGGTGAACCCCGTACGCCTGACCTGAGCCGCGCGTCGGACGGCGTCCCCGGCCGCGCGCGCCCCCGCCGCACTCCACGTGCAGGAATCGGACGTAGGCTCTTCCCCGTGCCAGCAGTCAATCTCGGAATGCCGAAGGTCCCTGAGGTCCTCGCGCCCCGTCGCAAGACCCGTCAGATCAGCGTCGGCAAGGTGAAGGTGGGCGGGAACGCCCAGGTCAGCGTCCAGTCGATGACGACCACGCAGACGACCAACATCAACGCCACGCTCCAGCAGATCGCCGAGCTCACGGCCACCGGGTGCGACATCGTGCGCGTCGCCGTGCCACACCAGGACGACGCGGACGTGCTGCACATCCTCGCGAAGAAGAGCCAGATCCCGATCATCGCGGACATCCACTTCCAGCCGCGCTACGTCTTCACGGCCATCGACGCCGGCGTCGGCGCCGTGCGCGTGAACCCCGGCAACATCCGCAAGTTCGACGACCAGGTCGGCGCCATCGCGAAGGCCGCCAAGGCCGCGGGCACGTCCATCCGCATCGGCGTCAACGCCGGATCCCTGCACCCGAGCCTGCTGCAGAAGTACGGCAAGGCCACGCCCGAGGCGCTCGTCGAGTCCGCCGTCTGGGAGGCGAGCCTCTTCGAGGAGCACGACTTCCACGACTTCAAGATCTCGGTCAAGCACAACGACCCGGTCATCATGGTCAAGGCCTACCGGCTCCTCGCCGAGCGCGGCGACTGGCCGCTCCACCTCGGCGTCACCGAGGCCGGCCCCGCCTTCCAGGGCACGATCAAGAGCGCGACCGCGTTCGGCATCCTGCTGTCCGAGGGCATCGGCGACACCATCCGCGTCTCCCTCTCCGCGCCCCCGGCCGAGGAGGTGAAGGTGGGCCTGCAGATCCTGCAGTCGCTCAACCTCCGCGAGCGCAAGCTCGAGATCGTCTCCTGCCCGAGCTGCGGCCGCGCGCAGGTCGACGTGTACTCGCTCGCCGAGCAGGTCACCGAGGGCCTCAAGCACGTCAACGTGCCGCTGCGCGTCGCGGTCATGGGCTGCGTCGTCAACGGTCCCGGCGAGGCCCGCGAGGCCGAGCTCGGCGTCGCGTCCGGCAACGGACGCGGGCAGATCTTCGTCAAGGGCGAGGTCATCAAGACCGTCCCCGAGGCGGAGATCGTGCAGACCCTCATCGAGGAGGCGAACCGCCTCGCCGCGGAGATGCCCGCCGGATCCATCGGCAGCCCCGAGATCCTCGTCTAGTCCCACCCGCCCCTTCCGCCCGCGAGGCGGCGGCGCGTCCGCGCGCGCCGCCTGCGCGTAGGCTCTGCTAGTCGTCCGCCCGGCGGACCGCCCACGAACTGAGGATGCTGTTGAACGGTAACGCCACTTTCCGGCATCGGAACACCTCCCTGCTGGGGCTCGCCAGCGTCCTCGCCCCGCACACGGTCACCTCGGTCGAGATCGACGAGCGCCTGAAGCCCGTGCTCTCCCGGCTCCGCCTCCCCACCGGCCTGCTGCAGCGCGTCGCCGGAGTGCTCGAGCGCCGCAACTGGGACGCGTCCATGTCGTTCGACGCGGCCGCCACCCAGGCCGGGCGCAAGGCGCTCGCGCAGGCGGGCGTCGAGCCGTCGCAGATCGGGCTCCTCATCAACACGTCCGTCACGCGCGCGCACCTCGAGCCGAGCGTCGCGGTCGGCATCCACCACGGGCTCGGCCTGCCGTCGTCGGCGCTCAACTTCGACATCGCCAACGCGTGCCTCGGGTTCGTCAACGCCATGACGCTCGCCGGGCACCTCATCGACTCCGGCCAGATCGACTACGCGATGATCGTCGACGGCGAGGACGCCGGCGAGATCCGCCACAACACGGTCGCCCGCCTGCTCCGTCCCGAGACGACGCGCGCCGACTTCCTCAGCGAGTTCCCGAGCCTCACGCTGGGCGCGGGCGCGGCGGCGGCAGTCCTCGGGCGGACGAGCGACCACCCCGAGGGGCACCGGATCCTCGGCGGCGTCACGCGCGCCGCCACCCAGCACCACGAGCTCTGCATCGGCGACGTCGACGGCATGTTCACCGACACGAAGGAGCTCCTCCGCGGCGGCATGGAGCTCGTCGTCGACGCGTGGAAGGAGGCGGCCGGGGACGACTGGCAGTGGTCGGACATGGACCGATACATCCTCCACCAGGTCTCCGACGTGCACACGAACGCGATCGTCAAGGCCGCGAAGCTCGACAGGTCGCGCGTGCCGCTCACGTACCCGCGGTACGGCAACGTCGGTCCCGCGAGCATCCCGATCACGCTCGCCGACCAGGCCGACAGCCTCAGCCGCGGCGACCGCGTGCTCTGCATGGGTGTGGGCTCCGGCCTCAACACGGCCATGACCGAGATCCTCTGGTAGCGGCGCCGTGACGCGCGAGGCCCGCGGCGACGCGGCGACCGTCCCTGTGCCCGGCGACGACGGGCAGCCGCTGCCGGGCCTCGACCCCTCCTGGTCGCGCGTCGTGGAGGCGGGCGGCCACGGCTGGCACCTGCTCGACACGGGGGCGCGGCTCGCGGCGACGGGCGCGCCGGTCGCCGGCACCGTCCTCTGCGTGCACGGCAACCCGACCTGGTCGTACCTCTGGCGGCGCATCGCGGCGGAGTCGCTCGCGCGCGCGGAGCGGGATCCGTCGGCACCGGCGTGGCGCGTCGTCGCCGTCGACCAGCTCGACATGGGCTTCTCCGAGCGCACGGGCGTCGCGCGCACGCTGCCGACGCGGCTCGACGACCTGCAGGCGCTGACCGACGAGCTGGGGCTCTCCGGATCCGGCGCGACCGGCCCCGTGGTCACGCTCGGTCACGACTGGGGCGGCGTCGTCAGCCTCGGCTGGGCGCTCCGCAACCGCGACGTGCTCGCCGGGGTCATGGCGCTCAACACGGCCGTGCACCAGGAAGAGGGCGTCCCGATCCCGTGGCCGCTGCGGCTGGCGCTCGCCACGGGGATCCACGACGCGGCTACGCGCGGCACACCGGGCTTCCTCGCCACCACGCTCGCGCTCGCGCACCCGCCGCTCGACCCGGCCGTGCGCCGGGCGTTCGCCGCACCGTACCGGGGCGCGGACCGCCGCGCCGGGATCCGCGGCTTCGTCGCCGACATCCCCGTCGGGCCCGCGCACCCGAGCCACGCGACGCTCACCGCCATCGCGGAGGGGCTGCGCGACCTCGACCTCCCGGCCCTGTTCGTGTGGGGCCCGCGCGACCCCATCTTCAGCGACGTCTACCTCTCCGACCTCCTCGAGCGCCTGCCGCACGCCGACGTGCACCGCGTGGAGGGCGCCGGCCACCTGATCGCGGAGGACCACGACTACGCCTCCGCCGCGCTCGACTGGCTGGCCGACCGGGTCGCCCCGGGGACGGCTCCCGCCGCGCCCGCGCCCGCGCCCCGCACGCCCGCGCCCGTCCGCCCGCTCGGCGCGCTGCTCGAGGAGCTGCGCGACAGCGACGACCCCGTGCTCGTGGAGATGGCGCCACGCGGCGGCACCGGTCCGCGCACCGTCTCCTGGCGGCTGCTCTCCCACCGGGTGCGCGAGATCGCGGCCGGTCTGCACGCGCGCGGCCTCCGCGCCGGCGACCGCGTCTCGCTCCTCGTGCCGCCCGGCGCCGACCTCACCGCCCTCCTCTACGCGTGCCTCCGCATCGGCGCCATCGTGGTGGTCGCCGACGCGGGCCTCGGCGTGAAGGGCCTCGGCCGCGCGGTCGCGGGATCCCGCCCGGACATGGTCGTCGGCATCCCCGCGGGCCTCGCCCTCGCGCGCGCCCTCGGCTGGCCGGGGGAGCGGATCTCGGTCACCACGCTCGCGCCGCCCGTCGCCCGCGCGCTCGGCGTCGCCGCGAGCCTGCCGGAGATCGCCCGCGACGGCCGGGCGCAGGTGCTCCCGCCCGAGCCCGCGGCCGACCACGACGCCGCGATCCTCTTCACCTCCGGATCCACGGGCCCGGCCAAGGGCGTCGTCTACACGCACCGCCAGCTCGCGTCCCTGCGGGACACGCTCGGCGGACGCTTCGACGTGGGCGTCGGCACCGGCCTGGTCGCGGGCTTCGCGCCGTTCGCGCTGCTCGGCCCCGCGCTCGGCGCCACGAGCGTCACGCCCGACATGGACGTGACCCGGCCGCGCGACCTCACCGCGTCCGCGTTGGCCGCCGCGGCCCGCGCCGCGGAAGCCACGGTCGTCTTCGCCTCGCCCGCCGCGCTCGCCAACGTCGTCGCCACGGCGGACGCGCTCACCGCCGACGACCGCGCCGCCCTCGGCCGGGTCCGGTCCCTGCTCTCGGCGGGCGCCCCGCTCTCGGAGGCGCTGCTCACGCGCGCCGCCGCGCTCGTCCCGGCCGCGGAGGTGCACACGCCGTACGGCATGACGGAGGGCCTGCTGCTCACCGACATCACGCTCGAGGGGATCCGCGACGCCGCCCGCCGCGGCGACGCCGGCGTCTGCGTGGGCACGCCCGTGGACCCGGTCGACATCCGCATCAGCCCGCTCGACGCCACGGGCGCCGCCACCGGCGCGCTCACGTCCGAGCCCGGCGTCACGGGCGAGATCGTGGCGCAGGCCCCGCATGTCCACGAGCGCTACGACCGGCTGCACGTCACCGACCGGGCCGCGCGGCGCGACTCGGCCGACGGGATCCGCCGCCACCGCACCGGCGACGTGGGCCACCTCGACGCCATGGGCGCGCTCTGGATCGAGGGGCGCCTCCCGCACGTCATCACGACCGCCGACGGCGTGCTCACGCCCGTCGGCCCCGAGCAGCGCGCCGAGTCCGCCGCCGGCGTCGGTCGCGCGGCCGCCGTGGGCGTCGGGCCCGCGGGCGTGCAGCAGCTCGTGCTCGTGGTGGAGACCGTGCCGGCCGCACGGCGCGTGGGCCTCGCGGACCCGGACCTCGCTGCCGCCGTGCGCGCCGCGGTCGGCGTCCCCGTGGCCGCGGTGATCGTCGTCCCGGTCCTGCCGACGGACGTCCGCCACAACTCCAAGGTCGACCGCGCGCGCCTCGGGCGCTGGGCCGCCGGGACCCTCTCGGGCGGCCGGGTGAGCGCGCCGTGACCGTCCTCGTCACGGGCGCGAGCGGCATGCTCGGCCGTGCCGTCGCCGAGCGGCTCGCCGCCGAGGGCCACGCGGTCCGCACGTTCCAGCGCCAGCCGTCGGGCCTCGCGGCGAGCGGCACGGAGCCGGTGCCGGGATCCGTCGTCGACCTCCGCGGCAGCGTCACGGATCCGGCGGCCGTCGCGCGCGCGGTCGCGGGCGTCGACGCCGTCGTCCACCTCGCGGCCAAGGTCTCGCTCGCCGGGGATCCGACCCACTTCCGCGCCGTCAACGTCGAGGGCACCCGCGGCCTCCTCCGGGCGGCCCGCGCCGCCGGGGTCGCGCGGTTCGTGCACGTCTCCTCGCCGTCGGTCGCGCACACGGGCCTCTCCATCACGGGCGACGGCGCCGGGCCCGCGGATCCCGTGCGCGCCCGCGGGGACTACGCCCGCACCAAGGCCGAGGGCGAGCTCATCGCCCTGGCCGAGGACGACCAGGCGATGCGCGTCCTCGCCGTCCGCCCGCATCTCGTCTGGGGCCCGGGCGACACCCAGCTCGTCGCGCGCATCGTCGACCGGGCCGCCCGTGGCCGCCTCCCGCTCCTCGGCCACGGGGCCGCCCTCGTCGACTCCGTGTACCGCGACAACGCCGCCGACGCGATCGTCGCCGCGCTCGCCGCCGCCGACACCGCGCACGGCCGCGCGTACGTGGTCACGAACGGCGAGCCGCGTCCGGTCGCCGAGCTCATCGCCGGGATGTGCCGGGCGGCGGGGGTGCCGGCACCCCGGATCCGCGTGCCCGCCGCCCTCGCGCGCGCCGCCGGGGGAGCGGTCGAGCGCGTCTGGGCCGTGCGTCCCGGATCCGACGAGCCGCCCATGACCCGCTTCCTCGCCGAGCAACTCTCCACCGCGCACTGGTTCGACCAGCGCGAGACCCGCCGGGCGCTCGCCTGGACCCCGGCCGTCTCCCTCGACGAGGGCTTCGAGCGCCTCCGCCTCTCCTACGCCGCGGCCGGATCCACCGGACGCTGACCGGCGCCGGCGTCCGCCCGCGGCGCCCGACCGACGCGCCCGGATCGCTAGGCTGTGTCGGGTGTCCACACGCCTCTCGAAGCTCTTCGTCCGTACCCTCCGGGAAGACCCCGTCGACGCCGAGGTGGCCAGCCACCGCCTCCTCGTGCGCGCCGGCTACATCCGCCGCCAGGCCCCCGGCATCTTCGCCTGGCTGCCGCTCGGCCTCCGGGTCAAGAACAAGGTCGAGGCCATCGTCCGCGAGGAGATGGAGCGCATCGGCGCCCAGGAGGTGCACTTCCCCGCGCTGCTCCCCGCCGAGCCGTACCAGGCCACCGGGCGCTACGACGAGTACGGCCCCGGGATGTTCCGCCTCGAGGACCGCAAGCGCGCGCCCATGGTGCTCGCGCCCACGCACGAGGAGTTCTTCGCGCTGCTGGTGAAGGACCTCTACTCGAGCTACAAGGACCTGCCCCTGTCGATCTACCAGATCCAGGACAAGTACCGCGACGAGGCCCGCCCCCGCGCCGGCATCCTCCGCGGCCGCGAGTTCACGATGAAGGACGCGTACTCGTTCGACCACACCGATGCCGGGCTCGCCGTGAGCTACCAGGCGCAGCGCGACGCCTACGAGCGGATCTTCCAGCGCCTCGGCCTCGAGTACGTCATCGTCGCCGCCGACGCGGGCGCCATGGGCGGGTCCAAGAGCGAGGAGTTCCTGCACCCCACGCCCATCGGCGAGGACACCTTCGTGCGGTCGCCCGGCGGCTACGCGGCCAACGTCGAGGCCTTCACGACGCTGGTGCCCGAGTCGATCCCCATCGAGGGCCAGCCCGCCGCGCGCGTCTTCGACTCGCCCGACACCCCCACCATCGCCACCCTCGTCGACCTCGCGAACGCGCGGGAGCCCCGCGAGGACGGCCGCGCCTGGACCGCCGCCGACACGCTGAAGAACATCGTCCTCGCGCTCACGCACCTCGACGGCACGCGCGAGCTCGTCGTCGTCGGGATCCCCGGCGACCGCGACGTCGACCTCAAGCGCGCCGAGGTGGCCTTCTTCCCCGCCGAGGTCGAGCCCGCCACCGAGGGCGACCTCGCCAAGCAGCCCGGTCTCGTGAAGGGCTACATCGGCCCGTGGTCGCCCGAGGGCCCCGTCCTCGGATCCACGTCGGCCACGAAGGTGCGCTACCTCGTCGACCCCCGGGTCGTCGACGGCACCGCGTGGATCACGGGCGCCAACGTCGCCGGGAAGCACGTGCTCTCGCTCGTCGCCGGCCGCGACTTCACGCCCGACGGCGCCGTGGAGGCGGCCGACGTGCGCGACGGCGATCCCGCGCCCGACGGATCCGGCCCCATCAGCACCGCGCGCGGCACGGAGATCGGCCACGTCTTCGAGCTCGGCCGCATGTACGCGGAGGCGCTCGGCCTCAAGGTGCTCGACGAGAACGGCAAGCTCGTCACGGTCACCATGGGCTCGTACGGCATCGGCATCACGCGGAACCTGGCGCTCGTCGCCGAGGCCACGCAGGACGGCCGGGGCCTCCTCTGGCCCGCGTCCATCAGCCCGTTCGACGTGCACGTGGTCATGACCGGCAAGGACGAGGGGGTCAGGACGGCCAGCGAGGAGCTCGTCGACGCGCTCGACGCCGCCGGCCTCGACGTGCTCTTCGACGACCGCCCCAAGGTCTCGCCCGGCGTGAAGTTCGGCGACGCCGAGCTCATCGGCGTGCCCACCATCGTCATCGTCGGCCGCGGCGCCGCCGACGGCATGGCCGAGCTCTGGGACCGCTGCACGAACGAGCGCACCCCGGTCGCGCTCGCGGACGTCGTGGGCGCGCTCACCGCCGACCGCTGATCCGCTCCCGCTCCGCCCTCGGGGCTGCCCGACCCCTCCCGGTCGGGTAGCCTCGAATCCTTCCAACCGAATAGAGGAGTGGCCCATGGACATCGACCTGAGCGTCTTGCGCATGATGGAGCGCGAGCGCGAGATCCCGTTCGAGGAGCTCGTCTCGATCATCGAGCAGGCCATCCTCACCGCCTACCTCAAGCACACCGACCAGGCGGACGCCAAGCCCGTCGCCGACGGCGTGCCCCCGGCCCGCGTGCACCTGGACCGCAAGTCCGGCCACGTCTCCGTGCACGTCCCCGAGCTCGACGAGGACGGCCTCGTCATCGGCGAGTCGGAGGACAGCCCGAGCGACTTCGGCCGCATCGCCGCCTTCGCCGCGAAGCAGGTCATCAACCAGCGCCTCCGCGACATCGGCGACGACCGCATCCTCGGCGAGTTCAAGGGCCGCGAGGGCGACATCGTCGCCGGCATCGTGCAGCAGGGCCCGAACCCGCGCATGATCCACGTCGACCTCGGCACCATCGAGGCGATCCTGCCGCCCGAGGAGCAGGTGCCCGGAGAGAAGTACACGCACGGCTCGCGCCTGCGCGTCTACGTCACGAGCGTCTCGCGCGGCGCGAAGGGCCCGCAGATCACGGTCTCGCGCACGCACCCGTCGCTCGTCCGCAAGCTGTTCGCGCTCGAGGTGCCGGAGATCGCGCAGGGCCTGGTCGAGATCGTCTCGCTCGCCCGCGAGGCGGGCCACCGCACGAAGATCGCGGTGCGCGCGACCGAGCCCGGCATCAACGCCAAGGGCGCGTGCATCGGCGAGCTGGGGCAGCGCGTCCGCGCCGTCACAGCCGAGCTCAACGACGAGAAGATCGACATCGTCGACTACTCCGAGTCGCTGCCCGTGTTCGTCGGCAACGCGCTCTCGCCCGCCAAGGTCACGAGCTCGTTCGTGATCGACCAGGCGACCAAGGCCGTCCGCGCGCTCGTGCCGGACTACCAGCTGTCGCTCGCCATCGGCAAGGAGGGCCAGAACGCCCGCCTCGCCGCCAAGCTCACGGGCGCGAAGATCGACATCCAGCCCGACTCGATCCTCGAGGGCGACGACTGAGCGCCGCCCGGCGGGACGCGGCCTCCCCGCCGCCGGACGCAGGGGGTAGTATGGATCCGGTAAGAACGTGCGTCGGCTGTCGTCGGCGTGCCCCGAGGTCCGCTCTCCAGCGGATCGTCGCCGATCCCCCCACCCGCTCCCTCGTCCTCGACGAGCGCGCGGTGATGGCCGGCAGGGGCGCGTGGATCCATCCGACCATCGAGTGCATCGACCGAGCCATCGCGAGGCGCGCCTTCGGGCGGGCCCTGCGCAGCGAGGCGGCGCTCGACCCCGCAGCTCTTGGGGGACTACGAGAGCGGCTCGCGGCCCAGCCGAGCGCGCGAGCATCCGAGAGAACAGGCTGAACGGCACATGGACAACTAATGAGCGGCTCGAAATGAGATCCGTCCAGCACTAGCGGTCCCCTCCTGCCTGGGAGAGGACCCCCAGACAGGAGAACAGTGGCAAAACCACGCGTACACGAGATCGCCGCCGAGATCGGCGTCGACAGCAAGACCGCACTCGCCAAGCTCAAGGAGATGGGGGAGTTCGTCAAGGGACCGTCGTCGAGCATCGAGCCCCCCGTGGCCCGCAAGCTCAAGGCGGCGCTCGAGGCCGCCGGGGTCACCGGCCAGGCCGCGGCGCCCGCAGCGGCTCCCTCGTCCGCCCCGCGCCCCGGGAGCCGCTCGTCGGCCCCGAAGCCCGGCGGTCGTCCCACCCCCGGCCCGCAGCCCACGGCTCCCGCCGCTGACGCCCCCGAGGCGTCCGACGTGCCGGCTCCGGTCGCGCCGCTGACCGTCGCGGAGCGCCAGGCCCAGGCCGAGGCGACCCGCAAGGCCGCCGCCGAGGAGAAGGCGCAGGCCGAGAAGTCGGCCGCGTCCACCACCTCCGAGGCCCCGGCCGCGTCGACCCCGAGCGCCCCGCGCCCGGACGCCGGCAGCACCCCGGCGCCCTCCAACGGCATCCCGCGACCCGGGATCCCGCGTCCGGCGGCCCCGCGCCCCGGCAACAACCCCTTCGCGAGCAACCAGGGCATGGGCACCAAGCCCCGCCCGGGCAACAACCCGTTCGCGAGCAACCAGGGCATGGGCCAGCGTCCCGCCGCGGGAGCCGCTGGCCCCCGCCCGGCCGCTCCCCGTCCCGGATCCCCCCGCCCCGGCGCCCCGCGTCCCGGCGGCGTCGGCCAGGGCGCGCGTCCTGCCGGCTTCGGCCAGCGCCCCGCGGGCGCCGGTCGTCCCGGCGGCGCACCCGGTGGAGCGGGACGCCCCGGCGCCCCCGCCGCCGGCGGCTTCCAGCGTCCGGCCGGCGGCTTCGCCGGTCGTCCCGGTGGCGGCGGCCGCGGCCGCGGCCCCGGCGGCGGCACCGCAGGTGCCTTCGGGCGCGGCGGCGGCAAGAGCAAGTCGCGCAAGTCGAAGCGGACGAAGAGGGCCGAGTTCGAGCTGCGCGAGGCCCCGTCGCTGGGTGGCGTCAGCGTCCCCCGCGGCGACGGCAACACGGTCGTCCGCCTGCGTCGCGGCGCGTCCATCTCCGACTTCGCCGACAAGATCGACGCGAGCCCCGGCAACCTGGTGACCGTGCTGTTCCACCTCGGTGAGATGGCGACGGCGACCGAGTCGCTCGACGAGGCCACCTTCGAGGTGCTCGGCACGGAGCTCGGCTACAAGATCCAGGTCGTCTCCCCGGAGGACGAGGACCGCGAGCTGCTCGAGGGCTTCGACATCGACCTCGACCAGGAGCTCGAGGACGAGGACGACGACGTGCTGGAGATCCGGCCGCCCGTCGTCACCGTCATGGGCCACGTCGACCACGGCAAGACGCGCCTGCTCGACGCCATCCGCAACGCCAACGTCATCGAGGGCGAAGCGGGCGGCATCACGCAGCACATCGGCGCGTACCAGGTCTGGGCGCCGCACGAGGGCTACGAGCGCGCCATCACCTTCATCGACACCCCGGGCCACGAGGCGTTCACCGCCATGCGCGCCCGTGGTGCTCAGGTCACCGACATCGCGATCCTCGTGGTCGCGGCCGACGACGGCATCATGCCGCAGACGGTGGAGGCCCTGAACCACGCCCAGGCGGCGAACGTGCCGATCGTGGTCGCGGTCAACAAGGTCGACAAGGAGGGGGCCAACCCCGCCAAGGTGCGCCAGCAGCTCACCGAGTACGGCCTGGTCGCCGAGGAGTACGGCGGAGACGTCATGTTCGTCGACGTCTCGGCGCTCACCGGCAAGGGCGTGGATGACCTCCTCGAGGCCGTCCTGCTCACCGCCGACGCCGGTCTCGACCTGCGCAGCAACCCGAACAAGGACGCGCGCGGCGTGGCCATCGAGGCCCGCCTCGACAAGGGCCGCGGTGCGGTCGCGACCGTCCTCATCCAGTCGGGCACGCTCCGCGTGGGCGACGCCATCGTGGCGGGAACGGCCTATGGCCGCGTCCGGGCGATGATGGACGAGAACGGCGACGCGGTCCACGAGGCCTACCCCTCCAGGCCCGTCCAGGTCCAGGGCCTCTCGTCGGTCCCCGGCGCGGGCGACACCTTCCTCGTCACCGAGGAGGACCGCACCGCCCGTCAGATCGCCGAGAAGCGCGAGGCCGTCGAGCGCAACGCCCAGCTGGCGAAGGCCCGCAAGCGCATCAGCCTCGAGGACTTCACGCGTGCGCTGGAGGAGGGCAAGGTCGAGTCGCTCAACCTCATCATCAAGGGCGACGTGTCCGGTGCCGTCGAGGCGCTGGAGGAGTCGCTCATGAAGATCGAGGTGGACGACTCCGTGCAGCTGCGGATCATCCACCGCGGCGTCGGAGCGGTCACCGAGAGCGACGTCAACCTGGCGACGATCGACAACGCGATCATCATCGGGTTCAACGTCCGCCCCGACCCGAAGGCCCGCGCCCGCGCGGCGCGCGAGGGTGTCGACATCCGCTTCTACAGCGTCATCTACTCGGCGCTCGAGGAGATCGAGTCGAGCCTCACGGGCATGCTCAAGCCCGAGTACGAGGAGGTCCAGTCCGGCGTCGCCGAGATCCGCGAGGTGTTCCGCTCCTCGAAGTTCGGCAACATCGCGGGTGTCATCGTCCGCTCGGGCACCATCACCAGGAACGCCAAGGCGCGGGTCATCCGCGACGGCGTGGTGGTGGGCGACAGCCTGGCGATCGAGTCGCTGCGTCGGTTCAAGGACGACGTGTCCGAGGTCCGCACGGACTACGAGGCCGGCATCGGCCTCGGCAAGTTCAACGACATCCAGATCGGCGACGAGATCGAGACGATCGAGATGAAGGAGAAGCCGCGGGTCTGACCCCGGCCGATCCGGGCCCCGCTCCCCACCAGGGGAGCGGGGCCCTCCCCGTCCCGCCACCCGCGGGGCGCCAGCACCATCCGGGCGCTCACGTCCGGCCGTACCCGCCACCCGCGGGGCGTCAGCACGATGCCGGGTCTCGCCCGGCCGCATCCGTCACGGAAGGACGTCGACCATGGTCGATCACGCGAGGGCCCGGAAGATGGCCGACCGCATCAAGGAGATCGTCGCGCGCAAGCTCGACCGGGGCATCAAGGACCCGCGCCTCGGCTTCGTGACCGTCACCGACGTCCGCGTCACGGGCGACCTGCAGCACGCCAGCATCTTCTACACGGTCTACGGCACCGACGAGGAGCGCGCCGACACGGCCGCGGCCCTGAAGTCCGCGACGGGCATGCTCCGCAGCGAGGTCGGCAAGAACATCACCGCGCGCCTCACGCCGTCGCTCGAGTTCATCCTCGACGGCGTGCCGGAGAACGCGGCCGCGATCGACGCCCTCCTCGAGGAGGCGCGTCGCCGCGACGCCGACGTGCAGGCGCAGGCGAAGGCCGGCGTCTACGCGGGCGACGAGGACCCGTACGTCAAGCCGCGCGTCCTGGAGGACGACGAGGACGAGGACGACGACGAGGACGACGAGGACGACGAGGACGACGAGGTTGCCGACGGCGACCTCGGCGACCCGACGGCGCCCGGGTTCACGCCGGCGCACTGATCCGGCACGGCGCCCTGATCCGGCGTCGAGCGCTGATCCGGCTTCGATGAGGGGGCGCGCGTCGAGGGACGCGCGCCCCCTCCGTGCGTGCGTAGGTGGATCGACGCGTCGCCGCGCGCGTCAGCTCGGCAGGGCGTACGTGCCGTCGGGCTGGACCACGGCGAGCCCGTCGGCCACGAGCCCGGCGAGCGCGCGGTCCCGTTGCACGGGCTCCGGCCATGCGGTCGCGAGGTCGGCGGCGCTCACGGGGGAGTGGCTCGACCGCAGCTCGGCGAGCAGCAGCCCGCGCACCTGGCGGTCGGATCCCTCGTACTTCTTCTGCACCACGCGCACCGGGCCGTCGTAGGCCGGGTAGCCGGCCGCGCGCCACGCGCAGATGCCCCGGATCGGGCACTCCTCGCAGCGGGGCGACCGCGCCGTGCAGACGACCGCGCCCAGCTCCATCGCGCCCGCGTTGAAGACCCGTGCCTCGGCGACGTCGGCCGGCAGCTGCGCCTCCATGGCGGCGAGGTCGGCCGCGGTGCGCGCGGGACCCGGATCGCCCTGGCCGGCGACCGCGCGCGCGATCACCCTCCGCACGTTGACGTCGACCACCGGGTGCCGGTGCCCGAACGCGAAGGCGGCGACGGCGCGCGCCGTGTACGGACCGACGCCGGGCAGGTCGAGCAGGGCGTCCACGTCCTCGGGCACTTCGCCGCCGTGCCGCTCCGTGATCGCGACCGCGCACGCGTGCAGGTTGAGCGCCCGGCGCGGGTAGCCGAGCCGGCCCCACGCGCGGACGGCCTCGCTCGCTGGCGTCGCGGCGAGCGCGGCGGGCGTCGGCCAGCGCACGAGCCACTCCTCGAGCCGCGGGATCACCCGGACCACGGGCGTCTGCTGCAGCATGAACTCGCTGACGAGGATGCCCCAGGATCCGAACCCCTCGCGTCGCCACGGCAGGTCGCGCGCGTTCTCCCGGAACCAGGCGTTGACGTCGCGGGCGAGGGCGGTCTCGGGCATGCGGCCAGCGTACGAGAGCGCGGCCTACGCTCGGGTCATGCCCCTGTACCGCGCCTCCCGCGCCGAGGTCCTGTCCTCGCTCGCCGACGAGTTCCTGCACAACTACGGCCGCGGGCGCGCGTTCCTGGCGGTGGACGGCGGCCCGCTCGCGGATCCCGCGGGCTTCGCGCGCGACCTCGCGGACGTGCTGCGCGCGGGCGGTCACGCCGCGTACGTCGCGGATGCCGCGGAGCACGGCGCCGCGGGCGCGGACGCGCTGCGCGACGGCCTCGTGCGCCCCTTCCGCCGGCCCGGCCTGCCGTTCGCCCTGCGTCCGGGCGGCGATCCCGTGACCGACGCCCCCGACGACGCCGTGCTGCTGGTTTCCGGCGATGCCCTCCAGGCCCCCGAGCTGCGCGGCCTCTGGAACGCGGTCGTCTACCTGCTGCTGCCCGGCGAGCCGCTCGCGACCGCCGGCGGGGACGCCGGATCCGCCGCGCAGGAGGCGCACGCGCGCTACATCCGCGCGGTGAACCCCCGGCGCGCGGCCACCATGATCGTCGACGTCACCGACCCCGAGCTCCCGCGGCGCGTCTTCGCCGACAGCTGCTGACGCCGTCGGCCGAGCTCGTGGAGCGCGGGGCCGGCCGGATCAGCGCGGGACGAGCCGCACGAGCTCGGCGGGGGAGATGTGCCGTCCGCTCGTCTCCACGCCGTGCACGAGCTGCACGAGCGCGGCGTTCACGCGTGCGTCCTGCCCGGCGCCCGGCGCGAGCGCGGCGACGGCGCCGTTGAGGTGGTCGATCTCCGTGGGGCGGTCGCGGCGGATGCTCTGCAGGGTCGACCCCGGGTTCGGCACGCTCCCCATGGCGCGCGCGAGCGACACGGGCAGCCGGCCGGCGAGTCCGACGGGCATCGACGCGAACGCCTTCAGCCGCCGGTGCGTGAGCCCGGCGAGCGAGCCGAAGACGACGCCGCGGGCGAGGCCCGTGCGGACGGTCTCCTGCATGGCGCGCGTGACGATCCGCCGCATGACCGGGTCGGCGATCACCGCCTGCGCGCTGAGGCCCGTGACCGCCGGGACCGCGTTGATGCCGTTCACGACGAGCTTCGTCCACTGCGCGCCGCGGAAGTCGGGGGCGACGGTGACGGGCATCACCGGGTCGAGGACGCGGCGCACGAGCTCGACCCCGGCGCCGTCCGGGCCGTCCGCCGAGCCGATGTGGATGCCGGCGGGTCCCGTGACGGTGACGAGCCCGGGCTCCGTCAACGAGGTGGCGAGGAGCGCGAGCCCGCCCACGACCTGGGAGCGCGGCAGGCACTCGGCGCCCATCCGCAGGCCCGACAGGCCGTTCTGCACGACGAGCACGGGGATGCCCCTCAGCCAGCCGGCGTTCTCCCGCATCGCATCGCGGGCGTCGGCGATCTTCGTGGCGACGATGGCGAGCTCGGGCGGCCGTCCCAGGCGCTCGGCGGCGGCGACGCGCGCGACGTGCGCGCCCCATCCGCCGGCCAGCCGCAGCCCGCGGTCCTGGATGGCGCGCAGGTGCGGCCCGCGCGCGGTGACGTCCACCTGGTGGCCCGCCCGCTCCAGCAGCGCGGCGACGGTCCCACCGACCGCTCCGGCCCCCACGACCCCGATCAGCACAGGCCCTCCCTCGACACCCGATCCTAAGCCGGGCCGCCTCCGCGGATCCGGGGACGCGTCCCCGCACGGCATGATGGTCAGGCCATGGAATCCCCGACCCCCCGCGCCGCTCCCTCCACCGCGAGCGGCCTGCTCCTCGTCGACAAGCGCGGGGAGTGGACCAGCCACGACCTCGTCGCCCGCACCCGCCGCCTCGCCGGCACGCGCAAGGTCGGGCACGCCGGCACGCTCGACCCCATGGCGACGGGCCTCATGATCCTCGGCGTCAACAGCTCCACGCGCCTGCTCACGTACCTCGTCGGCCTCGACAAGGAGTACCTGGCCACGATCCGCCTGGGCCGCGCCACCACCACCGACGACCGGGAGGGCGAGGTCGTGTCGCGCGCCGAGCCCGGCCGCATCCGCGACCTCGCCGTCGCCGACGTGGAGCGCGCGATCTCGGGCCTCCGCGGCGTCATCTCGCAGGTCCCGAGCGCGGTGAGCGCCATCAAGGTCGACGGCAAGCGCGCCTACGCCCGGGTCCGCGCGGGCGAGGACGTCGAGCTCGCCGCGCGCGAGGTCACCGTCTCCGCCTTCGACGTGCTCCGCTTCTCCGCGGTCGACGCGGAGGAGGGCGAGGAGGACGGCGCGCAGCTCGACCTCGACGTGCGCATCACCTGCTCGTCCGGCACGTACGTGCGGGCGCTCGCGCGCGACCTCGGCCGGGAGCTCGGCGTCGGCGGGCACCTCACCGCGCTCCGCCGCACGCGCGTCGGGCCCTTCCACGTGGACGACGCCGTGGCCATCGACGACATGGTCGTCGCCGACCGCCTCATCCCGCCGGCCGAGGCGGCCGCCCGCCTCTTCGACGTGCTGCACCTCACCGCGCAGGAGGCCGTCGACCTCGGCCACGGGAAGAAGCTGACGACTCCGGATGAGGCGCCCACCGAGGATCCGCTCGCCGCGGTCGCGCCCGACGGCCGGCTCGTGGGGCTGGTCGGCTTCCGCGGCCGCACCGGCACGTCCCTCGTCAACTTCCCGGCCGACGACCCGGGCGCCTCGTGATCGGCTGGCTCACGGTCGCGCAGATCGCGGTGGCCGTCGTGGCCGGCGTGCTCTGCCTCGTGGTGGGGGCGATCGGACGGAAGCCGAGCGACCTCACCGTGCTGCCGACCGCCCTCGTCGAGGTGCTGCTCGTCGTGCAGCTCGTCGTCGCGATCGCGGCCCCCGCCGTGGGGAACCCGCCGTCGGGCAACCTCGTCGAGTACTACGCGTACCTGCTGAGCGGCCTCGTGATCCCGCCGCTCGCGATCTTCTGGGCCCTGGTCGAGCGCACGCGCTGGAGCACGATCATCCTCGGCGCCTCGTGCCTGGCCATCGCGATCATGGTCTACCGGATGGACGTCATCTGGAACGTGCAGTCCGCGTGATCGCGGCGTTCCCCCGGTAGGGGATAATCGCTGGTGCCATGACTGACTCCCGGAACTCGCGCATGACCGGCCTCGGACGGGTCCTGGTCTTCTTCTACGGGCTGCTCGCCCTCGCCGCGACCGGGCGGTCCGTCACGCAGATCCTCACCAAGTTCGACGAGGCCCCCGTCGCGTACGCGCTCTCGGCGCTCGCCGCGGTCGTCTACATCGTCGCCACGGTCGCCCTGGTCGCGCCCGCCAAGAGCCCGGACTCCGCGCGCCGCTGGTACCGCATCGCGTTCGCCACCATCGCGTTCGAGCTCGTCGGCGTGCTGGTGGTCGGCACGCTGAGCCTCGTCGACGCCCAGCTCTTCCCGCACGACAGCGTGTGGTCGGTCTACGGCAACGGCTACGGCTTCATCCCCCTGGTGCTGCCCGTGCTCGGGCTGTGGTGGCTGCGCCGCGGCGGACGCTCGCGGGTGAGCGCGGTGGACGAGCGCCCTGTGCGCGGGGACCGCTGACGTGATCGTCGTCCACGACCCGGCCGGGGTGCCGGGAGGATTCGGGCCGAGCGCCGTCACCATCGGCAAGTTCGACGGCGTGCACGCCGGGCACCGCGCGGTCATCCAGGGCCTCCTGGGCATCGCCGCCGACGAGGGCCTGGCCTCGGCCGTCGTCACGTTCGACCGGCACCCGGCCGCCCTGCTCGCGCCCGCCGCGCGCCCGCAGAGCCTCGTGAGCAACCGGCAGAAGATCGAGCTGCTCGCTGAGCTCGGCGTCGACGCGACCCTCATGCTCCCGTTCGACGAGCGCCTGCAGCGGCTGAGCCCCGAGGAGTTCGTCCGCACGGTGCTGGTCGACGCCCTCGGCGCCCGGGTCGTGCTCGTGGGCGAGGACTTCCGCTTCGGCGCGCAGGGTGCGGGCGACGCCGCCACCCTCACGCGCCTCGGCGAGCGCCACGGCTTCCGCACGGTGGTGGTCGGCGACGTCATGCCGGACGGCAGCCGCAAGGTCTCCTCCACGTGGATCCGCGACCTCATGGACCGCGGCGACGTGACGGCCGCGGCGGAGCTCCTCGGCCGCTGCCCCGCCGTCCGCGGCGTCGTCGTGCACGGCGAGAAGCGCGGCCGCGAGCTCGGCTTCCCCACCGCCAACCTCTCGCCCGAGGCCGAGGGCCTCATCCCGGCCGACGGCGTCTACGCCGGCTGGCTGCGCGACGGCGACCGCACCTACCCGTCGGCCATCTCCGTCGGCACGAACCCCACATTCGCAGGCGTCCGGCCCCGCGTCGTCGAGGCGTTCGTGCTGGACGAGACGCTCGACCTGTACGACCACGAGGTCGAGGTCGTGTTCGTCAGCCGGATCCGCGGCATGGTCGCGTACGAGGGCCGCGAGCCGCTGATCGCGCAGATGACGGACGACGTCGTGCGCACCCGTGCGGTGCTCGGGATCTAGGCGGCGTCTCCCGCGGCGTCGCCCTCGGGGCGGGGCGTGCGGCCGAAGAGGTACATGATCAGCGTCGACGCGGTGGCCTCGATGGCGGGGCCGTGGCCCACGCTCCAGCCGGCGTCGGAGGCGCGGAGCGTCCGGGCGCGCAGCACGCCGCGGATCCCGGCGGGCGCGATCGCCGCGCGGGCCACCGCGACGGCGCCCGTCGAGCGGTGGTCGAGCTCCAGGTCCACCTTGAGCGCGTGCGCGATGTCGAACGCGTGCACGACCACCTCGAGGAGCTCCGGCAGGCGCTTGCGGCCCTTGCCGGCGCGCTTCTCGGCGGCGATGGCGCGGATCCGGGCGACGAGGTCCTCGGGGGCGCGGCGGGCCTCGTCGGCGCTGAGGTCGTCCATCACGTGCATGGGGTTGAGGTGGGGGCGGCGGCGCATGGATCCCACGGCCGTGCGCACCATGGCGCCGTTGCTCGCGCCCACCCGCCAGACGACGTGCCCGGCGACGTCGCGCACGGTCCAGCCCTCGCACATGCTCGCGGCCTCCCAGCCGTCCGCGTCGAGGGAGGCGAGGAGGTCGGCCGTGCGGTCGAGGACGTCGGCGATCTCGGCGCTCCAGACGCCCGTCACGCGCGCCTCGGGCTCGGAGGGGCGCTGGCTGAGGGGCAGGTGACGGGAGATCTCGCTCATGGCCGAGAGCCTATTCCGGCCGCCGTAGAATCTGGTGGTGACGACTCCTCCCGCCGCTCCCCGCGCGGGTGCGCTCCTCGCCCTCGTCGGCATCGTGCTGGTGGCCCTGAACCTCCGCACCGCCGTCGCCGTCTTCTCGCCGATCGTCGACGAGATCGGCCGCGACGTGCCGCTCGACACCGTGTCGATCGGCGTGCTCGGCGCCCTGCCGCCCGTCTGCTTCGCGCTCTTCGGCCTCCTGGCGCCCGCGATCTCGCGCCGCCTGGGCCTCGAGCTCACGGTCGTCGTGGGCCTCGCCGCCATGATCGCCGGGCACCTCGTGCGCGCCGGCTCGTCGCACGTGGTCGTCTTCGGCATCGGCACGATCCTCGCGCTCGCGGGCATGGGCCTCGGCAACGTGCTGCTGCCGCCGCTCGTGAAGAAGTACTTCCCCGGCCGGATCGGGCCGCTCACCTCCGTCACCACCGTGATGATGTCGATCAGCACGGGCGTGCCGTCGCTCGTCGCCGCGCCGCTGGCGGACGGCGCCGGCTGGCGCGTCGCGATCGGCGCGTGGGCCGGGGTCGCGGTCGTGGCGCTCGCGCCGTGGATCGCCCTGCTCGTCGAGCACCACCGGCACACCCGCCGCGAGCGCGCGGCCGCGGCCGGGCTCGACCGGGTGGAGGAGGCGCCGGCCGCCGTCACGGGCCGCGTGTTCCGCTCGCCGGTCGCGTGGGCGCTCGTCGGGATCCAGGCGGCGTCGTCGTTCAACGCGTACGCGATGTTCGCCTGGCTGCCCGCGCTGCTGCAGGACACGGCGGGCCAGTCGCCCGTCGCGTCCGGCGCGCTGCTCGCGGTCTTCGGGTTCATGGGGCTGCCGGCCGCGATCATCATGCCGATCCTCGCCGCGCGGATGCGGAACGTCGGCATCCTGATCCAGGTCGGCGTGCTGTTCTTCGTCGTCGGCTACGTGGGCCTCCTGGTGGCGCCCGCCGCGGCGCCGCTCCTGTGGGTGGCCGCCGCGGGATCCGGTCCGCTGCTGTTCCCGCTCGTCTTCGTGCTCATCAACCTGCGCACCCGCACGCACGGGGGAGTGGTCGCGCTCAGCGGGTTCGTGCAGGGCATCGGCTACTCGATCGGCGCCCTCGGGCCGCTGCTGTTCGGCGTGCTGCACGAGCTGTCCGGCGGGTGGACCGTCCCGCTGCTGATGCTGTTCGCCATGGTCGCCGTGGCCTCCGCCTCGGGCTTCTACCTCGCGAGGCCGCGCATGCTCGAGGACACCTGGGACCGCGCCGCGCGCGACGAGGCCGCGCGCGTCCGCTGACCGGGATCCCGGTCAGAAGCTCGGCACCATCTCCTTGCGGTGCACGAGCGCGCCCGCGCCGATGAGCGGGCCGTCCTCCGAGAGCCCGGTCGGCACGACGCGCGTCTTCATGACGAAGCCGAACTGCGTGCGGAGCGCGAGGGGCTCGCGGATCATGTCGAAGAGGTCGGGCGTGACCCGGCTGAAGCCGCCGCCGATCGCGACCACGTCGAGGTCGACGAGGGAGCTGGCCGACGCGATGGCCCGGCCGATCGCGAGGCCCGCGCGGCGCACGGCCGCGACGGCCGTCTCGTCGCCGTCGCGGTACGACGCGGCGAGGTCCTCGCCGGTGGATCCCGTCCACCCGCGGGCGCGCGCCCACGCGACGCTCCGAGGCCCGGACGCGACGGCCTCGACGCACCCCTGCCCGCCGCAGCTGCACGGGTCGTCGAAGCCCGCGACCTCGACGTGCCCGATGTGGCCGGCGTTGCCCGTGGCCCCCGCGGCCGTGCGGCCCGAGAGCACGAGGCCGCCGCCCACGCCCGTGGACACGATCATGCCCATCACGTCGTCGTAGCCGCGCCCCGCGCCGACCCAGTGCTCGGCGAGCGTGATCGCGAGGCCGTCGACCTGCAGGGTGACGGGCACGTCGGGCGTCAGCTCGGCGATGCGGTCGCGGAGCGGGTAGTCGCGCCAGACGGGGACGTTGAGCGGGGAGACGAGGCCCTCGCGCACGTCGACGGGGCCGGCGGCGGCGAGGCCGGTGCCCACGAGCTCCGCGTCGGCGGGCAGCGCTTCGAGCGCCTGCCGGGCCACGCCGAGGACGGAGTCGAGCAGCTCGTCGGCGGAGCGCTCGGGTCCCGTGGGGCGCCGGAAGCGGCTCCCCTCGAGCACGCGGCCGGCGTCGTCCACGAGCGCGGAGTCGACCTTGGTGCCGCCGAAGTCGACGGCGAGCGCGAGCGTGCGAGGCATCTTCGTCCTGTCCCGGTCCCGGATCCGCCCGTCCACCGGCGTCCAGGATAGGGGCGGGCGGAGGCCTCGACCGGAGACGCGCGGCCCGTCCTGCGCCCTCCGCCGGACCCGGCTGCCCTCACACCTGTGTGGAATTCATGGGCCGTCCGGCGGCTCCGCGCCTAGGCTCGGCACGTGGATCCCGATCACGCCCCCGGACAGGCCCCCAGAGAGCCCTCCGACCCGCGCGCCGAGAACGCCGCGCCTGCGCGCCGCGGCTCGGCCCCCGCGCTCGACTTCGCCGACGCGGCCGAGGCCCGCCTCGCCTCCCGCGAGCTCGACGAGGGGATGCCCGCCTCCACCGGCCTCGAGGACGAGGTCACCGAGACCCGCGCCCGCTTCCCGTCCTTCCCCGGCTCCCTGCTCGACGAGGCGAAGGCGTCCACCGTCTTCCTGCCGTACCAGTTCGTCTTCCGCCGTCTCATCGACCTGCCCGCGCCCATCGTGTGGGACGCGGTGTCCGACGGCGACATGCTCTCGGGCTGGCTCGCGGAGGCCACCGTCGAGCAGCGCGAGGGCGGCGACTTCTGGTTCGAGTGGATGACCGTGCCGGACCGCAGCCTCTCCTCCGCCGCCGGCGGCTTCGTCAGCCGGTTCGACGAGGAGCGCCAGATCGAGTACACGTTCCTGCACGAGGGCGATGTCACGGCGCGCTTCCACCTGCGCCTGGAGGACGTCCCCGGCGGCCCGCGCGATCGGCAGACCGAGCTCCTCGTGACGGTCTCGGGCCTGCTGCCCTCGGGCATCGCGAACGTCCTCAAGGCGAGCTGGCGCCTGCACCTCGACCTGCTGGAGGACCTGGTCCACGGCGTCCCGGTCGACTGGGCCACGTGCGAGGCGGAGCACGGCGCCACCTGGCGCCGGTACCTCGCCGAGCTCGAGTCCGCCGAAGGCTGATCCCCGGCCGTCGCCCACGCGGCACCCCGGCTCCTGGGAGCCGCTTGCCAGGCTGATTGCCTAGCGTGAGGGAATGACATCGCCGAGCGTCGCCTCCCGTCTCGCCCTCGTGACCGGAGCGACCGGCTACATCGGCGGTCGGCTCGTGCCGCGCCTCATCGAGGCCGGCTTCCGGGTGCGCGTGCTCGTCCGCGACCCGCGCCGGCTCACGGACGTCCCCTGGCGCGACGACGTGGAGGTCGTGCAGGGCGACCTGTCCGACGCATCCACGCTCGCGCCGGCGGTCGACGGCGTCGACGTCCTCTACTACCTCGTGCACGGCATGGGCGCGAAGGGCGACTTCGCCGCGTCCGAGCGCGAGTCCGCCCGGAACGTCGCCGAGGCCGCGAAGGCGGCGGGCGTGGGACGCATCGTCTACCTCGGCGGGCTGCACCCGGACACCGACGAGCTCTCGAAGCACCTCGCGAGCCGCAAGGCCGTGGGCGACGTCCTGCTCGCCAGCGGCGTGCCGACCATCGCGCTCCAGGCGGGCGTGGTCATCGGATCCGGCTCCACGTCGTTCGAGATGATCCGCCACCTCACCGAGGTGCTGCCCTTCATGCCGGCGCCCGCCTGGGTGCGGAACTTCATCCAGCCCATCGCGATCCGCGACGTCCTCTACTACCTGGTGGCCAGCGCCGACCTGCCCGCCGACCTCAACCGCACCTTCGACATCGGCGGCCCGGACGTCCTGCGCTACGGCCAGATGATGAACGGCTACGCGGTCGAGGCGGGCCTGCCGCAGCGGCCCATCGCCTCCATCCCCATCTTCGCGCCGCGCCTCGCCGCCCACTGGGTGAACGTGGTCACGCCCATCCCGCGCACGCTGGCCGTGCCCATCATCGAGTCGCTGCAATACGACTGCGTGATGGGGGAGCACGACATGTCCACCTACATCCCGGACCCCGAGGGGGGGCTCACGGGCTACCGCCGCTCGGTGCGCCTCGCGCTCGGCCGGATGCGCGACGGCGTCGTCGAGACGAGCTGGAAGGACTCGGCCGTCGTCGGCGCGCCGAGCGACCTGCTGCCGAGCGACCCGGACTGGTCCGGCCACACCGTCTACCTCGACCTCAAGGAGCGCTCGACCGACGCGGCGCCCGAGGACCTGTGGGCCGTCATCGAGTCGATCGGCGGGGACAACGGCTGGTACTCGCTGCCCGTGGCGTGGGCGGCGCGCGGCTACATGGACAAGCTGGTCGGCGGCGTCGGCCTCCGCCGCGGCCGGCGCAGCGCCACCTCCCTGCAGACGGGGGACGCGCTCGACTTCTGGCGCGTCGAGCACATCGAGCGCGGTTCGAGCCTCCGGCTCCGCGCCGAGATGAAGCTGCCGGGCGAGGCCTGGCTGGAGCTCAGCGCCACGCCGCGCGAGGGCGGCGGCAGCGACTACCGGCAGCGGGCGATCTTCTTCCCGTCCGGCCTCGCGGGCCGGCTCTACTGGTTCTCGATCCTGCCGTTCCACGGCGTGATCTTCACGTCGATGGCCAACCGCATCACGGCGAAGGCGCTCGCGGCCACGACCGCCCGCGAGCCGGAGTCGGCGCCCGCGGGGGCCGCCCGGTGAGCCGGCGGACCGGGGCGCCGCGCATCGGCCTCATCCTCCTGACCCTCGCGGGCATCGCGCTCGCGTCCGCGGGCCTCGCCACCGCCGTCACCATGAGCGTCTCGGCGCCGGTGCAGGCCCAGGCCGACCTCGCGGCGCTCGGCGCGTCCGACGCGGGGGCGGGCGCCGCGCGCGCACCCGAGCCGCGCACCACGCCCTCCGAGGCCTGGACGCCGCTGCCCGCGGAGGCCGCGGACGGCCGCAGCATCACCGACCTCACGCAGCACGCCGCCACGCGCGTGACCGTCGACGTGCTCGGCATGCGGATCACACCGGGCGAGGCCGGCGCGCTGCTCGCGACGATCCTCAGCGTGCCGCTCGTCATCACCGTGATCGCGCTCGTGGCCGGCCCCCGGCGGCGCCGTCGCTGGAGCGGGGCGCTCCGCCGGAACCGCGGCTAGGGCGTCCCGCCGTCCGGTGACATCGCCGGGATCGGGGGCCATGATGGGCACGACGAGAGGCGACACCATGGCACCCCGCACGCGGACCACCGTCCTCCTGGGCGACAGCCTCACCGGGGACGGCGGCTGGAGCGCCCTCCTCCCGTCCCGCGACGCGGGAGACGACGACGCGACGACCGACCTCGGCCGGGCCGGCCAGACCACCGACGACGTGCTCGCGCTCCTGCCGGAGGTCGTGGCCGCGGATCCCGCGACCGTCGTGCTCTCGGTCGGCACGCACGACCTGGGTCGGCTCCGTCGCGGCCCCGAGCTCACGGTGCGCGCGCTCGAGACGATCCTCGCCCACCTCCGACGCGACCTCCCGGCCGCGCGCCTCGTGGTGCTCTCCGTGCCGCCGCGGGGGCGGGAGATGGCCGAGCGGATCCGCGTGGTCAACATCCACCTGCGGCAGTTCGCGCCCGTCGTGCGCGCGGAGCACGTGGACCTGTGGCCGGTGCTCGGCTTCGGCGACGGCGAGCTCAACCCGGCGTTCACGGACGACCGGCTGCACCTCGGGCCCGACGGCGCGGCCGCGGTGCGGGAGGTGCTGGCCCGTGTGCTGGACGGCGGCGGCGGCGACGGTCGCGACGACGGCGACGCCGTGAGCCCGGGCGTCTAGCGGGGACGGACGATGGTCGACCTCGCGGGCGACATGGTGATCGAGACGCCGCGGCTGCGCCTCCGCCGCCCGCGGGCCGCCGACGTCGACGCGGTGCACGCCTACCGGTCGCGACCCGACGTCGCGCGCCACCTCGGCGCCGGGACCTGGACGCGGGAGAAGACGGCGGCGGAGCTCGCGCTGTACGCCGCCTCCGCCTTCTCCCGGCCCGGCGACGAGCTGGTGCTGCTGGTCGAGCTCCTCGGCACCGGCGTCGTCGTCGGGGAGGTGGGCCTCGTCCGACGGGAGCAGGGCGCCGAGGTCGGCTACGTCTTCCACCCGGACCACGGCCGACAGGGGCTCGCCACCGAGGCCGTCTCGGCCGTGGTGACGGCGGCCCTCGCCGACGGATCCCCCCGGATCATCGCCCGCACGGACGCGGCGAACCGCTCGTCGCGGGCACTGTGCGAGCGCCTCGGCTTCACCCTGATCGCCACCGCCGTGAGCGAGGACGGCCGTGGGGTGGCGGAATGCACCTACGAGCGGGCGGCCTCCCACCACGGCGGCGCGGACGGGACGCCCTGACGGGACGCCCCGATGGGGCGCCCGGTCGGGGAGCCGGTCAGGCGTCGCCCGCGGCCCGCAGGTCGGCGACGCCCGCGAGGATCACGGCGAGCTTCCGCCGCCACCAGTCCCGCGGCGTCGTGGCGGTGCCGGTCTCGACCTCTCCCGAGAAGCGCGCCGTGACGCGGACCATCGTGCCGAGCGCGTCGCGCTGGGCCTCCTCCTCGCGCGCGTGCCCGGCATCGGGCGCCCCCGAGGAGTGGGCGGGTCCGCCGCGACGGGACGCGTGCGGGGAGTGACCGGCGTCCTCCTCGGCCACGCGGTCCGCGGCGATCCGGCCCGAAGCCCGCGTGAGGAGCCCGCGGCCGACGCTCGCCGACGCCGTCGCGTCCGCGATGGGGGCGGTGGACGGCGGACGCGCCGGCGGGGCCGCGTCGAGCGCGAGCGCCCGCTCCCACGCGACGTACGACTCGACGGCGATGTCCATCACGGTGTCGAGGACCAGCACCGCCTCCGCCTCGGCGAAGCCCATCCGGACGAGGTCGCGGATCGCGCTCGTGAAGCGCAGCACGACCTGGTCGGGTGCCGCGTGCAGGTGGTGGATGGCGCTCGCGAGGCCGGGGTGCCGGTCGTACATGTCCCAGATGCCCTCGACGGCCTGCTCCAGGTACGCGCGCCAGGACGCGTCGCCCGGCGCGCGCAGCTCCGCGGCGGGGGCGTCGGGCACGTCCGGCCAGTCCATCCGGGCGATGGCCGTGTCGCAGGCGAGGAGCACGATGTCGTCGCGGCTGGCGACGTGGCGGTACAGCGTCGAGTGGTCGACGCCCAGCCGCTGGGCGAGCGTGGTGAGGGTGAGCGTGCTCAGGCCGACCTCGAGGGCCGCCTCCGCGATGAGCCTCCGCGACACGCGCGCGGGCCTCCCGATCCGACCGGCTCGCCGCTCCATGGGTCAGATCCTACCGGTCCGCCGCCGATGCTTTGGGCGCAAATCGACGGTCGACGACGCCCCTCCGCGCGGCGCGTGCCCGGTCCCGCGCCGAGGCCGCGGCTAGCGTAGGAGGATGCCCGACTCCCGCATCCCCTTCTCCGAGCTCGACGACTTCATCGCCATCCCGCGCCTCGGCGGCCTCGTGCTCTCCCCCGACGGACGCCGCGCGGTGCTCACCGTCACGACGCTCGACCCCGCGCGCACGGGCTACCGCCACGCGCTCTGGGTGGTCCCCGCGACGGGCGGTGGCGCACCGCGGCGCCTCACCCGCTCCGCGAAGAGCGAGGGCGGCGCGGCCTTCACCGCCGACGGCGACCTGCTCTTCGTCTCCTCCCGCCCCGACGCGGACGACGCCGACGGGGGAGAGGCCGCGCAGCTGTGGATCCTGCCCGCGGCCGGCGGCGAGGCCCGCGCGATCACCCGGCTCGCGGGCGGCGTCGACGACATCGCGGCCGTCGCGCGCGACGCCTCCACCGTGGTCGTGCAGGCGCCGCTGCTGCCCGGATCCGGCTCCCTCGAGGCCGACGCCGTGGCCCGGAGGAAGCGCGCCGACCTCCAGGTGACCGCGATCCTGCACGACAGCTACCCCGTGCGGTACTGGGACCACGACCTCGGACCCGCCGAGACGCACCTCCTCGCGATCGACCTCGCCGGCGCGCTCGCCGAGGAGCCGGCCCGGCCCACGACCGCCGACGCGGCCGCCGCGCTCGCCGCCGAGGCCGAGGCGGAGGACGGCGGCTCCGCGGCGTCCGCGCCCGGCGCCACCGCGCAGCCGTATCCGGCGTCGCTCCCGAGGCCGCGCGACCTCACGCCCCGGCCCGGGCGCACGCTCGAGCACGCGGCCGCCGCGATCAGCCCCGACGGCCGCACGCTCGTGGTCGCCGTCGGTGTGAAGGAGCGCCGCGGGTACCGGCAGGCGCTCGTGTCCATCGACGTCGCGACCGGCGAGCGCAGCACGCTCCTCGACGTGCCCGGCGTCGACCTCGAGATGCCCGCCATCAGCCCCGACGGCGCCCTCCTCGCGTACGTGCGCACCGACCGGGCGACGCCGGCCGCGCCCACGCAGCAGGAGCTCTGGGTCTCGGCCCTCGACGGATCCGACGCCCGCCGCGTCGCCGCCGACTGGGACCGCTGGCCGTCGTCGCTGCAGTTCGACGTCGACTCCGAGGCCCTCGTGGTCACGGCCGACCAGGACGGCCGCGGTCCCGTGTTCCGCATCGGCCTCGACGGCCGGGTCGCCCAGCTCACGACCGACGACCACACCTACACCGACGTGCGGGTCGACCGCGAGACCGGCGACGTGCTCGCGCTCCGCTCCTCGTGGATGGCGCCGTCCCACCCGGTGCGCGTGTCGGCGGCCGACGGATCCGTGACCGAGCTCGCGACGCCCGCGCCGATCCCCGCGACCACCGGCACCATGACCGAGGTCGAGACGACGGCCTCCGACGGCGCCCGCGTGCGCGGCTGGCTGATGCTGCCGGAGGGCGCGTCGGCCGAGGCGCCCGCGCCGCTGCTGCTGTGGATCCACGGCGGCCCGCTCAACAGCTGGAACGCCTGGAGCTGGCGCTGGACGCCGCAGGTGATGGTGGCCCGCGGCTACGCGGTGCTGCTGCCGGATCCCGCGCTCAGCACTGGCTACGGCCTCGACTTCATCGCGCGCGGCTGGGACGCCTGGGGCGCGGCGCCGTACACCGACCTCATGTCGATCACCGACGCCGTCGAGGCGCGCGACGACGTCGACGCGACCCGCACGGCCGCGCTGGGCGGCTCGTTCGGCGGCTACATGGCCAACTGGGTCGCGGGCCACACCGACCGCTTCCGCGCGGTCGTCAGCCACGCGAGCCTGTGGTCGCTCGACCAGTTCGGACCCACCACCGACTCGTCGCAGTACTGGCAGAGCATCTTCTCGGCCGAGGGGCTCGACCGGAACTCGCCGCACCACTCCGTGCGCGACATCTCGACGCCCATGCTCGTGATCCACGGCGACCGCGACTACCGCGTGCCCATCGGCGAGAGCCTCCGCCTGTGGTCGGAGCTCGCCGAGCACCACGCGGCCGACGACGGCACGACGCCGCACCGGTTCCTCGTCTTCCCGGACGAGAACCACTGGGTGCTGAAGCCGCAGCAGTCGGTGGTCTGGTACCGCACGGTGCTCGCGTTCCTCGACCAGCACGTGCACGGGAGGGAGTTCGTGCGGCCCGAGGTGCTCGGCTAGGACGCGCGCTCCGCCGCGGAGCGCCCGCCCCGCACGTGCAGTGCGGCGCGGGTGCAGTGCGGCGCGGGTGCAGTGCGGCGCGGGTCGGCGGCTCAGGCCTCGTCGCGGTAGACCACGCCCCGCTCGCCCGCGCGGACGGCCGCGGCGAGGCGATTGCCGGCGGGCGGGAGGGGGCAGTTCATCCAGTCGGAGAAGCCGCAGGGCGGGACGACGGCGCGCGTGAAGTCGAGGGTCACGGGGCCGTCGCCGTCGGGGCGGGGGAGGAAGAGGAAGCGGCTGGGCGCGTAGCTCTCGCGGCCGGTGGTGGCGTCGGCGAAGACGAGCTGGAGGCGGTCGCCGTCGGCGAAGGCGCTGAGGCGCACCTCCTCGCCCTCGATGGTCACGACGATGTCGCCGGGCACCGGCAGCTCGCGCGTGCGGCCCGCGTCGGCGATGTGCTCGAACGGGATCACCCGGTCGTCGTCGACGCGCTCGAAGCGGCCCTCGAGGATCCACTCGGGCGCGTACGGGTAGACCTCGATGTCCACGAAGGCGCGGTTCTTCGGGGACGCCGCGTCCCAGAGCCGGTAGCCGTATTCGGGCTCGCCGGTGTCGAGCGAGATGCGCTCGATGCGGGTGAGCTGCACGGTGTCGGGCTGGCCCTCGAGCACCTCGAGGTCGCTGACCTCCTGGCCGGGCTCGAGCCATGTCGTCTGGATCAGCGCGAGGCTGCCGAACGGGCTCGTCACGGCGGCGAGGCGGGCGCGATGCCAGGCCTCGTATTCAGCCAGCGCAGCCTCGGCCAGCGCAGCGTCGGCGGGATCGGCGTCGGATGCGGCGGGGCGGGCGGGGGTCTCTCGCGAGTCGGTCACCCCGGGGCAACGCGCGTCGCATCCGGCGGCATTCCCGCCGCGCCCGGCGAGCCCGCCACGGAGGCGGCGCGGAGCCGTCGGGTATTGACTGGATGCACCGACGGAAGGACGCTCCCATGGCACGCACGGTCGCCGACCAGCTCATCGCCCAGCTCATCGAGGCGGGGGTGAGCCGCATCTACGGGGTCGTGGGCGACAGCCTCAATCCGATCGTCGACGCGGTGCGGCGCACGGGCGGGAGCCGCAAGGGCGGCATCGACTGGATCCACGTGCGGCACGAGGAGGCCGGCGCGTTCGCCGCGTCCGCCGAGGCGCAGCTGACGGGCAAGCTCGCCGTGTGCGCCGGATCCTGCGGCCCCGGCCACCTGCACCTCATCAACGGCCTCTACGACGCGCACCGCTCGGGCGCGCCCGTGCTCGCCATCGCGAGCCACATCACCACGAACCAGATCGGCTCCGGCTACTTCCAGGAGACGCACCCCGACCGCCTCTTCGTCGAGTGCTCGCACTACACGGAGATGATCTCCACCGCCGTGCAGGCGCCGCGCGTCGTCGACCAGGCGATGCGGCACTCCCTCGCGCTCGGCGGCGTCAGCGTCATCACGCTGCCGGGCGACGTCGCCGAGTTCGAGGCGGAGGGCGAGGCGCCCGCGTTCTCGCTGCCCAGGCGTCCCGCGATCGTGCCGGCCGAGGAGGACGTGCGCGCGCTCGCCGCGGCCATCGACGAGGCGAAGAGCGTCGCGATCTTCGCGGGCCGCGGCGCCGGATCCGCGCGCGCCGAGCTCATGGAGCTGGCCGAGAAGATCGCGGCTCCCGTCGGCCACTCGTTGCGCGGCAAGGACGTGATCCAGCAGGACAACCCGTTCGACGTCGGCATGACGGGCCTCATCGGCTACGGCGCCGCGGCGGCCGGGATCTCGGGCGCCGACCTGCTGATCCTCATCGGCACCGACTTCCCCTACGACCAGTTCCTGCCCGGCAAGGAGGTGCGGACGGCGCAGATCGACATCGCGCCCGAGCGCCTCGGCCGTCGCACCGACGTGGACATCGCGATCCACGGCGACGCGCTGTCCACGATCCGCGCGGTGCTGCCGCTCGTGGAGCGGAAGACCGACCGGCGCTTCCTGGAGAAGCTGCTGGAGGAGCAGGAGAAGAAGGTCGACCAGGTGGTCGGCGCGTACACGTCGAAGGCCGAGAAGCTGACGCCGATCCATCCGGAGTACGCGGCCAGCATCCTCGACGAGGTCGCGGGCGACGACACCGTCTTCACGGCCGACACCGGCATGTGCAACGTGTGGAGCGCGCGCTACCTCACGCCGAACGGGCGGCGGCGGATGATCGGCTCGCTCGTGCACGGGTCCATGGCGAACGCGCTCCCGATGGCGATCGGCGCGCAGGTCGCGTACCCGGAGCGGCAGGTCGTGTCGGTCTCGGGCGACGGCGGCCTCGCGATGCTGATGGGCGAGCTGGTCACGGTCGCGGCGTACCAGCTGCCCGTGAAGGTCGTCGTGTTCAACAACTCGACGCTCGGGCTGGTGAAGGTGGAGATGCTCGTGGACGGGATCCCGGACTTCGGGGTGGACGTGCCCATGGTCGACTACGCCGCGGTGGCGGCTGCGCTCGGGATCCACTCGCAGCGCGTCGAGGACCCGGCCGACATCCGCGGCGCGCTCGAGGCGGCGTTCGCGCACGACGGGCCCGCGCTCGTCGACCTCGTGACCGACCCGATGGCGCTCTCGATCCCGCCGGAGATCTCGGCCGCGCAGGTGAAGGGCTTCGCGCTCTCGATGTCGAAGATCGTGATGAACGGCGGCGTCGGCGAGGCCGTGAAGCTCGCCCGCTCGAACCTGCGGAACATCCCGCGGCCGTAGCCGACGCCTCTCGGGCGTCGCGAGCGAGGTGTCCCGCGTGTCCGGAGCGGAAGGAGCCACCGGCGATCGTCTGGCAGCGGGGACCGAGCCGGGCGGACTCGACCTCCGTACCTCCCGCTGGCTAGTGCGTGTCGCCATGCCCTCCGGCGGTCGTCGACCGCGTGGGCCGGACCCCGAGCCACAGGACGATTCCCAGGAGAGGGACCGTCAGGAGGAGGAGCCAGAGCAGCTTGACCACCGTCGCCAGATCGCGCGAGCGGACAGTCGCCACCATGGCGATGACCGCGGGCACGAGGGCCACGATGACGAGCAGCAGCACCCCGAGGTGCGCGTAGTTCGTGTTCTCGAGCATGGAGTCGTCTCCCCTACTGCCAGATGCTGCCGTAGGAATTGACGTGCATGGTGTAGATCTTGTCCCCGCTGAGGGGCCCGAACGCCTCGGAGAAGCCCCACTGCATGCGGAGGTCACGCTGCGTCAGCGTGCCGATGTCGGAGCATTCCTCCCTGGCGACTGTCCATCCCACGGCGTAGTCGACGGTGCAGTTGTGGCTGCCCACCCGCCCGAGGAAGGGGCCGGTCACCCACACGTTGCTGCCGTTGTAGTAGAAGTCGCCCGCCTGCGTCTCGCTGTCGGTGATGTTGTTGAAATTCTGGCTGTAGTTATTGTGTCGCACCACGCCATCGGTCACGGCGGCCGAGAGCTCGTCGAAGCTTTCGGTGCTCATGCTCGACCGCGCCTGCCTGAGGTCGGCCTTCGTCACCTGTCGTGCCGTCGACTGCCTGAGCGTGACGGTGCCGGTGCAGACGGCGAGCGAGGCGTGACCGTCACCGGCGGCGATGGCCGCCGTGACGGAGGCGACGCACGCGGGGTCCGTCGTGGTGTAGCGCGAGACGACGGTCTGACGAGCATCCGGCGACGTGCCACCCGTGGCCGCCATGGCGGGAGCGCCCATGCTCAGCCCGAGCAGCAAGGCCAAGCTCGCAGTGCACGCGGCGGTGATTTTGATTCGCTTCTTCAATGATTTGTCTCTCGCTAGGTGGCTCCAATCGCGAGAAGCCGGTGGCTAGAGCTTGCCAGGAGAAAAGAATCTGCAGTGATGTCCTTCAATGTCTTGTGCCGCACCCCACTCCGCAGTACTGTTTTGTTTCACAAATAGTTATTCTCATAGTGGGGAATCCCGGTGCGGGTTGTGAAGTCCTTATTTGCACAATAGGTGAATAATTGTGCGGCGGTGGGGAAGCGGCGGCTCGGGAAGTTCGAAGCTCGCCCGCTCGAACCTGCGGAACATCCCGCGGCCGTGAGCGACCTGGCGCCGCGACCGGCTCACGCGGTCGCGGCGCCCACGCCGATCCGGTAGAAGCGATCCGCCGTGCCCGCGAACACCGCGCGGCGCTCGGCGGGCGAGAGCTCGGACGTGAGCGCGTCGAAGGCCCCGTACAGGTCGGAGTACGTGCCGTAGAGGCCGTCCACCGGGAAGTTGCTGCCGAACATCGTGCGCTCGGCGCCGAACGCCTCGAGGGTGTCGAGCACGAACGGGCGGATCGACTCGCGCGTCCACGCGTGGTCGTTCGTGCCGAGCGCGCTGATCTTCACGGTGACGCCGGGCTGGGCGGCGACGGCCCGCATCCCCGCGCGCCAGGCGGCGACGGCGTCGCGGTCGCGCCCGATCGGCATGCCGGCGTGGTCGAGCACGATCGCGGTGCCCGGGAACCGTGCCGCCAGCGCCGCGGCATCGTGCAGCTGCGAGGGGAAGACCTGCAGGTCGAACGACAGGCCGAGGCCCTCCAGCCTGCCGAACGCCGCGAGCCACGCGGGATCCTGCATGATGTCGCCCCGGTCCCGGTGCGTGTACACGGGGTCCGGGTGCCAGTTGAGGATGTCGCGGATCCCGCGCGTGACGGGGAACGCGGCGTGCTCCTCCAACAGGCGCGCGGCGTCGGGCCGCAGCAGGTCGACGTGAGCCACGTGCACGGTCGGCACGCGGCGCTCCCGGGACAGCCCGTCGATCCACGCCGTCTCGGCGAGCGCGTCCGCGGCGCCGTTCTCGACGTGGACGGAGGCGAGGAGGGTGACGTCGCGCGCGTCCTCGAGGTAGTCGTCGACGTCGTAGTCGCGGCGGAGCGGCAGGTCGTCGCCGTGGTAGCGCGTGGTCGGCGGGCCCTCGAGCCAGGGGTACGACCGGCGGAGGTCGGTGAGATGGTGGTGCGCGTCGACGATCTCGAGCTCAGGCACGGGGCGGGTCCTCTCGGTGGGGCAGGGCGGCGAGCCCCTCGAGCGCGGCGCGCACGACGGACCCGGGCGGGGGAGCGATGTCGACGAGCACGCCGCGCTCGTCGGGGTCGAGCCCCTCCAGCGCGGCGAGCTGCGAGAGGAGGAGGCCGGGCGGCATGAAGTGGCCCGTCCGGGCGGTGATCCGCCGCTCGAGCAGCGCGGGATCGCCGACCAGGTGCACGAAGTCGAGCCGGGCGCCGGATCCGTCGCGCAACGCGTCGCGGTACCGGCGACGCAGCGCCGAGCAGGCGACGACCGTGATGCCCGGCGCGGCGCCCGGCGGCGTGCCGTCTGCCGCCGTGCCCTGGGCGAGCACCTCGGCGACCCGCGCCAGCCACGGCGCCCGGTCGGCGTCGTCGAGCGGCACACCCGCCGCCATCTTCGCGACGTTGGCGGGCGGGTGCAGCTCGTCGGCGTCGACGAAGCGCCCGTCGAGCGCGTCCGCGAGGCGCGCGCCCACGGTGGACTTGCCGCATCCGGAGACGCCCATCACGACGATGCCGCGGGCGCGGCCCGTCATCGTGCGGTCTCCGCGGCGTCGTCGGCCGGGTGCCGGTCGTCCCCGTCCCGCGGCGCGTGGCGCCCGGGCGCGGGCCGCCCGAGCGCGGCGATCGTCCGGTACACGCCCGTGTGGTCGAGGTCGCCGTCCCCGTCGTCGACCATGCGCGCGAACAGGTCGGCGACCGTCGCGGTGGTCGGCAGGGCGACCCCCGCGCGGTCGGCGGCCTCCGCGATGAAGCGCAGGTCCTTGAGCTGGTTGCGCGCGCTGCCGCTGGAGGCGAAGTCCTCGTCGATCCACTTGGCCGCGCGCTGCTCGAGCACGGCCGTGCGCGCCAGCCCGCCCTGCAGCAGCTCGACGACGACGGCCGGGTCGAGGCCGGCGCTGCGGGCGAGCAGCATCGCCTCGGAGACGACCGTCACGACGCCGGCGACCACGACCTGGTTGCAGGCCTTCGCCAGGGCGCCGGATCCGCTCGGCCCGAGGTGCCGCACCGTGCGGCCGAGGTGCGCGAGCAGCGGGGCGATGCGCGCCACGTCCTCCGCCTCGCCGCCGACCATGATGCTGAGGGTCCCGTCGTGCGCACCCGCGGTGCCGCCGCTGAGCGGCGCGTCGACGACGCGGATGCCGTGCTCCGCCCGGACGCGGGCGGCGAACGCGGCCACGCCGACGGGGGACACGGTGCCGTGGACGACGAGCAGCGGATCCGCGATGCCGGCCTCGCGCCACCCCGCGAGCAGCCCGTCGTCGCCGTCGAGGAGCGCTTCCACCTGGGGGAGGTCGGGCAGGACCGTGAGCGTGATCTCCGCGGCCGCCTCCCGCGGGGTCGCCGCGACGGTCGCGCCACGGGCCCCGAGCTCGGCGGCCCGGGACGCGGTGCGGTTCCAGACCACGAGCTCGCCGCGGGCCGCGAGGAGGCGCTCGGCCATCGGCGCGCCCATGGGCCCGAGCCCGAGGAGCGACACGCTCACGCGCCGGCCTCCAGGTCGAGGAGCTCGTGGGGCGCGACATCGTCGAGGTGCACGCGGGAGGCGAAGCCGAGCAGCTCGCGGGAGCGGGTCAGGTCGAGCGCGACGTCGCGTCCCGCGATCGGCCGGGTCGGGACGCCGGGGGCGTGCAGGCGGAGCGCCGTCGCGGTCGGGGTGCGGAGGTACGTGCGGGGCGCGGCCACGAGGATCCCCGGCGCGGGCGGCGTCTCGTGCAGGAGCGCGGCGAGGACGGCGCGCGCCGCATCCGACGCGTCGAGGTAGCTCCAGCCCTCCGCCGCCTGGCGACGCGGATCGGCGCCCACGGCCGCCCGGACGTGCGCGCCGAACACGCGCCCGCCGTCGGCCGTGATGTCGCGGACCAGCGGGAAGCGCAGGCACGTGACCGCGAGGCCCCAGGTGGCGTGCGCCATGCGCGCCGCGTCCTCGCTCGCCGCTTTGGAGAGCGAGTACTCGTCGGAGAGGTCGGGCGCGGAGTCCTCGTCGTACGGGAGCACGGGCGGCTGGGCGCGACGGGCGCCGAGCGGGTAGCCGTTCGCGTTGATGCTCGACGCGAGGACGACCTTCGCCACGCCCGCCGCGGCGGACCGCTCGAGCACCGCGAACGTCCCCACGACGTTGACCCGGTACGTCTCCACCGGATCCGCCATGCCGAGTCCCGCGTAGCCGCCGAGGTGCACGACCGCGTCCTGCCCGGCGACCGCGTCGGCGACGACCGCGCGTTCGGTGACATCGCCGACGACCGTGCGCGCGGCCGTCCCCTCCCGGGCGCCCGTCCGGTCGAGGACCGTGACCACGGCGCCCGCGTCCTGCAGCGCCCGGACGGTCGGGACCCCGATGAGCCCCGCGCCGCCGGTCACGAGGACCCGCGCGCCCGACAGGCCGGGCAGGGCGCCGCGCGTCATCGGTCGACCGCCGCCATCGAGGACGTGGCCGGTGCGCCGACCTCCTCCTCGCGCTGCCGTCGCCGCTTCGCCCGCGAGAGCATCGGCCAGCCCTTGCCGCCCTGGTCGAGCGTCACCGCGATGAGCACCACGAGGCCGGTCACGATCTGCTCGTAGAAGCTGGGGACGTTGAGGAGCACGAGGCCGTTGGTGAGCGCCCCGAGGATCAGCGCGCCCACGAGCGTGCCGGCGATGCGGCCCTCGCCGCCCATGAGGTTCGCCCCGCCGATGACCGCGGCCGCGATGGCCGTGAGCTGGTACGGGCTGCCGGCGTCGGGCTGCGCGGCGTCGATGCGCGCCACGATCACGAGCCCCGCGAGCCCGGAGAGCCCGCCGGCGATGCAGTACACGGCGATCTTCACGCGGTGCACGCGGACGCCCGAGAGCCACGCGGTCTCCTCGCTGCCGCCCACCGCGATCACGTTCTGCCCGAAGACGGTCTTGCGCAGCAGCAGCCACGCGGCGACGCCGACGACCGCGACGACGATCACGACGATCGGCACGCCGCCCACGTAGCTGTTGAGCAGCAGGACGAACGCCGGCGGGATGTCGTACACGGGCTTGCCGTTCGTGGCGACGTACGCGGCGCCCTGGAACACGCTCATGGTGCCGAGCGTCGCGATGAACGGCGGCAGGCTGAGCTTCGTCACGAGCAGGCCGTTGACGGCGCCGGCGACGACGCCGAGCGCGATGCCCGCGACCAGCGCGGCCACGGGCGGCAGCCCGCTGCCCACCATGAGCGTCGAGCTGACGATGCCGACGAAGCTCGCCATCGCGCCGACCGCGAGGTCGATGCCGCCCGTGATGATCACGAAGGTGATGCCGATGCCGATGATGGCGTTCACGCTCGCCGAGACCGCCACGTCGCGGAGGTTGCCCACGGTGAGGAAGGCCGGGTTCAGCACGCCGAGGACGACGAAGAGCACGACGGCGGCGAGGTAGATGCCCACCGCCTGCAGGTTCAGCGCCCGCTTCGGGCGGGTGGGGATGCTCCGGGTCTCCGGCGAGGTCATGATGTTCCTTCCGCGACGCCCATGGCGTTCGCCACGATGCTCTGCTCGTTGATGTCGTCGCCCACGTGCTCGGAGACGAACCGGCCCGCCCTCATGGTGAGGACGCGGTCGCTGATGGAGATGATCTCGGGCAGGTCGCTCGAGACCACGATGACGGCGTGCCCGTCGGCGGCCAGCTGGTCGATGAGCTCGTAGATCTCGACCTTCCCGCCCACGTCCACGCCTTTGGTCGGCTCGTCGAAGAGGAAGACGCCGGCGCCCAGCCAGATCCACTTCGCGATGACGATCTTCTGCTGGTTGCCGCCCGAGAACTGGCGGGCGGCGAGGCGCACGTCGGCGGGGCGCAGCGACATGCGCCGGCCCATCTCCTCCGCGGTCGCGATCTGCTTCCGGGTGCTCACGAACGGACCGAAGCCGTTCAGCTGCCGGTCCGAGGTGAGCGCCACGTTGGCGTACGCCGGCGTCTGGAGCACGAGGCCCTGGTGCTTGCGGTCCTCCGGGATGAAGGCGATGCCCGCGTCGCGGCTGTCGCGCGGGGAGCGGATCCGCACCTCGCGTCCGCCCACGCGCACGGTGCCCGCGGAGCCCGCGTCCGCCCGGATCAGCGCCCGCAGGAACTCCGTGCGCCCGGATCCGACGAGCCCGGCGACGCCGACCACCTCGCCCCGGCGCACGGCCACGGACAGCGGCCCGACCCCCGAGGGATGCGTGACGCCGGTCGCCTCGAACTGCACGGGCGCGTCGGGCGCCACGGGGTGCTGCCGCGAGAACGACAGCAGCTCACGGCCGACCATGCGCCGCACGATGTCCTCCGAGGAGGTCTCCGCGATGGGCGCGTCGTAGGCCGGCCGGCCGTCGCGGAGGACGACGACGTTGTCGGAGACGCTCATCACCTCGGGCATCTTGTGCGAGACGTAGATGACGCCGACGCCGCGCCCGTGGGCGATCTCGCGGACGCGGGTCAGCACGCCGGCGACGTTGTGCTCGAGCATGCTCGTCGTCGGCTCGTCGAGCGCGACGATCCGCGCGTCGAACGCGAACGCGCGGGCGATGGTGAGCGCGTGCCGCTGGGCGGGGCTGAGGCGCGACACCGGCGTGCGCGCCTCCATCGGGAAGCCCATGAGCTCCACGTCCTGCAGCGCCCGGTCGACGTCCGCCTGCGCGGTCGCGCGCTGGCGGCGGGTGCGGCCGAGGAGCAGGTTCTGCATCACCGTGAGCTGCGGCACGATCGCCGGCTCCTGGTGCGCGATGCGGACGCCCTCCGCGAGGGCGCGGCGGGAGGTGTACTCCATCCGCCGGACCCCGTCGATGGTGATGGAGCCGCGGTCCGGGCGGAGCGCGCCGCCGAGGATGTTGAGCAGGGTGCTCTTCCCGGCGCCGTTCTCCCCGGCGAGGGTCGTGATCTCGCCACGGGCGAGCGTGAAGCTCACGTCCTCCAGCGCGCGCACGCCGGGGAACGACTTGGCGATGCCGCGGACCTCCAGCAGGGGCCGGTCCGATCCCGCGGGCGGCCGGCCCTCGAGGACGGGGGACGGCCGGACGACGCCGGTCACGGCATCCCGGTCGCGTACCGGGCCACGTTCTGGCCGTCGACGATGAACGCGGGCACGTCGACCCACGCCGGCACCTGCTTCCCGGCGAGCAGCCACAGCGCCACGTCGACGCCCGTGGCGCCCTCGGTGGTCGGCAGCTCGCTCACGGTCGCCGTGTACGAGCCCGCCTGGATCTGCTTCTTCGCCTGCGGGATGCCGTCGGTGCCCACGAGGAGCACCTTGCCCGTCAGCCCCTTCGCGTCGATGGCGGCCTGCACGCCGAGCGCCATGCCGTCGTTCTGCGAGTAGAAGGCCGCGATGTCGGGGTTCGCGGTGAGCATCGTGGTCGCGATCTCCTGCGCCTTCGTCTGGTCCCACGAGGCCGTCTGCGACGCCACGAGGTCGAGGCCGGGGTGGTTCGTGAGCGCCGCGGTGAAGCCGTCGCCGCGGTTGATGGCATTCGACGAGCCCGGGTCGCCCTCGATCATCGCCACCTTGCCGCCGTCCGGCAGCTTGCCCGCGATGTAGTCGGCCGCCGTGCCGCCGATGGTGGTCGCGTCGGGCCCCACGTAGACGACGCCGGGCAGGCTGCTCTTGGCGTCGTTCAGGACGATGGCCGGGATGCCCGCCGCGAGCGCCGACTGGAACACCGAGTCGAGGCCGGTCGCGGAGATGGGGGAGGCGAGGATCGCGGAGCAGCCCTGGTTGAGCGCGCTCTTGGCCTTGTCGAGCTGCTCCGTGATGGACGACTCGTCGGTCACATCGAACGTCTGGAACTGCACGCCGAGGCGCTTCGCCTCGGCCTCGAAGCCGTCCCGCTCGTAGCCCCAGAACTCGTTCGAGAGGGTGCGGGTGACATAGCAGAGCTTGACGCCGTCCTTCGCGGCGGGCTCGCCGAGGGACGCCTTCACCTCGTCGACCGTGGACTTCGCGTCCGCGCTCACGAGGGAGGCGACGCCGCCGGATGCGGAGGACCCGCCGGCCGGCGCGTCGCCGTCGGGCGTCGCCGTGCATCCGGCGAGGAGGGCGACGGACGCGAGGCCGGCGAGGGCGAGCCGGGTCGTCCGGGAGGGGAGGAGCATGGTGGACCTTTCGTCATCGAAAAGCGGTGCGGGTGGGTCGTGCGGGGAGGGCTCCCGGGCGGCGCGCCCGGGAGCCGTGCGGCGATGCGGGGTCAGGACCGGAGCAGCGCCTCGGTCTCGCGGCGGAGCTCGATGGCCTCGGAGAGCGAGTCGTCGATGATCACGTCGGCCCAGCCCACGGTCTCGCCCTGGGCGATGTCGCGGGTCAGCTCCACGTGGTGGGCGAGCGCGACGGGGAGGGCGCCCGTCGCGACGGAGTGGCGGGCGGAGACGAGCTTGCCGTAGACCGTGAAGCCGCCCTCGCCGTCGAGGAGCTCGCCCGCCGTCAGGTCCTTCTTCGCGGTCGCGACGACGTCGCCGTAGAAGCCGTCGGGGTGGCCGGTGGAGATCCCGCGGAGGGCGGCGTTGGCGATCGACACGTTGAGCTCCAGGCCGACGTAGTGGTACGGCCGGTAGAGCGCCGCGTACCGCCCGGTGGGGTCCGGGTGCCAGGGGTACTCGTCGAAGCAGGTGGCGACGTAGTCGTTCGTGGCCTTGACCACGACGTAGACGCCCTCCTGCGTGTTGTGCGGGATGGGCGAGCCGTCGCGCTCGACGCTCGACATCACGTCGACCGTGCCCTCGTGGGCGAGGGCGCCGCCGAGGTCGCGCGGCCGGCCGATGGTGGCGATCTGCTCGACGTCGCCGGGAGTGAAGGTGAGCCCGGAGTCCGAGGGCACGAGGCCGGCCGCGTTCGCGACCGCGGCCATCTCGATGGCGGCCTTCGTGCCGTCGCGGAACGACGTGTGCATGTACGGGTTCAGCTGGCCCGAGTCGGTGAGCTCCTTGCTGAACTCCCAGTTCTCCCAGACGTTGTCGGGATTCATCTGGTGGTAGTGCTCGAGGTACTTGGCGCCCTTGCCGGCGCACACGACGTCGAAGCCGCTCGTGCGGGCCCAGTCGACGAGCTCCATGATGAGCGCCGGCTGGTCGCCGTACGCCATCGAGTACACGACGCCCGCGGCCTCGGCCCGCTTCTGCAGCGCGGGGCCGGCGAGGGCGTCCGCCTCGACCGTGACCATGATGATGTGCTTGCCGGTCGCGATCGCCCGCAGCGCGTGGTGCACGCCGACGATGGGGTTGCCCGTCGCCTCCACGATCACGTCGATGTCGCTCTCGAACAGCGCCGCGGCGTCCGCGACGATCGTGGTGGTGCGGTTCGCGAGCGCCTCGGGGATGTCGGCGGCGACCAGCTCGTCCGGCCAGTCGACGAGGGCGAAGGCGCCCCGTGCGCGCTCGGTGTTGATGTCGGCGATGGCGACGACGTGCACGCCGGGGATGTTGCGGGCCTGCGAGAGGTACATGGTGCCGTACCGGCCGGCGCCGATCAGCCCGATGCGGATGGGGCGGCCCTCGCGTTCGCGATCGCCGAGCAGCTTGTGCAGGTTCACTGAGACCTCCGGGTCCGGGCAGGCGGGGGACCTCGGCCGCCGGGGCGGAGGACGTCGTCGTCGCATGCGATGTGGGTGTGTCGACCGGTCACGGTGGAACCGGTACCAGTTTTGTACCACCGGGCGTAGGCTGTGTCAACGAGGACTCGATCCGCCTGCCCGGGCACGAGCGAGGCCCGACCGGAGGAGGTCGCGTGAGGAAGCCCGCCACGATCCGCGACGTCGCGCGCACGGCAGGCGTGTCCGTCTCCGTCGTCTCCCGAGTGCTCAACGACGGATCCGGTCCCGTCGCGGTCGACACCCGTCGGCGCGTCGTGGAGGCCATCGCCGAGCTCGACTTCCGGCCCCGCGCCGCGGCCCGCGAGCTCAGCCACGGGCAGGCCCTCGCGATCGGCCTGGTCCTCCCGGACCTCACGAACCCGTTCTTCGCGCGGCTCGCCGACCGCATCGTGTGGGAGGCCCGGGCGCGCGGCGCGCAGGTGCTCCTCATGACCACGCAGGAGGACGCGCACGTCGAGGGGGAGTCGCTGACGAGCCTCCTCGACCGCTCCGTGGGCGGCGTCATCGCGACCCCAGCGGGCGACAACCTCGAGAAGTGGGAGCGCCTCCGCCGGGCGGGCGTCGACATGGTGTTCGTCGACCGGACGCTCGACGGGCTCGACGACATCGACGTGGTCAGCATCCAGAACGACGCGTCCGCCGCGCGTGCCACGGACCACCTGGTCGCCCTCGGTCACACGCGCATCGCGATCATCTCGGGGCCGGCGGACACGTCCACGGGGCGGGCGCGCGTCGCCGGCTACCGCGCGTCGCTCCGGGCGGCGGGCATCGATGCCGACCCGGCGCTCGTGCGGGACGTGCCGTTCCGCGGCGACCTCGGGGCCGACGCGGTCACCGCGCTCCTCGCCCTGCCGGAGCCGCCGACCGCGCTCGTGGTGGCCAACACGGCGCAGGTCGGGGTGGCCGTGCGGCGGATCCAGCAGCTCGGCATCCGCGTGCCGGAGGACCTCTCGCTCGTGGTCTTCGACGACAACCCGTGGAGCGAGCTCGTCTCGCCGCCGCTCAGCGTCGTGCGGCAGCCCATCGACATGCTCGCCCGCCACAGCGTCGAGCTGGTGCTCGCGCGCATGCAGGGCCGGATCCCGTCGGAGCCGCAGCGCATCGAGGTGCAGGCCGACTTCGTGCCCCGGTCGAGCAGCGCGGCGCCGCCGGCGCGCTGACGCCCCGTCCATCCATCCACCACCCGCACCACCCGAACCGAGGAGATCCCATGTCCCAGCCCGTCGTCGTCACCGCCGTCTTCACGCCCGTCGAGGGGAGGCGGGACGAGGCCGTCGCGGCGCTGTCCCGCGGCATCGCCGAGGTGCACGGCGAGCCCGGCTGCGAGCTGTACGCGATCCACGACGCGCCCGACGGCACCATCGTCATGCTCGAGAAGTGGTCCTCCGGCGAGGAGCTCGCGGCCCACGGCGCGGGCGAGGTCGTCGCGCGGATGAACGCGTCGCTCGCGGGCCTGCTGCAGGCGCCGCCCGTCGTGACGGAGCTGGTGCCGATCCCGGCCGGGGACGAGCTCCAGGGCGCGCTCTGACCGGCGCGTGAGCGCGGGAGCCGGGCGTCATGGCGCCCGGGTCCCGCTCATGTCGCCGGAGCCCGGGATCCGCGGGCAGCCGGTCAGCGCGCGAGTCGGAACGGCGCGCGTGCGCCCCACGTGCCCCACCGCCAGAGCCACTCGAGCGGCCCCTGCGCGAACGCGCGCAGCCAGAGGGCGCTCGCGACGGCCTGCACCGCGAGGATCACGACGACCGCGAGCAGCATCGGCGTCCACGAGGTCGCGTGCGGCAGGTCGAGCAGGGCGCCCGCGGCGAGCATGAGCGGCGCGCCGGTCACGTAGTTCGTGAGGGCCATCCGGCCGAGCGGCGCGAACGCGACCTCGAGGGCGCGGGCCGCGCGCGTCGTCATGAGCAGCGACAGGAGCGCCACGTACGCGGCGGCGAGGGCGAGGCCGGACGCGGCGGACTCCGTGCTGAAGCCGGAGTCGGCGATGGTCGTGACCTGCCACGCGAGGAGCGGCGCGGCGGCGGCGAGGGCGACGACGAGCACGACGGCGGATCCGCGGCGCGAGCGGCCGATCGCCGCGACGACGCCGTAGCGGGTGAGGGCCGATCCGAGGAGGAGCATGCCCGGGACCAGCGTCAGCCCGCCGCCGGCCACGACCACGCTGACCACGACGAGCGCGACGGCGGCCACGGCCGTGAGCGACCGCGGCAGCCACGTGCTCGGCAGCAGGACGACGAGGCCGGCGAGCGCGTACGGCAGGAGCGCCGACCCGTGCTGCAGGAGCTCGAACGGGATCGCGATCGCGAGCAGGATCAGCAGGCGGCGGAGCAGCACGAGCCGCGGCCGGGCCGAGCGGCGCTCGGCGGACTCGACGATGAGCGCGAAGCCGATCCCGAACAGCAGCGCGAACACGGGGAAGAAGCGCTGCTGCACGAGGAGCTGGAGCCAGCCGCTCGTGGATCCGAGCGCGGCCATCTCGTAGAAGCCGGCGGCCGTGCCGAAGCGCGTCTGCGGGCCGATGTTCACGAGCATGATGCCGCAGAGGGCGACGCCGCGGATCACGTCGAGCGCGGCGACGCGGCGGGTGATGCCGGAGCGCGGGGCGGCGCCGCCGTCTTCGGAGCCGGAGCCGGGGCGGGGGTGGGGGCCGCGGCTGTTTCCGGTCGTGGCGGGATGCGTCGGGGCGGTGGTCATGCGGGCCTCTCGTCGGCGGGGCCCGCGTCTCGGGCCGACCGCCGTGATCCATGCTCGGGCCGGGCGCGCGGTGCGGCATCGGCCGTTCGGCCGGTCTCCGCGGATCGTTCCCGGTGCCCGCGCGCCCGGCGCCGACCGGCGCGTCCGGCTCCGCGCCTCAGGGCCGCAGCAGCCCCGAGCTCCACGCCCACGCCGCGATCTCCACGCGGTTGCGGGCGTCGAGCTTCGCCTGCAGGGATCCGAGGTGCGACTTCACGGTGCCCAGCGAGATCACGAGCTCCGCGCCCACCTCCGCGTTGGTCCGGCCGCGGCCGACGAGCGCGGCCACCTCGAGCTCGCGGGCGGTGAGGTCCGGGTGCAGCGTGGTGGCGGAGCGCGGCGCGAGATGCTGCAGCAGGCGCACCGTCACCGACGGGCTGATCAGCTGGTCGCCCGAGTGCGCCGCCCGCACCGCCTCGACGAGGAGGCCCGCGCCCGCGTCCTTGAGGAGGAAGCCGGACGCTCCCGCGCGGAGGGCGCCGTAGACGTACTCGTCGAGGTCGAAGGTGGTCGCGACGACCACCTTCACGGGCACGCGCGCGCGGGATCCGGCGAGCAGCCGCGTGAGCTCGAGCCCGTCCATGCGCGGCATGCGGATGTCGACGACCGCCACATCCGGCCGCAGGCGCTGCGCGGCCTCGAGCGCGGCGAGGCCGTCGCCGCACGACGCGACCACCGCGATGTCGGGCTCGCCCGCGAGGATCCCCTCGAGGCCGCGCAGCACCGAGGGGTGGTCGTCGGCGAGCAGCACGCGGATCGTCATGCGCCGGCGTCCCGGGGGAGCACGGCGCGCACGGTCCAGGTGCCCGCGACCGGTCCGGCGTCGAGGCGTCCGCCGAGGATCGCGGCGCGTTCGCGCATGCCGACGAGGCCGAGGCCCGGGGATCCGGGCGCGGGGTCGGCGCCCTCCCGGGCGGCGGCGTCGAGCGGGCTGACGATCGTGACGACCACGGCGTCCGCGGCGGCGTCGTCCGCGAGCGTGACGCGGATCCGGTCGGCGCCGGGCGCGTGCCGGGTAGCGTTCGTGACCGACTCCTGCACGATGCGCGTCGCCGTCGCCCGCACCTCGGCGGGCAGGGGCGCGGCGGTGGTGTCCCGGAGCTCCGCGCGGCGGCCGGGGGCCGCGGCCTCCCACGTGTCGAGGAGCGCGCGGATCGCGTCGTCGGGCCCGTCGATGCCGTCGGCCAGCTCGGGATCGCGCTCCACGCCCGTGTCGCGCAGCGTCCGCACCCAGCGCCGCATGCTCGCGAGCGCCTCGCCGCCGGACTCCTCCATGCGCGCGAGCTCCGCGTCGAGCTCGGTGCCGGGAGCGTCGACGCGGCGGCGGGCGGCCTGGGCCAGGAGGATCATGCCGGTCACGCGGTTCGTGAAGTCGTCGTGCAGGTCGCGGGCCAGGCCGTCGCGCTCGCGCTGGGTGGCGACCGCGAGGGCGAGGCGGCGCTCGGCGTCGGCGTTCCGCAGCGTCGCGCCCACGGCGAGCGCGCACGCGACGACGGCGACCAGCAGGATCCCGAACGTGAGGGCCTCGGCCGACATCAGCCGGACGGGGAGCGCGAGCGTCGCGAGCACCACGACCGCGATCCCGGCGGCGTCGCGCGGGGTCGCGGCCGCGCGCGTCGTCGCGATCACCGCGACGAGCAGCACGAGGCCCTCGCTGAGGGCGAAGGGCGCGCGGATCCCGGTGCCGGCGAGGAGCGCGGCCGCGACCGTCGCGGCCCCCGAGACGACGCCGACGGTCCACGCCGGGACGCGTCCCCGGGCGGCGAGGGCGGCGAGCGCCACCACGACCAGGAGGTACGCGCACTGCACCAGGGATCCGGACACCACCGCGTCGAGGACGAGCAGGCCGCCGAGCGCGACGCCGTAGCCCACGCGCACGAGTCGCGGGAGGGCGCCCGAGGCGGGGCGTGCGGGAGATCGGGTCACCCCGCCAGCATCGCAGCCCGTCGGCGGGGGAGACGACGCGTCGGCCCGCGCGCGCTTCGGGCAGGGTGATCCGGTGCCCACGACGCGCTCCCGCCGCTCCCGCCTGCTCCGCCGCCTCGCCGTCGCGCTCGCCGCGGCGGTCGTCCTCCTCGTCGGCGGGACCCTCGCCGCCGCGCCGCTCCTCGAGAAGCACGGCATCTACGTCATCCCGCCGTCGCCGCAGCGCTACGCCGACATCGCGGTCGACCGGATGGAGGACGGCCTCGCGGCGGATCCGGCCACGGTCGCCGAGGTGCGGGCCCGCGTCGCCGCGAAGGTCGCCGACGCCCGCAGCTACGGCGCCACCTACCCGGCGCTGAGGAAGGCGGTCACGCAGCTCGGCGGGGACCACAGCGCGTTCCTCACGCCGGACGAGGCGGCGGTCGAGTTCCGGGGAGCGCCGGCGACGACCGGCGGCCCCGAGCCGCGGCCCACCGTGACGACGGCCGACGGGATCACGACCATCGTCGTCCCGACCCTCGTCGGCGGCGACGACGCGGCGCACCAGCGCTACATCGACGCGGGCGCCCAGGCGCTCGTGGCCGCCGCGCCCGCGACGACCCGCGGCTGGGTCGTGGACCTCCGCGGGAACCGCGGCGGGGACATGTGGCCCATGCTCGCCGCCCTGTCGCCGCTCCTCGACGAGGGACGGGTCATGTCCTTCGAGCAGGGCGACCGGTCCCTCCCAGTCACCGTGGAGGGCGGCGCCGTCGCCGACGACGGGCAGGTCGTCGAGACGAGCGCCGCGGGTCGGGTGCCCGGGAGCCTGCCGATCGCCGTGCTCACCGACGGCATGACCGTGAGCTCCGGCGAGGCCGCCGCCCTCGCGTTCGTCGGCCAGGCGGGCGTGCGCTCGTTCGGGCAGCCGACCTACGGGTTCAGCACGTCGAACGAGCCGCGGACCCTGTTCGACGGCGCGATCGTGAACCTCACCGTCGCCGTCGACGCGGATCGCACGGGGAAGCGCTACGGCGTGCCCATCGTGCCGGACGTCGCGGTCGCCGACGCCGGGATCACCGCCGCGGTCGACGCCTGGTTCGACGCGCCGCGGTAGCCGGGACCGGGCAGGGCCGGACCGCGCTCAGCCCACCTCGACCAGCGTGATCCCGGCCGAGCGGTCGCCCGACGCGAGCGCCTCGAGCGCGGCCGGCGCCTCGTCGAGAGGGATCCGGTGCTCGATGAGCAGCTCGGGCTTCAGCGCGCCCGACGCCACGAGCGCCATCAGCTCCGGGTAGTCGTGCGCGGGCATGCCGTGGCTGCCGTGCAGGCTCAGCTCCTGGCTGATGATGGTCGGCACGGGCATCGCCGGCTCGCTCGCGAACAGCCCGATCTGCACCTGGCGGCCGAGCGGCGCGAGCGCGAGCAGGCTCAGTCGCATCGTGGACTCGCGCCCGAGCGCCTCCACCGACACCTGCACGCCGTCGGGGGAGACGGCGCGGATCGCGTCGAGCACGTCGAGCTCCGCGAGGCCCGACGAGTCGATCGTGTACTCGGCCCCCAGCTCGGAGGCGCGCGCGAGGGCCGCCGGGTCGATGTCGACGGCGATGACCTCCGCGCCGACCGCGACCCCGATCATCACGGCGCTGAGGCCGACGCCCCCGCAGCCGACGACGAGCAGGCGCTCGCCGCGCTGCAGCCGTGCCCGGTGCACGAGCCCGCGGAAGGCCGTGGCGAAGCGGCAGCCGAGGAGCGCGGCGGCACCGGCGTCGAGGCCCTCGGGCACGGGGATCAGGTTGACGTCGGCGTCGTGCAGCGCCACCAGCTCGGCGAACGAGCCCCAGTGCGTGAAGCCCGGCTGCGTCTGGTGCCGGCACACCTGGCCGTTGCCGGCGCGGCACTCCTCGCAGCGGCCGCAGGCGCAGACGAAGGGGACCGTGACGCGATCGCCGACGTGGAAGCGGGTGACCTCGGGGCCGACCGCGTGGATCCGCCCCACCAGCTCGTGCCCCGGCACCTGCGGGAGGGCGATGCCGTCGTCGTGCCCGAGCCAGCCGTGCGCGTCGCTGCGGCAGACGCCCGTGGCCTCGACGCGGACGACGACGCCGGCGGGGGAGGGGGCGGGGTCGGGCAGCTCGCGGACGACCGGGGTCGTGCCGAACTCCTCGTAGACGACGGCGCGCATGGGGGCTCCTCGGGGCAGGCGGGGCCCGACGGGGTCGGGCGGACGGGCCCGTCCACGGTATCCGACGGCGCGGGCGGTGCCCGTCGCGGGACGGGCGGTCCCTGCTCCGCTGGCCCGGCCGCGTCGGCTACGCGGGCTCCGCCGCGTCGAGGGACGCGAGGTGCTCCGCGTTGCCGCGGATGGCGGGCAGGTAGCGCTGCAGCTCCGGGTCGGGCACGCGGTCGGCGACGACCAGGAGGATCCGCGCGAGCGCCGCATCCGCCCGCCCCGCCGCGTGCAGCGTCAGCGCCTCGAACACGGCGAGCGACGGCGAGTCCGGGAACTCGCCCCGCGCCCGCGCGAACAGCGCGAGCGACTCGTCGACGCGACCCAGGTTCCGCAGCGTGCTGCCGTGCTGGAGGTAGCAGCGGCGGCGGATGTCGCCCGTGAGACCCTGCGCCTCCGCGCGCTCGTAGAGCTCGAGCGCCCGGGCCTCCTCGCCCGCGGTGTCGTAGGCGCCGCCGACCTCGTAGAGCACGCGGGCGTCGTCCGGGTGCCGCTCCAGGAGGGGGAGGAGGGCGGCGATGGTCGGGCCCATGTCGTCGCGGTCGCGCGCGGCGACGATGCGGTCGAGCTGGGCGTCGAGGGTCTCGGGCATGGAGCGCCTCTCGTCGGGGTGGAGGGGGAGGGCGCCAGCCTGCCACGGGCCGTGCGGCGCCCGAGCGGATCCCGTCCGCCGGGCGCCGTCCGGGTCAGCTGCGCGGCATCCCGTTCAGCCGCGGTCGTCCGCCTCCGCGCCGTCGCCGAGCAGCACCTCGCGCACAGCGGCGGTCGTCGCGACCACCTGGCGGGCACGCGCGGAGGAGAGCATGGCGGCGTCGGCCGCGGTCACGAGCGACTCCTCGCGCCACTGCGCGTCGTACAGGGCGGCGCGGTAGCCCGACGACGCCTGGCAGGAGGCGTCGGCGCGGGCGAGCGCGGTGTCCGCCGCGGGCGCGTCGTCGCCGGGCTCGAGCAGCGTCATCGGATCCGCGGGCAGCGGGCGGCCCCGGTCGCGGAGCTCGTCGGCGGAGGACTCGGCCAGGCAACCGCGCCACGCGTCGGCCGCCGCGACGACCGCGGGGTCGCCCAGGGCGCGCTCCCGGGCGTCGGCGCGCAGCTCGAGCGCGCGCATCTGGATGTCCTGGTTCGCGCCCGGGTGCGCCCAGACTCCCGCGCGGACACCGGGGAGGCAGGCATCGAGCGCGCGGCCGCGCGCGTCGTCGTCGTTGCGCGCCATCCGCCACTCCCGCAGCTCGGCGCGCGCGGGATCCACCACCGGACCGTGGCCGTACCGGGCGGCGCGGGCCTCGTCGAGCGGCGGCGCGACGAGGCGACCGTCCGCGTGCGACTCCGGCGCGAGGAGCACCGCCGGGTCGAGCGCGGGCGCCTCGTCCGCGATGCCCTGGGCGGTGAGGCACGGGCGCAGGCGGATGTCCTCGGCCACGTCGCCGGCGTCCATCGAGACGCCCACGGCCGCGTCGAGCGGCATGGTCCACGCCGCGGCGTCCTGCGCGGGCGGATCCGGGACGGGCTCGGTGCGGGGCGCCGGCGCGTTCACGACGGCGACGCCGACGAGACCCGCGGCGACCAGGGTGGCGACGACGCCGCGCGGGGTGCGGATCCGGCGGATCAGGCGCCCGGCGGACGCGCGGATGGGGGATGCGTTCACGAGCGCACCAGTCCTCTCTCATGGGCGAAGACGACGACCTGCAGGCGGCTGCGGAGGCCGAGCTTCGCGAGCACCCCCTGCACGTGCGTCTTCACGGTCGACTCCGAGACGAAGGCCGCCTCGGCGATCTGGCTGTTGGTGAGCCCGCGCGCGACCAGCAGGAAGGTCTCGCGCTCGCGCGGGGTCAGGCGGTCGAGCGCGCCCACGTCGGCGCGGGGCGGCGGGGCGCCGAAGTCGCGGAGCAGCTCCTCGGGGTCGCCCGTGACGTCGCCCGCCGCGGCCGCCCGCACGGTGGCGAGCAGCACCTCGGGGCGGGCGTCCTTGGTGAGGAACGCGGAGGCGCCGGCGCGGGCGGCCGCGTGCACGGCGCGGTCGTCGCGCAGGGTCGTGAGCACGACCACGCGAGGGGCCCGGTCGGCGCCGTCGCGGAGCGACGCGGTCGCGGCGAGGCCGTCGAGCACGGGCATGCGGAGGTCCATCAGCACGACGTCGGGCTGCTCGCGGCGCACGAGGTCGATCCCGGCGCGCCCGTCGTCCGCGATGCCGACGCACTCGAGGTCGTCCGCGGCGTCGATCTGCATCCGGAGCCCCTCGGCGAACAGCCGCTGGTCGTCGACCACGGCGACGCGCACGCGGTCAGCCACGGGGCACCGCGGCGGGCTGGGCGGTGGTCGCGTCGGCGTCGGCGGCATCCGGCACCACGGCGTCGTCCGCGGGCAGGAAGGCCGTGACGACGAACCCGTCGGCGCCGTCGGGCTCGGCCGTCAGCCAGCCGCCGCCGATCCGGGCCCGCTCGCGCATCCCGGCGATCCCCGCGCCGGGGCCCGGGAGCGAGCCCCGACCGACGAGGGGCGCGGTGCCCGAGGAGCGGATCAGGAGCGCGAGGCCGGGCCCCCGCCAGTCGAGGACGACGGACGCGCGGCTCCGGGATCCGCCGTGCTTGAGCGCGTTCGTCAGGCTCTCCTGCACGATGCGGTAGACCGCGAGCTGCTGCGCGGGCCGGAGGGCGGGGCGCTCGCCGAGCTCGTCGACCGCCACCTCCATGCCGACCTCGCGCATGCGCTCGACCAGCAGTGGCACGTCCTGGAGCGACAGCAGCTCGTCGCCGGCCTCGGTGATCCGCTCGACGAGGCCGCGCACGTCGGACAGCGCGTCGCGGGCGACGCCGGAGATCGCGGTCAGGGCTCCGCGGACCACCTGCGGCTGGCGGTCGGACATCGCGGTCGCGCCCTCGGACTGCGCCACGACGATGGTGAGCGCGTGGGCGACGGAGTCGTGCACGTCGCGGGAGATGCGGGCGCGCTCGAGGCCGAGGCGCAGCTCCAGGTCGGTCTGCGCGAGGCGGTCCTCGGCGTCCGCGAGCACGCGGTCGAGGCGACCGAGGCGGACGGCCGCGCCGAGGCCCGCGCCGAGCGCCGCGCAGACGCCGACGGCGCCGACCGCGCCGAGCACGAGCAGGGCGGTCGCGTCCGGCGCGGAGGAGACGCCGACCCACGCGGTCGGGCCGGATGCGGTGCCCCTGCCGAGGCCGAGCGCCGCGACCGCCGCGCCGACCACGGCTGCCGCCGCGGACGCGACGCGCATCCGCCGGGTGCCGGTGGCGCCGACGACGAACGCGACCACGCCGATCGCCGCGAGCATCGGCCAGGTGGTGGAGTCGACGGGCGGCGCGTACCCGGCGAGCTGCAGCACGGGCATCGCGACGACGATCGCGAGGGACGCGGCGGGCAGCCACACGGCGAGGGCGACGGCCGCGCCGTACGCGACGGCGAGGGTCGCGACGCCGGCGAGGCCGGAGCGCCCGGACTCGGCGACGATCCAGACGGCGGCGTACGCGACGCCGGCGAGCGGCGCGGCGACGGCGGCGAGGAGACGGGGTGGGGTCATGGGCTCAGGCTAGGAGCGCGTCGCGGCCGGAGGGCGCCCGGGCGGCGGACTTCATCCTCGCGACGGAGGCCGGCCCGCGATCCCGTGCCGAGGGCCACCGGCGACGCCCCCAGTTCGAGGGGCGAGCCCCGGGATCACGGGCCGGATCCGATTTCCCGCACCTGGGGGAAAGCTCGCGTCCACCTCGCGTCCACCTCCCGTACCCCGCCCCGGGGCTCCGCGTGCATAGCGTCGCCCACGGCCCTGCACCGGCCGAGCGACCACCACCCGATCCACCTGGAAGGCTCCACCCCCGTGAACAGCACCCGCCTCACCGGCGCCGCGGCCCTCGCCGCCGTCGTCGCCCTGTCCCTCTCCTCCTGCGCGTCCAACGAGGCCCCCGCCGAGGGCGGCGCCGCATCCGCGTCGACCCTCGAGGGCACGCTCAACGGCATCGGCGCCTCGTCGCAGGGCTCCGCCCAGGAGGCCTGGACCACGGCCTTCCAGACGGCCAACACCGGCACCACCATCAACTACTCGCCCGACGGATCCGGCGCCGGACGCGAGGCCTTCATGGCCGGCGGCCAGAACGCCGACTTCGCCGGCTCCGACCGCGCGCTCAAGACCGACGAGCTCACCGGCACCTTCGGCCAGTGCGCCGACGGCACGAAGCCCATCGACATCCCGGCCTACATCTCGCCCATCGCGATGATCTTCCAGATCGACGGCGTCGACGAGCTGAACCTCGACCCGGCCACGGCCGCGGGCATCTTCAAGGGCACCATCACGAAGTGGGACGACCCGGCCATCACCGCGCTGAACCCCGACGCCACGATGCCCAACGCCGCGATCACCGCGGTGCACCGCTCGGACGACTCGGGCACCACCGAGAACTTCGCGAAGTACCTCAACACCACGGCCGAGTCCGTCTGGGACGCCGAGCCCAAGGGCGTCTGGCCCTACGAGGGCGGCGAGGCGGCCCAGGGCACGTCGGGCGTCGTCGACGCCGTCAAGGGCGGCACCAACGTCATCGGCTACGCGGACGCGTCGCGCGCCGGCGAGCTCGGCACCGCGAAGATCAAGGTCGGCGACGACTTCGTCGGCTTCTCCCCGGAGGCGGCCGCGGCCGTCGTCGAGGCCTCGCCCGAGGCCGAGGGCCGCGAGGAGAACGACGTCGTCTTCGACCTCGACTACACGACCACCGAGGCGGGCGTGTACCCGATCGTGCTCGTGAGCTACCTCATCGCGTGCCAGGAGTACAAGGACCCCGCCGTCGGCGAGCTGGTCAAGGCGTACCTCGGCTACGTGACCAGCACCGACGGCCAGCAGGTCGCCGCCGAGAAGGCCGGCGCCGCGCCGCTCTCCGAGACGGTCGCCGCGCAGGTGAAGACCGCGGTCGAGTCCATCAAGTAGCACGACCCGCACGACGGACGCCCCGCCTCGACCCGATCCGGGTCCGAGGCGGGGCGTCCTGCTGCGTCGCGGCGGTCCCCGGCGGTCTCCGGCGGGCGCGCGCTGCTCGCGCCCGGCGCCCGCTGGCAGACTGGGCGGGTGACCCGCACCCCCGCCGCCCCCGCGTTCACCCGTCCGTCGCTCGCGCCGGGCCTCCTCGGCGCCATCGTGCTGCTGGCCGGGTTCGCGGTGATCGACGGCGACCTCTTCACGGTCGTCCGGTTCGCGGTCGCGATCCTCGCGCTCATCATGATCGTGTTCTCGGTGCGCGCCCGCAGCTGGTGGAGCGCGGCGCTGCTCGCGGCCGTCGCGGTGATGTGGAACCCGGTCGCGGTGATCCCGGTGGAGGCCGTCACCTGGCAGTCGCTGCAGTACGTGGCCGCGATCGTGTTCGTCGCCGCCGGGATCCTCGTGAAGGTGCCGGTGGAGGACGCGCCTACGCCGGGCCGACCCCGAACGCGCGCTCCTCGGTGAGGCCGCGGCGCAGGTAGGCGACGATCTCGTCGAGCGAGCGGCGGGCGAGCGCGGGATCCGCCGCCGGGTAGGCGAGCCAGCCCTGCTCCGCGCGCGGGATGCGCACGAGCCGCGCCTTCGCGCCCGCCGCCTTGAGCGCGGCGACGCCCTCGACCACGTGGTCGAGCCGCGGATCCGCGGCGCCCACGTGCACGAGCGCGTCCGGCAGCCGGTCGAGCCCGTGGCCCTGCCGGTCGGACGCCTGCCCGGTGGGCACGTCGCCCGACGGGCTGATGAGCACCAGCCGCAGCACGGCCGGCCCGTCGGCGTCGCGCGCGAGGGCCGTGATCCGCAGCGCGCGGTCGGCGCCCGGGCCGTCGCCGAGGATGCCGAGGCGCTCGGGCGTGCCGTTCCAGCCGGCGGCGTGCGAGGCGATCCAGGACAAGCCGGCGAGCGCCTGCGCGTCGTCGTCCGGGGCCATCGTGACGACGACCGCGCGGAGATCCTTCGCGAGCGTCGAGGGCAGCCAGTCGCCGTCGTGCCGGGCGAGGACGACGAGCACGGGGGATCCGGTCGCCGAGCGGTCGTGCCCGGGCGGCGTCCACACGGCCACGTCGAGGGGGAGGCCCTGCGTGCCGGCCCGGTGCCGGACGACGCGCGTTCCCGCCGCGGGTGTGCCGCGGAGGGAGCGCGCGACGGCGGGGACGTGGCGGATGGCGAGGCCGAGGATCCGGCGACGCGGGGTGAGCGAGGTCGCGGGCGTGCGTGCCGCCATCAGGAGCGGTCCGCCGTGGCGTCGGCCGATCCGGGCACGGGCTGGCCGGAGACGGAGGCACGCGCCTCCGACGGGCGGGTCACGCGTCCGCCGCGCGGCACGGCGCCGTGGCCCTCGGGCACGCGCTCGTCCTCGCGGACCGGGCCGGGAGGGGTGCCGTCGCCGAACGGCCGGCCGCCCAGCTCCTCGCGCCCGTGCGGTTCGAGCCAGCCCCAGGTCTCGGGGCCGACCGGCACGACGCGCGTCGGGTTGATGTCGGTGTGCGTCAGGTAGTAGTGCTGCTTGATCTGCACGAAGTCGATGGTGTCGCCGAACCCGGGCGTCTGGAACAGGTCCCGCGCGTACGCCCACAGCACCGGCATCTCGTCGAGCTTCTGCCGGTTGCACTTGAAGTGCCCGTGGTAGACGGCGTCGAAGCGGGCGAGCGTGGTGAACAGGCGCACGTCGGCCTCGGTGATCGTGTCGCCCACGAGGTAGCGCTGCGTCCGGAGCCGGTCGCTCAGCCAGTCGAGGCGGGAGAAGAGGCGGTCGTACGCCTTCTCGTACGCCTCCTGGGAGCCCGCGAAGCCGCAGCGGTACACGCCGTTGTTCACGTCGCGGAAGACGAGGTCGGCGACCTCGTCGATCTCCGCCCGGAGGTGCTCGGGATAGAGGTCGGGCGCGCCCTCCCGGTGGTGCTCGGTCCACTCGGTGGAGAGGTCGAGCGTGATCTGGGGGTAGTCGTTCGTGACGACATGGCCGGAGGGGACGTCGACGAGGGCGGGGACCGTGATCCCGCGCGGGTAGTCGGGGAAGCGCGCGAGGAACGACTCCTGGAGGCGCTCGGTGCCGAGGACCGGGTCGCGGCCGTCGGGGTCGAGGTCGAAGGTCCAGCTGCGGGCGTCATGCGTGGGGCCGGGGAGGCCGAGCGAGATGGCGTCCTCGAGGCCGAGCAGGCGGCGGACGATCACCGAGCGGTTCGCCCACGGGCACGCGCGCGCCGCGACGAGGCGGTAGCGGCCGGCCTCGACGGGCCAGCCCTGGGATCCGTCGCGGAGGATGCGGTCCTCGATGTAGTTCGTGTCGCGGGTGAACTCACCCTCCTCGACGTAGCGGCCGGGGGCGCCCGCCTCGTTGGTGCCGGTGGGTGTCGCCTGATCCGTCATGCATCCACCCTAGGCCGGGCCATCCGCGGCGACCGGGCCGGATGCGGCGCGAGCGCGGGCGGCCGACGGCTCCCCGGACCCCGCCGAGCCGCCCCGCGCACACCGGCGCGCGGCGGCCGCGGCGTGCCCTAAACTCTCCGTGTGCCCGTCCTCCCCGAGGCGGCCGGGCGCAGGCGGCGGACCCTCATCCCATCCCCGACCCGGAACCCCGGTTGCTCGAGGCAGGTCCCCTCGCCACCGTCCGACCGCACGCGTCACCGTGCGCGACGGGCGTGAGTCCTTCCGATCCGGGAGCGCAGGCAGCGCCTGGCCCCGGCAGTGAACGAGGAGTTGCATGGCTCGCACCGGCCAGCGGCGGTCTTCCGCCCGCACGCGCACGATCGACAACGAGGGGCTGATCCCCGTCCTGGCGCGCGCCGTGCGCGAGATCGAGCAGGCCGCCCAGCGCGGCAAGCTCAAGCCCGTCAATCGCACGAAGTTCCAGGTCATCGCGGTGCTGATGCGCGAGGAGCGCACGCACGCGAAGGACCCTGCCACCCCGCTCAGCGACCCCGAGCGCGCCGAGACGCTGAAGCGCCTCGACGGCATCGCGAGCATCCTCGCCCGCACGGCGGCGCGCGACACCTCGGTGCTGCCGCTGCTGGATCCGGACGCCAAGCTCTCCGAGGCCGCCCGCGCCCTCCGCAAGCACATGCTCTTCGACGGCGGCGTGGAGATGGTCGTCGAGGAGGAGCCGGAGCCCGAGCCCGAGGATCCGGCGCTCGCCAAGCTCGTCGAACGCCAGGTGGTCCCGCCGTCGGTCAAGGCCCGCGTCCTCGCGAACCCGTTCCTCGAGCCCGACCTCGACCGGCCGGCGCCCGCCGCGCCGCCCGCGCGCCTCCTCGCCAACTGGGAGCTCCTCGGCCCGCTGTTCAAGTCGTTCGAGTACGGCGCCGGCGGCGGCATCGCGAGCATGGACCTGCCGGAGAGCCCCCGCATCGACCGCCTGTCGCCGCACGGCCTCGAGCTGATGCGCCACCAGGCCCGCTTCCTCGAGAGCGTGCGCCTCGGCCACCGCGAGTTCCTGCTCGCCGACGAGCCGGGCCTCGGCAAGACCGCGCAGGCGCTGCTCGCCGCCTCCGTCGCCGACGCGTACCCGCTGCTCGTCGTCGTCCCGAACGTCGTGAAGATGAACTGGAAGCGCGAGGTGGAGCGCTGGACGCCGCACCGCCGGGCCACCGTCATCCACGGCGACGGCGCCGCGCTCGACGCGTTCGCCGACGTGGTCATCGTCAACTACGAGGTGCTCGACCGGCACATCGGCTGGCTGCGCACCCTCGGGTTCCGCGGCATGGTCGTCGACGAGGCGCACTTCATCAAGAACCTGCAGTCGCAGCGCTCGAAGTTCGTGCTCGCGCTCGCGGAGAGCATCCGCCAGCGCCAGTCGGCGCCGCTGCTCATGGCGCTCACGGGCACGCCGCTCATCAACGACATCGACGACTTCCGCGCCATCTGGCAGCTCCTCGGCTGGATCGACGGCGACAAGCCCTCCTCCCGTCTCATGGCGGAGCTCGAGGAAGCGGGGCTCACGCCCGCGGATCCCGGCTTCTTCGCCGAGGCCCGCCGCGCGGTCATCGACCTCGGCATCGTGCGCCGCCGCAAGATCGACGTCGCCACCGACCTGCCCTCCAAGCGCATCGCGGATCTGCCGGTCGAGCTCGACGACGACCTGGGCCGCTCGATCCGCCAGGCGGAGCGCGAGCTCGCGGCGCGCCTCGTGAAGCGCTTCACGGCGCTCGTGGGCGCCCGCGGCACGACCGTCCCCGACGTCATGGAGGGGCCCGCGTCCGAGCGCGCGAGCCTCGTGCGGCTCGTGGCGCAGTCGGAGCTCGACGAGGCCAAGGCGCAGAAGACCGGCGAGAACGTCTTCACCATGGTCCGCCGCATCGGCCAGGCCAAGGCCGTGCTCGCGGCCGACTACGCCGCGCAGCTCGCGCGTTCGGTCGGCAAGGTCGTGTTCTTCGCGAAGCACGTCGACGTGATGGACCAGGCCGAGGCCACGTTCGCCAAGCGGGACATCCGCTCCGTGTCGATCCGCGGCGACCAGTCCCCGGCGGCGCGCCAGAACGCGATCGACTCCTTCCAGAACGACCCCGAGGTGCAGGTCGTCGTCTGCTCGCTCACCGCGGCGGGCGTGGGCCTCAACCTGCAGGCCGCGTCGAACGTGGTGCTGGCCGAGCTCAGCTGGACGAGCGCGGAGCAGACGCAGGCCATCGACCGCGTGCACCGCATCGGCCAGGAGGAGCCCGTGACCGCGTGGCGGATCATCGCGGCGCAGACCATCGACGCGAAGATCGCGGAGCTCATCGACAGCAAGGCGGGCCTCGCGGCGCGCGCGCTCGACGGCGAGGACTTCGACGAGGCCGGATCCACGTCCGTGCAGCTCGACGCGCTCTCGCACCTGCTCGAGGAGGCGCTGGCCGCGGGCTGATCCGCTCCACACGACGACGCCCCCGCGACCAGCAGGTCGTGGGGGCGTCGTCATGCGGGAAGGCGCTAGCCGCGCTCGGCCTTCCGGCGTTCGCGCTCGGCCTTCCGCGCCGCGCGGCGCGCGCGGGCGACGGCGTCCTGGGCGTCCTGCGTCGGGTTGGAGCGCTTGGTGCCGATGACGGCGAAGACGATGAGGATCACCACGACCACCATCACGGCGGGCATCACGACAGACAGGATCACGGCGGCTCCTCGGATCGGGACTCCGAGCGTACCGACCGGATCCGCCCGCTCAGTCCTCCAGCGTCGCGCCGCGGAGGTCCGGCAGGGTGAGCGCGGCAGCCGCGGCCAGCGCGAACACCGCGGCGAAGACGCCGAACGGCAGCGCGACGCCGCCGAGCGCGAGCAGCGGCGGCACGCACAGCGGCGCGACGATCGAGGCCAGGCGTCCGAAGCCCGCCGCGCTGCCGGCGCCCGTCGCGCGCACGCGGGTCGGGTAGAGCTCCGGCGTCACGGCGTAGAGGGCGCCCCACGCACCGAGGTTCGAGAACGACATGAGGGCGCCGAACACGAGGATCGTCGTGACGTCGTCGGCGGTGCCGAAGAGGCCGGCCGACACCGCGGATCCCGCGAGGAACACCGCGAGCGTCACCCGTCGCCCCCACCGCTCGACCAGCCAGGCGGAGACCGCGTACCCCGGCAGCTGCGCGAGCGTGATGAGCAGCGTGTACCCGAACGACCGCACGAGCGAGAAGCCCTGGGCGACGAGCAGCGTCGGCAGCCAGATGAAGGCGCCGTAGTAGGCGAAGTTGACGCAGAACCACACGATCCAGAGGGAGAGCGTGCGGCGTCGGAGGCGGGCGCCGAAGAGGCGCTCGCGAGGCGCGCCGTCGGAGGCGGCAGCGGCTTCGGGGCCGTCGGCCGGATCCGACGCGGGGCTCGCCGGGCGGTCGGCGTCGGGCGCGGGCGCCCTCCCGGCCGCCGCCTCCAGCGCCCGCACCACGCGCTCCGCCTCCGCGTGCCGCCCTCGCCCCTCGAGGAACCGCACCGACTCCGGCAGGCGCAGCCGCACGACGATCGCCCACACCGCGGGCACGGCGCCGAGCGCGAGCGCCCACCGCCAGCCGTCGTCGCTCGTGGGGATCACGAGGTAGCCGATGAGCGCGGCGGCGGTCCAGCCGACCGCCCACGACGACTCGAGGATCACGATGACGCGGCCGCGGATCCGCGCGGGCGAGAACTCGCTCACGAGCGTGGACGCGACCGGCAGCTCCGCGCCGAGCCCGAGGCCCACCACGAAGCGGAGCGCGATGAGCGCGCCCACCGACATCGCGAGCGCCGAGACACCGGTGGCCACCCCGTAGACCAGCAGTGTGAGAGCGAAGACCTGGCGGCGGCCGATCCTGTCGGCGACCAGGCCGCCGACGCTCGCGCCGATCGCCATGCCAAGGAACCCGGCGGACGCGACGAGGCCGAGCTGCCCCGCATCCGCCTTCCAGACGACCGCGAGCTGCGCGATGACGAACGAGATGAGGCCGACGTCCATCGCGTCGAGCGCCCAGCCGACGCCGCTGCCGCCGAGGATGCGCGAGTGCGCGCGGGTCCAGGGGAGTCCGTCGAGGCGCTGGGCGCGGGTGGGCTGCGAGGTGGTCGTGGTCATGTTCTCGGCTCTCGGGAGGGACGGGTCCGGAGCAGCGACGGCGGCCGGGCGGCGCGCATGGTCTCCTCGGGAGGACGGACCGAGCGTAGCCGGGCGGGCGGATCCGCCGCCGGATCCGCGCGCCGGCGGGGTCGCCGCGGCCCCGGGACGAGTCTTGACACGCCCGGGATGACACGGCCGGACGAGCGCCCAGCCCCTCGCGCCCGGCATCGTCGCGGGGCGGCATGACCGCGTTGCTGCCGATCGGGGGCGGCACGGGCGGCGGCGGACAGGCCGATGACGTCCCGTGGTCGGGAGTGCACGAAACGAGGCGTACGGTTCGGCGTGTCGGGGCGATCCCCGGCACCCGTGCACCTTGAGCCCACAAGGCGGCACCATGCGCAAGTCCATCCTCACCACCGTCGTCGTCGTCGGAGCGGTCGCCCTCACCGGCCTGACCGCGCTCCCCGCGTCGGCCGCGACCACCACCGCCACGATGGAGGTCACCGCGGGCGCCCTCAGCATCACGGCCCCCGCCGCGGTCGCCCTCTCCAAGGTCGCTCCGGGCGCGACCTCCACCGGCACGATCTCGGGCGTCCAGGTCTCCGACCTCACGGCCGACACCATCGGCTGGACCTCGTCGGTCAGCATGTCGTCGTTCGCGTCGGCCACCACGAAGACGTCGATCCCCGTCGCGGGCATCACCTACACGCCCACGACCGCAACGACCACGGGCACCGTCGCGGTCGCCGCGGCCACCGCGGCCGCCGGCTCCGGCGCCGTCCAGACCGGCACGGCGGCGAACGGCAACAACACCGCCACGTGGGGTGCGACCGTCGCGGTCGCCGTCCCGGCGAACGCCCTCGCGGCGACCGACTACACGGCGACGCTCACGCAGTCCGTCCTGTAGCACCGCGCACGAGGGGTGGGGACGGCCGCATCCGCGGCCGTCCCCACCCGCATGTCGGCCAGCCGGCCGGCCTGCCCGCAACCCAGCATCGGGAGCAAATCGTGCGCCGCCATATCCGCATCCTCCTCATCGCGTCCGCGCTCGCGCTCGGACCCGCCCTCCCGGCGTCCGCCGCCGCGCCGACCACCCCGGCGCCGGCCGACGGCATCGGCATCCGCCTCCTCGACATCCCCGTCGCCACGCAGGACGACCCGCGGGCGCGTTCCTACATCGTCGACCGCGTCCAGCCCGGCGCGACCATCACCCGCCGCGTGCAGGTGCAGAACGGCACCTCCGCGCCGCAGTCCGTGAAGGTGTACGCGGGCGGCGCCCGGATCGACGGCGGCACCTTCGTGGGCCTCGACGGGGCGACGCCGGACGAGCTGACCACGTGGACCGCCGTCGCGCAGCCCACCGTCGAGCTCGCCGCCGGCGCGAGCGCCGACGTGCCGGTGACGATCACCGTCCCCGCCGACGCCGCGGAGGGCGAGCGCTACGCCGCCGTCTGGGCCGAGGTCGCCGTGCCCGCCCAGCCCGGCGCCAGCATCGCGGCCGCGAGCCGCGTGGGCATCCGGGTCTACCTCTCGGTCGGCCCCGGCAACGGCCCGCCCGCCGACTTCACCATCGGCGCCGTGACCGCGGGCCGCAGCGCGGACGGCGCCCCGCGCCTCGTCGCCGCCGTCACCAACACGGGCGGCCGTGCGGTCGACGTGTCCGGCACCCTGACGCTCACCGGCGGCCCCGGCGGGCTCTCGGCCGGGCCGTCGCCCGTCGACGCCGTGGCGACCATCGCGCCCGGGGCCACGGGCGAGGTCGCGGTCACGCTCGCCCCGGGGATCCCGGCCGGACCCTGGACCGCGCAGCTCGCGCTCGCGAGCGGCCTGGTCGCGCACGCGACGACGGCCGACGTGACGTTCCCCGACGCCGGCACCACGACCGTCGTGCAGGAGGAGACGGGACCGGATCCCGTGCTCCTCCTGGGCGTGGCCGCGGCCGTGCTCGCGCTCCTCGCGGCGATCGTCGTGCTGCTCGTCGGCCGCCGTCGTCGGGCTGCGCGCGCCGCCGACGCCGCTGCGGATCCCGCGACCGCCGCCGAGTAGACGGACGGGTGGCGCGTCCCGAGGACGCGCCACCCGCCTGCCTCCCGCCTCCGCCTCCGCGGGGCAGCACCCGATCAGCGGTGCGCGCGCTCCCGCAGGCGGTCGAACACCTCGGCGTGCGTGACGCGCAGCTGCTCCCACGAGGCCGTCATGTCGACGCGCTCGGGATCCGCGACCACCTCGGCGAAGCCGTGCTGCGCCCGCGGCACCGCGTCGCCCGGCAGCACGAGCGACTGGATGAAGGCGCCCGTGTCGTCCGAGAACGTGAGCGTGTGGCTCGCGACGTTGCGCTCCCAGTCGTCCGACGGCCAGGACAGGAACGCCACGTGGCGGGGCTCCACGCCCGTCTCCGCCGCCGAGACGTAGCTGCCGTAGTGCTCCTCGCCGGGCGAGAGGATCTTGTACGAGCCGTTGTCGAGGTACACGAGCAGCGCCTCGTCGAACGGCTTCGGGCCGAACATCGCCGTGTAGTGCAGCGCGTGCACGAGCACCGGGGTGCCGAGCGGCACGTGGTGCCCGGCCGCGGGCGTGGCGGTCGGCGTCGCGACGGACGCGGGCACGGCCGGCTGCAGGAACTCCTCGTCGGTCACGTGCTCGCCCCAGCCGACGGCGGCGACGGGGTCGTCGCCGTCCTCCAGCACCGCGATGTGCTCCATGGGCGCGTGGGCCGTGGCGCCGTGCCAGTGCTCCTCGCCGGCCTCGATGTACACGGATCCGCCCGGCGCGACCTCGACGACGCCGCCGTCGCGCGTGCCCACCCGGGCGATGCCGGACGTGATGTGCAGGGTCTGCCCGAGGACGTGCGTGTGCCAGACGCTGCGGGCGCCGGGCGCGAAGGTGACGGCCGCGACGACCGCGCGCTGGTCGGCGGTCTGCGGGGTGGAGAGCCAGCGGAGGTGGACCTCGCCCGTGAACTGGTGGGCGGGCATCGTGATGGCGGGGGTCTCGGCCTGGACGCGCATGCGGTGTCCTCTCTGTCGGGCACGCGGGTGCCCGGGTCGTGGAACGGGGAGCCCCGGCGCGGTGTCGCGTCGGGGCACGGGCATCCTCCCGCGGGGGCGGCTGGGAACGCGGCCGGGCGTCCCCAGGCTCCGGGCGCCCGTGCGGTGGACGATCAGCCGAGGGCCTCCGGGGCGCGGAAGAAGTCGCGCTCGTAGGCGGAAGACAGGAGGGACGCCGTGAGCATCGCCGGGCGCCGGGCGGGACCCGCGAGCACGGCCGCCTCGTCCACCAGCTCGCCCGCGCGGCGGGTCGCCTCCGCGAAGGCCGGATCCGCGTACGTCGCGAGCCAGGCGCCGTACGGATGCGCGTCGCCGGACGCCGTCGCCGCCGCGCCCGCCGCGCGGAGCCGCGTGCCGACGTCGGCGTAGATCGTGTAGCAGGGCAGCAGCGCCGCGACCAGCACCGCGTAGTCGCTCGACGCGGCGTGCGCGAGCAGGTGGTCGACGTAGGCGCGCGTCACCGGCCCGGCGACCATCGGCGCCGGGTGCCGCGACAGCCACTCCGCGTGCAGCGCCGACTCCGCGGCGATCGCGTCGGCAGCCGCCCGCGCCCACACGACCTGCGCGTCGGGCGTGGGTGCGAGCTGGCTCGCCCGCGCGAGCACGCGCGAGTAGGCACGGAGGTAGATCGCGTCCTGCGCGAGGTAGTGGGAGAACCACGCCTCGGGCAGGGTGCCGTCGCCGAGGCGGCGGACGAAGGCGAGCTCGTCGATCTCGCGGCGGAGGTCGGCGGATCCCGCCCACATCTCCGCGGCGATCGATCCCGCGTGCGTGCCGGCCGCGTCCCACAGCGCGCGCAGGTGGTCGAGCGGGCCGGCGCCGGATCCGACGTCGAGGTCGTCCGCGTGCGCGAGCGATCCCGTGAGCCAGCCCTTCGCCTCCGTGAGCGCGACCAGCCAGTCGCCGCGCCGCGGGTGCAGGGTCGCGAGCGCGCTCGAGAGGGAGCAGCCCGTGCCGTGCGTGCTGGTGGTGGCGATGCGCGGCCCGGCGACGACGTCCACCGCCGGATCCGCGGACGTCGCGCCCGGCGTCACGAGCGCGTCCGGGCAGTCGTCGGCGCGGAGGTGCCCGCCCTTCACGACCACGCGGACCCCGTGGCGACCCGCGAGGTCGCGGCCCTGCGCGAGCGCCTCGTCCCAGCCCTCGGCCTCGGGCGCGCCGAGGAGCGCCGCGAGCTCGGGCAGGTTCGGGGTGACGACGTCGGCGAGCGGCAGCAGGCGGCGGAGGGCCTCGGTCGCGTCGGCGTCGAGGAGGGCGTCGCCGGACTGCGCGACCATCACCGGATCCAGCACCACCACCGGCGGACGCACCGCCCGCAGCCAGTCGGCCACCTCGTCGACCACCGCGGCCGAGCCGAGCATGCCGATCTTCACGGCGTCGATCACGACGTCGTCGGACACCGCGTCGAGCTGCGCGCGGAGGAACGCGACGGGAGGCACGTGGATCTCCCGCACGCCCCTGGCGTTCTGCGCCACGAGCGCCGTGACCACGGCCATGCCGTAGCCGCCGTTCGCCGCGATGGACTTGAGGTCGGCCTGGATGCCCGCGCCGCCCGTCGGATCCGTGCCGGCGATGCTGAGGACGCGGGGGACGCGGGGGACGCGGGGGACGCGGGTCGGGTCGCCCGCCGCGGGGTCGCCGGCCGGCTCGGCGCTCGCCGCATCGGCGGGATCCGCGGCCGGGGCGCCGGGCTCTGTCGCGTCGGATTCCGCCGCGTCGGACTCCGCCGCGCGCGCGTCTCCAGCGGATCCCGCGCTCGCGCCCGCGCGTACCCGCACCCGCTCCCACGCCTCCGCCAGCTCGCGCGCCGCCGCCTCCGGATCCTCGGCCGCGCAGATCGCCGACACGACGGACGTGCCCGCGCCGCCCGCCGCCGCGATCGCGGCCACGTCGCCCACGTCGACGCCGCCGATCGCGACGCACGGCACGGGGGAGAGGCCCGCGATGATCCCGAACCCGTCGTGCCCGAGCGGCGCCGGATGGTCGGGCTTGGTGCTCGTGGGGCGGATCACGCCGACGCCGAGGTAGTCGACCGTGCCCGCGGGGAGCGCGCGGACCGCCTCCACGTGCGCTGGCGTGTTCGCGGTGAGGCCCACGACGAGGCGGTGGTCGGGGCTCGCGGCGTCGAGCATCGCGCGCACGAGGTCGGCGGGGACGTCGGACTGGCCGACGTGCACGCCGTCCACCCGCGCGCCGCGGGCGAGGGCCGCGAGGACGACGTCGACGCGGTCGTCCACGAGCAGCACCGGTCGGGGCGCGGACGGATGCGCGGCCGCGTGCGCGTCGATCGCGTCCGCCGCGGCCAACACGGTCGCCAGCAGCTCGGCCGCGCTCGCGTGCTTGTCGCGGATCTGCACGGCCGTCGCCCCGCCGGCCACAGCCGCGGACACCACCGCGGGCACGCCGCGCGCGCCGCACAGGGCGGGGTCGGTGACGAGGTAGACGGAGAGGTCGAGCGCGCTCACGAGAGGCGCTCGCGCTGGGCGACCAGCTCGGGCGTGACGGCATCGAGCGCGTCGAGCAGCGCGACGGCGAACGACCCGGGCCCGCGCGCCCCCGCGGCGGCGATCTCCGCGGCAATCGTGTAGACGCTCGTCGCGGCGACGGCGGCCCGCAGCGGATCCGGATCCGTCGACGCGAACGCCGCCATCACGGCGCCGAGCGCGCAGCCGCCGCCGGTCACCTTCGTGAGGAGCGCGTCGCCCGTGTGCACGCGCACGAGGCGGGTCCCGTCCGTGAGGTGGTCGACCGGCCCGGACACCGCGACGACCGTGCCGTAGGTGCGCGCGAGGAGCGTCGCGGCGTCGAGCGCCGCCTCCACCTCGTCGGTGGCGTCCACCCCGCGGCCGCCCGCGCCGCCGGTCGCGAGCGCGATGATCTCGGACGCGTTGCCGCGCACGATCGTCGGCGACAGCGCCACGAGCTCGTGCGCGAGCCGCGTGCGCACCGGCAGGGCGCCGACGGCGACCGGATCCAGCGCCCACGGCGTGCCCGCCTCGCGCGCCGCGTGGGCGGCCTCGACCGCCGCCTCCCGCTGCTCCGCGTGCGGCGTGCCGAGGTTCACGAGCAGACCCGACGCGATGCGCGCGAACGGCCCCGCCTCGGTCGGCACGTCCGTCATCGCGGGCGCGGCGCCCAGCGCGAGGAGGACGTTCGCGGTGAAGCCGGTAACCACGGCGTTCGTGATGCACTGCACGAGCGGCACGCGCTCCCGCAGCAGGTGGAGGAGATCCGCCGAAGCGGACCCCGTCCCGGTGATCTCCTGGGTGGATGGGCGCGCAGCGCTCATGGTGACATCCCTCCGCCGGTGCGAACCGGATCAGGTGCGACGGGTCTCATCTCAGCCCTCGTGGGCACCCCGTGTCAGGGATCCACCCTAGGGGAGACGCGTCGCGCCCGCCGGGTCGAGCAGCGAGGCCGAGACGTCCCGAGGCGACGATGAGGTCGATGCGTCATGCGAGCCCACGGTCGGGGGACGACGAATCAGACGGTCATCTCGGACCGTCTGCGTGATCTGTCGGCCCTTCGGGCGCAGCCAGACCCCGCCAGAATCGGCCCTCCCGCTCGTGGGTCTCGACCAGCATCGGTAGGAGAGGAACGGCGACGTCGGCGCGGGTGATCATGTCATCCAGCGACGCGATCACGTCGAGCACCGATCGAGGGCCGAACTGGCCCGCGATCCGTTTGGCCTTGGTCCGCACGTTGTTCGGCGTCGGTCCGGCATCGACGATGGAGTGATTCCACAGCCTGTTGTGATGCGCGCAGCGATTGCGGAGGTAGACGAAGGCCCTCACGCGATAGGCGAATCCGGCCTTCGCCACACCGATGCTGGTCGCGACGGAGTCGGCGAGGGTTCCTTGTGCTCCCCGCTCGATCGCCTTGGACAGGGTCCCGAACGACCATGCCTCGACAGCGGACCACACCGGCAGCCGGCTGTAGTCGGAGTCCTCTCCTGCGTGCCCGCGGTAGCGGAGGATGTGCCGGTCCTTGCTGCGGTCGATGTCCCGGAGACAGGACTCGACGGTGGCCTCTCGACCTCCGACATCCGTGTAGAAGTCCTGCTCGAGATACGCCTGATAGGGGCCGTGCTCGCGACCGATGACATGTGCGACATGCGACCGCAGCAGGAGCTCGACCTGAGCGAGCGGCCGGACGAGAGAATCGCGCAGTGCGTCGTCGGCGACGTAGACCCCTCGGACGTCGTCGAACGCCGTCCCGCTCACGAAGTCGTCGTCGCCGAGATGGGGAGCCGTCTGGAAGTACCGCGCTTACCCCGAGAAGCGGTAGTAGTTGTGCGCCGCCAGGAACCGGGCGCAGTCCGATTCGTCGGGCACGATCAGGCCACGGCCTACCATCAGAGCGGTCTGATCGTGCCAGGACAGGTAGGGCTTCATCGCACCCCTCGGAAAGAAAAAGGCCCCTCCCATTTGAGCATCGTGGAGAGGCTTGGGAGGGGGTCGATTGCCTCAATGGTAGCCGATTCCTGGGCCGGAACGAGCCCGTCGGATCAGACCGGGGACTCCACAGAGGTGCCTCATCGCGTCCCTTTCCGAGCGCGGGAAGTAGCGGTGACCCCAGCGACGTGAAGCGCTGCGACGCTGCCGCGCTGCGCGCCCCGACAGCGGGCAGCGCGGCCGCGGAGATCTCGCGGAGTCCAGCCCTACGCCAGCCCCGCCACGTCGAGCACCCACGCGTAGTCGGACGCGCGCTCGCGCCACGCGTCGTAGCGGCCCGACTTGCCGCCGTGGCCGGCCTGCATCTCGGTGCGCAGCAGCACGGGCGCGCCGACCTCGCGGAGGCGGGCCGTCCACTTGGCGGGCTCGACGTAGAGCACGCGCGTGTCGTTGAGGCTCGTGACCGCGAGGATGCGCGGGTACTCCACGCCCTCGCGCACGTTCTCGTACGGCGTGTACGACTTCATGTACGCGTACACCTCGGGGTCGTGCAGCGGGTCGCCCCACTCGTCCCACTCGATCACGGTGAGCGGCAGCGACGGGTCGAGGATGCTCGTGAGGGCGTCCACGAACGGCACGCCCGCGAGGATCCCGGCGAACCGGTCGGGCGCGATGTTCGCGACCGCGCCCATCAGCAGCCCGCCGGCGCTGCGGCCCTCGGCCACCAGCTTCTCCGGGCTCGTCCAGCCGCGCGCGATGAGGTGGTCGGCCGCCGCCACGAAGTCGGTGAAGGTGTTCTTCTTGGTGAGCGTCTTGCCCTCGTCGTACCAGCGGCGGCCCATCTCGCCGCCGCCGCGCACGTGCGCGATGACGAACGCCATGCCCCGGTCGAGCAGCGACAGCCGTGCGATGGAGAACGACGGGTCGATGCTCGCCTCGTAGGAGCCGTAGCCGTAGAGCAGGAGCGGCGCGGGCGTGCCCGGGTGCACGAGGCCGCGCTTGTAGACGACCGACAGCGGGATCTCCGTGCCGTCCTCCGCGGTCGCCCACTCGCGGGTCTGCACGTAGTCGTCGGGGTCGTACCCGCCGCGCACGGGCTGCTGCTTGAGGAGGCGCAGCTCCCGGGTCGCGAGCACGTAGTCGTAGGTCGTGGCCGGGGTCGCGAGGCTCGTGTAGCCGAGGCGGATCGTGGGCTGCGCGAACTCGGGGTTGCCCGCTGTGCCGACCGTGTAGATCGGCTCGTCGAACGCGATCTCGTGCAGCTGCTCGCCGTCGAGGACGCGGTCGAAGGGGATCACGCCGACGCGCGTGAGCCCCTCGCGGCGGTAGGAGACGACGACGTGGTCGGCGAACGCGCTGGCGTCCTCGAGGCGCACCTCGTCGTCGTGGGGGATGACGACCTGGCGGTCGGTGGTGGAGGTCGGGTCGTCGGCCGGCACGTCGATCAGCTCGAAGTTGGTGGCGCCGTCGTTGTGCAGGATGAGGAGCCGGTCGGATCCGTCGATGACCGCGTGGTCGACGTCGTACTCAACGCCGTGGCGGCGCGGCCAGACCGGCCGGAACGTGCCCGTGGGATCGCCGGCGTCGAGCAGCAGCACCTCGGTGGTGATCTTCGACCCGACCTCGATCACGAGGTACTGGCGGCTCCGGGTCATGCCGAAGCCCACGAAGAAGCTCTCGTCGGGCTCGGTGAAGACCTTCACGTCCTGCGAGGCGGGCGTGCCGACGCGGTGGCGCCACACGGTGTCGGGGCGCCAGGCGTCGTCGACCGTGACGTAGAAGAGGTGGTCGCCGTGCGCCGAGAAGGTGGCGCCGTGGCTGGTGCCGGGGATCTCGTCGGCGAGGTCCTCGCCCGTGGACAGGTCGCGGATCTTGAGCGTGAAGCGCTCATCGCCCTCGGTGTCGGTCGAGTAGGCGAGCAGGGATCCGTCGGGGCTCAGCTCGAACGCGCCGAGCGAGAAGAACTCGTGGCCGTCGGCCTCGACGTTGGAGTCGAGGAGGATCTGCTCGCCGGGCGTCGCGGCGCCATCGGCCGCGGGCTCGATGGCGGGCGGGGTCCAGTCGTCGGGACCGGCGACGGGACGGCGGCAGCGGATCGCGTACTGCGACCCCTCGACCGTCCGCGCGTAGTACCACCAGTCGCCCTCGCGGACGGGGACGGAGAGATCGGTCTCCTGCGTGCGGTCCTTGATCTCCGTGAAGAGCGCCTCGCGCAGCGGCTCCAGGTGCGCGGTCGCCGCGTCCGTGTACGCGTTCTCGGCTTCGAGGTGCGCGATCACGTCGGCGTCGTCCTTGTCGCGCAGCCACTCGTACCGATCGACGAACGTGTCGCCGTGGAAGGTGCGCTCGAGGGGGCGCTGGTCCGCGACGGGAGGGCTGGAGGGGGAGTCGGATGCGGGGGAGGAGACGGCCGGGACGGCGGGGTCGGTCATCCCGCCAGCCTACCGACGGGGGACGACCGGAGCCCGGCCGTCCCCGCGGATCAGGAGCTGATCGGCCCGGCCTCGCGCGGCCCGGTCGCGCCCGGCGTGGTCGCCGCCCCGAGCGTGCTCGAGCGGGTGGCGAGGCGCGCGACGGCCTGCAGCGGGATCGACAGCCAGCCCGGCCGGTTGCGGACCTCGTAGATCGCCTCGTAGACGGCCTTGTCGATCTCGAACGCGTCGAGCAGGGCCCGGTTCGCGCGGAGGTCGGTGCCCGAGCGGGCGATGTAGCCGTCGACGAACGCGCGGCGGGCGGCGGACGCCCATGCGGCGGCCGACTTGCCGGGGTGCGCGAGCGCGTAGGAGCCGGCAACGTAGTCGAACGAGCGGAGCATGCCGGCGACGTCGCGGAGCGTGACGTCGGGCAGCGAGCGCTCGTGCATCGGCCGGAGCGGCTCGCCCTCGAAGTCGAGGAGGACCCAGCCGCGGTTCGGCACCGAGAGCACCTGGCCGAGGTGGTAGTCGCCGTGGATGCGCTGCAGCTTCGGCCACACGCCCTTCTCGGCGGCGTCGTACACGCTCGCGATGGCGTCGTGGAAGGCGACGATCTCGGGGACCTCGCGCTCGGCCGTCGCGTGACGGCGGCGGAAGCTGACCATGATCCCCTCGATGACGTCGGGCGTGGCCTCGACGGTGGGGAGCGCGGCGGCGAGCGTGGCGTGCACGTCGGCGGTCGCCTCGCCGAGAGCACGGGCCTCGGCCTGGAAGTCGGCGTCGGCCTCGGCGGCGCGGAGCGCGACGCGCCAGGCGTCGGTGACGCCGGGCAGGAACTCCTGCGCGAAGGCGACGTGCCCGATGGCGCGCCCCTCCTCGCGGCCGGAGTCGCTCCACTCGGCGAGCACGCTGCCCATGGTCTGCGGCACGAGCCGGGATCCGGCGCCCGCGATGGCCGACTGGAGCACGACGTCCGGGTTCTCGCCGTGGTGCAGCGCCCGGAACACCTTGACGATCATCGGGTTGATGGCCTGGCCGTCGGCCGAGACCATGTCGTAGATGATCGACGTGTTCGACTGCTCGCCCGAGAGCACGTGCGATCCGACGACGGTCGCGATCTCCACGCCCGGCTGGCGCTGGCCGCGCGCGGTCGCGCCGAGCGAGGTCTCGTCGACGTCGGCCTCGCGGTCGTCGAGGATCGTGCGGATGAGCGCCCACGCGTACGCGGGGTCGTGCGGGCCGTCGTAGACGTGCAGCTCGACGCCGTCGTCCTCGACGGTGGTGCCGATGTGGAAGGGCTTCAGCTCCTCCAGCGGCGCCTGCCGGTAGGTGAGCGGCACCTGGTACAGCACGGGCTTCGCGCTGCCGTGGTCGATGATCAGGTGCGTCTCGATGCGGGCGAACCAGCCCTCGTCGCTGAAGCTCCAGCCGCCGATGCGCTCGAGGCGCGGCTCGGTGCCCTTGGAGGCGAACCAGCGCTGCTCGCGCATCCACGCGGCCAGGAAGTCGGGGATCTCGCTGAGGTCGTGGTGCTGCATGTCAGGCCACCTTCGCGGTCACGTCGGCGAGCGACGGGTTGGTGGCGGACGAGCCGTCCGGGAAGAGGACCGTGGGGACGGTCTGGTTGCCGCCGTTGATGGCGGCCACGAGCTCCGCGGTGCCGGGCACCTGCTCGATGTCCACCTCGTCGTAGCCGATGCCCGCGCGGTCGAGCTGCGACTTCAGCCGGCGGCAGTAGCCGCACCAGGTGGTGGAGAACATCGTGATCCGCCCGGGGGCAGGTACGTAGGAGGAGGTCTCGGGCGACATGCTGCTCACCCTACGCGCCGTTCTCCGCGCCGACCCGGGATCCGCGGCGCGCGGACGCGGGCGTCGGCGCGTCGCGGATCCCGGGTGCGGTCCCGGTCAGCGGCGGATGCGGATCAGCCGAGGAGCGAGCGCTCGAACCAGGCGTTGCGGAACTTGCCCGTCGGATCCAGGCGCTCGGCGAGGGCCAGGAAGTCGCCCGATCGCGGGTACAGCGGGGCGATGTCGGCCGCGGTCGCGGTGAAGACCTTGCCCCAGTGCGGGCGGGCGCCGAAGGGCCGGATGGCCGCCTCGAGCTCCACGAGCAGCGCCTCGACGGCCTCCTGGTCGCGCTTCCACGTGAAGTGCAGGCCGATGGTCGCCTGCCCGTTCTGGGGGCTCAGCCAGAGGCTGTCCTCGGCGACGGCGCGCAGCTCGCAGACGAGGAGGATCGGCCGGATCCGGTCGCCCATGTCGCGCAGCGCCCGCACGGCCTCGACCGCCCGGTCGAGCGGCACGTGGAACTCCGACTGGATCTCCTCGCCGTCGCTCGGCGTGAAGCCCATCTTGAAGTGCGAGAGGCGGTCGGACCAGAGGCCGACGACCCCGAGCTGCGACGTGCTGTTCACCGGATCGATGCCGAGGATCGGGTGGCGCTCCTCCGTCGCGGCGGGCGCCCCGAAGTAGTCGGCCATGACGACCTCGTCCTCGGGCTGGCCGTCGACGCCGAGCTGCACGCGGCTCTTCAGCCACACCTGGTCGGTGGCCTCGCCGAAGCGCGTGAAGACGCTGACGCTGTACGCGCCGCCGAACACGTCCTCGAGGTTCTCGTCGAACGCGTCCCAGCTGAGCCCCTCGAAGACGCGCTGGCGCACGAGGTAGGCGGGCTCCACGTCGAGCGTCACGCGCGTGACCACGCCGAGCGCGCCGAGGCCCACCACGACGCCGTCGAAGTCGTCGTCCCCGCGGCGGTACGTGACCGTCTCGCCGTCGGCCGTGATCATCTCGAGCGCCGTGACGGCCGTGCCGAGGTTGCCGTTGCCGATGCCGGATCCGTGGGTCGCCGTCGCGATGGCGCCGCCGACCGAGATGTGCGGCAGCGACGCGAGGTTGTGGATCGCCAGGCCCTCCTCGCCGAGGAGCTCCGCGAGCTTCCCGTACGCGAGGCCCGCGGAGAACGTGACGGTGCTGGCGTCGCGGTCGATCACGAGGTCGGCCGGCAGCTCGGCGAGCGAGACCAGCACCTCGGAGTCGGCGATGTCGTTGAACGAGTGGCGGGAGCCGAGGACGCGGATGCGCGTCGCCTCGCGGACGATCGTCCGCAGCTCCTCGACGCTCGTCGGCGTGCGGACCTCCCGGGCCCGGTACGCGTAGTTGCCGGCCCAGTTGGTGCCCGCGGTGCCCTGCTCGGTGGTGTCGGTCATGCGTCCTCCTCGCGCCCGCCATCGGACGCCGTCGTCTCCAGCTTGCTCGCCCTCGGGGGAGGAGGGCGTGCGCCGGGCCGCCCGGACGGGCGACCCGGTCCCGCTCCCGCGTCAGCGGCTGCGGAGGGTGAGCTCCAGCGTGCGGGCCGAGGGCCACAGCTGGTGCTCGGGCAGCACGTCGAGTCCGCACGCGCGCGAGCCGAGCCCGTGCTGCGCGGCGTCGATGTACAGGTGCACCGCCTCGCTGGCGGGCAGCTCGTGCGGGTGCGCCGCCCGGTCGAGCTCCTGCGGCGTGTGCCGCGAGGCCGTGAAGCCGGGGCGGCGGCCCGCGGTGTCGGGCCGGGCCTCGATCACGATGCCGCGCTCGCCGTCGAACGTGCCGAGCTCGAGCTCGCGCAGGTCGCTGCGGTGGCCGGTCTCCTGCGGCCGCGAGTACACGGCGCCCAGGTCGTCGACGAGCGACGAGAACCGGCCGACGAGCGCCGCGCGGCGCGAGTCGGGGTACGACTCGAACGGGCCGGTGCCGAACCACTCCGCGTTCGTGACGCTCGCGGGCAGGTCGATGCGGATCCCGACGCGCGGCCAGGTGATGGCCCAGCCGGCGCTCGGCATGATGTCGACGCGCACGTCCAGCGCGCCGTCGGCGCCCTCGGTCCAGCAGTACGTCGTGTCGACCGAGTCGAAGGACTGCGCAGCGCTCGTGCGCACGACGACCGTGAGCGAGCCGGATCCGACCTTCACCGAGCGGACCCGGTGGGTCAACCGGTCGAGGCCGGCCTGGCGCCAACGCGCCTCGCTCGACGGACCGGGGACGCCCTTCCCGAAGGTGAGGCGCGGATCCGCCAGCTCGTAGGAGCCGCTGCTGTCGCTGCGGTCGTTGTCGGTGGGCGCGCGCCACAGCTCGAGGCGCGGGCCGTCGACCTCGAGGCCGCCGAGCCGCACGAGGCGGCCGGTGGCGAGGTCGAACTCGCCGTCGCCGAGGGTGAGGCGCGTGGCACCGGACGCGGGGTACGTCTCCTCGTCGGCGTCGAGCCAGCGGGCGGGCACGGCGGGGCGCGGCGCGGGCGTGAGGTCGAACTGCTCGACGGCGATGACGTGGCCGGCCTCGGCCCACGGCTCGTCGTCGCGGAGGATCGCCTGCACGGTGAGCCACACCTCGGGCGCAGAGCCCTCGGTGCCGCCGGCCGCGGGGTCGCCGGCGTCGAGCGCGTCGGCCGGCAGCGGGATCCGGACGGTGTCGCCGGCCGCGACGGGCTCGGCGTCCAGGACGCCCGTGGCGATGTCGTCGCCGTCGACCGCCAGCACCCAGACGAGGCTCGTGTGCGCCGTGGAGATCGAGTGGTACCGGCTCTCCACGTCGAGGGACGCGGATCCGCCCTCCCGCTCGAGCCGGAACGCGATCGGCTGCACGACGGCCTTGTACTCGGCGAGGCCGGGCGTCGGGGTGTCGTCGGGCAGGACCATGCCGTCCATCACGAAGTTGCCGTCGTGCACGACCTCGCCGAAGTCGCCGCCGTACGCGTAGAACGCCTCGCCGTCCGCGGTCTCGGTGAGGATGCCGTGGTCGCGCCACTCCCACACGAACCCGCCGTGGAGGCGCGGGTACCGCAGCACGAGGTCCTCGTACTCGCCGATCTGGCCGGGGCCGTTGCCCATGGCGTGCACGTACTCGCAGAGGATGAAGGGCTTGGTGCGCTGGCGCATGCCCTCGCCGGGCGTGCAGCCGAGCAGGTCGCCCGGGATCGCGTCGCTGCCGATGGACTCGGTCTCCTGCAGGTTCGAGTACATGCGCGAGTAGACGTCGGTGTACTCGCCCGTGTAGTCGCCCTCGTAGTGCACGGGGCGGCCGGGGTCGCGGCGGTGCACCCACGCCGACATGGCGGCGAGGTTCCGGCCGGTGCCCGCCTCGTTGCCGAGGGACCACATGACGATGGAGGGGTGGTTCTTGTCGCGCTCGATCGTGCGCTCGATGCGGTCGAGGTAGTGGTCGGCGAAGCGCGGGTCGTCGCTGGGGTTGCCGACCCAGCCACCGAACTCGAAGCCGTGCGTCTCGAGGTCGCACTCGTCGATGACCCAGAAGCCGAGCTCGTCGGCGAGGTCGAGCACGCGCGGATGCGGCGGGTAGTGGCTGGTGCGGATCGCGTTGACGTTGTGCTGCTTCATCAGCAGCATGTCGGCGCGCGCGTGCTCCTCGTCGAAGACGCGGCCGCGCTCGGGGTGGGCCTCGTGACGGTTGACGCCGTGGAAGACCACGCGGCGGCCGTTGACGAGGAACCGGTCGCCCTCGATGCGCACGGTGCGGAAGCCGAGGCGGATGGAGAGCGCCTCCACGTTGGTGCGGAGGAAGCCCTGGTACTGCGTGGGGCTCTCGGCGCTCCACGGCTCGACGCGGTCGACGTGCACGGGGGCGACGTCGTCGGGCGTGTCCCAGGTGACGTGGATCCCGAGGTCCTCCACCTCGAACGTGACGGGGAACGCGGCGGGCTCGGCGTCGACCTCGACGTGCACGGTGCCCGCGCCCGTCTCGTGGTCGTACTCGGCGCGGGTCCACGCGTCGTCGATGCCGCCCTGGGGGCGGCCGAGGAGGGTGACGTCGCGGAAGATGCCGGGCAGCCACCACTGGTCCTGGTCCTCGAGGTAGCTGGCGATGGACCACTGGTGCACGCGCACGGCGAGCACGTTGACGCCCGGGCGGAGGAACGGGGTGACGTCGAACTCGTGCGAGAGGCGCGAGCCCATCGCGGTGCCCACCTCGTCGCCGTTCAGCCACACCTTGAAGGCCGACTCGACGCCCTCGAAGCGGAGCACGACGCGCTCGAGCGACTCCCAGTCGGTGGGCACGTCGACCTCGACGCGGTAGTCGCCCGTGGGGTTCTCGTCCGGCACGTAGGGCGGCTCGACCGGGAACGGGTACTGCACGTTCGTGTAGGCGGGGAGGCCGAAGCGGCCGTCCTGGCCGAGCACCCAGTGGCTCGGCACGGGGATCTCGTCCCAGCCGGAGTCGTCGAACGCCGGGTCGGCCATCTCGTCGGAGAGGCCGCGCGGCGTGGGGGAGAGGCGGAACCGCCAGTCGCCGTTCAGCACGATCCGCGGGGCGTCGGAGTGCAGGCAGGAACGGGGACGTCGGGCGGGGCCCGTCGTGGGGGCGAAGTCCTCGAAGTAGGGGAGGGCGTGCGTCATGGGCTTCCTTGCGCGTGGGCGGGGGCGGCGACGTGCCGCTCATCCATCATCGTGGGTCCGGGGGCGCCGCGCCGAATGCGCGGGCGGCCGGGGAGGTCGCCCTGCCCGGCCGCCCGGATCCGTGCGCGGGTGGGTCAGCCCTTCACCGCGCCGTCCGTCAGACCGCCCCGCCAGAACTTCTGCAGCACGATCATCGCGATGATGAGCGGGATGATCGAGACGAGGACACCGCCCGTCGTCAGCTGGTAGAACTCGGGCAGCCGATCGACCTGGCTGCGCCAGTTGTTGAGGCCGAGCGTGATCGGGTACAGCTTGTCGTCGGCCAGCATGATCAGCGGCAGGAAGTAGTTGTTCCAGATGCCGACGAGCTGGAAGAGGAACACCGTCACGAGCGCGGGCGTCATCGAGCGGAGCGCGAGCGTGTGGAAGATCCGCAGCTCGCTGGCGCCGTCGATCCGGCCCGACTCGATCACCGCGTCCTCCACCGACGCCTGCGCGTAGATCCGGCAGAGGAACAGGCCGAACGGCGAGACGAGCGACGGGATGAGCACCGACCAGTACGTGTTCGCGATCCCCATGCTGCTGAAGAGCAGGAACAGCGGCAGCGCGGTGGCGGTGCCCGGCACGAGCACGCCGCCGAGGATGGTGCCGAACACGATGTTCGATCCCCTGAACCTGTACTTCGCGAGCGCGTACCCGCCGGCGGCGGCGAAGTACGTCGCGATGAGCGCACCCACCCCGGCGTAGAGCACCGAGTTCATGAACCAGCGCACGAAGATGCCGTCGTCGTACGTGAACACCATCGTGAGGTTCTGCCAGAGGTTCATGTTCGCGAACAGGAACCCGTTGGTGCTGAACAGGTCGGCCGTCGTCTTCGTGGCCGCGACCACGATGTAGTAGACGGGGACGAGGAAGTACAGCGCGACGAGCGTGAGGATCGCCGTGACGAGGATCCGCGTGGCCGGCTTCGTGCCCGCCCCGTTCGTCTTCCCGACCTTGGAGGGCCGGCTCACCTTCGCCTCGGCGGCCTGCGCGAGGCGCTTCTGCTCCGCCTTGTCCCCGGCGCCCTCGCCGGTGGTCGGTCGGATCTCCGTGGCGGTCATGCGCGCGCCTCCTTCTTCTTCGCGGCGGCGGCTTCCCGCTCCTCCTTGGGCTTCCGGTTCGTGATGCCGAGGAACACGAACGACAGCACGAACGCGGCCAGCGCGATGATGACCGCCTGCGCCGCGGCCACGCCGTAGTCGTTGTACGCGAACGCCGTCGTGTAGGCCGACAGGTTCGGCGTGTACTGCGAGTCGATCGCGGGCGCCGAGGTGCTGAGCACCTGCGGCTCCGCGAACAGCTGCAGCGTGCCGATGATCGAGAAGACGCTCGCGAGCACGAGCGCCGGCCGGATGAGCGGCAGCTGGATCGAGAAGGCCGTGCGCCAGGCGCCCGCCCCGTCGATGCGCGCGGCCTCGTACACGTCCCCGGGGATCGACTTCAGCTGGGCGATGATGATGAGCATGTTGTAGCCCGTGTAGGTCCAGGTCACGATGTTCGCGATGGACCACAGCACGGTGCCGGCGCCGAGGAAGTCGAGCTGGACCCCGAACATCTCGCCGATGTCGATGATGGGCGACAGGCCCGGGATGTAGAGGAAGCCCCACAGGATCGTCGCGATCACGCCCGGCACGCCGTACGGCATGAAGTAGGCCGCCCGGAAGAACTGGGGCCACTTCGCCGACGCCGACTCGAGCAGGAGCGCGAGGATCGTGCAGAGGATGATCATCACCGGCACCTGCACGATGCCGAACAGCAGCACCCGGCCGATGGACGCCGTGAAGGCGTCGTTGTGGAGCGCGAGCACGTAGTTCTCCAGCCCCGCGAACGCGGTGGTCACGCCCTGCTCGCCGAAGAGGCCCTCGCGGCGCACGGTCGTGAACGACTGGAACACGGCGTAGATGATCGGGAGCACGAAGGTCAGCAGGAAGACCGCGAGGAACGGCGCGAGCAGCACCCACGGTGCGATGGTCTGCGACTTCTTCAGCTGGCCACGGCTGACGCCCGAGCGCGGGGCGCGGGTGGGACGGACGGCGGTGCGCGAGCCCGCGGGCCGCGTGTCGACGCTCATGCGGACGCCGCCTCGACCGTGAGGCCCTTGTTGCGGAAGGCCTCGATCACGGCCTCCTGCGCGAGCGGGAGCGACTCGACGAGGGTCTGGCCGCTCGTGAGCTTGCGGCGGAACTCGTCCTGCAGCGTGTTCAGCGTGAACTGCGTGAGCGGGCACCAGGTCCAGTCGAGGTTCTGCTCCTTCGCGGCGGGCACGAAGACCTCCTCGTTGTAGCTCTGGCCGCCGAAGAACGCGCTCGGCTCCTGCCGGGCCGCACCGATGTAGTCGGTCGCCGGGGACCAGCCGATGCCGGAGTTCTCGATCATCGCGTCGATGCCCTCGGGTGAGGTCGTCATCCAGGTCATGAACTTGAGCGCCTCCACCGGGTGCTTGCTGTTCGCGAGCACGGCCGCGGTGGATCCGCCGAGGTAGCTCGACCCGTACGCCCCGTCGAAGGACCACGTCTGCATGGGCGCCACGCGCCACTTGCCCTCCGCGCCGGAGACCGACTGGATGAGGGCGTCGCCCCAGCTGGCGCTCGTGGCGCCGAAGATCTTCGCGTCGGCCGCGGCCGCGTACCAGGGCGGCGAGTACGCCGTGTACGTCGTGTTGACGACGTCGTCGTCGATCGCCTTGTCGAAGAACGCGGCGACCTCCTTCGTGCGGTCGTCGAGCATATCGACGACCCAGCGCTCGCCGTCGATCCGGAACCAGTTCGCGCCGGCCTGCGTCGCGTAGGAGGTGAAGACGCTGGCGTCCGAGACGGGGAAGCAGTCGAGGTAGTTGCCGGCGCCGGTCTTGCGGACCTCGGCGCTGATGGCGGCCCAGTCGTCCCACGTGGCGGGCGGCTGGCCGCCCACCTGGTCGAGGAGCTCGGGCTGGTAGTAGAAGGCCATGGGGCCGGAGTCCTGCGGGATCCCGAAGACGCCGTCCTGGAAGCTGACCTGCTTCCACAGCGCCTCGTCGTAGCGGTCCTCGTACTCCTCGACGCCGTAGCGGGTGAGGTCGACGAGCCCGTTCGCGAGGAGGAACTCGGGGAGCTGCCGGAGCTCGACCTGGCCGATGTCGGGGCCACCGCCTGCCGTGATGGCCGAGTACATCTTGTTGTAGCCGCCGGCGTTGCCGCCGGGGATCCACACGGCCTCGACCTGGATGTCCGGGTTCTGCGCGTTCCACACGTCGGCGACCTTCTGCAGGTCCTTCAGCCACGCCCAGTACGTGAGCGTGACCTTCTCGCCCGGTGCGGCTGCCGGGATCGGCGGGTCGGAGTTGACCAGCCTCCCGCCCGGTGCCGAGCAGGACGCGAGGGCCAGCGTGCCCGCGGCGGCGGCCCCCACCCCCAGAGCCTGTCTCCTGCTGATCGAATGCATCGTCGCATCCCCTCCGTCGTCGTCGATGGAATCGGCGCGTGGCGCCACTCGCCACTCTAGGCGGCGGGCGAAACTTATTCCTAACCCGTGGTCGGGATTCCTGGGAGCGCGGCGGGCGGTGTCCGGGAGCACCCCGTCCGGGGGCGCGGGCGCTCGGGCGCTCGGGCGCTCGGGTGCTCGCGGCGGACGGCGGGTCGACGGCGCGCGTCAGCGCCGCGCGCCGCGGTTCCGCACGGCCCACTCGAGCGCGTGCATGGCCTGGTCCTTCGTGAGCCGCGTCTCGAGCGCGCACGTCGGGCAGACCACGCGGTAGGTGGAGCGGAGGCGGATCAGCGGCACGAGGAACGCCGTGAGCCGGACGGTGCGGTGCAGCACGCGCTGGGGGTTCGCCACGCCGCAGCGGAGGCACGCGAACGTGACGATCACGATGAGGGCGTCGCGGGCGCGGGTGCCGAACAGGAGGATCACCTCCCGAGGCTACGCGCGGCGACGCGGAGCATAGGGCGTCGAGCGGCCCCCGGACGAGGACGCGACGCGGAGCGGATCACCCGGTACGTTCGAGGGACACGCACACGGCAGATCGGCCCCGCATGACCACGCACCACGTCGGCGCGCACGTCTCGCCCGCGGCGGCCTGCCCCGGAGCGGCGGCGTGATCGTCTTCGTGGTCGTCGGCGCCGTCGGCCTCCTGCTCCTCCTCTCCAGCATCGTGCTCGGCGACCTGCTCGACGCGATCGGCGGCGGCGACGGCCTCGTCTCGGGCGTCGCGCTGGGTGCGGCCCTCGCCATCTACGGGGTCGGCGGCGTGCTCGCCGACCAGGCGGGCATCGGCTCCGGCGGCGCGATCGCGATCGCCGTGGCCCTCGCGCTCGTCGCCCTCGTCGTGGTGCAGCTCACCGTCCGCTTCGTCGCGAAGCAGGAGAGCGGCGGCACGTACTCGCCCGTCGGGATGGTCGGCGTCGTCACCTCGCCCACGTCCTCCGCGGGCGGTGAGGTGCGTCTCGAGCACATCCGCGAGCTGGAGCGCCGGCTCGCCACGAGCGACGAGCGCCTCCCCGTCGGCACCCGCATCCGCGTCGTCTCCGAGGACGGGTTCCGGGTGCACGTCGAGCCGGACGCGCCCGCGGACGCGGACCCCCTCACCTAGCAGCACCCGTCCCAACGAGAGGAACCATCCCGTGGACCTGATATCCGGCGGCACGACAGCCATCGCCGTCATCGTCGTCATCGTCATCCTGGTGGCGCTGGTGGCGTTCATCGCCTCCCGCGTGCGCCGCGTGCCGCCGAACCAGGCGCTCGTCATCGTCGGCCGCAACGCCGAGCGCAGCGAGGGCGGGGCCGGGTTCTCCAGCCCGCAGAAGGTCATCATCGGCGGCCGGACCTTCATCTGGCCGATCTTCCAGGAGGGCTTCACGCTCTCCCTCGAGCAGTACCAGACGAGCGTCACGGCCGAGGCGCGCGACGCCAACTTCATCAACACCGCCGTCGTCGCCACCGTCAACTTCAAGGTGACGGGCACGGAGGACGGCGTGCGCCGCGCCGTGCAGCGCTACCTCCTCCAGCAGGACGCACTGCCGGAGATCGTGCGGCAGTCGCTCGAGGGCGCGATCCGCGGCCTCATCGGCGACCGGCCCGTGGACGAGCTCGTGAAGAGCTTCTCCGTCGTGGCACAGGAGGCCGTGAACCAGACGAAGAACGACCTCGCGGAGCTCGGCCTCCAGATCGAGACGCTCAACGTCCGCGAGATCACGACGCCGGGCAGCACCTACCTCGACGACCGGGCCCGCTCGAACGCCGCGCGCGCCCGCCAGATCGCCGAGGTCGCGGAGGCCGAGAACAAGCGGATCTCCGCGCTCGCCGCGATCGAGAACGACCAGCAGACCGCCGAGCGCCAGCTCGAGCTCGACCTGCGCCGCGCGGCCATCAAGGCCGACACCGACCGCGCCAACGCCACCGCGTTCGCGGCCGGCGAGCTCGCGAAGGCCGAGCAGGACCGCCTGGTCGCCGACCAGGAGCGCACGGCCGTGGCCGCCCAAGCCGAGGTCTCGAAGGAGCGCCTGCGCATCGACGTGGAGCTCCCCGCCGAGGCGCGCAAGTACGCGACCGTCCAGGACGCGCAGGCGGCCCGCGACGCCGAGAAGGCGAAGGTCGACGTGGAGGTCTACCAGCGCACGCAGAACGCCGAGGCGGCGAAGACCGCGGCCGTGAATGAGGCCGCGTCCATCACCGCGCTCGGGAAGGCGAACGCCGACGCGATCCAGGCCCGCGGCCAGGCGGAGGCCGAGGCGGCCGCCGCGCTCGCCGAGGCGCAGAACAAGCTGTCGCGCGAGGCGCTGCAGGCGCGCATCATCGCGTCGATGCCCGAGATCGCCCGCGAGATGGCGGCGCCGCTGGCGAACGTCGACAACATGACGATCATCTCGGCGGACGGCGCGAACGCGCTCAACCGCTCGGTGGCCGAGAACATGGCGACGCTGCCGAAGCTGCTCAAGGACACCACGGGCATCGACGTCGCCACGGCGCTGAGCTCGTTCCTCGGCTCGACCGCCGCGGGCGCGACGGCCGGATCCGGCGCGACCACCGCGGACGTCGGCCCCGGGACGGCCGCGTCCGAGGGCACCGGGATCTGATCCCGATGACCGGGCTCCTCGGGGCGCACGCCGCCCCGGGGAGCCCGGCGTGAGACGCACGAGCCCGTTCGGGGCGTTGTGGGGTGCGAACGCGCTCTCCAACCTCGCGGACGGGCTCGTCTTCGTCGCCATGCCGCTCGTCGCGGCAGAGCTCACGGACGACCCGCGGCTCGTGGCAGGGCTCGCGACGACGTACGCGCTCGTGCGGCTCGTGGTCGCGTTGCCGGTCGGCGTGCACGTCGACCGGATCGACCGGCGCACGCTGCTCGTGGTCGCGAACGCGCTCCGCGGCGTGGCGGTGCTCGCGCTCGCGGTGTCGCTGCAGACGGGCGCCGGCTCCCTGGTCGTGCTCTACGCGGTGATGGCCGTGGTCGGCGCGCTCGAGAGCGCCGCCGACGGCGCCGCGGTCGCCGTGCTGCCGTCGCTCGTGCCGCGGGACGGCCTCGACCGGGCCAACGCGCGCATCGCGGGGACCCAGCTCGTGGCGGACGAGTTCGTGGGGCCGCCGCTCGGCGGGATCCTCTTCGCGCTCGCCGCCGCCGTGCCCGTGTACGCGACGGGCGGGCTGTGGCTCGCGGCCGGCGCGATGGCGCTCGCCCTGCCGCGGCGCTCGCCCGCCGCGGCTCCCCTCGACGGGCCGCGCGCCTCCGTCGTGCGCGAGGCTGCGGAGGGCGTGCGCTGGCTCGCGCGGCACCGTGTGGTCGGATCGCTCGCCCTCATCGGCGGCCTGGCCAGCGTCGGCTACATGCTCCCGTTCTCGGTGCTCGTGCTCTTCGCGCGCGACCGGCTCGGGCTCGACGCGGCCGGCTACGGCGTGCTCCTCGCGGCGTCGGCGCTCGGCGGCCTGGCCGGATCCGCGATCGCCGCGCCCCTGCGCTCCCGCCTCGGCGCCCGATGGACCATCACGGCCGCCCTCGCGCTCGGCTGCGCGAGCCTCGCCGGGCTCGCGGTCGCGCGGGATCCGGTCGTCGCGGGCGTCCTGCTCGCGCTCTACATCCTGCACGCGGTGGTCTGGAGCGTCTGCGCGACCTCGCTCCGGCAGCGCCTGGTGCCGGATCCGCTGCTCGGCCGGGTGGGCGCCGCCGGCCGCGTGCTCAGCCTGCTCGGCCTGGCGGTCGGATCCGCGCTGGGCGGCGCGCTCGCGACGGCGGGCATCGCGGTGCCGACGATCGCGGGGTCCGTGGCGTTCGCGGGCTGCGCGGTGGTCGCGGTCGTGAGCTTGCGCGGGACGGCGGATGCGACGGCCTGATCGCCGACGACGGCTGTGGAGGACGCGCCCGCGGCGTCGCTCGCGTCGCGACCATCGAAGGATGTCCTTCGATGCCCGGTCCGAACAGCGACGCGTCACGGGCGCCGCCGAGCTCCGAGCCCTCGCGAACCCGCTGCGGCTCGCCATCCTCGAGGAGATGACGCTCGACGGTCCCCTCACCGCGTCGCAGCTCGCCCCTCGCGTGGGAGCGTCGCCCAGCCTCTGCTCCTTCCACCTGCGGCATCTCGCGGAGCACGGCTTCGTCCGCGAGAGCGCGCGTCCCGGCGGGCGCGCACGTCCGTGGGAGGTGACGAGCGACGGCCTCCACCTCGAGTCGGAGGGGAGCGCGGAGGAGCGGCGGGCGGGCGAGGTCCTCCACCGCGTCCTCGTCGACCGGTGGCTCGCGCGGTACGGGGAGTGGCGCGAGACGGCGACGGCGTACCCGGAGCAGTGGCGGGACGCCGCCGTGCACGACCAGTACGGGTACTGGCTGACTCCGGCCGAGCTCGCGGAGCTGCGGCAGCGCATCGAGGACATGATCCGGCCGCTCCACGGCGAGCGCCGCACGGATCCCGCGTCCCGGCCCGCGGGGGCGCTGCCCGTCGAGCTGCTCGTGCTGGGCTACCCGATGCGCCCTGCCCCGTGACGGGGATCGCCGCCCGGCCCCTCGCGCGACTGTTCGGCGATCGCCGCTCACGCATCTACCTGGGCGGGCAGATCGCCTCGATCTTCGGCGACACCGCCCTGTTCCTCTCCGCGGCGGTGTGGGTGCGGGAGCTGACCGGATCCGACGGCGCCGCCGCCGCGACGTTCCTCTTCCTCACCGCGCCCGCGCTGGCCGCGCCGTTCGTCGGGGTGCTCGTCGACCGGGTGCGCCGGAGGCCTCTCCTCATCGTCGTGAACGCGATGACGGGCGCCGTGGTCCTGCTCCTGCTGCTGGTGCGCGATGCCGGCGACGTGCGGCTCGTCTACGCCGTCATGACGCTCTACGGCGCCGCGTCCACGATCATCTCCTCGGCGCAGTCCGCCCTCCTGCCGGCGATCGTCCCGGAGGAGCTGCTCGGCGACGCCAACGGCCTGCTCCAGACGGTCCAGCAGGGTGCCCGCGTGCTCAGCCCGGTCGTGGGCGTCGGCCTGTTCACGGCGTTCGGGGGCGGCGTGGTCGCCGTCGTCGACGCCGTCTCGTTCGCCGTGGCCGTCGTCACGCTGATGGTCATACGGGTCGACGAGCCGACCCCGTCCCCGCGCGACCGGACGGTGTCGGTGCGGGCGGACATCGGCGCGGGCTTCGCGCACGTCCGGACGGATCCGGCGCTACGCGTGGTCGTGGTCGTCTGCGCCGGGGTGTGGGGCGCGCTCGGCCTCTCGGAGAGCGTGGTGTTCGCCGTCGTGAGCCAGGGCCTCGGCCTCGAGCCGTCGTTCCTCGGCGCGACGGCCAGCCTGCAGGGCGCGGGCGCCCTCGTCGGCGGCGTCCTGTCCGCGCGCCTGATCCGGTGGCGCGGGGAGCTGCGAGTGGCCGGCGGCGCATCCGCCGCGCTCGCCGCGGGTTTCCTGCTCTGGATGCTGCCGGACGCGCCGGCGGTCCTGCTCGGCTCCCTCGTCCTGGGTGCCGCCCTGCCCCCGCTCGTCGTCGGCTGCACGACCCTCATCCAGCGGCGGTCACCCGATCGGCTGCGCGGCCGCGTCTACTCGGCGTTCGACATGGCGCTCACGGTGCCGCAGACGGCGGCGATCGCGGTCGGGGCCTCGCTCGTCGCGCACATGCCCTACCGAGCGCTGCTCATCGTGATGTGCGTCGTCCTCGCGGGTGCCGCGGCGGTGCTCCTGCGAGCCGGCCCGCGGGTCGACGCGGGTCCTCTCGGCCCGGATCCAGCCGGTTGACGTGTCGGGATCACCCCGCGTTCGGCAGCCGCACCTCCACGAGCCCGCCCGTGACGCGCGTCTCGAAGCGGGGCTGCGGCGCGGTGGCGGGTCCGTGGATCACGTCGCCGGTCGCGAGGCTGAAGACGCTGTCGTGCCACGGGCAGGTGACGCACGCCTCGCCGGTCGTGGGGTCGGTGCCGAGCTCGCCCTCGTCGAGCGGGGCGGAGAGGTGACTGCACACGTTGCTGAGGGCGTCGACGGTCATGCCGTGGCGCCGCACGAGCACGGGCAGGCCCGCGACGTCGCGCTTCGTGAGGCGGCCGTCGGGCAGGTCGTCGAGCTGGCCGAGCTCCTGCCAGCCCACCGGGAAGCGGTGCGGCACGTCCTCCGCGTGGTTGGCGCCCGCCGCCTGCCGGTAGGCGAGGTGGCCGCCGAGGAAGCCGCCGGCCGACACGAGCCCGAGGCCCGCGAGACCGAGCAGCTTGCCGCTCGTCTGCTTGCCGCGCGCCCGCTGGATCCAGGAGAGCCCGTAGAGGCCCGTCGCGAGCGCGTTGGCCGCGGAGTGCACGATGCCGACGCGCATCTGCTGCTCGTGCAGCTGCGACCAGTCGGCGTAGCCGGAGACGATGGACGGCGCGGCGCTGAGGATCCCGACGCCCACGAGCGCCTGGCTGGCCTTCTCGTTGCCGGGCAGGAGGTCGAGGACCGCGGACGACACCCACGCGCCGGTGGGGATCAGCACGGCGACCGGGTGCAGCGGGTGCCCGAACGGCACGCCGTGCAGCAGGTCGGCGAGGGCGCGGGGCTTCAGCAGCGCGGTGACGACGCCCTTCACCCGGTCGACGATCGGATCCAGCGCCTCGGCGTCCTCGATCCTCGTGATGGCCGCGACGAGCTTCAGCTCCCTCATGGGGTCTCCTGCCGGTTCCGGCGCCGCCGTCGGCGCTCTCCTCCCAGGGAACGCCCGCGGGCGAGCAGTGACAAGGCCGGGCGGGTCGATCCTCAGCGGCCACGACGAGCGCGGCCCCCGCCGCTCCGACCTCGTCCTCGTCCTCGTCCTCCTCAGCGGAGGCCGGGCCAGCGGATCCGCTGACGCGGCGGGTGCGACCGGCGCACCCCAGTCGTCCGTCTGGAGTTCACGTCCGCTCCTGTGGATGCCCGGCACGGCTCGCGGCGCGTCAATAGGGTTCGACTGCTCCCCGGCGACGGTCGCCGCGGACCACCAGGAGTCCTCATGTCCTCTTCCCTCGGCGCCGCCGCGCGTCTCACCCCACGGCGCATGCTGGCGACGGCCGCCCTCGCGGCGGTCATCGCTCTCGGCGTCTCGGTCGCCACGCCGGCCGGTCCGGCGACCGCGACGCCCGTCGTGGCCTCCTCGTCCGCATCTTCGTCCCCGGTAGCCGATCCGATCGCGGCGAGCGAATGGCTGCACATCTCCTCTCGCACCTACTTCGTTAGTTCGACCGACCTCTCCATGCTGGCAAGCCAACAGATCTCCCTCGCGGGACTCGCGGTGAAGACCTGCACGGCACATGGATCGGGGAGGACGTGCGTGCCGCTCGTGGAGGCCGGCCTGCGCCTCCTCGGTCGGGTGACCGTGTTCACCTGCGGGGGCTTGAGCGGCTACACCGTGGTCGTCCCCTCGTTCGGGAAATCGCACTGCGGCCGCTGATCCACGCGCGCCGAGCCCCTGCGCGGAACCGCTCCGGACCCTCCTGGGCGGAGCGGTGCCCTCTGCCTCGGTAGCCGGATGCCGAACGGGCCGGAGCCGGGGCCGCTCCCGCGGCGGGTGCGCGTGGCACGCACCCGCCGTCTGCGGCGCGCCCTCGCCCGCACGTGCACAGGCAGCCCGCCGGGAGGCGGCGCGTCGCTACGGTTCGACTGCTCCGCGGCGATGGTCGTCGTGGACCATCAGGGGCCCCATGTCCTCTCGCCTCACGACCACCCCGCCGTCCACCACCCGACGCCTGCTCGCGACGGCCGCCCTGGCGGCGGTCCTCGGTCTCGGCGTGTCGATGTCCGCCCCGGCCGGCTCCGCATCCGCAGCCCCCGCCGCGTCGACCTCGTCCTCCGCGGCGCAGGCGGACCCGATCGCGGCGAGCCAGGCGGATCCCATCGAGCGCACGTTCTACGTCAGCCCGCGAGCGGTCGACAACATCAAGTCGGGGACACTCCAGCCCCGCGCGCTCGCGGGCCTGATCTGCACCCGGTTCCACTCGGGCCTGGGCTGCGTCGAGTCGCTCACCCTGGTGCTCCGGGGCGGGCCGGGGACGACCGACCCGCGCACGTGCCAGCGCGGTCAGGGCTTCACCATCTCGTACTTCTCGACGCACCGGTCGCACTGCGGCCGGTGACGGAGGCACATCCGGCCGGTGCCGGACCACGACGACCGCCGGGCCCGCGTCGCGGGGGCGATCGTCGGCGGCATCCGGCGCTCACGCTGCCGGCGCGATGACGGAGGGAACGGGCCGGAGGATCTCCTCCGGCCCGTTCCGCGCGTCGACGCGGGCTGGGTCCGCGTCACGCGTCCGTCCCCGCTCCGGTGCGCCACCGGCACGGCGGCACCCGTCCACAGGCGGTCCGGCGCGGCGCAGCGCATCGCTACGGTTCGATCGCTCCCCGGCGACGGTCGCCGCGGACCACAAGGAGTCCACATGCCCTCTCACCTCGGAACCACCCCGCGACGCACCTCTCGCCGCCTCCTGGCGACGGCCGCCCTCGCGGCGGTCGTCGGTCTCGGTGTCTCCGTCTCCACTCCGGCCGGCTCGGCATCCGCCGCCCCCGCCGCGCCGACCTCGTCCTCCACCGCGGACGCCGGCTCGATCACGGCGAGCCAGGCGGGACTGGTCAACCGCCCCTTCTTCGTCACGCCGTACGACCTCGCGCGATTCGCGTACGGCCAGACCGACCCCGACAAGCTCGCGGTCCAGATCTGCACGGCGAATCACACGGGGAGGGCCTGCGTGACGATCGCCTCCTACGTCCTCCGGCGTGGACAGGGCATGGTGGATTGGCGCACCTGCAACATCACCGGCGGCTACACCATCGTGTTCCCCGACGCCTTCCAGTCGCGCTGCGGCCGCTGACGGTCGAGCGGCACGCACCCGGCCGGGACCCCTCCGGCCCCTCCTGAGCGCACCCGCGCTCTCCGCACGGCCCGACGGGCCGGAGGTCTCCACCTCCGGCCCGTCTCGTCGTCCCCGGGTCCTGCCTCCGTCCCGCTCGGCATGCACGTCCGGACTCGTTCGGATGCGCAGCGGGTCGTCCGGAGGCCGGCGGACCGGGGCCGGAGGTCAGAGGCCGAGTGCACAGGCGCGGGCCGCGCGCACGGCCCGGCCCCGAGGACCCGCTAGCGTCTCGATCCGCCGCGATCCCCCCTTTCTCGCGCGCAGAAGGAACACCCATGTCATCTCAGATCAGCAGCGCCGCCCGCCGCCTTGCCGCCGCCCTGGCGCTCGCCGCCGTCGTGACCCTCGGGGTCTCCGTCGCCTCGCCGACGGATGCGGCGTCGGCCGCGAGCACGACCACGTGGACGCACTCCTCGGAGAGCCGCCCGGCCGACGCCGGGGCCGTGGCCGCGAGCGACCGCCGTCAGCCGACGGGGCGGCTGTACATCGCGCCCAAGTACTTCGACGAGTCGTACAGCGTCATCGTCGCCGCACATGACGTGTGCGACTCCTATCGCCTCGGCGAACAGTGCTACAGGAGCCTGCAGAAGCTGTTCATGAGCGACATGGCCGGGGAAGACGACTGCCAGGAACATGGCGCGGACGCGGTGATTCCCTACATCCAGTACTCGCACTGCCGCAAGTCCTGACGGATCCGATGCATCGGGCGGGCCGGGGGATCTCCTCCGGCCCGTTCTGCACGTGGGGCGCCTGACGCCTGCCGCTCCATCACCTGCCCCCAGGTTCCTCGCGGGCTCTCAGGCGTCCGGATCCTGCGCCGCATGCCGGGACGCGACGGGTCGGCCGCGTCGCGCGGCCCGGTAGCCCGGCGCCCGCAGCCGCCGCGTCCACGGATAGGTGGTGTCCCCGGGCGGCGCCGCGAGCACCGGATCCGCGCGCGTCGCCGTGTCGAGCGGCCCGCTCGCGTCGTGGCCCAGCTCGATGCGCGCCGCCACGTGCCACCGCCCGCGCGGCGTCGCGTGCACGAGCCGCATCCCGGCGGGCCGGGTCGCGAGCGCCCGCCCGAGGTCGGCGGCGCCGGCCGGCAGCGGCGGATCCGCGTCCACCAGCACGCCGACGAGCACCGGTCCCGCGGATCCGCGGTACGGCATCAGCGTGGTGAGTCGCGCGCCGGAGAGCGCGCGCCGCGGTGCGAGGAGGAATCGGCCGAGCGGCGAGAGGCCCGTGGTCGCGAGCAGCAGGTCGACCGTGGTGCCGCCGCCGTCCGGGATCCGCAGTGCCAGCCCGAGCACGTCGGGGAGCGCTGGCGGGAGGCCGCCGCCGCGGGAGAAGCGGGCGTCGACGGCGAGCGGCGCGTCGAGCCTGTCGAGCCACGCGAGCCCGGATGCGGCACGGCCCGCGACGGGCGTCAGCGTCCCGGAGAGCGCGACGCCGTGCGGATGCAGCGGCCGCGGCCGACGCACGAGGCGGACGGCGGAGACGAGCCCCGCGAGGACGTTCCCGCCGACGCGGGCCGTGGTGCCGGACATCCCCCGACCCTATTCCGGTGCGCGCTCGGCGTCCCGGATGCGTCCGGGTGCGATCAGCGCATGGGCCCTCGTGAGGAGGCGCTCCAGCTCCGCCGCGTCGGCCGCGTCGAGATGGGGGAGCGCGCGTGTCAGGGCGTCGCCGATCGGTCGGCGCCCCTCCTCGTGCAGGGCGCGCCGAGCGGTCTCCGGCGCGAGCCGCACGAGGGTGCGTCTCCCGTCGGCCGGATCCGCCTCGAGCCGCAGCACGCCCTTGTCGGCCAGCTGCCGGGCCAGCGTCGAGACCCAGCTCTGCGCGAGCCCGGTCGTCTCGCAGAGCTGGCGGATGGTGCTGCCGGGCTGCCGGGCGACGGCCTCGATGAGCGTCAGCTCGCCGCCGGTCACCGGGAGGTCGCGCCCGCCCTGGCTGGCCTCGAGGGCGATCTCGCGCAGGATCCGGGCGAGCCGGCTCAGCGCGACGACGTCGATCGCGGGCTCCCGAGCGGCCATGCCCACCTCCTTCGCTGACGACGCGGGCTCTTGCGCCTGCCCTGGATGGACAATAGCATCTGCCACAGATGCATCGCATGCAGATGTATTTGTTCCGGCACCGACGGGCCGGATGCCGGAGGTGGAGGAGGGTCGCGGATGGACGTGTCGGACGCGCTCGTCTCCATCGCGCTGATCCTGCTCGTGGTGCGGCAGCTCCGGGGTCGACGCCTGACGCTCCTCAGCCTCCTGTGGCCGGTCCTGCTCGTGGCCTGGGCGGGGGTCGAGTACCTCGGCGCCGTCGCGCCGTTCGCATCCGACCGTGCGCTCGTCGCGGGCCTCGGCGCGCTGGGTGCGGCGCTGGGCATCGCGTGCGGGCTCCTCACCCGGGTGGAGGCGCGCGCCGGGGTCGTCGTCGCCCGGGCGTCCTGGCTCGCGGCGGCCGCGTGGATCGCGGGGATGGGCGGGCGCCTCGCCTTCGGCCTGATCGCCCTCCACGGGGGCGGGCGGATCATCGCCGAGGCGAGCGTCCGTCTCGACCTGCACGCGGCAGGCACGTGGTCGACCGCGCTCATCACGATGGCCCTGGCGGAGGTGGTGGCGCGGACCGCGGTGCTCGCCGCACGGCATCGGACGATCACCCGACGCATCGCGGGCGAGCGCGGCGATGGTCGCCGCGCGTCCGCCGCCGCGCTGGCCACCCCCGTGGACGACGGAGGGCCGGAGGGGTGATCCCCTCCGGCCCTCGCGCGATCGCGTCCGGCCTGCGCCCGACGTCAGGTCGCTACGGCGTCGGCATGCCGCCGTTGACGTTGAGCGTCTCGCCGATCACGTAGCTCGACTCGTTCGACGCGAGGAACACGTAGGCGGGGGCGAGCTCGGCCGGCTGGCCGGCGCGGCCGAGCGGGGTCTGCTCGCCGAACTCGGGCAGCGCGTCGGCGGGCTGGCCGCCCGCGGTCTGCAGCGGCGTCCAGATGGGGCCGGGCGCGACGACGTTCACGCGGATGCCCTTGGGCGCGAGCTGCTGCGCGAGGCCCTTGGAGAACGCGTTGATCGACGCCTTGGTCGTGGCGTAGTGCACCAGGTTCGGCGACGGCGCGTAGGCCTGGATCGACGACGTGTTGATGATCGTCGAGCCCGGCTTCAGGTGGGGGAGCGCGGCCCTCGTGATCCAGAACATCGCGTAGACGTTGGTCTTGAAGGTCAGGTCGAACTCCTCGTCCGAGATGTCCTCGAGCGCGTCGACGTTCTGCTGCTTGCCCGCGTTGTTGACGACGATGTCGAGGCCGCCGAGGCCCTCGACCGCCTTCGCGACGAGCTCGCGGCTGAACTCCGCGGTGGAGATGTCGCCGGGGATGGCGACGGCCGTGCGTCCCGCCTCCTCGATGAGGGCGACGACCTTCTTCGCGTCCTCCTCCTCCTCGGGCAGGTAGGAGAGCGCGACGTCCGCGCCCTCGCGGGCGTAGGCGATGGCGACGGCCGCGCCGATGCCGGAGTCGGCGCCGGTGACGAGGGCCTTGCGTCCCTCGAGCCGGCTGGATCCGCGGTACGTCTTCTCGCCGCGGTCCGCGGTCTCGTCCAGGTCGGCGTCGAGGCCGGGCCCGTCCTGCTGCTGCGCGGTCGGGTCGATGTCGGCGTACATCTTGGTCGGGTCCTGGAACGTGTACTGGTCGGTGCTCATGTGCTCTCCTTCGGCTGGTGCGTCGTGCGGGTGCGTGGGGTGCCGGGCGTCAGCTCGGCGGGGTGTCGTCGAGGTCGATGTCCTGGCCGGCGAGGTCGTTGTCGGCGAGGACCGCCTCGGCCTCGCCGTCGACGCCGAGGGCGTCGGCCTCGGGCTCGGCGTTGGCCGCCGCGACCGCGTCGTCCTCGTCGATCTGCTCCACGGGCTCGTCGGTGTCGGGCAGCACGGTCTCGCCGGCGACCGCGTCGTTCACGACGGTCTCCTGGTCCATGCCGACCGCGTCGAGGGCCGTGTCGTCGCCGGTGGCGTCGTCACCGGGGGCGGTGGAGGTGGCGTCCGTCACGGTCACTCACCCGCCTCGGGCTTGGGGTGGCCGGGGATCGAGTCGCCGCTGAGGTTGAGCTCGTCGGGATCCACGTCGATCTCACCGACGTCGTCGGGTCCGCCCGATCCGGGGAGCACCTGCACGTCGTCCGCGGCGGCGGGCACGTCGTCGGAGACGCCCTCGCTGTCGACGATCTGCTGCTCCTGCTTCACCTGCGTGTCGTCCTCGCTGGGCGAGATGAAGTCCTTGTCCTGATTGGTGTCTGAGGTGTCCGCGGGCTGGAGGCGCGGATCGTCGGTGTCCATGCGGCCGACGCTACGCTCGGCCTCCCGCGGCGTGTGGTGGCGTTCAGGCAACGCCCATGCACGGGATCCGGGCGGGGCGTCGCCGGGGATCCCGAGCCGGATCACATGTCGTCGGGACCCTCGCCGAACGGGTCGGGGGCGTCCTCGCGGGCGTCCTCCTCGGCGGCCTCGGCCAGCTCCTCCATCGAGTCGGCGTCGATGGCTGCGGGCTCGGCGAGCGGGTGGCGCGCGGCGCCGTCGGCCGTCGGATCCGTCACGTCAGCGGCCTTCGGGGTCGACGTGGCCGGCGGCGTCGTCGGCGGGCGCGCTCATGTGCGAGTCGGCGGCCGTGACGGAGCGGTTGTCCGGCACCTCCGGGTACTCGGCGCTCGCGGGATCCGCGTCCTCCACCTCGAGGGTGTCCTCCTCCGCGTGCCCGTAGTCGGTGCCCTCCGGCTCGCGGACCGCGTCTCCCACGCCGGCGGGGCCGCCGTCGGCCGCGACCACGTCGTCCACGGTCACCAGCCCGTCGGGATCGCCGGGGCCGCGCCCGGTGCGGATGCCGTCTGCGTGCTCGTCGCGATCGCTCATGCCCCCACCCTACGAGCGGGGGCGGGCGGCGACCCGGTCCCGGACTGTGCACGGAGCAGCGGGCGCCGGGCGGATCCTCGATGTACTGGCGTCCCGCGGCACGATCCCGACCGCTCCCGACGCGCGGATGCGACGCGTCACGACGACCGCAGGAGGCGATGGCGACATGGACATGCGATACGGGATCAACCCGCACCGGGACCCTGCGCGGCTCGCACCCGTCCTCCCGGACGCCATGCCCTTCTCCGTCGTCAACGGCGAGCTCTCCTACGTGAACGTCCTGGACGCCCTGAACGCGTGGCAGCTCGTGCGCGAGGCCGGCGTCGCACTCGGCGCGGTGGTGGCCGCGTCGTTCAAGCACGTGTCCCCGGCGGGCGTCGCCCGGTCGGGCGGGCTGGATGCCGTGCTCCGCGCCGACGCCGGGCTCGACGCCGCGGAGGAGGTCGACGACGTGACGAGCGCGTACCTGCGGGCCCGGGATGCCGACCCCAAGTCGTCCTACGGCGACTTCATCGCCGTCAGCCACGCGGTCACCCTCGATCTGGCGACCCGCGTGTCGTCCGTGGTGTCCGACGGGATCATCGCCCCGGCCTTCGAGCCCGGCGCCGTCGACATCCTGCGACGGAAGAAGGGCGGCGCCTTCGTCGTGCTCGAGGCCGACGAGCGCGTCGTGCCTCCTGCCGAGGAGTCACGGGACGTGCACGGGGTGCGTCTCACGCAGCCGCGGGACGACATGGTGATCGACCGGCGGCTGCTCGCGCCCGCGGACGGGGGGCCGCTGCCGGATGGCGCCGTGGACGACCTGCTCCTCGGAATGGTCGCGCTCCGCTACACACAGTCGAACTCCGTCGCGTACGTCCGCGACGGCGTCACCCTGGGGATCGGCGCGGGGCAGCAGTCGCGGGTCGACTGCACGCGTCTCGCCGGCGCGAAGGCCGATGCCTGGTGGCTGCGGCGCCTCCCGGAGGTGCGGGACATGGCGTTCCGCTCCGGGGTCGGGCGACAGGAGCGGATCAACGGGCGGATCCGCTGCCTCGAGGGCGACATGACGCCAGACGAGGCATCCCGACTGTCCCGCGTGCTCCTCGGCGGAGTCCCGGTGATCGACGCCGCCCGACGACGCGCATGGCTGGCGGGGCTCGATGCCGTGGCCTTCGTCTCCGACGGGTTCCTGCCCTTCCGCGACAACGTCGACCACGCCCGGCGGCACGGTGTGTGCTGGATCGCGGAGCCCGGCGGATCCGTGCGCGCCGACGAGGTCGCGGCCGCGTGCGCGGAGCACGGGATCGTCCATGTCCGGACCGGCCTGCGGCTGTTCCACCACTGAGGCGGCTCGCCGCGAGGAGGGACGCACGGCACGGACCCATCGGTCACCAGGTGCCTCTGCCACGCCGTGCGGCCCGGGCGCCCCCGATCCGGGGTCGCGCGACCGCCCCGCGGAGGGTCCCCGCGGGTCGTCGTCGGCCGGGTTGCGTTCTCGCCCGAGCACGTCGATAGTAGGTGAGCCTTACCTAACTCGCACGCCAGCTCGTGACCCGGACACGGCTCCACCTCGACCGCGAAGGACCCATGTCTCCCACTCCGCACGCCCCCGTCCCCCTGTCCTCTACCCTCCTCGCCGACCGCCGCGCCGACCCGCTCGCGGCCGATGCGGACCCCGCCGCCGCGCTGTTCTCCGACCGCTCGCTCCCCGGCTGGGACGCCGCGCTCCGCGCCGCCGCCGACCACGTGCGCTCCGCCGCCCGGCGCGCCGACGGCCCGTTCACCGGGATCACGCCCGACCGCCTCCGCCGCTCCTTCGCGGGCCTCGACCTCGACCGCCCGCTCGGCGGCCTCGACGCCGCCCTCGACGAGCTCGACGACCTCTACCTCCGCGACGCCGTCTGGTTCCACGACCCGTCGTACGTCGCGCACCTCAACTGCCCGATCCTCATCCCGGCCCTCGCGGGGGAGCTCATCCTCTCGAGCGTCAACACGTCGATGGACACGTGGGACCAGAGCGCGGGCGCGACCCTCATCGAGCGGTCGCTCATCGACTGGACGGCGGGCCGCATCGGCCTCGGCGACGACGCGGACGGCGTCTTCACGAGCGGCGGCAGCCAGTCGAACCTCCAGGCGCTGCTGCTCGCGCGCGACGAGGCGGCGGCCGTGCACGGGCTGTCGATGGCCGACCGGCAGCGGATGCGGATCCTCGTGAGCGAGGTCGGCCACTTCAGCGTGGAGAAGAGCGCCCGCATCCTCGGGCTCGCGCCCGACGCGGTCGTCCGCGTGCCCGCCGACGACGCCATGCGGATGCGCGTCGACGCCCTCGAGCGCGAGCTCGCGCGCTGCTACGCGGCCGGCCTCCTGCCGATCGCCGTGGTCGCCACCGCGGGCACGACCGACTTCGGCAGCGTCGACCCGCTCCCCGTGATCGGGGACGTCTGCCGCCGCGAGGGCATCTGGCTGCACGTCGACGCGGCCTACGGCGGCGGCCTCCTCACGTCGCTCCGGCACCGGCGGCTCCTCGACGGGATCGAGCGCGCCGACTCCGTGACGGTCGACTACCACAAGACCTTCTTCCAGCCCGTGAGCTCCAGCGCGCTGATCGTGCGCGACGGCCGCACGCTCCGGCACGCGACCCTGCACGCGGACTACCTGAACCCCGCCGACCGGGCCCACGAGGAGATCCCGAACCAGGTCGACAAGTCGCTGCAGACCACGCGGCGCTTCGACGCGCTGAAGCTGTGGCTCACGCTGCGGACCGTGGGCGCCGACGGGGTCGGACGGATGCTCGACGACGTCATCGCGCTCGCCGACCGCACCTGGCTCGCGATGCGGCGGGATCCGGCGCTCGAGGTGGTGGTGCGCCCGGAGATCAGCGCGCTCGTGTTCCGGTACGTGCCGGCGGGGGAGCGGGACGGATCCGCGGGGCCCGACGCGGGCGCCCGCTCGGACGCCGTGAACCGCGGCATCCGGCAGGCGATCCAGGACTCGGGCCGGGCGATGGTCGCGGCGACGCGCGTCGGCGGGCGCGCGCACCTGAAGCTCACGCTGCTGAACCCCGCGACCACGGACGCGCACATCCGCGAGATCCTCGGGATGGTCGTGGCGGCGGGGGACGCGCTCGACGCGGGGTTGGGCGACGTCACCGTGGCTGCGGAGGCCGGCCACGCCGCCGACGCCGCCCGTGCCGTCGACGCAGTGGCGGAGGTCGCCCGATGAGCGCCGCGACATCGGTCGGCGCGCCCGACCGCATCCGCGACGTCGTCGCCGTGGGCCTCGGCCCGGCGAACCTCGGGCTCGCGTGCCTCGCGGATCCGCTCGACCTCGACCTCGTCGTGCTGGAGCGGAAGCCGCGCTTCGACTGGCACCCCGGCATGATGCTGCCGAGCGCGCACCTGCAGACGCCGTTCCTGGCCGACCTCGTGACGCTCGCGGATCCGACCTCGCGCTTCTCGTTCCTCGCCTACCTCAAGGACACCGGGCGGCTCTACTCCTTCTACATCCGCGAGGACTTCTTCGTGCTCCGCAGCGAGTACGTCGCGTACTGCCGGTGGGCGGCGGAGCGCGCGCGGGGGATCGAGCTCGATCGCGACGTGCGGGCGATCCGCTACGACGAGGCCGCGGGCGCGTACGTCGTCGAGTCGGTCGACTCCGCGGGCGGCGCGCACGTGCACCGCGGACGGAACCTCGTGGTCGGTGTGGGCACCCCGCCGTGGCTGCCCGAGGCCGTGCGCGACCTCCCGGGCGTCGTGCACAGCTCCGGCTACCTCGGCGCCAAGGACGCGCTGCAGGAGCGGGATGCGATCACGGTCGTCGGCAGCGGGCAGAGCGCCGCCGAGATCTACCGCGACCTCCTCGAGGACGTGGACTCCCGCGGGTACCGGATCGACTGGATCACGCGCTCGCCCCGGTTCTTCCCGCTCGAGTACACGCGGCTCACGCTCGAGATGACGAGCCCGGAGTACAGCGACCACTTCTTCGGCCTGCCCGCGGAGGCCCGCGACGTGCTCCTGCGCGAGCAGCGGAACCTCTACAAGGGGATCGACTCCGAGCTCATCGACGACGTCTTCCACACGCTCTACCGGAAGCGGCTCGCCTTCGACGCGCTGCGGGCGGAGGGGCGGCTGGCGCACGGCGGCGACGCAGGATCCGGCGTGCCGACGCGGCTGCTCACCAACGCGGAGGTCGTCTCGTCCCGGGCGACGCCGGACGGCGGCGCGGTCCTCGGGCTCCGGCATGCGGAGACGGGCGCCGAGCGCGAGTGGCCGACGGGCGCGGTGATCATGGCGAGCGGGTACGACGCACAGGCCCCGCGGATCCTCGACGGGCTCGGCGACCGCGTGCACCGTGACGCGCGCGGCCGGCTCGACGTGGCACGCGAGCACACGGTCGACGACGCCGGCACGCTCTTCGTGCAGAACGCGGAGGTGCACACGCACGGCTTCGTGGCGCCCGACCTCGGGATGACGGCGCACCGCAACTCGCGGATCCTGCGCGCCATCACGGGCCGCGAGACGTACGCGGTGGAGGAGCGGATCGCGTTCCAGGAGTTCGGGCTGCCGGACGACGCGCCCACGGCCGGATCGGGGGTGCTCGCGTGAGCGCGCCCGCGCCCGCGCCCGCCTCGACCGCCGCACCCGACGCGGACGCCGCGGCCGGAGCGGACCTCGGGGCCGAGCCCCGCAACGGGCTCGACATGCGCCCGCTCGATCCCGACGGCGACGCCGCCCTCGTGCACGCCTGGGTCACCGCACCGCGCGCCCGCTTCTGGCAGATGGAGCACGCGACCCTCGACGACGTGCGGGCCGAGTACCGGTCCATCGCGGCGGATCCGCGGCGCGAGGCCTGGATCGGCCTCCACGACGGCGTCCCCGCGTTCCTCGTGGAGGCGTACGACCCGGCCGACGACCCCATCGGCGCGCACCTGGATCCGCTCCCCGGCGACCGCGGGATGCACCTGCTCGTCGCCCCGCCGGCCGGCGACCCGCTGCCCGGGTTCACGACCGCGGTCATGCGGCACGTCGTCGCGCACCTGCTCCGGGACCCGGCCGTGGAGCGCCTCGTCGTCGAGCCCGACGTCCGGAACACCCGGATCCAGCGCCTCAACGAGCTCGTCGGCTTCCGGCCGCTCCGGGTCGTCGACCTCGGCGCCAAGCACGCGCTCCTCAGCGTCGCCACGCGCGACGACGCCCTCCCGCACGCCACCCCCACGGACGGACACGCCATGACCCTCACCCACGACCGCTCCCTCGACACCCACCCCGAGTCCCGGCCGGCTGCCGCGTCGAGGACCTCCGAGCCGGATCCGCGCGTCCACCCCGCCGCGCACCTCCGTCCCGACGCCTGGGCCGCCGCCACGCGCCACCTCGTGCGCAAGGCGCTCGCCGAGTTCGCCCACGAGCTGCTCGTCGAGCCCGAGCGCGTGGATCCGGAGCGGGCACCCGGCGCACCCCGCACGCCGCACGACCCGCGCGCCTGGGCCGACTACCGCGTCGCGAGCGCCGACGGCCGCAGCGCGTACGCGTACCGGGCCAGGATCCTCGAGCTCGACCACTGGGACGTCGACGAGGCGAGCATCCGCCGCACGGTCGACGGCGAGCCCGCGGCCCTCGACGCCATCGACCTGGTGCTCGACCTCCGCGACCGCCTCGGCATCACCGACGAGGTGCTGCCGGTCTACCTCGACGAGATCCAGAGCACGCTCTCGGCCGCCGCGTTCTCGAGACTCCGCGACGTGCCCGACGCCCGCGGCCTCCTCACCGCGTCCTACGCCGAGGTCGAGTCGACGATGGACGAGGGCCACCCCTGCTTCGTCGCGACCAACGGCCGCATCGGCTTCGACCTCGACGACCACGACCGGTACGCGCCCGAGGCGGGGGAGGACGTGCGGATCCTCTGGCTCGCCGTGCACGAGCGCCTCGCGCACTTCGCCTCGGTCGACGGCCTCGACCGGGAGGCGTTCCTCGACGCGGAGCTCGGCCCGGTCGTCCGCGGGCGGTTCCGCGCGCGGATGGCGGACCACGGCATCGACCCGGCGGAGCGCGTCCTCGTGCCCGTGCACCCCTGGCAGTGGGAGAACGTCGTCACGGTCACCTTCGCCGGCCTGATCGCGACGCGCGACATCGTGCTCCTCGGCACGGGCGACGACGAGTACGGCGCCCAGCAGTCGATCCGCACGTGGGCGAACCGCACGACCCCGGAACGCTGCTACGTGAAGACGTCGCTGTCGATCCTCAACATGGGGTTCACGCGCGGGCTGTCGCCGGCCTACATGGCGGTCACCCCGGCGATCAACGACTGGGTGCACGCGCTCGTGACGGGCGACGACGAGTTCGCGCGCCTCGGCTTCGGGATCCTCCGCGAGGTCGCGTCCGTCGGCGTGCGCGACGCCCGGGTCGACTCGGCGCTGCCGCCCGGGCACTCCCACGGCAAGATGCTGTCGGCGCTCTGGCGCGAGTCGCCCGTCCCGGGTCTCGCCGAGGGCGAGCGGCTGATGAGCATGACGAGCCTGCTGCACGTGGACGCGGAAGGGTCGAGCGTGCTGGACGCGCTCATCGACGCGTCCGGGATCGGCGCCGCGGCGTGGATCCGCCGCTGGCTCGACGCCTACCTCGTGCCGCTCGCGCACGCGCTGATCGCGCACGACCTCGCGTTCATGCCGCACGGCGAGAACGTGATCCTCGTGCTCCGCGACCACGTCGTCGTCCGCGTGCTGATGAAGGACATCGCCGAGGAGGTCGCCCTCTTCGACATGGAGCGCGAGCTCCCGGAGGACGTGCGGCGGATCCGCATGGAGATCCCCGAGGACGAGCGCACCCTCACGGTCTTCACCGACGTGATGGACGGGTTCCTGCGGTTCGCGGCCGCGCTCGTCGAGGACCGCGACGACCTCGGCCCCGACGGCCTGTGGCGCGTCGCGGCGGAGGCGCTCGCCGACCACGAGCGTGCGCACCCGGAGCTCGCGGAGCGCTTCTCCCGGTTCGACCTGTTCACGCCGTCGTTCGACCGCTCGTGCCTCAACCGGCTGCAGCTGCGCGACAACCGGCGGATGGTGGACCTCCAGGCGCCGGTGATGCAGATCCACGGCTCGCTGCGCAATCCGCTCGCGATCCACGCGGGGCTGCGGCCGCGGATCGGCTGACGCGTCGGGCCGGCCGGGCACGCGCCCGGACGCGAGAGGAGCCGCCGCCCGCGGGTGCGGACGACGGCTCCTCGTCGTGTGCGGCGCCTCACGCGCCCGGGCGGATCAGCTCGCGGCGTGCGCGCCCTGCTCCACCGTCAGCGTGCGGCCCTCCTGGCCCTGCGGCTCGTCGGACGTGACCGCGATCTTGCGCGGCTTCGCCCGCTCGCTCACCGGGATGGTGACGCTGAGCACGCCGTTGGCGTAGTGCGCCGAGATGCGCTCGGTGTCGATGCCCTGGCCGAGCGTGAGCTGGCGGAGGAACGTGCCGGCCACGCGCTCGCGCGTCAGCCAGCGGACGTTCTGGTCGCCGGCGAGAGTTCGCTCAGCGCGGATGGTCAGCAGCTGGCCGTCCACGTCGATGTCGACCGAGCCCGGGTCGATGCCCGGGAGGTCGGCGGCCAGCACGTAGGTGTCGCCCTCGCGGTGCAGGTCGATGGGCATCGGCCGGTTCGCCTGGCGGGTCTCGGCCAGCGCGCCCATCGCGCGGTCCAACTCGCGGAACGGATCGAAGGTCATGTTCATGCTCGACTCCTCTGATGATCTGCGGTGATGATCTCCGGGGTTGAGCCCCCTCGGCTCAACTGCGTTCAGATTAGCACTCGGGGTGGGGGAGTGCCAAGGCGTTCGCCGAGGGCGAATACCGCTCTCATCACCGGTTCAGGCGCGTCGGCGCAGGTCGCGCTCCATGCGGCCGATGAGCGTCCAGACCGCACGCGAGAGGTCCGGGTGCTCGAGCGCGATGGCGCGCAGCAGCCCGTACTCGAAGCGCGCGACCACGCCCGGCTCGGCCGACGGGTGCCGCACGCGGGCGAGCTCCTCGGCCATCCCGTCGGCCTCGAGCGCGTCCTGGCGGAGGGTCGCGACCACGTGCTCGTCCACGGTCGGCAGCTGCGGGATGACCTCCCAGGGGTCGTCGCCGTTCCGGCAGCGGTGCTCGATCACGGCGTCCAGCTCGTCGCGGGCCTCCTGGCGCAGCACCTCGAGGCTGGCGGGGAAGCGGGCGTGCACGGGCGGATCCTCTCGGGCGGCGGGCCGCCGGGCGGCGGGCCTCTTCACGCTACGTCATGGTGCGGAGCGCTCCCGACCCGTCGCGTTCCGCGGCCAGCCGCGGCCGTCGCGGGCCCGGCGCCCGTCGGTAGCCTGGAGGACCGCGACCCAGGAGGATCCATGACCGACCACGCCCGCCCCGTCGCCCTCGTCACGGGAGCCACCCGCGGCATCGGCCGCGCCGTCGCGGAGGACCTCGCCCGCACCCACCGCGTGATCGTGCACGGCCGCGACCGCGCCGCCGTCGACGCGCTCGCCGCCTCCCTGCCCGACGCGGTCGGCTGGCCGGCCGACCTCGCCGCGGGCGGCCTCGCCGGCCTCGTGCCGGCCCTCGACCGCCTCGACGTGCTCGTGCACTCCGCCGGCGTGATCGGCGGCGACGCCGTGGCCGAGACGCCCGTCGACGAGTGGCGCCGCGTCTTCGAGGTCAACGTCTTCGCCGTCGCGGAGGTGACGCGCGTGCTGCTGCCCGCGCTCCGGGCGGCCCGCGGGCAGGTCGTGCTCGTCAACTCCGGATCCGGCTTCACGGCCAACCCCACGGGCGGCGTGTACGCGGGATCCAAGTTCGCCCTCCGCGCGCTCGGCGACGCCCTGCGCGAGGAGGAGCGACCGCACGGCGTGCGCGTCTCGAGCGTGCACCCCGGACGCGTCGCCACCGACATGCAACGTGAGCTCCGCGCCAAGGAGGGCGGGGAGTACGACGAGACGCGGTACCTCGAGCCCGCGTCGGTCGCGCGCGCCGTGCGCCTCGTGGTCGACCAGACGCGCGACGGCACGCTCGAGTCGGTGTCGCTGCGGCCGTTCGGCGGCTGAGCCGGGGGCGGTGCTGCGCGCCGGCCATCCATCGCGCGCGAAGATCGTATTTGCAAAAGACGATCTTCTGGGGGTACGTTCTCCCCATGACCTCCTCCTCCTCCGCGACCCGCGACCGCGCCGACCACGACCCCGACGTGGACGCGTCCGGCATCGACTGGGGCTCCGGCGGCATCGAGACGCAGTTCGGCTGGTCCATCCAGGCCGTCTACCAGGGCTTCGTGCGCACGGCGCAGACCGCCGTCGCGGACGTGCCGGGCGGCCCGCGCGGGTACCAGGTGCTCGTCGCGATCACCACGGAGGAGCCGTCGTCGCAGCTCGCGCTCGCGCAGCGCCTCGGCATCGACAAGACTCAGATGACGTACGTGATCGACGCGCTCGCCGCGGGCGGGCACGTCGAGCGGCAGCCGCACCCGCGCGACCGGCGGGTCCGCCAGGTCGTCGCGACGGACGCCGGACGCGCCCTGCTGGCGACGGCCCGCATCGCGCTCGGCGAGGTCGAGGACGGCCTGATGCGCGACCTCGCCCCGGCCGAGCGCACGGCCTTCCGGCGTCTCCTCGCCCGCGTAGCCGTCGGCATCGGCGAGGCCGCGGGCCCCGCCGCCGAGCAGTCGGACGTGGCGCGCCTCGAGCAGCCCGTCGCGGCCCCCCATCGTTCGCGCCGACCGGCGCGCCGCACCCCCCGAGACGGAGAACACTCGTGACCACCTCTTCCCCCGCATCCGCATCCGGCCCCGTCGTCGTGGCTGGCGCCACCGGCGACATCGGCCGCCGCATCGTCCGCGAGCTCCTCGCGGCGGGCGCGCGCGTCCGCGTGCTCACCCGCCCCGGCAGCAACGCCGCCCGGGACGCGTGGGGCGATGACCCGCGCGTCGAGGTCGTCGAGGCGGCGTACACGGACCGGGCCGCGCTGATCCGCGGGGTCGACGGCGCGCGCGTCGTCGTCTCCGCCGTGAGCGGCGCCCGTGCCGTGATCGTCGGGGCGCAGCGCGCGCTGCTGGCCGCGACCGTCGCCGCCGGGGTCCCGCGCTTCATCCCGTCGGACTACTCCGCCGACTACCGCCGCGTCACCCCCGGCAGCAACCGCAACTTCGAGCTGCGGCGCGAGTTCTCGGCCGACCTCGACGCGGCGCCCGTGCGCGCGACCTCGGTGTTCATCGGCGCCTTCGCCGACATGCTCACCGGCCAGGCGCCCATCGTGCTGTTCGACCGGCGCCGCGTCCTCTACTGGTCGTCCGCCGACCAGGTGCTCGACTTCACGACCAAGGACGACACGGCGCGCGTGGTCGCGCTCGTCGCCCTCGACGACGACGCGCCCCGCGCGGTCGAGGTCGCGGGCGACCGGGTCACGGCGCGCGACCTCGCGCGCATCATGACCGAGGTCACCGGCACGCCGTTCGCGCTGCAGTGGGCGGGATCCACGGGCGTCCTCGCCACCGCGAGCAAGGCGATGCGCCGCCTCGGCCGCGACGAGCAGGAGGCGTTCCCCGCCTGGCAGGGGATGCAGTACCTCGTGAGCATGTACAGCGGCGAGGCGGAGCTGCGCCACGTCGACCGCGAGCGGTTCGGCGCCCACACGTGGACGGGCGTGCGGGACGTGCTCGCCGCGCACGTCGAGGAGCGCGCGGCGACGACGGCCGCGTAGCGCGACCCGGGCGGGGACTCGGGCGGGACGGGACGAAGGGCGGCCGGGCGGACGGACGCGGCGACGCGCCCGGCCGTCACGTCACGAGGCCACGGCTCGCTGGGTGCCGCACCCAGACGGCGGTGGTTGGGTGGGGCCGCGCCACGAGCGCCGCGGGCCGGCCGTCCGACCGCCCGCACCCCGAGAACGCAAGGAGACCCATGACTGCACGCAGCATCCAGTGGCAGCTGGCGAAGCGCCCCACCGGCGAGCCCACCCCCGACGACGTCCGCCGCGTCGAGGTCGACCTCCCCGACCTGCAGGACGGCGAGGTCCGCGTCGAGAACGAGTTCATCTCCGTCGACCCCTACATGCGCGGCCGCATGAACGACGTGCCGTCCTACGTGCCGCCGTTCCAGCTCGACGAGACCATGACCGGATCCGCGGTCGGCCGCGTCGTCGCGTCCCGCTCCGACGACCTCGCCGTCGGCGCGCTCGTCAGCCACATGCTCGGCTGGCGCGACGTCGCCCAGGGCCAGGCCGGCGGCTTCCGCCCCGTCCCCGAGGTCCCGGGCGTGGCATCCTCCGCGCACCTCGGCGTGCTGGGCCTCACGGGCCTCACCGCCTACGTCGGCCTCACGCGCATCGCGTCCGTCAAGGAAGGCGACATCGTCTTCGTCTCCGGCGCGGCCGGCGCCGTCGGCTCGATGGTCGGCCAGATCGCCCGCCTGCTGGGCGCCTCGCGCGTCGTCGGCAGCGCCGGGACGCCGGAGAAGGTCGAGCGCCTCACGTCGCAGCTCGGCTTCGACGCCGCGTTCGACTACCACGGAGGCGACCTCGAGGGGAAGCTCGCCGAGGCGGCGCCCGACGGCATCGACCTCTACTTCGACAACGTCGGCGGCGACCACCTCTCCGCCGCGCTGGGCGCGCTCAAGGACGGCGGCCGCGTCGCCAACTGCGGGTCGATCTCGACCTACAACTCCACGGGCGAGGAGATCGCGATCCGCAACACGGGCCGCATCGTCACGCGCGGCCTCACGCTCCGCGGCTTCACCCTCGGCAACCACCAGGACCTCGCGCCCGAGTTCGCGTCGAAGATGGGCCCGTGGCTCGCCGAGGGCCGCATCACGGCCGACGAGACCGTGATCGACGGCATCGACCGCGCGTTCGAGGCCTTCACCGGCCTCATGCGCGGCGAGAACGTCGGGAAGATGGTCGTGCGGACCAGCGCCTCCTGACCCGCACCTCCCTCGTGTCGTCCTCGGGGAGCGTCGGCGGCGTGTCCGCCCGGCGCTCCCCGTCGTCGTCCGCGGGCGCATCCGCCGGGTTGCGCGCCTCCCGCAGCCGCCGCCCCTCGTCCTCGAGGAGCGCGCGGCGGCGGGCGAGGCGCTCGGTCCGGGTCGTGTCCCGCACCGCCAGGCGCAGCGCGTGCTCCGCGGGGATCCCCGCCTGCAGCTGCCGGGCGCGGATGATCTCCACGTCGAGCTCGCCGCCCAGCACGAGCGACAGGTTCCCGATGTAGAGCCACAGCAGCAGCACGATCACCGCGCCGAGCACGCCGTAGGTCGACTCGTAGGTGGCCACGTGCGTCACGTACGCGACGAACCCGGCGGTGCCCAGGCCCCACGCGACGATGGCCACGAGGCTGCCCCAGGTGAGCAGGTCCACCCGCCGGCGGCGCAGGTTCGGCGTGGCCGCGTACAGCACCCCGATGATCCCCGTGAGCAGCACCACGAGCAGCGGCCACTTCACCACGGCCCACACCACGAGCGTCGTGTCGCCGAGGCCGAGGTGCTGCCCGAGCGCCCGGGCGCCCTCGTCGGTGAGCAGCAGCATGCCGACCATCACGACGCTCACGACCAGCAGCACGATCGTCACCGCGAGCATCAGCGCCCGGTACTTGACGAGCGGACGCCCCTCCTCCGTCTCCTGCACGCGGTTCATCGCGCGGCCGAACGCCGTCACGTAGGCGGCCGAGGTCCAGAGCGCGCCGAGGAAGCCGACCGTGAATGCGATGCCGGAGCTGGGGCCGTCGGCGAGCTGCTCGACGGGGTCGCGGATCACGTCGACCGCGGAGCCGCCCAGCACGGCGGTGAGCACGCCGAGCACGCCCTCGACCCCGGCGCGCGTGTCGCCCACGAGCCCGATGAGGCTGAGCACGGCGACCGCGGCGGGGACGAGCGAGAGCGTGGAGTAGAAGGTGAGGCTCGCGGCCATGTCGATGCCGCGGTGCTTCATGACGCCGTAGACCGCCCGACGGCAGGCGTACCAGCCGAGCTCGCGGCCGATCCGCTGGCGGCGGTGCAGGGCGCGCTCGTCGGCGTCGCCGTCGGGGCGCACGGCTGCCGCGGCGTCGGGCCCCGTGCGCCCGGCGACCCCGAGCGCGGCGACGCGTCCGCGCGCGAGGTCGGCGGCGCGCGTGGCGGCGGCGGTCGGGCGGACGGGCATGCCTGCCAGTCTGACCCACGGCCCGGACTCCGCCGCTCCCGGGACGCCCGGCGGCTGGTCGCGTCCACGCGGGTGCGCTACACAGGGGGGATGGTGCACACGGAGTCCGTCGAGATCGAGCGCAAGTACGACGTGCCGGACGGCGTCCCCGTCCCGGACTTCACGGGGATCGAGGGGGTCGCCGAGGCCCGGGCCGCGGATCCGGTCACCCTCGTGGCGGTCTACCTCGACACCGCCGACCACGCGCTCGCCGACCGCCGCATGATCCTCCGCCGCCGCGAGGGCGGGCACGACGCCGGCTGGCACGTGAAGCTGCCGGCCGACGGGGGAGAGGGCCGCACCGAGCTCGGCTGGCCGCTCGCGGAGGGCGACGACGACGACGGCGCGATCCCCGGCCCCGTGCTCGACCAGGTGGCCGTCCACGTGCGCGGCCGGGAGCTCACGCCGCTCGCGCGCCTCGAGACCGTGCGCACCACCGTCACGCTGCACGACGACGACGGCCGCGCGGTCGCGGAGTTCGCGGACGACCGGGTCACCGGATCCGACGTCCGCGGCGGCACGGTGCGCGCCTGGCACGAGTGGGAGGTGGAGCTGCTGCCGGACGCTCCCGCCAAGCGGAAGCAGCGCACGGCGCTCCTCGATCGGATCGAGCGGCACGTCCTCGACGCGGGGGCCCGCCCCTCGGGCAGCGCCTCGAAGCTCGCCCGGGCGCTGGGGGCCGACGCGCTCGGCCGGTCGGCGCCCGCGGGTCCCGCGCTGCCGGATCCCGCGACGCTCACGAGGGAGAGCCCCGCGTCCGACGTCGCCCGCGCCGTGCTCGCCCGCGGCGTCCGCGACCTCGTCGCCGCCGACCCGCACGTGCGCGCCGACGAGCCCGACTCCGTGCACCGGATGCGCGTCGCCGTCCGCCGCCTCCGCAGCGCCCTGCGCACCCACCAGGACGTGATCGACCCCGCCGCCACCGCGCCCCTGCGCGCCGAGCTCACGGCGCTCGGCGTCGTGCTCGGCGATGCCCGCGACATGGAGGTGCTGCGCGACCGCGTCGTCTGGTCCGTGGTCGAGCACGACGCCGACACGGTGCCGGACCACGTGGGCGACGCCCTGCACGACGTCCTCGACGAGCGGTACCGCCGGGCCCGCGAGCGCGTGATCCGGGCGCTCTCGTCCGCGCGCTACGTCGCGCTGCTCGACGACCTCGACCGGCTCGTGGCGGATCCGCCGCTCACGCACGACGCGAGCGCGCCCGCCGGTCCCGCCCTGCACGCCGCCCTCCGCCGGGACGCCGAGCGGGTCGGCCGCCGCGCCGCCGTCGCGCAGGAGGCGCCCGGCGAGGCCGCGCGCGTGGAGGCGCTGCACGAGGTCCGCAAGGCCGCGAAGCGCCTGCGCTACGCGGCGGAGGAGGTCAGCGGCCGCACCGCGCCGATCCTCGGCCGGAAGACCATGCGCCTCGCCGCGGCCGCCGAGGAGGTCCACGACGAGCTCGGCGAGCACCGCGACGGCCTCGCCATGCAGCGCGTGCTCCGCGACGAGGCCCGCCGCCTCGCCGCCCGCGGCGAGGGCTCCTTCGCGCTCGGCGTGCTGCACGAGGCGGAGCGCCTCCGCACGGAGTCGGCGCTCTGGCGGGCGCAGCGGGCGATCGAGCGGCTGCTCGCGACGCCCGTCCCGGGAGCCTGAGGCGGGCACGTAAGCTCGTCGGGTGACCCCCGACGCCGATCCGCCGATGCCGGCGTACGACCCGTCGGAGCTGGACGTCGCGGTCACCGGCGGCACCGTGCGCGGCGTGCGCCAGCGCGGCGTCGAGGCCTGGCGCGGCATCCCGTACGCGGCGCCGCCCCGCGGCGACCTCCGCTTCCGGGCGCCGCAGCCCGTCGTCGGCTGGGAGGGCGCGCGCTTCGCGCAGCACTTCGGCCGGGTGGCGCCGCAGGTCAGCGCGGGCGCCTTCATGGGCGCGCCGCAGGGCACGCCGATGGGCGAGGACTGCCTCACGATCAACGTCATCGCGCCGTCCGGCCTGAGCCCCGACGCCGCGCGCGTCAACCGGGAGTCGCAGCTGCGGCCCGTCATGGTCTTCATCCACGGCGGCGCCTACGTCGTCGGATCCTCGCGCGAGGTCCCCGTGCAGGGCGAGGGCCTCGTGCGCCAGGGCGGCATCGTCTACGTCAGCTTCAACTACCGGCTCGGCGCCCTCGGCTACCTCGACTTCAGCCGCTACTCGACGCCCGAGCGGCCCATCGAGTCGAACCTCGGCCTCCGCGACCAGGTGCGCGCGCTCGAGTGGGTGCGCGACAACATCCGCGCGTTCGGCGGCGATCCCGCGAACGTCACGGTCTTCGGCGAGAGCGCGGGCGGCAACGCCGTCACGACGCTCATGGCGACGCCGTCGGCGCACGGCCTCTTCGCCCGCGCCATCGCGCAGAGCTCGCCCACGAACGCCGTCTACCCCGCCGAGCAGACCGCGCGGTGGGCGGAGCAGTTCGTGGGGATCCTCGCCGATCGCGCCGGTCGCGCGCCCGACGACGCGGAGGCCGTCCGTCTCCTCACCACCGCGAGCTCGTCCACGCTGGCGACCGCCGCGAACGAGCTCATGGTCCGCACGCCCGACCAGGAGCCCGGCACGATCACGTTCAGCCCGGTCATCGACGGCGACGTGCTGCCCGAGCGCCCGCTCGACGCGTTCAAGCACGGTCGGGCCGCGCGCGTGCCGCTCATCATCGGCACCAACGAGCGCGAGGGATCGCTGTTCACCGGACGGCTCGACATACTCGCGACCACGCCGTCGCGCATCGAGGCCGTGTTCGCGAAGACCGACGAGGAGCACCGCGACGAGCTCGCCGCGCTGTACCCCGGCCTCCCGAAGCGCCGGGCCGCGCTCGACTTCGGCGGCGACTACGCGTTCTGGTTCCCGTCGATCAAGGTCGCCGAGCGCCACGCCCGCCACGCGCCCGTGCACTTCTACCGCTTCGACGTCGCGCCGCGACTCGTGCGCCTGATGGGCCTCGACGCGACCCACGGCCTGGAGCTGTTCGCCCTCTTCGACCGGATGGACTCCCTGCTCGGCCGCGGCATGACCCTCCTGGGCGGCCGGCGCGCGTTCGTCGCGGCGGGCGAGCGCATGCGCCTCGCCTGGCTCCGCTTCGCGCAGGACGGCACGGTCGACGAGTCGTGGCCCGCGTACGTCGGCGACGACGAGGACGTCGCGCGCGACCTCGCCGAGGCCGACGACGTCACCGCGGGCACCGGGGCGGCGGGGGAGCGCGGCCCGTCGCGCCGGGGCGTCGGCGTGCGCGCCCGCATCCGCCCGGGCGGCATCCGCGACAGCGGCCCGCGCCGCCGGGCGACCTACGTGTTCGACGTCGTCGACCGCGTGGAGCACGACCCGCACGCCGACCGCCGGGTCGCGTGGCGCGACTTCGTGCCGCACATCTGACCGGCGCCCGGCCCCGGACGTTCACCCGACCGTCATCGCGCGGTCGCCCGTCCCGGCCGCCCGTGTGCAAGCCGTTAGGATCGAGGACTGTGACATCCGCTCGAGGGATCCGGTAGTGGATCTCACCCTCATCGTCGTCCTGGTCATCGTCCTGGCGCTGTTCTTCGACTTCACCAACGGCTTCCACGACACGGCCAACGCGATGGCCACCCCCATCGCCACCGGCGCGCTGAAGCCCCGCGTGGCGGTCGCGATCGCCGCGGTGCTCAACCTCGTGGGCGCGTTCCTCAGCACCGAGGTGGCGAAGACCGTCTCCGGCGGCATCATCCGCGAGGGCGACGGCGGCGTGCAGATCACGCCCACGATGATCTTCGCGGGCCTCATGGGCGCCATCGTCTGGAACCTCGTCACCTGGCTCCGCGGCCTCCCGTCGAGCTCCAGCCACGCGCTGTTCGGCGGCCTCATCGGCGCGGCCGTCGTGGGGGCGGGCCTCGGCTCGGTCGACTTCGGCGTCGTGATGTCGAAGGTCATCCTCCCGGCGCTCCTCGCCCCGGCCATCGCGGGCCTCATCGCGTACACGACCACGAAGCTCGCCTACTCGATCACGCGCCGCTCGAGCGGCCCGAACGAGCGCGGCGGCTTCCGCTACGGCCAGATCTTCACGTCGTCGCTCGTCGCCCTCGCGCACGGCACCAACGACGCGCAGAAGACCATGGGCATCATCACGCTCACGCTCATCGCGGGCGGCTTCCAGGCGGCGGGCTCCGGCCCCGAGTTCTGGGTCATCGCGGTGTGCGCGGTCGCCATCGCGCTCGGCACCTACATGGGCGGCTGGCGCATCATCCGCACGATGGGATCCGGCCTCACCGAGGTCAAGCCCGCGCAGGGCTTCAGCGCCGAGGCGTCGACCGCGGCCACCATCCTCGCGTCGAGCCACCTCGGCTTCGCGCTCTCGACCACGCAGGTCGCCTCCGGCTCCGTCATCGGCTCGGGCCTCGGCCGCCGCGGCGCGTCCGTGCGCTGGAACACGGTCGGGAAGATCGCGCTCGGCTGGCTGCTCACGCTGCCGTCGGCCGCAATCGTGGGCGCCGTCGCCGCGTTCGTCGCGAGCACCGGCACGGTCGGCTTCGTCATCGACGCGGTCGTCGGCGTCGCGGTCATCGTCTGGATCTTCTGGCGCTCGCGCCGGAACGCGGTGCACGCCCGCAACGCCATCGTCGAGGTCGACGCGGCCGGGTTCGCCGTGCGCGGTCGCAAGGCCACCAAGGCCGCCCGGAAGGCCAGGGAGGCCGCATGATCGACTGGAGCGCGTTCCTCGTCGTCGCCGTGGCGGCCCTCGTGGGCGCCGTCGCGGTGGTGTGCCTCTTCTCCCTCGGCGTGCGGCTGCTCGCCGTCGGCACCGAGTACGACGACGAGGGCGACAAGGTGTCGGTCACCGGCATCCGCCCGCAGGCCGCGACCGTGGGCGGCTACGTCTGCTTCGCGCTGAGCGGCCTGGCCGTGCTCTACGGCGTGTACCTCATCATCCCGGCCCTGCACTCCTGACCGGCGGCGCGCATCCGGGCTGGTCCCGTCCGCGGGCCCGCCCCTAGGCTCGATCCCGTCCGACAAGGTCGTCGGCTCCTCTCCTCTCCCCGTCGCCCGACCCGACCCCTCGCGGAAGAAGCCATGACCGAAGCGCGCACGTCGTCCCCCGCCCCCGACACCTCCGGAGCGCGCGGTGCGCTCGACCGGTTCTTCGAGATCACGAAGCGGGGCTCGACCTACGCCCGCGAGGTGCGCGGCGGCGTCCTCACCTTCGTGACGATGGCGTACATCGTGGTGCTCAACCCGCTGATCCTCGGCGGCTTCAGCGCGGATGCGGCCACGCTCGACGTCGAGGGGAACTGGCTCCGCGCCACGCAGGTGGGCGCCGCGACGGCCCTTACCGCGGGCGTCATGACCATCCTCTTCGGACTCGTCGCGCGCCTCCCGTTCGCGTTCGCCGCGGGACTCGGCATCAACTCGTTCCTCGCGGTCAGCGTGGTCGGCCAGGTCACCTGGTCGGAGGCGATGGGCCTCGTCGTCATCAACGGCCTCGTGATCGTGCTGCTCGCCACCACGGGCCTCCGCACGATGATCTTCCGGGCCGTCCCGCGCGAGCTCAAGACCGCCATCACCGTGGGCATCGGGCTGTTCATCGCGTTCATCGGCTTCGTCGACTCCGGCTTCGTGCGCGGCACGGGCGTGCCGGCCTCGCCGCTCGCGCTCGGGATCGACGGCTCCATCGCGTCGCTGCCCACGGTCGTGTTCATCGTCGGCCTCGTGATCATGGGCGTGCTCATGGCCCGCCGGGTGCCGGGCGCGCTCCTCATCGGGATCGTCGCGACCACGCTGATCGCGATCGTGGTGGAGCAGGTCTTCCACATCGGGCCGTCGAACACCTCGGGCGCCACGGGGTGGAACCTCAACGCGCCCGTGCTGCCGGGCGCCCCGGTGTCGCTGCCGGACCTCGGCCTCGTCGGCGCGTTCGACTTCGGCGCCTTCGGCCGCATCGGGATCATCTCGAGCCTCATGCTCGTCTTCACGCTGGTCTTCACGAACTTCTTCGACGCCATGGGCACCATGACGGGCCTCGCCAAGGCGGCCGACCTCTCCGACGAGCGCGGCGACTTCCCCCGCCTCAAGGGCGCGCTGGTCGTCGAGGGCTTCGGCGCGGTCGCCGGCGGCGCCACGTCGAGCTCGTCGAACACGGTCTTCATCGAGTCGGCCTCGGGCATCGGCGAGGGCGCCCGCACGGGTCTCGCGTCGATGGTCACGGGCGTGCTGTTCCTCCTCGCGATGTTCTTCACGCCGCTCACGCAGGTGGTGCCGCTCGAGGTCGCGGCCGCGGCGCTGGTGATCGTGGGCACGCTCATGGCGTCGCAGATACGCGACATCTCCTGGACCGACTTCTCCGTGGCGCTGCCCGTGTTCCTCACGGTGCTGGTCATGCCGCTCACGTACTCGATCGCCAACGGGATCGGCGTCGGCTTCCTCTCCTGGGTGCTCGTGCGGTCGTTCTCCGGTCGCGCGCGCGAGGTGTCCCCGCTCCTCTGGGTCGTCTCCGCCGGGTTCCTGGTCTTCTTCGCGCGCGGGCCGATCGAGCAGCTGCTCGGCGTCTGATCCGCGGGCGTCGCGACAGCCTCGGCCGTCGCGACGCGCCCAGCCGTGCGTAAGGTGGGACGGGACCCCCTTTCGACGACGCACGGGAGCCCGCTCATGACCGACCTCGACACGCGCGGCGACGTCCGCGAACCCCAGGAGTCGGCGAAGCGCTGGCGCATCATCGGCCCGGGCCTCGTGGTGGCCGCCACGGGCATCGGCGCGGGCGACCTCGTCGCGACCCTCGTGGCCGGCTCCCGCTTCGGCTACGCGCTGCTGTGGGCCGCCGTCCTCGGCGTCATCATCAAGATCTTCCTCGTGGAGGGCGCGGGCCGGTACTCGCTCGCGACGGGCCGCACCATCTTCGAGGGCTGGCGCAGCGTCGGCCGCTGGACCACGTGGTACTTCGGGCCGTACATCCTCATCTGGGGCCTCGTATACGGCGCCGCCGCGATGAGCTCCTCGGCCCTCCCGCTCGCGGCGTTGTTCCCGGGCGTCGACCTCAAGGTCTTCGCGATCGGCTGCGGCCTCGTCGGCGCCGTCGTCGTCTGGTTCGGGCGGTACTCGGCGTTCGAGAAGATCATCGCCGTCTTCGTCGGCCTGATGTTCGTCACCGTCGTGGGCGCCGCCGTCGTGACCGTGCCGAACGTGCCGGCGCTCCTCACCGGCCTCGTCCCCACGATCCCCGAGGGCGGCCTCGTCGTCGCGCTCAGCATCGCGGGCGGCGTCGGCGGCACCATCACCCTCGCCGCCTACGGCTACTGGCTGCGCGAGAAGGGCTGGGTCGCGCCCGGCTGGATGAAGGTCATGCGCATCGACAACTCCGTCGCCTACGTGATGAGCGGCGTCTTCGTGCTCTCCATGCTCGTGGTGGGCGCGGAGCTGCTCCACTCGGCCGACATCGCGCTGGCCGACGGCGAGGGCGGGCTCGTGCAGCTCGCCGACGTGCTGGGGGAGCGGTACGGCGCCTTCATGACGTGGTTCTTCCTGCTCGGGTTCTTCGCCACGTCGTTCTCGTCGATCCTCGGCGTGTGGAACGGCGTCTCGCTCATGTTCGCGGACTTCCTCGGGAACGTCCGCGGCCTCGACGTCGACGACCCGCGCCGTCGCCTCGGCGGCAGCTACTACCGGGGGTTCATCGTGTGGCTCACGATCCCGCCCATCGGCCTGCTGTTCCTCGACCAGCCGATCGGGCTGATCATCGCGTACGGCGTGCTGGGCGCGCTGTTCATGCCGTTCCTCGCGATCACCCTGCTCGTGCTCCTCAACACCGACCGGACGCCGCGCGCGTGGCGGAACCGTCCGCTCAGCAACACGGTGATGGGCGTCTCCGCGCTCCTGTTCGTGGTGCTCGGCGTGCAGCAGCTCGTGACCGAGGTCGGGAAGCTGCTCTAGCCGGGAGGCGGCTCAGTCGGCGGAGGCGCCGGCGCGGACCGCAGGGGTGCCGCCGACGGCGGGTGCGCCCGCGGGGCCGGCGGCGTCGTGGCCGTCCGTCGCCGACGTCTTGAAGACGACGAGCCGGTACAGCGTGAAGTTCCACACCAGGCCGATGAGCACGGCCGTGGCCTTGGCCACGTTGACCTCGAGGAACTCCATCTCCGCGATCGTCCCGAACGTGAGGAGCGACCGGCCGAAGGTCGTGTCGAAGCCCTGCTCGAACAGCCAGATGACGCCGCTCTGCAGCAGCAGCGAGCTGAACCCCGTGATGGCGAGGAACCGCAGGAAGCGCCCCAGCGTGACGGGCTCGCCGTGGCGGAACACGAAGAAGTGGTTGAGGAAGTAGGAGATGGTGATGCCGACCGTGACCGACACGAGGTTCGCCGCGAGGACGGGCATGCCGGCGAAGAGGATGAGGCAGTTGAGCAGCACGAAGTCGAGCCCCGTGTTGAGGAGCCCGGCGATGAGGAAGCGGACGCGGCGGTCGGCGAGGAGCTTGGTCACGCGCGTCCTCCCGGCATCCGGCGTCGTCGCCGTTCGGTTCGGCGGACGCTCACGGCGTCAGGGCGCCGAGCCGTGATGAGTGTAACAAGCGCATAACGGGCGCGCGCAGGGGCTCGCGGGCGGATGCGCGGTGGCTGGCTAGACTCGTCGGGGCCCGAGAACGGGTCGACCCCTCGACTCGGAGACGGAACCACCAGCTTGAGCAGTCTCACGATCGTCATCCCCACCTACGAGGAGGCGCGCAACGTCGGGGAGCTGCTGCCCCGGCTCGCGGCCATGGCGGCGGAGAACCGCGACTTCGCGATCACCGCCATGATCGTCGACGACTCCTCGCCGGACGGCACCGCCGCCCTCGTCCGCGACCTCGCGGCGAGCGTCGAGACCGACACGTTCTCGGTGCGCGTCGAGACCCGCGCGGAGAAGGCCGGCCTCGGCGCCGCGTACATCTGGGCGTTCGAGCTCCTGCTCGGATCCGACGAGCCGCCCACCCACATCCTCCAGATGGACGCCGACCTCTCGCACGACCCGGCCTACATCACCGAGATGCTGCGCCGCGTCCGCGGCGGCGCCGACCTCGTGGTCGCCTCGCGCTACATCCGCGGCGGCGCGACGCCCGACTGGGACCTCAAGCGCCGCTTCCTCAGCGTGGGCGGCAACCTCTACACGCGACTGTTCCTCGGCTCCCGCATCACCGACTACACGGGCGGCTTCAACCTCTACGAGACCGGGCTGCTGCGGCGGATCCGGCCGTCCACCATCACGACCACGGGCTACGGCTTCCAGATCGAGATGAAGCAGCGCGCGCTCCGCGAGGCGACGCAGCCGACCGAGGTGGCCATCGTGTTCATGGACCGCACCGAGGGCGAGTCGAAGATCCCGAGCGACACGCTCGTGAAGAACCTCCTCCTCGTGCTCCAGCTGCGCTTCGGGCGGCGCCGGGGCTGATCCGCACCGGCCGTCCGGAGGCCCGACGGGCTCACCGTCCGGCTCAGACCGCGGGCGCGTGCAGCGGATCGTGCGGCGCCCGCTGGTGCGGCCGTGCCGGCGCGATGATGGTGCCGCGCCGCCCGAGCTCGTCGACCACCGGGTCGGTCGCGCCGAGCACCTGCGAGCGGGTCGTGCCGTACCGTGCCCAGTACGCGGCGGTCCACGCGCAGATCAGCCCGTCGAGCAGGTCCTCGAGGTGCTTGTGCTGCCGCTCGACGAGCGCCGGGCCGTCAGCGACGAGCGCCGCGGAGCCGGGGTGCGTCGTCACGTCGAGGGGCGGATCCGCCTGCGCCAGCCCCGCGACGCGGTCGAGCACGACGCGGAACTCGGCGGCGCGGGCGGGCCGGCGCTCGGCGGTGGCGAGCAGCGGCGCGAGGCGCTTGTACCGCGGCTTCATCCCGTCGAAGCCGAGCTCGGGGGCGCCGACGAGCGTCGTGTACGGGTAGCACTCGAGCATCGTGCGGGCGTCGACGTCGCGATCGGCGGGGGAGCCGTCGTCGTACTCCCAGCCCGCGTCCTCCAGCCGCCGCCGGAGCGCGACCGCGCCCTGGGCGGGCAGGCCCCTGTTCGACGGGTACGCCGAGATGCCGAACCGGCCGTAGCGCGACGCGACCTCCTTCTCGGCGAGGCGGCTGCCCGTGGCGTTGGCGACGACGAGCGGGCCGTCGACCGCGGCGACCGCGCCGGGTCCGTCCCATCGGGCGACCCAGGCGACCACCTCGTCGATGCCGCGCGCGGTGGCGAGGTCGAGCACCCGGCCGGAGGCGTCGATGCAGGCGAGCCCCGTCTCGCGCGCCGGGCGGGTCGCGGTGCCCTCCGCCCAGGCGAGGTCGATCCCGAGGAAGCGGCGCATCCGCCGAGCCTATCCGCGTGCCCGGGCACCCTCGGGCGGGCCGCGCGCCGCTAGTAGGGTCGGGGGATCCTCCTGCCACGAGCGACGAGACGATGGAGCCTCCCATGACACCAGTGAGCCCGAACGACGACCGCATCCCGCACCCGGACGGCCACCCCGTCCGCATCGAGACCGACAGCCTGGGGAGCCTCGAGGTCCCCGCGGACGCCTACTGGGGCATCCACACGGCCCGGGCCCTCGAGAACTTCCCCATCAGCCTCAGGCCGTTGAGCGTCTACCCGGAGTTCGTCATCGCGCTCGCGCAGGTGAAGCAGGCGGCGGCCCGCGCCAACGTGCAGATCGGCGTGCTCGACGCGCGGAAGGCCAAGCAGATCGACGAGGTCTGCTCCGAGATCATCGCGGGGCACCTGCACGACCAGTTCGTGGTCGGCGTGATCCAGGGCGGCGCCGGCACGAGCACCAACATGAACACCAACGAGGTCATCGCGAACCGCGCCCTCGAGAAGGCGGGCCACGCGCTCGGCGACTACCAGCACATGCACCCGCTCGACGACGTGAACCGCAGCCAGTCGACGAACGACACGTACCCGACCGCGCTCAAGGTCGCGCTCATCCACTCGCTGCTGCAGACGCTCGACGAGCTCGACCTGCTGCGCCGGTCGTTCCTCGCGAAGGGCGCCCAGTTCTCGCAGGTGCTGAAGGTGGGGCGCACGCAGCTGCAGGACGCCGTGCCCATGACGCTCGGCCAGGAGTTCCACGGCTTCGCCACCACGCTCGGCGAGGACCACGCGCGGCTCGGCGAGCTGGTGCCGCTGCTCTCGGAGATCAACCTCGGGGCGACGGCGATCGGCACGGGCATCACCGCGGACCCGAACTACGCGGCCGCCGTGCGCGGGCACCTCAGCGCCATCACGGGCTACACGCTCGTCACCGCGAGCGACCTCATCGAGGCGACGAGCGACGCGGGCGTCTTCATGACCCTGTCCTCCACGCTCAAGCGCGGCGCCATCAAGCTGTCCAAGATCTGCAACGACCTGCGGCTGCTGTCGTCGGGGCCGCAGGCGGGGCTGGGCGAGATCAACCTGCCGCCGCGGCAGGCGGGATCCAGCATCATGCCCGGCAAGGTCAACCCGGTGATCCCCGAGGTCGTCAACCAGGTCGCGTTCTCCATCGCGGGTGCCGACGTGACGGTGACCATGGCGGCCGAGGGCGGGCAGCTGCAGCTCAACGCGTTCGAGCCGGTCATCGCGCACTCGCTGCTCCAGTCGCTGAGCTGGCTGCGGAACGCGGCGAAGACGCTGCGGGTGAACTGCATCGACGGGATCACGGCCAACACCGAGCGGCTCGCCGCGCAGGTGGAGTCGTCGGTGGGCGTCGTCACGGCGCTCACGCCGTACATCGGCTACGCGGCCTCCTCCAGCCTCGCCAAGACGGCGCTCATGACGAGCGCCTCGATCCCGGACCTCGTGGTGGAGGCGGGGCTGATGACGCGGAGCCAGGTGGAGAAGATCCTCGCGCCCGACCGGCTCTCCGGGCTCGAGCCCGTGACGGCGGCGATGTCCGTGATCACGCCGGAGATGCTCGCGGCCCACGCGGCCGAGGAGGGCGGAGCCCTGAACTGAGCCGAGCTCGGCGTCGGCTCGCATACCACAGCCGGCGACCGGCCCGCACCGCCGCGGGGCGCCCCTACTCTGGACCGGCGATCCGCTCTCCGCGGCGCCGGGACAGGACGGGAATCGATCATGATCATCTTCGGGACGCGGGGCATGGTGCGCATCCTCGGCCAGCTCTTCTTCGTGTGCCTGCTGTGCAGGCACGAGGCGGCGCAGCGGCTGGTGCGGCGCGCGCGGTGGTTCACCCTCTTCTTCATCCCGGTGTTCCCGTTCCTCATCCGCCGCGTCGTGAGCTGCGCGTACTGCGGTGGGGAGTCGCCGGTCGACAGGGAGGCGGCGGACCTGTTCCTCGCCGAGGTCGAGGCGGGCGCGGCACCCGCGGTGGGCATCACCCCGCCGGCGTCCTGACCCGTCGCGCACGCCGCGACTGACCCGTCGCCAACGCCTCGACGTACCCGTCCGCCGCGCTCGCGGGGTCGGTCGGCGGGGCGGGCGCTACGCGTCCGGTTCGGACGTGGTGCGGGCCGCGGTGGTGCCGGTCGCGTCGTCCGCGGGGGCGGGGTGCGCGGGCTCCTCGCGGTGCACGGATCCGGCGATGTCGGCCGGGGTGGGGACGTGCGGGGCGTCCGACGGCTTCGGGGACGCCTTCGGCTTCGGCGCGGTCTTCTTCGCCGACGCGGACGCCTTCGGCTTCGCGGGCGCGGGCACGGGGGCAGGAGCGCCCCCGGTGGGCTGCTCCTCGTCGGCGTCGGCGGGCTCGCCCAGGTCGTCCGGGCCGAGCGTGTCGAGGTCCTCGTCGGCCTCGTCCTCGGCGCCGTCGGCCGACGCGTCCTGCTCGCCCGCGAGGGCGGCGCCGGTGGCGGGGATCACGACGGGACCCGTCTCGTCCTCGTCGTCGAACGACGCGAGCGCCTCGTCGCGCGCCTCGGCGGCCGTGAAGACGGCACGGCGGCCGGCCTCCTCGCCACGCTCGCGCAGGTCGTCCGCCGTCGCCTGGACGCGTGTCCGCGCCTCCTCGGCGCCCCCGACGACGCGGTCGCGCACGTCCTCGGCGGTCTCCGCGACGCGGTGGCCGACCTCCGTGGCCTGCTGGCCGACGCGGTCGACGACGTGCTTGGTCTGGCCGGCGGCGCGGGTGCCGAGGTCCTTGGCCGTGTCGCCGACGCGGCCCGCGATGTCCTGGGTAGTGCTGCCGACGCGGCCCGCGATGTCCTGGGTGGTGCTGCCGACGCGGCCCGCGATGTCCTGCGTGGTGGCGCCGATCCGCTCGCCCACGGTGTGCGCGGTGCGGCCGACGGCGACCGCGGCGCCCTGCACGGCGTGACCGACGAAGTCCGCGACCTCGCGCGCGGTCTCCACCGTGCGCTCGACGACGACCGGCCCCTTCTCGTCGAGCACGGTCTGGGCCTGGCGGACGCCGCGCTGCACGGGCTCGCTCGACCACACGGACCGCGAGGTGCGGGCGATGCGCTCGTAGCGCGTGCGCCCGGCGCGTGCGCCCAGGACGTAGCCGGTGCCGATGCCGGCGAGGAAGAGGAGACGGTTGATCATGCGTCGAGCCTAGACGCGGCGGGCGTGCGTCGGCCGGGAGGGCTACGCGTCCGCGTCGTCCCGGCGGCCCGTGGCGTCGTGCAGTTCGTCCGTCTCGGGATCCGCCGCGTCGGGCGCGGAGATGTCGGCGTCCTCCGGGATGGAGTGGTCGTGGATGGGGTCCTGCGCGCGGTCGGTCATGCGATCGAGCGTACGCGCGGATCCGCCGGCCGCCCGGGTCGCGTCAGAGGATGCGCGTGTGCGTCGTGAGCGTGCCCACGCCCTCGACGGAGACGGTGACCGTGCTGCCGTCCTTCAGGAAGATCTGCGGGTCGCGCGAGTAGCCGGCGCCGCTCGTGGTGCCCGTGGAGATGAGCGTGCCCGGCTGGAGTGTGGACGAGGTGGAGAGGTAGGAGACGAGACGCGCGACCGTGCGGACCATGCCGCGGGTGTTGCCGTCCTGCACCGTCTCGCCGTCGAGGACCGTCGTGATGCGGAGGTCCTGCGGATCCGGCACCTCGTCGCGCGTGACGACGACGGGACCCGTGGGGGAGAAGCCGTCGAAGCTCTTGCAGCGGCTCCACTGCTGCTCCGAGAACTGGAGGTTGCGGGCCGTGATGTCGTTGACGACCGTGTAGCCGAAGACGTGGTCGAGCGCGTCGGCCTCGGACACGTCGCGGGCGGCGCGGCCGATGACGACGCCGAGCTCGACCTCGTAGTCGACCTCCTCGCTGAGCGAGCGCGGCCAGCTGGTGGTGCCCTCGTGGCCCGCGAGCGAGTTCGGCCAGAGCGCGAAGACGGTGGGGGCGGAGGCGCTCGTGATGTTGAGCTCCTCGGCGTGCGCGGAGTAGTTGAGGCCCACGGCGTAGACGGCCGGCGGGCGGAGCACGGCGGACGCGTGCGTGAGGCCGTCGACCGGCGTGGTGCTGGTGCGGCTCGCCACGGCGCGCTCGACGGTGGCGCGCACGCGGGCCATCTCGTCGTCGCCGCGCTCGATGAGGTCCTGGAGGTCGCGGGGGGAGTCGTCGAGCACCTCATCGAGGAAGAGCGCCTGGCCCTCCGAGACGATCGCGGCCAGTCGGGGGGTCACGCCGTCGTCGGCGAGCAGGTGGGCGAACTTCATGACCCCGAGCGTATCGGGCGCGCGCGGACGGGCGCGGTTGCGGTCATAACGTGCATGGACGGTCCACCCCGCGTGCACGCGCCCGCCCGTGCGCGGATCAGTCCTCGCGGACGACCTCGTCGGGCGACTTGTCGTGCCGCCAGCCGCGCCACGACGCCTGGCGGAGGCGGCCGGTGGAGGTCCACTCGGCGAACTCGACCTCGCCGACGAGGCGCGGCGTGATCCAGTGCGCGTCGCGGGCATCGGCGGCCGGCACGTCGGCGAACGGGCTCGTCTTCCGGGCGAGCGGGCGGAAGCGGCGGAGGGCGTCGGCGAGGTCCCGCTCGGTGAACCCCGTGCCCACGCGGCCCGCGTACGCCAGGCCGTCGGGGCCGGGGACGCCGACGAGCAGCGAGCCGATGCCGGACGCGCGGCTGCCGGATCCGGGCCGCCAGCCGCCGACCACGACCTCCTGCGCCCGGTGGTGCTTGACCTTCACCCAGGCGCTGGAGCGACGGCCCGACTCGTAGGGCGCGTCGACGCGCTTGGCGACGACGCCCTCGAGGCCGAGCTCGCGGCTGGTGGCGAGCGCTCCGTCGAGGTCGCCGTCGAACGCGGGCGGGACCTGGATCCGGCCGCGGCCCGGCGACCGCATGGCGTCGAGGAGGGCGGCGCGGCGCTCGCGGTACGGCTCCTCCACGAGCACGCGGTCGCCGATCGCGAGCGCGTCGAACAGCATGAGGTGCACGGGCGCGGCCTTCCGGGCGCGGGCGACCTCCTTCTCTCCCGTGAGGCCGAGGCGCGTCTGCAGGAGGCCGAAGTCGGGGCGGCCGCCCTCGCTCAGCACGACGATCTCGCCGTCGAGCACCGCGTCGTCGACGTCGAGCGCGTCGGGCAGCTCGGCGAGCTCGGGGAAGGCGGCCGTGAGGTCGACGCCGTTGCGGCTCGTGATCGTGGCGCGGCCGTCCGCGACGACGGCGATCGCGCGGTAGCCGTCCCACTTCATCTCGACGGCCCACTCCTCGTCGGGGTCGAGACCGGCGCCGGTCGCCGCGGTCGCGAGCATGGGCGCGGGGGCGGACGCGGTGCCCCCCTTCCGTCGCGCGCCGACGCGCGTGCGGCCCGCCGCCTTCTCGAGCCCCGCGGCCCGTGCCTGCTTCCCGGGCGCCTTCGCGGGCGCGCCGGCGGGCTCCATCAGGTGGATCAGCCAGTTCGCGTCGGCCTTGCCGTGCCTGCCCGTGTGGATGAGCGCGTACCGCCGCGGCCCGTCGATGCCGGTGCCCGCGCCCCGGCCGTGCAGCGTCGCGATGACCTCCTCGCCGTCGCGCCACTTCTCCAGCTCGTAGGTGCCCGCGTCCCAGATGGTCACCTCGCCGCCGCCGTACTCGCCCGCGGGGATGGTGCCCTCGAAGGACCCGTACTCGACGGGGTGGTCCTCGGTCTGCACCGCCAGGTGGTTCGTGCCGTGCTCCGTGGGCACGCCCTTGGGGAGGGCCCAGCTCACCAGCACGCCGTCGTGCTCCAGCCGGAAGTCCCAGTGCAGCGCGCGGGCGTGGTGCTCCTGGATCACGAAGGAGCGGCCCTCGGACGGGGCGGGCGCGTCGGCGGGGACAGGCTCGCTCGTCTTGGTGGCATCGCGCTTGGCGCGGTACGTCGCGAGCCGGTCGTCGGCGGCGTCGGGCTCCTTCCGCGCGAAGGACGCGAGCCGCTCGGGCGTCGGCTCCAGGCTCTCGCGGTGGCCCTCCTCGACGGGGGCGAGCGGATCCCGGCGCCTCCGCATCCGCGCGATCACCTCGTCCATCTCCAGGTGCCGCAGGCCCGGCGACGCGAGCTCCCGCCAGGTGCGCGGCACCGCGACGGTCGGCCGGGGGCGCCCCCGCAGCGAGTACGGCGCGATCGTCGTCTTGGCGGGGTTGTTCTGGCTCCAGTCGACGAGCACCTTGCCGGTCCGCAGCGCCTTCTTCATGTCGCTGACGACGAGATCCGGGTGGTCGGCCTCGAGCGCGCGGGCGAGCTCGTGCGCGACCTCGGAGATGTGAGAGGCGTCGTGGCTGCCGTCGAGCGCGGCGTAGAGGTGGATGCCCTTGGATCCGCTCGTCACCGGGTGGGGCTCGAGGCCCATGTCGCGGAGGATCGCGCGGGCCGCCTTCGCGACCTCCACGCACTCGGGGAGGCCGGCGCCGGGACCCGGGTCGAGGTCGAGCACGAGCCGGTCGGGCCGACGCTCGTCGCCCGTCCGGCCGAACCGCCACTGGGGCACGTGCAGCTCGAGCGCGGCGATCTGGCCGAGCCAGGTGAGGGTCGCCACGTCGTTCGCCAGCGGGTAGTCGTTCTGGTGGTCGCGGTGCTGGATCGCCCGGCGAAGCACCCACTCGGGCGTGTGCGCGTCGAGGTCCTTCTGGAAGAACATCTTCCCCGGGTGCTCGTCGGTGCCGACGCCGTCGACCCAGCGCTTGCGGGTCACGGGCCGGTCGCGGAGGTGCGGCAGCATGTGCGGCGCGATGGCGGCGTAGTACGCGATCACGTCGCCCTTGGTCGTGCCCGTCGCGGGGTACAGCACCTTGTCGAGGTTCGTCAGCGTGATCCGCCGCCCCTCGACCTCCACCTGCTGCTTCGCGCCCGCCATCGCTCCAGCATGGCCCCGCGGGTGTTCACTCGACCCATGAGAGCCATCTGGAAGGGCGCCGTCACCTTCGGCCTCGTCAACGTGCCCGTGAAGGTCTACAGCGCGACGCAGGACCACGACGTCCCGCTGCACCAGGTGCACGACGCCGACGGCGGGCGGATCCGCTACCAGCGCCGCTGCGAGGTGTGCGGCAAGGTCGTCGACTACGCCCACATCGACAAGGCCTTCGACGACGGCGACCGCACGGTCGTGATCACGGAGGAGGACCTCTCCGCGCTGCCCGAGGAGAAGAGCAGGGAGATCGACGTCGTCGAGTTCGTGCCGAGCGACCAGGTGGACCCGGTGATGCTCGACCGCAGCTACTTCCTGGAGCCCGACTCGTCGAGTCCGAAGTCGTACGCGCTCCTGCGCCGGACGCTGCAGGAGACGGACCGCACGGCGATCGTGCACGTGACCCTCCGCCAGCGCACCCGGCTCGCGGCGCTGCGGGTGCGCGGCGACGTGCTCATGCTGCAGACGCTGCTCTGGGACGACGAGGTGCGCGAGGCCGACTTCCCGTCGCTCGACGCCGCGCCCAAGGTCTCGCCGCGGGAGCTCAAGATGTCGGCGCAGCTCGTGGAGGGGTTCGCGGAGGACTTCGACCCGTCGAGGTTCAGCGACGAGTACCAGGAGCAGCTGCGCGTGCTCATCGACGCGAAGCTCGCGCAGGGCGACTCCCTCGACACCGACGCGACCTTCGGGGAGGGTGACTCCGACGAGGAGGACGCGGGCGGCGAGGTGCTCGACCTCATGGACGCGCTCAAGCGGAGCATCGAGCGGAGCCGGGGTGGGGGATCCGGCGGGGGGAAGGCGCCGGCGCGCAAGGCGGGGGCGAAGGCGTCGGGGAAGGGGACCGCCGCGAAGGCGTCGGGGAAGGGGACCGCCGCGAAGGAACCGGCGGCGAAGGGATCCAGCGGGAAGCAGGCCGCCGCGAAGAAGTCCGCGGCCGAGGAGCCCGCCGCCAAGGAGCCCGCCGCGAAGAAGTCCCAGGCGGCGAAGTCCGTTCCGAAGAAGTCCCAGGCGGCGAAGTCCGCCCCGAGGAAGTCCGCCGAGAGGAAGAGCGCCTAGGCACAGCACGCGGTGGGGGACCCTGCGAACGGGGAGCGAACGGGGAGCGACCGGGGAGCGGCCGGGCACTGCCGGGCATACGGTGGAGGCGACCGCTGCCCCGCACGCGGCGACGACGCCACGAGGAGCCGCATGTCCGACGCGAAGAGCGCATCCCGAACGATCCTCATCGTGCTCCTGGGGGCGCTGGTCGCGTCGCTCGGAGCGCTCGCCGCAGGTCTGGCGGCTGGCGGCGCATCCGTCGTCGCGATCGGGAGCGTCATCGCGATGGCCCTCGTGCTCCTCGTCGTCATCGGCGGGCTGGGGGCGTCGGGCCGCCGTCGCGCACGCTGACGGATCGGGCGATCAGCCCGCCGCCGGCATCCCGTCGGTCATGACGCGCCAGAGGTGCAGGGTCGCGTAGGAGCGCCACGGCGACCACGCGGCCGCGCGCGCGTCGAGGGCGCGTGCCTCGTCGGGCAGGCCGAGGGCGGCCGCGCCGCGGCGGACGATGAGGTCGCCCGACAGGAGCACGTCGGGGGAGCCGAGCGCGCGCATCGCGACGTAGTCGGCGGTCCAGGGGCCCACGCCATGGAACGCGACGAGGGCGGCCCGGAGCTCGGCGCGCGGCATGCCGTGCGCGATCACCAGCTCTCCCGTCTCGAGGGCCTCGGCGAGTCGGATCAGCGTCGCCGTGCGCCGCGCGGGTCCGCGCAGGAGCTCCGCGCCGTCGCGCGCGATGCGGGCGGCCGACGGCATGAGGCGCGTGACGGATCCGTGCGCCACCGACGCGGGCAGGTCCTCGCCGAGGTCCGCCGTCATGCGGCCGTGGGTGGCGCGGGCGCTGGCGACCGAGATCTGCTGGCCGACGATGGTGCGGAACAGGGTGGAGCGCGGATCCAGCGTGCCGGGGATCCGGAGGCCGGGCGTCGCGCGGACGGCCGCGGCGAGCGCCGGGTCGCGGGCGAGGTCGGCGTCGATGCGCGCGGCGTCCACGTCGAGGCCGAGGAGGCGGCGCGTGCCGGCGAGGAGCTCCGCGGCGTCGGCCGGATGCTCGACGCGGGTGGTCACCTCCAGGCGGGTGGTCGCGTCGGTCGCGTCGTCGCGCGGCTCGGCGTCGAGCAGCCGCACCGTCACCGTCCCCGAGCCGTGCGCGAGCCGGGCCGACTGCGTGAACGACGTGTCGTCGCCCTCCTCGGCGCCCGCGACGGCGTGCCAGGAGAGGAAGCGGATCACGCCGCCACCGTCGAAGGGCGCGGGCACGGCGATCGTCGTGCGGGCGACGTGCGCCGGCGCGACCGGTCCGCGGCTGGCGGCGGGCGCGGCGGCGCCGGGGGAGTCCATGCGCCCAGCCTGCCCGACGCCGCCGACCGCGGCCGGCGCGCGACCTAGGGTGGATCGCATGATCGACGACGCCGTGATCCGCACCGCCCCTGCGTCCGAGTCGGCGCCCGCAGACGCCGTCCGCGCCGAGCTCGTCGCCGCCCTCGGCGACGTCGTCGTCACCGACGCCGCGTCCCTCGAGGAGGCGCGCTCCGACCGGTCGGGCTACCGCAGCCCCGCGGATCCGATCGCCGTCGTCCGCGCGACCGAGGTGGACCACGTCGTCGCGACCCTCCGCATCGCGAGCGCCACCGGCACGCCCGTCGTCACGCGTGGCGCGGGCACGGGCCTCGCGGGCGGCGCGACGGCGACCGCGGGCGAGATCGTGCTGTCGGTGCGGGGCATGGACCGGATCCTCGAGGTGAGCGAGGCCGACGAGCTCGCGGTCGTGGAGCCCGGCGTCCTCAACGACGACCTCAACGCCCGGCTCGCGCCGCTCGGCCTCTGGTACTCGCCGGATCCCGCGAGCAAGGCCATCTCCACCATCGGCGGCAACATCGCCACCAACGCCGGCGGCCTCCTCTGCGCCAAGTACGGCGTGACCCGCGAGGCCGTCCTCGCGCTCACGGTCGTCCTCGCCGACGGCCGCGTGGTCGACACCGGCCATCGCACGGTGAAGGGCGTCACGGGCTACGACCTCACGGCGCTGATGATCGGCTCCGAGGGCACGCTCGGCGTCATCGTGCGCGCGACCGTCCGCCTCCGCCCGCTGCCGACCGCGACGCCGTCGACCGTCGCCGCGTTCTTCCCCGACTCCGCCTCCGCGGCGGCCGCGTCGTCCGCCGTCACGGCCGCGCGCATCCGCCCGGCCGCCATGGAGCTGCTCGACGCGGGCGCCCTCGAGGCCATCGACGCGTTCCTCGGCACCGACCACTCCTCCCGCGGATCCGCGCACCTCCTCGTGCGCTGCGACGGCCCGGACGCCGCCGCGGAGGCCGCGCGCGTGGTCGACATGGTCGTCGCGGGCGGCGGCACGGCCGACGTGACCGACGACGCCGACGAGGGCGAGCGGCTCCTCGCGATCCGCCGCGCCTTCCATCCGGCGCTCGCCGCCCGCGGCCGCGTGCTCATCGAGGACGTGGCCGTGCCGCGGTCGCGCCTCGCGGACATGCTCACGCGGATCCGCGAGATCGAGCGCGCGACCGGCCTCCGGATCCCCACCGTCGCGCACGCGGGCGACGGCAACCTGCACCCGAACTTCTGCATCCCCGAGGACCCGACCACGCCCGACGGCGACACGAGCGGCATCCCCGACGACGTCTGGCGCGCGGCCGACCTCCTCTTCCGCGCGGCCGTCGACCTCGGCGGCACCCTCACGGGCGAGCACGGCGTGGGCCTGCTCAAGCGGCGCTGGCTCGCCGACGAGCTGGGCGACGACGTCATGGGGCTCGCCGCCGGGATCCGCCGCGTGTTCGACCCGCAGGGGATCCTCAACCCCGGCAAGGCCGCCTGACCGGGGGATCCGCGACCCCGCGACGCCCGCATGTCCGCGCGCGTCGCCGGCTCGGACGGCCGTCGGGCCCGTCGATAGGCTGGCGACGCCGATCCGCCGAAGAGAGGGCCGTCGTGACCGACCCGTCCGTCCCCGTGACCGTCCACCGCCCGTCGCCCTCCTCGCCGCCGCGCGCCATGGAGCTCCCCACGCCGCACGCGCCGCGCCGCATCACCGCGTCGGCCGTGCTCGGCGTCGTGGGCGTCGCCGTGCTGCTGCTCGTCGGCCTCGTCGTCGCCGCGTACCTCGTGCTGAGCCTCGGGGTGCAGGCCGTCGCGATCTGCGCCCTCCTCGCGCTCGTCCCGCTGGCCGGCGTGCTGCTCGCGATCCGCTGGGTCGACCGCTGGGAGCCCGAGCCGCGCCTCGCGCTCCTGTTCGCGCTGCTCTGGGGCGCGGCCGCGTCGGTGGCCATCGCGCTGCTGTTCGACCTCGTCGTGCAGTACGCGCGCCTCGCCGTGGGCGTGCCGACGGGGTACACGGACTTCCTGCAGCTGGCCGTCCAGGCGCCCGTCGTGGAGGAGTCCGCGAAGGCGCTCGGCCTGCTCCTCGTGTTCTGGGTCGCTCGCCGCCACTTCGACGGGCCGGTCGACGGCGTCGTCTACGGCGCGACCAGCGCGGCCGGCTTCGCCTTCACGGAGAACATCGTCTACTTCGGCGGTCCGCTCGTGCAGGGCACCACGGGCGAGCTCGTCGGCACCTTCGTGCTGCGGGGCCTGTTCTCGCCCTTCGCGCACGTGACCTTCACCATGATCACCGGCATCGCCATCGGCTACGGCGCGCGCCGCGGTCCGGGCGCCGCGCTCGGCTCCGGCGCGATCGGGCTGGTCGGAGCGATCGTGCTGCACGCGCTCTGGAACACGGGCGTCACCATCACGGGCGATTTCCTCTCCTTCTACGTGCTGCTCCAGGTGCCGATCTTCGCGTTCCTCGTGACGGTCGTGATCCTCCTGCGCCGCTACGAGATCCACCTCACGCGCCGCCGCCTCCGCGAGTACGCGGCCGTCGGCTGGTTCACGCCCGCCGAGGTCGAGATGCTGAGCACGTGGCAGGGCCGGCGGCGCGCGCGGCTGTGGGCGCGCACCCGCGGCGGCGACGCGGGCCGGGCCATGGGGCTGTTCACGCGCGACGCCACGCGGCTCGCCTTCGCCCGGCAGCGGATGCTGTCCGAGCGGCCCGCCGCGTCCGGCCGCTCCGAGGCGGGGCACCTCGACGACGAGCGCCGGCTGCTGCGGGCGGTCACCGACCACCGGGAGGCGCTGCTGCGCGGCGGGCGGCGCTGACCCGCCCTCCCGCCGCGCCGACCGCCGCGGGCGATCTGAGCGGTGTGGGGGGGGGGCTTGCCGGAGCCGTTGTCCGATTTCGTGGTGTTCCCTGCTCTGGGGTTCGCGGGTCTGAGCCTGCTGGGCATGGTGTGGTTGCCGCGTCCGTTCCTGCCGCGGTGGTACATCGCCCAGATGGGATTGGAGTGCGGCTCGACGCGGAAGAAGGCCGCCATCTCCGGGTCCAGGATGGGGCATCCTCCGTCGCGGGGGCCGCTCGGGGAGGTTCTCGGCGGTGACGCGGAGAAGGGTGTGCACGGTCGCACACACGAACCCCGAAGGGATGGAAGGCTTCGCGGGTGAAGTCACTCGTCTTGCTCGTCGCGCATCCCTTGTCCTCCAGCGCCGCGGCTGGCGCGGTGGTCGCTGATGGGCACCGTGACCCCTCCGACTTCGTGATTTTCTTCATCGTGGGCGGGATCTTCGCCGCAATCGGGGCTCTGGCCTTCTCCGGCGTCTGGCGGGGGTGGGCAGGGAGGTTCCGGATCTACCGGGTATTGCCTGTGGCGTTCGGCTGGATGGGCGTGGGGTTTTTGGTGACCGGCGTGGGAGGAGTTCTGCCGCAGCCGGTCTCTGATCCCGTGTTGTACGCGGGTCTCGCGTTCGCGGGCCTCAGCTTTGTGGGGATGGCCTGGTTGCCGCGTCCGTTCCTGCCGCGGTGGTACAAGGTCCAGATGGGGCTGGACCCCGGAGCGTCGCGGAAGAGGATCGTCGCCTCCGTGGCGGAGAAAGGCACGCCGCCGTTGAGTGGCCCGCTCGGTGAGGATCTCGGCGGCGGCGAGGAGAAGGGATTCGCGGCGGCGTCGCGGCTGGGCGGGGTCGTCGGAGGGGCGGTACGCGAGGCCCCGGCCAGTCACGTGGGTCCGTCGGACGGCGCCGCGGACGCGGCCTCCCGCCCGACGCCACCGAACGGTGAGGCTCGCGAATGCAAGTCCGGCGAGGACGCGCATTCGTGACTCGGATGTGACGGCGCTCGGTCGGCGGATGGTGTTCGCGCTCGGACATCGGAATTCGACGCGGATGCACGCTTTGCGCGTCGTCGCTCCTGTCCTGGTCGCCGCGCTCTCCGCTCCTCACCTCTCGTCGGCGACAGCCTCTCCCGGCCCGGGGGTCTCCTGTTCCGCAGGTAGCGCGCTGCTGGGCGCGCTCTTCATGAGTCTCAGCCCGGAAGCTCCGGTCGCGCGGTCCAGTTGGCGAGGATCTCGGGGCTAGACCGCACGCGGGTTCATCGCTGCGTCCGGGCATCCGGCCGCTGAACACATGAGCATCGGGCTCTGACGCACCTGCGGGGAATAGGCGCGCGGATTTCTAACACCTGTGAGGATCTGCCCGTGTCCTCTACGCTCGATCCATCGCATGTCACCGTCCGCATCGGAACGTTCACGAACCCTGCTCCCGTCGCCAGGCGCGTCGCCTGCGCTGCAGTCCAGCGCGCGCGCCGCGCGGCGCCGAGCGGCCGGCCCCTGGTGAACGTCCATCAGCTGCCCCAACGCTCCCACCAGCCGCGCGTGCGCTCCTTCGGCCCCGGTGGCGTGCGCCAGCAGGGGGTGACGGCATGACGCCGCCAGTGAGCGGCAACGGCTGGCGCATCGACCCCGCAGCCGCGGGGTCAGCCATCGCCGACGCCAAGATGGGCATCTCGGGTCTGGATGATGTGGCGACGGCTGCTCAGACGGCGATCGACGCGGCCTCAGCGATCGCGGGGCCGAAGACCGCGGCCGCGCTCGCGAGGCTCGCCCGCAACCCCTTCCTCTCGCAGATCCAGAAGGTCAGGAGTGGCGTCGAGCAGGCGGCCGACCAGACGAAGCTCGCCCTCGATGCGTATGTCCAGGGAGACGAGGAGATGGCGTCCCACTCCGCAGAGGGGATAGGGCGGTGACCCGCCCCGACATCGCAATTGTGCCGAGCTCGGCCGCAATCGAGTCAGCAGCCGCGGGCTTCGACAAGCTCGGTCCGGCGGTGGACGACGTCATGAACACGGTGAAGGGGGCCTGGTCTCGGTTGTCCGTAGCCGACGTGTTCGAGACGCCCGACTCCGATCACGCTTTCAGCGCCCTGTCCGGCCCCACGACTCTCTCGTCGACGATAGGTCAGGACGCAGCCGCTGTGAAGAAGGCGCTGAATGACTACGCCTCGGCTCTCGCCGACCTGGAGAGGCGAAGGAGTGCTCTCGTCGAGGAACATGCCTTGTTGGATCTCATGCTGCTGGCTGGCCCCGTCCCCGCTGCGTCCGCAGGGACACCGGCTAGCGACAGCTATCGCTCGAAGCCGCTCCAGCAGCAATTCGACCTCGATGCGCGCGTGACGCAATTCAACGAAGCGGTGGAGCAGGCGGACGTGGACTGCGCCATCGCGCTGGTCAAACTGGGCCGGGATACCGAGACGCAGGTGACCAACGCCGCTCAGCAGGTCGGCATGGTAATGGACGATCCCCGTGTGGTCTTCGGGCAGGGGATCGTGACGAAGGGTCTCTACGTGTCGACGGAGATCAAGCCCACCTTCCAAGCCATCCTGGAGGCGAAGGCCTCCGGTCAGGCGCTGTTCAAGGTCTCGCCGCCCGACCTGAAGCAATTGGGTCGCGACGTGGTGAAGGCGTTGAACCCCTTCGGCGGGGGGCCTGACCATGCCGTTGAGAGCACGGCTGGCGATTGGGGTCGAAGGCTGGGGGTAGCGGGGACCGTCGTATCCGGCGTGACCACCTTCGCGGACGAGATGAGCAAAGACGAGGCACGGCATCCCGATTGGAATGAGGGGACGCGTGTGGCCCGTGCGGGCCTACACGCTGTTGTGAAGACCGCCGGCGCTGCCGTGGGCGCAGAAATCGGCTCTGGCGTCGGGCAGGCTGTGGGCATCGCTGTCGGGGAGGCGATATTCCCGCTCGGAGGGGGCTTGATCGGCGGGTTCGTCGGCGGCGTCCTCGGCGGGGCCATCGGCGGCGAGATCGGAGGGGACATCGCCGGATCTGCGATGGATAAGGCGGACTCGTGACCACTGATGCCGAGATGACGAATAGACGGGAAGAGCGCACATGACGACGAACTGGATACCCGTCGAAGCACCACTGATCACGATGGGGATGCCCACCACGTGGGAGATCCTCGAGACGGGCGACGACCGCGTGGTCGTCATCGCCGAACCGCAGAGGAAGGACGCCACCTTCCGAGCGAACGCCGTGGTCCTCGTGCGGGAGTCGACCGAGACGATCGTCGAGCTCGGCGCCCGCTGCATCGCCCAGGCGCACGCGTACTCCGGCTGGTCGCACGTCTACTCCGACATGGAGTGGAACCGCGACGACGCCATGGGCCGCGTCGTGCACTACCTCTACGAGGCGTCCGGCGTGTGCGTGGCGGTCGCCCAGTACGTGTTCTCGACCGGGTCGCGCTCGATCGAGGTCACGGGGAGCTGCGACGTGGTCGATCTCCTGGCGTACGACGAGATGTTCAACATGATCGCCAGCTCGACCGAGATGAGGGTGCACGCATGACCGGGACACCGCTCGACCTCGCGGCCATGGAACGCATCGGTCACGGCGTGCAGCTCGAGCTGCTCACCGGCGTCGGCGCATCCCAGCCCTTCCCCCCGAGCGAGCTGACCATGAGCGCTGCCGCCTGGGAGCAGCTCGCGACCCTCCGCACCCGCGGGGTGTTCGCGCGTGTCGACAGCGGCTCCGCGCAGATGGTCGAGCTCCGCGAGCTCGGCCTGGTCTCCGCCTCCGGCGGCATGAAGCCCGAGGGGGAGTCGCTGCTCGCGGTGCGGTCCCAGGCGAAGACGCTCTTCGGCGCCACGGCAGACACCGGGGGTCGCCACACGACCTTCAACAGCTGGTACGCGGGAGCCGACGCGCTCGTCGCGGCGCAGCGGATCGACGACGCCGGGTCGACGGTCGTGTCCCTCCACCGCACCACGCGGTCCGTCTCGCTCGGGCTCCTCACCTCGTGGCTGCGCCTGGGACCCGCCTGGTCGCTCGCCCACGGGGACGAGGTCGACGAGCACGACGCCGACCTCCTCCAGCGCCGCGTCGATGCCGCGCCCGGGCAGGAGCCCGCGGTGCCGGCAGACGCGAGCTGGGTCACGAGACGCGCCTGGGCGGCGGGGGAGTGGACGCGCTACGCGGTCGTCTCGCCGGCGCTCGCGAAGAAGGCGGAGCAGATCCGCACGGGGGACGTCGGCTGGTTGCGCCCGGAGCCGACCTCGGTCGGGCGCGTCCGTCTGGTCCCCATCAACTCGGTGCGCCTCATGTACAACATCGTCGAGCTCTTCCAGGACACGGTGCGCCTCACCCGGTGAGGCGCGCGAGATCGGCCCGCCTCGCCGGTGGATCGAGCTGGTCGGCCTCGGCGCGCCCCGCCCGTCGCGGGCGCTAGCCGCTCGGTGTCGATCGTCTGCCGCCCGGCCGGTCGAGCGTCGGGGGTCGCGAGTAGCGTCAGAATCACGACCACGAGGAGACACGACCATGAGCGATGCCAACCAGGACACCACCGGCGACAAGGAGATGCTCGGCTCCTCCACGCCCACGCCGCCCCAGAGCGCCGAGAAGGACCCGAGCACGTGGGTCACGGGCGACGAGCCGATGACGGGTGCGCAGCGCAGCTACCTCGATTCGCTCGCCACGCAGGCCGGCGAGGAGATCCCCGCCGACCTCAACAAGGCGGAGGCGAGCGAGCAGATCGAGCGCCTGCAGGAGAAGAAGGACACGGCCTCGCCGCAGCCCGACGACGCGAGCTGATCCACGCGTGAGCGGACGGGCGGGCGCCTCAGAGGCGTCCGCCCGTCGCGCGCTCGGCTGAGGGGGAGGCAGGAGCAGGGGGAGAGCATCGTGAGGGACGGCGCATGACCACGCTGGTGGGATACGCGCGCGTCGCGCGCGCCGACGAGTCGTACCAGGACCAGGTCGACGCCCTCGACGCCGCGGGCTGCGAGCGCATCTTCGTCGACGTCGCCGCGGGCCCGAAGGCCGCGCGTCCGAGCCTGCAGGACGCCCTCGACTACCTCCGCGAGAACGACGAGCTGCTCGTCGTGAGCCTCGATCGGCTGGGGCCGGGATCAACCGACGTCGTGCGGATCCTCAACGGGCTCGAGGCGCGCGGCATAGCCTTCCGCGCCATCCGCGACGGGCTGGAGGCCGGCACCGCCGCCGGGCGCGGCCTCTTCGCGGTCACGCTCGCGTTGGCCACCGTGGATGCGACCGCAGCTGAGGAGAAGCACCGCCGCCGACCGGCCGAGCCCGCCGCGGCACCCGCGCCGACGGCACCCGCCCCGCCATCGCTGCCCAAGGGCATCACGCGGCGGAAGCTCATGATCGCCGTCGAGGAGCGCTCCAAGGGCCGCGACACCGCCGAGATCGCGCGCGTGCTCGACGTGAGCGAGCGCGTCGTCACGCGTGCGCTCGCCTGGGCGGAGTCGGGGCGGCAGGGCGGGCTGCTGCGCTGATGCCGCGTGTCCGCCCACGCGAATCGTCCGCGCGGCGGAGGCGGGCAGCCTCCGCATTTCCTACCCTGGGGACATGACCGGATCCCAGCCCGCGCCCGTGCGACGGTCGCCGCGCCCCAGCTCGCGCGTCGCCCGGCGACGGCGGGCGCTCCTCGCGGCCGTGGTCGCGACCGCCGTCGTGGGCGCCGGCGTCGCCACGGGGATCATCCCGTCGCCGGTCGGCGGCGCCTCCGCGGATCCCGCCGGCTGCACGGTCGAGGCGCTGACCGGCGGCTGGTCCACCGGCACGCTGCACCCCTCCGCGGCGGAGGTCGACCGCGGCGCGGGTGCGACCCTGGCGGACGTGCGCGGCGACGTGCCCGCCCCCACCGCCAGCACCATGAAGGTCCTCACGGCGGCGGCGGCCGTCGAGGCGCTCGGCCCGGACCGGCGCATCGCCACGCGCGTCGTGCAGGGCGCGCGCGCCGACACGGTCGTCCTCGTGGGCGGCGGCGACCCCACGCTCAGCCGTCTGCCGTCGGGCACCGACGGCGTCTACCCGGGCGCCCCGCACCTCGACGACCTGGCGCGGCAGGTGCTCGACGCCCGGCGCGCCGACCCCGACACCGCCGGCGTGCTCGTCCGCCGCCTCCAGGTCGACAGCAGCCTCTTCACCGGTCCCGCCTGGCTGCCGGAGTGGCCGCTGGAGGCCCGGCGCGGCGGATCCATGTCGAACATCACCGCGCTCATGGTCGACGGTGACCGCGACGACCCGGCCGAGCCCTACTCGCGCCGGGGTGACGCGGCCGTCGCGCGCGCGGCGGACGCGTTCGCGGAGCTGCTCGGCGACGGCGACGGCGACGGCGTCGCGACCGACGGCCCGCTCGTGACCGCGCCCGCCGGAGCCGCCGTGCTCGGCACCGTCGAGTCCGCGCCCGTGCGCGACCTCGTGGGCCACATGCTCACCCACTCCGACGACACGCTCGCCGAGACCCTGGCGCGGCTCGTCGCGATCGAGACGGGCGCCGGGAGCGCCGCGACGGACATCCGGAGCGGCACGCCCACCGCCCTCGCCGCGCTCGACCTGCCGATGGACGGCGTCGTGCTCATCGACGGCTCCGGCCTGTCCGACGGGAACCGGGTTCCCGCGCTCCTCCTCACGCGGCTCATGGTGCGGATCGCGCAGCACGTCGACGACCTCGCGATCGTCGACGCCGGTCTCGCCGTCGCCGGGCGCACCGGCACCCTCGCGGAGGGCGGCCGGTTCACGGGCGAGGCCGACGCGGCGGCAGGGCGCATCCGCGGCAAGACCGGCACGCTCGAGCGGATGCACGGTCTCACCGGCATCGCGGACGCCGAGGACGGCACCGAGGTCGCCTTCACGATCTGGGCGGAGGACGTGGACCCGTCGGTCCCGGCGGAGACCGCGCGCGCCGAGATCGACGCCCTCGCGACCGAGGTCCACCGCTGCGGCGGCGCGCTCGGCGGCTGATCCGCTACGCCCCCGAGCGCTCCACGAGCCGGTGGTCGTGCGCGTACACGACGAGCTGCACGCGATCCCGGAGCGCCAGCTTCGCGAGGATGCTGCTCACGTGCGTCTTCACGGTCGACTCGCTCACGAACTCGAGCGCGGCGACCTCCGCGTTCGAGAGGCCGCGCGCCACGTGCCCGAAGACGTCCTTCTCGCGCGCGCTCAGCGACCGGAACGCGGGCGGCGCCGGGGGAGCGGGCGCCGCGGCGGCGTCCGACGTGAACAGCTGCGTGAGCTCGTCGGGCGCGAGCACGGCGCTGCCCGCGTGCACGGCGCGGATGGCCGCGGCGAGGAAGGCGGGCGTCGCGTCCTTGAGGAGGAAGCCGCTCGCGCCGCCGCGGATCGCGGTGGCGGACGCGCGGTCGAGCGCGAACGTGGTCAGCACGATGACCCGCGGCGGCTCGGCGCGCGAGCCGCCGAAGAGCGCGCGCACGGTCTCGAGGCCGTCCATCACGGGCATCCGCATGTCGAGCAGCACGACGTCGGGTCGTAGCTCGTCGATCACCGCGAGGCCCTCCCGTCCGTCGCCGGCCTCGCCGACGACCTCGAGGTCGGGCTGGGCGTCGAGGGCGACGCGCACGCCGCCGCGGAACAGCTCCTGGTCGTCGACGAGCACGATGCGGATCACGGGCGGCCTCCCGGCACGGGCATGGAATGGGCGGATGGCAGGGGGATGCGCGCGCGGGCGGTGAACAGGTAGTCGACGGCCTCGGCCTCGAGGTCGCCGCCGACGGCCGCGAGCCGGGCGCGCATGCCCTCGACGCCGGTGCCGAGCCGCAGCGACTCGAGGCCGAGCGGGCCGGCGCGGTCGGGTACGGCACCCGGCGGGACGACGGGGTTCTCGACCTCGAGCACCACGTCGGCCGCGCGCCACGTCTCGCGGAGGCGGATGCGGCCGCCGGCGGCGCCGTGCCGCATCGCGTTGGTGGTCATCTCCTGCGCGACGCGGCGCAGGACGACCTGGCGCGCCGGATCCACGGCCCGGCGCTGCCCGCGCACCTCGTGTACGAGGTCGACGCCGGCGGCCCGCACCTGCGCGACGACCGCGTCGAGGTCCTCGGGCCCGTCGTCGCCGTCGGCCGTGCTCGTGCCGCTCAGCACCTCGCGCACCTCCGCGAGCGACCGGCGCGCGGTGTCGGCGATGGTGGCGGAGACGCCGCGGATCCGCTCCTCGTCGTCGAGGAACTGCACCGAGTCGGCCTGCGCGATGATCACCGCGAGCGAGTGCCCGACGATGTCGTGCACGTCGCGCGCCATGCTCGCCCGCAGCGTCTCGGTCTGTGCGAGGTCGACGGCCTTCACGGCGGTGTCCTCGGCCTGCACGCGGAGGCGCGACTCCGAACTGCGGGCGCGGACCACGCGGATCACGAGACCCGTCAGCCACGCGAGCAGCAGCATCAGGACCGGGGCCGCGACGAAGATCATGGCGCCGAGGCCGCCCGGGCTGATGAGGAGCGAGTAGCGGGCGCCCGTGTGCAGCAGGTACACCGTGGCCATGGCACCCCCGACGACGGCGGAGGCGGCGCCCAGCACGGCCGTCGCACGCGACCCGCGCCGAGCGGTCGAGTACAGCACGAGGAGGAGGGCGAGGTCCGCGAAGCCGGGGCGCTCACCCACGTGCCACTGCGCCAGCGCCATGACCCAGGCCAGCGCGAGCGCCGCGCCGGGGTACACGGAGCGCACGACGACCGCCAGGAGCATGAGGACGGCGACGTGGAGACCCGCCTCCTGGACGTCCACCGGCGGGTTCACGGCGATGCCCGCGAGCACGAGGCCGACGACCACGTCCACGAACAGCTCCACGCCGTCGCGGTGCCGGGGTGCGCGCGGCGTGCGTGCGCGCGTCGCGTCGGCGGTCCCGGTGTCCATCGGCCACAGCCTAGGCGCGGGGATCCGGCCGGGTCGCCCCTCGCGGGTACCGGTCGCCGGTACCCGCGGGGGAGGCCGCGCCTACTTCCTCTTCGTCAGCGCGGATCCCTTGTGGGCCGCGGTCGTGCCGGACTTGTCGCTCTCCACGATGTACGCGGGCTCGTCGCCCGATGCCGTGAAGTGCTGGCCGTCGTGCTGGAAGTCCTTCGTCTTCTCCTCGACGACCTTCCCGTGCGTCTCGCCCTGGGGCGTGTTCCAGGTGACGCGGTCGCCCTTCGACAGGCCGGCCATCAGATCGTCGCCACCGATCCGGAGTCGACGCGGTAGTTGGATCCGTTCACGAACGACGCGAGGTCGGAGCAGAGGAACGCGACGACGTTCGCGACCTCGGCGGGCTCGCCGCGGCGCTTCAGCTCCATGTAGGGGCGCTCCTCGTCGAGGAACGACTCGATCGCGTCCTCCGTCGAGGTGCCCAGCTGGTCGGCGCGCTTCTCCATCATCGCGTCGGTCATGGGCGTGTGGATGAAGGCGGGCGACACCGCGTTCACGAGCAGGCCCTCCTTCGCGTAGCTGCGCGACAGGCCCTTCGACAGCGCGAGGATCCCGGCCTTGGCGGCGCAGTAGGGGAGCTCGTCGTCGTACGGCTGCACGGCGTCCTCGGAGGCGAGGAACACGATCCGGCCCCAGCCGCCCTTCCGGAGCGACGGGAGGAACCGCTTCACGAGGCGTACGGGTCCGAGGAGATCCACCTCGATGGTGTTCGTCCAGCCCTCGTCATCGATCTCGTGGAAGAGCCCCTGCGCGCCGGTGATGCCCGCGGACTGCACGAGGATGTCGATGTCGCCGACGGCCTCCTGCACCTTCTCGTGCAGCGCGTCGAGCGAGGCGACGCTCGTCACGTCGGCCGCGAACGCGTGCACGCGGTCGCCGCCGTCGAGCTTCGCAGCGGCCTCGTCGAGCGCGCCCTGGTCCTGGTCGCTGAGGACGACGGTGGCGCCCTCCGCGAGGAGGATGCGGGCGGTCTCCCACCCGATCCCCGAGTCGGCGCCCGTGACGAGCGCGGTCTTCCCTGTGATGCCGAGATCCATCTCGGTCTCCTCACTGCCCCTCGGGAGGGGCGTCATCGTGATGCGTGCGGACATGACGAGGGCCGCACCTGGTGGCGCGGCCCTCGGATCGTGATGTGCGTGCTGCTCGCGCTACTCGGCGGCGGATCCGACGCGGCGGTTCTCGGCGGAGACCATCCACGCGTACTGCTCGAGCGCGGTGATGAAGCCGTGGAGCAGGTCCGCGGTGGTCGGGTCCTCCTCGTCGACGTCGTCGTGGACCTCGCGCATGGTGTGCACGGCGGCCTCGAGGCGCTGGGTCACGAGGTCGACGGTCTCGGCGGTGTCCACCTCGCCCTGCGGGTACTCGGGGAGCGTCGTGGTCTCGGCGACGGTGTCGCTGCGGCCGTCGGGCGTGGCGTGCAGGGCGCGCATCCGCTCGGCCAGGTCGTCGCTGAACTCGCGCGCCGACTCGATGATCTCGTCGAGCTGGAGGTGCAGGTCGCGGAAGTTCTTGCCCACGACGTTCCAGTGCGCCTGCTTGCCCTGGATGTGCAGCTCGATCAGGTCGACGAGCACCTTCTGCATGTTCTCGTGCAGCTGCTCGCTGGCCTTGAAGCCGCGCTCGGCGTTCTGGCGCTTGGTGGGCTTGGAGCCCTCGGGCTGGGTGGCCTTCGCGGATGCGCTGGTGGGGCGTTCGACGGTCGTGGTCATGTGCGACTCCTCGGTTCTCGTTCTCGTGGGGTCGGGGGTCTCCCGATCCGTGCGGCGCGGCGTCCGGTGGGACGGGCCCGCGTGGGCCGGGCGCGCGTTCGCGCGACGTCCGGCCTGCCTTCGACGGTACGCCCGCCGGATCCGTGTCGCACGAACGGTGAGTGCGCTCACAGTGCGCGTCCAGCCAGGGCGGCCGGCGCTTCGCTCGACGGACGAGCGGCCCCCCGGGTGCTTGGCTGGATCCATGAGCGCCCTCACCTCCGACCTCCGCGTCCTCCGCGACGCCCGCGCGATCCTCGTCGAGAGCCTCTGGTGGGATCCCGCCGGCGACGTGATGTGGAACGACATCACGGCCGGCACGCTGCACCGGAGCCCGTGGACGGGCGCGGTCGACGGATCCGACGACACGGTCCTCGAGCTGCCGCCGCCGCTGGCGTCCTTCCAGCCGGCCGACGACGGCGGCTACGTCGCGGGGCTCGGCGACCGCATCGTGCTCGTCGACCGGGAGGGCCGCATCACGCGCGAGCTCGCGCACGTGCGGCACGCGCACGACGGCATCCGGATGAACGAGGGCAAGGTCGATCCCCGCGGCCGCTTCGTCATCGGATCCATGGACGTCACCGAGGGCGAGCCCGACGCGGCGATCTACTCGATCGACGGCTCCGGCACCCTGCGCACGCTCCTCGGCGGCTTCGCCATCACCAACGGCTTCGAGTGGACGGACGGTGGCCGCACGATGATCCTCACCGACACGTCCGAGAAGACGGTCTACCGCGCGCCCTACTCCGCCGACGGCGAGCTGGGGGAGCCGGAGCGCTGGATCCACGGCGAGATGAGCGACGGCCTCACCCTTGACGTCGACGGCTACGCGTGGAACGGGATCTACGGCGCGGGCAAGGTCGTCCGCTGGGCGCCCGACGGCACGAAGGACCTGGAGATCCAGATCCCGGCGCCGAACGTCACGTCCGTGGCCTTCGCCGGCCCCGACCTCCGCACCCTCGTGATCGGCACCGCACGGGAGAACCTCACGGAGGAGCAGCTCGAGGAGCACCCGCTCTCGGGCGGCGTCTTCGCGATCGACACGGCCGTCTCCGGACGACCCGTGAACTTCTTCCGCACCGCGGTCGCCGGCGGCGCGCGAGCGTAGCGTCGAACGCGCCGTCCGACCGGGCGGCACCACTCTCACGAGGAGGAACGCACATGACCGGAGAGAGCATCCAGGGCCGCAAGGTGGCCTTCCTGCTGACGGACGGCTTCGAGCAGGTCGAGTTGACGGAGCCGTGGAAGGCCGTGCAGGAGGCCGGCGGCACGCCCGTGCTGGTGTCCCCGAAGTCGGACACCGTGCAGGGCCTGAACCACATCGACAAGGCGGACACGTTCGACGTGGACGTCCAGGTGAAGGACGCCGACGCGTCCGAGTACGACGGCCTCGTGCTGCCCGGCGGCGTCGTGAACGCGGACGACCTCCGCGTCGACGCCGACTCGGTCGCGTTCGCCAAGGCCTTCTTCACGGCGGGCAAGCCCGTCGCGTCCATCTGCCACGCGCCGTGGATCCTCATCGAGGCCGGCGTGGTCGACGGCCGCCGCATGACCTCGTACCCGACCCTCGCCACCGACCTGCGCAACGCGGGCGCCGAGTGGGTCGACGAGGAGGTCGTGGTCGACAGCGGCTTCGTCACGAGCCGCAACCCCGACGACCTGCCCGCCTTCAACGCGAAGCTGATCGAGGAGATCGCCGAGGGCGAGCACGACGAGCAGCACGCCTGACCCGTCGGCCGGACCGGTCTGCCCGACCCGGGCGAACCGCCGCGCACCTAGGGTGAGGGCGTGACCACGCCCTCGCCCGACGCGCGCTTCCGCCAGACCACACCCGCCCCGCGCGCGATCCGCGTCGTCGGGCTCGCGGTCGCGGCGCTGGGTCTCGTGGTCGTCGTCGCCACCGGCGGAGGCGTCCTCGGGATCGTCGCGGGTCTCGTGCTGCTGGCGGCGGGCGCGGTGGTCGGGTCGTTCCGCATCCGCATCACGCTGGATCCCGACGAGGTCGAGGTCGCGCTGGTGCCGGTGAAGCGCATCCGGATCCCGTACGCGGCCATCGCGGACTGCACGGTCGTCGACCACCTCCGGCCGCGGTCCGTCCGCGGCATCGGCGTCCGCGCCCTCCCGGGCGGGGGAGCCGCGGTCCTGCTGGACGCCGGCCCCGCCGTGTCGATCGAGTCGGCCGACGGCACGCGCCACCTCGTCCGCAGCACGTTCCCGCGGGAGGCGGCCACGCGGATCCGCGACCGCGCCGCCGCCGCGCCCGTCGCCGACGCGGACGGCAGCCCGGAGGATCCGGCCGCGACCACCGCCTAGGCTCGTCGCGTGACCACCGCACCCCCCGCCGCACGCCGTCCGCGCATCTCCCGCCCCGTCGTCGTGGCGCTCGCGGCGGTCGTCGTGGTCGTGGGCTTCGTGCTCGACCAGATCAGCAAGCGCTGGGCCGTGGACTCCCTCGGCGGCGGCCGGCAGATCGAGCTCGTCCCGACGGTGCGGTTCGCCCTCGTCTACAACCCCGGCGTCTCCTTCGGCATGGGCGCCGAGGTGGGGCCGCTGCTCACCGTCGGCATCATCGGGCTCGCGCTCGGCCTCGCCGTCTGGGTCGGCTGGCAGATCCGCCACCGCGCCTCGACGCTCCAGGTGCTGCTGCTCTCCGCGGTGCTCGCCGGCGCGCTCGGCAACCTGTTCGACCGGATCACGCGCGCCGAGGACGGGCCGCTGTCGGGGCACGTCGTCGACTTCATCGCCGTCGAGTGGTTCGCCGTCTTCAACGTGGCCGACATCCTCACCGTCTGCGGCATGATCGCGTGGGCCCTCGGCACCGTCTTCGGGCGCGATCCCGAGGCCGATGCCCGTGAGGCCGGGGAACAGGACGAGGCGGACGACGCGTCCGCCGACGACGCCGCGGCCGGTGCCGGATCCGCCCCCGTCGACCGCGCCTGACCCGGGCGTAGCGTGAGGGGATGACCACGATCCCCACACTGGAACTGTCCGACGGGAACCGCATCCCCGCCATCGGCCTCGGCACGTACGGGCTCAACGACGACGCGGGTGCCGACCTCGTCTCCGGCGCGATCGGCGCCGGCTACCGCCTGCTCGACACGGCCCTCAACTACGGCAACGAGGCCGCGGTAGGCGAGGGGATGCGCCGCTCGGGCGTCCCGCGGGAGGAGCTCTTCCTCACCACCAAGCTGCCCGGCCGCCACCACGGCTACGAGGAGACGCTCGCGTCCTTCGAACAGTCGCGCGCGACGCTCGGCGTCGACTACGTGGACCTGTACCTCATCCACTGGCCGAACCCCAGCGTGGACAGGTACGTCGACAGCTGGCGCGCGTTCGTCGAGCTGAAGGAGCGCGGCCTCGTCCGCTCCATCGGCGTCTCGAACTTCACGCCCGCGCACCTGCAGCGCCTCGAGGACGAGACGGGCGTGCTGCCGGTCGTCAACCAGGTCGAGCTGCACCCGACCTTCACCCAGGCCGACCTCCGCGCCGAGCACGCGCGCCGCGGCATCGTGACCGAGAGCTGGTCGCCGTTCGGCACGCGAGAGCAGCTCATGCGGGACCCGCACGTGGTCGCCGCCGCCGAGGCGCACGGCGTGACCCCCGCGCAGGCGGTGCTCCGCTGGCACATCCAGTCCGGCGCCCTGCCCATCCCGCGGTCCACGGACCCCGAGCGCCAGCGCACCAACCTCGACGTCTTCGGCTTCGAGCTGAGCGAGGAGGAGGTGCGTCTCATCGGGTCCGGCCCGCAGTCGCGCCTCTGGGACGGCGACCCGGACACGCACGAGGAGATGTAGGTCCCGTCCTCCCGCGGCCGCCGCGTCCCCGGGGCGCGGCGGCCGCGTCGCGTGCGGGGCGGGCGGATCGCGTCAGGCGCCGAGGAGCGCCGGGATCCCGAGCAGCAGCACCCCGCCGACGAGGCAGGCGGCCGCGACGACGAGGAGCACGCCGACCCACAGGATCCCGGGCAGGTGCGTCAGCCGCCCGAGCTGGTCGGCGTCGGACGCGTCGCCACCCCGCCGGGAGCGGGCGCGCTGCAGCTCGAGGGTCGCCCGGAGCGCGCCGAGCAGCAGGAACGACGCGAGCGCGTGCGCCGCGACGCCCTGCACGACGACCGGCGCGACCCCGGCGATCACCCCGACCACCACGCCCGCCACCAGGCACGACCACAGGCCGAACCAGTTGCGCACCTGGATCACGACGAGCGCCAGCAGCACGAGCCACAGCCAGAGCACGGCGGCGGAGCGCCCCTGGCCGGCGAGCCAGGCGGCGCCGAGGCCCGCGAGCGCGGGCGCCGGGTACCCCGCGAGCAGCGTCACGACCATGCCCGGCCCGCGCGGTCGGCCGACGCTCACGGTGAGGCCCGAGGTGTCGGAGTGCAGACGGATCCCGGCGAGCCGCCTCCCGCTCAGCGTCGCCGCGAGCCCGTGGCCGCCCTCGTGCACGATCGTCACGGCGTGCCGCGTGATCCGCCAGGCCGGCGGCACGAGGACGAGCGCCGCGGCGAGCGCGACGGCGACGAGCGCCGGTCCCGCCTCGAGCGGCGCCTCGATGGCGGTCGCGCGCGCGACGAGGTCGCGCAGGATCTCGACGGGGTCCATGGGCTCCTCGGGTCGATGCGGGTGCGGGCGGGCGGGGCGCGCCCAGCCCACCACATCCACCTGGCGGACGGCCGCCGCCCCGCCACCGACTACCGTTGTCGGGTGCCTGACACCCCCGTCTCCGACCTCGTCGCGTCCCTGCTGCTCACCGTCCCGGACTTCCCCCAGCCGGGGATCCTCTTCCGCGACCTCACTCCCGTGCTCGCCGACGGCACCGCCCTCCGCGCCGTGGTCGACGACCTCGTGGCCGTCGGCGGCCCCGTCGATGCGGTCGCGGGCGTCGAGGCGCGCGGCTTCCTGCTCGCCGCGGCCGCCGCCTACGCCTCCGGCGTCGGCACCCTGGCGGTGCGCAAGGCCGGCAAGCTCCCCGGCGAGGTGCTGCGCGAGTCCTACGACCTGGAGTACGGCGAGGCGGCCATCGAGCTGCACCCGGGCCAGCTCATGCCGGGATCCCGCGTGCTGCTCCTCGACGACGTCCTCGCGACGGGCGGCACGCTCCAGGCCGCCGCCCGCCTGCTGGAGCGCGCCGGCTACGAGGTCGCCGGCATCGGCGTGGTTCTCGAGCTCGACGGCCTCGGCGGCAGGGAGCGGTTGGTCGGCCACGACGTGCACGCCATCCTCACGCTCTGACGCGACGCCACGAGTCGCGCCCCACGAGTCGCGCGCCACGTGACACGCGACACGCGACGACGGAGGGTCGGGCGCACCACGCGTCCGGCCTCCCGTCGTCCCGCGGCGCTCAGCGCCAGAGCCGCCGGGTCGCGATCTCCGCCCCCTGCGCCAGGCTCTCCAGCTTCGCCCACGCGATCTGCGGGTGGATCCGCCCGCCGAGCCCGCAGTCGGTCGACGCGATCACGCGCTCCCGCCCCACGAGCCGCGCGTAGCGCTCGATCCGGTCGGCCACGAGCTCCGGGTGCTCGACCACGTTGGTCGCGTGCCCCACCACGCCCGGCACGATGACCTTGCCGTCCGGCAGCTCCACGTCCTCCCACACGCGCCACTCGTGCTCGTGCCGCGCGTTCGCGCCCTCGAACGAGTACGCGCCCGCGTCGATGTCGAGCATCGTCCGCACGATGTGCCGGAACTCGATGTCCGTCGTGTGCGGCCCGTGCCACGAGCCCCAACACAGGTGGAAGCGGATCCGCTCCTGCGGAAGCCCCCGCAGCGCGTGGTTGAGCGCCTCCACGCGGATGCGCGTGAACGCCAGGTAGTCCTCCACGCTCGGCTCCGGGTTGATCTGGTCCCAGTTCTCCGCGATGGACGGGTCGTCGATCTGCAGCACGAGCCCCGCGTCGATGATCGCGACGTACTCCTCGCGCATCGCGTCCGCGCACGCCCAGATGAACTCCTCCTCGGTCGCGTAGTGCTGGTTCCCGATGCGCGACGCGCTGCCGGGGGAGAGGGACGTGATGAACCCCTGCTCGTACCCGTTCTCGTCGAGCGCGTGGCGCAGGTGCGCGATGTCCGCCTGGATCGCCGCGTGGCCCGTGTAGGCGACCGGGCCGGTGGCGCTCGGGAAGTCGAGGGGCGCGTCGCCCACCGTGATGCCGCTCGACGGGTCCCCGTAGGCGTCCGCGAAGATCGTCCAGTCGCGGCGGTCGGGGAACGTCGTCAACCGCACGTCGCCGGGTGAGCTGCGCACGGGCTCGGAGGAGAACGGGCCGCCGGGCACGAGCTCCAGGCCGCTGAGCCGCTGGAACGAGTACGACCACCAGGCGCCGTAGTCGATCGCGCTCGACATGGCCTTGCCGTACTCGCCGTCGCCGGGGAGGGCGATCCCGACCTCGCGCTGGCGGGAGACGAGGCCGTCGACCGCGTCGGCGAGGACCTCGTCGAGGCCGTCGGCGGGCGGGGCGTCCGGCCCGGCGCCGTCCGCGTCCGATGGCGGCACGGCGGCCTTCCGCGCCGCGGCGCGGGCGGCGTTCGCGGCGATGAGCGCGTCCGTGCGCGGCAGGCTGCCGGCGTGCGACGTCAGGATCCGATCGGTGCTGTCGAGCATGGGGACCTCCGCGGGTCTCTCGTGCCGTCGGACGGCCTGCACGACCGTCCGCGGCGAGCGGGTGAGGATCGCAGGCGTGTCCCGGTCGCGGATGCGGACGGGACGCGAGGCTTCGCGGGTGCGCTGCACGCACAGGGTGCCACGGCCTCATCCCCGAGGAGGGGGAAATCGCCACACGACGTCATGGAACCGGCACCTGCGGCGGATCCGGCACCCAGGGGAATGCCCGGATGATGGACGGATGCTCCTCCGCCACCCCCTCCTCGGCACCGCCACGGGCCTGTACCTCGGGCTCGTCGCGTGGATCACGCTGTCGCCGGAGCCCTACGACCGCCGCATCGACGGCTTCCTCTTCCGGGGGCTGCGGGCCCTGCACCGGCACGACGGCACCTCGTGGATCACCTACTCCGTCGTGGAGGGCGCCGCGAACGTCGTGATGTTCGTGCCGGTGGGCATGTTCCTCGTGCTGCTGCTCGGCCGTCCGCGCTGGTGGCTCGCGATCGCGCTCGGGGTGGGCCTCTCGGCGCTCATCGAGACCGCGCAGGCGTTCCTCCCGACGCGGGTCTCCGACGTCCGCGACGTCGTGCACAACGGGCTCGGCGCCCTCATCGGCGTGGTGGTGGCCCTGATCCTCACGGCTCGCTCCGAGAACGCCCGCCGTCGCGCCCTCCGCCGGCGCGCGCGGCCGAGCCCGACGGGCCCGCAGAGCCTGGTCGGCACGCGCCGCTGACCCCTCGGCCGGCCGTCGTCCGCCGCTCCCGTCGGGGGCACCCGCGGTCGGGGACGACCCCCTCGTCTCGGTAGGATTGACGCCGGATTCCCGAGGGGTGTGTGCAGGTGACCGGTACGGAGCTGGATCGCGAGCGGGCGTACGTCGGCCGCCTCTACGGACGACTCGACGCGGTGCGCGCGGAGACCCGGGATCAGCTGGTCATGGTGCGCGACAGCCCCACCGGCGGCACGCACCAGAACCGCTCCGAGCGCGACGCGTTCGCGCGCATCTACGAGGACCGCCTGCAGGCGCTCCGCGAGGTCGACGAGCGCCTCGTGTTCGGCCGGCTCGAGTTCGAGGCGGGTCACCTGCCGGAGGACGAGCCGCGCGACGGCGCGCCGGCGCCCACGACGGGGGCCGGCGATCCGGTCTACCGGTACATCGGCCGCATCGGCCTCCGCGACGACGACCTGCAGCCGCTCCTCCTCGACTGGCGCGTGCCCCAAGCCAGCGCCTTCTACCAGGCCACCGCCGCCACCCCGCTCGGCGCCCGGGCCCGCCGCCACCTCACGACGCACGGCCGCGAGGTGGTGCACGTCGAGGACGAGGTGTTCGACCCGACGTTGCTCGACGAGGGCCGCACCAGCCTCCAGGGCGAGGGCGCGCTGCTGGCCGCGCTCGCCGCGGGACGCACCGGCCGGATGAACGACATCGTCGCCACCATCCAGGCCGAGCAGGACCGCATCATCCGCTCCGACCTCCGCGGCGTGCTCGTCGTGCAGGGCGGGCCGGGCACCGGCAAGACCGCGGTCGCCCTGCACCGCGCCGCGTACCTCCTCTACTCGCACCGCGATCGCCTCGCGTCCTCGGGCGTGCTCGTCGTGGGGCCCAGCCGCTCCTTCCTCCAGTACATCGAGGCCGTGCTGCCGTCCCTCGGCGAGACGGGCGTCGTGCTCGCGAGCGTCGGGCAGCTCTACCCGGGCATCGACGCCGCCGCCGAGGACGCGCCCGAGGTCGCGGCCGTCAAGGGCGGGTCCGAGATGGCCGGCCTCCTGCAGCGCGCCGTCCGCTCGCGCCAGGTCGTGCCCACCGAGGCCGTCACGCTGGACGTGAACGGCGAGCGCATCGTCCTCGAGCCGTCGCTCGTCGCGAGCGCGCTCCGCCGCGCGCAGGACAGCCGGAAGCCGCACAACGAGGCCCGTGTGGTCTTCAACAAGGCCGCCCTCGGGTCCCTCGCGCAGGTCCTCGCGTCGCAGATGCGCCGCAATGGCAGCGCCCTCGACGACAGCGACCTCGCGATGCTCCGCGAGGACCTCCGCACCTCGTACGACGTGAAGGTCGCGCTCAACACCGCGTGGATGCCGCTCACCCCCGAGAAGCTCGTCCAGGACCTCTACGCCCGGCCGAACTGGCTCGCCTCGCTCACCCCGCGCTGGAGCCCCGAGAAGCGCGCGCTCCTCCGCCGCGACCGCGACGCGCCCTTCACCGTGGCCGACGTGCCGCTGCTCGACGAGGCCGCCGAGCTCCTCGGCGAGTTCAGCGCGCAGGCCGACGCGAGCGCGCGCGAGCGCGAGCAGCAGCGCCTCCGCGACATCGAGAACGCCGAGCAGGCCATCGAGAACATGGGGGTCGGCGGCATGGTCACGGCCGAGCGCCTCGCGGAGGGCTTCGCCGAGCAGGCCGCGCGCCGCACCACCGCCGAGCGCGCCGCATCCGACCGCACCTGGACCTACGGCCACATCGTGGTCGACGAGGCGCAGGAGCTCTCGCCCATGCAGTGGCGCGTGCTCCTCCGCCGCTGCCCCCTGCGCTCGTTCACGATCGTGGGCGACGTCGCGCAGGCCAGCTCCGCCGTCGGCGTCACCAGCTGGCAGGACGCGCTCGGCCCGGTGCTCGGCCGCGAGTGGCGCCTCGAGGAGCTCACCGTCAACTACCGCACGCCCGCGCGGATCGCCGAGGCCGCCGAGCGCATGGCGCTCGCGCACGGCCTCCCGGTCACCCGCTCGCGCGCCGTGCGCGAGGGCGAGCACCCCATCGACACGGTGGAGGTCCAGGCCGACGAGGTCGTGGCCGCGGTCGTCGACGTGGTCGACGAGGAGCGCGAGGGCGGCGACACCGGCACGCTCGCGGTCATCGCGCGCGACGACCGCGTCGTGGAGCTGCACCGGGCGCTCGCCGAGCGGTTCGGATCCGCGGTCGGCATCGGCGTGGGCGGCCTCGGCCGGCCCATCGCGGTGCTCGGCTCGCAGGAGGCGAAGGGCCTCGAGTTCGACGTGGTCGTCATCGCCGAGCCGGACGAGATCCTCGCGCACACGTCGCGCGGCGCGGCCGGCCTGTACGTCGCGATGACGCGGCCCACGCAGCGCCTGCACGTCGTCACCTCCACGGGCTTCGCCGCCTGATCCGCGGTGCCGCGCGGCCGCCGTCCGACCGGCCCGCGGCGCCCGCGTGAACACTATGAAGACAAGTGGCACGCGGCCCCGCACGCGCGGAGGATGGGCCGGTCATGACCCCTCCTCCCGCAGCCCCCGGCCCCTCGTCCGCCCCCGGAACCGGCACGGATCCGGCGCCAGGGGGTCCGGCGCGCGACGACGCGGATCCCGCGCCCGGCGGCGTGGCCTCGGTCGCCGACGAGTCCGCGGCGCCCGCGGCACCCGACGCACCGGCCGCCGAGGCGACCGCGGCCGCCGCCCGCGCCGCGCGTCGCACGCGCGCGATCCAGGTGGTCGTCATCGTCGCCGTCGCGATCGGCATCGCGCTCGTCCCGCCGCCCGCGGGCGTCGACCCGCGCGGCATGCACATGGCCGGGATCTTCGTCGGCACGGTCCTCGCGCTCATCCTCCAGCCGCTGCCCACCGCGCCCGTCGCGCTGGTCGGCCTCGCGGTCGCCATGCTCACGGGCACCATGACCACCGACGGCGAGGCGCTCGTCGGCTTCGCGAACCCCACCATCTGGCTCATCGTCGCGTCGTTCTTCATCGCCGACGGCTTCCTCGTCACGGGCCTCGGGCGCCGCATCGCGCTGGCCTTCGTATCGCGGCTCGGCGGATCCAGCCTCGGGCTCGCGTACGGCATGGCGCTCACCGACCTCGTGCTCGCGCCCGCGACCCCGTCGAACACCGCGCGGGCGGGCGGGGTCGTGTACCCGATCGTCGCGTCGCTCAGCCGCGTGCAGGGATCCACCCCCGACTCCGACGCGTCGCGCCGGCGCCTCGGCTCCTACCTCGCCCTCACGAGCGTGCAGGTCAACACGGTCACGTCGGCCATGTTCCTCACGGCCATGGCGGGCAACCCGGTCGCGCAGAAGGCCGCCGCCGACCTCGGCATCGAGGTCACCTGGGGCGGCTGGGCGCTCGCGGCGCTCGTGCCCGGTCTCCTCAGCCTCATCGTCGTGCCGTGGGCCATGTCGCGCGTGTACCCGCCGACCCTCACCCGCACGCCCGAGGCGCCGGCGCACGCGCGCGAGGAGCTGCGCGGGCTCGGGCCGCTGTCGGGCCACGAGCGCATCATGGCCGCGACCTTCGTGCTGCTGCTCGTGCTGTGGTGCGGCGGATCCCTCCTCGGCATCCCCGCGACCGCCGCGGCCTTCGGCGGCATCGCCGTGCTGCTCGTCACGGGCGTGCTCAAGTGGTCGCACCTCGCGGCCAACGCGTCCGCGTGGTCGACGCTCATCTTCTTCGCGGTGCTCGTCGGCATGGCCGACCAGCTCGACGCGCTCGGCGTCATCGACCTCGTGGGCGGCGCCGTCTCCGGATCCGTCGGCGGCCTGCCCTGGCCGTGGGCGTTCGCGGTGCTCGCGCTCGTCTACTTCTTCTCGCACTACCTGTTCGCGTCGAACACGGCGCACATCGTCGCGATGTACGCGGTGTTCCTCGGCGCCGCGGTCGCGACCGGCACGCCGCCGCTGTTCGCGGCCCTCGTGCTCGGCTTCATCGGCAACCTGTTCGGCGGCATCTCGCACTACGCGTCGGGGCCGTCGGGCGTGGTCTTCGGATCCGGCTACGTCACGACCAGGGAGTGGTTCCGCGTCGGCTTCGTGATGGCCGTGGTGCTCATCGTCATCTGGGGCGTCGTCGGCACGGCGTGGATGGGCGTGCTCGGGCTGCTCTCCTGACCGTCATCCTCCGTCCGCGGTTCCGTGGAGGCGGCGGTACCGCCGGGGAGCGGAGGCGTGGCGCATCGCGGACAACCAGGCGTCCTCGCCCACCTGGGGCGTGCCCACGCGGACGCGTCGAGGAGGACGCAGCGCACGTGAGCGTCCGCGGAAGAGGAACACCGACCCTGCCGACCCGGCGATCAGGAGGCCGAGGCCGCTGCCGACGACCGCGTACCAGGGCGCGCCGGCCATCCACGCGCGGAGGCTGACCGTCGCGAGGATCGTCGCCATCGCGGCGGTGGAGCCGAGGACCACGGCCCGGACCCGGATGCGGTGGAGGGCGAAGGTCCGCTCGGCCTCGACCAGCGCCCGTCGAGCGGAGGCCGCCTCCGCCCGGGCGGCCACCACGTGCGCGTCCGGATGCGCGGACGACGACTCCGGGTCGGACGGACCCTCCGCGGCGCACGCGGACGCCACCGTCGTCGAGGAGCCCCTGCCTCGCGCGCCGTGTCGCGGTCGGCGCACGTGGTCGGGATCGGGGTTGCCCACGTGCTGATGCGCGTTGAGGGCCTTCCGCACGTCGGTCGGCGTCCGGAAGGCGCCGTCGGCCACCCACGCGACCGCTGCCTCCGTCGCGGTGGGGCCGATGGCCGTGACGACGGGGACGGCCGCCTCGGCGACGGCATTGACGACCCGCACGTCGTTGAGGGCGACCCCGTCCCGCCATCTGCCGCCGCCTCGGTACACGACGATCAGGTCGGTGTCCTCCGGGGACACCGACCTGATCACGTCCGCGATCGCCTGGCTGTCGTGGAACGGGATGCCACGCCATCGGGGCTCCAGCCTGTCGAGCCGGAGGCCCGCCGTGATGTCCGCCTGCGCGACATCGCCGAGCGGACCGATGAACGTCACTCGAAGGGAACCCGGCGCCCCCGCGCGGACCGGCAGCCGGGGCGGCGGGGTGGTGCGGCGTCGCAGCCGGTCCCGCGCTGCGGCGCACGTCCGCGGATCACGGGCGATGCCGGCCCGCTGCTCGGCGGCAGGCAGCCGGCCCCTGCGCTCCTTCTTGGTCACCCGCATCGGTCGCAGCACCAGCAGGCAGTCCTGCTCGAGGAGGTCGAACGCGCCTCGGAGCTCGACGACATCGCCGACGAGCAGCCCCCGGACGGTCTCCGGCCGGCAGATCACGGGGATGGAACGGGTCCTGGCGTCGAGGACCCCGGAGGTGTCCACGAGGTCGAAGCGCGTACGGCTCGTGCTGATGTCCGCGATCTCGCCGGTGATCTGCACGGTCCCCCTGTCGGCGAGGAGGAAGGAGGTCCGGAGCTGCGAGAAGACGACGGGCCCGACCCTGTCGCGTTCCGGCGTCCGGGGCGGGAAGACGGCCATGACGGGGATCCTGACACCGGCTGACGGTCGCTCGTCGCCTCGGCGCACAGCACCCAGGCATGGAGATGGGCCGACCCGATGACGGGCCGGCCCTGCGGTCGTGGTCCCGGCGCCGAGACCCCTCTCCATGCGCCGTCCGTGCGACCGCTCTCCCCATGACATCCGGACCCGTGGTGCATCGCGTCTCTGGGGTCCGGCGCATTGCGGTCTCTTCGGAGCGAGCGAACGATCGGTTCGCCCACGATGCAGATCCGGCGTCACCGCCCGGTGTCACCACCCGGCCGCACCACCCGGCGTCATCGCACGGGCGGCGGCCACGGCACGTCGTCGGACGACAGCAGCGGCAGGTCCCCGCAGCCGTCGAGCACGCGCGCCATCGCGTCGTGCTCCGCGCGCGTCACGCTGAGCTCCGTGCGCACCTTGATCGACACCTGCCGCACCACGAGGGCGCACGCGTCGTCCGGATGCTCGGGCAGCCACTCGTCGACGGTCGCGTCCGACTTCGCCGAGTTCTCCGCGGCGGACGCGGCGACGAGCTCCAGCGGGTCGTTCGCGAACGCCGCCCGGTAGGCGGGGTCCCAGCGCCACGCGCCGGAGGACCACGCGTCGGACAGCGACACGACGTGGTCGATCTGCACCGCCTCGGGGTCCCGCGACCGGTCGAAGGGGATGCGCTCGCCCGAGTACGGGTCGGTCAGCACGCCGGACTGCACGACGCACCCGCGTGTCCCGCCGCGGATCATGGTCTCGGCGAGGTCGCGTCGCAGCACGTCGTTGCGGGTGTCGCAGCCGTTGCGGTCCACGTCCGTGCGCCAGGCGAACGACTCGCGGTCGTAGCCGGCGACCCGCTCCTCCGTCCGCACCTCGAGCCCCTCGAGGGCGAGCCGCGCGGATCCGGGCGCGGCCGGCTCCGCGCCGGGCCCGGTCCCGGATCCACGCCCGGCGTCCTCGGCTCTCCCGGCGTCCTCCGCGTTCCCGGCGCCCGTCCCCGGATCCCCGTGCCACTGCACGAGACCCGCGACGATCACGATCACGAGCGCCGCCAGGGTCACGAGCACCGGCGTCCGCCGCCTCCTCCGCCGCGTCACGGGGTGGGGTTCCGGGAGTCGTAGAGCTCGAAGGACGGCAGCGCGCGGATGAGGATCCACACCACCACCGCGATCAGCAGCCCGCCCACCAGCGACGGCACCCACAGCGCCGCGAACGCGGTGACGATGCCGACGTACGCGTCGCCGAGCCGAGGCCCGCCCGTGACGACGACGATGAAGATGCCCTGCAACCGCCCGCGCATGTTGTCGGGCACCGCGGTCTGCAGCATGGTGTTGCGGAAGATCGAGGAGATGTTGTCGGCCGCGCCCGTGCAGGCGAGCAGCACGGAGGCGGCGACGATGCCGGGCACGCTCGCGTCCTCGATCCGCGACCCCATGCCGTGCAGCACCCCCGGCCGCGACGCGAACAGCAGCACCAGCCCGAACCCGGCCGTCGAGAGCCCGTACGCGACGATCGCCAGGCGGATCGCCCGCCCGTGCCGCGTGACGCGCCCGACGGATCCGCTCAGCACGCTGCTCACGAGGCTGCCGACGGCGCCGGCCGCCGTGAGGATCCCGACGGTCACCGGCCCGCCGCCGAGCACCACGGCCCCCACCGCGGGGAAGAGCACGCGCGGCTGGCCGAGGGTCATCGCGATGATGTCGACGATGAACGACATCCGGATGTTCGGCGCGGTCTTGAGGAACCCGAGCCCGTACCTGATGGACGCCAGCCCCGGCCGCTGCACCTCGCCCTCCGGCGCGATCCGCGGCAGCGCGAGCACGCCCGTGAACGCCGCCAGGAAGAGCACGGCGTCGACCGTGTAGGTCCACTGGAACCCGACCGACGCGACGAGCACGCCCGCGAGCGCCGGGCCCACCGTCACCATCACGCCGAGGCTGATCCCGCCCAGCGCGCTGGCCGCGGGCAGGAGGTGCGGCGGGAGGATGCGGGGGAGGATCGCCTGCCGGCTCGTGCCGATCACCGTCGCCGCGACCGCGTTGAGGATGCTCAGCGCGTACAGCGACCACACCGTCTCCGCGTGCGTCCACGCGAGCGCCGCCAGCGCGATGGTCGAGCCCCACGCGGCGCACGACGCGATGAGCGCGACCTTCCGTCGGTCGAACGCGTCGGCGAGCATGCCGCCGTAGAGGCCCGCGAGGATCATCGGCACGAGCGACAGCACGCCCACGAGCGCGACGGCGCCCGTGGATCCCGTGAGCTCGTACACGTGCAGCCCGATCGCGACGATGGTCATCTGGCTGCCGATGCCGGCGATCGCGTTGCCCGCCCAGAGCCGTGCGAAGGCGGGGCTCTCCCTCAGCGGCGTCAGGTCGACGAAGTGGCTGCCGCGGACCTGCCGTTCGTCGGGGATCGGGATGGGGGAGGTCTCGGGCGGGATGCTCACGTGTCGCTGCGTCGTCTCTGTAGGGTGGATTTCCACGCTAGCCGAGATCGCCGACGCCGCCCCGTCGTGGGCCGTCCGGCCGCGGATCGGCTCCCCGCCCTCTGGTATGCTCGTGCGGTTGCCGTCTGAACGGCCGCGGATCAAGAGAGCTCGCACATCCTGTGACGGGCGCCGCGCAACGAACACGAGAGGGGATCATCACATGGCTCTGGAAGCAGACGTCAAGAAGGCGATCATCGACGAGTACGCGACCCACCCCGGTGACACCGGATCCCCCGAGGTGCAGATCGCGCTCCTCACCAAGCGGATCACGGGCCTCACCGAGCACCTCAAGGAGCACAAGCACGACCACCACACGCGTCGTGGCCTGCTCCTCCTGGTCGGCCAGCGTCGTCGTCTCCTCGGCTACCTGTCCAACGTCGACATCGAGCGCTACCGCGCCCTGATCGCGCGCCTGGGCATCCGCCGCTGACACGCACCACGCGTCGCTGATCGCACACGTGCGAACCGGCCGAGCCGTCACCCTCCGGGGTGGCGGCTCGTTCCCGTTAAGAGGTGCGTCATCCGCCCGACACCCGGGCGCCCCCGTCCTCCCGGGCCGGCGAGGGGCCGGGTGCTACCATGGCCGGAGTGATCCAGCGGACGCCCAGCGTCACGATGCGATCACGACAGATGGAGCTGGCCGGCAGGAGCTGGTCGTTGGTGGTGGTATTCCGAGTCGCTCGGAGCATTCCCACTGATGGCCAGACATGCGCCCGCCGCCGTCGGCCACCGGCCGACGAGCGGAACCAGCCGCGCACGTGCACCCGGGACCCGCATCAGGCGGACCCCGACGTGTCGCCTCGCCCGCTCCTCCTCTGTCGTAGGAGGTCCGCATCCACACGGGATGCAGGACGAGCGCCCGACGGGCGTCGCCGAGAGGCGCAACACGAAGGAGAGAGACCTCAATGGAAGGTCCAGAGATCAAGTTCGCCGAGGCAGTCCTCGACAACGGCAAGTACGGAACGCGCACGGTCCGGTTCGAGGCCGGCCGCCTCGCGCAGCAGGCGCAGGGCGCGGTCGCCGCGTACCTCGACGAGGACACCATGCTGCTGTCCGCCACCTCGGTGGGCAAGCACCCGAAGGACAACTTCGACTTCTTCCCCCTGACCATCGACGTCGAGGAGCGCAGCTACGCCGCGGGCAAGATCCCCGGCTCGTTCTTCCGCCGCGAGGGCCGCCCCTCCACCGAGGCGATCCTCGTCTGCCGCCTCATCGACCGGCCGCTGCGCCCGTCGTTCATCACGGGCCTCCGCAACGAGGTCCAGGTCGTCATCACCGTCCTCAGCATCGCGCCGGACGAGTTCTACGACAGCCTCGCCATCAACGCGGCGAGCGCCTCGAGCATGCTCTCGGGCATCCCGTTCTCCGGCCCCATCGCGGGTGTGCGCCTCGCGCTCATCGGCGACCAGTGGGTCGCCTTCCCGAAGCACTCGCAGCTCAAGGAGGCCGTCTTCGACATCACCGTCGCCGGCCGCGTCGTCACCGACTCCGAGGGCAACGAGGACGTCGCGATCATGATGGTCGAGGCCGAGGCCACCGAGGGCTCCTGGGACCTCATCCAGGCAGGCGCCACGAAGCCCGACGAGGCCGTCGTCGCGCAGGGCCTCGAGGCCGCGAAGCCGTTCATCCAGCAGCTCGTCGCCGCGCAGGCCTCGCTCGCGCAGCAGGCCGCGAAGCCCACGGTCGACTACCCCGTCTTCCTGCCGTACGCGCAGGAGACCTACGACGCGGTCAGCGAGCTCGCGCTCTCCGACCTCGGCGGCGTGTACCAGATCGCCGACAAGATCGAGCGCCAGGACGCCGACGACGCCCTCAAGACCCGCACCAAGGAGGCCGTGGCCGCCAAGGTCGAGGCCGGCGAGCTGCCCCAGTCGGCGCTCACCGAGTTCTCCGCGGCGTACAAGTCCGTCACGAAGACGGTCGTCCGCGGCCGGATCCTCCGCGACGGCATCCGCATGGACGGCCGCGGCCTCGCCGACATCCGTCCGCTCGACGCCGAGGTGCAGGTCATCCCGCGCGTCCACGGCTCGGCCATCTTCCAGCGCGGCGAGACCCAGATCCTGGGCGTCACCACGCTGAACATGCTGAAGATGGAGCAGCAGATCGACTCGCTGTCGCCCATCACGAAGAAGCGCTACCTGCACCACTACAACTTCCCGCCCTACGGCACCGGCGACACCGGTCGCGTGGGCTCGCCGAAGCGCCGCGAGATCGGGCACGGCTTCCTCGCCGAGCGCGCGCTCGTCCCCGTCCTGCCGAGCCGCGAGGAGTTCCCCTACGCGATCCGCCAGGTGTCCGAGGCCCTCGGGTCCAATGGCTCCACGTCGATGGGCTCCGTCTGCGCCTCGACCCTGTCGCTGCTGAACGCGGGTGTGCCGCTGCGCGCGCCCGTCGCGGGCATCGCCATGGGCCTCGTCTCCGACACCGTCGACGGCCAGGTGCGCTACGCGGCCCTGACCGACATCCTCGGTGCGGAGGACGCGCTCGGCGACATGGACTTCAAGGTCGCCGGCACGTCGGAGTTCGTCACGGCCATCCAGCTCGACACGAAGCTCGACGGCATCCCCACGTCGGTCCTCGACGGCGCGCTCAAGCAGGCGAAGGAGGCCCGCACGGCCATCCTCGGCGTGCTGAACCAGGCCATCGACGCCCCCGACGAGATGGCCCCGACCGCGCCCCGCGTGATCTCGGTCAACATCCCCGTCGACAAGATCGGCGAGCTGATCGGCCCGAAGGGCAAGACGATCAACGCCATCCAGGACGAGACCGGCGCCGACATCTCCATCGAGGAGGACGGCACCGTCTACATCGGCGCCGTCGACGGCCCGTCGGCGGAGGCCGCGCGTGCGCAGGTCAACGCCATCGCGAACCCGACGAACCCCGAGGTCGGCGAGTCCTTCCTCGGCACCGTCGTCAAGATCGCGACGTTCGGCGCGTTCGTCTCGCTGCTCCCCGGCAAGGACGGCCTGCTGCACATCAGCGAGGTCCGCAAGCTCGCCGGCGGCAAGCGCGTCGAGAACGTCGAGGACGTGCTCGGCGTCGGCCAGAAGATCCTGGTGGAGATCACCAAGATCGACGACCGCGGCAAGCTCTCGCTCGCTCCCGTGCTGGAGGAGGCCGCCGATCAGGAGGGCCGCGACGCCGCCAGCCACGGCACCGACGAGCCGGCAGAGGGCTAGTCCCCGACGCACGCTGAACGAAGCGGATGCCCGTCCCACCTCGGTGGGGCGGGCATCCGTCGTCTCCGGTCGCCGCCGATCGGGCGGTGGCGGCCGAGATGCTCACTTGCCGTCGTTCGGGTCGCCCGGGTAGGGCACGGAGGGCGCCGGGCCGACCGAGAAGGATGGCTCCGGTTCCGGGCTCGTGCTCCCGGGCGGGCTGGGGGCCAGCGCCGGATCCGGGGTCGGGGCGCCCGGGGGATCCGCGGTCGGCACGGTCGTGCCCCCGCCCGGATCCGTGCCCTCGCCCGGTGACGTGCTCGGCGCGACCGTGGCGGGGACGGGCGAGCCCGGTCCTCCACCGCTCCACGCGATCGCGACGGCGGCGACGATCGCGGCGACCACGACGAGCACCGCCGCGAGCGCGATCAGCACGCGCGTGCGGGGCCGGACGGGACGGGCGTCGTCGCCCGAACCCGCGCCCTCGGCGTCCCCGGTCACGTCCGCCTCGTCCGCTCAGTCCGCGACGGTGATGGCGGTGCCCACGAGCTGGGCCCGGCCGACGACGTGCGGGAGCATCAGGAAGCCGAGGACCGCGGGGGTCGCGCCCTCGGGCACGTCCAGCGACTCCACGTCCAGGGCCGTCACGGTGAAGAAGTAGCGGTGCGTGCCGTGGCCCTCGGGAGGAGTCGCCCCCGCGAACCGCTTCTCGCGCGACTCGTTGTGGATGGTGATCGCCCCCTCGGGCAGGAGGCCCGCGTCCGGGTCGCCCGCGCCCTCGGGGAGCGACGTCGTCGACGCGGGGATGTCCTTGACGGCCCAGTGCCAGTAGCCGCTGCCGGTGGGGGCGTCGGGGTCGTAGCACGTGACGACGTAGCTCCGCGTCTCGGACGCCGCGCCCGTCCAGGCGAGGGCGGGGGAGCGGTCCGCGCCGCCCTGCGAGGCGCCGCGCGCGGCGAGCGGCAGAGGCGCCCCGTCGGCGAAGCCGGGGCTGGTGAGGTGGAAGGGGGCGGCATCCGGCAGGCGGTGCAGCGGGTCGTTGGTCATGGGGGTCCTCTCGGTGGTCCTGACCCGACCAGCCTCGCACGGTGGCATCGTCGTCGGTCGGGATCCGCCCCAGGACCGGCATCGCCCTCGGGACGCGAGCGCGGTCCCGCAGCGGGGCACGGGGGACGGGCGATGCGAGGGTCGGAAGTCCGGGAGAGATGACGAGCAGCCTGGCAGGCCCCCGAAGAGGGGCTGGGTCGCGTCGCCGGGGGCTCGCTAGCGTTGTCGATGCGGGATCGGCCGAGGAGCCACCCGCCTCCGGGGGACGCATCGGGGGATGCAGGCCGCCGAGGGGTGCCGGGATCGGGGGATCCACGGCACCCCTTCCGGTCGGCCGCACCTCGGGGCCGTGCGCCCCGACCGCGTGCGACGTCCCGCCGGTCCGCACGAGGCGGTCATGGTCGGAGCGTGTCCACGGGGCGAAGGCACGTCACCCCGATCCGTTGGTACGCAAACCTTTCGCCTGCTGGGCGGTACGATCGGGAGCGTGACGTCGTCCCCTCCCACCTCCCCGACGGTCGCGCCCGGTTCGATCCCGCGACGCCGGGGTAGCGCCGCGACGGGCGGACGAGGCAGCGCGTCGACGGAGCAGGCGACGACGTCGTCGACCCTCGCCGACACGACCGTCCAGGCCGCGGGCGCCCTCGTCCTCGAGGCCGTCGCCGAGCCGGGCCTCCTGGCCGGCGGCAGCATCCCGCATCCCGCGCGGCGTCGCGCGATCGGCGACACCGACCTCCGCGTCTTCCCCCTCGCCCTCGGCGGCAACGTCTTCGGCTGGACCGCGGGCGCCGAGGACACGGCAGCCATCCTCGACCGCTACCAGGAGGCCGGCGGCAACTTCCTCGACACCGCCGACTCCTACGCCAGCGGCCGCAGCGAGCACATGATCGGTTCGTGGATGCGCGAGCGGCGCAACCGCGACTCGATGGTCGTCGCCACCAAGATCGGCAAGAGCGAGGACTTCCCGGGCCTCGGCTCCTCCCGCATCGAGCGCGCCGTGGACGCGAGCCTGTCCCGGCTCGGCACCGACACGATCGACCTCCTCTACTTCCACTGGGACGACCTCGACGTGCCGCTCGAGGAGAGCCTCTCCGCCGCCGGGCGCCTCATCGCGTCCGGCAAGGTGCGCTACCTCGCGGCGTCGAACTACGCGGCGGAGCGGCTGCTGCACGCGCGCATCCTGGGCGGGCTGTACGACGCGCCCCGATTCGTCGCGCTGCAGACCCACTACAACCTCGTCAACCGGGCGCCCTACGAGTCGGACTACCTCGATGTCGTGCGCGGCCAGCAGCTCTCCGTGATGCCCTACTTCGCGCTCGCGAACGGCTTCCTCACCGGCAAGTACCGCACGCGGGACTCCGTGCGCGAGGGCGCGCGGGGGCAGCGGGCGGCGAAGTACCTCAACCGGCGCGGGCTGCGCGTTCTCGCGGCGCTCGACGAGATCGCGGAGCAGCATTCCACGAGCGTCGCGACGGTCGCGCTGGCATGGCTGCTGGCGAAGCCCGGCGTCGTCGCGCCGGTGGCGAGCGCGAGCCGGCCGGAGCAGGTGCACGACCTGGTCCACGCGGCGCATGTGCAGCTGTCGCGGCACGACGTCACACGTCTCGACCGCGCCTCGGAGTAGTCCGCTCACAGGCGCGGGCCTCGTCCACCGTCCCCGGGATGTGGATCGAGCCGCGTCCCGTCATGCCCGCCCGGCTACCTTTCCCCCACCGCGACGCCGACGCCCTCCGCGTCCATGTCCGCGCGCGGCATCCGACGCCCCGGGGGAGACGACCTTGCACGAACGACCGAGCGATGCGCCGCGCCGACGCCGAGCTGCCGCTTCCGCCCTCCTAGTGGCATTGTCCGCAGCAGGCCTCGGCGGGTGCGCTCCGATGGTGGCCCCGGCGCCGACGCCCGCGCCGGCGCCGTCGATGACGCAGGAGCAGCAGGACGATGCGGCGTTCCAGGACCTCTTCACTCGCTATAGCCATCTTGATCCCAATACGACTTCGGATGAGGAACTTACTCAACTATTGACAGGTGATGTGCTCAGTAGCGAGAGAAAGTACATAAGCCAAGCGCGCAACTCGGGGGAGACCACGGATGGCCTTTCGACCATCTCGGCTTTTGAGGTAACGGATCGTGGCGTTGACGCGCAGAAAATGGAGTACTTGACGGCCCAGCTCTGTCTTGATGTGAGCGGAACTCGCATTCTTGACAAAGATGGCAAGGACATCACACCTAGCCGAGACTCTAGGCTGTCGCTTCAAGCCAAATCAATCAGGGCAGAAGACCGAACATGGCGGATAAGTAATATTGTCCGAAATGAGGACGTCCACGCATGCGAGTGATGTCCGCGCCATTGGTAATTCTTATACCCTTGGCTCTTCTGGGAAGTCAGATATTGGTCGCGCAGTCTGCGACTGCTGTTGGGGATGATTGTCAGATTGAGTCAGGAGAACGGGGTGCGTGCACCTCGGGAGCTATTGCGGGTGGATCTGTTGACCTGAAGGCGCGAAGAGTTGATGTGCCCATTGTCGAAACTTCACGTTCAAGCCCCGACGCAGCGCCGTCTAATCCGACCCGTGGCCCCGAGCTAGCACCCCCGGTACCCCGCGGGCGCCTCGCCGCCGACACGGACACGCCCTGCACGCCGGGCGCCGGGTCGTGCGCAGACGGGCACCATGTATTCCTGCCGCCCGCCCAGGCGCCCGCGAAGCCGGCCGACCCGGCTCCCGCAGCGCCCGCGGCACCGGGCGTGACGCTCGACGACGTCGCCGGCTTCGTGCCGCGCGACGCGTCCATCCGGTCGCAGCCCAACGGCTGGGCGCTCGTCGGATCGCCCGTGAACCTGCTCACCGACGCCGGAGCGCAGGTCGTGAGCGGGACGCTCCTCGGGCGGCCGGCGCAGGTGCGGTTCGTGCCCTTGTCCTTCACCTGGGATCACGGCGACGGGACGACCACCACCGTGCAGGGTCCCGGGGCCTCATGGCGGGATCTCCGCCAGCAGGAGTTCACGACCACACCCACCAGCCACGTATACGGGCGGATGGGGGACCGGCGGGTCTCGCTCACCATCGCGTACTCGCCGTCCTACCGCTTCGACGGCGGGGCGTGGCAGCAGATCCCGGGCACCCTGCCGGTCACCGTCGGGCCGGTCACGATCCACGTGCTGCAGGGGTCCACTGTCCTGGTCGGCGGCGCGTGCGGGGCGCGGGACGCCGGGCCCGGATGCTGATCCACGCGCGGCGGCGGCCCCCGCGGCCACCGATCCGGCGTCAGACCCGTGGCGTAGGGTGACGATGATGTCGCGCCCCGTAGAACTCCCCCTCGACCAGCCCGAGCTCACCATCCGCGCGGCGGGCGGGTCACTGGTCCGACGCAGCGTCCTCCCGTCCGGCGTCCGCATCCTCAGCGAGGACGTCCCCGGCAGCAGCAGCGCCACCATCGGCATGTGGGTGGCCGTGGGCTCGCGCGACGAACAGCCGGGAGACCTCGGGTCCACCCACTTCCTCGAGCACCTCCTCTTCAAGGGCACGGCGTCGCGGTCGGCGCTCGACATCGCCGTGGCGTTCGACGCGGTCGGCGGCGAGCACAACGCGGTCACGGCCAAGGAGTACACCTGCTACTACGCCAAGGTCCGGGATCGCGACCTCGGCATGGCCGTCGACGTGCTGGCCGACATGGTCACCTCGAGCCTCATCGACGCCGAGGAGTTCGAGACCGAGCGCGGGGTCATCCTCGAGGAGCTCGCCATGGCGGACGACGACCCGGGCGACGTCACGAGCGAGCGCTTCTTCGAGGCCGTCCTCGGGGATCACCCGCTCGGCCGTCCCATCGGCGGAAGCCCCGAGGACATCGAGGCGGCCGAGCGCGACGCGGTCGTGGCGCACTACCGACGCAACTACCGCCCGCAGGACCTCGTCGTCACCGCCGCCGGCGCCGTCGACCACGACGCCCTCGTCGCGCGGGTCACGGCCGGCCTCGAGCGCGCGGGCTGGGACCTCTCCGTCCAGGCCGCCCCCGTCGCCCGTCGCACGGGAGCCGCGCCGACCATCACCCGCGGCAGCGAGCTGGTCGTGGTCGACCGTCCCATCGAGCAGACCAACATCCTGCTCGGCGTCCCGGGCCTCGCGGCGTCCGACGGCCGCCGGCCGGCCCTCGCCATGCTGAACAGCGTGCTCGGCGGCGGCATGTCGTCGCGCCTCTTCCAGGAGGTGCGCGAGAAGCGCGGCCTCGCGTACTCCGTCTACTCGTTCGGCGCCTCGTACTCCGACGCCGGGGTCTTCGGGCTCTACGCCGGATGCACGGCCGCCAAGACCGCGCAGGTCTCGCGCCTCATGCTCGACGAGTTCCGCCGCCTCGCCGACGAGCACGTGACCGACGAGGAGCTGACCCGCGCGTTCGGTCAGCTCTCCGGCCAGTCCGCGCTCGCGCTCGAGGACTCGGACACGCGCATGTCGCGACTCGGCCGATCCGAGATCACCACCGGCGAGTTCGTCGACCTCGACGAGACGCTGGTGCGGCTGTCCCGCGTCACCGCGGAGGACGTGCGCGCCCTCGCCGCCGATCTCGCGTCCCGTCCGCTGTCCATCGCCGCCGTGGGCACCGTCGGTGCCGACGCGTTCGCCCCGCTGCTCGCGACCCCCTCGCTCCTCTAGGAGGAACCGTGTCCCACTACATCTACCTCGTCCGCCACGGCGAGCAGCAGGACGCCGAGCACGGCCTCCCCGACGGTCCGCTCTCCGGACGCGGCAAGCGCCAGGCGCACTGCATCGCGGATCGCCTGAGCGGCGTGCCGTTCACGTCGGTCCGGCACTCGCCGCTGGCCCGCGCGGAGGAGACGGCCGCCATCATGGCGGAGCGGATGCCCGCCATGGAGCCCGAGCCGTCGTCGCTCCTGTTCGACTGCATCCCCTCCGGCCCGGTGCCCGACATGCCGCACGCCTTCGAGTCGTTCTTCGGCGGGATCACCGAGGAGGAGATCGACGCGGGCAGCGCCCAGATGGCCGACGCGGTGAGCGAGTTCCTCGCGCCCGCGCGCGGCGACCGGCACGACCTGCTCATCACGCACAACTTCGTCATCGCGTGGTTCGTGCGGCACGTGTTCGACGCGCCAGAGTGGCGCTGGATGGGCATCAACCAGGCCAACTGCGGCCTCACCATCATCCGCGTGCGCTCGGCGAAGCCGCCCGTGCTCGTCGTGCACAACGACCTCGGCCACCTGCCGGTCGAGCTGCGCACGGGCCTGCCGGAGCAGCAGCCCTACTAGCGGCACGGCGCTGCTTCCTCGCGGATCGCCATCCCGAGGGAGGGCGCCGGCCCGGGCGCCCGCGGCGGCGGCCCCGGTACGCTGGCCGGATGACAACCACGGTCGCCGTCGTCGGCGCAACGGGACGCATGGGCCAGCTGATCACGCAGATCGTCGAGGCGAGCGAGGAGTTCGAGCTCGTCGCCAGCCTCCGCTCGACGGACGAGCTGTCGGACATGCTCGGCGCCGACATCGCGGTCGACGTCACGCTCCCCGCGGTCAGCCAGGGCGTCGTCGAGTACGCGATCGCGCACGGCATGAACGTGCTCGTGGGCACGAGCGGCTGGACGGCCGAGCGCATCCAGGGCCTCGAGCGCCGCATCACCGGCAACCTCGCCGTGGGCGTCATCATCATCCCCAACTTCTCCATCGGCAGCGTGCTCGCGACCTCGTTCGCGCAGATGGCCGCCCGGTTCTACGACTCGATCGAGATCGTCGAGGGACATCGTTCCAGCAAGATCGACTCGCCGTCCGGCACGGCGGTGCGCACCGCGGAGCTCATGTCCCAGGCCCGCGGCGATCGGGGCCCGGTGCAGGCGCCGCACACGGATCAGCGCGCGCGCGGCCAGCAGGTCGCCAGCATCCCGGTGCACAGCCTCCGGATGCAGGGCATCGTCGCCAAGCAGGACGTGCTGTTCGGCGGCAACGGCGAGGTCCTCACAATCAGCCACGACACGCTCGCCCCGAGCGCCTACGAGGCCGGCATCCTGCTCGCGCTCCGTGCCACCCGCAGCGCGCGCGGCGTGAGCGTCGGGCTCGACCGCCTCATCGACCTGGACGGCTCGCGCGAGCGCGCGGCCCGCGCCGCCGACGCCGCGTCCACGACCGGACCGGTGGACGACGGCGGCCCGAGCGGCCAGGCCGCCACCGTCACGAGCTCCTGATGGGCACGCGCATCGGCGTCGGCCTCATGGCCGTGCTCATGGTGCTGTACCTCGCGGTCGCCGGTCAGTTCGCCGTCCTGCTCGTGCTGTCGGGCCAGCCCGTCGGCATCCTGCTCGGGATCGGCCTCGTGCTGCTGTCGCTCGTCGGTGCGTGGGCGCTGGTGCGCGAGCTGGCGTTCGGGGTGCGCAGCGGCAGGCTCGCGCGGATCCTCGAGGAGGAGGGCGGCCTGCCGGTCGACGACCTGCCGACGCGCGCGAGCGGTCGGCCCCTGCGCGACGCGGCCGACGCGTCGTTCCCCGTCTACCAGGCCGAGGTCGAGGACGCGCCCTCGAGCTGGCGGGCCTGGTTCCGTCTCGGGCTCGCCTACGACGCGAGCGGCGACCGCCGTCGCGCCCGCGGCGCGATCCGGCGCGCGATCTCGCTGCACGGCACGCGCGAACCCGCCGCCTGAGCCGTGGGCGCCGGGCGGGCCGTCCCGGCTAGCCCTTCGCGAGCAGCCGGTCGATCGCGAGCTCGACGGTCGGGTCCCGGAAGACGAAGCCGTCGGCGAGCAGCTTCTCCGGGCGGGCCGGCTGGCTGCTGAGCAGCAGCTCCTGGCCCGCGTCCCGCAGCGCCAGCCGGATGAGGGCCTCGGGCGCGGGGACGAGGTAGGGGCGGTGCATCCGCTTCGCGAGGTGGCGCATGAGCCGGTCGGCCATCACGGGCTCGGGCCCGGTGAGGTTCACCGGTCCGGAGACCGACGACGTCAGCAGGTGCACGATGGCGGCGGCCTCGTCGCGCAGGGAGATCCACGGCCACACCTGCCCGCCGGTGCCCAGCTTGCCGGCGAGCCCGAGGTTCGTGAGCAGCCGGAGCGGCGCGAGCGCGCCGGCCTGGGCCAGCACGAGGCCGGTGCGCAGGGTCGCGACGCGCACGCCGGCGGGCGCCTCGTGCGCCTCCGCCTCCCACGCCTCCACGACCTCCGCGAGGAAGCCGGCGCCGCGCGGCGAGTCCTCGGTGAGCCGCTGCTGCGGGCGGTCGCCGTAGAAGCCGACGGCGGATCCGTTCAGCAGCACCGCGGGCGGCGTCGCGGCGGCGGACATGGCGCCGACGATGGTGCGCGTCGCCTGCACACGGGACGAGCGGATCTCCTCCTGGTACGGCTTCGTCCACGGCAGACGGCTGATCGACGCGCCCGAGAGGTTGACGACGGCGTCCACCCCGTCGAGCGCGGCGGGATCGAGCCGCCCCTCGGCGGGCTGCCACTCGCGCTCGTCGGGGGAGGAGGGCGCGTGGCGGACGAGCTTCCGGACCCGGTGGCCCGCGTCGTGGAGCTGCGCCTGCAGCTCGGTGCCGATGGTGCCGCCGGCGCCCGAGATGAGGACGGTGAGCGGGGCGGGGGATGCGGTGCTGTCGGCCATGGTGGCGCCCTTCGTCGGTGCCCCACAGCCTAGGACGCGCCACCGCCCGCGGGCCGGGCGCAGGGCGTGCGCGGCTCGTCGACGGAGGTGCGCGCGCGGCCCTCCCAGCCGGCGTCCCGCGTGACGGCGGTCGCGTACAGTGACGTCGTGCCCCACGACATCGCCTTCAGATCCGACATGACCGTGGAGCTCGTCCGCTCCAGCGCCCACGACTCCGACGTGATCTTCGCGGCCCGCGTCTCCACCGCCGGCGAGAAGACCCTCGAGCGCGCGCTCGACGAGCCCGACGGCCAGGACCGCGCCCTCGAGGGCGACGTCGACACCGAGGCCGAGGAGAAGCGCGTCAAGCGCGACCGCGGCCTCATCAACTACCTCATGCGCGACCGCCACGGCTCCCCGTTCGAGCACAACTCGATGACCTTCTACGTGCAGGCGCCGATCTTCGTGTTCCGCGAGTTCATGCGCCACCGCATGGCCTCGTACAACGAGGAGTCGGGCCGCTACAAGGAGCTCGACGCGGTGTTCTACGTGCCCGGCCCCGAGCGCAACCTCGTGCAGGTCGGCAAGCCCGGCGCCTACGAGTTCCACGCGGGCACCCCCGAGCAGACCCAGCTGGTGCAGGCGGAGACGCGACGCACCTCGGAGGAGGCGTACGCCTCGTACCAGCGGATGCTCGAGCAGGGCGTGGCCCGCGAGGTCGCCCGCATCGTGCTCCCGCTCAACATCTACTCGTCGATGTACGTGACCCTCAACGCCCGCGCGCTGATGAACTTCCTGTCGCTGCGCACCAAGCACGAGGACTCGACGTTCCCGAGCTTCCCGCAGCGCGAGATCGAGATGTGCGCGGAGAAGATGGAGACCGAGTTCGAGCGCCTCATGCCCCTCACGCACGCGGCCTTCCAGAAGAACGGCCGGGTCGCGCCGTAGCGCACCGGAGCGGCCCGCCCGCCGACCGTTACCATGGGAGCCGTGTCGTCTGAGAATCCCTTCGGTCAGGTCCTGGTGGCGCTCGTCACCCCCTTCACGGCCGACGGCGAGGTGGACTGGCCGGGCGTCGAGAAGCACATCGACGACGTCATCACCGCGGGCGCGGACGGCATCGTCGTCACCGGCACCACCGGCGAGACGAGCACGCTGACCGACCCGGAGAAGATCAAGCTCGTCGAGGTCGGCCGCTCCGTGAGCGCGGGCCGGGCGAAGATCATCACGGGCGGCGGCTCGAACGAGACCGCGCACGCCATGCAGCTCGCGCGGCAGAGCGAGAAGGCCGGCGCCGACGGCAACATGATCGTCACGCCGTACTACAACAAGCCCACGCAGGCGGGCGTGCTCACGCACTTCCGGATGATCGCGGACGCCACGGACCTGCCGGTCATCCTCTACGACATCCCCGGCCGCACGGGCATCCCCATCCAGTACGAGACCATCCTCCGCGCCGCCAAGCACCCGAACATCCTCGCGGTGAAGGACGCCAAGGGCGACCTCGCGCAGGCGAGCCGCGTGCTCAACCAGACGAGCCTCATGTACTTCGCGGGCGACGACGCCAACGCGCTGCCGACGCTCGCGATCGGCGGCACGGGCCTCATCGGCGTCACCGCGAACATCACGGCCACGCCGTACCGCACCATGGTCGACGCGGTGAACGCGGGCGACCTGAGCGCCGCCACGCATGCGCACCAGCAGCTCGAGCCGCTCGTCCGCGCCGTCATGACGCACGTGCCCGGCACGGTCGCGGCGAAGTACATCCTCCACGGCCTCGGCCGCATCGGCAGCCCGCGCGTGCGCCTGCCCCTCGTGGGACCGGAGGAGTGGGAGGCCGCGCAGATCGAGGACGAGATCGACCTCGTCCGCGACGTCCCCGGCGTCGACTTCCGCAACTTCCGCCCCGACCGCAACGCCGCCGCCGGTGGTGCCCTGCCGCAGGTCGCCGGCACCACGCGCTGAGCCGCGCCCGAGCTTCCCGTCGCCGGCCGTCGCGCCGCACCGCCACCAGAGGAGACCCATGGCCCAGGCCGTCTACGATCCGCCCGAGCTGAAGCCCGGCATCCTCCGCATCACCCCGATCGGCGGCCTCGGCGAGATCGGCCGGAACATGACCACGTTCGAGATCGACGGCAAGATCCTCGTCGTCGACTGCGGCGTGCTCTTCCCCGAGGAGCACCAGCCGGGCGTCGACCTGATCCTCCCCGACTTCTCCTCCATCGCGGACCGCCTCGACGACGTGGTCGGCATCGTCCTCACCCACGGCCACGAGGACCACATCGGCGCGGTCCCGTACCTGCTGAGGCTCAAGCGGGACATCCCGCTGATCGGCTCCGGCCTCACGCTCGCGCTCATCGAGGCGAAGCTCAAGGAGCACCGGATCACGCCGTACACGTTCCAGGTGAAGGAGGGCGACCGCGAGCGCCTGGGCCCGTTCGAGCTCGAGTTCGTGGCCGTCAACCACTCCATCCCGGATGCGCTCGCCGTCGCCATCACGACCTCGGCCGGCCGGGTGCTGCACACGGGCGACTTCAAGATGGACCAGCTGCCGCTCGACGGCCGGATCACCGACCTGCGCGCCTTCGCGCGCCTGGGGGAGGCCGGCATCGACCTCTTCATGTCCGACTCGACGAACGCCGACGTGCCGGGCTTCACCCCCACGGAGCGCTCCATCGGGCCGGTGCTCGAGGCCGTCATCTCGAAGGCGCCGCGTCGGGTCATCGTCGCGAGCTTCTCGAGCCACGTGCACCGGGTGCAGCAGGTGCTCGACGCGGCGGCCGCGAACGGGCGCCGCGTCGCGTTCATCGGCCGCTCGATGATCCGGAACATGACCATCGCCGCCGAGCTCGGCTACCTCCGGGTGCCGGACGGCATCCTCATCGACGCGAAGAAGGCGGTGGCCCTGCGCGACGACGAGATCGTCTACATGAGCACCGGGTCGCAGGGCGAGCCGATGGCCGTGCTCAGCCGCATGGCGAACCTCGAGCACCAGATCGAGATCGGGCAGGACGACACGGTCATCCTCGCGTCGAGCCTCATCCCGGGCAACGAGAACGCGGTGTACCGCGTGATCAACGGGCTGACCAAGCTGGGCGCGAAGGTCGTGCACAAGGCCAACGCGAAGGTCCACGTCTCGGGCCACGCGGCCGCCGGGGAGCTGCTCTACTGCTACAACATCCTCCGGCCCCGGAACGTCCTGCCGGTGCACGGCGAGTACCGGCACCTGGTCGCGAACCAGCAGCTGGCCATCCAGACGGGCGTGCCGGAGCGCAACACGTTCCTCGCGGAGGACGGCACCGTCCTCGACATGAAGGAGGGGCACGTGCGCGTCACGGGCCAGCTGGACGTCGGGTACGTCTACGTCGACGGGTCCACGGTGGGCGAGATCACCGACGCCGACCTCAAGGACCGCCGCATCCTCTCCGAGGAGGGCTTCGTCACGATCTTCGTGGTGGTCGAGCCGCAGACCGGCAAGGCCATCGTCGGCCCGGAGATCGAGGCGCGCGGGTTCGCCGAGGACAGCCGCGTGTTCGACAGCGTCAAGCCGCTCGTCGTCCGGGCGCTCGCGGAGGCGGCGGCCAACGGCACGCGCGACACGCACGCGTACTCGCAGGTCGTCCGCCGCACGGTCGGCCGCTGGGTCAACTCGTCGCACCGCCGCCGCCCGATGATCATCCCGGTGGTCATCGAGGCGTAGGGCGGCGCACGGGGCGGGCGTCGCGGAGCCCCGCCTCCGCCGCTCTCGGCGGCCCCCGGGGACGGGGCGCCGCGCTCCTCATGGGCGCCGTGGCGGGCCCGCTCCCCGCCCGGGTCGCGGTGCGCGTGCCCGTCGTGGACGCGATCCGCTGCCGATGCCCGCCCGGGCGGCACGCGTCCCGCCCGGCCAGGCGTCCCCTCGGCGACGGCGGCGCGGGATAACGTGGGTCGCATGGCTACGAGCACCAGGTCGACCAGCCGCGCCGGGAAGACCTCCTCGGGCGCGCCGCGCGCCACGCCCCCGCGGAAGGGGCGCGCCACCGAGACGAAGCAGCAGACCGTGGCCTACCCCGTGCAGCCCGAGGGGCGCGGCCCCCTCGTCGCCGTGTGGATGGGCCTCGCCCACGCCACGGGCGCGCTCTTCCGGGCCCTCGGCCCCGAGAAGCTCGCGAAGGAGGAGCGCCGCGACGGCATCCCCTTCCTCCTCGTGGTGCTCGCGATCGCCGGCGTCGTCGTCGAGTGGTTCAACCCCCTCAACGACGTGGCCATGGCCTTCGACGCGTACACGTTCGGCGGCCTCTTCGGCCGGGTCGCGTTCGCGCTGCCCATCGTGATGGTGCTCCTCGCCCTCTGGCTCTTCCGGCACCCGGCGTCCGTCAGCGACAACGGACGCATCGGCATCGGCGTCTCGCTCTTCCTGGTCTCGATCGCCGCGCTGTGCCACATCCTCACCGGCGCCCCGGATCCCCGCGACGGCATGCTCGCGCTGGCCCGGGCCGGCGGCGTCCTCGGCTGGGTGCTCGCGGCCCCGCTGTCGCTGCTCATCACGCCGATCGGCGCGGGCATCGTGGCAGGGATCCTGCTCCTGCTCTCCCTCTTCATCATCACGCGCACGCCGCCGAACCGCGTGGGTGCGCGACTCCGCGAGCTCTACTCCTACCTCTTCGGCGCCCCGCCGGTGGACGAGGAGCAGCGCGCCGCCGACCGCGCCGCCCGCAAGGCGCAGGCGACGGAGCAGGTCGAGCTCGAGGGGCTCGACGACGAGGGGCCGGTCGACACCGACAGCCTCCCGTGGTGGCGCCGCAACCGCAGCCAGCGCGAGGACGCGCCCGCGTTCGACAGCCCGGTGCTCGCGCCGCACGCCGGATCCGACGACGTCGTCGAGAGAACCGCCGCGGAGGCCCCCACCACGGTCATCGACCGCACGGTGGATCCCGACGCCTCCCGCCCCGAGCCCGGTGCCTTCGCCGGCGACGAGGCCGCGACCCGCCGCATCGACCTCGACGCGCCCGTCGACGCGACGGCGACCGCGATCCTGCCGTCCATCCCGGTGCACCCCACCGGCATCCGCGACGACGACGAGCCCGCCGTCCTGCCCGGCTTCGAGGACGACGGCTCCGACGCGGGCGTCGTCTCGGGGGAGTCCGACGCGCCGCAGGCGCCGTACCGCCTCCCCGCGGCTAGCACCCTCTCGCCCGGCACGCCCGCGAAGTCCCGCTCGTCGGTCAACGACGAGGTGGTGCGCGCGCTCACCGAGGTGCTCACGAACTTCCAGGTCGACGCCACCGTCACCGGCTTCTCGCGCGGCCCGACGGTCACGCGCTACGAGCTCGAGCTCGCGCCCGGCGTCAAGGTCGAGCGCGTCACGGCGCTGGCCAAGAACATCAGCTACGCGGTCGCGTCCAACGAGGTCCGCATCCTCTCGCCCATCCCGGGCCGCAGCGCCATCGGCGTCGAGATCCCGAACACCGACCGCGAGATCGTCTCCCTCGGCGACGTGCTCCGCTCGTCCGCGGCCACGAACAGCGCGCACCCGATGACCATCGGCGTCGGCAAGGACGTCGAGGGCGGCTACGTCATCGCCAACCTCGCGAAGATGCCCCACCTCCTGGTCGCGGGTTCCACGGGTTCCGGCAAGTCGAGCTTCGTCAACTCGATGATCACCTCGCTCCTCATGCGGGCGAAGCCGAGCGACGTGCGCATGGTCCTCATCGACCCGAAGCGCGTGGAGCTCACCATCTACGCGGGCGTGCCGCACCTCATCACGCCCATCATCACCAACCCGAAGAAGGCGGCCGAGGCGCTGCAGTGGGTGGTGAAGGAGATGGACATGAGGTACGACGACCTCGCCAGCTTCGGCTTCCGCCACATCGACGACTTCAACAAGGCCGTCACGAGCGGCTCCATCGTGCTCCCCGAGGGCAGCGAGCGGACGCTGCGCCCGTACCCCTACCTCCTCGTGGTGGTCGACGAGCTCGCCGATCTCATGATGGTCGCGCCGCGCGACGTCGAGGACTCGATCGTCCGCATCACCCAGCTCGCGCGCGCCGCCGGCATCCACCTCGTGCTCGCGACGCAGCGCCCGTCGGTCGACGTGGTCACCGGCCTCATCAAGGCCAACGTGCCGTCGCGCCTCGCGTTCGCGGTGTCGAGCATGACCGACTCCCGCGTGATCCTCGACCAGCCCGGCGCCGACAAGCTCATCGGCCAGGGCGACGGCCTCTTCCTCCCCATGGGCGCCAACAAGGCGGTCCGCGTGCAGGGCGCGTGGGTGCAGGAGGCCGAGATCGCGAAGGTCGTCGAGCACGTCACGCGCCAGGCCCGGCCCGAGTACCGCCAGGACGTCGCGGTCGCCGCCGAGAAGAAGGAGATCGACGCGGACATCGGCGACGACCTCGAGGTGCTCCTCGCGGCCGCCGAGCTCGTCGTCAGCACGCAGTTCGGATCCACGTCGATGCTCCAGCGGAAGCTGCGCGTCGGGTTCGCCAAGGCCGGCCGCCTCATGGACCTCCTCGAGGCCCGCGAGATCGTCGGCCCGTCCGAGGGCTCCAAGGCGCGCGACGTCCTCGTCTCCGCGGAGCAGCTGCCGGGCGTCCTCGCGACGCTGCGGGGGGAGACGCCCGCGGCACCCGCGACCGCCGCCCCGGCAGCCGCGCCCGGCCCCGCGGCCGCCGCTCCCGCCGAGACGGACGACGGGAACCGCTACCCGTCGGATCCGCTGCACAAGGACCTCGACGCGTACGAGCAGGTGGAGGCCGAGGGCGACGACGACGCCTGGGGCCTCACGGGCAGGGACTGACCGGTGGCCGATCGCATCGCATCGGGTGCTGCCGGGGCACCGCGTGTCTGGCGCGCGGGCGACTCCCCGGCGAGCCCCTGGAACGTCGCCAACATCCTCACGATCGTGCGGATCCTGCTGGCCCCCGTCTTCGTCGTCCTCCTCGCGGCCGACGACGGATCCGACGGCCCGCTGCGGTACGCCGCCGCGGCGCTCTTCATCGTGGCCATCGCGACCGACGGCGTCGACGGGCACATCGCCCGCAGCCGGAACCTCGTGACCGACCTGGGCAAGCTCCTCGACCCCATCGCCGACAAGGTGCTCACGGGCGCCGCCCTCGTGATGCTGTCCGTGCTCGGCGAGCTCCCGTGGTGGGTCACCATCGTGATCCTCGTGCGCGAGCTCGGCATCACGGCCTACCGCTTCGCCGTGCTGCGGGACCGCGTCGTCGCGGCGTCCCGCGGCGGCAAGCTGAAGACCGTCGCGCAGGCCGTGGCCATCAGCGTCGCGCTCCTGCCGCTGTGGGACGTCGTGGGGGGCGGCATGCACGTCGTGAACACGGTGCTCATGTCCATCGCCCTCGTCCTCACGGTGCTCTCCGGGCTCGACTACATGCGGCAGGCGCTGCGGGCGGAGCGCGCCTCGTGAGCGGCGCGTTCGGCGTCGCGGACTCCGCGGATGCCACGGACGAGGACCTCGCCGCGCGCGTGATCGCAGCGCTGGTCGCGAGCGGGCGCCGTCTCGCCGTGGCCGAGTCGCTCACCGGAGGGCTCCTCACCGCCGCCCTCGTGGGCGTCCCCGGCGCCTCGCGGGCGCTGACCGGCGGCATCGTCTCCTACGACACCGCGCTCAAGCGCACGCTGCTCGGCGTCGAGGCGTCGATCCTCGCGGTGCACGGCGCCGTGCACCCCGACGTCGCCCGGCAGATGGCGCGCGGCGTGCGTGAGGCCTGCGAGGTCGACGGGCGCCCCGCCGACGTCGGGGTCGCCACCACCGGGGCGGCCGGTCCCGATCCGCAGGACGGCCAGGCTCCCGGCACGGCCTTCGTCGGGCTCTCCCTCGACGGCGACTCCCGCGCCATCGCCCTGCACCTCGACGGTGACCGCCAGCAGGTCCGTGCGAGCGTGGTCCACGAGGCGCTCCGGGCCCTCGCCGACGCGCTCGGATCCGGTGGGAACATCTGATGGCCGGCCCGCGTTGCCGTAAGCAGGTTCACAAGCAACGCCCAGTGCCCCTGCTTAGCCTGGGTCCTCGGCCAGATGCTCGCGCATCAGCCCCGGACCTCCGGTTCGATCAGGCACCAGGCGCAACGAGGAGGGTCCCGTGGTTCTAGTCCGTCAGGAGATCGGCGACGTCCTTCGGGACTTCCGCCTGCAGAAGGGGCGCACGCTCCGCCAGGTCGCCAGCAAGGCCAGCGTCGCGCTCGGCTACCTCAGCGAGGTCGAGCGGGGCCAGAAGGAGGCGTCGAGCGAGATCCTCGCCTCCGTCGCCGACGCGCTCGACACGCCCATCTCGGTCATCATGCGCGAGGTCGGCGACCGTCTCGCCGTCATCGAGGGCCTCAACCCCATCCCGGACACGATCCCCGACGACCTGGTCGCCGGCTTCGACAGCGACCTCGTCGCGCGCTGAGTCTCGCAGCTCTCCCCACCTCCCGCCCCGCCCGTCATCGTGACGGGCGGGGCGTCGTCGTCCGGTGGCCCGCTCGACGCGGTCGCCGCGCGGACGGTCGGAGAGCAGCGGGTAGCGTGAGGGCATGCGACTGAGCGAGTTCCAGCGGGCCGTGGCCGACGAGTTCGGCGCCGGCTACGGACCGGTGCTCGTCGCCGACCTCGTGCTCGGGGAGCTCGGCGGACGCACGTGCGCGCAGGCCCTGAAGGACGGCACCCCCGCACGCGAGGCGTGGCTCGCGCTCTGTCGCGCGCAGGACGTCCCGCGGTCGCGGTGGAACGGCGCCGGCGTGCCCGAACCTCGCTCCTGAGCGGTTCCGGCCCGGCGTGCCGGGGACGACGCCTCGCGACACGCGGCGCGTCGTTCGAATATCCCTTCGAACGCGCGTACTCTCCCCACAGGAGCGAATCGAAGCGCGGACTGCACAGGTCAGGCGCCTCCGGCAGCGATGTCGGCGGGGCCGCATAACGTGCACCTCGCGGAGATCACCCGTCGCCTTGTCGGCACCGGATCCCGCAGCCCGCGGCATCGGAGCGACAGCCTGCAGGCAACCCACCTTCGACACGAGGAGCACCCCATGGCATCATCCGCAGATCGCGAGAAGTCTCTCGAGACCGCGCTCGCCCAGATCGACCGTCAGTTCGGCAAGGGCTCGGTCATGCGCCTGGGCAGCGACGAGCGCGCGCCCGTCGCCGTCATCCCCACGGGCTCCGTCGCGCTGGACGTGGCGCTCGGCATCGGCGGGCTCCCGCGTGGCCGCATCGTCGAGATCTACGGTCCGGAGTCCTCGGGAAAGACCACGCTCACCCTGCACGCCATCGCCAACGCCCAGCGCGCCGGCGGCATCGCGGCCTTCATCGACGCGGAGCACGCGCTCGACCCGGAGTACGCCAAGAAGCTCGGCGTCGACATCGACGCCCTCCTCGTCTCCCAGCCCGACACGGGCGAGCAGGCCCTCGAGATCGCCGACATGCTCGTGCGCTCGGGGTCCATCGACCTCGTCGTCATCGACTCCGTGGCGGCGCTCGTTCCGCGCGCCGAGATCGAGGGCGAGATGGGCGACTCGCACGTCGGTCTCCAGGCCCGGCTCATGTCCCAGGCGCTCCGCAAGCTCACCGGTGGGCTCAACCAGACGCAGACCACCATGATCTTCATCAACCAGCTCCGCGAGAAGATCGGCGTGTTCTTCGGCAGCCCGGAGACCACCGCGGGCGGCAAGGCGCTGAAGTTCTACGCGTCGGTGCGACTCGACATCCGCCGCATCGAGACCCTGAAGGACGGCACGGACGCGGTCGGCAACCGCACCCGCGTCAAGGTCGTGAAGAACAAGATGGCGCCGCCCTTCAAGCAGGCGGAGTTCGACATCCTGTACGGCACGGGCATCTCCCGTGAGGGCAGCCTCATCGACTTCGGCGTCGAGCACGAGATCGTCCGCAAGTCGGGCGCCTGGTACACCTACGACGGCGACCAGCTCGGCCAGGGCAAGGAGAACTCGCGCAAGCACCTCCTCAACAACCCGGAGATCGCCGGCGAGATCGAGCAGAAGATCAAGGTCAAGCTCGGCCTCGTGAAGGACCCGAACGCCGTGGAGGCCGCGGCCGACGCGGCACCGGCGCCCGTCGCCGCCGTGGCGCCCAAGGCGTCCGCCCGCAAGAGCGCCTGACCCGGCGCACCCCGGCGGGGCGCATCGCACGGATGCGCCCCGCCCTCCTGCACGACATCGGCCCGCCACCCGCCGCGCCCGCGCGAGGCGAGGGCGCGCGCCACCCGAGGACGGACGCACCATGGTCAGATTCCCCTCCGAGAACGAGCAGGGCACCGGTTCCGGTGCCGACGAGGTCGCGCCCGTCGCGTCGCTCGCCGACCGTCGGTCCCGGCGCGCCGCGACACGGCCGCGGGTCGAGCCGGAGGTGCCCGCCGTCGAGGCGCCGGCTCCTCGCGTGGAGCCCACGCACCCCGCACGTGGCCGGACCGTGAGCGAGGTGGACGGCGTCGTCACGATCGGCGCGGCGGTCGACGCGTCCGAGGCGGGGCGGGCTCTCGCGGCCCAGGAGCGCATCGCGGAGGCGCGACGCGTCCTGGCGGAGGCCGAGGCGCAGGCGGCGCGCGGGGCAGACGGCCCCTCGCGGGAGCCGGCGCCGGGCGCGCAGTCCGAGACCGTCGAGACGCCCGAGGAGACCCCGGCGGCGTGGCGGGCCGAGGAGCAGCGGGCGGCCCGTGCGCGGGAGAAGGCCGAGCAGGATGAGGCCTACCGTCGGGACATGGTCCGGCTGGAGGAGGATCGCGTCGAGGACGAGCGTCGCGAAGCCGAGGCGGAGGACGAGCGGGTAGCGGAGCGCACGCCCGAGCGCCAGCGTCGGCGGGCGGACAACGTGCTCGCCAACCGCCTCCGCGGCCGCGGGCTGTCGCTCGCGGAGGCCCGCGAGGTGCTGGCAGGGGCGGAGATCGATCCCGACATCGTCGAGGAGACGCTCGCGCGCTACGTCTCGCTGCAGTACATCGACGAGGCCGCGCTGGCCGAGCAGATCCTCCACACCCACCTCGATCGCAAGGGCCTCGGCCGCCGATCCGTGGAGATGGAGATGCGTCGCCGCAAGCTCGACCCCCTCGTCATCGAGGAGGCCATGGCGGAGCAGCCGGACGACGAGCTGGCCCGCGCCACCGAGGTCGCCATGAAGCGGGTCGGTCAGCTGTCCTCCTACGACGACGAGACGGCGGAGCGTCGGCTCACGTCGTTCCTCATGCGCCGCGGGTACGGCGGAGGCGTCGTGCGCGACGCGGCGAAGGCGGCGCTGGCCACCCGACGCGGATCCTCGCGCGTTCGCTTCCGCTGAGGCGACGGCAGTGGGTGGGGTGGATGCCCGGCCGTAGGATTGGACGATCATGAGCACCGTCGCCGAGCACGTCCGCGCGTCCCGTCCCACCGACGGCGTCAGGCCCCGCACGTACGAGGTCCGCACCTACGGCTGCCAGATGAACGTGCACGACTCCGAGCGGCTCACGGGATCGCTCGAGGCGGCCGGTTACGTATCGGCAGAGGGCGCCGAGCCCGACATCGTGGTCATCAACACATGCGCCGTCCGCGAGAACGCGGACAACAAGCTCTACGGCAACCTCGGTCATCTCGCCAGCGTGAAGCGCCGGCACGAGGGCATGCAGATCGCCGTCGGCGGCTGCCTCGCGCAGAAGGACCGGGCGACGGTCCTCGAGAAGGCCCCCTGGGTCGACGTCGTGTTCGGCACCCACAACATGGGCGCGCTCCCCACGCTGCTCGAACGGGCGCGGCACAACGGGGAGGCGCAGCTCGAGATCCTCGAGAGCCTCGAGACGTTCCCCTCGACGCTCCCCACCAAGCGCGACGAGATCGCGAGCGGCTGGGTGTCGATCTCCGTGGGCTGCAACAACACCTGCACGTTCTGCATCGTGCCCGCGCTCCGCGGCAAGGAGAAGGACAGGCGTCCCGGCGACATCCTCGCCGAGATCCAGGCGCTCGTCGACGACGGGGCGGTCGAGGTCACGCTGCTCGGCCAGAACGTGAACTCCTACGGGGTCGAGTTCGGCGACCGACACGCCTTCGGCAAGCTGCTCCGCGCGGCCGGCGCCATCGACGGGCTCGAGCGCATCCGCTTCACCAGCCCGCATCCGGCCGCCTTCACCGACGACGTCATCGACGCCATGGCCGAGACGCCCGCCGTCATGCCGCAGCTGCACATGCCGCTCCAGTCCGGCTCCGACCGCGTCCTCAAGGCCATGCGCCGCTCGTACCGGTCGGAGCGCTTCCTCGGGATCCTCGACCGGGTGCGCACGCGCATCCCGGACGCCGCCATCACTACCGACATCATCGTCGGCTTCCCCGGCGAGACCGAGGAGGACTTCCAGGAGACGCTGCGGGTCGTCGGGGCGTCGCGCTTCTCCTCCGCATTCACCTTCCAGTACTCGATCCGGCCGGGCACCCCCGCGGCGACGATGGACGAGCAGGTGCCGGCCGACGTGGTGAAGGAGCGCTACGCGCGGCTCACCGCGCTGCAGGAGCGCATCAGCCACGAGGAGAACAAGCGCATGGTCGGCCGCACGGTCGAGGTGCTCGTGAGCGCGCACGAGGGGCGCAAGGACGGCGACACGCGGCGCGTCACCGGCCGTGCCCAGGACGGGCGTCTCGTCCACCTCGACGTGCCCGAGGGGAGCGGCGAGCCGCGTCCCGGCGACGCGGTGACCGTGGAGATCACCCGCGCCGCGCCCTTCCACCTCATCGCCGATGCCGTCGACCAGGCGCCGCTGCGCATCCGCCGCACGCGTGCGGGCGACGCATACGAGCGCGCGCAGGCCGACTCGTGCGGTGTGCCGGCCGCGCCGACGACCGGTCCCGGCGCCGGAGGGGCGCCCCGCGTCTCGCTCGGCCTGCCCTCGCTCCGCGTGGCGGCGCTGGGCGACGGCGGCTCCGTGCACCCGCGCCACCGGGCGTGACCCCGATCATCGCGGTCGTCGGCGCCACGGGCACCGGCAAGTCCGCGCTCTCGCTCGACATCGCGGAGCGGATCCGCTCCGAGGGGAGTGCGGCCGAGATCGTGAACGCGGACGCCATGCAGCTCTACCGCGGCATGGACATCGGCACCGCCAAGCTCCCGGAGGGGGAGCGCCGCAGCATCCCGCACCACCTCCTCGACGTCCTCGACGTGACGGCCGAGGCCACCGTCGCGGCGTACCAGGAGGACGCGCGCGCCGCGGTGCGCGCGATCCTCGGGCGGGGAGCCGTCCCCATCCTCGTCGGGGGCTCGGGGCTCTACGTCTCCTCCGTGCTGTTCGACTACGACTTCCCGGGCACCGATCCGGAGATCCGGCAGCGTCTCGAGCGCGAGCTCGTCGAGACCGGTCCGGGGATGCTGCACCGTCGGCTCCGCGAGGTCGATCCCGCGGCCGCGCAGCGCATCGGCGCCCACAACGGCCGACGGCTGGTCCGGGCCCTGGAGGTCGCCGAGATCTCCGGTGCCCAGCCGGCGCGCGAGACGGCCGAGCCGCAGGCCTGGCACCCCGCGCGCATCCTGGCCCTCACGCTCCCGCGCGAGGAGCTCGTCCCGCGGCTCGACGCGCGCGTCGAGGGCATGTGGGCCGCCGGCCTCGTCGACGAGGTGGCCGGGCTGCTGCCCGCGGGTCTCGCCGACGGCGTCACCGCGTCGCGGGCCATCGGCTACGCGCAGGCGGCGCGACAGCTCGCGGGCGAGATCACGGAGGCGGAGGCCGTCGAGGAGACGCGCGCGCTGACCCGCCGGTACGCCCGTCGACAGGTGTCCTGGTTCGGCCGCTACACCGAGGCGGTGCGGCTCGATGCGCGCGACGACCAGCTCCTGGCGCAGGCCCTCGACGCCCTCCCGGTGACGCGCCCGTAGGCTGGCGGCATGGCAGACCTGCAGTTCACCAAGGGACAGGGCACGGGCAACGACTTCGTGCTGTACGCCGATCCCGCGGGCGAGATCCAGCTGACCGACACGCAGGTGCAGGCGCTCTGCGACCGCCACTTCGGCATCGGCGGCGACGGCACGATCCGCGCGGTCCTGTCGAGCCGGATCCCCGAGGGCCAGGCGGCCCTCGCGGAGGACCCCGACGCCGAGTGGTTCATGGACTACCGCAACGCGGACGGCAGCCCTGCGGAGATGTGCGGCAACGGCATCCGCGTGTTCACGCTCTTCCTCATCGAGAACGGCCTCATCGAGCTGCCGCCGGGCCGCACCGTCCCCATCGGCACCCGCGCCGGCGTGCGCGAGGTGCAGCGCAGCGGATCCGGCTTCCAGGTCGACCTCGGACGCTGGGCCCTCGCCGGCGGCGAGCCCCTGGTGCGCGCCAAGGACCTGCAGGTGGCCCGCCCCGGCCTCGGCATCGACGTCGGGAACCCGCACGTCGTCGTCGCGCTCTCCAGCGAGGACGAGCTCGCGCAGGCCGACCTGGGCTTCGTCCCGCAGCTCGATCCGGAGCCCGCGGGCGGCGTGAACGTCGAGCTGGTCGTCCCCGCGGATCCGCTCGTCGTCGACGGCATCGGCCACATCACGATGCGCGTGCACGAGCGCGGCAGCGGCGAGACGCTGAGCTGCGGCACGGGCGCGGTGGCCGCCGCCCTCGCGACCCGGCACTGGGCGGGGGCGGCGGCCCCGCACCAGTGGCGGGTGCAGGTCCCCGGCGGCGTGCTCGGAGTGCGCATGTTCCCGGCGGAGGACGGCGAGCACGTCGGCCTGTCGGGTCCCGCGGAGCTGGTGTTCGACGGCGTCGTCGCGCTGGCCTGATCGTCGCAGCGGCCCGGCCGTCGTCGTCGGAGCGGAGAGCCGGCCCGTGCCCTAGTCGTCGGCGCGGTGGACGCGCAGCACGCGGAAGCCCTTGTCCGACGCGGCCCGCGTGGTCTCGAGCCCCGCGGGCAGAGCATCGACCAGCCAGCGCTGCAGGGAGTCGGATCCCAGGTTCCGCTGCACCACCAGCCACGCGTCGGCGCCGTCCGCGAGCCGAGGCAGCCAGTGCGTGAGGATCCCGTGCAGGGCCTCCTTGCCCACACGGATGGGCGGGTTCGACCACACCGTGGCGAACGCGAGGTCGGCGGGAACATCCTCGGGCAGCACCGCGTTGACGTTCTCGAGACCGAGGGACCGGGCGTTCGCCCGCGTCAGCTCGAGCGCCCGCTCGTTCACGTCGACCGCCCACACCGTGGCCGACGGCGACCGCATCGCCAGGTCGAGCGCCACCGGCCCCCAGCCGCAGCCCACGTCCAGCAGATGGCCCTCCGCCGGAGGCGTCGGGACGTTGCGCAGCAGCACCAGGGTGCCCTGGTCGACGTGCTCGGGGCTGAAGACGCCGCCCGCGGTCTCGAGGTCGACCGTCCGTCCGCCCAGCTCGACCGTGATGGTGCGGGTGCGCAGGGGGCCGGCCGGCGACGAGGAGAAGTAATGCGCGTCGGCCATGAACGGGACGATACCGGACGCCGACGCTACGATGGGAGCACATGATCACGCACGACGAGCACGACCAGCCCGCGGACCCGACGACGACGTCCACCGAGAGCACCGCCGGGGACGACGTCGTCGCGCGCGTCCTCGCCCGGGCGGAGAACCGGTCCGCCGGCTACGCCCTCTTCCGCGGATCCGGCGCGCAGGCGCTGTCCGCGGCCCCCGACACCGAGCAGGGCTTCGACGGCGACCAGTCCGAGCGCGCGGACCGCCAGGCGCTGCGTCGCGTCGCCGGCCTGTCGACCGAGCTCCAGGACGTCACCGAGGTCGAGTACCGGCAGCTGCGCCTCGAGAACGTCGTGCTGATCGGCGTGTACTCGCAGGGCTCCGTCGACGACGCCGAGAACAGCATGCGCGAGCTCGCGGCTCTCGCCGAGACAGCGGGCGCCGTGGTCCTCGACGGCCTGCTGCAGCGCCGGCCCACCCCGGACCCCAGCACCTACTTCGGCAGCGGCAAGGCCGAGGAGCTGCGTGCGCTCGTCGCCGCGGTCGGTGCCGACACCGTCATCGCCGACACCGAGCTCGCCCCGAGCCAGCGGCGCGCGCTCGAGGACGTGGTGAAGGTCAAGGTCATCGACCGCACCGCCGTGATCCTCGACATCTTCAGCCAGCACGCCAAGAGCCGCGAGGGCAAGGCGCAGGTCGAACTCGCGCAGCTGCAGTACCTCCTTCCCCGCCTCCGCGGCTGGGGTGACTCGATGTCGCGCCAGGCCGGCGGCCAGGTCGGCGGCGCGGGCGCGGGCATGGGATCCCGCGGTCCGGGTGAGACGAAGATCGAGCTCGACCGCCGACGCATCAACACGCGCATGGCGAAGCTGCGCAAGCAGATCGCCGGGATGAAGCCCGCGCGCGACACGAAGCGCGCCAACCGCGACCGCAACGCCGTGCCGTCGGTGGCCATCGTGGGATACACGAACGCCGGCAAGTCGTCGCTGCTGAACCGGGTGACGAAGGCGGGCGTGCTCGTGGAGAACGCGTTGTTCGCCACCCTCGACGCCACGGTCCGCAAGACCGAGACCGACCAGGGGCAGCTGTACACGCTGGCCGACACGGTGGGCTTCGTCCGCAACCTGCCGCATCAGCTGGTGGAGGCCTTCCGCTCGACGCTGGAGGAGCTCGCGGACTCCGACGTGCTCGTGCACGTCGTGGACGCGTCGCACCCGGATCCGGCCGCGCAGCTCGCCACCGTGCACGAGGTCATCGCCGAGGTCGACGCGTCGGGCATCCCGGAGATCGTGGTGTTCAACAAGAGCGACCTCGCGTCGGACGGGGACCGCGTCGTCCTCCGCGGGCTCGCCCCGCAGGGCGTGTTCGTCTCCGCCCGCACGGGCGAGGGCGTCGAGGAGCTGCGTCGCCGCATCGCCGAGCTGCTGCCGCAGCCGACCATCGAGGTCGACCTGCTGGTGCCGTTCGAGCACGGCGAGGTCGTCGCGATGCTGCACGACGGCGCGAAGGTGCTCGAGACGTCCTACGTCGAGGACGGGACGCGCGTGCGCGCGCTCGTCACGGCGGAGCAGCAGGCGCAGGTCGCCCGGTACGCCGTGGTGCCCACCGCCTGATCCGCGACTCCCCGCACGCACGAGAGCGGCCGATCCCCTCGGGGACCGGCCGCTCTCGTGCGTCGTGCGGGCGTCAGACGGAGCGCATGACCGCCACGACCTTGCCGACGACCTCGGCGAAGTCGCCGAGGATCGGCTCGAAGGCGCTGTTGCGGGGCAGCAGCCACGTGTGGCCGTCGCGCTGGCGGAACACCTTGACGGTGGCCTCGTCGTCGAGCATCGCCGCGACGATGTCCCCGTTCTCGGCCGTCTTCTGCTGGCGCACGACGACCCAGTCGCCGTCGCAGATGGCCGCGTCGATCATCGAGTCGCCGACGACGCGCAGCATGAAGAGGTCGCCCTTGCCCACGAGCTGACGGGGGAGGGGGAAGACCTCCTCGACCATCTGCTCGGCGGTGATGGGGATGCCGGCCGCGATGCGCCCGACCATGGGCACCATGGCCGCGTCGCCCACGGGCGTCGACGGCTCGCCGCTCTCGGCGGCGCCGCTGCCGGGGAGGTCGATGAGCACCTCGAGGGCGCGGGGCCGGTTCGGGTCGCGCCGGAGGTAGCCGGAGAGCTCCAGCTGGTTGAGCTGGTGGGTGACGCTGGAGAGCGAGGCGAGGCCCACGGCGTCGCCGATCTCGCGCATGCTCGGCGGGTAGCCCTGGCCGGCGATGGTGCGCTGGATGAACTCCAGGATCGAGATCTGCTTGTCGCTGAGGCTCTTGCGGCGCCTCGTCGCGCCGCCTCCCGCCGCTCGCTCGTCCGTCATGCCACGGCCCGCCTCTCGTCGCCGACGCCCTCCGCGGCGCGTCGACCCGGCGGGGCGACGCCCTCGCGAGGGCGATGTCGGTGGTGCCCGGTGGAATGGAGACCAGGCACTCGAAACTGTATCCACCCGGGGCACCTCGTACAAACACCTGTTCGAGCGTGTCGCGGCCGACGATGCACGATCGGGGCGATGGGGGCTTGCGGAGCACCGCCTTCGAATGTATGTTCGGAACACAGCTTCGCATCCGGCTCTCCCGGCCGAGAGCCGGGTGCGAGCTGCCGGACCCGCATCGCATGCCGTACCGCACTGCACCGCCGGGCGCGTCGCATCGACGCCCCACCGTCTCGCACGAGAGGTCACCATGAACACCGCAGCCCCCGCCGCCACTGTCAGCGCACCCGCACCCGTACCCGCCGCCGCATCCATCGCCGTCGCGGAGGCCGCCGTCGCGCCGCGCACGCGCCTGCGCATCACCCGTCGAGGCCGCGTCGTCCTCACGGCGCTCGTCGCCATGCCCCTGGCGCTGGGCGTCGGGCTCGTGGCCCTCAACGGCGGCGCCGCCGTCGCGTCGAAGGACGCCGCGGCCGCGCCCCTCGAGTACGTCACCGTCTCGAGCGGCCAGTCCCTCTGGGACCTCGCCGAGGAGATCGCGCCGTCCTCCGACCCGCGCGATGTCATCGCCTCGCTGGTCGACCTCAACCGGCTGCCCACGTCGGACGTCTCGGCGGGCCAGCAGCTCGCCGTGCCGGCGCAGTACGCCCGCTGATCCCTCCTGGCGCCCCCGCACGCGGGCGACGGCAGGCGGGGCCCGCTCGTCTCCCGGTGGCGGCCGGGAGCGAGCGGGGGAGTCGGAGCCGCTCGGTAGCATGGAGGGCATGAGCACCCTCGCGCGCACCGCGCACGTCACGCGGCAGACCAGCGAGTCCAGCATCGAGCTCGAGCTCGACCTCGACGGCACCGGCGCCTCCGAGATCAGCACCTCGGTCCCGTTCTACGACCACATGCTCACCGCCTTCGCGAAGCACTCGCTCACCGACCTGAAGGTCACCGCCACGGGCGACACGCACATCGACGTGCACCACACGGTGGAGGACGTGGGCATCGTCCTCGGCCAGGCCATCCGCCAGGCGCTCGGCGACAAGGCCGGCATCGCGCGCTTCGGCGACGCGCTCGTGCCGCTCGACGAGGCGCTCGTGCAGTCCGTCGTCGACATCTCCGGTCGCCCGTTCCTCGTGCACTCCGGCGAGCCCGCCGGGTTCGAGATGCACCTCATCGGCGGCCACTTCACCGGATCCATGGTCCGTCACGTCTTCGAGGCCATCACCTTCCACGCGGGCCTCACCGTGCACGTCACCGTGCTCGGGGGACGCGACCCGCACCACATCGCCGAAGCCGAGTTCAAGTCCTTCGCCCGCGCGTTCCGCCAGGCGAAGGAGCTCGACCCGCGGGTGTCCGGGATCCCGTCCACCAAGGGCGCGCTGTGACGCGGCCCTCCGTCGTCGTCCTCGACTACGGAAGCGGCAACGTCCACTCCGCCGTCAAGGCGCTCGAGCTGGCGGGAGCCGACGTCGAGCTCACGGGCGACCCGAGACGGGCCCACGAGGCCGACGGGCTCCTGGTCCCCGGGGTGGGCGCGTTCTCCGCGGTCATGACATCGCTCCGGGCGGCCGGCGGCGACCGCGTCGTGGACCGCCGCCTCGCCGGCGGGCGACCCGTGCTCGGGATCTGCGTCGGCATGCAGGTCATGTTCGACCGGGGCGTGGAGCGCGACGTCGACGTCGCCGGGCTGGGGGAGTGGCCGGGCACGGTGGACCGCCTCGAGTCGGACGTCCTGCCGCACATGGGCTGGAACACGGTCGACGCCCCGTCGGGATCGTCGCTGTTCGCCGGGCTCGAGGAGGAGCGCTTCTACTTCGTGCACTCCTACGCCGCGCGCACCTGGGGCATCGACGCGCTTCCTCCGCTGCCGGCGCCGCGCGTCACGTGGGCCACGCACGGCGAGCGCTTCGTCGCCGCCGTGGAGAACGGCCCGCTGTCCGCCACCCAGTTCCACCCCGAGAAGTCGGGCGAGGCCGGGATCCGGCTGCTCGCCAACTGGCTCGGCACCCTCCGCGCCGCCTGACGGCCCGAACGCCCCGCCGTCGCCGACGGCATCCGCCCGCCCGCACGACAGAACGAGAGCGACCATGAGCGAGTTCACCAGCACGCCCCGCCTGACCCTCCTGCCCGCCGTCGACGTGGCCGGCGGCCAGGCCGTGCGCCTCACGCAGGGCGCGGCCGGCACCGAGACCGGCTACGGCGACCCCGTCGACGCGGCCCGCGACTGGGCCGAGCAGGGCGCCGAGTGGCTGCACCTCGTCGACCTCGACGCCGCGTTCGGCCGCGGCGACAACCTCGCCGTCATCTCCCGGGTGATCCGCGCCATCGACGGCGTGCAGATCGAGCTGTCGGGCGGGATCCGCGACGACCGCTCGCTCGACGTGGCGCTCGAGAGCGGCGCGACGCGCATCAACCTCGGCACCGCGGCGCTCGAGAACCCCGAGTGGGCGGCCAGCGTCATCGCGCAGCACGGCGATGCCGTCGCGGTCGGGCTCGACGTTCGCGGCCGCACCCTCTCGGCCCGCGGCTGGACCCAGGACGGCGGCGACATCTGGGAGGTGCTCGAGCGCCTCGAGGAGGCCGGCTGCGCGCGCTACGTCGTCACCGACGTGACCAAGGACGGCACGCTCCAGGGGCCGAACCTGCAGCTGCTGCGCGACGTGCTCGAGCGCACCGAGCGCCCGGTCGTCGCGTCCGGCGGGGTCTCCAGCCTCGACGACATCGCCGCCCTGCGTGAGCTCGTGCCGCTCGGGCTCGAGGGCGCCATCGTCGGCAAGGCGCTCTACGCGGGCGCGTTCACGCTCGGCCAGGCGCTCGACGTCGCCGGGGAGTGATGACGGGCTCCACGCCGCACGCCGACTCCGCCGGGACGCCCTGGGCCGGCCGCTCCTTCGAGCCGACCGCGTTCCCGGGCGACGACGGATCCGCGCCTCCCGCCCTGGCGGATGCGCTCGCCCGGCACGGACGCGGCGAGGTGGGGGCGGCCGCGGTCGTGGACGCGCTCCGCGACGCCCGCCTGCTCATCCCGCTGGTGGCGCGCCTCGGCGAGGAGGGGGTGGGCGAGACCGGCCTGAAGGCCGACAAGAGCGCCGAGCTGTCGATCATCACGGTCGCCGGGCCCGACGGCCGCACGGTGATGCCGGTGTTCACGTCCGTCGCCGCGATGGGCCGATGGAATCCGGCCGCCCGGCCCGTGCCGACGGACGCCGTGCGGGTCGCGCTGGCCGCCGCGAGCGAGGAGACGGACCTCGTCGTCCTCGACCCGATGTCCGACACCGAGTTCGTGCTGCGTCGTCCCGCCGTCTGGGCGGTCGCGCGGTCGCTGCCGTGGACCCCGAGCCCGGAGGATCCGGAGGTCGTCGCGGAGCTCGAGGAGAGCGTCCGGGAGGAGCCCGCCGTCGTGGCGCTCGGCACGGCGTCGGGGGACCCGCGGGCCCGCCTCGAGGGCCCGGAGCTCCTCATCACGCTGGTGCTCGTCGACGGTCTCGACCGGTCGGCGCTGGACGACCTCCTCGCGCGGGTGCAGGACCGGTGGTCGCGGAGCGCCGTGCTCGCCGACCGCGTCGACAGCATGGGGCTCCGCGTCACCTCGGCCGCCTGACCGGGTGCGCGGGAGCGCCGACCGCGGCAGCGCCTCGGACGTCCTCGGCCTCGTGGGCGGCGCGTGCGCTGGACCCGCGTCCCGGGCGGGCCACGCCGCGCGGGTCGTGCGTCAGGAGACGGGGCCGGTGTACTTCTCGCCGGGGCCCTGGCCGATCGCGTCGGGGTAGGGCGACGCCTCGCGGAACGCGAGCTGCAGCGAGCGGAGGCCGTCGCGGAGGCTGCGCGCGTGCTGGTCGCCGAGCTCGGGGGAGGCGGCGGTGACGAGGCCGGCCAGCGAGATGATCAGCTTCCGCGCCTCGGCGAGGTCGGTCTGCGTCGCGGGGTCGTCGGCGAGCCCGCACTTGACGGCGGCGGCGCTCATGAGGTGGACGGCGGTGGTGGTGATGACCTCGACGGCGGAGACCTCGGCGATGTCGCGGGCGTACTGGTCGGCGACGAAGTCGGCCGTGTCCTCGTCGGCGACGCCCGCGGCGCCTTCGACTCCCTCGGCCGGGCCTGCGGCGTCGACCGCGGCGTCCGGCTCCTCGAAGCGGTGCACGTGCGCGTCCGGCGCGGAGTCGGGACGGGGGGTGTCGGTCATGTCTGTCCTTCGCTGGTGGTGCGGGCGGTGCGGCGGCGGGGAGCGGATGCGGCCCGGTGCGGTGACCCGCCGCGGCGTCGATCCCCGCCCTTCCGGGACGGACCCGGTGTCTGCTATGCTGATCGACGGCTCCGGGGCTGTCACAGTCCCGGTTCGAAAGAGGATTGATCTCCCACCCGCGCTTGACCGCCTCCATAGGTTACCGGGTCGATTTCGCTCCCCCGTCCGAACGGATCCCGCAGGGGAACCCGCAGACGGGAGCCCCGCATCTGCGGGGAAGGGCGTGTTGCCGAGTACGACGCATCCGTCGCACCCTGGTGAAGAACTCTCCTCGTCTCGAATCCGAGCGGCTCACACGCCGCCGGGCCACCCGAAGACACGAATAGGAGCAGTCCATCAGCGATCCCCGTACCAACGATCGAATCCGAGTTCCTGAGGTTCGCCTCGTTGGCCCAGCAGGCGAGCAGGTCGGCGTCGTATCCATCGACGTCGCGCTGCGTCTCGCGCAGGAAGCCGACCTCGACCTCGTCGAGGTCGCGCCCAACTCCAAGCCCCCCGTGGCGAAGATCATGGACTACGGCAAGTTCAAGTACGAGGCCGCGCAGAAGGCCAAGGAAGCACGCCGCAACCAGGCGAACACCATCCTCAAGGAGGTGCGCTTCCGCCTGAAGATCGACAAGCACGACTACGAGACCAAGCGCAAGCGCGCCGAGGGCTTCCTCCAGGACGGCGACAAGGTCAAGGCCATGATCCTGTTCCGCGGCCGCGAGCAGTCGCGTCCCGACCAGGGCGTGCGCCTGCTCAAGATGTTCGCGGAGGACGTCGCCGAGTTCGGCAGCGTCGAGTCCACCCCCACGATCGACGGCCGGAACATGGTCATGGTCATCGGACCGCACAAGAACAAGTCCGAGGCCAAGGCCGAGGCCAACGCGAAGCGCGACGCCAACAAGGCGAGCGCACGAGAAGCGAGAGAAGAGAACAATGCCTAAGCAGAAGACCCACTCGGGTGCCAAGAAGCGTTTCAAGGTCACCGGCAGCGGCAAGATCATGAAGCAGCAGGCCGGCATGCGCCACAACCTCGAGGTCAAGTCCTCCAAGCGCAAGGCGCGACTCAACCAGGACCAGCCCCTGGCCAAGGCCGACATGAAGGTCGCCAAGAAGCTCCTCGGTCGCTAGACCCCCTCGTCGCCCGCGACACCTGAACTCGAATAGGAACAACTGAAATGGCAAGAGTCAAGAGGGCCGTCAACGCCCACAAGAAGCGTCGGGTCATCCTCGAGCGCGCCGCCGGTTACCGCGGCCAGCGCTCGCGCCTGTACCGCAAGGCCAAGGAGCAGGTCACCCACTCCCTCGTCTACGCGTACCGCGACCGCCGCGCCAAGAAGGGCGAGTTCCGCCGCCTCTGGATCCAGCGCATCAACGCCGCCGCCCGTGCGAACGGCCTGACGTACAACCGCCTCATCCAGGGCCTCTCGCTCGCCGGCGTCCAGGTCGACCGTCGCATCCTCGCGGACCTCGCGGTCCACGAGCCCGCGACCTTCGCCTCGCTCGTGCAGACGGCCAAGGCCGCCCTGCCCGCGAACACCTCGGCCCCCAAGGTCGCGGCGAACGCGTAGCGCATCCCGCCCCACCGCTGATGGCGCGTCCCCGTTCGGGGGCGCGCCATTAGTCTTGGGCCATGCTCGACAACCCCCGCTCCCCGCGCGTCCGAGGCGTCGCCAAGCTCGCGAAGCGGGATGCCCGTGCCGACACCGGCCTCTTCCTGCTCGAGGGTCCGCAGGCCGTGTCCGAGGCTCTCGCCTTCCGGCCCGACCTCGTCCTGGAGCTCTTCGCGACGCCCACGGCGCTCGACCGCTACCCGGATCTCGCGCGCGCGGTCCGCGAGTCGGAGGTCGAGGTCGAGTTCGTCACGGAGGACGTCATCGCGTCGATGGCGGACACCGTCACGCCGCAGGGCGTCGTGGGCGTGTGCCGGCAGTTCCCCACCTCGCTCAAGCAGATCCTCGGCGACGAGCCGCGCCTCATCGCGATCCTCGAGGAGGTGCGCGATCCCGGCAACGCGGGCACCATCATCCGCGCCGCCGACGCCGCCGGAGCCGACGCCGTGATCCTCACGGGCCGGTCGGTCGACCTCTACAACCCCAAGGTCGTGCGCGCCACGACGGGATCGCTGTTCCACCTGCCGGTCGCGATCATGCCCGAGCTCGACGCCGTGCTCGAGCGCGTGAAGGCCGCAGGTCTCCAGGTCCTCGCCGCCGATGTGAAGGGGGACGACCTCCTCGCCGAGCGCTCGTCGGGCGGCCTCGCCGCGCCCACCGCGTGGCTGTTCGGCAACGAGGCCCGCGGCCTCCAGGACGAGCACCTCGCGCTCGCGGACCGCGCCGTCGTCGTGCCGATCTACGGCCAGGCCGAGTCGATGAACCTCGCGACCGCCGCATCCGTGTGCCTCTACGAGTCGGCGTTCGCGCAGCGCGCCTGAGCCGGCGGCCCGACGGTCGGTGCCGCGGACGCCTGACGGCCGCGAGGTCTCCGACGGGCGGGTCCACCGGGCCTGATCGGCGGAAACGCGAGCGGCGCGTCACGATGGGGTGACGATGCCCCGGGGAAACGCGGACGAAACACCGTCATGGATATGGTGTTCGCATGGAGCAGAGCCCGACGGTGGACCCCGCCTCGCCCGCCGCAGCAGCGGTCGGCGAGCCCCTGGTCGTCGTATCCCACGTCAACAAGCACTTCGGGGACCTGCACGTCCTCAAGGACATCTCGACCACGGTCAACCGCGGCGAGGTCGTCGTCGTCATCGGCCCCAGCGGTTCCGGCAAGTCGACGCTGTGCCGCGCGATCAACCGGCTCGAGACCATCGACGACGGCACCATCACCATCGACGGCCAGGACCTCCCGTCCGAGGGCGCCGAGCTCGCACGCCTCCGCGCCGACGTGGGCATGGTCTTCCAGTCGTTCAACCTGTTCGCGCACAAGACCGTCCTCGAGAACGTGACCCTCGGGCCCATCAAGGTCCGCAAGAAGAGCAAGGCCGAGGCGGAGAAGCGGGCGATGGAGCTCCTCGACCGCGTCGGCGTCGCCAACCAGGCGCAGAAGATGCCCGCCCAGCTCTCCGGCGGCCAGCAGCAGCGCGTCGCGATCGCGCGCGCGCTCGCGATGGACCCGAAGCTGATCCTCCTCGACGAGCCCACCTCGGCGCTCGACCCCGAGATGATCACCGAGGTCCTCGACGTCATGGTCGGCCTCGCGAAGGACGGCATGACGATGGTGGTCGTCACCCACGAGATGGGCTTCGCCCGCAAGGCCGCGGACCGCGTGATCTTCATGGCCGATGGCGCCATCGAGGAGGACACCACCCCGCAGGCGTTCTTCGACGACCCGCAGAGCCCGCGCGCGCAGGACTTCCTCTCGAAGATCCTCGCCCACTGACGCGCGGGCGGGCCGCCCGAGCCGCCCGCCCGCCGCATCCGGACGCCGCCGAGGCAGGCGCGTCCGGGTGCCCGCACGACCCGCACCACGGCACGACCCGCACCACGCGCGACACGTCGCATCCGTCATCCACCTCACCAGCAGAGAAACGGGAACCATGAAGAACAGGAAACTGACCATCGCCGCGGCCGCCGCGATCGTCGTCGTCGCCCTCACGGGCTGCGGCGCCGCCGGCAGCGCGTCGAACGGCGGCATCGACGCCGGCACGAACGCGCCCGAGAACGGCGACGGCCCCTACAAGCTCGAGCTCGCGGAGAACCCCACGTTCGACGAGGGCACCACGATGGCGCGCCTCGCGGCCGCCGGCGAGATGAAGGTCGGCACGAAGTACGACCAGCCGCTCTTCGGCCTCGCGGGACTCGACGGCAAGCCCGCCGGATTCGACGTCGCCATCGCGGCGCTCGTCGCCAGCAAGATGGGCATCCCGTTCGACGGCATCAAGTTCACGGAGACGGTGTCCGCGAACCGCGAGCCCTTCATCCAGAACGGCTCGGTCGATGCGGTCGTCGCGACCTACACGATCAACGACAAGCGCAAGGAGGTCGTGGGCTTCGCGGGACCGTACTACGTCGCCGGCCAGGCGCTCATGGTGCTCGCGGACGACACGACCATCACGACCCCCGAGGACGTCCGCGGCAAGCAGGTCTGCTCCGTCGCCGGATCCACGCCCGCCGCGAACATCGAGGCGAAGTTCGGCGCGGTCGTCGTGCCCACCGACGTCTACAGCAAGTGCCTCGACCCGCTGCGCAACGGCCAGGTGTCCGCGGTCACGACCGACAACGTGATCCTCTCCGGCTTCATCGACCAGAACGAGGGCGAGTTCAAGCTCGTCGGCGACGGCGAGACCTTCACGGAGGAGCCCTACGGCATCGGCGTGGCCAAGGACGACCAGGCCTTCCGGACCTTCATCGACGACACGCTGCAGGAGGCCTACGACGACGGCACCTGGGCGCGCCTGTTCGAGGCGACGGCCGGCACGGTCATCGACACGCCGGAGCCCCCGGCGATCGACCGCTACTAGTCCCACCGGGCCCCGCGCGCGCCGACGCGCGCGCGGGGCCCTCCCTCGTCCGGGCGCCCGAGCGCCCGGATCCACCCGCCGTCCGGCCCGCCGGACGCATCATCCAGGAGGTGTGCCGTGGACGTGATCCTCGACAATCTCGACGTGTTCCTCCGGGGGTTCGGCGGCACGCTGCGCCTGCTCCTCACCACGGTGCTCTTCGCGCTCCCGCTCGGGGTCGTGATCGCCGCCATGAGGATCTCGCCCGTCGCGAGCCTCCGCGCCACCTCCACGGTGTATGTCGAGCTGCTGCGGAACACCCCGCTCCTGCTCGTCTTCACCTTCTTCAGCGTCGTGATCACGTCGATCTCGGGCGCGCTGCCGTTCATGACGGCCGCGGTGCTCGCGCTCACGCTCTACACGGCGCCGTTCTTCGCCGAGGCGATCCGCTCGGGCATCAACAGCGTGCCGGTCGGGCAGGCCGAGGCGGCGCGCAGCATCGGGCTCACGTTCTCGCAGACGCTCGGGCACGTGATCCTGCCGCAGGCGCTGCGCACGGTCGTGCCGCCGCTGATCAACGTGGTCATCGCGCTCACCAAGAACACGTCGATCGCCGGCGCCTACTTCATCTACGAGCTGTTCAACGTGGGCCGCGACGTCGCGAACGCCAACGGGAACGCGGTCGTCTGGGTGTTCGTGGGCGTCGCGTTCTTCTACCTCATCATCACGGTCCCGCTCGGTCAGCTGGCGGACCACCTCGAGAAGCGAGTGGCGGTCTCCCGATGAGCCAGGTCCTCTACGACGTCCCCGGCCCCCGCGCCCGCCGTCGCTCCCGCATCCTCTCCGTCGTCACCGGGGTCGTGCTCGTGGCCGTCCTGGCCTTCGCCGCCGTCAAGCTGCAGCAGGCCGGGCAGTTCAGCCCCGACATCTGGCTCGTGCTCAACGACCCGCTCGTCTGGGGCCTGCTGCTCAAGGGCCTCTGGGTGGTGCTGCAGTCCGCCGCGGTCGCCGCGGTGCTCGCGATCCTGCTCGGCATGGTGCTCGCGCTCCTCCGGATGAGCGAGCACCGGATCGTGCGCTACGCCGTCACCGTGGTGCTCGAGTTCTTCCGCGGCATGCCCGTGCTGCTGATGATGCTGTTCATCTACCTCATCTTCCCGATCGGCCCGTACTGGTCGGTCGTGACGGCGCTCACGCTCTACAACGGCGCGATCATCGGCGAGGCGCTCCGGTCCGGCATCCTCGGCCTCCCGCGCGGCCAGCGCGAGGCGGGCCTCGCCATCGGCCTGCGTCCGCTGCAGAACCGCCTGCTCGTCGAGTTCCCGCAGGCGTTCCGCACGATGCTGCCGATCATCGTCGCCCAGCTGGTGGTGCTCATCAAGGACACCGCGCTCGGCACGATCGTGAGCCTCGTGGGCCTCACCAAGCAGGGGGAGCTGATCCTCGAGGCCACGAGCCGCGACAACTCGCTGCCGATCTTCGTGGTCATGGTGGGGATGTACCTCGTGCTCAACCTCACGGTCTCGACCATCGCGCGTCGCCTCGCCCGCAAGCGCGGTCCGCGTGTCGCGAAGACCGTCGCGGTCGGGACCTCGCAGGGGGCGTAGGCCCTCCGCGGGGCGCTCCCCGCCTCCCGTCACGGGCCCGTCGCACGCACGCGGCGGGCCCGTCGCGCGTCCTCGTGAGGGCGGGTCGCGCCCCGTCCGATCGGTAGACTCGGGCCTCATGTCCGAACCCCAGATCTCCGAGGAGAGCGTCGCCTCCGCCGTGGACGAGGCGATGGCCGCGCTCGCCGCCACCACCGACTCCGCGTCGCTCGCCCAGGCGCGCTCCGCCCACATCGGCGAGGCGTCCCCGCTCGCCCGGCTGAACGGGTCGCTCCGGTCGCTGCCGCCCGCCGAGCGCAAGGACGCCGGCAAGCTCGTCGGCCAGTCGCGCGCCCGCGTAACGCAGGCGTTCCAGGCCCGCGAGGCCGAGATCCAGGAGCAGGAGGCCGCCGAGCGCCTCGTCGCCGAGGCCGTCGACGTCACCGCGCTGCCGAGCCGCTGGCGCGCCGGCGCCCGCCACCCTCTCACCATGCTCGAGGAGCGCATCGCCGACATCTTCGTCGGGATGGGCTGGCAGGTGAACGAGGGCCCGGAGCTCGAGAGCGAGTGGTTCAACTTCGACGCGCTCAACTTCCCGCCCGACCACCCGGCGCGCGCGATGCAGGACTCCTTCTACGTGGATCCGACCGACGCGCACCTGGTGCTCCGCACGCACACGTCGCCCGTGCAGATCCGCACGCTGCTCGCCGACGAGCTGCCGGTCTACACGATCGCGCAGGGCCGCACCTTCCGCAGCGACGAGCTCGACGCGACGCACACGCCCGCGTTCCGCCAGATCGAGGGCATCGCCATCGACCGCGGCCTCACCATGGCGCACCTGCGCGGCACGCTCGAGCACTTCGCGCGCTCCATGTTCGGCGAGGACGCGCGCATCCGGCTCCGCCCCAACTACTTCCCCTTCACCGAGCCGAGCGCCGAGATGGACGTCTGGCACCCGGCCGCCGCGGGCGGTCCCCGCTGGATCGAGTGGGGCGGCTGCGGCATGGTGAACCCGAACGTGCTGCGCTCCGCGGGCATCGACCCCGACGAGTACCAGGGCTTCGCGTTCGGCATGGGCACCGAGCGCACCCTCATGTTCCGCAACGACCTCTCCGACATGCGCGACATCGTCGAGGGCGACATCCGATTCGGCGCGCAGTTCGGGATGGTGGTGTAGTCGTGAGGATCCCGATCAGCTGGCTCGGCGAGCACGTCGAGCTCCCCGCGCAGGTCGTCCCCGAGGACGTCCACGCGGCGCTCGTGAAGGTGGGCCTCGAGGAGGAGGACGTGCACGCGTTCTCGATCTCGGGCCCCGTCGTCGTCGGGCAGGTGCTCGAGGCGACCCCCGAGCCCCAGACCAACGGCAAGACCATCAACTGGTGCCAGGTGCGCGTCGCGCCCGAGGGCGCCACGGCGGCCGACGGCGGGGAGGACGTGCGCGGCATCGTCTGCGGCGCGCACAACTTCGTGGTCGGCGACAAGGTCGTGGTGAGCCTGCCGGGCGCGGTGCTCCCCGGCCCGTTCCCCATCAGCGCGCGGAAGACGTACGGGCACGTGTCCGACGGCATGATCGCGTCGTCCCGGGAGCTCGGCCTCGGGGAGGAGCACGACGGCATCCTCGTCCTGTCCTCGCTCGGCCTCGACCCCGAGGTCGGCACGGACGCGCTCGCGCTCCTGCATCTCGACGACACCGCGGTGGAGGTCAACGTCACGCCCGACCGCGGGTATGCGTTCTCGATCCGCGGCATCGCCCGCGAGTACGCGCACGCCACGGGTGCCGCGTTCACCGACCCCGCGGACGCGCTCGCGCTGCTCGCGGCCGACGCGCCCGTCCAGGGCGTCGAGGTGCGCGTCGACGACGCCGCCCCGATCCGCGGACGCATCGGGGCCGAGGTCTTCGTCACGCGCGTGGTCTCCGGCCTCGACGTCTCCCGTCCCACCCCGCCGTGGATGGTCTCGCGGCTCACGCTGGCCGGCGTCCGGTCGATCTCGCTCGCGGTCGACGTGACGAACTACGTCATGCTCGAGCTCGGCCAGCCGATCCACGCCTACGACCTCGACCGGCTGCAGGGCGGCCTCGTGGTGCGTCGCGCCGCGGAGGGCGAGACGCTCGTGACCCTCGACGGGCGCGAGCGCGCGCTGCACGTCGAGGACCTCGTCATCGCCGACGACTCCGGGCCCGTCGGGCTCGCGGGCGTCATGGGCGGGGCATCCACCGAGGTCGGCGCGGGCACCACGCGCGCGCTGATCGAGGCGGCCGGCTTCGAGTCGGTGTCGATCGCGCGCACGGCCCGCCGGCACAAGCTGCCGAGCGAGGCGTCCAAGCGCTTCGAGCGCGGGGTCGACCCGGCGATCGCGCCGGCTGCCGCGGCGCGCGTCGTGCAGCTCCTCGAGGAGCTCGCGGGCGGGCACGCGGAGGGCCTCGGATCGGTCCTCGACACGAGCACGGCACCGGACGCCGTCGAGCTGCCGCTCGGCTACCCGGCGTCGCTCGTCGGCGTCGACTACACCGCCGACGAGGTGCGCCATGCGCTCGCCGACGTGGGCTGCGCGCTCGAGGAGCGCGACGGCGTCCTCCTCGTCACGCCGCCGACCTGGCGTCCCGACCTCCGGCACCGCGCGGACCTCGTGGAGGAGGTCGCGCGCATCGTCGGCTACGACCGCATCCCGGCCGTGCTGCCCGTCGCGCCGCCCGGCCGCGGCCTCACGGCGGCGCAGCGCCTCCGCCGGCAGGCATCCCTCGTGCTCGCCGCGAGCGGGCTGACCGAGGTCATGGGCTCGCCCTTCGCCTCCGAGGCGCAGAACGCGCGCTTCGGCGCCGCGGACCGCGACGACGCCCCCGCGGTCCGGCTCGCCAACCCGCTCGACGTCGCCTTCCCGCTGCTCCGGCGCTCGCTGCTGCCCGGGCTCGTCGACATCGCGCGGCGCAACCTGTCGCGCGGATCCACCGACCTCGCGCTCTTCGAGACCGGCACCGTGTTCCTGCCGTCGGCGGGCGTCGCGTACGGCTCGCCCGAGATGCCGCCCGGCGCCGCCCGCCCCGACGCGGAGACGCTCCGCGCGCTCGACGCGGGAATCCCGCCGCAGCCGCGCCACGTGGGCGTGCTGATCCTCGGCGACGCCGTGCCGAAGCAGCCGGGCACGCCCGCGCAGCGCGCCGGCCTCGTGGACGCGCTCGACGCGGTCCGCCAGCTCGCGCACGCGGTGGGCGTCGAGATCCGCTTCGAGCAGGGCGCGCACATCGCCCTGCACCCGGGGCGCACGGCCGCCGTCGAGGTCGTGACGTCCGACGGGCCCGTCATCGTCGGCTTCGCGGGGGAGTTGCTGCCCGCGCTCGCCGCGGAGCTCGACCTGCCGGAGCGCGTCGCGCTCGCCGAGGTCGACCTCGACCGGATCGTCGCGCTCGCCGGCGGCACCGTCGAGGTGCGCCCGCTCACGTCGATGCCCGTCGCCACGCAGGACCTCAGCCTGGTGGTGCCGCTCGAGATCCCCGCGGGGGACATCCTGGGCACGGTGGTCGAGGGGGCGGGCGAGCTGCTCGAGACCGCCCGACTCGTGGACGACTACCGCGGCCCGGGCGTGGAGGCGGGCACCCGCTCGCTCACGTTCGCGCTCCGCTTCCGGGCTCCCGACCGCACGCTTACCGCGGCCGAGGCCAGCGAGGCGCGCGACGGAGCCGTGCGGCTCGCCGCCGAGCGCTTCGGCGCCGCGCTCCGCGAGTAGCGGGCCGGCAGCGGCGTCGATCCGCGCGGGCGGGCTCCTCCCCAGGGAGGGCCCGCCCGCGCGTGCGTCCGGCGCCCGTCTCCCGGCAGGGCGCCCCCGGTACCGGCGCTAGGTTTGATGCATGTCATTCTCAGTCGCCGTCGCGGGCGCCAGCGGCTACGCGGGCGGGGAGCTCCTCCGCCTGCTCGCCGACCACCCGCAGCTCGAGGTCACGACGCTCACCGCCTTCCAGAACGCGGGCGAGCGGCTGCGGCAGGTGCATCCGCACCTCACCTCGTACGCCGACCGCACGTTCGTCGAGACGACCGCCGAGCAGCTCGCTGGCCACGACGTGGTCTTCCTCGCGCTGCCGCACGGCAAGTCCGGCGCCATCACGGCCGCGCTCGACGACTCCACGCTCGTGGTCGACTGCGGCGCCGACCACCGGCTCGTCGACGAGGCGGCGTGGGACGCCTTCTACGGCGGCGACTTCGCGGGTGCCTGGCCGTACGGCCTCCCCGAGCTGCTGCACGCCGAGGAGGGCGGCACCCAGCGCACGCGCCTCTCCGGCGTGAAGCGCATCGCGGTGCCCGGCTGCAACGTCACCGCCATCACGCTCGGGCTCCAGCCCGGCATCCGCGCAGGCGTCATCGAGCCCGAGGACATCGTCGCGGTCCTCGCGGTCGGCCCCTCCGGCGCCGGGCGCTCGCTCCGCACCAACCTGCTGGCGAGCGAGATCCTCGGATCCGCGAGCGCCTACGCGGTCGGCGGCACCCACCGGCACACCCCGGAGATCCGCCAGAACCTCGAGGCCGCGGGCGGCCGGCACGTGAGCGTCTCGTTCACGCCCGTGCTCGTGCCGATGGCGCGGGGGATCCTCGCCACGGCCACCGCGCGCCTCGCGCCCGGCGCCTCCGCGCACGACGTGCGCGCCGCGTGGGAGAGGGCGTACGCCGACGAGCCGTTCGTGCACCTGCTGCCCGAGGGGTCGTTCCCGAACGTGTCCGACGTCACGGGGTCGAACACCGCGCTCGTGGGCCTCGCGGTCGACGAGGCCGCCGGTCGCGTCGTCACGGTCACGGCCATCGACAACCTGGTCAAGGGCACGGCGGGCGCGGCCATCCAGTCGGCCAACATCGCGCTCGGGCTGCCCGAGCATCTCGGCCTCCCGGTGAACGGGGTCGCCCCGTGAGCGTCACCGCCGCACGCGGCTTCGTCGCGGCAGGGGTCGCGGCCGGCCTCAAGTCCACGGGCGCGCTCGACGTCGCCCTTGTCCGCAACACCGGCCCGTCGCAGGCGGCCGCCGCGGTCTTCACCAGCAACCGCTGCCAGGCGAACCCCATCCTCTGGTCGCGCCAGGTCATCGGCGACGGCCGGGTGAGCGCCGTCGTGCTCAACTCCGGCGGCGCCAACTGCTACACCGGGTCCCGCGGGTTCCAGGTCACGCACGCGACCGCCGAGGCGGTCGGCCGCGCGCTCGACGTCTCCAGCGGCGACGTGCTGGTCTGCAGCACGGGCCTCATCGGCGAGCAGCTCCCGCTCGACAAGCTCGAGGACGGCGTGGCCCGCGTGGCCGTCGCGCTCGGCGCGGGCGGCGGGGACGACGCGGCGCGGGCCATCATGACCACCGACACGAAGCCGAAGCAGTCGGCGCGGTCCTCCGACGCCGGCTGGACCGTGGGCGGCATGGCCAAGGGCGCGGGCATGCTCGCACCGGGCCTCGCGACGATGCTCGTCGTCATCACCACGGACGCCGACCTCGACGCCGCCCGGCTCGACGCCGCGCTGCGCGAGGCCACGCGGGTCACGTTCGACCGGCTCGACTCGGACGGCTGCATGTCCACCAACGACCAGGTCACGCTCCTGGCATCCGGTGCGTCCGGCCTCGTGCCCGACGTCGCGGAGTTCCAGGCCGCCCTCACGGCCGTGTGCGCCGACCTCGCCGAGCAGCTCCAGGCCGATGCCGAGGGCGCGTCCCATGACATCGCCATCGAGGTCGTGCACGCGGCGTCCGACGACGATGCCGTCGAGGTCGGCCGTGCGGTCGCGCGCAGCAACCTGTTCAAGGCCGCCGTCTTCGGCAACGACCCCAACTGGGGCCGCGTGCTCGCCGCGGTCGGCACCACGGGCGCCGCATTCGACCCCTACGGCATCGACGTCGCCATCAACGGCGTCGAGGTGTGCCGCGCGGGCGAGCCGCACGCGAGCCGCGACCTGGTCGACCTGCACCCGCGCGCCGTGCACGTGCTCATCGACCTGCACGCGGGCGACGCGACGGCGACCATCCTCACCAACGACCTCACGCACGACTACGTGCACGAGAACAGCGCGTACGCCAGCTGATGGCGGGCGCAGACGGGACGGACGTGACCGCCATCACGCAGGACGCCGCGGAGCGCGACCAGGCGCAGGCCGAGTCGAAGGCGGCGACGCTCATCGAGTCGCTGTCGTGGCTGCAGCGCTTCCACGACCGCATCGTGGTCGTGAAGTTCGGGGGCAACGCCATGGTCGACGAGGAGCTCACGCGCACCTTCGCGGAGGACGTCGTCTACCTCCGGTACGCCGGGCTCCGGCCGGTCGTCGTGCACGGCGGCGGCCCGCAGATCAGCGCGATGCTCACGCGCCTCGGCATCGAGAGCGAGTTCCGCGGGGGCTACCGCGTCACCACGCCCGAGGTGCTCGAGGTCGTGCGCATGGTGCTCACCGGGCAGGTCAGCCGCGACGTCGTGCGCGGTATCAACGCCCACGGCCCGCTGGCGGCCGCCGTCTCCGGCGAGGACGCGGGCCTGTTCACGGGCCGCCGTCGCGGTGCGGTCGTGGACGGCGTCGAGGTCGACCTCGGCCTCGTGGGCGACGTCGTCTCCGTCGACCCCACGGCCGTGCTCGCGCAGCTCGACGCCGGTCGCATCCCCGTCGTCTCGTCCATCGCGCCCGACGAGTCCGACCCGGCCGTCTCGCTCAACGTCAACGCGGACGCCGCCGCCGCCGCGCTCGCCGTGGCCCTCGGGGCCGAGAAGCTCGTCATCCTCACCGACGTCGCCGGCCTCTACCGCGACTGGCCCGACCGCGGATCGCTCGTCTCCGACATCCGAGCGGACGAGCTCCGCGCCCTGCTGCCCTCCCTCGAGTCGGGCATGATCCCGAAGATGGCCGCGTGCCTCGAGGCGGTCGACGGGGGAGTGCCCAAGGCCGCCATCATCGACGGCCGCATCCCGCACTCGATGCTCCTCGAGATCTTCACCACGAACGGAATCGGAACGGAGGTCGTGCCCGCATGACCACGACCCAGCCCGAGCGGCGCACCACGCAGACCGAGAGCGAGTGGTCCGACCGCTTCCAGGCCGCGATGATGCGCTCGTCCCCGCCGCCGCTCGCCATGCTCGTGCGCGGCGAGGGCTGCCGCGTGTGGGACTCGACCGGTCGCGAGTACCTCGACTTCCTCGCCGGCATCGCCGTCAACTCGCTCGGGCACGCGCACCCGGCGCTCATCCGCGCGGTCACCGAGCAGGTCTCGACGCTGGCGCACGTCTCCAACTACTTCGCCACGCCGCCGCAGATCGCGCTCGCCGAACGCCTCCGCCGGATCACGGGCGCGGGCGACACCGGCCGCGTCTACTTCGGCAACTCGGGTGCCGAGGCGAACGAGGCGGCCTTCAAGCTGGCGCGCCGCAACGGATCCGAGCGGCGCACGCGTGTCATCACGCTCCAGGGCTCGTTCCACGGCCGCACGATGGGCGCGCTCGCGCTCACCGGACAGCCCGCGCTGCAGGCGCCGTTCCTGCCGCTGCCCGGCGGCGTCGAGCACATCGCACCGACCCTCGAGGCGCTCGAGGCCGCGATCGACGACACCGTCCAGGCGCTCATCCTCGAGCCGATCCAGGGGGAGGCCGGCGTGGTCGACCTGCCTGCGGGCTTCCTCCGCCGCGCCCGGGAGCTCACGCGCGAGCACGGCGCGCTGCTCATCCTCGACGAGATCCAGACGGGCGTCGGCCGCACCGGCCGCTGGTTCGCCTACGAGCACGAGGGCGTGCGGCCGGACGCGGTCACCATCGCCAAGGGCATCGCGGGCGGCGTCCCCATCGGGGCGCTCGTGGCCTTCGACGCGGCGGCCGACCTCCTCCAGAAGGGCCAGCACGGATCCACGTTCGGCGGCAACCCGCTGGCCACCGCGGCCGGGGACGCCGTCCTCGCCGAGATTGAGGACGCCGGGCTCGTGGAGAACGCCGCGCGTCGGGGCGAGGAGATCCGCGCGGCCATCACCGGCCTCGACTCCCCGCTCATCGCCGAGGTCCGCGGACGCGGCCTCCTCATCGGCGTGGGCCTCCACCACGACGACGGCGGGCGCATCGCGGCCGCCGCGCTCGGCGAGGGGCTCATCATCAACGCCCCCAACGCGCGCAGCCTGCGCATCGCACCCCCGCTCATCGTCGGCGACGCGGAGGTGCGCGACTTCCGCGAGCGGTTCGGCCGCGCGCTGGCGCACCTGCGCTGATCGCGGGGGAGCGGGGCGGCCCGTTCCCTCCCCTGGTCGTCGGTCCGTCGGCGCCCCCGCGCGGGGCCGCTCCCGGACCGGACGGCCCCCGCACGTCCCCTAGGCTTGATCGATCCCGAGTCCCCCGAGAGCGAGCGATGCGATGACCCGCCACTTCCTGCGCGACGACGACCTGAGCCCGGCCGAGCAGGCCGAGGTGCTCGATCTGGCGATGCGGCTGAAGCGCGAGCGCTGGTCCGAGCGCCCCCTCGCGGGGCCGCAGACGGTCGCCGTCATCTTCGACAAGTCCTCGACCCGCACCCGCGTCTCGTTCGCCGTCGGCATCGCGGACCTCGGCGGCGTGCCGCTCATCATCAGCACCGCCAACAGCCAGCTGGGCGGCAAGGAGACCGCGAGCGACACCGCGCGCGTGCTCGAGCGCCAGGTCGCCGCCATCGTCTGGCGCACCTACGGCCAGGCGGGCCTCGAGGAGATGGCCGCGGGCACGACGGTCCCCGTCGTCAACGCGCTGTCCGACGACTTCCACCCCTGCCAGCTGCTGGCCGACCTGCTCACCATCCGGGAGCACCGCGGCGACCCCGCCGGCCAGACCCTCACCTTCCTCGGCGACGGCGCCTGCAACATGGCGCAGTCGTACCTCCTCGCGGGCGCCACCGCGGGCATGCACGTGCGCATCGCGGCGCCAGCCGGCTACGTGCCGTCGGAGTCCGTCGTGGCCGACGCCGAGCGCATCGCCGCGTCCACCGGCGGCTCCGTCCGGGTCCTCACGGATCCGGTCGAGGCCGTCACGGGCGCCGACGTCGTGGTCACCGACACCTGGGTGTCGATGGGCCGCGAGGAGGAGAAGGCCGTGCGGCTCGCCGAGCTCGGCGCGTACCAGGTCACGACCGAGCTGATGGCGCACGCGGTCGACGACGCGATCTTCCTGCACTGCCTCCCCGCCGACCGCGAGTACGAGGTGGCCTCCGAGGTCATCGACGGCCCGCGCTCGGTGGTCTGGGACGAGGCGGAGAACCGCCTCCACGCCCAGAAGGCCCTGCTCGTCTGGCTCCTGCGCCAGGCGTAGCGCCCGCACACCTCAGACATCTCAGCAACGGAAACGGAGAACGGCATGGCCGAACGCGTGGTACTGGCATATTCCGGCGGACTCGACACCTCGGTCGGCATCGGCTGGCTCAAGGACGCGACCGGCAAGGAGGTCGTGGCCCTCGCGGTCGACGTCGGACAGGGCGGCGAGGACATGGAGGTCATCCGGCAGCGCGCCCTCGACTGCGGCGCGGTCGAGGCCGTGGTCGTGGATGCGAAGGACGAGTTCGCGGACGACTACATCGTCCCCGCGCTCAAGGCCAACGCGCTGTACCAGAAGCGCTACCCGCTGGTCTCGGGCCTCAGCCGCCCCCTGATCGCCAAGCACCTCGCCCGCGTCGCCCACGAGCTCGGCGCGAACAGCGTCGCGCACGGCTGCACCGGCAAGGGCAACGACCAGGTGCGCTTCGAGGCCGCCGTCGCCGCTCTCGCGCCCGACCTCACCTCCATCGCGCCCGTCCGCGACCTCGCCCTCACGCGCGACAAGGCCATCGTCTACGCGAACGAGCACGACCTGCCCATCGAGCAGAGCAAGAAGAGCCCGTACTCGATCGACAAGAACGTGTGGGGCCGCGCGGTCGAGACGGGCTTCCTCGAGGACCCGTGGAACGGCCCCATCGAGGACCTCTACGAGTACACGCAGGACCCCGACGTGCTGCGGGACGCGACCGAGGTCACCATCACGTTCGAGGCCGGCGTCCCCGTCGCCATCGACGGCGTGCGCTACTCGCCGCTGCGCATCGTGCAGGAGCTGAACGCGGCCGCTGGCGCCCACGGCATCGGCCGCATCGACGTGGTGGAGGACCGCCTCGTCGGCATCAAGAGCCGCGAGGTCTACGAGGCCCCCGCCGCCATGACGCTCATCGAGGCGCACGAGGAGCTCGAGTCCCTCACCATCGAGCGCGACCTCGGCCGCTACAAGCGGGGCGTCGAGAAGGACTGGGCGAACCTCGTCTACGACGGCCTGTGGTTCTCCGGCCTCAAGCGCTCGCTCGATGCGTTCATCGAGGACTCGCAGCGCCACGTCTCGGGCGACATCCGCATGACGCTCCGCGGAGGCCGCGCGGTCGTCACCGGCCGCCGCAGCGACACGAGCCTCTACGACTTCGACCTCGCGACGTACGACACCGGCGACACGTTCGACCAGTCGCTGTCCAAGGGGTTCATCGAGCTGTGGAGCCTGCCGAGCAAGATCTCGGCGCGCCGCGACCTCGCCGTGGAGCAGGCGGCGCTGGGCGCCGACGACGCGGCATCCTCGTCCGCGCCCGCCGCGGAGTAGCCGCATGACCGAGAGCACGGATCCGTCCTCCCGGGCCGGCGAGGCGGGCGCCCTCTGGGGCGGTCGCTTCGACGGCGGTCCGTCGCCCGAGCTCGTCGCGCTCAGCCGGTCGACGCACTTCGACTGGCAGCTGGCGCCGTACGACATCGCCGGATCCCGGGCGCACGCCCGTGCTCTCGCGTCGGCCGGCTACCTGTCGGACGCCGAGCGGCACGCCATGCTGCAGGCGCTCGACACCCTGGAGGACCGTGTGCGCTCGGGGACGCTCGTCGCATCCGACGCGGATGAGGACGTCCACGGCGCCCTCGAGCGCGGCCTGATGGACATCGCCGGTCCCGAGCTCGGCGGCAAGCTCCGCGCCGGCCGGAGCCGCAACGACCAGATCGCGACCCTCGTGCGCATGTACCTCCGCGACCACGCGGCGACCATCCACGCGATGCTCGTCCAGCTGGTGGATGCGCTGGCCGCGCAGGCGGAGGCGGCGGGCGGCGCGATCATGCCCGGCCGCACGCACCTGCAGCACGCGCAGCCCGTGCTCCTCGCGCACCACCTGCTCGCGCACTGCTGGCCGCTCGTGCGCGACCTCGAGCGTCTCGCCGACTGGGACGCGCGCGCCGACGTGTCGCCCTACGGATCCGGGGCCCTCGCCGGGAGCACCCTCGGTCTCGACGCCGGTGCGGTCGCCCGCGACCTCGGCTTCGCGCGCAGCTCCGAGAACTCGATCGACGGCACGGCCAGCCGTGACGTGGTGGCCGAGTTCGCGTTCGTGCTCGCCCAGGTCGGCATCGACCTCTCGCGGCTGAGCGAGGAGATCATCCTCTGGAACACGCGCGAGTTCGGCTTCGTCACCCTGAGCGACTCGTACTCGACCGGGTCGTCGATCATGCCGCAGAAGAAGAACCCCGACATCGCCGAGCTCGCGCGCGGCAAGTCCGGGCGGCTCATCGGCAACCTCGCGGGGCTCCTCGCCACGCTCAAGGGCCTCCCGCTCGCGTACAACCGCGACCTGCAGGAGGACAAGGAGCCGGTCTTCGACTCGGTGCAGACCCTCGAGGTGCTGCTGCCGGCGTTCACCGGCATGATCGCGACGCTGCGCTTCGATGTCGACCGCATGGCCGAGCTCGCGCCGCAGGGGTTCTCGCTCGCGACCGACGTCGCCGAGTGGCTCGTCAAGCACCGCGTGGCGTTCCGCGACGCCCACGAGATCACGGGCGAGCTCGTGAAGCTGGCCGAATCCCGCGGCGTCGGCCTGGAGGAGCTCTCCGACGACGACCTGCGGGGTGTCTCGCCGCACCTCGTGCCCGAGGTCCGCGAGGTGCTCGTCATCGAGGGATCCGTGGCGAGCCGCGACGGCGTGGGCGGCACCGCGCGCGTGCGCGTCGACGAGCAGCGCGCCGAGCTGGTGCGCCGCGTCGCCGAGCTGCGCTCCCGTGCGGATGCGGCGGCCGAGCGTCGGGCGACGGCCTCGGGGAGCGCGTCCGCATGACGCTCTCGAACGGCGGGCGCCCGGGGCGCTCGGAGCCGCGCCACCGCTGGCTGCTGCCGCTCGTGGTGGGCGTGGCGGTCGCGGTGCTCGTCTTCGTCGTGGTCGTCGCGAGCCTCAACGGCGAGCTGCTCTGATCCGCGCGTGAGCGACCTCGCGTTCCTCGCCGGCGATGCGGTCGAGGTGGCACCCGGACTGCTGGGCGCGGTGCTGTCGCGCGACTCGGAGGAGGGCCGCGTCTCCGTCCGCCTCACCGAGGTGGAGGCGTACCGCGGCGTCGGCGAGGATCCCGGATCGCACTCGTTCCGGGGGAAGCGGGCCCGGAACGCGACGATGTTCGGTCCGGCGGGCCGGCTCTACGCGTACTTCACGTACGGGATGCACACGTGCGCGAACGTCGTCTGCGGGCCCGAGGGCACCAGCACGGGCGTCCTGCTCCGCGCCGGCGAGATCATCGAGGGCGCGGAAATCGCGCGGACCCGCCGGGGTGCGGCCGTCCGCGACCGCGATCTCGCGCGTGGTCCCGCCCGTCTGGCGGTGGCGCTCGGCATCCCGCTCGCGGACGACGGGGCGCCCCTCGACGCGCCGCCCTACGCCCTGGTCCTCCCCGATGCCCCGCTCGCGCTCCCGGCCCAGGGCCCGCGCGTCGGGGTGTCGGGACCCGGCGGATCGGGCGAGCTCTTCCCCTGGCGGTTCTGGATCCCGGGCGATGCCACGGTCTCGCCGTACCGTGCGCACGTGGCGAGGGTGCGCCGGTGAGCCGTGCGGGCCGCCTCAGCGGACGATGAGCACGACGGCCGCGCAGCTCGCCGCCCACAGCCAGCTGACGAGCGTGCCGATGATGAAGCGCTCGCGCGCCTCCGCCGCCTCGCCCAGCTCGCTGAACCGGCCGACCCCCTTGATGGCGATGACGACCGCGAGCGCCTCGGGGTAGCCCGCGAGGATCACGACCACGACGGCGAGCCGCTCGAGCATGCCGATGGTCGCGCCTCCGCGCAGCACCTCGCGGGTGGGGCGGCGCAGCGCCGACGGGTCGTCCTCGTGACCCCGCGGAGCGACGAGGATCCCGCCGAACGCGCCCGGCGGCACGGATCCGCGCGTCGCGAGCGCGAGCACCACGGTCGACGCGCTTCCGCCGCCCAGCACCGCGAGCACGATCGCGGCGATCCCGAGGTAGCCCACGACGAGCGGCGATGCCGGACCGAGTAGCGCGAGCCCCAGCACGAGCGCGGCGGCGAGCGCTCCGGCCGAGGCCGCGACCGGGCCCGTGCGCGGTGCGCGCGCGGACAGGATCGCCAGCACGAGGCTCGCGGTGACGAGCAGGCAGAGGCCGATCCAGGCCGTCACCTCGGCGGGCGAGCCCACGGGGATCACGCGTGGCCTCCGGCGACGGGCGCGCCCGGATCCGCGGCTGTCGCGCCCGCGTCCAGGTGCGCGAGCAGCGCTTCGAGCCCCGGGACGGCGGCGCGTTCGGCGCGCCACCCGCTGGTGCGCAGCCGCGTGCTCACCGCCTGCGGGGTGATCCCGAGCGCCGCGGCGACGTCGCGCTGCGTGCCGCCGCGCGCCATGCGGTCGACGACGTCCCAGCCCTGGGGTGTGCGCCGGTCGCGGGTGAGCAGCAGGAGGGTGATGAGCGCCTCGACCTCGTCGGGCCCGGGGAGGTCGCCGGTCGGGGTGACGGTCGCGCTGCCGCCCGGCGCGGCGTCGACGGCTCCACGGGGGGAGCCGCCGGACGGCTCCACCGCGAGCGCGAACCGGGTCGGGCTGCGCTTCGCCGCGACCACGGCCGCCCGGGCGGCGATGAAGGCCGGGCCCGTGGCCTCGCGCGTGGCACGGGGGAGGGGCGTGCGCACCCCGCCGATGCCGAGCCCCACGCTCCAGCGCCCGGCCCGCGTGAGCGACAGCACGATGTCGAGCGCGGTGGCGGCGTCGGCGACGAGCGCCTGCACCTCGTCGCCGGACGTGCGGTCGACCGGGAGCACGAGCCTCCCGTCGTAGCGCTCGGCCAGGTCGTCGCGCATGGTGCCCGCGCGGTCGACGTCGCGGCGGCTCGACTTCTGGTCGGCGGTGATGGCGAACACGGGACCCCCTCCACGTCGGCGGAGATGCCGGCGCACGTCAAGGCTAAGCACTTGATCTCCCCCGATCAAGCCTCAGGGCCTGATGCTGTGGTCGGCCCATGACATGATCCTCCGGGCCGCCACCGACACCGCGCCACGTCCTCCACCGCCCGCCGCCGGACGGATCGCGTGGACGCGCGTCGCGGTCCCCGATCCGGACGCGACCCCGCTGATACCGTGGTCGAGTGCCTGACACCATCCCCTCCCACCTCTCCGCCCAGCGCAACGACCCGTCCTTCCCGGACGTGTGGGAGGAGATCGTCTGGCGGGGGTACGTGCAGGTCTCGACGGACCCGGAGGCGCTCCAGTCCCTCCTCACCGGGCCGTCCATCACGTACTACTGCGGATTCGATCCCACGGCGCCGAGCCTGCACCTCGGCAACCTCGTGCAGCTGCTGCTGATGCGCCGGCTGCAGCTGGCGGGCCACCGTCCGCTCGGTCTCGTGGGCGGGTCGACGGGCCTCATCGGCGACCCGAGGCCCACCGCGGAGCGCACGCTCAACTCGCCGGAGACGGTCGCCGACTGGGTGCGTCGCCTGCAGGCGCAGGTGTCCTGGTTCCTCAGCCCGGAGGGGGACAACGGCGTCCGCATCGTCAACAACCTGGACTGGACGGCGCCGCTCAGCGCCATCGACTTCCTCCGGGAGGTGGGCAAGCACTTCCGCGTGGGCACGATGCTCAAGAAGGACGCGGTGAGCGCGCGCCTGAACTCCGACGAGGGCATCAGCTACACCGAGTTCAGCTACCAGATCCTGCAGGGCTTCGACTACCGCGAGCTCTACCGCGCGCACGGGTGCGTGCTGCAGACCGGCGGCAGCGACCAGTGGGGCAACCTCACCAGCGGGACGGACCTCGTCCGCCGCAGTGAGCGGGCGACCGTGCACGCCATCGGCACCCCGCTCATCACGAACGCGGACGGCACGAAGTTCGGGAAGAGCGAGGGCAACGCCGTCTGGCTCGACCCCGAGCTCACGAGCCCGTACGCGTTCTACCAGTTCTGGCTCAACACGGAGGACGCTGACGTCATCCACCGGATCCGCGTGTTCACGTTCCTCGATCGTGCGCGCATCGAGGAGCTGGAGCGCGCCGTGGAGACCGAGCCGTTCCGGCGCGAGGCCCAGCGCGAGCTGGCGTGGGAGGTGACGACCCTGGTGCACGGTCAGGCCGCCACCGAGTCCGCCATCGCCGCGTCGCAGGCGTTGTTCGGCCAGGGGGAGCTCGGTGCGCTCGACGAGTCGACGCTGCGTGCGGCGCTGGGCGAGCTCCCCTCGGCCGACATCGCCGCCGGCACCACCGTCATCCAGGCCCTCGTCGACACCGGGCTCGTCTCGAGCGCGGGGGAGGCCCGGCGCGCGATCGCGCAGGGCGGGGTCTACGTGAACAACGTCGCCGTGGGCGACGCGGGAGCCGTCGTGGACGATCTCCTGCACGGCCGCTTCGCGGTGATCCGGCGGGGGAAGAAGACCCTGGCCGCGCTCACCGTGGGCTGAATGCCCGTGTGACCGGGCATTGTCGCCCACGGCCGCCGCGACACGCCCGGGATGCGGGTTGTTTTGCGGGGGTGGGGTGGTCCGCGTAATGTCTCCTCTTGTCGCCGGAACGGGCGGGAAGCGAAATGCTTCCGGAGCTGTTCTGGTGGGCTTGATCCTGGTGAAACAGAAGTTGCCGCGGCTTACGGGTTGCGTGTTTACCATCAACTGAGCTAGGGTCTGATTCTGCTTCCGACGTGAGTGCTGGGCCTTCTGGTCTGGATCACTCCCACGGGGAGCGGTGGAGTGTGAGCTCCGATGGCTGGCTGTGATGGTCGGTGTCGGGAGCGTCCGTTCCTTGAGAACTCAACAGCGTGCACAATGTCAAATGCCAAATACCCGTTGCGGGTGTCCTTCGGATGCTCGTTTCGGATTCCTTTGGAATACATTTAAACAAACAAGCAAGTCAGTAATGATTTGTTCTGTCGGTTTCAAACTTGCTGGTTCGTGTTCGATTCCCGTTCACGTCTGGCTTTAGATGTGCCGATCGCTTTCGGGTGGTCGTGCGTTTAAGCATTTATGGAGAGTTTGATCCTGGCTCAGGACGAACGCTGGCGGCGTGCTTAACACATGCAAGTCGAACGGTGATGTCAGAGCTTGCTCTGGCGGATCAGTGGCGAACGGGTGAGTAACACGTGAGTAACCTGCCCCCGACTCTGGGATAACTGCTAGAAATGGTAGCTAATACCGGATATGACGATTGGCCGCATGGTCTGGTCGTGGAAAGAATTTCGGTTGGGGATGGACTCGCGGCCTATCAGGTTGTTGGTGAGGTAATGGCTCACCAAGCCTACGACGGGTAGCCGGCCTGAGAGGGTGACCGGCCACACTGGGACTGAGACACGGCCCAGACTCCTACGGGAGGCAGCAGTGGGGAATATTGCACAATGGGCGAAAGCCTGATGCAGCAACGCCGCGTGAGGGATGACGGCCTTCGGGTTGTAAACCTCTTTTAGTAGGGAAGAAGCGAAAGTGACGGTACCTGCAGAAAAAGCACCGGCTAACTACGTGCCAGCAGCCGCGGTAATACGTAGGGTGCAAGCGTTGTCCGGAATTATTGGGCGTAAAGAGCTCGTAGGCGGTTTGTCGCGTCTGCTGTGAAATCCCGAGGCTCAACCTCGGGTCTGCAGTGGGTACGGGCAGACTAGAGTGCGGTAGGGGAGATTGGAATTCCTGGTGTAGCGGTGGAATGCGCAGATATCAGGAGGAACACCGATGGCGAAGGCAGATCTCTGGGCCGTAACTGACGCTGAGGAGCGAAAGCATGGGGAGCGAACAGGATTAGATACCCTGGTAGTCCATGCCGTAAACGTTGGGAACTAGATGTGGGGACCATTCCACGGTCTCCGTGTCGCAGCTAACGCATTAAGTTCCCCGCCTGGGGAGTACGGCCGCAAGGCTAAAACTCAAAGGAATTGACGGGGGCCCGCACAAGCGGCGGAGCATGCGGATTAATTCGATGCAACGCGAAGAACCTTACCAAGGCTTGACATATACCGGAAACATGCAGAGATGTGTGCCCCGCAAGGTCGGTATACAGGTGGTGCATGGTTGTCGTCAGCTCGTGTCGTGAGATGTTGGGTTAAGTCCCGCAACGAGCGCAACCCTCGTTCTATGTTGCCAGCACGTAATGGTGGGAACTCATAGGAGACTGCCGGGGTCAACTCGGAGGAAGGTGGGGATGACGTCAAATCATCATGCCCCTTATGTCTTGGGCTTCACGCATGCTACAATGGCCGGTACAAAGGGCTGCGATACCGCAAGGTGGAGCGAATCCCAAAAAGCCGGTCTCAGTTCGGATTGAGGTCTGCAACTCGACCTCATGAAGTCGGAGTCGCTAGTAATCGCAGATCAGCAACGCTGCGGTGAATACGTTCCCGGGCCTTGTACACACCGCCCGTCAAGTCATGAAAGTCGGTAACACCCGAAGCCAGTGGCCTAACCGCAAGGGAGGAGCTGTCGAAGGTGGGATCGGTGATTAGGACTAAGTCGTAACAAGGTAGCCGTACCGGAAGGTGCGGCTGGATCACCTCCTTTCTAAGGAGCATGTGCACCTCTCCTCTGTATACAGGGAGATCAATGGTGCCAAGTCACGCGTCAGGCGTATGTCCTGGTGGTGGCGCTCATGGGTGGAACATTGACATTGATGCCGGTTGATTCGTCGTGCTGCTAGTACGCCTCCTTGTGGGGTGGGAACGTGGTGTGGGGTGTCGAGGGCATGTTGCACGCTGTTGGGTCCTGAGGGACCGGGCCGCACCGTTTGGTGTGTCTGGTTTCTTGTCGGACCCTTTCCGTCGTCCCTGAGTGGATGGTGGTGGGGTACCGCCCGTATATTGAGAACTACACAGTGGACGCGAGCATCTTAGATTCACCGGTTTACCGGTGGATCACAAAGATCTATTTATAGATCATTGGTCAATTCTGTCTCCTCTAGGGGAGGCGAAACGATTCAATCTCATGTGATTTCAAGATTCTAAGAGCAAACGGTGGATGCCTTGGCATCTGGAGCCGAAGAAGGACGTATAAATCTGCGATAAGCCTCGGGGAGCTGATAATAGAGCTTTGATCCGAGGATCTCCGAATGGGGAAACCCCGCCAGGCCCTTTGGGTGACCTGGTGACTCCCGCCTGAATATATAGGGCGGGTAGAGGGAACGTGGGGAAGTGAAACATCTCAGTACCCACAGGAAGAGAAAGCAAAAGCGATTCCGTTAGTAGTGGCGAGCGAAACCGGAAGAGGCCAAACCGATCATGTGTGATATCCGGTAGGAGTTGCATGGTCGGGGTTGCGGGACTTTCCGTACAGTTCTACCGAGCTGTGAGGGCAATGAGCGCGATATAGACGAATGGTCTTGAAAGGCCAGTCATAGAGGGTGCGAACCCCGTAGTCGAAATGTCGTCGCCTGTCCGGAGAGTATCCCAAGTAGCACGGGGCCCGTGAAATCCCGTGTGAATCTGTCAGGACCACCTGATAAGCCTAAATACTCCCAGATGACCGATAGCGGACAAGTACCGTGAGGGAAAGGTGAAAAGTACCCCGGGAGGGGAGTGAAATAGTACCTGAAACCGTTTGCTTACAAACCGTTGGAGCACCCTTGTTGGTGTGACAGCGTGCCTTTTGAAGAATGAGCCTGCGAGTTAGTGATATGTGGCGAGGTTAACCCGTGAGGGGCAGCCGTAGCGAAAGCGAGTCTTAATAGGGCGTATGAGTCGCATGTTCTAGACCCGAAGCGAAGTGATCTATCCATGGCCAGGTTGAAGCGACGGTAAGACGTCGTGGAGGACCGAACCCACTTCAGTTGAAAATGGAGGGGATGAGCTGTGGATAGGGGTGAAAGGCCAATCAAACTTCGTGATAGCTGGTTCTCTCCGAAATGCATTTAGGTGCAGCGTTGCGTGTTTCTTGCCGGAGGTAGAGCTACTGGATGGACGATGGGCCCCAAAAGGTTACTGACTTCAGCCAAACTCCGAATGCCGGTAAGTGAGAGCGCAGCAGTGAGACGGTGGGGGATAAGCTTCATCGTCGAGAGGGAAACAACCCAGACCACCATCTAAGGTCCCTAAGCGCGTGCTAAGTGGGAAAGGATGTGGAGTTGCATAGACAACCAGGAGGTTGGCTTAGAAGCAGCCACCCTTGAAAGAGTGCGTAATAGCTCACTGGTCAAGTGATTCCGCGCCGACAATGTAACGGGGCTCAAGCACGCCACCGAAGTTGTGGCATTTATATTACAGGCAGGCCTTCGTGGTCCAGCCGTATGGATGGGTAGGAGAGCGTCGTGTGGCCAGCGAAGCGGCGGTGTGAACCAGCCGTGGAGGCCACACGAGTGAGAATGCAGGCATGAGTAGCGAAAGACGGGTGAGAAACCCGTCCTCCGAAAGACCAAGGGTTCCAGGGCCAGGCTAATCCGCCCTGGGTAAGTCGGGACCTAAGGCGAGGCCGACAGGCGTAGTCGATGGACAACGGGTTGATATTCCCGTACCGATGAAGAACCGCCCAAGACAATCCAGTAATGCTAAGTGTCTGAATCCTTGATTCGATCCCTTCGGGGTGACGGTCTTGGCCTAGCACACGACCCTACGCTGAGGCGTTTAGCGTATTAACAGGTGTGACGCAGGAAGGTAGCTGAGCCGGGCGATGGTTGTCCCGGTCTAAGGATGTAGGGCAGAAGATAGGCAAATCCGTCTTCTATGTAGCCTGAGACCCGATGGGTAGTCCTCACGGACGAAATCAGTGATCCTATGCTGCCGAGAAAAGCATCGACGCGAGGTTCCAATCGCCCGTACCCCAAACCGACTCAGGTGGTCAGGTAGAGAATACTAAGGAGATCGAGAGAATCGTGGTTAAGGAACTCGGCAAAATGCCCCCGTAACTTCGGGAGAAGGGGGGCCTGAGGCGTGTAGGGATTTACTCCTGAAGCGTTTGAAGGCCGCAGAGACCAGTGGGAAGCGACTGTTTACTAAAAACACAGGTCCGTGCTAAGTCGCAAGACGATGTATACGGACTGACGCCTGCCCGGTGCTGGAAGGTTAAGAGGAACGGTTAGCACGCAAGTGCGAAGCTGAGAATTTAAGCCCCAGTAAACGGCGGTGGTAACTATAACCATCCTAAGGTAGCGAAATTCCTTGTCGGGTAAGTTCCGACCTGCACGAATGGCGTAACGACTTCCCAGCTGTCTCAACCGCGAACTCGGCGAAATTGCACTACGAGTAAAGATGCTCGTTACGCGCAGCAGGACGGAAAGACCCCGTGACCTTTACTACAGCTTGGTATTGGTGTTCGGTGTGGCTTGTGTAGGATAGGTGGGAGACTGTGAAGCTCGGACGCTAGTTCGGGTGGAGTCATTGTTGAAATACCACTCTGGTCACTCTGGATATCTAACTTCGAACCGTAATCCGGTTCAGGGACAGTGCCTGGTGGGTAGTTTAACTGGGGCGGTTGCCTCCTAAAGAGTAACGGAGGCGCCCAAAGGTTCCCTCAACCTGGTTGGTAATCAGGTGTCGAGTGTAAGTGCACAAGGGAGCTTGACTGTGAGACTGACAAGTCGAGCAGGGACGAAAGTCGGGACTAGTGATCCGGCAGTGGCTTGTGGAAGCGCTGTCGCTCAACGGATAAAAGGTACCTCGGGGATAACAGGCTGATCTTGCCCAAGAGTCCATATCGACGGCATGGTTTGGCACCTCGATGTCGGCTCGTCGCATCCTGGGGCTGGAGTAGGTCCCAAGGGTTGGGCTGTTCGCCCATTAAAGCGGTACGCGAGCTGGGTTTAGAACGTCGTGAGACAGTTCGGTCCCTATCCGCTGCGCGCGTAGGAAATTTGAGAAGATCTATCCCTAGTACGAGAGGACCGGGATGGACGAACCTCTGGTGTGTCAGTTGTTCCGCCAGGAGCACCGCTGATTAGCTACGTTCGGAACGGATAACCGCTGAAAGCATCTAAGCGGGAAGCCGGCTTCGAGATGAGATTTCCATCCCTTTTAGGGTGAAGGCTCCCGGCTAGACTACCGGGTTGATAGGCAGGATGTGGAAGCGAGGACTAAAGACTCGTGGAGCTGACCTGTACTAATAAGCCGATATCTTGAAAACACTTTGCTTGCGTCCACTATGTGGTTCCCGATATACGGTCGGGTATCAATTGAACAACCAGCTTGACTGGTCGATTCATCACAGATTTCATGCCCTGAGGGGTGTGTATGAGGTGTTTCGGCGGCCATAGCGAGAGGGAAACGCCCGGTCACATTCCGAACCCGGAAGCTAAGACTCTCAGCGCCGATGGTACTGCAGGGGGGACCCTGTGGGAGAGTAGGACACCGCCGGACTTAACTTGAGTAAACGGGGAGGCCCGTCGCATTCGTGCGGCGGGCCTTCTCGCGTTAACGGGCACGGCGGACACCGTTGTCATGGACGATCACGCGGCGGGCATCGAGACGGGCGTGCGCGGCGCCGACGAGAATCGGCGGCAGGAGCCCCGTCTCGACCGAGGAGACGTGCGCTGTACCGATCCGATCCGATCCGATCCGATCCAATCCAATCCAATCCAATCCGATCCAATCCGGTCCGGTCCGAACCGCGCTGGACCTCCGCGCTGGGCCGTCCCGAGGGACCGGCTAACCTGGACCAGGACTCGAGCACGACCCACAACACCACAGACATCATCTGGCCCGCGCGGCCGACAGGAGCACAGTGAGCGACTCTTCCGATCGAGACAGCCGGCCCGAGGGCCAGGACCGCGGATCGTCGCACTCGGCGCGCGGCCGGGACGGTCAGAAGCCGCCGTATGATCGCGGATCCTCGGGTGCTCCTCGAGGTCCGCGGGATGCCGGGCGTGGGTCCGGTGCGCCTGGAGCGGGCGCGGGTCGTCCGGCGCGTGGCGGTGACCGGAAGCCCTGGTCGAAGGACGCGCCTGCGGGTGGTCGTCCGCGTGACGCAGAGCGCAAGCCCTGGTCGAAGGATGCGCCTGCGGGTGGTCGTCCGCGTGACGCAGAGCGCAAGCCGTGGTCGAAGGACGCGCCCGCGGGTGGTCGTCCGGTGCGTGACGGGGACCGGAAGCCGTGGTCGAAGGACGCGCCTGCGGGTGGTCGTCCGGCGCGTGACGGGGAGCGGAAGCCGTGGTCGAAGGACGCCCCCCGGGGCGGGGACCGTGGGGGTGCACGCCCTCCTCGCGACGGCGACAAGCTCTGGACGCGCGACGGTCGTCCGGCTTGCAACGATCGCGATGCCCCGCGGTACGAGGAGGCGCTCACCGAGGAGCAGCTCCGCGCCCGCGAGCTGCGGTCCGTGCGTCCCCGTCATGAGGACCCGGAGATCCCGGAGGACGTGAAGCCCGGCGACCTGGATCGGGTCGCCCGCAACGAGCTCAAGACCTTGAGCAAGGACAACGCCGAGGGTGTTGCGCAGCACCTGGTGATGGCCGCTCGCCTCATCGAGGAGGACCCCGAGCTGGCCCACCGTCATGCGATCTCCGCGGCTCGACGTGCGGGCCGCATCGCCGTGGTCCGCGAGTCGCTGGCCATCACCGCGTACGCCGTGGGGGACTACGCGCTGGCGCTCCGGGAGCTGCGGACGTACCGCCGCATCTCCGGGAAGGACGATCAGCTGGCCCTGATGGTCGACAGCGAGCGGGGGCAGGGGCGCCCCGACAAGGCCCTCGAGCTCGGCCGGTCGGTGCCGAAGGAGACGCTGCCGGCGGCGGAGCAGGTGGCGCTCGCGATCGCGATGTCCGGTGCTCGGCTCGACCTGGGCCAGACGGAGGCCGCGCTCGACGAGCTGTCGATCTCCCAGCTCAACCGCGACGTGGCGTATTCCTACAGCGCCGACCTGTTCCACGCGTACGCGGAGGTGCTGGAGGAGCTGGGCCGATCCGGCGAGGCGGACGAGTGGCGTCGCCGGGCGGACGCGGCCGAGGCGGCCTTCGCGGATCCGGACGAGGGATGGGACGACACGGTGGAGGTGGTCGAGGAGGACCTCGTCGTCGACGACGTGGATGACGACGACCTCGACGACGACGCCGGAGCCGACCCGGACGAGGCGGACGGACGCGTCGTGGGCGATGCGACGCACGCGGACGTCGACCCTGTGCCCGTCCCGCCCAGCGAGGACGGGGACGACGACGACATCGCTGTCGACGTGGACGCCGAGATCGCCGCGGATGCCGACGGCGGGGTCGGAGGGGCCGACGCGCGGGCCGACGCCGAGCCCGAGCCCGAGCCGGCGGAGGGCGACCGCGATGTTCGCTAGGGCCGCCCGAGGGAGCACCCCGCTCGACGGCGTCGACGTGATCCTCGCCGACCTCGACGGGGTCGTGTACGCAGGGCCCGACAGCATCCCGCACGCCATCGATGCGCTGAACCGCGCGGCGGAGACGGGGCTGCGGCTCGGCTACATCACCAACAACGCGTCTAGGACCGACGCCTCCGTCGCGGAGCACCTGAGCTCGCTCGGGCTGACCGTGGCGGCCGAGGACGTCGTCACGTCGCCGCAGGCCGCCCTCCGACTGCTCGCGGACCGCGTGCCGGCCGGATCCACGGTGCTCGTCGTCGGCGGCGAGGGCCTCGTCCACGAGCTCGAGAAGGCCGGGTACGTCGTCACCCGCTCGGTCGAGGACCGGCCGGCGGCCGTCGTCCAGGGCTTCGCGCCGGAGGTCGGCTGGACCCAGCTGGCCGAGGCGGCCTTCGCCCTCGCGGACCCCGACGTCGTCTGGGTCGCGACCAACACCGACTGGACCATCCCCGTCGCCCGCGGCATCGCGCCCGGCAACGGCACGCTCGTCTCCGCCGTCCACACGGCCGTGGGGCGCCTGCCGGTGGTGGCGGGCAAGCCGGAGACGCCCATCTTCGATGAGGCCCGCGAGCGCTTCGGCGCTACGCGTCCGGTGTTCCTCGGTGACCGGCTCGACACGGACATCCTCGGCGCCATGCGCGCGGGCATGGCCTCCGTGCACGTGCTGACAGGGATCGACCGGGCCAAGCAGCTGCTCGCGGCGGAGGAGGACCAGCGGCCCACCTTCATCCTCGAGCACCTCGGCCAGCTGCACGAGCCCTACCCGGAGACGCGGTTCTCCGGGCAGGGGAGCGTGGCGACGGTCGGGAGGGCGTCCGTCCGGATCGTCGGCGACCGGGTCGAGGTCGTCAAGGACGGCGGCTCCACCATCGACACGCTGCGTGCGGCATGCGCGGTCATCTGGAACTCCGGACGGCCCATCTACGGGCTCGACGTGCCTGAGTCGCTGTACGTCGCGGCGGGCGCCACGGGCGCCGGCCGGGCGTAGCGTGGCGGGGTGAGCGACGAGGCGGGCATCCGCGGATCGGGTGACGGGGTGGCCGACACGGCGGATGCCGTGGGCGCCGTCGACGGGCCGTCGGCCGCTGCCGAGGGCGGCGCCGGCGACGCGGACGTCGCCGAGGAGCTGGTCTCCCGGCTCGAGCTGATCGAGGGGCAGCCCCTGGGGGAGCGCGCCGCGTCCTTCGCCCTCCTCCACGACGAACTGCGCGCGCGGCTCGAGGGCGGCGACGGGGCGTCGTCGCGTGGCTGACGCGACGGACGACCCCTCCTCCTCCGGCGGGGACATGCGGCTCGATGCCGCCCTGCCCGCGCTCGGGCTCGCCCGGTCGCGGACGCACGCCGCCCGGCTCATCGCCGACGGACTCGTCACGGTCGACGGGCGCGGCGTGGTGAAGCCGTCGTTCCGCGTGGTCCCGGGATCCGCCGTCGCCGTCGAGGGGACCGACGCCTACGTCAGCCGCGGCGCCCACAAGCTCGTCGGCGCGCTCGACGCGTTCCCCGGCGTGCGGGTCGAGGGGCGCCGGGCGCTCGACGTGGGCGCGTCCACCGGCGGCTTCACGCAGGTGCTCCTGGAGCGCGGGGCCCGGCGGGTGGTCGCGCTCGACGTGGGCCACGGCCAGCTGGATCCGCTCATCCGCGAGGACCCGCGCGTCGACGTGGTGGAGGGCTTCAACGTGCGGGACCTCACGCCGGAGTCGCTCGCGGCCGCGACCGGAGGCGGGGTCGAGGCGCCGGAGCTGGTCGTCGGCGACCTGTCCTTCATCTCGCTCGGGCTCGTCCTGCCCGCGCTCGCCCGCACGGCCTCGCCCGACGCCGACCTCGTGCTGCTCGTCAAGCCGCAATTCGAGGTGGGGCGCACCGGGATCCGCGAGGGCATCGTGCACGCCCCGGGGCTGCGCGACGACGCGGTGATGCGCGTGCTCTGGGCCGCATGGGACCTGGGCCTCGGCACGGCCGGCCTCGTCTCCTCCCCCATCGTGGGAGGCGCCGGGAACCACGAGTACCTGGCCTGGTTCAGCGGTCGCGCGGGGAGCAATCCGACACAATGGAGATCGACGTCGAACGAGATCACAGGAGCGTGAGCGAAGTGGCTGGACCCGCGAGGCACATCCTGGTCGTGTCCCACACGGGACGGCGCGACTCCATCGACGCGGCGCTCAGCGTGTGCGCGCAGCTGGCCGAAGCCGACGTGCGCATCGTGCTCACGGCCGAGGAGAAGGCCGACATCCTGCCGTTCGCGCCCGAGATGGCGGGCGTCGCGGTGCTCGGCGAGCACGTGCAGACGGCCGACCTCGAGATCGTCATCGTGCTCGGCGGCGACGGCACCATCCTCCGCTCGGCCGAGCTCGTGCGCGGCACCTCCGTGCCGCTGCTCGGCGTCAACCTCGGGCACGTCGGCTTCCTCGCCGAGAGCGAGCGGGAGGACCTCACGGCCACCGTCCGCCGCGTGCTCGACCGCGACTACACGGTCGAGGAGCGGATGACGCTCGACGTCACGCTCCAGGTCGGCGCCGACATCGTCTACCGCACCTGGGCGCTCAACGAGGCGACCGTCGAGAAGGCCAGCCGCGAGCGGATGCTCGAGGTGGTGGTCGAGATCGACGGACGGCCGCTCGCGTCCTACGGCTGCGACGGGATGGTCGTCTCGACGCCCACCGGATCCACGGCGTACGCGTTCTCGGCCGGCGGCCCCATCGTGTGGCCGAGCCTCGAGGCCATGCTCGTCGTGCCGCTCAGCCCGCACACGCTCTTCGCGCGGTCGCTCGTCGTGGGGCCGGAGTCCACGGTCGCCGTCGAGGTTCTCAGCCGCACCTCCGGGTCCGGCGTTCTCTGGTGCGACGGCCGGCGCACGCGCGACATGCCGCCCGGCGCCCGCGTCGAGGCCCGGCGGTCCACCATCCCCGTGCGCCTCGCGCGCCTCAAGCAGTCGCCGTTCACCGACCGCCTCGTGAACAAGTTCGAGCTGCCGGTCACCGGCTGGAGGGGGCCCGTCGACCGTGATTGAGGAGATCACCATCCGCGACCTCGGGGTGATCGGCCAGGCCACGCTGCCGCTCGGGCCGGGCTTCACGGCCGTCACCGGCGAGACCGGCGCGGGCAAGACCATGGTCGTCACCGCCCTCGGGCTGCTGCTCGGCGCGCGCGCCGACTCCGGCGCCGTGCGGCAGGGGAGCGAGAAGGCGGTCGTGGAGGGGCGCTGGATCATCGCGGCCGACGGGCCCGTGCCGGATCGCGTCCGCGACGCCGGGGGAGACGTCGACCCGTTCGGGGACGGCACGCGGGGCGAGCTCATCGTCACGCGGCAGCTGTCGTCCGAGGGGCGCAGCCGCGCAGCGGTCGGGGGCCGGGGCGCGCCCGCGGCGCTGCTCACGGAGATCGGCGAGCAGCTCGTCGTCGTGCACGGGCAGTCCGATCAGATGCGGCTGCGGTCGTCCACGGCGCAGCGTCAGGCGCTCGACCGGTTCGCCGGATCCGCGCTCGCGCCCGTGCTCGGCGAGTACCAGGACGTGTTCCGCCGCTGGCAGGCCGCCCGCGCCGAGCTCGACCGGCTCGTCACCGAGCAGGACGCCCGCACGCGCGAGGCCGAGGAGCTGCGCGCCGCCATCGACGCGATCGAGGCGGTGGCGCCCCAGCCCGGCGAGGACGAGGAGCTGCGCGAGCGCATCGACCGCCTCACGAACCTGGAGGACCTGCGGGCCGCCGCGTCCGCCGCGCACGAGCTCATGTCGGCCGAGGACGCGTCCGGCGAGATGGCCGACGCGGCCTCCGTCCTCGACACCGCGCACCGCCGGCTCGACCGGGTCGCGGCGCACGACCCGGGCCTCGCGGAGATCATCGAGTCGCTCGAGAGCGCGCGGATCCTCGTCTCCGAGATCGCGGTGCAGCTCTCGGGCTACCTCGCGGGGCTCGACGCCGACGGCGCGCGCGAGCTCGAGTCGCTGCAGGACCGCCGCGCCGAGCTCGCGGCCCTCACGCGCGTGCATGGGCCCACCGTGGAGGACGCGCTCGCGTTCCTCGACACGGGCAGCGCGCGGCTCCTGGAGCTCGACGGCGACACCGACCGGATCGACCTGCTGCGCGTCGAGGTGGAGCGCGACGAGCAGCTCGTCGGCGAGCTGGGCGCCCGTGTGACCGCCGTCCGCGAGGAGTCCGGCGCGCGTCTGGCCGAGGCCGTCACCGCGGAGCTCGGGGCGCTCGCGATGGCCGACGCGTCGCTCGACGTGCGCGTGAGCCCGCGGGAGGAGCCTGCGCTGTCGGGAGCCGACCGTGTGGAGATCCTGCTGCGGCCCCATGCCGGCGCGGAGGCGCGGCCGCTCGGGCGCGGGGCGTCCGGCGGGGAGCTGTCGCGCGTCATGCTCGCCATCGAGGTCGTCGTCGCCGGCGACGATCCCGTGCCGACCTTCGTGTTCGACGAGGTCGACGCGGGCGTGGGTGGCGCGGCCGCCATCGAGATCGGTCGGCGGCTCGCGCGCCTGGCGGAGCGCGCGCAGGTCATCGTCGTCACGCACCTGGCGCAGGTCGCGGCGTTCTCCACGAACCACCTGCGCGTCGTCAAGGGCGGCGACGGCCAGGTCACCGCGTCCAGCGTCACGCAGCTCGAGGGCGACGCGCGGATCCAGGAGATGGCGCGCCTCCTCTCGGGCCTGCCCGACAGCGAGAGCGGGCTGGCGCATGCGCGCGAGCTCGTGGAGACCGCGGCCGCGCTCCGCTGATCCATCGCTCCTGCCGCTCCCGAAGGCGAGCATCACGCGGACCGGGGCCTGGCATCCGGCGACACGGACGAGGCCGGCGCGTCGCGGCTGTCGCGGCGCGCCGGAATCCACGTAGGATGGAAGCCCGTGGCGGACATCGAAACAACGGACACGGACTCGAGCACGACGGACAGCACGACCAGCACGGCAGGCGGCAGGATCACCCGGCACATCTTCGTGACCGGCGGCGTCGTCTCCTCGCTCGGCAAGGGCCTCACGGCGGCCAGCCTGGGCAACCTCCTCACGGCGCGCGGCGTGCGCGTCGTCATGCAGAAGCTGGATCCCTACCTCAACGTGGATCCGGGCACCATGAACCCCTTCCAGCACGGCGAGGTCTTCGTGACCGACGACGGCGCGGAGACCGACCTCGACATCGGGCACTACGAGCGGTTCCTCGACATCGAGCTGGACCAGGCGGCCAACGTGACCACCGGCCAGATCTACTCGGAGGTCATCGCGAAGGAGCGCCGCGGCGAGTACCTCGGCGACACCGTGCAGGTCATCCCGCACATCACCGACGAGATCAAGCGCCGCATGCGCCTGCAGTCCACGGACGAGCCGCAGCCCGACGTGATCATCACCGAGATCGGCGGCACGGTCGGCGACATCGAGAGCCAGCCGTTCATCGAGGCGGCGCGCCAGGTGCGCCACGAGCTCGGCCGGAACAACGTCTTCTTCGTGCACGTCTCGCTCGTGCCGTACATGGGCGCGTCGGGCGAGCAGAAGACCAAGCCCACGCAGCACTCGGTGGCGGCGCTGCGCTCCATCGGGATCCAGCCGGATGCGCTCGTGCTCCGCAGCGACCGGCCCGTCTCCGACTCGAACAAGAAGAAGATCGCGCTGATGTGCGACGTGGACGAGCAGGCCGTCGTGAACGCGGTGGACGTGCCGAGCATCTACGACATCCCCGAGATGCTGCACGGGCAGGGCCTCGACAGCTACATCATCGAGCACCTCGGGCTGCCGGCCGCGGACGCGGTCGACTGGTCCGGCTGGAGCGACCTGCTCGACGCCGTGCACGACCCGAAGCACGAGGTCACGATCGGCCTCGTCGGCAAGTACATCGACCTGCCCGACGCGTACCTCTCCGTGACCGAGGCGCTGCGCGCCGGCGGCTTCGCCCACTCGGCGCGCGTGAAGCTGCGCTGGGTCGCGTCCGACGAGTGCGAGACGCCCGAGGGCGCCGCCAGGAAGCTGGGCGACCTCGACGCGCTGTGTGTGCCGGGCGGCTTCGGCATCCGCGGCATCGAGGGCAAGCTCGGCGCGCTGAAGTTCGCGCGCGACAACATGATCCCGGTGCTCGGCCTCTGCCTCGGCCTCCAGTGCATGGTCATCGAGTACGCGCGGAACGAGGCGGGCCTCGCGGGCGCGTCCTCGAGCGAGTTCGACCCCGAGAGCGAGTTCCCGGTCGTCGCGACGATGGCCGAGCAGGTCGACATCATCGCGGGCGGCGACCTCGGCGGCACCATGCGCCTGGGCCTGTACGAGGCGACGCTCGTCGAGGGCTCCCTCGCGGCCGAGCTGTACGGCGCGCCCGTCTCGCACGAGCGCCACCGCCACCGCTACGAGGTCAACAACCAGTTCCGCGAGCGCATCCAGGACGCCGGCCTCGTGTTCTCGGGCACCTCGCCCGACGGCACGCTCGTCGAGTACGTGGAGCTGCCGCGCGAGGTGCACCCGTTCTACATCGGCACGCAGGCGCACCCGGAGCTCCGGTCGCGTCCGAACCGCGCGCACCCGCTGTTCGCGGGCCTCGTCCGCGCGGCCCTCGACCGCCAGGCGGCCAGCACGCTGTTCGCCGAGGACGACGCCGAGGCCGTCGCGTGACGGACGCCGTCACCGGATCCGCGGACGCCGAGCTGCACGACGACCCGGCCGCGTTCCCGATCACGTCGAGCGAGCGGGTGTTCGCGGGCATGGTCTGGGACGTCCGGCGCGAGACGTTCCGGTACGGCGACGCCGAGATCACGCGGGAGTTCGTCGACCACACGGGCGCCGTCGCGGTGCTCGCCATCGACGACGAGGACCGCGTGCTCCTCATCAAGCAGTACCGGCACCCCGTGCGCATGCGCGAGTGGGAGATCCCGGCCGGGCTCCTCGACGTCACCGACGAGCCGCCGCTGGAGGCCGTGCAGCGCGAGCTCGCGGAGGAGGCCGACCTCGAGGCGGCCGAGTGGAGCGTGCTCGCCGAGTTCCTCACGACGCCCGGCGGCAGCGACGAGGCGATCCGCATCTACCTCGCCCGCGGCCTCACGGCCACGGCGGAGGCGTTCGCGCGCACCGACGAGGAGGCCGACATCGAGAAGCGCTGGGTGGACCTCGACGAGGTCGTCACCGCGGTGCTCGAGCGGCGGATCCAGAACCCCTCGACCGTGATCGCGGTGCTGCAAGCGCACGTCGCCCGCTCACGCGGCTGGGCGACGCTCGGCCCCGCCGACGCGCCCTGGCCCCGGCACCCGAAGCTGCGCGACGGCGGGACCGCGCCCGCCTCGTGACGGACGCGGCCGACGCACCGGCAGGAGCGGCGCCCGACGCCGCCCCCGAGGTCCCGGTCGCGCTCCGGCGCGCGGTCGACCGCTGGCTCCGGCACGTGGAGGTGGAGCGCGGGCTCTCGCTCAACACGATCCAGGCCTACCGCCGCGACCTCGCCCGCTACACGGCGCATCTCGCCGCGGAGGGCGTGGGGGATCCGGCCGACGCGACGCCCGCGCACGTCACCGGCTTCGCGCAGCGCGTGCGCGACCCCGCGCGCGGCGGCCTCACGGCGTCGTCGCTCGCGCGCATGCTCTCCAGCGTCCGGTCGTTCCACCGCTTCCTCCTGGAGGAGGGGCTCGTCCCGGTCGACGTGTCCGCCGACGCGAAGCCGCCGAAGCTGCCGAGCCGTCTGCCGAAGGCGGTGTCGATCGAGACGATGGCGCGGATCCTCGAGGCGACCGACGGCGACGACCCGCTCCGCGTGCGCGACAAGGCGCTGCTCGAGCTGCTGTACGCGACGGGCGCGCGCGTGAGCGAGATCACCGCGCTCACGGTCGACGACGTGCTCGGCCCCGACGGCGCGGCCGACGAGCTGGTGCGCGTGCTCGGCAAGGGCGGCAAGCAGCGGATCGTGCCCGTCGGGTCGTTCGCGCGGCGGGCCGTCGACGCCTACCTCGTGCGCGTCCGCCCGATCCTCGCCGCGCGCGGCACCGCGACGCCCGCGCTCTTCTTGGGGCTGCGCGGCCACGCCCTCTCGCGGCAGAACGCCTGGCTCGTGATCAAGGCCGCCGCCGAGCGCGCCGGCGTCACGGAGGAGATCTCCCCGCACACGTTCCGCCATTCGTTCGCGACGCACCTCCTCGCGGGCGGCGCCGACGTGCGCGTGGTGCAGGAGCTGCTCGGCCACTCGTCGGTCGCGACCACGCAGATCTACACGCGCGTGACCGTCGACACCCTGCGCGACGTCTACACGACCGCGCACCCGCGTGCCCGCCGGGCGTGAGCGACCCTCCCCGGTAGACTCGCAGGATCCGGCGGACGGCGTCGGAGGAGCGGCAGGAAGAGACCCACGTGACGCGCAAGCCAGATGTGACCGAGCTCCCGGGAATGGACGTCCCCGTGCTCGGACCCACCGGCCGGGAGCTGCGCGACTTCGCCGAGCCCGCGCCGCTCGCGGGGCACGGACCCGCCAAGATCATCTCCCTCTGCAACCAGAAGGGCGGCGTCGGCAAGACCACCACCGCCATCAACCTGGGCGCCTCGCTCGCGAGCTACGGCCGCCGCGTGCTGGCCGTCGACTTCGACCCGCAGGGCGCGCTGTCCGCCGGGCTCGGCGTGCAGACCCACGACGCGGTCACCGTCTACGACCTCCTGCTCGGCACCGTGAAGGACCCGCGCGAGGCCATCCAGACCACGGGCTTCGAGGGCCTCGACGTCATCCCCGCGAACATCGACCTGTCAGCCGCGGAGGTGCACCTCGTGAACGAGGTCGCGCGCGAGCAGATCCTCGCGAGCGTGCTGCGCAAGGTGAGCGGCGACTACGACGTCATCCTCATCGACTGCCAGCCGTCGCTCGGCCTCCTCACCGTCAACGCGCTCACGGCGAGCCACGGCGTGCTGATCCCGCTCGAGTGCGAGTACTTCGCGCTGCGCGGCGTCGCGCTGCTCGTCGAGACCATCGAGAAGGTCAAGGACCGGCTGAACCCGGCGCTCGAGCTCGACGGCATCCTCGCCACCATGTACGACTCCCGCACCCTGCACTCCCGCGAGGTGCTGCAGCGCGTGGTCGAGGCGTTCGACGCGAGCGTGCTCGAGACCGTCATCGGCCGCACCGTCAAGTTCCCGGACGCGTCGGTGGCGGGCAAGCCCATCATCCAGTTCGCGCCCGAGCACCCGGCCGCGCTCGCGTACCGCAAGGTGGCGCGTGAGCTCATCGCGCGTGGCGCCGTCGCGTAGGGGCTCGTCCCTGGCGGACCCCGAGCTCGCCGACGCCGCGGCCCGGACGGATCCCGAGCGCGCGTTCCGCGTCAGCATCGGCAACTTCGAGGGGCCGTTCGACCTGCTGCTGTCGCTCATCGGCAGCCACGAGATGGACATCACCGAGGTGAGCCTCAGCCTCGTCACGAACGAGTTCATCGCGCACATCCGCGGCCTCGGCGGGCCGGACGACCTCGACGAGGCCAGCTCCTTCCTCGTGGTCGCGGCCACGCTGCTCGACCTCAAGCTCGTGGGCCTCTTGCCGCAGGGCGAGTTGGTCGATGCGGAGGACGTGGCGCTCCTTGAGGCGCGCGACCTGCTGTTCGCGCGGCTGCTGCAGTACCGCGCGTTCAAGGAGGCGGCGAGCTGGTTCCAGCAGCGGCTCGCGACCGAGTCCACGCGCGCGTTCCGCGACGTGCCGCTCGAGGAGCGCTTCCGCGCGCAGGTGCCGGAGCTCGTGTGGACGACCTCGCCCGCCGACCTCGCGGCCATCGCGCTGCTCGCGCTCGCGCCGCGCGAGGTGCCGACCGTGGGACTCGACCACCTGCACGCGCCGCTCGTCAGCATCCGCGAGCAGGCGGCCGTGGTCGTGGCCCGGCTGCGGAGCGGGGCGCCGGTCACCTTCCGCGAGCTGGTGGCGGACGCGGGGCTCACGGGCGTCGTGATCGCGCGCTTCCTCGCCGTGCTGGAGCTGTACCGCGTCGCCGCGATCGAGTTCGACCAGCCGGAGGCGCTCGGCGAGCTGACGCTCACGTGGACCGCGGAGAGCTGGAGCGACGACGCCCTCGCGAGCCTGGGGGCCGGCTATGACAGCTGAGCCGCGGGATCCCGCCGCGGACCTGCCCGTCGCCGCGGATGCCGGCGCCGCGGCCGCCGAGGCGCCCCTCGACCTCGACCGCGCGCTCGAGGCCCTGCTCATGGTGGCCGACGAGCCGCAGAGCGTGACGACGCTGGCGACCGCTACCTCGACCCCCGTGAAGGAGGTGCGCCGCGCGATCCAGCGGCTCGTCGACGACTTTGACGGCCGCACCGGGGGAGTGCGCCGCGGCTTCGAGCTGCGCGAGGTCGGCGGCGGCTGGCGCGTGTACGTGCGGGCCGAGTACGACACGGTGATCCGCGACCACGTGCTCACCCAGAACCCCACGCGCCTCTCGCAGGCGGCCCTCGAGACGCTCGCGGTGATCGCCTACAAGCAGCCGATCAGCCGCAGCCAGGTGGCGGCGATCCGCGCCGTGAACGTCGACTCGGTGGTGCGGACGCTGCTCGCGCGGGGCCTCGTGACCGAGGCCTTCACCGACGGGGAGACCGGCGCGATCCATTACGGTACGACAGACCACCTGCTCACGCAGCTCGGCATCAACTCGCTCGACGAGCTCCCCCCGATCTCCCCGTTGCTCCCCGACGGGGCGGAAGGCTTCCATGACCCCCTCCACTGAGAACGACCGCGCCTGGAACCCTGACGAGCCGGTGCAGGGCATCCGCCTGCAGAAGGTGATGGCCGCCGCCGGCGTCGCCAGCCGCCGCGTCTGCGAGGACATGATCGCCGCGGGCCGCGTCACCGTGAACGGCGAGGTGGTCACCGAGCCCGGCCGCCGCATCGACCCCGACGTCGACGAGGTCGCGGTCGACGACCAGGCCGTGCAGCTCGACACCTCCAAGCGCTACCTCATGCTCAACAAGCCCGTCGGCATCTACTCCTCGCTCCGCGACGAGCGCGGCCGCCCCGACCTGCGCGAGTTCACGGAGGAGTTCGAGGAGCGCCTGTTCAACGTCGGCCGCCTCGACGCGGAGACGAGCGGGCTCCTGATCCTCACCAACGACGGCGACCTCGCCCACGTGCTCGCGCACCCGTCGTTCGGCGTGCTGAAGACGTACATCGCGAAGGTCACGGGGCGCGTCACGCCGCAGACGATCCAGCGGCTCACGCAGGGCGTGGACCTCGAGGACGGGCCGATCCAGGCGGATCGCGCGCGCATCCTCTCGGGCGGCGGCGACCAGACGCTCGTGGAGATCACCCTGCACTCGGGCCGCAACCGCATCGTGCGCCGCATGCTGGACGAGGTCGGCCACCCGGTGGAGGAGCTCGTGCGCCGCCAGTTCGGGCCGCTGCACCTCGGATCCCTCGGCGTCGGCCGCGTGCGCGACCTCACCTCCGACGAGCTCGGCCAGCTCCTCACCATCTCGCGCGAGGCCCGCGCCCAGGCCGGACCCGCGACGCCGCAGGGCGCGGGCGCCGCCGCCGAGGCGCAGGGGGACGTCGACCGCGAGGACGGCGAGTGAGCGAGGCCGCGAGCGCCGTCCAGGCGGCCGACACGCGCGTGCAGGGCACCGTCCGCATCGTCGGCACGGGCCTCCTCGGCACGAGCATCGGCCTCGGGCTCTCCGCCCGCGGCGTCGACGTGGTGCTGGCGGACGCGTCGCCGACCACGCTGCGGCTCGCCGCGGACATGGGCGCCGGGCGGATCGCGGACGCGTCGTCCGCGCCCGACCGGCCCGCGCTCGTCGTGGTCTGCGTGCCGCCCGACGTGACCGCGCGCGTGGTCGCGGCGGAGCTGGCCGCGCATCCGGACGCGCTCGTCACCGACGTCGCGAGCGTGAAGGCCGCGCCGCTCGAGGAGCTGCGCGCACGGGGCGCCGACCTCTCCCGCTACCTCGGCTCCCACCCGCTCGCCGGGCGCGAGCGCGGCGGCCCCGTCTCCGCGACGGGCGACCTCTTCCTCGGCCGGCCCTGGGTCATCGCGGGCCACGACGGCATCACCTACGCCGCGGGCGCGCCCGTCGAGCAGCTGATCCTCGACCTCGGCGCCGTGCCCATCGAGATGACCGCGGAGGAGCACGACACCTCCGTCGCGCTCGTCTCGCACGTGCCGCAGGTGGTCGCGAGCCTCCTGGCGTCGCGGCTCGCCGACGGATCCGCCGCCGCGCTCGGGCTCTCCGGGCAGGGGCTCCGCGACACCACGCGCATCGCGTCGAGCGACGCGGCGCTGTGGGTGCAGATCCTCGGCGCCAACGCCTCCCGCATCGTGCCGATCCTCCGCGCCATGCGCGCCGACCTCGACGACGTCATCGGCGCCCTCGACGACGTCGACGCGCAGGGCGCGCGCCTCCGGGTGGCCGAGCGGATCCACGCCGGGAACGCGGGCGTCGCCCGCATCCCCGGCAAGCACGGCCAGGACCGGCGGTTCGCCGCCATCACCGTGATGATCGACGACCGGCCCGGCCAGCTCGCCGCGCTGATCACCGAGGTCGGCGCCGCCGACGTCAGCATCGAGGACCTGCGCCTCGAGCACTCCCAGGGCGCGCAGGTCGGTCTCGTCGAGATCGCCGTGCTGCCCGAGGCCCGCGACCGCCTGGTCGCGCGGCTCGAAGAACGGAACTGGAGGATCGCCGGATGACCGGAGACGCCGTGGACGCACCCGAGACGAACGCACCCGACCCGACCGCACCCGACCCGCTGGAGGACGCCCTGCTCGTCGACGCCACGCTCAACCGCACGGTCGTCGCCGTCGACGGCCCCGCCGGCAGCGGCAAGTCGAGCGTGAGCCGCGCCGCCGCGCGCGCCCTCGGCTTCGACTACCAGGACACGGGCGCCGCGTACCGCGCGCTCAGCTGGTTCGCGCTGGAGAGCGGCGTCGACACCCAGGATCCCGCGACGGTCACGAGCCTCATCGAGGGGTTCGACTACGACATCGGGATTGACCCGTCGGAGACGCGCGTGAGCGTCCGCGGCACCGACGTCACCGAGGCGATCCGCGAGCCGCGCGTCTCCGCCGTGGTCAGCCACGTGGCGCGCGTGCCCGAGGTGCGGCACTACATGGTGGAGCTGTTCCGCTCGCTCATGGCGTCGAGCGACAAGCCGGGCATCGTGGTCGAGGGGCGCGACATCACCACCGTCGTGGCGCCGGATGCCCAGGTGCGCATTCTCCTCACGGCCTCCCCGGAAGCTAGGATGAGGAGGCGTTCTGCGGAGACGACGAATCAGTCGGCCGCCGCGGTCGGCGAATCACTCGCCTCCCGGGATCGGGCCGACTCGCAGGTCGTCGATTTCATGAACGCCGCAGATGGTGTGACCACCATCGACTCCACGGACATCGACTTCGACCAGACCGTCCAGGCGGTGGTCGATCTCGTTCACGCACGAACAGATTGAGGCGCGGCCCGGTGACGGGCCGACACGCCAGAGGACACACGCATGGCTGATCACGACGACGACTTCCCCGAGCTCGACAGCGGGCTCCACGAGCGCCTGTCGAGCATCGACGAGGACCTGGCCGCGCAGCGCGCGCAGACGCTCCGCGCCGGGCTCGAGGACTACGAGCTCGACGACGAGGACCTGGAGGTCCTCGAGACCGTCACGGACGACCCCGACCAGGTCACGTACCTGCCGGCGCTGCCCGTGCTCGCGGTCGTCGGCCGCCCCAACGTGGGCAAGTCCGCGCTCATCAACCGGATCCTCGGCCGCCGCGAGGCCGTCGTCGAGGACACGCCCGGCGTCACGCGCGACCGCGTCTCCTACAAGGCCGAGCACGCGGGCCGCTGGTTCACGCTCGTCGACACCGGCGGCTGGGAGCCCGACGCGAAGGGCATCAACGCGTCCGTGGCCATGCAGGCCGAGATCGCGATGGACCTCGCCGACGCCGTGCTCTTCGTCGTCGACGCGAACGTGGGCGCCACGAGCACCGACGAGCACGTCGTCCGCCTGCTCCGCAAGACCAACAAGCCCGTGCTCCTCGCGGCCAACAAGGTCGACGACGTGCGCCAGGAGCCGAACGCCGCCGTGCTGTGGTCGCTCGGCCTCGGCGAGCCGCACCCCGTCTCGGCGCTGCACGGCCGCGGCGTCGCGGACCTCCTCGACCTCGTGCTGAAGACCCTGCCGCTCGTCTCCAAGGTCGCCAAGGAGGAGGTGGGCGGACCCCGTCGCGTCGCCATCCTCGGCCGCCCGAACGTCGGCAAGTCGAGCCTGCTGAACAAGGCCGCGGGTGAGGAGCGCGTGGTCGTCAACGAGCTCGCCGGCACCACGCGCGATCCCGTCGACGAGCAGGTCGAGATCGCCGGCAAGGTGTGGCGCTTCGTCGACACCGCCGGCATCCGCCGCCGCATGCACCTCGCCCAGGGCGCCGACTTCTACGCCTCGCTCCGCACGAGCGCCGCGCTGGAGAAGGCGGAGGTCGCGGTCGTCATGATCGACGTCTCCGAGGTCATCAGCGAGCAGGACATCCGCATCATCGAGCTGGTGCTCGAGTCGGGCCGCGCGCTCGTGCTGGCGTTCAACAAGTGGGACCTCCTCGAGGACGAGCGCCGCCGCTACCTGGAGCGCGAGATCGAGACCGACCTCGCGCACGTGTCGTGGGCGCCGCGCGTCAACATCTCGGCGCGCACCGGCCGGCACATGGAGAAGCTCGTGCCGGCGCTCGAGACGGCGCTGGAGTCGTGGGACACCCGCATCGCGACGGGCAAGTTCAACGCGTTCCTCGCGGAGCTCACCTCGGCGCACCCGCACCCCGTGCGCGGCGGCAAGCAGCCCCGCATCCTGTTCGGCACGCAGGCGTCCAGCCGGCCGCCGACATTCGTGCTCTTCACGACCGGGTACCTCGACCCGCAGTACCGCCGCTACATCCAGCGCCGCCTGCGCGAGATCTACGGCTTCGAGGGCAGCCCGATCATCGTCAACATGCGCGTGCGGGAGAAGCGGAAGCGCTAGCGCTCGCTCCCGCGGGCTCCGGCTCGCAGCACGACGGACGGCGTCGATCCCTTCTCGGGGTCGGCGCCGTCCGTCGTCGTCGGGGCGGGGATCACGTGTACCAGGTCGGCTCCGGGATCTCGCCGAGCAGCACGTGCCGGCCGACCTCGCGGCGCTTGTAGGGGATCGGGTCGTGCAGCGTGTGCGTGCGCAGGTTGCGCCAGAAGATGTCGAGCCCGGCCTTCGCGGAGGAGGCGCGGGCGCCCGTGAGCTCGAGGATCCTGGTGCCGACCTCCAGCCCGTCCTCCGCGATGCGCGCCTTGGCCGCCGCGACCCGCACGGCGATCTCGCCGCGCTTGCGCTCCGTGAGCTTCTCGCGCGGCGCGTGCAGCACGGCGCTGATCTCGGCGCCCACCGCATCGAGCAGCGCCTCCGACGCCCACACCTTCGACTGCAGCTGCCCGTAGCCCTCGAGCACGTACCACTCGTCGGTCGCGCGCTCCTTGTCGTCGCCGCCGTAGGGCCAGGCGCGCGTGGTGCTCCGCGTGTAGGCCGCGGCCGTCTCGAGCGCGCCCTCGGCGATGCCCTGGTAGAAGTTCGCGAACACCAGCTGGATGGCCGGCACGTTGAGCGTGCCGTAGACGAGCGGCTGGAAGACCCTGTCGACGAAGCCGGCCGCATCCGCCCACGGCACCCGCACGTCGCGGATCTCCACCGAGCCCGACTCCGTGAGCCGCTGCCCGAGGCTGTCCCAGTCGTGGCCGAAGACGATGCCCGGCTGGTCGGTCGGCACGATCGCGAAGACGTGGGTATCGGTGCCCTCGATCACGCCCTCGAGCACCGTGAGGTCGGAGACGACGCCGCCCGTGCTGAAGGACTTCCGCCCCGAGTAGACGAGCTCGTCGCCGTCCTCGCGGATGACGAGGTCGGAGTCGCGCGGGTTCACGGCGCCGCCGAAGAGGAGGTTCCCGGTGGTCGCGAGCTTCTCGACCGCCTCGATCTGCGCATCCGTGCCGACGAGCCGCACCGCCCACGCCCAGAGGTAGTGGTAGCCGAGGAGTTGGCCGATGGATCCGTCGCCGCGGGCGACCGCGCGGATCACCTTGTACGCGGTGTCCCACGTCTGCCCGCCGCCGCCGTGCTCGGTCGGGCCGAGCAGGGTGACGAGCCCGGCGTGCTTGAGGAGCGCGACCTCCTGGTGCGGGCTGGCGCCGGCGCGGTCGCGCTCGACCTGGTCGACCGCGAGGATGTCGGCGACTTCGCGCGCGCGGGCGATCCACGCGGCGGGCGTCGTGGGACGGGGTGCGCCCTTCCAGCGGTCGACGGGCGCGTCGCCGAGCGGGGCGGGGCGCGGGCGGTCCGCGGATGCGCGCGGGTGCGCGGCGGCGTCCGCTGTCGCGTTCGCGGAGCCGGGGGCGGGCGCGGGGGAGCCGGATGCGGGTCGGGGCTCGCGGTCGATCAGGGTCATGTCCTGTCCTCTCGTGAAGGGGCGCGACCGGTGCCGCGCCTCGCGGTGGGGCCACGGTAGGGCGGGCCCCGGCGTCTCGCGAGGGGTGTGACGCGGGGTTGCGCGGTGTGACGACGCGGGGCGTCACGGGGTGTCATGAGGTCGTCATGTGCCGTCCCTCCGGGCGGGTCGCCGCGGCCGTCACCGCCCCGCTCCCGGCGGAGACCCCGTGCGAAACCAGCACCGCCGCGGCGGATCCCCGCGTTCCCGACACGCGCATCCCGTGGGCGGTCGCCGCACACTGGGCGGATGGGCGTCGGGGGACCGCCCGCGGTGGCACGACCCGTGGATCCACCGCCGAGAGCGAGCCGGGGGCCCCGCCATGACCAGAGCGCGACGACCGTCGGCCGACCCCGAGGCCCGCCGACTGCGCTGGCCGCTCGTGGCCGCGGGGATCGCCCTGGCCGCCCTCTGCGGCGTCCTCCTCCTCGTGCCCGGCACGTCGGGCGCGTACGTGGCGAAGGTGGCGGGCGAGGTGAACTCCGCCTCCTCCGCGAGCTTCTTCTCCTGCGCGGCGGTGCAGGCGGGGGGAGCGGGACGGTGCCCTGTTCTCGTGGTCGCTGACCCAGCCGAGCGGATCCACCACGGCGCCCGACACCGACACCGGCGCGTACCCCGGCACCTACCGCAACGGCATGACGAGCGTCACGACGACTCCGCAGGCGTGCCCGCGCGACGCGGGCGGCTCGTACGCGCTGGCGGACAACGCGCTCTTCCCCTCGTACGTGACCTCGCCGCTGCAGCAGTCGAACCCCACGACGTTCAGCCTCGAGCTGTGGTTCCGCACCACCGTGCGCGGCGGCCGGCTGATCGGCTTCGGCGACTCCCCGGCGGGCATGTCGATGCTGTTCGACCGGCACCTCTACATCACCACGACCGGCCGGCTCGCGTTCGGGATCGTGGGCCCCGGCGGTCAGCAGGTGATCCAGAGCCCCGGCCCGGTCGCGGACGGCGCGTGGCACCACGCGGTCGTGACCGTGTCGCCGTCCACCGGCAGCGCGCTCCACCTCGACGGCGTGCAGGTCGCCGCGAACGCGCAGGCGCGCGCGACCCAGGCGACCACCGGCTACTGGCGCCTCGGCTGGGACAACCTCGCCACCTGGAGCGGTAGCGGCCAGTACCACTTCGTCGGGAGCATGCGCTTCGCGGCCGTGTACTCGGTGGTGCTCACGCCCGAGCAGGTGCGGGCGCATCGCGTGGCGGGGATGTGAGGGCGGGCTGCGGGCTGCGATGCGCGGTCGTCGGCCGGGCGGGACGCCCTGTCCATCGGGCGCCGAGCTGTGCGTTCGCGGCCGGCACGCGGCGACGCGTCGTACCCTGATCCGGGCGCATCCGACGCCCGCTCACGAGACCGTGGAGGATCGCACCGGTGGACCAGCTGCTCAGCCGTCTCGACCGCATCGCGGCCGGCCGCCAGGCGGGCCACGTCATCGCCGAGGACAAGCGCGACCACCCGTTCACGGCCAGGGCCTTCCGCTGGATCCGGTGGATCCTCGTCGCCGAGACCGCCGTCGGCGCGACCGCCGTGGCCATCGCCCTGACCCTCGCCTCCGACGGCGTCGCCATCGCGCCGGCCGTCTGGTTCCGCTCCTTCGTGGTGCTCGCGATGACCGTCACGCTCTACTACTTCGCCTGGCGCGCCTCGGCCGGCTACTGGTGGGCGTACTCGCGCCTGCGCCTCTTCAGCCAGATCTTCCCCATCGTGACCTTGGTGATCGCGGCAATCCCGGGCCTGTACCCGCTCTGGATGGTCATCGAGCAGATCGTCTTCTCGCTGCTGCTCATCGGGGTGGCGGACATCCTGCGGAGCGACCACATGCGGGACGCGTTTCCGAAGCCGGGGCGGGTGGCCCGGGGTGCGGCGGCGGGCTCGTCGTCGGCGCGGCCGTCGGGTGGCGCGACCGCCTGATCCGGTGCCGGTTCGCCTCCCCGGACGTGCCGGAGCAGTGCCGCCGATGCGGTAGGCTCTACGAGTTGCCCAGCGATGGGACAGCGGGCTGTGGCGCAGCTTGGTAGCGCACTTGACTGGGGGTCAAGGGGTCGCAGGTTCAAATCCTGTCAGCCCGACGGACATGCCTCGGAAGGACCTTACGGGTCCTTCCGGGGCTGTTTTTTATTTACGGTTCTCCTTTGCGAGGTTTCGCTCGCGAGGGAGCGCACGCGATGGAGTTAGGGCTTTTGTTCGCGAACTTCGCGTCATAGTCACTACCAGCGCTATTACAGACCACACCGTCACTGCCGCACCCGGCCAGCCTAGCGACATCCACGATTCTCCCCCTGTTCCGAGAATTAAAAAGGTGCGTAGTGCGCAGATAATGCCCAGCCAGAGTGCAAATCGAACGCCAGGAAGTTCGGCAACGACAAGGCAGACACAAATTAGCGAGCAAAAACCGGCGGCGATTAAGCTGGCGCCGCCAAGTCTAAAGATGCCGTAGTCCACAAGGTCCGCAGGAAGTGCGCTCGCACTCTGCACCAGTAAGCCGTACTGGACGACGGCGAGACCGCCGGGGATGGAAAGTCCCGCGGCGACAAGTGCACCAGCGAGTACCGCAGGGCGGCGTTTGAAATGCGGCTGAGGTGGGACATTTACACCACTTTTTACCTTGTTCACAAGGTGGGAGATCTGCACGCGAGCGCCGAGATTCCACCACAGTGCAGTAACTACGGTTCCGCTTACGGCAAGCGATGCCCCTGTAAAGACCGATGACCGTGCCGATTCCAGCAGTGGTTTTCCGAAGAGAGCCACTGGTAATAAAATTGCCAAGCCGAGAAATATGATCTGGGAACTGAGGCGTAAACGGTATGTCCGTTGGGCCAGATTTTGAAGAGCCGTCGCGGTCCGGCGTATTTCAAGAAATTCAAGGCTCTTGGCGGTGTTACCGGCGAGATGCTTGACTATCTCAAATCTCAATAATGCCGTTGGTGAGAATTGCGACCGCATCAGGTGATCAAGAAAAGGGTGGCGGAGCGCGGGGGTCACCCGGCACTTTGCCGACTTCGGTAGTTCGGGAACCGACATGCTGCCTACAATGTCGCTAGCGGACGTCAACTCTTCCCAGAAAATATGCTTAGGTAAGCTTCGTACCGCAGGTGGGTCTTGGGTTTTCTTTCTCACCACGAGGGCGGCCGTAAAAGATAATATGGAGAGTCCTGCATATAGAAGTGGCTCCCACTGGGTAGGCCAGGCAAAGGTGAACAGCTTCGTCGCGGTGGCCGGGCTTGTAAACACAGCAAGTGGCTGAGCAAAGCTTAGAATTAGCACTTGCGTGAATGCCTTGATATCGTCTGTGGCCATAAATCCACCCGGCTCGTACATATACGTAACGGCAGTGGTCATAAAGACCGTACTTACGAGCCCGAGCCAGCCGCTTGCTATCCAAGCTCTACTGCGGACGGAATTTATTAAATTGATTGGCCTGAGGCCCGACGCCAAACCGGTAAATTTGCGGACGTTGGGCCACCTACTCGGAGACTCTTGGGATAACAAGTGGTGAGCCAGGTACCCTCCCTGGGAATGACCGATAATCCAGACATGGTCGCAAACTCGAGACATGCTCTCGACGTTTTCTGCTAGACGAGCCGTGATGACTGCGAGTTGTGCGTGACTATGGCTAGTCACGCGTATATGTTCGATTACGTCCCAACGGCTTCTTAGGACGGCAAGCAACAGTAGGACGGTACCCGCGAGTATCCCGACCCGCCACTGAATCGACATAGCGTCGAACATGGTCCAAGTTAATAAAAGCGCCGCGAGGACGGATGTATATCGCCAGATGGTTGGAAGCGGAATCATTTTACGGACGTAGGAACCTATGGCTGACGTGCGTGATTCACTGGCTGGCCATCTGTGCTGCTGGTTTTTGGCAACAGGGGGGATCTCGTGGAATCGCGGAAAGACAATCGCGGCTAATAGGTAAGGTAGAATCGCGAAAACTAACCACATGCGCTTTGCTGCGTCGAAGATAGTGCCTTCGCGTGAGTCTCGAATAAGATCCGCCCAATAGCCTTCGGCCAGCAAGGTGGACCGATTTTCGTTAACTTGAACATGATAGGCCGTTAATGAATCAACAGTTGCGGGTTCAATGACTTGATTAACATGGGCGGGGATGCCTACTTCCCGGCATGTATTTAGGATGCGCTGCGTTAGTAGTTTACTAGTTGATCCGCGTTTCTGGTTTCCCAGGCCGTGGATCAGGAGGACGCCCACGTCGTAGGGACGCGGTTCTGATACTGACTGCGATGAGTGTGCTTTTCTGCGTTTCTTTCGACTCATTATATTCTGCTTTTCAAGCAAGGGGGATGAGGGCTTGCGGCAAGACTTTGCGTCTATGTCGCAGCAAGAGTACTAATGTGTGCTTGTGGCCACGTGCGTGCGGTATGCGCAGCACTCTGTCGGAGGGACGCGCAGAGCCGCGCACTATTTCCACACAGCGCTCCGCGGGCAGAAGGGTCTGGCGTGCTTGCGGCCGCCGTCCGTAGGTAGTCTCACCTACCACTCGGCAGCACAAGCCGCTGGTTAGCTGAGGTTGCGTCCGCGAAGCGGAGTCAAATGAGATTGCGTATGGGCCGGGGATCGACAGCGGAGCGACCGGGGACGCGGAGGAGCCACGCGCCTGCGGCCACCCCCACACGAGGGCTTACGCCCGAGAGAGCGCGCTCATAGCCTCAGGCGTCGTCACTCGACGACACCACCTGCCGCGTACCCCTTCGTCGCGGCACGCACCCGAGGAGCTCCATGCCCGACGTCCCCTCTGCCGCCCCCGCCGGCTGGTTCCCCGACGGATCCGGCCAGCTCCGCTACTGGGACGGTGCCGCGTGGACGCAGCACTTCGCGCCGATGGTGCAGCCAGTCGCGCCCCAGGCGCAGGCGCCGAACGACGCGGTGCTGGCCGCCGTCGCCGCCGCGCAGCAGGCCGAGCAGGCGAAGGTCGCTCGCGCCGCGGATGCCGCGCGGGTGCAGGCCGAGCGCGCCGCCGTCGCCGAGCAGCAGCGGGCCGCGAAGGTCGCACAGCGGGAGGCAGCGATGCAGGCCAAGGCCGCGGAGCGCGATGCTACCGTCCGAGCCAAGGCGGAGCGGACGGCGGCGACCATCGCGATCCCCGCACCGACGCCCGCGTGGCCCGCCCCCACGGCCGTCGCGGCGCCGGTCGCGCCTACGGCGTCGACCGCGGTCCTCGGCGACACCCGCCCGGGGATCCATCCGGCGGCGACCTGGATCGTCGCGTCCGTGGCCGCGCTCGTCATCCTCATCAGCGCAGCCGGTGGCGGATTCCGGGGCATGTTTGTGTCCCTCGGCTTGGTCGCGCTCGCGGCCGCCCTCTACACGGTCGTTTTCGGACGCCGCGGGTTCGTCCCCGCCCTCACCTCGCGTCCCCGCGGCACGGTGACCGCGGTCGGCGCCGTCCTGATGCTCATCGTCGGCGCTGCGCTGCCCGCAGGTGCTTCCGGTTCGGCTCCAGCGCCCGCGTTGGCGGCAGTCGCCACCGCGACCCCCAGCCCCACCCCGACGCCGTCCGCGAAGCCCACGCCGGTCGTCCACGTCGTCGAGGACGTCAGCGCGAAGACCGCGACGGATGCCCGCTCGCTGCTCCGCGAGGCCGGCTACGTCGTCCAGTACGTGCTCGAGTCGGGGGAGAAGACCAGCGTCACCGACGGCATGACCGTGAAGTCGCAGAGCCCGGCGTCCGGGTCGCGCGTCGACGCCGGATCCACCGTGACGCTCACGCTGCTGGCGCCCGCCCCGGAGCCCACCGTCGAGCCGACGGTCGCGCCGGCCCCCGCGCCCGCGGCTCCGGCTCCCGCTCCGAAGCCGGCCGCGCCGGCTCCTGCGCCGGCTCCGGCCGCTCCGGCTCCCGCGCCCGCTCCTGCTTCAGGCCGCGTCATCACGCCCGGTGCCTTCTGCAAGAAGACCGAGGTCGGCAGCGTCGAGAAGTCCGACACCGGCAAGAGCTACCGGTGCGGCCCGGACGCCGACGGGCAGCGCAACCGCTGGTACCCGGTCTGATCGCTTGCCGGGGACGATCTCGTGACGACCGTTCATCGGACGTAGTCGCGTTTCTGCGGGAGCATGGCTTGCCGATGAAGGAGGCGCAGTGGAATTCACGATCAATGGGGAACGGTACGACCTGACCCGTGCCGGCGTGGAGTCCGTCCTCGCCTCGCTCGAACCCGAGGAGGTGCGCACCTACTTCGTCGAAGTCGATGGGCGTCGCTTCCCGGTGAAGCAGGTCCTCGCGGAAGCGACGGGTCTGTCCGCCGCGGCCTTCGACTCCGGTCGCGCTCAACGCATCCTCCGATCCGTCGGCTTCGACGTGCTCGGCGTGAGCGGCGCTGTCACGGAGTCGACGCGGCTGGCGCGCCGCGTTGACGTGGCGGGAGCAGCTGGCGTCGTCCTCCGTGGCGCTCTGCGGCGGCAGCCCTCCGTCCTGGACGGACGCACCGTCACATGGACGCCCGAGACGGCGGCGGAGCTGAGGGACGCGATCGCATGGTCGGGTTCGGGTGCGACGTTCCGAGAGCGACTCATCGAACAGCTCACCGGGCGAAGCCGAGCAGTCGTGCTCCTGGCGGCCGAATTGTGCTTCATCCAGCGCCTGCCGCTGATGAACGTCCTCGCCTCCACGAAGCAGGCGCTGATGCAAGAGGTCATGGACCTGCTTCCCGATCAGCCACGGCTTCCCGCGATCGTGGCGGCGGCCCTCGCGACGCCGGGCTCATTCCACGGGGGACAGGGATTCAACACGCAGATCCCGCAGCACATCAAGTGGCTGTGCGACTTCATCCGACACTGGGGTCGACTCGATGACAATTCTCGGGCGGAGGCCATCGGCGACCCCTGGCGCTTCCGTGATCACGTGCTCGCTGCGGGTGACTCCGTCCCGGCCATGCGGAACTCGTTGCTCGCGCTCGCGTTCCCGGGAACCTTCGAGAGCATCGTCTCCGCAGCGGACAAGGACGCGATCCGCGACGCGTTCGTGCCCGTCCTCGCCGCGCCCTCGGGCGATGTCGACGAGGACCTCCTCGCCATACGAGAGCGGTTGGACCCTGACGACGAGCTCGACATCGGTTGGTACGACGAGCCGTGGCGGTCGGAATGGCGGGGATCAGCCATGAGGGCGGAAAGGCGCGCGTGGGTCGTCTCCAGCGCAGGGGCGGGACGGCCTCTGACGATGCCGCCGGTCGGCTTCGTGCCCCGGCGCCGTGGCGATCGCCGCGAGACCCGGGAGGATGCGCTCCGGGCCTGGAGCGGCACTTCGTCGATCCTCGACGTCCTCAGCCAGATCGAGACCGCGACCTCGTACCTCGTGACCATGCAGCCCGGCGATCAGGTGTTCGCCGAGGCGGACGCCGGGGTCGTGGTGGGCACGGTGGGAGAGCTCGACGTCGATCTGCAGCGTCCCGTCGAATGGGGCCGGACAGTCGACCGCTCCGATCTCCCGGGTGCGGTCCTGGACCTCCTCGCAGAAGGCCCAGCGGTGGCGGAGACCCACTACCTCATGGCGGAATCCGTCGCCCCGGAGCCGGTGCTACCCGGTCCCGTCCGCCTCCTTCGCAGCACGGCGGAGCTCGCCGACCGCCTCCACTTCGACGCAGGATGGCTCGACGGCGTCATCGACCTGCTCGAGGAGAAACGGCAGCTGATCTTCTTCGGGCCGCCCGGGACGGGGAAGACGTATCTCGCTCGCGCCCTCGCGTCCTTCCTCGCCCCCGCGGGTGCGATGCGGATCGTGCAATTCCACCCGTCGTACTCCTACGAGGACTTCTTCGAGGGGTTCCGGCCGACAGTCGACGACACGGGCGCGGCCTCGTTCCGCCTCGCACACGGTCCCGTGCGCCTGCTCGCCGAGGCCGCGACCGCCAACCCGTCGGTGCCGCACGTGCTGATCATCGACGAGATCAACCGGGCCAACATCGCGAAGGTGTTCGGCGAGCTGTACCTGCTACTCGAATACCGTGACGCGAAGGTGTCGCTGCAGTACTCACCGGAGGAGGACTTCCGCCTCCCGGAGAACCTCTTCGTCATCGGGACCATGAACACGGCCGACCGCTCGATCTCGCTCGTCGATGCCGCGATCCGGCGTCGCTTCTCCTTCGTCGAGCTGCACCCGGCAGAGGAGCCCGTGCGAGGGCTGATCGACCGGTGGTCGACGGCGAACGATCATGAGGTCAGCCGCGGGACGCTGTTGCGACTCCTGAACGACCGGATCGGGGACCTCGACCGCGACTTCCAGATCGGGCCGTCGTACCTCATGGGGCCCTCGTCCCGGACTGACGCGGGGCTCGCCAGGATCTGGGATCACGACATCCTCCCCTTGCTCGACGAGCACTACTACGGGCGCCTCTCCCGTGCCGAAGTGAGAGCCAAGTTCGGCCTCGCTGCGCTGGTCCCGGACGAATGGAGCACGCCCGTCGGCACGACCGACGAAGAGACCGGGGCATGACTCGACTTGAGCTCGCCGAGAACGGGGAGTGGGCCGAAACCTCATTCGAGCCGGAGGTTATCGAGGTCGCGTGCGCGACCGGTCTCGTCGAATCCCGGAGCGTGCGCGGCAATGCGGAGCTGAAGCCCCGGCTCAATCGCGTGGGCGCGGTGTCCGTCGGGGGCGACGAGCTGATCGTCGCCCCGAAGGCGCCGTTCTCCTCCGTGCTGTTCATGCTCGCCTACGCCCGCGATCCCGGCTTCCGCCCGGACGAGGTCTCGGGTGGGGGCGTCGCGCTCTTCCCCGCGATCGCGGAGACCTATGCGCGCGTGATGGAACGAGCGCTCGGTCGTGGCGTCCTGCAGGGATACCGCCGCATCGATGAGAGCGCCCTGACCGTCCGCGGGCGGATCCGCTTCTCGGACCAGATCTCCCGCCGAGGCGGGCAGGTGCTCCCCATCGAGCTCTCCGTCGACGAGTACACGACCGACATCGCCGAGAACCAGATCCTCCGCGCGGGCGCTCGGCTGTTGCTCGCCGTACCTCGTGTGACGGAGGACGCCCGGCGCCGTCTCGCGCATCTCGAGTCGCGACTCCCGGAGGTGTCCGTCCTGCGCTCCGGGGGAGTGATCCCGGCCTGGCAGCCATCGCGGCTCAACGACCGCTACCACTCTGCTCTGCGCTTCGCGGAGGCGATCCTTCGTCGGGTCAGTCCGTCGACCACCGGGGACGGGAGACCTGTCGCGTCGTTCGTCGTCGATATGGCGGAGGCGTTCGAGGGCTTCGTCACCGCGGCGCTCTCGGCCTCGTTCACGGAATCCTCCGGAGGAGTCAGCACCGCGCAGTACGTGACCCGTCTCGACGAGGAGCGGACGCAGACCATACGTCCCGACTTCGTGAACTCTCGCGGTGGAGTGCCGCACGTCGTGGTGGACGTGAAGTACAAGACGGGTGCCGTGCGAGTAGAGGATCTGTACCAGATGCTGGCGTACTGCACCGTCCTCGAACTGGACGAGGGAACGCTCGTCTACGTGGCCGACCTCGACGATGCCCGTTCGAGGATCTCGACCATGCGCGGGGCGGGCATCCGGATCAGGATCGCCAGGTTGGACGTGTCCCTTCCGCCCGAGCAGATGTTGACCCGGCTCCAGAGCCTCCGATCGGAGCTCGAGCGGACGGGCCCCGTCGCTACCGCACCATCCGCACCGTGACCATCTCCGCCCCCTGGTACATCCGCCGCTCCACCCCGCCGTCGCGCGTGAACCCGTTGCGCCGGTAGAAGGCCTCAGCGCGCGGGTTGTCGTCAGCGGCCCAGAGGTAGGCGGGGGAGTCGCCGACGGCCGCGTCGAACAGGGCCTGGCCGGCGCCCGAGCCGTGGGCGGAGGCGACCATGTTGATCGCGTAGAGCTGGAAGGGGCGGGGCGGATCCTCGTCGCGCGCCGGTCCCGAGAGGGCGAAGCCGACGATCCGGTCGCCGATGAGCGCGACGAAGGGCGGCGCTGCGGACGAAGAGGTCAGCGTGCCGCGCCAGTCCTCGGCGCGCGCCGCGACGTCGAGCCCGTCGAGGTACGACGCCGGCAGCAGGTGCGCGTACGTCTCCTGCCAGGTGCGGATGTGGACCTCGGCGATCCCGTCGGCGTCGGCGGGCACGGCGGGGCGGACGGTCGGGGCGGCGGTCATGCCGACACGATACGGGTGCCGTCCGCCGTGGACGGGCCGTCGATGCGAGACCGGGCCGTCGATGCGAGACCGGGCCGTCGATGCGGGACCGGGCCGGGAACGCGGACGGTCGCGGACGCATCGAGGGGTGGGGCGCATCCACCCCACCCTCGACCACCCGTCGCTACCGCGCCGTCGCGCGCTCCCGCTCCCGGAGCTCCACCGCGACGGATCCGGCCGCGTCGTCCTCGCCGCGGGAGCCGGACCCGGAGCCAGCCCCTGCCCCAGCCCCGGCCCCTGCCCCGGCCCCGGCCCCGGCCCCGGCCCCTGCCCCGGCCCCTGCCCCAGCCCCGGCCCCTGCCCCGGCCGCAGCAGCACCCCGCCGCCCCGCGACCGCCTCCCGCGCCGGATCCTTCGCCGCGAGCGCCGCCGCGATCGTCAGCACCGCGTACAGCCCGATGTACGCGCAGAGGATCCACGGGGATCCGCCGCCCCACTGCAGGAACAGCACCGCGAGCAGCGGGGTGAGGCCGACGGAGAAGATGCTGCCGACCTGGTAGCCGAGCGAGACGCCGCTGTAGCGGACGCCCGTCGGGAACTGCTCGGCGAACCACGCGGCCTGCGGGCCGTAGATCGAGTCGTGGAACACGTTCATGCCGAGCGCGAAGACGAGCGGCAGGAGCAGCAGCGGCCCGGAGTCGAGGAACGCGAAGAACGGCCAGATGAGTATCCCGATGCCGGCCGCGCTCGCGATGGTGAGGCGGCGGCGGCCGACCCGGTCGGAGATCCAGCCCCAGAGCGGCGTCGTCAGCACGCTGAGCGCCGAGACGAGGAGCACCGACGTGAGAGCGACGCCCGAGTCGCCGCGCTTCTGGGCGAGGTAGGAGAGCGTGTAGACGGTGAGGATCGAGTAGAGCGCGGGCTGCACGAGGCGGAGCCCGGCGGTGATGAGCACGGCACGCGGGTGCTTCCGCAGCACCACACCGAGCGGGAAGCGCTCCACCTGCCCGGCGGCCTTGATGTCGCGGAACTCGGCGGCGTCCTCCACGCGGAGGCGGATCACGAGGCCCACGGCCACGAGCACGGCGCTGAGGAGGAACGGCAGGCGCCAGCCCCACGCGAGGAACGTCTCCTCGCCGAGGCCGAAGCGCGTGGCCGCGAAGACGCCGGTGGCCAGCAGCATGCCGCCCGCGGATCCCATCTGCGTGAACGCGCCGAAGAGGCCGCGGCGGTGGGCGGGGGCGTGCTCGACGGACAGCAGCGCGGATCCGCCCCACTCGGCACCCGCCGCGATGCCCTGCACGAGACGCAGGAAGACGAGGCCGACGACGCTCGCGAGGCCGATGGTCGCGTAGGTGGGCAGGACGCCGATGAGCGTCGACGCGATGCCCATGAGCACCAGCGAGTAGACGAGCATGCGCTTGCGGCCGATGCGGTCGCCGAGGTGCCCGGCGACGATCCCGCCGATGGGCCGCGCGAGGAACCCCACGCCGTACGCGGCGAACGACGAGAGCAGGCCGACCGCGGGCGTCTGGTTCGGGAAGAACTGGCTGCCGAACACGAGCGCGGACGCCGTGGCGTAGAGGTAGAAGTCGTAGTACTCGACGGTGGTGCCGATGAACGACGCCGTGAGGACGCGGCGTCGGCGGCGGGACACGTCGGCCGGAGCCTCGGGCGCGGCGGGCGAGGCGGGTCCGCCGGGCGGCGTGGCGGGCGGTGCGGCGGATGCGGCGGGCGGGGCGGTGGTCATGGCGTCTCCAGCGGTGCGGCTGCGGTGCAGGGGGAGGCCGGGCGGGGATCCGCTCGGGTGCCGCCCACCGTGGCCCGTGATCCCCCGCATGGGGAAGGCCCGCGGTCACGCCGCGTAACGCCCGCCGGTCACGGGACGTCACACGCGGAGGGGACTGCGGAGCGAGCCGAGCGCGTCACGGCGGACACCGCACCGGCGGACGCCCCGCACGCACGAGGGCGGTCGGCGGGCATCGCGCCCACCGACCGCCCTCGGGGCGTGGTGTCCCGTCAGTTCGCGACGGCCGCCGCCAGGTCGTACGCGTCGTGCTCCGTGCCCTGCCAGACGGGGCCGAGCACGTGGCTGCTGTCGCCGTAGTGCTCCGCGACGTTGGCGAACTGCGGGCCGTCGGCGGTGTCGCCCGCGAAGACGGGGCTGCCGGAGGATCCGGCGTTCATGTCGCAGGGGAGCGCGAACTCCTCCACGGACACGCCCTCGGTCAGGCCGCCGCACCGCTGCAGCGTCTGGCCGTCGAAGCGGCCCGCGGCCGGGTAGCCGTAGACCGCCGCGCGCTCGGCGTTCGACTGGTCGAACAGCACGGGCGAGGCACCCACGACGCTCTGGATGTCGCGACCGGAGGCATCCCGCTTCACGGCGAGGAAGCCGCTGTCGTCGAACTGGTCGTTCTCGTTGCGCTCGTACCAGCCGGAGGGGACGTAGCCGGTGATGATCGGCCACGCGCCGGAGGCCGAGGGCCCGGAGTCGAAGCCGGGGTAGAAGATCATGTGGTCCGAGAAGACCTGGTGCTGGGTGATGCAGTGGCCCGCGGTCGCGATGGTCGACCGATTCGCCGACTCGACCACGTTGGCCGTGCACGCGTAGCCGACGCCGGCCTGCATGTAGTACATCCGGCCGATGTGGGAGACCGGGGCCGCCGGGACGGCGCGGGCGGAGTCCGCGGCGGCGTCCGGGCGCACGGCGTCGGAGCGGGCCGCGTCGTCCGACGTGGCGGTGAGTGCGTCCGCGTCGATCGCGGCGGCGCGGCGTTCGGACGTCCAGAACGCGACGGCGTCGTCTGCCTGCGCGCTCGTCACGTCGACGGCGACCCGGACGGCGTCGGCCCTCGGCGCGATCGCGGTCGCGTGCTCGGCGGCGGTGGCCGACGACGCGGCGCCCAGGAGGGCGGCGCCGAGGCAGACGGCGGCGACGGCGGTGAGGCGCCGTCGGGCGGGGGGAGCGGTGCGGTGGGACATGGGATCCTCTCGGGAGCACTGGGGTGGGGACCGGGCGCGGACGGCGTCCGCGCCCGGTCGATGCGTCGTGGAGCCGTGTCGGCTCCGGGATCACACGGCGATGGCCGCCGTGAGGTCGTAGGCGGACTCCGCGTCGTCCTGCCAGAGCGGACCGACGTTGTGCGTCCCGTCGGACGACAGCTCGGCCACGTTCCCGAACTGCGCGCCGTCGGGCCCGTCGCCCTGGAGGATCGGGCCGCCGGACACGCCGCCGGTCATGTTGCAGGCGAGGTCGATCTGCATGGCCGAGGTCGCGTGGCCCGGGCCGGCGCAGCGCTCCAGCTCGCTCCCGTCGAAGGGGGGCCCGGCGGGGTAGCCGTACATGCTGGCCTCCTGCGCGGCCGGCTCGAAGAAGCGGACGGGGGACGCACCGGCGACGCTCTGGAGGTCGTCTCCCGCGGCGTCGTGGCCGACGGCGAGGAACGCCGTGTCCTCGGCCTGGTCGCCGTCGTTCCGCTGGTACCACCCGGTCGTGACGTTTCCGCCGACGACGGGGAACTCGCCGACGGCGGGCTGGCCCTCCTCGTAGCCCGGGTAGAAGACCATGTCGGTCGAGAACACCTGGTGCGAGGTGAGGCAATGGCCGGCGGTGGCGATGGTCGACCGGTTCGCCGACTCCACCACGTTGGCGCTGCAGGAGAAGTAGTCGCCGTCCCGGTGGATGAAGAGGCGGCCCATGTGCGACACCGGCGCGATCCGCTGCGCGTTCGAGACGGCGGATGCGGCCGACGCGGCGAGCGCGTCGTGGGCGGGCGCGGATCCGCTGACGCCGTCGAGGTCGAGGTCGATGGCCGCGGCGCGACGCTCCGGGGTCCAGACCGCGACGGCGGACGCGGCCTCGGCGCTCGAGACCGAGAAGCCGACGGCCGACGCCGAGCCGGACGCGGAGATGGCGGCGACGGCGGGTGCCGTCGACTCGTGGGCGGACGCCGCGGAGGCGACGCCCAGGAGGGCGGCCGTGAGGCCGATGACGGCGACGGCGGCGAGGGGCCGGCGTGCGGAGGGGGTGATGCGAGAGGGCATGGAGCATCTTTCGGAGAGGGCCACGGCTCGTGGCGGAGACGACGCGGACGGTCGTCCGCGCCGTGATGCGGGTGGTGCCTGTCTCCTGGTGCGGCGATCCCGACGGCGGATGCCGGCGGTGGGGGACGACGTCGCCCGCGTGACGCGGAGCGCTCGTCGTCCCCCGTGCGGGATCAGGTCCCGATCGCCCCGGTGAGGTCGTGCGCCGACTGCGCCGCCGCCTGCCAGAGCGGACCGATGTTGTGGGTGACCGTGTAGTCGTACTCGGCCACGTTCGAGAACTGCGCGCCATCGCTGCCCGCGCCGGCGAAGATCGGGCCGCCGGAGACGCCACCCGTCATGTCGCACGCCAGGTCGATCTGCGCGGTGCCCGCTGCCGTGCCCGTGCCGATGCACCGGTCGAGGTGCTCGCCGTCGAAGCGCCCGACGGCGGGGTAGCCGTACGCCGAGACGAGCTGCGTGGCCGGCTGGTCGAAGAGCACGGGCGATGAGCCGACCACGCTGGCGACGGTGTCCCCGTCGCTGTCGGGCGCGACGGCCATGAAGGCCGTGTCCTCCGCCTGGTCGTCGTCGTTCTTCTGGTACCAGCCGGTGAGCACGTTGCCGCCGACGACGGGCCAGACGCCGTAAGGGGAGCCGCCCGACTCGTACTGCGGGTAGAACACCATCTTGGTCGAGAAGGTCTGGTCACGGGTGACGCAGTGCCCGGCCGTCGCGATGGTCGAGCCGTTCGCGGAGTCGACCACGTTCGCCGAGCAGAAGTGGCCGGAGCCCTCCTGCACGTAGTAGATGCGACCGATGTGCGACACGGTGGCGACCTGCTCGGCCTGGTCGTTGGTGCGCGCGGCGTCCGAACTCACGGCGTCCGATGCGGCGTCGCCGGAGCCGGAGTCCTCCGTCGCGGCGGCCAGGCGCTCGGGCGTCCAGTAGGCGACCGCGTCGGAGCCCTGCGCGGCGGGCACCGCGACGCGGACGACGGACGCGGACGCGTCCCGGTGGGCGGCGGACGCGGGTGCCGCGGCGCCGAGGAGGGCGGCGCCGAGGCAGACGGCAGCGATCGCGGCAGAGGTTCGACGGTGCGAACGCGGGTGATGGGGGTGCATGAGGGACCTTCCTGGCGGGGGAGTGACGGCGCGGACGAGCGTCGGCGCCGGAGGGGGCAGGTGCAGGTGCAGGTGCAGATGGAGAGGAGGGCACGGGCCGGGCGCCAGATCGTGGCCCCGCGTCCGTGTGCGCTGACGGTAGCGGCTGCTGGGGCGTTCCTGTGTGCGCGGTGCACAACTCCCATGTGACGGACCGCTACATCCGCCGGGCCCGCATTTCCCCACCCGTGCGACGCTGGGATCCCGACGAGAGGACCCCCATGCCCGACGCCCGGCCCCCGCTCCGCTTCGCCGCGTTCGTGATGAACACCGCGAGCCACATCCAGCACGGGCTGTGGCGCCACCCGTCGGCGCGGCAGCACGAGTTCGACGACGTGCGCCTGTGGGTCGACCTCGCGCAGACGCTCGAGCGAGGCCGCTTCGACGCCATGTTCTTCGCGGACGTGGTCGGGCTCTACGGTCCGGGCGACGGCGCCTACGACGTGAACGCGCGCGAGGGCCTGCAGTTCCCGAGCAACGACCCGTCGGTGCTGATCTCGGCGCTCGCCGTGAGCACCGAGCACCTCGGCTTCGCGTTCACGAGCTCCGTGCTCCAGGCGCACCCGTTCGACTTCGCGCGCAAGGTCTCGACGCTCGACCACATCACGCGCGGGCGCATCGCCTGGAACGTCGTGACGAGCGCGCTCGACGGCGCCGCCCGCAACTTCGGGCACGACGGCCTCGAGGACCACGACGCCCGCTACGCCTGGGCCGACGAGTACCTCGACGTCGTCTACAAGCTGTGGGAGGGTTCGTGGGACGACGACGCGCTCCAGCGCGACAAGGCGCGCGGGGTGTTCTCGGACGCGTCCCGGATCCACCGCATCGACCACGAAGGGCCGCGCTACAGGGTGGCCGGCCCGCACCTGTCGTCGCCGTCGCCGCAGCGCACGCCCGTGCTGTTCCAGGCCGGATCCTCGCCCGTGGGCCGCCGGTTCGCCGCCCGGAACGCGGAGGCGCAGTTCATCCTGTCGTCGACGCCCGAGAAGACCCGCGCCCTCATCGAGGACACCCGGGCGCTCGCCGTGGACGCCGGACGCCGGGCGGACGACCTCTCCTTCTGGCTCGGGCTCTCCTTCATCACGGGCAGCACGGAGGAGGAGGCGAAGCGCAACGAGGCCGAGATCGACGAGTACCTCTCGGCCGACGGGTTCCTCCTGCACTCCAACCTCGGCTTCGACCCGAAGACCGGCGAGCAGCTGGATCCGGCGACACCGCTCTCCGAGGTCGAGACGCAGGCCGGGCAGAGCCACCTGAACTGGCTGCGCGAGGCGTCGCCCGACCGTGAGCCGACCATCGCCGACCTCGCGCGGCTCTCCGCGAAGCTGCGCGGTCGCGTGGTGGGCACGCCCGAGCAGATCGCGGACGTGCTCGCGGGCTGGCAGGAGGCGGGCGTCGACGGCATCAACGTCATCAACTGGACCCTGCCCGGCAGCTACGAGGACTTCGTCGACCACGTGACGCCGGTGCTCCAGGAGCGCGGCCTCCAGCAGCGCGAGTACGCACCCGGCACGCTCCGGCACAAGCTCACGGGACGCGACCGGCTGCCGGAGTCGCACCCGGCGGCGGCCTACCGGGGCGCGTTCTCGTGACGGTCGCCTCAGCGTCGGGCTCCTCCACCGCCGAGCTGCGGGCCGAGTTCCTGCCGCTGTTCGACCGGATCCGCGAGGGCGCCGTCGCCCGCGAGCGTGCCCGGGAGCTCGCGTTCGACGCCGTCGCGCTGCTCCGCGAGGCGCGGTTCGGTGCGATCCGCCTGCCCGTCGTCGACGGCGGTCGCGGTGCGTCCCTGGCACAGCTCGTGGAGCTCGTCATCGAGCTGTCGGCAGCGGACGCGAACGTCGGCCATCTGCTCCGCGGCCACTTCGGCTACGTCGAGCTCGTGCTGCGCCGGCCGCCGGGTCCGGCACGCGAGGAGTGGATCCGCCGCATCGCGTCCGGCGCCATCGTCGGGAACGCCACCAGCGAGCAGACCGGGAACACGCTCGCCGACATCTCGACGACGCTCACGGAGCGCGACGGCCGCTGGCTCCTCGACGGCACCAAGTACTACTCCACCGGCACGCTCTACTCCGACTGGATCTACCTGGCCGCCGGTCGCGCAGCCGCCGACGGCGTCGAGCGCGTGACGCTCGCGATCCCGACCGATGCGCCGGGCGTCACCGCGGTCGACGACTGGGACGCCTTCGGCCAGACGCTCACCGCGAGCGGCACGACGACCTTCGAGGCCGTGGAGGTGGATCCGGCGACCGTCACCGCCTACCGCGAGGCGCCGCTGAGCCACATCCAGGCCTTCTACCAGCTGTACCTCGTGGCGGTGCTGGCGGGGATCGCGCAGGAGGTCGAGCGCGACGCGGTGGCCTTCGTGCGCAGCCGCACGCGCACCTACATCCACGCCACCGCGGCGCTCCCGAAGGACGACCCGCAGGTGCTCGAGGTCGTCGGCCGGATCTCCACGGCCGCCTTCGCCGTGCGCGCCACGACGCTCGCGGCCGCGTCCCTGCTCGACGAGGCCGTCGCGAGCGCCCCGCCCGGCGAGGCGCTCGACCGCCCGACGCTCGACGCCGCCGAGAACGCCGTCTACCAGGCGCAGGTGCACGCGGTCGACCAGGTGCCCGCCGCCGCGACCCTGCTGTTCGAGGTCGGGGGAGCGTCCGCCACCTCCCGCGAACGCGCGCTGGATCGGCACTGGCGGAACGCGCGCGTCGTCGCGAGCCACAACCCGGCCGTCTACAAGGCCCGCGCGATCGGCGAGTTCGCGGTCGCGGGCCGCGGGCCGGTCGGCGCGTGGGCGGCCTACGACAGAGTGGGCGCGACGCCCTTCCCGCGTTGACGGGGCCCCGCGCTGACGGGGCCCTGCGCTGACGGAGCCGGCCGGGTCCGCGGCGCCAGCACCCGCCGTCAGTGGACCGAGAAGCCGCCGTCGACCGCGATGGTCTGACCGGTGACGTACGCGGATCCCGGCCCCGCGAGGAAGACGGCGGGCGCCGCGAAGTCGGCGGGCGAGCCGTTGCGGCCGACCAGGGTGCGCGCTGCCAGCGCGGCGACCGTGGCCGGATCGGAGCTCAGCCGCTCGTTCAGGGCCGTGGGCACGAAGCCGGGGACGAGCACGTTGGCGGTGACCCCGTGGGCCGACCACGCCTCCGCCTGGGAGCGGGCGAGCGCCTCGACGGCGGCCTTCGACACCCCGTAGGCGCCGCTCGCGGCGAACGCGCGCTGCGCCTGCTGGCTGCTGACGTGGATGACGCGGCCGTGGCCGCGCTCCGCCATCGCGGGCAGGAGCCGCTGGCCGAGGACGAACGGCGCGTCGAGGTTGACGGCCATGGTGGCGTCCCAGACCTCCTCGTCGAGCTCGGCCGGGGGCGGGCGGAGGTTGATGCCGGCGCAGCACACCAGCACGTCCACATCGCCCGCCGCGAGCGCCCGGTCCGCGAGCAGGTGCGCGCCTGGCCGGGTCGAGAGATCGGCGACGATGCCGTCCGCCGCCCCGCCCCGTGCTCGGATCCCCGCCACCGCGAGGTCGATCGTGGCCTCGGTGCGCGCGGCGACGAGCACGTGCGCGCCGGCCGCGGCGAGCGCCTCGGCGATGGCCCGTCCGATCCCGGAGCTGCCGCCGGTCACCAGCGCCGTGCGTCCGTCGAGTCCGAAGAGCTGCTGCAGGTGCATCGGGTCAGGGTACGGTGCGCACGAGCGGCAGGAGGCGATCGCCTGCTGCTGCGCTCCCCGCGGCCTTCGTCGGCGCCGGCTTCCTCCTCACGACGCTGCCGTGAGCGGGGCCGGGTCGCGCGCCTCCCCGAGGGAGACGCGCGACCCGCACGGGATCAGGCGACGTGCGCCTGCGCGGCCCGGTACGCCGCCTCGATGACGCGGTCCCACACGGGCGCGACCACGAGCGGCTGATCCTCCAGGCCGCCGGACAGCACGCTGTACTGGCGGGCGCCCGGGCCGGATCCGTCGAACAGCGGCGCCCCGGACGCGCCCTCCTTCATGTCGCAGTCGAGCTCCTGGCCGGACTGGCCCTCGAGGTGCGTGGCGCGGGCGGTGCCGCTGCAGAGGAACGGCGCGTCGCCCGTGAAGCGGCCCGACGCCGGGTAGCCGATGATGGTCGTGTAGTGCGTGAGCTTCTGGTGGAACTCGACCGGGGACGCGCCGACGGCCTCCGTGAGGGTGCGCCCGTCGGGGCTGCCGACCGTGAGGAACGCCGTGTCGCGCGCCGGATCCAGCGTCTCGCGCCAGCCCGCCGCGAGCGTCACCGAGGTGACCGGCCACACGGTGTACGGCTGGCCCTTCATGTAGCCGGGCACGAAGACCATCCTCGACGGGTCCTTCCCGGGGAACGCGCAGTGGCCCGCGGTGGCCACGGTGAGGCCGTTCTCGGACTCGACGGCGTTGCCCGTGCAGCTCATCTCCTTGCCGTCGACGACGTACGCGACGATGCCGATGTGCGGGACGGGGTCGACCTGCTGGGCCACCGGGATCACCGGCCGGGCGCGGCGCTGCTCGCGGGCGGCGGAGGTCGTGAGCTCGTCCGCGGACGGGGTGCCGTCCGGCGAGGTCGGGGTGCCGGTCACGCGCGTGAGCTCGGGGGATCCCGCGCCCTCGAGCCGCTCGGGCGTCCAGAAGGCGACGGCCTCGGCCGCCTCGGCGGCGGAGCGGGTGACGGTCGCGGGGGCGGGCACAGCGTCGTCGGCGGTGGCGGACGATGCGGGGGAGACGGCCACGAGGGCGAGGAGGCCGGCAGCGCCCGCGACCACGGCGAGGGCCGGGCGGCGGAGGAGCGTGCGGGCGAGGATCCGTGCGGCGGTGCGGGACGCGTGCGTCATGGGCAGCCTTTCCGTGGGGGAGCGACCGCCGGACCGGCGGCCGAGGCATCGACGGTAGCCGTCGGCGGCACCTCCGCGAGCGGACGCCGAACAGCCGACGCGGCTGGAGGCGGACCGAGACGAGGCGACGGATGCGGCCGCGCGCGGCCGTCGCACGGCGCGGGCGACGGCGCGACCGGCCCGCGCGGCGCGTCAGACTGGGGGCATGACCTCGCGCCCCGCCTCCCGCCCGACCGACGCCGATCAGCGGGCGGCGGACCCGCGCATCGCCCCGGACGGAGGCCGCCGCTCGGTCCCGCGCACGCTCGCGCGGATCCTGCTCGGCCTCGTGCTGATCATGGCCGGCACCGGGCACCTCACGGTCGCGCGGGAGTCGTTCCAGGCGCAGGTGCCCACCTGGCTGCCGATGGATCCCGACTTCGTGGTGCTCGCGTCGGGCGTCGTGGAGATCCTGCTCGGCCTGTCGCTCGTGCTCCTCGGGCGCTGGCGCATCTGGGTCGGGCTCGTGGTGGCCGCGTTCTTCGTCGCGATCTTCCCCGGCAACATCTCGCAGCTCGTCACCCGCACGCCCGCGTTCGGCCTGGAGACCGACGCCGCCCGCGCCATCCGCCTGGTGTTCCAGCCGCTCCTCGTGCTCTGGGCGCTCTGGTCGACCGGCGCGTGGTCGGCCTGGCGGAAGAGGCGCGCCCGCCGCTGACCGGGGTCGAGCGGCGGGCGCGGTGCTGCTCCGAGCGGAGCGGACGGGCGACGGCTAGAGGCCGAGGCGCAGGCGCTGGACGGCGCGCTGCGCGGCGACCGTGCGGTGCCCGATGCCGTACCAGGCGATGGCGCCGACGATCGGCACGAGCACGAGCGCGGCGATCCAGAGGTCGCGGGAGAGCCCCGCGAGCGTCCGGTCGCGGACGACCTGCACGAGGGCCGTCACGATGAGCGCGACGTAGGCGAGGGCGAGCGGCACGACGACGAGCCCGGCGATCAGCGCATCCGACATGGTGGTTCCTCCTCCGTGTGCGTGTCCGGTCGACCCTACCCGCGGGCGGTCCCGACACGCGAGAGCAGGGCGGCCGTCGCGGCCTTGACGCCCGTCTCGATCGTGCCGGCCATGGTCGGCGCGAACTGCGGCGTGTGGTTCCCGGGCGGCGGGGTGGCGCCGCCGAACGCCTCGGGCTCCACGCCGCCGAACGCCCAGTAGACGGTGGGCACGCCGATGGCCTCCCCGAGGATCCCGAAGTCCTCGCTGCCCATGATGGGCGGCGACTCCTTCACCATGTCCTCGCCGAGCTGCGCCGTCAGCGCCGCCACGACGCCGCGCGTCGCCTCCGGGTCGTTGCGGTTGAGCGGGAACGAGACGATCTCCTCGATCTCCGGCTCGGGCGCCCCGCTCGCGGCCGCCTCGGCGAGGATGATCCGCCGCACCGACGCCAGCACGCGCTCGCGCACGGCCGGGTCGAAGGTCCGGATGCTGAGGCCGAGCACCGCGTGCTCGGGGATGATGTTCTCCTTCGTGCCCGCCTGGAACGTGCCCACGGTCACGACGGCCGCGGCCTGCGGGTCGAGCTCGCGGGCGACCACGGTCTGCAGGCGCAGCACGATGGCGCTCGCGGCGACGATCGGGTCGATGGAGTTCTGCGGCTGCGAGCCGTGCGCGCCGCGGCCCTTGACGGTGACTCTCCACGAGTCGGACATGCTCATGAACGCGCCCTCGCGGGTGGCGACCATGCCGACGGGGAGCGGGAAGACGTGCTGGCCGAGGACCACCTCGGGGCGCGGCGCCCTCTCCCAGAGGCCGTCGGCGAGCATCGCGCGGGCGCCCTCGCCGGTCTCCTCGCCGGGCTGGAACACGAACACGATCGTGCCGGCCCACACGTCGCGGTTCGCGGCGAGCGCCTGCGCGGTGGTGAGCGCGGCGGCGACGTGGAAGTCGTGGCCGCAGCCGTGCATCGTGGGCACCTCGGTGCCGGAGGGGTCGATGCCGGTGTCGCGGCTCGCGTGGGCGAGACCGGTCTCCTCGAGGATGGGGAGGCCGTCGGTGTCGGCGCGGAACGCGACCACGGGGCCGTCGCCGTTGCGGAGGATCCCGACCACGCCGGTGCCGCCGCAGCGGCTCGTCTCGGCGCCGATGGCCTCCAGGTAGGCCTCGATCGCGGCGGCGGTCGCGTGCTCCTGCATCGACAGCTCGGGGTGCGCGTGCAGCGAGCGGAACAGCTCGTGCGCGTCCCGCACGTCGTCGTCCAGCAGGGTGACACCGGGGTGCACGTCCATCGGGGATCCTCCTCGTAGGTGGGTGGCGTCCCTCGTGGGGACCTCTCCCTCCAGGCTATGCCCGGCCTCGGGGGCGGATCCCGGCGGGCCGAGCGGGGTGGCCGTCCGGCGCTGCACTGCCCGGGCTCGCGTGCCGGGCCTCAGTCGAGGAGATGCGCCGTGTCCCCGAGCGTCGCCACGGTGCGGTTGTGGAACACGTCGTCCTCCACCAGGTGCGTGATGCTGCCGGCCGGCAGGCGGAACGCGACCACGTCGAGCGCGGTCAGCGGCATGCCGATCCACCGGGCGATGACGAACGTGCCCGACCCGCCGTGCGTGACGACGACCACGTGCGGCGCCGGGTCGGCCATGACGGCGCCCATCCCGCGGTAGACGCGGGCCACCCACTCGGCCTTGGACTCGGCGCCCGCGAGCCCCTCGTCGTGGTGCATCCGCTCGCCGATCGCGGGCGGCGGGACGAAGCGCTCCCGGAACCAGGCGTCCGGCTGCCCCTCGCCCTCGCCGTAGGACTTCTCGCGCAGCTCGGGCACCGCCACCGGGCGTCCGCCGACGCGCGCGGCGACGGCGTCGGCGGTCTGCCGGGTGCGGCGCAGGTCGGACGTGAGGATCGAAGTCCCCGCGGGCACGCGCGCGGCGACGGCATCGGCGATGCGGTCGGCCTGGTCGCGCCCGCGCGGCGTGAGCTCCGAGTCGTGCCAGCCGCCGACGCGCCCCTCGACGTGGTGCGTCGCCTCCGGGTGCGTCACCAGGAGGATCTCCCTCACGCGGGCTCCTCGGGTCGCGGGAGTGGATCGAGGAGCGCCGGGTCGCGGATGATGCCGATGGGCGTCGTATCCAGCCGCACCGACTGCACGACCACGCGCTTCGAGCGGCGGCGGAGGTGGCGGCGGGCCTGCGGGGTCGCGAGGAGGCTGCCGAGCACGAGGCCCGCGCCGATCGCGAGCGTGGTGGCCATGGCGCCGACGAACGCGCCCGTCGCGCCGGAGGTGCCGGCCATAGAGTTGAGCAGCGCCGAGGCGACCGCGAGCGACGGCAGGAGGGAACCGCAGAAGGCGGGCACCGCGATGGCCGTGGCCGACACCCGGAGGCGCGCCGCGACCACCGTCCCGAGCGCGCCGAGCAGCGTCGCGACGAGGAACGTGCCGGCGAGCAGCGGCACGCCCGCCGTGCGGAGGACGTAGAGCGACGTCGTGCCCACGAGCGCGACGGCGATGGCCACGGGCATCACGCGCGCGTTGGCGCCCTGCGTGATCCCCGTCGCGCCGGCTGCGAAGAACGTGGTGATGAGCAGCATCCAGAAGGGCAGGGCGCGGAGGGTGATGTCGGTCGGGTCGACCTCGATGTCGACGCCCGCGGTGAGCGCCAGGCCGCCCGGGATGCCGACCGCGATGCCCGCGACGATGAGCACGATGATCATCGCCCGCGACAGCGCCATGGCCCGGAACCCGGAGATGGCGTCCTGCGCCCACGTGACGATCGTGACGTGGGGGAGGATCAGCACCACCACGGCCGCGACCATGGCGGCCGCGCTCCCGGCGGGCATGATGCCCGACCAGATGGCGAGCGTGCCGATCGCGGCGACGGCGGCCGACTGCACGGCCACCACGAAGAAGGGCGGGATGCCGCGGCGGGCGAGCTGCCGGCCCAGCACCATCGAGCCGATCATCAGGAGGAACGCGCCCACGGCGCCCGCGAGCGAGCCGCCGGCCTGCAGCGAGACGGAGACGCCGAAGAGGCCCATGGACGCGTCGGTGATCCACGACGGCCAGCGCGGCGGCGACTTCAGCACCTCGACGAGGCCGTCGACGGCGCTCGTCATGTCGCGGTCGTCGTGGAGGAGCTCGTCGACGATCTGGTACACGAGCGACAGCCGGTGCAGGTCGCTGCCCTCGGCCGTGACGACGCGCAGCTTCACGAGCGGCGGGCCCTCGTGCGGCGCGTACTGGATCGTGATGGCCGTGCCCGTGATGTCGAGCTCGAGCGGCGCGAGGTTCCACTTCGTGCTCACGGCGACGATGGCGATCTCGACGGCGCGCACGTCGGCGCCGGATGCGAGCATCACCTCGCCGAGGTCGAGGCAGAAGTCGACGATCTGGCGCGGGGAGTAGAGGTCGCCGAGGCGGCCGTGGGCGGGCTCGGTGCCCTCGTAGATGGTGCCGCGGAGGCGCGCGCGGACGTCGCGCATCTCCTGCGGGTTGACGCGGCGGCGGCGCTGGCGCGGCGGACGCGCGGCGCCGGGGTCCCGGCGGGGGCGCCGCGGATCCGCGGGCGGCGGGGTGGTGCTCAGCGCGATCAGCGCTCCGTTCGGTTGCCGGCCCGCGTGGAGCGGGGGCGGATGGTGGATCGGTCCCACCCTAGGCGTCACGAAGGGGACACGCCCGCGCGGCGCCCGACCCGGAAGGGGTCGGACGCCGCGCGGGAGGAACGGACGGGTCAGCCCTTGGGGCAGGAGCTGAGCGACGCGCTGATGGGCCCCTCGACCTTCGGGGCCGGGCAGATGAACTTCGTGTACTCGTGGTTGTCGTCGAGGAAGCGCTTGAGGAACGCCGTGACCGCGACGCGGATCGTGGCGACCGGCACGTGCTCGCCGGCGGCGTGGCCGAGGCCCTTCAGCTCGAGGTACTGCTTCGGCGTGCCGACGGGGATGGAGTCGTAGATGGGCTTGCCCATGTACTTCGGGTCGGCGACGTCGTCCTTCTGGCCGGTGATGACGAGGCTCGGCGTCGTCATCTTCGGGTACGACGGGGTCGTCGCGTTCGGGTCGTTCACGTCGGGGATGTCGAACGGCATGAGCCCGATCGCGGCCTTGACGGACGGACGAGCCTGCGCGGCCTGGAAGGTGCCGCCGCCGCCGAACGAGTAGCCGATGAAGCCGAGGTCCTTCGCGGAGACCAGGGACTTCACCGCGCTCTGGTCGGTGAGGTAGTCGGCCGCGGCGAGGATCTCGGTGGCGCGCTGGTCGGGGAGATCGCCCACGTCGAGCGTGTCGATCGCGAAGGCGACGAAGCCCTGCGAGGCGACGAGCTCCGCCATCTCCTTCTCGTCGGCGTTCGTGTCGGTGAAGCCGGGCGTGATGACGACGGCGCCGAGGACGGGCTTGCCGGTGTCCTGCGGCGTGTAGATGACGCCGCCGCCGAACGTCTTCACGGCCGTCTTCGGGACGACGGTGGTGCGGACCGCGAAGGGCGCGTGGTGGTGGTTCTGGGCGACGGTGCTGTGCGAGGTGGACGCGCGGTGGGCGGGCGCGGAGGCCTGCGCGGCGGTCGGGATCGCGAGCGTGGCGACGAGCGCGACGGTGGCGACGGCCGCGGAGCGGCGGAGCGGGGAGGACATGACGGACATGGGTGTCTCTCTGTTCGTGGTGAGGGGGAGCCCGGGCAGACGCCTCGGGCAGGGTGCTGCTGGACGTTAGGGGCTCGCGCCTGGGAATGCGTGCCGGTCATCCCCAGCTGCGATGCCTGGGGATGAATGCCCCGCTCGATGCCCCCGTGTGCCTCACGCGGGCGCATCAGGCGACCCGGGCGTCCGCTCCCGCTGCGCGCCACCATGCGAGCCGGGATCCGCACCCGAGCGGGACCTCCCGACCGCGCTCAGTCGAGCAGCGCGCGCACGTCGGCCAGCGTCAGCCCCGCCGCCGCGGCGATGCGGTGCTCGTCGAGCCCGTCGGCATGCGCGGCCCGCACGCCCTCCCGGAGGTCGGCGAAGCCGCGCGCGTACCCGGCCGCCAGCTCCGCGAGGCGCGCGGCGTGCGCGTCCCGGGACGGATCGCGGGCCGGTGGCGTCGCGCCGACGGCGATCACCCAGTCGGCGTCGGGGTGCCGCGCCCGGAGCACCAGCCGCCGCACCGTGGGGAGGTCCGGCGCCGACCAGTCGAGCCCGCCGAGGTCCGCGAGCGGCACCCACCGCAGCTCGTCGTGGTCGGTGCTCGACGTCGGCGGCTCGCCGACCGGATCCGCCAGGTAGCACGAGAGGTCGATCACCCGGTCGCCGACGGGCACCTCGGAGCGGTCGACGACCGCGCCGACCGTCACGTCGATCCCGAGCTCCTCGCGGATCTCGCGCGCGAGGGCCTCCTGTGGCGTCTCGCCCGGCTCGACCTTGCCGCCGGGGAACTCCCACGTGCCGGCGCCGGACGTGTGGGGCGCCCGGCGGCAGGCGAGGGCGCGCCCGTCGCGGATCAGCACGGCCGCCACGACCTCGAGTCCCGCCATGTCGCGCCTCCGTCCGGGCCGTCCGCCCGCGTCGACGCTACCGGCCGCGCCCGGGGCGGCGGCACCCGCCCTGTACCGTGGGGGTCCGGCATCCGCCGCGACGAGAGGCTCACGCACGTGAAGATCAGCCATCAGCGTCACTTCGTGGTCGCCGCCGAGGTGCTGCACCACCCGAAGGCGGCGGATCAGCTCGGCATCTCGCGCGCGAAGCTCGCCTCCTCCATCCGCGCGGTCGAGGAGCACTACGGCAAGGCCGTGTTCGACCCGCAGAGCACCGAGACGCGGCTCACGAAGACCGGCCGCCTCGCCTACGAGGAGGCGCTCGAGGAGCTCGCGAAGCCGTCCACCCCGCCCGAGGCGCCGAAGCCGCCCGCCGGCGGCAAGGCGAAGGCCTCCAAGGGGCAGGGCCGTGCGCCCGTGGTCAAGGGCCAGCCCAAGCCGTACAAGCGCACGCAGGGGCGCTGACCCGGGATCGGATGAGCGCCCCTGCGCGAGCGGTGGTGCGTCCTACTTCTTCAGGAACTCCAGCACGGCCTGGTTCCACTCCTCGGGGTGGCTGACCGTGACGCCGTGCGGCGCGTCCTCCACGACGTGCAGCTCGGAGCCCGCGATGGCACGGTGGGTGCGCTCGCCGGATCCCTCGAACGGCACGGTCGCGTCGCTGTCGCCGTGGATGACGAGCGTCGGCACCGTGACCTTCGTGAGGTCGTCGCGGAAGTCCGTGGTCGCGAAGGCGGCCATCGACGCGAGCGCCGCGTGCTTCTTCGACTGGTGCGCGAGGGCGATGGCCTCCTGGCGCTCGGCCTCCGTGACCTTCAGCACCCCGTTCGCCGAGAAGAACCCGGTCGTGAACTCGTCGTAGAAGGAGTCCTCGTCCTTCGTGAGGCCGGCGGTCATCTCGGCGGCGGCGTCCTTCGTGAGCGGGCCGTCCGGGTTGTCGTCGGTCTTCTCCAGGTACGGCGGCACGGCGGACGCGAAGACCACGCTGTGGAGGCGCTCCTCGCCGCGGGTGCCGATGTAGCGGGCGATCTCGCCGCCGCCCATCGAGAACCCGACGAGGGTCACGTCGCGGAGGTCGAGCGCGGTGAGCAGCGCGTCGAGGTCCGACGCGAAGGTGTCGTAGTCGTAGCCCGTGAGCGGCTTGTCGCTTCGGCCGAAGCCGCGGCGGTCGTAGGTGATGACGCGGTAGCCGGCGGCCTCGAACGCGGGCACCTGCTTCTTCCACGACTCGCCGGACAGCGGCCAGCCGTGGATGAGGACGACGGGGCGGCCGGATCCGCCGGTGTCGTCGACGTGCAGGTTCGTGTCCTTCAGGAGCCCGTGGTGGGCGGTGATCTCGGTCATGCGATCGTCCTTCCGTCTTCGGTGGGTTCGTGCAGCGCTGGGTCGCTCCGGAGCCGTCCGCCGGGCGGTGCGGTTCCCGGATCACCTGCGGCACGCACCGGGGCGCTGCCAGCAGGATGGACCCATGACCGAAGCCAACTCCTCCTACCGCGCCGCCCGTGACCTCCTGCAGGAGATGCGCACCGACCGGACAGGCGCGGCGGCGCGCTTCGCGTGGCCGGACGTGGGGGAGTCCTTCAACTGGGCCGTCGACTGGTTCGATTGCGTAGCGCGGGGGAACGACCGGGTGGCGCTGCGCGTCGTGGCGGGCGACGGCTCCGAGCGGAGCGTCACCTTCGACGAGATGGCGACGCGCTCCGACCGCGTCGCGACCTGGCTCGTGGGGCTCGGGGTGCGCAAGGGCGACCACGTCATGCTCATGCTCGGCAACCGGGTGGAGCTGTGGGAGACGATGCTCGCGATCATGAAGGCGGGCGCCGTGATCCTGCCCACCTCGACCGTGCTCGGCTCCGCGGACCTCGCCGACCGCGTCGAGCGCGCGGGCGTCCGCGCCGTGATCGCCGACGCCGCGCACACCGCCGTGCTCGACGAGGTGCCGGGCGCGTTCCTGCGCATCGCGATCGGCGCGAGCGACGACGCGCCCGCGACCGCCGGCTGGACCGACTACCGCGCGGCCGACCACGCGCCCGCCGAGCCGGTGCGCGTGGCCGTCGCGTCCACGGATCCGGCGCTCGTCTACTTCACCTCGGGCACCACGAGCAAGCCGAAGATGGTCGTGCACACGCACGTCTCGTACCCGGTCGGGCACCTGACGACCGCGTACTGGCTGGGCCTGCGGCCCGGCGACGTGCACCTCGCCATCAGCTCGCCCGGCTGGGGCAAGCACGCGTGGAGCTGCTTCTTCGCGCCGTGGATCGCCGAGGCCACCGTGTTCGTGCACGACTACGCGCGGTTCGACGCGCACGCGCTCGTGGAGCAGCTCGACCGCGCGGAGGTCACGACGTTCTGCGCGCCGCCGACCGTGTGGCGGATGCTCATCCAGGCGGGCATCCGTGAGCGGCCGGGGAGGCTGCGCGAGATCATGTCGGCCGGAGAGCCGCTCAACCCCGAGGTCATCGCGCGCATCGAGGAGTGGTGGGGGCTCGTGATCCGCGACGGCTACGGCCAGACGGAGACCACCGCCATCGTCGCGAACGCGCCCGGCGACCCCGTCGTGCCGGGCTCGATGGGCACGCCGCTGCCGGGCGTCGACCTCGTGCTCGTGGACCCGGTCACGGGCGAGCGCGCCGACGAGGGCGAGATCTGCCTCGACCTCGCCACCCGGCCCGTCAACCTCATGGCCGGGTACCTCGGCGACGAGGAGCGCACCGCCGAGGCGATGCGCGACGGCCTCTTCCACACGGGCGACGTCGCCCGACGTGATCCGGACGGCACCATCACCTTCATCGGCCGCACCGACGACATCTTCAAGTCCTCCGACTACAAGATCTCGCCGTTCGAGGTCGAGAGCGTGCTCATCGAGCACCCGGCCGTCGCCGAGGCCGCGGTCGTCGGCGCGCCGGATGCCGTGCGGCTCAACGTCGCCAAGGCCTACGTGCACCTCGCGGCCGGATGGGAGCCCGACGAGGAGACCGCGCTCGCCGTGCTGAGGCACGCGCGCGAGCGGTGCCCGGCGTTCATGCGCGTGCGCCGCGTGGAGTTCGGCGAGCTGCCGAAGACGGCCTCGGGGAAGATCCGGCGGGTGGAGCTCCGGCAGCGCGAGGTCGACGCCGCCGACGCGGGCGAGCGGCTCGTCGGCGAGTGGCGCGACGACCAGTTCCCGGGGCTCCGGGCGCGCTGATCGCCGGCGCCCGGACCCGTCGTCGCGGCGGGCGACGACGCGCCCCCGACGGCCGGTAGCATCCCGTCATGCCCCTCGCGTCCTCGCCCGCCCCCGAGCCGCGGCGGGCCGCCCGGTGAGGGAGAACCCGTCGTACGCGCTCGAGGACGAGGGCGAGATCCGCCGGCTCGTGACGGAGAACCCGTGGGCCACGATCGTCAGCGGCACGGGCGCCGGGCTCGTCGCCTCGCACTACCCGGTGCTGCTCGATCCGGCTCGCGACGACCTCGTGCTGCTCACCCACGTGGGCCGTCCCGACGAGCGGATCCACGAGCTCGGGCTCCGCAGCGGCCCCGACGGCGAGGTGCTCGTCATCGTGCAGGGCCCGCACGGCTACGTCTCGCCCGGCTGGTACGACGCCGACCCCGCCGTGCCCACCTGGAACCACATCAGCGCGCACCTCACCTGCCGCGTCGAGATCCTGTCGGCCGAGGAGAACCTGCGCGTGCTGGGGCAGCTCGTCGACCGCTTCGAGGACCGGATGCCCGAACCGCGCCGCATGGCGGGCACGGCCGCCGACGCCGCCTACTCCGCGCGCATCAGCGCGGGCACCGTGGGCCTCCGGCTCGTCGTCACGCGGTTCGTCGCCAAGGCCAAGCTCAGCCAGGACAAGCCGCCGCACGTGGTCGAGCGCGTGCTCCACGAGCTGGAGCACGGCGCGGAGTACCCGGACCGGGCGCTCGCCGCGGAGATGCGCCGGGCCCGGGCGCGCGACGCCGACGGATCCGCCGAGGGCGACGCGTGAGCGCGCTGCTGCTCGCGGGCGGACGCGTGGCCGGGTCAGCCGCGCCCGTCGACGTGCTCGTGCGCGACGGGATCGTCGCGTCGGTCGGGCCCGCCGGATCCGCCGACCCCGCCGGAGCCGAGGTCCGCGCGCTCGACGGCCGGTTCGTGATCCCCGGCCTCTGGGACAACCACGTGCACTTCACGCAGTGGACCAAGGTGTCCCGCCGCCTCGACCTCTCCCGGGTGTCGTCCGCCGCGGAGGCCGTCGCGCTCGTGCGGGACGCGCTCGCCGCGCGCGTCGCCGCGTCCGGCGGCGCCGTGACGGGCCCGGGCGGCGGCGTCCGCGAGGCGCTCGTCGGCTACGGGTTCCGCGACGGCCTCTGGCCCGACCTCCCCACCAAGCACCTGCTCGACGCCGTCGCGGGCGACACCCCCGTCCTCCTCGTGAGCGGCGACCTGCACTGCTGCTGGGCGAGCTCGGCGGCCCTCGCGCCGCACGGCTACGGCGACCACCCGACCGGCCTCCTGCGCGAGGACGACTGCTTCGCCTTCATGTACCGCGTGGAGGAGGGCGACGCCGCCTCGCTCGACGCGCAGGCCGTGGAGGTCGCCCGCGACGCCGCCCGCCGCGGGGTCGTCGGCGTGGTCGACCTCGAGATCGACTGGAACCCGGATCGCTGGCGCCGCCTCGCCGCCCTCGGGCACGGCGCCCTCCGCGTGGAGTGCGGCATCTGGCCGCAGGACCTCGACCGGGCGCGCGACGAGGGCCTCCGCACCGGCGACGTGATCCCGGGCACGCACGGCCTCGTGCGCGTCGGGCCCGCGAAGGTCGTCACCGACGGATCCCTCAACACCCGCACCGCGTACTGCTTCGACCCGTACCCCGACCTCGACGGCCAGGGCGGCGACGCGCACGGCGGCGCCTGCGGCACGCTCTCCGTGCCGCCCGAGGAGCTGCGCGGGCTGATGCTGCGCGCCGCCCGGCAGGGGCTCCGGCCCGCCATCCACGCCATCGGCGACCACGCCAACCGGCTCGCGCTCGACGCGTTCGCGCACCTCGACGAGGAGCTCCGGGGCACGCACCGCGACGCGGACGGCACGTCCGGATCCATCGAGCACGCCCAGCTGCTCACGCACGAGGACGTGGCGCGCTTCGCGGCGCTCGGCGTCGTCGCGAGCGTCCAGCCCGAGCACGCGATGGACGACCGCGACGTCGCCGACGTCTACTGGGCCGGCCGCACGGGCCGCGCGTTCGCGCTCGCCGACCTCCGCGCCGCGGGCACGCGCCTCGCGCTCGGCTCCGACGCGCCGGTCGCGCCGCTGGATCCGTGGGCCACGATGTCCGCCGCGGTCGGCCGGTCGCGCGACGGCCGGGCGCCGTGGCACCCCGAGCAGGCCATCGACCGGGCCGCCGCGCTCGACGCGTCGGTGCGCACGCGCGTGGCGCCGGGGGAGCGGGCCGACCTCGCGATCGTGGAGCGGGATCCGCTCGCCGACGCCACCACCGCCGACGACCTGCGGGCCATGCGCGTGTCCGCCACCCTGCTCGGCGGCCGGTTCACGCACGACACGCTCGGGAGCTGACCCGAGGAACACCGCGCGGGCGCCGGGCGTTGGGCAGGGCATGAGAGCAATCGCCTACACCCGCACCGGTGCCCCCGACGTCCTGCAGCTGGTCGACCGCGACGAGGCCGCGCCCGGCCCCGGCGAGGTGCGCGTCCGCATCGTCGTCTCGGGCGTGAACCCCACCGACTGGAAGTCCCGCGACGGCGGAGCGCCCGGCCAGGAGCTGCCGTTCCCCGAGGTCGTCCCGAACCAGGACGGCGCGGGCGTCATCGACGCCGTCGGGCCCGACGTCACGGACCTCGCCGTCGGCAACCGCGTCTGGATCATGCTGGCCGCCCACGGCCGCCCCACCGGCACCGCGCAGGAGAAGACGGTCCTCCCGGTCGACCGCGTCGCGCCGCTGCCCGACGGCCTCTCCTTCGACCTCGGCGCCAGCCTCGGCGTCCCCGCCGTCACGGCGCACCGCGCGCTCACCGTCTCCGAGGACGGCCCGTCGCGCCTCGCGCCCGGCGCCCTCGCCGGGAAGCACGTGCTCGTCGCCGGCGGCGCGGGCGCGGTGGGCCACGCGGCCATCCAGCTCGCACGCTGGGCCGGCGCCACCGTGATCACCACGGTCAGCTCGCCCGAGAAGGCCGCGCTCGCGACGGCCGCCGGCGCGCAGCACGTCGTGGACTACAAGCACGGCGACGCGGTGGCCGAGATCCGGTCCATCGCGCCCGACGGCGTCGACCTGATCGTCGAGGTCGCGCCCGCGCAGAACGCCGGGCTCAACCAGGCGGTCGCCAAGAACCGCGCCTCGGTCGCCGTGTACGCGAACAACGGCGGCGACACCGTGACGCTCCCCGTGGTCGACAGCTTCGTGAAGAACCTCCGCTACCAGTTCCTGCTGCTGTACACGGTGGGCCGCGACGCGCTCGACACGGCCCGCGCGGACATCCACCTCGCGGCTCTCGACGGCGCGCTGCCCGTCGGCGAGGAGGCCGGCCTGCCGATCACCCGCTTCGCGCTCGAGGACGCGGCGGCCGCGCACCGGGCGGTCGAGGACGGCGTGACGGGCAAGGTGCTCATCGACGTGACGCCCGCCTGATCCTCCCCCCACGACGGCGATGGCCGCACCGCCTCGGGCGGTGCGGCCATCGGCCTGTCGGGCGTCGTGCGTCGGCGCGGTCTACTCCAGGGCGCGGCGGGAGCCCGGCGCGCGTGCGATGAGGCCCTGCATGATCAGCGGCGCCAGCGCGCTCGCGTTGAGGCAGGTGGAGATGAGGAACGCGATCGCGAGGAGCGTCGCGGGGATTCCCCACGCGTCGGCCATGAGGTGCAGCCCGAGCACCGCGAGCGCGAGCACGAGCAGCAGCCACGAGGATCCGCGGGACCACTGCGGCAGGCGCGGCGCGGCGAGCGCGACGAGCGCCATGATCCCGGCGTTCACGACGGCGATGACGAGAGCGGCGCTCACGCGGCCGCCCTTCCGGGTGGTGCGATGGATGTCCTGGCGTGCTCGTGCATGGTGTCGTCCCCCTTCGACGGGCCGGTCGGCCTGCTCCCACTCTGACGCGACGGGAGCGTCCGGTGAAGTCGTCGGAAGGGGGGACACGCGACCGCCCGGGCGCGTCGTCAGGGCGCGGCGACGACCGTCGGCGCGAGACCTGCGAGGTCGAGACCCACGTCGACCACCACGACCCGGCCCGCGAGCGCCCGCGCCGGCCCCCGCAGCAGCCCGGCCTTGCCCGCGCCGAAGGTGACCGTGACGTCGGCGGGCAGCACCGTCGGATCCGGCACCGCGCCGTCGTCGCAGCCGACGCCGCTCGGGAGGTCGCACGCGATCACGCGCGGGCCGCCCTCGTCGGCGACCACGGGCAGGAGCGCGGCGACCACGCGCCGCGCCTCCCCGCGGAGCGCCGGATCCACGGTCGTGCCGATGCCGAGGATCCCGTCGACCACGAGCGCCGACGACGCGCCGAGCGCCGCCACGGCCGCGTCGTCGAGGTCCTCGGCCCGGTCGACGCGGATGCCCGCCGCGGCCGCCTGCGCGGCGCTGTCCTCGTGGATGCGGGAGGCCGTGCGGATCACGCGCACCTCCCGGCCCTCCCGCCCGAGCTCCGCGGCCGCGAGCAGCGCGTCGCCGCCGTTGTTCCCGGCGCCGACCAGCATGAGCACGGATCCCATGGGCGCGAGCTCCCGGCACGCGCGGGCCAGCCCCGCGGCGGCGACCCGCATCAGCTGCGCCCCGGCGGCGAGCAGCGGCGCCTCGGCGGCGCGGATGTCGGCCGCCGCGTACCCGTCCCCGCGCCGCCCCACTACGGCGCGATCTCGTCGACGATCAGCTCCGCCCACGCCCGGTACACGCGTCCGTACAGCGTGTCCTGCGGATTCGGCGCCGAGAACTCCGGGATGCGCCACGTGGGGAACGGGACGCTCGCGGTGCGCGCGTGCCGGGCGACGACGCGTCGCGTGCCGCGGTTGAGGGCATCCGCGTGCCGGCCGATGGCGCCGGCGATGAGCGGGGGTGTCGCCGGCGAGTCCTGCAGCGGCGGCACCTCCGCGATCAGCACGAGGGCGTCCGCGGGCATGCGCGCGTGCACGTCCGCGATGCACGCGTCGAGGAGCGACTCCCAGAGCGGCGTCGGCGTGAAGCGGATCGCGTCGCCGATGCCGAGCACGATGACGGCCACGTCGGTGCTCGCCCAGGCGGGGAAGGCGTCGAGTCCCGGGCGCCAGGAGCGCACGGTGAAGTCGGGGAACGGCTGCACGGCCCAGAACACGCCGCGGCCGGTGCGCACCGACAGCTTGTGGGCGACCTGGCCGGCGATGCCGAGGTCGTGCGAGACGGTCTGGTAGCCGACGGCCGTGCCCTCGCCGACGACGGCGAGGCCGTACGGATCCGGCCCCGGCTGCGAGCCCGTGGGGGAGTCGCGCGGGAAGGTGGCGCGGCGCATCTCGCGGTAGAGCAGCCGGTACTGCACGCGGCCGACGGTGGCCGAGCGGAGCGCGGCGAGCGGACCGGAGACCAGGGCGAGGAGTCCGCGGGACGCACGCGGATGCGCTGCGCTGCCCATCGCCGCCCGTCCTCCCTGGTGCCCGCCCGTGGCGAGCCCGAGACGCAGGATATCCCGAGCCCGGGTCCGCTCGCCGGGACGTCGCGGATCGGCTGTCCGCGAGGGCCTGCGGGATCAGGCCAGGAGGTCGCGCACCATGGGCGCCACGATCGTGCCGTAGCGCTCGATGCCGCCCATCATGCGCTCGTGCGAGAACGGGCCCGCGCTGTACTTGAGGTCGAAGCGCGTCGCGCCGACGGCCGTCAGGGTCGCGGCGATCTTGCGGGCGACCGTCTCGGGCGAGCCCACGTAGAGCGACCCGTGGTCGATCTCCTGCTCGTAGGAGGCGCGGGCGAGCGGCGGCCAGCCGCGGTCCTTGCCGATGCGCGCGTGCATCACCTGGTAGTCGGGGAAGAACGCCTCGCGCGCCTCGGAGTCGGTCTCGCCGACGTAGCCGGGCGAGTGGATCCCGACGGGCAGTCGCGGCTGCTCGAGCTGGTCGTTGGCGCGCGCGAACAGGTCGGCGTAGGGGGCGAAGCGGTGCGGCTCGCCGCCGATGATCGCGAGCATGAGCGGGAAGCCGTGGCGCGCGGCGCGGACGACCGACTCGGGGCTGCCGCCGACGCCCACCCAGGTAGTGAGGCCCTTCGCCGTCTTCGGGAAGACGTCGTGGTCGGTGAGGCCGGCGCGCGTCGATCCGCTCCAGGTGACGGGCGTCTCCTTGACGAGCTCGGCGAAGAGGCCGAGCTTCTCCTCGAAGAGGCGCTCGTAGTCGCTCAGCTCGTAGCCGAACAGCGGGAACGACTCCGTGAACGATCCGCGGCCGAGGATGACCTCCGCCCGTCCGTCCGACACCGCGTCGAGCGTGGCGAAGCGCTGGAAGACGCGCACGGGGTCGTCGGAGCTGAGCACGGTGACGGCGGAGCCGAGGCGGATGCGCGAGGTCTTCGCGGCGATGGCGGCGAGCGCGACCTCGGGGGCGGAGATGGCGTAGTCGTCGCGGTGGTGCTCGCCGAGGCCGATGAAGTCGATGCCGACCTGGTCGGCGAGGACGCCCTCGGCGACGACGTTGCGGATCACCTCGGCGTAGGGCAGCTCGCGGCCGTCCGGTCCGACCGTGACGTCGCCGAACGTGTCCAGTCCGAGCTCGATCTCCTGCGCCATGCTGCCCTGCTTCCCTATCCATGCGAACGTATGCATCTGGGTCAACTGTAGGGCCGGGATCGGCATTCCCGCGAATCGCGCGGGCGGCGGGCCGCGTCAGTCGACGAGGGGCTCGGCGCGCGCGATCTCGGTGTCCTCCACGCGCGACTCCGGCATGAGGAGCCCCGCGACCACGGTCGCGATCGCGCACACCCCGACCGCGAGGAACACGGCGCCGGATGCGGCGATAACGGCGTCCGGGTCCTTCTGGCCGCCCGCGGACTCCGCGAAGATCGCGTTGGCGATCGCGCCGAAGACGGCGACGCCGACCGCGCTGCCGATCGAGCGCGCGAACAGGTTCGCGCCCGTGACCACGCCGCGCTCGCCCCAGCCGACGCTCGACTGCGCGCCGATGAGGCTCGGCGTCGCGACGAGCCCGAGCCCCAGGCCCACCACGAAGCAGCCGACCGAGATGCCGACGAGCGTGGGCGTCGCGGCGAGCAGCGCGATGGATCCGGTGCCCACGATGGTGAGCGCCATGCCGATGAGCACGGTGCGGCGGAACCCGATGCGGAGGTACAGGCGGCCCGACAGCGACGCCGAGATCGGCCAGCCGATCGTGAGCGCCGCGAGCGCGAGGCCGGAGACGAGCGGCGTGACGCCGATCGACCCCTCGAGGTAGGTGGGCACGTAGGAGGTGAGTCCGATGAGGATCGCGCCGACGCCGAGCGACACGAGCGTGGTCGTGAGCAGCAGCCGCCGGGAGAACACCCAGAGCGGCAGCACGGGCTCGGCCGCGCGGCGCTCCACGAGGAGGAACGCGACGATCAGCACGCCGCCGACCGCGAACGATCCGATGCTCGGCACGGAGTCCCACGCCCACGCCTGGCCGCCCTCCAGCACCGCGAGGATCAGGAGGCTGAGGCCCACCGTGAGGAGCGCGGCGCCCGCGTAGTCGACGCGGTGCCTGGTGCGCTCGATGGACTCGTGGAAGCGGCGGACGATCATCCAGCCGGCGACGAGGCACAGCGGCACGTTGACGAAGAAGATCCAGCGCCAGGTCGTGAACTCGGAGAACACGCCGCCGAGGGTGGGGCCGACGACGCTCGAGACCGCCCAGACGCTCGCGAGGTAGCCCTGGGTCTTGGCGCGCTCGGCCACCGTGTAGATGTCGCCCGCGATCGTGATCGCCATGGGCGCGACCGCCCCGGCGCCGAGGCCCTGGAGCGCCCGGGCCGCGATGAGCGCGGGCATGCTCCAGGCGAACCCGCACAGCACGGAGCCCACGAGGAACAGGCCGATGCCTGTGAGGATGATCGGCTTCCGCCCCACGGTGTCGCTGAGCTTCGCGTAGAGCGGCACCGACACCGCCTGCGCGAGCAGGTAGATGGAGAACAGCCACGGGAACGAGGCGAAGCCGCCGAGGTCCGCCACGATGGACGGCACGGCGGTGGCGAGGATGGTCGAGTCGATGGCCACGAGGCCCGTCGTCATCATCAGGGCGATGAGGATGGGGCCGCGCTCGGATCGGAATCCGACGCCGCTGGTGTCAGTCATGCGCCTCCCGGGTCGAACGGTGAACGGGTGGGAGGTCGGTGGCATTCCCGCCACGCGGGACGGGTGTGGTCCACTGGGGGCACCCCACCGGAAGGACCCTGAGTGACGTTCCGCGCCCCCGACGCCTTCACCACCCGCCCCACGCTCCGCGGCACGTTCGGCATGAGCGCCTCCACGCACTGGCTCGCGTCCGGCACCGGCCAGGCCGTGCTGGAGCGCGGCGGCAACGCGTTCGACGCCGCGGTCGCCGCGGCCTTCGTGCTGCACGTCGTCGAGCCGCACCTCAATGGCCCCGGCGGCGACATGACCGCCGTCGTGCAGGTCGCGGGGGAGGCCGCGCCGAAGCTCCTCATGGGACAGGGATCCGCGCCCGCCGCCGCGACGCCCGAGCGCTTCCGGGAGGAGGGCCTCGACCGCGTGCCCGGCGCCGGCGCGCTCGCCGCGGCCGTGCCCGCGGCGGTCGACGCGTGGCTCCTGCTGCTGCGCGACCACGGCACGTGGGAGCTCGCGGACGCGTGGGCGTTCGCCATCGGGTACGCGCGGGACGGGCATCCGATGCTGGAGAGCGTGCGCCGCACCATCGCGGGCGTCGCCGACCTGTTCCGCGAGCACTGGTCCGCCTCCGCCGGGTTCTGGATGCCCGACGGCGAGGCGCCCGCGGCCGGCTCCCTCGTGCGGAACCCCGCGTGGGCCGCCGCCATGGAGCGGATCCTGTCGGAGTCGTCGTCCGCGGCGGGCCCGGGCGCGACGCGCGAGGACCGCATCGAGGCGGCCCGCACGGTCTGGGCCGAGGGCTTCGTCGCCCGGGAGATGGTCGCGAGCGTGCAGGATCCGCACCGGCACTCCACGGGCGCCGACCACGCCGGACTCCTCACGGCCGAGGACCTCGCCGGCTCGCGCGCCTCGTGGGAGGACGCGGTGTCCATCGACTTCCGCGGGGTGCGCATCTGGAAGACGGGCGCCTGGGGCCAGGGGCCGGCGCTGCTGCAGGCGCTCATGATCCTCGACGGGTTCACGGACGAGGAGATCGACCCGGCGACGGCCGCGGGGATCCACCGCATCATCGAGGCGCAGAAGCTCGCGCTGGCCGACCGCGAGGCGTACTACGGCGACGCCGTGCCGGGCGGCGCGCCCCTCGACGTGCTGCTCAGCGCGGAGTACGCGGCCGAGCGGCGCGCGCTCATCACGGACGAGGCGTCGCACGAGCTGCGGCCCGGCCGCATCGACGGCGTGGAGCCGTTCCTGCCGCCGCTCGTCGTCGAGGGCGACGCGCCCGCGTCCGCCGGCGGCACGGGCGAGCCGACCGTCTCCCGCACGGGCGAGACCCGCGGCGACACCTGCCACCTCGACATCGTCGACCGCTTCGGCAACATGATCTCGGCCACGCCCTCCGGCGGCTGGCTCCAGTCGTCGCCGTTCATCCCGTCGCTCGGCTTCTGCCTCGGCACGCGCCTGCAGATGACCTGGCTCGAGCCCGGCGGACCCTCGTCGCTCGTGCCCGGGCGCCGGCCGCGCACGACGCTGACGCCCACGCTGATCACGCGCGACGGCGAGCCCGTGGAGGCGCTCGGCTCGCCCGGCGGCGACCAGCAGGACCAGTGGCAGCTGCCCTACCTGCTGCGCACGATCGTCGGGGGCTTCAGCCCGCAGCAGGCCGTGGACGCGCCGACGTTCCACACGACGAGCGTCCCCGGGTCGTTCTGGCCGCGCACCTGGACGCCCGGCGGCCTCGTGGTCGAGGGGCGCGTAGGCGACGATGTGATCGCCGACCTGCGGGCCCGCGGGCACGTCGTCGAGGTCGCGGGGGACTGGACGCTCGGGCGGCTCTCGGCCGTGACGCGGGATCCGGCCACGGGCCTGCTGGGAGCTGCCGCCAACCCGCGCGGGGCGCAGGGGTACGCGGTCGGACGATGACGCTCGACCGGCAGATCGCCTCGGCCCTCATCGCCGACCACGCCCGGCGGCGCGTCGGCAGCGACGCCCAGCTGCGGGCCGCCTCTGCGCCGGGGCGGTTCGTCGCCGAGCCGGACGCCGCCACCCCGTCGACGGGCCTCGTGCTCGGTGCATCGGAGCAGCGCAACGCGACGTGCGGCGATGTCGTGGACCTCCGGGTGCTCGCGGTGGATCCGTCGTACCCGGTCGGTTCGGCGGGTACGCACGTGGATCCCGCCCAGCGCATCGCGGTCCGCTGGCACGGCCGCGGCTGCACGGTCTCGCAGGCATCCGCGTCGATGCTCGCCGAGCTCGTCGAGGGGCGGACGGCCGCGGAGGCGACGGCCCTCGTCGTGGAGCTGCGCGCGCTCATCCGCTCCCACGAGCTCCGGCCCGGCGTGGAGGAGCGGCTGGGCGACGCGTTCGCCCTCGCGGACTCCGGCCGCTACCCGCTCCGCGGCACGTGCGCGCTGCTCGCGTGGCACGCGCTGGAGGAGGCGCTCGCGCGCTGAGGCGGGTCCCGACGCGCGTCGGTCAGCCGTGCGCGCACGTCTCCTCGGCGGCGGTCTGGCCCGTCACGTCCTTCGGCAGCACGGTGCCCGGAGCGGCGGCGTCCGGGGAACCGGCGGCCGCGGATCCCGCAGACGACGAGGGCGAAGGCGCTGGCGTCGACTTCGGGGCCTGCACCCCGCCGCCGATGGAGCCGGGCGCGAGGCTGAAGTCGGAGTCCGACGTGACCGCGCTGATGAGCTGGGCGCCGGCCTGCGCGTCCGGGTCGACCCGGCCGTCGGTGCGGCGCACGCTCGGGTACTGCACGAACGTGAAGCGGTCGGTGGGGATGCCCTTGACGGTGAGGGCGATCGACGCGATCGCGGTGGCGCTGTCCATGGAGGTCGACAGCGTCATGTTCTCCACGACGGCGCGGGCGATCCCATAGACCTTCGCGGGGTTCGTCAGGGTGTCGCTGCTCGTCACCGTGCGGACGAGCGCCCCCAGGAACACCTGCTGGTTGCTGATGCGGTCCAGGTCGCTCCCGTCGCCGACGCCGTGTCGCGTCCGCAGGAACTCGGCAGCTTCGTGACCGTGGATGACGTTGATGCCGGCCGGGAGGTCGAGGCTCGTGTCCTTGTCGTGGATGGGCTTGGCCAGGCACACGGGGACTCCGCCCACGGCTTCGGACACCGCTTCGACGCCGCTGAACTGCACGACGCCGGCGTAGGGGATGTCGATCCCCGTGATGCTCTTGATGGTGCGCACGACGCAGCCGAGCCCGCCGCGGCTGAGCGCCGTGTTGAGCATGACGTGCGTCGATCCCGGCACGTCCGGCTTCCCGTCCTCGCCCTTGCAGGCGGGGATGTCGACGAGCATGTCGCGGGGGAAGGAGATGGCCGTCGCCCGCGTGTGATCGGCGCTGACGTGCACGAGGACGTTCGCGTCGTTGAGGCGCCCTGTGCCCACGACCTTCGGGTCGCCGTACCTATCGCCCTGTCCGTCTCGGCTGTCGCTGCCGACGAGGAGGATGTCCGCGCTCCCGTCGAGCCCGCCGAGCGCCGGCGGGATGGCGGCGCCGTCGGAGATGTCGACGGAGTTCGCCGAGACGGTTCGGCTCAGCTCCCACGCCGCGATCGCCGCGACGGACACGGCGCTGACCGCGAGCACGGCGACGGTCGCGGTGAGGACGAGGGCGACGTGCCGCGCGGCGCTCGGTGCGCGCAGCCGCCCGTGTCGCGCGATCCCCGGCCGCGACGATCGTTCCGCGCCGGAGGGGGGCTCCGCGGCGGTCGGGAACTCGTCGTCGAAGGGCATGGTCGCTCCTGTGCTGGATCGGTCCCGCGGCGGCTCGTGGGCGCCGCGGGATGCGCGGACCGCTCGGGGGTCGGGACGCGCGTGGCCACCGTACCGCCGCGCGGTGCGGCGGCGAGCGGATCGTCCCGGCGGTCGGGTGCCGCTCAGGGGCGCCGGTCGACGTCCGCGCCCGAGCTGAGGTCGGCCGCCTCGACGAGCCGCGCGTCGTGCGCGGAGAGGTACGCGCGGGCGCCCGCGTCGCCGCGCAGCACGTCAGCGAGCGGCATCCAGTGGGCGCGGCCGATCAGGGCGGGATGGCCGGGGCGGCCGCGGAAGACCGCCTGCCGGAGCGTCGTCGGATCCACGGGCGCCGCGTCGAGCACGCGGCGGACGGTGGCCGCCTCGAGGTCGGGGACGTCGACCGGGACGACGGCGAGCGCGACGGGCGTCGGATCGAGCGCCGTGGCGGCCCGGAGCGCCGCGCGCAGGGAGGCGGACATGCCGCCGGCCCAGTCGTCGGCGCGCACGATGATCGCGCTCGCGGCCTCGGGCCGCGTCCCGAGCAGCGCCTCGGCCGCGTCCGCCGACGCCCCGAGCACGACGAGCACGGGGTCGCAGCCGGCGTGGGCGAGCGCGCGGATCGCGGTCGCGAGCCAGGGCGTGCCGTCGGGATGCGTCGCGAGCGCCTTGGGGCCGCCGAAGCGGGTGCCGGCGCCGCCGGCGAGCACGACGCCCGCGATGCGCGTGCCCGGCCGCCGGTCGTCGGTCGCGCCCGCTGATCCCGCCTCCGCCATCCGCCCATGCTAGGAGCGCGCCCCGCGCCCCGCGCCGCCGCGGCCCCGCCGTCCCTCGCCCTCCCCGGGCGCGCGGCCTACGCTCGACGGATGGACGCCGACACCGCCTTCGCCCTCGCCCTCACCCTGACGCTCGGCGTGCCGGTGCTCGTGATCCTCGCGGCCGTCGTGCTCGTCGTCGCCCGGGCCCGCGGCGCCGGCTGGGGCTGGTATCTCGTGGGGACCACGATCGTCGCGCTGGTCCTCGCCCTGGGCCTCGCCGTGCTCGCGGCCTGGGCGACGCGCGACGGGGTCGGACAGCTCGACGAGGGCGCCGGCGCCTTCGGGATCGTGCTCATGGGCCTCATGGGCGCGGTCGCGACGTTCGTGATCGGCGTCATCGCGGGCACGGCCGGCCTCATCGCCGCCGCCGCGCGCCGCCGCGACCGCGTGCCGTCCTCCGCGCTCGTCCACGGGTGACCCGCCCCGCCGCCACCGGGGACCGCGTGCCCCCGCGTCGGCGCACCACCCGGCCGCCGGGGCGCGTCGCCCGCACCGCGACGGGCGTCGCGACCCGCGTCGGCCCGACCGGCACCTTCGCCGTCGTCCTCGTCCTCGGCCTGCTCGTCATCACCGCCGCCACGAGCCTCTTCGCGGGCCTCTACGTCGCGGTGATCGACGACGACAGCGTCGCCCTCCTCGACGAGCCCGTGCTGCACCTCGCCATGGGCGCGCGCTCGCCGTGGCTCGACACGGCCGTCACCGTCTTCACGGAGGCCGCGGGCGTCTACGCCGTGCCGATCATGGGCGTCGCGGTGATCGCGGTCCTCGCGGTCCGCCGCCGCCAGTGGGTGCCGGTCGTGCTCGGCCTCACCGCGGGCGCCGGATCCCTCGCCATGACCGAGGTCGGCAAGGAGCTCGTCGGCCGCGACCGCCCGCCGCGCGCCGACGCCGTGCCGCCCTACGAGACGTCGCCGTCGTTCCCCTCGGGCCACACGCTCAACGCCAGCGTGGTCGCAGGCATCGTCGCGTACCTCCTCGTGCTCCGGCAGGTGCGGCGGGCGACGCGCGTGCTCACCTACGTCGTGGCCATCGCGTTCGCCGCCTCCGTGAGCCTCAGCCGGGTCTACCTCGGGCACCACTGGCTCACCGACGTGATCGCCGGCTGGCTGCTCGCGCTCGCGTGGCTGGCCCTCCTCGTGGTGGCGCACCGCGCGCGACTGCGGCTGCGGGAGGCACGCGAGCGCGACGCCGGCCGCGGCTGACCGGCCGTGCGCCGGCCGTGCCCCGGCTGAGCGCCGTCAGCCCGCCGACACCCGCCGCCCCTGCACGAACACGCCCGCGATGGCCGGCTCGCGGAGCCCCATCAGCAGGGTGAACAGGATCTGGTCGGTGGCGCGGGCGTCGTCGTCCGCGCGGATCCCGTGCTCGAGCGTCCGCGCGAGCGGCTCCCAGCGGTCCGGCGTGACGCGGAGGAAGTCGGCGTCCTTGCCCACGTCGAGGTTGCCGTAGCGCTCCTCCATGTCGAGGGCGCGAGCGCCCGCGAGCGTTCCGGTGAAGAGGAGCTCGGCGGCGTCGATCTCCACGCCCGCGTCGCCGGGCTCCGAGAGGTGCACCTTGAACGCGTCGTTGAGCACGCGCGAGACGAGCCACTCGTCGCCGGCGCCCACGTCGGATCCGATCGCCACGTTGACGCCCGACGCGATCGTGCGCCGCCACGGCATGGTGCCGGAGCCGAGGAACTGCTGCGACGTCGGGCAGTGCGCGATGCTGCTGCCCGTCTCCGCGAGGCGCGCGAGCTCGGAGTCCTGGCAGTGCACCGCGTGGGCGAACACGCTGCGCCGGCCGAGGAGGCTGGATCCGCCCCGCTCCGACCCGGGCAGGAAGAGACCGTCGTAGGTGTCGAGGTAGGTCTCGGTGCCGTAGACCTGCCGGACGGCGGCGATCTCGCCCGTGCCGGGCCGGTCGTTCTCGTTGAGGTGCGAGTGGAAGTGCACGCCCTCGCCGCGCGCCACGTCGTACAGCTCGCCGAGGCCGCGGAGCGTCGTCGGCGTGACCGAGAGGCTGAAGCGCGGCACGATCGCGACCTGGAGCGTCGCCGTCGTCGCGTCGCCCGTGTCGACGGCGTGCCAGCGGTCGATCTCGGCACACGACAGCGCGATCGCGTCCTCCTCCGAGGTGAGGAGCGGGGTGGCGGGGCCGGAGCCGACCGTCTGGATCCCGCGACCGCTCACGAGCCGCAGGCCCGCGTCCCGGGAGGCCTCGAACAGGGCGTCCTGCGCGTGCGGGAACGCGGAGCCGAAGACCAACGCGCTCGTCGTGCCCGCCATGATCCGGCGCCGGGTGAAGTCGTGCGCGATCATGCGCGCGAAGCCCTCGTCCTCGAGGCGCGCCTCGGAGGGGAACACGCAGGAGTCGAGCCACTCGAGGAGCTGGCCGCCGCCGTGCGCGCTCGTCGTGTAGGTCTGCGGGAAGTGCACGTGCGCGTCGACGAAGCCGGGGAGCAGGAAGTCGGACGCGTCGCCGTGCACGGGGGCGTCGGCGAAGGCGCCGGGGAGATCGCGGAACGGGCCGACCCAGGCGATCCGGCCGGCGTCGTCGACCGCGAGCGCGCCGTCGGGGACGGACACGAGGTGACGGCGGGCGTCCTGCACGAGCGGGGATCCCGTGATGTGGAGGACGTGGCCGCGGTGGACGGCGCGGCGACCCGGGGAGGCGGGAGGCGCGGGGGTGCTGGTGGTCCGGTGGTCGCTCATGCGGATCCGTTCGCTCGGCTGGTGCGCGGCGGTGCAGGGAGGCGGGATCCCGCGGGCACGGTGCGTGCGCGTCGGGCGGGATCGGGCGCCCGGTCGATGCTCGGCCGAAGGACGGGCCGCGCGCCCCGACACGCCGGAGGGCTCGCCGGCGCTCAGGAAGCGGTGACCCTTGGCCGCCGCGTCGGGCGGGCGGACGTCGTCACGGCCCGTTCGGCGAGGACGGGTCCGCGTCGCCGTCGAGCAGCGGCTGGAGGAGGGCGTCGATGCGCGCGAGCCGGCGGCGTCGGATCGCGGCCATGCCCGCCACCGCGACGGCGATCACGGCCGGGAGCGTCCACGCGAGGGGCGATCCGCCGAGCGCGCCCACGGCGACGGTGCCGACGAGGAGGACCGCCGCGACCAGCACCGCCCACGGTCCACCGAGCTGGTCGTGGACCTCGCGTCGGCGGAGCAGCAGCCACCGCCAGGAGTCCGCGTTGGCGCCGGCGGGCAGGCGGCCGTCGTCGATCGCCTCGGAGACGTCGATCTACCTCATGCGGGAGGGTGCCGCGCGGCGTCGGCGAGCGATGACGAACGTGAGGACGAGGCCGGCGAACGCGCCGACGGTGAGGGTCGCGAGGAACCGCTCGACGCTCGCCTCGCGGCCGAACGCGACCCGCGAGCAGGTCATGACCACGGCGAAGGCCACGGCGACGCCCATCCCGGGGACGATCGCGGGGGCGTCGGCGACCCGGCGGCGGGCGCGCCGGAGCCGGTCGTGCGCGGAGGACGTCGGGCCGGTCACGGTCGTGCGCCGGTCGGGCGCGCGGTTCGCGCGGCAGCGTGACGAGCTCATCCAGCAGCCGGGGGAATCCGGTCGTCGGGTGCGGGCGGTGCCCAGCCGGCGCGCTCCTCGTCGTCTCGGCGCGACTGCTCCTGCAGCGGGATGAGCAGGGCGTCGACGCTGTCGCGGCGACGCGGGCGCGACACGAACAGCCAGGTGGCGTAGGGGACGAACACCGCGAGGAGCACGACGATCCCGAGGGGCAGGCTGCTGCCCGCGCGCTGCGGCAGGAAGGCGAGGCCGACCAGGAGGAGCAGGCCGACGGGCAGGAGGGCCCACGCCTCCTGGCGGATCTCACGACGACGGCGGTCGAGCGCGCCCTGCCACGCGACCCGATCCGCTCCCTGCGGCAGCTCGCCGTCCTCCGCGGCCTCCGACACCTCGACCGGCGTGGGCGCCCCGGGGTGGTACAGGCGGGTGACGAGACGCGCGCCCGCCACGGCCAGCCCGGCGACGATGGCCACGACGGCCCGGACGATCCCGCTGCCCGCCTCCTGGGGCGGCTGGTCGAGGTCGATGACCCACAGCCACGCGTACACCAGGAGCGCGAACGCGAACGCCCGCAGGAGGAACGGGGCGTGGTACCAGGCCCGTCGGAGTCGGCGGAAGAACGGCTCGGGCTGCGCGGGTGCGGTCGGGGTCATGGGAACCTCCTCGTCCTGCGCGGCGGATGCGCGCACGGCATCGAGGGAGACCCCCCGACATCCGCTCCCACCCTATCGACGAGGGCCCGCGCGGCGAGGATGCCGGTACGCTGCCGGCCCGTCGCAGTGCGTGAAAGCCGATCGTCCGAGGCCTCAGAGCCCGGCGGACGAACGGGGATCAGTCGATGGAGTCCGCGCGACGCGCCTCGCGCTCTGCGAGCTGCGCGAACAGCGCGTCGAGGCGCCGCGGCACGCGGCGGTGCTTGAGGAGGATCACGATGCCGAGCCAGACGGCCACGGCCAGCAGGATCCAGCCGAACGAGGCGTGCGGGAAGGCGAGGAGGCCGCCGATCGGGAAGATGGCGAGGGCGCCGATGAGCTTCGCGGGACTCGCGTTCGCGCGGCCGAACTCCGACGCGTACCACTCCACCGCGGGCCGCCAGGCCGCGGGATCCGCGTCGTCCGGCAGTCGGCCGGTGGACACGGCCTTCCACACGTCGACGGTGATCCTCCCGATCGGTCGATATTCCTGCTGCCAGTCGCGCACCAGTCCGAAGAGGACGCCGATGGCGACGCTGAACGCGGCCACGCACACGAGTCCGAGCGTCCCGGCAGGGACGATGGGCAGGGGTCTCCCTGAGGTGATGCGGATGCCCTCGACGAGGACGAAGCACGACGGGATGCCGACGGCGATCAGCGCTCCGCGGGGCGCGGTCTCGAACCAGAGGCCGAAGCTGCGGCGGACGAGACGACCGCGCACGGGCGGATGAGGGGCTTCGGGCACGGGGAGTCCTTCGGGGGTGGGGCGGCGGGCGTCGGATCAGTCGAGCGGGTCCGCGCGGCGCGCCTCGAGCTCCGCGAGCTGCGCGAGGACCGCGTCGATGCGCGGCGGCAGCTGGCGCCGTCGGACGAGGATCGCGATCCCGAGCACGACCGCGATGACGAGGGCGCACCAGCCTGCCGTCCCGTGGGGGGACGGGACGAACTGGATGAAGAAGCCGACGAGGACGAGGATCACGAGGCCGAGGAGGGCCTTCGGGAGGTTCTCCTGCCCGGTGCGGAAGGCGGCCGCGTACTGCTCCACGGGGGAGCGCCACACCGCGGGGTCCGCGTCGTCCGGCAGGCGGCTGTTGGAGACGGCGCGCCAGACGTCCACGGTGATGCGGCCACCGGGTCGCGCCCGCTGCTGCGCGTCCCGCGCCTTCGGGACAGTGGAGGCGGCCGCGATGCTGATGGCCGCGAGGACGATCAGGCCGAGCGGACCGTCCGGCACGAAGGGGAGGGGGCGCGCGAAGGCGAGGCGGCAGCCCCCGGCGATGAGGAAGAAGACGGGGATGAAGGCGGCCGTCAGCACGCCCGCCGGCGCGGTCTCCAACCAGAGGCCGAAGCTGGGTCGGGCGTGGCCCTGACGGGTGTCGGACGGGCGGGGGGCATCGGACACGGGGCTTCCTCCGGACGAGCGGGCGGGTGATCGCGTCACGGTAGCGCGCTGCGCGCGGCGGGGACGCGATCCCTCCACCGGCGCGTGGGAGGCTGGGTGCGGCCGCGGGCATCCGCTCCCGTCGTCCGTCCGCTCCTCAGATCCCGTCCGCTCCCCAGTCCCGTCCGCCCCTCAGCCCCGCCACCCGGGAGGTGCCGTGCTCGAGATCGCCGCCGAGGTGCTCGACGCCCTCGCCGACGGACGGCGTCTCGCCGTCGCGTGCGTCACCGACGTGCTCGGCAGCGCGCCGCGCACGGCCGGGACCGCGATGGCGGTCGACGACACCGGCCGGGTCATCGGATCCATCTCCGGCGGCTGCGTCGAGGGCGCGGTCGTGGAGGTGGCGGAGGCGGTGCTCGCGGACGGCGTGCCCCGGCTCACCGCGTTCGGGGTCAGCGACGACGACGCGTTCCAGGTCGGCCTCACGTGCGGCGGGCGGATCGGCGTGGTCGTCGTCGCGCTCGACCCCGCGGGCGACCCGCGGTCGCCGGTCCCGGCTCCGGTGCGGGCCGCGCTCGAGGACGCGCGCGCCGGTCGTGCGGCGTCGCTCGCGCTCTTGCTCGACGGCCCCGCCCTCGGCACGTGGATCACGGCCGCCCCCGACCCCGCCGTCGACGTGGCCGTCGGATCCGAGCCCGCCCGCCGGATCCGCGCCGGGCTCGCCGCCCGCCTCGCCGCCGGCCGCTCCGGCACCGCGGAGGTCGCCTGCGCCGACGGCCCGCGGCGCGTCCTCCACGTGGTGGCTGCGCCCCCGCCCCGGATGCTCGTGTTCGGCGCCGTCGACTTCTCGGCCGCCCTCGCGGACGCGGCCGCGCTGCTCGGCTACCGGGTCACGGTGTGCGACGCCCGCCCCGCCTTCGCGACCCGCGCCCGCTTCCCGTCGGCGCACGAGGTCGTGGCCGAGTGGCCGGACGAGTACCTGGCGCGCACCGAGGTCGACGCCCGCACCGTGATCTGCGTGCTCACCCACGACGACCGCTTCGACGTGCCGCTGCTGGTCGCGGCGCTCCGCCTGCCGGTCGCGTTCGTGGGGGCGATGGGATCCCGCGTCACCGACGTGCGCCGCCGTGCGCTGCTCGTGGAGGAGGGCCTCGGCGCGGAGGAGCTCGCGCGGCTGCGGTCGCCCATCGGCCTCGACATCGGCGCGTCGACGCCCGAGGAGACGGCCGTCTCGATCCTCGCGGAGGTGCTCGCGGCGCGCGCGGGCACCGCGGGGGCGCCGCTCACGACCACGACCGGGCCGATCCACGGGGAGACCGCATGACCGCCGCCGCCGGGTCCGCGCCACCCGCCCAGCCCGGCCTCGCCCGGCGCCTCGGGCTCGTCGACGCCACCGTGCTCGGCCTCGGCGCGATGATCGGCGCCGGGATCTTCGCCGTCATGCCCGCGGCGGCCCGCGCGGCTGGCGGCGGCCTCCTGCTCGGACTCGCCATCGCCGCCGTCGTCGCGTTCTGCAACGCCACCGCGTCGGCGCAGCTCGCCGCCCGCTACCCGTCGTCCGGGGGCTCGTACCTCTACGGCCGCGAGCGCCTGGGGGAGTGGCCGGGCTTCCTCGCGGGCTGGTCGTTCGTGATCGGCAAGACCGCGAGCTGCGCGGCCATGGCCCTGACCTTCGCCGCCTACGCCGTGCCCGCGGTGTGGCAGCGGCCCGTCGCGGCGCTCGCCGTGGCCGCGCTCGCGGTCGTCGGCTGCCTCGGCGTGACCCGCACGGCGCGGCTCGCCCGCGTGATCATCGCGGTGGTCCTCGCGGTGATCGCCCTCGTTCTGGTCGCGGGCCCCGTCACGGGCGGGGCGGGTGCCGCGGGACCCGGCGTCGGCGCGATCGCGGGCGTCGTCGACACGACCCCCTACGGCGTCCTCCAATCCGCCGGCCTCCTGTTCTTCGCCTTCGCGGGATACGCGCGCATAGCGACCATGGGGGAGGAGGTGCGGGATCCCGCCCGCACCATCCCGCGCGCGATCCTCCTCGCGCTCAGCGGCGCGCTCGTCGTCTACGCGCTCGTCGCCGTGACGCTCCTCGGGGTGCTCGGGCAGGCGCGGCTCGCCGGATCCACCGCGCCGCTCGCCGACGTGGTGCGCGCCGCGGGGTGGACGTGGGCGGTCCCCGTCGTCGGGATCGGCGCGGCCGCGGCGTGCCTCGGCGCCCTGCTCGCGCTCCTCGCCGGGATCGGGCGCACGTCGCTCGCGATGGCCCGCGAGGGCGACCTGCCGCGCGCGCTGGCCGTCGTGCACCCGCGGTACCGGGTGCCGCAGCGGGCGGAGATCGCGGTGGCCGTGGTCGTCGTCGCGCTCGTGCTCACGGTGGACCTCCGCGGCGTCGTCGGCTTCTCGTCCTTCGGCGTGCTGCTGTACTACGTGGTCGCCAACGCGGCCGCCTTCACGCAGGGGCGGGTCGATCGGCGCTACCCGCGGGCGATGCAGGTGCTCGGCGTCGCGGGCTGTCTGGTGCTGGTGGCGACGCTGCCCGTGTCGTCGATCGCGGCGGGGATCGGGGTGCTGGCGGTGGGCGTCGTCGGCCGGGCGGTCGTGCTCGCCCAGCGTCGACGCGCGCGGTCCGTGGCCTGACCCGCCGCGCCCGCCCGCCGCTGGCGCTTCAGGATCAGGACTCCCGCGTCCCGCGCTCCCCGAGCGTCGTCGGGCTGTCGAACGCGGGCTGCGGGCCGCCGCCGTGAAGGAGCCGCCACACGCGGTCGCGCGACATCGGCAGGTCGTACGGCCGGATCCCGATGGCGTCCCGCACCGCGTTCGCGAGCGCCGGCGCGACCGGGTTGTAGGGCGCCTCGCTCATCGACTTCGCGCCGAGCGGCCCGAGCTCGTCGTGCGTGTCGGCGAACAGCACCTCGGTCCGGGGCAGGTCGGCGAGCTGGGGGATGTGGTAGTTCCGCAGCACATCGGTGAGGATCCGCCCCTCGCCGTCGTGCACGACCTCCTCGAACATCGCGGTGCCGAGCGCCTGCGCCGTGCCGCCCTCGACCTGGCCGCGCAGCTGCGCCGGGTTGATGACGGTGCCCGCGTCCACGGCCTGCACGGACCGGAGGATGCGCACCTCGCCGGTCGCCGGATCCACCGCCACCCGGAACGCGTGCACGTTGAACGCGAGCGACCGCAGCGCGCCGTCCTCGTGCGCCTCGGCCGCGAGGCCGTCGGGGCCCACCAGGTCGGCGACGCGGACCGCGACGGCGCCCGCCACGAGCGCGTCGGGCGTGAGCGCGAAGGCGGTGCCGGGGATCCCCGTGCGCGCCGAGGCGGCCTCCCGCAGCAGGTCGGCGAGCGCGGTCGCGGCCCGGTGCACGGCCTTCCCGGCGACGACCGTGCCCGCGGACCCGAACGCGCCCGTGTCGTAGCGTGTGACGTCGGTGTCGGACTGCCGGATGCGGATCCGGTCGGGCGTCGTCCCCAGCGCGGTCGCGGCGAGCTGCGCGTGCACGGTCGTGGTGCCGTTGCCGAACTCGGCCGTGCCCACGGACACGGTCACCGCTCCGTCCGCCGCCAGCGCGACCGTGACGTCGGCGAAGTGCCCGCGCGGCGGCATGGTCGCGATCATCGCGGCGGCCATGCCCTCGCCCACGAGCCAGCGGTCGCCCGTCGGCACCGGATCCCCGCCGCCGTCGCGGAGCGCCGCCTCGGCGAGGTCGAGGCACTGGTCGAGCCCGTAGCTGCCGCCGAAGCCGAGGTCGGGGCCCTCGGCGTGCGTGATGATCAGCGGGTCGCCCGGCACGACCGCGTTCCGCCGCCGGATCTCGAAGCCCGAGATGCCGAGGCGCCGGGCGAGCTCGTCGAGCGCGGACTCGATCGCGAAGATCACCTGCCCGAGGCCGTAGCCGCGGAACGCGCCCGACGGGAGGTTGTTCGTGTAGACGCTCTGCGCGTCCACCCGCTTGGCCGGCGAGCGGTAGAGGGTGATCGACTCGTTGCAGCCGTGGAACATGACGCCCGGCCCGTGGTTGCCGTACGCGCCCGTGTCGCTGAGCACGTCGACCGCGAGCGCCGTGAGCACGCCGTCGGAGGTCGCGCCGACCGTGACGCCCACGCGCATGGGGTGCCGGGCGGGCGAGAGGGTGAACTCGTCGGAGCGCGTGAACTCGAGCTGCACCGGGCGGCCGGTCGCCAGCACGGCGAGCGCCACGACGTCCTCGGTGAGGATCTCCTGCTTGCCGCCGAACCCGCCGCCGACGCGCGCCGTGAACACGCGCACGCGCTCCGGCTCCAGCTCGAACAGCCGGCAGATCTCGCGCTGCACGAGGAACGGGACCTGCGAGCTGGTGCGGAGGACGAGGCGGCCCTCCTCCATCCACCCGACCGTCGCGTGCGTCTCGAGGTGCGTGTGCGCGACGCGCTGCGTCGACCAGGTGCCGGAGACGACCTCGTCGGCCCGGTCGAGCCCGGCCGCCACGTCGCCGTGCTCGCCGTGCATCTCCGCGACGACGTTCCGCCCCGGGTCCGCGATGCGGGAGACGGCCGGGTCCTTGTCGCCGTGCACCAGCGGGGCGCCGGGCCGCCGGGCGAGGTCGGGGTCGAGCACGTGCGGCAGCGGCTCGTAGTCCACCCGCACCAGGCGCACTGCGGCCTCGGCGATCCCGACCGAGTCCGCGATCACGGCGGCGACGCGCTGCCCGCGGAACCGCACGACGTCGTCGAACACGCGGCTGTCGTCGGGGTCGTCGAAGCGGTCCTCGTGCCGGGCGGACGAGTAGAGCGTCGCGGGCGAGTCCTCGTGGGTGAGCACGGCGTGCACGCCGGGCAGCGCGAGGGCCTCGGTGGCGTCGATGGAGCGGATGCGCGCGTGCGGGTGGGGGCTCCGCACGAGGCTCGCGTGCAGGAGGCCGGGGACGGCGACGTCGAGCGTGTACGGCTCGAGCCCGCTCACGACGCGCTCGCTCGCGGGGGCGCGCAGGGACGTGCCGACGCGGCCGGTCTGCGCGCGCTCGGCCTCGCGGGCGACGGCCTCGGCGGTGGATCCGGTCGGCCGCGCCGATCGGGTCGCCCGCACGGGGCCGAGTCCCGCGGGCCGCCCGCCGCAGCCGGCCCCGTGCTCGTGCTCGTGCGGGCCGTCGCCGTCGTGCGCATGCGCCCCGCGGATCGCCTCGTCGATCGCCCGGTACCCCGTGCAGCGGCACAGGCTGCTCTTCATCAGCCGCGGGAGGTCGTCGAGCGCGCCCGGCTCCAGGGTCGACGCGGTCACCACCATGCCGGGCGTGCAGAACCCGCACTGGAACCCGGCCGCCTCGACGAAGGCCCGCTGCACCGGATGCAGGTCGCCCGGCGTCCCGAGCCCCGCCGCCGTCGTGACCTCGCGGCCCGCGGCCCGGAACGCGGGGAGGATGCACGAGTGCACGGCGTCCCCGTCGACGAGCACCGTGCAGGCGCCGCAGTCGCCGGAGTCGCAGCCCTTCTTCACGCTGAACACCTCGTGCTCGCGCAGCCAGGTGCGGAGGCTCTGCCCGGGAGCGGGCTCGCCGGGGACCTCGCGGCCGTCCACGGTCATGCCCATGCGCGCGCTCCCGCCGTCGTCGTGGCCGCGGCGACGAGCGGGGTGCCGCGCTCGCCGGAGGGCGGGCCGTCGCCGGATCCCGCCGCGTCGCCCGCCAGCTCGGCGCGGATCTCCTCCGCGAGCAGCGCGCTCACGGCCCGGCGCCAGTCGGCCGCGCCGTGCGCGTCGGTGAACCAGGATCCGATCGCCCGCACGTCGTCCGCGAGCGCGTCGCCCGCGGGCAGGGATCCGTAGCGCAGCACCTCGGGCCGGAGCGTCGCGCCCGTCACCGCGAGCGTGAACGCGCCGTCCTCGTCGAGCCGGCCGATCACGACCGCCCCGGAGCGGCCGATGGGCGACAGCGCGATCTTCCGGAACGCCGTGCGCGCCCGGAGCGACGCGGCGGGCACGTGGATCGAGCGCAGCACGTCGCCCGGACGCAGCGCCGTCGTGCGGTCGCCCGTCACGAGCGCGCCCACGGGCATCCGCTCGTCGTGCGCGGGGGAGCCGTCCGCGGCGGCGCGCCAGACGAGCGCCTCGGCGTCGAGGGCGGCGGCGAGCGCGGTCATCGGCCCCGCGGGCAGGGCCGAGCAGATGTTGCCGCCCACGGTCGCGACGCGCCAGATCTCCGTGGACCCGAACAGCGCCGTGCACGCCTGGAAGAAGAGGGGGTGCGCGTGCCAGCCGTCGCGCGGCGCGATGCCGGCGACCTGCGCGATGGTGCAGGTCGCGGCGATCTCGAGCCCCGCGTCCGTCACGAGGAGCGGCTCCCAGCCGAGCGTCTGCAGGTCAACGAGGCCGGTGAGGTGCGGATGCGGCTCCGCGAAGATCCCGGACCCGCCGGCGAGCGCCGCGACGGCCGGGCCGAGCGCGGCGAGGTCGTCCCGCGTGCGGGCGGGGAGGACGGAGCGGACGGTCGGCTGGTCCATGGGTCTCCTCCCGGGCGTCCCGGTCGGCGGCCGCGTCCTCGTCGGAGGGCGGTCGTGCGTCGGGCGTGTGACAGCGATCCTCGCATCCGCCGGGCCGCGCCCCCGAACCGGCGCCCCGACTTGCCGCCGCCGGACCGGGCTGCCACGCTCGCACCGACCCCGGGGAGACCATGAGCGACCGCACCACCGCCCGCGCCAGCCGTCCGCGCCGCGAGCTCCGCGCCGCGGCCGTGCTGCTCCTCGTGCAGGGCGCGCTGATGGAGGGCCTGGTCGCAGTGGGCCTCGTCGTCCTGCTCGCGCTCGGCATCCCGCAGGCGACGATCACCGACCACGCCGACGTCTTCGCCCTCGCGTACCTCCGCGAGAACCTCTACCCGATGATGGCGATGAGCGGGATCTTCGCGGCCCTCCGGATCACCGCGGGCGTCGGCCTCTGGCGCGACCGGCTCTGGGGCCTCGCGCTCGCCGCGATCCTCTGCGTCGTCACGCTCGTGCTCATGGTGTTCCTGCTGCCCGCCGGGATCCTCGACGGCGTGCTCTCCGGCTCGGCGCTCGTCCTCCTCCTGCATGCGCGGCTCGGGCGGGACGCCGACGGGTCGCCGCGTCCGGCCCTGCCCGGAGCCGCGCCGCCGCGCTGACCGCACCGTCCGCGGGAGGCTCCTGACCGGGGGCGCGGTCCACCGCTCGGTAGGATGATCCGTCGCCACCGGTCGGGTCAGGCGCACGCATCGGCACACGAGAAGCACCAAGGGGATGATCCATGGCGGGCAGCGCACGGCAGTTCAACGTGGCGCTCGAGCCGACGGTCGATCCGGCCACCAGCGAGGAGGAGTACTCCCGCCAGGACGACGCGGTCGCCCCCGCGCCCGCCACGTGGCCGACCACGCACCACCGCCCCGACGTCGTCATCCGCAAGGGCCTCGCCACGCTGGTCAACCGCACGCTCACGCCGCACCAGGCGCTCGTGACCGACCTCCTCTTCATCCGGGACGCGCTGCTCGCGACCGGGATCGACTTCTGGCTCATCCGCGGCAACGACGAGCGCCCCGTCATCGCCATCGACGTGCAGAACCGCGACACCGTGGTGCGCGCGCTCGTGACCGCGTGCGCCGACGAGCCGCTCTACGCCAAGACCGTCGACGGCCGCCGCCGCCCGCCGCTCCTCGTCGCCGACGGCCGCCTCACCGACAACCCCGAGGCCGGGATCTTCCGCCTCTACCGCCCGCGCATCGAGCCGGACGGCCTCCTCGCGTACGGGGCGTCCACCGCGGTCGAGCTGCAGTTCTTCCGCTTCGAGGGCGAGACCATCGTGTGGCCGGTCGAGAACTCGCTCACGCGCGAGATCCTCCCCGCCGCCGAGGTCGTGCCCACCACGGTCGAGATGTACGGCCACGAGTGGAAGACGCTCCGGGGCATGTTCGACGCGCAGGCGTCCGACATCACCTTCGACATCGACATGGTCTTCTCCTGGGTCGACGGCAACGACCCCGAGTTCCAGAAGCGCCGCGCCGAGCGGATGAAGGACGTCGTGGTCGGCGAGGGCGACGACTCCGAGGCGCGCTTCCGCCAGATCGACGAGCTCAAGTACGCGCTGCGCTCCGTCTACCTGTTCGCACCGTGGGTGCGCCGGATCTTCATCGTCACCGACTCGCCGAAGCCGGCCTGGCTCGCCGAGCACCCCGGCGTCACGTTCGTGCGCAGCGAGGAGTTCTTCACGGATCCCGCCGCGCTGCCCACGCACAACTCGCAGGCCGTCGAGTCGCAGCTCCAGCACATCCCGGGGCTCAGCGAGCACTTCCTCTACTCGAACGACGACATGTTCTTCGGCCGTCCCGTGCAGCCCGGCATGTTCTTCTCGCCCGGCGGCATCACGAAGTTCATCGAGGCGTCCACGCGCATCGGCCTCGGCGACAACGACAGCGACCGCAGCGGCTTCGAGAACTCGGCGCGCGTCAACCGCCGGCTCCTCATGGAGCGCTTCGGCCGCCTCATCACCCGCCACCTCGAGCACGCGGCCACGCCGCTGCGCAAGAGCGTGCTGCTGGAGCTCGAGCAGGAGTTCGCGGAGGACTTCCACCGCACGCAGCTCAGCCGCTTCCGCTCCAGCACCGACATCTCGGTCACCAACTCGCTGTACCACTACTACGCGCAGATGACGGCCCGGGCGGTGCAGCAGGAGAACGCGAAGGTCGCCTACGTCGACACCACGTCGCGCGCCGGTCTGGATCTCCTCCCCGGCCTCCTCAAGCGCCGCTCGCAGGACTTCTTCTGCCTCAACGACGGCTCCTTCCCGGAGGTCCCGGCCGACGAGCGCCAGGCGCGGGTGCAGGACTTCCTCGAGCGCTACTACGGCATTCCGGCGCCGTGGGAGGCGGAGGTCGCCGACCAGGCCGCAGCCGACGCGTCCGCCTCTCCCGCCGAGTGAGCCGCGCGGGGAGCCCCGCCGACCGCACGCCGTACGAGGTGCTCGGGGTGGATCCCGCGGCCGACACCGCGACCGTCCGCGCCGCGTACCGCCGGCTGGTGCGCGCCACGCATCCGGACACGGGCGGCGAGGCGCACCTCTTCCACGCGGTGCAGCGCGCGTGGGAGCTGGTGGGGGAGCCCGCCGACCGTGCCGCGTACGACCGCGGACAGGGCCGTCCGGCGACCGCGGACGACGACCCGCTCGGCCCGGACGACGCCGGGTACGCGCCCGCACCCGGATCCGGCACGCGTCTCGGCGCCGCGGTCCACGGCGTCGCCGGCGCGCTCGCCCGCGCCCACTACCTCGACCGCGTGGCGGCGTGGCAGGGCGTCGCGCCGGGCGCCGACCTCGGCGTGGATCCCTGGTCGCCCGAGCTCGTGCGCCGCGCCCCGCGCGACGTCCGCTGGCTGCTCGCGAAGGCCCTGGCCGAGGAGGCGACGGCACGCGCCGCGGCGTCGCTCGGCATGGGCGCCACGATCTTCCACGACGTGCGGCCGCTCGACGGCGCGGGAAAGGTCGACCACGTCGTGCTCGCCCCCGCGGGCCTCTTCGCGCTCAGCTCCGAGGACTGGGGCACGGACGTCCAGCTCGTGCGCGGCGAGCTGCAGCCCGTCGCACCGGATCCCGACGGTGCCCTCGCGCCGGGCGACGCGCCCGTCACGTGGCTGGTCGGCGCGGCCCGGTCGCTCGCGGCCTCGGCGGGGGTCCGCTTCGCGGCGGCCGTGGTCGTGGTGCCGGACGACGCGCTCGCCCACCCCGTCGAGCGCGTGGAGCGCGGCCGCAACCGCGGGGCGCTCGTCGTCCGCCGGTCCGTCCTGCCGCTCGTGCTCCGCGACGGGGTCTCGGAGGAGGGCCGGCTCAGCGTCGCCGATCCGTACGCCGTGCGAGCGCTCCTCCGCGAGCGGCTGACGCTGCTCGGGCCCGCCGCGGGCTGACACCGGGCCGAGGCCGCCGCGCGCGCTCGGGGGGCGGGTGGATCAGGCGGGCAGGTCCGTGGGCGCGTCGCCCGCGCCGGACGCGGTGTCGGCCGCGTCCTCGTCGGAGCCGAGCGAGTCGCCGCCGCTGGAGAGGCCGCCGTCGCCGGGAGCCTCGTCGTCGTCGACGTGCTGGATGGACTCGCCGTCGGGGACCGTGCCGCCGACGGCGGAGTCGGAGTCGGCCTCACCCGGCATGGACTGCGTGACGCCCGGGGCGCCCTGGACGGTGGACAGGGGATCGATGTCGGAGTCGCTCATGCATCGACCGTACGCCGGAGCCCCGCGCGCGTCCGGGCGGGCGGGGCCCGGTGAGCGGGGCCCGGCCCGCGGGGCCAGGTGAGGGCCCTCAGACGGCGGGAGCGAGCGGCGCGGCGACCCCGTCGACGCAGCGGGTGAAGGCGCCGGCGAGCGCGTCGAGCTCCCGGGCGTCCGGGCGCGGATCCGGGAAGAGCGCACGCGCGTCCCCGGCCTCCCGTCCGGCGAACACCAGGGCGCGCTCGTGCAGGCGCCTGTCGCCGGCGGCGACGCACGCGTCGCCCATGGCGCCCAGGTGCTGCTCGACCCGCCCGTCGAGACCCGCCGCACGGGCGTGGGCCACCCGCCACAGGATCGGCGTGCGCGGGTTGTGCAGCGTCGTGCTCGCGACGACGCGGTCGACGGCGGCGTCGAACTCCTCGACGGGGAGGACGGGAAGTCCGAGCCGGGACCGGGTGCGGATCAGCTGGCAGACCTGGAGGGCCGTGGCGGGCGCCGACGCGCTCGGTGCGGCGGGGGGCGCGTCGTCGAGCCCGGCGACGTAGTCGAGCGCCACGTCGAGCAGCGGGCCACCGCTGTCGCCGCTCTCCTCGGCCGCGCGCCGCGCGAACGCGAGCGCCTCCCGCTCGTCGCCGACGGCGACGAGCGTCTTCAGCAGCGAGATCCGGCTGCGCAGCCGCAGCATGAACATGGCCCCGCCGAGCACCGCCGGGCTCGCGTCCCGGCCGCGCACGAGGTCCACGCCCCGGATCTCCGGGCGATCCGGCTGCCGGCCGCTCGACAGCTCGTGGACCTCCCGGAGGAGCGCGATCGCGGCGCGCGGCTCACCGGAGTACCGCAGGAGGTCGGCGTGGTTGATGACGCATTCGATGCCGAAGCGGATCGCGTCCGGGTCCGTGCGCATCAGCCGGTCGGCCGCCTGGATGCCGCGGTCGAGCAGCGCGGACGCCTGCGCCGCCCGGCCCGACCGGGCGAGCACGAGCGTGAGCGTGTTCAGGGCGAGGAAGAGACGGTCGGGCGTGCGGTCGTCGACGCCGTCGACGTAGCGCCGGGCGTTGTCGACCAGCTCCGAGGTGCGCCACAGCTGGGGCGGCGTGTCGATGAGCGTCTCGTTGATCATGCGGTGGTCGGCCTCTTCCCGTGGGGCGCCGGCTGTCCGGCGCTCATGATGCGCCGTGGGCGCCCCGCGCCTCGGGGCCGCGGGCGAGGCCGCGGCGAGGATCGAGACGGGAGGCCCACGTTAGGCCTCCGGAGCACGGGGCGCCCGGCCCCTCCACACCCGCGGCCCACGCAGGAGCGCGCCGCCCGCGATGCGGACGGCGCGCTCGGAGACGGCGGTTCAGTCGATGCGCTTCAGGCCCTCGAGGCGGCCGAGCAGGTCGCGGTCCTGCGCGTCGAGGTCGCCCTCGGCCGCGACGATGCGGATGGCGGCCTCGAAGTCGAGGTCCTGGTCGTCGGCGACGCCCGCGACGTCGGCCACGACCCAGAGGAAGCTGACGAGCTCGGGGAGGATCTCGGACAGCACGGCGTCCGGGAAGATCGCCGCGGCCTGGCGGAACATGCGGTCGGTGGCCGGGCCGCCGAACGCGTGGTCGATGTCGGCGACGATGCCGTCGTCCTCGTCGAGGTCGGTCGAGATCCAGTTGGCGACGTGCTCGCCGTCGAGGAGGATCGCGGAGATGAACAGGGGCTCGCCGCCCGATTCGCTCTCGACGATCTCGGTGATCGTGTAGCCGGCGACGCCGGGAGGCGTGAGAGGGGAGTCGTCATCCATGCGCCAATGCTATCCACCCGCGGCTCCCCGGCGGGCGGGATCCCCGACCCGTCGTCGCCGGATCGCGCGCCCGCCGCGGGTAGCCTCGACGGGTGATCCCCGCCGCCGACCTCCTGCCCGCGCCCGCGGCGGATCCGGCGACCGGCGCGGGGGAGCGCGCCGCCCCCGCGATCCTCGACCCGGCGGACTGGCGCGACCGGGCCGACCGCCACGGGGAGCGCGCCGACGCCTTCTCCGCGGGCTTCCGCGAGCGCCGCCTCGCGGGCCGCACGCACGAGGTGGACGACTTCCTCTTCACCTACTACCCGCACAAGCCGTCGCTGCTGCGCCGCTGGCATCCGGGCGCGGGCGTCGTGCTCGCGGGCGCGGCGGGCGAGGAGCGCGCGGCCTGGCGCTGGTACGCCGCGGCCGACGACGCGACGGACGGCGGCGTCCGCGTGGACGCGTCCTCGTACCTCGAGGCGCGCGGGTCCACCGCCTCCTTCGTCGAGCGGATCCTCTCCCGCACCGCCGCCCGCCCCGGCCGCTTCTCCTGCTTCGGCCTGCACGAGTGGGCCATGGTCTACAGGGTGGGGCCGGGTGAGCAGCGGCACGAGCGGCTGCCGCTGCGCCTCGGATCCGCCGCGACCGACGAGGTCGTCGAGACGCACCGGCTGGCCTGCACCCACATCGACGCGTTCCGCTTCTTCACGCCCGAGGCCGTGCCGCGGAACGCCCTGGCGCCGACCCGAGAGACGCAGCCCGACCTCGAGCAGCCCGGCTGCCTGCACGCCGGGATGGATGTCTACAAGTGGGCGACGAAGCTCGGCCCGCTCGTCGCCGGGGAGGTGCTGCTCGACGCGTTCGAGCTGGCCCGGGACATCCGCTCCCTCGACATGCGCGCGAGCCCGTACGACGTCTCGGGGCTGGGGCTCGAGGCCGTGCGGATCGAGGAGCCCGCGGGCAAGGCGCGCTACGCGGCGGAGCAGCGCGGGTTCGCCGAGCGGTCGAACGCGCTGCGGCAGCGGATCCTCGGCGAGCTCGCGCACGCACGCCGCGTCGCCGCCGCCGGGCTCTGACGCGCGACCGGTCCGTCCGTCGCGGGAGCGGCCGGCTGCGCCGGACGGGCGTGCGGGCGTCACGGGATCAGCGTCCGCGCATGCCCTCGGGATCGCGCAGCCGCTCGATGTCGCGCCGGTCGCGCTTCGTCGGCCGCCCGGCGCCGCGGTCGCGCACGACGGTCGCCGGCGCGGCGTCCCGGGGCGGCGGCGGGGGAGTGAGGTCGGTCATCGCCTCGGCCGCGACGGCGGGACCGACGCGCTTCACGAGCGTGCGGCGCACGACGAGGATCCGCTCGGCGCCCGCGACGCGCACCCGCACCCCGTCGCCCGGCCGGACCGCCTGCGAGGCCTTCGCGCGCTCGTCGCCGACGCGCACGTGGCCCGCCCGGCACGCGGCCGTCGCCTGCGACCTCGTCTTGTAGACGCGCACGGCCCACAGCCAGCTGTCGACCCGGACGGCCGCCTGGCCGCCGGGGAGCGGGGCCGGCGCGTCGTCGATGGGCATGCCCCGACCCTAGGCGACGGCTCCCCGGTACGCTGACCGGAGCATGTCGATCTCCCGCCGCACCCTCCTCGCCGCCTCCGCGTCGGGGCTCTCGCTCCTCGGGCTCGCGGCGTGCACGCGGACGACCCCCGCCCCCGCGACGCCCCCGGCCACGCCGCCCGGCACGTCGACCCCCGGCCCCACGCCGACGATCACCGCGGCGGGCGTGCCCGAGCCCGTCGCCTTCGCGCGCTCCGACTGGTCGGGCGATCCCTTCGCGCGCGGGGCCGGCAGCTACCTGCGTCCGGGCGCGACCTCGGCCGACCGCGATGCGCTCGCCCGTCCCGTGGCCGACCGCCTCTTCTTCGCGGGCGAGGCCACGAGCGCGGACCGTCCCGGCACGGTCGCCGGCGCGCACGCGTCCGGGCTGCGTGCCGCCGCCGAGGTCCAGCGGGCGGGCGCCGGATCCGAGCGGATCGCCGTCGTCGGCGCCGGCATCGCGGGCGCGGCCGCCGCCCGCGCCCTCCGCGACGCGGGACACGACGTCGTCCTCGTCGAGGCGCGCGCGGACCTCGGCGGCCGGATCCGGGCGGTCACCGGACCCGACTGGCCCCAGCCCGCGGAGCTCGGCGCGCTCTGGATCGCCGCCGACCCCGACGGCGCCCTCCGCGACGCCGTCGAGGCGGCGGGCCTCTCCCGCTACGGGCTCGCGCTCGTGGCCGAGGACCGCGGCCCCGACGGGAAGGTGCTCGAGCCCTCGACCGCCGGATCCGACGCCCTCGCCGCCGCGCGCACCTGGGCGCGCACCCGGTCGGCCGATGCGAGCGTGTCCGCCGCCCTCCTCGCCACCGGCGGCGACGCGCTCGCGATCGAGGGCGGAGCGGCCTCGCCGGCCTCGCGCCTCGCGGGCCTCCTCGCCACCGACGTCGCCATCGCGCACGGCGCGGCGCCCGGCGACCTGTCCGCGGCCCACGGCCTCGACGAGCCCGCGCCGGTCGCCAACGTCGCCGTCACCGGCGGGTTCGCGGGCCTGGTGCAGCACCTCCTGCGCGACCAGCGGATCGACGTGCTCCGCGAGTCCACCGTCTCGCGCATCTCCTACGGGAACGGGCGCGTGGGCATCCGCCTGGGATCGGGCGAGTCGCTCTCCGTCGACCGCGTGGTCGTCACGGTCCCGCTCGGCGTGCTGCAGGAGGGCGCCATCGCCTTCGACCCGGCGCTCCCCGCGGCGCACGACACGGCCATCCGGGCGCTCGGGGCCGGCCGCGCCGACCGCGTGTGGCTGCGATTCCGCGAGCCGTTCTGGTCGACGACCGCCACCGTCTGGACCTCGCACGACGCGGGCGGCAGCCACACCCGCTGGTACAACCTGCTGCCGATCACGGGCGAGCCCGTCCTCATGGCCGAGGTCGGGGCCCAGGCCGCCGAGCGGGTCGCGCGGATGGACGACGCGACCCTGCGCGAGGCGGCGCTGCGGACGCTCGCGCCCTTCGCCGATCCGGCGCTCGTCGCGGACGGCACGGCCACGCCGACGCCCGCGCCCGACGGCAGCGCGACCCCGGCGTCCTAGGCGGGACCGGACGCGTCGGCGGCCCGCGCCGACGCGTCGCGACGCTCCTCGGCGTCGGCGAGCTCGCGTCGGCCGGCCGCGACGGCGGAGGGCAGGAGCATGTCCAGGGGCGTGCCCAGCAGGAGCTGCGCCGTCGACTCGTCGGTGTCGAGCAGGGCGCGGATCCGGGCCACGGCGTCCGCGGCGGACGCCGCCCGGGCGAGCTCCCCGGCGAGCGCCACGAGCGCGTCGCCCGCGGCGGTCCGCGCCCGCAGCCACGCGATGGTCGCCTCGCGGGAGCGACGCACGGCGTCGGCGTCGTGCCGCGGCACCCGCGCGACGGCGGCGCACCGGCGCGCGATCATCTCCGCCGTGATCGTCACGCGGAGAGGCTCGGCGGCGCGGACGTGCGGGCTGATCAGGACCGCGTGCACGTCGTGCGGGCCGGGCTCCAGCTCCGCCCAGTCGCCGTCGGGGATCGAGACGGGGACGCGCGTGCGATCGCCGGGGTCGAGCGCCACCGCACGCCGCGGGCCTCCCGCGAACGCGAACGCGATCCCCGGCGGTGGCGCGCCCGGGGCCGTGATGGCGCCGAAGGCGAGCAGCGACTCGCCCGTCGGGATCCAGCGCGCGTCCCCTTCGTTCACCACGTCGACGACGACCGCCTCCGGATCGCCGTCGCGCGTCATGACGGTCGGCCAGCGCAGCTCGAGGCCGTGGCCGCTCGGACCGGCATCGCCGGGCGGTCGCGCGTCGGGGAGGGTCACCGTCCGATGCTCGCACGGCGGCGCCGGGCCGGGTCGGACGCGTCGTCGGGCGACCCGTCGTGCTCCGCCGGGGCGTCGGCGCGACCGGGGTCGGCCGGGGCGTCCGCCGTCCCGTCGGCCCCGCGGTCGCGCGATGCCGTCCGTCCGTGCGCCGAGGGCACGTCCGCCGGCCGGATCCGGCTGAGCGCGACGACCACGGCCGTGATCGCCGCGAGCACCCCCGCCACGAGCGCGAACCAGGCCGCGATGCCGAGCGGCACGCCGACCTGCGCCGGGTCCATGAAGAAGTACGGGTACCAGCCGACGCGCGGCCCGCGCACCTCCGTGAACGCGCACCACGCCACCGGGTACGCCATCGCCCAGCCCACGGCCGGCCAGGGGACGCGCGGGCGACCGGGTGCGAGGGTCCAGTCGAGGAGCGCGTAGGCCGGCAGCACGAAGTGCAGGAGCCGGCTCGACCACGGCACCTCGACGTGGTAGGACTGCGCGCTCGACTCCAGCACGATGAGCCCGAACACGACGCCGGAGACCACCATGTAGCTGACGACGATCGCGCGGACGGCCGCCATCAGGCGCGGCTCGACCCCGCCGCGGAGGGCGTGCACGCCGGAGGCGGCGAGCACGACGACCCCGGCCATGCCGCTCTGCGTCGTGAAGTAGCTGAACCAGTTGGCCGTCGCGAAGCTCGTGAAACCCTGCACGTAGTCGAGGTCCCCGGCGAGCGCGATCGCGCCCACCACCGCGGCGATGAGGCGCACGGCACCGAGGATCCTCTGCACGGCACTCCGATCGCGGCCGACTCGAGGCTGCCCGGCCGCATCCAGTCTACGAACGCGAGTCTCACGATCGCCTCCGCGCCCTCGCGCGCCGCGGCCGGGGACGGCAGGATGACGCGCATGAGCCCTTCATCGAGATCCACCACCCAGCAGGTGCAGTTCGGGTCCTTCGGCGGCGTCGACGTCCTCGAGGTCGTCGACGTCCCGCGTCCGTCGCCCGGACCCGGCGAGGTCCTCGTGGAGGTGTTCGCGGCGGGCATCAACCACATCGAGGCGTACATCCGCCAGGGCCGGTTCCCCGACGAGGTGCCGACCGCGTTCCCCAACGGGCAGGGCAGCGACTTCGCCGGCTGCATCGCGGCCGTCGGCGAGGGCGTGACCCGGTTCAAGAAGGGGCAGGACGTCCTCGGCCACACGGTCATGGCCGCGCACGCGACGCACGTGGTCGTGCCCGCGGGCAACCTCGTGCTGAAGCCCGCGCAGCTCCCGTGGGAGATCGCGGGCGGCCTCTTCCTCGCCGGGCTCGTGGCCCACGACGTGCTGCACGCCGTCACGGTGGGCGAGGGCGACACCCTCGTCGTCACCGCGGCGGCCGGCGGCGTCGGCAGCATCCAGGCGCAGCTCGCGATGCGGCGCGGCGCCCGGGTCATCGGCACCTGCGGCGAGCGCAACTTCGACTACCTGCGCCAGATCGGCGTCACGCCCGTCGTCTACGGCGACGGCCTGGCCGACCGGATCCGGAAGGCCGCCCCGAACGGCGTGCAGGGCTTCATCGACAACTTCGGCGGCGGCGAGCACGTGGCCGAGGAGCTGGGCGTCGCGGGCAAGCGCTTCAGCTCGAGCGACGACCGCCGGGAGCTCGAGCTCGAGGCCGTGCTGCCGCCCGTCGAGGAGGACGACGTGCACCGCTCGCGCACGCTCGCCACGGTCGCGGAGCTCGCCGCCAAGCGCGAGGTCGACGTGCTCGTGTCCGGCTTCTACCCGCTCGCGGAGGTGCAGGACGCGTTCGACGACCTGGAGCGTCGGCACGCGCGCGGCAAGATCGTGCTCGGCATGCGGCCCGTGCACTACCCGGGCGACCGCCGCAGCACGGCGAAGGCGCGCGACGTGGCGGAGGGGCGCGCCTGACCCGGAGCCCCGCTCGGCGGGCGTCGTCAGCGGGCGACGACCTCGGCGGGCTCCGGCTCCGCGGGGCGCTCGATGTGGGCCTCGCGCCAGAGCAGCAGGTCGCGGACGGCGGGGGACTCGTCGCACTCGAGCAGCGCGACCGCTGCCGACGGTGTCGCGTCGTTGACGGCGAGCCAGGAGCGCACGCGCTCCGAGGTGTCGCCCACGAGCACCGTCAGCACCTCGGCGGGCGCGACCGGGTTGCGCGCGAGGCAGGCGCGGACGCCCTCGTCGGCGTCGTGCGCGAGCGCGTGCTGCACGTCGAGCGGCGCGTGGCGGCTGCTGGCGACGCTCTCGCGCACCTTGGGGTCGCGGTGCTCGGCGAGCAGGCGCAGGCGGCGGATCTTGCTGGGGGTGACCTCGGGCGCGGGATGCAGCGCGGCGGCCTCCTCCGCGGTGAGGACGGCGGGCGCGGTCCGGTGCAGGGCCTCGAGCTGCGCGGCGGTGGTGAACCTGATGCACGACATGCCCCGACGCTATCGAAGGAGCGCGTGAGATGGTGGGGCCATGACCGCCGAGCGCCCGCCCGAGCCCCCGCGCGGGGTGCCCCGAGACAGCGGCGACGCCTGGGTCGAGAGCCCCGAGGGCCAGCGCTACTGGGGCGCGTTCGGGGCGGCGGGCCTGCTCGTGCACGATCCCGACCGCGGCGTGCTCCTGCAGCACCGGGTCGCCTGGAGCCACCACGGCGGCACGTGGGGGTTGCCCGGAGGCGCCCGCCACGCGGGCGAATCCGCCGTCGACGGAGCCGCGCGCGAGTCGGCGGAGGAGGCGGGCGTGCCGCCGGCGGGGATCCGCCCGCTGCTCGCGACCGTGCTCGACCTCGGCTTCTGGAGCTACACGACCGTCACCGCGCGCGTCCTCCGGCCCTTCGCGCCCCGCGTCGCGGACGCGGAGAGCATCGAGCTGCGCTGGGTGCCCGTCGACGAGGTCGACGCGCTGCCGCTGCACCCGGGCTTCGGCGGATCCTGGCCGATGCTGCGCGGGGAGCTCGCGCGGGACGTGACGCTCGTGGTCGACACCGCGAACCTCCTCGGCTCCCGGCCCGACGGGTGGTGGCGCGACCGCGCGGGATCCACGTCCCGTCTCCTCGCCGGGCTCGACCTGCTCGCGCGCGACGGCCTGCCCGCGGACGACCTCGGCCTGCCCGGCGCCGTGCGCTGGCCGGACGTCGTCGCGGTCGTGGAGGGCCAGGGGCGCGGCGCGTCGCTTCCCGCGGCACCCGTCGCGGATCCGGGCGGGCCCACCCTGCGCGCGCCCGGCGTGGCCGTGGTCGCCGCCCCGGCCGACGGCGACGCGGAGATCGTGCGCGTCGTCGGGGCGGCCCGCGACGCCGGACGCGAGGTCGTCGTCGTCACGGCGGACCGCGGGCTCGTCGCGCGCGTCGAGGGGCTCGGCGCGCGCGTGACGGGGCCCGGTCGGATCCGCGCGCTGCTCGACGCGCGCGCGGACCGCGACGCGGACTAGCGGCTCAGCCCGCCAGGGCCGCGAGCGGCGGCGCCGGCACGGCAGCCGTCAGGGCGTCCGTGATCCCGGCCCGCCAGAGGGCGTGCAGCGCCTCCGCGGTCGGCCGGTCGCGCGCCGCCAGCACGCCGCCGGACGCGGGGAACAGCGTGTCGTCGCCGTCCGCGTCGAGCACCACGCCGCCCGCCTCGCGCACGATGAGCGTCGCCGCGAGGTGGTCGACCGGCCCGAAGGACCCGATCACCGCGCCCGCGCCGTGCCCGAGCGCGATGCCCGCGACCGTGAGCGTGCCGGATCCCATGACCCGCATCGTGCAGAACCGGTCGGCGAGCGCCGCGAGCAGCGGCAGCATCCCCGGCCACGGCGCGTGCCCGGCGAGCTCCGTGCTCACCATGCGGCCCCGCAGCGGATCGGCGTCGGGCGCGACCCCGTGCGGCGTCGCCGCGAGGTCGATGCGTTCCCCGTCGCACCAGGCGCCCTCGCCCGCGGCGGCTTCCACGACCGTGCCGCGCCACGGATCCGCGACGATCCCCACGACGGGCGTCCCGTCCACGACGAGCGCGAGCGAGAAGCTCGTCCAGGGCACGCCGTTGGCGAGGTTCGCGGTGCCGTCGACGGGGTCGAGGTACCAGCACGGGCGGCCGGGCACGGCCTCGCCGCCGTACTCCTCGCCGACCAGCACGTGGTGCGGGAACTGCGCGCCGATCACGTCGCGCACGTCGCGCTCGACGGCGCGGTCGATCTCGGTCACGTGATCGGCGGGGTTGGCCTTGGTGTCCACGTCGCCCACCTCGTGCGAGCGGACGCGCTGCACGGCCCACCCGGCGAGGTCGCGCGCGACGGCGCGGGCCCGGATCCGCTCGGCGGCGGGCGACCCGGCCTCCGCGGCACCGGCCTCGCTGCGCGCGAGCACCTCGAGGAGGAGCGGCAGCCGGTTCGTGGTGATGGCGTCCACCCCGATGGAGGCGAGCCACGCCATCTGCTCGGGCGCGTCGACCGTCCACGCCGCGACGCGGGCGCCCTGGGCGTGCACCGCCTCGACGAGCGCGCGGCCCACGAGGAGGTGCGGCATGTTGACGACGGCGGGCCGGAGCTCCGCGAGCTCGCCCGCGGTCGGCGGCACGGCGTCGGCCCACGGCAGCCAGATCACGGCGTCGGCGTCGAGGGAGCGGATCACCCGCATGCCCGCGAGGTGCCCGCACCAGGCGACGCGCGGCGTGCGCGGCACCCGGGCGACGACCGCGTGGGCGGCGGCGGCGGGATCCGGCGACGCCATATCGATGACGAGCTCCACGTCGGTGCCCGCGAGCAGCTCGAGCGCCTCGGCGAGGAGCGGGATCCGCAGGTCGCCGCCGCCGAGATCGCGGACGACGGCCGCGTCCACGTCCGCGACGCGCGCGTCGAGGCCCCACAGGCGCTCGAGCGTCGCGTCGTGCACGAGCACGACCTCGCCGTCGCGCGTGACCTGCACGTCGACCTCGACGGTCGTCGCGCCGGACTCGGCGGCCGAGCGGATCGCGGCGAGCGTGTTCTCGCGGTGCCGGGAGGAGTCGCCGCGGTGGGCGGTCGCGGTCGTCATCGGATCTCGTCCGATGCCGTCGTCGCGGTCGACGCCGGGGTGCCGGCGGTCGATCCCACGAGCGTGCCGCCGCGGTAGTGCCGGACGTCCCGGAGCGTCACCGTGCCGCCGTCGCCCACGGAGGGCGCGACGCCGGTCGTGAGGGCACGCACCTCCACGCCGCCCGCGTCGAGCACGAGCTCCTGGAAGTGGCCGTGCGGGAGGACCCGGCGCACCACGACGGAGGTCGCGTCCGCCTCCGAGCGCGGACCGCGCGGCGCGAAGGCGACGTCCTCGGGACGCACCGCCCACACGTCGGGGTCGGCGGAGGTGGGCGCGAAGGCGACGGGTGCCTCGGCGCCGACCGTCTCCGGCGTCGTGCCCGACAGGCGCGGCGCGGGCAGCAGGTTCATGCTGCCGATGAACGACGCCACCACGAGCGTCCGCGGGTGCGCGTACAGCTCGGTCGGGGCCGACACCTGCTCGATGCGGCCCTGGTGCATCACGGCGACGCGGTCGGAGATGGCGAGCGCCTCGTCCTGGTCGTGCGTGACCATGACGGTCGTGATCCCCAGGCGCTGCTGGATGTCGCGGATCTCCTCGCGCACCTTCACGCGCAGCTTCGCGTCGAGGTTCGACAGCGGCTCGTCGAGGAGCAGCAGGTCGGGCTCCTGCACGATGGCGCGGGCCAGGGCCGCGCGCTGCTGCTCACCGCCCGAGATGTGCGCGGGACGCGAGTGCGCGTGGTGCGCGAGGTTCACGGTCTCGAGGGCGGCCATCACCCGACGGGCGATCTCGTCCTTCGGCAGCTTCCGGAGCGTCAGCGGGAAGGCGACGTTCTTGAAGACCGTGAGGTGCGGCCACAGCGCGTAGTTCTGGAACACCATCGCGCTCGGCCGCTTGTCGGGGCCGGACGCGGTCACGTCGCGGCCGCCGATCACGACGGAGCCGCGGTCGGGCTCGAGGAACCCGGCGATCATCCGGAGCGTCGTGGTCTTGCCGCAGCCGGACGGGCCGAGGAGCGCGACGAGCTCGCCGCGCGCGACGTCGAGGTGGAGGTCGTCGACGATGGTGCGGCCGCCGAGGTCCTTGGAGAGGCCGGCGACGACGAGGCCCGACGCCGGACGCGTGCCCGTGCCGTCGTCGTGGGGGAGCGGCGCTGTCGCCGTGGTGGGGGATGCGGATGCGGACATGACCGGCCTAACGGATCTGGAAGCCCTCGGCCAGACGCCCGCCCATGATGTGGCGGCGGGCGAGCAGGAGGAGGGCGACGGAGGGCAGGGAGAGGAGGATCGAGAACACCGCGGCGACCTGCACCGGGTGGTTGAGGACCAGCGAGTACATCTCGGTCGGCATCGTCATGTAGACCGGTGCCCCCACGAGGTACGTGCCCTGGGCCTCGTCGAACGCGGCGAGGAACGACATGAGCACGGCGACGAGGATCCCGGGCAGCGCGAGCGGCAGCGTCACGTGCAGGAAGGTCCGCACGCGTCCGGCGCCCGCGTCGCGCGCGGCCTCCTCGAGGGAGCGCGGCACGGCGCTGAACGCGGCGGCCGGGATCCAGGTCATGAAGACCACGGTGCCGATGAGCTGCACGATGACGATGCCCGTCACCGTGTTCATCAGGTGCAGCCCGTAGAAGAGCGACGCCATCGAGACGAAGAGGCCCATCTTGGGGAACGCGTTGGTCGCGAAGAGGCCCACCAGCAGGATCCGCCGCCCGGGGAACTGGAACCGCGAGAACGCGTAGGCGGCCGGCAGGCACACGAGCGCCGAGACCAGCACCGTGATGGGCGCGAAGTACAGCGAGTTGCGGACGGCCGCGCCGAGCTCGGCGTCCGAGAACACGACCTGCCACCAGTCGAGGGTGAGGCCGGCGGGGAGGAGGCTCGGGTAGTCCCACGAGGTCGCGAACGCGTGCGCCGCGAGCCACAGCAGCGGCCCGAGGACGAAGACGGCGACGACCGCGAAGAGCGCGGCCTGGACCCCGCCGCGGGCGGAGAGGAGCGCGCGCATCAGACCCGGCCCTCCGCCTTCGCGGAGCGGAAGTTCGCCCGCACGTAGAGGAACGCGATCCCCGACGCCAGGACGAACACCACGATGGCCATGACGATGGACTGCTGCGGGTGGTTGAAGCCCGTGAAGTACTTCGAGATGTCGACGCCGAGCATGCTGGGCGCGTTCGGTCCCGTGAAGTACGGCACCGTGAAGGAGCCGAGCACGCCGATCGCCGTGAAGGTCGTCGCGATGACGAGCGGGATGGCGGCGAGCGGCACGAGCACGCGGGTGACGATCGCCCAGGTGGACGCGCCGGCGTCGCGCGCCGCCTCGATCATGGCGTCGGGGATGCCCTGCACGCCCGAGGTGGCCATGAGCGTGGCGAAGGGGAGGCTCGTCCAGACGGATCCGATGACCACCGCGACCGTCGTGTAGCCCCACGTCGGCCCCTCGAGGCCGATGAGCGCGAAGACCGTGCGCACGAACCCGTCGCCCGAGTAGAAGGTGAGGATCGCCCACGACGCGATGACGACGGGGATGAACAGCGGGATGACCGCGAGCCCCGCGAAGAGCGTCGCGAGCCGGCCGCCGCGGAGGCGGAGGTTGAGCGAGATCGCCAGGGCCAGCGCGATCACGATGGCAGTGGAGACCACCGTGACGACGACGGTCACGCCGAGGTCGCGCAGGAAGCGCGGGTCCTGGAACACGTCCGCGTACGCGTCGAGCGTGCCCCACCAGTCGGTCGCGGTCCGCGTGCCGAGGCCGATGGACGCGATGGTGCTGTTGAGCCCGCCGGTGTGGCCGAGGCTGAACCCGATGGCGAGCACCACCGGGATCCCGACGAACACCGCGAGCAGCAGCGCGGGCGGGAGGGCGAGCGCGAGGCCGATGCCGGCGCGGCGCGCGCCCGGGGACACCCGGGTCGCGCGCCGTGCGGGGGCGACCGGCGCGGCGGGGGCCGACTGCCGGATCGCCGTCACTGGCCGGGCACCTTCTGGTCCCAGAGGTTCGCCATGTCCGACGCCATCTTGCTGTTGTAGCCGGGGCGCAGCTCGGTCGGGTCGGCGGACGCGAACTGGGCCTTGAGGTCCTCCGGCACCTGGTCGAGCGCGATCACGGGGTAGCCCGCGATGGTGCTCGCGACGACGGCCTGGCCCTCCGCGGAGAGCACGTAGTCGGCCAGCTTCTGGGCGACGTCCGCGTGCGCGGCCGTCTTCGGGATGCCGAGGAAGGACGCGTGGCCGGTGAAGGCCGGGTTCGAGATCTGCGCGTACTTCACCGTGGAGGGCAGCGTGCCTGACTTCTGCGCGGTGATGACCTGGTCGCTCCAGACGGGGGCCATCTCGATGGCGCCCGTGCCGAGCAGGTCGAGCACCTGGTTGTTGCCGTTCGGGTACACCCCGCCCTGGTACATGGCGGGGTCGAGGCTCTTCAGCTGGTCGAAGCCGGCGTCCCACGCGCCCTCGAGCGACTGGTCGTAGCCGGTCGTCATCTTCTCCCGCGTGGCGTCGTCGAGGTGGGAGTCGAGCACGGTCGTGACGAACGCGCTGCCCGAGCCGCCCGTCGCGGGCGAGTTGTAAGCGAACTCGCCCGGATTCGCGGTGATCCACGACAGCAGCTCGTCGAGGGTCTTCGGCGGCGTCGACACCTTGGTGGAGTCGTAGGCGAGGAGCACCGAGGACGCGCGGTAGGGGATCCCGAAGCCGCCGCCGGCCTGCACGGTCGCGTCGGGCACGGTGGCGAGGTTCGGGATGGTGCCGGCGGAGACGGGCGCGAGGAGCCCGCCGGTGCCGGCGGCCGCCGTGAAGCCCGCGTCGATGAGGTCGTAGCCGGGGTCGGATCCGCCCTGCACCGAGCTCGTGAGCGTCGCCATGGTCTGGGCGTCGTGCTCGCCGTGGAGGTCGAGGGTCGTGGTGACGGAGGCGCCGGGGTTCGCCTTCTCGAACGCGGGGATGATCCCGTCGTCCCAGAGGGCCTTGACGTTGGTGTCGCCGGAGATGAAGACGCGGGCGCTGCCCGAGGCGTCGGTCACGGCGTGGTTCTGGGCCTGGGCCTCGCTGCTCGTGGTGGGCGCGCAGCCGGCGAGCGCGACGGCGGCGGACGCGGCGGCGGCGAGGGCGAGGAGGTGACGGCGGGGGATCACGGGTCGGGTGTCCTTCTGCTCGGGGGACGATGCGGATCGCATCGTTTCGATGGTGCGGCCCGCTGGTGGCCCGGACGTGAACGGAACGTTGCGATCCGGCTCCCCGAGGGCGAACGTGCGCGCCGGGGAGCGGGCCGTCAATAAGGTGAGCGGCATGAGGAGGAACTCACCCCGCAGCTCCGTGACGCTCGCCGACGTCGCCGCCCTTGCGGGGGTCTCGACCTCCACGGCGTCCCTCGCGTACCGCAGCACCGGGTCCATCACGCCGGCCACGCGCGCCCGGATCCTGCGCGCCGCCGCGGAGCTCGGTTACGCGGGCCCGGATCCGATGGCCCGCTCGCTCAAGAGCGGGCGCTCGGGCATCGTCGGCGTCGTGGTGGCGGGCAGCATCCGGCGCGCGTTCCAGAACCCCGTCGCCCTCGCGACCATGGCTGGCCTCTCGGAGGCGCTCGACGAGCTCGACGTGGGGCAGCTGCTCCTGCCCGGCCGCCGCGAGCCGCACGCCGGGGCCGCGCCGCTGCTCGAGGGCATGCCCGTCGACGCCGTCGTCTTCCTCACCCGCGGCGAGGAGGTCGACGCGCTCCTGCCGGGCCTCCGTGCGCGCCGCATCCCCATCGTCGGCGTCGAGGGGCCGCACGGCGACGGCGTCGCCGTGGTCGACATCGACGACGCCCGCGGCATGGGCGAGCTCGCGCGGCACGTACGCGCGCTCGGCCACCGCCGCGTCGGCGTGCTGATGCGCACGACGCGCATCGAGGAGGACGGCCCGCCCGGACCGGTCGTGCCCGTCGGCCAGGGCCTCGAGGAGATCGTCAACCGCACCATCCGCGAGCGCCTCCGCGCGGCGCGCAGCGTCTTCCCCGACGCGGTCCGCGTGGAGGCCGGCGGACGTGACCTCGACGCGGGCGAGGCCGCGGCGGGCGTGCTGCTCGACCTGCCGTCGCCCCCCACGGCGATCCTCGCGCAGAACGACATGCTCGCCGCGAGTGCCCTGCAGGCGGCCGCCGCGCGCGGTCTCCGCGTGCCGGAGGACCTCACGGTCACGGGCTTCGACGGCGCCGACCTGCCCTGGCTCGGCCGCCGCCTCACCACCGTGGAGCAGCCGCTGCACGACCGCGGCCTGCACGCGGGGCGCATGGTGGGCGAGCTGCTCGCGGGGCGCGCGGCCGCGGACGTGGTGCTCCCGGTCCGCCTGCGCACGGGCGAGACCGCGGCCGCGCCCGCCTGAGCCGCGGGGCACGGGGCACGCCGCGGGGCGCGGGGCACGCCGCGGGACGGGCGGAGGGGGCTACCGCCCCGCGGGATCCGTCACGAAGTCGATGAGCTGCTCGACCCGGCCGAGGAGCGCGGGCTCGAGGTCCTGGTACGAGCGCACCTGGCCGAGGATCCGCTGCCACGCCCGCGCGATGTCGGCCTGCTCCGCGTGCGGCCAGCCGAGCGCGGCGCAGATCCCGTGCTTCCACTCGACGCTCCGCGGGATGACGGGCCACTCGCGGAGGCCCAGCCGCCCGGGCTTCACCGACTGCCACACGTCGACGTAGGGGTGGCCGACCACGAGCGCGTGCGCGCGGTGCGGCCCGCGGGCGACGGCCTCGGCGATGCGGCTCTCCTTGGATCCCGGCACCAGGTGGTCGACGAGCACGCCCACGCGGCGGCCCTTGCCCGGGCGGAAGCGGTCGAGCTCCTCGTCGAGGTGGTCGACGCCTTCGAGGTACTCGACGACGACGCCCTCGATGCGGAGGTCCTCGCCCCACACCTTCTCCACGAGCTCGGCGTCGTGCCGGCCCTCCACGAAGATCCGGCTCGGGAGCGCGACGCGGGCCTTGGCGTCGGCGACCGCGAGGGATCCGGACGCCGTGCGCGCGGGGCCGGCGGGCGCGGCGCGGGGCACGCGCAGGGCGACGGGCTCGCCCTCGAGGAGGAAGGACCCGCCGAGCGGGAACGTGCGCTGCTTCCGCTTGTAGTCCTCGAGCACGACCATGCCGGACTCGACGCGCACGATCGCGCCGCAGAACCCGGTGGACAGCTCCTCGACCACGAGGTCGCGCGTCGCGTCCTGCGGCCGAGGCGCCTTCTTCGCGGGCCCGCGCCATCCGGCGGCGAGCACGTCCTGTCCGTAGCGGTCGTCGGGGGAGGGAGGCGGCGTCATCCTCCGAGGTTCTCACGGGACGCGTCGCGCACCCGGTCGACGAGCCGACGCCACGGGCCGTCCACCGCGGCCTCGCCGAGGCGCGCCTCGCGGTCGCCGGCGCGCACGAGGTAGACGAAGCGATCGGCGCCCGGGGTGGGCGCGGCGGGCTCGTCCCACGGGCACGCGTCGACGAGCGCGCTCCAGCCGGCCAGCTCGTCGGCGCCGTCGTCCACGCGCACCGACCAGGTGCGGGTCATGCCCGCCATCCCGCCCGTGCGCGACACGGCGATCTCCACCTAGACCTCGATCCCGACGCCCTCCCACGCCGCCTGGACCGCGGCGACCTCGGACGCGCCCTCACCGTACCGCGCGGACGCCGCGTCGACCGTGGCCCGGGCGAAGGCGGCGAAGTCGGCGTCGGGGCGCACGGAGCCGGTCTCGATGACGTCGTACCAGACGCGGCCGGCGCCCTCCCAGGCCGTGCCCCCGATGCCGCTGGCCGCGAGGAAGAAGGCGCGGTTCGGGATCCCGGAGTTGATGTGGACGCCGCCGTTGTCCTCCGCGGTCTCCACGTAGTCGTCGAGATGGCCGGGCTGCGGGTCCTTCCCGAGCACGTCGTCGTCGTACGCGGTGCCGGGAGCGCGCATCGAGCGGAGCGCGACGCCCGTCGACCGGTCGAGGAACAGCTCCGCCCCGACGAGCCAGGTGGCCTCGTCCGCGGTCTGCCCGAGCGCGTGCTGCTCCACGAGCACGCCGAACACGTCGGAGATCGACTCGTTGAGCGCGCCCGACTGGCCCTGGTAGACGAGGCCCAGCGTGAGCTCGGTGACCCCGTGGGTCAGCTCGTGGCCGATGACCGTGAGCGAGCGCGTGAACGGCGCGAAGACCTCGCCGTCGCCGTCGCCGAAGACCATGCGGGTGCCGTCCCAGAACGCGTTGTCGTACTCCTCGCCGTAGTGCACCGTCGCGAGCAGCGGCAGGCCGCGGTCATCCAGCGACTCCCGGCCGTAGATCTCGGAGAAGAGGGAGTAGGTGGCGCCGAGCCCGGCGTACGCCTCGTCCACCTCCCTGTCGCCCGTGTCGGGCGCGTCCTCGACCCGCACGGTGCGGCCGGGCAGCACCTCGCGGTTCCCCGCGTCGGAGATCGTGCGGTGGATCCCGGAGGGGTCGCGGTCGGCGAGCGCCGACGCGTCGGGTGCGGCGCCCGGTCCCCGCCGCTCGTGGATGAGCGGCCCCTGGTCGCGGAGGGCGCGGCGCGCGGCCTGGCGCGCGGCGGACATGCGGTCCGGGTCGGCCTCGGCGAGGCGGGTCAGCAGGTACGGCGGGAGGATCGTGCGTCTCATTCCCCGAGACTCGCACGGGGCGCCGACATCGTCACGGGTGCGGGCGGATCCCGCCCCGGGGTCGCGCCCCGGGGCCTCGTGCCGTACCGTGCCTCAGCCGGTCCAGCGGTAGCCGAGCTCCGGTCGGCCCGGCGTCCCGTACCGCGGCACGCGCTCCACCTGGCCGACGTCCGCGAGGTACTCCAGGTAGCGCCGGGCGGTCACCCGGGAGACGTCGAGCACGGACGACACCTCCGCCGCTGAGACCCCGTCCGCGGGGCGCTCGGCGGCCGAGCCGGAACCCCGGGCGATGCCGCGCACGAGGTCGAGCGTCTCCGCCGACATCCCCTTCGGCAGCCGGGCGTCCGTCGCGGGGGAGCGCAGCGCGGCGAGCGCCCGGTCGACCTGGAGCTGCGTCGTGCTGCGGCTCCCGGCGTCGAGGCCCTCGCGGTACCCGACGTAGGCCGCCATCTTCTCGGCGAACGCCGCGAACGTGAAGGGCTTGATGAGGTACTGCACGATGCCGGCGGTGACGGAGCTGCGCACCACGGCCTGGTCGCGCACCGCCGTCACCGCGACCACGTCGGTCGCCCAGCCCGCGGCGCGCAGCCGGCGGCACACCTCGAGCCCGTGCATGTCGGGGAGCGTCATGTCGAGGAGCACGAGGTCGATGCCGTCGGGCCCGGCCTCGGCGATGAGGCGCAGCGCCTCGCCGCCCGTGTGGGCCACGCCGACGACCTCGAACCCGTCGAGCCGGCCGGCGTACGCCGCGTGCGCCTCCGCGGTGAGCGCGTCGTCATCGACGACCAGCACGCGGATCACGTGCGCACCCCCGTCGCGTCGTCGTCGCCCGAGCGGGCCGCGGACGACCCGCCGTCGCCCCGCCCCGCCCGCGGATCCGCCGGCAGCACGACCCGGAACCGGGCGCCGCCCAGCCGCGCGTCGGCGTCGCCGACCTCGACCGTGCCGCCGAGCCGCTCGGCCGTGCGCGCGACGAGCGCGAGGCCGACCCCGCGCGGCGCCCCGGCGTCCGGCTTCGTGGTCACCCCGAACTCGAGCACGCGCGGACGCACCGCGGGATCGACGCCGGGCCCGTCGTCCGCGACCTCGACGAGGAGCGCGCCGTCGTCCGTCCGCGCCAGCGAGAGCTCCACGCGACCCCGGTCGTCGCCGCGCGCGGTGGCGCGCGACGGATCGGCGGCCGCGTCGATGGCGTTGTCGACCAGGTTCCCCACGATGGTCACGAGGTCGGCGGGAGCGACGCCCGGGGCGCCCGTGCCGTCCGCGACGCGCACGGCGAGCTCGACGCCGCGCTCCGCCGCCTGCGCCGTCTTCCCGCGCACGAGCGCCTGGACGACCGGATCCGCGCCCTCGGCGAGGCCCCCCGCCGCGGCCCGCCGTTCGGTCTCGAGCTCCGACGCCGCGAGGGCGAGCGCCTCCCGCGGACGCTCCAGCTCGATGAGCGACACGATCGTGTGCAGCCGGTTCGCGAACTCGTGCGTCTGCGCCCGCATGGCGTCCGAGAGCGTCCGCAGCGTCGCGACCTCGCCCGACAGACGCTGGACCTCCGTCCGGTCCCGGAGCGTCGTCACCGTCCCGAGCCGGGCGGCGCTGCCGGTGCGGCCCGTCGGCAGCGCGGGGCGCTGCGTCACGACGACGACCCGGCCGGAGGGCAGGTGCACGACCTCGTCGGCCGTCGTCCCGCCGGCGAGCAGCCGCTCGAGGGGCGCGGGCAGCCCGAGCGCGGCGACCTCGACGGGCCCGGCGGTCGGATCCACGTCGAGGTCGAGGAGCTCGGCCGCCTGGTCGTTGTGCAGCACGAGCCGCCGGTCGCGGTCCACGAGCACGATGCCCTCGCCCACGGAGTGAAGCACCGACTCGTAGTAGGCGAGCATCCGCGCCATCTCCTCGGGGCCGAGACCCCACGTCGTCCGCTCGAGCGACCTGCTGAGGAGGACCGCGCCCGCGGCGAGCAGCAGCGCGAGCGCGCCGACCGTCCCGAGGAGCCCCGGCAGCCGCGCGCCCAGCACCTCGGAGACGCGCTCGACGGTCACGCCCGCGGACACGAGCCCGACGATCCCGCCCGCCGCGTCCCGCACGGGGACGACGGCGCGCACGCTGGGGCCCAGCGTTCCGGTGAAGGTCTCGGTCAGCGGACGTCCGGCGAGCGCGGGCCCGGTCGTGCCGAGGTAGCGCCGGCCGATCTGGTCGGGATCGGGGTGCGTGACGCGGACGGTGTCGCGGTCCATGATCGTCACGAAGTCCACGCCCGTGTCGCGCGTCACGTCGAGCGAGTAGTCGAGGAGCGCCGCCGTCGGATCCGCGGACGCCAGCCCCTCCGCCACCCGCGGCGAGTCGGCCACCGTCGTCGCGACGGCGAGGCTGCGGTCGGCCGCCGCCTGCTCCGCACGCTGGCGGGAGTCCGACCAGAGGGCCGCGGTGGCCGCCACCGCCACCACGAGGAGCACGGCGAGCTGGACCACGAGGAGCCGCGCGGCGATGCCGCGGGGGAGCGCGGGGCGCCGGCGTCTCGTCCGGCCCGGGCGTGCGGGGAGCGCGCGCTCCGCCATGCCGCCTCCTCGCCTCCGCGGCGGTCACCCCGGCAGGAACATTATGAACACAACGCCGGGGTTCGGCCGCGCCTGCGCGATCCTGACGGGTACCCGGCGCAGCGCACCCCGTGCCCTGCCCCGCTCACGAGACAAGGACGTCCCATGACCAACCCGATCGCCGCGCTCCGCCGCCTGGACCGCCAGCACTACCTCTACATCGCCGTCATCGTGGCGGTGATCCTCGGCGTCACGGTCGGGCTCGTCGCCCCCGAGGCGGGCGTGGCCCTCAAGCCCGTCGGCGACGCGTTCGTCGCGCTCATCAAGATGATGATCGCGCCCATCATCTTCTGCACCATCGTGCTCGGCGTCGGCTCGGTCGCGAAGGCCGCCACGGTCGGCCGCGTCGGCGGGCTCGCGCTCCTGTACTTCATCGTCATGTCGACGTTCGCGCTCGCGATCGGCATGGTGGTCGGCAACCTCATCCACCCGGGCGAGGGCCTCGACCTCCGGGGCCTGCGGGCGCCGGAGGGCTCGACCGAGGCGACGGGCGAGAAGGACTTCCTCCTCTCGATCATCCCCACGTCGCTGCTGTCGTCGCTCACCTCGGGCAGCATCCTGCAGACCCTGTTCGTGGCGCTCCTCGTCGGCTTCGCGCTGCAGCAGCTCGGCACGCGCGGCGAGCCGGTGCTGGAGGGCATCCGCAACATCCAGATCCTGGTGTTCCGGATCCTCAGCATGGTCATGTGGGTCGCCCCGATCGGCGCGTTCGGCGCCATCGCGGCGGTCGTCGGGGCCACCGGGTTCCAGGCGGTCATCAGCCTCGCGACGCTCATGATCGGCTTCTACATCACGTGCGCGCTCTTCATCGTCGTGGTGCTGGGCACGCTGCTCTGGTTCGTCGCCCGGGTCAGCATCTTCAAGCTGATGCGGTACCTCGGCCGCGAGTACCTCCTCATCGTCTCGACCTCGTCGTCCGAGGTCGCGCTGCCCCGCCTCATCGCGAAGATGGAGCACGTCGGCGTCTCGAAGCCCGTCGTCGGGATCACCGTCCCCACGGGCTACTCGTTCAACCTCGACGGCACGGCCATCTACCTCACGATGGCGTCGCTCTTCATCGCGAGCGCGCTGGGCAGCCCGCTGGCGCTCGGCGAGCAGGTCTCGCTGCTGGTGTTCATGATCATCGCGTCGAAGGGCGCCGCGGGCGTCACGGGCGCCGGCCTCGCGACGCTGGCCGGCGGCCTCCAGTCGCACCGCCCCGATCTGGTGGACGGCGTCGGCCTCATCGTGGGCATCGACCGCTTCATGTCGGAGGCGCGCGCCCTCACGAACTTCACCGGCAACGCGGTCGCGACCATCCTCATCGGCACCTGGACCCGCGGCATCGACGCCGACCGCGTGGCCCTCGTCCTCGGCGGCGGCGACCCGTTCGACGAGAAGAGCATGGGCACCGAGCACGGGGCCGCCCAGAAGGCGCCGGCGCAGGCCCTCGAGGCCGACGTCACGCGCTCCGGCGACCTCGGCGACGACGCCCGCGGCACCACCCGGTGACACCCGGTCGGGGTGGCGCCGGGGCCATCCCGGCGTGGTCCCGAGCGTGTCCGATCCGTTACGCTGTGAGGTCACAGGAGGTACGACCATGGATGCACGCGAAGAGGGTCACGGCGCCACGCGCGTGCCCGAGCAGTACACGAGCACGGACACCACGGCCACCTTCCGGGACGAGCTGGGGGCCGCGCTCGCGGGCCTCGACGGCGGAGTCTCCGCGGACGAGAAGGACGCCGTCACGGCGCTCCCGTCCGGATCCGCGCTCCTCGTGGTCCGCCGCGGACCGAACCAGGGCGCGCGCTTCCTCCTCGACGCCGACGTCACCGTCGCGGGGCGCCACCCGGACGCCGACATCTTCCTCGACGACGTCACCGTCTCGCGTCGTCACGCGGAGTTCGTGCGCGAGGGCACCACGTTCCAGGTCAAGGACCTCGGCTCGCTGAACGGCACGTACTTCGACGGCGTCCGCATCGACACGGCCCTGCTGCAGGACGGCGCCGAGGTCCAGGTCGGCAAGTTCCGCCTCACGTTCTACGCCTCGCGCGCCGACCTCGTCGGCCGGACGATCGAGTAGTGCCGGCGTCCGCCGCCCGGTCGACGCCCGCCCGCACCCCCGGACTCCTCAGCATCGGGCAGGTGCTCGCACGGCTCACGCCGGAGTTCCCCGACCTCACCAACAGCAAGCTCCGCTTCCTCGAGGAGCAGGGCCTCGTGCAGCCCTCCCGCACGGAGTCCGGCTACCGCAAGTTCAGCCCGGCCGACGTCGAGCGCCTCCGCACGGTGCTCGGCATGCAGCGCGACCACTACCTCCCGCTGAAGGTCATCCGCTCCTACCTGCGCGACCTCGACGCCGGCCTGTCGCCCGCGCTCCCCGGCGCGGCCACCGCGCCCGCCACCTCCATGCTCGACCAGGAGCGGCGCTTCAACCGCGCCGAGCTCGTGCGCGAGTCCGGCGCGACGGCCCCGCTCCTCGGCGACGCGATCACCGCGGGCGTGCTCGTGCCGGCCGAGGTCTACGGCGAGGAGGCGGTGCAGGTCATGCGCGCGCTCGTCGAGCTGCAGCGCACGGGCATCGAGCCCCGCCACCTCCGCGGCTTCCGCCAGGCGGCGGAGCGCGAGCTGAGCCTCATCGAGTCGGCGCTCGTGCCGGTCTCCCGGCGCCGGGACGCGTCGAGCCGGGCGCACGCCGCCGAGCTCGCGCGCGAGATCGCGACGCAGCTCGAGGTGGTGCGCGGCAGCCTCATCCGCTCGGCTCTGGGCCGCCTCTCCTCCTGAGCGCCCCCGGAGATCGCTGCGGGCATCCCGCGGCGTCCCGCATCGGCGCTCCTCCTCCTCCGACGGGGCGCGCGCGGACCGCCCCGGCCCGTAGACTGACGTGTCCGCTCGGGACGCCCGTCCGTCGGGAGGATCCGAGCGGCGCCGGCCGACAGGCGCCCCCGATGGGGGCGCGGGGCGGGCCGGGACGACACGCCGGGCGCTCAGGCCGGATGTCGTTGCTCGGGCCCGTGGGCCCCGCTACCGTGAGAGCACGACCCCGACGAACCGACCCGCATCAGCGCACGCTCCCCTCCGGGACCCGCGCTGGGGGGTGGAAGGCAGAACGATGAGCGACTCCACCCCGGACTCCGGGCGCTACGACCTCGGTCTGCTCTTCACCGACGGCCTCCCCGAGATGGACGCGAGCGCCGGCTACCGCGGTGCAGTCGCCGCCCGCGCCGCCGGGATCACCTACCGCCAGCTCGACTACTGGGCCCGCACCGGCCTCGTCGAGCCCACCGTCCGCGGGGCCTCCGGCTCCGGCACGCAGCGCCTGTACGGCTTCCGCGACATCCTCGTCCTCAAGCTCGTCAAGCGCCTCCTCGACACGGGCATCTCGCTGCAGCAGATCCGCACCGCGGTGAACCAGCTCCGCGAGTCCGGCGTCGTCGACCTCGCCCAGACGACGCTCATGAGCGACGGCGCCAGCGTCTACCTCTGCACCAGCAACGACGAGGTCATCGACCTCGTGAGCCGCGGCCAGGGCGTCTTCGGCATCGCGGTGGGCAAGGTGCTCCGCGAGGTCGAGCACTCCCTCGTCGAGATCGACACGCAGACCGTCGACCCCACCGACGAGCTCGCCGCCCGTCGCGCCGTCCGGGCCTCCTAGACCCGAGCGTCCGCTCCGCGCCGGCTCCCGCGCCGGCTTCCGCTCCGGGAGGCCGCTCCTCCCGCGCGCCATCCGCCGCGGGGCGTCACGCCGTGCTCGCGTCCGGCCGCTCGACGCTCCGGTTGGACGGGGGGGGGGGCGGCGTGGCCGAGGCCGCCCGGCCGCCCGGACGACGAACGCCGCCCCTCGACGAGGAGCGGCGATCCGGGAGCGAGCGGGTCAGCGTGCGGCGTTCTCCGCGTAGTCGCCGATCTTCGCCGTGCGCATGATGCGCTCGAGCAGCTGGTCGAAGTTGCGCGCCATCTCCTGCGCGCTCTCGCCGGGCCACACGTGCAGCGGCTTGGCCGCACCCTGCGCCTGCTGGAGCGATGTGCGCTCGGGCAGCTGGGGGCTGAGCACGAGGGGACCGAACATGTCGCGGAGCTCCTTGATGCGGAACTGGTGCTCGAGCGACTGGACGCGTGCGCGGTTGACGATGATGCCGAGCGGCTGCAGGCGCGGCGAGAGGCCGCGGCGGATCTCCTCGATGGCGCGCAACGCGCGGTCGGCGGCCGCGACGGAGAACAGGCCGGGCTCGGTGACGACGGTGACGCGGTCGCTCGCGGCCCACGCGGTGCGCGTGAGGGCGTTGAGCGAGGGAGCGCAGTCGATGAGCACGAGGTCGTAGTCGGCCTCGACGTTGGCGAGGGCCTCCTCGAGCTTCCAGATGTCGCGGATGCTCGGGTGCGGCCCGTCGAAGTTGATGGCGGACGGGCTGCCGATCATGACGTCGATGGTGCCCGTGCGGCCCTTGGTCCAGCCGCTCGGCGCGATGGCCGCGCGGACGATCTTCTCCTTGGGGGAGGCGAGCACGTCGGCGACGTTGAGGTGGCCGGCGACCTGGATGTCCATGCCCGTCGAGACGTCGGCTTGCGGGTCGAGGTCGACCACGAGGGTCCTCAAGCCGCGGGAGAAGGCGGCGGACGCCAGTCCCAGGGTCACTGTGGTCTTTCCCACGCCCCCCTTGAGGGAGCTGACGCTCAGTACATGCACGAGGGAGAGGCTACCGTCGATACTCTGGGAGAACCTAAACGCGTCGCCCCCGAAGCCCTGCCGACGAGAGGCCCGCCATGTTCACGAAGATCCTCGTCGCCAACCGGGGGGAGATCGCGATCCGGGCGTTCCGCGCCGCGGTCGAGCTCGGCGCCCGCACCGTGGCCGTGTACCCGCACGAGGACCGTGGCTCCCTGCACCGGCTCAAGGCGGACGAGGCGTACCTCATCGGCGAGGAGGGGCACCCGGTCCGGGCGTACCTCGACGTCGACGAGATCATCCGGGTGGCCGTCGAGTCGGGCGCCGACGCCATCTACCCGGGCTACGGCTTCCTGTCCGAGAACCCCGGGCTGGCACGGGCGGCCGCCGCGGCCGGCATCGTCTTCATCGGACCCGGCTCGGACGTGCTGGAGATGGCAGGCAACAAGGTCACGGCCAAGGAGCACGCGACCGCGGCGGGCGTCCCCGTCCTCGCGTCGACGCCGCCGTCGACCGACGTCGACCTGCTGCTCGAGCAGGCGGAGGCGATCGGCTTCCCGATCTTCGCGAAGGCCGTGGCGGGCGGCGGCGGACGCGGCATGCGCCGGGTCGAGCGCCCGGAGGACCTCGAGGAGGCGCTGCGCGCCGCCATGCGCGAGGCGGACAGCGCCTTCGGGGACCCCACCATGTTCCTCGAGCAGGCGGTGCTGCGGCCCCGGCACATCGAGGTGCAGATCCTGGCCGACGCGACGGGGGAGACCGTCCACCTCTTCGAGCGCGACTGCTCGGTGCAGCGCCGCCACCAGAAGGTCGTGGAGATCGCGCCCGCGCCCGACCTCGACCCGGGGATCCGCGACGCGATGCACGCGCACGCCGTCGCGTTCGCGCGGAGCATCGGCTACGTCAACGCGGGGACCGTCGAGTTCCTGCTCGACACGGACGGCCCGCGGAAGGGCCAGCACGTCTTCATCGAGATGAACCCGCGCATCCAGGTCGAGCACACGGTCACCGAGGAGGTCACCGACGTCGACCTCGTGCAGTCGCAGATGCGCATCGCCGCGGGGGAGACGCTCGCCGACCTCCGTCTGCACCAGGGGGACATCGTGCTGCGCGGCGCGGCGCTGCAGTGCCGCATCACCACGGAGGACCCGGCGCAGGGCTTCCGGCCCGACACGGGGAAGATCACGTCCTACCGCTCGCCGGGCGGCGGCGGCATCCGCATCGACGGCGGCACGGTCGCCACCGGGGCGCAGATCAGCCCGCACTTCGACTCCCTCCTCGCCAAGCTCACGTGCCGCGGCCGCGACTTCCCGTCGGCGGTGACGCGCGCGAAGCGGGCCCTCGCCGAGTTCCGGATCCGCGGGGTCTCCACCAACATCCCCTTCCTCCAGGCCGTGCTCGACGACCCGCAGTTCCAGGCGGGCGATCTCAGCACGTCCTTCATCGACGAGCGGCCGGGGCTCGTGCGGAGCAACGTCTCCCAGGACCGCGGGACGAAGATCCTCAACTGGCTGGCCGACGTGACGGTGAACCAGCCGAACGGCCCGCGGCCCGGCACGCCGCGTCCCGCCGACAAGCTGCCCGCGCTCGACCTGCGGCGGCCCGCGCCCGCCGGATCCCGCCAGCGCCTGCTCGAGCTCGGTCCCACGGGCTTCGCCTCGGCGCTCCGTGCGCAGACGGCCCTCGCGGTCACCGAGACGACGTTCCGCGACGCGCACCAGTCGCTGCTCGCGACGCGCGTCCGCACGCGCGACCTCGTGGCCGTCGCGCCGTACGTGGCGCGCATGACGCCCGAGCTGCTGTCGGTCGAGGCCTGGGGCGGCGCCACCTACGACGTGGCCCTCCGATTCCTCGGCGAGGACCCGTGGGAGCGCCTGGCGTCGCTCCGCGAGGCCCTGCCCAACGTCGCGATCCAGATGCTGCTGCGCGGCGCCAACACGGTCGGCTACACCCCGTACCCGGCCGAGGTCACCGACGCGTTCGTCGAGGAGGCCGCGGCCACGGGAGTGGACGTGTTCCGGATCTTCGACGCGCTCAACGACGTCGAGCGGATGCGCCCCGCCATCGACGCCGTGCTCGCCACCGGCACCACGGTCGCGGAGGTCGCGCTCTGCTACACGGGGAACCTGCTCGACCCGGCGGAGGACCTCTACACGCTCGACCACTACCTGCGGCTCGCGGAGCGCAGCGTCGCCGCCGGGGCGCACGTCCTCGCGATCAAGGACATGGCGGGCCTCCTCCGGCCGGCCGCCGCCGAGCGGCTCGTCACGGCGCTGCGCCGGGAGTTCGAGCTGCCCGTGCACGTGCACACCCACGACACGGCGGGCGGACAGCTCGCCACGCTGCTCGCCGCCAGCCGCGCCGGGGCCGACGCGGTCGACGTCGCGAGCGCGCCCATGTCGGGCACCACGAGCCAGCCGTCCGCGTCCGCCCTCGTCGCCGCGCTCGCGCACACGGAGCGCGACACCGGCCTCTCCCTCGATGCGGTGAGCGACCTCGAGCCCTACTGGGAGGCGGTCCGGCGCATGTACCGGCCCTTCGAGTCCGGGCTGCCCGGCCCGACCGGGCGCGTGTACCGGCACGAGATCCCCGGCGGCCAGCTCTCCAACCTGCGGCAGCAGGCCATCGCGCTCGGGCTCGCCGACGACTTCGAGCTCATCGAGGACATGTACGCCGCGGCCGACCGGATCCTCGGCCGCATCCCGAAGGTCACGCCGTCGTCGAAGGTGGTCGGCGACCTCGCGCTCCAGCTGGCGGCGGCGAAGGCCGACCCGGCCGACTTCGAGCGGAACCCCGGCGACTACGACATCCCGGACTCCGTCATCGGCTTCATGGCGGGCGAGCTGGGCGACCTGCCGGGCGGTTGGCCGGAGCCCTTCCGCACGCGCGTGCTGCGGGGCCGCGACGTGCGCATCGGGATCACGCCGCTCTCCGACGACGACCGGCGCGCGCTCGAGATGCCCGGCGCGGACCGCCGGCGGGCGCTGAACCGCCTGCTCTTCCCGCAGCCGACGGAGCAGTTCGAGACCATCCGGGGGCTGTTCGGCGACCTGTCCGTGGTCGACACGGAGGACTACCTCTACGGGTTGCGCCAGGGCCGGGAGCACGTCGTGCGGATCAGCCGGGGCGTCGACGTGCTCATCGGCCTCGAGGCCGTGGGAGACGCCGACGCGTCGGGCATGCGCACGCTCCTCGCCGTGATGAACGGACAGCTGCGGCCCGTCTTCGTGCGGGACCGCGGCATCGCCGTCACGACCGCCGTCGCCGAGAAGGGGGACGCGTCGCGTCCCGGCCACGTGTCCGCGCCGTTCTCCGGCGTCGTGACGCTCAAGGTCGAGCCGGGCGACCGGGTGGTGGCCGGTCAGCCGGTGGCGTCCATCGAGGCCATGAAGATGGAGGCGGCCATCACGTCGCCCGTCGCGGGACGCGTCGCGCGCCTCGCGGTGCCGACCACGCAGCAGGTCGACGCGGGCGACCTGCTCGTCGTCGTCGAGATCGAGGAGTGAGGCACGGGATGACCGACACGGGCCGGATGCAGGACGAGCGCTACGACCTCGTGATCGTGGGGGCCGGATCCGGCAACTCCATCGTCGACGAGCGCTTCGCCGACCAGCGCGTGCTCCTCGTCGACGACGGGGAGCACTTCGGGGGCACCTGCCTCAACGCGGGCTGCATCCCCACGAAGATGCTCGTGCACGTGGCCGACGTCGCCGCCGCGGCCCGCGACGGCGCGGCGCTCGGCATCCGCGCGTCGGTCGACGCCGTCGACTGGCCGGCCATCGCCGCGCGCGTGTTCGGCCGCGTCGACGCCATCAGCGAGGGCGGACGCGAGTGGCGCGAGAGCGGCATGGAGAACGTGACGCTGCTGCGCGAGAGCGTGGGCTTCGAGGCGCCGGGCGTGCTCGTGTCGGCGAGCGGGCAGCGGATCCTGGCGGACCGCGTCGTGCTCGCCGCGGGGTCCCGACCCCGCCCGCTGGCGGCCGTGTACGCGCCGGACCCGGCGATCCACGACTCCGACTCCATCATGCGCATCGCCGAGCTGCCCGCGTCGCTCCTCATCGTGGGCGGCGGCTACGTCGCCGCCGAGTTCGCGCACGTCTTCAGCCACCTGGGCGTGCGCGTGACCCAGGTCGCCCGGTCCTCGCACCTGCTCGGCAACCTCGACGAGGACGTGTCCACGCGCTTCACGACGCTCGCGCGCACGCAGTGGGACGTCATCACCGACTGCGAGGTGGAGGAGATCGAGCGCGACGGCGACGTGCTCCGCTCGCGCCTGGCGTCCGGGCACCTGGTCGAGACGGAGGCCGTGCTCGTCGCGCTCGGCCGCATCCCCAACACCGACACGCTGGCGGTCGCGAACGCCGGCTACGACCTGCACGCGGACGGCCGCATCGTGGTCGACGACCGGCAGCGCGTGCTCGCCGGCGGCGAGCCCGTGCCCGGCGTGTTCGCGCTCGGCGACATCAGCGCCGAGCACCAGCTCAAGCACGTGGCCAACCACCAGGCGCGCGTGGTGCAGCACAACCTGCTGCACCCGGACGACCTCACCGGCGGCGCTCCCGGGCCCGTCCCGCAGGCGGTCTTCTCGCGCCCGCAGATCGGCTCGTTCGGCCTGACGGAGGCGGAGGCGCGCGCGGCGGGGCCCGTCGTCACGATCGAGCAGCCCTACTCGTCCACGGCCTGGGGCTGGGCCCTCGAGGACACGACGTCGTTCTGCAAGCTCGTGGTGGATCCGCGCGACGGCGGCACGCTCCTCGGCGCGCACATCATCGGCTCGGACTCCGCGGCGCTGATCCAGCCGCTGCTGACGGCCGCGAGCCTCGGCCACCGCGTCACGGGCCTCGCCCGCGCGCAGTACTGGCCGCACCCGGCCGTCACCGAGGTCGTCGAGAACGCGCTGCTGGCCGCCGAGTCGGCCGTGTCCGACTGGGCACGCGAGAATGGAGCGGGCCTCGCGCCCGCGGGCGCCGATCGACCCTGACCGCCGGCCCGCAGGACCCACGGAAGCAGAGAATGACTGAACGACAGATCCGCCTCTTCGGCGATCCGGTGCTGAAGACCGTCTCCTCGGAGATCCACGAGATCGACGAGGGCGTGCGCGCCCTGGTCGAGGACCTCCTCGACAGCGTGCGGCCGGACGGCCGCGCCGGCGTGGCCGCCGCCCAGATCGGCGTGAACCTCCGGGCCTTCAGCTACAACGTGGGGCCGTCCTTCGGCTACATCCTCAACCCGGTCATCGAGGAGCTGCGCGGCGAGGCCGTGCTCGTGGACGAGGGCTGCCTCTCCGTGCCGGGCCTCTGGTTCCCCACGATGCGCCACCCCGAGGCCGTGATCAGCGGCATCGACCTCGACGGGGAGCCGGTGCGCCTCGAGGGCACGGGCGTGCTCGCCCAGGCCTTCCAGCACGAGGTCGACCACCTCGACGGCCTGGTGTACCTCGACCGGCTCGACAAGCAGCGCCGCCGCGAGGCCATGAAGCAGGTCCGCGAGTCCGGCTGGTTCTGACCCGCGCCGATCCGTCGACCCGCGCGCTCGCGCGGGCCGACGACGCCGGTCAGTGCACCAGCGAGTGCCCCTCGGTCGTCGGCGCTGCCTCGTAGATCCGCGTGATCACGTCGGCGAACGCGTCGAGCACCACCTGGCGCTTGATGCTGAGCTTCGGCGTCAGGTGCCCGGCCGCCTCCGTCAGCTCCACCGGCAGCACGACGAACTTCCGGATCGACTCCGCGCGCGACACCGTCGCGTTCGCCGCGTCGACCGCCCGCTGCACCTCGGCGAGCACGGCCGGGTTCTGCGACGCCTGCTCGAGCGTCAGCGCCGGGTCCTGGCCGTTGTTCGCCAGCCACACCTTGAGCATCTCGGGGTCCAGCGTGATGAGCGCCGAGATGAACGGCCGCCGGTCGCCCGCCACCACGACCTGCCCGACGAGCGGGTTCGCGCGGATCGGGTCCTCGAGCGCGGCGGGCGCCACGTTCTTGCCGCCGGCGGTCACGATGATCTCCTTCTTGCGGCCCGTGATCGTCAGGTAGCCGTCGGCGTCGTAGCTGCCGAGGTCGCCCGTGCGGAACCAGCCGTCGTCGAAGACCTCCGCCGTCGCCTCCTCGTCCTGCCAGTAGCCGTCGAAGACGTTGACGCCCTTGACCTCGATCTCGCCCTCGTCGGTGATCCGCGTCGCGACGCCGGGCAGCGCCGGGCCGACCGTGCCGATGCGGAAGCCCTTCACGAGGTTCACGCTGACGGGCGCCGTGGTCTCCGTGAGGCCGTAGCCCTCGAGGATCGTGAGGCCGAGCGACCGGTAGAAGTGCCCGAGGCGGAGGCCGAGGGGTGCGGATCCGCTCACCGCGAAGCGCACGCGCCCGCCCATCGCCTGTCGGATCTTGGAGTACACGAGCGCGTCGAAGAGCCTGTACTGGGCCTTCAGCGCGAAGGGCACGCGCCCGGCGTCGACCGCCACGGAGTGCGCGTACGCGACCTCGGCGGCCTTCCGGAACACCTTGCCGCGGCCGGCTCCCTCCGCCTTCTGCTCGGAGGAGTTGTAGACCTTCTCGAACACGCGCGGCACGGCGAGGAGGAACGTCGGCTTGAAGGACGCGAGCGCGGGCAGCAGCTGCGTCGTGTCGGCCTGGTGCCCGGTCTTCACGCCCGCCTGCACGTTGAGGATCGAGATGAACCGGGCGAAGACGTGCGCGGTCGTGATGAACAGGAGCGTCGACGCGCCGACCCGCACGACCTCCTCCATGGCGACCTCGGCGTTGCGGGCGAGCTCCACGAAGTTGGCGTGCGTGAGGATGCAGCCCTTCGGCCGGCCCGTCGTCCCGGACGTGTAGATGAGGGTCGCCATGTCGGAGCCGACCGCGAGGTTCCGTCGCCGCTCGATCTCCGCGTCCGGCACGTCGACGCCCCGCTCGGCGAGCTTGTCGAGGTCGCCGAGGTCGATTTGCCACACGCGGCGCACGTCGGGGAGGTCCGGGTGCACCTCGTCGAAGCGGGAGAAGTGCTCCGCCGACTCGAGGATCACGGCGACGCTGCCGGAGTCCTGCAGGTTCCAGTGCACCTGGCCGGGGGAGGACGTCTCGTACACGGGGACGAGGACGGCGCCCGCGAAGAAGACCGCGAAGTCGACGAGGGTCCACTCGTAGCGCGTGCGGCACATCATGCCGATGCGCTCACCCGGCTCGATGCCCGAGGCGACGAGCCCCTTCGCGAGGGCGACCACCTGGGCGTGGAACTCGCGCGCCGTGACGTCGCGCCAGCCGTCCCCGTCCGGCAGCGCGAACAGCGGAGCGTCGGGGCTCGTCCTCACGCGGTGCACCAGGACGTCGGTGACGTTGTCGTCGGGCCGCGCCTCGACGGCGGCGGGCATGATGTGCTGTTCCACGGCAACTCCCTCGGTACCGGAAATGGATGTTCCCACAGTATCTGCGCGGGGTCTCCGGGCGCGCGTCCCCGGACGGGGGCGTCCGGGGCGTCGGTAGGATCGTCAGGCGAGAACAACGGAAGGGCCCGCCACGTGCATGCAATCGGGATCGACATCGGCGGGACGAAGATCGCGGGAGCGGTGGTCGACGAGCTCGGCGCCATCGCGGCCGAGGCCCGCACGCCCACCGAGGCGAGCAGCCCCGATGCCATCGTCGAGGCGGTCGTGGCCATGGTCGAGGGCCTCCGCGCCGAGCACCCGGATGCGGTCGCCGTGGGCGTCGCCGCCGCGGGCTTCATCGACGCCGCGCAGTCCACCGTCTACTACGCCCCGAACATCAACTGGCGCAACGAGCCCGTGCGCGAGCGGCTGCGGCGCCGCATCGACCTCCCCATCGTCATCGAGAACGACGCCAACGCCGCCGGTTGGGCGGAGTTCCGCTACGGCGCCGGACGCCTCGTGAGCGACATGGTGACCCTCACCATCGGCACGGGCGTCGGCGGCGCGATCGTGGCCGACGACCGCCTCTTCCGCGGCGGCTTCGGCGCCGGCGCCGAGCTCGGCCACATGCGCGTCGTGCCCGACGGCCTGCCGTGCGGCTGCGGCGCGCGCGGCTGCATCGAGCAGTACGGATCCGGCCGCGCCCTCCTCCGCACCGCCAACGAGCTCGCCGACCTCGGCGGCACCCACGGCGACGGCCTCGCCGCGCGCCGCCGCGAGGTCGGCACGCTCACCGGGCACGACGTCAGCGACCTGATCCAGGCGGGCGATCCGGGTGCCCTCGCGGCCCTGCGGCGCCTCGGCTCCTGGCTCGGGGAGGCCGCGGCGAGCATCGGCGCGATCCTCGACCCGCAGATGTTCGTCATCGGCGGCGGCGTGGCGCAGGCCGGCGACCTGCTGCTCGACCCCATCCGCCAGGCCTACCTGTCGCACCTGCCGGCGCGCGGCTACCACCCGGAGCCCGAGTTCCGCATCGCCGAGCTCGTGAACGACGCGGGCGTCGTGGGCGCGGCCGACCTCGCGCGCCTGCACGCTGCCGCGCTGCGCCACGGGGCCTGACCCGCGCCGTCCTCGCCTCGGAGGCCCGGCGGCCGACGCGGCCCCCGCTGGCTATGCTGGATCCCGACCCCGCCCGGAAGGTGGCCACCCGATGTTCTACTGGTTCATGAAGAACCTGGTCGCCGGACCCCTCCTGCGGAGCACGTTCCGCCCCTGGGTCACCGGTCTCGAGAACATCCCCGCCAAGGGCGGCGTCATCCTCGCGAGCAACCACCTCTCCTTCATCGACTCGGTGTTCCTGCCGCTGCTGGTGGACCGCAACCTCGTCTTCCTCGCCAAGAGCGACTACTTCACGGGCACCGGCCTCAAGGGCTGGGCCACGAAGATGTTCTTCACGGCCACCGGCATGCTCCCCATCGACCGCTCCGGCGGGAAGGCGTCCGAGGCGTCGCTCAACACGGGCCTCCGCGTGCTCGCCGAGGGCCGGATGCTCGGCATCTACCCCGAGGGCACCCGCAGCCCCGACGGCAAGATGTACCGCGGGCGCACGGGCGTCGCCCGCATGATCCTCGAGGGCGAGGTCCCGGTCGTCCCGATCGCCATGATCGACACGGAGAAGGTCATGCCCATCGGCACGCGCATCCCCAAGGTCCGCCGGATTGGTGTGGTCATCGGCGAGCCGCTAGATTTCAGTAGGTTCGCCGGCCTCGAGGGAGACCGCTTCATCCTCCGCTCCATCACCGACGAGATCATGTACGAGCTCTCGAGGCTGAGCGGCCAGGAGTACGTCGACGTCTATGCGACCTCGGTCAAGGAGAAGCGCGCGAGCGCGGCCCGCTGACCGTCTCCCGCACCGCCTCCACCGCGCACACGCGCACGACACGAACCGGGATCCCACCGTGGCCTCAGAGCACCTCGTCCCCGCCCACCCCGACGTCCTCGCGGGCCTCGACCACTGGCGCACGCTCGAGGTCAAGCAGCAGCCGGCCTGGCCCGACGCCGCGGCCGTGCACGCCGCCAGCGCCGAGATCGCCCTGCTCCCGCCGCTCGTCTTCGCGGGCGAGGTCGACCAGCTGCGCAGCCGCCTCGCCGCGGCAGCCGACGGCCGCGCGTTCCTCCTCCAGGGCGGCGACTGCGCCGAGACCTTCGCGGGCGCCACGGCCGACCAGATCCGCAACCGCGTGAAGACCGTCCTCCAGATGGCGGTCGTCCTCACGTACGGCGCGGCGATGCCCGTCGTGAAGATGGGCCGCATGGCCGGCCAGTTCGCGAAGCCGCGCTCGAGCGACTCCGAGACGCGCGGCGACCTCACGCTGCCGGCGTACCGCGGCGACATCGTGAACGGCTACGATTTCACGCCCGAGTCGCGCGCGGCGGATCCCGCGCGCCTCGTGAAGGGGTACCACACGGCCGCCAGCACGCTGAACCTCATCCGCGCCTTCACGCAGGGCGGCTTCGCCGACCTCCGCGAGGTGCACAGCTGGAACAGGGGCTTCGCCGCGAACCCCGCGAACCAGCGCTACGAGCACCTCGCCCGCGACATCGACCGCGCCATCAAGTTCATGGAGGCCGCCGGCGCCGACTTCGACGACCTCAAGCGCGTCGAGTTCTACACCGGCCACGAGGGCCTCCTCATGGACTACGAGCGGCCCATGACCCGCATCGACTCGCGCACCGGCACGCCGTACAACACGTCGGCGCACTTCATCTGGATCGGGGAGCGCACCCGCGACCTCGACGGCGCGCACGTCGACTTCCTGTCCCGCGTCCGCAACCCCCTGGGCGTCAAGCTCGGCCCGTCGACGACGCCCGAGACCGTGCACGAGCTCATCGAGAAGCTCGACCCGGACCGCGAGCCCGGTCGCCTCACCTTCATCACGCGCATGGGCGCGGGGCGCATCCGCGACGCGCTGCCGCCCCTGCTCGAGGCCGTCAAGGCGTCCGACGCCAACCCGCTGTGGGTCACGGATCCCATGCACGGCAACGGGCTCACCACGCCCACCGGCTACAAGACGCGGCGCTTCGACGACGTGGTGGACGAGGTGCAGGGCTTCTTCCAGGCCCACCGCGCGGCGGGCACGCACCCGGGCGGCATCCACATCGAGCTCACGGGCGACGACGTCACCGAGTGCCTCGGCGGATCCGAGCACATCGACGAGGCGACGCTCGCCACGCGCTATGAGTCGCTGTGCGACCCGCGCCTCAACCACATGCAGAGCCTCGAGCTCGCGTTCCTGGTCGCCGAGGAGCTGGCCGCCGCGCGCGGCTGACCGCTCCCGCACGACGATGCCCCGCCGCCCACGATGGCGACGGGGCATCCTCGTCTCCGGCGCGTGTGCGAGCGTCGGCAGCTGCGGCCCCCGGCTAGCCGGATGCGGTGATGCCGAGGTTGATCGTCGAGCCGCGGCGGGCGAGCGCCTGCGCCTCCGGGCTCGCCGACGCGACCCGGGTGATGCCGTTGGGCAGCGCGTCCCAGAAGGCCGAGTAGGCGTACTTGAAGCCCGCCTTGTCGAGCGCGGCCTTCGCCTCGTCCCGCGTGAGCCCGACGACCGCGGGGACGGCGACGAGGTCGGGGCCCTTGGAGATCTCGAGGCCCACCTTGCTGCCGGGAGCGCCGCCGGCGCCGGAGCGCACCGGGTTCTGGTCGAGCGCGTAGACGGAGATGACCTCGCCCTTGTCGACGTCGTCGCTGAAGCTCTGCTTGCCCGGCTCGCCGACGAGCCCGGCCTGGGCCAGCGTCGCCTTCGCCTGGTCGACCGAGCGTCCGTTGATCTGGGGGATCTTCCCGGCGGCGACCACCAGGGTCACCGCCTGCCGCTCGGGGTACTGCGCGCCGATGGGCGCTCCGGAGGCGTCGAGCACCTGGATGACCGTGCCCTCGGCGGCGTCGCCGTACTGCCGGACCACCGCCTCCTGGACGACGAAGGGGACCCCCTCCAGGCGGGTGCGCGCGTCGGCCTCCGCCGCGCCGACGACCTCGGGAACGGGGAGGAGCCGCGGCCCCGTGGAGGCGTAGACGGTGACGGTGGATCCCTGGTCGACGGGGGTGCCCGAGGCCGGGACGCTGCGGATGACGTGCCCCACCTCCACGTCGACGCTCGGCTCCTCCGCGCGCGCCACGACGAAGCCCTGGCCCTGCAGGGTGCCCGCCGCGTCGTCGACGGCCATGGCCGTCACTCGGGGGACGGGCACCTGCGCGCCGGGGCCCTGACCGTAGTACCAGCCCGTCCCGCCCGCGAGGGCGGCGAGCATGACGACGAGGAGGGCCAGGACCCACCCGCGCGAGCGGCGCCGCGAGCCGGCGGCCGCGAGAGCGACCACGGAGTCGGGCTGCGTGCGCTCGCCCTCCTCGCGCATCAGCACGGGCGGGCCGCCCACGACCTGCGTCTCGCCGGTCGTGACGGGCGGCAGCGCCGGGGCGCTGGGGAAGACGACGGTGCGCTGGAGCGGAGCGGGATCGCCGGACCGTGCGTCGAGGCGGTTCTGGACGGCGTAGAGCTCGTCCAGGAGCGCGCGCGCATCGCGGGGACGCTGCTCCGGATCCCGTGCCGTGGCCCACAGCACGAGCTCGTCGAGCTCCACGGGCACCGACGGGTTCGTCGTGCTCGGCGTCGGCACCTGGTCGTTGGCGTGCTGGTAGGCGATCTGCATGGGCTGCTCGCCCTTGAACGGCTGCTCGCCCGCGAGCATCTCGTACATCATGATGCCGACGGCGTAGATGTCGCTGCGGGTGTCCGCGATGCCACGGGTGACGAGCTCGGGGGAGAGGTACGCGATCGTGCCGAGCAGGGCCTGCCCCGTCGCGGTGTTGGCGCTGACGGCGCGCGCCAGGCCGAAGTCGCCGATCTTGATGCGCCCGTCGTCCGCGAGCAGCACGTTCTCGGGCTTCAGGTCCCGGTGGACGATGCCGGCCTTGTGCGCCGCGGCGAGCCCGGAGAGCACGGCCTCGAGGATGTCGAGGGTCTGCTCGGGCGTCAGCCGCTCGTACTCCTGCAGGAGCTCGCGCAGCGTCATGCCGGGCAGGTACTCCATGACGAGGTACGCCATGTCCGAGTCCTGGCCCTGGTCGAAGACGTTGACGACGTTCGGGTGCGCGAGCCGCGCGGCCGAGCGCGCCTCCTGGATGAACCGGTCGCGGAACGCGCTGTCGTCCGCGAGGTGACCGTGCATGACCTTCACGGCGACGCGCCGCTCGAGGCGGAGGTCGGTGGCCACGTAGACCGTGGCCATGCCGCCGCGCGCGATGCGGGATCTGACCTGGTACCGGCCGTCGAGGAGACGGCCGATCATGGGGTCGGTCGGGCTGGAGGTCACTGGATGATTCTAGGGATGGCCGATGCCCGGGCCTCCCCGGCACACCGGAGCGACGCGGCGCGGATCCGCACGGCGGCCTGCGTCAGCCGATCTCGTCCATCCAGGCCCAGGCCGACGCCTCCCACTTCGCGTACGCGTCGGGGTAGGCCGAGTACTGCACCGCCTGCGCGGCCTGCGTGACGGTCATCGACTTCCATCCGGGGGTGTCGAGGAGGCCGCGCGTGGTGCCGGGGTTCGGGTTGACGGGGCCGCCGAAGAACGCGCGCGCCGCGTAGTGCGGGTCGTGGAGCTGCGCGGGCTGGCCCCAGCCCTGGCTCGGGCGCTGCTGGAACAGGCCGATGGAGTCGCGGTCGCCCCAGTCGAGGTTGCGGAGCGTGGACTCCTGCGCGGCGGTGGCCAGCGCGATGACCAGGCCGTAGTCGTTGACTCCCGCCTTCCGCCCCTCCGAGACGATGATGCGGGCGTTGGTGCGCATCTCGTCCGTCATGATCGTCGTCCCGTGCAGCGAGGCGACCTGGACGGCCGACGCGGAGGCGTTCGGGATGGTCAGCTTGCTGCCCGCGTAGATGATGCTCGACCAGTTGAGGCCGTTGGCGTTGAGCAGGTCCTGCACGGTGACGCCCGCGTCCTCAGCGATGCTGTGCAGGGTGTCGCCGGTGGCGATCGTGTAGGTGCCGCTCAGCCCGGACTTGGCGGCGGGCGAGGCGCTGGGGGCGGTCGCCGCGGCCTGCGCGGAGCCGCCGGGGATCGTCAGCTGGTTCCCCGGGAAGATCCTGCTCGTGGACTGCAGCCCGTTGGCCGACAGGACGGCCGACGTCGAGACGCCGTGCTTGCCGGCGATGCCGGTCACGGTGTCGCCCGCGACCACGGTGTAGCGGGAGCCGGCTGCCGTGGGCGCGGAGGCCGGGCTCGACGTCGTCGAGGAGGTGCCGGATCCGCCGAGGGTGAGCGTCTGCCCGGGGAAGATGGTCGTCTTCCAGCCGAGTCCGTTCTGCGCGAGGACGGATGCCGTGGAGATGCCGAAGCGCCCCGCGATGCTCGAGACCGTATCGCCCTGCTCGACCACGTAGGAGGAGGGGGTGGCGGCCATGGGCGCGGCGGCCGGGGCGGCGGCGGGCGCCGCGACGGTCGGCAGCTTGGTCTGCGAGGGGCCGGACTTGGCCTTGGGCACCCGCTTGACGGGAGCCGCCTCGGCGGGCGACGCCATGCCGAGGCTCACCGCGAGCGACCCCACCAGCACGATGGGCATGGTGGCCAGCAGCGCCTTGGAGCGGCGGGTGGCCGTCCGGCCGGTGGAGGTGTCCGAGGACCGGCGGGGGTCGCGAGGAGGGGTGGGGTCGGTCATGGGCATGTTGGTCTACTCCGGCCGTCGTGCACGATTCCCTGATGCAGGTGTTCCACGTTAACACGCAACGCGCACGGAGTGCACATAAGTGATGGATGTGACTGGAGTGATCAGCGACACGCGCATTCGGCGGATAGGCAGTTCCCGGGCCGGTCGATGGTGGACGCCGGGAGCCCGGAGCGCCCGCCGCGGTGGCCGCTCCCGCTCCGGGCGTGCCAGCATGTGACACGTGAACGAGCCCTATGCCGACCGTGAGTGGTTGACCGTCCCCGATCTCGTCGACCTCCTGGGTCTCACCGTCAGCCGCGTGCGCCGGCTCATCGAGGACCGGAGGCTGCTGGCCGTCCGCCTCGACGGTGTGCTGAAGGTCCCCGCGGTCTTCCTTCGCGACGGCGAGCCGCTGTCCGAGCTGCGCGGCACGATCATCGTCCTCGGGGACAACGGCTTCGACGACGACGAGGCGATGGACTGGCTCCTCACCGAGGAGCCGAGCCTGGGCGCCGCGCCGATCGACGCCCTGCTGGCCGGGCGCAAGGCCGAGGTCCGGCGCGTCGCGCAGGCGAGCGCCTGATTCGCTGACCCGCGGACGCCGTGCGTCCGCCGTCAGGTGACGCGGCGGGTGACGCTGTCCACGAGCAGCTCCAGCTGGTTGCGCGCCCGCGGCGAGATGGGGGCGTCGCGCAGGGCGGCGAGGGACTCCCGCACGTTGCGGGAGATCATCCCCTCGACCTCGTCGAGCGCGCCGCTCTCCCGGAGGATGGACTGCAGCACGCGGATCTGCTCGTCGTCGAGCTCCGGGTCGCCGAGCAGCGCGTCCACGGTGCGCCGCACTCCGTCGGGCAGCCGTCGCCGGGCGAGCGCCACGAGCACGGTGCGCTTGCCCTCCCGGAGGTCGTCGCCGCTCGGCTTGCCCGTCACCGCGCTGTCGCCGTAGACCCCGAGCACGTCGTCGCGCAGCTGGAAGGCGATGCCGAGGGGCAGGCCGACGGCCCGGAGCGCGGCGACCTGCTCGGGTGATGCGCCGGCCAGGCTCGCCCCGACGACCAGCGGCGCCTCGATGCTGTACTTCGCCGACTTGTAGACGACCACGTTGTGCGCCCGGGCCAGCGTCTCGTCCTCGTCGACAGTGGGCCACGCCACCTCCTCCAGGACGTCGAGGTACTGGCCCAGAGTGACCTGCGTGCGCATGGTCGCCAGCTCGGCGCGGGTGGCGCGGGCCGCGGATCCGTCCGCCAGCGCCAGCAGCGAGTCGATGAGGAGCTCGTCGCTCCACCCGAGGAGGAGGTCGCCGAGGAGGATCGCGCCGGCCTCGCCGAAGGCGGCGGAGGATCCGCCCCACCCGCGGGAGGCGTGCAGCGCCTCGAGGCGGCGGTGCGCGGCGGGCCGCCCCCGCCGGGTGTCGGACCGGTCGATGATGTCGTCGTGGACGAGCGCCGCGGCGTGGAACACCTCGAGGCCGGCGGCGACGCCGACGACCGCCCGGTAGCCCGGTCGCTCCGCGCCCGGAGGGCGTCCGGCGGGGGAGGGCTCGAGGTCGATGACCGATCGCCAGCCCCAGTAGCAGAACTGCGCCCGGAACCTCTTGCCCCCTCTCAGCAGATCCGCGGAGAACTCGTGGACGGGCGTCAGATCCGGGCTGATCTCCCGGAGCCCCGCCGCCTGCGCTGCCAGGAAGTCGTCGAGGCGGGTCTGGACGTGGCTGACGAGGCGGTCGCTTTCGGGCACCCTCCTAGCCTAGCCAGGGGTGGGGAGCTAGAATCCACAGGTGAACATCGACGCGTCGTCCCGAGCCTGAGGGGAACATGATGCCGCTTTCCGAGCAAGAGCAGCGCCTGCTGGAGGAGATGGAGCGAAGCCTCTATCACAACGACGCAGACTTCGTGGCGACCGTCAGCGGCCGTCGCAGCAGACCGAACTACACCCTGGTCGTCGTGGGAGTGCTCGTCATCGTGCTGGGCATCGCCGCCCTGGCCGCGGGCGTCATCACCAAGCTGGCCATCATCGGCGTCCTCGGCTTCGCCGTCATGATGGTCGGGGCGCTCCTCATCTTCAGCCCGCGGGGCGGCTCCTCGGAGTCCATGCCCTCCGCCGGCTCGCCGGGCGCCGCGCGTCGGCCGTCCGCCAAGCGCAGCTCGTCCTCCTTCATGGACCGCGTCAACGAGCGCTGGGAGAAGCGCCAGGGCGGTCAGGACTGACGCCTCCCTGAGCGGGGGTCCTCCACCTCCCTCCACCCGACCCGAAGGGGCCGGCCCCGCACCCGGGGCCGGCCCCTTCTCTCGTCCCCGACGCCCTCCACCGGGCTCCCCGACGCCCCCGATCGCGCCTCGCCGCGCGGCCGGGGGCGTCGTCGTGCTCCCGCGGCGCGCCGTGCGGGCACCCGTCCTCCACATCCCTCCCCGTCGTGGATCCCGCTGGTTCAGCGGGAACCACGGTCGCGAACCGGACATTCACGCGCGCCGCCTAGCGGTGGGTGGAGGGCTGTGGAGTAAAGTGGAGCAAGTCCTGAACCACGGCCGGAGAGACAGGGGGTGTCGGTGTGTTCCTCGGCACCCACTCGCCTCGTCTCGACGACAAGGGGCGGCTCATCCTCCCCGCGAAGTTCCGCGACGAGCTCGAGGGCGGCGTCGTGATGACGCGCGGCCAGGACCGGTGCATCTACGTGTTCACGACGCGCGAGTTCGAGGAGCTGCACGACCGCATGCGCCAGGCCCCGCTCGCGAGCAAGCAGGCGCGCGACTACATGCGCGTCTTCCTGTCCGGGGCGAACGCCGAGACGCCGGACAAGCAGCACCGCATCACGATCCCGCAGGCCCTCCGCACCTACGCGGGCCTCGACCGCGAGCTCGCGGTCATCGGCGCGGGAAGCCGCGTCGAGATCTGGGACGCGGCCACGTGGGACGAGTACCTCACCGCCAACGAGAGCGCGTTCGCCGACACCGCGGAGGAGGTGATCCCCGGCCTGTTCTGACCCCGGCCCCTGACTCCCAGCCGTCCGACGCCCTGCCGCACTTCCCCGGTGGCAGGTCGGGACGGATGGGGATCAGGAGCCGCGGACAGGGCATCGGGATGCCATGGCACTCGACGACATCCACACCCCCGTGCTGCTGGAGCGCTGCCTCGAGCTGCTCGCACCGGCGCTCCAGGAGGAGGGCGCCGTGCTGGTCGACGCCACGCTCGGCATGGCCGGGCACTCGGAGGCGTTCCTCGACGCGCTCCCCGGCCTGCGTCTCGTGGGCCTCGACCGCGACCCGGATGCCCTCGCCATCGCGGGGGAGCGGCTCGCGCGGTTCGGCGACCGGGTCCACCTCGTGCACACCGTCTACGACGGGATCGGGAGCGCGCTCGACCGTCTCGGCATCGGCGAGGTGCAGGGCGTCTTCTTCGACCTCGGGGTCTCATCGCTGCAGCTCGACCGCGTGGAGCGCGGCTTCTCGTACTCCCAGGACGCGCCGCTCGACATGCGCATGGACGGCACGGCGGGCCTGACGGCCGCGCAGGTGGTCGCCGAGTACGACGAGCTCGAGCTGCGCCGCATCTTCTACGACTACGGCGAGGAGAAGCTCGCCCCGCGCTACGCCAGCCGCATCGTCCAAGCGCGCGAGGTGGAGCCCATCACGACCTCGGCGCGGTTGGTGGAGATCATCCAGCAGGCGACGCCCGCGGCGGTGCAGCGGGCCGGCCACCCGGCCAAGCGCGTCTTCCAGGCGCTGCGCATCGAGGTCAACCAGGAGCTCAGCGTCCTGGCGCGCGCCATGCCCGCCGCCGTCGACCGGCTGGCCGTCGGCGGCCGCGTGGTCGTCGAGTCCTACCAGTCGCTCGAGGACCGCATCGTGAAGCGCGAGCTGCGCGCGCGGTCGACGAGCACCGCGCCGGTCGGCCTGCCGGTGGAGCTGCCCGAGCACCGTCCCGAGCTCAAGCTCCTGGTCCGCGGAGCCGAGCTCGCGGACCAGGACGAGATCGCCCGCAACCCCCGCGCCGCATCCGTCCGGTTGCGCGCCGCCGAACGAGCCAGGAGGCGACACGCATGACCGATGCAGCACGCGCGACCGCGCGTCCCCGGATCCGGCCGTCCGCCGAGCCCGCGCCCCGTCACATCGAGGTGGTCGCCACGCGCGACCAGCGCCGCGCCCGTCCGCGCACCGTCTACGCCCTGATCGTGGTGGGCGGCCTGTTCGTCCTCCTGCTCGCCCAGCTCATGCTGTCCATCGGGCTGTCCGACGGCGCCTACGCCATCTCGTCGCTGCAGCAGCAGCAGAGGGAGCTCGACCGCACGCACCAGGCGCTCACGGAGGACGTCGACCGGCTGTCCTCGCCGCAGAACCTCGCGCGCAACGCCCAGGCGCTCGGCATGGTCGCCAGCGCCTCGCCCTCGTTCCTCTCGCTGGACGGCACCGTCCAGGGCACGCCGCAGGCGAAGGACGGCGCCACGACGGCGCTCACCGCGGACACGCTCATCGGCAACTCGCTGCTCGCGGGGGTGCCGCTGACCATCGAGGCCGACCCCGCGAAGAGGGCCGCGGCGCTGAAGGCGGCGACGTCGCCCGACGCGGGAGCCGCGGTCGACCCCGGCTCCGCCATCCCCGGCTCGGCCGAGGCCACCGGTGGTGTGACCGCCGGGACCCCGAGCGCGCCTCCCGCCGACGGCGCGACCTCGGGGCTAGCGTCGGCCACGGCGATCCCGACCCCGAAGACCCGCTGATCGCACGTCCCGCCGAGGGCGCGCGACCCCCGCACGACACCGCTCCGACGGAGCACAGCACCGCACCGCAGGCACCGAGAGGAATCCCCGAGTGAGCACGATCTCGAACCGACGGCGCATCGCCTTCTCCCTCATCGCGATCCTCGCGGTCATCGGGGTGTTCGTGGTCAAGCTCATCGACATCCAGGTGGTCCAGGCCACGGAGCTGAACGAGGCCGCGCTCGGCAAGCGCGCCATCGAGCAGCCCCTCCCCGGCGTGCGCGGCAGCATCTTCGACGCCGAGGGCAACGTGCTCGCGAGCAGCGTGCTGCGCTACGACGTGACGATGGACCCGTCGAAGGCCGGCGACTTCACCCGCACCGTGACCGGAGCCGACGGGAAGCCCGCCAAGGAGGCCGTGACGCTCGCCGAGGCGGAGGCCCAGCTCGCCGCCATCACGGGGCAGAAGCCCGAGGAGATCCACGGGATCATCACGGGCGCGCTGGCCAAGGACCCCAAGTCCCTCTTCGCCTACGTGACCAAGGGCCTCGACGTGGACGCCTACCTCAAGGTGCGGGGCCTCAAGATCCCGTGGATCTACTTCCAGCCCGTGTCCAGCCGCACGTACCCGAACGGGCAGATCGCGGGCAGCGTCCTCGGCTACATCGCGGGCGACGGCAGCGTGAAGGCCGGCCTCGAGCAGGAGTACGACAGCTGCCTCGCCGCCGAGGACGGGTCGCAGACGTACGAGCGCGGCGCCGACGGCGTGGCCATCGCGGGGAGCACCGTCACGCAGAAGCCGGCCAAGGACGGCAGCGACGTGATGACGAACATCGACACCGACCTCGAGTACTTCGCGCAGACCGCTGTGGCGGAGCAGGCCGTCAAGGTCGGCGCCGACTACGGGCACGCCACCATCGTCGAGATCAAGACCGGCAAGGTCCTCGCGGTCGCCGAGTACCCGTCCGTCGACCCCAACAACGTCGCGGCGACGAAGCCGGACGACCGGGGGAGCCGGGCGTTCAGCCTGGCGTTCGAGCCCGGGTCCACGCTCAAGGCCGTGACGGCGGCGGGTCTCCTCGACTCGGGCAAGGCCGACGCCGGCACCCGCGTGGTGGCGCCCTACACGTTCACGCGGCCGAACGTGAACCTCAGCGACAGCTACGTGCACCCCGACCTGCGCTTCACGCTCGCGGGCGTCCTCATGGACTCCTCCAACACGGGCATCTCGACGCTCGGCGAGCGCCTCTCGCCCGCGGAGCGCTACGACTACCTCAAGGCGTTCGGCGTGGGGGAGAAGACGGCCATCGGCTTCCCGGGCGAGAGCAGCGGCCTCGTGCGCCCGTGGCAGCAGTGGGACCCGCAGACGAACTACGCGACCATGTTCGGCCAGGGCCTCACGACGACGGCGCTCCAGGTCGCGAGCATCTACCAGACCATCGGCAACCACGGCGTGAAGCTGCCGCTGTCGCTCGTGTCCGGCTGCAAGCAGCCCGACGGCACGGTGACGCACCAGCCGTCGGCCGAGGGCTCGCAGGTGATCTCGCCCCAGGCCGCCGACTCCACGGTCAACATGCTCGAGACGGTCGTCACCAGCGGGCACCTCTCGAAGGACCTGACGATCCCGGGCTACCGGGTGGCCGCGAAGTCCGGCACGGCGCAGGTCGCCGAGGCGGACGGGAAGTACGGCAAGAACTACCTGGTCTCGATCGCCGGCATGGCTCCGGCCGAGGACCCCCAGTACGTCGTGTCGATCAGCCTCGCCAATCCGGATACCATAAAGTCCTCGGCGGCCGCGGCCCCGGTCTTCCAGAAGATCATGTCCCAGGTCCTGAAGACCTACCGGGTGCCCCCCTCCACCGTGCCGTCCCCGAACCTCCCGACGACCTACTGAGAGATGAGGGCGATGACCTCCCCTGCCACCCCCGCCCTCCGCCCCGAGCATCCCGTCGCGCGGTCGCTGTCCGGCCTCGTGCGCGACTTCGCGCTCGACGTCGTCGGCGACGTGGACGACGTGGAGGTCACCGGCGTGACGCTGTCGACCGACGACGTCCAGCCGGGGGACCTCTACGTCGGCCTCCGCGGCGCGCGCGCCCACGGGGCCCGCTTCGCGGCGGCGGCGGCGGCGAGCGGCGCGGTCGCGGTGCTGACCGACCCCGACGGGCTGGCCGACGCGCAGGGGTCCGGCCTCCCCGTGATCCTCACCCCCGACCCGCGGGCGGCCCTCGGCGACATCGCGGCGTGGGTCCACCGCTCCGCGGAGGACCCGGCGACGCTCTACGGCGTCACGGGCACGAACGGCAAGACGAGCGTGGTCTACCTGCTCGACGGGCTGCTCCGCCAGCTCGGCGTCGTCACCGGGCTCACCTCCACGGCCGAGCGCAGGATCGGGGAGGAGAGCATCACGAGCCGGCTCACCACGCCCGAAGCGAGCGAGCTGCACGCGCTCCTCGCGCGGATGCGCGAGGCCGAGGTCCGCGCCGTCACGATCGAGGTCTCCGCCCAGGCGCTGTCGCGGCACCGGGTGGACGGGCTCGTGTTCGACGTGGCCGCCTTCATCAACCTCAGCCACGACCACCTCGACGACTACGCCGACTTCGAGGAGTACTTCGACGCGAAGGCCGCCTTCTTCGACCCCGACCGCGCCCGCCGCGGCGTGGTGTCGCTCGACACGGAGTGGGGGCAGCGCATCGTCGACGGCTCCCGCATCCCCATCACCACGATCTCCTCGAAGCCCGGCGTCGAGGCCGACTGGACCGTGACGGTCCTCGAGCAGACGCCAGACTCGACCGGCTTCCGCCTCGAGGGGCCCGACAACCGCGTCCTCGTCTCGCGCGTCCCCGTGCCCGGGTGGTTCATGGCCGCGAACGCGGGCCTGGCCATCGTCATGCTCGTCGAGTCGGGCTACGACCTCGACGCGGTCGCGCAGGTGCTCGACCGCGACGGCGGCATCCGGGCCTACATCCCCGGTCGCGCCGAGCGCGTGTCGGGCGAGACCGGTCCCCTCTTCTTCGTGGACTACGGACACACGCCCGACGCGTTCGAGCAGACGCTGCAGGCGCTGCGCCCGTTCACGCCCGGCAAGCTCGTGATGGTCTTCGGCGCCGACGGCGACCGCGACACCACGAAGCGGGCCGAGATGGGCGCGATCGCGGCCCGCCTCGCCGACGTCGTGGTCATCACCGACTACCACCCGCGCTACGAGGACCCGGCGTCGATCCGGGCCTCGCTCATCGCGGGGGCGCGTGCCGCGGTGCCCGACCGCGAGATCCACGAGGTGCCCGACCCCGCCACCGCGATCCGCACCGCGGTGTCGCTGGTGGGCGAGGGGGACACCATCCTCGTCGCCGGACCCGGGCACGAGGACTACCACGAGGTGGCCGGGCGCAAGATCCCGTTCTCCGCCCGTGACGACGCGCGCGCGGCCCTCCGCGACGCAGGCTGGAGCTGACATGATCGCCCTCACCCTCGCCGAGATCGCCGACGCGGTCGGCGGCCGCCTCCTGCTGCGCGGCGACGCGACCCCGCAGACCGTCGTGGACGGAGCGGTGGACACCGACAGCCGGCTCATCGAGCCCGGCGGGATCTTCGTCGCCAAGCCGGGCGAGGAGACCGACGGCCACCTCTTCGCGCCGCACGCCGTCGAGGCCGGCGCGGCCCTGCTGCTCGTCGAGCGGGAGCTCGACCTGCCCGTGCCCCAGGTGCTCGTGCCCGATGTCGTGGACGCGCTCGGCGTGCTCGCGCGCGAGGTCGTCGCCCGCGTGCGCGCGCTCGGCGGCCTGCGCATGGTCGCGGTCACCGGCTCGAACGGCAAGACCACCACCAAGAACCTGCTGCACGCGATCCTCGCCACGCAGGGGGAGACCGTGTCCCCCGTCGCGTCCTTCAACAACGAGGTCGGCGCGCCGCTCACGATGCTCAAGGTCACCCGCACCACGCGCTTCCTCGTCGCGGAGATGGGCGCGAGCGGGCCCGGCGAGATCACGCGCCTCGTGCGCATGGCGAAGCCCGACGTCGGCATCGTGCTCACCGTGGGGCTCGCGCACGCGGGCGGCTTCGGCGGCATCGAGCAGACCCTGCGCACCAAGACCGAGATGGTCCAGGACCTCCTGCCCGAGGACACGGCCGTGCTCAACGCCGACGACCCGCGCGTGTCCTCCATGAGCGACAAGACCGACGCGCCCGTGCTGTGGTTCGGGCGGGACGCGCGCGCCGCGGTGCGCGCGACCGACATCGTCGCGTCCGCCGCGGGCACGACCTTCACCCTGCACCTGCCCGACGGATCCGCGCGGCCCGTGTCCTTCCGCGTGCTCGGCGAGCACCACGTCACGAACGCGATGGCCGCGGCGGCGGGCGCCTGGGCGCTCGGCGTCGACGGCGACGCCATCGTCTCCGCGCTGCAGACCGTGCAGCGCGCCGAGCGCTGGCGCATGGAGGTGCTCGGCGGCAACGGCGTCACCGTGATCAACGACGCCTACAACGCGAGCCCCGACTCCATGGCGGCGGCGCTCCGCACGCTCGCGCAGATCAAGGGCCCGGACCAGCGCACGGTCGCCGTCCTCGGCGAGATGAGCGAGCTCGGCGAGTTCTCCGAGGAGGAGCACGACCGCGTGGGCCTCCTCGCGGTGCGCCTCAACATCGGGCAGCTCGTCGTGGTCGGCCGCGCCGCGCGCCGCCTGCACCTCGAGGCCATCGCGCAGGGCTCGTGGGACGGCGAGTCGATCTTCGCCGAGGACGTCGACGAGGCCCGCGAGATCCTCGACCGGATCCTCCGCGAGGGCGACCTCGTGCTCGTCAAGTCGTCGAACTCGGCCGGGCTGCGCTTCCTCGGCGACGAGCTGGGGGAGAAGCACTCGTGGTAGCCCTCCTCTTCGCGGGCGCCTTCTCGCTCGCCTTCACGCTCTTCCTCACGCCGCTGTTCATCAAGCTGTTCCACCGGCTGCAGTGGGGCCAGTTCATCCGCGACGACGGCCCGCAGACGCACCACACGAAGCGCGGCACGGCCACCATGGGCGGCATCGTCATCATCCTGGCGAGCGTGCTCGGGTACTTCGCGGGGCACCTGCTCACGTGGGACGGCATCCGCTTCGACCCCGTGACGCCGTCGGGTCTGCTGGTCGTGTTCATGATGGTGGGCCTCGGCTTCGTCGGCTTCCTCGACGACTACCTGAAGACGCGCAAGCAGCAGTCGCTCGGGCTGGGCGGCTGGCAGAAGGTCGCCGGCCAGGTGCTCGTCGCCGCGGTGTTCGCCGTGCTCGCCATCACGCTGCGCGACCCGGTCTCCGGCCTCACGCCGGCATCGACCGCCATCAGCCTGTTCCGCGACCTGCCGCTCGACTTCATGGCGCTCGGCGCGGTCATCGGCACGGCGCTGTTCATCGTGTGGATCTGCCTCATCGTCGCGAGCACCTCGAACGGCGTGAACGTGGCCGACGGCCTCGACGGCCTGGCCGCGGGCGCGTCGATCTTCTCGATCGGCTCCTACGTCATCATCGGCTTCTGGCAGTTCAACCAGTCGTGCGACAGCGTCTCCAGCTACCAGAACGAGTACCGCTGCTACGAGGTGGCGAGCCCGCTCGACCTCGCGATCATCGCGGCCTCCATCGTCGGCGCCCTCATCGGCTTCCTCTGGTGGAACACGTCGCCCGCGCAGATCTTCATGGGCGACACCGGATCCCTCGGCCTCGGCGGCGCGCTCGCGGCCCTGGCCATCCTCAGCCGCACGGAGCTGCTGCTCGTCTTCATCGGCGGCCTGTTCGTGATCGTCGCGGGCTCGGTGATCCTGCAGCGCATCTACTTCAAGCTCACGCACGGCAAGCGCATCTTCCTCATGAGCCCGCTCCACCACCACTTCGAGCTGAAGGGGTGGGCGGAGGTCACGGTCGTCGTGCGCTTCTGGATCATCGCCGGCCTGCTGGTCGCGGCCGGCGTCGGCACCTTCTACCTGGAATGGATCACGCAGTAGAGATGACGGACGCTCCCCTCGACGACGATCCGGCGCTCACGCGCCCCGACTCCCTGCACAGCTGGCACGACGACTGGAGCGGCCTCCGCGTCGCCGTCCTCGGTCTCGGCCGCACGGGCTTCTCGGTCGCGGACACCCTCGTGGAGCTCGGCGCGGACGTGCTCGTGGTCGCCTCCGACGCGTCGCCCGAGCGCCTGGCGCTGCTCGAGGTCATCGGCGGGCGCCTCGTGCGGCCGACCGAGGAGGAGCCCGTCCCCGCGGAGCTCGCGGAGTTCGCGCCCGAGCTCGTCGTCGTCTCGCCCGGCTACGCGCCCACCCATCCGCTGCCCGCATGGGCGCTCGAGGCGGGCATCCCGCTGTGGGGCGACATCGAGCTGGCCTGGCGCGTGCGCGACAAGACCGGGACGCCCGCCGAGTGGATCACCATCACCGGCACCAACGGCAAGACCACGACCACGCAGCTCACCGCCGCGCTCCTGCAGGAGGGCGGCGTGCGCGCGGTCCCGTGCGGCAACATCGGCCTGCCCGTGCTCGACGTCGTGCGCCACCCGGACGGCTTCGACGTGCTCGTGGTGGAGCTGTCCAGCCACCAGCTGCACTACATGCGCGAGGTGCGCCCGTACGCGAGCGCGTTCCTCAACCTGGCCGACGACCACCTCGAGTGGCACGGATCCCGGCAGGCGTACGCCGCCGCGAAGGGCCGGGTCTACGCGGACACGCGGGTCGCCTGCGTCTACAACCGCGCCGACCGCGCCACCGAGGATGCGCTCCGCGACGCCGACGTGCAGGACGGCGCGCGCGCCATCGGCTTCGGCCTCGACGCGCCCGGCCCGAGCGACCTCGGCATCGTCGACGGGATCCTCTGCGACCGCGCGTTCCTCGAGGAGCGCTTCACGAGCGCGCTCGAGCTGACCACGCTCGACGAGCTGCGCGCGGTGGGCCTGGCCGCGCCGCACATCGTGCAGAACATCCTCGCGGCGGCCGCGCTCGCGCGCTCCTACGGCGTCTCGCCCGCGGTCGTGCGCCAGGCCCTGCAGCGCTTCGAGCTCGACAGCCACCGGATCGAGCGCGTCGGGGAGCGGGACGGCGTCGCGTTCGTCGACGACTCCAAGGCGACGAACCCGCACGCGGCGTCCGCGTCGCTCGCCGCCTTCCCGTCGGTGGTCTGGGTCGTCGGCGGCCTGCTCAAGGGCGTCGAGCTCGACGAGCTGATCCGCGCCCACGCCGCCCGGCTGCGCGCCGCCGTGGTGATCGGCGCCGAACGCGCCGAGGTGCTCGCGGCATTCGCGCGACACGCGCCCGACGTGACGGTCCTCGAGGTGGCCGAGAGCGACACTGGGGACGTCATGCGGGCCGCGGTGCGGCTCGCGGCGGGCGTGGCAGAGCAGGGCGACACCGTCCTGCTGGCCCCGGCGGCGGCATCCATGGACCAATTCACCGACTACGCCGACCGCGGGCGCCGATTCCGCGCCGCGGTCGACCACCACCTGGGAGGTGCGGCGGATGACACTGCCCCCGAGAACGACGCGGACCCCTCGCGCGGCTGACGCGTCGGGCCCCCGCGGCCCGCGCACCCCGTCCGCACCCGCCGACGACGCGCAGGAGGGCACGCAGCGCCGCGGGCTCGCCGCGCGGATCAGCCTCGGCCGCGCCTTCCACGCGGAGAGCGGCGCCTACTTCCTCCTGCTCGGCACGACGCTCTTCCTCGTGGTCTTCGGCCTCGTGATGGTGCTGTCGTCGTCGAGCATCGACTCCTTCGTCGCCGGCGGCGGCTTCTTCGGCATCTTCCTCAAGCAGGGCATGTTCGCGCTCATCGGGGTGCCGCTCATGCTGCTCGTCTCGCTCGTGCCGCCCATGTTCTGGAAGCGCTGGGCGTGGGTCCTGCTGCTGGCCGCGTCCGCCGTGCAGCTGCTCGTGTTCGGCCCCATGGGCGTGAAGGTCGGCGAGAACGTCGGCTGGATCCGCATCGCCGGCACCACGTTCCAGCCCGCCGAGCTCATCAAGGTGGGGCTCGTCATCTGGCTGGGCTTCATCCTGTCGAGGAAGCGCCACCTGCTGCGCACGTGGCCGCACATCCTCATCCCCGTGCTCCCGGTCGCGGGCGGGGCCGTGGGCCTCGTCGCGCTCGGCGGCGACCTCGGGACGGTCATCATCATGGCGAGCATCGTGCTGGGAGCCCTGTTCTTCGCGGGGATCCCGATGGGCAAGCTCACGCTCATGCTCACGATCGGCTCCGTGCTCGCGGTGCTCATGACCGTCATCAGCGACAGCCGCATGCGCCGCGTCACCGAGTTCCTCACCGGCCAGTGCGACTACGCGGGCGGCTGCTGGCAGTCCACGCACGGCCTGTACGCGCTGGCCGCGGGCGGCGTCTTCGGCGTGGGGCTCGGCAACTCGAAGGCCAAGTGGATGTGGCTGCCCGAGGCCGACAACGACTACATCTTCGCCATCATCGGCGAGGAGCTCGGCCTCATCGGCGCGATCGTCGTCATCCTCCTGTTCGTGGTGCTCGCCATCGGGTTCATCCGCGTGATCCGCGCGAACACCGACACGTTCGCGCGCGTCGCCACTGGCGCCGTCATGACCTGGATCATCGTGCAGGCCTTCGTGAACATCGGCGTGGTGCTGAACCTGCTCCCGGTGCTCGGCGTGCCCCTGCCGTTCGTGTCGTCGGGTGGATCGTCGCTCGTGACGACGCTCGTCGCGATGGGCATCGTGCTCGGCTTCGCCCGGAGGCCCACGACGGAGGAGTCGCCGGACGTCATCCCGGCCGTGATCGGCATGCGCTCGTGACGGTCTACCTGCTGGCCGGCGGCGGCACCGCGGGGCACGTCAACCCGCTGCTCGCGGTCGCCGACGAGCTGCGGGCGCGCGAGCCGGAGTCGACGATCCTCGTGCTCGGCACGCGCGAGGGCCTCGAGGCGCGCCTCGTCCCGGCCCGCGGCTACGAGCTGCTCACCATCGCCCGGCTGCCCTTCCCGCGCCGGGCGGACCGGGCCGCCGTCGCCTTCGCGCCCGCGTTCGCGCGCGCCGTCGGGCAGATCCGCCGCATGATCGCCGAGCGCGGCGTCGACGTGGTCGTGGGCTTCGGCGGCTACGCGGCCGCGCCCGCGTACCTCGCCGCGCGTCGCTCCCGCGTCCCCGTCGTCGTGCACGAGGCGAACGCGTCGCCCGGCCTCGCCAACCGCCTGGGCGCCCGCGTGGCCACCGCCGTCGGCATCACGTTCCCGGGCACCGCGCTCGGACCGCGCGCGCAGGTCGTCGGCATGCCGCTCCGGCGCGAGATCGCCACCCTCGACCGGGCCGCCGTCCGCGACGCCGCGCGCGCCGAGCTCGGCCTCGACGCCGACCGGCCGACGCTCCTCGTCACCGGCGGATCCACGGGCGCCCGCAGCCTCAACCGGACGGTGGTGCAGGTGGCCGAGCGCATCACGGCGACCGGTGCGCAGATCCTGCACATCGTCGGCGGCGCGCAGGAGTTCACCGACCCGGGGGTCGAGCGCTACCACGTGGTCGGCTACTCCGACCGGATGGAGCTCGCCATCGCCGCGGCCGACCTCGTCGTCTCGCGCGCGGGCGCCGGCGCGCTCTCGGAGCTCACGGCCGTGGGCCTCCCCGCGGTCTACGTGCCGTACCCGGTCGGCAACGGCGAGCAGGCGGTCAACGTCCGCGGCGTCGTCGCGGCGGGCGGCGGCATCGTCGTGGACGACGCCGACTTCACGCCCGACTGGGTGCTCGCGCACGTGCTCCCGCTCCTGTCCGATCCGGCGGCGCTCGCGCGCATGTCCGAGGCCGCCGCGTCCGTGGGCGGCCGCGACGGCGCCGCCCGCATGGCCGACCTCGTGCGCGACTCCGCCGACGGCCGCCCGTCCCGGGTCGCCTCCCCGCGCTGACCGCGCCGCCGCCCGCCCCGCTTCCCACCCTCCCGAGGAGACCGCACGTGATCGCACCCGACCTGACCATGGACATCCCGACCGAGCTCGGCCGCGTCCACTTCGTGGGCATCGGCGGGTCCGGCATGAGCGGCATCGCGCGCCTGTTCCTCGCCGCGGGCCACCGCGTCACCGGATCCGACTCGCGCGACTCCGACGCCGTGCAGGCGCTCCGCGAGCTCGGCGCCGAGATCCACGTCGGCCACGACGCCGCGCACGTGGGCGACGCCGAGGCGCTCGTCGTCACGGGCGCGCTCTGGCAGGACAACCCCGAGTACGTGCTCGCGAAGGAGCGCGGCCTGCCGATCCTGCACCGCTCGCAGGCGCTCGCCTGGCTCATCAGCGGCCAGCGCCTCGTCGCGGTCGCGGGCGCGCACGGCAAGACCACGTCCACCGGCATGATCGTCACGGCGCTGCTCGAGGCCGGCCGCGACCCCTCGTTCGTGAACGGCGGCGTGATCGGCGGGCTCGGCGTCTCCAGCGCCCCCGGATCCGAGGAGCTCTTCGTCGTCGAGGCCGACGAGTCCGACGGCTCCTTCCTCCTCTACGACACGGCCGTCGCGCTCATCACCAACGTCGACGCCGACCACCTCGACCACTACGGCTCGCACGAGGCGTTCGACGACGCCTTCGTCCGGTTCGCGAGCGCGGCGTCGGAGCTCGTCGTGATCTCCAGCGACGACCCGGGCGCGCGGCGCGTCACCGCCCGCATCGAGGGCCGCATCGTCACGTTCGGCGAGGACCCGGACGCCGACGTCCGGATCTCCGACATCGTCACCGACGGCCCCGTCGCCTTCACGATCACCCACGAGGGCGTGTCCCGCCGCGCCGCGCTCCGCGTCCCCGGCCGCCACAACGCGATCAACGCGGCCGGCGCGTACGCCGTGCTCGTCGGCCTCGGCGTGGATCCCGACGACGCGATCGCGGGCCTCGCCGGCTTCTCCGGCACCGGCCGTCGCTTCGAGCTGCACGCGGAGGTCCGTGGCGTGAGCGTCTACGACGACTACGCGCACCACCCGACCGAGGTGCGCGCCGCGCTCTCCGCCGCGCGGACCGTCGTCGGGGCGGGCCGCATCATCGCCGTGCACCAGCCGCACCTCTACAGCCGCACGCAGCTGATGGCGGGCGACTTCGCGCGCGTCTACGAGGAGCTCGCCGACCACACCATCGTGCTCGACGTCTTCGGCGCACGCGAGGACCCGATCCCCGGCGTCACCGGTGCGCTCGTGACGGAGCGGTTCGCGGACGCCGCCCGCGTCGACTACCTGCCCGACTGGCAGGAGGCCGCCGACCGCGTCGCGGAGATCGCGCGGGACGGCGACCTCGTCGTGACGCTCAGCTGCGGCGACGTGTACCGGATCATCCCGCAGGTGGTCGACGCGCTGGCGCGCCCGACCGAGCCCGCCGCGTCCCCCCGGCCGCTCGAGTGAAGCGGCCCGAGGGCTTCGACCGGCCCCGGGTCCCGCGTCCGCCCGCGCCCGACGCGCCTGCGGCCGGCGCCGGGGCACCGGCGTCGCGCCGACGCGGCTCCCGCCCGGCCTCCCCGCCCGCATCCGCCTCTCCCGACCCCGCGTCCGACCCGGCCCGTCCGTCCGCGCCGGCCCCGCAGCGCCCGACGGCCCAGCGCCCGACCGCGCCGCGCCCGGTCCCGCCGCGCCCTGTCACGGCGCCCGCCGCGCCGCGGACCGACGCCCGCCCCGGCACAGGCACGCCCGCGCGCTCGGCCGCCACGCCTCCCTCGGCCGGGCGCCCCTCCGCCCCGTGGCGCGACGACGACGAACCCGACACCGAGCCGATCGTCCTCCCGCACCTGGCGGAGGCGCCCGTCAGCGCGCCTCCCACGCCGAGCACCGGTCGGGAGCCGGCCGCCTCCCGTGCGGGCGGCATCGCCGGACGCCTCGGCCGACGGGCGCGCGGTGCCGCCGAGGCCGCCGGATCCCGGGCCGCGAAGCCGCTCCGCCGCCGCACCCGCGGGGAGGGCGACGCCGAGCCGACGCCCCGCGCCCACCGGCCCGCGCGTCCGGCCAGCGCGACCACGGGAGACGCCGAGGCGCGTCGCCAGCTCCGCCGCGCCCGCCGCGAGCGCCAGCGCTACGAGCGCCAGGAGGTCCGCCGCTTCACGCAGCGCACGCGGCGTCGCCGCGCCGGTCTCCTCGGCGCGCTCGGCGCGTTCCTCGTCCTCGCGATCGTCGTCGGCATCGCCGTCTACTCGCCGCTCCTCGCCCTGCGGACCGTCGAGGTCGAGGGCGCCGACCGCGTCGCGCCGGACAGCATCCAGGCCGCCCTCGCCGACCAGGTCGGCACGCCCCTGCCTCTCGTCGACCTCGGACGGGTGGGCGACGAGCTGCGCGCCTTCCCGCTCATCCGCAGCTACAGCACGGAGAGCCGGCCGCCGTCGACCCTCGTGATCCGCATCGTCGAGCGCACGCCCGTCGCCGTGATCCAGTCGGGCGCGGGATTCGACCTCGTCGACCCCGCGGGTGTCACCATCGAGCGCGCCACCGCGCGTCCGGACGGCTACCCCCTCATCGACCTGCCGAGCGCCGGCCTGTCCAGCCCGCGCTTCCGAGCCGCGACGGCGGTGCTCGTCGCGCTGCCCGCCGACTTCCTGCCGCAGGTCGACAGCATCCAGGCCAACACGACCGACGACGTGATGCTCGTGCTCCGCAGCGGCAAGAAGGTGCTGTGGGGGAGCGGGGAGCGCTCGACGGAGAAGGCGCAGGTGCTGCAGGCCCTCGTGAAGGCCCGCGGCGACGTCGGCTCCTACGACGTCTCGGCGCCCGACGCGCCCGTCGCGGGTCCCTGAGCGACCGGGTGTGGCGACACGCGGCGCGCCGGTCGCCGCACCCGCCCCACGCCCCCTAACGTCGGGATCAGGAAATGCATACTGAGTAAACTCTAAGCCTCCACCGGAGGTCGAAGGTTCTAGCGGAGGCCCGTCGTGTCGAACAACCAGAACTACCTCGCCGTCATCAAGGTCGTCGGCATCGGCGGTGGCGGCGTCAACGCCGTGAACCGCATGATCGAGCTCGGTCTGCGGGGCGTGGAGTTCATCGCGATCAACACCGACGCGCAGGCCCTGCTCATGAGCGACGCGGACGTGAAGCTCGACGTCGGACGCGAGATCACGCGCGGCCTCGGCGCCGGCGCCGACCCCGAGGTCGGCCGACGCGCCGCCGAGGACCATGCGGAGGAGATCGAGGAGGCCCTCGCGGGCGCCGACATGGTCTTCGTCACCGCGGGCGAGGGCGGCGGCACCGGCACCGGCGGCGCGCCCGTCGTGGCCCGCATCGCGAAGTCGATCGGCGCGCTCACCATCGGCGTCGTCACGAAGCCGTTCGGCTTCGAGGGCAAGCGCCGCTCCGCGCAGGCGGAGCTCGGCGTCGCGACGCTGAAGAACGAGGTCGACACGCTCATCGTCGTCCCGAACGACCGCCTCCTGGAGATCAGCGACCGCGGCATCAGCATGCTCGAGGCCTTCGCCACCGCCGACCAGGTGCTCCTCGCCGGCGTCCAGGGCATCACCGACCTCATCACCACCCCCGGTCTCATCAACCTCGACTTCGCCGACGTGAAGTCGGTCATGCAGGGCGCCGGATCCGCGCTCATGGGCATCGGCTCGTCGCGCGGCGCCGACCGGTCGATCAAGGCGGCCGAGCTCGCGGTGGCGTCGCCCCTGCTCGAGGCCAGCATCGAGGGCGCGCACGGCGTGCTGCTCTCCATCCAGGGCGGGTCGAACCTCGGCATCTTCGAGATCAACGACGCGGCCAAGCTCGTGCAGGAGGCCGTGCACCCGGAGGCGAACATCATCTTCGGCGCGGTCATCGACGACACCCTCGGCGACGAGGTGCGCGTCACCGTCATCGCCGCGGGCTTCGACGGCGGCGAGCCGTCGGCCAAGGTCGAGAACCGCCGCAGCGGATTCGTCGCCGCCGGCGGGGGAGCGGTCACCGTCCCCGAGGCCGTCGAGTCCGCGCCGTCGCGCCCGCAGGCCGAGGCGCCCGTCGCGGCCGTCCCGGCGAGCGACCCGACGTTCGAGGACGACGGCGACGACCTGGACATCCCCGACTTCCTGAAGTGAGCGACGCTCCGCTGACCGGCGGCGCGCACGCGTCGGACGCCCACCCCGGCGAGGCCCACCCCGGCCTCGCCGAGCGGTGGGCGTCCGTGCGCGCGCAGGTCGCCGACGCCGTCCGCGAGGCGGACCGCGATCCGGCCGAGGTGACCACGATCGTCGTCACCAAGTTCCAGCCCGTGTCGCTCCTCAGCGCCCTCGTCGACCTCGGCGTGCGCGATCTCGGCGAGAGCCGGCACCAGGAGGCGCAGGGCAAGGCCGCCGAGCTCGCGGGGCGCGACGTCGCCTGGCACTTCGTCGGGCAGCTCCAGGGCAAGAAGGCGCGCCAGGTGCGGCGGTACGCCTCCGTGATCCACTCCGTCGACCGTCCCTCCCTCGTGGACGCGCTGGCATCCGAGGAGGAGGGGACCCGCGTCTTCCTCCAGGTCAACCTCACGGACGACCCGGCCCGGGGAGGCGTCCCGCCCGCCGAGGCGGAGGCCCTCGCGGAGCACGCCGCGGCCGCGGCCGGCATCCGGGTGCTCGGGGTCATGGCGGTCGCGCCCGACGACGGCGAGCCCCGCCGCGCGTTCGCCCGGCTCCGCGGCATCTCGGACGACGTGCGGCGCATCCTGCCCGACGCCCGCGCCATCTCCGCGGGCATGTCCGGCGACCTGCGCGAGGCGCTGCTCGAGGGCGCGACACACCTACGGATCGGGTCGGCAATCACGGGAAAGCGACCCGACCGCCCTTAATGTCGGAGGTGCGGTCCGGTTCGTCAGGCCGAAACGGAAAGAGGAATGATGGCCAACCCACTTCGCAAGACCATGGTGTACCTGGGACTCGCCGACGAGGAGCTCGACTACCAGCAGCAGCCCACGCAGCAGCAGTCGCCCGTGCAGGCCGTCCCCGCGCCGGCGCCCGCCCCGCAGCAGCGCGAGCAGCAGCAGGCGAAGCGCGCACCCGTGACCCCCCTGCACAAGCCCTCGACCATCACAAGGAATGCGGCGCCGGCTGAAATGAACGAGATCCTCACCGTCCACCCCAAGGCCTACAAGGACGCGCAGGTCATCGCCGAGAACTTCCGCGAGGGCGTGCCGGTCATCATCAACCTGTCGCAGATGACGGACGACGACGCGCGCCGCCTCATCGACTTCGCGAGCGGCCTCTCCATCGGCCTGTACGGCAAGATCGAGCGCGTCACGAGCAAGGTGTTCCTGCTCTCGCCGTCGCACGTCGCCGTCTCCGGCGAGCAGTCCGCCACCGAGGCCGAGGTCGAGGCCTCCTTCTTCGGACGCTGATCCGCTCCAGCACCGCTCTGGCGGGCGTCGACGGGACCTCCCATCGACGCCCGCCATACTTGTCTCCGTGATCATCGTCTCCCTCGTCGCCACCGTCGTGTGGTTCGCCCTCCTGGCGTTCATCATCTGCATGTGGGGGCGCTTCGTCCTCGACCTCGTGCAGTCGCTCTCGCGGGAGTGGCGTCCGCGCGGCGCGATGCTCATCGTCGCCGAGGCGTCCTACACGGTGACCGACCCGCCCATCGGCTTCGTGCGCCGGCTCATCCCGCCCCTGCGCCTCGGTCCGGTGGCGCTCGACTTCGGCTGGATGATCACGATGCTGGTCGCCATCATCCTGTTCAACGTCGCGCGCGGCTTCATCGGGTAGGCGCCGCCCCTCCGTCCGCGGATCGCGGCCCGAGTCCCCGGACCCGGGCGATCCGCTGGTAGCGTTGAGGCGCACGTTGTCCCGAATCCCCGTCCGCGCCCGCGGACCCCGCTCTACGCACAAAAGAGGTGGCAGGCCATGGCTCTCACTCCTGAAGACGTCGTCAACAAGCGTTTCCAGCCGACCAAGTTCCGCGAGGGATACGACCAGGACGAGGTGGACGACTTCCTCGACGAGGTGGTCGTCGAGCTGCGACGCCTCCACCAGGAGAACGAGGAGCTGCGCCAGCGCCTCTCCTCCGGCGAGTCCGCCCCCGCCGCCACCACGGCCATCGAGACCCCCGCTCCCGCCGCGGTCGAGCAGGCGCCCGTCGTCGTCGAGCCGGAGCCCACCCCCGAGCCCGAGCCGGCTCCCGTCGTCGTGTCGGCGCCCGTCGCCGCCCCCGCGGACGAGGACGACGAGACGTCGAGCACGAGCAGCCTGCTCAAGCTGGCCCGCAAGCTGCACGAGGAGCACGTCCGCGAGGGCGTCGAGAAGCGCGACGCGCTCGTCGCCGAGGCGCACGCCACCGCCGCCCGCATCGCCGCCGAGGCCGAGGCCGAGCAGCGCTCCAAGACCGCCGTGCTGGAGAAGGAGCGCCAGGTCCTCGAGGGCCGCATCGACGAGCTCCGCACCTTCGAGCGCGAGTACCGCACGAAGCTCAAGGGCTACATCGAGGGCCAGCTCCGCGAGCTGGACGCCGCCGGATCGACCGAGGCGCCCGCCACCGCCTCGTTCCCCGGCTACTCGGGCAACTAGCACCCGCACCACCCGCGCGCCCGACGGCGGCGCGGGACCCGGCTCGCACGAGCCACGAGGGTCCCGCGTCGCCGTCGTCGTTCGCGCGGCCCGTCGTCCCCGCACCGGAAGAGGCACCACCCGATGGAGCACCGCACCATTCCCGTCCCCGACGGCCTCGACGGGCAGCGCGTCGACGCGGGCCTCGCCCGCCTCCTCGGCTTCTCCCGCAGCTTCGCCGCCGAGGTCGCGGAGGCGGGCGGCGTCACCCAGGACGGCCGCGAGGCCGGCAAGTCCGATCGCCTCGTGGGCGGGTCCATGCTCGCCGTCAGCTGGCAGCCGAAGCGGGAGCCGTCGGTCGTCCCGCTCGCGGTGCCCGACCTCGGCATCGTGCACGACGACGACGACCTCGTCGTGGTCGACAAGCCCGTCGGCGTCGCGGCCCACCCGAGCGTCGGCTGGACCGGGCCCACCGTCCTCGGCGCCCTGGCCGCGGCCGGGTTCCGCCTCAGCACCTCCGGCGCCGAGGAGCGGCAGGGCATCGTGCACCGGCTCGACGCGGGCACGAGCGGGCTGATGGTCGTTGCCAAGACCGAGCGCGCGTACACCGAGCTCAAGCGCCAGTTCCACGACCGCGAGGTTGAGAAGATCTACCACGCGGTCGTCCAGGGGCACCCGGATCCGCTGGCGGGCACCATCGACGCCCCCATCGGCCGCCACCCGCGCAGCGACTGGAAGTTCGCGGTCACGGCCGACGGCAAGTCGTCGGTCACCCACTACGAGACGCTCGAGGCGTTCCGCCGGGCGGCCCTACTCGAGGTGCACCTCGAGACCGGCCGCACCCACCAGATCCGCGTGCACATGGCCGCGCAGCGCCACCCCTGCGTCGGCGACGCGATGTACGGCGCCGACCCCGTGCTCTCGGCGCAGCTCGGCCTCGGGCGGCAGTGGTTGCACGCGATGCGGCTGGAGATCACGCACCCCGCCACGGGCGACCGCGCGTCCTTCTCGAGCACGTACCCGGCCGACCTGCGGCACGCCCTCGAGGTCCTCCGCGACTGACGCCCGACACGCCCGAGGCGCCTCCGGGGGCCTGCCTATGATGGCCCCACCGCCCATCCATGAGTAGAAGAGACCCGTGCCCCGCAACGACTCGTTCGTCCACCTCCACGTCCACAGCGAGTACTCGATGCTCGACGGGGCGGCCCGCGTGGGACCGCTCGTCCAGGCCGCCGTGGAGCAGAAGATGCCCGCCGTCGCCATCACGGACCACGGCAACGTGTTCGGCGCCTTCGACTTCTGGAAGCAGGCGAAGAACGCGGGCGTGAAGCCCATCATCGGCACGGAGGCGTACATCACGCCGGGCACGCACCGCGGAGATCGCACACGCGTGCGCTGGGGCGACGGCGGCCGCGACGACGTCTCCGGATCCGGCGCCTACACGCACCTCACGATGCTCGCCGAGACCACGGAGGGCATGCACAACCTCTTCCGGCTGTCGTCGCGCGCTTCCCTCGAGGGCTACTACTTCAAGCCCCGCATGGACCGCGAGCTCCTCAGCACGTACGCGAAGGGCCTCATCGCCACCACCGGCTGCCCGTCGGGCGAGGTCCAGACGCGCCTGCGGCTCGGCCAGTACGACGAGGCCGTGAAGGCCGCGAGCGACTACCGCGACATCTTCGGGGCGGGCAACTACTTCTGCGAGATCATGGACCACGGGCTCGGCATCGAGCGCCGCATCATGAGCGACCTCCTCCGCCTCGCGAAGGACCTCGACCTCCCGCTCGTCGCCACGAACGACCTGCACTACACGCACGAGCACGACGCGACGAGCCACGCCGCTCTCCTGTGCGTGCAGTCCGGCACCACCCTCGACGACCCGAACCGCTTCAAGTTCGACGCCGACGAGTTCTACCTGAAGACCGCACAGCAGATGCGGCACCTCTTCCGCGACCACGAGGAGGCGTGCGACAACACGCTGCTCATCGCGGAGCGCTGCGACGTGCAGTTCAACGAGTCCGCCAACTACATGCCGCGCTACCCGGTGCCCGAGGGCGAGAGCGAGCAGACCTGGTTCGTGAAGGAGGTCGAGCGCGGCCTCGTCCGGCGCTACCCGCGCGGCTTCTCGGACGACGTGCGCAAGCGCGCCGACTACGAGGTCGGCGTCATCGCGCAGATGGGCTTCCCGGGCTACTTCCTCGTCGTCGCGGACTTCATCAACTGGTCGAAGGAGAACGGGATCCGCGTGGGCCCCGGCCGTGGATCCGGCGCAGGCTCCATGGTCGCGTACGCCATGGGCATCACCGACCTCGACCCGCTGGAGCACGGCCTCCTCTTCGAGCGGTTCCTGAACCCGGACCGCGTCTCCATGCCCGACTTCGACGTCGACTTTGACGACCGTCGCCGCGGCGAGGTCATCCGGTACGTGACCGACAAGTACGGCGACGAGCGCGTCGCGCAGATCGTCACGTACGGCACCATCAAGGCCAAGCAGGCGCTCAAGGACTCCAGTCGCGTGCTCGGCTACCCGTTCTCCATGGGCGACAAGCTCACGAAGGCCATGCCGCCCGCGATCATGGGCAAGGACATCCCGCTGTCGGGCATCCTCGACACCGACCACCCGCGCTACCGCGAGGCCGGCGACTTCCGCGAGGTGCTCGCGATGGACCCGGAGGCGCAGAAGGTCTTCGAGACGGCGCAGGGCATCGAGAACCTCAAGCGCCAGTGGGGCGTGCACGCGGCCGGCGTCATCATGTCGAGCGAGCCGCTCATCGACATCATCCCGATCATGAAGCGGGAGCAGGACGGCCAGATCGTCACGCAGTTCGACTACCCCGCGTGCGAGTCCCTCGGCCTCATCAAGATGGACTTCCTGGGGCTGCGCAACCTCACGATCATCGACGACGCGCTGAACAACATCGAGTCGAACCGCGGCGAGAAGCTCGTGCTCGAGGACCTGGGCCTCGACGATCAGGGCGCGTACGACCTCCTGGCCCGGGGCGACACGCTCGGCGTCTTCCAGCTCGACGGCGGCCCCATGCGCTCGCTGCTGCGCATGATGAAGCCGGACAACTTCGAGGACATCTCGGCCGTCATCGCGCTGTACCGACCGGGCCCCATGGGCGCGAACTCCCACACGAACTACGCGCTGCGGAAGAACGGTCTGCAGGAGATCACCCCCATCCACCCGGAGCTCGAGGAGCCGCTCCGCGAGGTGCTCGGCACCACGCACGGCCTCATCGTGTACCAGGAGCAGGTGATGTCGGTCGCGCAGAAGCTCGCCGGCTTCACGCTCGCGCAGGCCGACCTCCTCCGCCGCGCCATGGGCAAGAAGAAGAAGTCGGAGCTCGACAAGCAGTTCGCCGGGTTCTCGCAGGGCATGGTCGACAACGGGTACTCGATGGCCGCGGTGAAGGCGCTGTGGGACATCCTGCTGCCGTTCTCCGACTACGCGTTCAACAAGGCGCACTCGGCGGCCTACGGCGTCGTCTCCTACTGGACCGCGTACCTCAAGGCGCACTACCCGGCCGAGTACATGGCGGCGCTCCTCACGAGCGTCGGCGACTCCAAGGACAAGATGGCGCTGTACCTCAACGAGTGCCGCCGCATGGGGATCAAGGTGCTGCCGCCGGACGTCAACGAGTCCATCGGCTTCTTCGCGGCCGCCGGCGCCGACATCCGCTTCGGCCTGGGCGCCGTGCGCAACGTCGGCGCCAACGTGGTGGAGGCGCTCCGCGGCGCCCGCACCGAGCAGGGCGCGTTCGAGTCGTTCGACGACTTCCTCAAGAAGGTGCCGCTCCCCGTGGCGAACAAGCGCACCGTGGAGTCGCTCATCAAGGCCGGCGCGTTCGACTCGCTGGGTGACACGCGCCGGGCGCTGCTCGAGGTGCACGAGGGCATGATCGACGCGTCCGTGAGCGACAAGCGCGCCGCGATGAACGGCCAGGTCGGCTTCGACTTCGACAGCCTCTGGGACGAGCCGCAGCACGCGCGCAAGGTGCCGGAGCGGCCGGAGTGGGCGAAGCGCGACAAGCTCGCGTTCGAGCGCGAGATGCTCGGGCTCTACGTGTCCGACCACCCGCTCGCGGGGCTCGAGATCCCGCTGGCGAAGCTCGCCTCCACGGGCATCGCCGAGCTGCTCGCGACCGACGCGTCGATGGACGGCGAGACGGTCACGCTGGCGGGCCTGCTCACGAGCGTGCAGCACCGCACGGCGCGCAACTCCGGCAACCAGTACGGCATGGTGCAGCTGGAGGACTTCGGCGGCGAGATCACCTGCATGTTCATGGGCAAGGCGTACCAGGAGTTCGCTCCAGCGCTGCAGAGCGACACCGTCGTGGTGATCCGCGGCCGTGTGTCCACGCGCGACGACGGCATGAACATCCACGCGTTCTCGATGTTCCAGCCCGACCTCGGGCAGAGCCTCGGCTCCGGTCCGCTGCTCATCAGCCTGGCGGAGAACCGGGCGACGACCGAGACGGTCATGGGCCTCAACGACGTGCTGATCCGGCACTCGGGCGACACCGAGGTGCGTCTGCAGCTCGTGAAGGGCGACAACGGGCGCGTCTTCGAGATCCCGTACCCGGTCACGGTGAGCGCCGACCTCTACGGCGAGCTCAAGTCGCTGCTCGGGCCGAACTGCCTGGGCTGATCCGCGGCCCGGGCGCCTCGGGACCTCGGACGGCGTCCTCTCGGGCGGCGGCCTCTCAGGCGTCGGCGCCGGGGCGCAGGTAGCGCCGCGCGTGGTAGACGAGCGGCTCGTCCTCGACGCCCGCGCCGCCGTCCTCGATGCGCACGACCACGACGATCGCGTCGTGGACGTGCACGCGCTCCACGATGCGGGCGACGAGCAGGGCGGTGCCGCCGTCGAGCACCGGCAGGCCGTGCGGGCCGGAGGACCAGTGGTCGCCCGCGAAGCGCTCGGCAGCGGGGCCGCTGAGGCGCTCCGCGAGGGGCCGGTCGCGCGCGCCGAGCACGTGGATCGCGACGTGCTCGGCGGTCCCGATCGCGGCGGCGCTCGATGCCGTGCGCGCGAGGCTGAAGCTCGCGAGCGGCGGATCGGCCGACACGGAGGCGAGCGATGTCGCCGTGAAGCCGACGGGGGAACCCTGGGCATCGCGCGTCGTGACGACCGCGACGCCCGCGGCATGGCGCCGGAACGCGGCGCGGAAGGCGGCCTGGCCCGGGGCCTCGGAGAGCGTGGTGGCGGGGTGCGCGTCCATGCCTGGAGACGCTAGCCGCCCGAACCGCCCGGCGCCCGCTCGGTAGACTTCCGGAGTCATGATGCGCATCCAGGACCTCCGCGGCACCACGCCCAGCACCGCCGACCTGCTCGACCTCCTCCCGCGTCCGGTCACCGACGTCGCCGTCGCGCTCGACGTGGCGCGCGAGCTCGTCGAGGACGTCCGCACCCGGGGGAGCGCCGCCCTCCTCGACCAGGCGGAGCGGCTCGACCGGGTCCGCCCCGACGCGCTGCGCGTGCCCGCCGAGGCGATCGCCGCGGCCGTCGACGGCCTCGATCCCGACGTCCGGGCCGCCCTCGAGGAGGCCATCCGCCGCGTGCGCCTCGGGTCCGCCGCGCAGGTCCCGCCGGAGACCACGACCACGGTCGTGCCCGGCGGGACGATCGTGCAGCGCTGGCAGCCGGTCCGCCGGGTCGGCCTCTATGCCCCGGGCGGCAAGGCCGCCTATCCGTCGAGCGTCGTGATGAACGTCGTCGCCGCGCAGGTCGCCGGCGTCGCGAGCATCGCGCTGGCCTCGCCCGCGCAGGCAGCGCACGGCGGATCCGTGCACCCCGCGATCCTCGGCGCCGCCGGGCTCCTCGGCGTCGACGAGGTCTACGCGATGGGCGGCGCCGGGGCCATCGGCGCCTTCGCGCACGGCGTCGCCGACATCGGCCTCGAGCCCGTCGACGTCGTCACCGGGCCCGGCAACATCTACGTCGCAGCCGCCAAGCGCGTCGTGCGCGGCGTCACCGGCATCGACTCGGAGGCCGGCACCACCGAGATCCTCGTCATCGCCGACGCGCACGCGGACGCCCGGCTCGTGGCCGCCGACCTGGTGAGCCAGGCGGAGCACGACGAGATGGCCGCGTCCGTCCTCGTCACCGATTCGCCCGAGCTCGCCCGGGCGGTGGACGCGGAGGTCGAGGCGCTGGCCGCCACGACCGCGCACTCCGCCCGCGTCGTCCAGGCGCTCACCGGTCCGCAGTCGGCGATCCTCGTGGTCGACGACCTCGCGACCGCGGCGCGCTACAGCGACGCGTACGGCCCCGAGCACCTCTCCGTCCAGACCGCTGACCCGGATGCGCTGCTCCCGCACCTCCACAGCGCCGGGGCGATCTTCCTTGGCCCGCACTCGCCCGTGAGCCTCGGCGACTACCTCGCCGGCTCCAACCACGTGCTCCCCACCGGCGGCCAGGCGCGGTTCGGCTCGGGCCTCGGCGCCTACACGTTCCTGCGCCCGCAGCAGGTCGTGCGCTACGACGCGGATGCGCTGCGCGAGGCCGAGCCGATGATCGTCGCGCTGAGCCGCGCCGAGGACCTCCCGGCCCACGGCGACGCGGTGACAGCCCGCCTCCGGGGCTGACGTATCCTGGGCACACGATGTTCTGCCCCTTCTGCCGCCACCCCGACTCCCGCGTCGTCGACTCCCGCACGAGCGACGACGGGCTGTCGATCCGCCGGCGTCGGCAGTGCCCCGAGTGCGGCCGCCGCTTCAGCACCACGGAGACCGCGAGCCTCAGCGTGATCAAGCGCAACGGCGTGGTCGAGCCGTTCAGCCGGGAGAAGATCGTCACCGGCGTGCGGAAGGCCTGCCAGGGCCGGCCCGTCACCGATACCGACCTCGCGGTCCTCGCGCAGCGCGTGGAGGAGGCGATCCGGGCCACCGGCGCCTCGCAGATCGAGGCGAACGACATCGGCCTCAGCATCCTGCCGCCGCTCCGCGAGCTCGACGAGGTCGCGTACCTGCGCTTCGCCAGCGTCTACCAGGGCTTCGACTCGCTCGACGACTTCGAGTCGGCCATCGCGCAGCTCCGCGTCGCCCACGCCGCGTCGGCCGACTCCGACGCCCTCTGATCGCGCTCCGCGCGCCGGAGCGCTCGGCCGGGGTGCGCGTCCGCACCCGCTAGCCTGGTGCCGATGTATCCCCTCCTCTTCCGCACGGTCCTGTCGCGCATGGACCCGGAGGACGCGCACCACCTCGCGTCCACGGCCATCGCCCTCCTCCCGCCGTCCGGCTTCGGCTGGATCGCCCGGCGGCTGACCGCACCGGATCCGTCACTCGCGGTGGACGCCCTCGGGCTCCGCTTCCCCTCGCCGTTCGGGGTCGCCGCGGGCTTCGACAAGGACGCGCTGGCCGTGCTCGGCCTGGGCCAGCTCGGCTTCGGCCACGTCGAGGTCGGCACGGTCACCGCCCTGGCGCAGCCGGGCAACCCGCGGCCGCGCCTGTTCCGCCTCATCGAGGACCGCGCCGTGATCAACCGGATGGGGTTCAACAACGGGGGAGCGGCCGCCCTCGCCGACCGCCTCCGCCGCCTCCGCGCGCGGCGCGACCGGCCCGTCATCGGCGTCAACATCGGCAAGACGCGCGCCGTCGCGGTCGAGGACGCCGTGGCGGACTACGTGCGTTCGACGCGGCTGGTCGCCCCCGTCGCCGACTACCTCGCCGTCAACGTCAGCTCGCCGAACACCCCCGGCCTCCGCGGGCTCCAGGAGGTCGAGCTCCTCCGGCCGCTGCTCACGAGCATCCGCGACGCCGCCGACGGCGTGCCGGTCCTCGTGAAGATCGCCCCGGACCTGCAGGACGCCGAGGTGGAGCGCATCGCCGGGCTCGCCACGGAGCTGGGGCTGGCCGGCGTCATCGCCACGAACACCACGCTCTCCCGTGCGGGCCTCCGCACGAATGCCGACGTCGTCGCGGCGGCCGGGGCCGGCGGCCTGTCCGGCGCGCCGCTGGCCTCGCGCGCGCTCGAGGTGCTGGGGATCCTGCGCCGGGTGCTGCCGGACGATGCGTGCATCATCTCGGTCGGCGGGGTCGACACGGCCGAGGACGTGCAGGCGCGCATCGACGCGGGAGCCACCCTCGTGCAGGGCTACACGGCGTTCCTCTACCGCGGGCCGCTCTGGGCCCGATCGGTCAACGCCGGGCTCGCGCGGATCCGCCGCGGCCGCTGACGGCCGCCTCCCGCGGAGCTGCCGCTGGCGGCCGCCTCCCGCGGACGGCGGATCAGCCGAACGTGATCTTCTCGCGACGCTTGACCTGCGGCTTCGGCAGGCGCATCGGGCGCATCTGGATGGTGCGCATGCCGGTGTACCAGCGGATGCCGCGCTCGACGCGGTCCGCGCCGACCCTCGCGGTGATCGCGGCTCGCACGCGGCGGCCGGTGAGGTACGCGTCGACGATGGCCGCCAGCACGAACGCGTAGATCGACAGCAGGGGGATCGTGGCCATGTTGGTCGGCAGCACGAAGGTCAGCACGACGACGACGCCCATCACGGGCAGCAGCAGCTCGCCGACGCTCCAGCGGGCGTCGACGACGTCGCGGGCGTAGCGCTTCTGCGGTCCCTTGTCGCGGACGGGCAGGTACCGCTCGTCTCCCGCCGCCATGCCGGCGTTGGCCCGGGCACGCGCCTCGCGCGCCTTCTCCTTGCTCTGCTGAGCGGCGAGCTTGCGGTCCTGGGGGACGAGCGGACGCAGGTTCGCGGCCTCGCGCTCCCGGCGGGTGGGGGTGGGGCCCTTCTTCCCGTCGGCCGTCCGGCCCTCGGCGCCCGCCGGAGCGGTCGTCTCGGAGGGGGTCTCTGCGGGTGTCTGCTGCTTCGCCACGTCTCTCGTCCTTGCCTGGAGTGAATCTAAGATTACCTGCATGACGCCTCCCGACACCTCCGCAGACGCCGTGACCGCCCCGGACCAGGAGGCCGTCGACCGGCTCGCCGCGGCTGTCGCGGGCGGGTTCCCCGCCACGGTGGCCGACCTCTCCGCTCTCGTGCGCATCCCCTCGGTGTCCTGGCCGGCCTTCGACCCCACCCACGTGGCCGCCAGCGCGGACGCCGTCGCGGGACTGCTCGCCGGGCTCGGCGTCTTCGACGACGTCTCCGTCCACCGTGCCGCGACCCCGTCCGGCGACGACGGGCAGCCGGCCGTCCTCGCGACCCGGGCGCCGCGGAACGGGAAGCCCACGGTCCTCCTCTACGCGCACCACGACGTGCAGCCGCCCGGGGCGGACGAGCACTGGGATACTCCGCCGTTCGAGCCGACCCTGCGCGGCGACCGCCTGCACGGGCGCGGCGCCTCGGACGACAAGGCGGGCATCATGACGCACGTCGCGGCGATCCGCGCCCTCGTCGAGGCGGAGGGCGACGACCTCGACCTCGGCCTCGCGGTCTTCATCGAGGGGGAGGAGGAGGCCGGGTCCCGCTCCTTCTCCGACTTCCTCGCGAAGCACCACGACGCGCTGGCCGCCGACGTCATCGTCGTCGCGGACAGCGACAACTGGGACGTCGACACCCCCTCCATCACCATCGCGCTCCGCGGCAACGTCACGTTCCGCCTCACCGTCCGCACGCTCGACCACGCGTCGCACTCCGGCATGTTCGGCGGTGCCGTCCCCGACGCGATGATGGCCGCGGTCCGCCTCCTCGACTCGCTCTGGGACGCCGACGGCTCCGTCGCCGTCGCCGGCCTCTCCTCCGCGGACATGGACACCCCCGAGTACGACGACGCCCGCCTCGCCGAGGAGGCCGCGCTGCTCGAGGGCGTGTCCCCGGTGGGCACGGGCCCGATCCTGACCCGCCTCTGGGCGCAGCCCGCCATCACGGTGACGGGCATCGACGCCCCGTCGGTCGCGAACGCGAGCAACACGCTGCTGCCGGAGGTGTCGGTCCGGATCAGCGCGCGCATCGCGCCCGGCCAGACCGCGGCCGACGCGCACCGCGCCCTCGAGGCGCACATGCAGGCCCACCGTCCCTTCGGCGCGCACGTCGAGATCAGCGACGTCGACCAGGGCGATCCCTTCCTCGTCGACACGACCGGATGGGCCATGGCCGAGGCGACCGCCGCGATGACCGCCGGCTGGGGCCGCGCACCCGTGCAGGCCGGCATCGGCGGCTCGATCCCGTTCATCGCCGACCTCGTCGAGGCGTTCCCGTCCGCGCAGATCCTCGTCACCGGCGTCGAGGACCCCGACACCCGCGCGCACAGCCCGAACGAGTCGCAGCACCTGGGCGTCCTGCGGCGCGCGATCCTCAGCGAGGCGGTGCTCCTCAGCCGCATCGCCCGGCGCGGCTGAGCCGCCGGCCGACCGCGGGGATCCGTCGAGGATCCCCGCCGGACGGCGGGAACACCCGGGTGACTCCCGCGGTTGCACGACGTAGACTCCACCGGAGTCGCCCGACCGCAGATCCCATCACCCGAGGAGTGCTCATGACCGACACCACGCTGACCGAGGCCGCCCAGGCTGCCCACCGCGTCGGACTCACGGACACCGCCGCGAGCAAGGTCAAGAGCCTGCTCCGGCAAGAGGGCCGCGAGGACCTGCGCCTCCGCGTCGCCGTCCAGCCCGGCGGCTGCTCCGGCCTCATCTACCAGCTCTACTTCGACGAGCGCGAGCTCGACGGCGACGCCACGGTCGACTTCGACGGCGTTGAGGTCATCGTCGACAAGATGAGCGTCCCCTACCTCGACGGCGCGACGATCGACTTCGAGGACACCATCCAGAAGCAGGGCTTCACCATCGACAACCCCAACGCCGGCGGCTCGTGCGCCTGCGGCGACTCGTTCCACTGACACATGCAGCGGTAAGCGATCCGGCCCGGTAAACCGGGCTTCGAGCAGGGAGTCGTCCTTCGGGCGGCTCCCTGTCGCGTAGGGTGGAACCCGTCACATCCGGTTCTTCGAAGGGTCTGCACGTGCGCTTCACTCGCCGTCAACGTTGGCTGACGATCCCCGTCGCCATAGGCATCTCGGTACTCCTCGCGGGGTGCACGCAGCAGCAGCTCCAGGGCTTCCTCCCCACCGAGCCGGGCACCACGAACCACGTCGACTCGGTCATCGGCCTCTGGGTCACGGCCTGGATCGTCCTCCTCGCGGTGGGCGTGCTCACCTGGGGCCTCACCATCTGGGCAGCGGTCGTCTACCGCCGCCGCAAGGGCCAGACCGGCCTACCGGTGCAGATGCGCTACAACATGCCGATCGAGATCTTCTACACGATCGTGCCCCTCATCCTCGTGCTCGGCTTCTTCGCCTTCACCGCCAAGGACCAGGCCGCCATCGAGGCGCGCTTCGACAAGCCCGAGGTCAAGGTCCAGGTCTTCGGCAAGCAGTGGGCGTGGGACTTCAACTACCTCGGCGGCCAGACCGAGGCCGGCCAGACCCTCGAGGGCGGCGCCTACGAGCAGGGCGTCCAGGCCGTCGAGGCCGAGAACGGCCCGCAGGGCGCCGTCGACAAGGCCAAGCTCCCCACGCTCTACCTGCCGGTCAACACCAAGGTCGAGCTGGAGCTCAACACGCGCGACACGCTGCACTCCTTCTGGGTGGTGGACTTCCTCTACAAGAAGGACCTCATCTCCGGCAAGACGAACTACATGTCGTTCATCCCGCAGAGGATCGGCACCTACAACGGCGACTGCGCCGAGCTCTGCGGCGAGTACCACTCCCTCATGCTGTTCCAGGTGAAGGTCGTGTCCATCGAGGACTACAACGCCTACATCGAGAAGCAGAAGGCGGCCGGGTTCGCAGGAGACCTCGGCAAGGACTACGACCGCCTGCAGAACCTCCCCGGCACCGAGGTGCCGGCCACCACCGAGTCGTCCGAAGAGTAGGGCAGCAGAAACGTGACATCGACCCTCAACCGTCCCACCGCGATCCCCGCGGGTCAGGCGAAGGTCCTCGACGGCAACGGCAAGGCCGAACGCCGGGGCAACGTCGTGGTCAACTGGATCACCTCCACCGACCACAAGACGATCGGGTACCTGTACCTGATCACCTCGTTCCTCTACTTCTGCCTCGGCGGGGTCATGGCGCTCGTCATCCGCGCCCAGCTGTTCGAGCCGGGTCTGCACGTGGTGGAGACGAAGGAGCAGTACAACCAGCTCTTCACCATGCACGGCACGATCATGCTGCTCATGTTCGCGACGCCGCTCTTCGCCGGCTTCGCCAACGTGCTCATGCCGCTGCAGATCGGCGCCCCGGACGTCGCGTTCCCGCGCCTCAACGCGTTCGCGTACTGGCTGTTCAACTTCGGCTCGCTCATCGCGGTCGCCGGCTTCCTCACCCCGGCCGGTGCCGCCTCGTTCGGATGGTTCGCGTACGCGCCGCTGTCGAGCACGACCTTCTCACCGGGGTTGGGAGGCAATCTGTGGGTGATGGGGCTCGCGCTCAGCGGCTTCGGCACCATCCTCGGGGCGGTCAACTTCGTGACGACCATCATCACCATGCGCGCCCCCGGCATGACCATGTTCCGGATGCCCATCTTCACGTGGAACATCCTGGTGACGTCGATCCTCGTGCTGATGGCGTTCCCGGTGCTCGCCGCCGCGCTGTTCGGCCTCGGCGCCGACCGGATCTTCGACGCGCACATCTACGACCCCGCCAACGGCGGCGCCATCCTGTGGCAGCACCTGTTCTGGTTCTTCGGCCACCCCGAGGTGTACATCATCGCGCTGCCGTTCTTCGGCATCGTGTCCGAGGTATTCCCGGTCTTCAGCCGCAAGCCGATCTTCGGGTACAAGACGCTCGTGTACGCCACCATCTCCATCGCGGCCCTCTCGGTCACGGTGTGGGCGCACCACATGTACGTCACCGGATCCGTACTGCTGCCGTTCTTCTCGCTCATGACCATGCTCATCGCGGTGCCCACCGGCGTGAAGATCTTCAACTGGATCGGCACGATGTGGCGCGGCTCGGTCACGTTCGAGACGCCCATGCTGTGGGCCATCGGCTTCCTCATCACGTTCACGTTCGGCGGTCTCACCGGCGTGATCCTGGCGTCGCCGCCGCTCGACTTCCACGTCTCGGACACGTACTTCGTCGTCGCGCACTTCCACTACGTGGTCTTCGGCACCGTCGTGTTCGCCATGTTCTCCGGCTTCTACTTCTGGTGGCCCAAGTGGACGGGCACGATGCTCAACGAGCGTCTCGGCAAGGTCCACTTCTGGCTGCTGTTCATCGGCTTCCACACCACGTTCCTCATCCAGCACTGGTTGGGCGTCATGGGAATGCCGCGTCGGTACGCGACCTACCAGCCCGAGGACGACTTCACCTGGATGAACCAGCTGTCGACCATCGGCGCAGGCATCCTCGCGCTGTCGATGATCCCGTTCTTCCTGAACGTGTGGATCACGGCCCGCACCGCGCCGCGCGTGACGGTCAACGACCCGTGGGGCTACGGCCGCTCGCTCGAGTGGGCCACGTCCTGCCCGCCGCCGCGGCACAACTTCACGTCCATCCCGCGCATCCGCTCCGAGGCCCCGGCCTTCGACCTGAACCACCCGGAAGCCGGCATCCCCGTCGGCATCGGGCCGGCCAAGGACGCTCCGGATGCCGCGACCTACGACATCTCCAGCGACAAGGTGAAGTGACGTGCGCGCCAATAGGAACCTCTTCTACATCCTCGCGGTCTTCTTCGTCCTCGCGGCGGCCGCGTACACGATCTGGCACCTCATCGACCAGAACACGGTCGAGTGGGTCGGGACGCTGGCCATCGCGCTCTCGGGCGTCCTGGCCGCGTTCATCGGCTTCTTCGTGGCTCGGCTCTACGCCGCGCAGAACGGGGAGCTCCCGGAGGACCGCAGCGACGCCAACGTCGATGACGGCGATCCGGAGCTCGGCTTCTTCAGCCCGTGGAGCTGGTGGCCGGTGATCCTCGCGGCCGGTGCGGCGTCCGTGTTCCTCGGCCTCGCCGTCGGCATCTGGATCGCGATCATCGGCGGTGGGCTCGCGATCATCGCGCTCGTGGGCTGGACCTACGAGTACTACCGCGGCTACTTCGCCCGCTGATCCGATGGTCGACATCCGGCACGCCCTGGCCTCCGACGGAGACGCCGTCTTCGCCCTGTGCCAGCAGCTCGACATGATCAACGCCCCGGCGACCAGGGACGACTTCGACGTCACGTTCTTCCACATCCTCCGGGCGAACAAGGACGTCGGTCGCGACGTGCTCCTGGTCGCCGAGGATGCCGGCCGCGTCGTCGGATACGCGTACCTCGTCGTCAGCCGTCTGCTCTACGCCGGTGGCCTCAGCGCGCACCTCGAGGAGCTCGTCGTCGACGGGGAGGCGCGGAGCTCCGGCACGGGTTCGGCCCTGGTCCGAGCGGTCGAGCGCCTCTGCGGCGATCGTGGCGTCGGGCAGATCACGATGAGCACGCGACGCGCCGGCGAGTTCTACAAGCGGCTCGGCTACGAGCGGACGGCGGAGTTCTACAAGAAGCTGCTTCGCTGAGCTGGTGAGGCGCTGACGCTGAAGATGCCCGGGCCGCGACTGCGGTCCCGAGCGTCTCGCGTTCCGGCCCGTCTGCGGTCGTTCCGAGCCGGAGGACATGTCGGGGGATCGAGCAGCGGACGCACGGATCCCGTGAGTCGCGTCGACGCGCACGTATCGGAGGCAGCAGGGAGCGTCGGGCGTCCGCCCTGAGTGCGGATGAGATCCGCGTGCGATGGGCGGAGAGCTCAGCTGCTCCAGGCGTTCCGCCGTCCGGCGGACGGCGACCTCCTCCGGCCGGCGTGGGGCATCCAGGGGCCGATCGTGCGTGGCGCGCGGCCCGAGGTCCCGTACGGAGGCGGACGTCGTCCCCGAGCATCGCAGTCCAGCCCGCCGGGCCCGCATCCGCCAGTGGCCACGCCGCGAGGTGATGACCGTCGAGCCCGTGAAAGCTGACCTGGCGGGGATCCTCCACCTCGGGGAGTCGGGGGATAGCCGACGGGAGCCGCGGCGCGTGGCGACCGGACGTGAGCTCCCGGCACGGGCCGCCGTCAGGCCGGGCCCTGGATGTCGCACCGTCGCATCAGATGGATCGTCACGTCGAGGGTGACGGGGGACGAGGCGGCCTCTAGAAGGGGCGGGGATCCGTCGCGCGGATCGCGGTGGTGCGCTGACGGCCCCATCCCGAGGAGGCGATCGACGTCGTCGGCGCCCAGCACGAGGTCGTGGCGGATGAGGGTCTCGGACAGGGGTTCGAAGAGCGGCGCGGCCGAGGCCAGTATCCGCTCGCGCTTGTCGGCCTGGATCCCGACCGCGCGGCCGGCCTCGCGCAGCTGACGGAGGTGCTCGGGTCCCGGCGCGACGATCAGGAGGAGGCCGTCGCGCACCAGGACCCGGTGGAAGTCGCGCATGTTCCGAGGGGCGAACACGTCGAGCAGGAGATCCGCGACACCGTCCCGGACGGGCAGACCCGCCCAGGTGTCGGCGACGAGCCCGTCGACGTCGTGCCGACCGCGCACTGCCGCACGCACGGCGTCGACCGACAGGTCCGCGGCGAGACCGTGCGCGGACGGCACGCGGTCGAGGAGGGTGCGCAGGTAGTGGCCCGTCCCGCACCCGGCGTCGAGGATCCGTCGGGGACCGCTCTCGCACCGCGCCGTGTCGCGGCCGAGGTCGAGCGCGTCCGCGATCCCGTCGGAGATGGGGGAGTAGTGCCCGCCCTCGAGGAAGCGGTCGCGCGCGGACAGCATGTCGGCGGTGTCACCGGTGACGCGCGTTCCGGCCGGCAGGAGGGAGGCGTAGCCGCGCTTGTTCGCATCGAAGGCGTGCCCGTTCGCGCAGCGGAGGGCCAGGGGAGGCACGGCCGTCAGGTCCTCGCGGCACATCGGGCAGCGGAGCCAGGCAGCGAGACGATCGAGATCCACGGGCGCTCCTCGAGGCGGACGGCTGTGACGCGTGACAGGGGTCGTGCGTCGGGCGATGGGGCCGTGGACGCACGAGAGCCGATCCGGCGTGATGCCGGACCGGCTCTCGGTCGTGCCCGGGATCAATCCGAGCGGGTGCTGCTAGTGGTGGTCGCCGTGGCTGCGCTCGACGTCCTTGGTGGTGACCGGGGAGATGCGGTCCTCGAAGAACCACTTCGACAGCGCCGCGCGGGCCCGCTGGTTGACCGTGATGCGTCCACGGCTGTCCGGGCGGATCATGAGCGGCTTGTAGTCGTCGAAGCTCACCAGGCGCCAGCGCTCGTACTCGTCGAGCTGTTCGTGCACCTCGATGAATTCCCCGCCGGGGAGCTTCACGATGCGGCCCGACTCGACCCCGTGGAGGGCGATCTCGCGGTCCTTCTTCATGAGCGCCAGGCAGATGCGCTTCGTGACCTGGTAGGCGATGACCGGTCCGAGGATCAGGAGCGCCTGCAGGGTGTGGATGACACCCTCCATCGACACCTTGAAGTGCGTGGCGATGAGGTCGGAGCTCGCGGCAGACCAGAGGACCGCGTAGAACGTGACGCCGGCGGCGCCGATCGCGGTGCGCGTCGGGGCGTTGCGCGGACGGTCGAGGATGTGGTGCTCGCGCTTGTCGCCCGTGATCCACGCCTCGATGAAGGGGTAGAGCGCGACGAGCACGATGAACAGGCCCAGGACCGTGATGGGCAGGATGATGTTGAACGAGAACGTGTGGTCGAACAGCACGAACTCGAGTCCCGGCGGGACGAGGCGCAGGGCGCCGTCCGCGAAGCCGATGTACCAGTCGGGCTGCGTTCCCGCGGACACCGGTGACGGGTCGTAGGGCCCGTAGTTCCAGATCGGGTTGATGGTGAAGAACGACGCCATGACCACGATCACGCCGAAGACGACGAAGAAGAAGCCGCCGGCCTTGGCCGCGAAGGTCGGGAGGACCGGCACACCGACCACGTTCTCGTTCGTGCGGCCGGGACCGGCGAACTGGGTGTGCTTGTGCACGACCACGAACAGGAGGTGGAGCGCGAGGAACGCGACGAGGATCGCGGGCAGCAGCAGGATGTGCAGCGTGTACAGCCTCGGGATGATGTGCGTGCCCGGGAACTCGCCGCCGAAGAGGAGGAACGAGATCCACGTGCCGATCACCGGGATGCCCTTGACCATGCCGTCGATGATCCGCAGGCCGTTGCCGGAGAGCAGGTCGTCGGGGAGCGAGTAGCCCGTGAAGCCCTCGGCCATCGCCAGGATGAACAGGACGAAGCCGATGAACCAGTTGAGCTCGCGCGGCTTGCGGAACGCACCGGTGAAGTAGATGCGCAGCATGTGCAGGCCGATGGAGGCGACGAAGAGCAGCGCCGCCCAGTGGTGGATCTGCCGCATGAGCAGGCCGCCGCGGATGTCGAACGAGATGTCGAGCGACGACGACATGGCGACGGACATCTCGACGCCCTTGAGGGGCGCGTAGGAGCCGGCGTAGTGCGTCTCCGCCATGGAGGGGTTGAAGAAGAACGTCAGCCACGTGCCCGTGAGCAGGATGACGACGAAGCTGTACAGCGCCACCTCGCCGAGCATGAAGGACCAGTGGTCCGGGAAGATCTTGCGCCCGAACTCCTTGACGGCGACGCTGACGCTGGTGCGCTCGTCGAGGTAGGTGGCGGCGGCGGCGGTGAGGCCGCCCCCGCTCGTGGCGGCGGGCGCGGCGGCACCCGTCGTGGTCGGATCAGCTGTTGTAGTCACCACGACGCTCCCAGAAACTCGCCCCTACGGGCTCGGTGAAATCACTCTGTGCAATGAGGTAGCCCTCGTCGTTGACGGCGATGGGCAGTTGCGGCAGGGGCCGCTTGGCAGGTCCGAAGATGACCTCGCAGTGGTTGGTCACGTCGAACTGGGACTGGTGGCAGGGGCAGAGCAGATGGTGGGTCTGCTGCTCGTAGAGCGCCACCGGGCATCCCACGTGCGTGCAGACCTTGGAGTAGGCGACGATGCCGTCGTACGACCAGCCCTTGCGCTCCGGCAGCTCGACCAGGTCTTCGGGACGCAGGCGCATGAGCAGCACCGCGGCCTTGGCCTTCTCCTCGAGCTTGCCCTCCTCCAGGTCCATGAGGGACGCGGGGATGACGTGGAACGCGGAGCCGATGGTGACGTCGGACGCCTTGATTGGCGTGCCGGACGGATCGCGCGTGAGGACCTCGCCGGCCTTCCACATCGTGTGGCTGAGGGCGGAGGCGGGCTCCTCGGCGCTGCCCGGGTAGAGGTCGCGGAACAGCACGACCGCGGGGAGCGGGAAGGCCACGAGGGCGCCGATGAGGCTGTTGCGGATGAGCGAGCGGCGACCGAAGCCGGACTCCTCATTCGCCTGGGCGAAGATCTCGACGGCGCGCGCCTGCGTGGCGGGGGAGCCGCCCTGCGGGTGCCGCTCGTCGATCAGCTCGTGGTCGCTCATGAGCGCCTTCGACCAGTGGATCGCGCCGATGCCCAGGCTGAGCAGCGCCAGGGCGATGCCGATGCCGAGGAACAGGTTGTTGAGCCGCACGCTGCCCGGGTCGTCCGCGTAGATCGGGAAGCCGAAGTAGGCGCCGATGGCGAAGACGCTGCCGACGATGGACAGGTAGAACCAGGTGTAGACGACGCGCTCGGCCGTCTGCGCCTTCTTCGGGTCCTTGTCGGTGACGCGGAGGCGGTGCTCCGGGAAGCCGGGGTTCTGGAACGCGTCGCGCGTGGCGACGGCGGTGCCGCCCGGGAGGACGACGTCACGGCCCGCGGACTCGAGCTCGCCGGCGTCGTAGCCCGCGGGGACGACGCCCGACTCGTCCTTATCGTCGTGTGCCATGTGCGTGCCTCTCGTGTGTTCTGGTGCGGTTCATCGATGCGGGCGTCAGTTGGACTTGGCGGTGAGCCACACGGTCAGGGCGACGATGCCGCCGAGGCCGAAGATCCACATGAAGAGCCCCTCGGAGACCGGGCCGAGCCCGCCGAGGTCGGCGCCGCCGACGTTGCTGTTCTGCTCGATGTACTGGAGCGACGTGATGATGTCGCGCTTGTCCTCGGGGGAGATGTTCGTGTCGTTGAAGACCGGCATGTTCTGCGGGCCGGTGACCATGGCCTCGTAGATGTGCACCGGGTCCACGCCCTTGAGGCTCGGGGCGAACTTCGCCTCGGTGAGGGCGCCTCCGGCCCCCGCCACGTTGTGGCACATGGCGCAGTTGATGCGGAAGAGCTCGGCGCCGTTCGCGGGGTCGCCCTGCCCGTCGAGGTACTGGCTCGCCGGGATCGCAGGTCCGGGGGCGAGCGACGCGACGTAGGCGGCGAGCTCCTTGACCTGGTCGTCCGTGAACTGCGTCGGCTTCTCCTCCGCCTGGACCGTGGTGGCCTGGAGGGGCATGCGACCCGTGCCGACCTGGAAGTCGACCGACGCGGCGCCGACGCCGATGAGGCTCGGGGCGACGCCCGTGCCCGTGGCGTCCATGCCGTGGCAGGTGGCGCAGTTCGAGCCGAAGAGCTTCTGGCCCTCGTCGATGGTCTGCGCGCTCTTGAGGTCGACCTGGGCCGAGGCGGTGCCCGTCTGGATCAGTGCGTAGGCCCCGCCCGTGAAGAGCAGGCCGATGGCGAGGAGGGCGACGGTGGTCAGGGGGCTGCGGCGGCCGGTGCGGCGGGCGCGTGCTGTCGTGGTGCTCATGCTGTGGTTGTTGCTCCCGCTCGGTGCTATTTGAGGACGTAGATGACCAGGAAGAGCCCGATCCAGACCACGTCGACGAAGTGCCAGTAGTAGGACACGACGATGGCGCTCGTCGCCTCCCTGTGCCCCATCGACCGGACAGCGAAGATGCGCCCGATGACGAGGAGGAAGGCGATGAGACCGCCCGTGACGTGGAGGCCGTGGAAGCCCGTGGTCATGTAGAACGCCGAGCCGTAGGCATTGCTGCTGAGCGTGATTCCCTCGGTGACGAGGGTGGCGTACTCGAAGATCTGGCCGACGACGAAGATGGCGCCGAGGGCGTAGGTGAGGAAGAACCACTCGACCGTGCCCCACTGGCTGGGCTTCCATCCGGTGGCCCGCGCCTGCAGGCGCTCCGCCGCGAAGACGCCGAACTGGCAGGTGAACGAGCTCGACACGAGGATGAGGGTGTTCACCAGCGAGAAGGGCACGTTGAGGCGGCCTGCCTCGAACTCCCAGAGGGCGCCGGACGTGGAGCGGAGGGTGAAGTAGATCGCGAAGAGGCCCGCGAAGAACATCACCTCGCTGCCGAGCCACACGATGGTGCCGACGGCGACCGTGTTCGGCCGGTTCACCACCGGCGCGGTGGATGCAGGGGAGATTGAGGTGGTCGTCACAGGTTCCATTATGACCCAGGCCGACGACACCCGACGCCCACCCGGGCCGCCCGTGAGATCCGATCCAGCCTCTCGTTAGGCTGATCCGCATGCCCTCCGCCCCCACATGGCCCGCGCTCATCACCGCCCTGATCGAGGGGGGCCACCTGTCCGTCGCGGAGTCGACGTGGGCGATGCGCCAGGTGATGCGGGGCGAGGCCACGCCCGCCCAGCTGGGGGGGCTGCTGGTGGCGCTCCGCGCGGCCGGCGAGACGGTCGACGAGATCGTCGGGTTCCGGGACGCGGTGCTCGAGGAGGCCCTGCCGCTCGACGCGGATCCGCGTGCCCTCGACATCGTGGGCACGGGAGGGGACCCTTACGGCGCGGTCCTCAACATCTCCTCGGTCGCCGCCGTGATCGCCGCCTCCGCGGGCGTCCCCGTCATCAAGCACGGCAACCGCGGGGCGAGCTCGGCCTCGGGCGCCTCCGACGTGCTGACGGCCCTCGGCGTCGACCTCACGATCACGCCCGAGCGCGTGGGGGAGGTGCTCCGCGAGACGGGCATCACCTACGCCCACGCGGCGCTCTTCCACCCCGGGTTCCGCCACGCCGCCGCGACGCGACGCGAGCTCGGCATCTCCACGCTCTTCAACGTGCTGGGGCCGCTCTGCAACCCGGCGCGGCCGGAGGCGTCCGCCGTCGGCGTGGCGGACCTGACCCGCGTGCCGCTCCTCGTCGGCGTGTTCCGCACCCGGGGGGCGACGGCGCTCGTGTTCCGGGGTGACGACGGGATCGACAAGCTGACCACCACGGGCCACAGCCACATCTGGGAGGTCAGCCGCGGAGCCGTGGTCGAGCACGATCTCGACCCGCTCGAGCTCGGCATCCCGCGCGCGCCCATCGAGGCGCTCCTCGGTGAGGGGATAGAGGAGAACGCCGCCGTCATCCGACGGGTGCTCGCGGGGGAGCCGGGTCCGCAGCGCGACGTCGTGCTGCTCAACGCGGCGGCGGGGCTCGAGGCCTTCGACCTCATGGGCGATCCCACGCGCGTGCAGCAGCCCATGGCGCAGCGGCTCCGCGAGAAGCTCGTCGTCGCCGCCGACGCCGTGGACTCGGGCCTGGCGGCCGCCAAGCTCGGGGAGTGGGCGGCCGCGACCCGCGCCTGATCCGCCCGCGACCGGCGATGTCGCGGGCACGGCGGATGATGGTCGCATGTGCGGGAGATTCGTGGTGGCGCGGGCGACGGGCGACCTCGTCGGGGACTGGGCGGTCGACGACGTGGAAGGCGACGACCCGCCGGCGTCGTGGAACGTGGCGCCGACCACGGAGGTGCGTCTGATTGCCGATCGCCGGCCGCGCGCGGACGCCGACGGCGGCACCCGCCGCGTGCTCGCCAGCGCGAGGTGGGGGATCGTGCCCCCGTGGGCCCGGTCGCCGCAGGGCCCGCCGCTCATCAACGCCCGGGTCGAGACCGTGACGGAGAAGCCCGCCTTCCGGAAGGCCGTGCTCGCACGGCGCGCGATCGTGCCGGCCGACGGGTACTACGAGTGGCAGGCGACCGCCGAGGGGAAGCTGCCGGTGTACCTGCATGCCGAGGACGAGGGTCCCCTCGCCTTCGCCGCCGTGTACGAGCACTGGCGCGACCCCGCGGTGGCCGACGGGCAGCCCGGCGCGTGGCTGCGGAGCCTCGCGATCCTCACGTCCGCCGCGAGCGACGCGCTCGGGCGCATCCACGACCGCACGCCGGTGATCGTCCCGCGCGACCGGCTGGACGACTGGCTCGACGTCGGGACGGCGGCGGTCGACGACGTGCGGCACCTGCTCGCGTCGCTGCCCGAGCCGCGCCTCGTGCCGCGCCGGGTCTCCACCCGGGTCAACAGCGTCCGGAACGACGGGCGGGACCTGATCGCGCCGGTGGACGACGTCCCCGCGGGCGGCGGGCAGCCGACGCTCCTCTGAGCGCGCGGGCGGCCGATGCCCGTCGCCGGTGCCCGGGGGACGCCGCACGCCCCGTCACCGAGGGGCGACGGGGCGTGCGGATCGTGCGGGTGCGGCCTACTGCACGTCGTCGTCGACCCAGTCGAAGGTCTTCGTGACGGCCTTCTTCCAGAGGCGCAGCTGACGCTCGCGCTCGGCGTCGTCCATGTCGGGCGTCCAGCGGCTGTCCTCCTGCCAGTTGCTGCGCAGGTCGTCGAGGTCCTTCCAGAACCCGACCGCGAGGCCGGCCGCGTACGCGGCGCCGAGCGCGGTGGTCTCCGCGACGACGGGGCGGACGACGGGCACGCCGAGGATGTCGGCCTGGAACTGCATGAGCAGGTTGTTGGCGATCATGCCGCCGTCGACCTTGAGCTCGGTGAGGTCGACGCCCGAGTCGGCGTTGACCGCATCCAGCACCTCGCGCGTCTGGAACGCGGTGGCCTCCAGCGCGGCCCGGGCGATGTGGCCCTTGTTCACGTAGCGCGTGAGGCCGACGAGCGCGCCCCGCGCGTCCGAGCGCCAGTACGGCGCGAACAGGCCCGAGAACGCGGGCACGAAGTACACCCCGCCGTTGTCCTCGACCGTGGCGGCGAGGGTCTCGATCTCCGCGGCGCTCGACACGAGGCCGAGGTTGTCGCGCATCCACTGCACGAGCGAGCCCGTGACCGCGATGGATCCCTCCAGCGCGTAGTGCGGCTCCGCGTCGCCCAGCTTGTAGCCGAGCGTCGTGAGGAGGCCGTTCTGCGAGTGGATGATGTCGGTGCCGGTGTTGAAGATCAGGAAGTTGCCGGTGCCGTACGTGTTCTTCGACTCGCCCTGGTCGAACGCGGCCTGGCCGAACGTGGCCGCCTGCTGGTCGCCGAGGATGCCCGCGATGGGCACCTCGCGGAGGAGGCTCGAGGACTCGACCTGGCCGTAGACCTCGGAGGAGCTCTTGATCTCGGGGAGCATCGAGCGCGGCACGTCGAAGGCCTCCAGGATCCCGTCGTCCCACTGCAGGGTCTCGAGGTCCATGAAGAGCGTGCGGGAGGCGTTGGTCACGTCGGTGACGTGGACGCCGCCGTCGGTGCCGCCCGTGAGGTTCCAGAGGACCCAGGTGTCGGTCGTGCCGAACATCAGCTCGCCGGCATCGGCCTTCGCGCGCGCGCCCTCGACGTTCTCCAGGATCCAGACGATCTTGGTGCCGGAGAAGTAGGTGGCGAGCGGCAGCCCGACGGTGGGCTTGAAGCGCTCGACGCCGCCGTCGGCCGCGAGCCGGTCGACGATCTTCTGCGTGCGGGTGTCCTGCCAGACGATGGCGTTGTATACGGGCTTGCCCGTGGTGCGGTCCCACACGACGGCGGTCTCGCGCTGGTTGGTGATGCCCACGGCCTCGACGTCGTGGCGGGTGATGTCGGCCTTGGACAGCGCCTGGCCGATGACCTCGCGCGTGTTGCGCCAGATCTCCATCGGGTCGTGCTCGACCCAGCCGGCGCGGGGGAAGATCTGCTCGTGCTCGAGCTGGCCGGTGGACACGATGGACCCGGCGTGGTCGAACACGATGGCGCGCGTGCTGGTGGTGCCCTGGTCGATGGCGACGATGTACTTCTCGCTCATGTGGTCTCTCCTGTGGGGTTCGGGGTTCTAGATGATGGGGAGCAGCGCGTAGGACGCGAGGCCGGCGAGCAGGCCGCCGATGGCCGGGCCCACGACGGGGACCCAGGCGTAGGACCAGTCGCTCGGGCCCTTGCCCTTGATGGGGAGGATCGCGTGCGCGATGCGGGGGCCGAGGTCGCGGGCCGGGTTGATGGCGTAGCCGGTCGGTCCGCCGAGGGACGCGCCGATGCCGACCACGAGGAGGGCGACGGGGATGGCGCCGAGCGCCGAGAGGCCGGCGGGGGTGGCCGCGGACGCGTCGGGGTGGTTCGCGAGACTGAAGCCGAGGATCACGATGACCAGCACGAACGTGCCGATGATCTCCGTGACGAGGTTCCAGCCGTAGTTGCGGATGGACGGGCCGGTCGAGAAGACGCCGAGCTTGGTGGCCGCGTCGGGCTCCTCGTCGAAGTGCTGCTTGTAGGCGAGCCAGCAGAAGACGGCGCCGATGATGGCGCCCACCATCTGGGCGAGGATGTAGACGGGGACGCTCGCGACGTCCTCGATCTTGCCGGCGGCGAGGAGGCCCAGCGTCACGGCCGGGTTGAGGTGCGCGCCGGACGCGTACGAGACGGTCACACCGGCGAAGACCGCGAGGCCCCAGCCGAAGTTGACCATGAGGGTGCCTCCGGCGAGGCCCTTCGACTTGATGAGCGCGACGTTCGCCACGACTCCGCATCCCAGGAGGACGAGGAGGGCGGTGCCCACCGTCTCCGACAGGAATATCGTTCTGAGTTGATCCACTGAGTGGTGCTCCGATCGTTCGTCGAGGCGCGGGTACGACCTCTGCCGCATCATCGCGGTCCCTCCAATCTAATGCCGGGGCAGCCGGTGGCCCGTCCCCGCCTGGCCGCTCCGCGACGCGCTTCCGGCCGCTCCGCCGGCACCGGTGCCGACCTGTGCCGCGCTCGCCGCCGGGCGTATGTTGAGCACGCACCCGAGTCGCCGCCGACCGAGTCCCGTTCCTCGATCCGGCTCGGACGCCCGGGGGCCCGCGCGCCGCCCGCGACCCGCGAGGAGCCGCAGTGAAGAAGCTGATCAACGACCCGAGGACCGTCGCCGAGGAGGCGGTCGCGGGGTTCGCCGCCGCGCACGCCGATCTCGTGCGCCTGAACGCGGACCCGCTGCACGTCCGACGCGCGGAGCCGACCCGCCCCGGACGGGTCGCCCTCGTGAGCGGCGGCGGCAGCGGGCACGAGCCCCTGCACCTGGGCTTCGTCGGGCACGGGATGCTGGACGCCGCGGTGCCCGGCCCGGTGTTCACGAGCCCCACGCCGGATCCCGTCGTCGCGGCCACGCTCGCGGTCGACGCCGGCGCGGGCGTCCTGCACATCGTCAAGAACTACACGGGCGACGTCCTCAACTTCGAGACGGCGGCCGAGCTCGCCGAGGCGGAGGGCGTGCGCGTGCGGACCGTCGTCGTGGACGACGACGTCGCGGTGACCGACTCGCTGTACACGGCCGGCCGCCGCGGGGTCGCCGGCACCGTGCTCGTGGAGCGCATCGCGGGGGCCGCGGCGGAGCGCGGGGACGACCTCGACGCCGTGGCCGCCATCGCCGAGCGGGTGATCGGGCAGGTGCGCAGCATGGGCGTCGCCATCCGCGCGTGCACCGTCCCGCACGCCGGCGAGCCGAGCTTCGCGCTCGAGGACGACGAGATGGAGGTCGGCATCGGGATCCACGGCGAGCCCGGCCGCGTGAAGCTGCCGCTCGAGCCCGTGGACGCGATCGTCGACCGGCTGCTCGACCCGGTGCTGGAGGACCTGGCCGCGCCGGCGGGGAGCCGCGTGCTCCTGCTGGTGAACGGGATGGGCGCGACGCCGCTCTCGGAGCTCTACATCGCCTACGCCCGCGCGGCCGCCGTGCTGCGCGAGGCCGGGCTGACCGTCGCGCGGAGCCTCGTGGGAGACTACGTCACGGCCCTCGACATGGAGGGCCTGTCCCTCACGGTGCTGCTGCTCGACGACGAGCTCACCGAGCTGTGGGACTCGCCCGTGCAGACCGCCGCCCTGCGGTGGGGGAGGTAGCAGATGGCACTCGGGACCGACTGGGTCGTGGCCTGGACCACGGAGGCGGCGCGCGTGATCGCCGAGCGGCGGGGCGACCTCATCGCCCTCGACCGCGAGATCGGCGACGGCGACCACGGCGAGAACCTCGACCGCGGATTCAGCGCCGTGGTCGCGAAGCTCCCCGCGCTCGCCGCGGACGCGACGCCGGCCGACGCGCTGAAGGCCGTCGCGACCACGCTGATCTCCACCGTGGGCGGCGCATCCGGCCCGCTCCTCGGCACGGCGTACCTCAAGGCGTCCGCCGCCGTCGCCGGCCGCGTCGACCTCGACGGGGCCGCGCTGGCCGACCTGCTCGAGGCCGCGGTCGGCGGGATCGTGCTCCGCGGCAAGGCCGAGCGGGGGGACAAGACCATGGTCGACGCCTGGGGTCCCGCCGCCGAGGCCGCGCGCGCCGCCGACGCGGGGACCGCTCCGGCCGACGTGCTCGCCGCCGCGGCCGACGCGGCCGAGCGCGGCGCGGAGGCGACCGAGCCGCTCGTCGCGCGCAAGGGCCGGGCCTCCTACCTGGGCGAGCGCGCGGTCGGGCATCGCGATCCCGGGGCCCAGTCGTCCGCGCTGATCCTCCGGGCGGCGGCCTCGACCGCCCGCGACGCCGAGGGGGCCGCGTCGTGAGCGTCGGCCTGGTCCTCGTCTCGCACAGCGCCCTGATCGCGCACGGCCTCGTCGGCCTCGCCCGCCAGATGGCGCCGACCGTCGCGCTCGTCCCCGCGGGGGGATCCGGCGACGGCACGCTCGACGACGCCGGCATCGGCACGAGCTTCGACGTGGTCGCCCAGGCGCTCGCCTGGGCGGAGGGCGGCGACGGGGTCGTCGTGCTGGCCGACCTCGGATCCGCGTACCTCACCGCCGAGACCGCGGTCGACCTCCTGGACGACGACGCCCGCGCCCGCGTCGTGGTGGTCCGCGCGCCGCTCGTGGAGGGCGCGGTGGCCGCTGCGGTGGCCGCCGAGACCGGCGGGACCCTCGAGGAGGTGGCTGCGGCGGCCGCCTCGGCCGCGAGCGCGGACGCCGCGGAGGACGCCGACGCCGGGCTCGCCCCGGATCCGCGCGCCGACGGCACGGAGCCAGCCCCCGCGGGAGGCGCCGGCACGGTGCGCGGCGAGGCCGTGCTCGTGAACCGCGACGGGCTGCACGCGCGCCCGGCGGCGGACTTCGTCACGCGCGCCGCGGGCTACTCGTCGGCGATCACGGTCAACGGGCAGAACGCCGCGTCGCTCCTGGGCGTCATGGCGCTCGGGCTCACGCGCGGCGCGCACGTCGTCATCGAGGCCACCGGCGACGACGCGGAGGAGGCCGTCACGGCGCTGGTCGAGCTCATCGACTCGGGGTTCGGCGAGGCCTGACCCGCGGCGTCGCGGTCACTCCGCGTCGACGTAGACCCAGGATCCGCGGTGCCGGGCGAAGCGGCTTGCCTCGCGCTGCGCGCCGCGCTCCCCGTCGTGCCGGTACGCCGCCTCGAACTCGACGAGGCCCGTGGCGTCCGCGGGCCCGCCGAGGGCGGTGCGCACGATCGTGAGGCGGAACCACCGGACAGCGGGATCCAGGTCGAGCTCGTCGGGCCGCGTCGACGGGTGCCAGCTCCGCGCGAGGTGCGCGGCGTCCCCGCGCGCGTAGGCCGAGAAGCGCGAGCGCATCAGCCGCTCGGCGGTGGGCGCCGCGACGTCGCCGCGGTGGATCGGGCCGCAGCAGGCGCCGTACGGGTCGCCGCTCGTGCAGGGGCACCACGCGTCGTCGTCGGGCGTCGACCAGGGGGCGTCGGGGGAGAGTCGCGTCACCCCGCGAGCCTGCCATGTCGTCGTCGACGGTCGTGAGCGGAGCAGGATGGGAGGGCGCCCGCCCGGGTGCGCACCCGATCCGAGGAGACGCCATGACCCCCGCCATCGACCTGCTCGTCGACGCCTACGGACGCATCGGCGGGATCGTGCATGAGGCCGTGGACGGGCTCGACGCCGACGACCTGGCCTTCCGCCCGGACGCCGAGGCGAACACCGTGGGCTGGCTCGTCTGGCACCTCGCCCGCGTGCAGGACGCGCAGGTGGCCGATGTCGCGGGCACCCCGCAGACGTGGACGGCCGGGGGATGGGACGCGCGCTTCGCCCTGCCGTTCGACGCGTCCGCCACCGGGTACGGGCAGTCTGCCGAGGACGTGGGCGCGCTCGCGGGCACCGGCCCGGAGCTGCTCCTCGGCTACCTCGACGCCGTGCAGGCGGCGACCCTCGCGTACCTCGCCGGGCTCGACGAGTCGGAGCTCGCGCGCGTCGTGGACGAGGACTGGACGCCACCCGTCACGCTCGCCGCCCGCCTCGTGAGCGTGCTCTCCGACGACCTGCAGCACGCGGGTCAGGCGTCGTACCTGGCGGGGCTGATCGCGCGCCGCGGTTGAGCAGGGCGCGACGGCCGGATCAGCCGGGCAGCTCCGCCTCGATCAGCGACACGATCTCCGGCGCGTCCGGCTCCACGGTGGGCCGGAAGCGGTGCACGGAGCCCGACGGCGTCACGACGAACTTCTCGAAGTTCCATTTCACCCGCCCGGCCTTGCCCTCGGCGTCCGGCGCCTTCGTCAGCTCCGCGTAGACGGGGTGGGCCGAGCGCCCGTTGACCTTGACCTTCTCCATCATCGGGAAGGTGACGCCCCACGTGGTGGAGCAGTACTCGTCGATGGCCTCCGCGGACCCGAGCTCCTGCAGGAACTGGTTGCTGGGGAAGCCGATGACCGTGAACCCGCGATCGCCGTAGGTGCGCTGGAGCTGCTCGAGCTTCTCGTACTGGGGCGCGAGCCCGCAGCGCGAGGCGACGTTGACCACGAGGACGACCTTGTCGGCGTACGCGCCGAAGGTGGTCTCCTCGCCCTGGAGCGTGGTGAGCGGGATCGGGTCGAGCCGGGCGTGGGTCATGTCCCGAACCTAGACCCGTCGCCTGGCAGGGGCCGTGGCGCGATCGCGCGGCAGGACTCCACGACGAGGAGGCCGGCCGCCTCTCGGCGACCGGCCTCCCGGGTGCGGGCGGGCCCGCGGCGGTCGTGCTAGTTCGCGAACTCCGTGACGGTCGCGTCCGCGGCCACCTTGGTCGCGCCCACGTCGACCCCGTGGTACGTGCTCAGCACGTCGACGGTGTCCTGGACCTCGGCGTCGCGCTCGTCGTCGCTCCAACCGAGCGCCTCCTGCAGCACGTCCGCGATCTCCGCGAGCATCTCGTGGGTGACGCCGCCGACGAAGGCGAGGTTCGTGCGGCGGAGGACGACGTCGGCGAGGTGCACCGCGTCCTCGTGCGTGGCGAAGTACGCGATCTCGGCGCGCGTGAGCTGCGGGTCGGTCGCGAGGGGCGTCGACGGCTGCCCGGACAGGACGTCGATGACGCTCGTGGCGCGCGTCCCGTAGCGGTTGAGCAGGCGGTCGACCTGCTCGGTGCCGATGCCCTCGGCACGGGCCGCCTGCGTGGCGATCCAGCGGGCGCGGGCGGTGCTGGAGGACGGGAAGTCCTTGCCGCCGCCGATGGGCATGCCCGTCGTGTCCACGGAGCGCTCGACGCCGAGGCGCGTCGTGGCCTCGGTCGACAGGTGCGCCGACAGGGCGCGGAACGTCGTCCACTTGCCGCCCACGAGGCTCAGCACCTTCGCGTCGGGGAGGCCGGCGATCTCGGTCTCGACGATGCGGTAGTCGCGCGACACGAAGCCGGGCGCGGTGTCCTCGTGGCGCGGCAGCGGGCGGATGCCCGAGTAGCGGTACACGATGTGCTCGCGGTTCAGCTCGATCTGCGGGAAGACGTGCTTGACGAGGTCGAAGAAGTAGTCGACCTCCTCCTCGGTGCAGACGGCCGGCTCGCGCGGGTCGGCGTCGATGTCCGTGGTGCCGATGAGCACGCGGCCCTTGAGCGGGTAGATGAGCACGATGCGGCCGTCGTTGTTCTCGAAGAAGATCTCCCGGCCCTTGGTCGCCTCGAGCAGCTCGGCGTTGTCGACGACGATGTGCGAGCCCTTGGTCCCGCCCATGAACTTCGTGTCGCCGCCCATGGCGTCGTTCGTGAGGTCGGTCCAGGGGCCGGACGCGTTGACGACCACCGGCGCGGTGACGACGAACTCGGTGCCCGAGATCACGTCGCGCAGCTTCACGCCGCCGTCCTGGACGCCCACGGCCTCGAGGTAGTTGGCGCTGCGGGCGTGCTCGCCCGCGGCCAGGCCGTCCTTCAGCACGTCGAGCGCGAGGCGCTCGGGCTCGTGCACGGAGGCGTCGTAGTAGGTGCCCGTGAACTTCACGTCCTTGTTGAGCGCGGGCATGTCCTCGCGGGCGGCCTTGCCGACGCGGAAGCGGTGACGGGGGACGGAGCCGCCGTCGCGCGAGAAGGAGTCGTACAGCGTCATGCCGACGCTGATGAGCAGGGCGCCGCGCTCCTTGGTGGAGCGCTGCTTGTGCGTGAGCATGCGCAGCGGCGCGTTGAGGATGCCGGAGAAGGTGGAGAAGATCGGCATGGTCGTCTGCAGCGGCTTCACGTAGTGGGGCGCGATGCGGATGAGGCCGTTGCGCTCCTCGACGGACTCGCGGACGAGGCGGAACTCGCCGTTCTCGAGGTAGCGGATGCCGCCGTGGATCATGTGCGAGCTGGCGGCCGAGGCGCCCGAGCCGTAGTCGGCGCGCTCGACGAGGACGACGTCGACGCCCTGCAGCGCCAGGTCGCGGAACGTCGCGATGCCGTTGATGCCGCCGCCGATGACGAGCACCTGCGCGCTCGGGCGGTCGTGGATGCGGGCGACGTTGTCCCGCAGGTCGGTCTTCTTCGACGTGGTCACGAGGAGGCTTCTCTCTGTTCGATGCGTGCGTGGTGCGCGTGCTGTCCGTCCATCATCCGCCCGCGAACGGATCCCGCGAAGCCCGTGCACGGATGTGCAAGCATCGTCGGATGGTCGACGGCATCGCGCACGAGCGCACCCAGGACGCCCTGCGCGCGGCGCACCTCTACTACATGCAGGACCTGACGATGGAGGCCATCGCCCGGGAGCTCGGCACCAGCCGCTCCTCGGTGTCGCGGCTGCTCTCGTACGCCCGGGAGTCGGGCCTCGTCGACATCCAGATCCGCTCGCCGCTCGACCTCGCGTCCGTGCTCGGGGAGCAGCTGCACGACCGGTACGGCGTGGTCGCGCACGTCGTCCCCGTGCCCGACCAGACGAGCGACGTCGACCGCGTCGACCGGGTGGCGCTCTCGGCTGCACGGATGCTCACCCAGTACGTCGACTCGAACATGGTCGTCGGCGTCGCGTGGGGCTCCACGGTGAGCGCCGTCAGCCGGTACCTCGTGCCGAAGCCCACCCACAACACGCTCGTCGTGCAGCTCAACGGGGCGGGCAACGTGCGCACCACCGGGATCATGTACGCCAGCGAGATCCTCCGGCGGTTCGGGCAGGCGTACGGCGCGACCGTGCAGCAGTTCCCGGTGCCGGCGTTCTTCGACGACCCCGCCACGAAGCTCGCCCTCTGGCGCGAGAGGAGCACGAAGCGCGTGCTCGAGCTGCAGGAGCGGATGGACATGGTCCTGTTCGGCGTCGGATCCCCGGTCGCCCTCGTGCCGAGCCACGTCTACTCGGGCGGGTACCTCGAGCGGTCCGACCAGCGCGCGCTCGATGCGGACGGCGTCGTGGGAGACGTCTCCACCGTCTTCTTCCGCGAAGACGGGTCGTCGGCCGACATCGCGATCAACGCGCGGGCGAGCGGGCCGGACCTGGCGACGATCCGCAAGGCGCCCCGACGCGTGTGCGTGGTGGCGGGGGCGTCCAAGGCGCGGAGCGTGCGCGGGGCCCTCGCCGCGGGGCTCGTGACCGACATCGTGCTCGACGAGGGGACGGCGCGGGCCCTGCTGCAGTAGCGGGGGAGAGGGAGATGACGGTGGGCGATACCGGACTCGAACCGATGACCTCTTCCGTGTGAAGGAAGCGCGCTACCAACTGCGCCAATCGCCCGTGCTCGCACCGCGGACGGTGCGGATCCATGATGCCATACCGCGGGCGCCGTCGCGGTCACGCCGGTCCCGGCGGGGCCGGCGACGACGGTCCGCTGCGCGACACGCCCGGGCTGGTCCCGAGCGCTCGCCCACCGGATCCGCGTGAACACGGGGCAGCGGGCGCGTGAACGGGGTGCCCGGAGCGGTCGGGCGCGCGTCGTTTTGCACCCGCGCCAGGAGATCGGCTAGAGTCATCGAGCACGCAGGGACGCCGGGAAGCCGGCGGACATCGTGTGAAATGCGGATGTGGCGCAGTGGTAGCGCATCACCTTGCCAAGGTGAGGGTCGCGAGTTCGAATCTCGTCATCCGCTCGACAGGGGCCCCGAGAGGGGTCCCCTTTCACAAGGTGGGAACCACCGGTGGTGGGGTGGCCGAGAGGCGAGGCAGCGGCCTGCAAAGCCGTCCACGCGGGTTCAAATCCCGTCCCCACCTCGAGCAAGTGCATGAGCGATTGGCGCAGCGGTAGCGCGCTTCCCTGACACGGAAGAGGTCGCTGGTTCGATCCCAGTATCGCTCACCACCCAGAAGGCCCCGGGAGACCGGGGCCTTCTTTCTTTCCCCCCGGCGCCTCCTCCGGCCGGCCGGCGCGCGCACGCCCGCCGCTCCCGGCGAGGGGCGGCTCCCGCGCGCCGGTAGTCTGGATCGGTTCCCTCCCCGTCCCGCAAGGAGCCCGCAGTGGTAGACGCCGCCCAGCCCGAGAACCACGACGAGGCCGCGCCCGCGGAGACGACCGCGCCGGTCGAGGCGACGGAGGCGGGCACCGGGTTCACGCTCTTCGGCGACCGCGCGGTCGTCGCCATGCGCATCGGCGGGGAGCTGAAGGACCTCGCGGCAGAGGTCGCCCCCGGCGACGTCGTCGAGCCCGTGCGCATCGACTCGCCCGACGGCCTCGCGATCCTCCGTCACTCGGCCGCGCACGTCATGGCCCAGGCCGTGCAGCAGATCAACCCCGAGGCGAAGCTCGGCATCGGGCCGCCCGTCACGGACGGCTTCTACTTCGACTTCGACGTGGCCGAGCCCTTCACGCCCGAGGACCTGAAGGCGATCTCCAAGAACATGGAGCGCATCATCCGCCAGGGCCAGCGCTTCACGCGCCGCGTCGTCTCCGAGCAGGAGGCCCGCGAGCTCATGGCCGACGAGCCCTACAAGCTCGAGCTCATCGGCCTCAAGGGCGGATCCGGCGAGGAGCTCGGCGAGGACGGCGAGTCCGTCGAGGTCGGCGGCGCGGAGCTCACGGTCTACGAGAACGTCGACGGGAAGACCGGCGAGGTCTTCTGGCGCGACCTCTGCCGCGGCCCGCACCTGCCGAGCACGCGCATGGTCGGGAACGGCTGGGCGCTCTCGCGCGTCGCGGCCGCCTACTGGCGCGGATCCGAGAAGAACCCGCAGCTGCAGCGCATCTACGGCACGGCGTGGCCCACCAAGGACGAGCTGCGCGCGTACCAGGGCCGCATCGAGGAGGCCCTGAAGCGCGACCACCGCCGCCTCGGCGCCGAGCTCGACCTCTTCTCCTTCCCCGACGAGATCGGCTCCGGCCTCGCGGTCTTCCACCCCAAGGGCGGCATCATCCGCCGGGAGATGGAGGACTACTCGCGCCGCCGGCACGAGACGGCCGGCTACGAGTTCGTCTACTCGCCGCACATCACGAAGTCGAACCTGTTCGAGACGAGCGGGCACCTCGACTTCTACAAGGACGGCATGTTCCCCGCCATGCACCTCGACGAGGCGCGGAACGACGAGGGCGAGATCACGCGCCAGGGCGCTGACTACTACCTGAAGCCCATGAACTGCCCGATGCACGTGCTCATCTACCGGTCGCGTCAGCGCTCGTACCGCGAGCTGCCGCTGCGCCTGTTCGAGTTCGGCACGGTCTACCGCAACGAGAAGTCCGGCGTGATCCACGGCCTCACCCGCGTGCGCGGCATGACGCAGGACGACGCCCACATCTTCACGACGCGCGAGCGCATGGCCGACGAGCTGAAGGGCACGCTCGAGTTCGTCCTCTCGCTGCTGCGCGACTACGGCCTCGACGACTTCTACCTCGAGCTGTCCACGAAGGACCCGGAGAAGTTCGTCGGATCCGACGAGGTGTGGGAGGAGGCGACCGAGACGCTCCGGCAGGTCGCGGTCGACACGGGCCTCGAGCTCGTGCCGGATCCCGCGGGCGCCGCGTTCTACGGTCCGAAGATCTCCGTGCAGGCGCGCGACGCCATCGGGCGCACCTGGCAGATGTCCACCATCCAGCTCGACTTCAACCTGCCCGAGCGCTTCGGCCTCGAGTACACGGCGAACGACGGCACGCGCAAGCAGCCCGTCATGATCCACCGCGCGCTGTTCGGGTCCATCGAGCGCTTCTTCGGCGTGCTCACCGAGCACTATGCGGGCGCGTTCCCGGTGTGGCTGTCGCCCGTGCAGGTGGTCGGGATCCCCGTGGCCGAGGACTACGAGGAGTACCTCGGCGGCGTGCTCGACCGGCTCCGGGCGGCGGGCGTGCGCACGCAGCTCGACACCTCGGACGACCGGATGCCGAAGAAGATCCGCACCCACACCAAGCTCCGCGTCCCGTACCAGCTCATCGCCGGCGAGGACGACCGGGCGGCCGGATCCGTGAGCTTCCGCTTCCGCGATGGCACCCAGGTCAACGGCGTGCCGGTCGACGAGGCCGTCGAGCGGATCACGGGCGCCATCGCGCGCCGCGAGCAGGTGGTGACCGCGTGGCCCGTCTGACCCTGTCGGACCACGAGTCCGGGGGAGAGGACGAGCGCCCCGACGTGCGCGTCGACGACCCGGGCCACCTCGCGGGCGTGCCCGACGAGTTCCAGCGCCTGTGGACCCCGCACCGGATGGTCTACATCCAGAAGGGCCAGCAGCCGGACCGCGACGAGTGCCCGTTCTGCATCGCGCCGTCGATGTCCGACGAGGACGCGCTCATCGTGGCCCGCGGCGAGCACGCCTTCGTGCTGCTGAACCTGTTCCCGTACAACAGCGGGCACCTGCTCGTCTGCCCGTACCGGCACATCGCGACGTACGACCTCGCGGGCCCCGAGGAGGTGGCCGAGATCGGCGCGCTCACGCAGACCGCGATGCGCGTCGTGCGCGAGGTGTCGCGGAACGACGGCTACAACATCGGCATGAACCAGGGGCAGGTCGCGGGCGCCGGCATCGCCGAGCACCTGCACCAGCACATCGTGCCGCGATGGGGGCAGGACGCGAACTTCCTGCCGATCATCGCCAAGACCAAGGCGCTGCCGCAGCTGCTGGGCGACGTCCGGGCATCCATCGCAGCAGCCTGGCCCGCCCCGGCGGGCGAATAGGATAGGGATCACAATGACTGACACCAACACCCCCGGACAGGTCGGCTCGAGCCGCGTCAAGCGCGGACTCGCGGAGATGCTCAAGGGCGGCGTCATCATGGACGTCGTCAACGCCGAGCAGGCGCGCATCGCGGAGGACGCGGGCGCGGTCGCCGTCATGGCGCTCGAGCGCGTCCCGGCGGACATCCGCTCGCAGGGCGGCGTCGCCCGCATGAGCGACCCCGACCTCATCGACCAGATCAAGGCGGAGGTCTCCATCCCGGTCATGGCGAAGGCGCGCATCGGCCACTTCGTCGAGGCGCAGGTGCTGCAGTCCCTCGAGGTCGACTACATCGACGAGTCCGAGGTGCTGAGCCCGGCCGACTACGTGAACCACATCGACAAGTGGGGCTTCACCGTGCCCTTCGTGTGCGGCGCCACGACGCTCGGCGAGGCGCTCCGCCGCATCACCGAGGGCGCGGCCATGATCCGCTCCAAGGGCGAGGCGGGCACGGGCGACGTGTCCGAGGCCACCAAGCACATCCGCACCATCAAGTCGGAGATCCGCGCCCTGAGCGCCCTCACGCACGACGAGATCTACGTCGCCGCGAAGGAGCTGCAGGCGCCGTACGACCTCGTGCTCGAGGTCGCGCGGACCGGCCAGCTCCCCGTCGTGCTCTTCACCGCGGGCGGTGTGGCCACCCCGGCGGACGCCGCGATGATGATGCAGCTCGGCGCCGACGGCGTGTTCGTCGGATCCGGCATCTTCAAGTCCGGCAACCCGGTCGCCCGCGCGAAGGCCGTCGTCACCGCGACGGCGCTGTACCAGGACCCCGACGCCATCGCCCAGGCGTCGCGCGGGCTGGGCGAGGCGATGGTCGGCATCAACGTCGCCGATGTCCCCGCCCCGCACCGCCTCGCCGAGCGCGGCTGGTAGCAGGCGGACCGAGCGCCTCCGGTTCCGCGAGGGACGGGACCGCCGGGACGGCGACGGCCGGCGCGGTCGACGACGAGGGGACGAGCGCGGCTCGTCCCCCGGCGTCCGCCGCCGCGACGTCCGCCGCCGCGACGTCCACCGTCGAGGAGACGCGGATGTCGTCGGACGCCGCGCCGACGGACACCGTCCGGGGTCCCGTCCCCAGCACCCATCGCTGGGACGACTCGGACCAGGACGACAGCTCGCGCGCGGTGACGTGCATGCGAACCCGCTTCGACTGACCGGCGGCGAGGTCGACGCGGTCGAACTGGACGAGCTTCGTGGGCGCCTGCGCGATCCCGTCCGGCAGCTCCGAGGACGGACCGACGTAGACCTGCGGGATCTCCGAGCCCGCGACCCCTCCCGCGTCGGTGATCCGGAGGTCGACGTCGATGCCGCCGTCCCCGGTCGCCCGTGCCGAGTAGTCGTCGTAGACGTAGTGCGTGTACGACAGGCCGTGGCCGAAGGCGAACATCGGCGCGAAGCCCTGCGTGTTCTCCGCGGAGGCGTACCAGCGGTATCCCACGTCCAGCCCCTCGGTCCACTTGATCGTCCTCGTCGGCTCGCCCTGCGGCTGGGTGCCGCCCGCCCGCTCGGGATGACCGGCGAACAGGGTCTCCGAGCTGTTCCTCGGGAACGAGATCGTCAGCTTGCCGGACGGGTCGGAGACGCCGTAGAGGGTGTCCGCCGTCGCGGCGCCCCCCTCCTGGCCCGGGTACCACATCTCCAGCACGGCGTCGACGCCCTCCTCCCACGGCATCTGCACGGCGGCATCCGAGTTCACGACCACCACCACGCGGTGGCCCGCCCCGTGCGCGGCGGCGGTGACGCGCCGGATGAGCGCGTCCTGGTCGGCGCTGAGACGCGCGACGTCGCTGGTCGGGGAGACGCCGTCGCCGGTGACCTGGTTCGCGTCGTCGACGAAGACGGCGGAGACGTCGTGCGTGCGTGCTGCCGTCTCGGCCTGCCGCAGCGAGTCCTCGATCGGGGACCAGGCGAAGCGGAACGTCGGCGTCGTCGCGGCGATCGCGGACGGCGCGTACCCCAGCGTCACCCGATGCCGGCCCGCGGTGAGGTCGAGGACGGTCGCGGCGTTCTCGTAGCCCAGGTACTGGCCGTTGCCGGCGGTCGTCCTGATCCCCGCCTCGGTCGAGTACGTGGGGTACGCGTTGGGCAGCACCTTGGCGTCCGGGTCGGTCAGCGCGACGGATCTGCCGTCCACCGCGAGGGTGGCGGTGCTGTTGCTCGCCGGGCGGGTGTCCTGGTTGTACCTGCTGTCGTCGCCGCTGTCGGTGCCGTAGGGACGCTGGGTGAGCAGACGGTACTGGCCGTCCGCCGGCACGTCGAGGTAGCCGGTCCAGGAGTACGTGCTGCCCGGGCGGAGATCCGTCTGGTCGCCGTCGATGGCCGCGTCGGTCGACGTGGTCGAGACGGTTCCCGTCGTGGTCGTGCGGGTGAGGCCGCGCGTGGTGCCGCCCTCGTCGGCGCTGAGCGCGTCCGCCGGGACGGTGGTGCCGAGCAGGTCGATGCCGGGGGCGCTGGTGACGCGGTCGCCGGCGATGGAACGCATGGCCTTCAGCGGGGTGATGTTCGTCCGGTCCCCGAACCCGAGGGCGCGTTCTCCGCCCGGGCCGGCCGGGAGGAGGGTGGCGGACTGCCCCATCACCGCGACGGACCGCTGCGGGTCGAGCGGCAGGGCGCCCCCGTCGTCCTTCAGCAGGACGGCGGACTCCTCCGCGAGCTGGAGCGACTCCTCGATCCCCGCCTGCTCGTCGATCCGGATGGCGTGGTCCGTGTCGTCGACGTCGCCGTGCTGCGGCACCGGCGACCGCACGGCCTCCGGGATGCGGCTGTCGTCGAGGAGCCCGAAGCGCTCGTACTGGTACAGGATCCGGCTCACCGACTCGCGCGCCGCGTGCGCGTACCTCTCGTCGTACGAGTCGGACTGCGGGTCGATGAGCGGCAGAAGCGCGTCCGACGAGAAGTTCGTGGTCGTGAACTCCTGGTCGGTCCCCGCGAGGAGGTCGGACGTGGCCGTGCCCCCGCCGTAGTCCGTCGTGATCCAGCCGGGGAACCCCCACTCGTCCTTCACGATGCGCTGGAGCAGACCCGAGTTCGCGCAGGCGTAGCGGGGCTCGTCCTCCTCGCCGACGATCCGGGACGTCGCGTACGAGCACATCATCGAGCTCACCCCGGCGGACGCGGCAGCCTCGATCGGCGCGAGGTACAGCTCGTGCGCCGCCTGCCCCTCGACCAGCGAGGCGATGTTCTGGTCCTGCCCGTCGTAGGAGCTGACGTGCTTGACCTGCGCGAGCAGCCCGGTGCTCTGGATCCCCTGGATCTCGCGGGAGCCCAGCTCGGAGGCCACGTACGGGTCCTCGCTGAGCGCCGTCATGTCGCGCTTCCACGAGGGCATGCGCACGATGTCGACCTGGGGACCGTAGATGAGGTCCATGTCCATCTCAGCGCCGTCCTCGCCGACCCGCTGTCCGAACCGCGAGAACGCGTCCCGGTCGAACGACGACGCGAGGCCAAGCCGGTTCGGATACGACGTCGCGGCGGCGGACGCCTCGATGCCGAGCGCATCCGCGTGACGGGTCTCGGGGATGCCGAGCCGGGCCACGCCGCGCACGTAGCCGGCCTGGTCGTGGGTGTCCGGGTCGAGGGTGCCGTCGATGTTGGTCTTGTCCGCCCAGCTGCCCTCCATGAGGTCAAGCTCCTCCGTGGGCGTCATCCGGCTCACCAGCCAGTCGACCGTCCGCGTGTGCGGGGCGTTCGCCGCGATCGCCGGCGAGCGGAGCCCGGCGGGGTCGGAGCTCGCGGCGGTCCCGGCGGACGCCTGGGGAGCGAGGCCCAGGGTGGTGGCCGAGACGGCCGCCATCAGGCCGAGGCAGGCCGTCCGGCCGGGTGTCGTGCGTCGTCGCATCGAGGGCTCCTTCCTCCGGTGGTCCTGTGCCGTGCTGGTGGACCGTCGGTGGCGCCTGACGGACCGTGGGCAGGCGGTGCCTGCGTCGGCGACGGCCGCCGGATCGCCGACGATCCGGAGGATCCCCGGCAGGATGCCCGGCAGGATGCCCGCCCCTCGTCATCGCCACGTACGTCTCCGGGCTGTCGGCCGGGCATGGTCGTCCGGTCCTCGCGGCGGCTACGCATCGGAGCCCCCGGCGCCGGGGCCGGGGCCGGCGTCCAGCGCATCCCCGTGCGCCAGGCACCAGGTGAGGGCGAGGCAGGTGAGGGCGTTGTGCACCCGGCCCTCTCCGAGGAGTGCGGCGACGTCGGCGAGTCGCACCCGGCGGACCCGCAGCATCTCCTCGTCGACCGTCATGGTCCAGCGGTCGTCGTCCTCCCGCGGTGCGACGCGGGCGAGGTGGAGGGACGTGATCTCCCCGGTGAAGCCGGGCGAGATCACGAAGTCGCAGAGATGCGCGATGTCGAGGGCCTCGAGGCCGGTCTCCTCCCGCAGCTCGCGGACGGCGGCGTCGCGCGGGCTCTCGCCGGGATCCACGAAGCCCGCGGGCAGCTCGAGGTCGGTCCTCCAGCCGTGCTTGACGAACAGCGCCGGCCGCACCTGCTCCACGAGGTGGACCGATGCGTCCTCGGGGCAGTACGGGATGACGGCGGCGAGGTCGGGAAGGTCGATGCAGTCCACCGACATCCTGCGCTCGGCCACCGGGGACGTCACGGTCAGGCTGTACCGCGTCGTCGGTCTCGATGACGGCTCGCGGGCCACGTCACCGATCCGCATCTCGTCGAGGTGGGGCCCGTCACCGTTCATCGGCGCCACCTCGGGTCCAGGCGGCACCGGGCCACGCCGATCACGTGGCTACTCCGACAGCACGGCACACAACCACTCCTCCACCTCGCCCAGGTCCATCTGCAGCTGCTCCGCAGGGCTGATCGGCCGCCCGCCGAGGACGACGCCCTGCTCTCCGGCGCGGAGCACCGCCGCGACGGCCTCCTGGGACGTCAGGTGCCTCCGGACCAGATCGGCCGCCTCCCGGTCGTGCGGCAGCCCGTACTTCTCCACCACGTGGACGAAGCCGCGCAGCTTCTGCCACCAGACGCTGGCGTTGCCGAGCGGGACCCAGGTCGTCTCCGTCTCCGAATCGAGCGAGACGATGGGCACGACGGCGAGCGGCGTCCCCTCGTGCTGCAGGTAGCCGAGCATGTCGTAGTCCACGCAGAAGTCGAAGACGTCGAGCTCCTCCAGCATCGCCGCGAGGCACGCGCGGTCGAACATCTTGAAGGGGCAGGTCACGTCGCGGAGGATCAGGTCGAAGGCGAGGAGCTGCCGCACCCGCTTCAGGACGTAGTTGGCCGTCGACTCGCTGTCCCGGGAGTCCTGCCAGTGCGAGACGCGCGTGGATCGGCGATCCCCGATGGCGGCTCGGACCCCGCCGGTGAGGAACGGCTCCAGCAGCAGCCCGATCTGACCCAGGTTGTTGCTGTTGTCGCAGTCCGTGAACATGACGTAGTCGTGGCCCCGCGCGGAGGCGCGTCGCAGCCCGAGCAGGAGGGCGCCGCCCTTCACCGAGAGGTCGGCCGCGGCCAGCTTCGACAGCGGCGGCTCCGCGGCGGGCAGCGCGTCGCGCAACCGGAGCAGCTCGACCGACTCGAGCCCGTCCTCCTCGACGATCGCGCGCGCGACCTCCAGGCTCCCCTCGGGGCACTCGTCGTCCACTATGTAGAGCCGCCAGCTGACGGGGGCGTCGCGGAACAGCCACTCCAGCTCGGCGACCTTCGCGCGCAGGGCGTCCTCGCCGGCGGGGTTCCGCTCGGTCCGGGGCTGGAGGCGTCGCGCCTCCTTCCACACGGCGAAGACGATCCCCACGCTCACCGGCTCGGCCAGGCTCCTCACCACGCGCCTCGACGCCGCCAGGTGCGTCACCAGCTCGGCGAGGATCCCGTCCCCGTGCGTCCACGCGAGGACGGTTCCCTCGTCGGTCACGTCCTCGTCGACGAGCCGGTCGGCGACCGCGAAGGCCTCCCTGCGGTACTCCCCGTCGCTCAGGAAGCGGACCAGGTACTCGTCGCTCGGCTCGAGCTTGCTCGTCGTGCTGCTCATCGGTGTTCCTTCCGGTCGTCGGTGCATGCGGTGGCGGGTGGTGTCGCGGGGCGAGGCCCCCGATCCGGCGCCCTGAGCGGGTCAGCTGCCCGGGAGCGTGTCCGGGCGCGGGCTCCGGCGACCACGATCACGAGCGCCCCGATGGCCATGAGCGCGGTGATCGCGGCCGAGGCGCCGTAGACCGCGCGGTAGGGGGCCGGGAAGCCGGCGAGGAGCGCGATGAGCGCCCCGGCGAGGATGGCGCCGACCCGTCGGGTGTTCGTGAAGAGGCCGGATGCGAGACCGGGGCTCGCGAAGGCGTCCTGGAACACGGTGAGCCCCACGCCCGCGACCACCGCGAAGAACCAGGCGTTCAGCGGCTGCAGGGCGAGGAGCTGCCAGGGGTGGGAGGCGAGCGCGGCGGTGCCGTAGTAGACGGCGCCGGAGGCGAAGCCGGTGAGGAGCAGCGACGCCGTGCTCGCGCGTCCGTGGAGCCGGCCGATGACGAGGAGCGCGGGGATCTCCAGGAGCGCGGCCGCGCCGAGGACGACGCCGGCCCAGACGAGCGGGCTGTCGAGGTCGCGCGTGATGAACAGGGACGCGATCGTGACCGTCGCGATGTTGGTGGCCTGCAGCAGGACGAACGCGGTCATCGTCGTCCAGCGCGACCAGCCGCGCAGCTGCGCGAGCAGCTTCGGGCGGGCGGCTCCGGCGCCCGCCGGGGCCGTGGATCCGCGCCGGCGCAGCAGGAGCAGGGCGGTGACGACGTTGACGACGCCGACCGCAGCGAGGAGCAGCAGCGCCGCCGGCGATCCCGTCACTCCCGTCCAGAGGGTGGCGAGCGGAGGACCGACGACCCAGGCGAACGAGACGATCGCCCGGGTGCGGATGACCTGGGCGGGCGCCGCCCCCTCGTGTCGGAGCTGCGCGAACAGCAGGGTCGACCCGACCCCGGGCGGCCCGCCCAGCACGACGAGCGCGGCCACGGCCCACGGCAGCGACGTCGTCACCGCCAGGACCACCACCAGCGCGACCCCGGCGACCGCGCACACGAGCAGCGGCCGGAGGTAGTCGCCCGTCCGGTCGGCGAGGACGGGGATCGCCAGCGACGCGATGAAGCCGCCCACGTTGTACGCGCCGAGCGCCCAGCCGACCTGCGAGGGCGTCGCGTCGTACAGCGTGACGAGCAGCACGGCCAGCAGGGGATTGAGGACCGCGAACTGCAGCGCCCAGAACCAGGCCGCGACCGGCCACACCAGCCGTCCGCGCTCCTGCGGGGGAGCCGCCGTCATGTCGGCCCCGCCTGACGGGTCCGACGGACGCCGGCGGTGGTCCGCTCGCTGCGCTCCATGTCCACGATCATCTCCTAGTCCACGAGCCCGAGCGATGCCGCCTGCTCGTGCGCCGCCGAGCTGGAGAAGACGTCCAGCGCCCCGAGGTACGCGAGCAGCTTGGCCGCCGTGGCCCGGTTGTACGCGTGACGGATGTCGTCCGAGAACACGTCCGCCAGCACCTGCTCGATCTGGTCCGGGGGCAGCCCGTACGCGGCGAGCTCGGCGGCGACGGAGGGCCGGTCGGGGTCGAGGAAGACGTCGATGAGCCGGGGGAACAGCTGCGCGACGAACTCGCGCTGCCCGGGATCGAGGCTCCCCCAGAGGTGCTCGAGGTACGCGGCGAAGTACGCGTGGTGGCGGCCCTCGTCCAGCGCGTGGTCGTGGACCGCGTCCGTGACGGCGGGATCGACGCGCACGCCGCGTCCCACGTCCGTGAGCGTGGAGGAGATCAGCGTCTCGGAGACGATCGTGAAGGCCAGCTCGATGAGGCCGGCCAGCCGGGGCTCGTGAAGAGCCTGCAGGCCGCGCAGCCGCACGAGGAAGAAGGGCTCCTCGTCCGCCTTCGGCGGGGCGATGCCCGTCAGCTGCTCGGCCTGGCGGATGAGGTCCACCGAGAAGTAGGCGTGGTACGCCTCGTCGCAGTAGATCTTGAGCGCGTCGAACCGCATCTGCTCGGGGATGGGGACGCGGACGTCCCCGTTGGCGATGCCGAGCGCCACGTGGTTGACCACCAGGTGCTCGAGCTTCGCGGTGAAGTGCAGGTAGCGGTAGAGCTGGCGCGTCTGCATCCCCACGAGCACCTCGGGGCCGAGGGCGCGGACGAGGGGATGCGCGGCGACCGGCACCAGCTCCTCCGGGAACAGGGCGAGGCCCGCGTCCGGCCGCAGCACGCGCCGGGGCGCCGATCGGACGCTCGCGCGCGCGTCCCAGCTGCTGAAGGCGGAGCGGTAGTCCGGCGGAGGCGCGTCCGGCGGGACGCCGGCCGCGTCCGTCGTGCCCTGCGTCCGGGCGACGGGGCAGAAGGCCGCGGCCGCGCAGCCGACGAACAGGCCTACGGTGCCGCACATGACGCACTCCTCTCCGCGGACACGAGGGGTCGGTCGCGAGCCGACGCGACGGCGGGGGTGTCACGACACATCGATGGTCACCGTCCTCGTCTCGAGGAAGAAGCCGAGGCCCTCCTCGGAGCACTCCGCGGGACCGAACTGCGAGGACTTCGCCCCCGTGTGCGCCATGTGCGGGAACGCTCCCGTACCCGCACGGTTGACATGCAGCATGCCGGCCTCCGTCTCGGCGACGAAGCGCCCGACGCTCCGGATGTCGGAGGTGAAGATGGCCGCGGACATCCCGTACTCCACGGAGTTGCCGATGGCGATCGCCTCCTCCAGCGACGATGCCGCGAGGACGACGAGGACGGGTCCGAACACCTCCGTCCGGGCGAGCGGCGCCGTGGGATCCAGCCCGACGATGACGGTGGGCAGCACGAAGTTCCCCACGGTCCCCATGCGCTCGCCGCCGCACAGCACGGTGCCGCCATCCAGGCGGCTCGCCTGCACGGCGTCGAGGCACCGCCGCATGGCGTCCTCGCTGATCAGCGGGCCGAGGTCCGAGCTCGGGTCGTCCGGGGGACCGGGCCGGAGCCGCATGGCGTGCTCGACGATCCTCGCGACCAGCGCATCGTGCACCGGCGCGTGCGCGATGACGCGGCTCGTCGCGGAGCAGCGCTGGCCGGACTGGCCGAACGCGCCGCGCACGACGGCCGTCGCGGCGCGATCGAGGTCGGCGTCCTCCATGACGATGACGGCGTTCTTGCCGCCCATCTCGAGCTGGGTCCTGGCCATCGTCCGCGAGGCGGCCCGGTGGATCGAGCGCCCGACGTCGACGCTCCCCGTGAAGCTGACGGCGCGCATCTCGGCGCGGGAGACCAGCAGGTCCCCGGTGACGCCGTCGCCCTGGACCACCGAGACGACGCCGTCGGGAACCCCGGCGAGCGCGGCGAGGTCGACGAGGAGCTCGGCCGTCCGCGGGGCGAGCGGGGACGGCTTCAGCACGACCGTGCACCCGGCCACGAGCGCCGGGGCGAGCTTCCAGGCCGGGATCGCCAGGGGGAAGTTCCACGGCGTGATGAGGGCGACCGGCCCGACCGGCCGTCGATGCGTCGAGCTCGCCGTGAGCGGGGTGTCGGAGGGGAGCGTCTCACCGCCGGTGCGCCTGCCGAAGCCGGCGGCGAAGCGCACGAGGGCCACCGTGCGCTCGACCTCGCCCACGGCGTCCCGGACCGGCTTGCCGGTCTCCGCCCGGATGCTGGCGGCGAGCTCGTCGCGGTGCGCCTCGATCAGCTCGGCGAGCCGGTGCACGACGTCGCCTCTCCGAACCGCTCCCGCGTCCGCCCAGCCGCGGGAGGCCGACGCCGCGCGCTCCGCCGCCACGCGCACCTGCTCCGCCCGACCCGCCGGGAAGGTGCCGAGCACCCTCCCGGTCGATGGATCCGTCTTGACGAGCGCCGGGCCCGCCGTCGCCGTCGCGGCGTCCATGACCGACACCGGCTCAGCCCACCCGCGGGGCGGGCGACTCGGCGGCCATGGCGACGTCGCGGCCGATGGCCTCGTAGCGGGCCTCCCGGCTCACGTGATCGGCCATGTCCTGGAGGTCGAACACCTCCTGCAGGGGCGCGATCGAGTCGTCCACCGCGGCGGCTGAGCCGCACTCGAGGATCGTGCGGAGCGTCGTCCGCGTGGAGGAGATCGCGCTGCGCAGGCCCTGGTTCGCGTAGATGGCCAGCGACGCCCCCATGCGCTGCAGGTCCGTGAGGGTGGTCTCCTTGTAGGTCGTGGGGACGACGACCACGGGCAGCTCGCCGTCGTAGGCCGCGAGGAACCCCTCGATCTCGGTCGCGTCGGCGCGCTTCGAGTGGATCAGCAGCGCGTCCGCGCCGGCGGCCTCGTACGCACGGGCCCGGACCAGCGCCTCGTGCAGGCCGAATCCCGCGATGAAGGCCTCGATGCGCGCGATCACGACGAACGCGTCCGAGGACCGGTTCTCCCGGGCGGCGGCGAGCTTCCCGCAGAAGTCCTCGATCGGCACCAGCGACTGGTTCCCCGCCACGAAGCTGTTCAGCTTCGGGAAGGTCTTGTCCTCGACGCACACGCCCTGGATGCCCGCGGCCTCGTAGGCCCGCACCATGGCGGCGACGTTGGCGGTGCCGCCGAATCCCGAGTCGCAGTCCGCGAGGACCGGGATCCGGACCTTCGCGGCCATCGACGCCGCCACCGCCAGCACGTCGCTCATCGTCAGGATGTTCGCGTCGGGCACGGCCATCGACGCGGAGATCTCGAGCCCGCTGGCCCAGACCACGTCGTATCCCGCCTGTTCGACCAGCCGCGCCGTCAGCGCGTTGTGCGCGCCGGCCGCGCTCCCGATGCGCGCTGAGGTCAGCACGTCCCGGAGCGTCCGTTGCATCGTCATCGTCCCTCTCCTCTCATCTCGTGTCCGTCCGACCGCAGATGCGCGGCGAACCTGTCGCGGAGCTCCCGCGGTGCGAGCGACACGCGGGGTCCGATCGGCCCGGACCTCGGGGCGACCCGGATCCGTGCGAAGGCGGGGAAGCGCGCGATCCCCGCGATCCCCGCGAGCTCGTCCTCGGTCGTGATGTCCAGCACGGTGCGGTACCCGAGCCCGCGGGCGACGGCGGCCAGGTCCCCGGAGGGGGACACGCGCTGACCGCCCGTGCTGCCGTGCTGGCCGTTGTCGAGCACGACGTGCAGGATCCGGTTGCCGCTCCCCGCGACGCTGGCCGCTCCGCTGAGGTTCATGGCCGCGGAGCCGTCGCCGTCGATCGCGATCACCGTCGTCGACGGGAGCTGGATCGAGACGCCGAGCGCCACCGGTCCCGCCATCCCCATCGACCCGACGAGGTAGAGGTTGCCGCCCCTGTCGTGGAAGCCGAACAGGTCCCGCGAGATGTGGCCGCACGTGGCGACCACGGCGGCGTCCGCGTGCGCGTCGAGCAGGGCTCGGAACGCGTCCTCGTACCGCACGACTAGATCCCCTCCACGACGAGCACGACGAACGGCTGAGCGTCCCGCACCGCGTCCATGCCCGACGCCACGGCCCGCTCCGGCCGCTCGGGGTCCAGGACCGCGTGCGCGATCCCGACGACGTCGAGGAGGCGGACGACCTCGCGGCCGATGACGTCGTGCTCGACGGCGTCCGTCCCGTCGTGCCCGCGCCAGCTCATGATGATGAGCGGATGGACGTCGTAGATGAGGGTGAGGCTCGTGAGCACGTTCAGGCAGTAGCCCAGTCCGGAGTTCTGCATCAGGACGACGGGCATCGCACCCGCCAGCCGTGCCCCGACCGCCATCCCCATCGCGGTGTCCTCGCGCGGCGCCGGGACGTACCGGATGCGCTCGCCCGGCCCTCCGCGCTCCAGGGCGGAGAACAGCCCCGCGAGCAGGGAGCACGGGACGCCGGTCGCGAAGTCGACCCCCTCCCGCCGCAGGGCGGCGAGCACCCGGTCGGCGGCCGTCGCCGTCGCGGTCCCGGCGGTCACGAGTGCACCACCTCCTGCATCCAGATCGCCACGTTCATGTACATCCAGACCTTCTTCCCGTAGAAGTCGTGGTCGAGGTCCTGCGGGCGGCGGAGGAACTCCTCCATCGCCCGCCGATCGAAGAGGCCGTCGCGCTGGGTTGCCCCGTCCAGGAGCACCTCGCGGGCGCGGACCAGCATGCCGTCGCGCATCCAGTCGTCCAGCGGCGTGGGGAAGCCCATCTTCTTGCGCGACGTCAGCGTCCCCGGGAGGTACCTGTCGGCGACCCTCCGCAGCACGGTCTTCGTCGTGTCCAGGGTCTCGGAGGCGCGGAAGGCGGGCGTGAACCACGAGCGGAGCTGCGCGGAGCGGCTGTTCCACGCCATCTTGTGGCGGACGGGCATGTGCACGAACGCCTCGACCAGCTCGTGGTCGACGAACGGCACGCGTCCCTCCAGGCTCGCGGACATGCCGATCGCGTCGACCTTGTCGAGGATCGCGCCGATGTGGAGGTGCTGGAACGCGTGCAGGACCCGGTCGTAGGGGTCGGCATCCGCGGTCCGGGCGAACGACCGCTCGAACGGGGCCCTGACCGCGCGATCACCCTGCAGGGCCTCGCGCGCCTCGGGGGAGAAGAGGCCCCACTTCTCCTCGAACGGCACCCAGTGGTACATGCGGTAGAAGTGCTCGAGGTGGTCGCGCACGTCCAGGTTCGCGGCCAGCGAGGTCTGGCTCGGGCCGTGCGCGGCCGCGATCCTCCTCGCCAGGGCCGGCGGGACCACCTTCTGCAGCGCCGCCGTCTTCTTCCAGTCGAGCGGCGAGCGCATCACCCGCCCGTATCCGCCGAACAGCTCGTCCGCCCCGTCCCCCGAGAGCGCGACCGTCACGTGGCGCCTCATCTCGGTGGAGAGAGCGTGGACGGCGATCTCCTGCGGGATGGACAGGGGCGCGTCGCGGTGCCGGATCAGCGGCACGAGCCCCTCCTCGTACGTCTCCCTGCCGACGACGAGATGGGTGTGCTCGGCGCCGACGTGGTCGGCGACCTGCTGCGCGAACGCCCCCTCGTCGTACGCGCCCGTCCCGTAGCCGACCGAGAACGTCCGCACCGGGCGATCGAGGCGCCGCGCCATCATCGCGACCACGAGGCTCGAGTCGAGGCCCCCGCTCAGGTACGCCCCGAGCGGCACCTCCGAGACGAGGCAGCGGTCGACGGCCCTCCCGAGCATCTCGTCGGCGAGGTCGATCCACTCCGGTCCGCTCCGGGACCCGTCCGGCCGGGGCACGGGGAGCTGCCAGTACTCGCGGTCGACGACCCGCCCTCCGGACACCTCGACCAGATGGCCGGGCAGCACCTTCTCGATCCCCTCGAAGTAGCTGTTCCCCCACACGGCCTGACGGAAGGTGAGGTAGCTCGAGATGCCGGCGAGGCTCGCCTGCCTGCGGAAGCCCGGCACCGCGAGGATCGCCTTCATCTCGGACGCGAAGACGAACCTCCCGTCGACCACCGCCCAGTGCAGGGGCTTGATCCCGAGCCGGTCCCGAGCCAGGAGGAGCGTGCCCGTGCGACCGTCGTGGATGCCGAACGCGAACATGCCGTTCAGCCGGTGCACCACGTCCGAGCCCCACTCGAGGTACCCGCGGAGGAGCGACTCCGTGTCGCTCGACGTCCGGAACACGTGGCCGCGCGCCCGCAGCTGGCTCCGGAGCTCCCGGAAGTTGTAGATCTCCCCGTTGAAGACGAGCGACACGCGCGTGTCCGCGTCGACCATCGGCTGCTGCCCGTGCGGCACGTCGATGACGCTGAGCCGCGTGAATCCCAGACCGACGGGACCGTCGACGTGGTAGCCGGACTCGTCGGGTCCGCGATGAGCCTGGCACGCGTTGACGGCGGCGAGCATCTCCAGGTCGGCGAACGGCCGACCGTCGAGCTCCAGGATCCCCGTCACCCCGCACATGGGCCGGCACCTCCACGCCCCGTCTCGAAGATGCTGCGCGCGCGGGCGTAGTCCGCGGGCGTGTCCACCTCCGCCCATCGGTTCCCCCCGACGCTGACGCACTCGATGGACAGCGTGTGCGCGAGGTCCGGGAGGACCGCCGTGTAGTAGTCGTCGCGATCGCGGCCCTCGGCGAACCGACGCGCGAGCTCGGCCGCGACGGGCGCGCAGGCGCGCTCGCTCAGCTTGAGGATCCCCACGAAGTTGCCGTCCGCCTCGGCCGGCGCGAGGCGGTTGCCGATCTCGAGCGCACCGTCCCGGAGGCGGACCCGCATGGTGCCCTCGAGGCGGGAGGAGCCGTCGACGGCGAGCGCGACGTCCGCGGGCGAGTCGAGCAGCGCGTCGAGGATGCCCGGATCGAAGACCACGTCGCCGAAGAGGATCACCCGGTCGCCTCCCCCCTCGAGGAGGTCGACGTTCGCGCCGAGCGTCCAGAGGTTGTTGGCGGTCTCCCAGCCGTCCCAGACGCGCACCGTCCCGGTCGGTCCCACGGCGCTCGCCAGCTGGCGCCACTCGAACCCGGCGACCACCACGGAGTCGCGCACCCCGGCGCGTGCGAGCTGGGCGCGGGCGCGGGCGAGCAGCGACACGGCGTCGATCTCGAGCAGGCACTTCGGGACGTCGCCCGTGACGTCGCGCGCGCGGGTGCCGGATCCGGCGCAGAGGAGCACCGCCCTCGTCTCAGCCACGGTCGGCTCCCCGACCGGCGGACGCCCCGACGACCTCGCGCGACCGGACCCGGTCCCGTCCCTGCACCCCTTCGCGGACGGCAGCCGGCGCGTCGGCCAGCAGCCTCCGCCTGCACCCCTCGGGTACGCCCTGATGCGACATCGATCCCTCCCCGTCTCGTCCTGCACGCGTACGACCTGTGCGCCTCCGACGAGAAGGGAGCTCGTGAACGCCTGCCCGTCCGTGGACGGAGCCTCGCGTTCGATACGACATCGTCAGCTTCGTGCGAGGACGGTATCGACGTCCATCCCCCGTTCGCCATCTGTTGACGAAGCGGTCATCCCGTCGCATAATCGCGCCCGCGGGCCGGGCACCCGTCGCGCGCGGGATATCCTGTCCTCCATGCCCTCGTCCTCCGCATCCCGCTCCGCACGGGGTGGTGGCACGTCGATCCCGGCTCACGGCGACGAGCTCGCCGGCGTGAGCGCCGCCCACCGGCTCGCCCAGCGTGGCCGGTAGCACGGCGGCGCCGAACGCCGACGGGACTCTCGTCGGCGTCCTCGCGCTGCAGGGGGACGTCCGCGAGCACGTGCGGGTGCTCGAGGGATTCGGTGCGCGCACGCGGCTCGTCCGCCAGCCGAAGGACCTGCCGGGGCTCAACGGCCTGGTCATCCCGGGCGGCGAGTCCACCGTGATGGACAAGCTGTCGCGCCAGTTCGGGATCGCCGAGCCGCTCCGCGGTGCGATCGACGACGGGCTGCCCGTGTACGGGACCTGCGCCGGCCTCATCATGCTGGCCGACGAGATCGTCGACGCGATCCACGACCAGCGGAGCATCGGCGGGCTCGACGTCGCGGTCCGCCGCAACGCCTTCGGATCCCAGACCGCGTCCTTCGAGGTGGACCTCGACGTGCCCGAGCTGGGGGACCCGCCCGTGCACGCCGTCTTCATCCGCGCGCCCGTGGTCGCGTCGGTCGGGCCGGCTGCGTCGGCTCTCGCGTCGCTCGACGACGGCCGCGTGGTCGCCGTCCGCCAGGGCGCGCTCCTCGGCACCTCGTTCCACCCGGAGGTGACGGGCGACCTCCGCTTCCACCGCCTCTTCCTCGACATGGTTGAGGAGTCCGGCCGCACCCTCTGACCCCCGGGGTCGATCGGCGCGGCCGCCAGATGGTCCATCATTGACAGCGAGCAGACGCCGCGTAAGGAGAACCACCCGTGTCCGGACATTCCAAGTGGGCGACCACGAAGCACAAGAAGGCGATCATCGACTCGCGTCGCGCCAAGTCGTTCGCGAAGCTGATCAAGAACATCGAGGTCGCGGCCAAGATCGGCGGCGCCGACATGTCCGGCAACCCGACCCTCGTCGACGCGGTGCAGAAGGCCAAGAAGACCAGCGTCCCGAACGACAACATCGACCGCGCCGTCAAGCGCGGCGCGGGCCTCCTCGGCGAGGTCGTCGACTACCAGACGATCATGTACGAGGGCTACGCGGCCAACGGCGTCGCGATGCTCGTGGAGTGCCTCACGGACAACAAGAACCGCGCGGCCGCCGAGGTCCGCACGGCGATGAGCCGCAACGGCGGCAACATGGCCGATCCGGGCAGCGTCGCCTACAACTTCCACCGCAAGGGCGTCCTCGCCGTTCCCCATGCCGAGGCGCCGACGGAGGACGACGTCCTCACGGCGGTCCTCGACGCGGGCGCGGAGGACGTCACCGACCACGGCGAGGTGTTCGAGATCCGGTGCGAGCCGAGCGACATGGTCGCCGTGCGCCAGGCGCTCCAGGCGGCGGGCATCGAGTACGACTCCGCCGACGTGGAGTTCGTGCCGCAGGTCAAGGTCGAGGTCGACCTCGAGACCGCGCGCAAGGTGAACAAGCTCATCGACGCCATGGAGGACCTGGACGACGTCCAGAACATCTACGTCAACAGCGACGTGCCCGCCGAGGTCCAGGCGGCGCTCGACGACGACGACGAGGAGTAGCCCCTCATCGCCGGTGCGCGGGGGAGCGGCGCGGGCGGCACCGGGCCGTCCGTCCGGATCCTCGGGATCGACCCCGGACTGACCCGCTGCGGCGTCGGGGTGGTCGACGTGTTCGCGGACCGCTCGGCGCGCATCGTCGACGTGCAGGTCGTGCGGACGAGCCCCACGGACGAGCTGCACCACCGGCTGCTCGCGGTGGGCGACGGCATCGACGAGCTCGTGGCGCGGCACGGCCCGGCGGTCGTCGCCATCGAGCGCGTCTTCGCGCAGGACAACCTCTCCACGGTGATGGGCGTCGCGCAGATCACGGGCGTGGCCCTCGCCGGCGCCGCGCGGCGCGGGCTCGACGTCGCGATGCACACGCCGAGCGAGGTGAAGGCGGCCGTCACGGGCTACGGGCAGGCCGACAAGAAGCAGGTCGCGACGATGGTCGCGCGGATCCTCGGCCTCGACGAGCTGCCGACCCCGGCCGACGCCTCGGACGCCCTCGCCCTCGCCATCTGCGCCGGCTGGCGGGCGGGGCTGTCCCGCGCGGGGATCACCGGGACGCCCGCGCCGGTCTCGCGCGCCGCCGCGTCGGCGGCGCCCGGTGCCGCCGGACCGACCGCGGCCCAGGCGGCGTGGCTCGCCGCCGAGCGTGCGCAGCGGGGTCGGCGCTAGCTCGTAGGGTTGTGGGCGTGATCTCCTCCCTCCGCGGCACCGTGCTGTCCGTCTCCGGTCAGACCCTCCTGCTGGAGGTCCACGGCGTCGGCTACGGGATCTCCGTCACCCCGCGGCACGCGCTCGAGCTGCGGCACGGATCCGAGGCCACCGTCCTCACGTCCCTGGTCGTCCGCGAGGACTCCCTCACCCTCTTCGGCTTCCCCGGGCCGGACGAGCTGCGCGCCTTCGAGCTGCTCTGCGGCGTCACCGGCGTCGGCCCGAAGTCCGCCCTCGCGGTGCTGGAGCACCTCGACCCCGAGGCCATGGCGCAGGCGATCGCCGTCGAGGACGACGCCGTGTTCCGCCGCGTCTCCGGCATCGGCCCCAAGACGGCGAAGCTCATCGTCCTGCAGCTGGCGGGGAAGCTCGTCGTCACGCAGCCGCGGTCGCGCTCGGCGGCATCCGCCCCGTCGTCCGTCACCGCGGACGTCCTCACCGCGCTCGTGGGCCTCGGCTGGTCGGAGCGCGTCGCCCGCACGGCGGTCGACGACGCGGTGGCCGCCGCCGAGGAGCAGGGCGCGCCGGCCGACATGGCGCGCCTCCTCCGCGTCGCCCTCGGGATGCTCGGCCCGCAGCAGGCGCCCGGCACCGCCGCGGCCGGCGCGGCGGCCGACCGGTGAGCGCCCCCGAGCAGGGCGACGTGTCGAGCCCCGTCCCCGAGTCGGAGGCCGAGCTCGCCTTCGAGGGCGCGCTGCGACCACGGTCCCTGTCGGAGTTCGTCGGGCAGGTCAAGGTGCGTGGGCAGCTGGAGCTGCTGCTGACGGCGGCCGCGATGCAGAACCGCTCGCCCGACCACATCCTCCTGGCCGGCCCGCCCGGGCTCGGCAAGACGACGCTCGCGATGATCGTCGCGGAGGAGAGCCGCCGGCCGCTCCGCCTCACGAGCGGCCCCGCGATCCAGCACGCGGGCGACCTCGCGGCGGTGCTGTCCGCGCTCGTGCCGGGCGAGATCCTGTTCGTCGACGAGATCCACCGGATGGCGCGCTCCGCCGAGGAGATGCTCTACCTCGCGATGGAGGACTTCCGCATCGACATCATGGTGGGCAAGGGCGCCGGCGCCACCTCCATCCCGCTGGAGCTCGCGCCCTTCACGCTCGTGGGCGCCACCACTCGCTCCGGCATGCTGCCGAGCCCGCTACGCGACCGCTTCGGCTTCACCGCGCACCTCGAGTTCTACGAGACGCACGAGCTCGAGCAGGTCATCGAGCGCGCGGCCGGGATGCTGCACCTCGAGATCGAGCACGAGGCCGTCGCGGAGATCGCGGGACGCTGCCGTGGGACGCCCCGCATCGCCAACCGCCTCCTCCGCCGGGTGCGCGACTACGCGCTCGTCCACGGCACGGAGGCGGACGTGACGTCCGTCCGCGCCGCCCTCGACCTCTACGACGTGGACCCGCTCGGCCTCGACCGGCTCGACCGCGCGGTGATGCGCGGCATCCTCACGCGCTTCGACGGCGGACCCGTCGGGCTCAACACCCTGGCCGTCTCGGTGGGGGAGGAGGCCGAGACCATCGAGTCGGTCGTCGAGCCGTTCCTCGTGCGCACCGGGCTGGTCACCCGCACCCCGCGCGGTCGCGTGGCGACCCCCGCCGCCTGGCGGCACTTCGGGCTCGAGGGACCGATGGCCCAGGTCCGGCCGGGCGCCCCCGGACCGGGGGCGGCGTCTCCCGGGGCCGAGGAGCCGCTCTTCGGCGATGGCCTATGATTCAAGCTGGCCTCCCGCGGAACGTCGCCGGTTCGTCGCGTCCGTACACCCCCAGCTCCTGAAAGGCCCGTCCCGCATGGACCCGTTCACCCTGATCATGTTCGCCGTCCTGGCGCTGCTCATCTTCTTCATGTTCCGCAACAGCCGGAAGCGCCAGAAGGACCTGGCCGCGCTGCAGACGCAGATGGTGCCCGGCGCCGAGGTCATGACCGCATCCGGCATCTACGGGACGCTCGTCTCCTTCGACGACGAGAACAACCTCGCCTACCTCGAGGTCTCGCCCGGCACCGTCCTCAAGCTGCACCGCCAGACCATCGCCCGGGTCGTCGAGCCCACCGTGGCCGTGGCGGACGACGCGAGCGAGCTCGTGGACGACGCCCCCGCGACCGACGTCGTCGACGAGACCGGCAGCACGGACGCCGGTCGTCGCCTCGACGACGGCGACGCGCCCACCGCGCGCTCCTGATCCACCGGGCGGGCGGCTGAGCCGTCCGCCGCACCCGGGCGGGATCGCGCCCGGGCCAGCTCCCCCACCCATCCGGGACCGCGTCGCAGCGGCGGGCGTCCCGCGGAGAAAGTCGAGTGTCCAGGTGGCCAAGTCGCCCACACCGGTACGCAAGGCCCGGCGCAAGCTCGTCTGGCTGCTCGTCATCATCGGCCTCCTCGCCGGCGGCAACGCGGCGAGCATCGCCTTCAGCAACGGGTCCTGGACCCCGAAGCTGGCGCTCGACCTCGAGGGCGGCACGCAGATCATCCTCGCGCCGCAGCTCGACGGCTCGTCGTCCGGGCCCACGAGCGAGCAGCTCGCCCAGGCGGTGTCGATCATCCGCCAGCGCGTCGACGCGAGCGGCGTCTCCGAGGCGGAGATCACCACGCAGGGCGGCAGCAACATCGTGGTGAGCCTGCCGGGCGAGCCCGACGCCGCGACGATGCAGCGCCTGCAGTCGTCCGCGAAGCTCGAGCTGCGGCCCGTGCTCGTCGGCGCCCCCGGCACCGCCACGCCCACGCCGACGCCGACGCCCACGGACGGATCCGCGCCCGCCGACGGGTCGACCCCCGCGGCCGAGACGCCGGCCGCCGAGGCCACGCCCGACCCCGCCACGCTCTCCGACGAGCCCGCGACGCAGCCGACCGGCCCCAGCGATGTCGCCTGGATCACCCCGAGGCTGCAGGCGCAGTTCGCCGCCTACGACTGCGCCACCGCGCCGGAGAACGACGGCCAGGCCGCACCCGCCGACCGCGCGATCATCGCCTGCGCCGACGACAAGGCGGCCAAGTACGTGCTCGGCCCGGTCGAGGTCGACGGCAGCACGATCTCCGACGCCACGAGCGGGCTGACGCAGTCCAGCCAGGGCGTCAGCACCGGCACGTGGGCCGTCAACCTCGTCTTCGACGGAGACGGCACGAAGCAGTTCGGCGACATGTCGACCCGCCTCATCACGCTCGAGTCCCCGCGCAACCAGTTCGCCTTCGTCCTCGACAACGAGGTCATCTCCGCACCGGTCACGCAGGGCGTCGTCACCAACGGCAAGCCCTCCATCACGGGCAACTTCACGCAGGAGAGCGCCAAGGCGCTGGCCGACCAGCTCAAGTTCGGCGCCCTGCCCCTGAGCTTCACCCTGCAGAGCTCGGACGTCATCTCGGCGACGCTCGGGTCCTCCCAGCTCACCAGCGGCCTGATCGCGGGACTCATCGGCCTCGTGCTCGTGGTGCTCTACTCGCTCGTGCAGTACCGGGCGCTCGGCATGGTGACGGTGGCGTCGCTGGCCATCGCCGCCGTCATCACGTACCTGCTCATCACGCTCCTCAGCTGGCGGGAGGGGTACCGGCTGTCGCTCGCCGGGGTGGCGGGGCTCATCGTCGCCATCGGCATCACGGCGGACTCGTTCATCGTGTACTTCGAGCGCATCAAGGACGAGCTCCGGGACGGCCGCGGCCTCGTCTCGTCGGTCGAGCAGGGGTGGAAGCGCGCGCTGCGCACGATCATCGCCTCCGACACGGTCAACTTCCTCGCCGCCGCGGTGCTCTTCATCCTCGCCGTCGGCAACGTGAAGGGCTTCGCGCTCACGCTCGGGCTCACGACGATCATCGACCTCATCGTCGTGTCGCTCTTCACCCACCCGATCCTGCAGCTGCTCGCCGAGCGCCGCTTCTTCGCCGAGGGCCACCGCCTCAGCGGGCTCGACCCGCGGGCGCTCGGCGCGGTCTACCGCGGCCGCGCCACCTTCCGCACCCCGACCGTCTCGACCGGCCGAGGCACCGCCGCGGCCAAGGAGGCGGCGCGCCGGCAGACCATCGCCGAGCGCAAGGCCGCCCAGGGCGCGGGAACCGGCACCACCTCGACCGCGACGATCGACGCGCCGCGATCCGACGACACGAGCAGGGACGACTGATGGCTGGCTTCTCCGAGTTCGGCAACGACCTCTACACGGGCAAGCGCTCGTTCGACATCGTCGGGCGCCGCAAGCTCTGGTACGGCATCGCCGCCGTGTGCATCCTCATCTCGATCCTCGGGCCGCTGGTCCGGGGCGGATTCACCTTCGGCATCGAGTTCACGGGCGGATCCGAGTTCACGGTGAGCGGGGCGTCCTCGCAGTCGCAGGACATCGCGAGCGACGCGGTGGCCACCGTGACCCCCGTGCCGGCGCGCGTCTCCAGCGTCGGCTCCGACGGGGTGCGCGTGCAGACCGACCAGCTCGAGGCCACCGACAGCACCGCCGTCCGCCAGGCCCTCGCCACGGCGTACGGCGTCGAGCCGGCGAGCGTCACGGAGTCGTTCATCGGCCCCTCCTGGGGCCAGGACATCACGCGCCAGGCGCTCTGGGGGCTCGTGGTGTTCCTCGCGCTGGCCGCCCTCGTCATGTCGGTGTACTTCCGCACCTGGAAGATGTCCGTCGCCGCCATCGTGGCACTGCTCCACGACCTGGTGCTCACCGCCGGCATCTACGGGATCACCGGGTTCGAGGTCACGCCGGCAGCGGTGATCGGCTTCCTCACGATCCTCGGCTACTCGCTGTACGACACGGTCGTGGTCTTCGACAAGATCCGCGAGAACACCGCGGAGGACGGCCAGGAGTCGCGGCGCACGTTCGGTCAGTCCGTCAACCTCGCCGTCAACCAGACGCTCGTGCGCTCGATCAACACCTCGATCGTCGCGATCCTCCCGGTCGGCTCGATCCTCTTCATCGGCGCCGTGGTGCTCGGAGCGGGCACCCTGCGAGACATCGCCCTGTCGCTCTTCATCGGCATCATCGTGGGCACCTACTCCACGATCTTCCTCGCCGCCCCGCTGTACGCGCACCTCCGGGAGAACGAGCCGAAGGTGAAGAAGGGCGACGCCCGCGCGGCCGCGGCCGCCAGCCGGGCCCAGGCCGAGCGCGCCGCGGCTACGGTGGAGGCATGAGCAGCGCACACGGAGCGGGCGTCCCCGAGGACATCGACGCCGCCACGGCCAAGGCCCGCACGGCGACGGGGGAGTCCTGGCTCCTCGACGTGCGCGAGGCAGACGAGTGGGCCGCGGGCCATTCCGCGGTCGCCCATCACATCCCCCTGGGCGAGCTCCAGGACCGCGCCGACGAGCTGCCGTCCGACGAGCACATCGTCGTGGTCTGCCGCTCCGGCCACCGGTCGTCGCTCGCCACGCAGGCCCTCCTCCGCGGGGGCTTCGCGGCCTCCAACATCACCGGCGGCATGCAGGCCTGGGCGGAGATGGGCGGCGACGTCGTCACGGACGACGGGTCCGCGGGCCGCGTCGCCTGATCCGCGCCCGTCCCGCCGGAGCAGTGGTCGGGAGCGCTGTGCTGCGGTGATAATTTGGTCACCAGCAGACGGCTGGGAGGCTGGACGATGACGGAGACGACCTCGAGCACGGCTTCCCTCCGGCGCCTCGTGCCCCGCCTCTTCTCCCGGGCGCAGCCGGCCGGCGCCGTGGAGCAGCTCATCCGCACCGCCAGGCTGCACCACCCCAAGGCAGACATGGGCCTCATCGAGCGGGCGTACTCGGTCGCCGAGAACGCGCACGAGGGTCAGAAGCGCAAGAGCGGCGAGCCGTACATCACCCACCCCGTGGCCGTGGCGCAGATCCTCGCCGACCTCGGGATCGGACCGAAGACCCTCGCGGCCGCATTGCTGCACGACACGGTGGAGGACACCGAGTACACGCTCGACATGCTCCGGCACGACTTCGGCGACGAGATCGCGATGCTGGTCGACGGCGTCACCAAGCTCGACAAGCTCAAGTACGGCGACAGCGCGCAGGCCGAGACCGTGCGCAAGATGGTCGTCGCCATGTCGAAGGACATCCGCGTGCTCGTGGTCAAGCTCGCCGATCGCCTGCACAACGCCCGCACGTGGGGCTTCGTCGAGTCGGCCTCCGCCGAGCGGAAGGCCAAGGAGACGCTCGAGATCTACGCGCCGCTCGCGCACCGCCTCGGCATCCAGACCATCAAGTGGGAGCTCGAGGACCTCTCGTTCGCGGTGCTCTACCCGAAGATCTACGTCGAGATCGAGAACCTCGTCAAGCAGCGCACGCCGCAGCGCGAGGAGTTCGTGCAGCAGGTGATCGACAGCGTCAACGACGACCTGCGGTCCGCGCGCATCCGGGGCAAGGTCGCCGGCCGCCCGAAGCAGTACTACTCGATCTACCAGAAGATGGTCGTGCGCGGTCGCGAGTTCGACGAGATCTACGACCTCGTCGGCATCCGCGTGCTCGTCGACTCGCTGCGCGACTGCTACGCGGTGCTGGGTGCCATCCACGCGCGCTGGACGCCGGTGCCCGGGCGGTTCAAGGACTACATCGCCACCCCCAAGTTCAACCTCTACCAGTCGCTCCACACGACGGTGATCGGCCCGAAGGGGCGACCCGTCGAGATCCAGATCCGCACGCACGAGATGCACCAGCGCGCCGAGTTCGGCGTGGCCGCGCACTGGAAGTACAAGGAGCGCATGAACGGCGGCCGCACGACGGAGGTGTCGCCGCAGGGGGACACCGACCTCGCCTGGCTCGCCCACATCTCCGACTGGCAGTCCGAGACCGCCGACCCCGGCGAGTTCCTCGACAGCCTGCGCTTCGAGATCGGGGCGAAGGAGGTCTACGTCTTCACGCCGCACGGCAAGGTGATCGGCCTCCCGGCCGGCGGCACGCCCGTGGACTTCGCCTACGCGGTGCACACGGACGTCGGCCACCGCACCATGGGGGCGAAGGTCAACGGGCGGCTCGTGCCCCTCGAGAACCCGCTCACCACGGGCGACGTCGTGGAGGTCTTCACGTCGAAGAACCCGGACAGCGGCCCGAGCAAGGACTGGCTCGCGTTCGTCAAGAGCGCCCGCGCCCGCAACAAGATCAAGCAGTGGTTCACCAAGGAGCGCCGCGAGGAGGCCATCGAGCAGGGCAAGGACGCCATCGCCCGGGCCATGCGGAAGCAGAACCTCCCGCTCCAGAAGCTCATGAACCAGGACGCGTTCTCCGACGTGGCCCAGAGCATGAAGTTCGACGACGTCGCGGCGCTCTACGCGGCCGTCGGCGAGGGCCACGTCTCCACCCAGTCGGTGATCGAGAAGGTGCTCGCGTCCATCCAGGGCGACAGCGGCGGGGAGGCGGAGGAGGTCTTCGCCGTCACGCAGCGCTCCCGGGTGTCGCGCAACAGCGACTCGGGCGTGCTGGTCCGCGGCGCCCCCGACATCCTCGTCAAGCTCGCCAAGTGCTGCACGCCCGTCCCGGGGGACGAGATCATCGGCTTCGTGACCCGGGGTGCCGGCGTCTCGGTGCACCAGGCGTCCTGTCACAACGTCGGCTCGCTGCGCTCCGAGCCCGAGCGCATGATCGAGGTGGAGTGGGCGCCCTCGTCCAAGAGCCTGTTCCTCGTGCACATCCAGGTGGAGGCGCTCGACCGCTCGGGTCTGCTCAGCGACGTGACGCGCGTGCTGTCGGAGCACCACGTGAACATCCTGTCCGCGTCCGTGTCCACCTCCTCGAACCGGCTGGCCATCAGCCGCTTCGTGTTCGAGATGGGCGACGTCACCCACCTCGACCGGGTGCTCAACGCCGTACGGCGGATCGACGCCGTGTACGACGTGTACCGGGTCAACGGGGGCTGATCGGAGCGGCGCCGCCGGCGCCCTCGTGCTCTGCGGCGTCGTCCGCGAGACCGGCGAGGGCCGAGAGGCGCGCGAGCGCGCGGCGCTTGTCGGGCAGCGCCCCGGAGGCCTCGAGGTGCGCGCGGGCAGCGGGCACCGTGACGTCGGGGAGGGCGAGCAGTCCGAGGCACGCGCTCTCGTGCCGCGGCGTGAAGTCGGCGACCGTGCGGGCGATGTCGCACAGCGTGCGCACGGGCGTGGTGACGCGGAGGCCCGCCATGACGACGGTGTCGCGCTCGTCGAGCACGACCTCGCGGATGCGGACGTTCCGCAGCTCCGGTGGATGGCACCGCGCGACGGCGTCGACGCAGTACTCGTGCGTGCGCGGGGGCTGGCGCGTGGCGCCGTGGACCCACGCCGCGGTCAGGCGCTCGGCGATGAGGCGGCTCGGCACCTGGGCGGCCAGCGCCGCCGCGCGGAGCCAGGGGGACGCGAGCTCGTCCACGGGGGAGTAGCAGGCGTCGACCTCGTAGACCTCGCCGTCGAGGCGCGCGGAGCAGAGCTCGGCGAGGGGCAGGTCGAGGACGGACAGGACGGGGGCGAGGCGCGGGGTCATGCGGCGCACCATGGCAGGTGCCGGCCGCGCACGGACCACGGGCCGGGATCCTGTGGAGGATCCCGGCCCGTCGTCGCCGTGCGGAGGAGGAGGGCTAGGACCCCAGCGCGTCCAGCCAGACCCGGCGGGCGGCGAGCGCCTCCTCGGCCTCGGCGATGCGGCGGGCGTCGCCCTCGGCCTTGGCAGCGTCGAGCTCACGCTGCAGCTTGTCGATCGCGGCGCCGAGCTGCGACGCGAGGCCCTCGGAGCGCGCCTTGGTCTCCGGGTTGTTCTTGCGCCAGAACTCCTCGTCGAGAGTGCGGACGTGCGTCTCGACCTTGCGGAGCCGGTCCTCGACGGTCTTGACGCTGTCGCGCGGCACGCGGCCGACGGCGTCCCATCTCAGCTGGACGGCCGTGAGCTTGTCGCGCGCGGCGGTGCGCTCGGTGATCTGGAGGATGGGCTCGGCCTCGTCGAGCAGGGCGAGCTTCGCCTGCAGGTTCGCCTGCTGCTCCTCGTCGTCCGCCGCGTCGACCTCGGCCTTGGCGCCGTAGAGGACGTCGCCCGCGGCCTTGAACTGCGCCCACAGCGCGTCGTCGTAGCGCTTGCCGGCGCGGCCGGCGAGCTTCCACTCGTCGAGGAGGCGACGGTACGCCGGGATGCCGCCGACGCCCTGCGACTCGAGGGCGCGCGCCTGCTCGACGATGGCCTGCTTCTTGGAGCGGGCGTCCTTGTGCGCGTTGTCGAGCTCGGCGAAGAACGCCTTGCGCTCGGTGTCGATGGTGGAGCGCGCGGTGCGGAACCTCTTCCACAGCTCGTTGGCCTCGTTCTTGGGGAGGCGCGGCCCCGTCTGCTGGTGCTGCTGCCAACGGGCGAACAGCGCGTCGACCTCGGCCGTGAGCTGCTTCCACTGCACCTTCGAGAAGTCCTGCTGCGCGAGGCGCTCGGTCTCCTCGACGATGGCGGTGCGCTCGGCGACGGCGCCCTGGACGACCTGGCGCTGCTCCTCGCCCTGCTTCTCTGTGAGCTCGCCGACCGTGGCGGCGAGCACGTCGAGCCGGGCCCGCAGGGCCTGCAGGTCGCCGACGGCGTTCGCGCCGTCGACCGCCTCGATGAGGTGCGCGACGGCCTTCGACACGTCCGCCGCGGGGGCGCCGCGCTTGGCGCGCTGCTCCAGGAGCGTGACCTGACCCGCGAGGTCGGTGAACTTGCGCTGGAAGTACGCCAGCGCCTCCTCGGGGGTCCCGTCGGGGTACTGGCCGACGACGCGCTCGCCGTCGCCCTCGCGGAGGAAGACGGTGCCCGTCTCGTCGACGCGGCCCCAGGGGGTCTGATCGTTGTCTGCCACGGATTCCACCTTGTTCGTAGGACCGGCCGGACCGGTGCGGAGACGTGCACGTCAGCCTAGAGCACGGGCATCGCGCAGGTTCGCCGCGTGCGTCGGCGGGCTGACCTGTCGATCATGCCCCAGCGCGGGTCGCGCCTGCGCGGGAGGACGCCGATCGGCCCGGGCTCGCAGGCGCTCGTGAGGACCGTGCGGTCGGGCCGGCTGCTCAGGGTGCCGGGGTGGCGTCCGGCGCCGGGGTGGCGTCCGGCGTGGCGGGCGCGGGGTCGCCGGGAGAGGCGGGGGTGGAGGACGGCGCGGGAGCCGGGGCTCCGGGGCCGGCCTCGTACGCGAGCTGCGCGCCGACCGCGAGCGCGGCGACGAGGATCACGCCGACGACCGCGACCAGGTCGTCGCGGCGGCGGCGGCGGACGCCGCTCGCGTGCAGCTCCTGACGGGCCTCGTAGCGGCGGAGCCGGGCCTGCGCCTCACGGGCTGCGCGGTCGTTCCTGGGGGCCACGGCGTCCTCCGGTCGGTGCCGCCCGAGTCGGCGGTACGGGAACACTAGCCGGTCCCGCCTACCATCGAGGTCATGACCGACACGCGAACGGGCCTCCGCTCGGGGGCCACGCCCCTGGCCGTCCGGATGCGTCCGCGGAGCCTCGACGAGGTCACCGGCCAGCGTCACCTGCTGACGCCCGGATCGCCGCTCGTGAGCCTCGCCTCGGACGTCGCGGGGGAGCAGGGCTCCGTCTCGATCATCCTGTGGGGCCCGCCCGGCACGGGCAAGACGACGCTCGCGCAGGCCATCGCGCACGGGTCGAGCCGCCGCTTCGTCGAGCTGTCCGCGGTGACGGCCGGGGTCCGCGACGTGCGCCAGGTGATGGAGAAGGCGCTCAGCGACCGCGACCTCTTCGGCGTCTCCACGGTGCTGTTCCTCGACGAGATCCACCGCTTCACCAAGGCGCAGCAGGACGCGCTGCTGCCGGGCGTGGAGAACGGCTGGGTGATCCTGATCGCGGCCACCACGGAGAACCCCTCGTTTTCGGTCATCTCGCCGCTGCTCTCCCGCAGCCTCCTGCTGACCCTCGAGCAGCTCGACGACGACGACCTCGGCGTGCTCGTGGACCGCGCCGTCGCGGACGCCCGGGGACTGGGCGGCCGGTTCGCGCTCGAGGACGACGCCCGGTCGATGATCATCCGGCTCGCCTCCGGGGACGCCCGGCGCGCGCTGACGGCGCTCGAGGCGGCCGCGGTGTCGGCCCAGGCGGACGCGTCGGGCAAGGCGCGCGCGGCGGCGGAGGACGACGAGGACGAAGACGAGGACGACGAGGCAGCCGCGCCCGCGCCCGCCGAGGACCCCGCGCCCATCCCCATCTCCACCGAGCAGGTCGCCCTCGCCGTCGACCGGGCGCTCCTCCGCTACGACCGCAACGGCGACGAGCACTACGACGTCATCAGCGCCTTCATCAAGTCGATCCGCGGCTCCGACGTGGACGCCGCGCTGCACTACCTGGCCCGCATGATCGAGGCGGGGGAGGACCCGCGCTTCATCGCCCGGCGGATCATCGTCTCGGCCTCCGAGGACATCGGGCTCGCCGACCCGCAGGCGCTCGTCGTCGCGGTCGCCGCCGCCGACGCGGTGCAGCTCATCGGCATGCCAGAGGGGCGGATCCCGCTGGCCCAGGCCGTCGTGCACCTCGCGACCGCGCCCAAGTCGAACGCGTCCTACCTCGGCATCGACCAGGCCATCGCCGACGTGCGGGCCGGCGCGTTCGGCCGCGTGCCGCTGCACCTGCGCGACGCGCACTACCCGGGCGCGAAGCGCCTCGGCCACGGCAAGGGCTACCGCTACCCGCACGACGCGGACATCGGCGTCGTCACCCAGCAGCACCTCCCCGACGAGCTCGTGGGCCGCACCTACTACTCGCCCACGCAGCACGGGCACGAGCGCGACCTCGCGGCGCGCCTGGAGAAGCTGCGGCGCATCGTCCGCGGCGGGTGACGCCGGCGCGGCGCACCCCCGGGAACGCGCGGATGCCGTGCTAAGCTCGCTGTCGCCTAGATGGGGTGTCGCGTGCGGCTGCGTCGACATCCAGATCCAAGGGACACGTCCTGTAGCCGGACGACCCGTGGCGAATCCCTCTACTTCCGCAGGACCCGCATCAGCGGGATCGATCGTCGCGCGCCCATGCGTGTGCGCGGACGCCCTGCACCACCCGTCGTCAGAGACTTTCTCCCTGGAAGGAAAACGTGTCCACCAAGTCACGCACCCGCAGCAAGACCCGCCTCTCCCGCGCGCTGGGCATCCCGCTCACGCCGAAGGCGGCCAAGTACCTCGAGAAGCGCCCCTACGCGCCGGGCGAGCACGGCCGGTCCAAGCGCAAGCAGGACAGCGACTACGCCGTCCGCCTCCGCGAGAAGCAGCGTCTGCGCGCCCAGTACGGCATCCGTGAGGCCCAGCTCAAGATCGCCTTCCAGGAGGCGCGTCGCACCCAGGGGCTGACCGGTGAGAACCTCGTCGAGATCCTCGAGCAGCGCCTCGACGCGCTCGTCGTCCGCTCCGGCCTCGCGCGCACCACGGCGCAGGCCCGCCAGCTCGTCGTGCACCGCCACATCATGGTCGACGGCAAGATCGTCGACCGCCCCTCCTTCCGCGTGAAGGCCGGCCAGATGATCCACGTCAAGCCGCGCTCCGAGGGCACCGAGCCCTTCCAGGTCGCTGCCGCCGGCGGTCACGCCGACGTGCTGCCGAAGCTCCCCTCGTACCTCGAGGTCGAGCTCGACAAGCTGCAGGCCCGCCTCGTGCGCCTGCCGAAGCGCGCCGAGGTCCCCGTGACCTGCGAGGTCCAGCTGGTCGTCGAGTACTACGCGGCCCGCTAGCCACCCGCACCACCGTCCGCGAGGCGGGTCGCCCTCCGGGGCGGCCCGCCTCGCGGCGTATCCGGGCCACGGGCGCCGGCGACCGCGCGCCCGCCCGCCCGCCCGCGGGACGCCGAGACCGGGCCGGTAGGATCGCCCTCGGCCCCGTGGCCGCGCACCCGGCACGACGTCTCCCGGAAGGGGAACCCCATGAAGAACCTCGTCCTCATCGCCGTGGGGGTCGCCATCGGCTTCGCCGCCGCCCACGTGGTCGACCGCACGCCCGCCGGGCACCGCCTGTTCCAGGGCGTCGACGCCCGGGCCCGCCGCTTCGGCGAGGCCGTCGAGCACGGGTACCGCCGCCGCGAGGCCGAGCTCCGCGCCGCCGTGGGCGAGGCCGAGGACACCATCACCGAGCTGGGAAAGCAGTAGACCGCATGCAGACCGCAGACATCCGCAACGCCTGGCTGACGTACTTCGGCGATCGGGGGCACACCGTCGTGCCGTCGGCGTCGCTCGTGAGCGACGACCCGACGCTCCTGTTCACGGTGGCCGGCATGGTCCCGTTCGTGCCGTACCTCACGGGCGTCGTGCCCGCGCCGTTCCCGCGCGCCACGAGCGTGCAGAAGTGCATCCGCACGCTCGACATCGAGGAGGTCGGCCGCACGCCGCGGCACGGCACCTTCTTCCAGATGAACGGCAACTTCTCGTTCGGCGACTACTTCAAGGAGCAGGCCATCGCGTACGCGTGGGAGCTGCTCACCACGAGCGAGGCCGACGGCGGCCTCGGCTTCTCGCCCGACGACCTGTGGGTCACCGTCTACCACGAGGACGACGAGGCCCGGCAGGCGTGGAAGCGCATCGCGGGGCTCCCGGACGAGCGGATCCAGGGCCTCGGCCGCGACACGAACTACTGGCACACCGGGCAGCCCGGGCCCGCGGGCCCCTGCTCCGAGATCTTCTTCGACCGCGGCCCGGCCTACGGCGCCGACGGCGGCCCGGCGACGGACGACGACCGCTACGTGGAGATCTGGAACCTCGTCTTCATGCAGTACCTGCGCGGGGCGGGCACCGGCAAGAGCGACTTCGAGATCCTCGGCGACCTGCCGAAGCGGAACATCGACACCGGCATGGGGCTCGAGCGCGTCGCGTTCCTCAAGCAGGGCGTCGAGAACATGTACGAGATCGACCAGGTGCGCCCGGTCCTCGACCGCGCGTCCGAGCTCTCGGGCCGGCGCTACGGCGCCGACCACGAGGACGACGTGCGCATGCGCATCGTCGCCGACCACGTGCGCTCGTCGCTCATGCTCATGTCGGACGGCGTCCGGCCGTCCAACGAGGGACGCGGCTACATCCTGCGCCGCCTCATGCGCCGCACGGTGCGCGCCATGCGCCTCATGGGCGTCGACGCCGCCACCTTCGGCGAGCTGTTCCCCGCGTCGCGCGACGCGATGAAGGCGGCGTACCCCGAGGTGTCCGACGACTTCGACCGCATCTCCCGCCTCGCGTACGCGGAGGAGGAGACCTTCCTCCGCACGCTCGCCGGCGGGACGACGATCCTCGACGTGGCCGTGGGCGAGACCAAGGCGAAGGGCGGCGAGCGGATCGCGGGCGACACCGCCTTCCTCCTGCACGACACGTTCGGCTTCCCCATCGACCTCACGCTCGAGATGGCGGAGGAGAACGGCCTCACGGTCGACCGCGAGGCGTTCGACCGGCTGATGCTGGAGCAGCGCACGCGCGCCAAGGCGGATGCCAAGAGCAAGAAGACCGCGCTCGCCGACCTCACCGTCTACAGCGAGTTCCGCGCAGCCGGCGAGACGCGCTTCACGGGCTACGACGAGCTCGAGACCGGGACGACCATCCTCGGCCTCATCGTGGGCGGACACAGCGTCGACCACGCGGTCGCGGGCGACATCGCGGAGGTCATCCTCCCGGAGACGAGCCTCTACGCCGAGTCCGGCGGCCAGGAGGCCGACGCGGGCAGCATCGTCGGGAACGGCTTCGACCTCGAGGTGCTCGACGTGCAGAAGCCCGTCAAGGGCCTCGTCAGCCACCGCGTGCAGGTGCGCTCGGGCGAGGTGGGCGTCGGCGACGCCGCCACCACCGTCGTCGACGCCGACTGGCGCCGCGGCGCGACCCAGGCGCACTCGGGCACGCACCTCGTGCACGCGGCGCTCCGCCAGGTGCTCGGCCAGGACGCGCACCAGTCCGGCTCCTACAACCGCGCCGGCTACATGCGGCTCGACTTCGCGTGGAACCAGGCGCTGAGCCCCGAGACGCGCAGCGAGATCGAGGACATCGCGAACGGCGCCGTGCGCGACGACCTGCAGGTCGTCACGCGCGTGATGCCGCTCGACGAGGCCAAGCAGCTCGGCGCCATGGCGCTGTTCGGCGAGAAGTACGGCGACACCGTGCGCGTCGTCGACATCGGCGGCCCGTGGTCGCGCGAGCTGTGCGCCGGCACGCACGTGTCCTCCAGCGCGCAGATCGGGCTCATCAACGTGGTGGGGGAGTCGTCCGTCGGATCCACGAACCGCCGCATCGAGTCGCTCGTGGGTCGCGAGGCGTTCCAGGACCTCGCCGTCGAGCGCGCCATCGTGTCGCAGCTCACCTCGAGCCTCAAGACGCCGCGGGAGCAGCTGCCCGACCGCATCGCCGACCTCCTGCAGAACCTCAAGACCGCGGAGCGGCGCATCGCCGACTTCGAGGCGCAGGCGCTGCAGCAGCGCGTGCCGGCCCTCCTCCAGCAGGGTGCGCGCGTGGGCGCCGTCACGCTGATCCAGGACTCGCTCGGCAGCGTGCGCTCGGCGGACGAGGTGCGCCAGCTCGTGACGCTCGTGCGCGAGCGCGCGGGATCCGAGCCCGTGGTCATCGCCCTCGCGGGCGACGCGGGCGGCAAGCCGACCGTCATCGTCGCCACGAACCAGGCCGCGCGCGACGCCGGCGCCAAGGCGGGGCAGCTCGCCCGCGCCGCGGCGGCCGTGCTCGGCGGCGGCGGAGGCGGCAAGGACGACCTCGCGCAGGGCGGCGGCCAGGACGTCTCGGCCATCTCCGACGCGCTCGCGGCCGTGCGCCAGGCGCTCGCATCCTGATGCGCCTGGGCGCCCGGATCGCGGTCGACGTGGGGAAGGCCCGCATCGGCCTCGCCCGGTCGGATCCGCACGGGCTGATCGCCACGCCCGTCGAGACCGTGCCGCGCGACGCGGCCGGCTCGGCGGACGTGCGCCGCATCCTGGAGGTGGCCGCGGAGGCGGACTGCGTCGAGCTCGTCGTCGGACTGCCGCTCGCGCTCTCCGGCCGGGCGACGGCCTCCACCGACGACGCCGAGGGCTTCGCGCGGCGGCTCGCCGACGCCACGGAGATCCCCGTCCGGCTTGTCGACGAGCGGCTCTCGACGGTCTCCGCGCAGAGCGCCCTGCGCTCCTCCGGCAGAGGCTCCCGTAAGCAGCGGCCCGTGATCGACCAGGTGGCGGCCGTTATAATCCTTCAACATGCGCTCGAGAGCGAGCGCGCCGCCGGCTCCCCACCCGGCGATCTCGTCCCGAGGAACCGAGTCGATCCTGACCGACACGCCTGAGCACGACCCCGCCCGACGCGCCACGACGGCCTCGGGCGGAGGAGCCGACCCCTTCGAGAGCCTCTTCGGCGACGTGGGGGACGTGGTCGAGGCGACTCCGGGCTCCGCGTCCGCCGTCCCGGCCTCCCCTCCCGCCGGCGGATCGACGGCCTCCTCCGCGGACGCCGACACCCCGGCCCCGCGGGGCGCCGGGCCCGGCATCGGCACCGGCGCCCCCATGACCCGCCGCGAGCTCCGCGCGCTGCGCGAGGCCGCGGAGGCGCGCTCGGAGGCCGCGGCGGCATCCGGGCCCGCCCCGTCCACGTCGGCCGGGTCGCCCGCCCCGCGACCGGTCGGCGGCGACGCCCGGCCGTTCCCCGACCCGTCCGCGGCAGCCGCCGCGTCGGCGTCCGCGGCACCCGCCGACGCGTCCTCCGCATCCGCGGCCGCCGCCGGCATCGCCGCAGCCGCGGCAGCACCGGACCGCGGCACGTCGGGCGCGCCCGTCCGCGTCCCGCGCCCGGCTCCCGCGCCGGTCGACCCCGCCTCCCGCCGCGGCGGCCGCACGCCCCGTCCGCCGGCCGCACCGCGGTCCGCGCCGAAGCCGAAGCGGCGCCACCCGAAGTGGCCCTACGTCGTGGTCCTCCTGGTCGTGCTGTTCGGCGGCGCCGCCGTGATCGCGACCTCGCTGTTCGGCCCCGTCGTCTCGGCGCTGCTCACCCAGGCCGAGCCCTCCGACTACGACGGCGACGGATCCGGTGAGGTGCAGGTGGTCGTCAAGACCGGCGACACCGGCAGCACCATCGGGGACACGCTCGCCTCGCAGGGCGTGGTGAAGACGTCGAAGGCCTTCTACCAGGCCGTCGTCCGCTCGGGCAGCGAGATCGTGTTCCAGCCCGGCACGTACACGCTGCGGAAGCAGATGAGCGCGGCCTCCGCGCTCGAGATGCTGCAGGATCCGACGAGCCAGGTGCAGGCCAAGGTCACGATCCCCGAGGGGCAGACCGCGGCGCAGGCGTTCGAGCTCGTCGCCGAGGGGACGGGCACGCCCGTCGCCGACCTGGAGGCGGCCGCCGCCGACCGGGCGGCGCTGGGGATCCCGGCCGAGGCTCCGAGCATCGAGGGCTACCTCTTCCCGGCCACCTACGACTTCCCGCCCGGCACGAGGGCGGCGGACATGGTGAAGGCCATGGTCTCCCGGACGTTCGCGGCGCTCGACAAGGCGGGGGTCGCGCCCGCGGACCGCCATCGGGTGCTCACGCTGGCCGCGCTGATCCAGAAGGAGGCGCGCTTCGAGGGCGACTTCTACAAGGTGTCCCGCGTCTTCCAGAACCGCATCGGGATCGGCATGGCGCTCCAGTCGGACGCCACCGTCGCGTACGGGGCGCAGTCCGTCGGCCGCGTCACGACCACCGACGCCGAGCGCGCCGACGACAACCCGTACAACACCTACCTGCACCCCGGGCTCCCCGTCGGGCCCATCTCCAACCCCGGCGACCTCGCGATCAAGGCGGCGATCGCGCCCGAGCAGGGACCGTGGCTGTACTTCGTCACGGTCAACACCATCACGGGCGACACGGTGTTCTCCCAGACGTACGAGGAGCACCTCAAGGCCGTCGCGCAGTGGCAGCAGTTCATGAAGGACAACCCGGGCAATGGCTGATCCGCGGACGCCGGCCGTGCGGCTGGCGGTCCTCGGCAGCCCCATCGGGCACTCGCTCTCGCCGCGCCTGCACCGCGCGGCGTACGGGGTCCTCGGGCTCGATTGGTCCTACGAGGCCGCGGAGTGCACCGGCGCGGGGCTCCCGGCGTTCGTCGCCGGGCTCGGCGACGGCTGGCGCGGCCTGTCGCTCACGATGCCGCTGAAGCGCGACGTGCTGCCGCTCCTCGACGCCGTGGACGAGACGACCCGCCTCGCGGGCGCCGCGAACACGCTGCTCCTCGAGCGCGACGGAGCGGGCGGGATCCGGCGGCGCGGCGCGAACACGGACGTCGCGGGCATCGTCCGCGCGCTGGCGGCGGCGGGTGTCGAGCGGTCGCGGCGCGCGGTCGTGCTGGGCGCCGGATCCACGGCGCGCTCCGCCGTCGTCGCGCTCGGCCGCATGGGCGCGCGCCACGTGATCGTGGCCGCTCGGCGGCCGGAGCAGGTGCGGGAGCTCGTGCCCCTCGCGGACGAGCTCGGGATCACGCTGGAGGCGGCGTCCCTCGACGACGCGCCGGCCGCGCTGCGCGACGCCGACACGACCGTCTGCACCCTTCCGGGCGACGCCGCCGCGGCCGTCCCCCTCCCGGACCGCCTGCCCGACGCGGCCGCGCTCCTCGACGTCACCTACGCGCCGTGGCCGACCGGCATCGCCTCCGGGTGGGAGCGGGCGGGGGGACGCGTGGTGCCGGGGATCGACATGCTCGTGCACCAGGCGCTCGGGCAGGTGCGGCTGTTCGTCCACGGCGACGCCGGGCTCGCGCTGCCGGACGAGCCGCGCGTGCTGGAGGCGATGCTCGCGAGCGTCGGCCGGGATCCGCGGAGGCCCTGGACCGGCGCCTGACGCCGCCCCGATCCGGGGGAGCGCCGCCGACCGCTGTGGGAGGATGGGGCCATGCTGCGTTGGCTCACCGCCGGGGAATCCCACGGCCCCGAACTCATCGCCGTCCTGGAGGGCCTGCCCGCGGGCGTGCCCGTCAGCCTCGACGGCATCCGCGCCGACCTCGCCCGTCGCAAGCTCGGCTACGGCCGTGGCGCGCGCATGGCGTTCGAGCAGGACGAGCTGCACCTCTCGACCGGCGTCGTGCACGGGCGGACGCTCGGCAGCCCCATCGCGGTGCGCATCGGCAACACGGAGTGGCCCAAGTGGGTCGACGTCATGAGCCCGGAGCCGGTGGATCCCGAGAAGCTGCAGGGCGCGCGCGCCGCGGCCCTCACGCGCCCCCGCCCGGGCCACGCCGACCTCGTGGGCATGCAGAAGTACGACTTCGACGAGGCGCGTCCCGTGCTCGAGCGCGCGAGCGCCCGCGAGACGGCCGCGCGCGTCGCCCTCGGTGCCGTGGCCCGCGCGTTCCTCGCCGAGCTCGGCATCACCCTCGTCAGCCACACCCTCGCGATCGGCCCCGTGCGCGTGCCCGAGGGCGCGCCGCTGCCGACGCCCGCCGACGTCGACGCGCTCGACGCGGATCCGCTGCGCTGCTTCCACCCCGAGACGAGCGCCCGCATGGTCGCCGAGGTCGACGACACGAAGGCGAGCGGCGACACGGTCGGCGGCGTCGTCGAGGTCCTCGCGTACGACCTGCCGCCGGGCCTCGGCTCGCACGTGCACTGGGACCGCCGGCTCGACTCGCAGCTCGCGGGCGCGCTCATGGGCATCCAGGCCATCAAGGGCGTGGAGGTCGGCGACGGCTTCCTCACCACCACGCGGCGCGGATCCGAGGCGCACGACGAGCTGTTCTCCACTGCCGCCGGCATCGGCCGGTCCACCGACCGCGCCGGCGGCACCGAGGGCGGCATGTCGACGGGCACGGTCCTCCGCGTCCGCGCCGGCATGAAGCCCATCGCGACCGTGCCGCGCGCGCTCCGCACCGTCGACACCGCGACGGGCGGCGCCGCGCCCGCGAACCACCAGCGCTCCGACGTGTGCGCGGTCCCCGCGTCCGGCGTCGTCGCCGAGGCGATGGTCGCCCTCACGCTCGCGAACGCCGTGCTCGAGAAGTTCGGCGGCGACTCCGTCGGCGAGACGCGGCGGAACCTGCGCGGCTACCTCGACGCGATCCCCGAGGGCCGCCGCTCCGGCGCCGACCTCGTCGACGAGGCCGACGCCGCCCCGCCCGCCCCGCCCGAGGCCTGAGCGTGCCGGTCGTCCTGATCGGCGCGCCCGGCGCGGGCAAGACCACGGTGGGCCGCCGGGTCGCGCGCGCGATGGGCGTGCCGTTCACGGACACCGACCGCGCCCTCGTGGACGCGCACGGGTCCATCGCCGACATCTTCCGCGAGCACGGCGAGCCGCGCTTCCGCGAGCTCGAGCGCGAGGAGGTCGCACGCGCCCTCGCGGCCGGCGGCGTCGTCTCGCTCGGCGGGGGAGCCGTGCTCGATCCGGCGACCCGCGCCGACCTCGCGGCGTGCGACGTCGTGCTCCTCACCGTGAGCGAGCACGCCGTCCGCGCCCGCATCCGCGGCGACGACCGCCCCCTCGTGGACGGCGTCGAGAGCTGGCGCCGCATCGTCGCCGACCGCGAGGAGCTCTACCGCTCGCTCGCCGACCTGACCATCGACACCTCCGACCGCCCGCTCGCGCGCATCGCCCGCGAGATCGAGCGCTTCGCCCGGGAGAGGCAGCCATGACCGACCCACACCCCACCGACACCGCCCCCACCGACGCCGCCGCGCACGAGACCGCCGCCGTCGAGCCCGACGCGCCCACCGTCATCCGCGTCTCCGGCACGCCCGGCTACGACGTCACCGTCGGCCGCGGCCTGATCCCGGGCGTCGGCGCGCTGCTCGGCCCGCGCGTCCGCAAGGTGCTCATCGTGCACGCGCCGGCCCTCGCCGAGGAGGCGTCGCGGCTCCGGGAGCGCCTGCAGGGCGACGTCGAGGTGTACCTCGCCGAGGTGCCGGACGCCGAGGGCGCCAAGCGCGTCGAGGTCGCGGCGTTCTGCTGGAAGATCATGGGCACCACCGACTTCACGCGTTCGGACGCCGTCATCACGCTCGGCGGCGGTGCCACGACCGACCTCGGCGGCTTCGTCGCGGCCACGTGGCTGCGCGGCGTGATGCTCATCCAGATCCCGACGACCGTGCTCGCCATGGTCGACGCGGCCGTGGGCGGCAAGACGGGCATCAACACCTCCGAGGGCAAGAACCTCGTCGGCGCCTTCTACGCGCCGACCGCGGTGGTCGTCGACCTCGACCTGCTGGCGACGCTGCCGCGCAACGAGCTCGTCACGGGCTTCGCGGAGATCGTGAAGGCCGGGTTCATCGCCGTGCCCGAGATCCTGGACATCATCGAGCGGGACGTGGCGCGCGTCACCGATCCCACGGCACCGGAGTTCCGCCGCGTCGTCGAGCTCGCCATCGCCATGAAGGCGGAGGTCGTGGGGGAGGACTTCACCGAGAAGGGCCGCCGCGAGATCCTCAACTACGGGCACACGCTCGGCCACGCCATCGAGCACGCCGAGCGGTACCGCTGGCGGCACGGCGCGGCCGTCGCGGTGGGCATGGTGTTCGCGGCCGAGCTGTCGCGCCTCACCCGCTCGCTCTCCGACGAGGCGGTCGACCGGCACCGCCGGATCCTCGACTCGCTCGACCTGCCCACGAGCTACCCCGTCGGCCGCTGGCCCACGCTCGTCGCGAGCATGAAGCGCGACAAGAAGGCGCGCGGCGACATGATGCGCTTCATCGTGCTCGACGGCGTCGGCCGCGCGAGCGTGCTCAACGGACCCGAGGAGGCGCTGCTGTTCGCGGCGTACCAGGAGATCGGGTCGTGACCGACCCCGCGCATCCGGACGCGCCCCGGCCCGTCGCCCTCGTCACGGGCGTCGGCCGTGTGTCCGGCATCGGCGCGGCGATCGCGGAGGACCTGGCCCTCGGCGGCTGGGACGTCGCCTTCACCTACTGGTCCGACTACGACGCGCGGATGCCGTGGGGCCGCCGGCCCGAGGACCCCGCGCGCGTCGCGGAGGCCGTCGAGCGCGCGGGCGGCCGGGCCCACGCCGTCGAGGCCGACCTCGTGGACGTGGACGCGGCCGAGCGGATCCTCGGCGAGGTCGAGCGGGAGCTCGGGCCCATCACGTCGCTCGTGCTGAGCCACGCGGAGTCCGTCGACAGCGCGCTGCTCGACACGAGCGTCGAGAGCCTCGAGCGCCACCTCGCGGTGAACGTGCGGGCATCGCTGCAGCTGATCCAGGGGTTCGCGCGCCGGTACCGGGCCGTCCCCGGCGCCGGCCGCATCGTGGCGCTCACCTCCGACGCCGTCGTGGGGGAGGTCGCGTACGGCGCGAGCAAGGCCGCGCTCGACCGCATCGTCATCGCGGCGGCGCGCGAGCTCGAGGACGTGCGCATCACCGCGAACCTCGTGGACCCCGGTCCGACGGACACGGGCTGGTTCACGGACGAGATCCGCGAGAGCCTCCGCGAGACGACGCCGCGCGGCCGGCTGGCCGAGCCCCGCGACGCCGCGGCGCTCGTGTGCTTCCTCGTGTCGGCCGAGGGCGGCTGGATCAACGGCCAGCGCATCCGCTCCGACGGCGGCCAGAGCGTCGGCTGAGCATGCGCCCCGCGCGCACCGGCCGGCCGATCCCACCCGACCCGCGCCCTAGGCTGGGCGCATGTCACGCGTGCTCGTCCTCAACGGCCCCAACCTCGGACGGCTCGGCAGCCGCGAGCCCGACGTCTACGGCACCGGATCGCTGGAGGACCTGCGGCGCGAGCTCGTCGCCTTCGCGCCCGCCGACGTGGAGATCGACCTCCGCCAGACCGACGACGAGGCGACCCTCATCGGCTGGCTGCACGAGGCCGTCGACACCGCGAGCCCCGTGATCCTGAACCCCGCCGCGTTCACGCACTACTCGTACGCGCTCCGCGACGCCGCCGCGCTCGTCACGAAGGCGGGGATCCTCCTGCTGGAGGTGCACCTCTCGAACCCGCATGCGCGCGAGGAGTTCCGGCACACCAGCGTCATCTCGCCCGTCGCGACGGGCGTCATCGCGGGTCTCGGGCAGGGCTCCTACCTCCTCGCCCTCGCGCACGTCGTGACCGCCACCCGTTAGGCTGATCCCTCGGATCCCCGCATGCGCCCCGTCGGGCCGCGGATGACGGATCCTCCGCGCGGCCGCTCGCACGCCGCATCCCGCTCGTCGAACAGGCAAGGACCCTCCCCGCATGGCCTCTACCGCTGACATCAAGAACGGCATCGTCCTCAACATGGACGGCCAGCTGTGGACCGTCATCGAGTTCCAGCACGTGAAGCCGGGCAAGGGCGGCGCCTTCGTGCGCACCAAGGTCAAGAACGTGATGACCGGCAAGGTCGTCGACCGCACGTTCAACGCGGGCGCGAAGATCGAGACCGAGACGGTCGACCGCCGCGACTTCCAGTACCTCTACGCCGACGGCGAGAACTTCGTGTTCATGGACACGAGCGACTACGACCAGATCACGCTGTCCGCGGCGCAGGTCGGCGACGCGAAGAACTTCATGCTGGAGAACCAGGACGTGACCGTGGCGCTGCACAACGGCGAGGGGCTCTACGTCGAGCTGCCCGCGTCGGTCGTGCTCACCATCACGTACACGGAGCCGGGCCTGCAGGGCGACCGCTCGACGGGCGGCACCAAGCCCGCGACGGTCGAGACCGGGCACCAGATCCAGGTCCCGCTCTTCCTCGAGCAGGGCACGCGCGTCAAGGTCGACACCCGCACGGGCGACTACCTCGGCCGCGTCACCGACTGACCCCGTGAGCGCACGCACCAAGGCGCGCAAGCGCGCCCTCGATGTCCTCTACGTCGCCGACATCCGCGGGGAGAGCATCCCCGCCACCCTCGCGGTCGAGCAGCAGCGCGCCGCGGCCGAGCCCGACCGGCAGGCCTCGTGGCAGTACGCCCGCGAGATCGCCGAGGGGTTCGTCGCGCACCAGGACGAGATCGACGAGCTCATCGAGACGTACTCGGTGAACTGGACCCTCGCCCGCATGCCCGCCGTGGACCGCGCGATCCTGCGCATCGGCATCTGGGAGATCCTCTTCAACGCGGACGTGCCGAACGGCGTCGCGATCTCGGAGAGCGTCGACCTCGCGTCGTCGCTCTCGACGGACGAGTCGGCGTCGTTCGTGAACGGCATGCTCGCCCGGATCGCGGCCGCGCAGGCCTGATCCCCGGCACGTCGGGCCCGTTCTCGCCACCTCCGTTACGCCGCGTGTCGCCTCGCGACGGCGTGTGACGGGGGACGAGGCGGGTCGGCACGCGCCGACCTAGCGTCGGGTCATGCCCGCCACCGCCACCGCCTCGCACCGCGCTCCCGCGACGCCCGCCCGCGCCCGCGCCGACGCCGGCGCGGATCCCGAACCCGGCTCGGCCGGCGCCGTCGAGCTCCGCGGGGTAGGCCGGTCGTTCCCGGTCGACGGCGGACGGAGCACGCGCGTCGTGCTGCGCGACGTCGACCTCGACCTCGCGGCCGGCGACGTCGTCGCGGTCCTCGGGCCCTCCGGCTGCGGCAAGTCGACGCTCCTCCGCCAGGTGAGCGGGCTCGACCGGCCCGACGCGGGGTCCCTCCGCATCGACGGGACGCCCGTGCGCGACGTCGACCAGCGCTCGGCGGCCGCGTTCCAGGAGCCCCGGCTGCTGCCCTGGCGCACGCTCCGCGCCAACGTGCGGCTCGGCCTCCCGCGCGACGTGCCGCGCGCCGAGGGCGACGCCCGGGTGCGCGACCTGCTGGAGCTCACGGGCCTCGCCGAGGCGGCCGACCTCCGTCCGCGCCAGGTCTCCGGCGGCATGGCCCAGCGCGCGTCGCTCGCCCGCGCGCTCGCCCGCCGACCCCGCGTGCTCGTGCTCGACGAGCCGTTCGGCGCGCTCGACGCCCTCACCCGGCTGCGGATGCAGGACCTCCTCCTCGACGTGCACGCCGCGATCCCCACGACCGTCCTGCTCGTCACCCACGACGTGGACGAGGCGCTGCACCTCGCCGACCGCGTGGTGCTGCTGGGGCCCGATCCCGCGCCCGGCGCCGCGCCGGGCGCGACCGTGCGCCGCGTGCTCGACGTGCCGGGCGCCCGCCCGCGCGACCGCGGCGACGCCACCCTCGCGGCCCTCCGCGCGGAGCTGCTCGAGGGGCTCGGCGTGCCGGGCCACCGCGGCGGCTGATCCGCCCCATCCGCCGGCCCCGCTCGACCACCGCACCCGACACCGCACCGAGGACCCCGTGACCCGACTCCTGCCCCGCCGATCCGCCCTCGCGCTCGCGACCGCCGCCGTCCTGCTCCTCGCCGGCTGCGCCGCGGGCGAGGGCTCCTCCGTCGCTCCCGCCCCGGCCGCCGCGGGCGGCTGGAGCGCCGACACGCTCACGGTCGACTGGGCGACCTACAACCCGCTCAGCCTCATCGTGAAGGACCAGGGCCTCCTCGAGGCGCGCCTCGGGTCCGACGTCGAGGTCGACTGGGTGCAGTCCGCGGGCTCGAACAAGGCCAACGAGCTGCTGCGGGCGGGCGCCGTCGACGTGGGCTCCACCGCGGGCTCCGCCGCGCTGCTCGCCCGCGCCAACGGCTCTCCCATCCGCACCATCGACGTGTACTCCCAGCCCGAGTGGACGGCGATCGTCGTGCCGAAGGGCTCGCCCATCACGAGCGTCGACGAGCTCCGCGGCGCCGACATCGCCGCCACGAAGGGCACCGACCCGTACTTCTTCCTCCTGCAGACGCTGGATCAGGCGGGCATCCCCGCCTCCGACGTCACCATCCAGAACCTCCAGCACGCCGACGGCCGCGCGGCGCTCGAGAACGGCGCGGTCGACGCGTGGGCCGGGCTCGACCCGCTGATGGCCGCGAGCGAGGCGCAGGCGGGATCCACGCTGCTGTACCGGAACGTCGACTTCGCGACCTACGGGTTCCTGAACGCGACGCAGTCGTTCCTCGACGCGTCGCCCGATCTCGCGCAGGCGGTCGTCGACGCGTACGAGCAGGCGCGCGCGTGGGCCGTCGCGCACCCGGACGAGACGGCGGCGATCCTCGCGCGGGCCGCGGCGATCGACCCCGGGGTCGCCACCTCCGTGATCGACCGCACGAACCTGGCCGTGGATCCGGTGCCCGGCGACGCGCAGCGCACCGTCCTCGAGCGCGTCGGCCCGATCCTCGTGGACTCGGGCGACGTGACCGACCAGGGGAAGGTCGACGACGCGCTCGACGAGCTGTTCGAGCCGCGGTTCGCCGAGGCCGCGGATCCCGCAGCCGCTCCCGGGACCGCCGGATGACCGCCGTCGACCGGACGCCCGTCGCCCGCGACGCAGGTGCGACGCGCGACGCCCGCCCGGACGACCGCCGGCGGGACGGCGCCCGCTCCGCCCGCGCCGCGCTGACTCGCACGGCCGTCGGCCTGGTGGTGCCGGCCGTCGTCGTCGGGCTGTGGGCCGTCGTCACCGCGACGGGTGCCGTGCCCGCCCACCTGCTACCCGCGCCGCTCGACGTGGTGCGCGCGGGCGTCCAGCTCGCCGAGCAGGGGATCCTCGGCCCGTACGTCGCCATCTCCCTGCAGCGCGTGCTGCTCGGCTTCGCGCTCGGCGCGACCGTGGGCCTCGTGCTCGGCGCGGTGGTCGGCCTGTCGCGCGTGGGCCGGCTCCTCCTCGCGCCCACCGCGGGCGCCTTCCGCACGGTGCCGTCGCTCGCGTGGGTGCCGCTGCTCCTGCTCTGGATGGGGATCAACGAGGACTCCAAGGTCACCCTCGTGGCCATCGGCGCGATGTTCCCCGTGTACACGACCGTCGCGGGGGCGCTCCGGCACGTGGACCCGCACCTCGTGGAGGCGGGGCGCGCGTTCGGGCTGACGCGGATCCCGCTGCTGGTGACCGTGCAGCTCCCCGCCGCGCTGCCGGCGGTCGTCTCCGGGCTCCGGCTCGCGCTCGCGCAGTCGTGGCTGTTCCTCGTGGCCGCGGAGCTGCTCGCCGCCTCGATGGGGCGCGGCTTCCTGCTCACGGAGTCGTCCTCGAACGGACGCGTCGACCGGGTGCTGCTCGCGATCGTGCTGCTCGCCGTGCTCGGCGCCGTCACCGACGCCGTGGTGGGCCTCGTCGAGCGCGTCCTCGTGCGCCGCTGGGGCTGACCGCGGCCGTTCCGTGTCGTCGCGTGACATCCCGGTTCCGGATCGAGGCGGCGCCGCACGTAGCGTCGGCGCATGACCTCCCCGCGCACCGAGCAGGCCGAGACCGCCGCCCCCGATGAGGACGCCGACGCGACCGTCGGGCAGGCGCTCTTCCCGCCGCCGGCGCATCTCGCGGCGGCGGCGAACGTCAAGGCGGAGGCGTTCGCGCGAGCCGACGCGGATCCGGTCGCCTTCTGGGAGGAGGCCGCCCGCCGCCTCGACTGGGAGACGCCGTGGGAGACCGCGCACACGTGGATCCCGCCGGTCGCCGCCGACGGCACCCCGCAGGTGCCCGCGGCCACGTGGTTCGCGGGCGGCTGCCTCAACGTCGCCGTCAACTGCGTCGACCGGCACGTCGCCGCGGGGCGCGGGGAGAAGGTCGCGCTGCACTTCGAGGGCGAGCCGGGGGACCGGCGCGCGGTCACGTACCGCGACCTCCAGGACGAGGTGTCCCGCGCCGCCAACGCGCTCACGGCGCTGGGCATCGGGCCCGGCGACCGCGTGGTGATCTACCTGCCCGTGCTGGTCGAGACGATCGTGGCGACGCTGGCGGTCGCCCGCATCGGCGCCGTGCACTCGCTGGTGTTCGGCGGCTTCTCCGCGGAGGCGCTGCGCTTCCGGGTGGAGGACACGGGCGCGAAGCTGCTCATCACGAGCGACGGGCAGAACCGCCGCGGCACCGCCGTCGCGACGAAGCCGCAGGCCGACGAGGCCGTCGCGGGCATCGCGTCGATCGAGCACGTGCTCGTCGTCCGCCGCACCGGGCAGGACGTGCCCTGGACCCCGGGACGCGACGTGTGGTGGCACGACGCCGTCGGATCCGCGTCGCCGGTCCACGAGCCGCGGGCCTTCGACGCCGAGCACCCGCTCTTCATCATCTACACGTCCGGCACGACGGGACGCCCCAAGGGCCTCGTGCACACCTCCGGCGGGTACCTGACCCACGCGTCCTGGGCGCACTGGGCGCACTTCGACGCGAAGCCCGACGACGTGCACTGGTGCACCGCCGACCTCGCCTGGGTCACCGCGCACACCTACGAGATCTACGGTCCGCTGTCCAACGGCCTGACCCAGGTGATCTACGAGGGCACGCCCGACACGCCCCACCGCGGGCGGCACCTCGAGATCATCGAGCGGTACGGGGTGACGACGTACTACACGGCGCCCACGCTGATCCGCTCGCTCATGAGCTGGCACCCCGACGGCGTGCGGGAGGCGCACGACCTCTCGAGCATCCGGCTGCTGGGATCCGTGGGGGAGGCGATCAACCCCGCCGCGTGGCGCTGGTTCCACCGGGAGATCGGCGGCGGGCGGGCGCCCGTCGTCGACACGTGGTGGCAGTCCGAGACGGGAGCGGCGGTCATCGCGCCGCTGCCCGGCGTCGCGACCCTCAAGCCCGGCGCCGCCGGCCGCGCCCTGCCCGGGTTCCGGGTGGACGTGGTCGACGACGACGGCGAGCCCGCCGCGGACGGCGAGGGCGGCCTCCTCGTGATCCAGCGCCCGTGGCCCGGCATGGCCCGCACCGTGTGGGGCGACCCGGACCGCTACCGCCGCGCCTACTGGGAGCGATTCGCCGAGCGGGGCTGGTTCCTCGCGGGCGACGGCGCGCGCCGGGACGAGGACGGCGACGTCGCGCTGCAGGGCCGGATCGACGAGGTCGTGAACGTGTCCGGCCACCGGCTCTCCACCATCGAGATCGAGTCGGCGCTCGTCGCGCACCCGCGCGTCGGCGAGGCCGGGGTCACGGGAGTCGCCGACGAGCTCACGGGGCAGCGCGTCGTCGCGTTCGTCGTGCCGCCCGGCGACGACCGCCCGGCGGACGACGACGCGGCGGGCTGGCACGCGCTCGCCGCGGAGCTGGAGCCGCTCCTCACCGCGCACGTGGCCCGCGCCATCGGGCCGGTCGCGAAGCCCCGCCGCGTCGTCGTCGTGCCGGACGTGCCGAAGACGCGCTCGGGGAAGATCATGCGGCGGCTGCTCGCCGACCTCGTGGAGGGGCGGACCCTCGGCGACGCCACGAGCCTGCAGGACGCCGCCGTGCTGGGCCGGATCCGCGCGGTGCTGGACGCCTCCGCGGGCTGAGCGGAGGACGCGGCCGGGTCGACCGGGCCAGCCCGCTCGGGCGGTAGTAGTTTGTGCGGCCATCTACTCAGGCATACCATCTACCTATGGACGCGAACTGGCCGGGCGAGTGGCTCCGGGGTCCCCTCGAGATGATGGCGCTCGCCGTCGTCGCCGAGGGGGAGACCTACGGCTACCTCATCGCCGCCCGCCTCGAGGAGGCGGGCATCGGCACCGTCAAGGGCGGCACCCTGTACCCGATCCTCGCCCGCCTCGAGCAGGCGGGGGCGCTGGCGTCCGAGTGGCGCCAGGGGGACGGGGGCCCGGGCCGGAAGTACTACTCGGCCACCCCGGTCGGCCGCGCCCGCCTGGACGAGCAGCGCCGCCGATGGCTGCTGTTCGCGGAGCGCACGACCGCACTGCTCGCACCCCGGAGGGACCCCGCATGACCACCACGACCGAGTACACCCAGCAGCTCGCCCTCGCGCTCCGCATGCGCGACGTGCCCGGCGCCGCCATCGGCGACGCCGTCGCGCAGGTGGAGAGCCACGTCGCCGACACGGGGGAGGATCCCGTAGAGGCGTGCGGCCCCGCGCGGGCCTACGCCGCGAGCGTCGCCGCCACCGTCGACCGCCCGGCCCCGGCGCTCCGGGTGGTCCGGCTCGCCCTCCTGGCGCTCGCCGGCGCCCTGCTCGGGGTCGCCCTCGCGCTCGGGATCGCCGGGCTGGTGCGTGGCGAACCGGTGGTCGGCGGGATCCCGCCGATCGTCGCCGTGCTCGTGGGTGGCCTCGGCATCGTCGGCGTCCTCGTCGTCGTGAGCGTCGTTTCCGCACGGCGGATGCGCGGCCCGCGCATCCACGCCGGGGAGGGGCGCTCGCGCGGGTGACGGGGTGGCGCCGACACGGCGCCCGGCCGACACCCGCTAGAGTGACCGGCGGAACAGACCACCTTTAACATCCGTCCCGAGAGGCGGGGAAGGAGGTCGGATTGCCTCAGCGCGTCGTGCTGCAGCCCTCTGACATCACCCGTGCGCTCACGCGCATCGCCCACGAGATCCTCGAGTCGAACCGCGGCCCCGCCGGCCTGCTGCTCCTCGGCATCCCGACCCGCGGCACCGTCCTCGCCGAGCGCATCGGCCGGATCATCGCCCGTCTCGAGCCCGACGCCCCCGCCGACCTGGTGGGCTCGCTCGACGTCACCATGTACCGCGACGACCTGCAGCGGAACCCGACCCGGGCACCCGCCCCCACGCTCCTGCCGCCCGGCGGCGTCGACGGCCGCACGGTCGTGCTGGTGGACGACGTGCTCTTCTCCGGCCGCACGGTGCGCGCCGCCCTCGACGCCATCGGCGACCTCGGCCGCCCCACGGCCGTGCGCCTCGCCGCGCTCGTCGACCGCGGGCACCGCGAGCTCCCGATCCGGGCCGACTTCGTGGGCAAGAACCTGCCGTCGAGCCTCGCGGAGCGCATCTTCGTGCGGCTCGACGAGATCGACGGCGAGGACGCCGTCACGATCGCCGGTCCCGACGACGCGCCCGCCGCGACCGAGGGCGAGGTCCGCGCATGAGGCACCTGCTCTCCACCCGCGACCTGTCCCGCGACGAGGCGGTCCACATCCTCGACGTCGCCGAGGACATGGCCGACGTCGGCACCCGCGAGATCAAGAAGACGCCCGCGCTCCGCGGCCGCACGGTCGTCAACCTGTTCTTCGAGGACTCGACCCGCACGCGCATCTCGTTCGAGGCCGCCGCCAAGCGCCTCTCGGCCGACGTCATCAACTTCAGCGCCAAGGGGTCGAGCGTCTCGAAGGGCGAGAGCCTCAAGGACACCGCGCAGACGCTGCAGGCGATGGGCGCCGACGGCGTGGTCGTCCGCCACCCGTCCTCGGGCGCACCGCACACCCTCGCTGGCAGCGGTTGGATCGACGCAGGCATCGTCAACGCGGGCGACGGCACGCACGAGCACCCCACGCAGGCGCTGCTCGACGCGTTCACGATCCGCCGCCGGCTGCACGGATCCGCCGCGCGCGGGAAGGGCCTCGACGGCACGCGCGTCGTCATCGTCGGCGACGTGCTCCACAGCCGCGTCGCCCGCTCGAACGCGTGGCTGCTCACGACGCTCGGCGCGGAGGTCACGCTCGTCGCGCCGCCCACGCTCGTGCCGGTGGGCGTCGGATCCTGGCCCGTCACCGTGCGCTACGACCTCGACGCGGCGCTTCGCGAGGGGAAGCCCGACGCCGTGATGATGCTGCGGATCCAGGCCGAGCGCATGCGGGCCGCCTTCTTCCCGAACCCGCGCGAGTACGCGCGCATCTGGGGCCTCGACGACGCGCGGCTCGCGCTCCTCGGGCCCGATACGATCGTCATGCACCCGGGGCCCATGAACCGCGGGCTCGAGATATCCGCCGCCGCCGCCGACTCGGAGAGGTCCACGGTGCGCGAGCAGGTCGCCAACGGCGTCTCGGTGCGCATGGCCGTCCTCTACCTCCTGCTGTCCGGCGACGGGAAGGCCGACCGATGACCCAGAACGAGATGACCCAGGACACGATGACCCTGGACGACGCGCACCTGATCCGCGGCGCCACCCTGCCCTCCGGCGAGCGCGCCGACATCCTCGTCGCCGACGGGCGCATCCGGGCGATCGGCGCCGACCTCGACGCCCCCGCGGGCGCGCGTGTCCTCGACGCGGACGGCCTGGTCGCGCTGCCCGGCCTCGTCGACCTCCACGTGCACCTGCGCGAACCCGGCTACGAGCAGAGCGAGACCGTGCTCACGGGATCGCGCGCCGCGGCCCTCGGCGGCTTCACCGCGGTCTTCGCGATGGCGAACACGATGCCCGTGCAGGACACGGCGGGCGTGGTCGAGCAGGTCAAGGCCCTCGGCGACGCGGCCGGCTACGCCACCGTCCGCCCCATCGGCGCCGTGTCGGTCGGGCTCGCGGGGGAGTCGATGGCGGAGATCGGCGCCATGGCGTCCAGCCGCGCGGCCGTCCGCGTCTTCTCCGACGACGGGAAGTGCGTCTCCGACCCGCTGCTCATGCGCCGCGCGCTCGAGTACGTGAAGGCCTTCGACGGCGTCATCGCGCAGCACGCGCAGGATCCGCGCCTCACGGAGGGCGCGACCATGAACGAGGGCGAGCTGTCGGGCGAGCTCGGCATCACGGGCTGGCCCGCGGTCGCGGAGGAGTCGATCATCGCGCGCGACGTGCTGCTCGCCGAGCACGTGGGATCCCGCCTGCACGTCTGCCACGTCTCCACCGCGGGCTCGGTCGACGTGATCCGCTGGGCCAAGGCCCGCGGGGTCGACGTCACCGCCGAGGTCACGCCGCACCACCTGCTCCTCACCGAGGACCTGGTCGCCGGCTACGACGCGCGCTACAAGGTGAACCCGCCGCTCCGCCGCCGCGCGGACGTCGAGGCGCTCCGCCAGGCGCTCGCCGACGGCACGATCGACGTCGTCGCGACCGACCACGCGCCGCACCCGACCGAGGCCAAGGACTGCGAGTGGGACGCGGCCGCGTTCGGCATGGTCGGCCTCGAGTCGGCGCTCTCGGTGGTCCAGCTCGCGATGGTCGACACCGGGCTCCTCGACTGGCAGGGCGTCGCCCGGGTCATGTCGCACGCGCCCGCGCGCATCGGCCGCCTCGCCGAGCACGGGCACGTCCTCGAGGCGGGTGCCCCGGCGGACATCACGCTGTACGACCCCGCGGCCTCGCGCGTCTTCGGGCGCGACGACCTCGGCGGCCTGAGCGGCAACTCGCCGTACCTCGAGATGACGCTGCCGGGTCGCGTGGTCGCCACGTTCCACCGCGGCTACCCGACGGTGCTCGACGGCGCCCTCGTCGACCGCGAGACCGTCGCGCGCGCCGCGGTCCTCCGCGACCGGGCCGACGCCGACGCGCGCGAGGCGGCGGCCGACGCCGCGGCGGGACGCGCATGAGCGACCGCACCGGACCCGCGCTCACCGTGATCGCGCTCCTCCTCCTGCTGCTCGCGCTCATGGTGCTCGGCTGGCGCGCGCGCCGCCGTCGCCAGCGCGCCCTGCCCGAGCCGCCGCGGCCGCCCGAGGACCTCGGTGCGCCCGACCTCGAGGTCGACGTGCTCTACGTCGCCACGACCACGGCCGGCCAGCCGCTCGACCGGCTCACGGTCGCGCCCCTCGGGTTCCGGGGACGCGCGGCCGCCCGGATCCACCCGGCCGGCCTGGTGCTCGCGATCGACGGCGAGCGCCCGGTGCTCGTGCCGGCCGACCGGATCACCGGATCCGGCCTCGCGACCTACGCGATCGACCGCGTCGTGGAAGAGGGCGGCCTCGTGGCCGTCACCTGGCTCCTCGACGAGGCCGCCGGCGTCGAGGTCGACACGTACCTCCGGGTGATCGACCCGCGCGAGAAGACCGCGCTCGTCGACGCCCTCCACCGCATCCCCCGCCCCGCGCACGACGACGACAACGAAGGGAAGTGACCGACATGGCCCGACACGAACCGGCGGTCCTGGTACTCGAGGACGGACGGAGGTACGTCGGACGCGCGTACGGCGCCCGTGGCACCACGCTCGGCGAGGCCGTCTTCGCGACCGGCATGACCGGCTACCAGGAGACGATCACCGACCCGTCCTACGCGGGCCAGATCGTGCTCCAGACCGCGCCGCACATCGGCAACACCGGCATGAACGACGACGACATGGAGTCCCGCCGCATCTGGGTCGCCGGCTACGTCGTCCGCGACCCCTCCCGCGTGGTCTCGAACTTCCGCGGGCAGCGCACCCTGGAGGACGACCTCGTCGCCCAGGGCGTCGTCGGCATCTCCGGCATCGACACGCGCGCCGTCACCCGCCGGATCCGCGACGAGGGCGCCATGCGCGCCGGCGTCTTCTCCGGCGAGGCCTTCGCGCTCGGCGACGAGGAGCAGCTCGCGCAGGTGCGGCAGGCGCCCGACATGGCGGGCCGCAACCTCTCCGCCGAGGTCTCCACGCAGGAGACGTACACGATCCCCGCCGTGGGCGAGCGCATCGGCTCCGTCGCCGTGCTCGACCTCGGCATCAAGACCGCGACGGTGAAGCACCTCGCCGCCCGCGGGCTCGACGTGCACGTGGTGCCGCAGTCGATCACCACCGAGCAGCTCGCCGAGCTCGCCCCCACCGCGGTCTTCTACTCGAACGGCCCCGGCGACCCCGAGGCGTCGCAGTACCACGTGGAGCTGCTGCAGGACGTGCTGCGCAAGGGCATCCCGTTCTTCGGGATCTGCTTCGGCAACCAGCTCCTCGGCCGCGCCCTCGGCTTCGACACCTACAAGCTGCCGTTCGGGCACCGCGGGATCAACCAGCCCGTGCTCGACCGCCGGACCGGCCGCGTCGAGATCACGAGCCAGAACCACGGCTTCGCGGTCTCGGCGCCGCTCGACGGCCCCGTCGAGAGCCCGGCCGGCTTCGGCCGCGCCGAGGTCAGCCACGTCTCGCTCAACGACCAGGTGGTCGAGGGGCTCAACTGCCTCGACATCCCCGCCTTCTCGGTGCAGTACCACCCGGAGGCGGCCGCAGGCCCGCACGACTCGTCGTACCTCTTCGACCGGTTCATCGAGCTGATCCACGCCGCGGGCGACGCCCCCGCATCCGCCGCGACCCCCCAGGAGACCGTGTAATGCCCAAGCGCGACGACATCAACAGCGTCCTCGTCATCGGCTCCGGGCCGATCGTCATCGGCCAGGCCGCCGAGTTCGACTACTCGGGCACGCAGGCCTGCCGCGTGCTCCGCGAGGAGGGCGTGCGCGTCATCCTCGTGAACTCGAACCCCGCCACGATCATGACCGACCCGGGCTTCGCCGACGCGACCTACATCGAGCCGATCACGAGCGAGGTGCTCGAGAAGATCATCATCAAGGAGAAGCCGGACGCGGTGCTCCCGACCCTCGGCGGCCAGACCGCGCTCAACGCGGCCATCCGCCTCGACGAGCTCGGCATCCTCGCCAAGCACGGCGTGGAGCTCATCGGCGCGAAGGTCGAGGCCATCCAGAAGGGCGAGGACCGCCAGCTCTTCAAGGACCTCGTCATCGAGTCCGGCGCCGACGTCGCCCGCTCGCACGTCGCGAAGACGCTCGAGCAGGCCGTGGAGTTCGCCGAGGACCTCGGCTACCCGCTCGTGATCCGCCCCTCCTTCACCATGGGCGGCCTCGGCTCCGGCTTCGCGCACACCCGCCAGGAGCTCGAGCGCATGGTCGCCGACGGACTGCAGTCGAGCCCCACCACCGAGGTGCTCCTCGAGGAGTCGATCCTCGGCTGGAAGGAGTACGAGCTGGAGCTCATGCGCGACACGGCCGACAACACGGTCGTCGTCTGCTCCATCGAGAACGTCGACCCGGTCGGCGTGCACACGGGCGACTCCATCACGGTCGCGCCCGCGCTCACGCTCACCGACCGCGAGTACCAGCACATGCGCGACATCGGCATCGACATCATCCGGCGGGTGGGCGTCGACACCGGCGGCTGCAACATCCAGTTCGCGGTGGATCCCGCGGACGGCCGACTCATCGTCATCGAGATGAACCCGCGCGTGTCCCGCTCCAGCGCGCTCGCGTCGAAGGCGACGGGCTTCCCCATCGCGAAGATCGCCGCGAAGCTCGCCATCGGCTACCGGCTCGACGAGATCCCCAACGACATCACCAAGGTCACGCCCGCGAGCTTCGAGCCCACGCTCGACTACGTGGTCGTGAAGGTGCCGCGGTTCGCGTTCGAGAAGTTCCCGGCCGCCGACGCCGAGCTCACCACCACCATGAAGTCGGTCGGCGAGGCCATGGCCATCGGCCGCAACTACTCGACCGCGCTGCAGAAGGCGCTGCGCTCGCTCGAGAAGCGCGGATCCTCGTTCCACTGGGGCCCCGAGACCCGCTCGGTCGACGAGCTGCTCGAGGTCAGCCGCACGCCCACCGACGGCCGCATCGTCACGGTGCAGCAGGCCCTCCGCGCGGGCGCCACGGCGGAGCAGGTCTTCGACGCCACGAAGATCGACCCCTGGTTCATCGACCAGATCGTGCTCATCAACGAGGTCGCCGACGCCGTGCGCGACGCCGACGAGCTCGACGCGGAGACGCTCCGCGAGGCCAAGGACCACGGCTTCTCGGACGCGCAGATCGCCGAGATCCGCGGGTTGAGCGAGCAGGAGGTGCGCGACGCGCGCCACGCGGCCGACATCCGGCCCGTGTTCAAGACGGTCGACACGTGCGCGGGCGAGTTCCCCGCGCTCACGCCGTACCACTACTCCAGCTACGACTCCGAGACCGAGATCGTGGCGTCCGACCGCCGCAAGGTGATCATCCTGGGCTCGGGCCCGAACCGCATCGGCCAGGGCATCGAGTTCGACTACTCGTGCGTGCACGCGTCCTTCGCGCTGTCCGACGCCGGGTTCGAGACGATCATGATCAACTGCAACCCGGAGACGGTCTCCACCGACTACGACACGAGCGACCGGCTCTACTTCGAGCCGCTCACGCTCGAGGACGTGCTCGAGATCGTGCACGCGGAGCAGCAGGCGGGCGAGCTCGTCGGCGTCGTCGTGCAGCTCGGCGGCCAGACCGCGCTCGGGCTCGCGAAGGGCCTCGAGGCCGCGGGCGTCCCGATCCTCGGCACGAGCCCGTCGGCCATCGACCTGGCGGAGGAGCGCGGCCTGTTCTCCGGCATCCTCGACGCCGCGGGCCTCGTGGCGCCGCGGAACGGCACGGCCACAGCGATCGACGAGGCCGTGGTCGTCGCGGAGGAGATCGGCTACCCCGTGCTCGTCCGCCCGAGCTACGTGCTCGGCGGCCGCGGCATGGAGATCGTCTTCGACACCGCCACACTGCACGACTACTTCCTGCGCATGGCCGACCAGGGGATCATCGGCGAGGGCAAGCCCCTCCTCATCGACCGGTTCCTCGACGACGCCATCGAGATCGACATCGACGCCATCTACGACGGCACCGAGCTGTACGTCGGCGGCGTCATGGAGCACATCGAGGAGGCCGGGATCCACTCGGGCGACTCGAGCTGCACCCTCCCGCCTGTGACCCTCGGCCGCGGCCAGATCCAGCAGGTCGTCGACGCCACGCGCGCCATCGCCGAGGGCGTGGGCGTGCGCGGCCTCCTCAACGTGCAGTTCGCGATCGGCGCGGGCGTGCTCTACGTCCTCGAGGCGAACCCGCGCGCCAGCCGCACGGTGCCCTTCGTCTCCAAGGCGCTCGGGATCCCGCTCGCGAAGGCGGCGTCGCTCGTCATGGTCGGCACCTCCATCGCCGAGCTCAAGGCCTCCGGGCTGCTGCCCGAGCGCGACGGATCCGACGTGCCGATGGACTCGCCCGTCGCCGTGAAGGAGGCCGTGCTGCCCTTCAAGCGGTTCCGCACGAAGGACGGCCTCATCGTCGACTCCGTGCTCGGCCCGGAGATGCGCTCCACGGGCGAGGTCATGGGCATCGACCGCGACTTCCCCCGCGCGTTCGCCAAGAGCCAGGAGGCGGCGTTCGGCGGCCTCCCGCTCTCGGGCACGGTGTTCGTCTCGGTCGCCGACCGCGACAAGCGCTCGATCGTGCTGCCGGTGCTGCGCCTCCAGCAGCTGGGCTTCGAGGTGCTCGCCACCGAGGGCACGGCGGAGATCCTCAGCCGCAACGGGATCCAGGCGCGCGTCGTCCGCAAGTACAGCGAGACGCCGGCCGCGGGGGACTCGCCGTCGATCGTGGACCTCATCAACCGCGACGAGGTCGACGTGGTCATCAACACCCCCTCGGGCCGCACCGCCCGCGCGGACGGCTACGAGATCCGCGCCGCGGCCGTGGCGGCGGACAAGCCGCTGTTCACGACCATCGCGCAGCTCACGGCCGCGGTCGCGTCGTTCGACGCCATCCGCGCCGGGTTCGACGTCACGAGCCTGCAGGACTACGCGATCGCCCGCGAGGCCCGCAGGTGACGACCGCCGACGGCGGGGCGGCTCCGGCCGTCCCGCCGTTCGGCGCGCGCCTCGCGCGGGCGTTCCGCGAGCACGGGCAGCTCTGCGTGGGCATCGACCCGCACCGGTCGCTGCTCGACGCGTGGGGCCTCGCCGACGACGCACGCGGCCTCGAGGAGTTCGGCCTGCGCGTGGTCGAGGCGACGGCCGGGCGCGCGGGGATCGTCAAGCCGCAGGTGGCGTTCTTCGAGCGCCACGGATCCGCCGGGTACGCCGCCCTCGAGCGCGTGCTCGCGGCCGCCCGTGACGCCGGCCTCCTGGTGATCGCGGATGCCAAGCGCGGCGACATCGGCTCCACGGTCGACGCGTACGGCGCCGCGTGGCTCGCGCCCGACAGCCCGCTGCGCGCCGACGCCGTGACCCTCACGGCCTACACGGGCGTGGGGTCCCTCGACGGCGTGCGCGCCGCTGCTGACGTGTGGGGCGCGGGCGTCTTCGTCCTCGCCGCCACCTCGAACCCCGAGGCGCGCGGGCTCCAGCGCGCGCTGCTCCCCGGCGGCGGATCCGCGTCCGCCCACCGCACGGTCGCCCGCGCGATCCAGGACGCCGCCGTCGCCGCCAACGGGTCGCTCGACGATCCCGCGGCCGAGCCCGGCGCGTTCGGCCTCGTCATCGGCGCGACCGTCGACGCGGCCGACGCCGGCCTCGACCTGGCGCGCCTCACCCGCACGCCGATCCTCGCGCCCGGCTTCGGCCACCAGGGCGCGCTGCTCGCCGATGTCCGGAAGCTGTTCGGTCCGGCCGCCGGCGTTGTGGTCGCGAGCGCCTCGCGGAGTATCCTCGCGGCAGGGCCACGGCGTGTCGCGGAGGCCGTCACCGATCACGCCGCACGACTCAGAGAGGCGCTCCCATGAGGCCCGAACCACCCGAGGTCGACCGCGTCGCCGCCTCCCAGGCCGCGGTCGCCGCGCGCCGGGCCCGCGCCGAGGTGAAGCACGACATCGTCACGGGGGAGCGCACCCCGCTCGGCGTCCTCGACGCGTCCGCCGATCCCGCCCGCCGCGCCGAGGCCACCCTCCGCGTCACCGAGTTCCTCACGAGCATCCCGAACATCGGCCCCACCAAGCTCGAGCGGATCCTCGGCGAGCTCGGCATCTCCACCGCCAAGCGCCTCGGCGGCCTCGGCGTGCACCAGCGGGTGCGCCTCACCCGGTTCCTCGAGGACTGGCAGGCCGCCAAGCAGATCGTGGAGCCGAGCCGCCTCGTCGTGCTCGCCGGCCCCACGGCCGTCGGCAAGGGCACCGTCTCGACCTTCATCCGCGAGAACGAGCCCGACGTGCTCCTCTCGGTCTCCGCCACGACCCGCGCGCCCCGCCCGGGCGAGGTCGAGGGCGTCAACTACTACTTCGTGTCCGACGCGGAGTTCGACCGCATGGTCGAGCACGGCGAGCTCCTCGAGTGGGCCACCGTGCACAACGCCCACCGCTACGGCACGCCGCGCGCGCCCATCGACGTGGCGCTGGCCGAGGGCCGGAGCGTGCTGCTGGAGATCGACATCCAGGGCGCCCGCCAGGTGAAGGCCGCCATGCCGGAGGCCCGGCTGGTGTTCCTGCTGCCGCCCACCTGGGAGGAGCTGGTGCGCCGACTGGTCGGCCGCGGCACCGAGGGGCCCGAGGAGCAGCAGCGTCGGCTCGACACCGCGAAGGTCGAGCTGGCCGCCCAGGACGAGTTCGACCACCTCGTCGTCAACCGCGATGTCGCGGAGGCGGCGCGCGAGGTCGTAGACTTGATGAAATCCAGGAAGGCCGTCGGTCCATGACACGGACCCGTGCGGCCTTCTTCCATGCAATGAGGAAGCGGCACATCCATGGTTGACAAGACCCAGGGCATCATCGACCCGCCCATCGACGAGCTCCTCTCGAAGGTCGACTCGAAGTACGCGCTCGTGATCTTCGCCTCCAAGCGGGCCCGCCAGATCAACGACTACTACGCCGACCTGCACGAGGGCAGCCTGTTCGACAACGTCGGACCGCTCGTCGACTCCACCATCGACGACAAGCCCCTCTCGGTCGCCATGCACGAGATCAACGAGGACAAGCTCGTCGCCACGCCCATCGTGGAGCCCGCGGCCTCCTAGCCGCCCGCCGTCCCGGATGCCCCGCGCCGACCGCACCCCGCACGCCCTCCCGGCCCCCGAGCCCCGGAGCGCCGCCGCGTGATGGTCGTCGTGGGCATCACGGGCGGCATCGCGGCGTACAAGGCCGTCGGCGTGGTCCGGGGCCTCGTGCTCCTCGGCCACGACGTGCACGTCGTGCCCACCGAGGCCGCGCTCCGCTTCGTCGGGAAGCCCACGCTCGAGGCCGTGAGCCGCAACCCCGTCACGAGCGACCTCTACGACGGGGTCTCCGAGGTCCGCCACGTGGCGCTCGGCCAGAAGGCCGACCTCATCGTCGTCGCCCCGGCCACCGCGCACACGCTCGCGTCCATGGCACTCGGCCTCTCGGACGACCTGCTCGGCACCACGATCCTCGCCAGCCGCGCGCCCCTCGTCGTCGCGCCCGCGATGCACACGGAGATGTGGCAGCACCCGGCCACCCAGGCCAACGCGGCCCTCCTGCGCTCCCGCGGCGCGACCCTCGTCGGCCCCACCTCGGGACGGCTCACCGGCACCGACTCCGGGCCCGGCCGCATGGCCGAGGTGGAGGACGTCATCGCCGCGGCCCTCGCCGCCGTCCGCCCGGGCGGACGCGACCTCGAGGGCCGCCGCGTCCTCGTCTCGGCTGGCGGCACGCGCGAGCCGCTGGACCCCGTGCGCTTCCTCGGCAACCGCTCGTCCGGCCGCCAGGGCGTCGCCCTCGCGACGGCCGCGCGCGACCGCGGCGCCGACGTCGTGCTCGTCGCCGCGCACCTCGAGGTGACAGCGCCCGCCGGCGTCCGCGTCGTGCCCGTGTCGACCGCGCTCGAGCTCTCCGACGCCATGGTCCGCGAGGCGGACGACGCCGACGTCGTCATCATGGCCGCGGCTGTCGCCGACTACCGGCCGGTGTCCGTGTCCGAGGGCAAGATCAAGAAGGACGAGGCGGGGGAGTCGCTCTCCGTCGAGCTCGTGCGGAACCCGGACGTGCTCCAGCGGCTCGCGGCGGACGCCGCCGTGCCGCGCGCGGACGGCTCGCGTCGCGTGGTCGTCGGCTTCGCGGCGGAGACCGAGGAGGACCCGGCGGAGCTGGTGCGCATCGGCCGCGCGAAGCTCGCCCGGAAGGGCTGCGACCTGCTCGTCCTCAACAGGGTGGGGTGGTTCGAGGGGTTCGCCACAGAGGGCAACGCGATCACGGTGCTCGGGAGGTCCGGCGATACACTGGCCGAGGCCTCCGGCTCCAAGGAGCAGGTGGCCCATCGAATTCTCGACGTAGTGGGTCTGCCGACTCCGCGGTAACGACTCCGCGGCAGCGATGGGCGGGCGCCACGCGATCCCCTGGAGGCCTCTGTGACCGACCTGCGCCTGTTCACCTCCGAGTCCGTCACCGAGGGCCACCCCGACAAGATCTGCGACCAGATCTCGGACAGCATCCTCGACGCGCTCCTGGCGCAGGACCCGTCGAGCCGCGCCGCCGTCGAGACGCTCGTCACCACGGGCCTCGTGCACGTCGCCGGCGAGGTCACCACGTCCGGCTACGTGGACATCCCGCAGATCGTCCGCGACCGCATCCGGGACATCGGCTACGACTCGTCCGAGGTCGGGTTCGACGGCAGCAACTGCGGCGTCACGGTCTCCATCGGCGCGCAGTCGCCCGACATCGCGCAGGGCGTCGACCGCTCGTACGAGTCGCGGTCGGGGACGGCGTCCACCGACGCGCACGACCTCCAGGGCGCGGGCGACCAGGGCCTCATGTTCGGCTACGCGTCGCGCGACACCCCCGTGTTCCTGCCGCTCCCCATCTACCTCGCGCACCGGCTCGCCGAGCGCCTCGCAGCCGTCCGCCACTCGGGCGAGCTGTCGTACCTCCGGCCGGACGGCAAGACGCAGGTCACCATCGGCTACGACGGGCTCGTGCCGCGCACGGTCGACACCGTCGTGCTGTCCACGCAGCACGGGCCGCAGGTCTCCCAGGACGACCTCCGCCGCGAGGTCGAGGAGCACGTCATCCGCCCGGTGCTCGCGCAGGCGGCGGAGATCGGCATCGAGCTCGACTCGCGCGAGGCGACGATGCTCATCAACCCCACCGGCAAGTTCGAGATCGGCGGGCCGAAGGGCGACGCCGGGCTCACCGGCCGCAAGATCATCGTCGACACGTACGGCGGCTTCAGCCGGCACGGCGGCGGCGCGTTCAGCGGCAAGGACCCGTCGAAGGTCGACCGCAGCGCCGCGTACGCCATGCGCTGGGTCGCGAAGAACGCGGTCGCCGCGGGCCTCGCCGACCGGCTCGAGGTGCAGGTCGCGTACGCGATCGGCAAGGCCGCGCCCGTGGGGCTCTACGTCGAGACGTTCGGCACGGCGCACGTGCCCGAGGAGCGCATCGTGCGCGCCATCCGCGAGACGTTCGACCTGCGTCCCGCGGCCATCGTCGAGCAGCTGGACCTGCTCCGCCCCATCTACGCGCAGACCGCCGCCTACGGGCACTTCGGGCGCGAGCTGCCGGACTTCACCTGGGAGGCGCTCGACCGTGTCGCCGACCTGCAGAGCGCCGCGGGGCTCTGACGCGACCAGCCGCGCGGGTCGCCCCGTGACCGGGGGCGCGCGATGACCGCGGGGGAGACCGCGCCCGTCGGCGGATCCGCGACCACGGAGGCCGCGTCCGGCGCGCGCCCGCCCGTGGTGCGGGTGATGGTGGACTCGCCGCTCCCGCAGCTCGACCGGCTGTTCGACTACGCGGTGCCCGAGGCGCTGCGCACGACGTGCGTCCCGGGCGTCCGCGTGCGCGTGCCGCTGCGCTCGGCGGGACGCGTGGCCGACGGCTACGTCATCGAGGTCGGCGACGGGCAGGGCTACGACGGCGCGCTCAGCGAGGTCGAGCAGGTCGTGTCGCCGCTGCCCGTGCTGCGGCCGGAGGTCTGGGCGCTCGCTCGCGCTGTCGCCGACCGGCAGGCCGGCACGGCATCCGACGTCGTGCGGCTGGCGGTGCCCCCGCGGCAGGTGCGCGTGGAGAAGGCGCACCTCGCGGGCCTCGCGGCGGCTGCCGACGCCGGCGATCGGACGGACGAAGCCGAGGCCGCTCCGGTCGGGGACCCCGCCCTGCCTCCGATCGACGGCTACGCCCCCGGCTCGCTCGACGCCGTGGTCGACGCGTCCGGCCGCGCGGCCGTCGACGCGATCCCCGAGGTCGTCGAGCTGCCCGGCGGCGCATGGGCCGGGCGCTGGGCCGTCACGCTCGCGCAGGCCGCCGTCCGGGTGCTCGCGTCGGGCCGCAGCAGCATCCTCGTCGTGCCCGACTACCGCGACCAGGACCAGCTGGAGACGGCGCTCCGGGCCCACGCGCCCGCCGGATCCGTCATCCGCACCGATGCCCGCCAGTCCGGCCCCGACCGCTACCGCGCGTTCCTCCAGGGGCTGGGCGAGGAGCCGCGCATCGTCGTCGGCAACCGCTCCGCCGTCTACGCGCCCGCCGCGCGCCTCGGCCTCATCGCGCTGTGGGACGAGGGCGACCCGTTGCACGCCGAGCCGCTCAGCCCCTACGCGCACGCCCGCGACGTGGCGCTCCTCCGCACGCAGCAGCAGGGCACGGCGCTCGTCCTCCTCGCCCACTCGCGGAGCACGGAGGTCGAGCGGCTCGTCGCGATCGGCCACCTGGGGAGCGTCACGCCCGCCGTGAACCGGCCTCCGCGCGTCATCCCTACCACGTCGCAGACGGGTGACGAGGGCTTCGCGCGCCAGGCGCGCATTCCCTCGGGCGCGTGGCGCGCCGCCAAGGACGCGGTGGAGCACGGGCCGGTGCTGATCCAGGTCGCCCGCCCCGGCTACGCGCCGCTCGTGGCCTGCCGTGCGTGCCGCCAGGCCGCGCGCTGCACGGTCTGCACCGGGCCCCTCGGCATGTCGACCGCCACGAGCACGCCCACGTGCGGCTGGTGCGGCCACCTCGCCGGCGACTGGACGTGCGCCAACTGCGGATCCGACGAGCTGCGCCTCGTCACCATCGGCGCGGGCCGCACCGCGGAGGAGCTCGGCCGCGCGTTCCCCGGCGTGCAGGTCGTGGTCGCCGACGGCGAGCGCCAGGTGCAGGAGGTGGACGCGGAGTCGCGGCTCGTGGTCGCGACGCGCGGCGCGGAGCCCGTGGCGGCGGGCGGCTACCGCGCGATCCTCCTGCTCGACGGCGAGCGGATGCTCGCGCGCGAGAGCCTGCGGGTGGGGGAGGACGTGCTCCGCCAGTGGTCGAACGCCGCCGCCCTCGCCGCACCGCGCGCGCCCGTGATGCTCGTGGGCGTCGGCGGGCAGGTCGCCCGGGCGCTCGCCACCTGGCAGCAGCCGCGGTACGCGCGCGAGGAGCTGCTCGAGCGCCGCGCCCTGCGCTTCCCGCCCGCGGTGCGCGCCGCGAGCGTCGAGGGCCTGCCGGATGCGGTCGGGGCGGCCGTCGAGCGCCTGGCCGGGATCGAGGGCGTCGACGTGCTCGGCCCCGTGCCCACCGAGCAGGGCCGCGTGCGCGCCATCGTCCGGCTCGACTACGCCCGGGGCGCCGACGCGGCGCGGGAGCTGCGGGCGGCCGTCGTGCGCAACGCCTCGAGCCGCCGCAAGCCGGTCGCGGGCCGCACCGGGTTCCGGCCCACGGTCCCCCTCCGTGTACGGTTCGACGACACGGGGCTGTTCTGATGCACGTCGCCCACGCCGCCCGCCCTGCCGCCGCGGACCGCTGCGCCGCCCCGGCCGCCGCCGCCTCCGCCCGCCCCGCCCACCCGCACGTCGTCCCCGGAAGGGACCCGCAATGAGACTCGTCTTCGCCGGCACGCCGCTCCCGGCCGTCCCCTCGCTCCGGCTGCTCGCCGCGTCCGGCCACGAGGTCGCCCTCGTCGTCACGCGCGCCGACGCGCCGCTCGGCCGGAAGCGCGTGCTCACCCCGTCGCCCGTCGCCGCGGAGGCCGAGCGGCTCGGGATCCCGACGCTCCGCACCAACCTCCTCGACGACGAGGCCACCGCGCGCATCGCCGCGGTCGGGGCCGACCTCGGCGTGATCGTCGCCTACGGCGGCCTGGTCCGCGAGCCGCTGCTCTCCACTCCCGCGAAGGGCTGGATCAACCTGCACTTCTCGCTGCTGCCCCGGTGGCGCGGCGCCGCCCCCGTGCAGCGGTCGATCATGGCCGGCGAGCGCGTCACGGGCGCGAGCGTCTTCCAGCTGGAGCGCGGCATGGACACCGGGCCCGTGTTCGCGATGGAGGAACGCCCCACGGGCGAGCACGAGACGGCCGGTCACGTCCTCGACGCGCTCGCGGAGCAGGGCGCCGACCTGCTGCAACGCACGGTCGACGCCATCGGCGCGGGCACGGCCGTCGCGCGCCCGCAGGAGGGCGAGCCGACGCTCGCCCCCAAGACCACGATCGACGACGGCCGGATCGACTGGGCGCGGCCCGCGGAGGAGGTGCTCGCCCGGATCCGCGGCGTCACGCCCGAGCCCGGCGCGCACACCTCCGTGGACGACGTGCGCCTCAAGGTCCACCGCGCCGCCGCGCTGCGCGATGCCGCGCCGCTCGCGCCCGGCGCGCTCGGATCCGTCGACGGCCGCGTCGCCGTCGGCACCGCGACCCACCCGGTCGAGCTCATCCAGGTGCAGCCCGCCGGGAAGAGCGCCATGCCCGCCGCCGACTGGTGGCGCGGCATCACGAGGAAGGACGTCACCGCACGATGAGCGAGAGCACCGGATCCTCCGCCCGCCGGCCGGGCGGACGCCGCCCCTCGGGAGGAGGCCGCCGCGCCGACGACCGCCCCGACGTCGGCGGGCCCGCCACCGTGAGCCCCGCCCGCCGCGTCGCCTACGAGGTCGTGAGCGCGGTGCGCGAGTCGGACGCGTACGCGAACCTGCTGCTGCCCGTCCGGATCCGCCGCGCGGCCCTCTCCGCGCAGGACGCCGCGCTCGCCACCGAGCTGGCCTACGGCACGCTGCGCATGTCCGGCTACTACGACCGCGTGATCGAGCTGGCCGCCGGCCGCCCCGTCACCGCGATCGACGCCCCCATCCTCGACGTGCTGCGCCTCTCCGTGCACCAGCTCCTCAGCATGCGCGTCGCCACGCACGCCGCCGTCAACGAGGGCGTCGACATGGCGCGCGCGGTCGGATCCCGCTCCGCGACGGGCTTCGTCAACGGCGTCCTCCGCACCATCACGCGCTCGGAGCCCGCCGAGTGGCGGCAGCGCGTGCTCGACAGCGCCGCGAGCGACGACGAGCGCCTCGCGCTCGAGCACTCCCACCCCCTCTGGGTGCTGCGCGCCCTCCGCCAGGCGCTCGCCCGCGAGGGCCGCGCCGACGAGCTCGAGGACCTGCTGAGCGCCGACAACGCCGCGCCCGCCGTCAGCCTCGTCGCGCTCCCCGGCCTCGCGACCGTCGCGGAGACGGGCGAGCAGCCGGCCGCGTTCTCGCCCGTCGGCGCCTACCTCGAGGGCGGCGACCCGGTGGACGCGCCCGGCGTCGCCGAGGGCCGCGTGCGCGTGCAGGACGAGGGCTCCCAGCTCGCCGCCCTCGCGCTCAGCCGCGCCCGGCCCGTCACCCCCGGCGAGCGCTGGCTCGACCTGTGCGCGGGCCCCGGCGGCAAGGCCGCGCTGCTCGCCGCCGAGGCCGGCCGCTCCGGCGCCCTGCTCACGGCCAACGAGCTCGTCCCCGCGCGGGCGGGACTCGTCCGCGACGCCCTCCGCGCCGTCCCCGGCGACACCGAGGTGTGGGAGGCCGACGGCACCACCGTGGGGGAGGAGCACCCGGGCGCCTTCGACCGGATCCTGCTCGACGCCCCGTGCAGCGGCCTCGGCGCCCTCCGCCGCCGGCCCGAGGCGCGCTGGCGCAAGACCCCGCGCGACGTCGCGGGCCTCGGCGCGCTCCAGACCGGCCTCATCGACTCCGCGATAGGCGCGCTCGCGCCCGGCGGGATCCTCGCCTACGTCACGTGCTCGCCTCACCTCGCCGAGACGCGCGCCATCGTGCAGGCCGCGCTGCAGCGCCACCCGGACGTGACGGCGCTCGACACGCGCGCCGTGCTGCAGGAGGTGGCCGAGGGCGACCTCGAGCTGCCCGAGGCCGACCCGGACGCGGGCGCCCGCGGATCCAGCGTCCAGCTCTGGCCCCACCGGCACGGCACGGACGCCATGTTCATCGCCCTGCTGACCCGCCGGTAGGGTCGGGGCATGCCCGTCCGCATCGAACCGAGCATCCTGTCCGCCGACTTCGCGAACCTGGAGCGCGAGATCCAGCGCCTCGCCACGGCCGACCTCGTCCACGTCGACGTCATGGACAACCACTTCGTGCCGAACCTCACGTTCGGCCTGCCGATGGTGCAGCGCCTCCAGGAGGTGACCCCGGTCCCGCTCGACATCCACCTCATGATCGACGACGTCGACCGCTGGGCCCCCGGCTACGCGGAGGCGGGCGCCGCGAGCGTCACCTTCCACGCCGAGGCCACGGAGGAGCCCGTCGCGCTGGCCCGCCGTCTCCGCGCGATCGGCGCGCGCGCCGGCATCGCGTTGAAGCCCGGCACCCCCGTCGACGACTACCTCGACCTGCTCGCCGAGTTCGACCAGGTGCTCGTGATGACGGTGGAGCCCGGCTTCGGCGGCCAGTCGTTCATGCCCGAGACGATGCCCAAGCTCCGCGCCCTCCGCTCGCGCCTCCGCGACTCCGGGCACGACGTGTGGCTGCAGGTCGACGGCGGCATCGACGTGGAGACCATCGGCCGCGCGGCCGAGGCGGGCGCCGACACGTTCGTCTCCGGATCCGGCGTCTTCCGCGGCGGCGACCCCGAGGCGTCCATCGCCGAGCTGCGCCGCGCGGCCGAGGCGCACACGCACGCGCACTGACGGCGGCCCGGCGCGGATCTGCTTGACTGGATCCATGACCGACACCACCAAGCCCGAGGTCGAGCCCGTCGACGGCCCGGCCCCCGCAGAGCTCACCATCTCCGACGTCACCGTGGGCGACGGCCCCGAGGCCCAGCCCGGCGACACGGTCGACGTGCACTACCTCGGCGTCGACTTCGAGACCGGCGAGGAGTTCGACTCGTCCTGGAGCCGCGGCCAGTCCGTGCGCTTCCCCCTCCGCAGCCTCATCGCCGGCTGGCAGCAGGGCATCCCCGGCATGAAGGTCGGCGGACGCCGCCAGCTCGTCGTGCCGCCGGAGCTCGCCTACGGCCCCGCGGGCGGCGGCCACCGCCTCTCCGGCCGCACGCTGATCTTCGTGATCGACCTGCAGGGCGTCGGCTAGCACCGCGACCACGCACGACCAGCACCACCACCGGGAGGCCGGGAGCGCATCGCTCCCGGCCTCCCGTCGTCGTGCCGGGGCCCCTTCGCGCGGCTGTACCCTGGACCACGTGAAGACCTTCGATGACCTGTTCGGCGAGCTCACCCGCATCGCCGCCGAGAGGCCCGAGGGGTCCGGCACCGTCCGCGAGCTCGACGGCGGCGTGCACGCGATCGGCAAGAAGGTCGTCGAGGAGGCCGCCGAGGTCTGGATGGCGGCCGAGCACGAGTCCGACGACCGCGCGGCCGAGGAGATCTCGCAGCTGCTGTACCACGTGCAGGTCATGATGATCGCGCGCGGGCTCACCCTGGAGGACGTCGGCCGACATCTGTGACGCGCCCCGTCACCCGTCGACCCCACCCCAGGAAGAAGTGATCCCCATGCTCCGTGTCGCCGTGCCCAACAAGGGCTCGCTCGCCGAGACCGCCGCCCAGATGCTCGCCGAGGCCGGGTACGCCGGCCGGCGTGACCCGAAGGAGCTCTACGTCCTCGACGCGCGCAACGACGTCGAGTTCTTCTACCTCCGCCCGCGCGACATCGCCACCTACGTCGGTTCCGGCGCGCTCGACGTCGGCATCACCGGCCGCGACCTCCTCATCGACTCGGCGTCCGAGGCGTCCGAGACCGCGGAGCTGGGCTTCGCGGGATCCACGTTCCGCTTCGCCGGCCCGGTCGGCCGGTTCCAGGACCTGGCGGACCTCGCGGGGGTCCGCATCGCCACGAGCTACCCCGTCCTCGTCGGCGGGTTCCTCCGCGAGCACGGCGTGGAGGCGCAGCTCATCCGCCTCGACGGCGCGGTCGAGTCCGCCATCCAGCTCGGCGTCGCCGACGCGATCGCCGACGTGGTCGAGACCGGCACCACGCTGCGGAAGGCGGGGCTCGAGATCTTCGGCCCCGTGATCCTCCGCTCCACCGCCGTGCTCATCTCCGGCGCCGAGGAGAAGGCGGGCGCCGCGACGCTCCTCCGCCGCCTCGAGGGCGTGCTGGTCGCGCGCCGCTACGTGCTCATGGACTACGACGTGCCGCTCGACCTGCTCGACGCCGCCACGGCCATCACGCCGGGCATCGAGTCGCCCACCATCTCGCCGCTGCAGGATCCCGCGTGGGTCGCCGTGCGCTCGATGGTGCCGCGCGACGACACGAACCAGATCATGGACCGCCTGCACGAGGTGGGCGCGCGCGCGATCCTCGTCAGCCCCATCCACGCCGCACGGATCTGACGTGGTCGCCGACCGTCCCGTGCCCGTGCCCGTGGCCGGGTCCCCGTCCTCCGGCGACCTCGCCGTCCGCGTCATCCCCTGCCTCGACGTGGCCGCCGGCCGTGTCGTCAAGGGCGTCAACTTCCTCGACCTGCAGGACGCGGGCGACCCCGTCGAGCTGGCGCGCCTCTACTACGAGCAGGGCGCGGACGAGCTGACGTTCCTCGACGTCACGGCCACGGTCGAGGACCGTTCGACCATGTACGACGTGGTCAGCGCGACGGCCGAGCAGGTCTTCATCCCGCTCACCGTGGGCGGGGGAGTGCGCAGCGCCGACGACGTGGCGCGCCTCCTCGCGAGCGGCGCCGACAAGATCGGCGTCAACAGCGCGGCCATCGCCCGTCCCGACCTCGTGGGCGAGATCGCCGACCGGTTCGGCGCGCAGGTCTGCGTGCTCTCGCTCGACGTGACCCGGGGCGACACCGCATCCGGATTCGTCGTCACCACGCACGGCGGCCGCACGCGCACGACCATCGACGCCGTCGCCTGGGCTCGCGAGGCCGTCGAGCGCGGGGCGGGCGAGCTGCTCGTCAACTCCATCGACGCCGACGGCACGCGCGACGGGTTCGACCTCGAGCTCGTCGCCGCGATGCGCGCCGCGAGCCGCGTCCCCGTCATCGCCTCGGGCGGCGCCGGCGAGCTCGCCCACTTCGCGCCAGCGATCGAGGCCGGCGCCGACGCCGTGCTCGCCGCGAGCGTCTTCCACTCCCGCCGGTTCACCATCGGCGACGTCAAGGGCGCCCTGCGCGAGGCCGGTCAGGTGGTCCGATGACCGGCACGCACGGGTCCGACCCGCTCCCCGACGTCGACGGCATCCTCGCCCGGGCGTCCTTCGCCGACGACGGGCTCCTGCCCGCGGTGATCCAGCAGCACGACACGCGCGAGGTGCTCATGCTCGGCTACATGGACCGCGAGGCCCTCCGCCGCACGCTCACCTCCGGTCGCGTCACGTTCTGGTCGCGCTCCCGCCGGGAGTACTGGCGGAAGGGCGACACCTCCGGCCACGCCCAGTACGTGCGCGACGCGGCGCTCGACTGCGACGGCGACACGGTCCTCGTCCAGGTCGACCAGGTAGGAGTGGCGTGCCACACCGGCACGCGCACCTGCTTCGACGCGGATCACCTCCACCCCGTCCCGGGTACCCGCCCCACCGCCGACGAAGGGCCCACCCCATGAGCGAGACCCCGCGCCCCGGCGCGTCCGCGCCCGGCACCACCACGCGCGAGGGCTTCGACGCCCTCGCGGTCGACCACCGGGTGATCCCCGTGCTCCGCGAGGTCTTCGCGGACGGCGAGACCCCCGTGGGCGTGCACCGCAAGCTCACGGCCGGGCGCCCCGGCAGCTTCCTGCTCGAGTCCGCCGGCCAGGGCGGCATCTGGACCCGGTTCTCCTTCGTCGGCGTCTCGTCCTTCGGCGTGCTCACGCAGCAGGGCGACGAGGCCCGCTGGCTCGACTACGGGCTGGATGCGCGCCGCGCCCTCGGCGAGGACGCGCCCGACGGTCCGCTCGCCGCCCTCGCCGCGCTCTACGCGCGCTGGGAGACCCCGCGCATCCCCGGCCTGCCGCCCCTCACGGGCGGCCTCGTCGGCTTCATCGGCTGGGAGGCCGTGCGGCAGATCGAGCGCCTGCCGGACCGCCCGCCGGCGGAGGTGCCCGTGCCCGGCCAGGCGCTCAGCTTCGTCTCCGAGCTCGCCGTCCTCGACCACCGCCGCGGCACGGTCACGCTCGTCGCGACCGCCCTCAACGACGGCGTCGACGACGCGGACGCCATGTGGGCGGACGCGCAGGCGCGCCTCGACCGCATGCAGGCCGACCTCGCGCGCCCGTCCGAGACGTTCCTCGCGGAGGTCGACCTCCAGGCCCAGCCGTCGCCGACGCTCCGCACGCAGCCCGCCGACTTCCACGAGGCCATCGCGCGGAGCAAGCACCACATCCGCGAGGGCGACGTGTTCCAGGTCGTGGTCTCGCAGCGCTTCGACCAGCCGACGACCGCCGAGCCGATCGACGTCTACCGCGTCCTCCGCGTGCTCAACCCGAGCCCCTACATGTACCTCCTCACGCTGGAGGACGCCGACGGGAAGCCCTACTCGATCGTCGGCTCGTCGCCCGAGGCTCTCGTCACCGTCACCGACGACCACGTCTACATGCACCCCATCGCGGGCTCCCGTCCGCGCGGCGCGACCGTGGAGGAGGACGTCGCCCACGAGGAGTCGCTGCTCGCCGACCCGAAGGAGCGCGCCGAGCACCTCATGCTGGTGGACCTCGCGCGCAACGACATGCTGAAGGCGTGCGCCCCGGGATCCGTCGAGGTCACCGAGTTCATGCGGGTCGAGCGGTTCAGCCACATCATGCACCTGGTGAGCTCGGTCGAGGGTACGCTCCGGCCCGGCGTCTCGAGCATCGACGTGTTCCGCGCCACCTTCCCGGCCGGCACGCTCTCGGGCGCGCCGAAGCCGCGCGCGCTGCAGATCATCGACGACCTCGAGCCCGCCCAGCGCGGCGTCTACGGGGGAGTGGTGGGCTACTTCGACTTCGCGGGCGATGCCGACCTCGCCATCGCGATCCGCACGGCCACCATCGTCGACGGCGTCGCGCACGTGCAGGCCGGCGGCGGCATGGTCGCCGACTCCGACCCCGACGCGGAGTACCTCGAGTCGCAGAACAAGGCCGCGGCGCCGCTCCGCGCGGTCGCGGTCGCCGAGGCCATGCGGCGCGTGCGTTGATGCGCGTCACCCGCCGCACGAAGTCCCTCGCCCTCCTGCTCGTCCTCGCCACGAGCGCGGCCACGTTCCTCGGCTGGTCGCAGGACTGGTCGACGCTGCGCATCGGCGGCCAGTCGCCCACGCTGGTGCCGGTCGCGGGGAGCGTCGCCGCGCCCGCCCTGAGCGCGCTCGCGCTGTCGAGCCTCGCCCTGGCCGGCGCCCTCGCCATCGCCGGCCGGGTGCTGCGCGTGGTGCTCGGGATCCTGCAGATCCTCATCGGGGCGACGGTGGCCCTCACGGCCCTCGCCGCCGTCTCCGGTCCCGTGCAGGCCGGCGAGGCCGCCATCACCGCGGTCACGGGCGTGGCCGGATCGACGCCCGTCGCCGACCTCGTCGACGGGTGGACCACCACGCCCTGGGGTCCCGTGAGCCTCGCCGCCGGCATCGCCTCCGCGCTCACCGGCCTGCTCGTGGCGGTGACGGGTCCGCGCTGGCCCACGGGTCGCTCCCGCTACGACGCGGCAGCCGACGCGCCGGCCCGCCGCATCGTGCCCACCGAGGACCCGGTCGGCGCCTGGGACAGCCTGAGCGGCGGCGGCGACCCGACGCGCCGCGAGGCCGGCGATCCCGAGGAGACGCCCGCCGCCACGCCCGCCGACGGTCCTGACGCCCCTCCCCAGCTCGACGGGCGCCCCGGCGCCGCACGGTAGACTCGACCCATCCCGCCCGCCCCACAATCGAGGAGCACGCATGTCCACAGAGTCAGCAGACACCGGTCACGGAAACTCGCCGGCGGCCTGGACGGCTGTCGTCATCGCGCTCATCGGCTTCACCGTGGGCACCATCGCCTTCTGCTTCTCCCTCGCCCCCGTCGTGTGGGCGTCCGTGGGGGTGGTCCTGCTCGGATTCGCGATCGGCGGCATCATGAAGAAGATGGGCTACGGCGTCGACGGACACCGCACCTCGCCCACGAAGGCGCACTCCTGATGCTCGGCGACCTGCTCGCCGGCGCCCTGGAGGACGCGGCCACGCGCCGCGAGACCCGCCCGCTCGCCGAGGTGGAGGCCGCGGCCCTCGCCCGTCCCGCCGCGCTCGACGTGCTGAGCGCCCTCGCACCGGCCGAGCGCGTCAAGATCATCGCCGAGGTCAAGCGCTCGAGCCCCTCGCGCGGCGCCCTCGCCGAGATCCCCGACCCCGCGCTCCTCGCGTCCCGCTACGAGACCGGCGGCGCCAGCGCCATCAGCGTGCTCACCGAGGGCCGTAAGTTCGGCGGCTCCCTGCACGACCTCGAGCAGGTCCGCGACACGGTCTCCATCCCCGTGCTCCGCAAGGACTTCATCGGCGAGGCGTACCAGGTGCTCGAGGCGCGCGCGTCCGGCGCCGACCTCGTGCTCCTCATCGTCGCCGCGCTCGACCAGAAGACCCTCGTCGAGCTGCACGCGCTCGTGAACGAGCTCGGCATGACCGCGCTCGTCGAGACCCACTCGGCGGAGGAGGTGTCCCGCGCGCTCGACCTCGGGGCGCAGGTCGTCGGCGTCAACGCCCGCAACCTCACCACCTTCGAGCTCGACCGCGACCTCTTCGGATCCCTGGCCGACTCCATCCCGTCCGGCGTCATCCGCATCGCCGAGTCCGCGGTCAAGACCGCCGACGACGTGGCGCATTACCGCCGCTCCGGCGCCGACGTCGTGCTGGTGGGCGAGGCGCTCGTCACCGGCGACCCGGTCCGCACCCTCACCGAGTTCCTCGAGGTTCGCCCGTGACGGACCTCCGCAGCGCGACCGGCCCGTACTTCGGCGACTTCGGCGGGCGGTACGTCCCGGAGTCGCTCGTGGCCGCGCTCGACGAGCTCGCGGAGGCGTGGGAGGAGCTCAAGGTCGACCCCGCGTTCATCGCGGAGCTCCAGGAGCTGCACCGCACCTACACCGGCCGACCGTCCCTCATCACCGAGGTGCCGCGCTTCGCCGAGCACGCGGGCGGCGCCCGCATCATCCTCAAGCGCGAGGACCTCAACCACACCGGCTCGCACAAGATCAACAACGTGCTCGGTCAGGCGCTGCTCACCAAGAAGATCGGCAAGAAGCGCATCATCGCGGAGACGGGCGCCGGCCAGCACGGCGTCGCGACCGCGACCGCGGCGGCGCTCTTCGGGCTGGACTGCGTCATCTACATGGGCGAGGTCGACACCGAGCGCCAGGCGCTCAACGTGGCCCGCATGCGCCTCCTCGGCGCCGAGGTCGTCCCCGTGCGATCCGGCTCCCGCACGCTCAAGGACGCCATCAACGACGCCATGCGCGACTGGGTCACCAACGTCGAGACCACGAACTACGTCTTCGGCACCGTCGCGGGTCCGCACCCGTTCCCGGCCATGGTGCGCGACCTCCAGAAGGTCATCGGCGAGGAGGCGCGCGAGCAGGTCCTCGCGCTCACCGGCCGGCTGCCCGACGCCGTCGCCGCGTGCGTGGGCGGCGGATCCAACGCCATCGGCATCTTCCACGCCTTCCTCGACGACGCCGACGTGGCCCTCTACGGCTTCGAGGCCGGCGGCGACGGCGCGGAGACCCCGCGCACCGCGGCCACCATCACGAAGGGCCGCCCGGGCATGCTCCACGGCGCGCGCAGCTACCTCCTCCAGGACGAGGACGGCCAGACCATCGACTCGCACTCCATCTCCGCGGGCCTCGACTACCCGGGCGTCGGCCCCGAGCACTCGTGGCTGTCGGACCTGGGGCGCGCGACGTACCGTCCCGTCACGGACGACCAGGCCATGAGCGCGCTCCGCCTGCTCAGCCGCACCGAGGGGATCATCCCGGCCATCGAGTCCGCCCACGCCCTCGCCGGCGCGCTCGAGCTCGGCAAGGAGCTCGGCCCGGAGTCGATCATCCTGATCAACCTCAGCGGTCGCGGCGACAAGGACATGGAGACGGCCGGGGCGTACTTCGACCTCATCGACGCCGGGGCGGAGCAGTCGTGACCGCGTCCGCCCACGCCGCGGCCCCCGTCGCCAGCCCCGTCGAGCGGGCCATCGCGCTCCGCCGCGAGCAGGGGTCCGGCGCGCTCGTCGGCTACCTGCCCGTCGGCTTCCCCGACGTCGCCACGAGCATCGAGGCGGCCGTCGCGCTGGTCGAGAACGGCGTCGACGTCATCGAGCTGGGCCTGCCCTACAGCGACCCCGTGATGGACGGCCCCGTCATCCAGCGCGCCACCCAGACCGCGCTCGCCCAGGGCTTCCGCCTCCGCGACGGCTTCGACGCGCTGCACGCGATCACGCAGCGCGTGGACGCGCCCGTGCTCCTCATGACCTACTGGAACCCGGTCGTGCAGTACGGGGTCGAGCGCTTCGCCGACGACATCGTCGCCGCGGGCGGGGCCGGTCTCATCACCCCCGACCTCATCCCGGACGAGGGCGCCGACTGGCTCGCCGCCTCCGAGCGCACCGGCCTCGACCGCGTCTTCCTCGCCGCGCCGTCCTCGAACGAGGCGCGTCTGCAGCAGGCCGTCGAGCGCAGCCGCGGCTTCGTGTACGCCGTGTCCACCATGGGCATCACGGGCGCGCGGCAGGACGTCGACCAGGCGGCTCGCGGGCTGGTGTCGCGCCTGCGCGACGCCGGCTCCACGAGCGCCTGCGTCGGCATCGGCATCTCCACGGGCGACCAGGTCCGCGAGGTCCTCGACTACGCCGACGGCGCCATCGTGGGCTCCGCGCTCGTCGCCGCCCTGGCCGACGGCGGCGTCCCCGGCGTCGCCCGCGCCGCGGCGGATCTCGCGCGCGGAACCGCGCTACAGTAGCCCCCGGCTCGCGGTCCCGCCGCGCCCGCCGACCCCCCTGCGAAAGTGAGCGCCATCCGTTGTTCGTCCCGATGAGCATCCCCAGCCCGGATCCGTCCGACACCCGGTTCGACGTCACGGCGTGGCTCCAGGGCCTCGGCGTCGACCTCCCGCTCACCTTCGTGATCCACGCCTACGCGGTGTGCATCCTCGTCGGCATCCTCATCGCCGCCTTCCTCACCAACCGCCGCCTCGTGGCGCGCGGCGTCGAGTCGGGCACGGTCATCGACTTCACGCTGTGCGCGCTCGTGCTCGGCATCGTGGGGGCCCGCGCCTTCCACGTGCTCACGCACCCGGGCGACTACTTCTACGAGGGTGCCAACCTCTGGCGGGTGCTCTACGTGTGGGAGGGCGGCATCGCCATCTTCGGCGCGCTCATCGGCGGAGCCGTGGGCGTGTGGCTCGGCTCCAAGTGGACCGGCGTCCGCTTCTGGACCTTCGCCGACGCGCTCGCTCCCGGCCTCCTGCTCGCGCAGGCCGCGGGCCGCATGGGCAACTACTTCAACCAGGAGCTGTTCGGCACGCCGACCACGCTGCCCTGGGGCCTCCAGGTGGACGCGACGAACGCGGCCTTCCCGGCCGGGCTCCCGGCGGGCACGCTCTTCCACCCCACGTTCCTCTACGAGATCGTGTGGAACGTCGCGGGCGCCCTGCTCATCATGCTGCTGGGCCGCGCGGTCCGCGTGCAGTGGGGCCGCGGCCTCGCCGTCTACCTCATGTGGTACGGCCTCGGGCGCATGGTGTTCGAGTCCATCCGCATCGATCCGAGCGAGATCATCCTCGGCATCCGCACCAACGTCTGGGCCGCGTTCATCGCGGTGGCGGTCGGCCTGGTGCTCTTCATCGTGCAGACCCGCCGCCATGTCGGCAGCGAGCCGAGCCCCTACCTTCCGGGCCGCACGCCGGATGACGTAAGCGCGCGCGCGAAGGCGGGCCGCGACGGCGGGGTAGCATCGGTGTACACGGAATCGGATTTCACCGACGGCGACGCCGAGCGGGCATCCACCGGGTCGGACTCCCACGCTCTCCCCGCCACAAGCGGACGCGGCGCCTAGTCCCCAGCGCGGGCACCCCCGCGGTCACCGTCTCCTCGTGTGAGGCGGTCCCCACCACAGGGCCAGCGACGTCCCTCCGCAGTGCATCTAGGACGGTTCCCATGGCGTTCTCCTCCACCTCCCCTCCCGGCGGCGCGTTCCCCGCGAAGCAGGGCCTGTACGACCCGGCGTTCGAGAAGGACGCCTGCGGCCTGGCCATGGTGGCCACCCTGCGCGGCACGCCCGGACACGACATCATCGTCAACGCCCTGGACGCGCTGCGGAACCTCGAGCACCGCGGCGCGATCGGCTCCGACGCCGGCACCGGCGACGGCGCGGGCCTCATGACCCAGATCCCCGACGCGTTCCTCCGCGGCGTGGTGGGCTTCGACCTGCCGCCCCTGGGGGAGTACGCCGTGGGCATGGCGTTCCTGCCCGTCGACGACGCCGAGCGCGAGGAGCTGCAGGCCGGCATCGAGCGCATCGCGGAGTCCGAGCGCCTGCGGGTGCTCGGGTGGCGCGAGGTCCCGGTCGACCCGGCCCACCTCGGCAACCTGGCCCGCAAGGCCATGCCCGCGTTCCGCCAGCTCCTCCTCACCTCCGACGCTCCCGCGGACGCCGCCGACCGCCCGTCCGGCCTCGCCCTCGACCGCCTCGCCTTCCGCCTGCGCAAGCGGGCGGAGCGGGAGCTCGGCGCGTACTTCATCTCGCTGTCGTCCCGCACGCTCGTCTACAAGGGCATGGTCACCACGCTCCAGCTGGAGCCCTTCTACCCCGACCTCTCCGACGAGCGCTTCGCCTCGAAGCTCGCCATCGTGCACTCGCGGTACTCCACGAACACCTTCCCGTCCTGGCCGCTCGCGCAGCCGCTGCGGATGATGGCGCACAACGGCGAGATCAACACCGTCGCGGGGAACCGCAACTGGATGCGCGCCCGCCAGTCCCAGCTCGAGTCGGAGCTGCTCGGCGACCTCTCGCCCCTGCTTCCCATCGTCACGCCGGGCGCGAGCGACTCCGCGTCGTTCGACGAGGTCCTCGAGCTCCTCAGCCTCAGCGGCCGGAGCCTGCCCCACGCGATGATGATGATGGTCCCGGAGGCCTGGGAGAAGCAGACCGACATCGACCCGGCCCGCCGCGACTTCTACGAGTACCACTCCATGGTCATGGAGCCGTGGGACGGCCCGGCCGCCCTCACGTTCACCGACGGCACGCTCGTCGGCGCCACCCTCGACCGCAACGGCCTGCGCCCCGGCCGATACCTCGTCACGCACGACGGCCTCGTCGTGCTCGGCAGCGAGATCGGCGTGCTCGAGATCGACCCGGCGCGCATCGCGCGGAAGGGCCGGCTCCGCCCCGGCAAGATGTTCCTCGTCGACACCGAGGTCGGCCGCATCATCGAGGACGACGAGATCAAGTCCGAGCTCGCGGCCAGCGCGCCCTGGGGGAAGTGGCTCGAGAACCGCATCCACCTCGCCGACCTGCCCGAGCGCGAGCACATCGTGCACACGCCCGCCTCCGTCGTCCGTCGCCAGCGCACCTTCGGCTACACCGAGGAGGAGGTGCGGATGCTGCTCATGCCCATGGCCAAGGTCGGGGCCGAGCCCCTCGGCGCCATGGGGTCGGACACGCCCATCGCGGTGCTGTCGCAGCGCCCGCGCCTGCTCTTCGATTACTTCACGCAGCAGTTCGCGCAGGTCACGAACCCGCCGCTCGACTCCATCCGCGAGGAGGTCGTCACCAGCCTCCGCCTCGGCCTCGGCCCGCAGCGCAACCTCCTCGACGCGGGGCCCGAGCACGCCGAGCAGGTCGTGCTCGACTTCCCGGTGATCGACAACGACGAGCTCGCCAAGGTCATCCACATCGACCACCGGCCGGGCAGCCGCACCACGACGATCGTCAGCGGCCTGTACCGCGTCGACGACGGACCGCTCGCCATGCAGAAGCGCATCGACGCCATGTGCGACGAGGTCGACCGCGCCATCGAGCACGGCGCGCGCTTCATCGTGCTGTCGGACCGCGACTCCACCCGCGACCTCGCGCCCATCCCGTCGCTTCTCATGATCGCGGCCGTGCACCACCACCTCATCCGCAAGCAGACCCGCATGAAGGTCGGCATCGTGGTCGAGGCCGGGGACGTGCGCGAGGTGCACCACATCGCGCTGCTCATCGGCTACGGCGCCTCCGCGGTCAACCCGTACCTCGCCATGGAGTCGTGCGAGGACCTCGTGCGCAGCGGCATGCTCACGGGCGTCACGCCGGAGAAGGCCACCCGCAACCTCATCAAGGGCCTCGGCAAGGGCGTGCTGAAGATCATGTCCAAGATGGGCATCTCGACGGTCTCCTCCTACGCGGGCGCCCAGTGCTTCGAAGCGGTCGGCCTCTCGCAGGAGCTGGTGGACCAGTACTTCTCCGGCACCACCACGCGCCTCGGCGGCGTCGGCATCGACGTCATCGCGGCCGAGAACGCCGCGCGCCACCGCAGCGCCTACCCCACGGACGGCGCCGTGCTCTCGCACGAGCGGCTCCAGACGGGCGGCGAGTACCAGTGGCGCCGCGACGGCTCCCCGCACCTGTTCAACCCGGACACGATCTTCCGGCTCCAGCACGCCACGCGCATGCGCCGGTACGACATCTTCCGCGAGTACACCTCGATGGTCGACGCCCAGTCGAAGGACCTCATGACGCTGCGCGGCATGTTCCGCCTGCGCACGGGCACGCGGCCGCCCGTGCCGCTCGACGAGGTGGAGTCCATCAGCGACATCGTCAAGCGCTTCTCCACGGGCGCGATGAGCTACGGCTCGATCTCCGAGGAGGCGCACGAGACGCTCGCCATCGCGATGAACCGGCTCGGCGCCAAGTCGAACACGGGCGAGGGCGGCGAGAACGTCGAGCGCCTGCTCGACCCGGAGCGCCGCAGCGCCATCAAGCAGGTCGCATCCGGACGCTTCGGCGTCACGAGCATGTACCTGACGCACGCGGACGACATCCAGATCAAGCTCGCGCAGGGCGCCAAGCCCGGCGAGGGCGGTCAGCTCCCGCCCGGCAAGGTCTATCCGTGGGTGGCCCGCACGCGCCACGCGACCGCGGGCGTGGGCCTCATCTCGCCACCGCCGCACCACGACATCTACTCCATCGAGGACCTCAAGCAGCTGATCTTCGACCTCAAGCGCGCCAACCCGTCCGCCCGGATCCACACGAAGCTCGTGAGCCAGTCGGGCATCGGCGCGGTCGCGGCGGGCGTCGCGAAGGCGCTGAGCGACGTGATCCTGGTCTCCGGCCACGACGGCGGCACGGGTGCGAGCCCCGTCAACTCGCTCAAGCACGCGGGCACGCCGTGGGAGCTCGGCCTCGCCGAGACGCAGCAGACCCTGCGCCTCAACGGCATGCGCGACCGCGTGGTCGTCCAGGTCGACGGGCAGATGAAGTCGGGCCGCGACGTGATCGTCGGCGCGCTGCTCGGCGCCGAGGAGTTCGGCTTCGCCACCGCGCCGCTGGTCGTCTCCGGCTGCATCATGATGCGCGTCTGCCACCTCGACACCTGCCCCGTGGGCGTCGCCACGCAGAACCCGGAGCTGCGGAAGCGCTTCCCGGGGAAGGCGGACCACGTCGTCAACTTCTTCGAGTTCATCGCGCAGGAGGTGCGCGAGCACCTCGCGGCGCTCGGCTTCCGCTCGCTCGACGAGATCGTGGGCCGCAACGACCTGCTCGGCGTCGAGGACGCGGTCGACCACTGGAAGGCGTCCGGGCTCGACCTCGCGCCGATCCTCGTGGGCCCGACGTTCGCCGACGACGAGCCCCGTAAGCACGCCCGGGCGCAGGACCACGAGCTCGAGGACCACTTCGACAACGAGCTCATCCGCCTCAGCCGCGACGTGCTCGACCACGGCGGCCGTGTGGAGATCGATCTGCCCGTGCGCAACACCGCGCGCGCGGTCGGCACGATGCTCGGCCACCTCGTCACCAAGGGCCACGGCGTGGACGGGCTCCCGACGGGGTCCATCGACGTCACGCTCCGCGGCTCGGCCGGCCAGTCCTTCGGCGCGTTCATGCCGTCCGGCATCACGCTGCGCCTCGTCGGCGACAGCAACGACTACCTGGGCAAGGGCCTGTCCGGCGGCGACATCGTCGTGCGGCCTGACGCGAGGGCGGGCTTCCCCGCGGAGGAGAACGTCATCGCGGGCAACGTCATCGGCTACGGCGCCACCCAGGGCACCATGTTCATCCGCGGCATGGTGGGGGAGCGGTTCCTCGTGCGCAACTCCGGTGCCACCGCCGTGGTCGAGGCCGTGGGCGACCACGCGCTGGAGTACATGACGGGCGGTCTCGCCCTCGTGCTCGGCGGCACCGGACGCAACATCGGCGCGGGCATGTCGGGCGGCACCGCCTACGTGCTCGACCTCGACCGCGACCGCATCAACACCGACGCCCTCGCCACCGGCGAGCTCGAGCTGCACCCGCTCGGGAGCGCCGACGCCGAGATCGTGCTCGACCTCCTCCGCCGGCACCTCGCCGAGACCGGATCCACCGTGGCCGAGCGCCTGCTCGCCGAGCCGGAGACCTCCATGGAACGCTTCACCAAGATCCTGCCGCGGGACTACGCGGCCGTCCTCGCCACCCGCCAGACCGCGGTGGACGAGGGAATCGACCCCGACGGCGACGTCGCGTGGAAGCGCATCCTGGAGGTGACCGGTGGCTGACCCCAAGGGCTTCCTCAAGGTGACGGAGCGCGAGCTCCCGAAGCGCCGACCCGTCTCCGTCCGCCTCATGGACTGGAAGGAGGTGTACGAGCAGCAGGAGCGCGGCGAGCTCGTGCGCCAGGCCGGCCGGTGCATGGACTGCGGCATCCCGTTCTGCCACCAGGGCTGCCCGCTCGGCAACCTCATCCCGGAGTGGAACGACCTCACCTGGCGCGGGGAGGGCCGGCAGGCCATCGAGCGCCTGCACGCCACGAACAACTTCCCGGAGTTCACGGGACGCCTGTGCCCCGCGCCCTGCGAGAGCTCGTGCGTGCTCGGCATCAACCAGCCGCCCGTGACCATCAAGCAGGTCGAGGTGTCGATCATCGACGACGCCTTCCAGAACGGCTGGGTCGAACCGCATCCGCCCGAGCGCCTCACCGGCAAGACCGTGGCGGTCGTCGGATCCGGCCCCGCCGGCCTCGCCGCCGCCCAGCAGCTCACGCGCGCCGGCCACACGGTCGCGGTCTTCGAGCGCGACGACCGCATCGGCGGTCTGCTGCGCTACGGCATCCCCGACTTCAAGATGGAGAAGCGGCACCTCGAGGCGCGCCTCGCGCAGATGACCGCCGAGGGCACCCGCTTCCGCGCGGGCGTCGACATCGGGAAGGACATCACCTGGTCCGACCTGCGGCTCCGCTACGACGCGGTCGTCGTCTGCACGGGCGCGCTCGTGCCCCGCGACCTCGACATCCCGGGCCGCGACGTCGACGGCGTGCACTTCGCCATGGACTACCTGCGCCAGTCCAACCACGCGACGGCCGGGGACCAGGTGCCCGAGCAGATCCACGCGGAGGGCAAGCACGTCGTCGTCCTCGGCGGGGGTGACACGGGCGCGGACTGCATCGGCACCGCGCACCGGCAGAAGGCGGCCTCGGTCACCAACCTCGCCATCGGCCAGCAGCCGCCGACGGAGCGCCGCCCCGACCAGCCGTGGCCGACGTACCCCACGCTCTTCGAGGTGTCGAGCGCGCACGAGGAGGGCGGCGAGCGCCACTACCTCGCCACCACGGTCGAGTTCCTCAAGGACGACGACGGGCACGTCCGTGCCGTCCGCGTCGCCGAGACGGAGTTCCGCGACGGGCGTCGCGTGCCGAAGTCCGGCACCGAGCGCGAGATCCCCGCCGACCTCGTGCTCCTCGCGCTCGGCTTCACCGGCCCCGAGAAGGACGCCCTGGAGCGCCAGCTGGAGGTCCCCTTCGACGACCGCGGCAACGTGGCGCGCGACGAGGACTACCAGACCGACCAGCCCGGCGTGTTCGTCGCGGGCGACGCGGGCCGCGGACAGTCCCTCATCGTCTGGGCCATCGCGGAGGGACGTTCAGCGGCGTCCGCCGTCGACCGGTACCTTGAGGGGGACACGGAGCTCCCGTTCCCGGTCCGTCCCACGGACCGCGCTCTCTCCATCTGACCCGGCCGCTGCGCCCTGCGCGCGCGTCCGCGACCACTCACCCGAACCGCGTCCGTGTGCGACGCAGAAACGCGAGACAGACAGAGCATGACCAGACGAGCGAAGATCGTCGCGACCCTCGGGCCCGCGACCAGCTCCTATGAGAGCATCCGCGCCATCATCGACGCCGGCGTGGACGTGGCCCGGATGAACCTGAGCCACGGCACGTACGACGTCCACGAGGGCATCTACTCCACGATCCGGAAGGCCGCCGACGACGCGGGCCGCGCAGTCGCGGTCCTGGTCGACCTGCAGGGCCCGAAGATCCGCCTCGGCAAGTTCTCCGACGGCCCGCACGACCTGGCCTTCGGCGACACGTTCGTCATCACGGTCGAGGACATCCTCGGCACGAAGGACATCTGCTCCACCACCTACAAGGGCCTCCCCGGCGACGTGAAGGCGGGCGATCCGCTGCTCATCGACGACGGCAAGGTCACGCTCCGCGTGGTCTCCACCGACGGCACCCGCGTCACGACCACGGTCGAGGTCGCGGGCACCGTGAGCAACAACAAGGGCATCAACCTCCCGGGCGTCGCGGTCAACGTGCCCGCGCTGTCCGAGAAGGACGAGGCCGACCTCCGCTGGGGCCTCCGCCTCGGCGCCGACCTCATCGCGCTGAGCTTCGTCCGCGACGCGTCCGACATCGTCCGCGTGCACGAGATCATGGACGAGGAGGGCCGCCGCGTCCCCGTCGTCGCCAAGGTCGAGAAGCCGCAGGCGGTCGACGCGCTCGAGGAGATCGTCGACGCGTTCGACGCGATCATGGTCGCCCGTGGCGACCTCGGCGTCGAGCTGCCGCTCGAGGCCGTCCCCATCGTCCAGAAGCGCGCGGTCGAGCTCGCCCGTCGCAAGGCGAAGCCCGTCATCGTCGCGACGCAGATGCTCGAGTCGATGATCACGAGCCCCCGCCCCACGCGCGCCGAGGCCTCTGACTGCGCCAACGCGGTGCTCGATGGCGCCGACGCGCTCATGCTGAGCGGCGAGACGAGCGTGGGAGAGTTCCCCGTCGTCACCGTGAAGACCATGGCGCGCATCATCGAGTCCACCGAGGAGCACGGGCTGGAGCGCATCCCGAAGCTCGGCACGCGCCCCTTCACGCAGGGCGGGGCCATCACGCTCGCGGCCGCCGAGGTCGCCGAGTTCGTCGAGGCGAAGTTCCTCTGCGTCTTCACCGAGTCGGGCGACTCCGTGCGTCGCATGACCCGGCTCCGCAACGGCATACCGATCCTCGCGTTCACGCCGAACGAGGGCATCCGCCGCCGCCTCGCGCTCTCGTGGGGCGTCCAGTCCTACCTCGTCGAGCCGGTCACGCACACCGACCAGATGTTCCACCAGGTCGACGACGTGCTCCTCGCGGAGGGACTCGCCGAGGTCGGCCAGAAGGTCGTCGTCATCGCGGGGTCCCCTCCCGGCATCGCCGGCTCGACCAACGAGCTGCGCGTCCACGTCGTCGGCGACGCCGTGAACGAGGCGGCTCCGGCCTACGAGAAGTAGCACGACGACGCGGGGCTCCGGCCCCGCCGGCACGCGAGAGGGCGGGCGACCACATGGTCGCCCGCCCTCTCGCTTCTCCCTCGCGGGATGCGGTGCCGGATGTGGGACTCGAACCCACACGCCCTCACGGACAGAGCATTTTGAGTGCTCCGCGTCTGCCATTCCGCCAATCCGGCACGGCCGGTACGAGCGACGTCGCGGCGGGGATCCCCGCGCTCCGCCGCGCACCGGCCCGGCCGACGATACCGTAGGCTCCTATCCGTGAGTGACCAGGAAGCAACCCCCGCAGCCCCCCGCCGTGTCGTCGTCGCCGAGGACGAGTCGCTCATCCGCCTCGACATCGTGGAGACCCTCCGCGACAACGGCTTCGAGGTCGTCGGCGAGGCCGGCGACGGCGAGACCGCCGTCGCGCTGGCCACCGAGCTGCGCCCCGACCTCGTCATCATGGACGTCAAGATGCCCCAGCTCGACGGCATCTCCGCGGCCGAGCGCCTGAACCGCAACCACATCGCGCCCGTGGTCCTCCTCACGGCCTTCAGCCAGAAGGAGCTCGTCGAGCGCGCGGGCGAGGCCGGCGCGCTGGCGTACGTCGTCAAGCCGTTCACGCCCAACGACCTGCTGCCCGCGATCGAGATCGCCCTGGCCCGCTACGCGCAGATCATCACGCTCGAGGCCGAGGTGTCCGACCTCGTCGAGCGCTTCGAGACCCGCAAGCTCGTCGACCGGGCCAAGGGCCTGCTCAACGAGAAGATGGGCCTCACCGAGCCCGAGGCGTTCCGCTGGATCCAGAAGGCGTCCATGGACCGCCGCCTCACCATGCACGACGTGGCCCAGGCCATCATCGAGCAGCTCAGCGCCAAGAAGTAGCGCGCCCGCCGGGCGTCGCGCCCGGCCGGACGGCGCTCAGCGCGGCGTGCGCTCGCGGATGATGTTCGTGATGCGCACCGTCGACAGGCGCCGTCCCTCGTCGTCGGTCATCACGATCTCGTGCGTGGTGAGCGTGCCGCCGAGGTGGATCGCCGTGCAGGTCCCGGTGATGGTGCCGGCGGTCGCGGAGCGCGTGTGGCTCGCGTTGAGCTCGATGCCGAAGGCCACGCGGTCGGGACCGGCGTGGACGTTGGCCGACATGGATCCGAGCGACTCCGCGAGCACCACGTACGCGCCGCCGTGCACCACGCCGTAGGGCTGCGTGTTCCCCTCCGCGGGCATGGTGGCGACGGATCGCTCGGGGCTGAGCTCCTGGAAGACGATGCCCATCTTCTGGGCCAACGCGCCCACGTCCTGGGGCTGGCGGAGGAGCCGCGCGGTGGCGGACGGCTCGGGTGCGGGCTGGGTCATGGGCGATCCTCCGAGGCCGGGTCGGCGTCGGGGGCCCTCGGTAGGCTGGGCCCGTGCCGAACACGGAAAAGCCTACCCTCCTCGTCATCGACGGCCATTCCCTCGCGTTCCGGGCCTTTTACGCCCTGCCGGCGGAGAGCTTCCAGAACCGCGAGGGGCAGCACACGAACGCCGTGCACGGCTTCATCGCGATGCTCATCAACCTCCTGCAGAAGGAGAAGCCCACGCACGTCGGCGTCGCGTTCGACATCTCGCGCTTCTCGTTCCGCACGCGCGAGTACCCGGAGTACAAGGGGACGCGCGGCGAGACGCCCGTGGAGTTCACCGGGCAGGTGCCGCTGCTCGAGCGCGCGCTGAAGACCATGAACATCCCCACCCTCACCAAGGAGGACCACGAGGCGGACGACATCCTCGCGACCCTCGCCACGCAGGGCCGGGAGCAGGGGTACCGCGTCCTCGTCGTCTCCGGGGACCGGGACGCGATCCAGCTCGTCAACGACGACGTCACCCTGCTCTACCCGTCCACCCAGGGCGTCTCGCAGCTCACGCGCTACGACGCCGAGAAGGTGTTCGAGAAGTACGGCGTGCAGCCGGAGATGTACCCGGACATCGCGGCCCTCGTGGGGGAGACGAGCGACAACCTCATCGGCGTCGACAAGGTCGGCCCGAAGACCGCGGTCAAGTGGTTGAACCAGTACGGCTCGCTCGACGCCGTCCTGGAGCACCGCGACGAGATCTCGGGCAAGGTCGGCGACAACCTGCGCGCGCAGTACGAGAACGTCATCCGCAACCGCCGGCTCAACCGCCTCCTCACCGACGTGGAGCTGCCCCTCGGGCCCGACGACCTCGAGCGGAAGCCCATCGACGAGCCCGCGCTCCGCGAGGTGTTCCAGGTGCTGGAGTTCAAGCAGCTGCTCGACCGCGTCCTGAAGCTCGAGGGATCGGGTGCCTCCGCGTCGAGCGCCGACACGCCCGTGGGCGCGGTCGAGCAGGAGCCGTCCACGGCGCCGGCCGCCCCGCACGCCCAGCAGCTGCTCGACGAGGAGCTGGCGAAGTGGATCGCGACGCAGAGCGCCGCGTCGCCGCACGGCCTCGGTCTCACGGTGGAGACGCAGGACGGGACACCCGTCGGCTTCGGCATCGCCAGCGCCACCGAGTCCGTGAGCCTGCCGTGGCAGTCGGGCCGCGCGGACTACGCGCCGTTCGAGCGCTGGCTCGCGAGCGATGCGCCCAAGATCATGGCCGACGCGAAGGTCCAGGTGAAGGCGATGCGCCGCGCCGGACTCGCCGTCTCGGGGCTCGCGTTCGACGTGCTCGTGGCCGGGTGGCTCCTGCGTCCGGGCTTCACCGACAAGACGCTGGCCGCGCTCGTCAGCAGGTACCTGCTGGAGGACCTGCCCGAGCCCGACGCCAACCAGCTCGTGCCGGAGACGGAGGCGCTCACCGCCCCCGTCGAGGCCTGGTACACGCTCCGGGTCGAGGAGGCCCTGCGTCAGGTGCTCGACGAGCGCACCCTCGGGGTCATGGTCGACATCGAGATGCCGACGCTCCTCGTGCTGGTGGAGATGGAGCTGCGCGGCGTCGCCACCGACCGGGCGGGGCTCGGCGAGCTGTCCGCGCAGCTGCAGGAGCGCATCACCGACCTCGCCCAGCGCGCCTTCGCGGAGATCGGCAAGGAGATCAACCTCGGCTCGCCCAAGCAGCTGCAGGAGGTGCTCTTCGACCAGCTCGGCATGCCGAAGACGCGCGCCAACAAGACGGGCTTCTCCACCGACGCGGGGGCCCTCGCCGACCTGCAGGCGTCGAACCCGCACCCGTTCCTCGACCTGCTGCTCGAGCACCGCGACGCGAGCAAGCTGCGTCAGATCATCCAGACGCTCGAGCGCGGCATCGGCGACGACGAGCGGATCCACACCACCTACGTGCAGACCGGCACGACCACGGGCCGCATCTCCTCGAACGACCCCAACCTGCAGAACATCCCCGTCCGCACCGAGGAGGGCCGCCGCATCCGCAGCGCCATCCGCGTCGGCGAGGGCTACGAGACGCTGCTCACGGCCGACTACTCGCAGATCGAGATGCGGATCATGGCGCACCTCTCCGGCGACGAGGGCCTCATCGAGGCGTTCGCGGCGGGGGAGGACCTGCACCGCTTCGTGGGATCCCGCATCTTCGGCGTCACGCCTGCCGACGTGAGCGCCGAGATGCGCACGAAGGTCAAGGCCATGAGCTACGGCCTGGCCTACGGGCTCAGCGCGTTCGGCCTGTCGAAGCAGCTGCGCATCCCGTCGTCCGAGGCGAAGCAGCTCATGACCGACTACTTCGCGCGCTTCGGCTCGGTGCGCGACTACCTCCGCCAGGTCGTGGAGGAGGCGCGCGCCGCGGGCTACACGGAGACCATCTTCGGCCGACGCCGCCCGTTCCCCGACCTCACGAGCCCGAACCGCGTCCTGCGCGACAACGCGGAGCGGGCCGCTCTCAACGCGCCCATCCAGGGCTCCGCGGCCGACATCATGAAGATCGCGATGATCCGCATCGAAGCCGACATGCGCGAGCAGGGCATGGCGTCGCGCATGCTGCTCCAGGTGCACGACGAGCTCATCCTCGAGGTCGCCGCGGGGGAGTGGGACGCGCTCGAGGGCATCGTCACCGACCGCATGGCGCACGCCGCCGACCTCCGCGTGCCGCTCGAGGTGCAGGTGGGCCGCGGCGACTCGTGGGCCGCCGCCGCGCACTGACAGACGGGCATCCGTCCCCATCCACCCCGAGCACGAGGAGCACCACGGCATGACGAACGGACGACTCTCGGACCTCCTCGCGGACGGGTCCATCCGGCTCGACGCGCACGCCGCCGATCGCGAGGCCGCCATCCGCCAGGCGGGCGAGGCCCTGGTGGCGGCGGGCGCCGTCGACCCGGGCTACGTCGACGCGATGGTCGAGCGCGAGCGCTCCGTCTCGACCTTCGTCGGCGAGGGCGTCGCCGTCCCGCACGGCACGCTCGCCGCCGGACGCGATCTGGTGCGGGCCGACGCCATCAGCGTCCTGCGCCTCCCCGACGGCGTCGACTGGGACGGACACGACGTCCGCATCGTCATCGGCATCGCGGCCACGGGCGGCGGCCACATCGCGTTGCTGTCGCGGCTCGCGGAGATCCTGCTCGACCCCGTGTGCGCCGAGCGGCTGCGTGGCGCCACCGATCCCGCGGCCGTCCGGTCGCTGCTGGGAGCCGGTACGGTCGAGGGATGACGACGACGCCGAAGGCCCCCCGACCGCAGACGGACATCGACCGGATCGCCGAGGGGTGGATCGACGCGTCGCTCGAGCTGCACCCCGAGGAGCGCGTCTACCTCGGCCGCCCGGGACGCGAGGGCGAGTACGGCGACACGTCGCCCGCGGGCCACGCGGCGCACGCCGAGGCGGCGCGCGCGGTCATCCGGCAGCTCGCTGACGCCCGTCCCGTCGACGCGGTGGACGAGGTCACCCGCATGGACCTCACGCGCGAGCTGGAGCTCGACGTCGAGATGCACGACGCGGGCGTCCACCTGTCCGACCTCAACGTCATCGCCTCGCCCGCGCAGGGCATCCGCGAGGTGTTCGACATCTCGCCCACGGCCACCGAGGGCGACTGGGAGCACCTGGCCGCACGCCTCGGCAACGTGTCCGGCGCCGTCGACGGCTACATCGAGACGCTCCGCGAGGGCGTGCGCCGGGGACAGACCCCGGCGAAGCGGCAGATCCGCGAGGTGCTCGGCCAGGTCGAGCGGCAGGCCGCGCCCGACGGCTTCTTCCGCTCCTTCGCGGAGGACGCGCGGCCCGACTCGGGCGAGCTGCCCGAGTCGCTCCGGCGCGACCTCGGTGCTCGCGCCGAGGAGGCCCGCACCGCCTACGCGCGCCTGGCGGCGTTCCTCGGCACCGAGCTCGAGCCCGCCGGCCGCGAGGCCGACGCGGTGGGCCGCGAGCAGTACGCCCTCCGCTCGCGCTCCTTCCTCGGCGCGGAGGTCGACCTCGACGAGACGTACGAGTGGGGCGTCGGCGAGCTGGCCCGCATGGTGGAGGAGCAGGAGGCCATCGCGCGCGAGATCCTCCCGGGCGCGAGCGTGCTCGAGGCCATCGCCCACCTCGACGGCGACGCCTCGCGGAAGCTCCACGGCACGGACGCCCTGCGCGCGTGGATGCAGGAGACGAGCGACCGCGCGGTCGAGGAGCTCGGCCGCACGCACTTCGACATCCCCGAGGAGATCCGGGCGCTGGAGTGCATGATCGCCCCGACGCAGGAGGGCGGCATCTACTACTCGGGCCCCGCCGACGACTTCAGCCGCCCCGGCCGCATGTGGTGGTCGGTGCCCGAGGGCGTCACCGAGTTCGACACCTGGCGCGAGCTCACGACCGTGTACCACGAGGGCGTCCCGGGCCACCACCTGCAGATCGCGCAGGCCACCTTCAACAAGGCGGAGCTCAACACCTGGCGCCGGTTCGCGGGCACGTCGGGCCACGCGGAGGGCTGGGCCCTGTATGCCGAGCGCCTGATGCAGGAGCTCGGCTACCTCGACGACCCCGCCGACCGCCTCGGCATGCTCGACGGCCAGCGCATGCGCGCCGCCCGCGTGGTGCTCGACATCGGCGTGCACCTCGGCAAGACGCGGCCCGACGGCGAGGCCGCCTGGGACGCCGAGTTCGCCTTCGACTTCATGGGCCGCAACGTCAACATGGATCCGTCCTTCGTGCGCTTCGAGGTCAACCGCTACCTCGGCTGGCCGGGGCAGGCCCCCTCGTACAAGGTGGGCCAGCGCATCTGGGAGGACCTCCGCGACGAGACCCGCCGCCGCGAGGGTGCCGCGTTCGACATCCGCGAGTTCCACCGCCGCGCGCTCGACATCGGCGGAGTCGGCCTCGACACGCTCCGCGCCGCTGTCCTGCGCTGAGTCGCGGCCCTCGGCGCGGGCAGGACGGTCACGGCGCGCCGACGTGCGCGGCGCGGTTGTCCCGGCTCGGGGGCCGGGTCTAAGATCGACTGTCGCAGTTCTGCGACGACCCATCCGTCCGCCGCTCGACCGGTACCCGCGCGGGTCCGCGCCAGCGGCCTTATTCATGCCCATCCTGGAGCACTAACTACATGACAATCGCAACGACCGACAAGGCGCCCAAGCAGGTCGCGATCAACGACATCGGATCTGCTGAGGACTTCCTCGCCGCGGTCGAGAAGACACTGAAGTTCTTCAACGACGGAGACCTCATCGAGGGCACCGTCGTGAAGATCGACCGGGACGAGGTCCTGATCGACGTCGGCTACAAGACCGAGGGCGTCATCCCCTCGCGTGAGCTGAGCATCAAGCACGACGTCGACCCCACGGAGGTCGTCAAGGTCGGCGACACCGTCGAGGCCCTCGTCCTCCAGAAGGAGGACAAGGAAGGCCGTCTGATCCTGTCCAAGAAGCGCGCGCAGTACGAGCGTGCGTGGGGCGACGTGGAGAAGATCAAGGAGTCCGACGGCGTCGTCACCGGCACCGTCATCGAGGTCGTCAAGGGCGGCCTCATCGTGGACATCGGCCTCCGCGGCTTCCTCCCGGCCTCGCTCATCGAGCTGCGCCGCGTCCGCGACCTCACGCCGTACCTCGGCCAGGAGATCGAGGCCAAGATCCTCGAGCTCGACAAGAACCGCAACAACGTGGTCCTGTCGCGTCGCGCCCTGCTCGAGCAGACGCAGTCCGAGAGCCGCAGCACGTTCCTCAACAACCTCCAGAAGGGCCAGGTCCGTAAGGGCGTGGTCTCCTCGATCGTCAACTTCGGCGCGTTCGTGGACCTGGGCGGCGTCGACGGCCTCGTGCACGTCTCCGAGCTCAGCTGGAAGCACATCGAGCACGCCAGCGAGGTCGTCGAGGTGGGCCAGGAGGTGACCGTCGAGATCCTCGAGGTCGACCTGGAGCGCGAGCGCGTGTCGCTGTCGCTCAAGGCGACGCAGGAGGACCCGTGGCAGGTCTTCGCCCGCACGCACGCCATCGGCCAGGTCGCGCCCGGCAAGGTCACCAAGCTGGTGCCGTTCGGTGCGTTCGTCCGCGTGGCCGAGGGCATCGAGGGCCTCGTGCACATCTCGGAGCTCTCCGGCAAGCACGTCGAGCTCGCCGAGCAGGTCGTGTCCGTCGGTGACGAGGTGTTCGTCAAGGTCATCGACATCGACCTCGAGCGTCGCCGCATCTCGCTGAGCCTCAAGCAGGCCAACGACGGCGTCGACCCCGAGGGCACCGAGTTCGACCCCGCCCTCTACGGCATGCTCACCGAGTACGACGACCAGGGGAACTACAAGTACCCCGAGGGCTTCGACCCGGAGACCAACGAGTGGAAGGAGGGCTTCGAGGCCCAGCGCGAGACCTGGGAGCAGCAGTACGCCGCCGCTCAGGCCCGCTGGGAGGCCCACAAGAAGCAGGTCGCGGCAGCAGCCGAGGCCGAGGCGGCCGACACGGGCATCACGTCCGCCGGCCCCGGCTTCACGAGCGACTCGACGGGCGCCGGCACGCTGGCGGACGACGAGAGCCTCGCCGCCCTGCGCGAGAAGCTGTCCAGCTCGAAGTAGTCCCACCCGCACCACGACGAGGCCGCTCTCCCTTCGGGGAGGGTGGCCTCCGTCGTGCGGGGCCCGCGCGGGACGCGGCTCGTCCTGCCCGCGCCTAGGCTGGATCCATGCGCGTGATCGGACTGACGGGCGGCATCGCCGCGGGCAAGACGGTGGTGGCCGACCGGCTGGCGGAGCTCGGTGCGGTGCGCATCGACGCCGACCGGCTGGCCCGCGAGGTCGTCGAGCCGGGCTCGCCCGCGCTGGCGGACATCGCCCGCCGCTTCGGGGATGCCGTCCTCGCCGCCGACGGCGCGCTGGACCGGGCGGCCCTCGGGGCGATCGTGTTCCAGGATCCCGACGCCCGCCGCGACCTCGAGGCCATCACCCATCCGGCCGTCCGCGCCCTCTCCGCGCAGCGCATGGCAGAGGCGGGGGAGGCCGATCCCGACGCGATCGTCGTCTACGACATCCCGCTCCTCGTGGAGTCCGGCCGCGGCGACGAGTTCGAGCGGATCGTCGTGGTGCACGCCCCGCGCGAGGAGCGGATCCGTCGGCTCGTCGAGCTCCGCGGCATGGCCCCCGAGGAGGCCGAGCGCCGCATCGCCCTGCAGGCGTCCGACGAGGAGCGCCTCGCGGTCGCCGACGACGTCATCGACTCCGGCGTCTCGCTGGCGTCGACGCTCGAGCAGACGGATCGGCTCTGGGCGAACCTGTCCGGCGGTGTCGGAGGCCGCTCGTAGACTCGGGAGCATGCAGCCCACCCGGTCCGTGCGCCCCTTCAAGGTCGTCAGCGAGTACTCCCCGAGCGGCGATCAGCCCACGGCCATCGCCGAGCTGGCGGGCCGGGTCAACGCCGGCGAGCCGGATGTCGTGCTCCTGGGCGCGACCGGCACCGGCAAGTCCGCGACCGCGGCCTGGCTCATCGAGCAGGTGCAGCGGCCCACGCTCATCCTCGCCCACAACAAGACCCTCGCCGCCCAGCTCGCGACGGAGTTCCGCGAGCTCATGCCGGACAACGCGGTCGAGTACTTCGTCTCCTACTACGACTACTACCAGCCCGAGGCGTACGTGCCGCAGACCGACACCTTCATCGAGAAGGACTCGTCGGTCAACGCCGAGGTCGAGCGCCTGCGCCACTCCACCACCAACTCGCTGCTGAGCCGTCGCGACGTGGTCGTGGTGAGCACGGTGTCCTGCATCTACGGCCTCGGCCAGCCCGAGCAGTACATGAACGCGATGGTCGCGCTCCAGGTGGGCATGCAGATCAACCGCGACACCCTCATCCGCAAGTTCGTCTCCATGCAGTACCAGCGCAACGACGTCGACTTCTCGCGCGGCAACTTCCGCGTGCGCGGCGACACCATCGAGATCATCCCCATGTACGAGGAGCTGGCCATCCGCATCGAGATGTTCGGCGACGAGATCGAGGCGCTGTACACGCTGCACCCGCTCACGGGCGACGTGGTCCGCAAGATGGACTCGGTGTCCGTGTTCCCGGGGTCGCACTACGTGGCCGAGACCGAGGTCATGCAGCGGGCCATCGGCACCATCCAGCAGGAGCTGGAGGAGCGGCTCGCCGTGCTCGAGCGCGAGGGCAAGCTGCTCGAGGCCCAGCGGCTGCGCATGCGCACCAACTTCGACATCGAGATGATGCAGCAGATCGGCTTCTGCTCCGGCATCGAGAACTACTCGCGGCACATCGACGGGCGTGATGCGGGGGAGGCCCCGCACTGCCTGCTCGACTACTTCCCGGACGACTTCCTCGTGGTCATCGACGAGTCGCACGTGACGGTCCCGCAGATCGGCGCCATGTTCGAGGGCGACTCGTCGCGCAAGCGCACGCTCGTGGAGCACGGCTTCCGCCTGCCCAGCGCGCTCGACAACCGGCCGCTGAAGTGGAACGAGTTCACCGAGCGCGTGCCGCAGACCGTGTACATGTCGGCGACGCCCGGCAAGTACGAGCTCGGCATGGGCGACGGCGTGGTCGAGCAGATCATCCGCCCCACGGGTCTGGTGGACCCGGCCATCGTGGTGAAGCCCACGAAGGGCCAGATCGACGACCTGCTGGAGCAGATCCGCATCCGGGTGGAGAAGGACGAGCGCATCCTCGTCACCACCCTCACCAAGAAGATGGCCGAGGAGCTCACCGACTACTTCGCCGAGGCGGGCGTGCGCGTGCGCTACCTCCACTCGGACGTCGACACGCTCCGCCGCGTCGAGCTGCTCAGCGAGCTGCGCGCCGGCATCTACGACGTGCTGGTCGGCATCAACCTGCTGCGCGAGGGCCTCGACCTGCCGGAGGTGTCGCTCGTCGCCATCCTCGACGCCGACAAGGAGGGCTTCCTGCGGTCGTCCACGTCGCTCATCCAGACCATCGGCCGCGCGGCGCGCAACGTCTCCGGCGAGGTGCACATGTACGCCGACGTCCTCACCGACAGCATGAAGCGCGCCATCGAGGAGACCGACCGGCGTCGCGAGAGGCAGGTCGCGTACAACACCGAGCACGGCATCGACCCCACCCCGCTGCGCAAGCGCATCGCCGACATCACGGAGATCCTGGCGCGCGAGGGCGAGGACACGAAGAAGATGCTCGAGGGGCGCGGCGGCGGCAAGCGCTCGCCCACGCCGAACCTCCGACGCGAGGGCAAGGCGGCAGCAGGGGCGAACGAGCTGGAGACGATCATCTCCGACCTCAACGACCAGATGCTGCAGGCCGCGGGCGAGCTCAAGTTCGAGCTCGCGGCACGCCTCCGCGACGAGCTGGGTGACCTCAAGCGGGAGCTCCGGCAGATGGAGAAGGCCGGGCACCTGTCCTGACGGGTCGGCGTGGGGGAGCGGCCATGGCCGCCGACCCCCGCGCCGTCGGAGGTGTCGGTGGCGACGCATACGATGGACGGGTGTCCATCTCCCCCGTCGAGTCCTCGTCCCTCCTGAGCGTCCGCGGCGCTCGCGTCCACAACCTCCGCGACGTCGACCTCGACATCCCGCGCGACTCGCTCGTCGTCTTCACGGGCCTGTCCGGGTCCGGCAAGTCGTCCCTCGCGTTCGACACGATCTTCGCCGAGGGGCAGCGCCGTTACGTCGAGTCGCTGTCGGCGTACGCGCGTCAGTTCCTCGGGCAGGTCGACCGCCCGGACGTCGACTTCATCGAGGGGCTGAGCCCCGCGGTCTCCATCGACCAGAAGTCCACGAACCGCAACCCGCGGTCCACGGTCGGCACCATCACCGAGATCTTCGACTACATGCGCCTCCTCTGGGCCCGCATCGGCGTCGCCCACTGCCCCGTGTGCGGGGAGCGCATCTCGCGGCAGACGGTGCAGCAGATCGCCGACCAGCTCATGGAGCTGGAGACCGGCACCAGGTACCAGATCGTCAGCCCCATCGTGTCGCAGAAGAAGGGGGAGTTCGTCGACCTCTTCGCCGAGCTCGCCTCGGGCGGCTACTCGCGCGCCATCGTCGACGGGGAGCTCATCCAGCTCAGCTCGCCGCCCAAGCTCAAGAAGCAGTACAAGCACGACATCTCGGTCGTGGTCGACCGGCTCGTCGCGAGCGACGACATCCTCGGGCGCCTCACCGACTCGCTCGAGACCGCGCTCCGCCTCACCGACGGCATCGTGATGATCGACTTCGTCGACGTCGAGGGCCCCGCCGGCCTCCAGACGTACTCGGAGAAGCTGTCCTGCCCGAACAACCACCCGATCCAGCTCACCGAGATCGAGCCGCGCACGTTCTCCTTCAACGCCCCGTTCGGCGCCTGCCCCGAGTGCTCGGGCCTCGGCACGCGCATGTCGGTCGACCAGGAGCTGCTCATCGGCGACGAGTCGCTGAGCATCGCCGACGGGGTCATCCTGCCGTGGACCACGCAGGGCAAGGGCCTCTTCCAGTACTACGAGAAGCTGCTCGCGGGCCTCGCGCGCGATCTGAAGTTCTCGCTCACCACGCCCTGGCGGAAGCTGTCGGAGGAGGTCCGCGAGGCGGTCCTCCGCGGCAACGACTTCGAGGTCCAGGTCAAGTGGAAGAACCGCTACGGCCGCGAGATGACCTACTCCTCCGGCTTCGAGGGCGTCATGCCCTACATCGAGCGCCAGTTCGCCCAGGCCGAGACCGACAACCAGCGCGCCCGCTGGGGCGAGTACCTGCGCGAGATCCCGTGCCCGGTGTGCGACGGCAAGCGCCTGAAGCCCGAGGTGCTCGCGGTGCTCGTGCACGGCGCGAACATCGCGGACGTCGCGGAGATGAGCCTCTCCGACGCGCAGACCTTCATGGCGCAGCTCGAGCTCACCGATCGCGAGGCGCACATCGCCGCGCAGGTGCTACGCGAGATCCGAGTGCGGCTCGACTTCCTCATCGAGGTGGGCCTCAACTACCTCAACCTGGCGCGCGCCGCGGCGTCGCTCTCGGGCGGCGAGGCGCAGCGCATCCGCCTGGCCACGCAGATCGGCTCCGGTCTCACGGGCGTGCTCTACGTGCTCGACGAGCCCTCCATCGGGCTGCACCAGCGCGACAACCGCCGGCTCATCGAGACGCTCGTGAAGCTCCGCGATCTCGGCAACACGCTCATCGTCGTCGAGCACGACGAGGACACCATCCGCACGGCCGACTGGATCGTCGACATCGGACCGGGCGCGGGCGTCAACGGCGGCAAGGTCGTCCACTCCGGCTCCTACGCGGGTCTCATCGAGAACCGCGAGTCGCTCACGGGCGACTACCTCGCGGGCCGTCGAGCCATCGCGACGCCGGCGAAGCGCCGCAAGATCGACAGGAAGAGGCAGATCCAGGTGGTGGGCGCCCGCGCCAACAACCTGCAGAACGTCACGGCGGCGTTCCCGCTCGGCACGCTCACGGCCGTCACGGGCGTCAGCGGATCGGGCAAGTCGTCGCTCGTGAACGACATCCTGTACCGCGTGCTCGCCAACGAGCTCAACGGCGCGCGCAAGGTCCCGGGCAAGCACGCCCGCGTCACGGGTCTCGAGAACCTCGACAAGGTCGTCCACGTCGACCAGAACCCCATCGGCCGCACCCCGCGCTCGAACCCGGCCACCTACACGGGCGTGTTCGACCGGATCCGCACCCTGTTCGCCGAGACCACCGAGGCCAAGGCGCGCGGCTACCTGCCCGGCCGCTTCAGCTTCAACGTCAAGGGCGGGCGCTGCGAGGCGTGCTCCGGCGACGGCACCATCAAGATCGAGATGAACTTCCTGCCCGACGTGTACGTGGCGTGCGAGGTGTGCGGGGGAGCGCGCTACAACCGCGACACCCTGAGCGTGCACTACAAGGGCAAGAGCATCGCGGAGGTGCTCGACATGTCCATCAGCGAGGCGGCGGAGTTCTTCGAGCCGATTCAGGCCATCCACCGCTTCATGAAGACGCTCGTCGACGTGGGCCTCGGCTACGTGCGTCTCGGGCAGAGCGCCACGACCCTCTCCGGCGGCGAGGCGCAGCGCGTCAAGCTGTCGACGGAGCTGCAGCGACGGTCGAACGGGCGCAGCGTCTACGTGCTCGACGAGCCGACCACGGGGCTCCACTTCGAGGACGTGCGCAAGCTCCTGCTCGTGCTCAACGGCCTGGTCGACAAGGGCAACACCGTCATCGTCATCGAGCACAACCTCGACGTCATCAAGTCCGCCGACTGGCTCATCGACATGGGCCCCGAGGGCGGCGCGGGCGGCGGCACTGTCCTGGCGACGGGGACCCCCGAGCACCTCGCCACGGTGCCGGAGAGCTACACCGGCGGGTTCCTCCGCGAGGTATTCGAGGCCGAGGCGGAGGCCTCCGCGGTCGCGTCGTCGCGTGCGCGCGAGGAGCGCGCGGCCGTCTGATGGCCCGCGCCGACACCGTCGGGTACCGTCCGGCGGCGGGGGAGATCCCCACGTCGCCGGGCGTGTACCGCTTCCGCGACGCCGCGGATCGCGTGCTCTACGTGGGCAAGGCGAACAACCTCCGGGCCCGCCTCGCCAACTACTTCGCGCCGCTCGAGAGCCTGCACGAGCGCACCCGTCGCATGGTCACGTCCGCGGCCGGGGTGGAGTGGACCGTGGTCGGCAGCGAGTTCGAGGCTCTGCAGCTCGAGTTCACGTGGATCAAGGAGTTCGACCCGCCCTTCAACGTCAAGTTCCGGGACGACAAGTCGTACCCGTACCTGGCGGTCACGCTGGGCGAGGAGTACCCGCGGGTCATGGTCACCCGCAACCGGAAGATCCGCGGCGCCAAGTACTTCGGGCCGTACACGAAGGTGTGGGCCATCCGCGAGACGGTCGACCACATGCTCAAGGTCTTCCCCGTGCGGTCCTGCTCCGAGAGCACCTTCAAGCGCGCCCGCCAGACCAACCGCCCGTGCCTGCTGGGCGACATCGGCCGCTGCGCCGCGCCCTGCGTCGGCCGCGTCTCGGAGGAGGAGCACCGCGAGATCGCGGACGACTTCGTGAGCTTCATGGCGGGCAACGACTCGAAGTACGTGGGCCAGCTCACCCAGCGGATGAAGGACGCCGCCGCGGAGATGGACTACGAGGCCGCCGCCCGCCACCGCGACGACATCGGCGCCCTCGAGGCCGCGCTCTCGAAGACCGCGGTCGTGTTCGACGACCGTGTCGACGCCGACGTGTTCGGCATCGCCGCGGACGAGCTCGCCGCGGCAGTGCAGCAGTTCATGGTCCGCGGCGGACGCATCCGGGGCACGCGCACGTGGGTGGTCGACAAGGAGCTCGACATCGGCATCGGCGAGCTCGTCGAGACGGTGCTCCACAACGCCTACGAGGACGAGGCGCATCCGCCGCGCGAGGTCCTCGTCCCGGAGCTGCCGGCCGACGCCGCCGAACTCGAGCTGTGGCTGAGCCAGCGACGGGCGGCGGGGGAGGACGACGGCACCGTCCGCCGGGGGCGACCGAGCTCGTGGCAGGTCGACCTGCGGGTCGCCCAGCGCGGGGACAAGGCCGCGCTCGCGCAGACGGCAGCGACCAACGCGCAGAACGCACTCATGCTCTACAAGACGCGCCGCAGCTCCGACTTCACCACGCGCTCGAAGGCGCTGGCCGACATCCAGGAGGCGCTCGGCATGCCCGACGCGCCGCTGCGCATGGAGTGCTACGACGTCTCGCACCTGAGCGGCACGAACATCGTCGCGTCCATGGTGGTCTTCGAGGACGGCCTGCCGCGCAAGGACCAGTACCGCCGCTTCAACATCGCCGACTCCACGGACGACACCGAGTCCATCCACCAGGTCATCACGCGCCGCCTCGCCTACCTCGGCAAGGAGGCGGAGGTGCCGGCGGATGCCGCTCCGCCCGAGCTCGGCGAGGCGCCCCCGGTCAACAAGTTCTCCTACAGCCCGAACCTGCTCATCGTCGACGGCGGGCAGCCGCAGGTCGCCGCCGCCCAGCGGGCGCTCGAGGAGTCGGGCGTCACGGGGATCCAGCTCGCGGGAATCGCGAAGCGCCTCGAGGAGATCTGGCTGCCGGACTCCGACTACCCCATCATCCTGCCGCGCAACAGCGACGCCCTCTTCCTCATCCAGCGCATCCGCGACGAGGCGCACCGGTTCGCGATCACGCACCAGCGCGCCCGGCGGAAGCGCGACATCACGTCGGTGCTCAACGAGATCCCGGGGCTCGGGCCGTCGCGCGTGCAGCGCCTGCTCCAGCAGTTCGGCTCGGTCGCGAAGCTCAAGCAGGCCGAGGTGGAGGAGATCGCCGCGGTCCGCACCATCGGACCGACGCTCGCCCAGGCCGTGTACGAGCGCCTCCGCTCCTGATCGGGCCCGACCCGGGGTCGTGGGTCGCACCTAGACTGGATCCACCGACAGCGCGACGAGAGGTGCAAGCCCGCATGAGCGTGGAGAACCCCCAGCAGGACGTCATGATCGTCACGGGCATGTCCGGCGCGGGCCGCTCCACCGTCGGCAACGCGCTGGAGGACCTCGGCTGGTACGTGGTCGACAACCTCCCGCCGCAGATGCTCAAGCCGCTCGTCGAGCTCGCCGGCCGTGCGGGAACGTCCCTCCCCAAGATCGCCGCGGTGGTCGACGTCCGCGGCGGCGACTTCTTCTCCGAGCTGCGCGACATCCTCCAGACGTTCGGCACGGGTCCCCGGCTCCGGGTCCTCTTCCTCGAGGCGACCGACGCGGCGCTCGTGCGGCGCTTCGAGCAGGTGCGCCGACCGCATCCGCTCCAGGGCAACGGCACGCTGCTCGACGGCATCGCGGCCGAGCGCGCGCGCATGATCGAGATCCGCGAGGCCAGCGACCTCGTCATCGACACCTCCGAGCTCAACATCCACCAGTTGGCCACGGCCATCACCGAGCAGTTCAGCGGCGCGGACGACGCCGGCGTGCGCGTCACCGTCATGAGCTTCGGCTTCAAGTACGGGACCCCGGCGGACGCCGACATGGTGGCCGACATGCGATTCCTGCCGAACCCGTTCTGGACCCCGGAGCTCCGCCCGCTGACGGGTCGTGACAAGGCCGTCAGCGAGTACGTGCTGGGCCAGGAGGGGGCCGAGGAGTTCGTCCGGGCCTACGCCCGCGCGCTCTCCCCGGTGCTCGCGGGGTACCAGCGCGAGAACAAGAGACACGCTACGATCGCTATCGGCTGTACCGGCGGCAAGCACCGCTCGGTGGCCGTCGCCGAGGAGCTCTCCAGCCTCCTCCGCGCCCTTCCCGGCGTCGCTGTCAGCACGAAGCACCGCGACCTCGGCCGGGAGTAGGGCACCCATCTCATCAAGGGAGTAAGCATTTGCCTCTGACCTCGGACGTCAAGGAAGAACTGTCACGCGTCGAGGTCAGCAAGACCACGGTGAGGGCCGCCGAGCTGGCCACCATCCTGCGCTTCTCCGGCGGGCTCCACCTCATCTCCAACCGCATCGCGGTGGAGTCCGAGCTCGACACCCCCATGCTGGCCCGGCGCGTCCGCAAGGACCTCGCGGAGCTGTACGGAGTGCGCAGCGACATCTCGGTGGTCCCGGCCTCCGGCATGCGCCGCGCCACGCACTACCTGGTCCGCGTGATTGAGGGCGGCGAGACGCTCGCCCGCCAGACGGGCCTGCTCGACGCCCGCCGTCGCCCGATCCGCGGCCTCCCGAACCGTCTCACCACGGGCTCGCGCGAGGAGATCGCGGCCGTCTGGCGCGGCGCGTTCCTCGCCGCAGGCACCCTCACGGATCCGGGGCGATCGGCCGCCCTCGAGGTCACCTGCCCGGGCAACGAGGCCGCCATGGCGCTCGTCGGCGCCGCCGGCCGCCTCGACGTCAGCGCCAAGGCCCGCGAGGTGCGCGGCGTGCACCGCGTCGTGATCCGCGACGGCGACGCCATCGGGCAGATGCTGCGCGTCATGGGCGCCCAGGGCACCGTCCTCAACTGGGAGGAGATGCGCCAGCGCCGCGAGGTCCGCGCCACCGCGAACCGGCTCGTCAACTTCGACGACGCGAACCTCCGCCGCTCCGCCCAGGCCGCCGTCGCCGCGTGCGCGCGTGTCGAGCGGGCCATGGAGATCCTCGGCCCGGACATTCCGGAGCACCTCAAGTACGCGGGCGACCTCCGCCTCCGGTTCCGCGACTCCAGCCTGGACGAGCTCGGCCACCACGCCGACCCGCCCATGACGAAGGACGCCGTCGCGGGCCGCATCCGCCGCCTGCTCGCCATGGCCGACAAGAAGGCCGTCGACGAGGGCCTCCCGGGCACCGACGCGAACCTGCCGGCCGACCTCGACGACGTCTGAGCCGCTGCCGCGACCCCTCCGATCCGGGCATCTGCGCCGTGCCGAGCCCGCACCGGGCCGCGGTGACCCGCCGGACGCCGGACGTCATCCGGCCAGGTGGCGCGGAGGGCCGCCGGACTAGACTCGACCCGTCACCCACCCCCGGCCTGTGGCCGGGAGCCCCCGGGCAATGAAGAGGAGATACACCTATGGCTGACTACACTCTCGTCGACCTCCCGTACGACTACTCGGCCCTCGAGCCGAGCATCAGCGGCCGCATCATGGAGCTGCACCACGACAAGCACCACAAGACGTACGTCGACGGCGCGAACACCGCCCTCGTCAAGCTGCAGGAGGCGCGCGACGCCGGCGACCTGACCTTCGTCAACAAGCTGCAGAAGGACCTCGCGTTCAACCTCGCGGGCCACGTCAACCACACGGTCTTCTGGAACAACCTCAGCCCGGACGGCGGCGACAAGCCCACCGGCGAGCTGGCCGCCGCCATCGACGAGTTCTTCGGCTCGTACGAGAAGTTCCAGGCGCACTTCACCGCGTCGGCCCTCGGCATCCAGGGCTCGGGCTGGAGCATCCTCGCGTGGGACTCCCTCGGCGAGAAGCTCATCATCGAGCAGCTCTACGACCACCAGGGCAACCTCGCCGCGGCGACCGTCCCCATCCTGCTGCTGGACATGTGGGAGCACGCCTTCTACCTCGACTACGTCAACGTCAAGGCCGACTACGTCAAGGCGTTCTGGAACATCGTCAACTGGGCCGACGTGCAGGCGCGCTTCGAGGCGACCCGCACGAAGACGCAGGGCCTCTTCCTCCTGTCGTAGCCGCATCCGCGGGCGGCCGGCCGGGAGACCCCGGCCGCCCGCGGACATCGCACGCCGGGACTCCCGCCCCGGACCTCCACCACCCACCCGCCGCCTCCGCGCGCGCAGAACCCCAGGAGAACTCGTGACCGTCAAGATCGGCATCAACGGCTTCGGCCGCATCGGCCGCAACTACTTCCGCGCAGCGCTGGCCAAGGGCAGCGACATCGAGATCGTCGCGGTGAACGACCTCACCGACAACAAGGCGCTCGCGCACCTGCTCAAGTACGACTCCATCACCGGCCGCCTCGACGCCACGGTCGAGCTCGACGGCGACAACATCGTCGTCAACGGCAAGGCCATCCGCGTCCTCGAGGAGCGCGACCCCGCGAACCTCCCCTGGGGCGAGCTGGGCGTCGAGATCGTCATCGAGTCCACGGGCCGCTTCACCAAGGCGGAGGACGCGCGCAAGCACATCACCGCCGGCGCCAAGAAGGTCCTCGTCTCCGCGCCCGCCACGGGCGACAACGTCGCGACCCTGGTCCTCGGCGTCAACGAGGGCACCTACGACCCCGCCACCCACGACGTGATCTCCAACGCGTCCTGCACCACGAACTGCCTCGCGCCCCTCGCCAAGGTCTTCCTCGACGAGTTCGGCATCAAGCGCGGCCTCATGACGACGGTCCACGCCTACACGGCCGACCAGAACCTGCAGGACGGCCCGCACAGCGACCTGCGCCGCGCCCGCGCCGCCGCCGTCAACATCATCCCCACGTCGACGGGTGCCGCCAAGGCGCTCGGCCTCGTCATCCCGGAGCTCGTCGGCAAGCTCGACGGCTACGCGCTCCGCGTGCCCGTGCCCACCGGCTCGATCACCGACCTCACCATCGAGACCACGGCGAACGTCACGGTCGAGCAGGTCAACGCGGCGTACAAGGCCGCCGCCGAGGGCCCCCTCAAGGGCATCCTCAAGTACACCGAGGACCCGATCGTCTCGAGCGACATCGTCAACGACCCGCACTCCTCGATCTTCGACGCCGGCCTCACGAAGGTCATCGGCAACCAGGTCAAGGTCGCGTCGTGGTACGACAACGAGTGGGGCTACTCCAACCGCCTCGTCGACCTCACCGAGTACGTCGCCGACCGCCTGTAACCGGCCGTGGCACTCCGCACCATCGACTCCCTGGGGGATCTCCGGGGACGCCGCGTCATCGTGCGCTGCGACCTCAACGTCCCCCTGAAGGACGGCGTGATCGGTGACGACGGGCGCATCCGCGCCTCGCTGGGGACCCTCACGGGTCTCCGCGAGGCCGGGGCCCGCGTCGTCGTCATCTCGCACCTCGGCCGCCCCGACGGCACGCCCGACGAGAAGTACAGCCTCCGTCCCGTCGCGGCCCGCCTCGGCGAGCTGCTGGGCGCCGACGTGGCATTCGCGACCGACACCGTGGGCGACTCGGCCCGTGCGGCCGTCGACGCGCTCGGCGACGGCGACGTCGTCGTGCTCGAGAACCTCCGCTTCCACGCGGAGGAGACCAGCAAGGACGAGGCCGTGCGCCGCGGCTTCGCGGAGTCGATCGCCCAGCTCGGGGACGCGTTCGTGTCCGACGGCTTCGGCGTCGTGCACCGCAAGCAGGCCAGCGTGTTCGAGCTCGCCTCGGCGCTCCCCAGCGCCGCCGGCTCGCTCATCGCGAGCGAGCTCGAGGTCCTCGACCGCCTGACGGAGAACCCGGAGCGGCCCTACACGGTCGTCCTCGGCGGATCCAAGGTGTCCGACAAGCTCGGCGTGATCGGCCACCTGCTGCCGCGCGTCGACTCGCTGCTCATCGGCGGCGGGATGCTGTTCACGTTCCTCAAGGCGCAGGGCCACGAGGTGGGCGCGAGCCTCCTCGAGGAGGACCAGGTCGAGACCGTCAAGGGCTACCTGGCCGAAGCGGAGGAGCGCGGCGTGAAGATCGTGCTCCCCACCGACGTGGTCGTCGCCGACGGGTTCTCCGCCGATGCCGCCCACCAGGTCACGCGTGCCGACGCGATCGAGGAGACGCCCGCGGGAGCGAAGGGGCTGGGGCTCGACATCGGGCCCGAGACCGCCGACGCGTTCGCGGGCATCATCCGCGGTTCCACGACGGTGTTCTGGAACGGCCCCATGGGCGTCTTCGAGCTGGAGCCGTTCGCGGCCGGCACGAAGACGGTCGCCGACGCGCTCACTCGCGTCGAGGGGCTCTCCGTGGTCGGCGGCGGCGACAGCGCCGCAGCCGTCCGCGCGCTCGGATTCGATGATGACCGCTTCGGTCACATCTCGACCGGAGGCGGCGCGAGCCTCGAGTTCCTCGAGGGGAAGCGCCTGCCGGGACTGGAGGTCCTCGGATGGCAGTGACCGATCGCCCGCAGGGGCGCACGCCCCTCATCGCGGGCAACTGGAAGATGAACCTGGATCATCTCCAGGCCATCGCGTTCGTGCAGAAGCTCGCCTGGAGCCTCAAGGACGCCAAGCACGACTCGACGGACGCGGAGGTGGCGGTGTTCCCGCCCTTCACCGACATCCGCAGCGTGCAGACGCTGGTGACGGCGGACAAGCTCGAGATCGCCTACGGCGCGCAGGACGTGTCCGCGCGTGCGTCGGGCGCGTACACGGGTGAGATCTCCGCGTCGTTCCTGGCGCAGCTCGCCTGCCGGTACGTCATCGTCGGCCACTCCGAGCGGCGCACGCTGCACGGCGAGACCGACGAGCAGGTGGCCGCGAAGTCGGCGGCCGCCGTGCAGCACGGCATCGTCCCGGTGATCTGCGTGGGCGAGACCGCGGCGGACCTCGAGGAGCACGGCGCGAGCGCCGTCCCCGTGGCCCAGCTGCGCGTCGCGCTCCAGGGTCTCCCGAAGGGCGCCGACGTGGTCGTCGCCTACGAGCCCGTCTGGGCCATCGGATCCGGCACGGCGGCCACGCCCGAGCAGGCGCAGCAGGTGGCGGCGCCCCTCCGGGCCGTCGTCGCCGAGCTTCTCGGCGACGAGGCGGCCGCGGCGACGCGGATCCTCTACGGCGGCTCGGTCAAGTCCGGCAACATCGCGGGATTCCTCCGCGAGCCCGACGTCGACGGCGCGCTCGTCGGCGGCGCCAGCCTCGACGTCCAGGAGTTCTCCGCCATCGCGCGGTTCCGCTCCCACGTCGGGGTCTGATCCGCGGGTGTCCACGAGCCGTTCGCGTCCATCCGGGCGCGGGCGGCTCGCCGCATCCAGGCGCCCGCTATAATCGACAGCGGCCCATCGGCCGTTCACCGGTCGAATCGGCCACAGCACCGCACCCGAAAGGCCGCACGTGGAAATCCTCCAGGTAGTCCTGCAGGTGGTTCTGGGAATCACCAGCCTCCTGCTGACCATGCTCATCCTGCTGCACAAGGGGCGGGGCGGCGGTCTCTCCGACATGTTCGGGGGCGGCACCACGTCGAGCCTCGGCTCGTCGGGCGTGGCCGAGCGGAATCTGAACCGCATCACCGTCATCCTCGGCCTCGTCTGGGTCACGTGCATCGTGGTCCTCGGGCTGATCACCAAGTTCGACACCGGATTGTAGGGAGCAGCCACATGGCATCAGGAGGAAGCGCCATCCGCGGTTCGCGCGTCGGCGCGGGCCCCATGGGCGAGCAGGACCGCGGCTTCCACGCGGAGCGCATCTCGATCTCGTACTGGGACGCCCTCGGCAACGAGACCGTCCGCCACTTCGCGGCGAACCTGCCCGAGGAGGAGATCCCCGAGACCATCGACTCCCCGCAGTCGGGTCTGCCGGCCGGGCGCGACAAGGCCAACCCGCCGTCGGTCGCCAAGCTCGAGCCCTACAAGACGCACCTCGCCTACGTGAAGGAGCGTCGCAGCGAGGAGGAGGCGAGCCAGCTCCTCGAGGAGGCGCTGGAGCAGCTCCGCGCCCGCCGCGGCACCGTGAAGGCCACCAAGTAGCCCACCGCACCGCGTCATCACGACGAACGCCCCCGTCCATCGGACGGGGGCGTTCTCCGTTCCGCGTGTGCGGCGGGCGGCCGGGTGGACGACGACGGGCGGGCCTCACGAGGAGACCCGCCCGTCACGGCATCGTCCGGCTCGCACCGGCTGCCGTCGTCAGTAGGACGACAGCCGGAGGTTCTCCGGCACGTCCGCAGCGGCCTCGCGGTCGATGAAAAACACCGTCCGCTTGCGGCCCTTGATGCCGGCGACGGGCACCTCGGTGCGGTCGGCTCCCGCGAGGGCGAGACCCAGCGCGAACGCCTTGTCCGGACCCGCGAGCACCATCCAGATCCGGAGCGACGAGTTGAGCACCGGCAGCGTGAGGGAGATGCGCTCGGCCGGCGGCTTCGGGGAGTTGCGCACGCCGATGACCGCGGCGTCCATCGTGCGGATGCCCTCGCTGTCCGGGAACAGCGACGCGACGTGACCGTCCGGCCCGACACCCAGGAAGGTGATGTCGAAGCGGGGGAGGGTCGTCTCGCCGTTCGCGTGCTCGGCGAGCTCCTCCGTGTACGCCGCGACGGCCTCGTCCAGGCTCGAGCCCTGGTCGCTCGCGCCCATGGCGTGGACGTTCTCGGCGGGCAGGTCGATGTGGTCGAGCAGGGCCTCGCGCACCGTGGTGTCGTTGCGCTCGGGGTCGCCCTGCGGGAGCCAGCGCTCGTCGCCGAACCAGAAGTGGACGCGGGTCCAGTCGACGCTGTCGCGCGCCGCGGACTCGTTCACGGCCGCGAGGATGCTCGGGCCCACCGTCCCCCCGGTGAGGACGACGTTGGCCGTCTCCTCCTCATCCAGGATGTCGACGAGCTTCGTGAGGAAGCGCGCGGCGACGGAGCCGGTCATGGCCTTCTTGTCGGGGTGCACGAGCACCCTGCGGTCGTTCGTCATCGGTCGGCCGAGTCCTTCCGTGCGGTGGTGGACGCGGTGATGTACCCCTGGCCCGCGGTCGACCGCTCGAGGCCGTGACGGATCACGTCGCCGTAGAGCGAGTCGGGGTCGAGGCGCCGGAGCTCCTCGGCCAGGCAGTCCCGGAGGCTGCGGCGCGGGAGGCTCACATCGTGCGTCGGCTGGTTCGGCTGCTTGAGCGTCGCCACGTTCGCGATGGGCCGGTCGAGGTCGATCACGCCGGACGCGCGGTGGAGCCGCACGCCGTGGATCCCGCTCGAGCCCGTGGCCCGGGTCGTGACCTCGTGCAGCACCGGGACCTGCAGCTGCAGGCCCAGCCACGCGGCCAGCAGCACGGTGGAGGGGGAGTCGGCGGCGCCGGACACCTCCACCTGCGTGACGGGCTCGTACGGCGGCTGGTCGAGAACCGCGGCGAGCAGCGCCCGCCACAGGGTGAGACGCGTCCAGGCGAAGTCCGTGTCGCCCGGCGCGTACGTCTCGGCCAGGTGCTGCAGGGCCACGCGCGGGTTGCTGCTCGTGGACGAGTCCGTGATGCGGCGCTGCGCGATGCGGCCGAGCGGCGACTGGCTGACGACCGCGGGCGCGTCGTGCGGCCACCACGCCACGACGGGCGCGTCGGGGAGGAGGAGACCGGTGACCAGGCTCTCCTCGTCCTCGGCGGCCGCGCCGTACACGCGGAGCACGACGACCTCGCTCGCGCCGGCGTCGCCGCCCACGCGGATCTCCGCGTCGACGCGAGCCGACTCGGCCGTCGTCGACGTCTGCGCGCCGCGCTCGGTGGAGATTACGATGACGCGCATCGGGTGCTCGCGCGACGCGTCGTTGGCGGCCTCGATGGCCTCCTCCTCGCTGCCGTGCGACGTCGAGATGACGAGCGTCAGGACACGGCCGAGGGCGACCGCGCCGCCCTCCTCGCGGATCTTGACGAGCGCCTTCGAGATCTTGGCGGTGGTGGTGTTCGGCAGATCGACTCTCATGGCCGCCTCCAGGTCCGTCCGTCGCGGGCGAGGAGCTCGTCGGCCGAGGCCGGCCCCCAGGTGCCCGGACGGTACTGCTCGGGCTGGCCCTGCGTGCGCCAGAATTCTTCGATGGGGTCCAGGATCTTCCAGCTCAGCTCGACCTCCTGGTGGCGGGGGAAGAGCGGCGGGTCGCCGAGCAGCACATCGAGGATGAGCCTCTCGTACGCCTCCGGGCTCGCCTCCGTGAAGGCGTGGCCGTAGCCGAAGTCCATGGTGACGTCGCGCACCTGCATCCCCGCGCCCGGCACCTTGGAGCCGAAGCGGATGGTGACGCCCTCGTCGGGCTGCACCCGGATGACGAGCGCGTTCTGCCCGAGCGCCGAGGTCTGGTCCTCCGCGAAGAGGTTCTGCGGCGCGCGCTTGAACACGACCGCGATCTCCGTCACGCGGCGGCCGAGGCGCTTGCCCGCCCGAAGGTAGAACGGCACGCCGGCCCAGCGTCGGGTGTTGATGTCGAGCCGCATGGCCGCGTAGGTCTCGGTCAGGGACTCGGGGTCCATGCCGTCCTCGTCGAGGAAGCCCACGACCTCCTCGCCGCCCTGCCATCCGCCGGCGTACTGCCCGCGGGCGGTGGCGGTGGAGAGGTCCTTCGGCAGGCGCACCGCCGACAGCACCTTCTCCTTCTCGTCCCGGAGGCTCGACGCGTCGAACGCGACGGGCTCCTCCATGGCCGTGAGGGCGAGGAGCTGCAGGAGGTGGTTCTGGATCACGTCGCGCGCCGCGCCGATGCCGTCGTAGTACCCGGCACGACCGCCCACGCCGATGTCCTCGGCCATGGTGATCTGCACGTGGTCGACATAGTTCGCGTTCCACAGGGGCTCGTACAACTGGTTGGCGAAGCGCAGCGCCAGGATGTTCTGGACCGTCTCCTTGCCCAGGTAGTGGTCGATGCGGAACACCGAGTCCGGCGGGAAGACCGTCTCGACGACCGCGTTGAGCTCGCGGGCCGTCTTGAGGTCGCTGCCGAAGGGCTTCTCGATGACGACGCGGCGCCAGTGGCCCTCCTTCTGCTCCGCGAGTCCCGAGCGGCGGAGCTGCTCGGTGACCAGCGGGAAGGACTTCGGCGGGATCGACAGGTAGAACGCGTGGTTCCCCATCGTGCCCCGCTCGCGGTCGAGCTCCTCCGTGATGTCCTTCAGCGTCTGGAACGCCTCGTCGTCGTCGAAGGTGCCCTGCACGAATCGGATGCCCTGGGCCAGCTGGCGCCAGACGTCCTCGTCGAACTTGGTGCGCGAGTACTGCTTGACGGCCTCGTACACGACCTGCTCGAAGTCCTGGTCCTCCCAGTCCCTCCGGGCGAAGCCGATGAGCGCGAAGCCGGGGGGCAGGAGCCCCCGGTTCGCGAGGTCGTAGACGGCCGGCATCAGCTTCTTGCGCGACAGGTCACCCGTCACGCCGAAGATGATGAGGCTGCTGGGCCCCGCGATGCGGTTCAGCCGTCGGTCTGACGGGATCCGCAGGGGATTGAATTCCGGGGTGATATCCACCGGCGACATGTAACTCCTCGATCTGCCGGACGGATCCGGCGATGCGGTCATTCGAGCGTCGAGAGCAGAGCCCGGGCGTCCGTGGTGGGGTCGGTCAGGTTCAGTCGCAGGACGGGACGGCCGTGCTCGGCGAGCACGGTGGCGTCGCCGGCGGCCTGCGCCTGGATGAGCTCGCCGAAGGTGAAGGGGCGGTCCGGGATCTCCAGGTCCGACGCCGCGTCCGCGGTGATCTGCAGGAACACGCCGACGGGGGTGCCGCCCTTGTGGAACTGCCCCGTGGAGTGGAGGAACCGGGGTCCCCAGCCGAACGTGACGGGACGGCCGGCCTTGCGGGCCACGGCGTCGCGGAGGCGCTCGAGCTCGGGGAGCGCGAGGCGGTCGACGAACGCCTGGACCGCCACGTAGCCCGTGGGGCCGACGTGCGCGAGGAGGGCGTCGATCGCCGAGCCGACGTCGGTCGCGCCGTCGGTGACGTCGCTCGTGCCGCGGACCTCGATGCCGTCCGTCGTGACGACGGGAGCCTGTGGTGCGGGCCGGTCGTCGAGCAGACCGCGCGCGGCGACCTTGGCGGCCTCCACGTCGGGCTGGTCGAACGGGTTGATCTCGAGCAGGCGTCCCGCGACGGCGACGGCGTACTCCCACGTGAGGATCTGCGCGCCGAGCGTGCCGCTGATGACGATCTCGCCCTCGGCGGCGTCGTGCGCGTCGACGTCGGCGACGAGCCGCGCGATCTGCAGGTCCGCCAGGCCGAGCGAGAGCTCGGGGGCGTCGGTCGGCAGGACGACGGGCAGCAGGCCCGTGCCGAGCTTGCCGGTGGACTCCGCGATGAGCTGCTCGACCCAGTCGCCGAAGCCCACGATGTGCGTGCCGTCGGAGACGATGCCGAGCTTGTCCTTCAGCGGCGAGGTGCCGGCGATGGCGGCGCCGAGCACGAGGCCCGGGTTCGACACGTCGTCGACGGCGAGCTGCGCGGAGGCGGCCTCCGCCTCGTCGAGCAGGCCGCCGATGTCGGCGCCGGCGAGGCCGGACGGCACGAGGCCGAACGCGGTCAGCGCGCTGTAGCGGCCGCCGACGTCGGGGTCCGCGTTGAACACGCGGTAGCCGTCGGCGCGTGCCGACTCGTCGAGCGGCGAGCCGGGGTCGGTCACGATGACGATGCGGCGGGTCGGGTCGATGCCCGCGTCACGGAACGACTTCTCGTAGACGCGCTTCTGACTGTCGGTCTCGAGCGTGGAGCCCGACTTCGACGAGATGACCACGACCGTGGTGGCGAGGCGGTCGCCGAGGGCGGCGAGGACCTGACCGGGGTCGGTCGAGTCGAGGACGGTGAGCTCGACGCCCGCGGTGCGGGTGATGACCTCGGGCGCGAGCGAGGATCCGCCCATGCCGCCGAGGACGACATGGTCGACGCCCTCGCCGCGGAGCTCCTCGCGGAGCGCCGTGATCTCGGCGACGAGCGGACGCGAGACGGAGACCGCCTGCGTCCAGCCGAGGCGCTTGGTGGCCTCGGACTCGGCGTCGGGCCCCCAGAGGCTGCCGTCGAGGCCCGTGATGCCGGACGCGACGTGCGCCTCGACCAGCGCGGGCACGTGGGTCTCGACGGCCGCGGCCGCCGCGCCGCTCAGCGCGATGCGGACGCTCACTTGGCGCCGTCCAGGGCGTTGGTGACGGTCTCGATGAGCTCGCTCCACGACACCTTGAACTTCTCGACGCCCTCCTTCTCGAGGAGCTCCGTGACCTCCTTGTAGGAGATGCCGAGCGAGTCGACCTCGTTGAGGACCGCGTTCGCGGCGTCGTAGGAGCCGGTGATCGTGTCGCCCTCGATGACGCCGTGGTCGGCGGTCGCGTCGAGCGTCTTCTCCGGCATCGTGTTGACGACGTCCGCGGCGACGAGCTGCGTGACGTAGAGCGTGTCGGGCAGGTCGGGGCTCTTCACGCCCGTCGAGGCCCAGAGGGGGCGCTGCTTGTTGGCGCCGGCGCCGAGGAGGCCCTGGGCGCGCTCGGACGCGAAGGACTGCTCGAACGCCTGGTAGGCGAGCTGCGCGTTGGCGACGCCGGCCTTGCTCTTCAGCGCGGTGGCCTGCTCGGTGCCGAGCGCGTCGAGGCGCTTGTCGATCTCGGTGTCGACGCGCGACACGAAGAAGGACGCGACGGAGTGGATGGTCGACAGGTCGATGCCCGCCGCCTTCGCCTTCTCGAGGCCGGTGAGGTACGCGTTGATGACCTCGCGGTAGCGCTCGAGGCTGAAGATGAGCGTGACGTTGACGCTGATGCCGGCGCCGATGACCTCGGTGATCGCCTCGAGGCCCTCGCGGGTCGCGGGGATCTTGATCATGACGTTGGGCTCGGCGATCTTGTCCCACAGCTTGTGGGCCTCGTCGATGGTCGCCTGCGTGTCGTTCGCGAAGTCGGGGGAGACCTCGATGGAGACGCGGCCGTCGAATCCGGCGGTGCGGTCGTAGACGGGGCGGAAGATCCGGGCCGCCTCGCCGACGTCGCGGGTCGTGATCTCGAAGACCGCGCGGTCGACGTCGGCGCCGTCGGCCGCGAGTTCGCGGACCTGGGCGTCGTACGCCTCGCCCTTGGCTAGGGCCGACGCGAAGATGGTGGGGTTGGTCGTGATGCCGACGACGTCGCGGTCGGCGATCACCTTCTCGATGCCCTTGGCGTCGATGCGCTCGCGGGACAGGTCGTCGAGCCAGATGCTGACGCCCGCGGCGGAGAGCTGCGCGGTGGGGGATGTGGTGTCGGTCATGTTGCCTTCTCCATGCTGGTTGTGAGGTTCTGGGGGGAGGGGCGCGCACACGCGCCCCTCCCGGGCACCCGACCGGCGAGCCTAGGGAGGCGGGCCGGTCGGGCCGGGCCGGCGGGGAGCGGAGCAGCTCTGCCGCCCCGCTCCTCGTCAGCTTCTAGAGGGAGGCGATGGACTCCTTGGCCGCCTTCACGACGGCCTCGGTGGTGATGCCGAACTCGCGGTAGAGGACCTCGTACTCGGCGCTGGCGCCGAAGTGCTCGATCGAGATGCTGCGGCCGTGGTGCCCGACGTACTGCTTCCAGGAGAGCGAGATGCCCGCCTCGACGGAGACGCGCGCGGCGACCGCCTCGGGGAGCACGTGCTCCTTGTACGCCGCGTCCTGCTCCTCGAACCACTCGAGGCTCGGGGCGCTGACCACGCGAGCCTGCACGCCTTCCGCGGCGAGGGCCTCGCGGGCCTCGAGCGCGAACTGCACCTCGGAGCCCGTGGCGATGAGGATCACGTCGGGCGTGCCCTCGGTGTCGGCGAGGACGTAGGCGCCCTTCGCGACGCCGGCCGCCGAGGCGTACTCGGTGGCCGTGGCGTCGCCCGTGCCGCGCTCGACGACGGGGAGGTTCTGGCGCGACAGCGCGAGACCCGCGGGGCCCATGCGACGCGTCAGGATCGTCTTCCACGCCTGGGCGGTCTCGTTGGCGTCCGCGGGGCGGATGACGTCGAGGCCCGGGATGGCGCGGAGGCTGGCGAGCTGCTCCACCGGCTGGTGCGTCGGCCCGTCGCCGCCGAGGGCGACGGAGTCGTGCGTCCAGACGAAGATCGACGGCGCCTTCATGAGCGCGGCGAGACGGACCGCCGGGCGCATGTAGTCGCTGAAGATGAGGAACGTGCCGCCGAAGGGGCGCGTGTTGCCGTGGAGGACGATGCCGTTGAGGATCGCGCCCATGGCGTGCTCGCGGATGCCGAAGTGGAGGACGCGGCCGTAGGGGTCGCCCTTCCACATGTCGGTGGAGCGCTCGGCGGGGACGAAGGACGGCGCGGACTCGATGGTCGTGTTGTTCGACTCGGCGAGGTCGGCGGAGCCGCCCCACAGCTCGGGCATGACCTCGGCGATGGCGTTGATGACCTTGCCGGACGCGGCGCGCGTGGAGACGTCCTTGCCCGCGGGGAACACGGGGAGCGCCTCGTCGAGGCCCTCGGGGGCGTCGCCGGCGAGGACGCGGTCGAGCAGCGTCTTGCGCTCGGGGTTCGCCTCGGCCCACGCGGCGAGCTTCTCGTCCCACTCGCGGTGCTGCTGCTGTCCGCGCTCGATCGCCTGGCGGGTGTGCTCGAGGACGCCGTCCGGCACCTCGAAGCTCTTCTCGGGGTCGAATCCGACGATCTGCTTGACGGCCGCGAGCTCCTCGGCGCCGAGGGCGGAGCCGTGGATCTTGCCCGAGTTCTGCTTCTTCGGGGAGGGCCAGCCGATGATCGTCTTGAGGATGATGAGCGAGGGCTTGCGCGTCTCGGCCTTGGCGGCCTCGACGGCGTCGAACAGCTCCTGGACGTCCTCGACGTACTCGCCCGTCTTCTTCCAGTCGACGTGCTGCACGTGCCAGCCGTAGGACTCGTAACGCGCGGCCACGTCCTCGGTGAAGGCGATGTCGGTGTCGTCCTCGATGGAGATCTGGTTGCTGTCGTAGATCGCGATGAGGTTGCCGAGCTCCTGGTGCCCCGCGAGGGAGGACGCCTCGGAGGTGATGCCCTCCTGCATGTCGCCGTCGCCGGCGATGACGTACACGAAGTGGTCGAAGGGGCTCTCGCCCGCCGGCGTCTCCGGATCGAACAGGCCGCGCTCGTAGCGGGCTGCGTAGGCGAAGCCGACGGAGGAGGCGAGGCCCTGGCCGAGGGGGCCCGTGGTGATCTCGACGCCGTCGGTGTGGCCGTACTCGGGGTGACCCGGGGTCTTGGATTCCCAGGTGCGGAGGGCCTGGAGGTCCTCGATCTCGAGGCCGTAGCCGCCGAGGAAGAACTGCGTGTACTGCGTCAGCGAGCTGTGGCCCACCGAGAGGATGAACCGGTCGCGGCCGATCCAGGTGCTGTCCGACGGGTCGCGTCGCATGACCTTCTGGAACAGGAGGTAGGCCGCCGGGGCCAGGCTCATGGCGGTGCCGGGGTGACCGTTTCCGACCTTCTCGACCGCGTCCGCGGCGAGGATCCGCGCGGTGTCGACCGCCTTGCTGTCGATGGGGTCCCATTGCAATTCTGCCACTTGGTTCTAGCCCTTCTGAAGATGGGGGGAGGCCCAGCCGGACCGCCTATCAGTATAGGGAACACCCACTCGGCCCTCGGTGTTCCGAGCCCGTCCCGGAGGCCGCCCGCGGCTCGGCTCGCAGGTGCCGTGGCCTACGATGGGGAGGGAATTTCCGGCGAGTTAGAGGTGCGATGAACGTTGCGGTGCAGAGCCGGGTCGATCGGGAGACGATCGGCGTGGCGAGGAAGACCAAGGCGTACGTCGCACTGACGAAGCCGCGCGTCATCGAGCTCCTGCTCGTGACCACCGCGCCCGTCATGATCCTCGCCCAGGGCGGGTGGCCGAACCCGTGGCTGATCCTCGGCGTCCTCGTCGGCGGCACGCTCAGCGCCGGCAGCGCCAACGCGTTCAACTGCTACATCGACCGTGACATCGATCGCGTGATGAAGCGCACGCAGCGCCGGCCCCTCGTCACCGGCGAGCTGTCGGACCGCGAGGCCCTGGTCTTCGCCTGGATCATCGGCGTCGCGAGCATCGTGTGGCTCGGCGTCATCTCGAACTGGCTCGCCGCCGCGCTCTCGCTGGCCGCGATCCTCTTCTACGTCTTCGTCTACACGCTCTGGCTCAAGCGCCGCACGCCGCAGAACATCGTGTGGGGCGGGGCCGCCGGGTGCATGCCCGTCCTCATCGGCTGGGCCGCGGTCACGGGCGACATTTCGTGGGCGCCCGTCATCCTCTTCATGATCGTGTTCCTCTGGACGCCGCCGCACTACTGGCCGCTGTCGATGAAGTACCGCGACGACTACGCCTCGGTGAACGTGCCGATGCTCGCGGTCGTCCGCGGACGCGCGGCCGTGGGCCTCCAGACCATCCTGTACGCGTGGGCCACGCTCGCCTGCTCGCTGCTGCTGATCCCGGTCGCCGGCATGGGCCTCGTCTACACGCTCGCGGCCCTCGCGGGCGGCGGCTGGTTCGTCTACGAGACCCACCGCCTGTACGACCTCGCGGTGCGCCACGAGCCGATCAAGCCGATGCGCGTGTTCCACGCCTCCATCTCGTACCTGTCGCTCCTGTTCCTCGCGGTGGGCATCGACCCCCTCCTGCCCTTCTGATCCGCACGGTCTCGACGGGGTCGCCCGCGGTGAGCGTGGGCGGCACCCGCGGGTCCGCCGTCTGACGCCTCGTCGGCCCCGACCGCGGAGCCCGCGCCCCGGACCGCATCCGCCGAGGGCAGGCGGATCGGACCGGGCGCCGTGCGCGCCGAGGAGCGGGGTGTCGCCCTGGGGCTCCCGCGGCCGCATGCGGTCCGCACATGGTCACCGGTGTCGCCCCGTGATCCCCGCGCCCGGCACGCGCCCCGGGCGCGGTCGGCGTCGCCTCATGCTCCCGCCCGGCTCTCCGACCGGTCCGCGCCGGTCCGGCTCGCGGCATCGGCCTGCGCCCGTCGCCCGACATGACGACGCCCGCCCGAGCGGTGCTCGGACGGGCGTCGACAGGAGGGCGGGATGCGCCGGGATCAGCCCACGTGGGCCGCGCGGCGCACCTCGGCGGGCGTGAGGCGCAGCGTGTCCGCGCGCCGCGTCGTGCTCAGCAGCGTCGCCGTCATCGCGGAGGCCAGCAGGCAGGCGAGCACCATGTGCAGGCCCACCAGGAACTCCGGGAGTCCCGTGCGCGCCTGGATCAGGCCCACGGCGATCTGCACCAGCTCGACGGCGAGCAGCACGCGCGTCCAGCGGGAGACCGCCGGCCAGCGGTGACGCGCCGCGATGACGACGAGCGCGACCGTGAGGCCGAAGGTCGTGTACGCCGGCCAGCTGTGCACGTGCTGCAGCAGCTCCGGGTCGAGCCCGTTGCGCGCGGCGCCGCGGTCGCCGGCGTGGGGACCGGATCCGGTGACGACGATGCCGACGAGGATCGTGACGCCCACCACGGCGGCGGTCACCCGGGCGAGCGCGAGGAAGGAGGCGGGGACCGAGCGCTCCGCCTCGTCGAGCGGGTGGTACGTGCGCCACACCAGCACGGTGGAGAGCACCACGAGCACCACCGAGACGACGAAGTGCATGCCCACGATGTACGGGTTGAGGCCGGTGAGCACCGTGATGCCGCCGATGACGCCCTGCGCCGGGATGCCGAGCCCGATGGCGAGCGCGAGGGAGAAGAGCCCCCGGCCGCGGTTCCGCAGCCGCAGGACCGCCAGGAACGTGGCGATCGCGACGATCACGAGCACGAAGGTGAGCAGGCGGTTGCCGAACTCGATGATCCCGTGCACGCCCATCTCGGGCGTGGAGACGAAGGAGTCGGCGGTGCATCGCGGCCAGGTCGGGCAGCCGAGCCCCGACCCGGTGAGCCGGACGAGCCCTCCCGTGCCGACGACGAGCGTCTGCACGACGAGCGTGGTCCAGACGAGGATCCGCGTCGCGCGGGTGATCCCGTCCGGGAGCCTCTCGCGCAGCCTCCTCGCCACCATGGTGGTCTGACCTAGCACGCTCCCACTGGGAGACTGCCCCGCATCGGTGCCGTGAGTCACTGCCTGCCTTCCGCGCCCGCTGGATTGCCCGTAGAATCGGGTGGTTCATGGAACACGTCGGGCCTTTCGGCGTCCGGCACGTCAGCGAGGACGGCGGGAACAAGTCCACCCGCGTTCGTGTTCATCCTAAGAGGGGTGCGAGGCGTGAAGCCGCGGCATCCCTGAGACCCACAGTCTTCCCCTCGTCACCGAAGCGGCCCCGCCGTGCGAGGGGGTTGCCGATACGGCGCTGATACGCCCAGATCGTCAGGAAAGCAGGTAGCCATGTCAGATGTGCTCATCGACCGACCCGAGCTCGAGAGCCTCGGGCAGTACGAGTTCGGCTGGTCCGACTCCGACGTCGCCGGGGCGTCCGCCAAGCGCGGCATCTCGCCCCAGGTCGTCGCCGACATCTCGCGGCGCAAGAGCGAGCCCGAGTGGATGCTCGCCAACCGCATGAAGGGTTACGAGCTCTTCGGCAAGAAGCCCATGCCCACCTGGGGCGCCGACCTGTCGGGCATCGACTTCGACAACATCAAGTACTTCGTGCGGTCCACGGAGAAGCAGGCCCAGACGTGGGAGGACCTGCCCGACGACATCAAGAACACGTACGAGCGGCTCGGCATCCCCGAGGCGGAGCGTCAGCGCCTCGTCTCCGGCGTGGCCGCCCAGTACGAGTCCGAGGTCGTCTTCCACTCCATCCAGAAGGAGCTCGAGGACCAGGGCGTCATCTTCATGGACACCGACACCGCGCTCCGCGAGCACCCCGAGCTGTTCAAGGAGTACTTCGGCACCGTCATCCCGGCGGGCGACAACAAGTTCGCCGCGCTGAACACGGCGGTGTGGTCCGGCGGCTCGTTCGTGTACGTGCCCAAGGGCGTCCATGTCGAGATCCCGCTGCAGGCGTACTTCCGCATCAACACCGAGAACATGGGCCAGTTCGAGCGGACGCTGATCATCGCGGACGAGGGCAGCTACGTCCACTACATCGAGGGCTGCACCGCCCCGATCTACAAGTCCGACTCGCTGCACTCCGCGGTCGTCGAGATCATCGTGAAGAAGGACGCCCGCGTCCGCTACACGACCATCCAGAACTGGTCGAACAACGTCTACAACCTCGTCACCAAGCGCGCGACGGCGGCCGAGGGCGCCACCATGGAGTGGATCGACGGCAACATCGGGTCCAAGGTCACGATGAAGTACCCCTCCATCTACCTCATGGGCGAGCGCGCCAAGGGCGAGACCCTGTCCGTCGCCTTCGCGGGCCCCGGCCAGCACCAGGACGCCGGCGCAAAGATGGTGCACATGGCGCCGTACACGCAGTCGTCGATCGTCTCCAAGTCGATCGCGCGCGGCGGCGGCCGGGCCGGCTACCGCGGCGAGATCCGCGTGGACGCGGCCGCCCACCACTCCGCCAACACCGTCCGCTGCGACGCGCTGCTGGTCGACACCATCTCACGCTCCGACACGTACCCCGCGATCGACATCCGGGTGGACGACGTGCAGCTCGGCCACGAGGCCACGGTCTCGCGCGTCAGCGAGGAGCAGCTGTTCTACCTGATGAGCCGGGGCATGCCCGAGGACGAGGCCATGGCCATGATCGTCCGCGGCTTCATCGAGCCCATCGCCCGAGAGCTGCCCATGGAGTACGCGCTCGAACTCAACAAGCTCATCGAGATGGGCATGGAAGGATCCGTCGGCTAGATGACGACCCCACTCGCCACCACAGAAGCCCCCGTCCCCGCCGACCAGCACGGCAGCCGGGCGCACACCGACGGAGGGTGGGGCGTCATCCCCATCCAGACCCGCTCCGAGCGCTTCACGTCCACGGACGTCGAGGCGTTCGACGCGGTCACCGGCCGCGAGGCCGTCTGGAAGCTGACGCCCGTCCGCCGGCTCGACGACCTCATCTCGGGTGAGCTCGACGGCACGCGCTACCCGTTCGCCACCACAGGGGGTGAGGGCACGTCCGTCTCCTGGATCGCGCGGGACGACGCCCGCGTCGGCACCGCCGGCGCCCCCGAGGACCGCGCCCAGGCCAACGCCTGGTCGTCCTTCGGGGAGGCGCTCGCCATCGAGGTGTCGGGCGAGCAGCCCGTCACCGTCACGGTCGGCCGCTCCGAGCTCGGCTCGGCGCCCCGCGCGGCGCACACCGTCATCACGGCGGCGCCCTTCAGCCGCGGCGTCGTCATCCTCGACAACGCCGGGTCGGCCTCGCTGGTCGAGAACGTCGAGATCGTCGTCGGCGACCAGGCCGAGCTCACCGTCGTCACGGTGCAGCAGTGGGACGACGAGGCGCGCCACCTCGCCGCGCACCAGGCCGTCGTCGGCCGGGACGCGAAGCTCAAGCACGTGGTGGTGACGCTCGGCGGCTCCATCGTCCGGGTCAATCCCTCCACGCACCTCTCGAACGAGGGCGCCGACGGCGAGCTCCTCGGCGTGTACTTCGCCGACGCGGGCCAGCACCTCGAGCAGCAGGTCTACGTCGACCACGACGCCCCGAACACCCGCAGCCGCGTCACCTACAAGGGCGCGCTGCAGGGGAAGGGCGCCCGCACCGTGTGGATCGGAGACGTGCTCATCCGTCGTTCCGCACCCGGCACCGACAGCTACGAGCAGAACCGCAACCTCGTCCTCACGGACGGCACGCGCGCCGACTCGGTCCCGAACCTCGAGATCGAGACCGGCGACATCGCCGGCGCCGGTCACGCGAGCGCCACGGGCCGCTTCGACGACGAGCAGCTGTTCTACCTCCAGGCCCGCGGGATCACGGAGGAGGAGGCGCGTCGCCTCGTCGTCCGCGGCTTCCTCAGCGAGATCGTGCAGCAGATCGGCGTCCCCGACCTCGAGGAGCGGCTGCAGGCCGCCATCGAGGCCGAGCTGGCCGGGACGAGCACCGGGGCGGTCGTCCGATGACCGCCGTCCGCATCTGCGCCGTCGACGAGCTGGGCGAGAACGAGGCGCTCCGCATCGAGATCGAGGGCCTCGCCATCGCGCTCGTCAAGGACTCCTCGGGCACCGTGCACGCCATCGGCGACACCTGCACGCACGGCGACATCTCGCTGGCCGAGGGCTTCGTCGAGGGCGACACCCTGGAGTGCTGGGCCCACGGCTCGAAGTTCTCCCTCGAGACGGGCAAGCCGCGCACGCTGCCGGCGTACGAGCCCGTCCCCGTCTACCCCGTGACGATCGTGGACGGCGACATCCACATCGACACCACCCCGAAGAGCTAGAGGAACCGCACGCATGTCAACTCTCACCATCACCGACCTGCACGTCAGCGTCGACACCGAGCAGGGTCGCAAGCAGATCCTCAAGGGCGTCGACCTCACGATCAACGAGGGCGAGATCCACGCGATCATGGGCCCGAACGGCTCGGGCAAGTCCACGTTGGCGTACTCCATCGCGGGCCACCCCAAGTACCACGTCGACTCCGGCTCGGTCACGCTCGACGGCGTCGAGGTGCTCGACATGAGCGTCGACGAGCGCGCGCGTGCCGGCCTGTTCCTCGCCATGCAGTACCCGGTCGAGATCCCCGGCGTCACCACCACGAACTTCCTCCGCACCGCGAAGACCGCGATCGACGGCGAGGCCCCGGCCATCCGCGGCTGGATCAAGGACGTCCGCACCTCCATGGCGGCGCTCAAGATGGATCCCGCGTTCGCCGAGCGCAACGTCAACGAGGGCTTCTCCGGCGGCGAGAAGAAGCGCAACGAGGTGCTGCAGCTCGAGCTGCTGAAGCCGAAGTTCGCGGTGCTCGACGAGACCGACTCCGGCCTCGACGTCGACGCGCTCAAGATCGTCTCCGAGGGCGTCAACCGCGCGAAGGCGAACACGGGCCTCGGGCTCCTGCTCATCACGCACTACACGCGCATCCTCCGCTACATCCAGCCCGACTTCGTGCACGTCTTCGTCGCCGGTCGCGTCGCCGAGCAGGGCGGGCGCGAGCTGGCCGACCGCCTCGAGGACGAGGGCTACGACCGCTTCCTGACGCCCTCGACCACGGTGGACGCGTGAGCACGCAGAGCACGCTGACCCCGCAGAAGTTCGACGAGGTCGAGGAGGCGCTCAAGGACGTCATGGATCCCGAGCTCGGGATCAACGTGGTCGACCTGGGTCTCATCTACGACCTCGCGTGGGACGACGAGAACGACGCCCTCATCATCCACATGACGCTGACATCGGCGGGCTGCCCGCTGACCGACGTGCTCGAGGAGCAGACCGCGGAGGCGCTCGACGGCGTCGTGGCCGCGTTCCGCATCAACTGGGTGTGGATGCCGCCGTGGGGTCCGGAGCGGATCACCGACGACGGCCGCGACATGATGCGGGCCCTCGGCTTCTCCATCTGATCCGCGCCCGCGCCGCGCGACCTCGACGGCCCCTCCCGCACCGGGTGGGGCCGTCGTCGCGTCGGGGCCCGCCTCTCGGCCGCTGTCGGGAGGGGCGGGACGCCGCCGTCTCGTACACTGGACCGGTCGGGTCCGATGGACGCCCTCGACCGACCGGGCTCGACCCCCTCTGCTGCGGGTCGCCCCTCTCCCACGGACCGTGGGACATCCGCTGATCAGAAGGACCTCTCACCGTGCTCGCTGTACACGAACTGGAGCTGCGCGTCGGCGCCCGCGTCCTCATGGAGGATGTCTCGTTCCGGGTGAGCCCGGGGGACAAGATCGGCCTCGTCGGCCGCAACGGCGCCGGCAAGACCACGCTCACCAAGATCCTCGCGGGGGAGGGCCAGCCCACCGGCGGCCGCATCGACCGCTCCGGCGAGATCGGCTACCTCCCGCAGGACCCGCGCTCCGGGAACCCTGAGGACCTGGCGCGCACGCGCATCCTCGACGCACGCGGGCTCGGCACGCTGTCGCTCGACATGCAGCGCGCGATGCTCGACATGGCGTCCACCGACGACAAGGTCTCGTCGAAGGCCATGAAGGACTACGGCCGGCTCGAGGAGCGCTTCGTCGCGCTCGGCGGGTACGCGGCCGAGGCGGAGGCCGCGTCCATCGCGAGCAACCTGAGCCTGCCGGACCGGATCCTCGACCAGCCGCTCAGCACCCTCTCCGGCGGTCAGCGCCGGCGCATCGAGCTCGCGCGCATCCTCTTCTCCGGCGCCGACACGATGCTCCTCGACGAGCCCACCAACCACCTCGACGCCGACTCCGTCACCTGGCTCCGCGAGTTCCTCAAGGGCTACCAGGGCGGCCTCATCGTGATCAGCCACGACGTGGAGCTCGTCGGCGACACCGTGAACCGCGTCTTCTACCTCGACGCGAACCGCATGGTCATCGACATCTACAACATGGGCTGGAAGCACTACCAGCGCCAGCGCGCCGCCGACGAGGAGCGCCGCAAGAAGGAGCGCGCCAACGTCGAGAAGAAGGCCGGCGTCCTCCAGCTGCAGGCCGCGAAGTTCGGCGCCAAGGCATCGAAGGCGGCGGCCGCCCACCAGATGGTGCGGCGCGCGGAGAAGATGCTGTCCGGCCTGGAGGAGGTGCGCGCCGTCGACCGCGTCGCCAAGCTGCGCTTCCCCGAGCCCGTCGCCTGCGGGCGCACACCGCTCATGGCGAGCGACCTCAGCAAGAACTACGGCTCGCTCGAGATCTTCACCGCCGTCGACCTCGCCATCGACCGCGGGAGCAAGGTCGTCATCCTCGGCCTCAACGGCGCGGGCAAGACCACGCTGCTGCGGATCCTCGCGGGCGTCGACGAACCCGACACCGGACGCCTCGAGCCCGGACACGGCCTGCGCATCGGCTACTACGCGCAGGAGCACGAGACGATCGACGTCAAGCGGAGCGTGCTGGAGAACATGGTCTCCTCGTCGCCGGACATCTCCGAGATGGAGGCGCGACGCGTCCTCGGCTCGTTCCTGTTCACGGGCGACGACTCGGCCAAGCCCGCGGGCGTCCTCTCCGGCGGCGAGAAGACGCGCCTGGCGCTGGCGATGATCGTCGTGTCGGGCGCCAACGTGCTGCTCCTCGACGAGCCCACCAACAACCTCGACCCCGCGAGCCGCGAGGAAATCCTCGGCGCGCTCAACACCTACTCCGGCGCGGTCGTGCTCGTGAGCCACGACTCCGGCGCGGTCGAGGCGCTCAACCCGGAGCGCGTCCTCATCATGCCGGAGGGCACCGAGGACCACTGGAGCCCCGACTACATGGACCTCATCGAGCTCGCCTGATCCGACTGGGCGCAGCCCGCGGCCTCCCGACGGGAGCGCCGGGGCGGGGTGCGCTCAGCGCGCGTCGTCGAGGATCCGGTCCTCGACGTCGGCGTCCGAGGGCTGCTTCCGCGCCCGCTTCGCCTGGCGGGCACGCTCGCGGTCCTGCTCCTCGGGGTCGTCCTGGTTGATGATGCGGTACTCGTTGCGGATCGCGACGCCCAGCCCCACGAACGCGATGATCGCGAACACGAGCCACTGGAAGGCGTAGGAGAGGTGCGGGCCCTCGTCCTCCTCCGGACGCGGCGTGGCGAACGGCGCCGCGGCCGCGGGGGCCGGGTCCTCGGACATCAGCAGGCCGTACGCGCCGGTGAACGTGGGCGCCTGGATGCGGTCGGCGATGTCGGGCAGGTTCACGGTGGCGATCTGCCCTTCGGGGGCGGTGCGTCCCGGCAGCTCCGGTTCGCCCGCCTTCAGCCGCGTCGTGACGGTGACCTCGCCCGCGGGCGGCGCAGGTACGGAGTCAGGGGAGTCCTGCGAGTTGCCGATGGGCACCCACCCGCGGTCGACGACGAAGACGCGTCCGTCCTCGAGGCGCAGCGGCGTGAGGACCTCGAAGCCGGGCTGCCCGTTGAAGGGGCGGTTGCGCGCGAGGATCTGCTGGTCGACGAGGTACGTGCCGGTCATGGTGACCGGGGTCCACTTCTGCGTGTCGACGTACGCGGACGTGTCGGCGAGCACCTGGTCGACCGGCTGCGCCGCGCGATCCCAGTTGTCCTCCACCTTGGCGATCTCGGCGAGGGCCTCGTCGCGACGGGCGAACTGCCAGTGGCTGAGCAGCACGCAGGCGATGGAGAAGACCACGGCGACGAGCAGGTAGCCGGCCCAGCGGCGGTTGAGGACGAAGCGCCAGCGGTTCACGCGATCGCCCCCTCGACGGGCGCGTCGACGGCGGCGACCCGCACGGGGAAGTCGCGGCCGGCGAGGAAGTCGCGGAGGAAGCCGACGTGCTCGTCGCACGCCGTCCACGTCTTCACGCGGTCGACGGTGTGGATCCGCGGGTTCCGCCACTCGACCCGCCAGGCGGCGTCCGCCCGGCAGCCGGCGCGCGAGCACTGGACGACGTCGGGGGACGGACCGGAGCCGAGCCCCCAGGAGGCGAGCCCGCTCACGCGTCGGTCGGGGAGTCGGGCACTCCCGGCTCGGCGGCCGATGCGGGGCGGGCGGCGTGCGGACGCGGTTCCGGAGCGCGGCCGGTCTCGTACGTGGTGAAGGGCTCGGGGGTTGTGAAGGCCTCGGAGGAGCGGGACGGCTCGGACGGCGCGTGCGGCTCCGACATCGTGAACGGCTCGGAGGGGACGTACGGCGCGGCCGGCGGCGGGAAGCCCGAGTGCCGCGCGGACACGGCGACGACGCCGCCCGGGCGCTCCACGGCCGTGCCCTGGTTGCCGCCCACGTTCGCGAGGATGACCGCGAAGTAGGGGAGCACGACGGCGCCGACGGCCGCGACGGCCAGCCACCAGCCCTGGAGGAACAGGCAGGACAGGATGCAGACCATCCTGATGCTCATGGCGATGGTGTACTTCACCATGCGCGCGTGACGGTCCTCCTGCGGGGACCGGGGGAGGCTGGTGACCGATTGCTGCGGGGCTGGCATGCGTGGTTGGCGTCCTTCGAGGGCACGTCGCGCGCCCCATCGGGACAAGGGTACGCCGCACCACCGATAGGATCTCCCGAGTCCGCATGCCCCCGCCGAGCCGTAAGGGAAGGTCCCCCATGAGCGCCGCACGCACCGTCCTCGTCACCGGAGGCAACAGGGGGATCGGGTACGCGATCGCGGAGGAGATGCTCCGCCAGGGCCACCGCGTCGCCGTCACCGCCCGCTCGGGCGAGGGTCCCGCGGGCAGCCTCACGGTCCGCGCCGACGTCACCGACGCCGCGTCCGTCGACGCGGCGTTCACCGAGGTCGAGGCCGCGTACGGCCCGGTCGAGGTCGTGGTCGCCAACGCCGGCATCACCCGCGACACCCTGATGATGCGCATGAGCGACGCCGACTTCACCGAGGTGGTCGACACCAACCTGGGCGGCGCCTTCCGCGTGGTCAAGCGCGCGTCCAAGGGCATGCTCAAGGCCCGCTTCGGCCGCATCGTCCTCATCTCGAGCGTCGTCGGCCTCTACGGCTCCGGCGGCCAGGTCAACTACGCGGCGTCCAAGAGCGGGCTCGTCGGCCTCGCCCGCTCGGTCACGCGCGAGCTCGGCGGTCGCGGCATCACGGCCAACGTCGTGGCCCCGGGCTTCATCGAGACCGACATGACCGCCGAGCTGCCCGAGGCGACCGCGGCCGAGTACCGGAAGTCCATCCCGGCCGGCCGCTACGGCACCGCCGCCGAGGTCGCCGGCGTCGTCGCGTGGATCTCCTCCGACGAGGCCGCGTACATCTCGGGCGCCGTCATCCCCGTCGACGGCGGCCTCGGCATGGGCCACTGACGCCGCTCGTCGGGGAGAGGGCCGTGTCCGACCTCCTGGCCGCGTGGGACATCGGTCCCGCCGAGCTCACCGAGCTCGGAGCCACGCACAACCACGCGTACCGCGTGGACGTCGAGGGGGGATCGCGCTATCTGCTCCGCCTGCACGTCGCGCGGCGGAAGCCCCACGAGATCGACCTCGAGCTCGACTGGCTGGCCATGCTGGCCGCGCGCGGCGGGGCCTCGGTGCCCGTGCCGCAGCGCACGCGCGACGCGAACTGGACCGCGACCGTCGAGGCCGCCGTGCCGGACGACGACGAGGTCGGCCTCCGTCGGGCGGTGACGGGCGCGTCGGGGGAGCGGGTCGAGCTGCGGCTCGCGAGCCTCCTCACCTGGCACGACGGCGAGATGCTGAGCAGCCTCCCGGCCACGGCCGACGCCGGGCCGTTCGCGGAGGCGCTCGCGGCGCTGCACGCCGCGGGCGCGGACCCGGCCGCGGTCGCCCTAGCCTCGCGCCGTCGCCAGTACGACGCCGACTACGCCGCCCTGCGGCTGGAGAGGCTGGCGGACGGCTACCCCGGCATCATGGCCGACGGGTCCACCGCCGCCGCGCTCGCGGGCGCCGTCGAGGAGCTGCGGGCCACGCTCGCGGAGGCGGGGCCCCCGATCATGGTGCACGGCGACTACCACCCGGGCAACCTCATCCAGGGGCCCGACAGCGCCTCCGTCATCGACTTCGACCGCTGCGGCCTCGGCCCGGCGGGACTCGACGTCGCCGCCGCGATCATGTACCTCGCGCCCCGGCAGCGCGCGCAGTTCCACCGCGCCTACACCGCGGCGGGCGGAAGCACGGGCGTCCCCGACGAGCGCTTCGGCGCGTTCATCTTCCTGGCGTACCTCGACAACGTCACGCACCTCGCGAGCCTGCCGTCCGAGCGCGAGCGGATGCCCGCGAACATCGCGCAGCTCGTCGCCATCGCCCGGGCGGTCGTCGGCGGCTGAGACGGCGGTGACGCCGCGTCAGCGGGGGAGGCCGAGGAGCGCGAGCACCTGCGCGAGGTCGCGGCGGTCGACGCAGACGTCGGCGCGCTCCCGGACGGCGGGCTTCGCGTCGAAGGCGACGGAGAGGCCGGCGACCGACATCATCTCGAGGTCGTTGGCACCGTCGCCCACCGCGACGACGCGCGACAGCGGGATGCCCAGCTCCGCGCTCCACTCCTCGACGGCCGCGCGCTTCGCCGCGGCGTCGATGACGGGGCCGGCGACCCGTCCCGTGAGGCACCCGTCGACGGTCTCCAGCCGGTTCGCGCGCCACCGGTCGAGCCCGAGGCGCTCGGCGAGCGGATCCAGCAGCTCGTGGAACCCGCCGGAGACGACGGCGACCACGTGGCCGGCGTCGTGCAGGCCCGCGACGAGCCGCTCGGCGCCCGGGGTGACGCGGATGCGGCGGCCGACGACCGCGTGCACGGAATCCGGCAGGCCGACCAGCGTGAGCACGCGGGAGCGCAGGCTCTCGGCGAAGTCGAGCTCGCCGCGCATGGCCCGCTCGGTGACGGCGGCGACCTCGTCGAGCGAGCCCGCCTCCGCGGCCAGCAGCTCGATCGCCTCGTCCTCGATCAGGGTGGAGTCGACGTCGAGCACGACGAGCATGCGCGGACCCGCGACTCGCGTGTCCGGCGCCGGCACCGCGGGACGCGTCAGGGGGAGGACGGCGCTCACGGGGTGACGCGCACGCCCTTGCCCACGACGGTGATCCCGCCGTCGGTGACCGTGAAGCCGCGCGCGCGGTCGCGGTCGTGGTCGACGCCGACGGTGGCGCCGGGCTCCACCTCGACGTCCTTGTCGAGGATGGCGCGGCTGACGACCGCGCCCGCCCCGATGTGCACCTTGTCGAAGACGATGGAGTCGACGATCCGCGCGCCCGACTCCGCGATGACCCACGGGCCGAGCACGCTGCGCTCGACGTGGGCGCCGCTGATGACGCCGCCGAGCGAGGTGATCGAGTCGATCATCGTTCCCGTGTTGCCCTGCGCGTCGCGGACGAACTTCGCGGGCGGGCTGTTGAGCTGCTGGCTGAAGATCGGCCAGTCCTTGTTGTAGAGGTTGAACACCGGCAGCGCCGAGATGAGGTCCTGGTGCGCGTCGAAGAACGACTCGATGGTGCCGACGTCGCGCCAGTAGTAGCGGTCGCGGTCGTTGGCACCGGGGACCTCGTTGCGGTTGAGGTCGTAGACACCGGCGTTCCCCTGCTCCACGAACCACGGCACGATGTCGCCGCCCATGTCGTGCGCGGACTCGGCGTTCTCGCCGTCGCGGCGCACGGCGTCGATGAGCTGGTCGGTGTCGAAGACGTAGTTGCCCATGGACGCGAGCACCTCGCCGGGGGAGTCGTCGAGGCCCTGCGGGTCCTTCGGCTTCTCGAGGAACGCGCGGATGGCGTAGGGGTTCGCGGGGTCCACGTCGATCACGCCGAACTGGTCGGCCAGCTCGATGGGCTGGCGGATGGCCGCGACCGTCGCGCCGTGGCCGGACGCGATGTGCGCGTCGATCATCTGGCTGAAGTCCATGCGGTACACGTGGTCGGCGCCCACCACCACGACGATGTCGGGCTTCTCGTCGTTGATGAGGTTGAGGCTCTGCAGGATGGCGTCGGCCGACCCGCTGAACCACCGCTTGCCGAGGCGCTGCTGCGCGGGCACGGACGCGATGTAGGAGTTGAGCATCTGGTTGAGGCGCCAGGTCTGCGACACGTGACGGTCGAGCGAGTGCGACTTGTACTGCGTCAGCACGACGATCTGCGTCAGCCCCGAGTTGATGAGGTTGGAGAGCGCGAAGTCGATGAGCCGGTACTGGCCGCCGAACGGGACGGCGGGCTTGGCGCGGTCCGCGGTGAGCGGCATGAGCCTCTTGCCCTCGCCGCCGGCGAGCACGATTCCAAAGATCTTCTTCGATGCCATTGCACCAGCGTAGATGCACGTCAGGGCATGTACTAGCGTTCGACGAATGCGAGCAGACGTGATCACCAAGGAGTATCCGCCCGAGGTCTACGGGGGTGCGGGGGTCCATGTCACGGAGCTCGTGAAGGCCATGCGGCAGCAGACGGAGGTCGTGGTCCGCGCCTTCGGGGCGCCGCGTGACGAGCCCGGCGTCTTCTCCTACCCCGTCCCCTCGGAGCTCGCCGGCGCCAACGCCACGCTGCAGACGATGGCCGTCGACCTCGCCATCGCGCGCGACGTCGCCGGCGCCGCCGTCGTGCACTCCCACACCTGGTACGCCAACCACGCGGGCCACGTCGCGTCGCTGCTGCACGGCATCCCGCACGTGGTCACCGCGCACAGCCTCGAGCCGCTCCGACCCTGGAAGGCCGAGCAGCTGGGCGGCGGCTACCGCGTCTCCAGCTGGATCGAGCGCACGGCGTACGAGGCGGCCGACGCCGTCATCGCGGTGAGCGACGGCATGAAGCGCGACATCCTCCGCTCGTATCCCGCGCTCGACGAGGCGCGCGTGCACACCGTCTACAACGGCATCGACCTCGAGGCGTGGGCGCCCGTGCACGACGAGGACCTCGTGCGCTCCCTCGGCATCGATCCGTCGCGCCCCTCGGTCGTCTTCGTCGGCCGCATCACGCGCCAGAAGGGCCTGCCGTACCTGCTCCGCGCCGCGGCGCTCCTGCCCGCCGACGTGCAGATGGTGCTGTGCGCGGGCGCGCCCGACACCCCGCAGATCATGGAGGAGGTGACGGCCCTCGTGCGCGGCCTCCAGGAGGAGCGCTCCGGCGTCGTCTGGATCGACCGTCTCCTGCCGCGTCGCGAGCTCTCCGCGGTGCTCACCGCCGGCACGGTCTTCGTGTGCCCGTCGGTCTACGAGCCGCTCGGCATCGTGAACCTCGAGGCCATGGCGTGCGGCGCGCCCGTCGTGGGCACCGCCACGGGCGGGATCCCCGAGGTCGTCGACGACGGCGTCACCGGCCGCCTCGTCCCCATCGACCAGGCGACGGACGGCACGGGCACGCCCACCGACCCGGAGCGGTTCGTCCGCGACCTCGCCGCCGCGCTCACCGAGGTCGTGGCGGATCCCGCGGCCGCGCGCCGCATGGGCGAGGCCGGCCGGGTGCGTGCCGAGCGGGAGTTCGGCTGGGACCGCATCGCCCGGCAGACCGAGGCGATCTACGCGTCGATCCTCCGCTGACCGGCCTCGCGGCCCGGGTGGCGGCGGGCCGCACCCGGGGCCCGGGCGGATAGACTGACGGGCATGAGCCACGTCCTCTCCCTGTCCGGAGTGTCCTTCGTCCGGAACGGGACGACCATCCTCGACCACGTGGACTGGACGGTCGACGGCGACGAGCGCTGGGTCGTCCTCGGCCCCAACGGCGCGGGCAAGACGAGCCTCCTCCAGATCGCCTCGGCGATGGCGCACCCGTCCTCCGGCACCGCCACGGTGCTCGACCACGAGCTCGGCCGGGTCGACGTCTTCGAGCTGCGCTCGCGCATCGGCTTCGCGTCCACCGCCATGGCCCGCCGCATCCCCGCCGACGAGACCGTGCTCGACGTGGTGCTCACGGCGGCGTACTCGGTCACCGGCCGCTGGAACGAGGACTACGAGGACATCGACGTGCGGCGCGCCCAGCGCGTGCTCGCCGAGTGGCGCCTCGACCACCTCGAGCAGCGGAAGTTCGGCACTCTCAGCGACGGCGAGCAGAAGCGCGTGCAGATCGCCCGCTCGATCATGACGGACCCCGAGCTCCTGCTCCTCGACGAGCCCGCCGCGAGCCTCGACCTCGGCGCCCGCGAGGAGCTGCTCCAGCTGCTCGGCGGCTACGCGTCCGCGCCCGAGGCGCCCGGCATCGTCATGGTCACCCACCACGTCGAGGAGATCCCCCGCGGATTCACGCACGGGCTGCTCCTGCGCCAGGGCGCCGTCGTGGCGGCGGGGCCGCTCGCGGACGTCATCACGGCCGACAACCTGGGCCGCGCCTTCGGCCTCGAGCTCGAGGTCACGCAGGACGACGGCCGCTTCACGGCCCGCGCCGTCCGCCGCTGATCCGTCCGCGCCGCTCCTCGGCGCGCCGACCCGATCCGGGCACCCGTCTGGTAGGCTCGTCCACTGGTCCGGTGATCATCCCGGACACCCACGCTTCCCACGCAGACACCAGAAACGACGAAGGACACCCCGATGAAGACCGACATCCACCCCAAGTACGCCCCCGTCGTCTTCCGCGACCTCGCCTCCGGCGCGACCTTCCTCACCCGCTCCACCGTGAGCAGCTCGAAGACCATCGTCTGGGAGGACGGCAAGGAGTACGCCGTCATCGACGTCGAGATCTCGAGCGAGTCGCACCCGTTCTACACGGGCAAGCAGCGCATCATGGACTCCGCCGGCCGCGTCGAGAAGTTCAACTCGCGCTACGCGAACTTCGGCACCAAGAAGTAGCAGCCTCCTGCTGCACCACGAAGGGCGCCCGGCTCCGGCCGGGCGCCCTTCGTCGTCCCCGCACCGCGGCGGCCCGAGGAGCGCGGCGCCGGGGGAGCGGGCCGGATCAGCTGTCGGCGTGGCGCTCGGGCCAGGCGCCCGACGTCGTGAACGCGGGGTCGCGCGTGCGGCGCATGTAGTCCTGGAAGCTCTCCGCCTGCACGCGGGACCAGTCGACCTGGCGGTCGTGCAGATCGAGCACGGGGATGTCGAGCTGGTCCGCGTACCGGCCGGCGATGGCCTGCGCGACCCGCCCGGCGGCGATGGCGTCCGCGCCCGCGTCGTGCGCGTCGTCGAGCCGCACGCCGTAGTGCTCGGCGGCGACGGAGAGCGTGCGCTTGCCGCGGCGGTAGGTGTCCACCGCCTTGTCGATGACGAGGGGGTCGATGACGGGACCGGTGTCGCGGAGCGGCTCGACGCCGTGGCGCACGGCCTCCCGGTTGAGGAGCGTGAGGTCGTAGGGCGCGTTGTAGACCACGAGGGCGAGCCCGCGCGCGAACACCTCGCGGATGGTCGTGACGATCTCGAGCACGACCGCGGCCGCATCGCGTCCCTCGGCGCGGGCGCGCTCCGTGGTGACGCCGTGGATGGCGGCGGCGGCCGCAGGGATCTCGACGCCGGGATCCGCCAGCCAGTCGTGCCGTTCGGTGACCTTCCCGTCGGCGTCGAGCACGACGATGCACGCCGTGACGATGCGCGCGGTCTCGACGTCCACCCCCGTCGTCTCGAGGTCGAAGGAGGCGAGGGAGTGGTGCCAGCGGGAGCTCATCCTGTAGATGCTACGGGCGACCGCCGATGGCGGGCGCACCCATGTGGAGCCAGTAGAAGCTCTGCGTCGCGAGCGTGAGGGTCAGCCGGCCGTCGTCGCCGACCGTCGGGAAGACGCCGCCGCCGAAGAGGTCGTAGAGCTGCGAGCCCGCGAAGTCGGACGCGTCGATCGTGACCGACACCGGGTTGTGCGCGAAGGAAAACACGCAGAGCACGTCCTCGGCGCGGTCGCCGAAGTGGGTGCCGCTGCCCTCGTACGAGCGCACGAACGCGAGGACGCTCTCGTGGTCGGTCGGCAGCACGCGGATGGTGCCCTGGCCGAAGACCGGGTGGGCCTTCCGCACGTGGATGACGTTCCGCACCCAGTGCAGGAGCGACCGCGACTGCGCGAGCTGCGACTCGACGTTGATCTGGGCGTAGTTGTACACGAGGGACTGCACGACCGGCAGGTAGAGCTTGCCCGGGTCGGCCGTGGAGAAGCCGGCGTTGCGGTCGGGCGTCCACTGCATGGGCGTGCGGGACGCGTCGCGGTCCGGCAGCCAGATGTTGTCGCCCATGCCGATCTCGTCGCCGTAGTAGAGGAACGGGCTGCCGGGCAGCGAGAACAGGAGCGCGTGCACGAGCTCGAGCTCGGCGCGCGAGTTGTCGAGCAGCGGCGCGAGGCGGCGGCGGATGCCGATGTTGACGCGCATGCGCGGGTCGTAGGCGTACCAGCCGTACATCGCCTGCCGGTACTCCTCGCTCACCATCTCGAGCGTGAGCTCGTCGTGGTTGCGGAGGAACACGCCCCACGCGGCGGCCTCCGGGATCTCGAACGTCTCGCTCATGATCCGCTTCAGCTCGTCGGCGGTCTGCGAGCGGAGCGAGTAGAAGATGCGCGGCATGATCGGGAAGTCGAACGCCATGTGGCACTCGGGCTCCTCCTCGGTGCCGAGGAACGCGGACACCTCGCGGGGCCACTGGTTGGCCTCGGCGATGAGGATGCGGCCCGGGTACTCCTCGTCGACCATCGCGCGCAGGCGCTTGAGGAACTCGTGCGTGGCCGGCTCGCCCTCGCCGTTGCCCTCCTCGGTCTCGTAGAGGTACGGGATGGCGTCGAGGCGGAGGCCATCGACGCCCATGTCGAGCCAGTGGCGGATGACGCCGTAGATGGCCTCGTGCACCTTGGGGTTGTCGAAGTTGAGGTCGGGCTGGTGCGAGAAGAAGCGGTGGAAGAAGAACTGGCGGCGCACCGGGTCGAAGGTCCAGTTGGACTCCTCGGTGTCGACGAAGATGACGCGGATGTCCTCGTACTTCTCGTCGGTGTCGCTCCAGACGTAGAAGTCGCCGTAGGGGCCGTCGGGGTCGGACCGGGACTGCTGGAACCACTCGTGCTGGTCGGACGTGTGGTTCATCACGAGGTCGATGACGATGCGCATGTTGCGCTCGTGCGACTTGGTGACGAGCTCCTTGAAGTCGTCGAGCGTGCCGAACTCGGGCAGCACCGACATGTAGTCGCTGATGTCGTAGCCGCCGTCGCGGAGCGGGGACTGGAAGAAGGGCGGGATCCAGAGGCCGTCGATGCCGAGCCACTGCAGGTAGTCGAGCTTGGAGATGAGGCCCTGGATGTCGCCCGTGCCGTCGCCGTTCGAGTCGACGAACGACCGGATCATCACCTCGTAGAAGACCGAGCGCTTGTACCACTGCTTGTCGAGGGTGAGGCCGGGCAGGGTGATGGGGGCGGTGAAGCTCACGGTTCTCCTCAGGGGCGCGACGGGTCGTCGACGGCGGGGCGGGAAGGCTCGGGGGCAACTCTAGGCGCGCGCGGCTCGCGGCACGGCCCCCGGCGCGCCCGGGACCGGGGGCGCCCGCCGCTCGTAGACTCGACCCCGATGAACGTCCCCTCGCCCTACGCCGCCCAGCTCGACCGGATCCCCGTCGTCCGGCGCACCGCCGACGTCCTCGGCAGCCCCACCGCGTGGTGGGAGTACGGTCCTGCCGACGCGCGCGAGGTCCTCGTCGTGGTCCACGGGTTCCGCGGCGACCACCACGGGCTGGAGCCGGTGGTGGCGCAGCTGCCCGGCGTGCGCATCATCTCGCCCGACCTGCCGGGGTTCGGCGACTCCGCGCCGCTGGCGGGCGCCGCGCACGACATCCCCGGGTACGCGGCATGGCTCCGCGCGTTCGTCGACGCCACGGGCACGCGCGACGCGACCGTGCTCGGCCATTCGTTCGGATCGATCGTCGTCACGGCCGCGCTCGCGGGCGGCCTGCCGAACCCGCGGGCGATCCTCGTCAACCCGATCGCCGCCCCCGCCCTCGAGGGGCCGCGCGGGATCCTCACGCGCCTCGCCGTGCTGTACTACCGCTCCGCCGCCGTCCTCCCCGAGCGCGCGGGCTTCGGCCTGCTGCGCAACCGCGCCATCGTCCGGGTGATGAGCGAGGCCATGGCGAAGACACGCGACCGCGGGCTGCGCCGGTGGATCAACGACCAGCACGACCGCTTCTTCAGCGCGTTCGGCGACCGCCGCGTCGTGCTCGAGGCCTTCCGGGCATCCGTGTCCTCGGACGTGAGCACCTACGCACCCCGAGTGCGCGTGCCCGTGCTGCTCGTCGCGGCCGAGCGCGACGACATCACCCGCGTGGCCGCCCAGCACCGGCTGCGCACCCTGTTCGCGGACGCCCGCCTCGAGGTCATCCCGCGCGTCGGGCACCTCATCCACTACGAGACGCCCCGGGAGGCCGCCGGCTTCATCCGCGCGTTCCTCGACCAGGGGAGCGCCTCATGAGGCTCGTGTTCGACTGCCGGTACACGCGCGTCGGCCGCCACGACGGGATCAGCCGCTACGGCGCCGAGCTCGTCGCCCGGCTGGGCGAGCGCTTCGACGTGACCATGCTCATCAGCGACCACCGCCAGCTCGCCCTCCTGCCCGACCTGCCGTGGCAGCTGGTGAGCGCGCCGACCGGCGCCCGGGAGCCGTGGATCGCCCGGCGCATCGCCCGGCTGCGCCCCGACGTGGTCTACAGCCCCATGCAGACGATGGGATCCCGCGGACGCGACTACCCGCTCGTGCTCACGCTGCACGACCTCATCTACTACCGCCACCGGCGTCCACCGCGCGACCTGCCGGCCGGGGTGCGCGCCCTGTGGCGCGCGTTCCACCTCGCCTGGTGGCCGCAGCGGCTGCTGCTCGACCGGGCCGATGCGATCGTGACGGTCAGCGAGACGACGCGCGGGCTGATCCGCCGCCACAAGCTCACCTCCCGTCCCGTGGTCGTCGTGCCCAACGCCGCCGAGCTGGAGCCCGCGCCCGACGGCGCGCCCGACGGCCCCCGTGACGCCCCCGCCGAGCGCACCCTCGTGTACATGGGCTCCTACATGCCGTACAAGAACGTCGACACCCTCGTGCGCGCCGCCGACGACCTGCCCGACCACGAGCTGCACCTGATGAGCCACGTCTCCGCACCCGAGCGCGCGCGCCTGGAGGCGCTCGCCGACGGCGCGCGCCTCGTGTTCCGCGAGGGTCCGAGCGACGAGGAGTACGCCCGGACGCTGCGCCGCGGCACGGCGCTGCTCACGGCATCGCGCGACGAGGGCTTCGGCATCCCCGTCATCGAGGCGATGAGCGTCGGGCTCCCCGTCGTCGTCAGCGACATCCCGATCTTCCGCGAGATCTGCGGGGACGCCGCCGTCTACGTCGACCCGGACGATCCCGAGGGCTTCGCCGCGGCGGTCCGCGCCCTCGAGGACCCCGCGGAGTGGCGCCGTCGGTCCGCCGCGTGCGTCGCCCGGGCCGCCGCCTACGACTGGGACCGCTCCGCCTCCGCGCTCGGGGACCTGCTCGTGCAGGTCGCCCGGCCGAGGACTCCCTCGGCCTGATCCCCCGCGGGGATCCGACGGCTCAGGCGGGCCGGGCCTCCGATGACGGGGCGACGGCGGCGAGCTCCGCGACGCCGCCGAAGCGCAGCAGCGACAGCGTCCCGTCGATCACGCCGAAGGTGTGCGCCGAGCCGTTCTCGATCATGGGGCCCGGCCGACCGAGGAGCGAGGGGTCGAGGCTCCGGGCGAGCGCCGCGATCACGCCGCCGTGCGACACCACGATGAGCGATCCGCCCGGGTGCTCCTCCGCGAGGCGCAGCAACGCTCCGCCGGCCCGCTCGGTGACGGACTCCACGGTCTCGCGGCCGGGGACGTCGCCGTCCGGGAAGCGCGCCTCGATCTCGGAGTGGGTGAGCCCCTCCGCGAGGCCGTAGCGGCGCTCGGCCAGCGCCGGCTCCGGCAGGGGACCGGCGGTGGGGGAGCCGCCGAGCGCGAGGTGCTCGACGATGATCGACGCGGTCTCGAACGCGCGCCCGAGCGGGCTGGCGTGCACGGCATCCCAGCCGGCGCCGCCGTGCGCCGCCTCGGCGAGCAGCGCCCCCGCGGTGGCGGCCTGGGCGCGGCCGGTGTCGTCGAGCGGGATGTCGCTCGATCCCTGCACGCGCCGCTCCACGTTCCACGCGGTGCGGCCGTGGCGGACGAGCACGATGCGCGTCACGACGCGAGCTCCGTCGCGATGGCGCGGAGGGTCTCGCTGGTGCCGCCCTCGAGGCGCACGGTGGCACGCGTGTCGCCCTTGGTGATGCCGCGGTTGAGGATCACGATCGGCATGCGGCTCCTCCGGGCGATCTCGAGCAGTCGGATGCCGGAGTTCACGGCGAGCGAGGAGCCGGCGATGAGGAGCACGTCCGCGTCGGAGACGATGGCGCTCGCCTCCTGGAAGCGCTCGGTGGGCACCAGCTCGCCGAAGAACACCACGTCGGGCTTCAGCATGCCGCCGCAGACGCTGCACACCGGGATCCGGAAGCGGTCGACGTCGTGCACCTGGGCGTCGCCGTCGGGGTTCAGCTCCACCGCGTCGGGCTGGTCGAGCCACGGGTTCTCCGCGCTGATGCGGTCGGCGATCGCCGACCGCGCGTACGCCTGGCCGCAGTCCAGGCAGAGGACCCGGTCGAGCGACCCGTGCAGGTCCACCACGCGGCGCGACCCGGCGCGCTCGTGCAGGCCGTCGACGTTCTGCGTGACGAGGCCCGACACGACGCCGGCGCCCTCGAGGTCGGCGAGCGCGGCGTGCCCGTCGTTGGGGCGCGCGGAGCTGAACGCCTTCCAGCCGAGGTGCCCGCCCGCCCAGTAGCGGCGGCGGAAGTCGTCGCCCTCGCTGCGGAACTGCTGGAACGTCATCGGATTCCGCTTGGGGGCGCCCTCGCCGCGGTAGTCCGGGATGCCCGAGTCGGTGCTGAGGCCCGCGCCCGTGAGGACCGCCGTGCGGCGGCCGCGCATCAGCTCGACGGCCTCGGCCACGGTGGATCCCGCGGGGGGCCGGGGATCGTCGCGGAGAGCGGTGCTCATGGGGCCTCCCGGTGGCGCACGGACACCCCATCCTGTCGGCGGGCGACGACGGGGCAGGGCATCATTGTCCTGCCGAGTCTAGACAGCGCACCCCCGCGATGGCTCCGCGCGAGCAGCACCGCCCCGCCCGGCGGACGGAGAGGATCGGCGTGCACATCCACCGCATCGAGGACCTCGACGCCCCGGGGCTCGAGGACTACTCCCGGCTCACCGACGTGGCGCTCCGCCGCGTGAGCGAGCCGGCGGGAGGCCTCTACATCGCCGAGTCGACCAAGGTCATGGGACGCGCGCTCGCCGCGGGCCACGTGCCCCGCTCCGTGCTGCTGCAGGAGCAGTGGCTCGACGACGTCACGCCGCTCCTCGCGGACTTCCCCGACGTGCCCGTCTTCGTGGGGGAGGCCGCGGTGCTGGAGCGGCTCACCGGGTACAACCTGCATCGGGGAGCGCTCGCCGCCATGCACCGACCGGCGCTCCCCGCGGTCGCCGACGTGCTGCGCGACGCCCGACGGGTGGTGGTGCTCGAGGACGTCGTCGACCACACCAACGTGGGCGCCATCTTCCGCGCCGTCGCCGGCATCGGGGCCGATGCCGTGCTCATCACCCCGCGCTGCGCCGACCCGCTCTACCGCCGGAGCGTCAGGGTCAGCATGGGCACGGTGCTGCAGGTGCCGTGGACCCGGCTGCCCGAGTGGCCCGAGGCCGTCACGCTCCTGCACGAGGCCGGCTTCCACCTCGCCGCGCTCGCGCTGGAGGACGACGCCGTGACGCTCGACGCCTTCGCGGCGGATCCACCCGAGCGCATCGCGCTCGTGCTCGGCACCGAGGGCGACGGCCTCAGCCGCGCCGCGCTCCGCCACGCGGACTCGACGGTCGTCATCCCGATGCTGCACGGCGTGGACTCCCTCAACGTCGCCGCGGCGAGCGCCGTGGCGCTGTACGCGCTGCGGGTGCCCGCGTGAGCCGCGCCCGCCTCCTCGTCCTCACCGGGGTCGCGGCCGCGCTCCTCGTCTCCGGCGGCGTCTACGTCCCGGTCAGCCTGACGGCGGATCCGCCGGCCGCGGTCGCGCAGGTCGAGGCACCCGATCCGATCGTCAACGTCCTCACGCCCGAGGCCTGGCCGGGCGCGGGCGTCTCCGCGGTCGGCGCCGTCGGCTTCGACGGGGTCCTCGCGACCGACGACCCGGCGCCCGTGTCGCACCCCATGGCGAGCATCACCAAGATCGTGACCGCGCTGGTGGTGCTGCAGGCGAAGCCGCTCGCCCCCGGCGAGGACGGTCCGCAGGTGACCTTCACGGCCGAGGACGAGGCCCTGCGCGCCGAGATCCTCAAGCAGGACGGTACCGTCGAGCCGGCCGTGCCGGGCACGAGCCTCGCGCAGCGACACCTCCTCGAGGGCGCGCTGCTCGCGAGCGCGAACAACTACGCGGCGTCGCTGGGCGTCTGGGCGTACGGGTCCAACGACGCGTTCGTCGCCGCGGCGAACGCGTGGCTCGCCGAGCACGGGCTGACCGGCACGCACGTCGCCGACGCCATGGGCCTGTCACCCGAGACGGTGAGCACGACCCCCGACCTCGTGCGCATCGGCGAGATGGCGCTCGCCGACCCCGTGCTCTCCGGGATCGTCAACCAGAGGAGCGCGGACCTCCCGGGCGTGGGCACCATCCAGAACCGCAACATGCTCGCGTCGGTGCCGGGCTTCCGCGGGATCAAGACCGGCACGCTCGAGCAGGCGGGCAAGTGCCTGCTCTGGGCGGTGGACACGCAGGTGGGCGACCGCGACGTGACGATCGTCGGGGTCACGCTCGGTGCCCGCGACCACGCGGAGCTCGCCCGGCAGGTGCTCGCGCTCCTGCCCACCGTGACCGCGAACATGCACGTGGTCCAGGTCGCCACCGCCGGGGAGCCGTTCGCCGACTACGCGACCCCCTGGGGCGCCACGGCGCAGGCCGTCGCCACCGAGGACGAGACGCTGCTGGTGTGGGGCGACACGCCTGTGACCACGACCGTGGCCGCGCGCGGCGCGAGCGAGGGCGACGCGGGGGACCCGGTGGGCACCGCGACCGTCACCGCCGGCGCGCAGAGCGTGCAGGTGCCGCTGGCGCTGGACCGCGCGATCGCCGGACCCGACGGCTGGTGGCGGCTGGGCAACCCGGGGGAGATGCTCGGCTGACGCCGGGCGCCCGCGGCCCGGTCGGCCCGATCGGCCCTGCCGCGCCCGCGGCTGCCGCGGTCAGCCGTCCGCGTCGACGCGCGTCCACGGCGACGCGTCCGGCCGCTTCGCCGTGCGCCCGTCGCCGGAGGACTGGTGACGGAGCCGCCGCAGCACCCACGGCACGAAGTACGAGCGCGCCCAGTCGATGTCGCCCGCGCGCGCCTGCCGCCACGTGCGCGCCGGGAGCGGCTCGGGCTTGCGGGGCTCGAGGTCGTTCTCCACGGCGAGCGCGGCGAGCACCATGCGCGCGACGGTGTGGTGGCCGAGCGGCGCGAGGTGCAGCCGGTCGACGTCCCACATGCGGGGGTCCTGGATCTCGGTGAGCGACCACTGGTCGGCCACGATGCAGTCGTGCCGGGCCGCGATGGCGCGGATGTCCTCGTTGTAGATCGCGACCTTGCCGCGGAGGCGCCCGAACACGGGCGAGAACTTGACGTCGGTGCCCGTGAAGAGCACCACGGTCGCGCCCTCGGAGGAGAGGCGGGCGACCATGCCGTCGAGGCGGTCCGCGAGCCGGTCCGGATCCGCTCCCGGCCGGAGGATGTCGTTCCCCCCGGCGGAGAGGGACACGAGGTCGGGGTGCAGGGCCATCGCCGGCTCGACCTGCTCGTCGGCGATCTGCGCGAGGAGCCGTCCGCGGATGGCGAGGTTCGCGTACGAGAAGCCGTCGACCTGGCCCGCGAGCACCTCGGCGACGCGGTCCGCCCATCCGCGGTGCCCGCCCGGGCTGCCGGGCTCGGGATCGCCGATGCCCTCCGTGAAGGAGTCGCCGAGGGCGACGTAGCGGCGCCAGGGGTGGGGCTCGGTCATGCGGTTCCTTCCGGGGTGGGCGCCTCCCATCATAGGAACGGCCTCCCGCCGGGGGTCGCGTCCGCTGCGCGGGAATGACCGCGGCGACGAGTTGGTTGAGCCCTCAAGCAACTGTTCCACACCGAGCGAACCCGAGGACCCATGCCCGACCTGCTCTCCGCCGACACGACCATGGGGCCCGTGACCCTCCTGGTCCGCGACCTCGACGCCATGACCGCCTACTACCGCGACGCCGTCGGCCTCGACCTCGTCGCCGAGGGCCGGGGGTCCGTGATGCTCGGCCGGGGGAGCGCCCCCGCCGTGATCCTGGAGACCGGGCACGGCCTCGACCTGCCGAGCCCCGGGGACGCCGGCCTCTTCCACACGGCCGTGCTCTTCGACACCCCCGCGGCCCTGGCGCGCTCGGTCGCCTCCGTGGCCCGCCGAGCACCGGGCACGTACGCGGGCAGCGCCGACCACCTGGTGAGCCGGGCCTTCTACTTCACCGACCCCGAGGGCAATGGCGTCGAGCTCTACACCGACCGCCCGCGGGACGAGTGGACGTGGGAGGACGGGCACCTCGTCATGGGCACGCTGCACCTCGACCCGAACGCCTACCTGCAGCAGGAGCTCGCGCCCGTCGCGTCGGCCGCCGACGACGCGGCCGGCATCGGGCACGTGCACCTGCAGGTCGGCGACACCGGGACGGCGCACGCGTTCTACGTCGACGCGCTCGGCTTCGAGCTGGTCGCCGGGGCGCACGGCTCCGCGATCTTCGTCTCGGCCGGCGGGTACCACCACCACATGGCCATGAACACCTGGAACAGCCGGGGCGCGGGTCGGCGTCCGGCGACGCTCGGGCTCGGCACCGTCCGCATCGAGGTGCCCACGCGCGACGAGGTCGAGGCCGTCGACGCGCGGCTCCGCCACGCGGGCGTGGCCACGCGGGACGACGGGCGCGCGCTCGCGTTCGAGGACCCGTGGGGCAACGCGCTGGTCCTGTCGGCCGGCTGAGCGGCGGGATCCGGGCCCCCGGGCTCCCGTCCGCGCGGGGGAGGATGGGCGCATGACGCCGGCCGACCCGCTCGATCCGCACGCGCTCCTCGACGACGCCCTGCTCGAGCGGATCCGCTCCCGGGCCGCCGGCTACGACGAGCGCGCCGCCTTCTTCACGGAGGACCTGGCGGAGCTGCGGGAGGCGGGGTACCTGCGCCTCCTCGTGCCGCGCGACCTCGGCGGATCCGGCGCCTCGCTCGCGGACGCCGTGCGCTGCCAGTCGCTCCTCGCGGAGGCCGCTCCCGCGACGGCCCTCGGTGTCGGCATGCACCTCGTCTGGACGGCCGTCGCGCGGATCCTCGCCGACCGCGGCGACGACTCCCTCCGCGGCGTGCTCGAGGACGCCGCCCGCGGCGAGGTGCTCGCCTTCGCCATCAGCGAGCCCGGCAACGACGCCGGCCTCGGCGACGCCCGCACGCGCGCCGTGCCCGACGGCACGGGCGGCTACAACTTCACGGGCACGAAGGCGTCCGCGAGCATGTCTCCCGCGTGGACCCGGCTCGGGCTCTTCGGCCGGGACGACCTCGATCCCGAGCGGCCGCTCCTCGTGCACGCGTTCGTGCGCCGCGACGCGCCCGGCCTCGAGATCGTCCAGGACTGGGACACCCTCGGCATGCGCGCGACGCGCAGCGACAGCGTCGAGCTGCGCGACGTGCACGCGCCCGCCGCCGACGTCGTCCGCCGCCGCGAGCCGGGACGCCGCGACGACCCCTTCGCGCTCGCGGTCCTCCAGGCCTTCGAGCTGCTGATCGCGTCCGTGTACGCGGGGCTCGGCCGGCGCGCGCTCGACCTCGCGGTCGCGTCCGCACGGAGCAGGACCTCCCACGCCGCGGGCGGGGCGTCGCTCGCCGTCGACCCCGCCGTGCGCGCGCTCGTCGCCGAGGCGGCCCTCCAGCAGGACGCCCTGGCCCCGCAGCTGCGGGCGCTCGCCGAGGACGTGGACCGCGGCGTCGACCACGGCGACCGGTGGCCGTCGCTCCTCGTGGGCGCCAAGGCCCGCGCCACGCGCACCGCGGCGGACGTCGTGCGCGCGGCCGTCGGCGTCGTCGGCGGATCGGCGTTCCGCACAGGCGACGAGCTCGGCCGCCTGCACCGCGACGCGCTGGCCGGCGGCTTCCACCCGCCGAGCGACCGGCAGGCCGCCGAGACGCTCGCGACGGCGCTCCTCGGGCCCGCCGCGCGCCCGGTCTGAGCGCCCACCGGGCAGCCGCTCGACGTGCGCCGAGGGGCGGGGGAGGCGACGCGCCCGGCCGTCCGCCGGGCTCCGGATCCGCCGGACGGGGAGCGCCGGGACGCCTCGCCGACGGTCGTGCGGATCCGCTTCCGCCGTCCTCCCCGACGGGGGCGCGAGCCGTCGGGCCGACGGTCGCGGGCGGGTATCGTGAGGTCGAGTGAGCACCCTGCCGTCCCCTCCTCCGCACGTCGGATCCGCCGCGGCCGAGCACCTCTCGCCGGCCTTCCCGGAGCGGGCCGCCTGGGGCACCGTCAGCAAGCTGCGCGCGTGGCAGGAGGAGGCCCTCACCGCCTACTTCGAGAACGAGCCGCGCGACTTCCTCGCCAACGCGACGCCGGGCGCCGGCAAGACCACGTTCGCGCTCCGCCTCGCCTCCGAGCTGCTGCACCGCAAGACGATCGACCGGATCACCGTCGTCGCCCCCACCGAGCACCTCAAGAAGCAGTGGGCCGACGCCGCCGCCCGCGCAGGCGTCCGCCTCGACCCGATGTACAGCAACTCCTCCGGCGCCCTCGGCCGGCACTACCACGGGGCCGCCGTCACGTACGCGCAGGTCGCCGCCAACCCGTACCTGCACAAGACCATGACCGAGTCGAGCCGCACGCTCGTGATCCTCGACGAGGTCCACCACGGCGGCGACGCGCTCAGCTGGGGCGACGCGATCCGCGAGGCCTTCGAGCGCGCGACCCGCCGCCTCTCGCTCACGGGGACGCCCTTCCGCTCCGACACGGCGCCCATCCCGTTCGTCAGCTACCTGCGCGACCACCGCGGCGTCCGCCTCTCGCAGACCGACTACGACTACGGCTACGGGCGTGCGCTCGCCGACGGCGTCGTCCGGCCCGTCATCTTCCTCGCGTACGCGGGCAGCATGCGCTGGCGGAACAAGATGGGCGACGAGATGGAGGCGCAGCTCGCCGAGGGAAACACCAAGGACATCACCTCGCAGGCGTGGCGCACGGCCCTCGCACCGGACGGCGAGTGGATCCCGCAGGTGCTCGCGGCCGCCGACCGCCGCCTCACCGAGGTGCGGCAGTCGATCCCCGACGCGGGCGGCCTCGTCATCGCGACCGACCACACCACCGCGCGCGCCTATGCCGCGATCCTGCAGCGGATCAGCGGACAGCCCGTGACCCTCGTCCTCTCCGACGACGTCGAGGCGAGCGCCAACATCGACCGGTTCTCCGCGGGCACCTCCCGGTGGATGGTCGCGGTGCGCATGGTGTCCGAGGGCGTCGACGTGCCGCGGCTCGCCGTCGGCGTGTACGCCACCAGCGCGTCCACCCCGCTGTTCTTCGCGCAGGCCATCGGCCGCTTCGTGCGCGCCCGACGCCGGGGCGAGACGGCGTCGATCTTCCTGCCCAGCGTCCCCAACCTCCTCGTGCTCGCCAACGAGCTCGAGCGCCAGCGCGACCACGCCCTCGACCGCGACTCCTCGAAGGAGGGCGACCTCTACAACCCCGAGGACGCCATGATGGGCGAGGCCAACCGCAGCGAGAAGGGGTCCGACTCGCTCCTCAGCGAGTTCTCCTTCGAGGCGATGGGGTCCGAGGCCACCTTCGACAAGGTCCTCTTCGACGGCGCCGAGTTCGGGCAGATGGCCGACGTCGGCAGCCTCGAGGAGGAGGAGTTCATCGGCCTCCCCGGGATCCTCGAACCCGAGCAGGTGCGCGAGCTCCTCGCCCAGCGGCAGCACCGGCAGTCGAAGCACGCCAGCGAGCGCGAGCGCAAGCAGGCCGAGAGCGGCGCGCCCAAGGACCCGGACGACATCCCGCTGTACCGCACGCTCAAGGAGCAGCGGCAGCTCCTCAACAGCCTCGTCGGGATGCGCGCCAAGCTCCACGGCGAACCGCACGGGCTCGTGCACGCCGAGCTCCGCCGCGTGTGCGGCGGGCCGGCCGTCGGCCAGTGCAGCGTGACGCAGCTGCAGCAGCGCATCGACCAGCTCCGCCGGTGGATGCGCAGCTGACGCGCCCGATCCGTCGGGGGCAGCTCCGCCGGTGGATGCGCAGCTGACGCGCCCGATCCGTCGGGGGCAGCTCCGCCGGTGGATGCGCAGCTGACGCGCCCGATCGGTCGGGGGCAGCTCCGCGGGTGGATGCGCAGCTGACGCGCCCGATCGGTCGGGGGCAGCTCCGCCGGACGCGCGGCTAGGGCTCCGTCACGAAGCCGTGGTCGACCATGAAGCGGTACGCGACGTCCGCGGGCTCCTCGCCCTGGTCGTCCACCTCGAGGTTCATCTCGCGGAGCGCGTCGTCGGTGATCTCGGGGGAGATCCGGTCGAACACGTCCTGCAGGCCCGGGTACTCCGCGAGCGTCGCGCTGTCGAGGACGGGCGCCACGTTGTACGCGGGGAAGAAGCCGAGGTCGTCCTGCAGGATGCGCAGGCCGAGCTTGTCGATGCGCCCGTCCGTCGTGTACACCTCGCCGAACTGGCACGTGCCCCGGTCCGCCGCCGTGTACACCGCGCCGGTGTCGAAGATCGAGACGTTGCCGTCCGGGACGCCGTCCGCGGATCCGCGCGGGATGCCGTACGCATCCAGGAGCGGCGAGAGGCCGTCGCTGCGGGAGTTGAACTCCGCCTCCACGCAGAACGTCCGCTTGTCGACGGGCAGGTCCCGGATCTGCGACAGCTTCGTGATCCCGAGGCGTTCCGCCTCCTCGTCGCGCATGGCGAGCGCGTAGGTGTTGTTGAGCGGCGCGGGCGTCAGCCAGGTGAGGCCGTTCGCGGCGTCGGCGTCACGCACGGCCTCGTACTGGGCGCGCTGGTCGGCGATGCCGGACTTCTGGCCGAGGTAGCTGAGCCACGCCGTGCCCGTGTACTCCCACGTCATGTCGGCGCCGTGGCTCGTCATGAGCTCGCGCGCCGGCACGCTCCCCGGGACGTTCGTCTCGTCCGTCACCCGGAAGCCCGCGGCCCGCGCGGCGATGACCGCGATCTTGCCGAGGATGAGCTGCTCGGTGAAGTTCTTGGACGTGACGGTGAGCGAGGCGCCCGGCGGCAGGTCGAGCGGGCGGATGGAGCCGGGCGCCGCATCCGGCGCGTAGGCGGTGGCGGGCTGCAGGCCGCACCCCGTCAGGGTCGCGAGCGCGGCGACGACGAGCGCGGGGGCGGCAAGCGCCCGGCGACCGCGGGCGGAGCGGGGGAGGAGCGGCACGGTCAGAGTCCCTTCGGGCGGGCGACGTGCTCGACGATGCGGCCGAGCCAGTCGATGGCGAGCGCGAGGAGCGCGATGAGGAGGGCCCCGGAGACGAGGACGGGATACAGATAGAGGCTCACGCCCGTGATGATGAGGACGCCGAGGCCCCCGCCGTTCACGAACGCCGCGAGGGCCGCGGTGCCGACGAGGAGGATGAGCGCCGTGCGGATCCCGGCGAGCATCACGGGCACGGCCAGCGGCAGCTCGATGCGGAACAGCACGGCGACGCGGCTCATGCCCATCCCGCGACCGGCCTCGACGAGCCGCGCGTCGACGCCCCGGATGCCGAGCATGGTGTTCCGGAGCACCGGCAGCGCCGCGTAGAGCACGAGGGCGATGAGGCTCGCCGTGAAGCCGTCGGGCACTGCCATGGCGAGGAGCACCACGAGCCCGATCGCCGGTGCCGCCTGCCCGAGGTTCGCGACCGCGAGCACGGGCGCGGAGAACCGCCGGAAGCGGGGACGGGTGAGGAGGACGCCGAGCGGGATGGCGATCACGAGCACGATCGCGGCCGCGGTGAACGTCAGGACGAGGTGCTCGAGGGTCGCCTTCCCCAGCGCGGCGGGGGCGAGGGTCGTGCGCTCCACGGCGGTGAGCGGTGCCGTCAGCAGCCACGCGACGTAGACGGCGAGGACCGCGGCGATGGCGACGGGCTGCGCGATGAGCCCGCGCCAGGTGCGCGCGCCGCCCGCGGTGCCGGTGCTCGCGTCGAGGGCGATGCTCATGCGTCGCGTCCGTCCGCGGCGTCGGACGCGGCGTCGTCGGGCCGGCCCGCGCGCTCGGCGTCGGCGCCGACCGTGCCGATGGTGCCGGTGTTCGTGCCGACGGGCGCGTCGTCCTGCACGCCGGCGGCCGACGCCCGGGCGCTCGTGATCGCGTCCATCACGGTCTCGACGTCGATCACGCCGAGGAACGCGCCGCCGCGTCCGGTGACGAGCGCCGCGCCGGCGCTCGAGACGAGCATCGTGTCGAGCGCGTCGTTCAGGGTCGCGCGGGCGCCGACGACGGGGAGCTGCGGGTCGGCGTCCGGGCCCACGACGTCGATGCGGCCGAGGGCGCGGCGGGACGGCCAGCGGAGCGGGCGGTCGCGCCCGTCGAGCACGACGGCGTGCTGGTGGCCGACCTCGTCCATGCGGGCGAGCACGTCGCGCGCGGCGTCGCCGGGCCGGGCGATCACGGCGTCGGCGAGCGGCACCTCGTCCACGCGTCGGAGCGTCAGCTGCTTGAGGCCGGCGCCCGAGCCGATGAACTCCTCGACGAACGCGTCGGCGGGCTCCGCGAGGATGCGCTCCGGGGTGTCGTACTGGACGATGCGGGCGCCCTCGGCGAAGACGACGATCCAGTCGCCGAGCTTCACGGCCTCGTCGAAGTCGTGCGTGACGATGACGATCGTCTTCTGCAGCTCGGCCTGGATGCGCAGGAGCTCGTCCTGCAGCCGCTGGCGGGTGATGGGGTCCACGGCGCCGAACGGCTCGTCCATGAGGAGCACGGGCGGGTCGGCGGCGAGCGCGCGGGCCACGCCCACGCGCTGCTGCTGCCCGCCGGACAGCTCCTTCGGGTACCGGTCGCGGTACTGGTCGGGGTCGAGCGAGACCAGCTCGAGCAGCTCGTCGACGCGGGCGCGGATCCGGGCGGCGTCCCAGCCGAGCATCTTCGGCACCACGGCGATGTTCGCGGCCACGGTCATGTGCGGGAAGAGGCCGCCCGCCTGGATCACGTAGCCGATGCGGCGTCGCAGCTCGTCGCCGTCGATGCCCGTGACGTCCTCGTCGCCGAGGACCACGCGGCCCTCGGTGGGCTCGATGAGCCGGTTGATCATCTTCAGGGTCGTGGTCTTGCCGCAGCCGGACGGGCCGACGAGCATCACGATCTTCCCCGCGGGGATCTCGAGCGTGATGCCGTCGACGGCCGGCTTCGCCTGGCCCGGGTAGCGCTTGGTGACGCGGTCGAGCAGGATCGACCGCCCGCTGACGTCGGCGGTCGGGGGAGTGGTGGGGGTCTCAGACACGGATGCCTCTCGGGGTGGTGAGCCGGCCGAGGCCGACGAGGACGAGGTCGAGCAGGAGGGCGAGCAGGACGACGCCGGCGACGCCGGTGAGGACGGACTCGGTCGAGTTCGCGCCGCCGAGGCGCGAGAGCCCGGAGAAGATGAATCCGCCGAGCCCCGGCCCCAGCACGTACGCGGCGACCGCGGCGATCCCCATGACCATCTGCGCGGACACGCGGATCCCGCCGAGGATGACGGGCCAGGCGAGCGGCAGCTCGACGCGGAGGAGCGTGCGCATCCGTCCCATGCCGATCCCGCGAGCCGACTCGACCAGGGCCGGGTCGATGCCCGCGAGCCCCACCACGGCGTTCCGCAGGATCGGGAGCGTCGCGAAGAAGGTGACGACCGCGACCGCGGGGGCCACGCCGAAGCCGAGGGGCGCGATGAGCAGCCCCACCAGCGCGAAGGCGGGGATCGTGAGGCCGATGGCGGACACGCTGTTGGCGAGGGACGTGAGCGGGCGGCTGCGGTACACGGCGGCCGCGATGCCCACGGCGATCAGGGTGGCGAGCGCCAGGCACTGCACCACGAGGCTGAGGTGCTGCCAGGCGGAGAAGGCGATCTGGTCGGCTCGGGCGGACAGGAAGTCCCACATGTCGGTCTCCTCTGCGTCGGTCGGTCACCGGGAGGGGCGTCGGCGGGGGATACCCTACGCAGGCAGGCGGACGGCGAGAAGTTCGCGGGCACAGGGGTCGAGCTGGTATCACGCGCGCGGCGCGGGCGGGCGCGCCCGTGGTCGAGAGGTGCGACGGGGGCGGATGCCGCGCTCGGGCGTCGCCCAGGCGGCCTCGCCTACGCTCGTCATCCTGGGAGCCGCCCGACCGGCGCCCGCGAGGAGTCCCATGTCCGTCCCGTCGCGCGACGCCGACGCGTACGCCGTGCTCGGCGTGGATCCCGCCGCGTCCCAGGAGGAGATCCGCCGGGCCTACCGTCGCCGCGTCCGCGCCGCCCACCCGGACATGGGCGGGAGCGCGGACGCGTTCCAGGCGGTGCGCGACGCGTTCGAGGCCGTCGGCGACCCCGAGAGCCGCGCTCGCTACGAACGCGGCCTCCGCGACGCGCCCGCGGCGGAGGAGGACGGCACCGCGGGACGCGCGCACCCCGCGCACCCGGAGTCGACCGCGGGATCCGGTTGGGATCCCGCCTCGCGCCGCGGTCGCCCGGGAGCGCCCCGGGAGAGACCCGCCGCCCGCACCCGCAGCTTCGGCCACCCCGGCGGCTTCGCCCGCCTCCGCTACCTGTCGCTCGTGCGCGAGTGGCTCGCCGATCCGGCCGAGCCCGTCGTGCCCGCGTCGCCCGTCCCGCCCCGGGGCGGCCCGGCGCTCTCGGGCGAGCCCGGTCCGTACGTGCGGCGGACGCGCGTCATCGCCCCGCCCGTGCTGGCCGCGCTCCTCGCCGTCGTGCTCCTCGTCTCGGGACTCGGCGCGACGGGCGCCCTCGGGGGCGCGGTGCTCGGCGCCGCCGCGGGGCTCGCCCTGGCCGGACCCATGGGCCGCGCGTGGTTCCGTTCCGAGGAGCCGCGCCGCGTCGCCGCCCGCCGGCTCCAGGAGGACGTGCTCGCGCACGAGCGGGCCCTCCGCGCCTACCCCGACCTGATGGCGGCCTACAGCGACCGCCTGACGCGCCTCGCGGGGCTCCGCCGCCGCTTCGAGGCCGACGCCTACGCGCCCGACCTCGTCGCGGAGGTCCCCGAGGAGGCCGCGGCCGCCCTCCGCGCCGCCGTCGCCCAGGAGGAGACCGCGCGCGAGCTCATGGAGCTCGGGCCCTCCTACGCGTTCTGGAACGGGGTCTCCGTGCCCCGCTCAGGCGATGCCGTCGACCACCTGGTGCTCGGGCCGCAGGGCCTCGTGGCGGTCGAGTCGGTGCCCGCCGGATCCGCGGCGGCGACGGACCCGGCGGCGCGCGCCGACGTCCTCCGGGGGCTGGATGCGCGCGCCCGCGCGCTGGCGCGGGAGATGGACGTGCCCGTCGTCGGACTCGTGCTGTCGCTGCCCTCCGGCGTGCTCGGCGCGGCGCCCGTCGTGCTGCACGGCGCCGACGACCCGCACGCGCTCCCGGCCTATGCGGTCGCACGCACGCTCCTGGCCGACCACGTGGCCGCGGGCCTGCCGGGCCTCACGCCCATGGCGCCGGAGCGTCTGCTCGCGGTCCGCACCCGGCTCGTGCTCGACGCCCGCTTCGTCTGACGCGGCGCGGCGGCGCGGGCGCGGGGACGACCGCGCGAGCACGCCGCGAAGCGGTCAGCGGGGGAGCGGCACGTCCAGCTGGCCCGCCCGCACCATCCACTCGACGGCCTCGCGGGCCGCTTCCTCGCTCGTGTACCGCGGCGCGTAGCCGAGCACGTCGCGGGCCTTCTCGATGCTGGCGACGTGGCTGCGGCTGAGGTGCTCCCAGCTCACGTCCGCGTGCTCGGGTGCCGTGCGCGCGCGGAACGCGTCCCAGTCGAGGTGCTCCAGCTCGGCTTCGCGGCCGAACCAGGCCGCGGCGGCGCGCGCGAACCCGCGGACGGACATGGCGCGCTCGGAGACGGCGTGGAAGCTCTCGCCCACGGCGGTCTCCCGGTTCACGACGGCCAGCTGCACGACCTGCGCGACGTCGTCGGCGTGCACGTGGTGCATGGTCTCGCTTCCCGAGCCCGGGACGGCGAGGGGCGCGCCCGTGGCCAGCGCGGTCCAGACGGCGGGGTCGAGGTTGCCGACGGGCGTGATGACCGGCCAGCCGCCGCCGCTGATGTGGCCGGGGTGGACGACCGTCGCGGGCACGCCGCCGGACCGGGACTCGTGGATCAGGTAGCGCTCGATCTCCGCCTTCCGCACCCCGTACTCGCCGAACGGCTCCTTGACGTCGTCCTCGCGGAGCGGGAGCGAGGAGCTCAGCCCGTGCGTCCAGATGCTGCCGACGTGCACGAGGTGGCGGATCCGCCCGCGCAGCCCCTCGACGAGGTGGCGCGCCGACTCCGGCGTGAAGCACACCAGGTCGATGACCACCTCGGGCGCCAGCTGGGCGATGCGCTCCGCGAAGGTGCCCGCCGCGTCCTCGGCCTCGCGGTCCACGGCGACGCGCTCGACGCGGTCCCAGAGCGGGGACACGCGGTAGGGCTCGCGGGTGCCGCGGCTGACCGCGACGACGTCGTGGCCGGAGTCCACGAGGCGGGGGACGAGGAAGGTCCCGATGTGGCCGGTGGCTCCGATGACGACGACGCGCATCCCGTCACCCTATCGGCGCGCCGGGCGGCCGACCGGCCCGCGGATCAGATCCAGCCGCGCTTCCGGAACGCCGCGTAGAGGATGCCGCCCATCACGACCATGAGGCCGAGCGCGAGCGGATAGCCGTAGGTCCACTTCAGCTCCGGCATGTTGGTGAAGTTCATGCCGTAGATGGTGCCGACGAGCGTCGGCGCGAAGAGGATGGCCGCCCAGGACGAGATGCGCTTCACCTGGTCGTTCTGCGCGAGGCTCGTCTCGGTGAGCTTCTTCATCTCGTCGTTCTGGCGCTGGCCGACGAGGGTCGTGTGCACCGTCAGCGCGTTCTGCAGCAGCGTGCGGAAGGCGTCCGCCCGCTCGGCGACGCGGATGACGTGGTCGTGGACGTCGCGGAAGCCGCGGCGCAGCTCGAGGTCCACGTCGCGCCGCTCGGCGGCGGCGCGGAGGTCGTCGAGCATCGCCCCGAGGGGCGCGGTGGCGCGCTGGAAGGCCGTGACCTCGCGCATGAGCGCGTAGATGCGGCGGGAGACGTCGGGATCGGCGCCGAAGATCTGGTCCTCGATCTCGTCCACGTCGTCCTCGAGGCCCGCGGCGACGGGCCCGTACTCGTCGACGACCTGGTCGAGGATCGCGTAGAGGACGGCGGTGGGGCCGAGCGCGAGCAGCTCGGGGTCGTCCTCGAGGCGGTGACGGACGGCGGAGAGGTCGGGCGACTCGGCGTGCCGGATGGTGACCACGAAGTCCGGCCCCACGAACACGTGCAGCTCGCCGAACTCGACGCGCTCATCGGCGTCGACGTAGCGCGCGGGCCGCAGGACGACGAACCAGGTGTCGCCGTAGCGCTCCATCTTGGACCGCTGGTGGCCGGTGAGGGCGTCCTCGACCGCGAGCGGATGCAGCCCGAACTCGGCGGCGACGTGGTGGAGCTCGTCCGCGTCCGGGCGGTAGAGGCCGATCCACGCGAGGCCCTGGCGCTCGCGCATCACCTCGAACGTCTCGTCGAGGCTCTCCGGATCCGCCGTGCGGACCCCCTGGACGTACACGGCGCTGTCGACGACGGTCATGCGATCTCGCTCTCGGGTCGGAGGCCCGTCGCGCGGGCCGAGAGCGACTGTAGCCGGGCGGTGGCCGAGCCGGCCGGGAACGAGGAAGAGCCGGTCGGATCCTCGTGGATCCGACCGGCTCTCGTGTGTGTCCGAAGGGGGACTTGAACCCCCACGCCCTAATACGGGCACTAGCACCTCAAGCTAGCGCGTCTACCAATTCCGCCATCCGGACAGGATGTGCGGCCCGCCGTCTCCGGCTGCCGAGAGACGACATTAGCACGGCTCGGGAGGCCTCTCGACCACCCGCCGGGCCGGACGCCCGTGCCCGGCCTCGATAGCGTGGACCCATGACCGACACGCTCCCCGACGACCTCGACGCCACCGCGCGGATCGCCCGCGACCTCATCCGGTTCGACACGACCAACCACGGCGAGGGCCGGTCGGAGGGGGAGACGGAGGCCGCCGAGTACGTCGAGCAGCATCTCAAGGACCTGGGGCTCGAGCCCGAGCTGATCGACGCCGCGCCCGGTCGCACGAGCGTCCTCGCCCGCATCCCGGGGCGCAACCGCGACAAGCCCGCGCTCGTCGTGCACGGCCACCTCGACGTGGTCCCCGCCGACCCGGCGAACTGGTCCGTCGACCCGTTCGGCGGCGTCATCAAGGACGGCATGCTCTGGGGCCGCGGCGCCGTGGACATGAAGAACATGGACGCGATGATGATCACCGCGCTCCAGGAGATCATCACCTCCGGTCGCGCCCCCGAGCGCGACCTCATCATGGGCTTCTTCTCCGACGAGGAGGCGGGCGGCGTGCTCGGCTCCGCGTACGTCGTCGAGAACCGCCCCGAGTGGTTCGAGGGGGCCACCGAGGCCATCAGCGAGGTCGGCGGCTACTCCATCGACCTGGCCGGCAAGCGCGCGTACCTGCTGCAGACGGGGGAGAAGGCGCTCATCTGGATCCGCCTGGTCGCCACCGGCACCGCGGGCCACGGCTCGCAGGTCAACCGCGACAACGCCGTCACGCGCCTCGCGGGCGCGGTCGCGCGGATCGGCATGGAGGAGTGGCCCGTCCACCTCACCGACACGACGCGCCAGCTGCTCGACGAGATCGCCCGGATCGTCGGCGCCGACCCGAAGCAGGTGACGCCGGACGACCTGGCCATCGCCACGGGCACGGCCTCGAAGTTCATCGCCGCGACGCTCCGCACCACCACCAACCCGACGCTGCTCACCGCCGGCTACAAGCACAACGTGATCCCCGACACGGCCGAGGCCCTGGTCGACATCCGCGTGCTCCCGGGCGAGGAGGAGGCCGTGCTCGCGCGGGTCCGCGAGCTGGCCGGCGAGGGCGTCGAGGTGCGCATCGTGCACCAGGACGTCGGCCTCGAGAACCCGTTCGACGGTCCGCTCGTGGACGCCATGGTCGCCACCCTCGGCGCGCACGACCCCGAGGCCGAGGTGCTGCCCTACATGCTCTCCGGCGGCACGGACAACAAGGCGCTCAGCCTCCTCGGGATCACCGGCTACGGCTTCGCGCCGCTCAAGCTGCCGGCCTCGATGGACTTCCCGGCGATGTTCCATGGCGTCGACGAGCGCGTCCCGCTCGACGCACTAGTCTTCGGGAGGCAGGTCCTGCGCGACCTCCTCCTGAACTACTAGATCCGAGCCCCAGGTGGGCCACCCGACACTGGGAGCACCCGTTTGAGCTATCTCGAGGCGATCTTCCTGGGCCTCGTCCAGGGTCTGACCGAGTTCCTGCCCATCTCCTCGAGCGCGCACCTCCGCATCGCCGGGCTCTTCCTGGGCGGCGACCCGGGCGCGACGTTCACCGCCATCACGCAGCTCGGCACCGAGCTCGCGGTCGTGGTGTTCTTCCGCAAGCGCATCGGCAGGGTCCTGTCGGCCTGGTTCCGCTCGCTCCGCGGCGGCATGCCGAAGAGCGACCCGGACGTGCGCATGGGCTGGCTCGTCATCATCGGCACCATCCCCATCGGCATCGCGGGCTACCTCTTCCAGGACACGATCCGCTCCACGTTCCGCTCGCTCTGGATCGTCGCCATCGTGCTCATCGTCTTCGGCATCCTGCTCGGCCTCGCCGACCGGTACAGCCGCAGCGACCGGCTCGAGAAGGACATGACGTACGGGCACGGCGTGAGCATCGGCATCGCCCAGGCCCTCGCCCTCGTCCCCGGGGTCTCCCGGTCGGGCGCCACCACCACCGCGGCGCGCGCGTTCGGCTACGCCCGCCCGGTCGCCGCCGAGTACTCGTTCCTCCTCGCCGTACCGGCCGTCTTCGGCAGCGGCCTGTACGAGCTCGTGAAGAGCTTCGACGAGACCGGCCAGGCGGGCGCGGGCCAGACCGCGGTCGCGACGCTCATCGCGTTCGTCGTCGGCCTCGCGGTCATCGCGGGCCTCATGCGGTACATCTCCACGCGCACCTTCATGCCCTTCGTCGTCTACCGCGTCGCCCTCGGCGTCGTGCTGCTCGTGCTGCTCGGCACGGGTGCGATCGCGGCCTGATCCCGTGCGCGCCTGGTCACGTACCGCCGTCCCCGCCGTCGCGGGGGAGCCGCCCGTCCCGCAGCTGCACGACACGAGCAGCGGAACCGTCCGTCCCGCCGAGTGCGCGGGCGACGGCCGCGTGGGCCTCTACGTGTGCGGCATCACGCCGTACGACGCGACGCACATCGGACACGCCTCCACCTACCTCGCCTTCGACACCCTGCAGCGCGTCTGGCTCGACCGCGGCTACGACGTGGCGTACGTGCAGAACGTGACCGACGTCGACGACCCGCTGCTGGAGCGGGCGACCGCCACGGGCGTCGACTGGCGCGATCTCGCCGCCGAGCAGGTCGAGCTGTTCCGCACCGACATGGAGGCGCTGCGGATCCTTCCGCCCGACTTCTACGTCGGCGTGACGGAGGTCGTCGACGAGGTCGCGGCCGCCGTCGCCGAGCTCGTGCGACGCGGCACGGCCTACCCGGTCGACACCCCCGACGCCGTCGAGCCCGGCGCCCGGGACCTCTACTTCGACGTGGCCCGCGCGGGCGAGGACGGACCCTGGGCGCTCGGCGACGAGAGCCGCTACGACCGCGACACGATGTCCGCGCTCTCCGCCGAGCGCGGCGGCGACCCCGAGCGGCCCGGCAAGCGCGACCCGCTGGATCCGCTGCTCTGGCGTGCCGAGCGCGCGGGCGAGCCCGCGTGGGACGGCGTCGTCGGCCGCGGACGGCCCGGCTGGCACATCGAGTGCGCCGTCATCGCGCTGCGGAAGCTCGACCGGCCCGTCACGGTGCAGGGCGGCGGATCCGACCTAATCTTCCCCCACCACGAGATGTCCGCCGGCCACGCCTCCGCCCTCACCGGCGAGGACTTCGCGTGCGTGTACGCGCACACCGGGATGGTCGCCTACCAGGGCGAGAAGATGAGCAAGTCGCTCGGCAACCTCGTGCTCGTGTCGCGCCTGCGGGCCGCGGGCGTGGATCCGCGCGCCATCCGCCTCGCGCTCCTGGCCCAGCACTACCGCGCCGACTGGGAGTGGACCGACGCGCTCCTCGCGGAGTCGGTCGCCCGGCTCGCCGCGTGGGACGCGTGGGTCGATGCGGCGACGCCGCCCGTCGACGCCGTCGCGGAGGAGCCCGGCGAGCTCGTGCAGCTGGTGCGCGAGCGGCTGGCCGACGACCTGGACACCCCGGGCGCGCTCCTGCTGCTCGACCTCCGCGTGGCGACGGGCGTGCCCGCGACGCCCGTCGAGGTCGAGGCCGTCGACGCGCTGCTCGGCGTGCGGCTGGGGAGCCCCGCGGCCTGACCGGCGCAGGAGTCCGCGCGGTCCGCCGCGGCGCCGCCCTACTGGTCCTTCGGGTCCTTGGGCTCCCGGGGCCGCCACGGCTCGTCCGGGCGGTCGTCGCCTCGGCCGCGCGGCCCGTCGCCGCGGCGGAGGTACTTCTCGAACTCCTGCGCGATGGCCTCGCCGCTCGCCTCGGGGGAGTCGACGGTGTCCCGCGCCTGCTCGAGCTGCTGGATGTAGGACGCCATGTCCTCGTCCTCGCCCGCGAGCTGGTCGATGCCGGCCTCCCAGGTGGCGGCCTCCTCGATCAGCTCGCCGCGCGGGATCACGACGTCGACCATCTCCTCGAGCTTGTCGATGAGCGCGAGCGTGGCCTTCGGGGACGGCGCGCTGTGCACGTAGTGGGGGACCGAGGCCCAGAGCGAGACGGTGGGCATGCCCATCTCCTCGGCGCGCTGGGCGATGATGCTGAGGATCCCCACCGGTCCCTCGTACGTGCTCCGCTCGATGCCGAGCTCGGCGCGCACGTCCGCGTTCTCGCTCGTGGAGAAGACCGTGATGGGACGCGTGTGCGGAACGTCCGCGAGCAGCGCGCCGAGCAGCACGACGCCCTCGACGCCCGCGGCGCGTGCCGCGTCGAGCACCTCGGCCGTGAAGGCCGTCCAGTGCCGGGACGGCTCGACGCCGAGGAGGAGGTGGATGCTGCCGCCGTTGTCGCCGCTCACGCCGAGCTGCGCGTCGGCGGCCAGGTCCTGCGCGGGTCGCCGGGGGTCCTTCGGGCCGTAGAGCGTGGCGCCCGGCCACTCGAGCTCGCGGGTGCCGTCCTCCGCGAAGCCGATGGTGGGGCGGTTGAACTGGAAGTCGAAGTAGTCCTCGGGATCCACCGACGACACCGCCTCGAGGTCGAGGAGCTCCTTGAGCGCCCGGACCGCTCCGCTGGCGGCCTCGCCCGCGTCGTTCCAGCCCTCGAAGGCGACGACCAGCAGCCGTCCGCTCACGAACCTCTCGGCATCCGCCACGTGACTCCCGTCCCCTCCGACCCGACCACCCGGCCGGCGGTCGTCGTACGATCCTAGGACGCGGCGGCCCCCCGATAGACTCGCTCCCCGTGATCAGCAACAGACCCGCGGCCGTCCTCTGGGACATGGACGGCACCATCGTGGACACCGAGCCCTACTGGATGGTGGCGGAGGCGGCGCTGGTCGGCTCGTTCGGCGGCACGTGGACGCACGAGGACGGGCTCCGGCTCGTCGGCAACGGGCTGCCCGACTCGGCCCGCATCCTGCAGGAGGCCGGCGTCGACCTGCCCGCGGGCGAGATCATCGACCGCCTCAGCGACCGGGTGATGGAGCAGATCCTCGTCGAGGTGCCGTGGCGTCCCGGCGCGCGCGAGCTCCTCCGCGCGATCCGCGAGGCCGGCATCCCCACCGCTCTCGTCACCATGTCCATCGGCCGCATGGCCCGCCAGGTCGCCGACGCCGTCCCCTTCGACGCGTTCGACCACGTGGTCGCCGGCGACGACGTCTCCCGCAGCAAGCCGCACCCCGAGGCGTACCTGGCCGCGGCCGACCTGCTGGGCGTGGACATCCGCGACTGCGTCGCCATCGAGGACTCGGTACCCGGGGTCGCCTCCGCCGTGGCCTCGGGCGCCACCGTGATCGCCGTCCCGCACCACGTCCCCCTGCCCGCCGACGACGCCTACGTGCTCTGGGACACGCTCGCCGGCCGCACGCTCGCCGACGTCGAGGCCGCCCACGATGCCCGGCGCGCCGGCGCCCCGACCCGCGACGAGGTGCGCGCATGACCGTCGACACCGCGGCCGCGCGCTTCAGCGGCCCGTTCCGCGCGGGCGACCGCGTGCAGCTGACCGGCCCCAAGGGCCGCCTCAACACGATCCTGCTCGAGCCCGGCAAGGTGTTCCACACCCACCGCGGCATGATCGACCACGACGACCTCATCGGCCTGCCCGACGGCAGCGTCGTGACGAACAGCGCTGGGGTCGAGTGCCTCGCGCTCCGCCCGCTCCTGTCCGACGTCGTCATGTCGATGCCGCGCGGCGCCGCGATCATCTACCCCAAGGACGCCGCGCAGATCCTCGGCCTCGCCGACGTGTTCCCGGGCGCCACGGTCGTGGAGGCCGGCGTCGGATCCGGCGCGCTCTCCATGTGGCTGCTGCGCGCCCTCGGCCCCACCGGCACGCTGCTCTCCTTCGAGCGCCGCGAGGAGTTCGCCGACGTGGCCCGCGGCAACGTCTCCAGCTACTTCGGGCACAGCCCCGAGAACTGGTCCATCACGCTCGGCGACCTCGCCGAGGCGCTGCCGACCGTGACCGAGCCGCACTCCGTCGACCGCGTCGTCCTCGACATGCTGGCCCCGTGGGAGTGCGTCGACGCCGTGGCCGAGGCGCTCACGCCCGGCGGCGTCCTGCTCTGCTACGTCGCCACCGTCACGCAGCTCTCGCGCGTCGCCGAGGCGCTGCGCGACACGGGCCTCTTCACGAACCCCGACGCGAGCGAGACGATGATCCGCGGCTGGCACGTGGAGGGCCTCGCGGTCCGCCCCGAGCACCGCATGATCGGGCACACCGGCTTCCTCATCACCGCCCGGCGCCTCGCGCCCGGATCCGTCCTCCCGCAGCTCAAGCGCCGCGCGTCGAAGTCGGACTTCAGCGACGAGGACATGGAGGCCTGGACCCCCGGCTCGCTCGGCGAGCGCCGGGTCAGCGACAAGGTCCTGCGCAAGCGCGTCCGCATCGCGGAGCACGGCGCCGAGCTGGCGGGCGCGCGCGACGCGGCCGAGGCGGGCGGCGCGGCGGATCCCCACGGCGCGGCCGATGCGCCGGAGCCCGCCGACCCCACCGCCTAGGATGACAGGGCCGATCACGCGGGTGCGTGCCGGCCACCCCCACCATCGAAAGAGGAGTCACGTGCGCCGTTCCGCCGCGCTCACCGTCTGCGCAGGGCTCGTCCTGTCGCTCGCCGCCTGCAGCCCCTCGGGCTCCGGATCCGGTTCCGCGGCCGACTGCACGCCCCTCGGGCAGCCCGGTACCTCCTCGAGCGCGGTCCAGGCCACGGGCGACGTGGGCAGCGCCCCCGCCTCCGTGACGTTCCCGACGCCGCTCAAGCCCTCGGGCACCGAGGTCTCCGTCCTCGTCGCGGGCGACGGGGAGCGGGTTCAGCCGCACCAGGGCATCACCGCCGCGGCCTCCATCGTCGACGGCAAGACGGGCGAGACGCTCGCGGAGTACGCGCGCGTCGCCCCGAACTCGCGCACCACCGGGTCGAACGTCTTCACCACGGCGTCGCTGCACGAGGGGCTCCCGTACCTCGAGGACGCGATGACGTGCATGCCGGTCGGCTCGCGCCTCGCCGTCACCGTGCCGGTCTCCACCGTCTTCCCGGGTCAGGACCTCTCCTCCCGCGGGCTCGAGGCCACGGACGGCCTCGTCCTCGTCGTCGACATCATCTCCTCGTTCCCGGAGCGCGCCACCGGCGACCGGCGTCCCGCGCAGGCCGGGTTCCCCTCGGTCGTCACCACCGACGACGGCGTCCCGGGCGTCACGATCCCGCCGAGCACCCCGCCCACGGACTACCGCGACGCGCTGCTGCGCGCCGGCGACGGCGACGAGGTCGCCGAGGGCGACGTCGTCACGATGCAGTACACGGGAGTCGTCTGGGGCACGAGCGCCTCGGCCGAGAAGCAGGCCGTCTTCGGATCCAGCTGGGCCGCCGGCGGTCCCCTGCAGGTCCCCGCCGCCGCGAGCACGGCCGGGTCGGCGTCCGCGCCCTCCGCGGTCGTCGTCACCCCCGGACTCGCGAAGGCCCTGGTCGGCAAGCACGTGGGCGACCAGGTCATCGCGGTCGTCCCGCCGGGCGACGGATTCGGCGACCAGGCGTCCGCCAAGGTCCCCGCGGGTTCCACGCTGGTCTACGTCGTGGATATCCTCGGGACGAGCAAGCCGAGCAAGTAAGCGCATCGCCACCGGCCGGGGGCTGCACCACCGTGAGGACATCCGAGTGCCCGAGTCATCCCCCCGCCCCGCCGTGCCGGTCGAGGAGCGGCTGTTCAGCCTGGTGCTGGCGCTGCTCGCCACCGAGCAGGGCCTGACCAAGAACGAGGTCCTCTCGAGCGTCCAGGGGTACCGCCAGCGGTATCGCGCGGGCGGAGACAACGCGAACCTGGAGCGCCAGTTCGAGCGCGACAAGGACGACATCCGCGACCTCGGCGTGCCGCTCGAGACGGTCGAGTCCCCGGGCCAGGAGGGCAACAACCAGCTCCTGCGGTACCGGATCCCGCGGGGCGCCTACGAGCTGCCCGCGGACCTGTCCTTCACGCCGGAGGAGACGACGCTGCTCAACCTCGCGGCCATGGTCTGGCGCGAGGGGTCGCTGTCGGGGGAGTCGCGCCGCGCGCTCATCAAGCTCCGCTCGCTCGGCGTCGAGTCGGACGACCCGGTCATCGGCTACGCGCCTCGGCTGCGCACGCGCGAGGCGGCGTTCGGGCCGCTCAGCGTCGCGTTGGAGCGTCACGTGCTCGTCACGTTCGGCTACCTCAAGCCCGGGGAGCGCGCCGCGCGGACCCGCACCGTCGCGCCGCTCGCGCTCGTCCAGCACCAGGGGCGCTGGCACCTGCACGGCATCGACCAGGACGCCGACGGCCCGCGCACCTTCCTGCTCTCCCGCATCGTCGACCGCGTCCGCGTCACGAGCCGCGCGTTCACGCCCGAGGGGGAGGACCACGCCGAGCGCGCCCTCGCCGACCTCGACCGGGTGTGGGCGAACGGCGTCGGCGAGGTGTCGGTGGTGCCCGGCAGCGACGCGGAGATCCGCCTCCGCCGCCGCCGCGACACCGAGGACCTCGGCGACGGGCGCCTGCGCGTGCACTACTCCGACACCAACCTGTTCGCGGACGAGGTGGCCGGCTTCGGCCCCGAGGCGCGCGTGATCGCGCCGCCGCGGCTGCGCGACGCCGTGCGCGCCCGCCTCGCCGAGACCGCCGCCGCCCACCGGGAGGACGCATCGTGACCGACCGCGCCGCACCGCTCCAGGCGCAGGACAAGCTCGCCTTCCTGCTGGCCCTCGTGCCGTACCTCACCGACCACGGGCGGGTGAGCGTCGCCCAGGCCGCCGCGCACTTCCGGGTGCCGGCCGAGCAGATCCGCCAGGCCGTGCGCCTCATCGCCGTCTCCGGCGTCCCGGGATCCACCGCGTCGTACCAGCACGGCGACCTGTTCGACATCGCCTGGGACGACTTCGAGGACAACGACCAGATCGTCATCACGCACATGGTCGCCCTCGACGACTCGCCGCGCTTCTCCGCGCGCGAGGCGGCGGCGCTCATCGCGGGCCTCCAGTACGTCTCCTCCCAGGCCGACGCCAGCGACCTCGACCTCGTCGGGCAGCTCATGGCGAAGCTGGCGCGCGGCTCCTCGGCGAGCCCCAGCCAGGTCGCCGTCGCCGCCGGCGCGGGCGACCGCACGCGCGAGGACCTGCGCCGCGCCATCGCCGACGAGCGCCGCGTCGAGTTCGACTACCGCAGCCCCCGCGGCGGCACGGAGCGCCGGGTCGTGGATCCGCTGCGCCTCGAGTCGGTCGACCAGGACTGGTACCTGCGCGGCTGGGATCTGGCGCGCGGCGCCGTCCGCACGTTCCGCCTCGACCGCCTCGACGAGCTCCTCGTCACCGACCTCCCGCCGGAGCACCGCCCCCAGGACGTCGTGCTCGGCGACACCCTGTTCGAGCCGAGCCCCGACGACCTCCGCGTCTCGCTGGAGGTGGCGGAGTCCGCGCTGCCGCTCCTCGGCGACTTCGTGGGGGACGAGCGGCCCGTGCCGATCCCCGGCAGTCCGGGCCGCGTGAAGCTCACGGTGCGCGTGGCGCACTACCAGGGCCTGGTGCGGCTCGTCGCGGGCATGGCCGGCGTCGTCGTGGTCACCGGCCCGCCGGAGGCGCGCGCGGCCGTCGCCGACTGGGCCGCACGCGCCGCGGCCGCCTACGACGCGGAGGCCTGACCGGGCTCCACCTGTCGCGGGCGGGCTCCGCTCCGGCCGCCCGACCCCTCGTCGGCTCCCGCGAACACCGGTAGGCGCGCGAGGCGAACTCCGCGTGAACCGCTCGGCCCTCCCTGCCGTCCCCAGGGTCCCGACGATAGACTCGTCCTCAATCCGACAACGACTGTCCGGCCTTCGTGACCTAAGGAATGTGAACCACATGCTCGGAAACGCCTTCAGCGGCTGGCACCTCGTCATCATCCTCGTCGTCATCGTCCTGCTCTTCGGCTCCACCAAGCTGCCGGCCCTGGCGAAGAGCGTCGGCCAGTCCATGCGCATCTTCAAGGGCGAGGTCAAGACCATGAAGGAGGAGAGCGCGTCCGACCGCCGGGACGACACCCGCGAGGAGAACCGCCGCCGCGACGAGGAGCGCTACCGCTCGGACGACCGCGACGCCCCGCGCGACTTCGTCCGCCCCAGCGACACCCGCGCCGACGAGCCCCGCTACGACGCCCCGCGCTACGACTCCCCGCGTGACGGGGACTCCCGCCCCCGCGCCTGATCCGTGAGCACCACCGAGCGGCCCCGCGCCACGAAGCGGGACGCCGAGGGGCGCATGTCCCTCGTCCAGCACCTGCTGGAGCTGAAGAAGCGCCTGTTCATCGCCGGCGTGGCCATCGTCCTGGCGATGGTCGCGGGCTGGTTCCTGTCGTCGTTCGTGCTCGAGGCGCTGCGCGCGCCCATCGAGGAGATCAACGCCGAGCAGGGGCGGAACGCGAGCCTCAACTTCCCGACCATCACGTCGGCCTTCGACCTGCGACTGCAGATCGCCCTCTACGTGGGCCTCATCATCTCCAGCCCGGTGTGGCTGTACCAGGTCTTCGCCTTCCTGGTCCCCGGCCTCACGAAGACGGAGCGCCGCTACACCTTCGGCTTCTTCTTCTCCGCCGTGCCGCTGTTCCTCGGCGGATGCGCGGCCGGCTGGTTCGTGCTGCCGCACATCGTCGCGCTGCTCACGCAGTTCGCCGGAGCGGGGGACTCCTCGTTCATCACGGCGCGCGAGTACTTCGACTTCGTGCTGAAGCTCGTGTTCGCGGTGGGCATCGCGTTCGTGCTGCCGGTGTTCCTCGTGCTGTTCAACTTCATGGGGATCCTCACCGGCACGGCGATCATCAAGTCGTGGCGCATCGCCATCCTGCTGATCATCCTGTTCTGCGCCATCGCGACGCCGGCGGCCGACGTCATGTCGATGTTCCTGCTGGCCGTGCCGATGACGGTCCTGTACCTGATCGCCGCGGGCATCTCGCTGCTGAACGACAAGCGTCGTGCGCGTCGGGCCGCGACGCTCACGGACGACCTGCTGCCCTGACGCGCGCGGGTCCCGCGCATCCGACGCCCGTCCCGCGAGGGGCGGGCGTCGTCGCGTCCGCGCCCGGCCGACGCCCGGATCCGCCGCCTAGACTGGCGGCATCGTGACAGACCAGCTCTCGCCCGCCGAACGCTACGCCGCCTCCCGGAGCCGCCGCGGCCTGCCGCTCCTGGAGCAGTTCGCCAGCGGCCTGCGCTTCGACCTCGACCCGTTCCAGCGCGCCGCTGCCGCCTCGCTCGAGAACGGCCGCAGCGTGCTCGTCGCCGCGCCCACCGGCGCGGGCAAGACCGTGGTCGCCGAGTTCGCGGTGTTCCTCGCGATGCAGCGTCCGAGCGCCAAGATCTTCTACACGGCGCCGATGAAGGCCCTGAGCAACCAGAAGTACGCCGAGCTCGTCGCGGAGTACGGGCCGGACGAGGTGGGGCTCCTCACGGGCGACACGAACGTCAACAGCCGGGCGCGCATCGTCGTCATGACGACCGAGGTGCTGCGCAACATGCTCTACGCGGACTCCGACCTCCTCCGCGACCTCGCCTTCGTCATCATGGACGAGGTGCACTACCTCGCCGACCGCTTCCGCGGGGCCGTGTGGGAGGAGGTCATCATCCACCTGCCGCAGAGCGTGCGCATGATCTCCCTGAGCGCCACGGTCTCCAACGCGGAGGAGTTCGGCGACTGGCTGCAGGCCGTCCGCGGCGAGACCGACGTCATCGTCTCGGAGGAGCGTCCCGTGCCGCTGGAGCAGCACGTCATCGTGCGGCACCGCATGGTCGACCTCTTCGACTCCTCCGGGCTCGCGGCCACGCATCGCGTGAACCCCGAGCTCGTCCGGATGACGCACGGCGGCGGCCGCGAGTCCGCCCGCGTGCGCGCCGGGCAGAGCCAGGGCCGCGGCCGCGGGGGAGCGGGCGGCGGTTCCGGACGACGCGCTCCGGGCCCCTGGGAGCGCGGGCGCATGGACCGGCCCGAGGTGGTCGCCCTCCTCGACGAGCGCAACCTCCTGCCGGCCATCTTCTTCATCTTCAGCCGCGCGGGCTGCGACGCCGCGGTCAAGCAGGTGCTCCGCGCGGGCGTCCGGCTCACGCACGCGGACGAGCGCGACGAGATCCGCGCCGTCGTGGAGGAGCGCTGCCGCACGCTGCGGGACGAGGACCTCGCCGTCCTCGGCTACTGGGAGTGGCTCGAAGGGCTCGAGCGGGGCGTCGCCGCGCACCACGCCGGGATGCTCCCCGCCTTCAAGGAGGTCGTCGAGGAGCTGTTCCAGCGCAAGCTCGTGAAGGCCGTGTTCGCGACCGAGACGCTGGCCCTCGGGATCAACATGCCCGCCCGCACGGTCGTGCTCGAGCAGCTGGAAAAGTTCAACGGCGAGGCGCGCGTGCCGCTGACACCGGGGGAGTACACGCAGCTCACGGGCCGCGCCGGCCGCCGCGGCATCGACGTCGAGGGCCACGCGGTCATCCAGTGGAAGGACGGGCTGGATCCGCAGGCCGTCGCCTCGCTCGCGTCCCGTCGCACGTACCCGCTCAACTCCAGCTTCCGGCCCACCTACAACATGGCCGTCAACCTGATCGACCAGTTCGGCCGCGAGCGCACGCGCGAGGTGCTCGAGTCGTCGTTCGCGCAGTTCCAGGCCGACCGGGCCGTGGTCGACCTCGCCCGCAAGGTCCGCACGCAGGAGGAGTCCCTCGCGGGCTACGAGAAGGCGATGGCCTGCCACCTCGGCGACTTCCGCGAGTACTCGGGCCTCCGCCGCGAGCTCAGCGACCTCGAGCGGGCCACCGCGGCGCGCGCCGACATGCAGCAGCCGGGCCAGCACGGCGAGCGCGACAAGCGCCAGCGCCAGCTCGCCGACCTCCGTCGCCGGATGAAGGCGCACCCCTGCCACGCCTGCAAGGACCGCGAGTCGCACGCGCGCTGGGCGGAGCGCTGGTGGCGGCTCAAGCGGCAGACGGATGCGCTGGGCCAGCAGATCCGCACGCGCACCAACGCCGTCGCGAAGGTCTTCGACCGGGTCACGGAGCTGCTCCTCTCCCTCGGCTACCTGAAGCGCGCCGTCGACGGCCAGGTGGCGCCGACGCCGAACGGGCGGATGCTGAAGCGCATCTACGGCGACCGCGACCTCCTCGTCGCCGAGTGCCTGCGGACGCAGGTGTGGGTCGACCTCGACCCCGCCGGGCTCGCCGCGATGGCCGCGTCGCTCGTCTACCAGCCGCGCCGCGACGAGGGCGACCGCAACGAGCGGAACCTGCCGCGCGGGGCGTTCCGGCCGGCGCTCGAGCGCACGGAGGAGATCTGGTCGCGGCTCGACGACGTGGAGCGCGAGCGCCGCCTCCCGACGACCGAGCCGCTCTCGACGGGCTTGTGCGCGCCCATGCACCGCTGGGCGCGCGGCGGCAGCCTGGACGCCGTGCTCGACGAGGCCGACCTCGCCGCGGGCGACTTCGTCCGCTGGACCAAGCAGACCATCGACCTCCTCGACCAGCTGTCGATCGTCGCCGACGGCCCCGTCTCCCGGAACGCGCGCACGGCCCTCGACAGCATCCGGCGCGGCATCGTCGCGTACTCGTCGGTGTGACCGCGCTCGCCCGCGCGCCCCGACGGGAGCGCGCCGCCCACCCGCTCGTCGACGTCGACGTCGACGAGCCGCGCATCCGCCCGCCGCTGCCGCTCTGGGGTGCGATCCTGGCGGCGGCGCTGTCCGGCCCGGTCCTCGACGCCGCGTTCCCCGACCGGGGTCTGTGGCCGATGGTGTTCCCCGGCATCGCCCTCGTGCTCCTGGCGCTCCGGGGCCGGCGCGCGGGGCCGGCGTTCCTGATCGGGCTCGTGGCCGGACTGGCCTTCTACCTGACGCACATCGAGTGGGCGTCGCTCTACCTGGGACCCGTGCCGTGGATCGCCCTCTCGACGCTGGAGTCGCTGTTCGTCGCCACGGGCGCCGCGGTCATCGCCACGGCGTACCGCTGGATCCCCCGCGCGTTCTCCACGGTGGCGGGACGGGTCGTGCTCCTGCCCGTGGCCGTCGCGGGCCTCTGGACGGCGCGCGAGGCGATCTCCGCGGTGTGGCCGTACGGCGGCTTCGCGTGGGGGCGCGTCTCGCTGTCCCAGTCCGAGGGCCCGTTCGCGCACCTCGTCACCTGGCTCGGCCTGTCCGGTCTGTCCTTCGTCCTCGTGCTCCTGGTGGCGCTGCTGCTCGAGCTGGCGGCCGAGGAGCGCGTCCGGCGGTCATCCCGTGCGCTCGTGGCCGGGATCGCCGTCGCTCTCGTGCTGGTCGTGCCCGCGTTCCCGGTGACGACCACCGGGACGACGCGCGTCGCCGCCGTGCAGGGGAACGCGAAGGCCGGGTACTTCGACGGCGCGCGCTACGGCGACATCCTGCGCGCGCACCTCCGGGCGACGGAGGAGATCCCGTCCGACGCGGGCGTCGACATGGTCGTGTGGCCCGAGAACGCGGCCGACGCGGATCCGCTGCGCGACCCCGGATCGGCCGCCGCGCTCGACCGCGTGGTGGCCCGTCTCGGCGCGCCGCTCGTCGTCGGCACCGTGACGGAGCGCGACGGACGCTTCTACAACGAGTCGCTCGTGTGGACGGGGGGTCGGGCGACCGACCACTACGACAAGAAGCACCCCGTGCCGTTCGGCGAGTACGTGCCCGACCGCGCGTTCTGGGAGCCGTTCGCGCCCGACCTCATCGGCCTCATCCAGCGCGAGTACACGCCGGGGACGACCGACCAGGTCATGGACGCCGCGGGCGTGACCGCGGGCATCGCCATCTGCTTCGACATAGTCGACGACCAGCTCACGACCGACATGGTGCACGAGGGCGCGGACCTCATCCTCGCCCAGTCGAACAACGCCGACTTCGGCCGCACCGACGAGAGCGTGCAGCAGCTGGCCATCGCCCGGATGCGCGCGCTCGAGACCGGCCGCAGCGTCGTGAACATCTCGACCGTGGGCACGAGCGCCGTCGTCGGCCCGGACGGCCGCGACCTCGACCGCCTGCCGTGGTTCACCGCCGGCTCGATGGTGGTGGACGTGCCGACCGCGGACGTCGTGACGCCCGCGATCCTCGTGGGCCGCGACATCGAGTGGCTCGTCTCGGGACTCGGCCTCGGAGCCCTCGCGGTCGCCGGTCTGGCGCTCGGGCGCCGCGGGCGACGCGCGGCGCGCTGACCCGGCCGGCGACGACGGCCCGGACGCACGAGAGCCCCCGGCCGAAGCCGGGGGCTCTCATGACGCGCCGCGATCGGAGGGCGCGGGTCAGGCGCCGATGCGCTGCTGTCCGCGCCGGGCGCGCAGGACGGCGAGGCGCTCCTCGAGGAGCTCCTCCAGCTCGGCGCGCGTGCGGCGCTCGAGCAGCATGTCCCAGTGGCTGCGGGGGATCTTCGCCTCGACCTCGTCGTGGGCCACGGGCGCGCCCTCCGAGTCGAGCAGGCGGCCCTCCTGGCCGCTCTTCGGCGACTCCCACACCTCGGGGACCTCGGCGTCCGCCGAGAACACGACCTCGAACGTGGTGCCGTCGGCCGTGCGGTAGGTCTTCCTCTGCCGGGGGGAGAAGCTCACGCCCTCCTCGCTCTGCAGGCTCGTGGAACCGAGCCGCATCCCGCGCAAGCTGCGATCTGCCATGGTGGTCTCCTCTCGCGATGCACTCCCCGTTGTAAACCGCGCGGCTGAGAGGATCCTTTCTCAGGACGTCCGGTTCCCAGGCGAATCCCAGTCCCTGGCTCGCAATACGGCGACGGCCCGCTCCGGCCTGTCCGTCACGATCCCGTGCACCCCTGCTCTGACCAGGCGGATCATCTCCGCGGGGTCGTCCACCGTCCACACGTGCACCTCGCGGACCACGCGCGCCAGTCCGCGGACCATGGCGGGGGATGTGGTGCGGATCCCCAGGACCGTGCGCGGCATCTGCACGGCGTCGATCCCGCGGAGGGCCGCGCGGACGACGGGGGAGAGGCCGAGCCGCGCTCCGAGCACCGCGATGACGAGGCGCAGGGCGTCGGCCGACGTCGCGACGCCCGGCAGGAGCGCGACCGCGCGCCTCCGCCGCGATCCCGAGAAGGAGGTGACGAGCACGCGCTCCACGGCGTCGGCCGCGAGGATCTCGCGCGCGACCGCAGCGGGCGCCGAGCGCCCCTTCACGTCGACGTTGACGCGCGCCGACGGCAGCGCGCGGAGGAGCTCCACCAGGGTCGTGACGCGGGCCCCCGACCCGAGGTCGATCCCGCGCAGCTCGGCCAGGGTCATGCGCTCGACGCGGCGCCGGTCGCCCGTGAGCCGACGGAGGTCGGCGTCGTGCCACAGCACGCACGCGCCGTCCGCCGTGACGCGGGCGTCGGTCTCGAGGTGCGTGATCCCGGCGTCCCACGCGGCGCGGAAGGCGCCGAGGGTGTTCTCGACCGTTCCGTGTCGGATGCCGCCGCGGTGGGCGAGCACGCGGGGGAGCGCGTCGTCGAGGTAGCGGACGGGGCGCGCGGCGCCGGGAGCGTCGTGGGGGAGGTGCGCCATGGCCCGTGCCGTCCCCCCTCGCCGCCTCACCCGAACCTAGACCCGAGCGCGCGGGCCCGTTGGTAGGCTCTCAGGCGCCGTCGGCGTGGTGCCCAGCCCGCCCGTCGGAGTCCCGGCAGCAGCCGGATGACCCGTCGCGCGCCCACGGGTGCGCACCTTCGAGGAGGAGACCCCTGTGAGCACCGTCGACGAGATCCGCCCGTTCGCCCCCGACGAGCTGCGCGGTCGACGCGCCCTCGTGACGGGATCCTCCCGCGGCATCGGCGCCGACACGGTCGCCTACCTCGCCGGCGCCGGCGCGGACGTGGTCGTCAACTACCGCAACAAGGCGGCCCGCGCCGAGAAGCTCGTCGCGAAGCTGATCGAGGGCGGGTCGAAGGCCGTCGCGGTCGGGGCCGACCTGACGGACCCGGCGTCGGTGGACGCGCTCATGGCGACGATCCGCACCGAGCTCGGCGGGCTCGACGTGCTCGTGCTCAACGCGTCCGGCGGCATGGAGAGCGGCATGGCCGAGGACTACGCCATGACCCTCAACCGCGACGCGCAGCTGAACGTGCTCCGGAGCGCCCTGCCGCTCCTGACCGACGGCGGCCGGGTCGTCTTCGTCACGAGCCACCAGGCCCACTTCATCCGCACCACCGAGACCATGCCCGAGTACGAGGCGGTCGCCCGCAGCAAGCGCGCGGGGGAGGACGCCCTGCGCGATCTCATCCCCGAGCTCGACGCCCGCGGCATCGGCTTCGTCGTCGTCTCGGGCGACATGATCGAGGGCACCATCACGGCCACGCTCCTCGGCCGCATGAACCCGGAGGCCATCCAGGAGCGCAAGGAGGCATCCGGCGGCCTCTACAACGTCTCGCAGTTCGCGGCCGAGGTCGCGCGCGCGGTGGTCGACCCGATCCCCGCGGACCACCTCCGCCTCGTGGGCGACACGAGCAGCTTCCGTCCCGAGTGAGGCGGCCGCGCAGCCCGTGGCCGGCGGCGGGCGCGGGCTAGGCTCGGGTCGATGAAGACCACGGATCTCGACCTCCTCACCTCCGTCTCCCGCCCCGCCGTCTCGCCCGACGGCCGCCTGGCCATCGCGTCCGTGACGCGGCCGCGGGTGCATGCCGACGCGTACACCGGCCAGCTGTGGGAGGTGGCGATCGACGGATCCGTGCCGCCGCGCCGCATCACGCGCGGGTTCCGGGACACGGCGCCCCGCCTGTCGCCCGACGGCGCCGTGCTGGCGTTCCTGCGCGCGGAGCCGAAGGGCCCGCCGCAGCTGCACGTGGTCCGCGCCTCGGGCGGCGAGCCCGTCGCCGTGACCGACGAGCTGCTCGGGGTCGGCGCGTACGACTGGGCGCCGGACGGGACGCGCATCGTGTACGCGGCACGTGTCGCCGAGCCCGGCCGGTACGGGAGCGTCGAGGGCGTCTCCTCCGGGGCCGAGCCCGCCCGGCGGATCACGACCACGAAGTACCTCGCCAACGGGCTCGGCTGGTCGACCGACCGGCACGTGCAGCTCCACCTCGTGGAGGTCCCGGACCTGGACGCCGAGCCGTTCGCGGCGGCGGTGCCGTCGGGGTACCCGGACGCCGCGGATCCGGCCGTGCGCGGCACGGGCGCGGACGCCACGCCGTCGGCCGCCGAGCGCGCCGGGGTGCCGCCCGTCATCCGGCTCACCGACGAGCCGGTGGACCACGGATCCCCGCGCTTCTCCGCCGACGGGTCCGAGGTCCTCTTCGTCGCCTCGCGGCACGAGAGCCGCGACGACGACCTGCTCGCCGGCGCCTACGCCGTGGCGGTGCCCGCCCGCGGCGCGGCCCCGTCGGGCGTGGCCGAGGTGCGCACGGTCGTCTCGCACGAGGCCGGGCTGGGCATCGGCGAGGCGGTCGCAGTGGCCGGGGGCCGCGTCTTCCTGCTCGCCCAGGACCTGGGGGAGAGCGGCGTCGACTTCGTCGCGCGCAACACGTCCCTCTACGTGCTCGATCCCGGCGACGCCGCCCCGCGCGTCCTCACGGACGCGGAGACGACCGATCTCGGCGGCAGCGACATCACCGTGCTCGACCGGGACGCCGTGCTCGTCCTCAACGCCTCGCGCGGGACCGTGCAGCTGCTGCGCGTCGACGCGGACGGGGCCGTCGAGGCCCTCGTCGACGACCAGGTCGAGGTCACGGGGGTCGGCGTCGGGGGAGGGACCATCGTGGTCTCCCTGACGGATCCGCGCACGCACGGCGACCTCGCGCTCGTCCGCGACGACCGCGCGCCCGACGCGAGCTCGGCCCTCGTCCCGCTCACCGACTTCTCCGCCTCGCTCCGCGAGCGCGGCATCCGTCCGCTGCACGAGCTCGTGGTCGACGGCCGCGACGGATACCCCGTGCACGGCTGGGTCGTGCTGCCGGAGGGGGAGGGGCCGCACCCGGTCCTCCTCGTGATCCACGGCGGACCGTACGCGGCCTACGGCGTGCACCTGTTCGACGAGGCGCAGGTCTACTCCGACGCCGGCTACGCCGTCCTCCTGTGCAACCCGCGCGGCGCCGCCGGGTACGGGCAGGCGCACGGACGCGTCATCAAGGAGCGGATGGGCACGGTCGACATGCACGACGTGCTCGACTTCCTCGACGGCGCGATCGCGGTGCACGAGTCCCTCGACGGATCGCGCACCGGCATCATGGGCGGGTCGTACGGCGGCTACCTCACGGCCTGGACCATCGCGCACGAGCACCGCTTCCAGGGCGCGATCGTGGAGCGCGGCTTCCTCGACCCGGAGCTCTTCACCGGCACGTCCGACATCGGCACGTTCTTCGGCGAGGAGTACACGGGCCATGACGAGGAGACGCGTCGCGCGCAGAGCCCGCAGGCGTCCGCGCACCAGGTGCGCACGCCCACGCTCGTCGTCCACTCCGAGGACGACCTGCGCTGCCCGCTGTCGCAGGCCGAGCGGTACCACCTCGCGCTGGTGCGCGCGGGCGTCGAGACCGAGATGCTCGTGTTCCCGGGCGAGGACCACGAGCTGAGCCGCTCGGGCCGCCCGCGGCACCGCGTGCAGCGGTTCGAGGCGATCCTCGAGTGGTGGGCGCGGCACCTGCCCGTCGGCGGAGGCACCCGATGAGCGACGGCGAGGTCGTGCGGCACGTCCGCGACACCGCGCGGATCCTGCTCGTCGACGAGCGCGACCGCCTGCTGCTCTTCCTCACGAACTACTCCACGGACGTGGACCTGCCGCCGCGCTGGCTGACGCCCGGCGGCGGGATCGACCCGGGCGAGACGCCGGCCGTCGCGGCGCGCCGGGAGCTGTTCGAGGAGACCGGGATGCGCGTCGACTCCGTGGGCGAACCCGTCTGGGAGCACGACTACGCGCGCAACCGGATCGACGGCGGACTCGACGTCGGCCACTCGACGTTCTACCTGGTGCGGACGGAGGCGTTCGCGCCCGTGTCGGACAACTGGATGCCCGACGAGTTCGACGACATCCACGCGCACCGCTGGTTCACGCTCGACGAGCTGGCGTCGACCGAGGATCCGGTCGAGCCGGCGGAGCTCGTCGAGGTCGCGCGCAAGGTGCTGTCCACCCGGTCGTGATGCGGCCCGGAGGGCGTTCCCTCCGCGCGACGCCGTCGCCTGTCCCGCCCGGCGGGGAGCGCTAGCGACGCCGCGGGGCCGGCCCCGTGCTCTCGCGCGCGACGACGACCGCCTCGTCCGTGGTGAGCGGCGCGGTCGGCTCTCCCGCCATCAGGGACTCCAGCTGCCCGAAGGCGCGGGTGCCGAGGGCGGCGAAGTCCTGGCGTGCGGTCGTGAGGGCAGGCGAGAAGAGCTGGGCGATCGGGTGGTCGTCGAAGCCCGCGACGCTGACGTCGGCTGGGACGGCACGGCCCTCGTCGGCGAGGCCGCGGATGACGCCCATGGCGATCTCGTCGTTGCCGCACAGGACGGCCGTCACGTCCTCGTGGGCGAGCTGTCGGCCGATCGCGCGGCCTGACGCCGGCTCCCACGTGGCGTCGTGGATCGTCGGCTCCTCGATGCCGCTCTCGGCGAGGGTCCGGCGCCACCCGGTCGTGCGGCCGTCCTCCTTGCCGGACGGGGGCACGCGCACGTAGTGGACGGTGCGGTGCCCGAGCTCGAGCAGGTGACGGGTGAGCGCCGCGGATCCCGCGGCCTCGTCGATGACGGCCTGCGGGACGGCGGCGGCGATCTCGCCGGAGATGGCGACGGTGGGCAGGGACGACGGGACGGCGGCGAGGGCGGCGACGCCCTGGGGGTCGAACTTCAGCACGACGACGCCGGCGACCGCCTGCTGGAGCGCGAAGTCGACCGCCGTGCCGACCTCCTCCGGGTCCACCGAGTCGACGACCGTGATGCTCACGAGGTACCCGGACGCGCGTGCGCTCACCTCGATCCCGCGGAGGGTCTCGGCGTAGCCGTAGCGCGAGGTGCCGCCGGACAGCACGGCGATGACCCGGGACCGCCCGTTGGCCAGCGCCCGGGCGGCCGGGTTCGGGCGGTAGCCGAGCTCCTGGATCGCCTTCCGCACCCGCTCCGTCTTCTCGGCGCTCACGCGCGCGGCGCCGGTGATCACCCGGGACACGGTGGGCGCGGAGACGCCGGCGACGCGGGCGACGTCGTCGAGGTTGGCGGGTCGGCCGGCGGGGACGGTGGGCATGATCCCCTCACCATATGGCGGGACGACCGCGGCGGTCACTTGACGGCGCCACTGGTGATGCCCGCGATGATCTTGCGCTGCATGACCATGAAGGTGACGAGCAGCGGCAGGCTCATCACGATGACGTAGGCGAAGATCAGGTGCCAGTTCTGCAGGTAGAGCCCGCTCGAGGCGACCTGGAAGAGGTTGAGCGGGAGGGTGTCGAGACGCCCGCCGACCACGAACAGCGCGTAGAAGACGTCGTTCCAGACGTACAGGCAGATGAGGATCGTCGCGGTGGCCAGGGTCGGACCGAGCAGCGGCAGGATGATGCGGACGAACACGCGCACGGGTCCGGCGCCGTCGACGCGGGCCGCCTCCTCCAACTCGACCGGGATCGTGCGGACGAATCCGGTGACGAAGAAGACGACTGTCGAGAGGTACATGCCCATGTACACGCCGATCATGCCCTCCGGCGTGCCCGCGAGCCCGATCTGGCGCAGCAGCAGCACGATCGTGACGACGGCCGGCGGGAGCACGATGCCGCTGATGGACAGGGCGTAGACGACCGCCATCACGCGGCTCGAGCGGCGGGCGAGGACCCACGAGGCCATGGATCCCAGCAGCAGCACCCCGAGCACCGAGGGGACCATGACGAGCAGGCTGCCGAGGAAGGCCGGGAGCATGCGGCCGTCGGCGACCACGGTGGCGACGTTCTCGAGCAGCTGCCACCGGGAGGGCGGTGCGAGGTCCGGTCGCAGCGCCTCGGCCTGGTCCTTGCCTGCCGTGACGACGACCATCCAGAACGGGATGCCCAGGAGGATCACGACGAGGGCGATCACCGCGAGGGGCTGGAGGATCGGACGTCGAGGCCGCCGGGCGCCCCGCCGTCGCGGAGCGTCCGCGCCCGGCCGCCCGGCGGCCGAGGACGCTCGCGGGTCGGACGGGGCCCCGAGGGTCGGGGAGGCGGCGGCGGAGACGTTCACGAGAGCACGTCCTCTCTCGTGCGCAGGATGCGGATGACCGGGAAGGCGAGCACCGCGACCATGAGGAAGAGCGCGAGGCTCATCGTCGTGGCCTGGGCGAAGAGCCCCTGCCCGAAGGTGCGGAAGATGAAGATGTCCAGGAGCTCCGTGGTGCCGCCCGGGCCGCCCCCCGTGGTGGCCTGCACCACGTCGAAGCCGTTCATGGATCCGAGCAGCGAGGTGGCGACGTTGAACGTGACCGCGGGCGCGAGGAGCGGGAAGCGGATGGTGCGGAAGGTGGCCCACCAGCCGGCGCCGTCGAGGCGGGCGGCCTCGAGGACGTCGCCGCTGATGGTCTTGAGGCCGGCGAGGTAGATGAGCATCGAGAGGCCCATCCACTTCCACGCGTGGATGAGGGCGACGACGACGATGGTCCAGGTGGTGCTGCCGAGCCATGCGGTCGTGACCGGGGTGCCCGTGACGGCGCCGAGGATCGCGTTCACTGCGCCGTCGGGCTTGAGGAGCGCCTGGAAGACGTAGCCGACGGCCAGGGCGGACATGACGACGGGGACGAAGAACGCGACGCGCGCCATGCGGTTCACGCGGGTGTCCGCCTCCAGGACGAGGGCGAGCACCAGCCCGGAGAGGTTCTGGAGGACGGCCACGAGGACGGCGTACACGAGCGTGATCCGGAGGCCTCCGACGAGGCTGCCGTCGGCGAGCAGGGAGGCGAAGTTGTCCGTGCCGACGAACGCGATGCTCGACTTGTAGCTCGACCAGTCCGTGAACGCGTAGACGAAGTCGAAGGCGGTCGGGATGAGGAAGAACACCACGAGCACGACGAGGGCGGGGACGAGGAACCACGCGGGGTGGTCGTGTGACCGGCGGCGGGTCGTCCCGCCGCGTCGGCCGGCGGCGGGCGGAGGGGTGGCCGATGGCCGCGCGGTCGGGGCGCGGAGTGCGGTCGGGGATGCGGTCATGGGGGCTCCTCGAGGATGCGGGGACGAGGCGGCGCGCGGCCGCCCCGGGGACGTGCGGAGGGGAGGGGCGGCTAGAAGCCGGTGGCGCCCTGCGCCTTGGCGAGCGCGGCGAACTGCCGCTGGGTGGCCTCCGCGACCTCCTGGGGCGTCATCGTCCCCTGCAGCATGTCGGCGAGGTCGAGGTAGAGGTCCGGGTTGGCGATGGCGAGCACCTGCATGGATCCCACGGCGTCGGGGACGGACGCGGCCGCGGCCCGGAGCGCCTCGGGTACGTCGGACGGGGTGTCCACCCCCGTGAGGACCGGCACGGTCGACTGGTCCTGGACGAAGGCGGGGTAGCCCTCGCCCATCCAGTAGGAGAGGAACTGGCGCGCGGCGGCCTCCCGCTTCGCGTCGCCGGTGCGGAACGCGACGAGCGCGTCGCTCTGGTCGGGGATGAAGGTGGCGACGTTGCCCGTGGGGGAGATGGGGAAGAAGCCGATCTTCTCGTTCAGCTCCGCGGTGTCGGCCTTGGCCTGGAGCTGCGTGAAGAAACTGTTCACCTGCATGACCATGGCGGCGCGGCCGGACAGGAGGGCGTCGCCCTGGTCCTCGAAGGTGGCCGTCCGGATGTCGGAGTTGAACAGGCCCTCGTCGACGAGCCCCTGGTATCCGTCGATGGCGTCCTGGATGGTGGGATCGGTGAACTTCTCCTTCCCGGAGTCGACGCGGTCCCAGAGGCCGCCCTTCGCCGCGTCGGCGAGGGCGACGGACACCCACCACTGCGTGGCCCACTTGTCGCCGCCCATCTCGAAGAAGGGCGTGACGCCCCTGGCCTTGAGCTCGCGCGCGTCGGCGAGGAACTCGTCCCAGCCGGTCGGGGTCGTGGTGATGCCGGCGTCGGCCAGGACCTGCTTGTTGTAGTAGACGCCCTCGACGGCGGGGGTCGAGACGAGGGCGGCGTAGCGCGTGTCGTCGAGCACGCCGGTGATGCCGGCGTAGTCCGCGGCGTACGAGCCGAGCCACGGGGCGCCGTCGAGGGGCTGGAGGTGCTGCTTCGCGTTCAGCGCCGTGAGGCTCGATGCGGTGGGCTGCCAGAAGGCGAGGTCGGGCTCGTCGCCGGTCGCGACCTTGGTCTGGACCCCCTGCTCGTAGGGATCGGGGATGGTCTGCACCTCGACCTTCGCGCCGGTCGCCGCCTCGAAGCCCGCGACGACGCTGTCGGGGGTCTTCGTGCTGTTCTGCGCGGCCCAGATGGTCAGGGTCGTGCCGGTCAGGTTGGCGTCCTCGGCCGGCCAGGTGACGGGTCCGGCCGCGGGGCCTCCCGCTCCGGGGTCACTGCAGGCGGTGAGCGCGAGGGCGGCGGTGAGGGCGAGTGCCGTCGCGCCGGTCTTCCAGGTGAGCTTCATCGGTCGTCCTTCGAGATGGGGTGATGCGGGGGAAGGGGGGTGAGGGAGAACGTGCGTGCGCCGACGGAGCCGGCGGGGGAGCGGACGGTGAGCGTGCCGACCTCGGCGTCCCACCGGGTTGGCCACCGGGCCAGCCGCCGCGGGAAGACGACGTCGACGTAGACCTCCCGGCCCCGGAGCGCGGGGAGCGCGAGCGCCTGCTCCCCGTCCGCGTCGCCGCGGTCCCAGACCGAGACGAGGGTGACGCGGTCGGTGGAGAGCGCGGCGCTGACTAACCGGTCCTCCCATCCGGGCAGCCCGGTGGGCCAGGAGGGCACGGCGTCGACGAGCTCGGGACGCAGGGACCGCGCGGCGGAGACGGCCTCGCGGACGAGGTCCAGCTGCTCGCCGTCCATCCGGTTGAGGTACCCGGACAGGAAGTAGCGGCCGAGCAGGCTCGTGACGAGGCAGAAAGCCGACTCCTCCTCCGTCATCGACGGCTGGGGGTAGGCCCAGCTCGCCGCCTGCTCGGGGAGCATCGACAGGGGGGCCGCCGCCGCGATGGGCGGATACAGCAGGAAGTCCTGCTGGTCGGAGGTGGATTGCGCCTGGACGCGGGATAGGATCGCCGGGTCGGCGCGCATGGCCCCGGAGGAGCAGGCCTCCAGGACGAGCTCGGGGTGGCGGTCGAGGACGCCGTCGAGCCAGGTCAGCACGGCGCGGGAGTGGCCGAGCAGGCCCGCGCCGGCGCTGGGGGCGTCGACGTCGGTCCCGGCGCCGGGGTCGGTGTTGTAGTCGAGCTTGAAGTAGCCGACCCCGAAGTCGCGCACGAGGCGGTCGACGACCTCGTCGAGGTGGGCGCGCGCTGCGGGGTGGCGGAGATCGAGGTGCAGCCGCTCCTGCTCCTGGATCCGTCGGCCCGCGCGCTGGAGGAATGCGTCGTGGGGGAGGGACGAGGCGACGGGGCTCCGGACCCCGACGGACTCGGGCTCGAGCCACAGGCCCGGGACCATCCCGTGGGAGCGGATCCGGTCGGTGACCTCGGCGAGGCCGCCCGCGAACCGGACGCGCGACGGCTGCCAGGCGCCGACGCTCGGCCACCAGTCGCCTCCGTCGTCGTACCAGCCGGCGTCGATGCAGAACACCTCGGCTCCCACCGCCGCAGCGGCGTCGACGAGCGGGAGCAGCTTCTCGGTCGTGGGATCGCCGTCGAGGGTGTTCATGTAGTCGTTGAAGACGATGGCGGGGCGTGCGTCGTCCGGATGCGCTCGCCGCGTCGCGCGGCGGTGGCGCGTCAGCGCGGCGGCGGCCGCGTCGAGGTCGGCTCCGAGGGCGATGGTGACCGGCACGGTCGTGAAGGCCTCCCCGGGAGCGAGCGGCTGCTGCCACTGGTGGTCGACGTCGGTGGGGCCGGAGAGGGCGACGAACACGTCGTCGACGTGCTCGCCCACCTCCCAGCGCCACGGCCCGTTGTTCTCGACCTGCCACAGCCACGTCATCCCGCCCGCGGCGGAGACGGCGCCGCCGAGGGGGAGCGCGCCGCCGGTCGACCAGGTGCCCTGCGAGGTGCGCCGGACGGCCGATCGCGGGGTGTGGCCGGTCAGGTCCTGGTGGATGGCGGGCAGCTCGTCGCGCAGACGGGTCGTCGTCCACCGCCCTTCGCCCAGCCAGTCGCTGCGGCCCTGGAGGAGCGACCAGGCGTCGGCCGTCGGGAGCGAGCCGTCCCGGGATCCGAGGGCGTGGGCCCAGGAGCTGACGGAGTGGAGCGTGAGCGGCGCGTCTCCCGTGTTCTCGATCGTCGTGGACGCGCTGAACGCCGCGTGCCCCGCGGCGCGGAGGTGGAGGGTGCTCCGGATCCCGTCGGGGGAGTCGGAGACGAGGTCCAGGCCGCCGTCCGGCGTGGTGCGCGCGTGGGCGAGCCGGAGGGTCGTGCCGAGTCGCGACTGCACGAGGCGGGATCCGACGAGGGTGCGCCCGTGGCCGGCGGCGAGGACGTCCGTCACCGGGATGGCCCCGGGGATGCGCACCTCCACCCCCGCGGCACGGGCGCCCGCGAGGCGGACGGGCGCGTCCCCGTGCGCGAGCTCGAGGGTGAGGCCGGGGGTGCTCCAGCGGATCTCGCCGGGCGGCTGCGACGTCGTCCGATCGTCCCGGGGGAGCAGGAGGGGGTCGAGGGTCATGGGGTCCTTTCGTCCCGCGTGACGGGAGGGGAGCCGGCTGGCGGCCTCGCGGTCGCCGGCCGGCGCGGGCGTCAGCGGGAGGTGGTGACGGGCGAGCCGACGGCCTGCTTGGCGAGCGTGACCGTGTCGATGTCGGGGGCGTACGCGCTCGCGTTGCCGAGGGTCAGCGCGCCGCCCGCCGTGGTGAGGGTGACCGGCTGCGCGTAGTCCCAGAAGCTGCTCCAGGAGTAGTCGTGCCGTACGGTCACCCGCGCTCGGGCTCCGCCGGCCTCGGAGACGTCGACGAAGCGGCTGATCACCTGCGGGTTGTAGTTGATCGCGGCCGTCTTGTCGGCGTTGGCCGCGGAGAGGGTGAGGACGTAGTCGCCCGCCCCGAGCCCGGACGGGCGGGTCATCGTCGCCGTGTTGCCCGCTCCGCCGCCCAGGCTGCCCAGGACGCCGACCGCGCTCTGCGCGTCGGCCGAGCCGTTCGACCCGCTCGACGCCGGCAGGGTGCGGATCGCCGTGGCCCCGGCGCGGGCGAGCTGCTCGGCCTCGACGCGGACGGCGTTCCCCGGCGCGGTGTCCGCCGCCCGCTGGCTGGAGCCGCGGGTGGTCGTGATGTCGGTGACGGTCACCCCCGTCGACGAGGAGACGCCGATCTCGTTCACGCCCTGGGTCAGCCACACGCGGACCGTGGTGCTCCACGCGCCGGCCCCCGCCACGCTGCCTGCGGGCACCGACCGGTCGCCGACCCTCAGCCCGAGCGAGGACGCGCCCTCGGTCGTGTACCGCACGGCGACGTCGTGGTAGCCGCTCTCGGCCGCGGAGACGAAGAACGAGGCCGATGCCGATCCGCCGAGACGGGCACCGCCGTCCGCCGCGGCGCGGGGCTGCTGGTAGACGAGGCGGGCGCCGGATGCGAGGCGGGCCTCGGTCGCGGGATACGTCGTGGGCTCGCCATCGGTGGCGTCGCGCAGCTCGAAGCGGTCGAGCGTGACGGCGCTCCCCGGGAGCCGGGTCGTCCCGTCGCGGCTCGCCCGGAGCGAGAGCGAGTGGGTGCCGGCGCGGAGCGGGACGAGGACGTCGGTGCTGCCCCGGTACGTGGAGGACAGGTCGGCGGAGTACTTCACGAGCTGACCGAAGGCTCCGTCGACGAAGAGCGCGTGCTGTCCGGGTGCCTGGCCGGCGCCGGCGAGCACGGACAGGCGGTAAGTCCCGTCACGGGGCACGGTGACGTTCCACGTGGCCGAGGATCCGACCTGGTCGAACCCGCCGACGTCGCTCCCGCCGGAGGCCATGAAGGACCACTCGCGCGTGGGATCCTGCGCCTGGACGGTGGCGTCGTGGAGCGCGGTGGCCTCCGCCTCCACGCTGCTGACGAGCGAGGAGTCCACGGCGGGCCGCTGGGCGAGCGGCTTGGTGATCTGCACCTCGTAGGCGGAGTACCTGTCGCTGTTCGGGATGGTGAGGGTGGTCGCGCCGGAGGCGAGCGCGGCGCGGGTCGAGAGGACGACCGGGGGCTGCCGGGAGAGGCCCTCGGCGCCGTTCAGCCGCGCGGCGCGGACGACGACGTCGACGCTCGTGCCGAAGCTCGCCGGATCCAGGCCGGTCAGGTCGAGGCCGATGTCGGACGATCCGCCGCCGACGAGCACGGTCGCCTTGCCATCGGCGTCGTCGCGGGCCCCGATCGCCTGCACCGTGTCGGCGACGTCGGCCTGCGGGGGAGTGACCTTCACCGTGCGGCTGCCGGCGAGGTCGCCGTACCACTTGAACATCCACCAGCCGCCGTTGGCGCCGTTGCTCCGGGCGGAATTGTCGGAGAGGTTGCCGGCGTAGTTCCAGTAGGCGGTCTGCGCGTCGACCTTGCGGTCCTCGAACATCGAGAGCCACTGGACGAGCTGTCCGGGCACGCCCATGTCGCGGAGCATGCCGTACTCGGTGATGTCGACCGGGATGTCCGGCAGGCCGAGGTCGCGGAGGATCCCCTGGTACTGGTCGTCGTGCCCGCGGAATGTGGCGAGGTTCTGGGTCCCGAGCTCGTGCCAGATGAAGACGTCGGGGAGCTCGGACCTCTGCTTCGCGTACGCGAGCAGGTCGCGGCTGCGGTCGGCGCGCCAGACCGAGTCGCCGGGACCGCCGATCCTCGCCTTGCCGAGGCCGTGCGCCGCGTAGATCTGCTGGATCGCGTCGTACGCGGCAGACCAGTCGGCGAGGAACTGCGACTTCTGGTTCGCCCAGTCGGGGTACCAGTTGCCGCCGTCGGGCTCGTTGAACGGGATGAACACGTACTTCTCGGGGTGCTCGGACTTCGTGGCCACGGCCTCCACAGCCTTGCGGAGCAGGGGCAGGTAGTCCCACTCGCCGTCGCCGTTCGCGTCCCCGGGGCGCTTGCCGCCGTTGTAGGCCCAGTCGGGGTACTCGTCCTGGAGGTAGACGTACAGGTCCTTGCCGCCGGCGGAGAAGAAGCCGTGCTCGACGTCGAGGGCGTCGCCATTGGGGTGCTGGGTACCCTGCGGCGGCTTCTGCGACGTGTTGGTGACGTGGGCGCCGGCGAGGACGGCGGGCGACGGGGATCCGTCGTCGCCGAGCCCGTACAGCGTGCCCGTCGCACCGCCGCGGAAGGCGCCGGTGCTGGTGCCGAAGTCGACGGCCACGCGACTGGTCGCGGCGGATGCGGATGTGGGGGATGCGACCAGCGACGCGCCGGACAGCGCGAGCGACAGCGCGCCTGCGGCTGCGGTGCAGCCGAGCAGCGCCCGTCGGAGAGGGGACCGGGTGGACTTCGACAACGTGTGCACTCCTTCGTACTTCCTCTAGGCCATCACGACTCCGTGAAAGCGCTGTCACGGATCATGTCCGATGACGCGGAGGTGCGCAAGCGCTTTCACGGAACTTGCGCCGGTGTTCACCTGGATGGCCGCAGGCCGGCGTCGCACGACGCGGTGTCCCGGCGGGCGGCTCGGCTGGCGACCGCGCGGGGTGGCACACGACGTCCCGACGAACGACGTCCACCAGGCGCGTCGGCCTCGAAGCGATGGCGTGACGCAGGAGCCGTGTGGCCGGGCATCAGGAGTTCACGAGGCAGGCTGGCTCAACCCGCTCTCGCCCTGATCAACACCGCTGATAATGCACATTATGTCATATGAGGCGTAGTCGCGGCTCGGTTGGGGTGACCGGACCGCCCTCCTCGGCCCCAGCGGCCCCAGCGGCCACGGCGCGCTGCGGCCACGGCGCGCTGCGAGGCGACCGGCACCGGATGGTGGCGACCACCTCGTGACGCTGCGTGCACTGCGCTGGCGCTCCCGGCCGGGCCGCTCCGCGATGGACGGCGACGAGAACTTCACGCGCTGCGTCGACGACGTCCGCGACCGCAGGACGGTCATCGCGGTCGCCGGCCTCAGCATGCCCGCGCGCGGCGGGGAGCATCTCGCCCTCCCCCGCCGCGCTCGAGGCGACGCGCGGCTCAGCCCCGGGTGGTGACGAGCGACGGCGCGGGCGCGTCGGATGCGCGGCTCCCGTCGCCGAGGGCTTCCGCGCCGGCGCTGACCGGGTCCTCGTGCTCGACGAGCGGGGCGTGCATGACCAGCACGGGGCAGGCGGCGTGCTCGGCGCAGGCGGAGCTGACGGATCCGAGGAGGAGCCCGACGAAGCCGCCGTGGCCCCGGCTGCCCGCCCGGGGAGGACGGACGTCCGCGAGCGCGGACGCGGTGGTGCGGGGAATGCTCATCGTCGAACACCTTCCATGCGTTCCGACTCCGGTGTCGGATTCTCGCAACGTAGGCACCCCCTCCCCCCGGGGCAAGGTATCCGAAGACCTTCGTCGCATGAGGCGACGAACGCGGAGCGGCCCCCGTCCTCGGCGAGGACGGGGGCCGCTGCGGTGTCGGGCGGTGATCAGCCCTTCGGCAGGGGCGGGCGCGCCGGGAGCAGGCCCGGGTTCACGATGCCCCAGTACGCGGGCATCGCCTCCTGGTTGGTCCCGAACGGGAGCGGCTGCTCCCAGGGCTGGTCGATCGCCGGGCTGTGCAGCCAGGTGTGCGAGTTGTCGGATCCCCAGAAGGTGACCGAGTCGAGGTTCCCGGCCTCCTGCCGGATCATCGTGAACAGGTCCTTGTAGACCCAGCCCACGGCCGCGGCGGTGTCGTCCGGGTTCGAGTAGACCGGCGCCGTGTGGCTCCGATTCTGGCTGTCGCCGGTCGCGGCCGCCTGCGAGGCGCCGACGTCGAGCTCGGAGACGGCCTCGAGGAGCTTCGGGTCGATCGCCTTCACCGCGTGGATAGTGGTGCGGAGCTCCTCGATGTCGCTCCGGAGGCCGATGTGGCTCTGCTGCGACACGCCCTCGACCGGGATGCCGCGCTTCAGGAGGGCGGAGATGAGTCCGAGGTAGTCGGTGCGCTTGCTCGGCGAGTCGGTGTTGTACTCGTTGATGAAGAGCTTGACGCCCGGGAAGTACTTCTTCGCGAGCTGGAAGCCCTCGTCGACGAAGCCCTCGCCCAGCACCTGGAACCAGCGGGTGTCCTTCATGTGGTGCGGGTTGGCGTTGGGGCCGTCGTCGATGACCTCGTTGACGACGTCCATGGCCCAGATGGGGCTGTTCCCGTTCGGGTAGCGGGACGCGATGTGGTCGGAGATCGCCTTGACGTGGGCCTCCATGCGCGCCTTCAGCAGCGCCTGGTCGGCGGGGCTGTTCGTGAGCGGCCGACCGTTGTCGAGGAAGAACCACGCGGGCGTCTGCGGCATCCAGAAGTCGACGTGGAAGTACATCTTCATGCCGTGGGCGTCGGCGAAGTCCAGCAGACGGTCGATGCCGGAGAAGTCGAACTGGCCCTCGACGCGCTGGATGGCGTCGGCCTTGCCCTCGTTCTCCGGGGTCATGGCGTTGAAGTGGCGGGCGATGAGGTCGGACGAGGTGCCCTGCACCTCACCGCTGCCCATGGCCACGCCGACGTGCTCGATGCCGGCGTCGCCGAGGACGTCCTTGAGGGCGGGGACCTGCATGCCGGGGACGGGCGTGCTGGGGGCGGCCGCGGAGGCGGAGGCGACGGGGACGCCGACGGCAGCCGCGGTGAGGACGGCGGCGGCCGCGGCGACGGCGGCGAGGCCGCGGCGGGGTCGGCGGCGGCGGAGCTCGGGATCGGGGTGGGACGGCGTCACGCGGACGGACGCCTCGGAGCGGGTGGAGCGGATGGGACGGGGAGTCACTGGTGCCTCTCGTGCGATGGATGGGACACAGGGACTCTAGGCAGGACCGCCCCGACGCCGCGCGGCTTGTTGACAGGTGCCAACGAGATCGGCGGCGGGTCACGGATGCGGGCGGTCCGTCGCCGTCGCCGTCGCCGTCGCGTGTCGCCGGCGGGTCGGCCGGTCCGCCGCCTGGTCAGCGCGGGCGGCGGCCGGTGACGACCCGGGTGCCGTCGTCCGCGTCGTCCTCGGGCGCGTCGATCCGCTCCACCCGCGCCTCGAGCCCGGCATCGGCGAACGCGGCGACGGCGTCGTCGAGCTGCGCGTCCGCGACCTCGACGAGGAGGATCCCGTCGGGCGCGAGCCAGGGGCCGCTCCCCCGCGCCACGCGTCGCAGCACGTCGAGCCCGTCGGGCCCGCCGTCGCGCGTCGCCTCCGGCTCGTGCAGGCGGGCCTCCGGCGGCATGAGGGCGAGCGCGGCACGCGGCACGTACGGCACGTTCGCGACGAGGACGTCGATCCGGCCCCGCAGGTCGTCCGGCAGGGCGTCCAGCAGGTCGCCGCGGTGCACGGTCGCGCGACGCGGCTCGAGGTTGCGGGCCGCGCAGGCGACCGCGACCGGATCCACGTCGGAGGCGTGGACCACGGCGCCGGGCACGTCGTCGGCGATCACGGCGGCGATGGCGCCGGATCCGCAGCAGAGGTCGACGACGACGGGTCGCCGTCTCCCCCGGGCCGCCGCCGCGGCGGCATGGGCCAGCCGCTCCGTCCGGCGGCGCGGGACGAAGACTCCGCGGTCGACGAGGATCCTCCGCCCGGCGAACTCCGCCCAGCCGATGACGGTCTCGAGCGGCTCGCCGGAGACGCGGGCGGTCGCCATCGCCTCGAGCTCCGCTGCCCGTGCCGCCAGGAGTCCGCGCGTCGCGGGGATCGACGGGGCCGTGGGGTCCGTGGGGCGCGCCGGATCCGGGTGGCGCTCGACGGACGCGGCCATGAGGAGCTCGGCCTCCTCCTCGGCGAAGACGCATCCCGCGGCCCGGAGGCGGAGCACGAGGGAGGCGAGGCCGGGAGCGTCGACGCGGCGGGCGTCGTCCGGCGTCGTCACGGTCGCCGCACGCTCAGGCGTCGCTGCCGAGGTGATCCAGCAGCGCGGCGACCCGGAGGAGCTCCTCGCCGCGCACCGGCGGGTGCGCGTGCTCCGCGGCCTGCACGAGCCACTCGGCGCGGGCGAGGTGCACCTCCGCGAGGAGCTGGCGCCCGCCGTCGGTGAGGCGCAGGAAGGATCCCGCGGCGTCCTGCGACTCGACGACGAAGCCCTTCTGCATGAGGCTCGCGAGGCTCGGGACGGTGGCCGCGCGTGCGGTGCGGGTGTCGAGCGCGAGCGACGTGCGGTCCATGCGCTCGGTGCCGGCCAGGCGGCGCAGGATGAGGATCTGCACGCCGGTGAGGCCGTCCCAGCTGGCGTCGACGGACGTGTCGATGCGCTCGGTCACGGCGCTCAGCGCGTGCGCGAGCCGGGTGTGCGGCTCGGTCGGGTCGGTCACGGGTGCTCCTCGGATGCGTGACCGCTCGCGCGTCGACCCCGCGGCTGCGGGTGGGCGGCGGGTGTCATGTCGTGATGCTCACGGTAGCGCCGGCGGGGGCCCCGCACGAGGGCGGATCCGGGATGCGACGCGGGACGACGACGCCCGCCGCGGCCGGGGCCGGGCGGGCGTCGGGGTGATGGGGCGTCGCCGGGGTCCGGCGGCCGGATCAGGACGGGAACTGCGTGAAGTCCGCGGTGTCCGGGTCGGCGCCGAGTCGCGTGCCCGACTCCAGGGTGTCGATCTCCGCGAGCTCCTCGATCGAGAGCTCGACCTCGATGCTCTCGAAGTTGGCGACGATGCGCTCCGGGGTGACCGACTTCGGGATCACGATGCGGCCCTGCGCGAGGTGCCAGGCGAGCACGATCTGCGCGGGCGTGGCGTCGTGCTCCTTCGCGAGGCGCGTGACGATCTCCGACTCGAGGTCGGCGCCCTGGCCGAGCGGGCTGTACGCCTCGACCTCGATGCCGCGCTCCACCGAGAACGTGGAGAGGTCGTGCTGCTGGAACGTCGGGTGCACCTCGATCTGGTTCACCACGGGCACGACGTCGGTCTCGGCGGCCAGCTGCTCGAGGTGCTTCTCGAGGAAGTTGGAGACGCCGATCGCGCGGATGAGGCCCTCGGCGTGCAGCGCCTCGAAGGTCTTCCACGTCTCGACGAACAGGCCGTGGCGGGCGTAGGGCCAGTGGATGAGGTAGAGGTCGACCGCGTCGACGCCGAGCTTGCGGCGGCTGTCCTCGAAGGCGGTGCGCGCGCTGTCCGCGCCCTGGTCGCCGTTGCGGAGCTTGGTGGTGATGAAGAGCTCTTCGCGCGGGATGCCCGTCGCCTTGATGGCGGCGCCCACGCCCTCCTCGTTGTAGTAGCCGGCGGCGGTGTCGATGTGGCGGTAGCCGGCCTCGAAGGCGCGCTCCACGGCCTGCTGCGTCTCGGCGGGCGGGGTCTGGAAGACGCCGAAGCCCAGCTGCGGGATGGTGACGCCGTTGTTCAGGGTGATGAGGGGGGATGCCATGTGCTCTCGTCTTCTTCGTCTCGATGGTCACGGGGGCGGGGCGCCGTCGTGCTCGGCTCCCCGCGTGCATCCACCGTACGCCCGGCTCGCGTCCCGACGACCGGGGGGACGGCGGGCTCCGCGCTGGGCGAACAGGAGACCGCGCGCCCGGCGCGTCCCGAGCACGACGACGGGCGCCGTCCTCTCGCGAGGAGCGGCGCCCGTCGGGTGGCGCGGAGCGGGATCAGCGGCCGGAGGTCTCCAGCACGTAGCCCTCCTCGCCGTGGACGATCGTGTCGATGCCCGCGATCTCGTCCTCGTTCTTCACCCGGAAGCCCATGGTCTTCTGGATGATCGTGCCGATGACGTACGAGAGCACGAAGGAGTAGATCAGCACCGCGAACGCGGCGAGGGCCTGCTTGCCGAGCTGCTCGAAGGTGCCCGAGTAGATGAGGCCCACGTTCGTGGCGAAGATGCCGATGTAGAGCGTGCCGATGAGGCCGCCGATGAGGTGGATGCCCACCACGTCGAGCGAGTCGTCGAAGCCGAGCTTGAACTTCAGCTCGATCGCGACGGCGCAGACGGCGCCGGCGACCAGGCCCAGCACGATCGCCCAGATGGGCGACAGCGAGGCGCAGGCCGGGGTGATGGCGACGAGGCCGGCGACCGCGCCGGATGCGGCGCCCACCGAGGTCGGCTTGCCGTCGCGGATCTTCTCCACCACGAGCCAGCCGAGGATGGCCGCGGCGGGCGCCGCGATGGTGTTGAGGAACGCGACGGCCGCGAGGCCGTCGGCCGCGAGCTCGGACCCGGCGTTGAAGCCGAACCAGCCGAACCAGAGGAGGCCGGCGCCGAGGAGCACGAACGGCGGGTTGTGCGGCACGTGCATGCCCTTGGCGAACCCGACGCGCTTGCCGAGGACGAGCGAGAGGGCGAGCGCCGCGGCGCCCGCGTTGATGTGCACCGCGGTGCCGCCCGCGAAGTCGATGGCACCGACGTTGTAGGCGATCCACCCGCCGTCGACGTTCGCGCCGTCGACGGCGGTGAAGTTGAAGACCCAGCTGGCGACCGGGAAGTAGACGACCGTCGCCCAGACGCCCGCGAACACCATCCACGCGCCGAACTTGGCGCGGTCCGCGATGGCGCCGGAGATGAGCGCGACGGTGATGATCGCGAAGGTCGCCTGGAAGGCGGCGAAGGCGAGCGTCGGGTAGGCGGTGGTCTGCTCGCCGAGGGCGGCGGTATAGGCGTCGCCGAGGCCGAGCTGGCCGAGGTCGATGCCGAGGACCCCGTCGATCCCGACGAACCGGTCGTTGGCGCTCGGCCCGCCGGGACCGTTGCCGAACGCGATGGCGTAGCCGTACAGGACCCAGAGGAGCCCGATGAGGCCCATGGCCCCGAAGCTCATCATCATCATGCTGATGACGCTCTTGGCCTTGACGAGCCCGCCGTAGAAGAACGCCAGACCCGGCGTCATCAGGAGGACCAGCGCCGCGGCGATCAGGAGGAAGGCGGTGTTGCCTTGATCCATGGTGTTTCACCTCTCGTAGATCGTGCAGGGGGTCGCACCGACGGGAGGCGAGCGGCCGCCCGTGTGGTCGGGGGGTTCGGCGCGAGCCGGGTGCCGGGTACGGCTCCAGTGTCCGGGGGCGAGGTTTCGCGGGCTCGCCGGCCGTGTTTCGGGCGCGTTACACGGGCGGCGGCCGTGTGAACATCGTGTTACCGGGGGCCTCGGAGGCCGTCGCGGGCGTCCCGCACCCAGCTCCGCGGGAGGCGCGTGCGCTAGAGCTCGCGGGCCGAGGCGGTGAGCGAGATGAGCCGGGAGATGGCCCGCAGGTACTTCTTCCGGTACCCGCCCGCGAGCATCTCGGCGGAGAACGCCTCGTCGAACGGCGTCCCCGTCGCCAGCAGCGGGATCTGCGCGTCGTACACGCGGTCGACGAAGGCGACGAAGCGGAGCGCGTCGGTCTGGCCCGTCAGCTGGGCGACGTCACGGAGGGCGATCACGTCGACGCCCTCGATGAGCTTCACGTACTTCGAGGGGTGCAGGCGGGCGAGGTGCCCGACGAGGTCCGCGAAGCCGTCGACCGTGACCGCACGCCCGCCGGAGCCCGCGGCCTCGGCCCGCGCGTCGAGGTCGGCGTCGGCGACCGTCACGGCGTGGCCCTCGAAGGCGCGGCGGCGGTAGTCGAGGCCGTCGATGCGGATCGTGTCGAACCGGTCGCTCATCGCCTGGATCTCGCGGAGGAAGTCGGCCGCGGCGAAGCGCCCCTCCCCCAGCGCGTTCGGCGGGGTGTTGCTCGTCGCGGCGATGCGCGTGCCGTCGGCCACGAGGTCGGAGAGCAGCCGGGTCATCATCATGGTGTCGCCCGGGTCGTCGAGCTCGAACTCGTCGATGGCGACGAGCGTCGCGCCGCGGAGGATCTCCACCGCGCCCTGGTAGCCGAGGGCGCCGACGAGCGCGGTGTACTCGATGAAGGTGCCGAAGTACTTCGGTCCCGGCATGGCGTGCCAGAGGGACGCGAGCAGGTGGGTCTTGCCGACGCCGAAGCCGCCGTCGAGGTAGACGCCGGGCTTCACGGCCGGCGCCTTCCGCCGGGAGAAGAGCCCGCCCCGGGATCCGGCGCGGTCGCCCGAGAAGGCGCGGAGGACCTCGACGGCCTGCGCCTGCGTGTCGTACTCGGGGTCGGGCCGGTACGTGTCGAACCGCGCCTCGTCGAACTGGCGCGGGGGCACCAGGTGCGCGGCGATCTCCTGGCCGGTGATGCTCGGCGACCGGCCGACCAGCGCGCCCGGTCCCGCGCCGCGCTCGTCGTGGTGCCGGGATCCGGTGTCGGTGTTCGTCACAGGTGGGTCTCCGGCTGTCATGGGAAGGTCCCGCGCATCGCGAACCGTTACCGTGGATGGTGGTCGACGCGCGCGCCGAGCGCCCGCGGAAGACCCCCAGACTAGACCGCGTCCCACCCAGCGCGGCCCCCGAGGCCGCGAGATCAGGAGAGCCCCATGGCCGTCGAGCCGGACACCACCCCCAGGTTCGCCGAGTACGCGCACCCCGAGCGGCTCGTGAGCGGCGACTGGCTCCAGGAGCGCCTCGCCGACGGCGCGCTCACGCCCGGCCTCGTGGTCGTCGAGTCGGACGAGGACGTGCTGCTCTACGAGACCGGCCACATCCCCGGAGCCGTGAAGCTCGACTGGCACACCGACCTCAACGACCCGGTCCAGCGCGACTACGTCGACGGCGAGCGGTTCGCGCAGCTCATGTCGGAGCGCGGCATCGCCCGCGACAGCACGGTCGTCATCTACGGCGACAAGAGCAACTGGTGGGCCGCGTACGCCCTCTGGGTGTTCACCCTCTTCGGCCACGAGGACGTGCGCCTCCTCGACGGCGGCCGCGACAAGTGGATCGCCGAGGGCCGCCCGGTCACCACCGACCAGCCGGTGGTCGCCCCCGCCGAGTACCCCGTGGTCGAGCGCCGCGACGAGGAGATCCGCGCATTCAAGGACGACGTGCTCGCGCACCTCGGCAACCCGCTCATCGACGTCCGCAGCCCCGAGGAGTACACGGGCCAGCGCACGACCGCGCCCGCCTACCCCGAGGAGGGCTCGCTCCGCGCCGGCCACATCCCCACGTCGCGCAACGTGCCGTGGGCCAAGGCCGCCGCCGAGGACGGCTCCTTCAAGACGCGCGCCGAGCTCGACGCCGTCTACCGCGAGGGCGCGGGCCTCTCCGACGGCGACGACGTCGTGGTGCTCTGCCGCATCGGGGAGCGCTCCAGCCACACGTGGTTCGTCCTCACGCACCTGCTGGGCTTCGAGGGCGTCCGCAACTACGACGGATCCTGGACCGAGTGGGGCTCCGCCGTGCGCGTCCCCATCGTCCAGGGCGCCGAGCCCGGGGAGCTGCCCTCCCGATGACCGGCTCCCCCGTGCTGCCCGCGGCGCTCGCCGAGATCCGCGACGACTTCCTCGCGCTCGGGCAGCGCGACCGGCTCCTGCTGCTGCTCGACTTCAGCAACGAGCTGCCGGAGCTGCCCGCGCGCTACGCCGAGCACCCCGACCTCCTCGAGCGCGTCGAGGAGTGCCAGTCGCCCGTGTTCATGTTCGTGGAGGTCGTCGAGGGCGACGTGCACGTGCACGCGCAGGCGCCGGCCGAGGCGCCCACGAGCCGCGGCTTCGCCTCGATCCTCGCCCAGGGCCTCGACGGGCTCCCGGCCGAGGAGGTGCTCGCGGTGCCCGACGACTACCCGTCCACCATCGGGCTCGACGCGGCCGTCTCCCCGCTGCGCATGCGCGGCATGACGGCCATGCTCGGCCGGGTCAAGCGGCAGGTGCGCGAGCGGCTCGCCGGGTGAGGATCACGCGGGTCCTGCCCGTCGCGGGCGCCGGGGAGGCCGCGGCATCCCGCGGGCTGGAGGACGACGGCACGCGCGCGTGGCTCGAGGGCCTCTACCGACCCGGATCCCCGGTCCACGTGCGCCTCAACTTCGTGGCCTCCGTCGACGGCAGCGTGATCGGCGCCGACGGGTCGTCCGACAGCCTCAGCAGCGCGGTCGACCGCCGGATCCTCGGCGTGATCCGCGAGGTCGCCGACGTCGTCCTCGTGGGCGCCGGCACCGTGCGCGCCGAGCGGTACGTGCTGCCCCGCCGCACGCCCCTGGCGGTCGCCACGTCCTCGGGAGACCTCACGGGCCACCGCTTCGACGCGGATGCCGCCGCGGGATCGCTCCTCGTCCTGTGCCCGCCCGAGGCGCGCGACCGCGCCGTCGCCACGCTCGACGGGGTTCCCGCCGAGATCGTCCCGGTCCCGCTGGGCGCCGCGGCCGACGGCCGCCTCTCCGGCGATGACGTCGTCGACGCGCTCGGCCGCCACGGCCTCACCGGCGTGGTGTGCGAGGGCGGGCCGGCGCTCGCCGCGGCGCTCCTCGCGGCGGGCCGGGTCGACGAGCTCTGCCTCACCACCTCCCCCGAACTCGTCACGTCCCTGACGCCGCTCGTGCCCGCGGGCTCCGGGGTCCGCGCTCCGCTGCGACTCACGCAGCTGCTCCTGGACGACGACCACCGCACGTACGCCCGCTGGGCGGTCGACCACGGCTGATGCCCTGGTCGCGGGCGCATCGCCGCGGGCCGACCGGCGTGGCTCCCGGCGGGCGCGACGGCGGACCGTAGTCTGCCCACGTGGTAGACACCCGTGACAGTGCCGAGGATCCGCCCGAGTTCCGCGCGGCGCTGGACGCGCTCCGGCGGGCCACCACCCGGTCCGAGCTCGTGCTGACCGAGATCCCGTCGCCGTCGTCGAACCTCGCGCCCTACGCCGTGGCGCTCGCCGCCGACGTGTCGCCGTCCGGCCACGCGTCCGACTCCGAGCTCGGCACGGGCCGCTTCATCCTCCTGCACGACCCCGAGGAGCCCGACGCCTGGGGCGGCGCCTTCCGCATCGTCTGCTTCGCGCAGGCCCCGCTCGAGACCGACATGGGCACCGACCCGTTCCTCGCCGACGTCGCGTGGTCGTGGCTCGTCGACGGCCTGGCCTCCCGCGGCGCGCGCTACACGGCGCCCTCGGGCACGGCCACCCGGATCATCTCCACCGGCTACGGCGAGCTCGCCCGGCAGGGCAGCGGCGCCAAGATCGAGCTGCGCGCCTCGTGGACGCCCGCGGACGCCGACGTGACCGCCCATGTGGAAGGCTGGGGGGAACTACTGTGCATGCTCGCCGGACTCCCTCCCGCGGGCGAAGGAGTGACACTGCTATCAGCGCGACGCACCCGGACGTGAACGCCCCGTCCGACACCCCCGACCCCGCCGACGGACGCCAGGAGGCCACCGGCTCCGCGACCGCGACGCCACTGACCCGGCCGGCCATGGGCGCGTCCCTGTTCTCGGACGTGCCGGGATCCACGGCCACGGACGCCGTGGTCGCGGGCACCCGGACGCGCACCCGCCGGGAGGCACCCGCCGTGGAGCCCGCGGCGGCGCCCGAGGCGGACGCAGCCGAGGCGGACGCGCCCGACGGGCCGGTCGCGGAGCCCGCCGAGCCCGAGGCCCGATCCCGCTCGTCCCGCGGTCGCGGCCGTCGCGCGTCCTCCGCTCCGGCCAGCGCGGCTCCGGAAGCCGAAGCCGCCGCCGACGCCCCGGATGCCCCCGCGCGCCCCGCCCTACGCGAGGCCGCGGCGACGGGCGACCTCACGGTCATCGACACGCGCGAGGAGTACCTGCGCGCGGTCGAGGCCATCGCGGCCGGCACCGGACCCATCGCCGTCGACGCCGAGCGCGCCTCCGGCTTCCGCTACAGCCAGCGCGCCTACCTCATCCAGGTGTTCCGCCGCGGCGCCGGCACGTTCCTGTTCGACCCGCCGGCCGTCGGCTCGTTCGCCGAGCTCGACGCCGTGATCCGCGACGTGGAGTGGGTGCTGCACGCCGCCAGCCAGGACCTGGCGTGCCTGCGCGAGGTGGGCCTCGACCCGCGGCGCATCTTCGACACCGAGCTCGCGTCGCGCCTGCTCGGGCTCCCCCGCGTCGGCCTCGGCACGGTGGTGGAGGAGCTGCTCGGGATCCACCTGGCCAAGGAGCACTCGGCGGCGGACTGGTCGACCCGGCCGCTCCCCCGCGCCTGGCTCGTGTACGCGGCGCTCGACGTGGAGCTGCTCGTCGACGTCCGCGACGAGATCGCCCGGCGCCTCGAGGAGCAGGGCAAGACGCGCATCGCCGAGCAGGAGTTCGCCGCGACGATCGCCAAGGAGGCGAAGCCCGCGCGCGTCGAGCCGTGGCGTCGCCTCAGCGGACTGCACGGCGTCCGCGGCGGCCGCAACCTCGCCGTCGCCAAGGAGCTGTGGGAGGCCCGGGACGCGTACGCGCGCGAGGTCGACACGAGCCCCGGCCGCCTCGTCCCCGACGGCTCGCTCGTGGCCGTCGCGCGCGTGCTGCCGCAGTCCAAGCGCGACCTGGCGGCCGTCCGCGAGTTCTCGGGCCGGGCGAGCCGCAGCGAGATCGACCGGTGGTGGGCCGCGGTGGAGCGCGGGCTCGCGGCCACGGAGTTCCCGTCCCTGCGCGGCACCGGCGAGTCGATGCCGCCCGCCAAGGCCTGGGCCGACAAGGACCCCGCCGCCGACCGCCGCCTCAAGCGCGCGCGTGCGGCCGTCCAGGACGTCGCGGACGGGATGTCCCTCCCGCAGGAGAACCTGGTGACGCCCGAGGTCCTCCGCCGCGTGGCCTGGACGCCGCCCGCCGACCTCGCGCCCGAGGCCGTCGGCGAGGCGCTCGCGTCGTGGGGGGCGCGCCCCTGGCAGATCGAGGCGGCTGCGGCTGCGGTGGCCGCGGCCTTTGTCGATGCGGACCAAGAGGACGACGCACCCGACGACGGGGCCTCGTAGGAACAGTCAACGGATTCGGCCCCCGTCCGGCTTCTTCCTAGGGTGGGGGAAATCGATGCGAGGAGGCGTCAGTGGTCGAGAGAGCCGAAGTCCATTTCGTGGACGGGGTCCGCACCCCGTTCGGGCGAGCGGGCGAGAAGGGCATGTACTGGCGGACCCGGGCCGACGACCTCGTCGTCAAGGCCATGATCGGGCTGCTGGAGCGGAACCCGCAGGTCCCGAAGGACCGGATCGACGAGGTCGCCATCGCGGCCACGACGCAGACGGGCGACCAGGGCCTCACGCTCGGTCGCACGGCGGCGCTCCTCGCCGGTCTCCCCCGTTCGGTTCCGGGTTTCGCCATCGACCGCATGTGCGCGGGCGCCATGACGAGCGTCACCGCGACGGCCGGCGGCATCGCCTTCGGCGCGTACGACCTCGCGATCGCCGGCGGCGTCGAGCACATGGGCCGCCACCCGATGGGCTTCGACGCGGACCCGAACCCGCGCTTCCTCGCCGAGCGGCTCGTCAGCCAGGACGCCCTCAACATGGGCAACACGGCCGAGCGGATCCACGACCGCTTCCCGGCGCTCACCCGCGAGCGGGCCGACCGCTATGCGCTGGCCAGCCAGCAGAAGACCGCCCTCGCGTACGCGAACGGCGACATCCAGCCGGACCTCGTGCCCGTCGCGACTCGATCCGACCAGGGCTGGGGGCTCGCCACCCGCGACGAGGCGATGCGCCCCGAGACGACGCTCGAGGGCCTCGCCGGGCTCCGCACCCCGTTCCGCCCGCACGGCCGCGTCACGGCCGGCAACTCGTCGGGCCTCAACGACGGCGCGACGGCCGCCCTGCTCGCGAGCGGCGACGCCGTCAAAGAGCTCGGCCTCGCCCCCAAGATGACGCTGGTGTCCTTCGCCTTCGCGGGCGTGGAGCCCGAGATCATGGGCATCGGACCCGTGCCGAGCACGGAGAAGGCGCTCCGCAAGGCCGGCCTCACGATCGACGACATCGGGCTCTTCGAGCTCAACGAGGCGTTCGCCATCCAGGTGCTCAGCCTGCTCGACCACTTCGGGATCGACGACGCCGATCCGCGCGTCAACGAGTACGGCGGCGCCATCGCCGTCGGCCACCCGCTCGCGTCCAGCGGCGTCCGGCTGATGAACCAGCTCGCGCGCCAGTTCGAGCAGCACCCGGAGGTCCGCTACGGCCTCACGGCGATGTGCGTCGGCCTCGGCCAGGGCGGCAGCGTCATCTGGGAGAACCCGCACTTCACCGGCAAGAGGAAGAGGAACAAGTGACCGACACCAGCCGCTTCCGGGAGCTCGTGGCGCTCGATCCCGACGAGGTCGTCACGCACTCGTTCGTCCGCGACGTCCACCTGCCCTCCGGCGGCGTGCTCGCGCTCGTCACGCTCGACAACGGGCGCGACCACACCCGGCCGTCCACGCTCGGGCCGGCCACGCTGCTGGAGCTCGCCGATGTGCTCGACCGCCTCACGGCGCGCGCGGCCGCCGGGGAGATCCGCGGCGTCGCGATCACCGGCAAGCCGTTCATCCTCGCCGCGGGCGCCGACCTCAGCAAGGTCGGCGAGATCCCCAGCCGTGAGGTCGGTCGTCAGATGGCGCAGCTCGGGCATGACACCCTCGGACGGCTGCACCGGCTCGGCGTGCCGTCGTTCACGTTCGTCAACGGTCTCGCGCTCGGCGGCGGGCTCGAGATCGGGCTGAACTCCGACTACCGCACGGTCGACGAGTCGGTGCCGGCGGTCGCGCTGCCCGAGGTGTTCCTCGGCATCATCCCCGGCTGGGGCGGGGCATGGCTGCTGCCGAACCTCATCGGCATCGAGAACGCCCTGAAGGTGATCATCGAGAACCCGCTCAAGAACAACCGCACGCTGAAGGCGGAGGACGTCATGGAGCTCGGCATCGCCGACGCGTCGTTCCCGTCCGCGTCGTTCCTCGAGCAGTCGATCCGCTGGGCCGACGGCGTCATCTCGGGCGCCATCGAGGTGAAGCGCCCGCACGCGCCGGGCCGCCTCGAGCGCATCGCGAAGTGGGACGTCGCCATCGGCATCGCCCGGAAGTCCCTCGAGCAGCGGATCGGCACGGTCGCGCTCTCGCCGTACCGAGCACTCGACCTGCTCCAGGGGGCGAAGCGCAGCACCCGCGAGGAGGGGTTCGCCGCGGAGGACGAGGCCCTCGCGGACCTCATCTCGGGCGACCAGTTCCGCGCGAGCATCTACGCGTTCGACCTCGTGCAGAAGCGCGCCAAGCGGCCCGCGGGAGCGCCGGACAAGGACCTCGCGCGTCCGGTCACCAAGGTCGGCGTGGTCGGCGCCGGGCTCATGGCCTCGCAGTTCGCCCTCCTGTTCGTGCGTCGGCTGCAGGTCCCCGTCGTGATCACCGACCTCGACCAGGCGCGCGTCGACGCGGGCGTCGCCGGCATCCACGGCGAGATCCGGAAGCTGGCCGAGAAGGGTCGCGTCTCCCCCGACGAGGCCAACCGGCTCACGGCGCTCATCACGGGGACGACCGACAAGGCCGACTTCGCCGACGCGGACTGGGTCATCGAGGCCGTCTTCGAGGAGCTCGGCGTGAAGCAGGCCGTGTTCGCGGAGATCGAGCAGCACGTCTCCGAGACGGCGATCCTCGCGACGAACACGTCGAGCCTCTCGGTGGAGCGCATCGGCGAGCGGCTCGCGCACCCGGAGCGGCTCGTGGGCTTCCACTTCTTCAACCCGGTGGCGGTCATGCCGCTCATCGAGGTCGTGCGGACGCCGCAGACGACGGACGAAGCGCTCTCGACGGCGATGCAGGTCGCGAGGAAGCTCAAGAAGAACGCCGTGATCACCCGCGACACCCCGGGGTTCGTGGTCAACCGGATCCTGGCCAAGGTCCTCGGCGAGGCCATGCACGCGGTGGACACGGGCACGCCGTTCGAGGTCGTCGACCGGTCGCTCGCGCCGTTCGGCCTGCCGATGACGCCCTTCGAGCTGCTCGAGCTCGTGGGCCTCAAGGTCGGCGCGCACGTGCTCGACACGCACCACGCGGCCTTCCCCGACCGGTTCTTCGAGAGCCCGAACCTGCACCGGCTCGCGGACCTCGGCCGCATCTACGCGCGCGACGCGAAGGGACGGCCGACGGGCTTCGACAAGGAGGCGGTGCGGATCGTCACGGGCGGGAAGTCGCCCATGACGGCCGAGGAGATCCGCGAGCGGGTCGAGACCGGCCTCGCGGACGAGGTGCACCGCATGCTGCAGGACGACGTGGTGCACGCGGCCGAGGACATCGACCTGTGCCTCATCCTGGGCGCCGGCTACCCGTTCCAGATGGGCGGCCTCACGCCCTACCTCGACCGGGTCGGCGCGAGCGAGCGCGCGTTCGGCACGACCTTCCACCAGCCGGCGATCCGCGGCGTCGCGTAGCGCGACACCGCACGACGGAGGGCCCGGCCGCGACGGCCGGGCCCTCCGTCGTCGTGCTGCGGCCTACGGCTGCTCGTCGTCCTCCGGGGCCACGGACACGCGGTCGGCATCCTCGCGCAGGGGCCGGGCGGCCGGCACGCGGCTGCCGAGGACCTGCGCCACCACGTCGCGCGCGATGTGCTGCGGCGTCAGGCCGACGCGCTCGAGGATCTCCGCGCGGCTGGCGTGGTCGAGGAACTCGTCCGGGAGCCCCAGCTCGGTCACGCCCGTGTCGATGCCGGCCTCCCGGAGGTCCTGGCGGATCCGGGTGCCGATGCCGCCGACGACCACGCCGTCCTCGATGGTCACGACCAGGCGGTGGGCGCCGCCGAGCTCGACGACGCTCCGCGGCACCGGGACGACCCAGCGGGGGTCCACGACGGTCGCGCCGATGCCCTGGGCCTGGAGCCGCTCGGCGACCTCGATGCCCATGGCCGCCATCGGACCCACGGTCACGATGAGGACGTCCTTCGCCTCCGACTCGTGCAGCACGTCCACGCCGTCGTCGAGGCGCCGCAGGGCATCGATCTCGTCGCCGACGACGCCCTTGGAGAAGCGCACGACGGTGGGCGCGTCGTCCACCTTCACGGCCTCGCCCAGCTCCTCGCGGAGGCGCGTCGCGTCCCGCGGGGCGCTCAGGCGGATGTGCGGCACGATCTGCAGCAGGGCGAGGTCCCACATGCCGTGGTGGCTGGGTCCGTCCGGACCGGTCACGCCCGCCCGGTCGAGCACGAAGGTCACGCCGGCGCGGTGCAGGGCGACGTCCATGAGGACCTGGTCGAAGGCCCGGTTGACGAAGGTCGCGTAGAGCGCGACGACGGGGTGGAGGCCGCCGAACGCGAGGCCGGCGGCGCTCGTCACCGCGTGCTGCTCGGCGATGCCCACGTCGTGGACGCGGTCGGGGTGCTTCTCGGCGAACTTGTGGAGGCCCACGGGGCGCAGCATGGCGGCCGTGATGCCGACGATGCGCGGGTCCTCGTCGGCGAGGGCGAGGATCTCGTCCGCGAAGACGCTCGTCCAGCTCGCGGCCTGCGCGGCGTCGATCGGCTCCCCCGTCTCGGGGTCGATCTGGCCGACGGCGTGGAACTGGTCGGCCACGTCCCGGCGCGCCGGCTCGTAGCCGCGGCCCTTCTCCGTGATGGCGTGCACGATGACCGGGGCGCCGTAGTCGCGCGCCTGCTGGAGCGCCTCCTCCATGGCCTGCTGGTCGTGCCCGTCGATGGGCCCCAGGTACTTGATGTCGAGGTTGGAGTAGAGCGCCTCGTTGTCCGTGACGCGCGTGAGGAATCCGTGCAGGCCGCCGCGGAGCCCGCGGTAGAGGCTGTCCCCCGGCGCCCCGAAGACCCCGAACACGCGCTGGCTCGTCTCGTAGAGGCCGCGGTAGGTGCGGCGCGTGCGCACCGTGTTGAGGAACCGCGCCATGCCGCCGATCGTCGGGGCGTAGGAGCGGCCGTTGTCGTTGACGACGATGATGAGCTTGCGCGTGTTGTCGTCGGAGATGTTGTTGAGCGCCTCCCACGTCATGCCGCCCGTGAGGGCCCCGTCGCCCACGACCGCGACCACGTGCCGGTCGGTCTGCCCGGTGATCCCGAAGGCCCGGGAGATGCCGTCCGCCCAGCTCAGCGAGCTGGACGCGTGCGAGCTCTCGACGATGTCGTGCTCGGACTCCGACCGCTGCGGGTAGCCGGCGAGGCCCCCGGACGCGCGGAGCCGGCTGAAGTCCTGGCGGCCCGTCACGAGCTTGTGCACGTACGACTGGTGCCCGGTGTCGAAGACGATCGCGTCCTTCGGCGAGTCGAAGACCCGGTGGATCGCGAGGGTCGTCTCCACGACACCGAGGTTCGGGCCCAGGTGGCCGCCGGTCTTGGACACCTCCGCGACCAGGAACTGCCGGATCTCCACGGCGAGCTCGAGCATCTGCCCGGGGCTCAGCCGGTCCAGGTCACGGGGTCCCGTGATGGTCTCGAGGATTCCCATGCTGACCGCCTTCCCTCGGACGCCATGTCGCGACGTCCGCCTCATCGAGTGTACGCAGGGCCCTGCATGCACGAAGGAGGCCGGGCGTCGCCGCCCGGCCTCCTCAGCCTCCTGTTACGCGACGAGGCTGCGCAGCACGTACTGCAGGATGCCGCCGTTGCGGTAGTAGTCCGCCTCGCCGGGGGTGTCGATGCGCACGACCGCGTCGAACTCCACCTTCTCCTTGCCCGCGGGCGAGTCGGAGGTGGGGGCGGCGACCACGCGCACGGTGCGCGGGGTGGTGCCGGAGTTCAGCGCCTCGAGACCGGTGATGCTGATCTCCTCGGTGCCGTCGAGCCCGAGCGTGTCCCAGGTCTCGCCCGCCGGGAACTGCAGCGGGACGACGCCCATGCCGATGAGGTTGGAGCGGTGGATGCGCTCGAAGCTCTCGGTGATGACCGCCTTGACGCCGAGCAGGCTCGTGCCCTTGGCCGCCCAGTCGCGCGACGAGCCGGAGCCGTACTCCTTGCCCGCGAGGATCACGAGCGGGGTGCCGGCGACCTGGTAGTTCTCCGACGCGTCGTAGATGAAGGACTGCGGGCCGCCCTCCTGCGTGAAGTCGCGCGTGTAGCCGCCCTCGACGCCGTCGAGCAGCTGGTTGCGGAGGCGGATGTTCGCGAACGTGCCGCGGATCATGACCTCGTGGTTGCCGCGACGCGAGCCGTAGGAGTTGTAGTCCTTCCGCCCCACGCCGTGCTCGTCGAGGTAGCGGCCCGCGGGGCTGTCCGCCTTGATGGAGCCGGCCGGGCTGATGTGGTCGGTCGTGACCGAGTCGCCCAGCTTGGCCAGCACCCGCGCGCCCGTGATGTCGGCGACCGGCGTGGTCTCCATCGTGAGGCCCTCGAAGTACGGGGGCTTCCGCACGTAGGTGGACTCCGCGTCCCACTCGAACGTCGCGCCCGTGGGCGTGGGGAGCGAGCGCCAGCGCTCGTCGCCGTCGAAGACGCCGGCGTACTGGTGCGTGAACATGCCCGTGTCGATGGAGCTGTCGATGGTCGACTGGACCTCGTCCGCGTCGGGCCAGATGTCCTTGAGGAACACGTCGTTGCCCTCGGTGTCGGTGCCGAGCGCGTCGGCGTCGAAGTCGAAGTTCATCGATCCGGCCAGCGCGTACGCGATCACGAGCGGCGGGCTCGCGAGGTAGTTCATCTTCACGTCGGGGTTGATGCGGCCCTCGAAGTTGCGGTTGCCCGAGAGGACCGCCGTCACCGCGAGGTCGTTGTCCTGCACCGCGGCGGAGATCTCGTCGAGCAGCGGGCCCGAGTTGCCGATGCAGGTCGTGCAGCCGTAGCCGACGGTGTAGAAGCCGAGGTCCTCGAGGTACGTCGTGAGGCCGGACTTCTCGTAGTAGTCGGTGACGACCTTGGATCCGGGCGCCAGCGTGGTCTTCACCCACGGCTTGGCCTTCAGGCCCTTCTTGCTGGCGTTGCGGGCGAGGAGCCCGGCCGCGAGCATGACCGACGGGTTCGACGTGTTGGTGCACGAGGTGATCGCCGCGATGGCCACCGCGCCGTGGTCGAGGGTGAAGTCGCGCCCGTCCTCGAGGGTGACGCGCGTGGGCTTCGTGACGCTCGTGGGGCTGTTCGACGCGTGGTGCGTCTCGTGCGTGGAGTGCTCGTCCTCCGGCTGCAGCTCGCCCGGGTCGGACGCGGGGAAGCTCATGGCCGACGCGAGGTCGACGATGTCGTGGTCGACCTTCGCGTAGTCGTTGAGGTCGCGCTCGAACTGCGACTTCGCGTCCGTCAGCTCGATGCGGTCCTGCGGGCGCTTCGGGCCGGCGATGGACGGCACCACGGTGGACAGGTCGAGCTCGAGGTACTCGCTGAAGGTGGGCTCCACCGACGCGTCGTGCCAGAGCCCCTGCTCCTTGGCGTAGGCCTCGACGAGCGCGACCTGCTCGTCGCTGCGGCCGGTGAGGCGCAGGTAGTCGAGCGTGACGTCGTCGATGGGGAACACGGCGGCGGTCGAGCCGAACTCGGGGCTCATGTTGCCGATGGTGGCGCGGTTCGCGAGCGGGACGGCGCCGACGCCGGAGCCGTAGAACTCGACGAACTTGCCGACGACGCCGTGCTTGCGCAGCATCTGCGTGATGGTGAGCACGACGTCCGTCGCCGTGACGCCTGTGGGGATCTCGCCGGAGAGCTTGAAGCCGACGACCTTGGGGATGAGCATCGAGACCGGCTGGCCGAGCATGGCCGCCTCCGCCTCGATGCCGCCGACGCCCCAGCCCAGCACGCCCAGGCCGTTGACCATGGTCGTGTGCGAGTCGGTGCCGACGCAGGTGTCGGGGTAGGCCTGGAGGACGCCGCCGACCTCGCGCGTCATGGTGACGCGGGCGAGGTGCTCGATGTTGACCTGATGCACGATGCCGGTGCCGGGCGGGACGACCTTGAAGTCCTCGAACGCCGTCTGGCCCCAGCGGAGGAACTGGTACCGCTCGCCGTTGCGCTCGTACTCGATGTCGACGTTGCGCTCGAGCGCGTCCTCGGAGCCGAAGAGGTCGGCGATGACCGAGTGGTCGATGACGAGCTCGGCGGGCGCGAGCGGGTTGATCCGGGTCGGGTCGCCGCCCAGCTCGCCGACGGCCTCGCGCATGGTGGCCAGGTCGACGATGCAGGGGACGCCGGTGAAGTCCTGCATCACGACGCGGCCCGGGGTGAACTGGATCTCGGTGTCGGGCTCGGACTCGGGCACCCAGTCGCCGAGGGCGCTGATCTGCGACCCCGTGACGTTCTTGCCGTCCTCGGTGCGGAGCAGGTTCTCCAGCAGCACCTTGAGGCTGAACGGGAGCCGCTCGTGGCCCGGCACGGTGTCGATGCGGTAGATCTCGTAGTCGGTGTCCCCGACGCGGAGTGTGTCCTTCGCGCCGAAGCTGTTGATTGCAGACACGTGGCCCTCTTCCCTCGCTGGATGGGCGCGGAACCCGCGTTCCGCCCGTCATCCGATCTTGGTCGCCCGCCGCGGCCGGGTCCAGTAAGGCGACCCTGAGCGGGCGCGCCGACGCGGGCGGGGACGGCGTCGATGTATCTCGACGTCGAGATAAACGTATCACCGCCTCGACCGGTCGTCGCCGCGGCGCGCGCGGGCGGGACGGGTCTCGCGTCAGGCGGCCGGGGAGGCCGAGCGGTCGGCCGCGTACACCGCGCGGACGAAGAGCCACGAGAGCACGAGCAGCACGCCGTAGAGCGGCGTGCCCATCACGAGGCGAGCGACGCCCAGCGCGTCGATCGCGTCGGCGAGGTAGAGCGGGAGCTGCACCGCGAGGCGGAGGCCGAAGAACGCGACCCACACGAGCGTGAGGAGCCGGAGCGCGCGGGACTTCCGCCGGTCGCCTCGCCAGGCGGTGCCGTCCCCCATGAGGAAGCCGACGGCGACGCCGACGAGCGGCCAGCCGACGACGACCGACACGAGCAGCACGGTGAAGTAGGCCCCGTTGGTCCAGAGGCCGAGGGCGTAGAAGTCGCGCCCCTCCCCGGACCGCAGGGCGAGGACGGCGGAGATCACGATGCCGACGAGGCCGCCGACCGCGGGGGCGACGGCCGAGCGCTGGACGAGGCGGGCGATGACCGCCACGACCGCGACGCCGACCGGGACGGCGACCGACAGCACGATGTCGCGCGTGAGCGTGAAGGCGACGAGGAAGAGGAGGCCGGGCACGATCGCCTCGAGGACGCCGCGGACGCCGCCCATCGCGCCGATCAGGGCGGAGGGCGTCATCGGCTCGCCGCGCGCGGCCTGGCCGAGCCCGGCGCGCTCGGCGGCCTGGGCCATGCTCGCGCCGAGCGCCTCGCCCGCAGCCGGAGCGGCGGGACCCTGCTGCTCGGACCCGGCGTCGGCTGGCGCGCCCGGCCGGCGCGGCTCGTCGCCCGCCGTCACGCTCAGGAACCCAGCGCCGGGGCCGGGGCCTCGCCGGCGGGTGCCGCGCCCGACGTGGTGCCGACCTGCGCGGCCGGCATCTTCAGGGGGATGAGGTCGCGCGGGGGCATCGGCGAGGATCCGCGGACCACGACGACGCTGCGGAACAGGTCCTCGACGGCGGCGGCCGCCTCGGGGTCGGACACGGCGCGGCCGGTGATGACGCCGCGCAGGAACCAGCGCGGACCGTCGACGCCGATGAAGCGCGCGTCGCGGGTGGTCGCCGCCGGCTGGCCCGGCTGCGGGACGACGGGGATGACCGCGTGCAGCTCGGGGCCGAACGGGCCGTCGGCGAGGCGCGTGGTGCCGCCCTGCTTCTGGATCTGCTCCCCGATCGTCGTGCGGATCTCATGCCACAGGCCGCTCGAGCGCGGCGCCGCGAAGGGCTGCACCTGGAGGCTGGACTCGGCGAAGTCGAGCCCGACGGCGACGACCTGCTGCGTGCCCTCGGCCACCTCCAGGCGGAGGTGCAGGCCCTCGCGCGGCAGGATCTTGATGCCGCCGAGGTCGACATAGGGACGGACCGGGTTCGCCTCGGTCTCGTCGAGCGGCCCCTCGTCGGCCCGGTCGTCGGGCGCGGACTTCGCGTCGAGGACGTGCTCGGCCTCGTCCGCGACCGTGTCGTCGGGCTGGTCGGTGGTGTCGTCGGTCATGTTCGGTCTCCTGACTCTCGGGCGGGGAGGGCGCCGGTGCCCGTGGAGCCGAAGCCCCCCGAGCCGCGGTGGCTCCCGGGCAGCTTCTCCACGGGCACGAAGCGCACCCGGCTGACCGGCATGACGACGACCTGCGCGATGCGGTCGCCGACCGCGACATCGTACGCGTGGTCGGCGTCGGTGTTGAGGAGCGTCACCCGGATCTCGCCGCGGTAGCCCGCGTCGACGGTGCCGGGCGCGTTGACGATGGTGATGCCGTGGCGTGCCGCGAGCCCGCTGCGCGGAAGCACGAAGGCGGCGTGGCCGTCCGGCAGGGCGATCGAGACTCCCGTGCCGACGGTGGCCCGCCGACCGGGCTCGAGGCGCACGGCCTCCGCGCTCACGAGGTCGGCACCGGCGTCGCCGGGGTGCGCGTAGGCGGGGATCGGGGCGTCGCCCGCGATGAGGACGTCGACGGGATCGGGCACGGTGAGAGGCTAGTGCAGGAATCTGATCGAATAGGCGCATGCCCCCACCCCCCTACAGAGAGCGGCTCCGGCCGGCTCCCTGGCTCTTCGTCGCCACCGCCCTCGTCATCCCCGCGAGCCTGCTCGTCTTCCTCCCCATCAGCGTCGTCGCCGGGGTGGTGGTCGCGATCGTCCTCTACGCGGGGGTCGTCGCGACGCTCGTGCTCACGAGTCCCGTGATCGAGGTGGTCGACGGGCGGCTGCGGGCCGGCCGCGCCACCATCGACGTGGACCAGCTCGGCGAGCCCGAGGCGTTCCGCGGCGCCGACGCGACGGCCGAGCGCGGCGTGCGGCTGCACGCGCGGGCGTTCCTCGTGATCCGAGGGTGGGTGGATCCGGTGGTCAAGGTGCCGCTCCTGGACGCGGCGGACCCGGCGCCCTACTGGCTGGTGTCCACACGGACGCCGGAACGACTGATCGCCGCGATCCGGGGATCGCGGCGATCATGACGTGCGGTGAGGCGCATGGCCTCTAGGGGCTCTCGCCCGGCGTCTCCCTAGGCGGCGCACTCCTGGCAGATGGGCCCGAGCTTCTCCTGGTGGTCGATCTGCGAGCGGTGCTTCACGAGGAAGCAGCTCACGCAGGTGAACTCGTCCGCCTGCGGCGGCAGCACCACGGTCTCGAGCTCGAGGTCGGAGAGGTCGGCTCCGGCGAGGTCGAAGCTCCCGGGGTTGTCGGCATCGTCGACGTCCACGACCCCGGACATGCGGTCCGGGACGCGCTCCTTCAGAGCCTCGATCGAGTCGGAGTCGTCCTCCGTCTTGCGCGGGGCGTCGTAATCAGTTGCCATTCCTGTCCACTTCTCGAATAACCGCCGAACGGAATCGGCGGGCACAGTTTGCATGAATCGCATCCGGATAGCAAACCGTCCCAGGGCCCCTCGCGAGGCACCTGATCGGGCGTTCCGATGCGGAGCGCCGGCCCGTGTCCGGGCCTCGGACGCGGACTCACACGGTACACCGTTCGCGCACTAACTGAGTGCCCTCCGGCGCCGCGATCCCGCCTCCCGACGCTCTCGTCCGACACAAGTCGCGGCGCGCCACGCGTATTCCCCGGAAGAGGGGCCGGTTCGTGACATCGTGAATCGTCCAGTGAGCGCGAGAGGCGTGGAACACATGCAGGATCTGAAGATCGTCGGAGTCGAGGACGGCGCCCTCGTCGTCGAGACGGTGGGCGGCGACCGCCACCGCCTCGCCATGGACGACGCGTTCCGCCAGGCGCTGCGCCGTCAGACGGGTGACGGCGGCGCCGTGCGCAAGGCCGCGCCCCGCATCATCCAGTCGTTCATCCGCCAGGGCATGAGCGCGGAGGACGTGGCCCGGGAGACCGGGGCGTCGGTCGAGTACGTGCGCAAGTTCGAGGGACCCGTCGTCGCCGAGCGCGAGCACGTCGTGCGCAGCGCGATGAAGGTCCCCGTCCACACGGCCATCGAGGTCGACCCGATGGGCCAGGGCACGCTCTTCGGCCAGGTCATCGAGGAGCGACTCGAGTCGCTCGGCGCGACCGACGTGCGCTGGAGCAGCTGGAAGGAGCAGCTCGGCGGCTGGGTGGTCAAGGCGTCCTTCACCTCCGAGGAGATCGACCACGACGCGCGCTGGGCCTACGACCCCAAGAAGCACGCCCTCTCCCCCGCCAACAACGAGGCCGTCACGCTCTCGCAGCAGGGCGAGATCCGAGGCGCGCTCATCCCCAGGCTCCGGGCGCTGCCGCCCGAGACGGTGGACACGCACCAGGAGGGCGGCGTCACGCGGTTCGACAGCGGGGCGTTCCGGCTCCCGGAGCCGGCCGCATCCGCCACGCAGGACACCGCGCCCCAGCCGTGGGAGGCGCCGCGGCGCGAGGAGGGCGCCGCCGTGACGCACCTGGGACGACAGGGGAACCACCCCGCCGGGAGCCAGCAGCCGGCCCGCGTCGCCCAGGCCGAGCTGAACGAGACCGCCGACCTGCTCGAGGCGCTGCGCCGCCGGCGCGGGGAGCGCGAGTCCGTGCCGCGCGAGGACGAGGGCGACGCGGCGGACGCGTCGCCGGCCGAGTCCCCGTCGCCCGCCGCGCGCGGCGGCGAGCCGCTCACCCGTCCGCGCGGCGGGCAGCGCGGCGCTCCCCCGCTGCGCTCCGCCGTGGTCCCCGGCATCGGCCGCGGGGAGTCGGGACGCGAGCGCTCGCAGGGCGACGCCGAGGACGAGGGCCTGCGGACCCCCGGCGGCGCCGAGTCGCGCGGATCCGGCAAGGCCTCCGGGCGACGCGGACGAACGGCGATGCCGAGCTGGGACGAGATCGTGTTCGGCGCGCGCAGCGACGACGACCACCTGGCCTGACGGCCGCCCGTCGGATCGGTCCCGGGTCAGCCGCGCGCGAAGGCTCCGGCGCGGATGAGCGGGACCAGCCGCTCCTCGTCCGAGAAGGAGCCGTGCTGGCCGACCATCCGGCGCGCGCCCTGGTCCCGCGGGCGTCCGTCGTAGTAGGCGATGAGCGCGCGCGCGGCCACGACCACGTCGCCGATGCGCGGAGCGACCCCGTCGCGGACCTCGCCGTACCAGTCCGCTGCGAGGGCCTCGTCACGCGTGGCGACATGCGCGCGGCCGCCCTCAGACGCGCGCCAGGCGTCGGCCAGCGCGTCGGCGTCGACACCGGGCTCCAGGTGCAGGTGCAGGCAGCGCGGCTCGCCGGCGACGTGCCGGACGCCCGCCACGAGCTCGGGCACGCGGTCGAAGAGCACGTGCGACTCGGCGGGCACGTCGACGATCCCGTGGTCGGCCGTGACGAGCAGGCCCTCGCGCGCGCCGAGCCGGTCGCGGAACGGGCCGAAGGCGGCATCGAGCTCCTCGAGATCCCGGAGCCAGCGGTCGGACTGCCAGCCGTGGGAGTGCGCGGCCTGGTCGAGCTCCGGGACGTAGAGGTAGACGAGCGCTCGCGGCGTGCGGTCCAGGAGGGCGCGGGTGGTCGCGAACCGGTCCGCCATCGACTCGGCGGGGACGTAGGTCGCGCCACGGAGGGCGGCACGGGAGAAGCCGGACCCGGAGTAGCGCGCCGGGCCGACCGCGAACGCCGGCACGCCCGCCGTGGCCGCGCGCTCGAAGACGGTGGGGACGGGCTGCCACTCCTCGGGGACTCTGCGGGCGTCCCATCCCGAGAGGAGCTTGAGGACGCGGTCGCCCGCGGGGTCGAGCGCGCTGTAGCCCACGAGGCCGTGCTCCCCGGCGCGGACGCCCGTGGTGAACGACGTGATGCTGGCGGCGGTCGTGGTGGGGAACCCCACGTCGACGAGGTCGCGCTTCCGCCAGTCGCGCACGAGGTTCCGCGCGTGTCCGGCCCGCGCGCGGAGGGCGGCGGAGCCGAGCCCGTCGACGAGGACGACCACGGCGCGGTCGACCGGGGGCAGGGACGCCTCGGACCCCTCCCCCGCGAGGGCGGCGAGGCAGCCGGGCAGGACCGCGGTGAGGCTCATCCGGCCGGATCCGGGCGCCGGTAGCATGGGGGCCATCCGGCCCAGTCTGCCACAGCAGCCCGGCGCGCATCCGCGCCGTGACGCCGATCCGACGCAGCGCGATCCCGACCCAGAGAGTCCATGAGTCCCTCCACCACGAACACCACGCCCGACGAGCCCGCCGAGCGGATCGAGGACGTCGACGTCTCCACCGAGATGGAGAACTCGTTCCTCGAGTACGCCTACTCGGTCATCTACTCCCGGGCCCTGCCCGACGCGCGCGACGGCCTCAAGCCCGTGCAGCGCCGCATCCTCTACCAGATGAGCGAGATGGGCCTCCGTCCCGACCGCGGGCACGTGAAGTCGGCGCGCGTCACGGGCGAGGTGATGGGCAAGCTCCATCCCCACGGCGACTCGGCCATCTACGACGCGATGGTGCGCATGGCGCAGCCGTTCACGCTGCGGGTGCCGCTCATCGACGGGCACGGCAACTTCGGCTCGCTCGACGACGGGCCCGCCGCCCCCCGGTACACGGAGGCCCGGCTGGCGGCCTCGGCCCTCGCGATGGTCGAGGGCCTCGACGAGGACGTCGTGGACTTCGTGCCCAACTACGACAACGCCTTCATGCAGCCGGCCGTGCTCCCGGCGGCGTTCCCGAACCTGCTCGTCAACGGCGCCAGCGGCATCGCGGTCGGCATGGCGACCAACATGGTGCCGCACAACCTCATCGAGGTCGTGGGTGCCGCGCGTCACCTCATCGACCACCCCGACGCCTCGCTCGACGACCTCATGGCCTTCGTCCCGGGGCCCGACCTGCCCACCGGGGGCACGATCATCGGCCTGGCCGGCGTCAAGGACGCGTACCTCACCGGCCGCGGCAGCTTCAAGACCCGCGCGCGCGTCTCCGTCGAGAGCCTCACGCCGCGGAAGTCGGGCCTCGTCGTCACCGAGCTGCCGTACCTCGTCGGCCCCGAGAAGGTCATCGAGAAGATCAAGGACGGCGTCCAGAACAAGAAGCTCTCCGGGATCACGAACGTCACGGACCTCACCGACCGCACGCACGGGCTGCGGCTCGTCATCGAGATCAAGACGGGCTTCAACCCGGAGGCGGTGCTCGAGCAGCTGTACCGCTACACGCCGCTCGAGGACGGCTTCAGCATCAACAACGTCGCGCTCGTCGACGGCAGCCCGCAGACGCTGGGCCTGAAGGAGCTGCTGCAGGTCTACGTGGCGCACCGGCTCGACGTGGTCACGCGGCGCACGCGCTACCGGCTCGCCCGCCGGCAGGAGCGGCTGCACCTCGTGCTCGGGCTCCTCATCGCGATCCTCGACATCGACGAGGTCATCCAGGTCATCCGCGGCAGCGACGACACCGACCAGGCGCGCGCGCGGCTGATGGACGTGTTCGACCTGTCGACGCTGCAGGCCGACTACATCCTCGAGCTCCGCCTCCGTCGTCTCACGCGGTTCAGCCGCATCGAGCTGGAGGAGGAGCGCGACCGGCTGCGTGCCGAGATCGCCGAGCTCGAGGCGATCCTCGCGGATCCGCTCCGCCTGCGCGCGCTCGTCTCCAGCGAGCTCCAGGAGGTGGCCGACCGCTTCGGGACGCCCCGGCGCACTCTCCTCACGGAGGCGGCGCCGAGCGTGGCGGGCGCGTCGAGCCGCCGCACGGCGCCCGTGCTCGAGATCGCCGACGTGCCCTGCCGCGTGCTGCTCTCGACGACGGGCCGCGCGGTCCGCGTCGACCTGCCGACGGACGCCCCCGGCACGCCCCTGCAGACAGTGCGCCGCAGCTCGCACGACGCGGTGCTCACGGCGATCGAGACCACGAGCCGCACGCGCATCGGCGCCATCACGAGCACCGGGCGCCTCATCACGATGACGCCCGTCGACCTGCCCGTGGTGCCCGTCGCGAGCGTGCAGCTCGGGGCGGGCGTGCGGATCCGCGACTACCTCGGCCTCACCGACCGGAAGGAGCGGGTCGTCGCTCTCGTCGCGCTCGAGTCCGACGAGGCGATCGCGATCGGCACGCGTCAGGGCGTCGTCAAGCGGGTCGCCCCCTCGTCGCTGCCCGCCAAGCCGGAGTTCGAGGTCATCGCGCTCAAGAAGGGCGACGAGGTCGTCGGCGCGCGCCAGGGCGCCGAGACGGACGAGCTCGTGTTCGTCACCAGCGAGGCGCAGCTGCTGCACTTCCCGGCGGTCTCCGTGCGCCCGCAGGGCGTGCAGGCGGGCGGCGTCGCAGGGGTCAACCTCGCCGCAGGCGCCCGCGTGCTGTTCTTCTCCTCCGTGGCGCCCGAGGGCGCCCAGGTCGTCACCGTCTCCGCGTCGTCGGCGACCATCGCCGGCGTCGACCCCGGGCGGGCCAAGGTGTCCGCCTTCGGGGACTTCCCGCGGAAGGGCCGCGCGACGGGCGGCGTGCGCGCGCACGCCTACCTCAAGGGCGAGGACCACCTGGCCCTCGCCTGGGTGGGCCCCGGCCCGGCGCTCGCGGTCGGCCCCGCCGGCGAGGTGCGGCAGCTCCCGCCCACCGGCATGAAGCGCGACGGCTCGGGCATCCCGCTCGAGAAGGCCATCGGCGGCGTCGGCCAGGCGGTCACCCCCGCCGAGGTCCCGGACGCGGCGTCGGGCGCCGCCGTGGGCGTCGTGGAGCCCGCGGCCGAGGACGGGTCCGCCCCGCTCGAGACGTAGTCCCGGTACGGACGACGACGGCCGCGGATCCCTCGGGGTCCGCGGCCGTCGTCGTCGTGCGCCGGGTGTGGCACCCGCGCGTCACACGTCGATGCGGTCCCGCACGGCGCCGGCTCCGTCGATGATGAACTCCTTGCGCGGCGCCACGTCGTTGCCCATCAGCAGCTCGAACATGCGCGTCGCCGCCTCGGCGTCGTCCACCCGCACGCGGCGCAGCGTGCGGTTGCGGCGGTCCATCGTGGTGGTCGCGAGCTGGTCGGCGTCCATCTCCCCCAGGCCCTTGTAGCGCTGGATGGGGTCCTGGTAGCGCTTGCCCTGCCGCTTCGCCTGCGCGAGCACGGCTGCGAGCTCGCGCTCCGAGTAGGTGTAGATCACGTCGTTGGGCTTCGATCCCGGGTTCATCACCACGACGCGGTGCAGCGGCGGCACGGCGGCGAACACGCGGCCCTCGTCGATCATCGGACGCATGTAGCGGAACAGCAGCGTGAGCAGCAGCGTGCGGATGTGGGCGCCGTCGACGTCGGCGTCGCTCATGATGATGATCTTCCCGTAGCGCGCGGCCGACAGGTCGAACGTGCGGCCGGATCCCGCCCCGAGCACCTGGATGATGGACGCGCACTCCGTGTTCGAGAGCATGTCCGGCAGGGAGGCCTTCTGCACGTTGAGGATCTTCCCGCGGATGGGCAGCAGCGCCTGGTACTCGCTGTCGCGGGCGAGCTTCGCCGTGCCGAGGGCCGAGTCGCCCTCCACGATGAACAGCTCGCTGTTCGCGACGTCGTTCGACCGGCAGTCCACGAGCTTCGCCGGCAGGGAGGAGCTCTCCAGCGCGTTCTTGCGACGCTGCGTCTCCTTGTGCGTGCGGGCCGAGATCCGCGACTTCATCTCGCCGACGACCTTCTCGAGGAGCACGGCCGTCTGCGCCTTGTCCTCGCGTCGGGTCGACTCGAAGCGCTCCGCCATGGCCTTCTGCACCACCTGCGACACGATCTGGCGCACGGCCGGCGTGCCGAGCACCTCCTTCGTCTGCCCCTCGAACTGCGGCTCGGGGAACCTCACCGTGAGCACGGCCGTGAGCCCGGCGAGCACGTCGTCCTTCTCGAGCTTGTCGGTGCCGACCTTGAGCTTCCGGGCGTTCGCCTCGACCTGCGCGCGGACGAACTTGAGCAGCCCCGCTTCGAACCCGGCCTGGTGCGTCCCGCCCTTGGGCGTCGCGATGATGTTGACGAACGACTTGAAGCGCGTGTCGTACCCGGTGCCCCAGCGCAGCGCTATGTCGACGGCGCACTCGCGGGTCAGCTCGGTGGGCACCATGGCGCCGCCGTCGGTGAGGACGGGAACCGTCTCCGTGAACGTGCCCGACCCCTCGAGCCGCCAGGTGTCGGTGAGCGGCGCGTCGACGGCGAGGTGGTCGACGAACTCCGCGATGCCGCCGTCGAAGCGGAAGGACTCGCGCACGGGCTGCTCGCCGCGGAGGTCCTCGATGTCGATGCTGAGGCCCGGGACGAGGAACGCCGTCTGCCGCGCTCGGCCGAGCAGCTCCTCGGTGAGGAAGGACGCGCCGCGGGTGAAGATCTGTCGGTCGGCCCAGTAGCGGATCCGCGTGCCGGTGACGCCCTTGCGCACCTTGCCGACGACACGCAGCTCGCTGCCGGACGTGAAGGGGCGGAACGGCGCGTCGGGGCTCGGCTCCCCCTCGTCGTCGAAGATGCCCGGCTCGCCGCGACGGAACGACATGGCGTACGTCTTCCCGCCGCGGTCCACCTCCACGTCGAGCCGCTCCGAGAGGGCGTTGACGACGGACGCGCCGACGCCGTGCAGGCCGCCCGAGGAGGCGTAGGAGCCGGATCCGAACTTGCCGCCGGCGTGCAGTTTGGTGAAGACGACCTCGACGCCGGACAGCCCGGTCTTCGGCTCGATGTCCACGGGGACGCCGCGTGCGGTGTCCCGGACCTCGACGCTCCCGTCGGCGTGCAGCCGGACGTCGATGCGGTCGCCGTGCCCGCCCAGGGCCTCGTCGACGCTGTTGTCGATGATCTCCCAGAGGCAGTGCATGAGTCCGCGCGAGTCGGTGGAGCCGATGTACATGCCGGGCCGCTTGCGGACCGCCTCGAGGCCCTCGAGGACGGAGAGATGGCGGGCGGAATAATCGGATGCTGCCACGTGCTGTCCTCCATGTGCGTCCGGCGTTCGCCGGACGCGAGCCGATGTCGATCTTAACCGCCACCCGGTGCCTCCCCCTCCGACCCGCCGTCCCCGCTCGCGCCTACGCGCAGAGCGAAACGTCGGGCCCGAGGACAGCAGCCACCCGGGAGCACGTGGTCTACTTGACGCATTCGGCTCGACACACGACCCGACCCGGAGGGGAGCATCACATGACACCGACCGCGACCGAGCGTCCCGTCGACGAGCTCGACAACCACCAGCTCACCGCCAACGACCGCTGCGACAGCTGCGGTGCGCAGGCCTACATCCGAGTCGAGGTCAACAGCTCCGAGCTCCTCTTCTGTGCCCACCACGGCAAGAAGTACCAGGAGAAGCTGTCGGCCATCGCCACGAGCTGGCACGACGAGTCGAGCCGCCTGCTCGACGAGCGGGCCTAGGCACGGACTCCGCGTCGGCTCCGGCCGACGCTCGAAGGGCGCATCCTCCTCGGAGGATGCGCCCTTCGTCATGCGGGGGCACCGGGCCGGTCGGCCCGGAGCCCGTCGTCAGTAGTGGGCGGGCCGCGCCATGACGGTGGCGCGCGCCTCGCGCGCCCAGCCGTCGAGCCGGTCGAGCGTGCCCGAGATGTCCGCGGGGAGCTCCCGGCCGTGACGCGCGAGGGCGGCGGCGAGCAGCTCGTCGGCGAGCCGCGGGTTGAGCGCGAGCACCGGTCCGCCGAGGTGCGTGCCGATCGACGATCCGATGCGCACGCCCTCCTGGCCGCCGCCGTTCCCGGATCCCGCCCGCACGGCCCCGAGGGGCGCGTGGGTGCGGATGTCGAGCGTCGACCCGTGGTTCTCGTAGCCGACGAGCTCGCCGTCGGCCGTGTCGACGACGAGGTCGCCCACCTGCCGGGCGGCGGTGAGCTGCGTGCGGATGGGCAGCACGCCCGCGCCCACGAGCTCTCCCCCGTCGACGAGACGGACGGTCTCGCCCAGCAGCTGGAGGCCGCCGCCCACGGCCAGGAGCGGCACTCCGGACGCCTGGAGGGCGACGAGGTGGGCCGCGTGGGACACGAGGTCCGGCAGCACCGTGCGCTGCGCGGACAGCGGCCCGGATCCCGCGAAGACGATGTCGGCGTCGCCCGGGTGCCCGCCGCCCGGTGCGTGCCGGACGACCTCCGTGCGTATGCCGCGGATGCGCGCGCGCTCGACGAGCACCGTCACGTTCCCGCGGTCCCCGTTGATGCCGAGCTCCTCCGGGTAGAGGTGCAGGATGCGCAGGACGTCGCTCACGCCGGTCCCCCTTCGAGATCCGTCCGCCCGAGGATGCGGCGGATCGCCATCATCTGCTCGTAGTTGACGATCATGGTCTTGACCCCGCGGGACGGCTTCTCCAGCGCGAGGAACGCCTGCACGGCACGGCGGAGGTCGGGCTCGACGCGGCCGACCTCCAGTCCCTCGTAGCCGAAGCGCACCGCCAGCTGGTAGCCCTTCGTGCCCGAGACGACGTCGGCGTGCGTGAGCGCCGAGAGGTCGGTGTCGTAGATCCACGACGGGTCCGGCGTGCCGTCGTCGACCGCGAGCAGCACCTGCTCGGGCGGGTCGCCCAGAGCGTCGAGGTTCATCTGCAGGCTCGCCGGGTTCTTCATCATGATGATCTCGATGTCCTCGTCCCCGGCGCGCAGCACCTCCCCACGTCCGTAGACGGCGGCGACCGAGCCGAGGCCCTCGGCGGCGAGGGCCGGGTCGAACCGGTCGCCGAGCACCCGGCGGGCCGTGGCCAGCGCACCGGCGGCGTCGACGGCGTAGTGCAGTCCGCGGGAGGGGAGGCGGGCGGTCAGATCCCCCGAGGCGAGGCGGAAGACGGCGTCGCGACCCTCGAGCGCCACGGCCTCGACCGCGGCCGGCGCCTCGACGGGTGCCGGATCCTCGGATCCGAAGCGCGGTGCGGATGCGAGCCCGTGCTTGCTGTCGCCGAGCAGGCCCGGGGAGACGCCGAACCAGTCCACGGCGACGCGGCCGGACGACGTCGCGTCCGCGGCGATGGCGTTGACGTTGGCGTCGTCGCGGTTCGCGACCACGGCCTCGGTCGCGGTCGCGGCGATGCGCTCGAGCATGCCGACGACCCGGTCCGGCTCGTGGAAGCGGTTGAGCTGGTCGATCTGGATGTTGAGGAGCAGCACCGTGCGCGGGGTCAGCAGGGCCGAGAGCGCCACCCCGTAGGCCTCGTCGATCTCGAGCACCGCGACGTCGGCGTCCAGGCGTCCCGAGGGGTCGGCGTCCGCCAGCACCGCCGAGGCGATCCCCTGGGGCAGGTTGCCGCCGGAGGGGTTCGTGAAGACCCGGAGGCCGTGGGCCCGGAGGACCGCGGTGAGCATGTGGGTGGTGGTCGACTTGCCGTTCGATCCCGTGACGGCGACCACGCCGTGCGGGAGGTCGGCGATGGTGCGCTCGAGGAAGCGAGGCTCGAGGCGGAGGGCGACGACGCCGGGCACGGCGGAACCGCCGCCGCGGAGACGGGCGGCCCAGCGGGCGGCCCGTCCCGCGGCGACGGCGAGGCGCAGCGGCACGGCCTACTCGAGGTAGTCGCGCAGCGACTGCGAGCGCGACGGGTGGCGGAGCTTGGCCATGGTCTTGGACTCGATCTGGCGGATCCGCTCGCGCGTGACGCCGAACGTGTCGCCGATCTGGTCGAGCGTCTTCGGCATGCCGTCGCCCAGGCCGAAGCGCATGCGGATGACGCCCGCCTCGCGCTCGGAGAGGGAGTCGAGGAGCGACTCGAGCTGCTTCTGCAGCATGGTGAAGCCCACCGCGTCGGCCGGGACGACCGCCTCGGTGTCCTCGATGAGGTCGCCGAACTCGCTGTCGCCGTCCTCGCCGAGGGGCGTGTGGAGGGAGATGGGCTCGCGTCCGTACTTCTGGACCTCGATGACCTTCTCGGGCGTCATGTCGAGCTCGCGCGACAGCTCCTCGGGCGTGGGCTCGCGGCCCAGGTCCTGGAGCATCTGGCGCTGCACGCGGGCGAGCTTGTTGATGACCTCGACCATGTGCACCGGGATGCGGATCGTGCGGGCCTGGTCGGCCATGGCGCGCGTGATCGCCTGGCGGATCCACCACGTGGCGTAGGTGGAGAACTTGAAGCCCTTGGTGTAGTCGAACTTCTCGACCGCGCGGATGAGGCCCAGGTTCCCCTCCTGGATGAGGTCGAGGAACTGCATCCCGCGACCCGTGTAGCGCTTCGCGAGGCTGACGACGAGGCGGAGGTTGGCGCCCAGCAGGTGGCTCTTCGCCCGCTGGCCGTCGCGCGCCACCCAGCGCAGCTCGCGCTCGAGCTCCCGCGAGATGCCGGGGGTGTTCGCCAGCTTGTCCTCGGCGAAGAGGCCCGCTTCGATGCGCATGGCGAGCTCCACCTCCTCCGCGGCGTTGAGCAGCGCGACCTTGCCGATCTGCTTGAGGTAGTCCTTGACGGGGTCGGCGGTGGCGCCCGTGATGGTCGTCGAGTAGACGGGGACGTCCTCGTCCTCCTCCTTGTTCGACAGGACCATGGCGCCGGTCGGCAGCGGTTCGAGCGCCACGGGCGGCTTCGGAGCGCCGTCCTCGACGGCCTCGTCCTCCGAATCGTCCTCGACGGCCGGGACCACGACCTCCTCGGCGTCCTCGTCGGATGCGTCGCCCGGGCCGTCCGTCGCGGGCGCGGCCTTCTTCGCGGCGGTCTTGCGAGGCGCCTTCGCCGGAGCGGCGGCATCGTCGCCGCCGGCAGCGGCCTTCTTCGCGGCAGCGGCCTTGGCGCGAGCCGTGGGCGCCTTGGCGGGCGCGGCCGGCGTCGTCTCCGCGGCGGGCTCGTCAGCGGCGGCGGCGGCCTTCGCGGCGGCGGCCTTGCTCGTGGCCTTGGCCGCGGGGGCCTTGGCGGTGGCCTTCGCCGCCGGGCTCTTCGCGGCAGGGGCCTTGCGGGCGGGGGCGCGCTTGGCGGGTGCCGTCGCCTCGCCCGTCGCGGCGTCGTCTGCCGGGCTGGTCGCGGTCGCCGCGTCCAGCGTGGCGGACGGGGTGGAGGGGGTGGCCATGCGAACACCTTTCGTCCCCACGGGCGACCGGTCGCGCGCTCCGCGGTGGCTCTGCGGGGTGACCTGCCGGAGGTGGGTCGGGGTTGTTTTCGGACATTGCTAGGACCCATGTCAAGTCCGCTGCTCGTGCACCACCGGGGCGGCGCGAGATGCGGGACATGAACGGGTCCGTACCTGATTATTGCACGGATGCCGGCGAGGACGAGCCACCGTCACGCGCGGCGCCGACGACGCCTGTCGAGGTAGGCAACCCAGAGCGGCCCCACCCGCATTCCCTCGTCGGCCATGGCGCGACGCGTCCGCCTCCGGGTGCGGACGAGCATGACGACCCCGAACCCCACCACCAGGTACTGGACCGCGAACGCGACCCGGAACGAGTCGAAGGAGTAGAGGTCGCTCGGCGCGCCGCCGGCGACGCGGATGCCGTCCTGCACGTCGAGGGCGATGCCGATGAGCAGCATCGTCGTGAAGCTCGCGGTGAAGCCGCCCACGTTGACCACGCCCGAGGCCGCCCCGAGGCTCCGCGGCGGGTTGAAGGTGCGCGCGAAGTCGAGGCCGACCTGCGATCCCGTCCCCCCGACGCCGATCACGACGACCATCACGAGCACCGCCCACAGCGGCGGGACGCCGGGCCAGAGGAGCACGACCGCCCAGGCAGCCCCCATCATGGCGACGATGCCGAGGACGAGGTTCGAGCGGCGGAACGGGAACCGGCCGGTGAGGATGCCGATGGACGGCCCGACCACCATGCCCGAGGCCACGATCACGATAAGGATGCCGGACGCGAGCGCCGGGCTGTAGCCGAGTCCCCCGACGAGGAACGGGAAGCCCCAGAGAAGGCTGAACACGCCGCCCGGGGACTGCGTCACGAAGTGCGACCAGAAGCCGAGACGCGTCCCGGGCCGCCGCAGGCTCCGCCCCAGCTCGCGCATCGAGTCGCCCCACGACACCCGGGGCGGCGGCGGATCCCCGGCCGGGCGGTCCCGCACGGCGACCACGACGGCGACCAGCGCCACGACCGCGACGGACGCGGACCCGACGAACGCCGGGGTCCAGCCGGCGGTGTGCAGCACCAGCGAGAGGGGGACGGCCGAGAGCACCTGCCCCAGCTGCCCCACGTTCGCGAACCACTGCGAGAGCACGGGGACGCGCGGGCCGGAGTGCCAGGCGTTGATGAGACGGAGCCCCGACACGAAGGTCATGGCGTCCCCGGCGCCCACGAGCACGCGTCCCGCGACGGCCACCTCGGGGGTGGTGGAGAACGCGAGCGTCAGCTGGCCCGCGACCATGAGGAGCGCGCCGCTCGCCAGCAGCGCGCGCGGGCCGACGCGGTCGATGAGCACGCCGACGGGGATCTGCAGCGCCGCGTACACGACGAGCTGCGTGACGGCGAGCGTGGACAGCAGCGCCGCGGAGACGTGGAACCGGTCGCCGGCCTCGACGGCCGCGACGCCGAGCGACCCCCGCTGCAGGACGGAGGAGAGGTACGCGGCGGTGGCGACGCCGAAGACGATCCGGGCGCGGCGTGTGCTCATCGCCCCGAGACTATCGGCGCGCGACCCGCGTCCCCGGTGCCCTGGGGACGCGGATCAGACCGCTTCGCCGTCCCCCGGACGACGGCGGGCGAGGAACTTCTCGAGCTCCGCGGCGATCTCGTCCGCGGAGGGCAGCGCGCCGTCCTCGTCCGTCAGCGGGGACTTGAGCGGCGTGTCCTCCATGTAGCTGTCGTACCGCTCCTCCAGCGTCGTCACGAGCCGCGCCAGCTCCTGGTTGCCGGCGACCTGCTCGTCGATGCGGCCGACGAAGTCCCGGCCCTCCTCGCGCAGGCGGTCCGTCGGGAAGATGAGCCCCGTGGCGGCGCTGATGCTCTCGAGAGCGGCGACCGCGGCGAGCGGGAACTCGGTGTCGGCGAGGTAGTGCGGCACGAGCAGCACGAACCCGGCCACGGGGTGCCCCGCGTCGTGCAGCCGGTGCTCCACGAGGTGGAGGGCGTTCGCCGGCACCTGCGTGTGCGGCTTCCAGACGGAGAGCGCGTCGATGAGCTCCGTGCGGTTCCCGCTCACGGTGACGTTGATGTCGCGCGTGTGCGGCACGGGCATGGGGATGCTGTGCACCCACGTCGTGGTGGAGACGCGGTAGCGGTCGACGATCCCCAGGACGGCGGCCGTGAACGCCTCCCAGCGGAAGTCGGGCTCGAAGCCCGTCAGCAGGAGGAAGGGCTGGCCGATCTCGTCGTGGGCGAGGTAGAGGGCGAGCCGGGCCGGACGGTAGTCGGCGAGGTGGTCCTGGTCGAAGTAGATGGTGGGGCGGCGGGCGCGGTAGTCGAGCAGCGTGTCGGTGTCGAAGCGGAGGACGTCGCGGTGGCTGAGCGTGTCGAGGAGGTAGGCGCTGACCTGGGATACGCCGGACCCGGCGTCGGAGAACCCCGTGAGGCCGGCGACAAGGGGCAGGCCGGTCGGGACCTCGCCGATGTCGGTGTCGATCTCGTACAGTCCGTCCGCGTCAGCCATGCGTCAACTCTAGGCCGCGCTCCGGGCGACCTCCCGCGGTCACGGCATGCCGCGGTGGCGCCCACAGCGAACACGCGCAGCGCCCGAGCGGGTGGCCGCGGACGGCGCGCAGGCCTCCGTCGATAGGCTCGTGGCCCATGACCACTCCCCTGCTCTCCGTGTCCTCCGACCGCGCCGTCGCGACCACGGCCGACGTCCTCGTCGTCGCCGTCTCCTCCGAGAGGGAGGGCGTCCGCGTGCATGCCCCGGAGGGCCTCGAGCTCGACGTCGCCGGGCTCGTCGCGGTCGGCGTCACCGGCGGTCGGGACGAGGTCACGCGCATCGCCGGCACCGGCACGGCCGCCCGTGCCGTCGCGCTCGTCGGGGTCGGCTCGGCGCGGCTCGACGCGGTGGCCCTGCGGTACGCCGCCGGGACCGCCACGCGTCAGCTGCGCGGGATCGAGAGCGTCGTCCTGGCGCTGCCGGTGTCCTCCCTCGGGGAGCTCACCGCCGTCCTGGAGGGCGCCGCGCTCGGCGTCTACTCCTTCGACTCCTACCGCCACGACTCCCTCGCGGGCCAGAAGGCGCGCGCCTCCGTCATCACGGTCGCCGCCTCGGGCGACTCCTGGACCGCGGACGACGCGGACGAGGCCGTCGCCCGGGCGGTCGCGGTCGCTAGCGCGGTCGCCGGCACGAAGGACCTGGTCAACACCCCGCCGCTCGACCTCTACCCCGCCACCTTCGTCGACGCCGTGCACGCGCGCACGGCGGACCTGCCCGTCGAGGTCCGCGTCTGGGACGAGGAGGCCCTCGCGTCGGACGGCTTCGGCGGCATCCTCGGGGTCGGCCAGGGCTCCACCCGGCCACCGCGCCTCGTCAAGGTCGCCTACTCCCCCGCCGGCGCCACCCGCCACCTGGCGCTCGTGGGCAAGGGCATCACCTACGACACCGGCGGCATCTCGCTGAAGCCCGCCGTCCCCATGATCGGCATGAAGTACGACATGAGCGGAGCGGCCACGATCCTCGAGGTCGTGGTCGCGGCGGCGCGCCTGGAGCTGCCCGTGCGGCTCACGGCATGGCTCTGCATCGCGGAGAACATGCCCTCGGGATCCGCCATCCGTCCCGACGACGTCCTGCGCATGCGCGGCGGCACGACCGTCGAGGTGCTCAACACGGACGCCGAGGGCCGCCTCGTCATGGCGGACGGGCTCGTCGCGGCGAGCGAGGAGCATCCCGATGCGGTCATCGACATCGCGACCCTCACCGGAGCCCAGGTCGTCGCGCTCGGCGAGCGCTACTCGGCGGTGATGGGCGACGACGATCTGGTCGCCCGTCTCCTCGGCGTCGCCCGGGAGCAGGGCGAGCCCATGTGGGGGATGCCGCTGCCGGAGGAGATGCGCGCGCTGCTCAACTCGGACGTGGCGGACATCGCGAACGTCAAGCCGGGGAACCCCGCGGGCGGCATGCTCGTCGCCGGGGTCTTCCTGCAGGAGTTCGTCGGACGCACCAGCGACGCCGAGGACGCACCCCGCATCCCGTGGGCGCACATCGACATCGCCGGTCCGTCACACAACAAGGGCGGCGGCCACGGCTTCACGGGCAAGGGCCCGACGGGCGTCGGGGTCCGCACGCTCCTCGCTCTGGCCGCCGGTTTTACCCGCGCGTAGTAGGCTCGGAGAGGCCTCCTGAGGGGGTCCCGCGCCTGCCCGGTCGGGCGGTCGCATGAGACGACCTTGATGCATACGAGGGAGATCCTGGGTGTCGGAACAGAACTTTGACGTGGTGGTGCTCGGCGGCGGGAGCGGTGGCTACGCAGCCGCCCTCCGCGCGGTTCAGCTGGGCAAGACCGTGGGCCTCGTGGAGAAGGGCAAGCTGGGCGGCACCTGCCTCCACCGCGGCTGCATCCCCACGAAGGCCCTCCTGCACTCGGCCGAGGTGGCCGACGTGTCGCGGGAGTCGGAGAAGTACGGCGTCAACGTCACGTTCGACGGGGTCGACATCGCGCGCGTCACGGCGTACCGCGAGGCCATCGTCGCCAGCAAGTACAAGGGCCTCCAGGGCCTCATCAAGGCCCGCGGCATCACCGTCATCGAGGGCGAGGGCCGCCTCACGTCCGGCACGACCGTGCAGGTCGGCGACCAGACCATCACCGGGAAGAGCATCGTCCTCGCGACGGGCTCGTACTCGCGCACGCTCCCCGGCCTCGAGATCGGCGGCCGCGTCATCACGAGCGAGCAGGCCCTCGAGCTCGACTACATCCCGAAGAAGGTCGCCATCCTCGGCGGCGGCGTCATCGGCGTCGAGTTCGCCTCCGTCTGGCGCTCCTTCGGCGTCGACGTGCAGATCATCGAGGCCCTCCCCCACCTCGTCCCGAACGAGGAGGAGTCGATCAGCAAGCAGTTCGAGCGCGCCTTCCGCAAGCGCGGCATCGCGTTCTCGCTCGGCGTGCGGTTCAAGTCGGTCACGCAGGACGACCAGGGCGTGCAGGTCACGCTCGAGGACGGCACCGCGTTCGACGCCGACATCCTGCTCGTCGCGGTCGGCCGGGGACCCGCCACCCAGGGCCTCGGCTTCGAGGACGCGGGCGTGAAGACCGACCGCGGGTTCGTCCTGACGGACGAGCGCCTGCAGACCAGCGTCCCCGGCGTCTACGCCGTCGGCGACATCGTCCCCGGCCTCCAGCTCGCGCACCGCGGCTTCCAGCAGGGCATCTTCGTCGCGGAGGAGATCGCGGGCAACAAGCCCGTCGTCGTCGACGACATCAACATCCCCAAGGTCACCTACTCCGACCCCGAGGTCGCGAGCGTCGGCTACAGCGAGGCGAAGGCCGTCGAGAAGTTCGGCGCCGACAAGGTCTCCAGCTACGAGTACAACCTCGGCGGCAACGGCAAGAGTTCGATCATCGGCACGGCCGGCTCCGTGAAGGTCGTGCGGGTGCAGGACGGCCCGGTCGTCGGCATCCACATGATCGGCGCGCGCGTCGGCGAGCTCATCGGCGAGGGCCAGCTCATCGTGAACTGGGAGGCCTACCCCGAGGACGTCGCCAACCTGGTGCACGCCCACCCCACTCAGAACGAGGCGCTCGGAGAGGCCCATCTGGCCCTCGCCGGCACCCCGCTGCACGCCCTCTAGCACCCGCCATCACCGACACACAAGCCGGGTCCGGAGTCGGGCCTGAAGGAGACAACCCATGAGCGAATCCGTCAACCTCCCCGCACTCGGCGAGAGCGTCACCGAGGGCACGGTGACCCGCTGGCTCAAGAACGTCGGCGACCACGTCGAGGTGGACGAGCCCCTCCTCGAGGTCTCGACCGACAAGGTCGACACGGAGATCCCCTCCCCCGTCGCGGGCGTGATCGAGGAGATCCTCGTCCAGGAGGACGAGACCGTCGAGGTCGGTGCCGTCCTCGTGCGCATCGGCGACGGCTCGGGCGGCGGCGACGCCCCCGCCGCGGAGCCCGCGGCCGCGGCCGAGCCCGAGCAGCAGGACGAGCCGGCCGAGGAGGCCGTCGACGACCAGGTGACCCCGTCCACCGAGGCGGACGACGACTCCGAGGCGCCCGCGCCCGTCGAGCCCGAGCCCGCCCCTGCGGCCCCGCAGCCGGCCGCGGCCGAGGAGACCCCGGCCCCCGCGCCGGCGGCTCCCGTCGCTGCCGCTCCCGCGCCGGCCGTGGCTCCCGCGCCCGCCGCGGCTCCGGCTCCGGCCCCCGCCGCGTCCGGCAACGCGGGCTACGTCACCCCGCTGGTGCGCAAGCTCGCCAACGAGCGCGGCGTCGACATCGCGTCGGTCACGGGTACCGGGGTCGGTGGCCGCATCCGCAAGGAGGACGTCCTCGCCGCGGCGGAGGCCGCCGCCTCCGCCGTCCGCTCCACGGCTCCGTCGGCGCCCGCCGCCCCGGCCGCGGCTCCCCTCGAGACGTCGCCGCTGCGCGGCACGACGGCCAAGATGTCGCGCATGCGCAAGCTCATCGCCGACCGCGCGGTGGTCTCCATGCAGTCGACGGCGCAGCTCACCTCCGTGGTCGAGGTGGACGTCACGAAGGTGGCCCGCTTCCGCGACCGTGTGAAGGGCGAGTTCCTCGAGAAGACCGGCGTCAAGCTCTCCTTCCTGCCGTTCTTCGCACTGGCCGCAGCGGAGGCACTGCGCGCCTACCCGGTCGTCAACGCGACCGTCGACGGCGACAGCATCGTCTACCCGGATCACGAGAACATCAGCATCGCGGTCGACACCGAGCGCGGCCTGCTGACCCCCGTGGTCAAGGACGCCGAGGGCAAGAACCTCGCCCAGTTCGCGTCGGAGATCGCCGACCTCGCTGCCCGCACCCGCGACAACAAGCTGTCGCCGGACGAGCTGGCAGGCGGCACGTTCACGCTCACCAACACGGGTTCGCGTGGCGCGCTGTTCGACACCCCGGTGGTCTTCCTGCCGCAGTCCGCAATCCTCGGCACCGGCATCGTCACCAAGCGCCCCGTCGTCATCACGGCCGACGGACAGGACACGATCGCCATCCGCTCCACGGTGTACCTGGCGCTCTCGTACGACCACCGCATCGTCGACGGCGCGGACGCCTCCCGCTTCCTCGTCGCGGTGAAGAACCGCCTCGAGGCGGGCGCCTTCGACGCCGACCTCGGCATCTAGCGAACGCACCTGACGGTCGGCCTCACCGGTCGTCCATCAGGTCGCGGATCCGCCATCCGGCCTCCCCCCTGACCATCAGGAGGGAGGCCGGTCGGCGTTCCGGGGCATCCGCGTCCCCGTGCATCGTGATGAGCGCCGTGTCGCCGAGGCGCTGGGCCGTGTCCAACCGGTCGGACGCGTGCAGCTCGGAGCCCTCGGGCCCTCCCGACCGTGCCCGGGAACGGTCGGCGTCCTCGATCGCGGAGTCCGGCTGATCCACCTCGTGGAGGCATCCGTCCGAGGCGGCGCGCAGGCACGCCGCGCGAAGCCGGAGCAGCGCCGGCGCGGCGACGTCGGGATCCGGGGAGGCCGCCGCATCCGCGTCGGGATGATCCGGCACCACGTCCGTCGGCACCTGCTCCGGCATCCCGTCGGCGGTCCCCGGTCCCGTCGAGGGCGTCGGGCGCCCGACGGCCGTCTGCGGGGCGTCGTGCGCCGCGGCGCCCAGCATCGGCACGACGACAGCGCCGGATGCCGCGACGAGGAGCGCCACGGCGCCGCCCACCCACACGCGCGGACGCACCGCCGCCGTCTCGCGCCGGACGGCGGCGCCGGCGATGCGCAGGCGGGCGGCGCACCGGCGCCCGAGCGTCTCCCGGGGCGCCCGATGGCGGCGAGGCGCGACGCGCGGGAGGACTCCCCTCGACGCCTCGACCCTCCTCTCGCGCCGCCGGGGGACACGCGGCCCGTCGGGGAGCGGCCCGATCGCCGCGGCGCCGGGTACGCCGCCGACGGGCCACCGGTCGTCGTCCGCCGGGTGGAGCGCGATGTCCGCCAGAGGTGCCGCATCCACGGTCTCCAGCAGCCGATCGGCGAGGTCGTGCGCGGTGGCGTCCGATTCGCCGTGGACCGCGTCGTCGAGCCGGGTGAGCCAGTCGTCCCAGGAGGAGTCAGCGGATCGCGGCCCCCCGTCATGGGGCATCCGGAGCGCAGCCGCCATGCGCGCCACCCGGGCCAGGTCGTCCGCCATCGGGTCCGTGCCGTGGCCGGGTCCGGAGGCCGCTCCCTCCTCGTCCGATCCGCCCGGCAGGTGCGCGGATCCGAGCCCGCCGAGCACCGGGCGCCCCGTCCCATCCAGGAGGACGTGCGTCAGGTCGAGCGCCCCGTGCGCGATGCCGACCTGGTGGAGGTCGCCGAGACCCCGCAGGACGGACGCCAGCAGGGTCGCCACCTCCCCGGGCGTCAGGCCGCCCCTCCTGCCCACGAGCGCCGCCGCGGTGCCGCGGGCGCACAGGGTCTGGACGAGGCACGTGCCGCCGTCCGCGAGCGACGCGACGTCGAGCAGGCGCACGACGTGCTCGGAGTCGACCGCCTGGAGCGCGAGGATCTCGGTGTGGCCACGACTCCGCTGCGTGGCGGGGACGATCTTCACCGCGACGTTGCCCGAGGGGTCCTCGCCGTCGCCCAGGCGCGCCGTGGGTCGACCGAGGAACACCTGCGCGCGCTCGCCCCGGCCGACGAGCCGGACCAACCGGTAGCCGGCGATGTCCGATGCGCCGTCGACGGGTCCCGTGCCCGCACGGCGCCGAGCGGCGGCGGGCGTCCGCCCCGGTGGCGAGGGACGTCGCTCCCCGTCCCGCGCGCGCGTCTCCCGCGATCCCCGCCTTCCCTCACGTGCTCCCTGCACGACCACCGTCCTCCCCGGCTGCCGCTCCCCTGTCGAGGAGGGGCGGCCCCTCGGAGGGGGAGCATGCGCGACGCGTCGTGTCGAGGCGGCTCCGCCGCTGCTGTCGGGGATGGCGTCGCCTTCGCGAGGCTGGGAGGGAGCCAACGTGGCGCGGTGCCGGGACGTGCCCGGGCACCGGGTATCCTGGGCACCATGGCCCGCAAGACAGCCTCTCCGAAGGCGCCCAAGGAACCCGGCCGCATCAAGCAGATGTGGCAGGTCTTCCAGATGACCCGGCGGTACGACAAGAGCTCGGTCTGGTGGATGCTCCTGGCGCTGCTCGGGCCCGTCGTCGTCGGCATCCTGCTCGCCGTCTTCGCGACGGGCGGCAGCTGGCTCACCGCGATCCTCTTCGTGATCGCCGGCGTCTTCGCCGGCATCCTCGCCTTCCTCATCGTCCTCGGGCGCAAGGCCGAGCGCGCCGCGTACCTGCAGATCAAGGGCCAGCCCGGCGCCGTCGGCGTGGTGCTCCGCAGCTCGCTCAAGCGCGGCTGGGTCGGGAGCGAGATGCCGGTCGCCGTCAACGGCAAGTCCCAGGACGCGGTCTACCGCGCCGTCGGGCGTCCCGGGGTCGCGCTGATCGGCGAGGGTCCCAAGAGCCGCACGACGCGCATGCTCGAGGACGAGCGCCGCAAGATCGCACGCGTCCTCCCCAACGTGCCCGTGCACTTCGTCTTCGTGGGACCCGACGCCGACTCCGTCGAGCTGCACAAGCTCGCCGGCCGGCTGCAGCGCTTCCCGCGCACCATCACGAAGGCGGAGGTGCTGGCCGTCAACAACCGGCTCACCTCCCTCGGGCAGAACAGCATGCCGATCCCGAAGGGCGTGGACCCCTTCAAGGTGCGCCCGTCGCGCGCCCGCTGATCCCCCTCTCGTCGCCCGTTTGCGCGGGCATTCGCCCCGGCGCAGACTGAGCCCATGGATCCGGTCTCCGCTGCGGCCCTGCTCGGGGTCGCCGTCGACGCCGACCGGCCCACCATCAGCCGGGCCTACGCGCGCCGGGCCCGGGAGACGCATCCGGATCGGCTGCCCGGCGCGACGCCGCAGCAGCTCCGCACGGCACACGAGCGCTTCGTCCAGCTCACCCTCGCGCGCGATGCGCTGCTGCTGCGTCGCGATCCGAGGTCGACGCATCCCGGTGCGGTTCCCCGTCCGGGTCCCGCGGCGGCCCCCCGCGACGCGACGCCGCCGGTGACCGCGACACCCGAGCGCCGCCATCCCTACGGACGATCCCGACGCGAGCTCGCACGCAGGGGCCTCGGGCCGTCGATCGCCGCGGTGTGCGGGCTCGCGGGCATCCTGGTGGTCCTGGTGACGTTCCAGGACTCGACGCGGGCGCAGTTCACGACGATCGGCGCCGACCTGACACGGGACGCGGTCGTCGTGCCGGTCCTCGATCCTGCCTCCCGCGCGAGCGAGTGCGTCGACACCACGTCGTGCACGCTCCTGGACATGACGGCCCCCGAGGACTGCAGCGCGGCCCTGGCGCGCTTCGAGGTGACCACGGGGCGCACGGACGACGGCCGCGAGACCGAGAGCCGCGAGCTGGGCGCCGTCCGTGCCGGGTCGCCCGCCCGCGTGGTGCTCGGCGGGGTCGACCCGGAGCTCGTCTACCTCGGGTGCGAGCCCGGCTGACGCCGAGCCGCACCGTCCCCGAGGGGGCGTGCCGCGGTCACGACGTGCGGACGAGGACCGTGCCGGAGAAGACGTCGTGGAGGCCGCGCTGGTCGGCGTTCCAGACCACCGCCGGCACCACCAGGCAGAGGAGGACGGTGCGGAGCGCGGGGCGCCAGAGCGACACGTAGCCGCCCGTGAGCGGCCGCACGCGCATGCCGAGGACGACGTGGCCGACGCTGCCGCCCAGCGTGACGACGAGGACGTACTGCATCACGGCGAAGATCGCGAGCGTCGCCGTGGCGTCGTAGGAGAAGAAGGCCCACGACACGACGACCGCGAGGGCCCAGTCGATGCACACGCCGACGATCCTCCGCCCGGCGCGGGCCACGGAGCCCCGCCCCCGCTCCGGGAGGCCGAGGCGCTCCCCCGGCCACCTGTTCCGTCCGGGATCGCCGAGTTCGGGGCTGTACGGGGTGGCGGGCACGCATCGATCCTAGGCGCGCGGGCGGTGGATCCCCTGATCTCCGGGGCATGCGGACAGTCGGCGACGCGCCCGGGACGGCCTGCGTAACATCGCGGAAACACGGCGGTTATGGCGAGGTAACCCCTTCCCCCTAGGGTCGGAGAGGCTGAAACCGTCAGTCTCATCCGCTCCGGCCCCCTTTTGGAGACACCACATGTTCAGAGACTCATCCGAGGTGCTCGCGTTCATCAAGGACACCGACGTCAAGTTCCTCGATATCCGGTTCACCGACCTCCCCGGGGTGCAGCAGCACTTCAACATCCCCGCGTCCACCGTCGACGAGGAGTTCTTCTCCGTCGGCCAGCTGTTCGACGGCTCGTCCATCCGCGGCTTCGCGAGCATCCACGAGTCGGACATGCAGCTCATCCCCGACGTGACGACCGCCTACGTCGACCCGTTCCGCATCGAGCGCACGCTCATCATGGTGTTCGACATCTACAACCCCCGCAACGGCGAGATCTACGCCCGCGACCCGCGCCAGGTGGCCAAGAAGGCCGAGAAGTTCCTCGCCGCGTCCGGCATCGCCGACACCGCGTTCTTCGCCCCCGAGGCCGAGTTCTACATCTTCGACGACGTCCGCTACGAGGTGAACCAGCACACGAGCTTCTACTCGGTGGACTCCGAGGAGGGCGCGTGGAACTCGGGACGCGAGGAGGAGGGCGGCAACCTCGGCAACAAGACGCCGTACAAGGGCGGCTACTTCCCCGTCAGCCCGGTCGACAAGCAGGCCGACCTCCGCGACGACATCAGCCTCAAGCTGATCGACGCAGGACTCATCCTCGAGCGCGCGCACCACGAGGTGGGCACGGGCGGCCAGGCCGAGATCAACTACCGCTTCGACACCATGGTGCACGCGGCGGACGACATCCTGAAGTTCAAGTACATCGTCAAGAACACGGCCGAGCAGTGGGGCAAGACGGCCACGTTCATGCCGAAGCCGCTCTTCGGCGACAACGGCTCGGGCATGCACACGCACCAGTCGCTCTGGAACGACGGCAAGCCGCTGTTCTACGACGAGGCCGGCTACGGCGGCCTGTCGGACGTCGCGCGCTGGTACATCGGCGGCATCCTCAAGCACGCGCCCGCCATCCTCGCGTTCACGAACCCGACGGTGAACTCCTACCACCGCCTCGTGCCCGGCTTCGAGGCGCCCGTCAACCTCGTGTACTCGGCGGGCAACCGCTCGGCGTCCATCCGCATCCCGATCACGGGCACCAACCCGAAGGCGAAGCGCATCGAGTTCCGCGCGCCCGACGCGTCGAGCAACCCCTACCTCGCGTTCGCGGCGCAGCTCATGGCCGGCATCGACGGCATCAAGAACCGCATCGAGCCGCACGAGCCCGTCGACAAGGACCTCTACGAGCTCCCGCCCGAGGAGGCGAAGAACATCCCGCAGGTGCCGGCGTCGCTCGGCGCCGCTCTGGACGCGCTGGAGGCCGACCACGACTTCCTCACGGCCGGCAACGTGTTCACGCCCGACCTCATCGAGACGTGGATCGAGTACAAGCGCGAGAAGGAGATCAAGCCCCTCGCGCAGCGCCCGCACCCGTTCGAGTTCGAGCTGTACTACGGCGTCTGATCCCCTCGCCGCCCCGCATCGGGGCGCGTGACGCACGGGCTGTCCTCCTCCGGGAGGGCGGCCCGTCGTCGTGTCCGCGGGAAGCCGATGGGGCGGCTCTCGGATGGGCGAGATGACGCGGGGTCAGGCCCCGAGCGGATCCACGCGGTCGTCGAACCCGTAGAAGAGCCGCTCGAACACCGCGCGCGACCGGCGCGTCACGCCCAGGTACTCCTCCTCCAGGACCGACGCGGATCCGGGCGGGTACTCCAGCAGGCGCGCGATGGCGTCGAGCGCCGCGCGGTCCGCGGGGAGGACGTCGGCCGTGCGGTTCGTCCAGAGGGTCATGGCCGAGCGCACGCGGGACGCCAGGAGCCAGGCCTCGCGCAGCCGCTCGGCGTCATCCGGCGCGACGAGCCCGGCGTCGACCGCCGCGTCGAGGGCGCCGAGCGTGGTCGGCGTGCGCAGCGCCGGGTGCGCGTGCGCGTGCTGCAGCTGCAGGAGCTGCACGAGCCACTCGACGTCGCTGAGGGAGCCGCGTCCGAGCTTCAGGTGCCGCGTCGGATCCGCGCCCTGAGGGAGCCGCTCGTTCTCCACGCGCGCCTTGATGCGCTTGATCTCCCGGACGTCGGCCTCGCCGATGGCCGCCGGGTACCGGATCCGGTCCGCCAGCTCCGTGAAGTCCGCGATGAGCCCGCTGTCGCCGACGACGCCACGTGCGCGCAGGAGCGCCTGCGCCTCCCACGTGAGCGACCAGCGCTCGTAGTAGGCCCGGTAGGACGCGAACGAGCGGACGACGGGGCCGTTGCGGCCCTCGGGTCGGAGGCCCGTGTCGAGGTCGAGCGGCAGGCGCGAGTCGTCGGTGAGGCGCGTGAGTTCGGACACGATGAGCTGCGCGCGGCGCTGGGCGAGGTCGGGGTCCATGCCGGCGATCGGGCGGTACACGTGCATCACGTCGGCGTCGGAGCCGAAGCCGAGCTCCGCCCCGCCGTAGCGGCCCATGGCGACCACGGCGTACTCGGGCCACGGCCCGTCCTCGCGGCGGATGGCGCGCATCACCCCGCGCAGGGTGGCCGTGGTGATGTCCGCGAGCGACGGCCCGAGGGTCTCGACGTGCGTGACGCCGACGATGGCGCCGATCGCGAGACGCAGGACCTCTCGGCGCCGCAGGGTCCGGAGCGCCGCGGCCGCCGCGTCGGCCGTGGGGTGGCGGTTCACCGTGGCCACCGCCTCCTCGTCGAGCGATGCCCGGGAGCGGGGCCGCAGATCCTCATCGCGGGCGAGCCACGCGGCCGCCTCGGGAACGCGGTCGAGCAGCTCGGACACGTAGCGGGATCCGGACAGCACCTGCGTCAGCCGCTGCGCCGCGCCCGCGGAGTCGCGCAGCATCCGCAGGAACCACGTCGCCTCGCCCAGCGCCTCGCTGAGCCGGCGGAACGCGAGCAGGCCGTGATCGGGATCCGGTCCATCCGCGAACCACTGCAGGAGCACGGGCAGCAGGTGACGCTGGATGGCGGAGCTCCGGGACACGCCCTGCGAGAGCGCGCGGATGTGCGCGAGGGCACCGCGCGCGTCGACGAAGCCGATGGCCGAGAGGCGCGCCGCGGCCTGGTCGCTCGTGAGGGCGAGCGTCTCCTCGGGGAGGGAGGCGACGGCGGCGAGCAGCGGGCGGTAGAACAGGCGCTCGTGCAGCGTGCGGACCCGGGTCTTGGTGGCGGTCCACCGCGCGACGAGCTCCTCTGCTCGCCCGTCGAGGCCCGTGCTGCGCGCGAGAGCGCGCAACCGCTCCTCGTCGACGGGCATGAGGTGCGTGCGGTGCAGGCGCTCGAGCTGGAGGCGGTGCTCGAGCAGGCGCAGGTAGCGGTAGTCGCGGGCGAAGTCGCCGGCCTCCACGCGACCGATGTAGCCCGCGTCGGCGAGGGCGACGAGCGCGGGCAGCGTGCCGCGCTGCCGCACCTGCTCGTCCGTCTGGCCGTGGACCAGCTGGAGGAGCTGCACCGTGAACTCGATGTCGCGGATGCCGCCGGGCCCGAGCTTGATCTGCTGGTGCAGCTGCTCGGCGGGGATGTTGTCCGTCACGCGCGTGCGCATCCGCTGGACCTGACCGACGAAGCCCTCGCGGGACGCGCTCGACCAGACGAGGGGAGCCACCGCATCGGCGTACCGCTCCCCCAGCTCGGCGTCGCCGGCCAGCGGCCGGGCCTTGAGCAGCGCCTGGAACTCCCAGTCCTTGGCCCACCGGTCGTAGTAGGCCAGGTGCGAGTCGAGGGTGCGGACGAGGGCGCCGGCCTTGCCCTCGGGCCGGAGGTTCGCATCCACCTCCCAGAGCGCGGGCTCGACCTCGTGCTCGTCGATCCCGCGCATGGTGAGCACGGCCAGCCGCGTCGCGAGCTCGACCGCGCGATGGGGCTCGATCGCGGATTCGCCGTCGGCGTCCGTCGCGGCCTCGGCCACGAAGATGACGTCGACGTCGCTGACGTAGTTCAGCTCCCGGGCCCCCGCCTTGCCCATGCCGATGACGGCGAGGCGGGTCGCCGCGATCTCGTCGGGACGGGCGCGGCCGAAGGTGCCGGGCGCCGACAGCTCGGCGCGGGCGACCGCGAGCGAGGCCTCGAGCGCGGCGCCCGCGAGGTCGGCCAACGCGGCCGTGACCGGTCGGACGGCCACGAGCGGGTCCGGGTGCACGAGGTCCCACGCGGCCACGCGGGCCACGAGGGCGCGGTACCGGATGCGGAGCGCCGCGCGCGCCTCGGCCCCGGTGATCGCGGCGACGCCGTCCACCGCGCCCACGGAGGCGAGCAGCACCTCCCGCACGTCGCCCGGCGCGGGCGAGTGCGCGAGCGGGAGGGCGAAGGCGTCGAGTTCGGCCGGATGCCGCGCCAGGAAGTCGGCGAGTCCGGCGGAGGATCCGAGCACCCGGGCCAACCGGTGCCGCGCGTCGGCGTCGTCGAGCACGGCGCATGTCCGCTCCGGGTCGAGCCGCAGCAGCCGGACGAGCGCATCGAGCGCGGCATCGGGATCCGCGCTCGGCGTCAGCGCCTCCACCAGGTCGGCCTCGGCCCACGCGGAGAGGTCGGCCGCCTCGGCCAGGGTCTCCCCCACCTCGCTCAGCCGGGCGAAGCCGGCGCGCGCGAGCGCGCCGGTCAGGGTCTGTCCGCGTCTCATCGGGTGCTCCGGCCTCGTCGTCGGATGTTGTTGCGGATGCGTCGGGCGGGGATCCGCGTCAGAGCATCTCGAGGTTCGAGCGCAGCTCGTACGGCGTCACCTGGGCGCGGTAGTCGCGCCACTCCTGCCGCTTGTTGAGCAGCACGTAGTTGAACACCTGCTCCCCCAGCGTCTCGGCGACGAGCTCGGAGCGCTCCATGAGCTGGATCGCGTGGTCGAGGCTCGACGGCAGCGGCGCGTAGCCGAGGGCGCGACGCTCGGCGTCGCTCAGGCTCCAGACGTTGTCCTCGGCCTCGGCGGGGAGCTCGTAGCCCTCCTCGATGCCCTTGAGGCCCGCGGCCAGCATGAGCGAGAACGAGAGGTACGGGTTCGCGGCGGAGTCGATCGCGCGGTACTCGACGCGCGAGCTGTTGCCCTTGTTCGGCTTGTACAGCGGCACGCGGACGAGCGCGGAGCGGTTGTTGTGCCCCCACGTGACGAAGCTCGGGGCCTCGCCGCCGCCCCAGAGGCGCTTGTAGGAGTTCACGAACTGGTTGGTCACGGCCGTGATCTCGGGGGCGTGCTTGAGCAGCCCCGCGATGAACTGGCGGCCGATGGTCGAGAGCTGGTACTCGGCGCCGGACGCGTAGAACGCGTTGACGTCGCCCTCGAACAGGGACATGTGCGTGTGCATGCCGCTGCCGGGCTGATGCGCGAGGGGCTTCGGCATGAACGTCGCGTACACGCCCTGCTCGATCGCGACCTCCTTGATGACCGTGCGGAAGGTCATGATGTTGTCGGCCGTGGTGAGCGCGTCGGCGTAGCGGAGGTCGATCTCGTTCTGGCCCGGCCCCGCCTCGTGGTGGCTGAACTCCACCGAGATGCCGAGGTCCTCGAGCATGCGCACCGAGCGGCGGCGGAAGTCGTGCGCCGTGCCGCCGGGGACGTTGTCGAAGTAGCCCGCCGCATCCACCGGCTCCGGGCCGTCGACGCCGAACTCGCTCGACTTGAGCAGGTAGAACTCGATCTCGGGGTGCGTGTAGAAGGTGAAGCCGCGGTCGGCCGCCTTCTCCAGCGTGCGCTTCAGGACGTTGCGCGGATCCGCGATGGCGGGCTGACCGTCGGGCGTGGAGATGTCGCAGAACATGCGCGCGGTGGGGTCGATCTCGCCGCGCCACGGGAGGATCTGGAACGTCGTCGGATCCGGGTGGGCCAGCATGTCGGCCTCGTAGGAGCGCGTGAGCCCCTCGATGGCGGAGCCGTCGAACCCGAGGCCCTCGGCGAACGCGCCCTCGACCTCGGCCGGGGCGATCGCCACCGACTTCAGGGTGCCGGTCACGTCGGTGAACCACAGGCGCACGAACTTGATCCCGCGCTCCTCGATCGTCCGCAGGACGAAGTCACGCTGCTTGTCCATCCACCACCCTCTCGTCGGAGTCCAACCTACCGGCTGACCAGGGGCGGCGCGGAGCGCGACGGGGCCCGCCCGTAGACTCGCGGACATGCAGAGCCCCGACGCTGCCGTCACCCCGCCCGAGCCCGCCCGCCTCCCCTCGGAGGCCTCCGCCGCACCGAAGCGCGTGCGGATCCGCCACTTCGCCCGGGCCAAGGAGCAGGGGCTCAAGATCACCGGGCTCACGAGCTACGACATGCTCACGGCCGGCGTCTTCGACGAGGCCGGGATCGACTTCCTGCTCGTGGGCGACTCGGCGGGCAACACGGTGCTCGGCTACGACACGACCGTGCCCGTCACGGTCGACGAGCTCCTCCCGCTGGCGCGGGCCGTGGCCGCCTCCGCCCAGCGCGCGCTGGTCGTCGCCGACCTGCCCTTCGGCTCCTACGAGTCGGGCCCCGACCAGGCGCTCGCCACGTCGGTGCGCTTCATGAAGGAGGCGCGCGCGCACGCCGTGAAGCTCGAGGGCGGCGTGCGGAGCGCGGAGCAGATCCGCCGGGTCGTCTCCTCCGGCATCCCCGTGATGGGCCATGTGGGCTTCACGCCGCAGAGCGAGCACGGCCTCGGCGGGCACATCATCCAGGGGCGCGGCGACGCGGCCGAGGCGCTGCTCGCCGACGCGCGCGCCGTCGAGGACGCGGGTGCGTTCGCGGTGGTGCTGGAGATGGTCCCGCAGGAGATCGCACGGCGCGTCACCTCCGAGCTGCGGATCCCCACGATCGGCATCGGCGCGGGCCCGGGCACCGACGGGCAGATCCTCGTCTGGACGGACTTCGCGGGCCTCACGTCGGGTCGCGTGCCCCGGTTCGTGCGCCGCTACGCGGACATGCGCCAGGTGCTGCTCGACGCGGCCACGCGCTACCGGGACGACGTCGTCGCCGGCGCCTTCCCGTCGGAGGCCGAGAGCTACTCCGACTGAGGCCGGCCGTCAGTCGGCGTCGCGCTCCTCGGCGGCCCACTGCTCCGAACGCTCGCGCAGGCGCTGCGGCGCGGCGGCGGCCTCCTCGGCCGTGGCGAACGGGCCGATGCGGTGGACGCCAGGGGACAGCATCCCCTTCTCCACCTCGCCCGTGCGGTCGTCGTACCAGTACTGCTCGTCGCTGTCGCTCATGCTGCCGATGCTAGGCCCGCCGGGCCCGGTCGGGCGGGCGGGACGCGGTCGGACGAGCCGGTAGGGTCGCTTGCATGAGCGAGGACGCGACGACCGCAATCGGCATCGACATCGGCGGCACGGGGATCAAGGGCGCCATCGTGGATGTCGCGACCGGCGAGCTGAAGAGCGAGCGCGTGAAGCTCCCGACGCCGCAGGGCGGCGAGCCCGAGGACATCGTGGCCACCGTCACGCAGATCATCGAGGCGCTCGGCGAGGTGCCCGCGGGCACGCCGCTCGGCGTGTGCTTCCCGGCCGCGATCGTCCACGGCACGACCATGTCGGCCGCCAACGTCTCCCCCAGCTGGATCGGCCTCGAGGCCGAGAAGCTGTTCGAGGAGCGCCTGGGCCTCGAGATCACCTTCGTGAACGACGCCGATGCGGCCGGCTACGCCGAGGCTCGCTACGGCGCGGCCAAGGACGTGCGCGGCCTCGTGATCATGACGACGCTCGGCACCGGCATCGGCACGGCCCTCATCCACGACGGCGTCCTGATCCCCAACGCGGAGCTCGGCCACATGGACGTGGCCGGCCGGCGCGACTTCGAGCGTCGCGCGTCCTACGCCGCCAAGGAGCGCGCGCACCTCAACTGGAAGCGCTGGGCCGCGCGCCTGCAGGTCTACTACGGCCAGCTCGAGAAGCTGATGTGGCCGGAGCTGTTCATCGTCGGCGGCGGCGTCTCCAAGAACCACAAGCACTTCCTGCCGCTGCTGCGCCTCCGCACGCCCATCGTGCCGGCGGAGCTGCGCAACAACGCCGGGATCATGGGCGCGGCCGCCCTCGCCGCGCACGCGGTCGGCGCGAGCACGCACGCCCCCGCCGCCGAGCTCGTGGACAAAACGAAGCCCGAGGACTGACGCGGACCGCAGCCCCGCACGACGGAAGCGGCCGGACCCCCGAGGGGATCCGGCCGCTTCCGCGTCTGGCGCGTGGTGCGGATGGGCCGGCTGATACGCCGGGTTCTGTCCCGGTGCACAAGGCACCATGGACGGCCATCTATCTCGGAGCTGCGTCACCGCAGCCCTCCAGCGGTCTACCCGGGGACTGGACGAGCAGCCTGTGCGTCCCCTGTTCGACCTTGCTCCGGGCGAGGTTTGCATAGCCGACCCGATCACTCGGGCCGCTGGTGGTCTCTTACACCGCCGTTTCACCCTCACCCGCCGCTTCCGCGACGGGCGGTCTGCTCTCTGTTGCACTGTCTCGCGGGTCGCCCCGGGTGGGTGTTACCCACCGCCCTGCTCTGCGGAGCCCGGACGTTCCTCGACGCGGTCTCCCCCTCTCGGGATCCTCCGCGGCGCGACCGTCTTGCCGACCCATCCGCGGGGACGAGTCTAGGGCAGGGTTCGGCCGGCGGCCGGCCTAGAGGCCGGACTCGTCCGTGCGGACGAGGATCGCGTTGCTCTCGGGGTCGATGACGACGTCGTCGGGCGCGCGCTTGCGCAGCGCGTCGAGGTCGCTCTGGTGGAGGGCGATGTTGCTGCCGAGCGAGATGCCGCGGTGGAGCATCGCGGCGCCCACGCCGTAGCGGGCGCGCTGCTTCTCGTAGAGGGCGAGGAGGTCCTCGGGGAACCGCGACGCCCGGGCGTCGCGGTCCTGCTGCGCTTGCTCGGCTTGGACGCGCAGCTCCACGGCGGCGGCGTCGCGCTCCGCCTCGAGGGCCGAGATCCGGTCGGCGAGGGCATCGCGCTCCACGGACACCTCGGCCTGCGCGGCCTGCGCCTCCTCGAGACGCTGCATGACCTCGAGCTCGACCTCCTCGAGGTTGTCGCGGCGGCGCAGCAGCGACTCGAGCTCCCGCTCCAGCGCCTGCACGTCCTTGGAGCTGCCGCCCGCCTCGATGCGGCTGCGGTCGCGGTCCATGCGCGCCTGCACGACGGCCACGTCCGACTCGATCCGCGCCAGCTCCGTCTGCGCGTCCTCGACGACGCCGGTGCGCTCGCTGAGGCGGCGTCGGACGCCGTCCATCTCGCGCTGCAGCGCGTCGATCTGCTTCAGCTGCGGGAGCTGGGCGAGGCGGCCGCGCAGGTGCGTCAGCCGGGTGTCGATCTCCTGCAGGTCGAGGAGCTCCTTCTGGACGCTCGGATCGGCTTTCATGCTCTCCCTCTCGTGGTGCGGCGGTGCGACGTGCGCGCCGGCCGGTGGTGCGGGGTGCGGCCCGTGCCGCGTGCGTCACTGGGTGACGGCGAAGTCCCAGGGGTCGGTGCGGATGTCGCTGACGGTGACGTCGGTGCCGGGCAGGGCAGCGCGGAGCGCGTCCGCCGCGACGTCGAGCCACAGCCACTCGCTCGCCCAGTGCGACGTGTCGAGGAGGTACGGGGTGCCGCCGGCGAGCGCGGCGGACTCGCGGGCCTCGCTGGCGGGGTGGTGCCGCAGGTCGGAGGTGATGTAGACGTCGGCTCCCCTCACGGCAGGCGATCCCAGGAGCGAGTCGCCCGCCCCGCCGCACAGGGCCACGCGTCGCACGGGGGCGTCGTACGGGCCGGCGGCACGGATGCCGGTGGCCGTGGGCGGCAGGATCCGTGCGAGCTCGGCGGCGAGGCGCCCGAGGGTCGTCGCGGCGGGCAGGTCGCCGACCCGGCCGATGCCGCGGACGCCGTCCCCGGCGGGCTCGAGGGGCCGGAGGCTCTGCGGCGGGATGCCGAGCAGGGCGGCGAGTCGCCCGGACGTGCCCTCCTCGACGACGTCGGACGTGGTGTGCGCGGCGTAGAGCGCGCAGTCGGCGCGGACGAGGTCGGCGAGCAGGGCGCCCTTGTAGCCGGTCTCGGCGATGGTCGTGACGCCGCGGAGGAGCAGCGGGTGATGCGTGAGCAGGAGGTCGGCGTCGGCGGCGACGGCCTCGTCGACGGTGGCGCGCACGGCGTCGACGGCCAGGTGGATCCGCTCCACGGGGCGGGCGGGGTCCCCGCTCACGAGCCCCGAGGCGTCCCAGTCCGACGCGCCCGCAGGCGGCCAGGCGTCCTCGATGGCGCGGACGGCGTCGGCGAGGGTGTGGGTCACGTCGCCCATCGTAACGAAGGGGCGTCGGGCGCCGACGCGCGGGAGGACCTCAGCCGCGGCGTCCGCCACGCGATGCGGAGCCCCCGCCGCCCACCGCCGTAACCTCGGGCAGGATCCCGGGGGTGGGCACGAGCGGCTCGAGCGGCCACAGCGCGCGCTGCGACGAACCGGGGTGCCTGCTCGATCCGTGGGTCGCGGCGTCGACCACGGACCGGGAGGCCTCGTCGTCGCCGGTGTCGGGGCTCATGGGGGAACAGTAGCGGGGAAGACCGTGAGGACCCTAACGGATGCACGATCCGCGCACCCGCCGTCCGCAGGGTCAGCGCACGCCGCGCGCGGCCAGGGCGTCGCCCAGGTCGTCGGCGTGCTTCAGCGCGAGGACGAGGAACGGGACGACCGAGGTCGTGATGCCCGTCCGCCCGCCGCGGGCCCTCTGCGCGTCCCGCACGTCGCGTGCGAGGCGCGCGAGCACCGGCACGGTCGACACGGTGACCGCGAGCAGCAGCGCGACCCGCTCGGAGTCGAGCCCGAGCCGCCGGGCCGGTCGGAGGCCCCGTTCCACCGCGTCGAGGATCTCCGTCGTCGAGGTCGTCAGCATGAGGAGGCCCGGGACGGCGATGGCCGCCGCGATGCGCGCGGTGTTCGACACCGCCGGCTCGACGCCGAGGAGGACCAGCTGGCTCACCAGCGTGAACAGCAGGATCCACCTCGTCGCCCGCACCTGGCGCCCCAGCGCCCGCAGCCCGAGCGCTCCGTCGCCGAGTCCGGCCGCGCCGTAGCAGGCGATGGCGATGGCGAGGGCGGCGACGGCTCCCGCCCAGGTGGACGGGAGGACGGAGACGCCGAGCACGACGAACGCGACGAGCACGAGCTCGGGCCCGGTGGGCATGCGGGCGAGGCGTCCCGCCGAGGGTCCCGCCGTCATGCGAGCATCGCCTCGTACTCGGCGACGACCTCCGCGGGGGGCCCGACCCGACGCACCCGCCCGTCGGCGAAGAGCACGGCGGCGTCGCAGCGCTGCGCGGCGGCGAGGTCGTGCGTGACGAGGAGGAGCCGGTGCCCGTCCTCGAACAGGTGGTCGGCGACCCGACGGGCGTTGCGCGCGTCGAGGTACGCGGTCGGCTCGTCGGCGATCACCAGCTCCGGCCCCCGGACGAACGCGCCCGTCAGGGCGAGCAGCTGCTTCTGGCCGCCGGACAGGTCGTGCGCGGACCTGTCGGCCAGGTCGCCGAGCCCGAAGCGCGCGAGCGCTGCGTCGACGCGCGCGTCCGACTCCGCCCGCGACAGCCGCTCGGGCCGCAGCGAGAAGGCCACGTCCTCGCGCACGGTCGGCATCACGATCTGGGCGTCCGGGTTGCTGAACACCAGGGCCACGCGTCGCCGCAGCTCGCGGGCGTCGCGTTCCGGATCGAGGCCCAGCACGCGGAGGTCGCCCGCGTCCCGCCGCACCAGCCCGCCGACGAGCCGCGCGAACGTGCTCTTGCCCGAGCCGTTCTCGCCGACCACGGCGACCGTCCGCGCGTCGAGGTCGAGGGTCACGTCCGCGAGCACGTCGACGTCGCCCAGACGGACGCCCACGCCCTCGAGCCGCAGGGCGGGAGGCGTCACGTCGTCGGCACCGCTCGCGCGTCGCGGGCCCGGGTCCAGCCGGCGCGGCGGCGGAAGGCGCGCGGGTAGCCGCGCACCAGGGTCATCACGATCCCCGTCGCGATGACGGTCTTGATCGCGTCCCCCGGCAGGAACACCAGGCTCGTGAGGACGGTCTCGCCGAGCGGCAGGCGGGTCACCGCGCTCTGCACGGGGATGCCGACCGCGTAGATCGCGAGGATGCCGCCGGCCACCATGCCGACCGCCGTGCGCCAGGCGACGGGTCGTCGCCCTCCCGCGTGCACCACGAGCCCGATCACGAACGCGCCCAGGATCCAGCCGACGAGGTACCCCGCGCTCGGCCCGGCGAACACCCCGAGCCCGCCGGCGCCGCCGGACAGGAGCGGCAGCCCGACGGCGACGAGCAGCAGGAGCACGACGATGCAGAGGGCGCCGAGCCACGGGCCGAGGATCGCGCCGGCGAGCATCACGCCCAGGGTCTGCGCGGTGATGGGCACGCCGCCGAGCACGCTGATGCCGCCGGGGAGCCCGAGCACCGCGATCACGGCGGCCAGGACCGCGACCCGGGCCAGGTTGGTGGCGTCGACGCGGGGCGTGCGCTCCGCGCGCTCGAAGCCCCGGGCGGGGAGGGAGGACGGGGTCATGGGCATCCTTCGGATCGGCGCGACGGCAGGTCGTCGGCAGCGGGAGCCGGACCGGCTCCTGAACGCCGTTCACTATAGTGAGCGCATGGCGGACGCGCGCGGCGGGAGGCGTCTCACCCGCGACGACGTCGCCGCGGCGGCCCTCCGGCTCCTCGACGAGCACGGCCTCCCCGACCTCACGATGCGCCGGCTCGGCGCCGCCCTCGACGTGCAGCCGAGCGCGCTCTACTGGCACTACCCGGACAAGCAGACCCTCCTGGCGGCGGTGGCCGACCGCATCGTGGCCGGAGCGGCGCGGCACCGCGGAGGCGCGGACGCCCCGGGCGACGCCACGGCGGCCATCCGCGACCAGGCGTCCGCGCTGCGCCTGGCGCTCCTCGCGCACCGCGACGGCGCCGAGGTCGTCGCCAGCACGACGGCCCTGGGCCTCGGCGCGGCGGATGCCCGGGACGCGCTCGCGGCGGCGGTCGCGGGTGCCGGCTTCGCCGCCGGTGCCGCCGATCGCGCGGCGGACGCGCTCCTGCACTTCGTGCTCGGCCACGTGACCCACGAGCAGCAGCGGACCCAGCTCGCCCGCCTCGGGGTGATCGCGGCCGACGAGCACCGCGGGGGCGACGCGCGGGACGGCTTCGACTTCGGGATCGACCTGCTGGTGCGCGGCCTGGCGTCGCTCCGCGGGCGGGAGACGGGATCCGGGGTGGGCCCTGCCGGGCTCGAACCGACGACATCCACGGTGTAAGCGTGGCGCTCTACCAACTGAGCTAAGGGCCCGGGCGGCCGGGGATCCGACGCCCCGCCATGCTAGCCGACCGCGTCGGCGCGCCCCCGCTCGGGGGACGGGGAGCGCCGTAGCCTCTCCCCCGTGCCCACCCACCCCTCGCGCCGCACGGTCGCGGAATCCCGCTGGCCCGCTGCGGCCGGCCTCCTCGCCGCGGTCGCGCTCTACGGCGTTGCGCCGACCGCCGTGCCCCCGGGCGTGCGGATCGCCGTGGTCGTCGCCGCCGTCGCCCTGCTCGTCCCGCTGGTCGTGCTCAACCCGCGCCGCCTCGATCGGGAGACCGCCTGGTCGCGCGGGCTCGGCCTCGCCCTCGGCGGTCTCCTGCTCGTCGCGAACCAGGTGAGCCTCGTGGTGCTCGTGGTGGCCCTCGTCGACGCCTCGGAGGCGGGTCCGGAGCTGCTCCTGACGGCGCTGCAGGTGTGGACGACGAACATGCTGGCCTTCGCGCTCGTCTACTGGGAGATGGACCGCGGCGGCCCCGTCGCGCGCCGGGCGCACGCCCGGGCGTCGCTCGCGCCGGCGGACTTCCGCTTCCCCCAGGACGAGGACGCGGGGGCCGTCTCCGAGGTGGCCAGACGGTCGTCGGAGCACGCCGACTGGGTGCCGGGCTTCGTCGACTACGCGTACTTCTCGCTGACGAACTCCATGGCGTACAGCCCCACCGACGTCATGCCGCTGTCGCACCGGGCCAAGGGCCTCATGGCGCTGCAGGCGTTCGCGGGCTTCGTGATCCTCGCGCTCGTCATCGCCCGGGCCGTCAACATCCTCAGCTGACGGCGGGCGACGACGGCATCAGGCGGGGACGAGAGCCAGGTCGCGGATGGCGGAGCGGTAGGCGTCGAGCTCGCGCGCCTCGCCCGGAGCCGTGATGAAGCTGCGGCGGATGATGCCCCGCGTGTCGATGAGGAACGTCGCGCGGTTGGCGAAGCCCTTCCCCTCCAGGAACACGCCGTACTCCTTGGCGACCTGGCCGTGGGGCCAGAAGTCGGCGAGGAGCTGGAAGTCGATGCCCTGCTGTTCGGCCCAGGCCCGCAGGGTGTGCTTGCTGTCGACGCTGATGCCGATGAGCTCCACGCGGCTGTCCGCGAACATGCCGAGGTTCTCCTCGAGCTGGCACATCTCGCCGGTGCACGTCCCGGAGAACGCCAGGGGGAAGAAGACGAGGGCGACCGCGCGATGACCGCGGTACTCGCTCAACCGGACCCGCTCGCCGAACTGGTTGGCGAGCTCGAAGTCGGGAGCCTGTGTGTCGTTGGCCAGGGCCATGGGGTGCGGTTCCTTCCGTGCCGGCAGATGTCCCCTGTCTGGCACGAGGACCGATCCTACGCCGGGGTCCCGCGATGTCCAGCGCCGCCGCCGCGCCGCTCCCGGCCGCCGTCGGTGACCGTCGGTCCGCATGGGTAGGCTTGCCCTCGGCGTACGCGCGGTCTCGCACCCTTCGAGCCCCGTGGCACCGAAGACGATGTCTGCACACCACAGGAAGAGGTCGAGGGTGACTGTCAACGACCAGGATCCGTACTCGGTGAACCACACCGACAGCGATCCGGAAGAGACCGCCGAATGGAACGAGTCCCTCGACGGGCTCGTCGAGGCGCAGGGTCGGGGTCGCGCGCGCGACGTCATGCTCAGCCTCCTCAAGCGCTCGAAGGAGCTGCACCTCGGGGTGCCGATGGTCCCGACCACGGACTACATCAACACCATCGCGCCGGAGAACGAGCCCGACTTCCCCGGTGACGAGGACCTCGAGCGCCGCTACCGCGCGTGGATCCGCTGGAACGCGGCCGTCACCGTGCACCGGGCGCAGCGTCCCGGCATCGCGGTCGGCGGGCACATCGCCACGTACGCCTCCTCCGCCGCCCTCTACGAGGTCGGCTACAACCACTTCTTCCGCGGCCAGGACCACCCGGGCGGCGGCGACCAGGTCTTCGTGCAGGGCCACGCCTCCCCCGGCACCTACGCGCGCGCCTTCCTGGAGGGACGTCTCAGCGAGCACCAGCTCGACGGGTTCCGCCAGGAGAAGAGCCACGAGGGCGGTGGGCTGTCGTCCTACCCGCACCCCCGCCTCATGCCGGAGTTCTGGCAGTTCCCCACGGTCTCGATGGGCCTCGGCCCCATCAACGCCATCTACCAGGCGCAGGCGAACAAGTACCTCACCAACCGCGGCATCAAGGACGCCTCCGACCAGCAGGTCTGGGCCTTCCTCGGCGACGGCGAGATGGACGAGGTCGAGAGCCGCGGACAGCTCCAGGTGGCGGCGAACGAGAAGCTCGACAACCTCAACTTCGTCATCAACTGCAACCTCCAGCGCCTCGACGGACCCGTCCGCGGCAACGGCAAGATCATCCAGGAGCTCGAGAGCTTCTTCCGCGGCGCCGGCTGGAACGTCATCAAGGTCGTCTGGGGTCGCGAGTGGGACGACCTGCTCGCCCGCGACACCGAGGGCGCGCTCCTCGAGCTGATGAACCGCACGCCCGACGGCGACTACCAGACCTTCAAGGCCGAGAGCGGCGCCTACATCCGCGAGAACTTCTTCGGGCGCGACGAGCGCACCGCGAAGCTCGTCGAGGGCTACACCGACGACCAGATCTGGAACCTCAAGCGCGGCGGCCACGACTACCGCAAGGTCTACGCGGCGTTCAAGGCGGCCAGCGAGCACACGGGCCAGCCCACGGTGATCCTCGCCAAGACCGTCAAGGGCTACGGCCTCGGCCCGAGCTTCGAGGGCCGCAACGCGACCCACCAGATGAAGAAGCTCACGCTCGACAACCTCAAGCAGTTCCGCGATGAGATGCGCGTGCCGATCACGGACGCCCAGCTCGAGGAGGACCCGTACCTGCCGCCGTACTACCACCCCGGCCAGGACGACGAGGCGATCCAGTACATGCACGAGCGCCGTCGCGCGCTCGGCGGGTACTCCCCCGAGCGCCGCACGAAGCACACGGCCATCTCGCTGCCGGACGACTCGGCCTACCGCATCTCCAAGAAGGGCTCCGGCACGCAGGAGATCGCCACGACCATGGCGTTCGTCCGGCTGCTCAAGGACCTGATCCGCGCGAAGGACTTCGGCAACCGCGTCGTCCCGATCATCCCGGACGAGGCCCGCACGTTCGGCATCGACGCCTTCTTCCCGACGGCGAAGATCTACAACCCGAACGGCCAGCACTACACGTCGGTCGACCGCGAGCTGCTGCTGTCCTACAAGGAGAGCCCGCAGGGCCAGATCGTGCACGTGGGCATCAACGAGGCGGGCGCGCTGGCGGCGTTCACGAACCTCGGCACCACGTACTCGACGCAGGGCGAGCCGCTCATCCCGATCTACGTCTTCTACTCGATGTTCGGGTTCCAGCGCACGGGCGACGCGATCTGGGCGGCGGGCGACCAGATGGCGCGCGGCTTCCTCATCGGCGCGACCGCCGGCCGCACCACGCTCACGGGCGAGGGCCTGCAGCACGCGGACGGCCACTCGCTGGTCCTGTCGGCAACCAACCCCGCGGTCGTCTCCTACGACCCGGCGTACGCCTACGAGATCGGGCACATCGTGCGCACCGGCCTCGAGCGCATGTACGGCGGCGAGCACGAGGACCCGAACGTCATGTACTACCTCACGGTGTACAACGAGCCGATCATCCACCCGGCCGAGCCCGAGGGCGTGGACGTGGACGGCATCGTCCGCGGCATCCACAAGCTCAAGGACGGCTGGGTCGACGGCCCGAAGGCGCAGCTCATGGCTTCCGGCGTCGCCGTCCCGTGGGCCCTCGAGGCGCAGCAGCTCCTCGCCGACGACTGGGGCGTGTCCGCGGACGTCTGGTCCGTCACGTCCTGGGGCGAGCTCCGCCGGGACGGCCTGGCGGCCGAGGAGCACAACCTGCTCCACCCGCACTCCGATGAGCGCGTGCCGTACCTGGAGGAGAAGCTCCGCGGATCCGAGGGCCCGTTCGTCGCGGTCACCGACTTCTCGCACGCGGTGCCCGACCAGATCCGCCAGTTCGTCCCCGGCGACTACTCGACGCTCGGCGCCGACGGCTTCGGCTTCTCGGACACGCGCCCGGCGGCCCGCCGCTTCTTCGCGATCGACGGCCCGTCGATGGTCGTGAAGACGCTGCAGCGCCTCGCCAAGCAGGGCAAGGTCGACCGGGACGCGCCGAAGTGGGCGATCGACAAGTACCGCCTGCTGGACGTCACCGCCGGCACGACCGGATCGGCGGGCGGCGAGGCGTGAGCTGCGCCGACCTGACGTGACGACGAGCGACCGGCACGACACCGACGTGGAGACCGGGGAGACGAAGGCGGAGACGCTGACGTGGCTCCGGTCCCTCTCGGGCGAGCTGGCGAGCGCGACGCTCAAGCGGCTCGAGGACACGCTGCCCTGGTACGGCGCGATGCCGCCCGGGCGGCGGTCCGCGGTCGGGCTCGTGGCGCAGGCCGGCATCACGTCGTTCATCCACTGGTACGACGACCCGGACTCCACGCCCTGGATCGCGGCGGACGTCTTCGGCGCGGCGCCGCGCGAGCTCCTGCGCTCGGTGACGCTGCAGCAGACGCTGCAGCTCATCCGCGTCACCGTGGAGGTCGTCGAGGATCGCGTCCGCGACCGCCACCGCACGGTGCGGGACGCGATCCTGCTCTACTCCCGGGAGATCGCCTTCGCCGCGGCCGACGTGTACGCCCGCGCCGCCGAGGCCCGGGGCCTCTGGGACGCTCGGCTCGAGGCGCTCGTGGTCGACAGCATCCTCTCGGGCGAGTACGACGACGAGCTGCCGTCCCGCATCGCCGCCCTCGGGTGGCACGGACACGGCGAGGTGTCCGTCCTCGTCGGCACGGCGCCCCCCGTGCTCGACGTCGACCAGCTCCGGCGCACCGCGCGGCACCTCGACGCCGACGTCCTCATCGGCGTGCAGGGGAGCCGACTCGTGCTCGTGATCGGGCGCGCGTCGCCCGCGGTGGCGGATCCGGAGGTCCCGGAGGCGGAGGCGACGCAGGTCGCGTTCCTCGAGATCGCCACGCAGCTCGAGCCGGAGTTCGGGAACGGCCACCTCGTGCTCGGCCACGAGGTGCCGAGCCTGGTCGAGGCCTCCCGCAGCGCGCGGGCCGCCCTCGCGGGGTTCGCCGTCGCGCGCTCCTGGCGCAACGCCCCGCGACCCACGCTCGCCGACGACCTGCTCCCCGAACGCGCCCTCGCCGGCGATCCGCTCGCGCGCTCGACCCTCATCAACCGCATCTACAAGCCCCTCCAGGCGCACTCGACCGAGCTGCTCGCGACGCTGTGGTGCTACCTCGACACCGGTCGGTCGCTCGAGGCGACCGCGCGGGAGCTGTTCGTGCACCCGAACACCGTGCGGTACCGCCTGAAGCGCGTGTCGGACGTCATCGGCTGGGATGCGACGGGGGCCCGCGAGGCGCTCATCCTCCAGGCGGCGCTCATCATCGGCAGCATCGCCGAGGCGGGGACCGTCGTGCCCAAGCAGCAGACGCCCGGTCGGACGCGGCCGAAGCGCCAGGCGGCCCGGTGACCCGCCGATCGTGTGGCCTCGTCACAACGTCGTGGAGGATCCTCTGTAGGACCTCGACTCCGACGCGGCTCGCGCACGCTGGGAGGATGGACGGATGATCATCGTCGTGTGCCCCGGCCAGGGCTCCCAGAAGCCCGGATTCCTCTCCCCGTGGCTGGAGCACCCCGATCACGCCCGGCTCCTCGGCGAGCTCGGCGACGCGGCCGGGCTCGACCTCGTCACGCACGGCACCACGTCGGACGCGGACACCATCCGCGACACCGCCGTCGCGCAGCCGCTCATCGTCGCGGCGGGCATCATGGCCCTCCGGGCGCTCCTCGCCGACGGCCGGGACGCCTACGTGGCCGGCATCGCCGGGCATTCGGTGGGCGAGATCACCGCGGCGGCGGGCGCCGGGATCCTCACGGACACGGAGGCCATGGCCCTCGTCCGCACGCGGGGCGATGCGATGGCCGAGGCCGCAGCCACCACGCGCACGGGCATGAGCGCCGTCGTGGGCGGCGACCAGGACGCCGTCCTGGCGCGGCTCGCGGAGCTGGGCCTGGAGCCCGCCAACTACAACGGCGGCGGCCAGATCGTCGTGGCCGGCGAGCCGGAGGCCCTCGCGGCCCTCCAGGCCGACCCGCTCCGGGGGACGCGCGTCATCCCGCTCCAGGTGGCGGGGGCCTTCCACACCCACCACATGGCGCCCGCGGTGGACGCGCTCCGAGACGCCGTCGCCCCGCTCGCGCCCCGCGACCCCCGCTTCCCCGTGTGGACGAACCGCGACGGCAGCCGGGTCGACTCCGGTGCCGCCTACCTCGACCTCATCGTGGGCCAGGTCGCGAGCCCGGTGCGCTGGGACCTCTGCATGGAGGCCTTCGACGCCGCCGGCGTCACCGGGCTCATCGAGGTCGCTCCCGCGGGCGCCCTCACCGGACTCGCCAAGCGCGGCCTCAAGGGGCTGCCGACCCTCGCGCTCTCCACGCCCGACGACCTCCCGGCGGCCATCGACATGCTCGACGCGCACGCCTGATCCCGCCGCACCCGACACCGAACAGGGACACATGACCGCCCAGCCCCGCCCCACCATCCAGACCGCGCCCGTCGTCGAGCGCTTCACCCGCATCTGGGGCCTCGGCGCCGCCCGCGGCGAGCTCGACGTCCCCAACGACGACCTCGTCGGGCCCATCGACTCGTCCGACGAGTGGATCCGCCAGCGCACCGGCATCGTCACCCGCAAGCGCGCGGGCGCGGACGTCGACGCCGTCGACCTCGCGACCACCGCCTCGCTCGAGGCCATCGCGAAGGCCGGCATCCGGCCCGAGCAGATCGGCATCGTCCTCGTCTCCACGGTGAGCAACACCGTGCAGACGCCGTCGATGGCCGCGCTCCTCGCCGACCGCATCGGCGCGAACCCGGCGCCCGCCTACGACATCTCGGCCGCGTGCGCCGGCTACACGTACGGCATCGCGCAGGCGGACTCCTTCATCCGCTCGGGTCTCGCGGAGTACGTGCTCGTGGTGGGCGCGGAGAAGCTGTCCGACATCGTCGATCCCACCGACCGCTCCATCTCGTTCCTGCTCGGCGACGGCGCGGGCGCTGCGATCGTCGGCCCGAGCGACACCCCCGGCATCTCCGCCACCGTGTGGGGCTCCGACGGCTCCAACTGGGACGCCGTCGGCATGACCGGCACCCTGAAGAGCATGCGCGACGGGTCCGCGTGGCCCACCCTCCGCCAGGACGGCCAGAAGGTCTTCCGCTGGGCGGTCTGGGAGATGGCCAAGGTCGCCAAGGAGGCGCTCGACCGCGCGGGCATCACGGCTGACCAGCTGGCCGCGTTCATCCCCCACCAGGCGAACATGCGCATCGTGGACGAGTTCGCCAAGCAGCTCGGCCTTCCGGATACGGTGGCCATCGCGCGCGACATCGAGACCACCGGCAACACGTCGGCCGCCTCCATCCCGCTCGCCACCCACCGCCTGCTCGAGGAGGACCCGTCGCTCTCGGGCGGCCTCGCCCTGCAGATCGGATTCGGCGCCGGACTCGTGTTCGGCGCGCAGGTCGTCGTCCTGCCCTGAGTCCCGCCCCATAAGCTGTTCCGGTCATCACGAACCACGAGGAGATACACATGGCACTGTCCACCGAAGAAGTCCTGGCCGGCCTGGCCGAGCTCGTCAACGACGAGACCGGGATCGCCACCGACACCGTCGAGATGGACAAGTCGTTCACCGACGACCTGGACATCGACTCGATCTCGATGATGACGATCGTCGTCAACGCCGAGGAGAAGTTCGACGTGAAGATCCCGGACGAGGAAGTCAAGAACCTCAAGACCGTCGGCGACGCGGTCACGTTCATCACCAACGCGCAGTCCTGACCGCGCGGAGGATGGCCGGCCCCGACCTCGGGGCCGGCCATCCCCCTCCCCTGTTCCCGACGTCGAGGAGACGCCACGCATGACCACCCCCAAGAAGATCGTCGTCACCGGCATCGGCGCGACGTCGCCCCTCGGCGGCACCGCCGAGGAGACCTGGCAGGCGCTCCTCCGCGGCGAGTCGGGCATCACCACCCTCGAGCAGGACTGGGTGGCGAAGTGGGACATCCCCGTGACGTTCGCCGGCCAGGCGAAGGTGCCCTCCTCCGAGGTCATGGCGCGCATCGAGACCAAGCGCCTCGACCCGTCCAGCCAGTTCGCCCTCACGGCCGCGCGTGAGGCCTGGGCCGACGCGGGATCCCCCGAGGTCGACCCGCTGCGCTTCGCCGTCGACTGGGCCACCGGCATCGGCGGCGTGTGGACCCTGCTCGACGCCTGGGACACCCTCCGCGAGAAGGGCCCGCGCCGCGTCCTCCCCATGACCGTCCCCATGCTCATGCCCAACGGACCGGCCGCGGCGGTCGGCATGGACCTCGGTGCGCGCGCCGGCATCCAGACCGTCGTCTCCGCCTGCGCGTCGAGCACCGAGTCGATCGCCAGCGCCTACGCGCACCTCCAGGCGGGCCGCGCGGACATCATCGTGGCCGGCGGCTCCGAGGCTTCCATCCACCCGCTGCCCATCGCGTCGTTCGCGGCGATGCAGGCCCTCTCGAAGCGCAACGACGACCCCGCGGGCGCCTCGCGTCCCTACGACATCTCGCGGGACGGCTTCGTCCTCGGCGAGGGCGGTGCCGCGCTCGTGCTCGAGACCGAGGAGCACGCCATGGCGCGCGGGGCCCGCATCTACGCGGAGCTCGTCGGCGGCGCGGTCACCAGCGACGCGTTCCACATCACGGCGCCCGACCCCGAGGGGACGGCGGCCGCGCGCGCCATGATCGCGAGCATCGAGGGCGCGGGCTACTCGCGCGGCGACGTCTCGCACATCAACGTCCACGCGACCAGCACGCCGGTCGGCGACATCGCGGAGTACAAGGCGCTCGAGCGCGTGTTCGGCGAGGCGGTGCACGGCATCCCCGTGAGCGCGACGAAGGCGTCCACCGGGCACCTGCTCGGCGGCGCCGGCGCGATCGAGGCGGTCTTCACGGTGAAGGCCCTCGCCGAGCGCACCGCTCCCCCGACGATCAACCTCACGGAGCTGGATCCCGACATCCGGCTCGACGTCGTGACGTCGCCGCGTCCCCTCGGCGACGGCGACCTGCTGGCGATCAGCAACTCGTTCGGCTTCGGCGGGCACAACGCGGTCATCGCGTTCCGCAGCGTCTAGCCCGCCACCGCACGCGAAGAGGCCCCGACCAGCAGGTCGGGGCCTCTTCGCGTGCGGTGCCCGGAGAAGATGACCGGGACTCTCGCGGGACGCGCTGACGGGTCAGGCCTGCATCCGCATCCCGGTGCTCCCCGCCGGACCGGGTGTCAGGCGGTGCGCGATGGCGGCCGGTTCCTCGTCGGATGCGGACGGCGTCCCCTGCAGCGTCTTCGCGTGCAGGCCGCTCGCGATCGCGACCGTCGCGAGGAGCAGGGTGAATCCGAAGCCGCGGTCCTCGAGCGGCGTGCCGAAGGGGATGTTGCAGAGCATCACCAGGAGCAGGCCCCACCACGCGGTCGTGGCGGGAGAGGGGCCCATGGCGCGCGTGGCCTTCCAGATCGACCAGCCCATCGCGGCGATGAAGGCCGCGACGGCTGCCGTGCCGAGCCAGCCCAGGCGGACGACCGTCAGGAGCGGGGTGTCGAGGACGATGGGGATGGTGTAGCCGAGCCCCATGCCGAACACCGGGCTGCTGTCGATGAGGCCCGTGGCCACGACGTAGGCGTTCTGCCTGATGGCATACGACTGGTCCGCACCGCCCTGGCCGTTGAGGACGGTCAGGGACGCCCGGATGCGGCTCTGCAGGAAGTCCGGATCCGCGATCGCCACGGAGGCGACGATCGGGAAGACCAGACCTGCCAGGACACCGCCGATCACGAGGAGCCCGAGCATCTTGCCCGGCGGCACGCGCATGCTCCGCTGGAGGCCCAGGACGGCGAAGACGGCCGCGAACACGATGAGGTTGGTGCGCGTGCCCGTGATCAGCATCGCGATGGGGATCCCGACGACGGGCACCAGCCAGAGGATGCGCGCCAGCCGCTTCTCCGCGTGGAACACCATGACGAGCGCCAGCGCGAAGGCGAAGGACGGCAGCATCAGGCTCGAGAGGATGAACCGACCCGTGGAGAGGGCGGTGACGCCCCGCCGGTCGAGCCAGTCGAAGGCGAATCCGACGGCCGCCACGAGTCCGAGGACACCCACGAGGGGGTACGTGATCCGGGGCGGGATGTCGCGTCCGGCGTCGAGCCCGATGACCGGACCCAGCACGATGAGGAGGTAGAAGATCGCCTGCCGGCCGAAGGTGCCCAGGTCGGAGCCCTCGGGTGAGGCGAGGAAGCTCAGGCTCACGATCGCGAGCAGGGCCAGTCCGACCCACACCAGCGACTTGAAGTGGCGCGCGTACGAGGGGGGCGAGGCGATGAGGCGCACCACGGACACCGCGGCGCACACGACGAGCAGTCCCGCGTAGACGATCTTGTTGGCGCTCAGGTCGCCGCTCGAGCCGAGCACGAGCAGGCCTCCGACGACGACGAAGAGGAACCGGACCACGGAGTTGCGGATGATGAAGAACAGCACGATCGGCGCCAGCCCGACGGCGGTGCCGACGAACGGGTCCCAGGCGAGGACGTACGTCGACCCGAGGATCCACAGGGCGCAGCCGAGCACGAGGGCCGGGCTCGAGAGGCCGGCCAGGCCGGCGGTTCGGGTCGAGAGTCGTTCCCGCATGGTGTCGTCGCCGATCTCGCTGTGCTCGTCGCACGTCCGGTAGGAGGGATTGCCCGCGAAGCCATCCGGTCGGACTGCGCTCCGCGTGCCCCGAGCATCGCCGGCGAGGCCCCCCGGTCTCTTCACGTGGAACCTATCACGCACCGTCGGCGCCGTCGGGCCGGGCGGTCGGCGTCGTTCGGCGGCGGACGGGAGGAGGCGCCCGCCGCGCGTACGGGTCAGCCGACCTTGTGCAACCAGACCACGGGGCTGAAGTCGCTCGCGTGGCGGAACGCCTCGAGCTCGTCGTCCCAGGCCTGTCCCATGGCGAGGCGGAGCTCGCGGTGCAGCTCCAGGGTGTTGGAGCCGGCGACGTCGAGGGCGTAGCGGATCCTGTCCTCGGGGATGACGGTGTTGCCCGCCGTGTCGGTCTGGGCGAAGAAGACGCCGAGGTCGGGCGTGTGCATCCACCGGCCCCCGTCCCGGCCGGGACCCGCGTCCTCGGTGACCTCGTAGCGCAGGTGCTCCCACCCGCGGAGGCCGCTGGCGATGGCGGCGCCGGACCCCTCCGGGCCCTCCCAGTAGTACTCCGCGCGCATGGCGCCCTTCAGCACGGGCTGCGGATCCCAGGTGAAGTTCACGGCATGACCGAGCGCGCGACCCGCTGCCCATTCGACATGGGGGCAGAGCGCGCGAGGAGAGGAGTGCACGTAGAGCACTCCTCGAGCCGGTCTTGAGTTGGCGACGGGTGCTTCCATGGGTCTCCTCCATCCGATCAGATGCGTCTTCCCCAACGATCTGCGTGCGATGGACGAGCTCCACACCTGCCGGTGCGGCCGGCGCGGACGCCGACGGTCCTCATCATGGCGGGTGATCCTGGGGATCGGCAACATCGCGGACGCGACGCGCCGAGGGAGACGTCATCCGGGCGATCGGGCGCCGGGGACGGCGGCGGGTCCCCCGGGCGTGCATGCCGGGAATGCCTATGCTCCAGGGGGCGGCCCGCCGGGCCGGGGGCGGAGGACGCATGTCGGTGCGGCACGCCCTCCTCGCGATCCTCACCGAGGGCACGTGCTACGGGTACCAGCTCCGCACGGAGTACACCGCTCGCACCGGGACCGCGGCGCCCCTCAACGTCGGTCAGATCTACAACACCCTCGACCGCCTGGAGCGGGACGGCCTCGTCGTGAAGGGCACGACCGACGAGGCCGGGCACGTGCCGTACACGATCACGGACGAGGGCCGAGCGGACGTCGGCGCGTGGCTGGACGAGACGATCGGGCCGCCGGCGACGCGCGACGAGCTGCTCGTGAAGGTCGCGCTCGCGCTGTCCCTGCCCGGCGCGGACGCGGGCGCCCTGGTCCGTGCCCAACGCGAGCGCTCGCTCGCGGACGCCCGCGAGCTCGCGCTGTCCCGCGAGGCGCACGACACCGACGTCCCGCTCGCCGTCTCCCTGGCGGCGGACGCGGTGGAGGCCGCCCTGACCGCGCGGCTCGCCTGGCTCGACGCGGCCGAGCGTCGGATCCTCGACGCCGGTGCCGCGGGCACCCGACCGACGGGCTTCGCCGCCGCCCCGCGACGCGGTCGACCCGCGCGACGCGACGCGCAGCCGTAAGGCCGCGCAGCCGTAGGGCCGCGGAGCAGGTCCCGAGGGCGGCTCAGTGCAGGAGGCCGCCGTCCTTGGCCAGCACGTTCTTCTCCCCGGCCTCGATGGGCACGGCGAAGCGGTTCTGCTTCGGCGGCATCGGGCAGTTGAAGTTGTAGCTGAACGCGCACGGCGGGAGGTAGGCGCGGTTGAAGTCCAGCGTGATCGTGCCGTCGGGCGAGGGCGCCACCATCAGGAAGCGGCCCACCCCGTAGGTCGACTCGCCGCTCGTGGCGTCGGAGAAGACGAGCAGGAGCGCGCGGCCCTCGCGGAACGCGGCGAGCGAGTACTCCACGCCGTCCTTGGTGAACGTGATCTCGCCGGGGACCACCTTGTCCTTGGTCGCCCCGTCGTCCTTGAGATGCTCGAAGCCCATCGCGCGTCCGCCCTCGATGGGCGTGAAGTCCGCCGTCACGACCCACTCCTCGGAGTAGGGGAACGCGTCGATGCCGCCGAAGTCGCGGATCGCCTCGCTCTGCGCGTCCCAGACGCGGAGCGCGTAGGTGCCCTCCTCGCTCGCGATGACGAAGGCGGAGACCGTGTCGCTCGCGACGACGGTGGAGGGGGCCGCGTCGTCGCGGCCGCGGACGACCGCCTCGCCGTCCACGAGCACGCCGTCCACGATGAGCCCGTCCGCTGGGGACGCGTGCACGCGCAGGCCGGAGGACCCGGGCTCGAGCGGCGACCAGGTGCCTGGGATGCCGTAGACGGGCTGCGGCGCGGCATCGTGCGAGATCCACTGGGTGTTGACGAGGGCCAGGTTGCCCTGCGGGAGGACGACCATCTGCTCGCGACGCGCGCGGAAGACGGCGAGGACCTCCGCCGGATCGGTGGGCGCGGGGGCGACGGGGGCGACGGGATCGGTCATGCCCCCATCCTCGCCGCCAGGAGGTCGGCGGCCAAGTCGACGCGGGCCGAATCGGTCGTCGTCGGCGGGGTTCCCCCGCGCGGGAGGCGGGCGTACGGTCGGGGCATGAGCACAGACCGAGAGAGCACCTCGACCGACGACGACGGCACGACGACGCACACCGAGGAGCACGTGGAGTCCTCCTCGATCACCGAGGAGAGCGGGTCCGCGGGATCCACGCCCGACGGCTCGGGCAGCAACACCTCGGAGGGCGAGGACCACGAGGGCGACGTCGGCTCCGGCGGCTGATTCCTGCCCACCGCTCCACCCGACGCCCGGTCCCCGTGAGGGACCGGGCGTCGTCGCATGCGGACGGGGAGGCGCTACTTGGCCTGGGCGTAGTCGTCGACCACCGCGATCGTGACCGGGAAGTCGACCGGTGCATCGCCGAAGAGCAGGCGCCCGGCCTCCGCGGCGGCCTCGGTCACGGCGTCGCGCACCTCGTCGACGCGGTCGTCGGGTGCGTGGACCATGACCTCGTCGTGCAGGAAGAAGACGAGGTGCGGACGGGACCCGGGCCGTTCGAGCGCGGCGAGCCGTCGACGCAGGCCGGCGAGCCAGCTCAGCGCCCACTCGGCGGCGGAGCCCTGGACGACGAAGTTCCGCGTGAAGCGGCCCTGGTCGCGCGCCGAGGTGCGTGCGCGGGCGGCGTCGGCCGGCGACGCCTCGGCGCCCTGACCGCGCTGGCGGACGTCCCGCCACGCGTCGGTGGGAGGCGGGGAGGAGCGGCCGAGCCGGGTGCTGACGATGCCGCCGCTCTCCCCCACCCGAGCCGCCTGCTCCACGTAGCCGGTGGCCCGCGGGTAGGCGCGGACGAGGCGCGGCATCAACCGGCCGCTCTCGCCGGAGGTGGCCCCGTACATGGCGCCGAGCATCGCGACCTTGGCGTGCGCTCGGGTGTCGACCACGCCGGCGTCGACGAGCCCCTGGTAGAGGTCCGTGCCCCGGCCCGCATCGGCCATCGCGCGGTCCTCGGCGAGGGCGGCGAGGATCCGGGGTTCGAGCTGGGCGGCGTCGGCCACCACGAGGCGCCACCCCCGATCCGCGCGCACGGCCGAGCGGATCTGCCTGGGGAGCTGCAGCGCGCCGCCCCCGCTCGCGGCCCACCGCCCGGTGACCACGCCGCCCGGCACGTAGCCGGGGTGGAAGCGGCCGTCGCGGATCCACGTCTCCATCCACGTCCAGCCGTTGGCCGTGAGCAGGCGGGACAGCTTCTTGTACTCCAGGAGGGGCGCGATGACCGGGTGGTCGATCTCCTGCAGCTCCCACTGCCGCGTGCTGGAGGCGTCGATCCCGGCGCGACGCAGGGAGCGGAGCACGTCGGGCGGGCTGTCGACGTTGAGGTCCGGGGCGCGGAGGATCTCCCGGATCCTCGTGCCGAGGCGCAGCAGCGCCGGAGAAGTGCCGCCGGGCGCCGGGCGCGGCCCGAGCGCGTCGACGAGGAGCGCGTCGTGCACGGCCGTGTCCCACGGGAGGCCGTCGTGCTCCATCTCCGCCGCGACGAGGGCGCCGGCGGACTCCGCCGCCAGCAGCAGGCGCAGCCGTCCGGGCGCGGCGCTGCCGGCGACGGCCGCGAGCTGGAGACGCAGCTCGGCGACGAGCTCGTCGGCGGATCGCCCCTCGGCCGCGTCGAGGTCGTCGAAGAGCGTCTCGCCCTGCGCCGGGTCGCGTTCGACGCCCGCGGGGCGGTCCCACGGGCCGGGCGGCGTGCGCGCCAGGGCGCTGTCCGCGGTGAGGGTGGAGAGGCGGAGGATCGCGTGGCAGAGCCGCAGGTCGTGGCACCGCGCGACGCGGACGCCCGCGGCCAGGAGCGGGCGCGCCCAGGTGCGGGTGTCGTCGAAGACCCAGCGCGGCGGGTCGGCGGAGCGCTCGCGTTCGGCGGCGACGCGCGGCCAGTCGGCGGATGCCACGTCGCGGGCGGCGACGACCCGGCCCGTCGCGTCGAGGTCGACGAGCCGCACGCCGTCGGGCGTCCTCGCGACCAGGATGTGCACTCCCCCATCATGGCGGCCGCCTCCGACGCCGCCGTCCCCGGAGGCGGGATCCGGATCGCGGCGGTCCGGGATGCGGCCCCTCCACCGCGTCATGCAGGGAAACACCGCACGCGAATCTGCCCGCATCCCCCTTTTGCGCCGCGGTACCCGCTAGGGTTGCTCACAAGTCGTCAGGTCCTCGAGATCCGCCCGGTCCGCCGGAGTCGTGTCAGAGGGGCGGACGACCCGCGGTCCCGGGTCCCGGGATCGATGCATCTCTTTTTGAAGGAAATTTCGTCATGGCAACAGGCACCGTCAAGTGGTTCAACGCTGAAAAGGGCTTCGGCTTCATCGCTCCCGACAACGGAACCGCGGATGTGTTCGCTCACTACTCCGCGATCGCGACGGGCGGCTACAAGTCGCTCGACGAGAACCAGAAGGTGGAGTTCGAGGTCGCCCAGGGCCCCAAGGGTCCCCAGGCTGAGAACATCCGCCCGCTCTAACGCCACCCGCCCACCCCTGGTGGGCGACGCACGCTGAGCTTCCGGGAACGGCTCCGACCATGCGGTCGGAGCCGTTCTCCCGTTAACGGGTGGCTCCGGGCGTGGGGGATCATGGGGCCGTGCCCTCCTACCGCATCACCATGACCGTCGGAGCGCTGCGGCCGGGCGCCGATCCCGCCGACGTGCTGCCGGCCGCCGCCCGCGAGGCCGCCGCGCGCGCCACGCTCGAGGCGAACGACATCCAGGTCGTGCGGGGCGAGGCCCGCCTCACCGTCCGCTTCACCGCCGACGACGACGCCATGGCCGAGCGCGTCGCCGGAGCCGTCCGGGCGCGGACCGCGGAGCTCGTCGCCGTCCCGCGGGCGAGCATCACGCGCCGCGACGGCGGCACGTGGACGCGCATCTGACCCCGTGATCCGCGTCCGCGGATCGCTGTGCTCCCGTCCGGAGAGCGCCATGCCGCCGGGCATGCGAGGGGTTCGCCTGTAGTCTCGGATCCTGGAGCCGATGACGCCTCAGGGGACGCACCATCGGCTTGGGGGGACAGTGATCGGACAGAGGGCGACGCACGGACCGGATGCTCAGGACACGGGCTCCCCGTCGCATCCGGAGGAGCGCGCCGCGCGCGGCACGCGTCCCGACGTCGGGCCCGTCACCGCGGCCGACGGCGCCCGCGCGAACGACTGGCGTCGCACCTACGCGTTCGGCCTCGTGATCACCGACCTCCTCGTGCTCATCTGGGTGGTATTCGGCGTGCAGATCGCCTGGTTCGGCGTGACGACCTCCGACGTCGCCTTCAACGGCGACTACGACGGCGTCACCGTCAGCTACTCCCTCATCTCCATCGTCATCGTCGCCTGCTGGATGCTCGCCCTCGGCATCTACGGCACGCGCGGCTACCGGGTGCTCGGCACGGGACCGCAGGAGTACCGGCTCATCCTCTCGGCCACGGTCCGGCTCTTCGGCATGGTCGCGATCGTCGCGTTCCTCGGCCGCATCGACTTCGCGCGCGGCTACATCATCCTCGCGCTGCCCCTCGGGCTCGTGACCCTCGTGCTCAGCCGCTGGATGTGGCGGCAGTGGCTCAACGTGCAACGCGCGAAGGGTCGCTACTCCTCCCGCGTGCTCCTCATCGGATCCGAGGCCTCGACCGGCTTCCTCGCCCGGGAGCTCGCCCGCCAGCCCTACGCCGGCTACCTCGTGGTGGGGGCCTGCATCCCGTCGGGCGTCATCGCGGCCACCCTCCCCGGCACCGGCATCCCCGTCCTCGGCAAGCTCGACGACCTCCCGGCCGCCATGCGCGCCGTCGACGCCGACACCATCGTCATCGCGAGCAACGACGAGCTCGCGCCGGAGCGGATCCGGGAGCTCAGCTGGTCGCTGGAGCCCGGACGGCAGCACCTCGTGGTCGCGCCGAGCCTCACCGACATCGGCGGCCCCCGCATCCACACCCGACCTGTCGCCGGCCTGCCGCTCATCCACGTGGAGACGCCGCGCTACGAGGGCACGAAGCTCTTCGCCAAGAGGGCCTTCGACATCGTCGCGAGCGTGCTCATCCTCGTGTTCGCGTCGCCGCTCTTCCTCGCGATCGCCGCCACCATCCGGTTGAGCACCCCGGGCCCGGTCCTGTTCCGCCAGGAGCGCGTGGGGATCAACGGTCGCCCGTTCCCCATGCTCAAGTTCCGCACCATGGTGACGGACGCGGAGGCGCGCCTGCTCGACCTGCAGGAGCAGAGCCGGGACGCCGGCAACTCGGTGCTCTTCAAGATGAAGGACGATCCCCGCGTCACCCCGGTCGGGCGGTTCCTCCGGCGCTACAGCCTCGACGAGCTGATGCAGCTCGTCAACGTCCTGAACGGCACCATGTCGCTCGTGGGGCCCCGGCCGCCGCTCGCCCGCGAGGTGGAGACGTACGAGATGAAGGTGCACCGTCGGTTCCTCGTGAAGCCCGGCATCACCGGGCTGTGGCAGGTGAGCGGCCGCTCGAACCTCTCCTGGGAGGACAGCGTGCGGCTCGACCTCTACTACGTGGAGAACTGGTCCATCGTGGGCGACCTGGTGATCCTCTGGAAGACGGCGCGCGCCGTGCTGCAGCGCGAGGGGGCGTACTGAGCTGACCCGGCTCGCGGTCCACGACGCGGGACGCGTCCGGCGAGCCGGGTCAGCCCGCGTCGGCCTCCCGGGGGCCCGCGACGCCGGCGATGCGGAGGTAGGCGCCCGCCGTGGCGCCGATGCTGAACTCCGCGCGGACGCGCGCGCTCGTCGAGGCCGCCCGGTCGAGCGCGGCGGGGAGGTCCGAGAGGACGGACCGGATCGCGGCCTCCGCCGACGAGGCGTCGCCGGACGCGAAGGTCGCGGCGGGCACGTGGGAAGGGAGGGTGGCCGCGACGTCCGCGCTGCACACCACCGGCAGCCCGACGGCCGCCGCCTCGAGCACGCCGATGCTGTGCGCCTCCCGGCTCGACGGGTGGAAGCACAGGTCGGCGGAGGCGAGGTCCGCACCGACGTCGTCCGAGGGCCCGGGGAGCAGGCGCTCGAGGCCGCGCGCCCGCACGTCCTCCCAGAACCGCGCGATCCTCGGGTCGGTCCGGAGGATCGGGCCCAGCCAGGAGAACGCGACGGCGGCGTCACCCCGCGCGAACCGGTCGACCACGTCGAGCCACAGCTCGGGTTCCTTCTGGCTGGCGACGCGCGCCATGGTGATGACGCGGGCGGGCTGACCCGGGGCCCCGGACCGGCGCGGCAGCTCGCCGGACACGCCGTTCGGGACGAGGACCGGGCGGGCCCTCCGCGGGAAGTGCGCCGCGTACTCGTCCACCTGCTTCCGGCTCACCGCGATGACGGCGCGCGCGCGGCGGCGGCTGTGCGCCTCCGCCTGCCGCAGGAGGGGGGAGGCGAAGTCGTCGGTCGCGCTGTGCAGCACGGACAGCAGCGGCGTGCGGCGGGGGGTCACGATGGCCGAGTAGAGGTTCGGGAGGGCGGAGTGGCTCACCACCAGGTCGGGGTCGATGTCGCGGATGACGCGCCGCAGCCGCCGCCCGCGCGCGACCTTGCCCGTGGAGGCCCCCTCCGGATCGAGGTAGGCCAGCTCGGCGGTGTGGCCGAGCCGACTCCACTCCGCGGCGAGGCTCGCGACGAGCGTCTCGGCGCCGCCGATCTGCGGCCGGAGGAGCAGCTGCAGGATCCTCACGATGCGTCTCCCCCGCCGGCCCGCGCGCGCCCCGTGCGGGTGAGCAGCAGCAGGAGGAGGAGCATGCACGCCTGCGTGACCAGGAAGGCGAACGCGGCCCCGACCGCGCCGGAGAGCGACGCCAGGACCGCGACGAGACCGAGCTGGATGGCGACGAGGGAGAGCGTCACGAACGACACCGCCCTGTCCCGACCGAGGCTCTGCAGGAAGACGGCGACGGGCTGGTTCACGATGGCGAACAGCGTCCCGAAGGCGAGGACGCGGAGGACGGTGGCGGACTCCGCGTAGGCGTCGCCCACCAGCACGTCCACGAACACCGGGGCGCCGATGATCACCACGAGGCACGCGGCCAGGGCGGCGCCGGGCAGCCACAGGGCCCTCTTGACCTGCGGCCACGCCGCGCTCCAGGACCGTGCGCGGGCGACCACGGGGACGGCCGCGGCCGCGAAGGCCGAGACGGCGAGCCCCATGGGCTGCGTCCAGCGGTTGACGGCCCCGTAGATCCCCGCGGCGGCGGGTCCCGCCACGGCTGACATGATGGCGACGTCGAGGACCTGGGACGTGGCGGCCATCGAGCTCAGCCCGTAGAACCCGGAGCCGCGCCACGGGTGGCGCCGCAGCTCGGGGGTGACCAGGAGCCGGCGGCGCCCCGGCATCTGCGACACGAGCAGCAGGGTGCCGCCGATGGAGCCGCAGACGAGGGCCAGCCACAGGGAGGCCGCGCCGTCCGCGCCGAGCAGCATGCCGCCGAAGAGGACGAGCATCCCCACCAGGCGGTCGACGACCAGGGACAGCGAGACGACGCCGATGCGCGAATGCGCGCGGAGCGGGACCTGGGCCGTCTGCGAGATCAGCAGGAACATGGCGATGGGCGCCGCGGTCCACAGCCACGGATTCGGTGAGAGGGCGTGGAGCAGGACGCCGCCGATCGTGAAGGCGACCAGCGCGATCAGCGTCTTGGCGAGCGCGCGGCGGGCGAGGTCGTGCGTGGTCAGCGCACCCTTCGCCGTCTCGCGGATCCAGAGCGAGTTGGTGCCGAAGTCGAGGACGCCGACGGCGCTCGTGGCGATCGCGATGGCCGTGACCACCTGCCCGAACGCGGTGGGGCCGCTGACCCGCGCGGCGAACAGGTAGATGAGCGCCGTGAGGATCTGCGCGAACGCGGTCGACGCGGCCAGGAAGGTGGCCTGCCGTCCGAGACCGCCGGACGGCGCGGGAGCGGGTGCCGCGTCCGTCACAGCAGCGCCGACGTGAAGCGGGAGGTGCCCATGTCGGGGACCGGGGCGGGACGGTCCGCGCGGCACGCATCGGCCATCCCCGACGCGATCGCGTCGACCGTGAGCGGGGTCCAGGTCGCGTGGGCGGGCACGGCGTCCGCATCCCTCCGGAGGCTCGCGGCCCCCGACAGCAGCAGGCGCGTGCCCGACATGACGGCCTTGCCGAGGATGCCGCTGGGGCCCTCGTTCGAGTGCGCGAGGACGACGCAGTCCACGGCGCCGATGGCGGCGTCGAGCTCGACGTCCTCGAGCATCCGGTCGACGACCACGATCCGGGCACCCCGCCGCCGGGCCTCCTCGAGATGCGGCTCGGCCGCGGCCAGCTGACCGTCGTAGACGGAGCCGCCGACGAACAGGCCGGTGCCCTCCCCGGCGATGCGGGCGAACGCCTCGGCGACCAGGGGCAGGTTCTTGCGCGCGGTGATCGCGCCGACCACGCCGAACCACCGGCGCTCCCCGTCGATGCCGAAGCGCTCGCGGAAAACCGCGACGTCCGCGGTCGCGGCGGCCAGCGTCACCGGGTCGTTCGCGACGGGGAAGCGGGACCTCCCGGCCCAGACCGAGGACTTCAGGACGGTCACGGTGGTGGATCGGCGCAGGCCGGCCAGCGCCATCGTCGCGCGCTTGGACCACTGACGGGCCAGCGGACGGAGCGCCTGGTCGCGACGCAGCACCGGTTCGCGCATCACCAGCGCCGTGACATGGGGCAGGTCCCTGCCACGGCGCGTCACCAGCGACACGAGGTGGCGGTCGCCGTCCGGGATGACGATGCGGCGGGCGCCCTCCCGGAGCGCCACCCGCGAGGCGGACGCCACGTCCGCGCGGGGGACGTCGACGACGGTGAACGCCGACGGCAACCCGCCGAGGAACTCCGCCGCATGCGGCCCGTCCATCTGCCCGGGACGGGTCACGAGCACGGGTCGCCCACCCTCGGCGAGGATCGCGTCCGCGAGGAGGCGCACGTAGTAGAAGCGGTGGCCGTCGCCGTTCCCCTCGAGGATGAGGACGGGTGCGCCGGTGGCGTCCGGCGCGGGTCGTCCGGCGCTCATGCGCGGAGCTCCTCGGCGTCCGACCGCAGCCGGGCTGCGCGGGTGGCCGGGATCAGCACGCGTGCCCGGGTCGTGTCGTGCGCGGGGAGTCCGGTGCGCACGGCACGGCCGCGCGCTCGGACTCCGACGACAGCTCCGGACATGCCCGTACCCCCATGCGACTCGTCCCCTCCCGACGTCGGCGAGAGGGACGAGCCCCCTGCCCGGACCAGTATGCCCGACCCCGTGCGGGTGTCCGCCCCGTGCTGCCGTCGGGGACCGGGACGCTCCGGCGACGCCGGGCTAGGGTCGTTGTGAGGGGTGGCGCCGTCGCGATGACGCGCACACCGGTCCGATCCACCGACGAGCTGGGGCCGTCGGGCGCATCACGGGTCGTCGGGCACCCCCGATCGTCGAAGGGGGAGACGATGGAGGACATCGTGCGCACGGGATCAGCAGACGAGGGCCGGACGTGAGCCGCCGGGTGGCGGTGACGCAGCCGTACGTGCCGGGGTACCGGGAGCGGCTGTGGTCCACCGTGATCGAGGAGCTCCGCGAGGCCGACGTGGACTGCCGGGTGTTCTACGGCGGGGACCGCGAGCAGGAGCGGGACGTCGCGGCGCGCGGCGACGGGATCGAGCCGGGCTGGGCCAGCCGCATCGGCGTCCTCACGCTGCAGCCGGTGCGCTCCGTGCCGAAGTTCGTGTTCCGGCGCCTCCCGCGCACCTGGCGGGGCCGGGACGTGCTCCTCGTGACCGAGATGCAGGGCACCAACCTGAACGCCTGGCTCCGTGCCGGGCTGCGTCAGAAGTACGTGACGCTCGGGCACGGGATCTCGGCGACGACCACCCAGTCCCCGCTCGCCGACGCCGCGGAGAACCTCCTCAACTCGCAGGCCACCCGCGCCCTGACCTACACGGAGACCGGTCGTCGCCACGTGCTCGCCTCGACACGGCTGCGCGACGACCAGGTGTCGGCGTTCCGCAACTCCACGGACACGTCGCGGCTGCAGCGGGCGATGGACGACGTCACCCCCGCGGACACGGCGGCGTTCCGCGAACGGCACGGCATGCCCGCCGACGCGCGCGTGTCCTTCTTCCTCGGCGCCCTCAACCGCTTCAAGGCCGTCGACCTGCTCGTGGAGGCCGCCCGCATCGTGTTCGCCGCGGATCCCGCGCAGTGGCTCGTGGTGGCGGGTGACGGGGAGTCCCGCGGGCTCGTGGAGCGTCTGGCGCGCGAGACGGGACGCGTCGTGCTCCTGGGGCAGGCGGGTCCCGCGGACTTCGCCCCGGCCGCCGCCATGTCGCACTCCCTGCTGAACCCCGGACGTGTCGGCCTCGTCGCGGTCGACGCGCTCGTCATGGGCCTCCGGGTGGTGACGACCTCCGGTGCCGCGCACGCTCCCGAGCACGAGTACCTGCGACCGGGGGTCGACGTCGTCGAGGTGCCGCCGACCCCGGAGGACTACGCACGTGCCTGGATGGCGGAGGAGGAGCCGGCCGACGCGCCGGCCGCCGACCACCCCACCATCGAGGCCGCCGCCCGCACCATCAGCGCGACCATCCTCGACGCGCTCGGACCGGCCTGAGGGGAACCGGGCGGGTCGGGACTCGACGCTGGCGGGACATCAGCGGCATCCCGGTGGAGAGATCGCGCGGAAGACGGGCCCTGCGCTCCTAGACTGCAGCCGCCGCGCCATTCCCACAGTGACGGACCAACCCGGGTCCGCAGTGGGTCTGCGTCGAGGGAGAGCAGTGAAGCACCACCACGCCCATGCCCGGGGGCCGTCGCACACCGTCCTGCGCGACTCCGCGCCGACACCCCGCCATGAGGACCGGCGCCTCCCCCGATGAGGATCGTGCAGTTCGTCTCCGCGGGCCCCGCGGAGCATGCCCTCGACGGTGCCCTCCCGGAGGCCGTCGCGCAGTGCCGCGAGCTGGAGCGCCGCGGCCACGACGTCATCCTGCTCGTCGCGCGCCTCGGCGACGCCGACCTCCGCGTCGCCGGCGTGCGGATGGTCCTGCAGCGCGTGGAGGCGATCCCCGGATCACCCGTGCTGCGCTCCCCCGCCGTCCGCGCCTGGCTCATCGCGCACGCGCGGGAGATCGACGTGCTCCACGTCCACGCGGGACCGGACCTGCTCCACCTCGAGGTGGCGTCCACCGCGCGGCGACTCGGCATCCGCTACGTCATGCAGGCGCACGTGACCGAGAGCCCGGGCGGCGGGACGCCATCGGCGTCCGGCCTCCGCGGCCCCGCCGCCCGGGCCATCCGGGGAGCGGCCGCCGTCCTCGCCCGGTCGGACGACGAAGCCGCGACGCTGCGGGCGCGGTTCGCCCACGTCACCGTGCTGCGGGTCGCCGACGGCCTCGTCGACGCCGGCCCCCTCGTCGAGACGCTCGAGGACGGGATCCCGGACGACCTCCGCGAGCTCGGGCCCGTCATCGTCCCCGACGCGCCGTCGGAGGTCGTCCCGCGTGCCGTCGGGGCGGTCCTCGCCGACAGCGCCCTCCGCGAGCGCGTCGCCGACGGGACGGACGCGGTCCTCCCGGAGCTCTCCTCGATCGGCGCGACGGTCGACGCGCTGCTCGCCCTCCCCGAGTCCGGCCGGAGCGCGGCGACCCGGCCGTCGGTCGTGTGGATGACCAACCTGGCACCGCCCTACCGCGTCCCCGTCTGGGACGCGCTCGCCCGCGAGGTCGACCTGGAGGTCTGGCTGCTCGAGACGGACGAGCGCCTCCGCAGCGACGACAACAACCGGGGCGACGACTGGACCGCGGGCGACCGCGCGGCCGCGTACCGCACGCGGTTCCTGCCCAACCGCGTCGTGCGGCGCGGCGAGGCCCGGCACTACGTGACCGGGTGGCTCCCGCGTTCCTCGCTCCGCGGCAAGGACGCGATCCTCATCGGCGGGTGGGACTCCCCCGCCTACTGGGTGGCGTCGTGGTCCGCGAAGCTCGCCGGCGTGCGGCGCGTGGGGTTCTACGAATCCCACCGGTTGTCGCAGCAGCACCACGGCGGCGTCGTCGCGCGCGTGCGCCGCGCGTTCTTCCGGAGCATGGACGAGATCGTCGTGCCGGGCATCGCCGCGTGGGAGGGCCTCGTCGCCGAGGGCATCCACCCGCAGCGCATCCGGGTCGGGTTCAACGCGGTCGACGTCGAGGGCATCCACGCGCGGACCCGGGCGGCGCGACTCGCCGCCGGCCGACCCACGGGGCCGGTGGGCTCGCGACTGCTGTGCGTCGGACAGCTCATCCCCCGGAAGAACGTCCTCAGCCTCATCGAGGCGCTGGCGGCGCCCGAGCTCGCCGCGTGCACCCTCACCGTGGTCGGCGCGGGCCCGGAGCGCGAGGCGCTGGAGGGTCGTGCCGAGGAGCTCGGCCTGGGCTCGCGCATCACGTTCGCCGGCTACGTGCCCGTGGCGGATCTCCCCGAGCAGTTCGCGCGCCATGACGTGCTCGTGCACCCGGCGCTCCAGGAGGTGTGGGGCCTGACGGTGAACGAGGCCCTGGCTGCCGGGCTGACGGTGGTCGTCGGCGAGCACGCCGGTGTCACCCCGTCCGTGCGGGACATGGCCGGCGTCATCGTCAGCCCGGTGTCCGTCGAGGGGCTCCGGACCGGGATCGCCGCGGCCGTGCCGGCCGTGCTCATCGACATGCCGGAGATCCTCCTGCGGACGCCCGCGGAGTTCGCGGCCACGTTCCGCGACGCGATGCTGGTCGACCGCGTCGGGTCCCGCCGCCCCGAGCGCGCACGCGGCACGCGGGCGTGACGGGCGCCGGGTCGTCGCACCGTCCCTGACGGGGATCCGTCCACCGCGTCCGCGCACGCGCATCCGGCGAGCCCGGGCGGCGCCGCGGTCGCGGGTACAGCGGTCACCGGGCGACAGCCTCCGCGGCGGGCCTCGATCCCGGTCGCCGCCCCCGGAGGAGCCGGTCGCCGGGCAGCTCCACCAGCCGGTGCAGGAGGAACGCGCCGACCAGCCCGAGGGCGAGGGCGAGCGCGAAGGCCGGCGCCCCGTCGATCCCGAGGTCGCGGAACCCGGGCTGGGCGAGGCGGATGACGAAGACGTGGTGCAGGAGGTAGAAGCAGTACGACGCCTCCCCCAGCCGCACCGGGAGCCGTGCCCGGAGCACGCCCGGCACCCCCGCGATGTCGCGCTGGGCGGCCGCGACGATGAGCAGCCCGAACGGCAGCACCACGAGCGCGGCGACGCCGTACGCCGAGGGCCAGATGCCCACGGAGAGGTACACGGCCGCCGCTAGCGCGACCGCCGCGTGCCAGTCCACCGCGGGGAGGGCGTCCCTCTTCGCCAGCACGCCGAGGATCATGCCCACCACGAACTCGGGGAGGCGCGACGGCGGGAAGTAGTACGCGAGCCAGATCGAGACGGTGTCCGCGTCGAGGCCCATCTCGCCGGCGTCCCCGGACACGAGGGCGGCGAGGGCCACGGGGACGGCGACCATCGCCAGCAGCAGGACCGCGAGCGCCCGGTTCGTGAGGCGCCGCAGCCCCCGGATGAGGAACGGGAACACCACGTAGAAGAACGCCTCGACGGAGAGCGACCAGGCCGGCACGTTGATCGCGAAGTAGGAGTCGGACGTCGGCGCCCACGCCTGCAGGAGGAACGGCGCGAGGGGTCCCCGCCCCAGCGAGCGGGGGTCGAGCACGGCCCAGAGCGCGGCCGCGAACAGCAGCGACGCGAGGTAGGCCGGGTAGATGCGCGCGAAGCGCCTCCGGTAGAACGGCACCGCGCGATCCGCGGGTCGTGACGACCAGGCGAGCAGGAAGCCGCTGAGGACGAAGAAGAAGGTCACCCCGCTCCGGCCCTGGCCGAACAGGACCTCGAGGACCCTCGCCGTGTCGCCCTCGAAGAACACCAGCCCGTGGAAGCCGAACACCACGAGCGCGGCGACGAACCGGAGGCTCGTCAGGCGGTCGAGGCGGGCCGGTGGCCCGGGCGCGACGACGGGGGGGGGGGAGCTCATGGGCGGATGTCATCGCCGCGTCCCTCCTCGTAGACGTCGGTCAGGCCGTCGACCACGGCCCGGATCCCGAAGGACTCCGCCACGGCGACGCGCATCCCCGCGACGAGCGCGTCCCGAGCGTCCTCCCGCGTGAGGATCGCCTCCACAGCGTCCGCCAGCTCCTCGGCCGACCCGTCGGTGACCGCGGCGGCGCCGAAGGCCTCGAGCTCGTCGGCGATGCCGCAGTCCCGGGTCATGACGACGGGGGTGGCGACCGCCATCGCCTCGAGCACGGTCATCGGGAAGACCTCCCGCACGCTCGGCAGCACGTACGCGTCCGCGCCCGCCAGACGTGCGCCGGACGTGCCGGGGGCGATGCTGCCCTCGTGCGCCAGCGGCAGGCCGGTGCGCGCGGCGATGAAGGCGGTCAGCGCGGGCAGGTCGCCCTCGTCCGGGCCGACCACCGCGAACCGCGCGCGGACCCCGCGTCCGTGCAGGAGCGCGGCCATCTCGGCGAACGCCATCACGCGCTTGCGCGGGTGCAGGCGGGCGAGGAAGAGGACCTCGGGGACCCGGTCGGCATCCCGCGTGCGCGCGACCGCGGCGGGCGACACCCCGTTGCGGATCCGGACGACGCGAGCGCGCCCCCGGGACACGACGCCGAGCCCGCGCTCCTCCTCGTCGGTGAGCGCGAGCACGGCCCGCGCGCCGGACAGGGTGCGCCGGACGGCCAGGGCGTCGAGCACGCGCGACTTCGCCCGGGCGTCGTCGGCGACCATCCCGTGCGTCTGCAGCACGTAGGGCACGCCCGCGCGGCGGCAGACGTCGGCCGCGGCGAGGGCCAGGAGGTGGCGGCCGAGATGGAGGTGGACGACGTCGAAGCCCCGGACCTGACGGCGCAGCCCCCGGATCAACGCGGGCGACAGGAGTCCGCTGAAGCCGAGACCCGGCAGGGGGCGAGCCCGGAACAGGCGCACCTCCACGCCCTCGACCTCGAACGGGACCTCGCCGTCCCACCCGGCGACGAGCACGACGTGGTGGCCCTGGCGGGCGAGCTCCCGGCACTGCTCGACGGCCACGGACACCGGGCCCCCGAACGCCCCGTCCGCGGAGACGTAGGGGATGACGTGCGCGATGCGCAGCGGGCGCGTCACGAGGAGGGGAAGCGCGAGCCGACCACGGCGCTGTCGGGCCCGGAGACGATGGCGCCGTCGGGCACCTCCCCGGAGATCACGGTCATGGGGCGGGCGAGCGCGGAGCGTCCGACGTGGGCGCCGCCGAGCACCATGCACCGGGACGTGATCCACGCCCCCGGCTCGACGACGATCGGCCGCGTGAGGAGCGCCATGTCCCGCCGGTGCGCGTGGCTGCCGGTGGTGAGCATCGTCTCCTGCGAGAGGACGACGTCGTGGCCGATGGTGATCCGGTCCTGGTTGTGGAACCAGACGCCCTCGCCGATCCAGGAGCGGTCGCCGATGCGCAGCTTCCACGGGAACTTCACGCGCGTGCGGGGCCGGAACACCACGCCCTCGCCGATCTCCGCCCCGAACGCCCGGAGCGCCCGGATGCGGAGCGCGGAGCTGATCTGCCACGGGTTCGTGACGAGCAGGAGCTCGACGGCCGCCCACAGGTACACCGTCCGCTTCGGGCGGTCCCAGGCCTGCCGCTCCCCCGGCGCGCGGGAGAGGTCGATGACGGGGACGGTCGCGGCGCGCGGGGCGTCCGCGGTCACGCCGAGACCCCGGTCCGGAGCCCGGCCAGCTGCTGGGCGAAGCGCACGTAGCGCGCGTGGGCGCTCACGGGCGAGTAGCGGTTCTGGAACATGCGCTGGGCGGCGGACGTGAGGTCGGCCGCCCGGGCGGCGTCGCCGCGGAGGTCCTGCGCGGCCTGGAGCAGCCGCTCCGGGTCGCCGGGCGGGATGATCGCCGCCGCGCCGTGCTCCCGCACCACGCCCTCGGTGATGCCGCCGTCCTCGACGGCGGCGATGATCGGCCGCCGGCTGCTCGTGTAGGAGGTGAGCTTCGACGGCATGCTCATCTCGCGGACGCCGGGCTTCTCGTTGAGCAGGAGCGCGTCGGCTGCGGCCAGCGCGTAGGGGTAGTCGTCGCCGTCGAGCGGCGGCACGAAGCGGAGCGAGCGGATCCCCGCGCCCTGCTCCTCGAGCGCGGCCCGCTGGTTGCCGTCGCCCACGAGCACGAAGTCGATGCCGAGGTCGCGCGCGTCCGACAGGCGGGCCGCCTCGACGACCGAGTCCAGACCCTGCTTCATGCCCATGTTGCCGGTGTGGACCACGGTGAACGCGTCCCGGGTCCAGCCGAGGCGCGTGCGCGCGGCCGCCGTCGAGACGTCGACGGGGGTGATGTGCGTGAAGTTCGGGAGGCTGACGATGCCCTCGTCGGCGACGCCCTGCTGGATGAGGAGGTCGCCGAAGCGCGGCGTGATGACGCCGATGCGGTCGGCGCGGCGGAGCAGCGCGTACTCCCCCCACGCGATGAGCCGCGAGGCCCGGCCGCCCGTGGTGCCGGACTCCCCCGCCGCGTTGCCCGTGAGGTCCTGCACGAGGACGCCCAGCGGACGCCTGCCGTGGCCGAGCGCCCCGGCGGCGAGCCCGGCGAGCGAGGGCGTCACGGCGATCACGATGTCGCTCGCGTCCCGGCGCACCTCGCGGAGCGCCCCCTGGAGGAAGGAGGCCTCGAGCTTCGCGCGCCCGACGAGGTCGGGCGTCTCGGGGATCGCGTGGCGGACGCGGGTGATGCGCACGCCGTCGCGCCTCTCCTCCCACCGTCGGCCGCGCTCGTACCGCGCGTCCTGCAGCTTCCACTGCGGGTAGTGCGGGATGCCCGTGATGACGTGCACCGTCGCCCCCGCGTCGGTGAGCGCCTCGGCCATCGCGGTCGTGTACGGCGCGATGCCCGTGCTCTCCGGCCAGTAGTTGATGCCGACCAGGCAGACCGCGAGGCCCCCCAGGTCCTCCGCCGCGCGCGTGCGCGCAGCGTCGGTCGTTCGAAGATCCCCCATGAGGACATTCTGACCCCTGGAGGTTTCGAAGGCGTAAATCCTGCGCTCCGCGGCCTCGCCGATTCCCGTGCCCCGGGCGCCGACCAGTAGATTCGACGGGACGGCCGGCCGCCGCGGCGACTCCGCGGGCGCCGCCGAACGACATCTGGGGGGACCATGGCCAAGAGGGCTTTCATCACGGGGATCACGGGGCAGGACGGCTCGTACCTGGCGGAGCTGCTGCTCCGCAAGGGCTACGAGGTCCACGGCCTCATCCGCCGCTCGTCGACGTTCAACACGTCGCGCATCGACCACCTGTACCAGGACCCGCACGAGGACGGCGCGAAGCTCTTCCTGCACTACGGCGACCTGAGCGACGGCTCGCGCCTCACGACGCTGATGATGCAGATCCAGCCGGACGAGGTCTACAACCTCGCGGCGCAGTCGCACGTGCGCGTCTCCTTCGACGAGCCCGAGCACACGGCCGACACGACGGGCACCGGCACCATCCGCCTGCTCGAGGCCGTGCGCCTCTCGGGCATCGAGACGCGCTTCTACCAGGCCTCCTCGAGCGAGCTGTACGGGGCCACTCCCCCGCCGCAGAGCGAGACCACGCCGTTCTACCCGCGCTCGCCCTACGGCGCCGCGAAGCTCTACGCCTTCTGGATCACCAAGAACTACCGCGAGGCGTACGACATGTTCGCGGTCAACGGCATCCTGTTCAACCACGAGTCCCCGCGTCGCGGCGAGACGTTCGTGACGCGCAAGATCACGCGCGCGGTCGCGGCCATCAAGGCCGGGAAGCAGGACCACGTCTACCTCGGCAACCTCGACAGCATCCGCGACTGGGGCTACGCCGCGGAGTACGTCGAGGGCATGTGGCGGATGCTGCAGGCCGACGAGCCCGACGACTTCGTGCTCGCCACCGGCGGGAACTTCACCGTGCGCGACTTCCTCGAGACCGCGTTCTCGCACGCGGGCCTCGACTGGTCCGACCACGTGCGGTTCGACCCGCGCTACCTGCGCCCCACCGAGGTCGACGCGCTCGTCGGCGACGCCTCGAAGGCCCGGGAGAAGCTCGGCTGGGAGGCGACCGTCGACACGACGATGCTCGCGCGCATCATGGTCGACGCCGACATCCAGGCGCTCGAGGCGGAGGGCAGCCCGTGGATCGACACCGTCCGCCTCGCCAGCTGGGGCACGGCCGAGCCCACGGCGGACCGGGCGTGACCGGCGCCGCGCACGTGGCCGACGAGCGCGACGCCGTCGCCTTCGCGCCCGCTCCGCTGGACCGGTCCGCGCGGATCTACGTGGCCGGCCACCGCGGCCTCGTCGGCTCCGCCATCGTCCGCCGCCTCGAGGCGGAGGGCTTCACCGACATCGTGGGCCGCACGTCCGCCGAGCTCGACCTGAAGGACCGCGATGCGGTCTTCGCCTTCTTCGCCGCCGAGCAGCCCGTGCACGTGGTGCTGGCGGCGGCCAAGGTCGGCGGCATCCTCGCGAACAGCACCTACCCCGTCGACTTCCTGAGCGACAACCTGCGGATCCAGGTCAACGTGCTCGACGCGGCGCTCGCCCACGGCGTGCAGCGGCTGCTGTTCCTCGGATCCTCGTGCATCTACCCGAAGCTCGCGCCGCAGCCGATCACGGAGGACAGCCTCCTCACCGGCCACCTCGAGCCGACCAACGACGCGTACGCGATCGCCAAGATCGCGGGCATCATGCAGATCCAGGCCGTGCGCCGCCAGTACGGCCTGCCGTGGATCTCCGCGATGCCGACGAACCTCTACGGCCCCGGCGACAACTTCTCGCCGCAGGGCTCGCACGTGCTGCCGGCGCTCATCCGACGCTACGACGAGGCGCGCGCGTCCGGCGCGGAGTCGGTGACGAACTGGGGCACGGGCACGCCGCGCCGCGAGTTCCTGCACGTCGACGACATGGCCGCCGCCTGCCTCCACCTGATGGAGCACTACGACGGGCCCGAGCAGGTCAACGTCGGCACGGGCAGCGACGTGACGATCCGCGAGATCGCGGAGACCATCGCGCGCGTCGTCGGGTTCGAGGGGCGCACCGAGTGGGACACCGCGAAGCCCGACGGCACGCCGCAGAAGCTGCTCGACGTGTCCAAGCTCGCCGAGGCCGGGTGGACCGCGTCGATCGGGCTCGACGAGGGGCTCCGCTCCACCGTCGAGTGGTACCGCGAGCACATCACGACGCTGCGCGAGTAGCGCCGCGGCGGCCGCGGGCCGCACCCGCCGACCCAGGGAACCACCCACAGACAGGTGCTCGATGTCCGTCTTCCTGATCTACACGTTCCGCGAGCCCGAGCTGCTGGCGCGCACGATCCGGCGCCTGGCGCCGCATCCGGTCGTCGTGCACGTCGACCAGAAGGTGGACCAGGCGCCGTTCGTCGCCGCCCTCGCCGCGGAGGACGCGGGACGTGTCGAGTTCCTGTCCGACCGCGTGCGGGTGAACTGGGGCGGCTACTCGCAGGTCGTGGCGATCCGTCGCCTCGTCCAGGCCGGCATCGCCCGGGCCCGGCCCGACGAGTACCTCGTCCTCCTCTCCGGGCAGGACTACCCGATCCGGCCCGTCGCGGAGCTCGAGGCGATGCTCGCGGGGTCCGGCGGCAAGCAGTTCCTGCGGTACTTCGAGGTCGCGGGGTCCGAGGAGAAGTACACCGCGCAGGTCGACCGGCGCTACCACCGCGACCTCGCGTTCCTCAGCACGCGGACCACGGATCCGCGGCTGCGGCGGGTCCGCAACCTCGCCGTCCGCGCCCTCGAGGCGGCGTCGCGCGCGGCGGGTCCGCTGCGGCCGCCCGCGGGCTTCCGCGTGGCGCACGGGGTCACCCACTTCGCCATGACCGCCGACTTCGCGGCCGAGCTGGAGGCGTCCGTCACCCCGGAGGTCGAGCGGTACTCCCGCCGGATCTTCGTGGCGGAGGAGAAGTTCTACCAGTCGCTCGCGCTGAACTCCGCCCGCGGCGGTGAGACGGGCGGACCGCTCCCCGGCGGCGCCGAGCCCTACGCGGGCGCCGGCAACTGGCGCTACGCGAACCTGCACCACATCGACCCGTCGCTCACCAAGGTCTACACCGAGGCGGACTGGCCCGAGGTGGCGGCGTCGTCCGCGTGGTTCCTGCGCAAGCTCGAGTCGGGGCGGAGCGCCGCGCTCCTCGACCGCATCGACCGCGAGCTCCTGCACGCGGAGCCGTAGCGGGCGGCGAGGGCTGCCCGCCGTCGCCGCGCACGCGGAGGACACCGACTCAGGGAGCGGGCGTCGCGCCGTCCGCCGCGCGTCGGAGCGCGTCGACGTCGAGACGGCCCATGTCGAGCATCGCCCGGACGGCCCGGTCCCGGCGTCCCGCGTCGGGGTCGCCGAGGAGCGCGGGCAGGATCGTCGGCACGATCTGCCAGGAGACGCCGAACGGGTCCGTGAGCCAGCCGCATCGTCCGGGGGCGCCGCCGTCGGCGACGAGCGCGTCCCAGATGCGGTCGAGCTCCTCCTGCGTCTCGACGGGCACGGACAGCGAGAAGGCGGGCGTCTGCGGGTGGGCGGGGCCGCCGTCGAAGAGGATGAGGCGGAGGCCGTCGACCTCCACGGTGGCCGACGGCGCGGGACCGTCTCCGTGCGGGATCTCCACGATCCGCGACCTCGGCACGACCCGCGCGTAGAGCTCGGCCGCCTCCCGCACGCGCCCGTCGAGCCAGAGGAAGGGGGTGATGGCCTGCATGACGATCTCGTCTCGGTCGGGGCGCCAGCGTACCGCCGCCCGGCGACGTACGGACCGGCGACGGGCGGACCGGCCGCGGACCCGGCCCCCGCGAGGTGGCCGGAGCTCCCATCCGGCAGTGCGGGAGTAGGGCGGATGGGACTTGAACCCATGACCGACGGATTATGAGTCCGCTGCTCTGACCAGCTGAGCTACCGCCCCGAGGCGGGAGGCCTAGGCGGCGCCTGAGCCGTCCGTGCGTCCGCGTGCCTCGTCCGTGACCGGTGCGGCCACGGGCTCCCCACGATACAGGCTCTCGAACGTCGAGATCGTGCGGTCGATGTCGTGGCTCGCGACCACCGCGAGGCTCTCGTGCTTCATCCGCTGGAACTCCTCCTCGGGCAGCTCGAGCACCTTCCGCAGCTTGGCGGCGAGGTCCCCCACGTCGCTCGGGCGGAACAGGTAGCCGTTCTCCCCGTCGTGCACGAGGTGCGGCAGCGCCATGGCGTCGGCCGCGACCACGGGCAGCGCCGATGCCATCGCCTCCATGGTGACGATGGACTGCAGCTCGGCGATGCTCGGCATCGCGAGCACGGTGGCGCGGGTGTACGCGCGGCGCAGCTCCCCGTCGGAGACGTAGCCGGTGAAGGTGGTGCGGTCGGCGATGCCCAGCTCCGCGGCGAGCCGCTCCAGCGCGTTCTTCTGGTCGCCGCCGCCGACGATCTCGAGCTCGGCGTCGAGCGAGTCCGGCAGGAGCGCGAACGCGCGGAGCAGCACGTCGATCTGCTTCTCCCCCGTCACGCGGCCGACGAAGACGACGCGGTTGCGCGTGCGCGGCGTGAAGTCGGGCGTGTAGTTGGCGGCGTCGATGCCGCAGGAGATCGCGATGACCCCGGTGAGCCCCGTGTACCGCTCCAGGAACTGCGCGGCGCGGCGCGTGGGCGTCGTGACGGCCTCGGCGCGGCCGAAGGTGCGGCGTGCGGCGCGCCACGCGGCCTTGATGGCCTTGTCCTGCCACGCCACGGGCAGCAGCGTGTGCTGCAGCATGTTCTCGGGCATGAAGTGGTTGGTGCCGATGATGCGGATGCCGCGCTTCTCCGCCTCGATGCTGAGGCCGCGCCCCGTCACGATGTGGGACTGGAAGTGGACGACGTCGGGCTGGACGGCGTCGAGGATCCGCGCGCTGTTCTGGTTGATGTTCCACGGCAGGGCGAACCGGAGCCAGTCGTGCGGGTACCAGCGCCAGCTCCGCAGCCGGTGCGCGGTGACCTCCTCGCCGTCGTGGACCTCGGTCCACGTGCCGTGCTTGCGCGTCGGTGCCGGGGCGACGATGTGCACCTCGTGGCCGCGACGCACGAGCCCGCCCGCGAGCCGCTCGGCGAACCGGGCGGCGCCGTTCACGTCCGGCGGGAACGTGTCCGCGCCGATCAGGATCCGCATCGGGCGGTCGGAGTTCGCGGGATGGTGCGGTGTCGCGTCCGAGGTGTTCGGCAAGAGGTGTCTCTCCAGGGGTGTCGGCGTCCGGGTCCGTCGCCCTCGTGGGGCGGGGGCCGGGTGTCGCGTAGCAACGTATCGCACGTGCTCCGTGGCGGACGGGCGGCGCACCGCGCACCCGGAGGTCGGGTCGCGCGCTCCCCCGGGCCGTCAGGACGCGTGCGGGTGGTGCTTCGCCAGCTGGAAGACGCCGGCGACGGCGACCGCTCCCGCGACGAGGAACATCACGCTCGCGTAGACGGGAGCGTCGGCCGCCTCGCCGAGGACGGTCACGCCGATGCAGACCGCGACGAGCGGATCCACGACGGTGAGGCCGGCGATGACGAGGTCCGGCGGACCGGACGAGTACGCGGTCTGCACGAAGTAGGCGCCGAGCAGCGTGGCCGCGACGAGCGCGACGACGCACACCACCGTGAGGGCGTCGAAGGCGCCGATCGTGATGCGGTTGATGACCACCTTCGCGAGCGTCGCCACGAACCCGTAGAGGACGCCCGCGCTGATGATGTAGAAGATGGCCTGCACGCGGCGCCGGAAGTAGAGGAAGAGGCCGCCGAGCACGACCAGCACCAGCGCGAGGATCACCAGGACCGTGATGAGCTCGGGCGTCCGGATGGGCGTCTCCTTCGCGAACACCGCCGCGAAGACCACGAAGAGCCCGACGCCGCCGATGCAGAGCGCCACCGCGCGCTTCGCCTTGAGGTCGAGGCGCTTGCCCGTGGCCCGCGAGTTGAGGATCGCGGTGACCACGAGGGCGACGGCGCCGAGCGGCTGCACGACGATGAGCGGGGCGAGCCGGAGGCTGACGAGCTGCAGGACGATCGCGAGGCCGAGCATCACGGTGCCCGCCACCCAGGACGGACGGCCGAGGAGCGCGCCGAGCTGGCGGAGGCTGAGGCCGGCGGTGCTCTTCTTGCCGCGGGCCTCCATCTTGGTGACGCCCTGCGACTGCAGCTGCGCGCCGAGGGACAGGAAGACCGCGCCGACGAGGGCGATCGGGATGCCGAGCGCCTGGTACGGGGTCAGCGATGCTGCCTGGAGCACGGGGTCGGCGTCGAAGGGCACTCCCCGACACTACCGGCCGCCTCGGCCGCGGACGGCCCGCGTCGCCGCCGCGCCTATCATCGGCAGCATGCCCGTCCTCCCCATCCGGATCAACGGAGACCCCGTCCTGCACGCCCGCGCACGGGAGGTGGAGGCGTTCGACGACGACCTGCGCGCCCTCGTCGCCGACATGTTCGTGACGATGGACGAGGCGCCGGGCGTGGGCCTCGCGGCGCCGCAGGTGGGCGTGTCGCTGCGCGTGTTCGTCTACTCCTACTCGACGGATGAGGGCGAGCCGCTCCGCGGGGTGGCCGTGAACCCCGACCTCTTCATCACGCCCGTCCCGGTGCGCGACGCCGACGAGGACCTCGAGGAGGAGGGCTGCCTGTCGTTCCCGGGCGAGCGCTTCCCGCTGGTGCGCGCGGAGCGGGCGATCCTCCGCGCCGTCGACCTCGACGGGCAGCCGTTCGAGATCGAGGCGGAGGGCTGGTTCGCGCGGATCCTGCAGCACGAGTTCGACCACCTCGACGGCTACCTGTACACGGACCGGCTCGCGCGCGAGCACCGGAAGCCCGTGGCGAAGGCGATGCGGAGGAGCGGCTGGGGCGTGCCCGGCAACTCGTGGCTGCCGGGACGCGACCACCTGGAGGACTGAGGGCGGGGGCGGGACGCGGGACGGATCGCGCATCGCCGCTCGGCCACGCGCCGGGAAAAGTAAAAGGCCCCGCGGGTGGAGCCGCGAGGCCTTCGCTCCCCGAGTTGGACTCGAACCAACAACCTGCCGGTTAACAGCCGGCTGCTCTGCCAATTGAGCTATCGAGGATCACGTGGAGCAACCTGGAAAGCGTAGCAAAGAATCCGGGCGCCTCTGATCACCTCGCGGTCCGGGCGCGTCCGCGGGGTCCGGCACGCGGGATCCGCGCGCGGTCGGCCGTCGGGATCGCGGTGTCGGGCCGCCCGACGGGCGACCCGGATGGCCCGTCCGCGGGTACGGTCGCCGCATGGGGATGTTCGAGGTGGTGCTGGCGCGGCCGAACGACGTGGACCGGCTGTGGTCGCTGCTCGACGAGGACCACCGGGAGCGCGCGGCGACGACCCGCCCGACGTCCTCCCCCGCTCCGGGGGCCGCCGACGGCACAGCGGGCGGCCCCACGGACCCGGATCCCGTGGACGTCGTCGTCACCGGCCTCCCCGCGGCCGAGCACGCTCCCGCCGACGCCCTGCCCCTGCTCGAGGCCCGTCGCGACCGCATCGTGGCGCTGGTGTCGGACCCGGGGCGCCCGGTCCTCCTCGCCTACTCGGGGATCCGCGCGGTCGGCTTCGCGCTCCTGGACCGCAACGGCGTCGACGGCCGGGCGTTCACCTCGGCGGGGTGGCGCGGGCTGGGCGTGGAGGAGGAGATCCGGGCGGCCGCGCCCATGCTGCTGCGCTGACGGTCACGGCGCGTCCCCCGCGGGCGGCGCCCCTAGCCGACGGGCAGCAGGTACGTGGGGCTCGGCACCGGGAGGACCGCCGGCGCGCCCGTCGGCAGCCCCGTCGCCGGATCGAGCCGGAACGTCGTGACGGTGCCGGATCCCTGGTTGGCGACGTGCAGTCGCTCGCCCACGAGCACGTGGTGCCGGGGCGTCGTGCCGCCGCAGTCGAAGGCGGACACCGGCGCGAGCCGGCCGTCGGCGTCGATCCCGACCACGGCGATGCGGTCGGACCCGCGGAGGCCGACGTACGCGAGGCGCCGGTCGGCGGACACCTGCACCTCGGCCGCGGAATCGCGGGGGTCGGGCTCGGCCGCGCACGGCGTGGACGCGGCGATCCGCCACATCGTGCCCGCTCCCTCAAGCGCGTGGAGGGTCCCGTCGAGCTCCCCCACGAGGAGCACGCGGCCGGAGTCGAGGAGCGCCAGGTGGCGCGGACCGGTGCCGGCGGGGAGGTCGACGCCGCCGACGCGCTCGAGCCGTCCGTCGCGGAGGACGTGGACGTGCACGGTGTCGGTGCCGAGGTCGGCCGTGAGCACGACGCCGTCGCCGACGTGGAGCGCGCTGTGCGCGTGCGGGCCGTCCTGCTGCGGGCGCGGGCCGGACCCCTCCGCGCCGAGGAGCTGGACGGCCTCGCCGATGGCGCCGTCCTCCGCGAGCGGGTGGACGGCCACCGTGCCGTCGCCGTAGTGGGAGGTGAGGAGCAGGTCGTCGACGACGTGCAGGTGGCAGGGCCCGGAGCCGCCGCTCGGCTGACCGCCGGCCCACCGGAGAGAGCCCCCGGGTCCGCGGCGGAAGGCCTCGACACGGTCGGCCGCCTCCCCCACGGCGTAGACGACGTCGCCGCGCGCGAGGAGGAACGACGGCGAGGGCGTCTCGACCGCGGTGCCCACGACCGCGGGCTCGCCGGTGGCCGCGTCGACCGCCAGGCCGGTGATGCCGATGCCGGATCCGCCCGAGTCGGACGTGTACCCGCCCGCCCACATGGACACCTCGGGCACGGCGGCTTCCTCGGGCGTCATCACGTGCACCACCCTACGGGGAGCCGCCGACGCGCCCCCGCGCCGGCGCCCGGCAGTCGGACGATCGGCGGGAGGCGCCCCGTCTCAGTACCCGGAGGACGGCGCGACGATGCCCACGAAGTCGCCCGTGCGCAGGAACGCCTCCGTGTTCAGCCGGATCCGCTCGGCGAGCAGCGGCCGCACCATGTCCGGGGTGTCGGCCGTGTGCGGCGTGATGACGCAGCGCTCCTCGGAGTACAGCGGGTGGCCGTCCGGCAGGGGCTCGGGGGAGGTGACGTCGAGGCCCGCGCCGTGGATCGAACCCGAGCGCAGCGCCTCGAGCAGCGCGTCGGAGTCCACGAGCGCGCCACGGGCGATGTTCACGAGGACCGCGGTGTCCTTCATCCGCGCGAGCTGCGGTGCGCCGATCAGGCGGGCGGTGTCGTCGGTGCTGGCGGCGGCGAGCATCACGACGTCGGCGTCGGCGATGACCTCGTCGAGGCGGTCGGACGTGACGGTGCGGGCGGCGCCCGCGACGGGCTCGGCGCTCCGGCGGACGACCGTGACCCGGACGTCGAACGGCTGCAGGAGCCGGATGTACTCCAGCGCGATGCCGCCCGCGCCGACCACGACGACCTCCGCGCCGTACAGGGAGAGGCCGCTCGCGGAGGCCCACGACGTGGCCCGGGCGCGCTTGGGCAGCTCGCGGAGCGCGGCGAGGGTCAGCGCGAGCGCGTGCTCGGCCACGGGCTGCGAGTACGCGCCCTTGGCGCTCGTCCAGACGAGGCCGGGCCGGTCGCACGCGCGCAGCGTGTCCGCGAAGGCGTCGACGCCCGCGAACGGGAGCTGGACCCACTGCACCTGCGGGTTCGCGGAGAGGGTGTCCGTGAGCTGGGCGGCCCGCGTGATCGAGAGCCAGACGATGCCGCGCGTCTCGGGTGAGAGGTCGGCCACCTCCCCGCCGCCGTCGCGGACGGCCTCGAGGTAGGCGTCCTCGGTGCGGGGCAGCATCGCGATGGGGCCGGGCTCGGGGCGCGCGTCGCCCTCGAGGCGGTGGGGCGTGGCGCCGTCGACCGCGCGGTGGACGCGGGTGGCGGGGGTGGGTGCGGCGGTGTCGGTCATGCGAGGGGCCTCCGGGGGTGCGGGACGCGGGCGGGGGGTGCGATCTGCGGGATCACGACGGGCGGGTCGGTCGGCTCGGGCTCCGGTGCGGCGGCGGGCGCGCCCCGGTCGGCGGCGGCGCGCGACTCGGCGAGCCCCTGCACGTACGGGTGCGTCGGATCCGCGAGCACGTCGTCGATGTCGCCGTACCCGACGAGCGTGCCCCGGTGCATCACGGCGAGCCGGTCGGTGAGGCGCTCGACGACCGCGAGGTCGTGGCTGACCACCAGCGCGGAGAACCCGCCCCGGGCCTGCAGGTCGCGCAGGAGGTCGAGGACGGCGACGCGGCTCATCACGTCGACGCCGGACGTCGGCTCGTCGGCGATGAGGAGGCGCGGACCGAGCACGAGCGCCCGGGCGAGGGCCACCCGCTGCCGCTGGCCGCTCGAGAGCTCGTGCGGATAGCGGTCCTGCGTGCCGGGCGGGAGGTCGAGGGCGGTGAGCAGCGTGACCACCCGGCGCGCGGCGACCTCCCTGTCGAAGCGGCGGTCCCGGGAGAAGATCGGCTCGGCGATCGCCTCGCTCGCGGTGAGCTGCGGGTGCAGCGTCGTGCCGGCGTCCTGGGGCACGTAGCCGATGGCGTAGGTCGTGCGCGTGCGCGCGCGGCGGCCCATGCGGCGGAGGCCCTGGCCGAGGACGGAGGCGTCGCCGCCCGTGATCCGCGGGACGGCGGCGCCCTCCTCGCCGGGCGGCACGAGACCCGCGAGCACGCGCGCGAGCGACGACTTGCCGGATCCGCTCGCGCCGACGACGCCGAGCACCTCGCCCGGCCGGATGCGGAGCGTCACGCCGTCGACCGCGGGCGGCGCGTCGGCACCGCGACGCGGGGCGTAGGCGAGACGGAGGTCGCGCGCGTCGAGCACGGGCTCGACGGAGCCGGATCCGGACCGGGCGGCGTCGGGCCCGTCCGGGTCGGCGGCTCGGGGGATGTGCGTCATGCGGCTGCTCCGTCCTCGGCGAGGCCGTCCGGCCGGGCGCGCTGCCCGGCCGGACGCCTGTGCGGGTCGCGACCCATCATGCCCGGCCTCGGCGGCGTTCCGCTCGGAAGCCGCCTAGCCGTCGGCCCGCTCGGCGGCGCGGAGGGCGTGCAGTCGGGCGCGGCGCTCCGCCTGCTCGGCGGGGTCCGGCACGGGCAGCGACGCCAGGAGGCGCTGCGTGTACGGGTGCTGCGGGTTCCCGAGCACCTGGGCGCCGGTCCCCTCCTCCACGAGCTCGCCGCGGTAGAGCACGGCGATCCGGTCGGCGAGCAGGTCGACGACGGCCAGGTCGTGGCTGATGAACAGCGCCGCGAACCCGAGCTCGCGCTGCAGCTCCGCGAAGAGCTCCAGCACGCGCGCCTGCACGGACACGTCGAGCGCGCTCGTCGGCTCGTCCGCGACGAGCAGCGACGGCTCGAGCGCGAGCCCGCGGGCGAGGCTCGCGCGCTGGCGCTGGCCGCCCGAGAGCTCGTGCGGGTAGCGGTCGCCGAACGCCTTGGGCAGCTGGACGGCCTCGAGCAGCTCGTCCACCCGGCCGCGCGCGGCCTGCGGGCTCTTCGCCCGGCCGTGCACGATGAGCGGCTCGGCCACGCACTCGGCGATGGTGAGGCGCGGGTTGAAGCTCGTGGCCGGATCCTGGAACACGAACCCGATGTCGGCGCGCCGCTTCCGGAAGTCGCGCTCGCGCACGCCGAGCATCTCGCTGCCGAGCACCTGCAGGGATCCGCCCGTGACGCTCGTGAGGCCCGCGATGGCGCGCCCGATGGTCGTCTTGCCGGAGCCGGACTCCCCCACGAGCCCCAGGACCTCGCCCGCCTCGATGTGCAGGTCCACGCCCTTCACGGCGCGGAATGCGGGTGAGCCGAGGCGGCCCGGGTACTCGATCTCGAGTCCCTTCGCCACGACGACGGGCGCCGTCTCCGTGGTCGACGCCTGCCGGGCCCGGGTGCGCACCGCGGCGCGCTCCTCGGTCGCGGCGACGCCCTCGCCGAGCTTCGGCACGGACGCCAGCAGGTTCCGCGTGTACTCCTCCTTCGGCGACGCGAAGAGCGTGGCCACGTCGGCCTGCTCCACGAGACGCGAGCGGTACATGACGGCCACGCGGTCGGCCAGGTCGGCGACCACGCCCATGTTGTGGGTGATGAGGATCACGGCGGCGCCGAACTCGTCGCGGCAGCGGCGCAGCAGGTCGAGGATCTCGGCTTGCACGGTCACGTCGAGCGCGGTGGTCGGCTCGTCCGCGACGATGAGGCCGGGGTCGAGCACGAGCGCCATCGCGATGACGACGCGCTGCTTCTGGCCGCCCGAGAACTGGTGCGGGTAGTGGTCGACGCGGGTCTCGGGGTCCGGGATGCCGACCCGGCGGAGGATGTCGACCGCCTTCGCGCGGCCCACCTTCCGGGAGACCCGGCCGTGGGCGCGGAGGCCCTCGATGATCTGCCACCCCACGGTGTGCACGGGGTTCAGGGCCGTGGACGGCTCCTGGAACACCATCGCGACGTCACGTCCGCGCACCTGGCGCAGCTTGTCGGCGGACAGGGAGAGCACGTCGACCGCGCCCTGGCCGGTGCGGTCGCTGAGGAGCACGGCGCCGTCGGTGACGGCCGTGTCGGGCAGGAGGCCGAGCACCGTGCGGGCGGTGACGGACTTGCCCGACCCCGACTCCCCCACGATGGCGAGGATCTCGCCGGGCGACACCGTGAGGGACACCCCGTCGACCGCGCGGACGTCGCCGCCGTCGGTCGCGAAGGTCACCCCGAGGTCGCGGATGGAGACGACGTCGCTCATGCGGACACCTTCTTGGTCGAGGCGCGCTTGCGGGCGCGCAGCTTGGGGTCGGAGATGTCGTTCACGCTCTCGCCGACGAGCGTGAGCCCGAGGACGAGCAGCACGATGGCGACGCCCGGGAAGACGCCGGTCCACCAGACGCCGCTCGCGGTGTCCGCGAGCGCGCGGTTGAGGTCGTAGCCCCACTCGGCGGCCGACGTCGGCGCGATGCCGAAGCCGAGGAAGCCGAGGCCCGCGAGCGTGAGGATGGCCTCCGACGCGTTGAGGGTGAGGATCAACGGCAGCGTGCGGGTGGAGTTCCGCAGCACGTGCACGAACATGATCCGCGGCGCCGAGGTGCCGATGACCTTGGCGCTCTCGACGAACGCCTCCGCCTTCAGCCGCACGACCTCCGCGCGGATCACCCGGAAGTACTGCGGGATGTAGACCACGGTGATGCTGACGGCGGCCGAGAGGATGCCGCCCCAGAGGCTCGACTGCCCGCCGTTCAGCACGATGCTCACCACGATGGCGAGCAGCAGCGTCGGGAACGGGTAGATGGCGTCGGCGATGACCACGAGGATCCGGTCGAGCCAGCCGCCGAGGTAGCCGGAGACCACGCCGAGCAGCACGCCGGCGAACAGCGAGAGCACGACGGCGATCACGACGACGGACAGCGCGGTCTGCGTGCCCCAGACGACGCGCGAGAACACGTCGTAGCCGCCGACCGTGGTGCCCCAGACGTGCGTGCCGTCGGGCGCGGACTGGCGTGGGAAGGACTCGCCGTCGGCCTGGCCCTGGGCGAAGCCGAACGGCGCGATGACGGGCGCGAGCGCCGCGAGGACGATGAAGATCCCGGTGATGACCATGCCCGCGACGAGCATGCCGCGCTGGAGTCCCACGCTCTGCCGCACGTGCGAGAGGAGCGGGAGGCGGGAGAGGAGCGAGCGGCGCGCCGGGGTGGTCGCGGGGGCGGTGGTGGTGTCGGTCATGTCAGTACCTCACTCGCGGGTCGATGAGCGCCGCGACGACGTCGACGATGAAGTTGGTCACGGCCACGATCACGGCGAGCAGCGCCACGATGCCCTGCACGGCCACGAAGTCGCGCGCGGCCAGGTACTGCGCCAGCTGGAAGCCGAGACCGCGCCACTCGAACGTGGTCTCCGTGAGCACCGCGCCGCCGAGCATGACGGCGATCTGCAGGCCCACGACCGTGATGATCGGGATGAGCGCGGGCTTCAGCGCGTGCCGTGTCGTGAGGCGGAACTCGCCCACGCCGCGCGAGCGGGCCGCGTCCACGTACTCGGTGCCGAGCGTCGAGATGACGTTCGTGCGCACGAGCCGCAGGAAGATGCCGGCCGTGAGCAGGCCGAGCGCGAGCGCCGGGAGCACCGCGTGCTCGAGCACGTCGCTCACGGCGGTGGGGCTGCCGAGGCGGAGCGCGTCGATGAGGTAGATGCCGGTCGGGTCCTCCAGCCGGCCGAGGGCGACCTCGACGCGCGTGTCCGCGCGGCCCGACAGCGGGAGGATCCCGAGCCAGACCGAGAACACGAGCTTGAGGAGCAGGCCCGCGAAGAACACGGGCGTGGCGTAGGCGAGGATCGCGAGGATCCGCAGCACGGCGTCGGGAGTGCGGTCCTTGAAGTACGCGGCCACGAGCCCGAGCGGGATGCCGATGAGGAACGCGACGATGAGCGAGTAGACGACCAGCTCGAGCGTGGCGGAGCCGTACTGGAGCAGCACCTCGCTGATGAGCCGGTTGTCGGTGAGCGAGCGGCCGAAGTTCCCCGTCGCGATCTGGCCGAGGTACTCGAGGTACTGCACGACGATCGGCCGGTCGAACCCGGCGGTCGCGAGGCGCTCCTGGAGCTGCTCGGGCGTCAGGCGGTCGCCGACGGCGGCGGAGATCGGGTCGCCCACGATGCGCATGAGGAAGAAGACCAGCGTCACGAGGATGAAGACGGTGGGGATAATGAGCACGGCGCGGATGAGGATGTACTGGCCGAGCCCGATCCCCTGCTTCCGGGCCTTGGGCGGCTTCGCCCCGGGGGGTGCGGACGCGGGGACGGCGTCCGGGATGACGGTCACGGCGGATGTGCCTTTCAGGTCGGCGGAGGATCGGTGCGGAGCGGGCGGGTGCTGCCGCCCAGGGCGACACAGGAGAGGGGCGTCCCGCCGCAGCGGGACGCCCCATCCGGGAGGGCGTCAGCCTATCGACCGCCCTCCCGCCGGTCGGCTCAGCCCTTGGTGATCGGGGCGTAGCGGAACTTGAAGGACGCGTCGAGCGTCACGCCCTTCACGTCCTTGCCGGCCACCGCGACCTGCGAGCCCTGGAGCAGGGGCAGGGTCGGCAGGTCGGCGGCGACCTCGTCCTGGATCTGGCCGATGAGCTCGGCGCGCTTCGAGGTGTCGGCCTCCGACAGCTGCTGCGTGATGAGGTCCGTCACGGCGGGGTTGTCGTAGTGGTTCTTCACGAACGACTGCGGGGAGAAGAACGGCGTGAGGTAGTTGTCCGCGTCCGAGTAGTCGGGGAACCAGCCGAGCTGGTACGCCGGGTACTCGTCGTTGACGCGGGCCTTGCTGTACTGGTCCCAGATGGTGGACTGCAGGTTCACCTGGAAGAGGCCGGTCGCCTCGAGCTGCTGCTTCACGAGCGCGTACTCGTCGTCCGAGCCGGCGCCGTAGTGGTCCGGGTTGAACTGGAGCTGCAGCGCGACGGGCGTGGCCACGCCGGCGTCGGAGAGGGCCTTCGCCGCCTTGTCCGCGTCCGGCCCGCCGTTCCCGTCGCCGTACATGCCCTTCAGCGCCTGGTTCGCGCCGGAGAGGCCGTCGGCCACGTAGGAGTAGAGCGGCGTGTAGGTGCCGTTGTAGACCTCGGTCGACAGCTCGTCGCGGTCGATGAGATCGGCGGCCGCCGTGCGGACGGCGAGGGCCTTGGCCGGGTCGGCCTCGCCCGTCGTCGTGCCGAAGGGCTGCGTGTTCAGGTTGAACGTGATGTAGCGGATCTCGCCGCCGGGGCCGTCGATGACCTGGACGGAGTCGTCCTTCTTGAGGTCGGCGATGTCGGTGGCGCCGAGCGAGCGGCCCGCCACGTCGATCTCGCCGTTCTGCACGGCGAGCTTCATGGTGGTCTCGTCCGCGTAGTAGCGCGCGGTGACGCCGCCGTTGGCGGCCTTCGGCAGGACGCCCTGGTAGTCGGCGTTCGGCGCGTAGGCGACGAGCTGGTTGAGCTGGAAGTCGGTGATCACGTACTGGCCGGCGAACGCGTTGGCGGCCACGATGTCGGCGGGGTCCGCCAGCTTGTCGGCCGGGAACACCTCCTCGTCGACGATGGGGCCGGCGGGGCTCGAGAGCACCTGCTCGAAGGTCTGGTCGTTCGCGGTCTTCAGCGAGAAGACGACCGTGGTGTCGTCGGGCGCCGCGACGGACTCGATGTTGGCGAGCAGCGACGACGGGCCGTTGCCGTTGTCGGCGCCGTTCGCCGCGATGGCGGCGGTGCGGTCGAAGCTGTACTTGACGTCGCTCGAGGTGAGCGCGTGGCCGTTCGCGAACTTCAGGTCGGGCTTGAGCTTCACGGTGAACTCGTTCGCCGAGGTGTACTCGCCGGAGACGGCGAGGTCGGGCTCGACGTCCGGGCTGCCGTAGGGGCTGTTGAACAGGAAGGGGAAGACCTGGTTCTGCACCGCGAAGGAGCCGTTGTCGTACGAGCCCGCGGGGTCGAGCGACAGGACCTTGTCGGTCGTGCCGACGACGATGGAGCCGCCGCCAGACGCGCCGTCCTCGGCGAGCGGGTCGCCGGATCCGCCGGAGCAGCCGGCGAGGACGAGGGCCGCGGCGGAGAACCCGGCCGTGGCGAGCAGGACGCGTGAGCGCCGGGAGAATGCGGACGTCATGTTCCGAGTGCCTCTTTCATGAAGGGGTTCGCGCCCGCGCATCGGGAGACACGGACGCTGTGCTGTGAATGATTTCTAACACACGGGAAACAGCAGTCCCGACCCCGGGGACACACGATGACGCTTCTTCACACGAATGAAACAAAGCCGCCGACGGGCGGGACCGCCTATTCGCGGAGGGCGCGGCGCTCGGCCTCGACCTGCATCAGCTCGCGCTGGATCTCCTGGTAGCGCTCGCGTTCGTGCGTCGCGTCGGTGCGCTGCAGGCGGCCGATGAGGTCGGCCTTCCGGCGCAGGAGATCGCGTCCGACGAGCTCGGCCGTGACGCCCTTCACGTAGATCGCGAGCTTGTCGGCGTCGCCGCGGTTCGGGAGCGGCGCCACGCCCAGCTGCTTCACCAGGGTGGCGAACGACTCGGGCACCTCGAGGGCCACACGCGACAGCCAGTCGGCGCCGCCGAGCGCGTCCATGCTGCCGATGACGCCGTCGCGGACGACGGCGAGGCTCTCGTTCACGAAGGTGACCTGCGCCGCCCGCATCACGAGGTCGTTCCCGACGAGCTCCGGGTGCTGGAGCATCGCCATGAGCGCGTCGCGCTCGAGGCGGGTGGCGAGGTCGGTGGGCAGGTCCATGAGCGACATCGAGCGGGAGCTCTCGACCGCGGAGCCGTCCTCGTCGCGACCGTGCTGGCCGGATCCGCCGCGCCCCGACGGCGTGCCGCCGGAGCGGTCGGCGCCGTCGGCCGGCATGCTGCGGCCCGCCGTCTGGACGGCGCGGCCGACCTCGGTGAGGTCCATGCCGAGCCAGCCGGCGAGCTCGCGCGCGTAGCCCGGCCGGAGCGACGGGTCGCGGATGTCCGCCACCACGGGCGCGGCGGCCCGGAGCGCGGCGACGCGGCCCTCGACGGTGTCGAGGTCGTGGTCGGCGAGGATCTGCTTGATCGCGAACTCGAACATGGGCTTCTTGCCCTGGATCATCCGGCGCACGGCGTCGTCGCCGCGCGTGAGGCGGAGGTCGCAGGGATCCAGCCCCTCGGGCCCGACGGCGACGTAGGTCTGCGCGGCGAAGCGGCGCTCCTCGGAGAACGCGCGCATCGCGGCCTTCTGGCCCGCCGCGTCGGGGTCGAACGTGAAGACGACCTCGCCGAGCCCGCTGTCGTCGCCGAGCACGCGGCGGAGCACCTTGATGTGGTCGACGCCGAACGAGGTGCCGCAGGTGGCGACCGCGGTGGTGACCCCGGCGAGGTGGCAGGCCATGACGTCCGTGTAGCCCTCGACCACGACGACCTGACGGCCGCGGCTCACGTCGCGCTTGGCGAGGTCGAGCCCGTAGAGCACGGAGCTCTTGTGGTAGACGGGCGTCTCCGGGGTGTTGAGGTACTTGGGCCCCTTGTCGTCCTCGCGGAGGCGGCGCGCGCCGAAGCCGACCGTGGCTCCCGTGAGGTCGCGGATGGGCCACACGAGCCGGCCGCGGAAGCGGTCGTACGCGCCGCGGTCGCCCTGGCTGAGGAGGCCGGCGGTCACGAGCTCGGCCTCGGAGTAGCCCTTCGCCTGGAGGTGCGAGGAGAGCGCGTCCCAGCTCTGCGGCGCGAAGCCGACCCCGAAGCGCTGCGCCGCCCCCTGGTCGAAGCCGCGCTCCCCGAGGAACGTGCGGCCGATCTCCGCCTCCTCGGATCCGAGCTGCTCGACGAAGAACTCCGCGGCGGCCTCGTTGGCGCCGAGCAGGCGCGAGCGGTTGCCCTGGTCGGTGGCGGCCTGGCCGTCCTCGTAGTGGAGCTGGTAGCCGATGCGCTGCGCCATGCGCTCCACGGCCTCGGCGAACGTGACGTGGTCCATGCGCTGCAGGAACGTGTAGACGTCGCCGCCCTCGCCGCAGCCGAAGCAGTGGTAGAAGCCGACCTGCGGCCGCACGTGGAAGCTCGGGGTGCGCTCGTCGTGGAAGGGGCAGAGGCCCTTGAGGGATCCGACGCCGGCGGACTTGAGGGTGACGTACTCCCCCACCACGTCGCCCAGGTTGACCCGGGAGCGCACCTCGTCGATGTCGCTCTTGCGGATCAGGGCCATTGGCTCATCCTACGTCCGGCCGCCCTCGTGATCCCGGGCCGCGGGACGCGCCGCACGGGCGTCAGAAGACGGGCCGGGCGCACAGGCGCTCGTACCAGGCGATGGCCGACTGGTCGGTGAGGCTGGCGACCTGGTCGACGATGACGCGCTTGCGCGCCCCGTCGTCCGCAGCGTCGCGCCAGTCCCCCGCGAAGCCCGGGTCGAGCTCGTCGGCGCCGCGCGCGTGCAGGGCGTCGGCGAGGCCGGCGAGCACCTCGCGCTGGCGGGCGTAGATGGGCTGGCGCGTGTTCTTCGACATGACGAACGCGGCGACGATGCCCTTGAGCACCGCGATCTCCGCCTGGATGGCGCGGGGCACGACCACGTGCGCGCCGAAGCGGATGAGGCTGCGGTCCGTGTGCGTGGCGCGCGTGAGCTGCGTGGCGGCGCCCGCGAACCGGCCGATGAGCTGGCTGGTGAGGTCCTTCAGCGCCGCCTGGGCGCCGCGGCCGCCGTCGTACTCGTCGACCCAGACGTCGAGCGAGTCGAGCCGGTCGAACGCCTGGATGAGCTCCTCGTGCGAGTGCGCCCCGCCGATCCACGCGACCATCGAGTCGACGAGCTCCTCGTGGTCGACCCGGGCGCCGAGCGCGCGCACGTCGACGTAGCCGCCCACGATGGCGTCCTCGAAGTCGTGCACGGAGTACGCGATGTCGTCGCTGAGGTCCATGACCTCGGCCTCGATGCAGCGGCGGCCCGTGGGCGCGCCCTCGCGGAGCCACGCGAACGCCGCCACGTCGTCGTCGTAGAAGCCGAACTTGCCACGGCCCGAGGGATCCGGCACCGACTGCGAGCTCGGCCACGGGTACTTGCAGCTCGCGTCGAGGCTCGCGCGCGTGAGGTTGAGCCCGTACGGCCGCCCTTCCGGCCCGATGACCTTGGGCTCGAGCCGCGTGAGCAGCCGCAGCGTCTGCGCGTTGCCCTCGAAGCCGCCGATGTCGGCCGCCCAGTCGTTGAGCGCCCGCTCGCCGTTGTGGCCGAAGGGCGGGTGGCCGATGTCGTGCGCGAGGCACGCGGTGTCGACCACGTCGGGATCCAGGTCGAGGCTCGAGGCGAGCTCGCGGCCCACCTGCGCCACCTCGAGCGAGTGGGTGAGGCGGTTGCGCGCGAAGTCGAGGCCCGCCATGGGGCTCAGCACCTGCGTCTTCGCGGCCAGGCGCCGGAGGGCGCTGGAGTGCAGGAGACGGGCGCGGTCGCGCGCGAAGTCGCTGCGGCGGGAGGAGTGCTGCTCCGGGTACCAACGCTCCGCGTCGGTCTCGCTATACGCCGACCGCGCCTCGGTGCTCTCAACCGCCACTGTTGTGGATCTCCCCGTCCGCGATGTCCATCGCATCCTGCGCGTCGATGTCGCGGCTCTCGAGCCAGCGGTCCGGCAGCGCCGTGCGCTTCATGCTGCCCTGGCGGCCGCGCGCGCCCTCGGCGCCGGCACCCGGGTAGGGCTGGTCGCGGTCGAGGGTGGCGAGCAGGCCGTCGATCTCCTCGAGCGACGACGCCGAGGCGAGCGCCGCCCGCAGGTCGCCGCCGACGGGGTAGCCCTTGAAGTACCAGGCGACGTGCTTGCGCGCGTCGCGGCAGCCGCGCTCCTCGCTCTCGAAGAACTCCGCGAGGAGCTCCACGTGGCGGCGGAAGGTGTCGGCGACGGCGCCCTGCGAGGGCTGCGCGCGCGGCGTGTCGGCGGGATCCGACCCGGCGGCGCGCGCGTGGAAGGCGGCGGCGAGGTCGCCGAAGAGCCAGGGGCGGCCGAGGCAGCCCCGGCCGACGACCACGCCGTCGGCGCCGGTCTCGTCCATCATGCGGATGGCGTCCTCCGCCGCCCAGATGTCGCCGTTGCCGAGGACGGGCACGCTCGTGATGGCCTGCTTGAGCTTCGCGATGGCCGACCAGTCGGCGTGCCCGCTGTAGTAGTCGCTCGCCGTGCGCGCGTGCAGCGCGATGGAGGCGACGCCCGCGGCCTCGGCGGCGCGGCCGGCCTCGAGGTAGGTGAGGTGGTCGGCGTCGATGCCCTTGCGCATCTTCACCGTGAGCGGCACGTCGCCCGCGGCCTTCACCGCGCCCTCGACGATGTCGGTGAAGAGCCCGAGCTTCCAGGGCAGCGCCGCTCCCCCGCCCTTCCGGGTGACCTTGGGCACGGGGCAGCCGAAGTTGAGGTCGATGTGGTCGGCGCGGTCCTCCGCGACGAGCATGGTGACGGCCTCGCGCACGGTCTTCGGGTCGACCCCGTAGAGCTGGATGGAGCGCACCTTCTCCGACGGATGGTGCGTGATCAGGCGCATCGACTCGGGGGTGCGCTCGACGAGCGCGCGGCTCGTGATCATCTCGCTCACGTAGAGGCCGGCCCCGAACTCCCGGCAGAGGCGGCGGAAGGCCGTGTTGGTGATGCCCGCCATGGGCGCGAGCACCACGGGCACGTCGAGCGGGATGCCGCCGATGCGGAGGGCGGGCCGGGCGGAGGCCGCGGGCGCGCCGGGGACGTCGGCCGCGGAGGGCACGGGGGTGAGGGTCGGAGACGACATGACGGCTCAATTCTCCCAGACGGGACGGCGGGCGGCGGACGCGGGCGGGCATCCGCTCGAGGAGCTGGCGGGGACGGCCTGGGGAGGGAGGGTCAGATGGCCCGTCCGGAGTCGATGGCGTCGCGCACCCGCGCGAGGTCGGCGGCGGGATCCGCGTCCGTCGGAGCGGCGGATCCCGCGTCGGCCGGGGCGGCGACGGCCCCGGGCACGAGGCACGCGTCGCCCTCGCAGGCGGCGGCGTCGGCGGATCCGCGCATCGCGAGGAGCGGGAGCCGCGGCGTCTCCGGAGCCGCGGGCGCGACGACGGGCAGCGTGCCCGTGGCGGGAGGGACGCTCATCGCGCCGCCTCCTCGCCCGCGACGACGCGCATGGTCTCGCCGTCGCGCGCGGCCAGGGCCTCGGCGAGGGCGGACGCGAAGACCGTCGGGTCCTGCGCGCCGGAGATGCCGAAGCGCTCCTCGATCACGAAGAACGGCACTCCCTGGATGCCGTACGCGACCGCCTGCGCCTGGTCGGCCCGCACGTCGTCGAGGTGGCGGTGCGACTCGAGCGCCTCCCGCGCCGCGTCGGCGTCGAGGCCGACCTCGGCCGCGAGCTCGACGAGGTCGGGCACCCGCCCGACGTGGCGCCCCTCCGTGAAGTAGGCGGACAGCAGGCGCTCGACCATCTCGAGCTGCAGCCCGTGCGCCCGCGCGTGGTGGAGCAGCTCGTGCGCGAGGACAGTGTTGGTGTGCTGCAGCGCGTCGTAGTCGTAGTCGAGGCCCTCGGCGGCCGCGAGGGAGGTCATGTCGGCGAGCATCGTGCGGACGCGCTCGGTGGGGATGCCCTTGTGGCCGGCGAGGAAGTCGACCTCCGTGCCCTGGAAGTCGACCGGGGTGTCGGGCGCGAGCTCGAAGGACCGGTAGGTGACCTCGATCGCCGGGGCGCCGGGCGTCTGCGCGGCGAACGCCCGCGCGCCGGCCTCGAACCGCCGCTTGCCGACGTAGCACCACGGGCAGGCGATGTCGGACCAGACGTCGACGCGGAGGGCGGGCAGGGCGGAGGCGGGGGTGTCGGTCACGGGTGGGCAACCGGTCGGGAAGGCGGGGCATTCCCGCGGTGTTGCCCGGTCATGGCCGACAACTCCCCCTCCCCCTCCCCCTCCCCCTCCCCGTCCGGATCCGACGACGCCGCTCCCCGCGGACGCGCCCGCGTCCTCGCCCATGCCGCCCGCCTCGGGATCGACGTCGAAGTGGTCGACCGACCGGAGGCCTCCTCGCTCGAGGAGGCGGCCGCGGGCCTCGGCATCGATCCGTCGCACCTCGTGAAGTCGCTCGTCGTGAAGCGGCACGACGGCGCGCTGCTCATCGCGCTCGTGCCGGGCGACCGGCAGATCAGCTGGGCGAAGCTGCGCGCTCTCGTCGACGTCAACAAGCTCTCGATGCCGGCGCCCGAGGTCGCGTTCCAGGCGACGGGCTACGAGCGCGGCACGATCACGCCCCTCGGCGCGGAGGGCGACCTGCCGGTGTACGCCGACGAGCGGATCCGCGGCCGCCGCATCGGCATGGGCGCGGGCGAGCACGGCGTCTCGGCGCTCGTCGACGCGGATGCGCTGGTGACGGCGCTCGGCGCCACCCTCGGCGACATCACCGACGAGCTGACGATCCGCCGCCCCTGATCCCGCGCGAGGCGGCATCGGGGACGGCGGACCGGTCGTGCACGGAGCGGGTCAGGCGCCGATGAGCTGCCCCGCGAGGTACCCCATGAGATCGTCGAGCGGAATGCGCTCCTGCGCCATGGTGTCGCGCTCGCGCACCGTGACCGCCTTGTCGTCGAGCGTGTCGAAGTCGACCGTGACGCAGAACGGCGTGCCGATCTCGTCCTGGCGCCGGTAGCGGCGGCCGATGGCGCCCGCGTCGTCGAACTCGATGTTCCAGACCTTGCGCAGCTCGGCGGCCAGCTCGCGCGCGACCGGCGACAGCCGCTCGTTGCGCGACAGCGGCAGCACCGCGACCTTCACGGGCGCGAGCCGGCGGTCGAGGCGGAGGACCGTGCGCTTGTCGACGCCGCCCTTCGCGTTCGGCGCCTCGTCCTCGTGGTACGCGTCCACCAGGAACGCCATCATCGACCGGGTGAGGCCGGCCGCGGGCTCGATGACGTACGGGATCCAGCGCTCGTTCTTCGTCTGGTCGAAGTAGGAGAGGTCCTGGCCGGACGCCTCGGAGTGCGTGCGCAGGTCGTAGTCGGTGCGGTTCGCGATGCCCTCGAGCTCGCCCCACGCGCCGCCGGCGAAGCCGAAGCGGTACTCGATGTCGACCGTGCGGGTGGAGTAGTGCGAGAGCTTCTCGGCCGGGTGCTCGAAGAGGCGGAGGTTCTCGGGGTCGATGCCGAGGTCGGTGTACCAGGCGTAGCGCTGGTCGATCCAGTACTGGTGCCACTCGGCGTCGGTGCCGGGCTCGACGAAGAACTCCATCTCCATCTGCTCGAACTCGCGCGTGCGGAAGATCCAGTTCTGCGGCGTGATCTCGTTGCGGAAGCTCTTGCCGATCTGGCCGATGCCGAACGGCGGCTTCTGCCGCGCCGCGCTCAGCACGTTCGCGAAGTTGACGAAGATGCCCTGCGCGGTCTCGGGACGGAGGTAGTGCATGCCCTCCTGGTTGTCGACGGGGCCGAGGAAGGTCTTGAGGAGGCCGGAGAAGTTCTGCGGCTCGGTCCAGGAGCCGGGCTGGCCGGTGTCCGGGTCCTTGATGTCGGCGAGGCCGTTGACGGGCGGGTGGCCGTGCTTCGCCTCGTACGCCTCGAGGAGGTGGTCGGCGCGGTAGCGCTTGTGCGTGTGCAGCGACTCCACGAGCGGGTCGCTGAAGACCTCGACGTGGCCGGACGCCTCCCACACGCGGCGCGGCAGGATGACCGAGGAGTCGAGGCCGACGACGTCGTCGCGGCCGTTGACCATGGTCTGCCACCACTGGCGCTTGATGTTCTCCTTCAGCGCCACGCCGAGCGGCCCGTAGTCCCACGCGGAGCGCGAGCCGCCGTAGATCTCACCCGCCTGGAAGACGAATCCGCGCCGCTTGGCGAGGTTGATGACGGGGTCGAGACGCGAGGGGGTTGCCACGATTGCTCCTAGGTGGGGCCGGACTGGGTGCCCGGTCGGCGGACGACGACCGGTGGGCGGGCGCCGCGGGTCGCCGGGAAAGGCGGCCCCCAGTCTACGGGCGGGCGCTCAGTCCTCGTCGCCCGCGGTCCGGCGGTGGGCCAGCTCGACGATGCGGACGGTCTCGAGGGAGTCGCGCGGCTCGACGGGCACGGGTCCGCGTCCGCGCACGGCGTCGGCCATCGCGGCGTAGAAGTCGGCGTAGCGGCCGCGCTGGGTGGGGATCCACTCGCCCGCGGGATCGCCCGTCGCCTCGACGAGCGTGCCCCACTCCGACTCGAGCGCCTCGCCGAAGCCGGCGTCGGTCGGCGACGCGCCCCGCTTGAGGAGCGGCTCCTGCGGGTCGAGCCCGTGCACGGCGTACGCGCCGGCGGTGCCGAGCACGCGGAAGCGCGGGCCCGCGAGGGCGGCGACGCGGCTGACGGTGATGTGCGACTGCACGCCCGACTCGTGCAGCAGCGAGTAGAAGGCGTCGTCGTCGCTGGCGGATCCGTCGCGCACCGTCGCGAGCTCGGAGGCGAAGTCGACGACCGGGCCGAAGAGCTGGAGCGCCTGGTCGATGAGGTGGCTGCCGAGGTCGTAGGAGATGCCGGCGGCGTCGGCCGGGGTCTCGCGGTCCTGCCAGCGGTCGCGGACCGGGCCGCCCCAGCGCTCGAAGGTCGACTCGAAGCGGTGCACGTCGCCGAGGCGCCCCGACTCGATGAGCGCGCGCACGGTGAGGAAGTCGCCGTCGAGGCGGCGGTTCTGGAAGACGGAGAAGGGCACGCCGAGCGCCTCGGCCCGCTCGATCAGCATGAGCGCCTCGTCGACGGTCGCGACGAACGGCTTGTCCATCACGACGGCGAGGTGCGCGTCGAGCGCCTGCATGCCCTGCTGCAGGTGCGCGGAGGCGGGCGACGCGATGACGACCATGTCGAGCTCGGACGAGCGCGCGAAGAGCTCGTCGGCGGACGCCACGACGTCGGCGCCCGGGTGGCGCTCGCGCACGAGCGCGGCGCGGTCCGGATCCGAGGTCGCGACGAGCGCGACGCGGTACTCCGGGCTCGCCTCGAGGAACGGCGCGTGGAAGACGCGGCCCGCGAGGCCGTAGCCGACGATCCCGACGCGGATGGGCGCCTCGGCGGCGGTGTCGGACGGGGCTGCGGCGGAGGCGGTGTCGGGTGTGCTCACCCGATCGATGCTACTGAGCGTCCGGGTCCCGGTCGCCGTCCGTCGGGGCGTCGGGATCCTCGGCGGACCCCTCGTCGGCGTCGCCCGCGTGCGCGTCGATCGCCCCGCCGAAGCGCCGGTCGCGGTGCACGTAGCTCTCGACGGCGTCCCAGAGGTCCTTCCGCCGGAAGTCGGGCCAGAGCCGGTCGAGGAAGACCATCTCGGCGTACGCCGACTGCCAGAGCAGGAAGTTGCTCGTGCGCTGCTCGCCGGAGCTGCGGATGAAGAGGTCGACGTCCGGCACGTCGGGCAGGTAGAGGTAGCGCTGGATCGTGCGCTCGTCGACGCGCGATGCCTTGAGGCGCCCGGCGTCCACGTCCTCGGCGATGCGCTTCACGGCGTCGCCGATCTCGGTGCGGCCGCCGTAGTTGATGCACATCGTGAGCGTCATCCCGGTGTTGTCCTTCGTCATCTCCTCGGCGACCCGCAGGTCGTTGATGACGCTGCGCCAGAGGCGGGGGCGGCGGCCGGCCCAGCGGATCCGCACGTTCCAGGCGTTCAGCTGGTCGCGGCGGCGGTGGATCACGTCGCGGTTGAAGCCCATGAGGAAGCGGACCTCCGCGGGCGAGCGCTTCCAGTTCTCGGTCGAGAACGCGTACACGGACAGGTGCGTCGCGCCGAGCTGCACGGCGCCGGCGACGGTGTCGAACCACGCCTCCTCGCCCGCCTGGTGCCCGGCGGTGCGGGGCAGGCCGCGCTGGTTCGCCCAGCGGCCGTTGCCGTCCATCACGACCGCGATGTGCTGCGGCACGAGGTCGGCCGGGATCTCGGGCGGACGCTCCCCCGTCCAGTCGAGCGGCAGGTCGGTGCGGCCGGGGACCTCGGGGCGTCGGCTCATGGGGTCGTCTCCTGTGCTCGGGATCGGTCGGCGGGGTCGGCGACGGCGGTCGCGTCGTCGGGGTCGGGGTCGGCGTCGCGCGGGGTGGCCCGGACGACGGACGCGGTCGCGGCGGCGAGGGCCGCGGCCGGATCCGGGTCGGCGCCGTCGAGGTCGGGTGCGTCGAGCGGCACGGGCTGCTCCGTGGGCGGGAGGAGCTGGCGGGCGTCGCTGCGGTCGACGAGGCCGAGCGAGCGGATCCCGCGGTCGAGGTGCCACTGCGCGTACGCCGCGACGACGCCGCTCGCGCGCGCCTGGGACCGCAGCGTCGCCGCCTCGGCGTGCCGCCAGTCGCCCGTGAGGAGGGCGGACAGGAGCGCGAGGGTGTCGGGGTCGAGGCGCGGGGACCCGGGCGGGGCGGCCGCGTCGGCGACCACGCCGCCGAGCTGCACGACGAACGCGGAGTGGGGTCCGGGCGCGCCCGTGACCGCGCAGTCCTGGAAGCTGGGCGCCCAGCCCGCCATGGAGAGGCTCCGCAGCAGGTACGAGTCGAGCGTGAGGCTCGCGCCGTGCTCCCGGCGGCTCAGCGACCGGAGCGCGCCGACGAGGAGCAGGTACTGCTGGAGCGAGCCCTCGTCCTCGGTGACGCGGTCGGCCGTCTCCACCATCGCGCTGGCCGCCGTGTAGCTGCCGTAGTCGGTCGCGATGAGGGCGCCGTAGGAGGCGATGGACTCGGCCTGCGTGATGATGTCGAGGGTCCGGCCCTCGAAGAACTGCGCGTCGGCGACCATGAAGGGCTCGAGCCGCGCGCCGAACTTCGACTGCGTGCGGCGCACGCCCTTCGCGACGGCGCGGATCTTGCCGTGCTGCCGGGAGAGCATCGTGACGATCCGGTCCGCCTCGCCCAGCTTGTGGGTGCGCAGGACGACGATCTCGTCACGGTAGAGGGGCACCCGTCGATTATCCGCCCCGGACGCCGGCTCCCCCTCCGCCGCCGCGCGGGGCGGGTCCGGTCCGCCCGGCGTCACGGGTCCGGGAGCGACGCCCGCGCTGTGCTATCAAGGGGAGGCCATGCATCCCGTCCCCCTCACCATCCCGCTGTGGGCGGACCTCCTGGCGGTGAGCATCGGCAGCCTCCAGGGCGCCATGTTCGCGGCCGGCTTCCGCGACCGGCGGCTCGACCTGCTCGGGGTCGCCATCATCGGCACGGCCACGGGGCTCGGCGGCGGCCTCCTCCGCGACGTGTTCCTCAACGTCACGCCGGCCGCGCTCTCCAGCAACTGGCTCATGCTCGTGGCCGTCGCCGCGGCGCTCGGCGGGATGCTGCTCGAGCGGATCTTCACCCGCCTCGACGTCGTCATCACCGTGCTCGACGCGCTCACCATCGGCCTCTTCTGCGCCATCGGCACGTCGAAGGCCATGGCCGCCGGCGTCCCCGAGGTGCCCGCGGTCTTCATCGGCGTCGTCTCGGCCGTCGGCGGCTCGTTCGTGCGCGACCTGCTCCTCAACCTGCCCATCGCGATGATGCACGTGGGCTCGCTCTACGCGGTCGCCGCCGCCGTGGGCGCGGTCATCGTGGTGGGGCTGGCCGCGTTCGGGGTGCCCATGTGGGGCGCCGCCATCGTCTGCGTCGCCGTCACCGCGACCACGCGGCTCCTCGCGGTGCGCTTCGGCTGGAGCCTGCCGGAGCAGCGCGCGCTCAGCCGCCTGCGCTTCACGGCGCTGCGCCGCCCGCGTCCCCGCCGCTGAGGCGCCCGCGTCCCCGCAGCTGCGCCGCCCGCGGGACGCCCCCCGCGCACGATGACGGCCGGGCGTCGCCGCCCGGCCGTCATCGTGGTGGTGCCCCGCGGATCAGACCGCGGCGAGCTCCGGTTCGCGTACCGTGCGGCGGATCGCCCGGTTGACCGCGGAGACGATGGCCTCGAGCGAGGCCGTGGAGCTGTCCTCGTCGATGCCCACGCCCCAGAGGCGCACGCCCTCGACCTCGAGCTCCACGTAGGACGCGGCCAGCGCGTCGCCGCTCGCGCTGAGCGCGTGCTCCACGTAGTCGAGGAGGCGCACGTCCACGCCCTGGTCGGCGAGCACCTGGAGGAACGCGGCGATGGGGCCGTTGCCCGCGGCGGATGCCTGCCGCACCTCGTCGCCGTCGCGGAGCTCGACGTCGAGCGAGACGGATCCGCCCATGTCGCTCGAGGTGCGCGTGGAGGTCAGCTCGAACCGCCCCCACTTCTCCTCGGCGCGGTCGAGGGGCGCGGGGAGGTACTCGTCCTGGAAGATCGACCAGATCTGCGCGCTCGTGACCTCGCCACCCTCGGCGTCGGTCTTGGCCTGCACGACGCCGGAGAACTCGATCTGGAGGCGGCGCGGCAGGTCGAGCGAGTGGTCGGCCTTCAGCAGGTACGCGACGCCGCCCTTGCCGGACTGCGAGTTGACGCGGATCACGGCTTCGTAGGAGCGGCCGAGGTCCTGCGGGTCCACCGGCAGGTACGGCACGGCCCACGGGATCTCGTCGACCGTCTTGCCCTGGGCCGCGGCGTCGACGGCCATGGCCTCGAAGCCCTTCTTGATGGCGTCCTGGTGCGATCCGCTGAACGCCGTGTACACGAGGTCGCCCGCCCAGGGGCTCCGCTCCGGCACGGCCAGCTGGTTGCAGTGCTCGGCCGTGCGCTTGATCCCGTCGAGGTCGCTGAAGTCGATCTGGGGGTCGATGCCCTGCGTGAACAGGTTGATCCCGAGGGCGACGAGGTCGACGTTGCCCGTGCGCTCCCCGTTGCCGAAGAGGCAGCCCTCGATGCGGTCGGCGCCGGCCAGGTAGCCGAGCTCGGCGGCGGCGACGGCCGTGCCGCGGTCGTTGTGCGGGTGCAGCGACACGATGACCTCGTCGCGGCGGTCGATGTGGCGGCACATCCACTCGATGGAGTCGGCGTAGACGTTCGGCGTCGCCATCTCGACGGTCGCCGGCAGGTTGAGGATGACCTTGCGCTCGGGCGTGGGGTCGAGCACCTCGACGACGCGGTTGCAGATCTCGGCCGCGAACTCCAGCTCGGTGCCCGTGTAGCTCTCGGGCGAGTACTCGTAGTACACGTCCACGTCCGGGATCGTCTCCTCGTACCGCTTGCAGAGGCGCGCGCCCTCGAGCGCGATGTCGATGATCCCCTGACGGTCGGTGCGGAACACGACGTCGCGCTGCAGCACGCTCGTGGAGTTGTACAGGTGGACGATCGCCTGCTTGGCGCCGCGGATCGACTCGTAGGTGCGGGCGATGAGGTGCTCGCGCGCCTGCGTGAGCACCTGGATGGTGACGTCGTCCGGGATCGCGCCCTCCTCGATGAGGCTGCGCACGAAGTCGAAGTCGGTCTGGCTGGCCGACGGGAAGCCGACCTCGATCTCCTTGTAGCCCATGCGCACGAGCAGGTCGAACATGATCCGCTTGCGCTCGGGACTCATCGGGTCGATGAGCGCCTGGTTGCCGTCGCGGAGGTCGACCGCGCACCAGCGCGGCGCCTCGGTGATCCGGCGGGAGGGCCAGGTGCGGTCGGGCAGGTCCACCTGGATCTGCTCGTGGAACGGGCGGTACTTGTGGATGGGCATCCCGCTGGGGGCCTGCGTGCTCTTCATGGTCGTCTCCTCGTCGTGTGCGGGTCAGCCGTGACGGGACTCCGCGACGAGGAGGGCCGGATCAGGCCTCGCCGCGGCGACTAAGGAGGAGGCGGCCGGACTGCATGGGTCCACGGTACACCGGCGCCCAGGCGGTCTGCACCCGCGGCCGGGCGGCGCTCATCGGGCGGAGCGGAGCACGCGCGTGAGGTCGCGCACCGACGTGGACGGCAGGTACGCCCGGGTGAGGGCGAGCCCGATGGTGGGCAGGGCGGTCGCGTCCGGGTACGCCATGATCAGCGGCACCAGCTCCGGCTGGAACTTGCGCTTGAACTCGAGCAGCGAGCGGAACCCGTAGACCGGCTCGAGCGAGTCGGCGAGGAACTCGAGGATCCGCTCGACCGCGCTCTCCCGGCGCTCCTCCCCCGGCGCGTCCGACGCGGTGTCGGGAGACGCCGCCCGGGTCTGCGCGAGGGGCGCCGCGGAGAGGCTCATGAACTCGATGCCGTCCTCCTTCATGCGCATGGCGGAGCGGGCTATGAGGAACTCCATCACGCCGTTGATGCCGTCGGGCCGGCGGCGCATGAAGTCGAGGGTCCAGCCGATCACCACGCCGTCGCGCCTGGTGGGCAGCCAGCTCGTCGCGGCCTGGACGCGGTCGTCGGCGTCGACCGCGAGCATGAGGCGCACCTGCGGGTCGCGCAGCTCCTCGACCCCGCCGAGCGTGAAGCCCATCTCGGGCAGCTCCTTCTCGGCGACCCACTCCTCGGACATCTGGTCGATCTGGCTGGCCCACGCCAGCGGCAGCTCGGCCCACGTCGTCCACTCGGCGCGGATGCCGGCCCGGTCGGCCCGGTTGATGGACGTGCGCACGTCCTGCCACTTCTTGCCCGTGGTCTGCCAGGTGCCCGGGCGCACGACCGTCTCCTCGGCGACGACCAGGGTCTCCCAGCCCATGTCGCGGAACAGCGGGGACATCGACGCGGGGACGCTGTAGAACACCGGCGTCCATCCGTTGTCGTCGGCGAAGCGCGCGAACTGGCCGAGGACGTCGCGGAGGGCCCGCTCGTCGTGGGCGGGCGCGCCGAGCGGCGCCGCGGTCGTGATGGCGACGCTGCCCACCACGCGGTAGGCGACGACCGTGGCTCCGTCCGCGGCGATCCAGTACGAGTTGCCGGGCCAGGTGGCCATGTGCGAGAGCGAGCCGATCGCGCCGCGCTGCAGCGCCGGGCGCACGAGCGACGCGGCCCGGGGAACGGCCTGGATGCGCACGTCCGCGATGGCCCGCAGGCTCGCGATGACCAGGATGATCCAGAACACCGGTCCGACGCCGCGGTAGACGATGTCGGTGATCGGGTCCGTGGGAAGGAAGTCGAGGGACTCGCCGCGGAGGAACGAGGCCGGGATGAAGCGGTCGGGTGCCTCGGCCAGCAGGTCGTTGAGGTCCACGGTCCGGGTGAAGGCGTCGGACAGCGCGAGGCCGACCCCGACGAACAGCGCCATGAGGCCCGCGAGCGCGCCCGCGACCGTCAGGAGGAAGCGGCGGATGGCGGGGGCCGTGGAGAGGATGGTGAAGTGCCGCCGCATGAGCACCAGGACGATCGCGCTCCCGAGCGGCAGCAGCACGGACGCCGCGAGCGCGGCCACCGCCTCCGGATGCGCGGACGGGGACGCCGACAGGCGCGGCGAGACCATGTCGCGGTGCACGAGCATGCCGAAGGCGTACGCCGACAGCACGGCGAGGAGCCCGTTGACGGCGACGGCGAGCCACACCGCGAACCGGCGTCCGCGGGCGAGGCCGTAGGCGGCGACGAGGAGGGCGAGCAGCGGGGCGACGGACAGGAGGATCGGCCCGACCCCGCCGCCGATGCGCGCCAGCATGATCTCCTGCAGGCAGTCGTGGGTGAAGTCGCTCGACAGGCAGCGCGTGGAGATGGCGTCGCCCGGCACGCGGTCGTCGACGAACAGGAGGGCGATGGGCGCGAGCGGGCCGTACCGGCTCCGCGACAGCAGCGCGATGGCGGGACCGGTGCCCAGGATTCCGACGACGGTGGCGAGGATCACGCGCACCTCGTGGTGGGAGCTGCGCTGCCAGCGCGCGCCGACGGCCGGGCGGTGGAGGAGCGCTCCGGCGACCCCGCCCGCGATGATCGCGAGCAGCCGGTAGAGGTCGGACGGCTGACCCGAGTAGAGCAGGAACACGAGCACCACGACCGCGAGGACCACGCGGATCCGGCGCCGCCACAGCACCCCGGCCCACGCGCTCGAGAGGGCGAGGACGCCGGCCACCGCCGTCAGCGGATCGGCCGTCGCGATGCCGCGGACGCCGTGCGACCACAGCTCGCCGTCGACGAGCCCCTGGGCCTGCACCGCGATGCCCAGGAGCGAGCCGACGGTGCCGGTGAGGAGGAACCCGAGGAGCGTCCGCCACCAGCCCATCAGCCGCTCGGCGGCGCCGACGAGCACGAGGACGGCGAGGAGGGACACGACGAGCTCCACGGGCCCGTCCGTCAGGAAGGCCGCGGTCGCCGTGGTCCACCAGTGCCCGCGTTCGACGACCGCGACGTAGCCGGTCGCGAGGTCGTGGTGCACCGTGTGCGCCCACCGGTCCGACACGGCGGGGAGGATGCCCAGCAGCAGCACGACCACGGCGATGCCCGTGGTCGCGGGGAGGGTCAGGGTGCGCATCATCAGCGCGCGACCGGTGCCCGACAGGGTGAGGAGCGGAGGGCGCGGGCTCATCGCGAGAGCCCCAGGCGCTGGCCGAGCGCCGGGAGCGCGTCCTGGACGCAGCTGGTCACGGCTCCCCAGTCGTGGGCTCGGCCGGGGGCGAGGCCCATCCGCGTGTCCATGCCCGCGGCCTTGGCCGCGGCCGACATCTCCTCCACCTGCGAACGGAAGGCCTGGTCGTTCTCGCCCACGCAGAAGAAGGCGCTCATGTCGTCGTAGGGCGCGCGGGCCTTCATCACGGCCTCCGGCGCGGCGGCCGCGAAGAGCTCCTGCGAGCCGCCGAACCCGGCCTGGACCGTGTCGGGGCCGCGGTTGGGCGTGAGCTCGCCCGAGATGTCCATGAGCGAGCCGAAGAGGTCGGGGTGGCCGGTGCCGAACTGCGCGGCGCACGTGCCGCCCTGCGAGAAGCCGAGGACGGCCCAGGCGTCGCGATCGGGGAGCACGCGGAGGTGGCTGCGGATCCACGCCGGCACGTCCACCGTGACGTACGTCTCCGAGTTGCCGAGCGGGGAGTCGATGCACAGGGGGTTGGCGTCGTCGGCGCCGAGCTGGTCGGGGATGACGACGATGGGCGCGAGACCGCCGTGGTCGGCGGCGTAGGCGTCGAGCAGGGTGTCGAGGCGCCCGGAGTCGATCAGGTCCACGGGCGATCCGGGCTGACCCGACATCCCCACGATGACGGGGAGCTGCGGGGCGTCCGCGACGAGCGCGGCCGGCGGCAGGTACACGAACGCCTCGCGTGCGGGGAAGCCCGACTGCGTGCCGGGGATGGTCACGCTGCCGACGCGCCCGCGGTGCGGCAGGTTCTCGCGCGCCTGCCACGTCTCGTCGAGCGGTGCCGACGCGTCCCGCGTCCCCGGGTCGCCCGCGGGGAGCGGTCCGGGGAGCGCGGAGACGTCGAGGGGGCTGATCCGCGACAGGCCGAAGACCGCCGCGATGTTCGGGTACTCCTGGATGTCGTCGTTGATGCCGACGGCCGCGGCGAACGCGACGAGCGGCACGACCAGCACGGCGACGACGGTGTGCAGAGCCCGGAGGCTCCGCGGCGGGGCCGCGCGCCCCCCGATGCCCGTCACGGCGCGTCGTCCGCGGACGAGGGACACCAGCGCGAGGCCGAGGCCCATGCCTCCGACCGCCGTCCAGCCGCGGGTCGGCATCGACAGCACGACGCCGAAGAGGTCCAGCACGTCGCCCAGGAGCCACGCCAGCGCGATGCCGGAGAGCGCTCCGAGGAGGGCCGCGAGGCCGAGGACGCCCGCCGTGCGGACGGGGTCCTCGGCACGTGCGCCGCGCACCAGCCGGGCGCGTCGCGCGATCACCGCGAGGAGCACGAGTCCCACGATCGGCGCGACCGCCACCGCGGTCACGAACGACGTCGAGATGATGGGCAGGTCGGCGAGTTGCTTGAGCACGGTCTTCCTCTGGAGCTGGAGGGTGGCGATCGAATGTAGCCCACGACCATGGGCGGGGCCGGAGCCGCGCGCCGAGCGGCTACGGAGTCGGTCGCGTGCCGGTCAGCCGGTGCTCGAAGGCGAAGACCACGAGCTGCACGCGGTCGCGGAGGCTGAGCTTCGCGAGGATCCGGCTCACGTGGGTCTTCACGGTCGCCTCGCTGAGGAACTCGGCCTGCGCGATCTCGGCGTTGCTGAGCCCGCGCGCCGCGAGCACGAAGATCTCCCGCTCCCGGGAGGTGAGCGACGAGAAGGCGGGCGGCGCGACGCGCGGTTGGGAGCCGGGATCGAAGTGCTCGAGCAGCTGCCGGGTCGCGGATGCGGCGATGACGGAGTTGCCCGCGTGGACCGTGCGGATGGCGGCGAGGAGGAACTCGGGGTCGGCGTCCTTCAGGACGAAGCCGCTCGCGCCGGCCCGGATGGCGCGCGCCGCGCTCTCGTCGAGGTCGAAGGTGGTGAGCACGAGGATGCGGGGCGGGCGCTCCCCGCGCGCGTCCGCCGCGCGCAGCACCTCGGCGGTGGCGTGGATGCCGTCCATCACGGGCATGCGGATGTCCATGAGCATCACGTCGGGCCGCTGCTCGCGCGCGAGGCCGACGGCCTCCTCGCCGTTGGCGGCCTCTCCCGCGAACTCGAGGTCGGGCTGCGAGGAGATGAGCATGCGGACGCCGGTGCGGAACAGGGCCTGGTCGTCGACCAGGGCGACGCGGATGGGGGGTGTCGGCACGGGGGTCCTTCTGTCGGGGTGCGGGAGGGCGGGGCAGCGGATGCGCGGGTCGGCGGATGCGCGGGTCAGGACGCCGTCGAGCGGTCGTCGTCCGCTCGGCGGGCGGCGGCACCGCGGGCGGCGGCGGTGCGGTGCGGGCTCATGCGCGGGCTCGGCGTCGCCGTGCCCGCGGCGGCGGCCTCGGGCGGGAACAGCTCGTCGAGGGTGAGGGGCCGGCTGCGCGCGTCGGATCCGGCCGTCGCGGCGGCGCCGGGCACGGGCACGCGCGGCACGGGTCGGGTGGCCGGCGCGAACGGGACCCACGCCGAGACCGTCCACACCCCGTCGCGCACGCCCGCGGAGAACCGCCCGCCGGACAGCGTGGCGCGCTCGCGCATGCCCGCCAGGCCGTGGCCGACCGGCTGCGGGGACGTGGCGGGCGCGGGCGGCAGGACGGGCAGCGCGATGATCCCGGTGGTGGTCCGCGCGGGCCGGACCGGATCCGGCAGCGTGCGGCTCCGCACCGCGACCGACACGCCGTCGGGCTCCCACGCCAGCTCCACGTCGACGGGGTGCGCGACGTCGCCGTGCCGCAGGACGTTCGTGAGGGCCTCCTGCACTATCCGGTACACGGCGAGCTGCTGGCCGGTGCCGAACGCGCCCGGCTCGCCGGTCTCGACGACGGCGATGGTGAGGCCCGTGGAGCGCATCTGCTCGATGAGGTCGCTGAGCTCCTTGAGCTCGGGCTGCGGGCTGTCGTCGGAGCTGTGCCGCAGCTGCGCCAGGAGGATCCGGACGTCGCCCAGCGCCTGCCGCGCGGTGGTCGAGATGGTGCGGAGCGCCTGGTCGGACGCCTCCGGGTCCACCAGACGGGCGTAGCGGGCGCCGTCGGCCTGGGCGATCACGACCGCCAGCGAGTGCGCGACGACGTCGTGCATGTCCCGGGCGATGCGGTTCCGCTCCTGCTCGACGACGACGTCGTGCAGCGCGCGCGCCTGGTCGCGCTCGGCCGTCTCCTGCGCGCTCCGGCTGGCGTGCGACGCGCGCGACGCGACGACGAGGCGGCCCGCGGTCCACGACGCGAGCAGCACGCTCCACGCGCAGAGGAGGAGGAAGAGCACCAGGGTGGCGTACGCCGTCCACTCCCCCGTGCTGAAGGCGGCGCTGCCGATCGGCACCCGGCCCGACTCGTAGGAGAGGTAGAGGGCGGCCACGATCCCGCCGACGAGCGCGGAGGCGAGGCCGAGCGCGCGCACGATCCGGCCCCCGTACGCGGCGCTGCAGTACACGACGCCCGCGACGGCGAGGTCGCCGGGCTCGACGCCCACGCCCGCCCCCATCTGGATGACGGCGCCCGCCCACGCGATGGCGAGCGAGAGGCCGGGCGACAGGCGGCGCACGGCGAGGGCGGCGCCCATGACGAGCACGAGGACGAGCGAGACCGGCGATGTGGTGAACGAGAGGACGCCGAACGCGCCGGCGGCCATGACGCCGATCGAGCCGGGCGCGAGGAGCGCGACGAACGCCACGGCGAGGACGACGTCGAGGACGACCTGGTACCTCGGGATCCTGCGCAGCATGGGACCACCGTAGGGGCCGCGCCCGCCGGGCGCGCCCCGAGCGGCCGAGGATCCGCGGCCGGTCGCCCCGATCTCATCCGCGCGATGTACGCGCGGCGGCTCCCGTGTCCCGGTCAGAACCCGAGGCGGCCGAGCAGCTTCGGGTCGCGCTGCCAGTCCTTGGCGATCTTCACGCGCAGCGAGAGGAACACGCGCTTCCCGACGAGCGGCTCGATCTGCGCGCGCGCCACCTGGCCCACGTGCTTGAGCCGCGACCCCTGCGCGCCGATGACGATGCCCTTCTGGCTGTCGCGCTCGACGAAGAGGTTCGCGTAGATCTCGAGCAGCTCCTTGTCCTCGCGCTCGATCATGTCGTCGATCGTCACGGCGAGCGAGTGCGGCAGCTCGTCCTGCACGCCCTCGAGCGCGGCCTCGCGGATGAGCTCGGAGATGCGGGCCTCGAGCCCCTCCTCGGTGACGGCGTCGTCTGGGTAGAGCTGCTCCGAGACGGGCAGGGCCTTCAGGAGCTCGCCCACGAGCGCGTCGAGCTGGATGGCCTCGACCGCGGAGACGGGGACGATGGCGTCCCAGTCGCGGAGCTCCTGCACGGCGAGGAGCTGCTCGGCGACCGCGTGCCGCGACGCGGAGTCGGTCTTCGTGACGATGGCGATCTTGCGGGCGCGTGGGTACTCGTCGAGCTGCTCGTTGATGAAGCGGTCGCCCGGGCCGATCCGCTCGTCCGCGGGGATGCACAGGCCGATGACGTCGACGTCGCCGAGCGTGGTCTGCACGAGCGAGTTGAGCCGCTCGCCGAGGAGCGTCCGCGGGCGGTGGATGCCCGGGGTGTCCACGAGGATCAGCTGCCCGTCGGGCCGGTGCACGATGCCGCGGATGGCCTTGCGGGTGGTCTGCGGCTTGGAGCTCGTGATGGCCACCTTCTCCCCCACCAGCGCGTTGGTGAGCGTCGACTTGCCCACGTTCGGGCGGCCGACGAAGGAGACGAACCCGGCGCGGTACGCCGGGGCGCCGCCGCGGGGCTTGCGCTTCGGCCGGGCGGCCTCGGCCGCGGCCTCGGCGGCACGGTCGATGCCCCACGCGGCGTCGGAGAGCGGGGCGGGCGCCGCGGCGTCGGCATCCGTCGTCGGAGCCGCGGCCACGTCGTCGTCGTCCCGGGGGTCAGTCATGGTCGTGTCCTCTGCTGGCGGCGGCGCCCGCGGGGGCCGCCTCGTGGTCGTCGTCGTCCGCGCGGTCGCGCTCGACGAGGATCGTGCTGATGCGCGTGCGGCGCCCCTCGACCCGGTCGGCCGTGAGCACCAGACCGCCGACCCGCACCACGGATCCGCGCTCCGGCAGGCGGCCGAGTGTCTTGGCGAGCAGGCCGCCGGCGCTGTCCACGTCGTCGTCGTCGAGCTCGAGGCCGAACAGGTCGCCCAGCTCGTCGATCGGGAGCCGGGCGCTCACACGGTACACGCCCTCGCCGAGGTCCTCGTACTCGGGCACGTCGCGGTCGTACTCGTCGCTGATGTCGCCCACGAGCTCCTCGATGAGGTCCTCGAGCGTGACGAGCCCGGCGATGCCGCCGTACTCGTCCACCACCATCGCGAGGTGGTTCGACTCCAGCTGCATCTGCCGCAGCAGCGCGTCCGCCTTCTGCGACTCGGGCACGAACACGGCGGGACGCGCGAGCTGGTCGACGGTCGCGCCCTCGGCCTCGAGGGGCCGCTCGTAGACCATGCGCGCGAGGTCGCGGAGGTACAGCACGCCCTCGATCTCGTCCGAGTCGCGCCCCGTGACGGGGGCCCGGGAGATGCCGCGGGAGAGGAAGAGGCCGAGGGCGCTGCCGACCTGCGCGGTCTGCTCGACCACGACCATGTCGGTGCGCGGGATCATGACCTCGCGCACCACGGTGTCGTTGAACTCGAAGATGGAGTGGATGAGCTCGCGGTCGTCCTCCTCGAGCACCTCGAGCTCCGTGGCCTCGTCCACCATGCTGAGCAGCTGCTCCTCGCTGGTGAACGTCGCCACGGTCTTGGGGCGGCCGGGCGTGACGCGGTTGCCGAGCGCGACGAGGGCGTCGGCGACCGGGCCGATGGCCACCCGGATCACGCGCACCATGAGCGCCGTCCACGCGAGGAGCGGGCGGGCGTGCACCCGACCGACCGAGCGCGGGCTGGCCCCGACGAGCACGAAGGACACGGCGGTCATGATGGCGGCGGCCACGAGCAGAGTGATCCACCACTCCGCGATCGTGTCCGCCAGCGCCAGCGTGACGAGCACGGCGGCGCTCGTCTCGGCGATGATGCGGACGAAGCTCAGCGCGTTGACGTACGCGCCGGCGTCGGTCGAGATGGCGAGCATCGACCGTCTCGCGCGCGACGTGAGCGCGAGCTCCTGGATGTCGGCGCGGGACAGGGACGAGATGGCCGACTCGGAGGCGGCGAGGAGGCCGCCGAGGACGACCAGGAGGAACGCGGGGACGAGGAGGGCGAGCATCGTCGGCGGGTCAGCGACCGCGCTCGCTCATGGCGAACCCGATCAGGATGTCGCGCTGGAGCCCGAACATCTCGCGCTCCTCGTCGGGCTCGGCGTGGTCGAACCCGAGCAGGTGCAGGATCCCGTGCGCGGTCAGCAGCAGGATCTCCTCCATGGTCGAGTGCCCCGCCGTCACGGCCTGCTCGGCGGCGACCTGCGGGCAGACCACGATGTCGCCGAGGAGCCCGGCGGGCGTCGGGCGGTCCTCGGTGCCGGGGCGCAGCTCGTCCATCGGGAAGCTGAGGACGTCCGTGGGACCCGGCTCGTCCATCCACTGCACGTGCAGCTGCTCCATCGCGCCCTCGTCCACCATCACGATGGCGAGCTCGGCGTCCGGGTGCACGTGCAGGGTGTCGAGCGCGTAGGTGGCGAGGCGCTGGATGAGCGGCTCGTCGACCTCGATGGCGGACTCGTTGTTGATCTCGATGCTCATCGGGTGCTCCCAGGGGCGGTGCGGCGCTCGGCGCGGAGGTGGTCGGCGGCCTGGCGCTCCGCGTCGTAGCGCGTGTACGCGTCCACGATGCGGCCGACCAGGGTGTGCCGCACGACGTCGTCGCTCGTGAGGCGGGAGAAGTGGATGTCGTCCATGCCGTCCAGCACGCGGGTGACGAGCTGGAGGCCGCTCGACCCCGTGGGCAGGTCGACCTGCGTGATGTCGCCCGTGACCACCATCTTCGAGCCGAAGCCGAGGCGGGTGAGGAACATCTTCATCTGCTCCGGAGTGGTGTTCTGCGCCTCGTCGAGCACGACGAACGCGTTGTTGAGGGTGCGCCCGCGCATGTAGGCGAGCGGCGCCACCTCGATGGTGTTGGAGGCCATGAGCTTCGGGACGAGCTCGGGATCCATCATCTCGTTGAGCGCGTCGAACAGCGGCCGGAGGTACGGGTCGATCTTGTCGGTCAGCGAGCCGGGCAGGTAGCCGAGCCGCTCGCCCGCCTCGACGGCCGGGCGGGTGAGGATGATCCGCTCGACCTCCTTGCGCTGCAGCGCCTGGACGGCCTTGGCCATGGCGAGGTAGGTCTTGCCGGTGCCCGCGGGGCCGATGCCGAACACGATCGTGCTCGCGTCGATGGCGTCGACGTACTGCTTCTGGCCGGGCGTCTTGGGGCGCACGACGCGGCCGCGCGACTGCACGATGGCCTCGCTCAGCACGTCGGACAGCGTCCGGGCGTCGTCCTGGCCGAGCCGGCGCGCGCTCGTCTCGATCTCCTGCGGTTCCACGTGCTGTCCGTCCTCCACCATCGCCACGACCTCGTCGATGAGCCGACGGGCCGACGCCACGTCCGCCCGGGTGCCGACGAGCGTGATCTCGTTGCCGCGGACCCGGACGTCGACGTCCGGGTGCTCGCGCTCGATCTGCCGGAGCAGCCGGTCCTGCGGCCCGAGGAGGCGCACCATGAGCACGCCGTCCATCGTCGCCGTCTGCTCGACGCGCTCCTCCTCCGCGGACGCGCCGCCCCGCGGGTCAGAACCCGACATGGTCCCCCTGGCCGAAGCCCGCGAGCACGTGCGCGTGCACGTGGAAGACCGTCTGGCCGGCCGCCGCGCCCGTGTTGAAGACGAGGCGGAACTGCCCGCCCGCCCGCTCGGCGCCGATGCGCGACGCGAGGTCGACGACCTCCGCGAGGAGGCCCGGGTCGCCCGCGGCGAGCTCGACGACATCGCGGTACGCGGCCGTCTTCGGCACGACCAGGACGTGGACGGGGGCCTTCGGGGCGATGTCCTGGAACGCGATCACGCGCTCGGTCTCCGCGACGATCTCGGCCGGGATCTCGCGGGCGACGATGCGCTCGAAGACGGTGGGCTCTCGGGTCTCGCTCATGCGTCCAGCCTACGCGGCGCCCGCGACGTCACCATCGCCCGAGGGCCGCGTTCACGAGCGCGAGCGCTGCGGGTCCTGCGGTGGACGTGCGGAGGATGCCCGAGCCGAGCGCGACCGGGATCGCCCCGGCCTCCCGGAGCACCTCGACCTCCGCCGGGCTGATGCCGCCCTCGGGTCCCACGACGAGGAGCACGTCGGTCGCCTCGGCCTCGGCGGGGGCGGCGAGGTCGAGCGCGGACAGCCGCGTCGCGGCGGTCGGGTCGAGCACGAGCACGCGGGCGGTGGCGGCCATCCGCGCGAGGTCCTTCGTCGTCGCGAGCCCCTCCACGCCGGGCACGCGCGGGCGGATGGACTGCTTCACGGCCTCGCGCACGATCGCGCGCCAGCGGTCCCGCCCCTTGGCGACCTTGGCGCCCTCCCAGCGGGAGATGGAGCGCTGCGCCTGCCACGGGATCACGGCGTCGACGCCCAGCTCGGTCGCGGCCTGCACAGCCAGCTCGTCGCGATCGCCCTTCGCGAGCGCCTGCACGAGCACGACGCGCGGCGACGGCTCGGGGTGCTCCTCGACACCGTCGACCCGCAGCTCCAGCCGCTGCGGATCCGCGGTCGTGACGGTGCACGACGCGATCGTCCCGCGCCCGTCGCCGACGAGCAGGCCCTCGCCCGCGCGGATCCGGCCGACGGTGACCGCGTGGCGCGACTCCGCGGCGCCGAGCGCGACGACCCGGCCGACGGCCAGGTCACCGTCACCGAGGTCGTCCGCGAGGTGGAAGTGCGCCACGGTCAGACGTTGAGGAAGCGGTCGCGGAGCTTCTGGAAGAGGCCCTGCTGGAAGTGCGCGAGGTGGGGCGCGGGAGCCTTGTTGCGCTTCGCGAACTGCTGGATGAGGTCGCGCTCCCTGTGGTCGAGCTTCTGCGGCGTCACCACCTGGATGCCGATCTTGAGGTCGCCGCGCCCCGAGCCGCGGAGCTTCGTCACGCCGCGGCCTCGCACCGTGATGATCTCGGCGCTCTGGATGCCGGGGCGGAGCTCGAGGTCCACCGCGCCGTCGAGCGCCTCGATGCGCGCGTCGCTGCCGAGGATCGCGTCGACCATGCTCACCTCGACCGTGGCGAGCAGGTCGTCGCCGTTGCGGCTGAAGACGTCGTGGTGCGCGACCTTGATCTCCAGGTAGAGGTCGCCGTTCGGTCCGCCCGCGGGGCCGACCTCGCCGGAGCCCGGCATCTGGAGGCGGAGGCCCGTATCGACGCCGGCCGGGATGTCGACCGGCACCGTGCGGCGCGCGCGGACGCGGCCCTGGCCGGCGCACGTGGGGCAGGGGTGCGGGATGACGGTGCCGTAGCCGCGGCAGGTGCCGCAGGGGCTCGACGTCATGACGTTGCCGAGGAGCGAGCGCACCTGGCGCTGGATGCTGCCGGAGCCGCGGCAGATGTCGCACGTGACGGCGCTCGTGCCGGGCTGCGCGCAGGATCCGTGGCACGTGTCGCACACGACGGCCGTGTCGATCTCGAGGTCGCGGTGCACGCCGAAGATGACCTCCTCGAGCTCGACCTCGACGCGGAGGAGCGCGTCCTGGCCGCGCTCCTGGCGCGAGCGCGGACCGCGCCCCCCTCCGCCCTGCTGGCCGCCGAAGAACGTCTCGAAGATGTCGCCGAACCCGCCGAAGCCCTGGCCGCCGCCGCCGAACCCGGCCTGCGGGCCGAGGTCGTACTGCTGGCGCTGCTGCGGGTCGGACAGCACGTCGTACGCGTGCGTCACGAGCTTGAACCGCTCGGCGGCGTCGGGGGCGTCGTTGACGTCCGGGTGCAGCTGGCGCGCCTGCTTGCGGTACGCCTTCTTGATCTCCTCGGACGTCGCCTCGCGGCTCACGCCCAGTACTTCGTAGTGGTCAGCCACGTCGGGCCCTTCGGTGGTGATGGTCGTGGGGAACAGGGGCGGTGCGCCGGCGTGCGGGCGTCACCGCTCCTCGAGCAGGCGCGAGAGGTAGCGCGCGACCGCGCGCACCGACGCCATGTTGGTGGAGTAGTCCATGCGGGTCGGGCCCAGCACGCCGAGGCGCGCGAGCACGCCTCCCGACGAGCTGTAGCCGCTGGTGAGCACGCTCGTCTCGCCGAGCCCGAACGGGGCGTTCTCCCGCCCGATGCTCACGGAGACGCCGTGCTGGTCGGCTTCCATCTCGCCGAGCAGGCGCAGGAGCACCACCTGCTCCTCGATCGCCTCGAGGACGGGCGAGATGCTGCCCGGGAAGTCGCGCTCGGTGCGGGCGAGGTTCGCGGATCCGGCGAGCAGCAGGCGCTCCTGCCGGTTCGCGAGCACCTGCTCGACGAGCGTGCCCGCGAGAGCCGCGGCGGCGGCCCGCTGGGCGGGCTCCACCTCGTCGGCCAGGGTCTCGAGGCGTGCGGCCGCCTCGGCGAGGCCGAGACCGCCGACGGCCGCGTTCACCCGCGTGCGCATGGCCGCGAGGAACTCCTGGTCGGGATCGCCCTGGAGCTCGACGACGCGCTGCTCGACGCGGCCCGTGTCGGTGATGAGCACGGTGAGCACGCGCGTGGCCGACAGCGCGACCAGCTCGACGTGCTTCACGTGGCTCGTCGCGAGCGACGGGTACTGCACGAGCGCGACCTGGTTGGTGAGCTGCGCGAGGAGCCGCACGGTGCGCGCGAGCACGTCGTCGAGGTCGACCGACTGGCCGAGGAACACGTGGATGGCCTGGCGCTGCGCCGGGGTGAGCGGGCGCACGTCCGCGAGCTGGTCGACGAAGAGCCGGTAGCCCTTGTCCGTCGGCACGCGTCCCGAGGAGGTGTGCGGCGCCGCGATGAGCTCCTCCTCCTCGAGCAGGGCCATGTCGTTGCGGATGGTGGCGGCCGAGACGCCGAAGGCGTGGCGCTCCACGATGGACTTGGAGCCCACGGGCTCACGGGAGGACACGTAGTCCTGCACGATCACCCGGAGGACGTCGAGTCCGCGTTCCGAGACCATGGCGGCTCCCTCCTGGCACTCGTCGGTTCTGACTGCCAATCGTACCGCGTGGATCCGACGGCCCGGCATTGCCGGTCGCGCGTCGGCGGAGGTAGCGTGGTGGGGCCGGGCGAGGCCGGGCACCACCCACACGATCCCGCGCGATCCACCGGCCGTCGGCCCGTGCCGTGCACCGAGAGGCCCGCGATGTCCGCACCCGATCCCCACCCCTACGGCGCCCCCGCCCCCCTCACCCCGGGCGAGGACCGGCTGTGGGCGTCGCTGACGCACTTCCTCGCGATCCTCATCGTGCCGTCGTTCATCGTCTGGCTCGTGTTCCGGGAACGCGGTCGCTTCACGGACCAGGAGGGCAAGGAGGCGACGAACTGGACGATCAACGTCGCCGGCGTGCTCGTCATCCTCAACGTGCTCCAGGCCGTCTTCGTGGTCATCCCGTTCCTCGGGATCCTCATCTCCGTGCTGCTCGGCCTCGTGATCTTCGCGGTCGTCGTGGTCAACATCGTGTTCGCGATCATCGGCGGCGCGCGCGTGCAGGGCGGTCGGCCCTACCGCTACCCGCTCAACATCCGGTGGATCAAGTAGTCGGGGACCGATGAGCGCCAGGATCCGCCACGTCGCCGTGGACTGCCGGGACCCGCACGCGCTCTCGCTCTTCTGGGCGGGCGTCACCGGCTTCGCGGAGGATCCGGACGAGCCCAACCGCCCCGACGAGGACGCGGCGTGGCTCGGCGACCCGGTGTCGGGCCTCGGCATCATCCTGCAGCGCACGGACGCGCCGAAGACGGCGAAGAACCGGGTGCACCTCGATCTGGCGCCCGACGACCGCACGCGCGACGAGGAGGTCGACCGGGTGCTCGCCCTCGGCGCGACGCTCGTCGCCGACCGGCGGAACGCGGACGGCAGCGGGTGGGTCGTGCTCGCCGACCCGGAGGGGAACGAGTTCTGCGTGGAGCGCAGCGACGCCGAGCGCGAGGCGGGCGACGAGGTGGGCGCGGTCGTCCTCTGACCCGGCGGCGGTGCGCGCCGGCCTCGAGGAGGCGGCGGACCACGGCCCGTGTCAGTCCTCGAGGAGGCGGCGGACCACGGCGTCGGCGAGGAGCCGCCCCGACAGGGTGAGCACGAGGGTGCCCGCGAGGGCGGCGCGCGGGTCCACGAGGCCGTCGGCGATGAGCCCGGCGACCTGGCGGCGCCCCTCGACGGTGAGGGTGGGAATGGACAGGCCGTCGCGGATCCGCGCCCCGAGCAGGACCCGCTCCACCTCGCGCGTGGCGTCGTCGAGGTTCTCGCGGCCGGCGCCCGGGGAGGCGCCCGCGAGCACGCGGTCGGCGTAGGCGGCCGGGTGCTTCACGTTCCACCAGCGCACGCCGCCGACGTGGCTGTGCGCGCCGGGTCCGACGCCCCACCAGTCGTGGCCCTGCCAGTACGCGAGGTTGTGGCGGCTGCGGCGGCCGCCGCGGGCCCAGTTGCTCACCTCGTACCACTCGTAGCCGGCCTCGCCCAGCATGCGGTCGGCCAGCTCGTACATGTCGGCCTGGAGGTCCTCGTCGGGCTCGGGCACCTCGCCGCGGCGGATCTGCCGCGCGAGCTTCGTGCCGGGCTCCACGATGAGCGCGTACGCGGACAGGTGGTCGGGCTCCTGGGCGATCGCCTGCTCGAGCGAGGCGCGCCAGTCGTCGATACTCTCCCCCGGCGTGCCGTAGATGAGGTCGAGGCTCACCTCGAGCCCGGCCGCGCGGGCGCCGCGGACGACGGGCGCGATGCGGGCGGGGTCGTGCGTGCGCTCCAGCGTCGCCAGCACGCGCGGCACGGCCGACTGCATGCCGAACGAGACGCGCGTGAAGCCGCCCGCCGCGAGGGCCGCGAGGTAGGCGTCGTCGACGCTGTCGGGGTTCGCCTCGGTCGTGACCTCGGCGCCCTCCGCGATGCCCCACGTCTCGCGCACGGCGTCGAGCATCCGCACCAGGTCCTCCACCGGCAGGAGGGTGGGCGTGCCGCCGCCGAGGAACACGGTGGAGGCGGGCCGTGCGGGTACGCCGGAGTCGCGGAGGGCGGATCCGGCGAACCGCACCTCCTGCACGGCCTGCGACGCGTAGTCCGACTGCTTCACGCCCCGGAGCTCGGGCGCCGTGTAGGTGTTGAAGTCGCAGTAGCCGCAGCGCACGCGGCAGAACGGCACGTGCAGGTAGACGCCGAACGCGCGCTCGTCGGCGCCCGCGGACGCGGAGGCGGGCAGCAGGCCGTCGGCGGGGGCGGGATCGGCGAGGGGCAGGGCGGACGGCATCCGTCCATCATCCCCCGGCGCGGAGGCCGGTCCGTGCAGCGGCCTCCGGCAGGATGGGCGCATGACCGACGCCCCCACGCCCCGGCCCCTCCACGTCCTCTGGGACGTCGACGGCACGCTCCTCCACAACAGCCCGCGCTCCGGCAGCATGTACCACCGCGCGATCGAGCTGGCCGCGGGCGAGCCGCTCGTGGACCGCACGGTGCACGCGCACGGCAAGACCGACGGGCAGATCATCTGGGAGACCCTGGACGTCTACGGCCTGCCCGAGTCGCTGCACGCGCCGGTCCGTCAGCACCTCGAGGAGCTGTCGCGGGTCGAGCACTACGGTCCTGGCCGCCGCACCGTGCCGGTCGGCGTCCCCGAGCTCGTGGCCGACGTGGCGGCACGCGGCTGGGTGAACGCGCTCCTCACGGGCAACTCGCCGCTCCGCGCCCGGTACAAGCTCGACGGCGCCGGGCTCGACGTCGGCCTGTTCGACTGGGACGCGTCCGCGTTCGGGCACGAGGCCCGGATCCGCAGCGACCTCACCCGGCGGGCGGCCGCCGAGCTGGCCGGCGCGCCCGTCGTGATCATCGGCGACACCCCCGCGGACGGCGTCGCCGCGGAGGCGGCGGGCTTCCCGTTCGTCGCGGTGGCGACGGGGGCGTATGACGTGGACGCGCTGCGGGCCCCGGACGCGCACGCGGCGCTCGTGGTGCCGGACCTCCGGGCCGGGCGCGACGAGGTGCTCGCGTTCCTGGACGGACTCGCCGCGCGCTGATCCCGGCACCCGAGGGGCGGAGCACGCGGCGCCGCGGATCAGGCCGAGGCGACCGCCGGGTGCAGCGAGCGCAGGTACCTGCGCGTGAAGATCCCCTGCACGACGCGGAGGACGGGGCTCGCCAGCCGCAGCGGCCACGAGGCCGGGCGGGAGAAGACGCGGAGGGTGAGCCACACGCTGCCGTCGGGCTCCCGGGAGACGAGGAACGCCTCCTCGCCGCTGAACGGGTGGCCGGGCAGCGTGCCGTAGGCGAAGCCGACGCGGTCGGCCTCCTCGACGGTGTAGACGACGCGCACCGGCGCCTCCGGGTGGAACGGCCCGAACGGCATGCGCAGCACGGCCGAGGTCCCCGACGTGATCCACGCGGTCCCGTCGTCGCCGTACAGCGCCTCGCGCGGGCGGTCGGCGGGCACCTGGGGCACCCCGTCCTCGTCGAACTCCAGTCCGCGGTAGCCGGGCTCGTCCGGCACCTCCTGCTCGATGCGCGTGACGTCGATCCCGCTGCCGCGCTGCACCCCCCAGGTCATGAGGAGGGCGACGGCCTGCTCGAAGCGCTCGTCGCCGCTGCCGAGCCGGGCGCTCGCCTCGGCGGGGCGGTAGCCCTCGGGCGGGTAGGTCATGAGATCGACGGCCTGGGTGCCGCCGACGGAGCCGTACGTGACGGCGGTCGCGGTGTAGGTGCTGCGGCGCATGAGGATCAGACTACGGCGTGCCGCTGGACGTCCCGGCCGACGCCGGGCGGACCGCTGCGGAGCGGAGCCGAGCCGGTGCTCCGAGCCATCGCCGGATGCGCCGCGGCGCGTGCCGCCAGCATGGACGAGCCCCCGTCCGAGGGCTCTCGGTGCCCCCGGGCGGGGGCTCGGACCCTCGACGTCATCCCTCCGGATGAGGATCCTGACGACGCCGTCATCCCCGCGATGCAGGGGCCCGAGGACCGTCACCGGATCGTGATCCGAACGCGAGCGGCCGTCCTCCGCGGACCCCTAGCCTTCAGTCGGCGCCGGGCCTCCCGAGCGTCGCGCATCCCCCTCTCCCGACGCTCGTCGTCGGTCCTCGGAAGGTCCTCCCGTGCTCCGCTCCCTCACCGCCCTCGCCGTCGCCGGCTCTCTCGCCGTCGCCGGAGTCGCCGTCGCGACCCCCGCCTCCGCGGCCGCCGGCGGCACGTTCTACTCCGTGCCCTACGACTCCTCGCTCTTCCAGGTGACGACGGTCGCCGGGCGCGCCGAGGCGCAGCCCGCGTCCTTCGAGACGTGGCGCGCCGCCGGCTTCCCGGCGCCGCAGCCCGCCGCCACGCAGTACGTGCGCTTCACGTGGGAGTCGACCGTCCAGGCCGACAGCACCGCGGGCGACGCGGCGTTCTCGGTCTCGTTGACCTCCGCCGAGTGGCGGCGCGCCGGGTCCCCGACGCCCCGTACGGACCGCCTCCCGGCCGCGTCGAGCATCCTGCAGTACTCCGGATCGGGCGAGCTCTTCGTCGTGGAGTCCGAGTCCTCCTTCACCGACGACCCCGGATACCACCAGCTGACCTTCGCCGAGTACGCGCACCTCGGCTACCCGGCCGTCGACACGACGTCGCCGCGCATCTTCTCCAAGCTGTCCTGGAACGCGACGCTCGTCGGCCCGGTGTCCAGCTCGGGCGAGACGGGCCCCGTCTCGTTCGCGGTCTGGGACCGCTTCGCCCGCCCCACCCCCGTCGTGGTCGCGTCCTACGACGGCGACCGCTTCTGCCACGCGGCCGGAGCCGCCGAGATCCGCTACGTGGGGAAGGCCGCGCCCGAGGGCATGGCGCTCACCTACCGCGAGTGGGTCGCCGCGGGGTCGCCCGAGCCCGCCACCTGCTGACCCCTCCCGCAGCGCCTGACGCGCCCCGCCTCTCGAGGCGGGGCGCGTCTCGTCGTCCAGGCCACGTGCGGTGCGCACGCCTAGCAGGTGCAGGCGCCGTGCGCATCCCTCCCGCGAGGACCGCCTCCTCATCCGTCCGCCCAACCCTCGTCCGGGGGTGGTCGGTGCCGTGATGAAACCGTGATCAGAGCTGCATTCCTACGCGAGTTGAAGCCGCTACCTTGGGCCTGCGAGGCCGAGCCGGAACGGGCGGATCCTCGGTCCGCATGATCCAGCACGACACCTCTCGGCGCCTCGGCGTCGCCCATCGGAAGGCCATCATGAACCGCTCACTGCCCGCCCTCGCCCTCGTCGGGGCGCTCGTCCTCGGCGGCAGCGTCCTCGCCGCGGCACCAGCCCAGGCCGCTGCCGGGGACACCTACTACTCGGTCCCCTTCAACGACTCGCTGATCGTCGAGTCCCCCGTCTCCGCCGACGTCCCCGGGATCGGCTACGCGACCTTCGCGGAGTGGAAGGCCGACGGCTTCCCGCGTCCCGTCCCCGCGGCCGTCGCCTACCGCCTCCTCCCCTGGGACAGCACCGTCTTCGCCGATGTGATGGGCACGCACTCCGGCCTCACGGCGGTGCTGACCGGCACCGAGTGGCGGCGCGCCGGATCGCCGGCGCCGACGCGGGGCGCGCTGCCGTTCTCCTCCACCGTCGTCCAGTACCCGACGTCCGACGAGCTGCTCGTGCGCACCGGCACGCTCTGGGGTTCGGATGCCGCCGAGTGGCACACGCTGACCTTCGCCGAGTGGCGCACCCTCGGCTACCCGGCGGTCGACCGCCGTGAGGCCGTCGGCTTCTCGAAGCTCTCCTGGCTCGGCACGATCGTCGGTCCGGATCCCCTCACGGGCGGGCAGACCGCGATCTCCTACGACACGTGGCTCGACGCCGGCCGTCCGACGCCGAAGGTCGTCCCGTCCTTCCCGAACGACAGGTACTGCTCCGCGCGGGGCAGCTCGGAGATCCGCTACGTCGGCCTCGCGGCTCCCCGGGGCGTCGCGCTGACGTTCCGCCAGTGGACCGCCGCCGGCTCGCCGAAGCCGACCGTCTGCTGACCTGCTCCGCACGCGACGCGCCCCCTGCCTCGAGAGGCAGGGGGCGCGTCGTGCGGGGGGGGGCGGCTACTTGGCCTTCTTCTCCGTGTCGCCCGAGAGCGCGGCGATGAACGCCTCCTGGGGGACCTCGACGCGGCCGACCATCTTCATGCGCTTCTTGCCCTCCTTCTGCTTCTCGAGCAGCTTGCGCTTGCGGGTGATGTCGCCGCCGTAGCACTTGGCGAGCACGTCCTTCCGCATGGCGCGGATGGACTCGCGGGCGATGATCCGGGCGCCGATGGCGGCCTGGATCGGCACCTCGAACTGCTGGCGCGGGATGAGCTCGCGCAGGCGCCCGGTCATCAGCACGCCGTACGCGTACGCCTTGTCGCGGTGCACGATGGCGCTGAACGCGTCGACCTGCTCGCCCTGCAGCAGGATGTCGACCTTCACGAGGTCGGCCTCCTGCGAGCCCGCGGGCTCGTAGTCGAGCGACGCGTAGCCGGCCGTCTTGCTCTTGAGGTTGTCGAAGAAGTCGAACACGATCTCGCCGAGCGGCATCGTGTAGCGGATCTCCACCCGGTCCTCGCCGAGGTACTCCATGCCGAGCAGGATGCCGCGCCGCGACTGGCACAGCTCCATGATCGTGCCGACGTAGTCCTTGGGGGCGAGGATCGCGGCCTTCACCACGGGCTCGGAGACGCTCACGATCTTGCCGCCCGGGAACTCGCTCGGGTTGGTGACCGTGACGGTCTTCTTGTCCTCGCTCGTGACCTCGTAGATGACGGAGGGCGCCGTGGTGATGAGGTCGAGGCCGAACTCGCGCGAGAGGCGCTCGGTGATGATCTCCAGGTGCAGGAGGCCGAGGAACCCGCAGCGGAAGCCGAAGCCGAGCGCGACCGAGGTCTCGGGCTCGTAGACGAGCGCGGCGTCCGAGAGCTTCAGCTTGTCGAGGGCGTCGCGGAGGTCGGGGTAGTCGGATCCGTCGATCGGGTAGAGCCCGGAGAAGACCATGGGCAGCGGCTCGGTGTAGCCGGGCAGCGCCTCGGTCGCGGGGCGCGCCGCGGTCGTGACGGTGTCGCCGACCTTCGACTGGCGCACGTCCTTCACACCCGTGATGAGGTAGCCGACCTCGCCGACGCCGAGGCCGTCGGACGGCGTGGGCTCGGGCGAGCTCACGCCGATCTCGAGGATCTCGTGGGTGGCGCGCGTCGACATCATCGCGATCTTCTCGCGCGGGCTCAGCTTGCCGTCGATCATGCGGACGTAGGTGACCACGCCGCGGTAGGCGTCGTAGACCGAGTCGAAGATCATGGCGCGGGCGGCCGCGTCGGGGTCGCCGACGGGAGCGGGGATGGTGCGCGAGACCCGGTCGAGCAGCTCCTCGACGCCGGCGCCCGTCTTGCCGGAGACGCGCAGGACGTCGGCCGGGTCGCCGCCGATGAGGGAGGCGAGCTCGGCCGCGTACTTGTCGGGATCCGCCGCCGGCAGGTCGATCTTGTTGAGCACCGGGATGATCGTGAGGTCGTTCTCGAGCGCGAGGTAGAGGTTCGCGAGCGTCTGGGCCTCGATGCCCTGCGCGGCGTCGACCAGGAGGATCGCGCCCTCGCATGCGGCGAGCGAGCGGGAGACCTCGTACGAGAAGTCGACGTGACCGGGGGTGTCGATCATGTTGAGCGCGTAGGTCTTCCCCTCCAGCTCCCACGGCATGCGCACGGCCTGGCTCTTGATGGTGATGCCGCGTTCGCGCTCGATGTCCATGCGGTCGAGGTACTGGGCGCGCATGGCGCGCGACTCGACGACGCCCGTGAGCTGCAGCATGCGGTCGGCCAGCGTGGACTTGCCGTGGTCGATGTGGGCGATGATGCAGAAGTTGCGGATGGACGCGGGGTCGGTCGCGGCGGGCCGGAGGGCCTTCGTTGCTAGGGGGCTCACGCGTTCCTCAAGGTCGAGCGGGTGGGGCGGTCCGTCGATCATCCCATGGCGGGGCGGTCCGGCCGGTCCGGGCGCCGGCGCCGAGGCGGGGCGCGGTCCCTGCCCGCGGAGGAGCAGGGACCGCGCCCGGCGACGGGATCAGCGGCGGACGATGTCGGCAACCGCCGCGTCGAGCTCCGGCCACCGGAACCGGTAGCCCGCGGCCTCGAGCGTCTCCGGGACGACCCAGCGGCTCTTGAGGACGAGCTCGGGCTCGGTGCGGAACAGCCACATGCCCGCCTCGAGCATCCACCGGTTCGCGGCGAGGCCGACCGGCATGCGGACGGCGTGGCGCAGCACCTTCATCAGCCGCCGGTTGGTGACGGGCGCGGGGCTCGACGCGTTGACCGGGCCCTCGATCGTCGGGGTGTCGCGCACGAAGCGGATGATCCCCACGAAGTCGTCGATGTGCAGCCAGCTGAAGACCTGGCGGCCGTTCGTCGGCTGGAAGACGTGGTGCGCGCCCGCCCGGATGCGCGACGGGCGCCCCGGGAACCGCCCGTCGAGCTGCGGCCCGCCGAGGCCGAAGCGCGCGAGGCCGAGGAGCGGCTGGAGCGCGCCGTCCCGTCCGAGGACGATCGCGATGCGCAGCGCGACGCGACGCGTGGACGGCAGATCCGGCGCGAAGAACGCGCGCTCCCAGGCGCGGCCCACCGACGGCGAGAAGTCGTCGCCGAGCTCCCCCGTCGACTCGGTCTGCGGCCCGTCGGTCGCGTGCCGGTACACCGTGGCGGTCGAGGCGTTGATCCACACGGGCACGGGGGCCACGCTGTCCTGGATCGCGCGTCCGAGCTCGGCGGTCGTCTCCACGCGCGAGCGCAGGATCTCGAGGCGGTTGGCCACGCCGTAGCGGCAGTTCACGCTCTTGCCCGCGAGGTTCACGAGGAGGTCGGCGCCGTCGAGGAGGCGGCGGATCCCCTCGGCGTCGCCCCAGCGCGCGTCGGCGCCGGAGCGACCGACGGTGCGGACGAGGTAGCCCTCCTCGGTCAGCTCGCGGACGAGCACCTGTCCGATGAAGCCGGACGCGCCCGCGATGACCGCGATGCGCGGGGCGGCCGGCCCCGGTGCGTCGCTCATGCGCCGAAGCGCGTGCCGCGCTCGACCGTGGTGCCCCGGCCGTCGGCCCACGTGTAGACCGTGTCGCCGCCGATGATGACGTGCTCGGCGCGCGACCGCACGTCGAGCGGGTCGCCCGACCAGATCACGACGTCGGCGTCGAGGCCCGGCGTGAGCGCGCCGACGCGGTGGTCGAGGCGGAGGATGGCGGCGGGGTTCGCGGTGATCGCCCGCAGCGCGATGTCCGCCGGCAGGCCGTCCTTCACCGCGAAGGACGCCTGGTGCACCAGGAAGTCGATGGGCACGACGGGCGCGTCCGTCGTGATCGCCACGAGGACGCCCGCCCGGTGCAGGGCCGCGAGGTTCGCGACGGCGCGGTCGCGGAGCTCGACCTTGGAGCGCGAGGTGATCATGGGCCCGAAGATGACGGGGATGCCGCGCTCGGCGAGCACGTCCGCGATCTTGTCGCCCTCGGTGCCGTGGTTGACCACGAGGCGGTAGCCGAACTCGTCGGCGAGGCGGATCGCCGTGGCGATGTCGTCGTGGCGGTGCGTGTGCTGGTCCCAGGCGAGCTCCCCGTCGAGGACGCGCACGAGCGTCTCCTTGCCGAGGTCGCGGGAGAAGGGCGTGCCCTCCTTCGCCGCGTGGTCGCGGGCGGCGCGGTAGTCCTCGGCGTCGCGGAAGGCCCGGCGGATCACCATGGCGACGCCCAGGCGCGTCGACGGCGTGCGGTCCTTGGAGCCGTAGACGCGCTTCGGGTTCTCGCCGAGCGCGCTCTTGACGCTCACGGAGTCGCTCACGAGCTGCTCGTCGATGGTGCGGCCGCCCCACGACTTGATGGCGACGGACTGGCCGCCGATCGGGTTGCCCGAGCCGGGCTTCACGACGATGGTCGTGACGCCGCCCTTGAGCGCGTCGCGGAAGCCCTCGTCGTCGATGTCGATCGCGTCGATCGCGCGCACCGACGACATGTCGGGGTCGGTCATCTCGTTGGTGTCGTCGCCCGCCGGGCCGTTGGCCTCCTCGTGGATGCCCACGTGGCCGTGCGCCTCGACGAAGCCGGGGAGGACCCAGCGGCCGGCGGCGTCGATCACGGTCGCGTCCGCGGGGACCTCGACGTCGGCGGCCGGGCCGACCGCGGCGACGAGGCCGTCGCGGAGGAGGACGGTGCCGCCGGGGATCGGGGCGCCGTCGACGGGGACGACGTGGCCTCCGGTGATGGCGGTGACGGTGGATGCGGAGGCGCGGACGGGGGCGGTGGGATCTGCGGGGAGGGCCATGCCCCGAGCCTAGGACGGCGGGGCGGCGGCGGCGGGGCGGCCGCGGCGCGTTCTGGCGGCCGCCGGGGACGGGGTCGCCGGAGGAGCCTCGGTAGGCTCGCGGGATGGGCATCCCCGACTTCATCGTGTCGCTCCGCGAGCGGATCGGCACGGAGCCCCTGTGGCTGTCCGGCGTGACCGCGGTGATCCTCGACGGCCCGCGCGTGCTCCTCGTCCGCCGCGGCGACACCGGCGGGTGGGCGCCCGTCACGGGGATCCTCGATCCCGGCGAGGAGCCCGCCGTCGGCGCCGCGCGGGAGGCCGCCGAGGAGACGGGCGTGGAGATCGAGGTCGAGCGGCTCGTCTCCGTGGGCACCACCGGCGAGATCACCTACCCCAACGGCGACCGCGCGAGCTACCTCGACCTGACCTTCCGCTGCCGCTACGTGGGCGGCGAGGCGCACGTCGCCGACGACGAGTCGCTCGACGTGGGCTGGTGGCCGGTGGACGCCCTCCCGGACATGCCCGCGGACCTCCGCCAGCGCATCCTGGACGCCGTCGACGACCTGCCCGAGGCCCGCTTCGTGCGTCCGGGCGAGCGCTCCCCGTGGGCGGACGGCGACGCGCGGGGCTCGGGCGCCTGATTTCCTGGCCGCGACCTGGTATCGTCGCCTGTTGGCTTGCGTGTGATCCTCCCCGATCACGCGGTATCGCCGCAGGCGCCCTCTCTCGCTGAGCGGCAACTCATCTGACGAAAAATCGAACGGAAGACATAACACGTGGCAAACATCAAGTCGCAGATCAAGCGCATCGGCACGAACAAGAAGGCTCAGGAGCGCAACAAGGCCGTCAAGAGCGAGCTGAAGACGGCGATCCGCTCGGTCAAGACCGCCATCACGGCGGGCGACAAGGACGCGGCCGTCAAGGCCGTCAGCCTCGCCGGCAAGAAGCTCGACAAGGCCGCCAGCAAGGGCGTCATCCACAAGAACCAGGCCGCGAACCGCAAGGGCGCGATCGCCAAGCAGGTCGCCAAGATCGGCTGACCTCGCCGCACCGCACGACGAAGGGCCCCGCTTTCCGCGGGGCCCTTCGTCGTGCTCGGCGCGATGCCGATGGGCGGCCTCAGGGGCGGTCCTGATGGGCGGCCTCAGGCGCGGTCCGCGTCGTGGTCTCAGTCGCGGTCCCCGTCGCGGCCCACGCCGTGGTCTCAGTCGCGGCCGCGGGAGGCGACCGTGCGGACCATGCGCTCGAGCGAGTAGACCGCGTCGCGTCCGCCGCCCTTGACCTGCGCGTCCGCCTCGGCCAGGGCCTCCACGGCGCGGCCCAGGCCCTCGTCGTCCCAGAGCTGCAGGTCGCGCCGGGCGCGGTCCACCTGCCACGGCGCCATGCCGAGCTTCGAGGCGAGCTGGCCGGAGGGGCCGGAGACGCCGGAGACCTTCGCCATGGTGCGGATCTTCATGGCGAAGGCGGCGATGAGCGGCACCGGATCCGCCCCCGAGGTGAGCGCGTGCCGGAGGAGCACGAGGGCCTCGCCGCGGCGACCGGCGATGGCGGAGTCGGCGACCGCGAACGCGTTGATCTCCACCCGGCCGCCGTAGTACTCGTCGACCGTGACCTCGGTGATCTCGTGCGCCGTGTCGGAGATGAGCTGCTGGCACGCGGACGCGAGCTCGCTGACGTCGTCCTGGAACGCGGCGACGAGCTGGCGCACGGCGCCCGGCGTGATGGAGCGCTTGGCCGCCCGGAACTCGGCGACGGCGAAGTCGTGCTTCTCGCTGTCCTTCTTCAGCTCCGCGCAGACGACCTCGATGCCGCCGCCCGTGCCCGCGCGCACCGCGTCGAGCAGCTTCTTGCCGCGCACTCCCCCGGCGTGCCGGAGCACGACGTAGGTGTCGTCGGCCGGGGACTCGAGGTAGGCGACGGCGTCGAGCAGGAACTGGTCGGAGCACTTCTCCACGTTGACCACGCGGATGAGCCGCGGCTCCGCGAACAGCGACGGGCTGGCCAGCGTGATGAGCTCCCCAGGGGCGTAGGAGTCGGCCTCGATGTCGGACACCTCGATGCTCGGATCCTCCGCGGTGAGGATGTCGCGGAGGCGCCGGATGGCCCGGTCCGCGAGGAGCGCCTCCGTGCCGGAGACGAGCACGATGGGGGCGGGGCGGACGGCATCCCACGCGAGCTGCGGGATGGCCGCGGACGCCTTCGCGGCGGTGCCGCGGGTGGTCCTGGTCGCCATGCGGGTCCTTCCGGGCGGGGTGGAGTGGTCGGCCGCGGTCGGGTGCCGCGAGCGGATCCAGGTTAGCCGTCGGGTGGGACATCGGCCGTCCCCGGGCGCACGCCGTGCACGGGCGGCGGGCCCGCCGACGACGGGGCTGCGGGCGGGGCCGGGCCGGGAGTGACGGCGGTCCCGGCGCGGCGCTCCCCCGGCCCGCGTCCGAGCGCGAGCGCCGCGACCGCCAGCGCGCTGGCCAGCGTGAGCGCGACGACGCCGCCCAAGCCGGTGGGCCACGGGACCCGCCCCCACGGCAGCTCCGACATGACCCGGGCGACGGCCGCGATCCACGAGGACGGCAGCCAGGCGAGCCGCAGCGCCAATCCCCCCGCGGCCGGCCAGATCGGCAGCAGGACGCACGCGGCGAGCCCCGCGACGGTGGCGGGCGCCGCCGCGGGCTCGGCGAGGAGGTTCGCGAGCACGCCGTGGACGGGCAGTCCCGGCTGCAGCACCAGCAGGACCGGCTGGCAGGCGACCTGCGCGGCGACGGGGACGGCGAGCCCCTCGGCCAGGCGACGCGGCATCCCTCGCGCGAGGCGGTCGGCGAGCGGTGGCGCGAGCACGAGCAGACCCGCCGTGGCCAGCACGCTCAGCGCGAAGCCGAGGTCCCGAGCCAGCCAGGGATCGCCCACGAGGAGGATGACCACCGCGAGGGCGAGCGCGGGCAGACCGCGTGAGGGGCGGCCGGTGACGGTGGACACGATGAGCACCGCGGCCATGACGGCCGCGCGCAGCACGCTCGGCTGCGGGGTGACGAGCACGACGAACGCGGCGAGGGCCCCCACCGCGGCGACGGCGCGGGCCGGCCGCCGCAGCCCGACGGCGGCGGCCAGCGCGAGCACGATGCCCACGATGACCGCGCAGTTGGCGCCGGAGACGGCTGTGAGGTGCGTCAGGGAGGTGTCCTTCATGGTCTGCGCGAGCTCCGCGGGGACGGCGGACACGTCGCCGATGGCGAGCCCGGGGAGCAGACGCGCTCCCGGCCCGGGCAGCTCGGACGCGGCGCGCGTCAGTTCCCGGCGCAGGCCGTCGGCGACGGCGAGCGGGCCGTCGGGCCGGGCGATCTGCTCGAGGCCGCCGCGGGCGAGGAGCAGGTAGGCCGCCTGGTCGCCCGCTTCCGCGGCTCGCACCGCCGCGGTCAGCCGGATCGTCGACCCCACCCCGGGTCGCGCGCCGCCCACGGCGGCGGCGGGCGCGAAGACGACCACGGGGACGGGCGCCGACGGGGTCACCGTGACGTCGGCGGCCCGACCGGGCGCCTGCCCGCCGACGTGGATGACGCGGAGGCGGCCGACGATCCGGACCCGGGCGGGTGCGGCGGACGCGCCCGACGCGCGCCCCGCCACCGGGGCGGGCGACTCGTCGAGGACGACGTCGGCGACGACCATCCCGGCGGCGGCCGCCGCGGCCTCGAGCTCGACGGGATGGCGCAGCGGCTCGCGGGCGGCCGCCGCGCCGAGGAGCATCGCCGCCACGCCCGCGGCGACCGCCAGGCCGGCCGCGCCTCGGAGCATCCCGGGCGGGGATGAGGTGGGACCCCGGGATGCGCGCCGCGATCCGCGCCCGGGTGGGGCCGGTCGGGCGCCGCGCTCGTCACATCGGGACCGCCGCGCCGCGGCCACCGACGCCAGCGCGAGCGCAGCGGCCAGCGCCGCGGCGAGGACCGCGGCCGGAGCGGCGGACCCGCGGACGCCGATCGCCACGGCCGTCGCGCACCAGCCGACCCCCGCCGGGATGGCGAGCCGCAGGTCGAGCGGCGTCGCGGCGGCGGCTGCTCGCGCCCGATCACGGCCGCCCCGGACGTCACGAGGGCCACGGGCGGGGCGGTCGCGCGCGGTCGGGTCCGCTCGGCGGGGCGTCACACCCGCACCAGGGGCGTCAGCGAGGCGAGCGTCCGATCGCCGATGCCCGGCACGCGGCCGAGGTCGGCGACGCGCGCGAAGCGGCCGTGCGCGGATCGCCAGGCGATGATGCGCCCGGCGAGCGACGGGCCGACGCGCGGGAGCGTCTCCAGCTGCTCCGCTGTCGCGGTGTTGAGGTCGACGGGCGCGGACGGGGTCGCGCCGCCCGCGCTGCCGGCGGCCGCACCGGCGGGACCCGAGGCGGCGGCGGGAGGCGTCTCCCCCTGGCGCGGCACGACGAGCTGCTCGCCGTCGACGAGGACGCGCGCCAGGTTGACGCCCGCCGGATCCGCGCCGTCCGCGAGCCCGTGGGCTGCGGCGAGGGCGTCGACCACCCGACTCCCGGCCGCCAGCGGGTACAGGCCCGGAGAGACGACGGCGCCGACTACGTGGACGTAGACGGGGGCGGCGCCGGCGGTCCCGGAGCCGGAGCCGGATCCGGTGCCCGCGCCGTCGGCATCGGCTGCGCCCCCGGAGCGCGACACGGCATCCCCGGGATGGCCCGTCGTGCGGGGGGATCCGGCGTCGTCGGACCCGACGTCGGACACGGTGCCACCCGCTGCCGACGCGTCGGCGGTGGCCGCTCCCTCCCCGTGCGAGGTCGCGCGGGGCGAGGCGGCCCCGGCTGCGTCGGAGCCGGGCGTCCCGGTCGCCTGGACGGCCGTGACGAGGATCGTGACGACCAGCGCGGCGGCCACGAGCACCGCGGCCGCCCCGACCCCCGTGCGCAGGCGGAACCGCGGACGCCGCCCCACGAGGTCCGCCGGGAGCCGCGGCGCGGCGGCGCGCGTGCCCCGGTCCGCGGGGCGCGGCCGCGCGTCCTCGGCCGCGTCTGCGCGCGCACCGAACGGGTCCTCCGCGTCGAACGGGTCCTCCGCCGGGAACCGATGCTCCGTATCGAACGGATCCTCCGCCGGGAACGGATCCTCGTCGGGTCCGCCCCATCCCGTGGCGTCGCCCGCGGCGTCGCCGGGATCGTCGGCGGGGAGTGCGGGCCGGGAGGGGCGGTGGGAGCGCATGCGCGCACGGTAGGCCGCGACGCCGGTGCGGACGATCCCGTGCGTCCGGGCTGGGGATCGTGCCCCGCGGCGGCCCCTGGGATGGAGCGAGGGCGGCCCGGGATCCGGACCGCCCTCGTTCCCGCGTGCGCGGCCACCCGCTAGGAGGCGGGCTTGGTGGTGATGCTGACGATCTTCGGCGCGCGCACGATGACCTTGTCGATCGTTCGGCCGGCGGTGGACCGCGTGACGCCCGCCGTCTCCCGGGCCAGCGCCTCGAGCTCGTCGGCGCCGATGCGGGCGTCGACCTCGAGCTTGTCGCGCACCTTGCCGTCGACCTGCACGACGGCGGTGACCGTGCTCACGACGAGCAGGTTGCGATCGGCCTTGCGCCAGCCGGCGAACGCGACCGAGCCCGTGTAGCCGAGGCGCTTCCACATGTCCTCGGCCGTGTACGGCGCGAAGAGGCTGAGCGCCACGGCGACGACCTCGGTGGCCTCGCGGACGGCCGCGTCGCCGCCGCCCGGGCCCTGGTCGATGGTCTTCCGGATGGCGTTGACGAGCTCCATCGTGCGGGCGATGACCACGTTGAACTTGAACGCCTCGAGGAGCCCGGGGCCCTCCGCCAGGAAGCGGTGCGTGACGCGGCGGAGCGCCTCGTCCCCCGTCTTCCACTCGACCTCGGGCGCGCTCGTGATGTCGCCCGTGAGGCGCCACGCACGGGCCAGGAACTTGGCGGACCCGGACGGGGACACGTCCTCCCAGTCGATCGGGTCCTCCGGCGGGCCGGCGAACGCCATGGTGAGCCGGATGGCGTCCACGCCGTGGCGGTCGATCTCGGAGCCGAGGTCGACGCCGCCCTTGCTCTTCGACATCTTGACGCCGCCGGAGAGCACCATCCCCTGGTTCAGCAGCGCGCTGAACGGCTCCGTGAAGGTGACGTAGCCGAGGTCGAACAGCACCTTGGTGATGAAGCGCGAGTACAGCAGGTGCAGGATCGCGTGCTCGACGCCGCCCACGTACTGGTCGACGGGCGCCCAGCGGTCGGCGTCGGCCGGGTCGAACGCCTTCGTGGCGTCGTTCGGCGAGAGGAAGCGCAGCCAGTACCAGGAGCTGTCCATGAACGTGTCCATGGTGTCGGGGTCGCGCGTGGCCGGGCTGCCGTCCACCGGGCTCGGCACGTTCGACCACTCCGTCGCGGCGGCCAGCGGCGACTTGCCCTTGGGCGTGAGGTCGAGCCCCGCGGTGTCGGGCAGCCTGACGGGCAGCTGGTCCTCCGGCACGCGGATCTCGTTGCCCTCCGCGTCGTAGACGATGGGGATGGGCGTGCCCCAGAACCGCTGGCGCGAGATGAGCCAGTCGCGCAGCCGGTAGTTCTTCGCCGCACGGCCTCGGCCCTCCGCCTCGAGCTGCTCGATGACGCGCTTGATGGCGGGCTGCTTGCTCAGGCCGTTGAGCGACCCGGAGTTGATGAGGCGGCCCTCGCCGGGGAGCGCGACGCCCGTGCGACCGGGCAGCACCTCCTCGAGGTCGGGCAGCTCGCCGTCCTCCGGGATGATGCGGATGGCGCCCGTGACGGGCTGCGTGGTGTCGACCACCACGCGCACCGGCAGGTCGAAGGCGCGCGCGAAGTCGAGGTCGCGCTGGTCGTGCGCGGGGACGGCCATGACCGCGCCCGTGCCGTAGTCGGCGAGGACGTAGTCGGCGGCCCAGACGGGGATCCGCTCGCCGTTGACCGGGTTGACGGCCGTGCGGCCGAGCGGGATGCCCGTCTTCGGCCGGTCGGTCGTGGAGCGCTCGATCTCGTTGAGGCGCTGCGTGCGCTCGAGGTAGCCGCGGAACTCCTCGCGGACCTCGTCGGACGCGCCCTCGACGAGCTCGGCCGCGAGGTCGCTGTCGGGCGCGACCACCATGAACGTGGCGCCGTGCAGCGTGTCCGGGCGGGTGGTGAACACCGTGACGGGCTCGTCGCGGCCCTCGATGACGAAGTCGACCTCCGCGCCCACGGAGCGGCCGATCCAGTTGCGCTGCATGTTGAGCACCTTGGACGGCCACTTGCCCTCGAGCTGGTTGAGGTCGTCGATCAGGCGGTCGGCGTAGTCGGTGATGCGCAGGTACCACTGCGTGAGCTTCTTCTTGACGACGACGGCGCCGGAGCGGTCGGACGTGCCGTCCGGCAGCACCTGCTCGTTGGCGAGCACCGTCTGGTCCACCGGGTCCCAGTTGACCCAGCTGTCCTTGCGGTAGGCGAGGCCCTTCTCGTGCATCTTGAGGAACAGCCACTGGTTCCACGCGTAGTACTCGGGGTCGCTCGTGTGGAGCTCGCGCTCCCAGTCGAAGGAGAGGCCGTAGCGCTTCATCGACTGCTTCTGCGTGTCGATGTTCGCGTAGGTCCACTCGCGCGGGTCGACGCCGCGCTTGATGGCGGCGTTCTCCGCCGGCAGGCCGAAGGAGTCCCAGCCGATGGGGTGGAGGACGGTGAAGCCCTGCTGGCGCCAGTAGCGCGCGACCGCGTCGCCGATGGCGAACGCCTCGCCGTGCCCCATGTGGAGGTCGCCCGAGGGGTACGGGAACATGTCGAGGATGTACTTGCGGGGACGGGTGTCGCTCGCGTCCGGCGTGCGGAACGGCTGCTCGCGCTCCCACACCTCCGACCACTCGGCCTCGATGGCGCGGAAGTCGTAGGTGTCGCCGGGGGTGTCGGGGGTCTCGTGTGCCAAGGGCGCTCTCGATTCGATGCGGGGGTCGCGGCCGTCAAGGCCTCGACAAGACTAGTGACCCGGCCGGGGGGAACCCGCACGGGCGACGGGGTGGCGGATCAGGCCCCGGCGGCGGCCCTGGGGAGGGAGGACGGGAGACCCCCGACGCGTTCCGCGACCCGGCCCGCGGCCACGGCGGCCAGCAGCGGCGCGGCCTTCACGCGCACCTCCTCGAGCTCCTCCTCGGGCACCGACAGGGCCGTGATGCCGCCCCCGGCGCCCACGGTTGCACGGCCGTCCACGACGACGACCGAGCGGATCACCATGGCCAGGTCGGCACGTCCGTCGTCGCCGAACCAGCCGAACGCGCCCGCGTACACGCCGCGCGGCCCGCGCTCGAGGGCCCGGAGGATGCCGACGGCCGCGGACTTCGGGGCTCCCGTCATGGATCCGGCGGGGAACAGGGCGCGCACCGCGGCCACCGCCGTGACGCCGGGCACGAGCCGGCCCTCCACACGGCTGACGAGCTGGTGCACCTGCGCGTACGCCTCGACGGCGAAGAGGCTCGTGACGCGGACCGAGCCGAGCACGCACACGCGGCTGAGGTCGTTGCGCATGAGGTCGACGATCATCACGTTCTCCGCGCGCTCCTTGTCGCTCGCGAGCAGCTCGGCGCGGGCCCGCTCGTCGGCTGCCGGATCGGCGTGACGCGGCCGGGTGCCCTTGATGGGGAGCGTGCGCAGCGTGCCGCCCGCGTCCACCTCGACGAAGCGCTCGGGCGACGCGCTGACGAGCACGGTGCCGCCTATGCGGAGGAACCCGCCGTGGTGGGTGGGGCTGAGCGCGCGCAGGGCCAGGTGCACGCGCACGGGGTCGACCCGCCCGGGCATGCGCGCGGTGTTGGTGAGGCAGAGCTGGTAGGCGTCGCCGCGGCGGATGGACTCCTGGCACGAGCGGATGAGGGCGAGGTAGCCGTCGTCGTCGTGGCGCCAGACGGGGTCGGATCCCGGATCCGCGTCGGCGGGGCCGTGCGGTGGCGCCGCGGCGGCCCGACGGGGGTTCGCCGGGACGCCCGCGAGGTCGCCCTCGACGGCGTCGAGCCACGGGTCCCCCGCGCGCGCGACCGCCCAGACGGCGGAGGTGCCGTGGTCGAACGCGAGCAGGCGCTCCACCCGGAGGACGGCGGCGGCGGCGGGCTCAGCATGCTCGGGCGCGGCATGCTCGGGCGCTGCGTGCTCGGGCGCGGCGCGGTCCGGGGCGTCCGCGACCGGCGCGTGGTGCAGCGGCACGGTCTCGGTCCAGGCGTCGTACGGGATCCAGCCGACCACGCCCAGCCGGAAGGCGAGGTCGGGTGGGAGGCCGTCGTCGAGGGAGGCGCCGGCGTCGGCGGCCGACGCGTGCGCCAGCAGCCCGGCCAGCCCGTCGAAGACGCCGTCCGGCCAGGCGGTGACGCTGCCCGCGCTCGCACCGAGGTAGCTCCAGCCCTCCCCCGCCGAGTCGTCGAGCCACGCGACGTCGCCCGCGGCCTCGTCGGCGAAGAGGGCCGTGAAGACGTCCTCGGGGTCGTGCCATCCGGCGATGCGGCGTCCCCGGACGGCCGTCCTCGCGTGCGCGAGCGCTCCGTCCATGCGCGGCCTCCCGGTGTCGTGGCCGCACCCTGTGGCCGCCTAGCCTCAAGGGTATGAGCTCCGAGCAGATCCTCCGGTGGACCCCCGCGGGCTGGGCGCCCGACGCCGCGGACGCGACCCGGGGAGGAGCCGAGGAGACGCGGCCCGCCGGGCACCGGGTCCTCGCGGCCGACTCGTTCCTGGTGGACGACGGGCGGGTCCTCGCGCTCGACGTGCACCGGCAGCGGTTCCTCGCGGCGCTCCGGACGCAGGCGGCCGCGGTGCCGGATCCCGCCGCCTTCCTCGACGCCGCCGTCGCCGCGCTGCCGCGCGCGGGCGCCTGGTTCCCCCGCGTGGAGGCGCTGCGCGGCCCGGACGGCGACGTCGCCCGCCTGCTCGTGCGACCCGCCCCCGAGCGCACCGCGACGGTCGTGCTGCGCGACCACGACGGGCCGGATCCGCGCACCCTGCCGCGCCTCAAGGGCCCGGACCTGCACGCGCTCGGCGCCCTGCGGAGCCGCGCGGCCCGGCACGGCGCGGGCGAGGCCGTGATCCTCGCCGACGACGGGACCATCGTCGAGGGCGCCTACAGCGCGATCCTGTGGTGGCACGGCGACGCGCTCGCGGTGGTCGAGGGCGACGTGCCGCGGATCGCGAGCATCACCGAGCGCAGCATCCTCGCGCTCGCGACCGCCCTCGGGGTCGATGTGCTGCACGACCGCGTTCGTCCCGCCGACCTCGACGGCCGCGAGGTGTGGGCCGTGAGCGCGCTGCACGGCATCCGCCTGGTGCGCGGGTGGATCGACGGCCCGGCCGTCGCCGCCGAGCCCGGCCGCGTGACCGCCTGGCGCGCGCGGCTCGACGCGCTGCGGCGCGAGCTGCCGGTGGGCTGAGTCAGCCAGCGGAGGGGAGGGTGCCCGCTCCCCCGATCGCGCCGAGCTCCACCGTCCGGTCGACGAGGTCCGCCGGCACGTCCGTGTGCGTGAGCAGCAGCACCCCGCGGCCCCGGTCGCGCGCGGCCTGCAGCACGTCGCGGAGGACGGCCCGGGCGCGGTCGGCGTCGACGTCCGCCGTCGGCTCGTCGAGCACCAGGATCGGGAAGTCGGCGAGGAGGGCCCGGGCCAGCGCGATCCGCTGCGCCTGGCCGCCGGAGACGAGCCCGCCCCGGTCGCCCACGCGCGCGTCCAGGCCGCCGCGATCGGCGGTCCAGCCCGCGAGCCCCACGCGGTCGAGCGCTGCGAGGAGCTCGTCGTCGGTCGCCTCCTCGCGGGCGAAGAGCAGGTTCTGCCGGATGCTCGCGTCGAACAGGTGCGGCGACTGCTCGCACAGGCCCACGATCCGCCGCACCTCGGAGGGCCGCCGCGACCGGGCGTCGACGCCGTCCAGCTCGTAGCCGCCCGTCGACTCGAGGAAGCGCACGAGCGCGGCGGCGAGCGACGACTTGCCGGATCCGCTCGGGCCGCGCACGACGACCGTCTCCCCCGGCCGCACCGCGAGCGACACCGGTCGGAGGGCGTCGGCGTCCGCGCCCGGCCAGCGGGTGACGAGGTCGCGGATCACCAGGGTCGCGCCGCCGCGGGCAGCGGAGGGAGCGGGGCCCGCCTGCTCCGGCTCCTCCGCCCGCTCCAGCGGGATCTCGGCGGGCACGACCGCGGGCGCGGCGCCCGCGACCCGATCCGCGCTCGTGCGCACCCGCGTCCACGCCTGCACCGCGAGCGGCACGGCGGTCGCCGACTCGACGAGCGCCAGCGGCACGAGCGCCGCGAGGACGAGCCACGCCGGATCCAGCGCGCCGGACGCGAGGCCGGGCACGCCCTGCAGCACGGTCCAGCCCGCGACCGCGCCCGTCCCGACGAGGACGACGCCCGTCGTCGCGCCCGTGGCCGCCGCGCTCCGCAGCTCCTCGCGGCGGAGCCGACGCGCGACCCGCTCGAGGTCGGCGAGCCGCGCGTCCACCGCCTGGAACGCCGTGAGCACGTCGAGGCCGCCGACGAGGTCGAGCACCCGGTCCTGCACGGCGGCGCGCAGCGGGGCGATCCGCGTCTCCGCGCGCCCCGCGAGCGCCCGCGTCGCGAGGACGCCGACGGCGAGCGCGACGGCGAGCACGAGGGCGAGCGCGATCCCGGCGGCCGGGAGCACGGCCGTCACCACGGCCACGCTCGCCGCCTGCACGAGCACCGACACGGCGAGCGGCTGCACGACGCGCAGCGGGAGGTCCTGGAGCCGGTCGACGTCGCCGACGAGCCGCGCGAGGAGGTCGCCGCGCCGGGTGTGCCGGAGCCCGGCCGGCGCGTGCGGCAGGAGCCGTTCGAACACCCCGACCCGCAGCGTCGCCAGGGCGCGGAACGCGGCGTCGTGGCTCGTGATCCGCTCCAGGTAGCGGAACGCGGCGCGCCCCAGCGCGAAGGCGCGGACGCCGACGATGGCCATGCCGAGGAAGAGGATGGGCGGCTGCTCCGACGCGCGCGTGATCAGCCAGGCCGAGGTCGCGAGGAGGGCGACCGCGCCCGCCGCGCTCGCGAGCCCCGCCAGCAGCCCGGGGAGCGCCCGGCGGAGAGGCGGCTGCGCGAGGCGGAGCACCTCGCCGCGGTTCACGGCGCCACCTGGGCGCGCCAGGCGGGCTCGGGCGTCGTGCGCGCGGGATCGGCGACGGCGCCGGCCCGGTCGTGCTCCGCGGGCCGCGCGCCGGGCGAGGGAGGCGCGGCGGCGGATCCCGGCGCCGCGAGCCGTAGCTCCTCGTCGGCGGCGTCCACGAGCGCCGGGCGGTGGGTCACGACGACGACGGCGCGGCCCTGGTCGGCGAGCGCGCGGATCCCCCGCGCCAGCCGCTCCTCCGCCGCCGCGTCGAGGGCGGAGCTCGGCTCGTCGAGGAGCACGAGCGGGCAGTCGAGGGCGAGCGCGCGGTGCACGGCGCGGGCGACGGCGACCCGCTGGGCCTGCCCGCCCGAGAGGCCCTGGCCACCGACGCCGAGCACGAGGTCGGGGTCGATGCCGTCGGCGGCTGCGAGGGACAGGGCGCGCCGGACGAGCGCATCGTCCGGATCCGGGACGCCCAGCGCGACGTTCTCCCGCACCGTGCCGGCCACGAGTCCCGGCCGCTGTCCGGCCCAGGCGATCTCCGCGGGTGCCGGCCGCCGGAGCGCGGTCGGGTCCCCGTCGCCATCCGCCCAGCCGATGACGCCGCGCGCGGGCAGCTGCCCGAGCACCGCCGCGAGGAGCGACGACTTCCCGGCCCCGCTCGGGCCGGTCACCGCCGTCACGCAGCCTCGGCGGAAGCGCGCCGAGAGGCCGTCGACCACCGGCCGGTCGTCGTGCGCGACGACCAGGTCGCGGATCACGAGCTCGTCGTCCGGAGCCGCCTCGCCGGGCGCGGCGCCCGCGCCGTACCGCGCAGACCCCGGAGCGGGTGCGGCTGCGGCTCCGGCGGCGCGGGACGCCCGCCCCGCCCGCTCCTCGTCGAGGATCCCGAGCACGTCGTCCGCGGCCGCCACCCCCTCCGCGGCGGCGTGGAACTGCACGCCGACCTGGCGGATCGGCAGGAACGCCTCGGGCGCGAGCAGCAGCACGAACAGCCCCACCTCGAGGTCGAGCTGCCCGCCGATGAGCCGCACGCCCACCGACACCGCGACGAGCGCCACCGACAGGGAGGCGGCGAGCTCGAGCACGAAGCCGGAGAGGAACGAGATCCGGAGCACGCGCATGGTCTCGACGCGGTGCTCCTCGGTGACCCGCCGGATCCTCGCCGTCTGCCGCCGCGCCCGCCCGAACACCAGCAGGGTGGAGAGACCGTCGACCACGTCGAGGAATCCCGACGCCAGCTCGGTGAGCCGGACCCACTGACGCCGCTGCACCTCCCGCGTCGCCCAGCCGACCAGCACCATGAAGACGGGGATGACGGGCAGCGTCACGAGCACCGTGACGCCCGTGAGCGGGTCGGCGAGGAGCAGCACCGCGACGACGATCGGCGTGGCGAGCGCCGTGAGGATCAGCTGCGGCACGTAGCGCGCGAAGTACGGGTCGAGCGCGTCGAGGCCGGGGCCGATCACCGTGGCGACGCGGGCGCGGCTGCGGCTCGCGGTCCACACCGGGCCGAGGTCGACGACGGCCCGGAGCGCGCGCCGCCGCAGTTCCGCGACGACCTGCGCGGCCCCGCGCGCGCCGACCACGTCGAGCAGCCAGCCGGCGACGCCGCGGAGGACCGCCGAGACGACGACGAGCGCGAGCACGGGCGCGAGCTCCTCCGCGGTCCGCCCCGCGATCGCCCGCACGACCAGCTGCGTGAGCGACCAGCAGAAGCCCACGAGCGCCGCGGTCTGCACGATGCCCGCGAGGGCGCCGACGACGAGCATCGTGCGGGCGGCGGCGGACGCCCGCAGCAGCCGCGGATCCAGGGGCTTCACCGTGCGCCTAGTGGGCGGCCCGGCTGATCACGGCGCGCGTGATGCGCTTCCGGAACACCCAGTACGTCCACCCCTGGTACGCGAGGATCAGCGGCAGCGCGAACCCCGCGGCCCACGTCATGATCGTCAGCGTGTACGCCGACGACGACGCGTTCGCGATCGTCAGCCCGTACGCCGGGTCGTTCGACGCCGGCATGACGAACGGGTGCAGCGCCGCGAACAGGCTGGCGACCGCGAGCGCGATAGTGGCCGCGAGCAGACCGAAGGCCCAGCGCTCCCGGCCGCGCACGTTGGCGAGGTACGACGCGACGAGCGCGACGGCGGCGAGCACCGAGATCAGCCCGGAGAGGGCCGAGCCGTGGGCCAGCGTGGTCCAGACGAGGAAGGTCGCCGCGACGACGATGGTGACGGCCCCCACCCGCATCGACAGCGCCCGGGCACGCGTCCGGATCGGCCCGTCCGTCTTCAGCGCCGCGAACTGCAGCCCGTGCACGAGGAACAGCGACAGCGTCGTGAGCCCGCCGAGGAGCGCGTACGGGTTCAGCAGGTCGAGCGTGGATCCCGTGTAGTCGTGGCCCGCGTCCATCGGCACCCCGCGCACCACGTTCGCGAACACGACGCCCCAGAGGAACGCGGGCACGACCGAGCCGACCACGATCATCAGGTCGAAGGACCCGCGCCACCGGTCGGACGCCCCCTGGTGCCGGTACTCGAACGAGACGCCGCGGAGGATGAGCGTGATGAGGATCGCGAGCAGCAGCAGGTAGAAGCCGCTGAACATGGTGGCGTACCACTCGGGGAACGCCGCGAAGAGCGCGGCGCCCGCGACGATGAGCCACGTCTCGTTGAGGTCCCAGACCGGGCCGATCGCGTTGATGAGGACGCGCCGGTCGGTGTCGTCCTTCGCGAGGAACGGCAGGCTCATCCCCACGCCGAAGTCGAAGCCGTCGAGCACGAAGTAGCCGACGAAGAGGAAGGCGATGACGCCGAACCAGAGGGTGGGCAGGTCCATGTCAGTACACGCTCGCTTCCCGGGCGACCTCGCCCGTCACGGGATCCGGCTCCCGCTCGGGCTCCGGTCCGTGCTGCGCCGCCTTCAGGATGAGGCGGAACTCCACCACCGCGAGCGACCCGTAGACGAGCGTGAACGCGACGAGCGAGATCAGCACCTGCAGCCCGGTGACGTTGGGCGAGACGGCGGAGGACGTCTGCAGCAGGCTGAACACGATCCACGGCTGGCGGCCCATCTCCGTGAAGATCCAGCCGACCGTCATCGCGAGCAGCGGGAGCGGGGCGGCCCAGATGGCGACCCGCCACATCCACGGCCTGGTGATGCGGCGCCCGCGGCGCGTGAACCAGAGGCCCGCGACGGCGACGCCGATGGCCGCCATGCCGAAGCCCATCATCCAGCGGAACGCCCAGTAGGTGACCCAGATGGTGGGCGTGTAGTCGCCGGGGCCGTAGCTCGCCACGTACTGCGCCTGCAGGTCGTTGATGCCCTGCACGGTGCCGTCGAGCGTGTGCGTGGAGAGGAACGAGAGCAGGTACGGGATGCGGATGGAGAACAGCTCGCTGGAGCCGTCCGGCGTGCCCCAGGTGAAGAGCGAGAACGACGCGGCCGCTCCCGATGAGGTGTCGTAGTGCGCCTCGGCGGCCGCCATCTTCATCGGCTGCGTCTGCACCATGGCGAGGCCGAGCTGGTCGCCCGACAGGATCGTGAGCGCGCCGGAGACGACCATGAACCACATGCCGAACCTCAGCGCCGGCATCATCGTGTCGAGGTGCTGGTTGCGCGAGAGGTGCCAGGCGGCGACCGAGATGATCACGGCGGCCGCGCACATGAAGGCGGCGAAGATCGTGTGCGGGAACGCGGCGAGCGCGACCTTGTTCGTGAGGAGCGCCCCGATGTCGGTGAGCTCCGCGCGGCCGCGGACCTCGTCGATGCGGTAGCCCACCGGGTTCTGCATGAAGGCGTTGGCCGCGAGGATGAAGTACGCCGACAGGATCGACGCCGCCGACACCACCCAGATGGACGCCAGGTGCAGCCCCTTCGGAAGCTTGTCCCAGCCGAAGATCCAGACGCCGATGAACGACGCCTCGAGGAAGAACGCCAGCAGCCCCTCGAGCGCGAGCGGGGCACCGAACACGTCGCCGACGAAGCGCGAGTACTCCGACCAGTTCATGCCGAACTGGAACTCCTGCACGATGCCGGTGACGGTGCCCATCGCGAAGTTGATGAGGAAGATCCGCCCGAAGAAGCGCGTGAGGCGCAGGTACTCCTGCTTGCCGGTGCGCACCCAGGCGGTCTGGTACAGCGCGCAGACGACGGCCATGCCGATCGTGAGCGGCACGAAGAGGAAGTGGTAGACGGTCGTGAGGCCGAACTGCCAGCGGGAGAGGACGAGCGGGTCGAGGAGCTCGTTCACGAGCGGGCCCCGCTCCGGGCGGCGCCCGTGCGGCGCGGATCCCGCGGGACCGACGCGTGCGACGGACGGGCGGCCGGGAACCGGCTCGCGTGCGGGTGGTCGGCGGGGGCGGGATGCGGTGTCATGGCGACCGGCTGCGCTTCCTGTGGAGGGCGGATCGTGCGGTTCGAGGCTCCATCGCGACGCCTCCATTCTACGACTTGTAGACGATCGGCGCGAGGGGCGCGGCATATCCCGGTCGGGCCGCGTTCGCCCGACGGCGGCGCGCGCGACACCCGGCGTTCATCCGGCCGGGCGAGCCTTCGAGGACGCATCCGGTCGGCGTCGACCCGGTGCGCCCGCGTCCACGCGCGGCCCGCCGGGTCGCGCCTCCGCCGGATCCGATCCGCAGCACCCGGCCCCGCACGACCCGAACCGCACGACGACCGAAGGGCCGCCATGAACTCCTCCGCCCCCGCACCCCGGGCCTCCGGCCTCGCGACGGGATCCGCCGCTGCGGCTCCCGCGACCGCGTCCGCCTACGTCGGCGTCCTCGTGGCCGACGGCGCCCTGCTCGCCGGGCGCGTCGCCGAGGCCGCCGAGCGCGTCGTGGCCGAGGCCCCCGAGCGGTACGACGCACGCACCGCGTCGGTGCAGGACGTGCTCGTCGTGGCCCTCGCCCTGGTGGCCGGCGGGCTCGACGTCCGCGACGCCGCCCAGCACGCGGTCGCCGGGGATCCCGCACCCGTCATCCAGGCGCTGCACTCGCTCGCGGGGCGCGGCGGCGTCGAGCCGTACCTCCTCCGCAACGGCCTCGAGGTGCACCACTTCCACGCGCTGCGGGACGCCGTCGTCGCCGTCGGCGCGCGCGAGCTGGACGAGTCGCAGGACTGATCCGCGCCGCGCCCCTCCTACTGGGGCCAGCCCGGTGTGTCCGCATAAATGAGGACCGGCTAGAGTCGTCTACGAGCAGACGGCCCTTACCCCCCTGGGGCCGATGCTCGCAACCCGACGAGCGCGTCCGTCCATCCCCCCCCCCCCGGGCGGACCGCTCCCGGACCACGACGGCCTCCTCTCCCCCGAAGGAACCCGGGCCGTCGGAGAGAGGCCCGGCACCGTGCGGCGTTCCCGCGCCCCGTGCCGGGCCTCTCGACCGTCCGCCGCCTCAGGCGCGGGGCGCGTCCTCGAGCGGGAGGTGCAGGATCGCGAGGTCGAGCGACCGCCCGAACTTGACGCCGATTCCGGGCAGGAGCCCCACCCGACGGAAGCCGAGCCGCTCGTGCAGCCGGATGGATCCCGCGTTGCCGGCCTCGATGTCCGCGAACATCGCGCGCTTCCCGGCCGCCTTCGCGTGCGCGATGAGCCCCTCCACGAGCGCCCGGCCGATGCCCTGCCCCTGGAAGCCCTCGCGCACGTAGACGGAGTCCTCCACGGAGAAGCGGTAGCCGGACTTCTCCCGCCACTGCCCGTAGGTGCCGTACCCCGCGACGCGCCCGTCGACGTCGGCGATGAGGATCGGGTCGCCCGCCGCCGTGGTCTCCTCGTACCAGCGCTCGCGCTCGGCGCGGTCCACGGGCTCGTCCATCCAGAGGGCCGTGCCGTGCAGGATGGCGTCGTTGCGGATGTCCAGCAGGTCGTCGATGTCGCGGGGCTCGGCGGGGCGGATCAGCATCCCACCAGGGTATCGGCGCGGTCGTCGCCGGCCCACGCGTGCGGCAGGATCGATGCATGCACTGCACCATCGCGCCCGTCCCCGGGGACGACGAGGATGAGGACGCGACCCTCCTCCGGCCGGCCCCGCACGCCCTGCGGTCCTCCGCGCGCGAGGGCTCGGCGGCGATCCCCCGCTCCGGCGCCTCCGCCGGATCCGCGCGCTCGCGCTGCTCCGGGCTGACGCTCGCGTGAGGCGCCCCCTGCGGTCGATCCGGCTCCTCGCGCTCTCCTCGCATCCGGGTCCGACGGCCACCGTCACCGTGCTCGCGGCCGGCCTCGCCGCGGCCCTCGGGTTCGCGCCCGGGCGCGTCGCCGCCGTCGCGGTGGCCGTGCTCCTCGGGCAGCTGTCGATCGGGCTGTCCAACGACTGGATCGACGCGGGCCGCGACCGCCGTGTCGGCCGCACCGACAAGCCGGTCGCGCGCGGCGAGGTGACCGTGGCCGAGGTGCGCGCCGCCGCGCTCGGCACGGCGGCCGCCTGCCTCGCGGTGTCCGCGCTGCTGGGGCCGGCCTTCCTCGTCGCGCACGTGGTGCTGGTCGGCGCGGGCTGGGCCTACAACGCGGGGCTCAAGCGCACGGCGGCGAGCGTCGTGCCGTTCGTCGTGGCCTTCGGGATCCTGCCGACCGTGGTGGCGCTCGGTGGCCCGGATCCGCTGCCCGCCGCCGCCTGGGCCGTCGCCACGGGCGCGGTGCTCGGCGTCTCCATCCACTTCACCAACGTGCTCCCCGACCTGGAGGACGACGCGCGGACGGGCGTGCGCGGCCTGCCGCACCGGCTGGGCCGCGTGCCGTCGGGCCTGGTCGCCTTCGGGGCGCTCGCCCTCGGCGCGGTGGTCGCGTCGGTCGGGCCCGTGCTCGCCGATCCCGCGCACGCCGTGACGCCGCTCGCCGTCGCGGGCCTGGTCGCGATGCTGGCGATCGCGGCGTGGGGCGCGGTGCTGGTCGTCACGCGACCACCGGGTCGGCTCCTGTTCCGGCTGATCATGGCGGCGTCGCTGCTGCTCGTGGCGCTCGTCGCGGCGAACGCCACGCAGCTCACCTGATCCGCGCGCCCGCGTCCCTGCCCATGGCGTAGACGGACGCGAGCCCGGCGGCGGCGGGCGACGCGAGGACCGCGCGGAGCCCGGCGTCGCGCACGACCCGCGTGAGGCCGCGGACCGGCCGGCCGAGCGCGGTGTTGATCTCCGACTGCACCGCGGCGCGTCGGGCGCTCGACATGCGGTCGCGCTCCCAGCGGGCGATGCGGTGCGCGTCCGGCACGCCGTCGCGGGAGCGGACGGCGTCGACCAGGATCGGCGCGAGGGCGTCCGCGTCGAGCCAGCCGAGGTTCATGCCCTGGCCGCCGATGGGGCTGATCTCGTGGGCCGCGTCGCCGATGAGCAGCGCGCGGCCGGCGGACATGCGACGCGCCAGACGCCGCCGTACGCCGAACCCGCTCACGGGATCGAGGTCCGCGGCGCGCACGACGTGGCCGGTGCGCGCGCGCACCGCCGCGGCGACGATCTCGGCCGGATCGCCGTCCCCCTCCCCGGCGCGCACGCCGACGACGAAGCGGCGCATGCCGCCGGGCAGCGGGAACGACTCGACGACGCCGTCCGGGTGCAGCGTGATCACGGCGTCGTCGCCGCCGTCCGTGGTGTCGGGGGCGTCGCCCATGAGGAAGCGGTCGGGCAGCGGGCGTTCGTCCACGCCGATGCCGAGGAGGTCGCGGACCCGGCCGCGCGTGCCGTCGGCGCCGATCACGAGGCGCGCCGTCGCCTCGACGAGCCGGCCGTCCGCGTCCTGGCCCGTCGCGCGGACGCCGCCGCCGGGCGCCTCGACCGGATCCGCGTCGAGCCCCGTGAGCGTCACGCCGCGTCGGAGCGCGTCCGGGGCGAGCGCGTCGAGGCGGCGGGCGAGGATCGCCTCGGTGCGCCACTGCGGCAACGCCGCCACGTACGGGTGCGTGGCGGACGCGCCGGCGAAGGACACCCGGCCGATCGCGCGACCGCGCGCCATCGCGATGCCGTTCCGCACGAGCACCGCCTCGGCGACCATCTCGTCGGCCACGCCGAGGCGGTCGAACGCGTCGAGGGCGGGCGCGTGGATGCCGATGGCCCGGGACAGCCGCGCGGGCTCGGGCCGCGCCTCCCAGACGCGCACGTCGAGGCCAGCCTGCGCCAGGAGCGCCGCGAGGTGGATCCCCACGGGCCCGCCGCCCACGACCAGCGCGTCGCGCGGGCTCACCGCGTCGCGCCCCGCGCCGAGGGGTCGCGCACCAGGAGCAGCCGGCAGGGCACGGCCCCCTCGACGCGCCAGCCGTCCGGCACGCGCAGCGCGAGCTCCACGGGCGTCCAGCTGCGGCGGATCGAACGCAGCCCGTCGACGTGCACGAACGAGCCCCGCGCCACCAGCCGGGACAGCGGACCGTAGACCGCGTACGCGAGCCGGCTCCGCGCGATGTCGCCGTGCATCGCGCGCGGGGCGAGCGCCGCGGAGTCCGCGAGCAGCGCGTCGAGGGCGGCGTCGTCGAGATGGTGCAGCACGTGGTTGCTCGTCACCAGGTCGAAGCGGCGGCCCTCGGCGACGAGGTCGGCGCTCGACGCCCGGAGGAACGTCAGGTCGGGATCCGCCGGCAGGTCGCGCGTGAACGCGGCCGCGCGGGGATCGGGGTCGATGCCCGTCACGCGCAGCCGCAGCCCGTCCCGGCGCGCCCACCGGACGAGGGCGACGGGCACGTCCCCGCCGCCCGAGCCGATGTCGAGGAGCGTCGTCTCCCGCGCCGGGGACAGCAGCGGGCGGATCCGGGACCGGTACACCCCGCGCCACCCCGCCACGACGCGGTTGACGAGCGCGAAGCGGGCGTACGTGCGGTCGAGCGCCGCGGGGTCGCAGTCGGGGTCGTCCATCAGCTCGGTGAGGCCGACGTCGCGACGGGACAGGTCCATCAGGCGATGCGGCGGGTCATCAGCGACGTCTCGACCGTGAGCCCCGGTCCGAACGCCATGGCGCACACGCGACCGGCACCCGCGCCCGGGACGGCGACGGGTGCGGCCAGCTCGCTGCCGTCCACGCCCGGGACGTCCGCGGGAGGGGTGCCGTGGAGGATCCGCCGGAGCACGAACAGCACGGTCGCGCTCGACATGTTGCCCACCTCGGCCAGCGTCGACCGCGATGCCTGGAGCTGGCGGGGCGCGAGCGCCAGCCGGTCCTCCACGCGGTCGAGGATGCTGCGCCCGCCCGGGTGGATCGCCCAGTCCTCGATGTCCGCGGGCGCGACGCCCCGGAGCGCGGGCACCTGCGCCCACAGCGGCTCGAGCGCGCCCGTGATGTGCTCGTCGATGATCTTCGGCACGTAGCTGGAGAGCACCATGTCGAAGCCCTGGTCGCCGATGGTCCACGCCATGTCGTCCTCGCCGACGGGCGTGAGCACGGTCTCGAACGCGTCGAGGTCGAGCACGGTGGAGCCGGCGGGCGCGGGCCGCGCGGTCACGATCGCGGCCGCGGCCCCGTCGCCGAACACGGAGGACGCGACGATGGTGTCCGCATCGTCCGAGGAGTGCAGGTGCAGGGAGCACAGCTCGACGCACACGACGAGGACGACGGCATCCGGGTCGGCGGCGCAGAACTGCGACGCCATGCGGAGCGCGGGGAACGCCCCGTAGCAGCCCATGAAGCCGAGGTGGAAGCGCTGGGTGGACGCGCCGAGGCCGAGGCCGCGGACCACGGCGTAGTCGGGGCCGGGCGCGTAGAAGCCGGTGCAGGACACGGTGACGACGTGGGTCACGTCGGACGCCTCGATGCCGGCCGCCTGCTCGACCGCCTGACGCGCCGCGCCGAGCAGCAGCGCGGGGGCCTCGCGGATGTACGTGTCGTTGCGGGCGCCGGTGCCGGGCGTGAGGATCCGGCCGGTCCCGCGGTCGTAGAACACCGGCTCGTCCGCGTGCGGCCCGGCCGGAGCGTCGGCACCCGCCATGCCGGGCGCGGTGCCGAGCTCGTCGATGACCGTGTGCCGCGTGCGGATGCCGGACGCCCCGAACGCCGCCGAGACGAGCCGCGTCCCGAGGCGGCTGAGCTCGGGCTGGCTCCCGAACAGGTCGCGCACCCCCTCCTGCGCGAGGACGGTCGGCGGGACCTCCGTCGCGATGGAGCGGATCGACGCGGTCAGCGTCGGCCGCCGGAGACGACGGCGGCGCCCACCGCGATGACGACGGCCACGGCGCCCGCGCCGATCGAGGCGGCGAGGGCGGGGTCGTTCCGGGTGAAGGCGCGCGTGCGGGCCGTCACGTCGTCGGTCGTGCTGCGGACGCGCGCGACGACGTCGTCGCGGATGCCGCGCACGCGGCCGGACGCCTCGGCCTTCAGCTCCGACGCCCGGGCCGGCACGTCGAGCGCGGTCTCGAGCTCGCGGACGGTGCGGGCGAGCTCGTCGCGGCCGGAGCGGATGTCGCGCTTCAGCTCCTCGGGGCTGCGCTTGGGCGCGGGCGGGATGTCGGCCCCCTGCCCGTGCGGGGCCGACTCGGCGACGACCTTGTGCTTGCGCACCTCGCGGGCCACGGTCGTCACGGCACCGAGCACGCTCACCTCGCCGGTCGGGGACTTCTTCTTCTTCGCCATGCGCGGGCTCCTGCCGTCGGGAAAGGACATCGGTGGGTCCATTGTGCTCCGCCGCGTGCACGGCGGAGCGCGATGCGACGAGGGGCCGGCGCTCGTGCGTCGGCCCCTCGTCGCGGGACGGGCCTCTCGGCCCGGTCGGCTCCTCCTAGAAGAGGGCCTTCTCCTTCAGCCAGTCGGAGGCGATGGCGGCGGGCTCCGCCTTCTCGTCCCCCTGGTTGCGGCGGTTCATCTTCGTGAGGTCCTCGGTGGTCAACGCGGCCGAGACCTTGTCGAGGATCGAGGTGATGTCGGGGTTCATCTTCGCGGTCTTCACGAGCGGCACGACGTTCTGCGCCTTGATGAGGTTCTCGGGGTCCTTCAGCGTGACGAAGCCGTTGTCGAGGATCGACGGCGTGGTCGTGTAGATGTTCGCCATGTCGACCTGGCCGTCGAGGAGCGCCTTGACGGTGTTGGGGCCGCCCTGGTCCTCGATGGTGACGAGGCTGGCATCGGCGCCGTAGACGCTCGTGAGCCCGGGGATCCCGTACTCGCGCTCGCCCAGCACCGCGCCGCCGCCCACGCGGACCGTCTTGCCCTTGAGGTCGGACAGGCTCGTGACGCCGTTGGCCGCGGAGTACTCCTTGGTGACGTTGTAGGAGTCCTTGTCCTCGGCGGGCGACTCGTCGAGCACCTCGAAGCCGTCGGGGAGGGCGGCGCCGAGGGCGGAGTAGACGTCGTCGCTGGAGGCGGCCGTCGAATCGGTGTCGTACGCCGCGAGCAGGTTGCCCGTGTACTCGGGGATGAGGTCGATGGACCCCTCCTCGAGCGCCTTGAGGTAGACCTCGCGCTCGCCGATCTGCAGGTTGCGCGTGACCTTCACGTCGTTGGCCTCGAGGGCCTGCGCGTAGACCTCCGCGAGGATGACGTTCTCGCCGAATGCGGCGGATCCCACGGAGATGGTGTCGCCGGGCGCCGCGGAGCCCTGGCCGCCCGAGGTGTCGAGGGGGTCGCCGGACGCGCAGCCGGCGAGGGCCATCGCGGTGCCCAGCGCGACGGTGCCGACGAGGAGCCGGCGGGTGATGCTGTGGGACATGTGCTGTGTTCCTTTCAGGAGGTGGTGCTGACCGCGTGCCTCGACGAGGCGTGCGGTGAGTCGGGGGTGCGTCCCGCGGCGGCGACGACGCCGCGGGGGATGACGAGTCGCTGCACGACGGCGAACACGCCGTCGACGACGAGCGCGAGGGCCGTGACGAGGATCGATGACGCCAGGAGGAGCGGGAAGTCCCGCGTGGTGAGGCCGGTGAAGATGTCGCGCCCGAGGCCGCCGAGGCCGAGGAAGGCGCCCAGGGTGACGGTGCTCACCACCTGCAGGGTCGCCGCGCGGAACCCGCTGATGATGAGCGGCAGGGCCAGGGGGATCTCGACCCGACCGAGGATCTGCCGTTCCGTCATCCCCACCGCGCGGGCGGCGTCGATGGCGGGCCGGTCGACGGCCTGGATCCCGGCGTACACGCCCGCGAGGAGCGGGGGGATGCCGAGGACGGAGAAGGTGAGGATCGGCCCGGTGAGCCCGATGCCGAACAGGAGGCCGAGGAGCACCAGCACGCCCAGCGTGGGCAGCGCGCGCAGCCCCCCGGAGAAGGCGACGGCGACGTTGCGTCCACGACCCGTGTGCCCGATGTAGAGCCCGGCGGGCACGGCCACGAGCGCCGCCAGGCCCATGGCGAGGCCGGTGTAGGAGAGGTGCTCGAGGAGGCGCGTGCCGTATCCGGTGCCCCCGCCCCACCTGGAGCCGTCGAGGAGGAGGCCGAACGCCTTGGCGAAGAGGTTCACGAGGCGCTCGCATCCGTGACGAGGGCGGCGCGGCGGGCGGAGCGCGACCGCGCGCGGAGGGAGGGCGTGCTGGCCCACGGCATGAGGAGCCGACCGGCGATGACCAGCAGGAGGTCGAAGACGAGGGAGATGAGGAGGATGCCGACGATCCCGGTGAGGATCTCCGTGTAGAACTGCCGCCGGTACCCCGAGAGGATCATCGTCCCGAGGCTCTGGATGCCGGACAGCGACCCGACCGTCACCATGCTGACCGTGCTCACCGAGACGACCCGGAGGCCGGCGAGCAGGACGGGCCCGGCCAGGGGCAGCTCCACGCGCCAGAAGCGCCCCCATCCGGCGTAGCCCATCGCGGTGGCGGACTGCGTGACGTCCTCGGGGACGGACGCCAGGGCGTCCGCGGTGATCCGGATCATGAGCGCGACGGCGTACACGCTGAGGGCGACCACGACGTTGAGCGGGTCGATGATGGTCGTGCCGATGATCGCCGGGATGGACAGCAGCAGGGCGATGGACGGGATCGTGTACAGCGCGCCCCCGACCGCGAGCAGCGAGCCGCGCGCCCGTCGGTAGCGGTTCGCCAGCCAGCCGAGCGGCAGCGAGATCACGAGTCCCAGGATGATGGGCGTCGCCGACAGCGCCACGTGCGCGACGGCCAGGTCGAGCACCGTCTGGATGTTCGTGAGGACCCAGTTCACGCGGGTCCCGCACCCTGCGCCGGAGCACCGGGGGCGTGCGCGGCCCCCGCCTCGGTCGTGGCGCGCCCGGACGTGGCGCGCTCCGATGCGGCGGCGGTCCGGGCGGCGCGGTCCTCGTCGTCGAGCACGCCGACGAGGCGGCCGTCGCGGTCGACGAGCACGCGGCCCGTGCCGGTGTCCTCGAGGTGGAGCGCGCGCTTGCCCTTGTCGGCGCCCACGAAGTCGCGGACGAAGTCGTTCGCCGGGGCCGAGAGGATCTCCTGCGGCGTGCCCTGCTGGGCGATGCGGCCGCCCTTCTCGAGGATCACGACCTGGTCGCCGAGGAGGAAGGCCTCGTCGATGTCGTGCGTGACGAAGACGACGGTCTTGTCGAGCTGCGTCCGGAGGCGGATCAGCTCCTGCTGCAGGTCGTCGCGCACGAGCGGGTCGACGGCGCCGAACGGCTCGTCCATGAGCAGGATGTTCGGGTCGACCGCGAGCCCGCGGGCCACGCCCACGCGCTGCTGCTGACCGCCGGAGAGCTGGGACGGGTAGCGGTCGGCCATCGAGCGGTCGAGGCCGACGGTGTCCATGAGCCGGAGCGCGTCCTCGCGCGCCTTCCGCTTGTCGACGCCCGTGAGGCGGGGCACGGTCGCGATGTTGTCGACGACCCTGCGGTGCGGCAGGAGGCCCGAGTTCTGCATCACGTAGCCGATGCTGCGGCGGAGCTTGACGGCGTCCTGGGTCGCGATGTCGGTGCCGTCGATCTCGATGCGGCCGCTCGTGGGATCGACCATGCGGTTGATCATGCGCATGAGTGTCGTCTTGCCGCAGCCCGAGGACCCGACGAGGACCGTCGTGGTCCGCGAGGGGACGACGAGGCTGAAGTCCTCGATCGCGAGCGTGCCGTCCGGGTACTGCTTGCGGACGTGGTGGAACTCGATCATGGGTGGCTCATTCCTCGTAGGCACTACGAATCGACACTTGCCAGGCACACCAGCGAACCACGCCCGCCGCGGTTCGGCCGCACCGGCGGCTCCCCTGACGCCACTTCGTAACAAATGGACGCTCGCCGGACAGCCCACCGGACGCGGGCCGGGGACCCGGGCATCCGGGGCGTCGGCCAGGATGGAGGGCATGACGCGCATCCTCGCCCGGGCCCTGTCCGCCGACGACCTGGTCGCCCTGCTCGACGTCGACCACGCGGGCGACGCCGTGCCCGCACCCTCCTGGCGCATCCAGCCGGGCCAGCGCGTCGCCGTCCTGGTGGACACGCTCCCCCGCCGCGCCGAGGGCGACACGGAGGACCAGGTGCCCGTCCGCCGGCTCGAGTCCGCGCGCTGGGGCCTCGTCCCGGCCGGATCCCCGGGGCCGGACCAGGTCCCGCCGCTCGCCGAGGTCCCCGCCGAGTCCCTCGCCTCCCGGCCCGAGCTCCTGCCGGCGCTCGTCTCCCGGCGCGCGGCCGTCCCCGTCTCCGGCTACTACGAGCACCACGAGACCGACGACGGGCTCCGCACGCCCTACCTCGTCGGCGCGGGTGACGGCGTCGTGCTGCTCGCGGCGCTGTACGAGTGGTGGCGGGATCCGTCGCGCGCCACCGACGACCCGGCCCGCTGGGTGCTGAGCTGCGCCGTCCTCACCCGGCCCGCGGCCGGCACGGTCGAGGCGCTGGCCGAGCGGATGCCCGTCGTGCTGTCGCCGGACGTCGTCGAGGAGTGGCTCGACCCCACGGCGGAGGGCTCGCCCGACCTGCTACGCGCGGTGGCCGCGCAGGCCGAGGACGTCATCGAGGAGCTCGCGATGGACGAGGTCGGCCCCGGCGTCGACCAGGGCGCGCCGGACACCGCGGCGCTCGCCCGCCCGGTGTGATGGGCGTCCCGCTCCGCCCGGGTCTGCTTGACTGAGCGCGTGGCCCCCTCCTCGAAGAAGAAGAAGCACGCGACCCGCACGCTCCTCGAGTCCCCCGCCGCCGCACCCGTCCTGCACCGGGCGGCGCGCATGGAGGACCGCATCCACGAGATCCGCGAGGGCCGCGCCCGCAAGCGGGGCCTCCAGCCGACCGTCATCCCGTACGCGGGCTACGGATCCGTCCGGTGGGTGCGCGTGCTCTGCCGCGTCCTCCTCACCGACCCGAAGAGCAAGCGCGCGCTGGCCGGCGACAAGGTCGTCCGCGGCTGGCGGAGCTTCACCAGCGTGCCGCTCACCGACGTCGACGTGGTCGTCGAGATCGACGGCACCGAGCACCACGTGCGGGCCGACCGAGGCGGCGTCGTCGACACGGTCGTCGAGGCGGCGCTGCCGAGCGGGTGGCACACCATCCGCATCCGCTCCGAGGGGTCGGAGACCGTCGAGGCCCCGGTGTTCATCGTGGGCGACGACGTGCGCACCGGGATCCTCAGCGACGTCGACGACACCGTCATGGTCACCGCGCTCCCCCGGCCCTTCCTCGCCGCGTGGAACACGTTCGTGCTCGACGAGCACGCGCGGACCCCCACGCCCGGAATGGCCGTGCTCTACGAGCGCCTGCGCGTGCGGCATGCGGGCTCGCCCGTGCTGTACCTCTCGACCGGCGCCTGGAACGTGGCGCCGACGCTCACCCGCTTCCTGTCGCGGAACCTGTACCCGCCGGGCCCGATCCTCCTCACCGACTGGGGTCCCACGGTCGACCGCTGGTTCCGCAGCGGCATGGAGCACAAGCGGCTGAACCTCCAGCGGCTCGCCGAGGAGTTCCCGCGCGTGAAGTGGATCCTCGCGGGCGACGACGGCCAGCACGACGAGCTGCTCTACGGCGAGTTCGCGGAGCGGAACCCCGACAACGTGAAGGTCGTGCTCATCCGCCAGCTCAGCGCCGGCGAGGCCGTGCTGGCGGGCGGCCGCGCCAAGGCCGAGGAGCGGGCGCTCGACAGCAGCGTCCCGTGGGTCTACGCCCCGGACGGCGCGAGCCTCCTCGCCCAGCTCGACGACCTCGGCCTCGCCGACGACTCCGGCACCCGCATCGGCACCTAGTCCCCGCACCACGACGAGGGCCCCGCAGGAGATCTCCTGCGGGGCCCTCGCGCGTGCGGGTGGATCAGACGGCGTCGGTGAGCGCCTGGAACTCGTCGTCGGTGAGCTCGATGGCCGCCGCGGCGATGTTGTCCTCGACGTGCCCGACCGACTTGGTGCCGGGGATCGGCAGCATCACGGGCGAGCGGCGCAGGAGCCAGGCGAGCGCGAGCTGCGACGGGCTCGCGTCGTGCTGCTTCGCGAGGGCGTCGAGCGGGCCGCCGTCCTTCGCGAGCTCGCCGGTCGCCAGCGGGAACCACGGGATGAACGCGAGGCCCTCGGCCTCGGCGTACTCGAGCAGCGGCTCGGCGTCGCGCTTGGCGAGGTTGAAGAGGTTCTGCACGGAGACGATCTCGGCGATCTCCCGCGCCGCCTTCACATCGTCGACGGAGACCTCGGACAGGCCGATGTGGCGGATCTTGCCCTCGGACTGCAGCTCCTTGAGCACGCCGATCTGGTCCTCCAGCGGCACGGCCGGGTCGATGCGGTGCAGCTGGTACAGGTCGATGCGTTCGAGGCCGAGGTGGCGGAGGCTCAGCTCGGCCTGCTGGCGCAGGTACTCGGGGCGGCCGACAGGGCGCCAGTCGCCGGGGCCGGGGCGCGTGAGCCCGCCCTTGGTCGCGACGACGACGTCATCGGCGTACGGGTGGAGCGCCTCCTTGAGGAGCTCCTCGGCGACGAACGGGCCGTAGGAGTCGGCGGTGTCGAAGAACGTGACGCCGAGCTCGGCGGCGCGGCGGATGACGCGGACGGCCTCGGCCGGGTCCGCGGGGGCGCCCCAGACGCCTTCGCCGGTCAGCTGCATGGTGCCGTAGCCGAGACGGACGACGGGCAGGTCGCCGCCGATGGTGAACGTGCCGGATGCGCCGGCTGCGGTGGTGGTGTCGGTCATGTGGACCCTCCTCGGGTGTCGATGACGAGGGAGGCGTCTGCCGCCCTCGGGACCCTGGTGCCAACGCACGGGTCGCCGGATCCATGCCCGATGCACGTGACGAGCACGAGACCCTCAGGCTCCGGTGGAGGGTGAGGCGGATCCGCCCGCTCCCCTCGTGGATGTCGGCGCGCGTTCCTACACTCGGACCAGACGTTCGAACACCCGTTCGAACGCACGAGGCGCGGCCGGCGCGACGACGGGAGGAGCGGCATGATGCGGATCGACGAGGACGTGGAGGTCGAGCTCTCGGGAGACGGCTCGCCGCTGCGGTTCACCTGGCGGGGCGTCGTGTACGGCGTCGTCAGCTCGCCCGAGCGGTGGATCGCGCGGGTCGACTGGTGGCAGCGCACGGGCCGCGCGCCCCGCGGCGCGAGCGGGCACCTGCTCGAGCTCCGGATGTGGCGCGTCGAGGCCGTGCCGCTCACCACGGGAGCGCGCCGGGTCGACGGGTCCTTCGACCTGAGCGTCGACGGGCGCGGCAGGTGGTCGCTCGTCACGGCGTCGGACGAGGAGCTCGACACGCGCCTGTTCGCCTGAGCGCGGCTGTGGGTGACGCGGGGAATAGCCGACGGCGTCCCGGCCTTGGACCCCTCGGCGCCGCGCACGGCGCCGGCACGCGGTCACCCGGATCGCGGCGCACGGAGGGACCCGGCATGGCGGCACTCGAGTGGCTGTTCGACGCGCAGCTCCGCATCGGCGACCAGGTCGTGCTCTGGCGCGAGATCGTCGGCAACCTGTTCGGCCTGGCCAGCGCGCTCGGCGGCATGCGCCGGAGGGTGTGGGCGTGGCCCGTCGGCATCGTCGGCAACGTGCTGCTCTTCACCGTCTTCCTCGGCGCCGTCTTCGGCACGCCGAACCCCGTGAACCTCCTCGGCCAGGCCGGGCGCCAGGTCATGTTCATCGCCGTGTCCGTCTACGGCTGGCACCGCTGGCAGCAGGCCCGCCACGGCGGCGCGCCCGTCGTGCCGCGCTGGGCGTCCGGCCGCCAGCGCGCGCTGCTCGTGGTCGCGCTCGTCGGCGGCACCGCGCTCCTCACGCCGCTGTTCCGCGCGCTCGGCTCCTACGAGCCCGTGTGGGCCGACGCCTGGATCTTCGTCGGCTCGCTCCTCGCCACCTACGGCATGGCGAAGGGCTGGGTCGAGTTCTGGCTCATCTGGGTGGCGGTCGACCTCGTCGGCGTGCCGCTGCTCGTGGGCGCCGGGTACTACGCGTCCGCGTTCATGTACGTCTTCTACGGCGCCTTCACCCTCACGGGCTTCTTCGTGTGGATGCGCGCCCGCGGCACCGCGGCGCCCGCGGTCGAGACGGCGTTCCCGGATCCGCGCGTCGTCGAGGCGCCCGCCGAGCGCTAGGTCGAGGTCGGCCCGGTCGGCGATCCCCCGGTCGGCGAGCCCGCGGTCAGCGGCCCTGGCCGTTGGAGCAGGTGCTCTGCGCCGCCGTCTGCCCGGTGATGCTCGGGTCGAGCACCTCCGAGGTCGGGGTGGGCGGCGTCGTCGGCGACGCGCCCTCGGCGGGCGACGCGCCCTCGGCGGGCGGCGCGCCCTCGGCAGGCGGCGCGGCCTCGGCGGCCGGCGTCGGGGTCCCCGCGCCCGGCACGCTGCTGCCCGGCACGCTGCCGGCATCGTCGCTCGGAGCCGGCTGGCCGAGCGAGAAGTCCGCGTCGGAGGCGAGCAGGCTCACGAGCTGCGCGGCCGCCGCCTCGTCCGGCTGCACGCGGCCGTTGGCGAGGACCGCGCCCGGGTACTGGAGGAACACGACGTCGTCGAGCGGGATGTCCTTGAAGGTCAGCGCCACAGACACGAGGGTGTCCAGGTCGGCGAGCGACGTCGAGAGCTGCATGTTGTCGACCACGGCGCGCGCGATGCCGTAGAGCTTCGCCGGGTTCGTGAGCGTGTCCGCGCTCTTGATCGTGCGGACGAGCGCGCTGAGGAAGACCTGCTGGTTGCCGATGCGCGAGATGTCGCTGCCGTCGCCCACGCCGTAGCGCGTGCGGAGGAACTGCACCGCGTCCTTGCCCTGGAGGGTGTGCGGGCCCGGATCGAGCGCGAGGTCGGTCTTCTTGTCGTAGATCCCGTTGGCCACGCAGACCTCGACGCCGCCGACCGCGTTGGACATCTCCACCACGCCGTTGAACTGCACGACCCCGCCGTACGGGATGTCGAGTCCCGTGAGGCCCTCGACCATGCGCACGGTGCACTCGAAGCCGCCGCGCGTCAGCGACTCGTTGAGCTGGGCGCGCGCGCTGGCCGGGTACTTCGTGCCGTCCGGTCCCTCGCAGGCGGGGATGGGGACGAGCATGTCGCGGGGGAAGGAGATGACCGTCGCGCGGCTGCTGTCCTCGCTGATGTGCAGGAGCATCGTCACGTCGTTGAGCGAGGCCGTGCCCACGTCCTTCGCGGCGCCGTAGCCGTCGCCCTGGCCGGCGCGGCTGTCGCTGCCGACGATGAGGATGTTCGCGCCGCCGTCGATGCCGCCGAGGGACGGCGGGAGGGCCTGGCCGCCGGAGATGTCGACCTGGTTCGCGGAGACGGTGCGGGAGAGGTCCCAGGCGGCGATGCCCACGACCGAGACCGTGCTCACGAGGGCGACCACCGCCGTCACCGCCACGCCCTTCATCACCGTGCGACCGGCGCTCGGGGCGCGGAGCCGACCGTGGCGGGCGATGCCGCGGACGCGGGCCCGATCGGCGCGGGTGCTCTGGGGGGCGTGCTGCATGGATGGATCTCTCGTCGCCGGGTGGGGAGCGCCGGGCTCGGGCACCCGGATCATCCACAGGCTAGCCGAGCCCGGTGGAGAGTCCCATCGGCACGCGGGCCGGATGCGCTATGCGCCCGCGCGCTCCCCGCCGCGCAGGTGCGCGTCGAGGAACGCGTCGATCCGGCGCCAGGCGTGCGCGGCCGAGGCGGGCTCCGTGCCCATGCCGAGCGCGCGCAGCACGGGGCGGAGGATCCGCGGGCCCGGCTCCGCGTCGTCGAGGAACGCGTGCCCGGCGTCCGGGTGCTCGCGCACGTCGTGGTCGATCCCGTGCGCGACGAGGGCGGCGGCGAGCCGGTCGGCGGATCCCGCCAGCTGCCGGTCGCGTCCGCCGTAGCTCGCGACGATCGGGCACGCAGAAGGGCCCGTGAACCACCACGACCGCGGGCCAGGGGCCCTCGCCGTCGGGGACCGCCAGCACGCCGTGCAGGCCCGGCCGGCGCCGGTCAGCGCCAGGCGGTCGGGCCTGTGGAGCCCGCGCGGTACTCGGCCATGGGCACGCGGTCGCCCTTCCAGGCGCGCATGACGGGCGCGACGATGCGCCAGCACCGCTCGGCCACGTCGCCGCGGACGGACAGCCGCGGGTCCCCCGCGAGGATCCCGTCGAGCACCTCGCCGTAGGGCGTGAGCTCGGGCTGCGCGAACTCGGCCCGGAACGTGGACTGCGTGAGGGTGAAGGGCTCGCCCGTGCCGTCCATCGTGACCTCGAGCGAGATGCCGTCGGGCTTCAGGTCGATGATGAGGCGGTCGGGCCGGGCCGGGCCGTGGAGCCCGCGCGGCAGGTGCGCCACGGGCTTGAAGGTGACGATGATGCGCTTCGACGCCTCCTTGAGGGCCTTGCCCGAGCGGAGGCGGAAGGGGACGCCGGCCCAGCGCGCGTTGGCGACGCCGAAGGTGACCTCGGCGAGCGTCTCCGTCTCGTTGGCCGGATCCACCCCCTCCTCCTTGGCGTAGGCGGGGATGCGGGTGCCGTCGATGGTGGCGCCCGTGTAGCGGGCACGGCGGCTGTGCGCGACGGGGTCGTTGCCCCACACCTCGGTGGCGCGGAGCACGGAGGCGATGTTCGAGCGCAGGTCGTCCGGGTCGATGCTCGCCGGCGGCTCCATGGCGAAGACCGCGAGCACCTGCAGCAGGTGGCTCTGGATCATGTCGACCAGCGCGCCCGACTTGTCGTAGTAGGCCGCCCGGCCCTCGAGCGCGAGCGTCTCGTCGTAGAGGATCTCGACCTTCTCGATGTCCTTCGCGCTCCACACCGACTCGAAGAAGCGGTTGGCGAAGCGCAGCGACACGAGGTTGAGCACCGTGGAGAGGCCGAGGAAGTGGTCGGTGCGGTGGATGCGGTCCTCCGGCACGAGCTTCAGCAGCTGGCGGTTGAGCTGGGCGGCCGTGCGGCTGTTCGACCCGAAGGGCTTCTCGAGCGCCAGCGTGGTGCCCTCCGGCAGGTCGAGCTGCTCGAGCTTCTCGCACACGGCGATGGAGATGGCCGGCGGCAGCGCGAAGTAGAGGGCCGGCGCGCCCTCGCATGCGTCGAGGATGCGCTTCAGGTCGTCGAGGTCCGTGGGGTCGGCCTGGATGTACTTCGTGGACGAGACGATGCCCGCCGCGCGACGCCCCTTCGCGTCCACCGAGTCGAACGCCGCCTTCACGGTCTTCCGCCACTCGTCCGCCCCGCGCTCGCTCCGGCCGGTGCCGATGAGCTGGATCCGACGCCCCCTGTCGCTCGCCACGAGGCTGCCGAGACCCGGCAGGAGGAGGCGTTCCGTGAGGTCGCCGCTGGCGCCGAGGATGACGAGGGTGGAGGGTTCGCTGGTCATCCTCCGAGACTACGGGTCGCGGCCGCGCGGGAGCCGACCTACACTGGGCGAGTCGAACATCCGTTCGAACCTCGTGCCCGGGAGGGCGCGGCAGATCCGTCGGGAGGCGCGCGTGAGCTTCACCCACCTGCACGTCGCGTCCGCCTTCTCCGCCCACTTCGGCACCACGGCGCCCGAGGCGCTGGTCGACCAGGTCGCGTCCCGGGGCGCGTCGGCCGCGGCCATCACCGACCGCGACGGGCTCTACGGCGCCGTCCGCCACATCCGCCGCGCGATCGCCGCGGGCGTCTCCCCCGTCGTCGGCGCGGAGCTCGGTCTCACGGGCGAGCACCCGGGCCGGATCACGGTGCTCGCGCACGGCGGCACGCACGGCCAGGGATGGGCGGCGCTCAGCCGGCTCATCAGCGCGAGCCACGGGCGGGGCACGGCGCGCAGCACGGCCCGCAGCGCCCAGGCGGGCATCTCCCGCACCCGGCCGCCCGGGTTCCTCCTCGGCGAGGACGGGCCGGTCGGCACCGTCCTGCTCGGGCCCGACTCGGACGTGGGCCGCGCGGTCGCGGCGGGCGACCACGCGCTCGCCTCCCGACACCTCACGGAGTGGGCGCGGCTCCTGCCGGGCGCGATCGCCGTCGAGGTGGTCTGCCACTACACCGAGCCCGGCGAGGCCGCGAGCCTCCGCCACGCCGCCCGGATGCTGGAGCTCGCGGACGCGCACCGCGTCCCGGCCGTCCTCACCAACGCGGTCCGCTACCTCGAGCCCGACGACGCGCTCACGGGCGACGTGCTCGACTCCGCGGGCACGCTCCGGCCGCTCGGCTCGTTCCGGCCGCAGCCCAACGGGCAGGCGTGGCTGAAGACCCCGGAGGAGATGCAGGGGATCGCGCGTGAGATCGCCGGCGCCTCCTCCCTCGACCGCCGCGCCGGCGAGGCCCTGCTGCGCGCCACCGAGGAGCTCGCCGACCGCTGCCGCCTGGATCCGGACGCCGACCTCGCCTGGCGGAAGCCGAAGCTGCCGGAGAAGGAGGTCATCGGGGTCACGGGCGACCCGGACGAGGCGCTCTGGCGGAAGGCCGAGGCCGGCGTCACCGAGCGGTTCGGCCACGTCGACGAGGCCATGCGGCAGCGCGTGCTCGCCCGCATGCGCACCGAGCTGCAGACCATCACGGGCTTCGGCTTCGCCACCTACTTCCTCACGGTCGCCGACGTGTGCTCGCTCATGCGGGACATGGGCGTGCGCAACCAGGCGCGCGGATCCGGCGCGGGCAGCCTGGTCAACTACCTCCTGCGCATCTCCAACGTCGACCCGCTCGAGCACGACCTGCTCTTCGAGCGCTTCCTCGGCAAGGTGCGCTCGACGCTGCCCGACATCGACATCGACGTGGAGTCCGCGCGGCGGCACGAGGTGTACCACCGGGTGTTCGAGCGGTACGGCAGCAACCGGGTCACGCTGCTGTCGATGCAGAACACCTACCGGGCCCGGGGCGCCGCGCGCGACGCGGGGCTCGCGCTCGACCTCGACGAGCAGCAGATCGACTTCATCGCGAAGAACATCTGGCGCTTCAACGCGCGCGAGTTCCGGGCGGTGCTCGAGACGAAGCCCGAGCTGAAGCCCATCGCCGACCTCGTGCGGGACGACCCGAGCATCGACCTGCTGGTCGACCTCACCGAGCGGCTCGACCGGCTCCCCCGGCACATCTCGATGCACCCGTGCGGCGTGATCCTCGGCGACTCCGACCTGCTGAGCACCACCCCGGTGCAGCCGAGCGGCATGGGCCTGCCCATGAGCCAGTTCGACAAGGACGACATCGACGACATGGGGCTCCTGAAGCTCGACATCCTCGGCGTGCGGATGCAGAGCACCATGGCGTACGCGCTGGACGAGATCCACCGCATCCACGGCACGCGGTCGGCGGTCGCGGGCGGCATCCCGGTGGACGCGCGCTACGTGCACCGCGACGGCCGCATCGAGCTCGACGAGATCCCGCACGACGACGAGGAGACGTTCGCCGCCATCCGCACCACGCACACGCTCGGCATGTTCCAGATCGAGTCGCCCGGCCAGCGCGAGCTCATCGGCAAGATGCAGCCCGACGTCTACGAGGACCTCATCGCCGACATCTCGCTGTTCCGGCCGGGGCCCATGAAGGGCAACATGGTGGCGCCGTTCCTCGACACGAAGCACGGCATCACACGGCCCGACTACCTGCATCCGCGGTTCGCGCCGTTCCTCGCGCCCACCTTCGGCGTCGTCATCTACCACGAGCAGGTCATCCGGATCTTCGCCGACTGCATGCAGGTCTCCCTCGCGGAGGCCGACGAGCTGCGCCGCAACATGGAGCGGCAGGACACCGTCGTCGAGCAGGCGTTCCGGGAGCGCACGACCACGCACGTCGACGGCCGCACGGGCCGCCGCCCGTTCTCCGACGCCGACGTCGAGCGCATCTGGAAGGCGCTGAAGGGCTTCGGCTCGTTCGGGTTCTGCAAGGCGCACGGCGCGGCGTTCGCGCTGCCCACCTGGCAGAGCGCGTGGCTGAAGACGCACTACCCGGCGGAGTTCCTCGCGGGGATCCTCACGCACGACCCCGGCATGTACCCGAAGCGCCTGCTGCTCACCGAGGCACGGCGGATGGGCGTGCCCGTGCTGCCGCTCGACGTGAACCGGTCCACGGACGCCTACCGGGTGGAGCGCGTGGAGGGCGAGGCGACCACGGGGCGCACGCGCATCGGCGAGCTGGGCATCCGGCTGTCGCTGCAGGACGTGCACGGCATGAGCGAGGCGGAGACGGCGCGCATCGTCGCCGGGCAGCCCTTCGACTCCATCTCCGACTTCTACGCGAAGGCCCAGCCGTCGCGCGCGCTGCTCGAGCGGCTCGCCGCGGTGGGCGCGCTCGACCCGCTCGCCGCGTCCGCCGACGACGCCGGCGGCACCGCCGACGACGCCGGCGGCACCGCCGCCGGCGCCCGGGGTCCGGCGTCGCGCGGCGACGTCATGGCGTACGTGCGGCGGCTCACGGCGCGGACGGCCCGGCCCGCGGATCCGGCCGGCCAGCTGCCGCTCTTCGTCGACGACCGCGACCTCATCCCGCGCGGCTCGCCCGACCCCGACGGCCGGGCGCGGGTCGCCGCCGAGCTCGACATCCTGCAGATGGAGGTCACCGAGCACGTGCTCGAGAGCTACCGCCCGATGCTCGACGAGCTCGGCGTCATCCCGGCGAGCCAGCTGCTGGAGGTGCGCAGCGGCTCGGAGGTGGTGGTGGCGGGGATCCGCATCGCCACGCAGACGCCGCCCATGCGCAGCGGCAAGCGCGTGGTCTTCATCAGCCTCGACGACGGCTCGGGCTGCTCCGACTCCACCTTCTTCGACGAGGCGCAGCAGAAGGCGGGGCCCATGCTCTTCGGCACGCGGCTGCTCGTCATCCGCGGGCGCACCCGGCGCACGGGCGAGCGGGGCGTCTCCATCCAGGCGGAGGACGCGTGGGACCTGAAGGAGATGTGGGCGCGCTGGCAGGACGCGCGGCGGCAGGGCGGCGCGGGCGGCGCCGACGGGATGGACGACGCGGCCCAGGTCGCCTGAGCGGGTCGGCCCGCGGGATGATGGGGTACCCGAGATCCGCCGGAGGCCGCACGTGCGCATCACCACGACCGTCCGCACCACCACGCGGATCCCGTTCGTCCAGGTGGTCAAGACGAGCGTGGCCGCGATCATCGCCTGGTTCGTGTGCATCGCCCTGCTCCCGGCGCAGCTGCCCATCTTCGCGACCATCGCCGCGCTGCTCGTGGTGCAGCCGAGCATCAACCAGACCTTCGGCAAGGCGGTCGAGCGCAGCCTGGGCGTGATCACCGGGGTGCTGCTCGCGCTCGTCCTCGGCCTGGCCCTCGGCACGTCGAGCGGGGTGGTGCTCCTCGCGGTCGTCGTCGCCGTGCTGGTGGGCTGGGTGTTCCGCCTGACGCCGGGGTCGAGCACGCAGATCCCCATCAGCGCGATGCTCGTGCTCGCCATCGGGCAGCTCTCGCCCGTGTACGCGGTCGACCGCATCGTGGAGACGATCCTCGGCGCGGCGATCGGCGTGGTCGTCAACATCGCGATCGCCCCGCCCGTGCTGCACGAGGCGAGCCGCCGCGCGGTCATCGGCCTCGCGGGCGACTGCGCCGCCGCGCTCGACCGGCTGGCCGGCGCGCTGGCCGAGCCCGTCGACCGCGAGGAGCTGGACCGCATGCTCGTGCGCGCCCGCGAGCTCCGGCCGCGGCACACGAAGGCGGTCGCCGAGGTCGACCGCGGCCTCGAGAGCCTCACGCTGAACCCGCTCCGCCGTCGGCACCGCGCGCTGCTGGAGGCCGACCGGGAGCTGCTCGCGACCCTCACCGTGCTCGTCAACCGCGTGGTCGGCATGACGCGCGCGGTGCACGACCGCTACGACGCGTCGCTCGCGGAGGAGCCCGTGGTGCGCGGCATCGCGACCGAGCTGACGCGCGCCGCCCACGACGTGCGGCTGCTCGCCGAGCACGCGCTGCCGGGAGGCGGAGCCGCGGACGCCGCGCACGAGGAGCCGGCGCTCACGGCGCCGCTCGTGGTGCTGCAGCCGAACGAGGAGCACTGGATACTCATCGGCTCGCTGCTGGAGGACATCCGCCGCATCCGCTCCGAGATCATCGGCGGCGCGGAGTGACGCGGCCGCTGCCCGGCTACAGCCCGCTCGAGCTCGACCCGGATCCGCGCGCGGCCGGCCTCGTCCGCGGCACGACGCCCACGCCGCTCGGGGTCGTGCGGCACCACCACGTGGCGCGCCGCGGATCCGACACCGCGACCGTCCTGCTGCACGGCGCCGCCGGGTCGTGGACCACGTGGACGCCGCTCCTGCGCACCGCGCGGGACGCCGGCGTCCCGTTCGCGGACGTGGTCGCGATCGACCTGCCCGGCTGGGGCGGCTCCGCGCTCGACGCCGCCGACGCCGACGCGACCGTCGACGCCATCGCCGACGCCGTGACCCGGGTGGTCGACGGGCTCGGCTACGCGCGCTGGCGGCTGGTCGGCCACTCGATGGGCGGCTTCATCGCGCTGCACCTCGCGGCGCGCGACCCGGCCCGCGCCGTGTCGGTCGCGCTCGTCTCCCCCACCACGTACTCGGTCATCCGGAGCGTGGCGCATCCCGTCCGGGCCTTCCACGTCATCCCGGGCTTCACGATGATGCTCGGGATCATGCGCACCATGCGCCGCCTCGGCCGCCCGGGCACGGCGCTCATCCGCGGGGTCGGCCGCATCCGGCTGATGCGCGCCATCGCCCTCCCGCTCTTCGCGCACGGCTGGCGCGTGCGCCGCTCGATCGTCGACGCCATCGCCACCGAGGCGCGCCCACGCGCCTTCTCCCTCGCCGCGGAGGTGACGCGCGGCTACGACGCCGACGGGCTGTGGGCGCGCATCGCGTGCCCGGTGGTCGCGGTGCGCGGGGACGACGACGTGTTCGTCTCCCGGGACGACCTCGACCTGCTGGCGCGCGTGGTCCCCGACCTCCGCTCGGCGGTCATCCCGGACGCCGGCCACTTCGCGCACGTCGAGCGCCCGGCGGAGACGCTGCGGGCCCTTGGGCTCGCGGCGGCGCGCGCCGCCGGTCCCGCCTGACCCCGCGGGCCTGCGCTGTCCGGATCCGCCGGGATGCCGCCCCGCGACACGACGGCGCCCCCTGTCCGCGCGGGACAGGGGGCGCCGGATCCGCCGTAGCGGAGCGGGCCGGGACGGTGCCCGGCCGGGATCGCTAGGCCGCGGGGGTCGCGAGGACCGCCTGGATGTCGAGCGTGATGGTGACCTTGTCGCCCAGCAGCACGCCGCCGGTCTCGAGGGCCGCGTTGTAGGTGAGGCCGAAGTCCTCGCGGTTCACGACCGCGGTGGCCGTCGCGCCGAACTTGGTGTTGCCGTAGGCGTCCTTGCCGAAGCCGCCGAACTCGACGTCGAACGTGACGGGCTTGGTGACGCCGCGCATCGTGAACTCGCCGTCGATCTTCGCGTCGCCGTCGGCCTCGACGCGCACCGCGGTCGAGACGAAGTCGATGGTGGGGTGGTTCTCGGCGTCGAAGAAGTCGTTCGTGCGGAGGTGCTGGTCGCGGTTCGGCTCGTTGGTGTCGATCGAGACGATGGTCGCGTGGGCCTTCACGGAGCTCTGCTCGGGCGTGGCGCCGGTGACGATCTCGGCGTCGAAGTCCTTGAACGTGCCCTTGACCTTGCTGATCATGATGTGGCGGATGCTGAACCCGACCGAGCTGTGCGTCTTGTCGATGGTCCAGGTGCCGGCGATGTATCCGGGGACGGTGGTGGTGTCGCTCATGTGCGTGCCTCTCGTGCGGGGTCATGGGGTGCGGGCCGACGGCCTCGAAGGTATGCAAGCGCATGGATCTCGCATCCATTCCCGATTCCATTTGCGAGTTCATGCACTTCCCGCGGCGGGTCCGCGCCGGGCCCACCGGGCGCCTCGCCGTGGCGGTCCCGTGCCGGGCGCGGGCGTACCGTGGCGGGATGCGCGCGATCACCTTCCCCTCCCCCGGCGGCCCCGACGTCCTCTCCCTCTCCGAGCTCCCGGATCCGGTCGCCGGACCCGGCGAGGTGCTCATCCGGGTGGCGGCGGCGGGCGTCAACCGCGCCGATCTCAGCCAGCGCGAGGGCGCCTACCCGCCGCCCGCCGGCGCGCCGACGCACCTCGGGCTCGAGGTGTCGGGCACGGTCCAGGCGGTCGGCGAGGGCGCGACGCGCTGGAGCGTCGGCGACCGCGTCTGCGCGCTGCTCGCGGGCGGCGGCTACGCGGAGCTCGTCGCGGTCGACGAGCGGCACGTCCTCCCGGTCCCCGCGGGGCTCGACCTCGTCGCGGCCGCGGGGTTGCCCGAGGTGGTCGCCACCGTGTGGTCGAACATCGTGCTCGACGCCCGGCTCCAGCCCGGGGAGACGCTCCTCGTGCACGGCGGGTCCAGCGGCATCGGCACCATGGCGATCCAGCTCGCGACGCGCCTCGGTGCGCGCGTGGCCGTCACGGCCGGCAGCCCCGCCAAGCTCGACGCGTGCCGGGCGCTCGGCGCCGAGATCCTCATCGACTACCGGCAGCAAGACTTCGTGGAGGCGCTCCGCGAGGCGACGGGCGGCCGCGGCGCCGACGTGATCCTCGACGCCATCGCCGGCGACTACATCGACCGCGACATCCGCGCGCTCGCCCGCGACGGCCGGATCATGGTCATCGGCGCGCAGAGCGGCGCGCCCACGAGCATCGCCATCGGGCAGCTCATGGCCCGGCGCGGGCGGATCTGGGGCACGACGCTCCGGGCGCGCGACGCCGACGACAAGGCCCGCATCGTCGCCGCGATCCGCGCGGACGTGTGGCCCGCCGTGGTCGACGGCTCGGTCCGCCCGGTGGTCGACCGCGTCTTCCCGCTCGCGGAAGCCGCCGCGGCGCACGCGCACGTGGCGTCGTCGCAGCACGTGGGCAAGGTGCTGCTGACCGTCTAGGCCCCGGGCGCGTCCGTTCCGACGGCGTCGGCGGGCGCCGCGTCCGGCCCCGCCGCCCGGCGCGACCGGATCCCGACGAGGGACACCAGCCCGCCCGCGATCAGCAGGGCGGCCGTGACGAGCACGACGCGGTGGAACGCCGGGACGTCGAGGTCGGCCCCGGCGACGAGCCCGATGGCGGCGATCGCGACGAGGCCCGCCACGCGGGACACGGCGTTGTTCACCGCCGACGCGATGCCCGCCTGCGCGGACGGCACGGCCTCGAGCACGGTCGACGTCAGCGGCGCCACGGTCATCGAGAGGCCGAGGCCGAACACGACGATGCCCGGCAGCAGCTGCGACCAGTAGTCGACCGGCTCCGCGACCCGCAGCATCAGCAGGTAGCCGCCGCCCGCGACGACGGGGCCGATCCCCATCAGGAGGCGCGGCCCGATCCGCCCGGCCAGCGCGCCGAAGCGCGTCGACAGCAGCAGCATGATCACGGTCGTCGGCACGAGCGCGAAGCCCGCTGCCGTCGCCGACAGCCCGCCCGCCTGCTGCAGGAACACGGCGATCACGAAGCCGCCGAGCGACAGGGCGCCGTAGATCCCGACCGTCGCGATGTTGCCGACCAGGAAGTCGCGCTCACGGAAGAGGGACAGCGGCAGCATCGGATGCGGCGTGCGGCGCTCGCGGAGCACGAACAGCACGAGGCACGCGATGCCCACGACGAGGCTGGCGACCACGAGCGGGTGGCCGAGCCCGAGCCGCGACTGCTCGATGAGCGCGAACACCGGGCCGCCGATCCCGAGCGCGCCGAGCACTGCGCCCGGGACGTCGACGCGCGTGCCCTCGGCCGCGGGCGCATCGTGCGGGAGCCGCGCGAGCAGCGCGAGCGTGACGGCGATGGGGAGCACGTTGATGCCGAACACGAGCCGCCAGTCGAGCGCGTCGACGAGGACGCCGCCGAGCACGGGCCCGACGAGCATCGCGGTGCCGGTCCACGCCGTCCACGAGCCGATGGCGCGCGACTGCGCGGCTCCCCGGAACGTCTGCGAGATGAGGGCCAGCGAGCTCGGCACGAGGAGCGCCCCGGCCGCGCCCTGGGCGGCGCGCGCGGCGATGAGGACCCCCGCGGACGGGGCGACGGCGCACACGAGCGACGTCACCCCGAAGCCGACGAGCCCCCAGCGCAGCACGCGCACCCGGCCGAAGGCGTCGGAGAGGGACCCGGCCAGGAGGATCAGCGCGCCGAGGGTGATGAGGTACGCGTCCACCACCCACTGCTGCACGACGAGGCCGCCGCCGAGGTCGGCGCCGATGGCGGGCAGCGCGACGTTGACGACCGTGCCGTCGAGGAACGCGACGAAGGAGGCGAGGATCGCGACGACGAGGACGGTGCGGCCGCGGCCCTCCGCGGTGCCGCCGGTCCCGCCGCTCGATCGGGCGGGGGCGGCGGGGTGGGGCATGAGCCCAGTATGCGCCGGGCGGCGCGCCGGATCAGGCCGCGGGGCCCGTCGGCGGCCCGGCGCGGTCGATCGCGGCCTCCACGCGGCGGAGCACGTCCTCGTCGCCCATGATCCGGAAGTGCCCGGCGGCGGCGACGCGCTCGTTCACGGCGCCCTCGAGCGAGCTCCCGCCCGGGATGTGCGGGTCGAACCGCGCGTGGATGCTCGTGATCCGCGCGTTGGCCTCCCGCGACCGGCCGAGGGCGACGAGCGCGCCGTTGCGCGGCGAGAAGTCGCGGATGCTGCGGATCGGGATGAAGCGCGCGTACGACGAGCCGCCGAAGGGCGCGTTGATCGCGACCATCGCCCGGATCCGCCGGTCGGGGTCGTCGAAGGCCATGAGGTGCTTCCCGATCAGGCCGCCCTTGCTGTGCGCGACGACGATGACGTCCCGGAGGTCGGCGGCCTCGAGACGGGCGCGCGCCCGCCGCGCCATCTCGGCGACCCGGCCGACGTTCGCGCCGAGCGCGCCCACCACGTGCACGCCGTGGCCGCGCGCGTGCAGCCGCCGGATGATCGGGAGCATGAACTGCCACCGCTCGTAGACGCCGGGGAGCACGAGGATCGTGGGGCGGTCGTCGCGCCCGTCCTCGAAGGCGTGCGCGTCGTCCCGGGAGAGCGCGGCGGCGGCCTGCCAGCGGAGGACGTACGCGTAGTCGAGCGCCCAGTCGACGGCCTTCGCGAGCGGGGACAGCGGCGGGAGGGCGTCTCGTCCGTCGGCGGTCACCCCTCCATCCTGGCCGGGGGACGCGGCGGCGGGGCCGACGTCGCCGGCCGGATCAGCCCAGTCGGGCATGCTCCACGATCGCCCGGGCGACGCCGACCGGATCCGTGAACATCACGACGTGCGGCCCGTGCGCCACATGGAGGCGTCCGCGTGGGATCGCGTCGGCGAGGTCGCGCGCGAACGAGCGGTCGACCACGGCGTCGCGGTCGCCCACGATCACGAGCGTGCGGGCGCGGATCCGCCCGGCGCGGTCCTCCACCCGGTCCTGGATGAGGTGCGGGAGCTGCCGCAGGTAGTACGGCACGCCGCAGCGGAACAGGTAGTCGCCGATCACGACCGCGTTCGAGAGCAGCGGCTCGCGCAGCGTGTCGTGCGCGAGGGCCAGGCCGGCCCGCACGACGCCGCGCTTCCGCGGATCGAGCGTCGGCGCGATGAGCACGATCCGGTCGGCGACCTCCGGGTGCCGGGCCGCGAGGCGCGCGACGATCTGCGAGCCCATCGAGTGGCCGACCACGACCGGGTCGACGAGGCCGTGCGTCCGGATGACCTCGGCGACGACGGCCGCGTGGTCGTCGAGCGTCACGTCCCGGTGCACCCGCGGCGACTCGCCGTAGCCCGGCAGGTCGATCGCGTGCACGTCGCCGTGCTCGGCCAGCAGCGCCGCGACGGGGTGGAAGTACCGGGAGGAGACGCCGATCCCGTGCACGAGCACGAACGACGGCCGGCCGGCGGCGGGCCCCGCGGACCCGATCCCCGAGGGCGCCGCGGAGAGCGTGCGCCCGGCGTTCCCGCGCGGCGAGCGGAACACCTTGATCGCGACGCGGAAGCCGAGCACCGTGCGGCGCTCGAGGTCGTGGTCCACCGGGATCGCGCGCGACCCGTAGCGGCGGGAGAGGAGCAGCCAGCGCGGCGGCGAGGACTCGGTGCGGTGCACGTCCCCCGGGCGCCGGACGCGGGTGAGCCGGGCGAGGGGGGAGCGCATCCGACGACCCTAGCCGCCGGCCCCCGCGCGTCCGGCGCGCGTGCGCGGACCGGCTGCCGGCGACGGGCCCCCGCCGGGAGCGATGGGAGGATGGGAACCCCCACCCGAAGAGGAGACACATGAGCCCCGACTGGTCGAGGACCACCCTCGCCGACCTGCCCCTCCGCGACGACCTCCGAGGCGAGGAGCCCTACGGCGCCCCGCAGCTCGACGTGCCGGTGCTCCTCAACGTCAACGAGAACCCGCACCCGCTGCCCGAGGAGGTGGCGGTCGCCGTGAGCGAGGCGGTGCTCGAGGCCGCGCGGGGGCTCAACCGCTATCCCGACCGCGAGTTCCTGGAGCTCCGCACCGAGCTCGCCGACTACCTCACGGCCGACAGCGGCCTGCCGCTCGGGCCGGAGAACGTCTGGGCGGCGAACGGATCCAACGAGGTGCTCCAGCAGGTGCTGCAGGCCTTCGGCGGCACCGACCGCGTGGCCCTCTCCTTCGCGCCGCACTACGCGATGTACCCGGAGTACGCGCGCAACACCCTCACCCGCTGGGTCTCCGGCCGCCGCCAGGAGGACTTCACGCTCGACCTCGAGAACGTGACGGCGCTCATCGAGCAGCACGAGCCGAGCGTCGTGTTCCTCACGTCGCCGAACAACCCGACGGGCACGGCGCTGACCATCCCGGAGATCGAGCACGTGCTGTCGGTGGCTCCCGGCGTCGTCGTGATCGACGAGGCCTACGCCGAGTTCCGCCGGGAGGGCGTGCCCACGGCCGTCTCGCTGCTGCCGGAGCACCCGCGCCTCATCGTGTCGCGCACCATGAGCAAGGCGTTCGCGTTCGCGGGCGGCCGGCTCGGGTACCTCGCCGCCTCCCCCGCGGTCGTGGACGCGCTGCGGATCGTGCGCCTGCCGTACCACCTGTCCCGCATCACCCAGGTGAGCGCGACCGCCGCCCTCCGGCACAGCGGCGTGCTGCTCGCGCAGGTCGCGTCGCTCCGGGAGGAGCGCGACGGGCTCGTCGACTGGCTGCGCGGCCGCGGCTTCGAGGTGGCGCCGTCCGACGCCAACTTCGTGCTCTTCGGCCGGTTCCCCGACCGGCACGCGGTGTGGCAGGGCCTGCTCGACCGGGGCGTGCTGATCCGCGAGACCGGCCCCGAGGGCTGGCTGCGCGTCTCCGTCGGCACGCCCGCCGAGACGGCCGCGTTCCGCGACGCGCTCGACGACGTGCTCGGGACGCCGCGCGACTGATTCCGCCGCCCCGCCCGCCGTCGCCACCGTCGCCCTTCCTCAGGGCCGGAAGCGGATCCCCGTGGCGTCCTCGGCGGCGGCCCACAGCTGCTCGGCGACGGCCGTCGAGCGCGCGTGCTCGGCGACGAACGCGGGCGCCGGCGGTCCCTTCAGCTCGAGCGTCCCGGCGGGTCCCCAGAAGGCGCCGCCCGTCACGCCGCTCGCTGTGGCCGCGTGCACGACAGGCCACGCGCCCGCGTCCTTGCCCTGCACGACGACGCGTCCCGCGCGGGCGAGGCGTCGACGCGCAGCGTCCGCGCCCCTCGGCCGGACGGCCGGGTCCTGCGGCGGCGTGAGCCCGTCCACCGCGTAGCCGGGGTGCGCCGACAGCGCGATGCGGTCGGATCCCGCGGCCCGCCAGCGCCGGTCGAGTGCGTCCCCGAGCATCATGCAGGCCGTCTTCGACCGGCCGTAGCGCACGAGCGCGGGCATGCGCCGCTCCCCCGCGAGGTCGCCGAGGTCGAGGGGCGAGAAGCGGTGGGCGAGGGATCCGAGCATCACGACCCGGCCGCGCGCGCGCAGCCGGGGCGCGAGCCCGGCCACGAGCGCGAAGTGGCCGAGCGCGTTGGTGCCCATGAGCTCCTCGAACCCGTCGACCGTCGTGCGGCGGTGGCGCGCGCGGCCGCCGGCGGGCGTCAGGCCGGCGTTCGCGACGATCGCGTCGATCTCCTCCCGCACGGCGCCGACGGCGGCGTCCACGCTCGCGAGGCTCGCCAGATCCAGGGCCACCAACTCGACGTCGGCCCGTGGCACGCGTGCCTGGAGCGCGCGTGCGGCGGCATCCCCGCGCTCGGCGGAGCGGCAGGCGAGCAGCACCCGGGCGCCCGCGCCGGCCAGCTGCGCCGAGGTCCAGAAGCCGATGCCGCCGTTCGCGCCCGTGACGAGCACCGTCCGCCCGGCGAGGTCGGGCAGGACCGGCGCCGCGCTCACGAGAGGGTGCCCACCCGGGTCACGCGCACGACGGCCTCCCCGGCCTCGTTCGACGCGTCGAGGTCGACCGTCGCCTCGATCCCCCAGTCGTGGTCGCCCTCGGGATCGTGCAGCGCCTGCCGGACGATCCATTCCGTCGCCCGCTCCTCGATGGTCACGAGCGCCTGGCTGCGCGCATCGCCGTCGGTGAGGATCCGGTCGTACTCGCCGAAGTAGCCGTCGAGCGCCTCGCCCCACGCGTCCGCGTCGAAGCCCGCGGCGGCGTCGAGCTCGCCGAGCGCGGTGAGGTCCTCGCGGGCCGCGAGCTGCACGCGCCGGAACATCTCGTTGCGCACGAGGATCCGGAACGCGCGCGTGTTCGAGGTGAGCAGCTTCGGCGCGGGCGGCAGCACGGGCGCGTCGCCGGGTGCCGCGGTCGGATGCGACAGCTCCTCCCACTCGTCGAGCAGGCTCGAGTCGACCTGGCGCACGAGCTCGCCGAGCCACTCGATCACGTCGAGCAGCTCCTCGGTCTTCGCCTCGTCGGGGATGGTCTGCCGCAGCGCCCGGAACGCATCGGACAGGTAGCGCAGCACGAGGCCCTCGGAGCGCATGAGCTTGTAGAAGGAGATGAGCTCGCTGAAGCTCATGGCCCGCTCGTACATGTCGCGGACGACCGACTTCGGGCTGAGCGCGAAGTCGCCGATCCACGGCTGGCTCGCCGCGTAGGTGGAGAACGCCTGGTCGAGCAGCTCCTCGAGCGGCTTCGGGTGGGTGACGGACTCGAGCAGCTCCATGCGCTCGTCGTACTCGATGCCGTCGGCCTTCATCGCCTGCACGGCCTCGCCGCGGGCCGTGAACTGCTGCTGCGACAGGATCGGCCGCGGGTCGTCGAGCGTCGCCTCGACCACGCTCACCATGTCGAGCGCGTACGTCGGCGACTCCCGGTCGAGCAGCTCGAACACGGCGACCGCGAAGGGCGACAGCGGCTGGTTGAGGGCGAAGTCGGCCTGCAGGTCGACCGTGAGCGTGATCCGCGCGGGCCCGCCGTCGGGGTCCGCCTCCTGCTCCACGATCCCCGCGGTGCGCAGCGTCCGGTAGATCGCGAGGGCGCGGCGGGCGAGCGCCAGCTGGCGGATCCGCGGCTCGTGGTTGTCCTCGACGAGCGCGCGCATGTTCTGGAAGACGTCGCCGCCGCGCGCGATGACGTTGAGCATCATCGCGTGGCTCACCTGCATGCTCGAGGTCAGCCGCTCCGGCTCCGCGTCGATGAGCTTGCGGAAGCTCGGCTCGCCCCACGAGACGAAGCCCTCGGGCGCCTTCTTGCGCACGAGCTTCCGGCGCTTCTTCACGTCGTCGCCGGCGCGCTCGAGCATCTTGATGTTCTCGGTCTCGTGCTCGGGCGCCTGCGCGACCACGGTGCCCGCGGTGTCGTAGCCGGCGCGGCCCGCGCGCCCGGCGATCTGGTGGAACTCGCGCGCGTTGAGCTGGCGCATCCGGGTGCCGTCGTACTTGGTGAGGCCCGTGAACAGCACCGTGCGGATGGGCACGTTGATGCCGACGCCGAGCGTGTCGGTGCCGCAGATGACCCGGAGGAGGCCCTGCTGCGCGAGCTGCTCCACCAGCCGCCGGTACTTCGGCAGCATGCCCGCGTGGTGCACGCCGATGCCCGCGCGCACGAGCCGCGACAGCGTCTTCCCGAACGCCGTGCTGAACCGGAAGCCGCCGATCAGATCCGCGATGGCGTCCCGCTGCTCGCGCGTCACGATCTTGATGCTGGAGAGCGCCTGCGCCCGCTCGAGGGCCGCGGCCTGCGCGAAGTGCACGATGTAGACGGGCGCCTGCTTCGTGTCGAGCAACTCCTCCACCGTCTCCTGCACGGGCGTCACGGCGTAGTGGAAGAACAGCGGCACCGGCCGCTCGATGCCCGTGATGCGCGCGGTCGGCCGCCCGGTGCGCCGCGTGAGGTCGTCCGCGAGGTCGGTGACGTCGCCGAGCGTCGCCGACATGAGCACGAACTGCGCGTGCGGCAGGAGCAGGAGCGGCACCTGCCAGGCCCAGCCGCGCTGCGGATCCGCGTAGAAGTGGAACTCGTCCATGACCACCTGGTCGACGGGCGTGTCCGCGCCGCCGCGGAGCGACCGGTTGGCGAGGATCTCGGCGGTGCAGCAGATGATGGGCGCGTCCGGGTTCACCGAGGAGTCGCCCGTGACCATCCCGACCTGCGCGGCGCCGAACAGCTCGACGAGCGCGAAGAACTTCTCGGAGACGAGCGCCTTGATGGGCGCCGTGTAGTACGAGCGGCGTCCCCGGGCCAGCGCCGCGAAGTGCGCCGCGACCGCGACGAGCGACTTCCCCGTGCCGGTCGGGGTCGAGAGGATGAGGTTCGCGCCCGACGCGATCTCCAGGGCCGCCTCGTCCTGCGCCGGGTACAGCTCGATGCCCCGCGCGAGCGCCCACTCGGCGAAGGCGTCGTAGATCGCGTCGTCGGTCGCCCCGTCCACGGCCAGGCGGGCCGCCTCCTCGGTGAGCGTGGGGGCGGGGGCGGTGTCGGGCATGATGCGTCCATCCTCCCCCACGCGCGGGTGCCGGCCGGGCGACGGGAGTTGTCCACAGGCGGCGGCGGCTCCCCGGCTGCGCCGCATACGGTCGCCGGATGCCCTCCCTCCCCCACGAGCCCAGCCCCGACCCCGCGCCCACCGAGGCGGAGCGCGCGCGCTGGCGCGACCGCCGCACCGGGCTCACCGCCCTCATCGTGGTGGCCATCGCCCTCTGGGCCGTCATCGCAGCCGCCGTGGGCTTCGCCACCACGATGTAGCCGCCGCGGGCCCCGCCCGGCCCCTCCCGCTCGGCCGTGCCCGCCCGCCCGCCCGCCCGCCCGCCGGGTATCATCTCCTGTGCCCTCCGACGCCCTCCCCGACGACCCCGCCGTGCCCGCGGATCCCGCCGCCGCCTCCGCCCCCGGTCCCGACGCCGGCGCGGCCATCGACCCCGCGGACCTCGCCGTCACGCTCCGCGTCCTCGGCTCGCTCGCCGACATCGATGAGGAGCACCCCGACTTCGTCGCCGTCCGCCGTGCCACGGCGAGCATGTTCAAGTCCGTGAAGAAGGCCCGCCGCCTCGAGAAGCGCGAGGCCGTCGCCACCGCCGACCGCGCCGTCGTCGCCGCCACCGCGACGGGCGCCCCCGACCGCATCGACGACGAGACGCGTGGCATCCCGCTCGCCATCACGACGGCCGCGCCCACCGCCGGCACGCTCCTCCGCTCGCGCCCCTGCTACATCTGCAAGCAGCACTACACGCAGGTCGACGCGTTCTACCACCAGCTCTGCCCGGACTGCGCGCGGATCAACCACGCCAAGCGCGAGGCCCGCACCGACCTCACCGGCATGCGCGCGCTCCTCACCGGGGGCCGCGCGAAGATCGGCATGCACATCGCGCTGCGGCTCCTCCGCGACGGCGCGCACACCACCATCACCACGCGCTTCCCGCGGGATGCCGTCCGCCGCTTCGCCGGGCTGCCCGACGCGCACGAGTGGGTGCACCGCCTCCGCGTCGTGGGCCTCGACCTCCGGGACCCGGCCCAGGTCATCGGCCTCGCCGACGCGGTCGCGGCCGCCGGCCCGCTCGACATCCTCATCAACAACGCCGCGCAGACCGTGCGCCGCTCCCCCGGCTCCTACGCGCCGCTGTCGGAGGCCGAGTCCGCGCCGCTGCCCGACGGCCCGATCCCGGAGCTGCTCACGTTCGGCCACACGAACGACGCGCACCCCGCGGCCCTCGCGGCCAGCGTCGCCGCGCACCCGATCCTCTCGACCGCCACGGGCATCACGGCGGCGGAGGTCACCGAGCTCGCGATGACGGCGGGGTCCTCCTCGCTCGCGCGCCTCGCGGCCGGCACAGCCATCGACGCGGGCGGCCTCGTGCCCGACCTGCACGACGCGAACAGCTGGACCCAGGTGGTGCACGAGGTGGATCCGCTGGAGATGCTCGAGGTGCAGCTCGCGAACGTCACCGCCCCGTTCCTCCTCGTGAGCCGGCTGCGCCCCGCGATGGCGGCGTCGACCGCGCGCCGCAAGTACGTCGTGAACGTGAGCGCCATGGAGGGCCAGTTCGCCCGGGCGTACAAGGGCCCCGGCCACCCGCACACCAACATGGCCAAGGCCGCGCTCAACATGATGACGCGCACGTCGGCGCGCGAGATGCGCGAGACCGACGGGATCCTCATGACGAGCGTCGACACCGGCTGGATCACCGACGAGCGCCCGCACCCCACCAAGGTGCGGCTCGCCGAGGAGGGCTTCCACGCGCCGCTCGACCTGGTGGACGGCGCCGCGCGCGTCTATGACCCCATAGTCATGGGCGAGGCCGGCGAGGACATCTCGGGCGTCTTCCTCAAGGACTACCGCGTCGCCGAGTGGTGACGCGCACGCTCGCCTGACACGAGAGGGCCCGGCCACCGCATCGCGGTGACCGGGCCCTCTCGTCGTGCGGTGCGGCTACTCGACGGCGTCGAGGTCGCTCTCGAGCAGCGCGGCGAGCTCGTCGAGCGCGGCGTCCGCGCCGTCGCCCTCGGCCGTGAGCACGACCTGGTCGCCGTTCGCGGCGCCGAGGCTCATGAGCGACAGGATGCTCGTCGCGTCGAGCGGCGTGCCGCCCGGCTTGCTGATCCTCACGGCGACGCCGGTGCGCCGCACGGCCTCGATGAAGAGGGATGCGGGTCGGGCGTGCAGGCCCACGCGGCTGCCGATGGTGGCGGTGCGCTCGGTCATGGTGTTCTCCTTCTGCGGGGATCGGGTGGGTCGGACGGGAGCGGGTCAGGCCGCGACGGGCACGCCCTGGTCGACGGTCGCGTCGGCGACGGCCTCGGGGCGCTTCGTGGTGAAGCGCTTGAGGAGCACGACGAGGAACGCCGAGACGACGGTCCCGACCGCGACGGAGGCGAGGAAGCCGAGGAACGTGCCGTTCATGGCGAAGAGCACGAAGACGCCGCCGTGCGGGGCCTGCGACACGACGCCGAGACCCATCACCATGGCGCCCGTGACGGCGCCGCCCACGATGCTCGCGGGGATGACGCGCAGCGGGTCGACCGCGGCGAACGGGATCGCGCCCTCGGAGATGAACGCGGCGCCGAGGAGCCAGGCGGCCTTGCCGTTCTCGCGCTCGGCCGGGCTGAAGAGGCGGCGGTCGATGACGGTCGAGGCGAGCGCGAGGGCGAGCGGCGGGACCATGCCGGCGGCCATGACCGCGGCCATGATCTGCCAGGGGGCCTGGTTGTCGAGCGACGCGGTGCCGAGGCCGGCCACGGCGAACGAGTAGGCGACCTTGTTGATCGGGCCGCCGAGGTCGATGCACATCATCACGCCGAGGATCGCGCCGAGGAGGACCGCGAACGAGGTGCCGGAGAGGTCCTTCAGGGAGCCATTGAGCCAGTTCGTGAGCCCTGCGATCGGGCCGCCGAGCACCATGATCATGAGCCCCGAGGCGACGATCGAGGCGAGGAGCGGGATGATCACGACGGGCATGAGCCCGCGCAGCCAGCGCGGCACGTCGATGCGGCCGATCGCGTAGGCGACGCCACCGGCCACGAGGCCGCCGACGAGGCCGCCGAGGAAGCCGGCGCCCATGATCAGCGAGACGGCGCCCGCGACGAACCCGGGGGCGATGCCCGGGCGGTCGGCGATGGCGTAGGCGATGTAGCCGGCGAGGACCGGGACGAGGAAGCCCATCGACGCCTTGCCGATGACGAAGGCCACGGCGCCGAGGTAGGTCATGATCCCGCCGTCGGGCAGGTTGGCGAGGGAGTTCTGGACCACGACGTCGGCCGCGACGTCGGTGATCCGGTACCCGCCCAGCAGGAAGCCGAGCGCCATGAGCAGGCCGCCGCCCGCGACGAACGGGATCATGTAGCTGACGCCCGTGAGCAGCCAGCGCTTGAGGCGCGCTCCCACCGACTGCGAGGACTGCGGTGATGCCTGCTCGGATCCCGCGGAGGCGGATGCGCCGCCCGGCACGCGCGGCGCGTTCGGGTCCTTCGCGGCGGCGACGGCCTCGGCGACCATCTGGTCGGGCTGGTCGATGCCGCGCTTGACGGGCGCCTGGATGACGGGCTTGCCCGCGAAGCGCGCGCGGTCGCGCACGTCGACGTCGACCGCGAAGATCACGGCCGTGGCCCGCGCGATGACCGCCGGGTCGACGGGCGTGACGGAGGAGGATCCCTGCGTCTCGACGTGCAGCTCGACGCCGGCGCGCTTCGCGGCCGCGACGAGCGAGTCGGCCGCCATGTAGGTGTGCGCGATGCCGGTGGGGCACGCGGTGACGGCGATGAGCACGGGCGCGTCGGCCACGGGGGCGGGCGCGGCGGATCCGGCGTCGGCGTTGGACGCGACCGGAGCGGGAGCGGCGGCGGGTGCCCCGGTGGACGACGCGGGCTCGTCCACGAGCGCGCCCTCGACCAGCGAGACGACCTGGTCCTCGTCGGTGGCCGAACGCAGCGCCTCCACGAACTCCGGCTTGATGAGGGAGCGCGCGAGGCGCGACAGCAGCACGAGGTGCTCCTGGTCGGCGCCGTCGGGCGCGGCGATGAAGAAGACGAGGTCGGCGGGGCCGTCCGGCGCGCCGAAGTCGACGGTCGGCGCCGGGCGGGCCATGACGAGCGTCGCCTCCGTCACCGCGGCGGAGCGGCAGTGCGGGATGGCGAGGCCGCCGCCCATGCCGGTCGCGGTCTTGGACTCGCGGTCCCAGGCATCGGCGAAGAGGGCGTCGGCGTCCGTGGCGCGGCCCTCCGCGACGACGCGCTCAGCGAGCGCGCGGACGGCGTGCTCGCGGTCGGCGCCGAGATCGGCGTCGAGGAGCACGAGGCGGTTCGTGATGAGCGATGGCATGTTCTTCTCCAGGTGGGGCGGGTCAGCGATCGGCGGCGATCGGGAGGAGCGGCTGGACGGTGACGCTGTCCGGCCGGGTCTGGTCGGGGGACGGCATGGTGCTGCCGGGGAGGGAGGCGGCCGCGGAACCGTGGGCGACGGCCTGCGTGAGCCGCCCCTCCGGTCCCGCGCCGCGGTGGTCGGCGAGCAGGTAGCCCGCGAGCGACGAGTCGCCCGCGCCCACGGTGCTCACCGGCACGATCGGCGGCATGGTGGCGTGCCACCCGCCGTCGGCCGTGGTGAGGACGGCCCCGCGGGCGCCGAGGGTCGCGAGGACCGCGCGGCAGCCGCGGGAGACGAGGGACCGGGACGCCTCGTGGGCGAGGCGGGGGTCCTCCTCGAGCGCGACCGGGTCGTCGATCCCCACGAGCTCGGCGAGCTCCTCGCCGTTGGGCTTGACGAGGTCGACCACGGCGCCCGACGCGATGAGCGCCGCCATGGGCGCGCCCGAGGAGTCCACGGCGATCCGCGGGGCCCGGTCGCCGAGCTCGGCGCGCACGGCCTGCACCACGCGGGCGTGGAAGTCGTCGTCGAGGCCGGGCGGCAGGGATCCGGCCAGCACGAGCCACGTGGCGGCGCGCGCGTGCCGCACGACGAGCGCGACCAGCGCGTCCGCCTCCGCGGCGCTCAGCACGGGGCCGGGTTCGTTGACCTTGGTGGTCGTGCCGTCGGGCTCGGTGAGCGTGACGTTCTGCCGCACGCGGCCGTCGATGTCGAGGTGGTCGAGCGGGATCCGCTCGGCCTGCAGCGCCACGAGCATCGGGTCGTCGAGGCGGCCCGGCAGGAGCGCGATGGTGTCGAGGCCGGAGGCGATGAGCGCGCGGGAGACGTTGACGCCCTTGCCGCCCGGCTGCTCGGTGACGCCGCGGGCGCGCTGCACGGCGCCGCGCGCGAGGGGGCCGGCGAGGTCGATGGTGCGGTCGAGGCTCGGGTTGGCGGTGAGGGTGAGGATCACGCGACCATCACCTCCACCTCGGCACCGGCCAGCGCGTCGGCGAGCGGGCCGCGGGGAGCGGCGTCGGTGACGAGGGTGTCGAGGTCGTCGAGGGCGGCGAAGCCCACGAGGGCCTCCTCCCCCGCCTTCGAGGCGTCGACGAGCGCGACGGCTCGGCGGGATCCCCGGGTCAGGGCGGTCTTCACGGCGGCTTCCTCCTCGTCGGGCGTGCTCAGGCCGAACTCCGCGTGGATGCCGTTGGCGCCGATGAAGGCGATGTCCGGCCGCAGGCGCGACAGCTGTCCGAGCGTCGCGGGCCCGACCGCGGCGCTCGTGATGCCGCGGAGGCGGCCGCCGAGCAGCTGCACCTCCACGGCGGGGTTCCGGCTCACGGTCTGCGCGACCACCATCGAGTGCGTGACGACGACGAGCGTCCGGCCCGCCACGACCGGCGTCCAGGCGGCGATGCGCTCCGCCACCAGCCCGGTGGTCGTGCCGGCGTCGACGGCGACGGATCCCTGGAAGGTGGGGGGCAGGAGGGCCATCGCGGCATCCGCGATGCGCGCCTTCGCGTCGGTGTTGCGCGTGCTGCGGGCGTCGAGGCTCTCCTCGACGCGCGTGGAGCGGCTCGCGCGGACGGCGCCGCCGTGGACGCGGCGGAGGAGCCCGCGGGACTCCAGCTGGGCGAGGTCGCGGCGCACGGTCTCCGTGGTGACGGCGAAGTCGCGGGCGAGGTCCATGACGGCGACGCGGCCCGCGCGCTCGAGGAGGTCGACCACCCGGTCCTGGCGTTCCTCGGCGTACACGGGCGGTCTCCTTCGACTCCGCGGGGCACGTTCGCCTCGCGTCCTCGCACTGTAGCCCTCATCCGCAGGAGAAGCAACACGAAGCAACACATACCCACACGAGTCCGTCCGCGGGTCGCGCCGACGGTCAGCGTCCGAGCGCGGCCGCCTCCTCACGCAGCACGCCCGCTATCGCGTCCGCCTCCCAGGCGAGCCCGGCCGCGTTGGGATGCAGGGGCACGTCGCCCGCGCTGCCGCCGAGGCCCGCGACATACGGATCCCCCGCGTCGCCGACGCAGGACCCGTGCGCGGCGGTCGGGGTCTCCTGGTCGACGAAGCGGAGGCCCGCCGCCTCAGCCGTGCGCGCGATCGCGTCGTCGAGCGCGCTCTGCACGACGGCGAGCCAGGGCGCATCGCGGTCGGTCAGGAGCACCCGCCCGTTGACTCCCGACGTCGCGGTCGCGGCCAGGCACCCTTCCTCCGGCAGGGCGTCGGCGCCGCCGAGCACGCTGAGGTACCCGAGCACGACGACGCGGGCGTCCGGGGCGGCCTCGCGGATCCGGCCGAACGCGTCGGCCAGGCGCGTCGAGACCTCGCCGTCGATGCGGGCGCGCACGGCGTCGGTCCCGCCCGCGGGGGCGAGGGCGTCGACGCACGTGGACGGTCCTGCGGCGACCGGGCCGTCGGCGTCCCGGGCGAGGCAGCCGCCCACGAGCGCGGGGAAGCCGAGGTCGTTGCCCCCGATGCGGACGAGGACCACGTCCGCACCTTCCGCCAACGCGTCGATCTGCGCGGGCAGCGTCTGTCCGCCGCGCTCCCGCGGGGCGAGGAGGTCGGCCGTGGTGGCTCCGTCGCAGGCGGCGTCCACGAAGTCCGCGCCGACGGCGTCGGCCGCCACGCGGACGGATCCCGCCACCGTCCGCCCGCACACCCCCGGGTCGCCCGGCAGGGGCGTCGCCGATCCCGTGCCCGTGGAGTACGAGTCGCCCAACGACACCACGCGGAGGGGCCCGGGCGCGGGCGGGATCGGCGTGGGCGTCGTGCAGGCGGCGAGCCCGAGCGCGACGGCGCCCGTCACGACGGCCAGGCCGACGAGACGGCCGCGCGAGCCGCGCACCCGACGTCGGTCGGACACGGAGGAGGGGCGGCGATCGTCAGGCATCCCCTCGACCCTACGCGCGGACCGGACGGGTGCCGGATCCGCTCAGTCCTCGGCGCCGCACTGACGCGCGTGGACGACCACCCTCGGCGCTGCACCGACGCGCGTGGACGACCACGTCCACGATGAGGCCGGCGGCCAAGCCGGTTGCCAGGCCGCGGTTATCGGGAATGAGGAAGCCGCCCGGGCCGATCTGCGTGATGACGCCGCCGTGGTCGATGCGCGTGTCGATGACGCCCGGGACGTCCAGCCCCGGGCAGCCCGCGGCGGCCTGCGCGAATCAGGTGACGAGCGGCATCGCCATCACAGCCGCTCCGACCGCGAAAGCCGCCAGGACGCCTGGGACCGCCGATCCCACGACCGATGCGCGGTGCGGATCGGCGGCGTTCGAGTGGTGCAGGCTGGCGTGCGACATTCGGGAGCTTCGGGGGCCGATGACCCGTGCTACGTTACGCGCGTCCTTCCTTCTGGAGGACAGCCCCCTGATCCGGGAGAGGCCCGGCTCGCGCCCCCGTTGACGCGCCCCCGTTCGCAATCCACGGTGCGCAAGGAGGACGCGCGATCCCGCGGTGAGAGGACTGACATGGACGGCTGGAGACTGGACCCCGCGAAGGCGCGCGCCGTCCTCACGAAGGCGGAATCGGACGCCGAGGGCATCTCCAAGGCGACCACGACGATGGAGTCCGCGATCGGCCATGCCTCGGCAGCGGTCGGCACGGGTTCCCAGGCGGCAGCCGCCCTCGCCGACCTCAGCATCGATCCCCTGGGCGTCGACCTCCTAGCCGTGAAGAACCAGGTGGCCACGGCGATCTCCGCGACCCGGAGCTCCATCGCCGACTACGAGCAGGGTGACGAGCAGATGGCGACGGACGCCGCGAAGCGCGTCGCGGAGGTCAGCTGGGGCGGTTCCGAGTGATCAAGATCGGGACGCTCGCCGACGTGCCCGACTCCGCGGCCGTCGAGATCGCGGCCAGCGGGTTCGCGGACGTCGCCACCCAGCTCGACGGGGCGATGGATTCCGTCGCCTCCGGATGGACCGGGCTCGCTGCGGAGGACGTGTACGACGGTCCTGGTGCTGACCGTGTCCGTGCCGCGATGGACGCCCCGAAGACGGTTGCCCGGATGGTCGCGACGGAGGCGACGAACGCCCGGCGCGTGCTCGACGACTACGCCTCCGCACTCGCCGACCTCGCTACCCGCCGCGCCGCCCTGGCCTCGGACGTGGATGCGCACACCTCCTCCATGGACGACACCTTCGACGACGAGGACTCCATCGGGGCGCGGGACACCCCCGGCGGCCGACTGGCGGACGACGTGGCGAAGTTCAACCGCGATGTGGCCGCGGCCGATGAGGACTGCGCCCGGCGCCTCCGGGCGCTCTCCAAGTACCGCGCACCCCACCAAGCCGACGCGGCCCTTAAGGTTCTATCCGGTGACGTCTCTAGCTCCGCAATGGGCGTAGGACAGGGCATCAGCCAGCGCATCCGCTGTGTCCCGGTCGCGACCTCCTCGGACTTCGAGGAGCCGCCGCAGGCGAAGACCGTGGACAGGTGGCAGAACCGTGAGTATTGAACGCGTCCGGGAAGCCCGGTGCTTGTTCCTCGAGAGCTGGCACAGGCAGCGATGGATTCGCCGCCACCTGATATCAAAACCGTGCCCCATTTGTACCTCTCAGGCGACCCATCGGCCGGTCTGAGTGCACTACCCGCAGTTGCGAAGACGGCGAGTCACGTGCTCGGTGGAGCAGGCATCGTCGTAACTGTCGCTGCAGCTGGAACCGAGCAGTACCAAGAAGACCTCCGTACACACCCAGAATGGGACGGAGAGCACAGATTCGCACATGCCGCTGAGAACGCGGGGGTTGTAGGAGGCGCGGCCGCTCTAGGTGGTTGGGCGGGTGCCGCGACAGGTGCGGAGATCGGAGCCGCTATTGGAAGCGTCGTGCCAGGTCCCGGGACCCTGCTGGGTGGAATATTGGGCGGGGTGATTGGCGGACTAGTAGGAGGGCATGTCGGAGAGGATGCAGGTGGAGTCGTGATGGGCAATCTGGACGGTAAGCACCGATGACGGGCACCAATGAGGATGAGCGCGTATCTTGGCAGAAGATCCCCACACGTTTGGGCGCGCTCCATCTGCCGGCCGGCTGGAGTGGTGAGACCGGCGGAGAGATAGTCACCGGGATCCCAACGGCCACTCGAATCGGCACATATTTCCGAGAGAATGTTGTGTTGTCCACCATCGAATCAGCGGGCAGCATCGTGGCAGACTCCGCCCGTGCCATACTCGAGACCATGTCCATGGAGCCCTGGTCGCATGTTGTTTCAGTCAACCCATGGGAAGACGGAATCTTCCAGAGGCGCATGCAATTCATCTACGAGATCGACAGCAAAGCTGTAGCGGTCACGAAGTTCACGGCGACATACGGCGACACGAGGATCGACCTAACCTGCAGCGCGGGTTTCGACGTCTACCCCCGGCTGATCCCGGTGTTCGACGGCATCGCTGTGACGAGTCCATTCGAAGAGGTCGTCGGATGAGCGCGACATTGGACGAGTACTCCTCTGATGAGTGGGGGCGCCCGCTCGAGTCGCTGGAGGTCACGGCCGATCAGGAAGCCCCCACCAACGCCTACGTGCTGCCATCTGGCTCCTTGAGCGCTCTGTGGAGCGTCCGCGATCGCGGCCTCGTCGGGGGTGCGAAGCGGAATACGGAACAGGGAATAGCGCTCCGCACGAGCGGCCTGACCGGGAAGTTCGGAGCTCCTACGGCTGCCGGTGTGACGCTGACCGGAGTCATTGCTCACGCCGGCTATCGACTCGTAGCAGAACGCCGGTCCGCAGAGGGTACGGCGACGTGGAGCCTCTGGGCGCGGCGGGATCTGAGCGTCACGCTCGTCAGAGAGGACGGACAAGAGAAGCTGGATGTTATCCCGTTCTCAACCGCGGTCGCACGCCTCGTTGGGTGGCTCGGCATCAGCCCCTATTGGCCGGTGCCCGGAGGAGATGAACCAGGAGCTCACGTCATAGGTGATGCCGACATCGACGCTCGCATCCGAGGCGATTTCGTCGAGGTCCCGAGCTGGGCTGCCGAGTCGCTGGCCCGGCGATGGCGCGGGACCTGGTCGTCGGCGTCGGTGGGCGTCCCGGATAGCGACGACGGCCTTCCACTGGTGATCATGGACGGGAACATCCACGTCCGAGAACGCGTAGAGGGTGGCTCGTTGCTCTCCGTCGTGCCGTCGTACTGGGCCTACAGTGCGATCTTCGATCTGATCGGCCGGACAGGAACACGCCGATGACGTGCGCCCTCGGTGTGCTGCTCATGGCGATCGGACTCCTCGGATATACAGGCGTGTGGCGATCGTGGGCACGGCAGGGCTTCCACTTCTACGTCTTCGGTCTGTTCTGGTTCGGTTTAGGAGCTCTTCTCATCGGAGCGACAAGCGACCTGGAACCACTCCCGGGATGGGTGCGGTTCGCTTTCATCGTGATCCTCCTAGCCGGAGGTGGAGGCACATGGTACTTGCCTCCGTTCATGACGCCGCCGTGGTTCCGCGCCATGCGCCGGGGGACGCGATCAACGAGTTCGAGAACGTAGACGTCCAATGAGCACCGACGCCACTGGTCCTCAGATTGACATCGAAGACCGTCATGGAATTATCAAGGTACGGAGGGTGAATCCCCCACGCGGAATCCTGAGTCGTCATGAGGCCAGCGGCAGACACACGGGCCTTCACGGCGGATTTCAGAGCCAACACAGCCCGGACATAGCCGCAGTTCGTCCTCGTCAGTACCGCTACGAGAAGGTTCAGTACGGCATGACGTCCCCGCGGATATCGTCGTGATGGTTGCTTTCGGCTCTCGTCGACCTGAGCGCCGCAAACGGAGGACGAAGGTGAGGTCAGCGTTTGGTGAGGGCCTCATTCCCGTCAGGCTTGTCGAATACACCGGATCGTGGCGGAACGGCTCGCTTACTCCGTCTTCGGCTCTTCTCATTCAAACATGGTATGGATGACCAGGTGATTCCCGACGACCACGTCGACGCCCGGATCCGCGGCGAGCACGTGGATGTGCCTGAGTGGGCGCAACCGGGCCTGACTGGTGGATGGACGCAGGAGTGGACATCGTTCGGCATGGCAGTGCCCGGATCAGACGAGGGACTGCCGATCGTCGTGGCGGGTGGCGCCACTCATCTCCGTCGCCGAGTCGACTGTGATTCGTCGCTTCAGCTCGTGCCGACCTACTGGGACCACTCCGCGCTTTCAGAACTGGTCGTGAAGACCTCCGAGGAGAACGCGTGATCTGGCCCATCGGCGTCATCCTGATGATGTTCGGGCTCTCCGCATACGCGGGCATCTGGAGGAGTTGGTCGAGAGACGGCTTCTACTACTACGTCTTCGGTGTGTTCTGGTTCGGCCTGAGCATTGTCGTGATCGATGTGCAGACTCTCCTCGCGCCTCTGCCCATCTGGTTCCTTAATCTGACCACGTTCTTCTTCTTCGCGACCATAGCGACGGCCTTCTACCTGCCTCCCTGCCTCACTCCACGCTGGTTCCGAGCGATGCGGAGGACGTGGAAGTGATGCACGCGACTCGCGAGAGCGGTACGGATCTGCACGAACACGCTGAGCACGGCCCCGCTCTCACGCAGACGTGGCGATATCCGACATTTCCCACTCGGAATGACGTCTTCGCCCCAGAAGGAGGCCGTCGATGATGTACGCGATCGGCGCCAGCTTCATGGCCGTCGGCCTCCTCGGCTACACCGGCCTCTGGCGAGCGTGGTCTCGCAACGGGTACTACTACTACGTCTTCGGGTTCTTCTGGTTCGGACTCGGTGCGTTCCTCATCGGGTTCATCAAGTTCATCCCGACCGCTCCCACGTGGATCCTGTGGATCCCCATGGTCCTGATCGTCGGAGGTGCCGCAAGCACGTGGTACCTGCCGCCGATCCTGACGCCACGGTGGTTCCGGGCCATGCAGCGCTCACATGGTTAAGCTGCATCGCCCTGGCGAGAATCGTGAGGCCAGGGCCGTGCGCCATGCACGACGAAGCGCCTCCTCAGTGGTCCGCCGGCCCCGGCCCGTCGCTCCACGACCCGGTGACACGACAGCGGGCGCACCCGCCATCGTGGCGGACACCATCACCTGATGCTGACCCTCCTCGGAGCCGCCCTGACGGGCATGGGGCTCCTCGCGTACACGGGACTCTGGCGCTCCTGGTCCCGAGGCGGCCATCACTTCTACGTCCTCGGCCTGTTCTGGTACGGGCTCGCGATGCTCGGCACCTCGACCCTGTACGCGTTCCGGCCCGTGCCGGAGTGGACCCGGTACCTGGTGATCGGAGTCATGCTCGTCGGTGTGATCGGCGCGTTCTACCTCCCGCCGTTCATGACGCCGCGGTGGTTCCGGGCCATGCGGCGCGCGCACCGGTGACGCGCGCGCAGCCTGCCCGCTGTGGCAGCGCTCCGCCGACGCCGACGCCCTTTCACTGACGCGCTGATGGATGCGACGAAGCCGGAGATCCGCGCATCCGGCCCACTGCGACGACACCGCGATCGCGAACGAGAAGAGCCCCGCACCTCGATGAGGTGCGGGGCTCGTGCGGTGGATCTGAGGGGATTCGAACCCCTGACCCCCTGCATGCCATGCAGGTGCGCTACCAACTGCGCCACAGACCCGTACTCCGCTTCCCTGCGGAAGCGACTCGTCTACATTACTACACATTCCGACCGCCCCATGACCAGGGCATCCGCGTCGACGGACCGGTCGGGCGACGACAGCGCGTCAGTCGAAGAGCTCGCTGAGCCAGCTCTCCTTCTTGCGGCGCTTCCCGCCGTAGCCGTCACCCTGTCCGTAGCCGCCAGCCTGCCCGTAGCCGCCGGCGGGCGGATATCCCGACCCGCGGTCGTCCCGCGACCCGTACGAGCGGTCACGGCCGTCCTCACGCCGGCGATCGCCATCACGGCGATCGCGGTCGTCGTCGCGCCAGCGGTCGTCGCGTCCCGCATCCGGGTAGCCGCCCAGCGGCGCTGCCGGCGCCACGGGAGGCGCGGCCGCTGCCGGGGGCCGGGACTCCTGCTCGGCGCGGTCGAGGATCTTGTCGAGCTCCCCGCGGTCGAGCCACACGCCCCGGCAATCGGGGCAGTAGTCGATCTCGACCCCGCTGCGCTCGCTCATGACCAGGGTCGCGGAGTCGTTGGGGCACTTCATGCGGGGATCTCCTCGCGGGCGGGATGGGAGCGGATCAGGATGCGGAGGCCGTCGGCTCGATCTCGAGGGCGACGACGGGGCAGTCCTTCCAGAGGCGCTCCAGCGAGTAGTACATGCGGTCCTCCTCGGTGAAGACGTGGGCGACGACGTCGCCGAAGTCGAGGAGGATCCAGCGGCCCTCGCTCTTCCCCTCGCGGCGCAGCGGCTTGGCGCCGGCCTCGATCATCTTGTCCTCGATCTCGTCGGCGACCGCCTGCGCGTTCCGCTCGTTGCGGGCCGAGGCGATGAGGAAGACGTCGGTGAGGGGCAGGGGCCCGGAGACGTCGAGCGCGACGAGGTCGATGGCCTGCTTGGAGTCGGCGGCGAGGGCGGCGACCTTGAGCAGGTCGAGGGCGCGGGGAGAAGCGGTCACAGAGTCCTTCCGGGACGGGTGGGGTGGTGCATCAGCGATCAGAATACATTCGTCATGAAGGCGACGATGACGAGACCCGCGCCGATGACGGCCACTCCCCCGGCCGTGACGGCCGCCACGACGGGCGCGGTGAAGCGCTTGCGGGGCGGCGGCTGCACGACGGCGCGCGTGGAGGTGTGGGTGCTGACGGCGCGGCTCGCGCGGACGGGCTCCGAGTCGGAGCCGCCGGGAGCGTGGTCCTGGTCGTCGCTCTGCTCGAGGATCCGGTCCATGTCGGCCGTGTCGAAGCGGTCCGGGTGGGTGCCCATGGAGCCGAGGCTCCGCGGGAGGTCGATGGAGCCCGTGATGATGATCTCGCCCGTGCTGTTCAGCGCCTGCTGCATGTCGTTGACGTGGGGCACGGTCGGGAGGATGAAGTGGTTGCCGGTGTGCGGCTGGTCCTCGTCGACCTGGTCCTGCACCGACCAGTGGCCGGTGGGCGGGGTGAACGGGGACCGCGCATCGGCGGTGGTGTCGGCCTCGGTCGTCGGAGCCTCCGGCGACGTGCGCTCGTCGGCGCCGTCGTCGACGTCGGGGCGAGCGGGCGCACCGTCGGCGTCGTCCTCGGCATCGGAGGCGCGCGTGCCGAACGCGGGCTCGAGGTGGGGGGCGGGAGCCGCGGAGTCCCAGGGGGTGGCCTCGAGGGACGGAGCGGGTCGGGGATCCTCGCCGCGCTCGGGGATGTGGGTCGCGAGCGGCGGCACGGTGGGCTGCTCCCCGGACGCGTCGACGTCGTGGTCGGCGTCGACGACCGACGGCGTGATGGGCGCGAAGGGCCACGCCGACGGGATGCGCGCCGACGCGTCGGCGGCGTCCTCGGGGACCACGTCGTCCGCGGTCGAGGACGCGGGTGCCTCCGTCGGCACGTCGGCGTCCGTCTCCGCCGCGCCGGTCTCCGCGGGGGCCTCGGACGCGGACGCGGGGGTCGCGTCCGGGGCGTCCGGGGCGTCCGGCGTCTCCTCCGCGAGGGCGGCCCGACGGTACGCGCTGCCGTAGGGGGCGCGCGGACGCGGGGTCGCCCGGGATCCGCGCCCGTAGCGGACGTACGGCGGGACCGTGGCGTCGCCGACGGGCGGGGCGTCGTCGACCGGCGCCGGCGCCACGTCCGGCCCCGCAGCGCCCTCGTCGGTGGAGTCGTCCGTCGTCGCGGGAACGTCGGGCGCGTCCTGATCCGCTGCCACGTCGGCGGGCACGTCGTGCTCGGATCCACGCTGCTGGCGGGCTGCCTGCTCCGCCTCGCGGATGGCGCGCAGCTGGCGACGCGTGAGGACGCCGCCGGAGAGCAGGATCGCGGAGGTGTCCGCGCCGACGCCGGGCATCGTGGCCGGCTCGCCGGAGGGCTCCTCGGAGGGGCCGGACGATGCTGCCGATCCAGGTCCGTCGGCGGTGTCCGCGGGGTCGTCGCTCGGAGCCGCCCCGCCGTCTGTGGACGGCGCCGCCGCGTCCTCGGCGGGCGCGTCGTCGGCCTCGTCGATGCCCAGGGCCTGAGCGCGCGCGCGCTCGGCGGCGCGCATCTCACGGCGGCTGAGGCCGAGGGTCGCGGGAGCGGGACCGTCGTCGAACGAGGTCGGCCCGGTGTCGGGCGCGTCGTGGGAGGGGGTCATTGCGGGCTCCGATACAGGTGGTGCTTGGAGATGTACTGGACGACTCCGTCGGGGACGAGGTACCACACGGGGAATCCGCGTCCGACTCGGCTCCGGCAGTCGGTCGAGGAGATGGCGAGCGCCGGGACCTCCAGCAATCTTACGTCGGCGTGCGGGAGGCCGCTCTCGGTGAGGTCGTGCCCCGGCCGCGTGACCGCGACGAAGTGCGCCAGGTCCCACAGCTCCTGCACGTCCTTCCAGCCGAGGATCTGCTGGATGGCGTCGGCGCCGGTGATGAAGAAGAGCTCGGCGTCCGGATGAGCGCTCCGGATGTCGCGGAGGGTGTCGATCGTGTACGTCGTGCCCCCGCGATCGATGTCGACCCGGCTGACGGTGAAGCGGGGGTTCGCCGCGGTGGCGATGACGGTCATGAGGTACCGGTGCTCGCCGTCCGTCACGGTCTGCTTCTGCCAGGGCTGGCCGGTGGGCACGAAGATCACCTCGTCGAGCTGCAGGTGCTGCTGCACCTCGCTCGCGGCGACCAGGTGGCCGTTGTGGATGGGGTCGAAGGTCCCGCCCATGACCCCGATGCGCGGGCGCGGGGTCGTCGGAGAGGTCATGGGGCGGGGGCTCCGGATCAGTGCGCCTGGTCGGCGGTCCCGTGGCCCTGCTCCGCCACCGGCGGCTTGCCCCACTTCTCCGAGTGGCGGTTGCTTACGTCGCGGAAGCTGAACATGACGACGCCGAGGGCGATGAACACGACGGCCGCGACCGCCGGGAAGACCCAGAGCGGAGCGGCGAGCTCCATGGCGTGCTCGGTCTCGGCGAGGATGGTGGTGGTCAGCGCGTGCATGGGATCTCCGTTCGTGGCACGCCCCGGGGCACGGGGGCGGCGCCTGCCATCCTATCGGCGGCCCCCCGAGAGGGGCGCATCCGCTCCCGGGCGTGCCGTCGGCCCGCTGCCGACGCGGGGCGGGAACCCGAGCCGTCAGCCGCGGACCTGACCGTTGCCCCGGACGATCCACTTCGTGCTCGTGAGCTCCTGCAGGCCCATCGGTCCGCGGGCGTGCAGCTTCTGCGTGGAGATGCCGACCTCGGCGCCGAAGCCGAAGACGGATCCGTCCGTGAACCGCGTGGACGCGTTCACCATGACGACGGCGGAGTCGACGGCGGACAGGAAGCGCTCCGCCTCCCCCACGTCCGAGGTGACGATCGACTCGGTGTGGTGCGTGGACCAGCGGGCGATGTGCGCGACCGCGTCCTCCGCGGAGTCGACCACGCGGACGGCGAGGTCGAGCGACAGGTACTCGGCGGCCCAGTCCTCGTCGGTCGCGGGGACGGCGCCGGGCCAGAGACCGCGGACGGCCTCGTCTCCGTGGATCGTCACGCCGCGGTCGCGGAGCGCGTCGAGCACGGCGGGCAGGACACGGGGAGCGGCGTCCCGGTGCACGAGCAGCGTCTCCATCGCGTTGCAGACGCTCGGGCGGCTGACCTTGGCGTCGACCGCGACGTCCACGGCCATGGCCGCGTCCGCGGAGGCGTCGAGGTAGACGTGGACGACGCCGGCGCCCGTCTCGATGACCGGGACGGTCGACTCCTCCACGACGGTGCGGATGAGGTCCGCGGATCCGCGCGGGACGAGGACGTCGACGAGGCCGCGGGCGCGCATCAGCCGGGCGGCGCCGGCACGGCCGTGGGGGTCCACCGTCTGCACGGCGTCCGCCGGGAGGCCCGCCTCGGCGACCGCCTCCCGCATGACCTCGACCAGCACGGCGTTCGAGCGCAGGGCGGCGGATCCGCCGCGGAGCACGACGGCGTTGCCGCTCCGGAGGGCGAGCGCGGCGATGTCGACCGTGACGTTCGGGCGCGCCTCGTAGATCGCGCCGACGACGCCGAACGGCACGCGCACCTGCGAGAGGAGCAGCCCGTTAGGGAGGGTGCGGCCGCGCACCACCTGCCCGAGCGGGTCGTCGAGTCGACGGATCCCCGCCACGGCGTCCGCCAGCGCGCGCACCCGCGCCGCGTCGAGGGCGAGGCGGTCGAGGAGCCCGGCGGCGAGGCCCGCGGCCCGTCCGGCGGCGAGGTCCTCCGCGTTGGCGGCCACGATGCGGTCGGAGGCCGCGTGGAGGGCCGCCGCGATGCGGTCGAGGGCGGCGTCGCGCTCCCCCGCCGTGCTGGCCGCGAGCCGGGTCGACGCGGTGCGTGCGGCGACGAGGATCCCCTCCAGCGCGGACGACGACGCGTCCGCATCGGTGCGGGCGGCGGGATCGACGGCGGACGCGAGCGCGGCGTCGGTTCCGCCGGTGACGGTCGTGGGCATGGGGGAAGCCTAGCCAGGCGGGAGGGCCGGGCGACCGCGGCGGATCAGGGGCGCGGGGCGAACCACGTGCCGACCAGCGCGCCGTCGAGCGCCTCCGCCACCTGCGCGGTCGAGGTGAGCAGGACGCCCGTGCCGGAGCCGGCGGCCAGGCGCGCCGCGGCGACCTTGGTGACCGCTCCGCCGGTGCCGACGCCCGTGCCGGTGCTGCCGATCTCGACGCCCGCCAGCTCGTCGCCGAACCCGACGTGCGCGATGCGCTCGGCGCCCGGCTCCTGCGGCGGCCGCGTGTACAGCGCGTCCACGTCGGACAGCAGGAGGAGGAGGTCGGCCTCCACGAGCTGCGCGACGAGGGCGGCCAGCCGGTCGTTGTCGCCGAAGCGGATCTCATGGGTGGCCACGGTGTCGTTCTCGTTGACGATCGGCAGGATCCGGAGCCCCAGCAGCCGCTCCATGGCGCGCTGGGCGTTCTCGCGGTGGTCGGGGGCGGCGAGGTCGCCCGCGGTGAGGAGCACCTGGCCCGCGACGATGCCGTAGCGGTCGAGCGCCTCCTGGTAGCGGAAGACCAGGATGCTCTGGCCCACCGCGGCCGCGGCCTGCTGCGTCGCGAGGTCGGCCGGGCGGTCGTCGAGGCGGAGGAAGGGCATGCCCGTCGCGATGGCGCCGGACGAGACGAGCACCACCTCGGCGCCGCGGCCGTGCGCGACGGCGATCGCGTCGACGAGCAGGCGGATCCGCCCGGCGTTCTCGCCGCTGATGGACGACGAGCCCACCTTCACGACGATGCGGCGCGCACCCGGGATCCCGGCGCGCGAGGTCGTCCCCACGCGCGCAGCCCTCCCCACGGGTCAGGCCTGCTCGTCCGTGGGGGCCTCGCCGTCCTCGCCGTCCTCGTCGGCCCAGAGCCCGGCCTCGCCCTCGCGCACGAGCTGCGCGCGGGCCTCGGCCTTGGCGTCCATGCGCGCGAAGTAGTCCTCGCGGCGCGCCTGGTTGGTGCGTCGGCGGATCGGGTCGACGCGGGCGTCGGCCCCACGCGGGCTCGTGATGAGCTCGGCCGTGGACGTGAGCGTGGGCTCCCAGTCGAAGACGATGCCGTCGCCCTCGCCGATGACGACGCTGGATCCGGCGACCGCGCCTGCCTTGAACAGGCCGTCCTCGACGCCGAGCTTGGCCAGACGGTCGGCCAGGTAGCCGACGGCCTCGTCGTTGGTGAAGTCGGTCTGCTGCACCCAGCGCTCGGGCTTCGCGCCGAGGACGCGGAAGATGTCGCCGTAGCTGCCGCCGTCGACGCGGATCGTGAAGGGCTTCTCGTCCACGGCGCGGGGGCGGAGGACGATGCGCTCGGCCTCGGGCTGCTCGAGCGCCTTCGTGCGCGCGGCCTCCACGAGCTCGGCGAGGGCGAAGGACAGCTGGCGCAGGCCGTCGCGGCTGACCGTCGAGATGTCGAACACGCGGTAGCCGCGGGCCTCGAGCTCCGGGCGCACGAGCTCGGCGAGCTCCTTCGCCTCGGGCACGTCGACCTTGTTGAGCGCGATGAGCTGGGGGCGCTCGATGAGCGGCACCTGACCCTCGGGCACGGGGTACGCGGCGAGCTCCCCGAGGATGATGTCGAGGTCGGAGATGGGGTCGCGGCCGGGATCGAGCGTCGCGCAGTCGAGCACGTGCAGCAGCGCCGAGCAGCGCTCCACGTGGCGGAGGAACTCGAGCCCCAAGCCCTTGCCCTCGCTCGCGCCCTCGATGAGGCCGGGCACGTCCGCCACGGTGTAGCGGGAGTCCGCCACCTCGACGACGCCGAGGTTCGGGTGCAGCGTGGTGAACGGGTAGTCGGCGATCTTCGGCTTCGCCGCCGAGATGGACGCGACGAGGCTCGACTTGCCCGCGGACGGGTAGCCGACGAGCGCGACGTCGGCGACGACCTTGAGCTCGAGGACGACGTCGCCCTCCTGGCCGCGCGTGCCGAGGAGCGCGAAGCCGGGGGCCTTGCGCTTGGTGGTGGCGAGCGACGCGTTGCCGAGCCCGCCCTGGCCGGCCTCGGCCGCGACGAAGCGCATGCCGGGCACAGCCATGTCGACGAGGACCTCGCCGTCGGCGTCCTTGACGACGGTGCCGACCGGGACGGGGAGCTCGAGCATCTCGCCGAGCGTGCCGTGGCGGTGGTCGCCCATGCCGGGGCCGCCGTTGCGCGAGGACCGGTGCGGCCCGCGGTGGTAGGCGAGGAGGGTGGTGACCTGCGGGTCGGCGACGAGGACGATGTCCCCGCCGTTGCCGCCGTTGCCGCCGTCGGGGCCCGCGAGGGGCTTGAACTTCTCGCGGCGCACCGAGACGCAGCCGTTGCCGCCGTTTCCCGCCCGCAGGTGGAGGGTCACGGTGTCGACGAATGTCGCCATGGCTGTCGCTCGTTTCTTCTAGAGGTGTCCCTGCGGAACGCACGCAAGGGCGGGCCGAGGAGGCCCGCCCTTGAGGTGCTGCGCGGCAGTGCCGCTGCAGGGTCCGTGCTGTCGGCCTGCGCTAGGCCGGGACGACGATGTTGACGACCTTGCGGCCGCCCTTGACGCCGAACTCCACCGAACCGGCGGAGAGGGCGAACAGCGTGTCGTCGCCGCCACGGCCGACGTTGACGCCGGGGTGGAAGTGCGTGCCGCGCTGGCGGACGATGATCTCGCCGGCGCCGACGACCTGGCCGCCGAAGCGCTTCACGCCGAGGCGCTGGGCGTTCGAGTCACGGCCGTTGCGGGTAGAGCTCGCGCCCTTCTTGTGTGCCATCTGTATCTCCCTGCGGTCTCGGTGCTAGTTGATCTCGGTGACCTGGACGCGCGTGAGGTCCTGGCGGTGCCCCTGGCGCTTCTTGTACCCGGTCTTGTTCTTGAACTTCTGGATGACGATCTTGGGACCGCGGAGGTCGTTCAGGATCTCGGCGCTGACGGTGACGTCGGCGAGCTTCGCGGCGTCCGTGGTGATGGTGTCGCCGTCGACGAGCAGGACCGCGGGGAGCACGACCTTGCCGCTCTGCTGGTTCTTGACCCGGTCCATCGTGACGATGGTCCCGACCTCGACCTTCTCCTGCCGACCGCCGGCGCGCACAACTGCGTAAACCACTTTTCCGTACCTGTTTTCTCTCGCGGGCTTGACTCACTGAGGACATGACGCCTCGTGGCCCGAATCATTGGAGGAAGTCTGCGGCACGCGCGCGACCTTCGAGGATCAGCGCATGCCAGCGACTCACGTTACCGGAACGCCGGACAGGGGTCAAACTCCGGACCCCCGGCGTCCTCGTCGATCATACGCGAGGGCGGGTGCTCCCCCGGGCATCCCCGCCGGGCGCGTCGCGCGTCCCGCCGGCCCCGCACCCTCGTCGTCCGTCGCCTCGCGTGCCTAGGATCGACGGATGAGCGTGCTCCTCGACCGACCCGCGTGGCCCGCGCACGGGACGCTCTGGGCGCACCTCGTGAGCGACGCGTCCCTCGAGGAGCTGCACGCGTTCGCGCGGGCCGCGGGGATCCCCGAGCGGGGCTTCGACCGCGACCACTACGACGTGCCCGCCGCGCGGTACGACGAGCTCGTCGCGCTCGGCGCCGTGCCCGTGTCGAACCGGGATCTCGTCCGCCGCCTGCAGGCGAGCGGGCTGCGGGTCACCCAGCGCGAGCGGCGCGCTCCCCGGGGCTGAGGTCCCGACGCGCGGACGATGCCCCTCGCGCGGACGACACCCCGGGGCCGCGGACGATGCCCCGGCGCGCGGACGACGGAGGGCCCGGAGCACGTGCTCCGGGCCCTCCTCTGCGGCCGTCGCGCGGACGGCCGAGTGGCCTAGCTGCCGTCGGCGTCGGGCGCCGGCGTCGTCAGCGTCGCGGTGGACACGCGACGGCTGCGCGAGCGGCCCTGCCCCGGCTCCTTGGGCTGCGGCAGCGCGTCGAGCACGGAGCCGAGGAGCTGCTCCGCGTCCGCCGAGCTGACGCGGCGGGGTGCCGTGCGCGCGCTCGCCACCGGGATGTCGAGGATCTGGACGGGCTCGAGGCGGATCGCCTCGCGCGGCTCCAGGGTCGACAGGGCGGGCTCCTCCACGGCCGCGTCGGCGGGCGTCGGGTCCTCCACGGGAGCCGACGGCGCGTCGGCGGCGGGTGCCAACGCCGTCGAGCCCTCGGGTGCCTCGGCGGTCGCAGACGACGCGCGTCCCCGTCCGCCGCGACTCCGACGCGGGCGGTCACCGCGGGGCTGCTCCTCGGCGGGCGCGGCCTCGACGCGTGCCGCGGGCTCCGCGGTCTCGTCCGGGGTGCGCACGACGTCCTCGACCCGGTCGATGGCGTCGTTCACCGTCTGGATGGTGCTCGTCGCGATCTTGGCGAGGGCGTTCCGCGCGTCGTCGGTGATGCTGTGGGTGCTGGCCGCGGGCGTCCGCGGCTGCTGCTGCGGCTGCCCGCCGCCGTTGCCGCGACCGCCGCCGCCGTTGCCTCCGCCGTTCCCGTGCTCCTGCTGGCCCTTGCCGCCGCGTCGGCGTCCCTGGCCCTGCACGGGCTCCTGCGGCGTCTGCGTGTGCGCCATGAGCGGGTCGTGGTGGATGATGATGCCCCGCCCGGCGCACGTCTCGCAGTTCTCGGAGAACGACTCCAGGAGGCCGAGGCCGAGCTTCTTGCGGGTCATCTGCACGAGTCCGAGCGACGTGACCTCGGCGACCTGGTGCTTGGTGCGGTCGCGGCTGAGGCACTCCACCAGGCGCCGCAGCACGAGGTCGCGGTTCGTCTCGAGGACCATGTCGATGAAGTCGACGACGATGATGCCGCCGATGTCGCGCAGGCGCAGCTGGCGGACGATCTCCTCCGCGGCCTCGAGGTTGTTCTTGGTAACGGTCTCCTCGAGGTTGCCGCCGGATCCGACGAACTTGCCCGTGTTCACGTCGACCACGGTCATGGCCTCGGTGCGGTCGATGACGAGCGATCCGCCCGACGGCAGCCAGACCTTGCGGTCGAGCGCCTTCTCGATCTGCTCGCTGACGCGGTAGTGGTCGAACGAGTCCTTCTCGCCCGAGTAGGCCTGCACCCGGTCGATGAGGTCGGGCGCCACGCCGCGGAGGTAGCCCTCGATGATCTCCTGGGCGTCGCCGCCGTCGATCACGAGCTCGCGGAAGTCCTCGTTGAAGACGTCGCGGATGATCTTGAGCAGCAGGTCGGGCTCGGAGTGCAGGAGCGCGGGCGCCTGCGCCTTCTCGACCTGACGGCTGATCTCGGACCACTGCGACGTGAGGCGCTCGACGTCGAGCTTGAGCTGCTCCTCCGTCGCGCCCTCGGCGGCCGTGCGGACGATGACGCCCACGTTCTCGGGCAGCACCTCCTTGAGGGTCTTCTTGAGGCGCGCGCGCTCGGTGTCGGGGAGCTTGCGGCTGATGCCGTTCATCGACCCGTTGGGCACGTAGACGAGGTAGCGGCCGGGCAGGCTGACCTGGCTCGTGAGGCGGGCGCCCTTGTGGCCGACCGGGTCCTTCGTGACCTGGACGAGCACGCGGTCGCCGGGCTTCAGCGCGACCTCGATGCGGCGGGCGTGGTTGCCGCCGCCCTTGTCGGCGTTGGCCGCCTCCCAGTCGACCTCGCCGGAGTAGAGGACGGCGTTGCGGCCTCGGCCGATGTCGATAAACGCGGCCTCCATGCTCGGCAGCACGTTCTGGACGCGGCCGAGGTAGACGTTGCCGATGAGGGACGCCTCGTCGGCGCGGGCCACGTAGTGCTCCACGAGGACGTGGTCCTCGAGCACGCCGATCTGGATCTTGCCGTCGCGGGAGCGCACGATCATGCTGCGGTCGACGGACTCGCGGCGGGCCAGGTACTCCGACTCCGTGAGGACGGGACGGCGGCGGCCGGCATCGCGGCCGTCGCGGCGGCGCTGCTTCTTGGCCTCGAGGCGCGTGGACCCCTTGATCCGCTGCGGCTCGGTGATGAGCTCGGGCTCGCGGGGCGTGCGGACCTTGACGACGGTGCCGGGCGCGTCGTCGCCGTCGCGGCCCTCCTCGCCGGAGCGGCGGCGCGCGCGACGGCGGACCGACGGGGCGTCGTCGTCCTCGTCGCGGTCGTCGTCGCGGTCGCGGTCGCGCGGGTCGCGGCCCGTGCCGCGGTCCTGGGCGCGACCGCCGCGGCGGGAGGAGCGCGACGGGCGCTCGTCGCGCTCGAGGTCGTCGTCCTGGTCGTCGCGGCGGTCGTCGCGGCGGTCGTCCCGCTCGCGGCGGGGCGGCAGCGGCGCGATGTCCGGCGCCTGGAAGAAGACGGAGAGGGACGGGAGCGCGCGGGCGGGCGCCTCCGGCTCCTGCGGCGCGGGGGCCGCAGCGGCTGCGGCGTCCTCGGCGACGGAGGGCGCCTCGGCGGGGGTCGCGTCGGCGACCGGCGCGGCGCTCGGCGCCGCGATCGGCCAGTCGACCGCCGGAGCGTCCGAGGCGCCTGCCGCGGGAGCCGAGGCGGACGCGGATGCAGCGGCACGACGCGGGGCACGCGCGCGGCTCGCCCGCACGGGCGGCTGCCCCTCGGCCGCATCCGGGGCGGACCCCTCGGACGGCGCGGCGACGGCGGCGGACGCGTCGACGCTGGCGTCGTCCGTCGGGGCGCCCGCGGGTGCGGAGGCGGTGGCGCTCGCGCGGCGGGAGCGTCGGACGACCGGCGCCTCCGTCTCGTCGGGCGTGGACGGGGTGGTCTCGTTCTCGTTCAGGGTTCGGCCCTTCGCTTCGGAGGCGGCGGACGCACCGCTCGCCTCGGGGGTCGCGGCACCGGGGAGGACGGACGCGCCGTCGGTCCCCTCGGTCGCGGTCGGCTCGGCACGGCGGCCCGTGAGCCGCTCGAAGAGGCGCGGGCGCCTCCTGCCGGTGTTCTCGTCTCTCTCCACCATCTCTGGTGCACTCCTCAGCCGGGCGGTACGGCCGCGCCGTACCCCGGTAGCTCTCCGAGTGGATCCCCGCGTTCGCGGTTCTCCGTCGATCCTTGGTCTGCGACGACCGGCCCGAGGCTTCGGTCGTGCGCACTGGTACGGAACTGGCTATCCGCCGCCGGACGTGCCTGGCGGCCCGGGTCTGCCCCGGGAAAGACTCTTCATGGCGGTCGACCCGCGCGGCGGGACGACCTGCCTGCCAGTATCGCACGCCGACGTCCACCCGGCCGTCAGGGTCGGGGCCCGCCGGTCTGCCATGATCACCGCATGACCGCGACCCGGGCCCCCGTGCACACCCGCTCCCTGGCCCTCCTGCTGGTCGTGACGGGAGTCGTCGGGTGGATCGGGGCGTTCGTCCTCGTGCTCGACCGCCTCCACCTGTTGGAGAACCCGGGCGCGTCGCTGTCCTGCGACGTCAACCCGTTCATCTCCTGCGCCACGGTCATCCAGTCGCCGCAGGGGTCGCTGTTCGGCTTCCCGAACCCGCTCATCGGCGTGGCCGCGTTCGTCGTGCCCGTGGTGATCGGCATGGCCCTGCTGGCGGGTGCGCGGTTCGCGAGGTGGTTCTGGACCCTGTTCGCGATGGGCACGTTCGCGGGCTGGGTGTTCGTCACCTGGCTCTTCACGCAGAGCGTCTTCGTCATCGGCGCGCTCTGCCCCTACTGCCTGCTGGTGTGGAGCGCCATGATCCCGCTGTGGTGGGGCACGCTGTCGGCCACCGCCCGCGCCGGGCTGCTGCCGCTGCCCGCGGGGATCCGCCGAGCCGCCGACGCGGTGGCGCCGTACACGTGGGCGATCGTCGTGCTCAACTACGCGATCATCGTCGTCGCGATCATCGCGACGTTCCCCGCGCTGATCCCCACGCTCCTCGGCTGAGGCGCCGGGACGACGAGAGGGGCCGACCGGATCGCCCGTCGGCCCCTCTCGTCGTGTCGGGAGCTAGAACCAGAGGGCGAGCTCGCGCTCGGCCGACTCGGGCGCGTCGCTGCCGTGCACGAGGTTCTGCGCGACGGCGAGGCCCCAGTCGCGGCCGAGGTCGCCGCGGATCGTGCCGGGCGCGGCGCCCGTCGGGTCGGTCGTGCCGGCGAGCGACCGGAAGCCCTCGATGACGCGGTTCCCGGCGACGCGCACGGCGACCACCGGGCCCGACTCCATGAACGCGACGAGCGGCTCGTAGAACGGCTTGCCCTGGTGCTCCTCGTAGTGCTGCTCGAGCAGCGCGCGGTCGGCCCGCACCATGCGCAGGTCGACGATCCGGTAGCCCTTGGCCTCGATGCGGCGGAGGATCTCGCCGGTGAGGCCGCGGGCGACGCCGTCGGGCTTGACGAGGACGAGGGTCTCCTGGTCGGGAGCGGTCATGGGTTCCTCCTACGGGGTGGGAGCCGGCGGCTCGGTGGTGGGTCGGTGGTCGGTGGGGCGGTCGTCGGCATCCGGTACGTCGGCGGATCGCGCGGCCCGCTGCTCGTCGAGCATGGCCTGCTCCCATGCGCCGCGGGCGGCGGCCTTCTCGCGGTCGATGCGGGCGCCCTGCACCATCGCGTAGACCCACAGGAGCAGGAAGAACCCGCCGACCGCGAACATGGCGGGCAGCACGAAGCCGGTGAGGACGACGAGGATCTGCACCACCCAGCCGGCCCGCACGCCGAGCGGCGTGCGGAGCGAGCCGACCACCGCGAGCATCGCGAGGACGAGCAGCGCGCCGCCGCCGAGCGCGGGCAGCGCGGGAAGAGCCTCGAGCCCGAAGGCCACGAGGCTGGCGAGGAACACGACGATGACCTGGAAGCCCATGACGATGGACCCGAGGATCTCGACCGTCGTCCGGGGCGGGCGGGGTCGCCGGGTGCGGGCCGGTCGGCCGTCGGTGCTCACGCGATCTTCCAGCCCTCGCCGCGCGCGTGCTCGATGGCCTCGCCCACGAGGAGGATGGAGCCGGTGACGAGCGCCGCGCCCTTCTCGGTCTCGCCCGCGGAGTCGCGCGCGTCGTCGAGGGCGGTCCGGAGGTCGGGCTCGACCGTGACGCGGTCGCGGCCGACGACGCCCACCACGATCCGGGCGAGCTCGTCGGGATCAACCGACCGCTCGGACGCGGAGCGCGTGACGATGAAGTGGTCCACGACGGGCGCGAGCTCCCGCACGATGCCCTCCGCGTCCTTGTCGGCGAGCACGCCGATCACCGCGGTCACGCGGTCGAACGTGAAGTAGACGGGCAGCGCGGCCGCGAGCGACGCGGCGCCCGCCGGGTTGTGCGCGGCGTCGACGAGCACGGTCGGCTCGGTGCCGACGACCTGCAGGCGGCCCGGGCTCGTCACGGTGGCGAGGCCCTCGGCGAGCACGTCCTCGTGGATGGCGTGGTCGCCGCCGCCCAGGAACGACTCGACCGCGGCGATCGCGACCGCGGCGTTCTGCGCCTGGTGCGCGCCGAAGAGCGGCAGGAAGACGTCCCGGTAGGTGCCCGCGAGCCCCTGCACGCTGATGACCTGGCCGCCGACCGCGAGCGTCGTGTCGAGGAGGCGGAACCGCTCCCCCTCCATGGACCAGGTGGACTCGGTGAGCTCGGCCGCGCGCGTGAGCTCGGCGACCACCTCGGGCGCCTGGGCGCTCGAGACGACGTCCGACGCCGGCTTCACGATGCCGGACTTGGTGCGCGCGATCTCCGCGACGGTGGATCCCAGACGCTGCGTGTGGTCGAGCGACACGGGCGTGAAGACCGCGACCTCGCCGTCGGCGACGTTGGTGGAGTCCCATTCGCCGCCCATGCCGACCTCGACCACGGCGACGTCCACGGGGGCGTCCGCGAAGGACGCGAACGCGAGCACGGTGAGCGCCTCGAAGAACGTGACGGGCTGCTCCCCCGCGGCCACGAGCTCCCGGTCGACGAGGTCGATGAACGGCTCGACGTCGGCCCAGTTGCGGCTGAGGGCCTCGTCGGTGATCGGCTCGCCGTCGATCACGATGCGCTCGTTGACCCGCACCAGGTGCGGGCTCGTGAACAGCCCCGTGCGGAGGCCGGCGGCGCGCAGGATGCTCTCGGCCATCCGGCTCGTGGACGTCTTCCCGTTGGTGCCCGTGACGTGGACGATCTTGTAGGCGCGGTGCACGTCGCCGAGCAGCTCGACGACGCGGCGGGTGGCGGTGAGGCGCGGCTGCGGCGCCTGTTCGCCGACGCGGGCGAGGAGCGCCTGGTAGACCTGCTCCCCCTCGCGCTCGAAGTAGTTCTCGTCGTCGACCTCGCGGCCGGCGACGATCGAGCGCTCGGCCTCGCGGCGGAGCTCGGCCGCGTCGTCGGCGAAGAGCTGGTCGTCGCTCAGGCCGTCGACGTCGGGGTCGAGGGCGCGCGCGGCCGCGTCGACGCCCTCGTCCGTCTCGGGCTCGAAGTCGTCGTCGCGGCGGACGTCGTCCGCGTCGTCGTCGAAGGGCGTCCCGCCCCGCTGGTCGCTCATGCTCGCTCCACCTCGATGTCCAGGGGCGATCCGCCGCCGACGACGATGCCGGACGCCGTCGCCTCGGCGTCCGCGTCGATCCGCAGCGCCACCGCCAGGGTCTCACGCGCGATGAGGTCGCGGAACCGCTCGGCGGCCTCGGCGCCCGCCGCATCGAGCCGGATCACGAGGGCGATGCGGTCGCTCACGTCGAGCCCCGCGCCCTTCCGCGCGTCCTGCACGTTCCGCACCACGTCGCGCGCGAGGCCCTCGGCCTCGAGCTCGGGGGTGAGCGCGGTGTCGAGCAGCAGGAAGCCGCCGCCCGGCAGGAGCGCGAGCGCCTGGTCGGCGCGGTCTCCGGCCACCTCCAGCACGAGCTCGTACTCGCCGCCGACGAGCGGCACGCCGCCCGCGACGACCTCGCCGTCCGCCTCGGTCCAGTCGCCGGAGCGGGCCGCCTGGATCACCTGCTGCACGCCCTTGCCGAGGCGGGGCCCCGCGACGCGCGCGTTCACGGTGAGGCGGCGCGTGATGCCGGCGTCGGCCGCGCTCGTGGGGGTCAGCTCCTCGACGGCGACGGCCTTGACGTTGAGCTCGTCGCGGAGGATGTCCTCGAAGCGGGCGAGCCCGTCCGCGTCGTCGCTCACGACCGTGAGGCGCGCGAGCGGCTGCCGGACGCGGAGGCCCGACTGCTTGCGGAGCGACAGCGCGGTCGACGCGACCTGGCGCACCCGGTCCATCACCTCCACGAGGCGGTCGTCGGCGGGCAGGTCGTCGGGCTCCGGCCAGTCCTCGAGGTGCACGCTGCGGCCGCCCGTGAGGTCCTTCCAGATGCGCTCGGAGACGAGCGGCAGGAGCGGCGCCGCCACGCGCGTCACGGTCTCGAGGACCGTGTGGAGCGTGTCGAACGCCTGCGTGCCGGTGACGGTGCCGTCCGACTGCGACTCGACGCCCGCCCAGAACCGGTCGCGACTGCGGCGCACGTACCAGTTGGTGAGCACGTCGGCGAAGTCGCGGAGGGACGCGGCGGCGAGGGTCGAGTCGAGCGCGGTCATGTGCTCGGTGACCTCGGTGACGAGGCGGCGCGTGCGGGCGAGGATGTAGCGGTCAAGGACGTCGTCGCTCGTCGTGTCGCGCGTCGCCTCGTAGCCGCCGGGCTGCGCGGAGTTCGCGTAGAGCGAGAAGAAGTACCACGTGCTCCAGAGCGGGAGCAGCACCTGGCGGACGCCCTCGCGGATGCCCTCCTCGGTGACCACGAGGTTGCCGCCGCGGAGCACGGGGCTCGCGAGGAGGAACCAGCGCATGGCGTCGGATCCGTCGCGGTCGAACACCTCGTTGACGTCCGGGTAGTTGCGGAGCGACTTCGACATCTTCTGCCCGTCGTTGCCGAGGACGATGCCGTGGCTGACGACGCTGGAGAACGCCGGCCGCTCGAACAGCGCGGTCGACAGCGCGTGCAGGGTGTAGAACCACCCGCGGGTCTGGCCGATGTACTCGACGATGAAGTCCGCCGGACTGTGCTCGTCGAACCACTCGCGGTTCTCGAACGGGTAGTGCACCTGCGCGAAGGGCATGGACCCGGAGTCGAACCAGACGTCGAGCACGTCCTCGATGCGGCGCATGGTGCTCCTCCCCGTCGGGTCGTCGGGGTTCGGGCGGGTGAGCTCGTCGATGAACGGGCGGTGCAGGTCGGTCGGGCGCACGCCGAAGTCGGCCTCGAGCTCGTCGAGGCTGCCGTACACGTCGACGCGCGGGTACGCGGGGTCGTCGCTCTTCCACACCGGGATGGGGCTTCCCCAGAACCGGTTGCGGCTGATCGACCAGTCGCGCGCGTTGCCGATCCACTTGCCGAACTGGCCGTCCTTGACGTTCTCGGGCGTCCACGTGATGTCCTGGTTGAGGCGCACCATGTCGTCGCGGAAGTCGGTGACGCGCACGAACCAGCTGGAGACCGCCTTGTAGATGAGCGGGTTCTTGCAGCGCCAGCAGTGCGGGTAGGAGTGCTCGTAGCTGGCCTGGCGGATGAGGCGGCCCTGCGCCTTGAGCATGCGCGTGAGCGTCTTGCCCGCATCCGACCACAGCTCGCCGGCGACCTCGGGCACGGTGTCGACGAAGCGGCCGCCCTCGTCGAGCGACAGGATCACGGGGATGCCGGCCGCGGCGCAGACCTGTTGGTCCTCCTCGCCGTAGGCCGGGGCCTGGTGGACGATGCCGGTGCCGTCGGTGGTCGTGACGTAGTCGGCGACGAGCACCTGCCAGGCGTTCTCCGTGCCGAAGCGCTCCGTGTCGGCGTAGAAGTCCCAGAGGCGGTCGTAGGCGACGCCCTCGAGCTGGCGGCCGAGCACGGTGCGGGAGACGGCGGCGCGGGCCTCGTCGGCGGATGCGTAGCCGAGGTCCTTGGCGTAGTTCCCCACCAGGTCCTGGGCGATGAGGTACTCGGATCCGAGCACCTCCGCCGCGAGCTGCACGGAGGACTCCCGGGGCAGGGAGTCGGGCGCCTCCGCGTCCGGCGTCCCGGCGGGTCCCGCGGGGACGACGGCGTAGACGATGTCCGGCCCGACCGCGAGCGCCATGTTGGTGGGCAGGGTCCAGGGCGTGGTCGTCCAGGCGAGCGCGCGCACGGCGGTGAGGCCGAGCGACTCCGCCTTGGCGCCGACGAGCGGGAACGTGACGGTGACGGACTGGTCCTGGCGCATGCGGTAGACGTCGTCGTCCATCCGCAGCTCGTGGTTGCTCAGCGGGGTCTGGTCGTGCCAGCAGTACGGCAGCACGCGGAAGCCCTCGTAGGCGAGGCCCTTGTCGTGCAGCTGCTTGAAGGCCCAGATGACCGACTCCATGAAGTCGACGTCGAGCGTCTTGTAGTCGTCCTCGAAGTCGACCCAGCGCGCGGAGCGGGTGACGTACTCCTCCCACTCGCCCGTGTACTCGAGCACCGAGCGGCGGGCGACGGCGTTGAACTCCTCGACGCCCATCTCCTCGATCTCGCTCTTCTCGGTGATGCCGAGCTGGCGCATCGCCTCGAGCTCCGCGGGGAGGCCGTGCGTGTCCCAGCCGAAGCGGCGGTGGACCTGCTTGCCGCGCATGGTCTGGAAGCGCGGAAAGGCGTCCTTCGCGTAGCCGGTGAGGAGGTGCCCGTAGTGCGGGAGGCCGTTGGCGAAGGGCGGACCGTCGTAGAAGACCCACTCGTCGCATCCCTCGCGCTGCTCGACGGAGGCGCGGAAGGTGTCGTCACGCTTCCAGAAGGCGAGGATGCCCTTCTCGACGTCCGGGAAGCGCGGACTGGCGGCCACCTGGTCGGGCGCGGTCGGGTCGTCGGGGACGGGACGGGGGTAGGTCATGGCATCTCCTGCGGCGATGGGATCTCCGCGAGGACGCCCGGATGCCGTGTGCGGATCCCGAGCGCGGTACCACCCCGCTTGCCGCGCGTCGCGCGACCGCTCTCCAGAGGCGATGACGGACCCGACCCGTTCGGTTCTACCTTCCCCGCCGACGTGCCCGCGGGGCTCTCTTCCGAAGGCTCCCCGGTGATGGCCGGATCGATGCCTGTGCCCTCATGCTAGCGCGCCCGGGCGGCGGATCCGGCGGCTCAGCCGCCGAGCTGGGACCGGTACGCGTCGGCGCGCCACGGGAGCTCGAGCACGTCGCGCCCCGCCGTGTCCGGGTGGCCGGCCAGGAGCGTCCGGATGTCGTCGAGGAGGCGGGCGCGCGCGTCCTCGGGCAGCGTGCTGACGACGCTGATGGACCCGGCGAACGCCACCGCGTCCTCCGGCGACAGGCGCTGGACGTGCGGGAAGGACGCGTGCTCGACCGGGCCGAAGCCGGGGAACGGGCCGGGCTCGGGGGCGGTGTTGGAGGAACGCGACCCCGCCGGGTGCAGCAGGGCGTCGAACTCGCGGACCCAGTCGACCTCCGTGTCCAGGTTGTTCCACACGATGCCGAGGCGCCCGCCGGGTCGGAGGACGCGGGCGCACTCGCGCGCCGCCTCGCCCGCGTCCATCCAGTGCCACGCCTGCGCGACGAGGACCGCGTCCTCCTCGCCGTCGCCCAGGGGGATCGCCTCGCCGCTGCCCGCGCGGACGTCGACGTCGGGGGCGGATGCGGCGAGCACCCGGCGCATCCCGGCGTCGGGCTCCACCGCGGTGACGGCGAGGCCGCGGGCGGCGAGGAGCCGGGTGAGCTTGCCGCTGCCGGCGCCCAGGTCGACGACGCGGCGGGAGCCCGCGGGGAGCATCCAGTCGACGGCCTCGTCGGGGTACCCGGGCCGCACGCGGTCGTACTGGTCGGCGACCGCGCCGAACGAGGAGGCGAGGTCGGAGCGGGCGGGCGTGCCGGGGGCGTCGGAGGTCATGCGGACATCCTGGCCTCGGCACGTGCGCCGCGGCGCGGCGGTTCCCACCGCCGCGCCGCGGCGCACGCGTCAGCCGAGCCGCGCCGTGGTGCGCTGGAGCCGCATCGGGTCGAGGGCGATGCCCGGGACCGTCGCCGTGCGCCCCGTGACGTCCGTGACGCGCACCGTGTACGGCCCGGCGCCGAGACCCGACGAGGCGAGCCAGTAGCCGTAGGTCGTCCGCGACAGCGGCACCCATGTCGCGCCGACGCGGACCTCGACCGAGCGGAGCTCCGTCCCCGCGTCGACGACCTGGATCGCCGCCCAGTACGCGGACGACCCCTCCTTCAGGCGGAACGCGAGCGGCGGGACCGTCGGCGCCGCGACGGGCGCGTAGGAGATGGGGATGATGCCGGCGTCGTAGTCGCCGATGGCGCGGAACGCCTCCTCGCTCAGGTCGAGGTGCCCGTGCTCGCACTCGGGGCACTGGTCCGCGACCTCGACGCGCACCGTCCCCTTCGGGCCGGTGACGTCGAGGTAGGTGCCGCACGCGGCGCTGCCGGCGTAGTCGTCCGGGCCGACCGCGACGTAGAGGCGGTTCGCGGGGATGGCGGGGAGCGAGCAGTTGCCGTTCGTCGGGTTGCCGTCCGGGCCGAGCGAGTAGTGCGTGGCGCGGCCGGATCCGGCGGCGACGGCCGACGCGGATCCGGCGGGCGCGACCGCCGAGAGGCCGGCGATCGCGATGAGCAGGGCGAGCAGGGCGGGGAGTGCCCGGAGGCGGCGGGCACGGCCGGGATGCCACCGGGTGCCCTCCCGTCGCGGGCGGTCGGCGAGGGCGTGGATGAGGTGCATGGCGTCTCTTCTCATCTCGAGGGAGCGGCGCGGTCGCGCCGCGCGGCCAGGGTAGGACCGCACCCTCCCGTCGCGGAAGGGCCGCGGCCGACGCCCTCTGCTCGTTCGCCGGCAGGACGCGCGGCGTTCAGCTGGCGGCGACGGCGACGGAGGCCGCGAGAGCCGGGCGGAGCGGATCCAGCGCGCGGCGCACCGCGTCCTCCAGCGGACCCCGGCCGACCCCGTCGGCGGCCCAGGCCATGACGGCGGCGGCCGTGGCCGCGGCGACGACGGACGCCGCCACGCGCACGGGGCCGTCCGACGCGCGTCGGCCGGTCGCCCGGGCGAGGGCCTGGGCGACCGGATCCACGAGCGGCGCGGCCCGCGCGACGCCCTCCCCCGCGACGTCGGCGCCGAGCCCCATGACCTCGTGCTGCGTGAGCGCGAGCGGCAGCCACCCCTCGCCCCGGCTCCGGGCGGCCGTGGCGATCGCCTCGACCACCGCGTCGACAGGGGCCCCGCCAGCACCCGTCGCGATCGCCTCGACCACCGCGTCGACAGGGGCCCCGCCAGCACCGACGCCGGCGACCGCCGCGCCCGCCTCGCGCAGGGTGTCATCGAGGCCCGCCCAGAGCAGGTCGGCCTTGGAGGCGAAGTAGTTGAAGAAGGTCGCGCGGCTGACCCCGGCGCGCTGGGCGATCTGCTCCACGGTGGTCGCCGCGTACGTGTGCTCGAGGAAGAGCTCGGCGGCCGCCTCCTCCAGGGTCGCGCGCGACGAGCGGCGCGGGCGGCCGGCGGGACGGGCGGAGGTCATGCGCCCATCCTCGCGCACCGTCGTCGGCGCCCTCGCGTATTGTTGGACGCGGTACAGAAACCACCCGCACCAGCGCCCGTCGGCGCGCACATCGGAAGCACCCATGATCCCCACCCCGCGCGCCCGCGCCCTCGCGGGTCTCGGCGCCCTCGCCGCGACCGCCCTCGTCCTCACCGGCTGCACGACCGGCACCCCCGAGGCGTCCACGACCCCGGTCTCCGGCGGCACCCTCGTCTACGCCTCCGGCGACGCGGAGCCCGACTGCCTCGATCCGCACGTCGGCGGCAACTACCCGCAGGCGCTCGTGTCCTCGCAGTTCCTCGAGCCGCTCGTGTCCCTCGACGGGAAGGGCGGGATCACGCCGTGGCTCGCCGACAGCTGGACCTGGAGCGACGACGGCCTCGGCCTCACGCTCGAGCTCCGGCAGGGCGTGTCCTTCACCGACGGCACGCCGTTCGACGCGGACGCCGTGGTCGCGAACATCCGGCACGTGCAGGATCCCGCCACGCTCTCCTCCACCGGGTACCTCGCGCTGCAGGCCGTGACGGACGCGACCGTGGTCGACGCCGACACGGTGCAGCTCACGCTCCAGGCGCCCGACAGCGCGCTGCTCGAGTCGCTCTCGCAACCGTGGCTCGCCATGGAGTCGCCCGCCGGCATCTCCCGCGGCACGGACGCGAACTGCGCGCAGCCCATCGGAACGGGACCGTTCAGCGTCGAGCGCTGGGACCGACAGCAGTCCATCTCCCTCGTGCGGAACGACGCCTACTCCTCGCCGCCCGCGGACGCCGCCCACACCGGCGCCGCCTACCTCGAGCGCATCGACTGGCGCTTCCTGCCCGACGCCGCCTCGCGCTACGCGGCCCTGCAGAGCGGCGAGGTCGACGTGATCGACAACGCCCAGCCCGACGCCATCGCCTCCGCGACCTCCGGCGGCACGCTCGGCGAGCTCGACGCGCCGCGACCGGGGGCGTCCAACCGCATCGAGCTGAACTCCGGCCGGGCCCCCTTCGACGACGAGCGCGTGCGCGAGGCGTTCATCCGCTCGGCCGACGTCGACGCGGGCATCACGGCGCTGTTCCAGGGCGCCGCGGAGCGCTCGTACTCGCCGCTCGCGAGCACGGAGCCCGCGGCCGTCTCCGACCCCGACCTCTTCGGCATCGACGCCGACCGCGCCGCCGCGCTCCTCGACGAGGCGGGCTGGTCCACGAAGGACGCCGACGGGATCCGCACGAAGGACGGGAAGCGGCTCACGCTGCGCTTCCCCGTGAGCACCAACCAGTCGATCCCCGCCGAGCAGTCGCTGTTCGAGCAGATCCAGGCCACCACCAAGCAGGTCGGGTTCGACGTGCAGCTCGAGCCGATGGACCTCGGCCGCTGGTACGAGGCGCTGGGCGACGACGCGTACGAGCTCGTGAGCGCGCCGTACACGAAGGCGGGGCCGGACGTGCTGCGGATCCTCTACGACACCTCGGGCATCACGCCCGCGCCCAGCGGCTACTTCGCGAACCACGCCAAGGTCTCCGTGCCCGAGATCGACCGGGCGCTCGCCGAGGCCCGCTCCACCACCGACCTCGACCGCCGCAACGCGCTCTACGCCGACGTGCAGCGGCGTGTGATGGCCGGGCACTGGATCCTGCCGCTCTACGACCAGCAGAACCACTTCCTGCACGGGACGGCCGTGCAGGGCCTCCGCGCGCTGCCGTCGGTGGCGACGCCCACGCTGTACGACACCTGGCTCGCCCGGTGACGCGGGGCCGCAGCCGGCCCGTGTCCGCCGCCCGCGCGCCCGCGCTCCTGCGGGCCGCGGGCGCGCGGATCGGCGGCGCGGTTCTCGTGCTGTGGGCGGTCGCGACCGTGACGTTCCTCGCGGTGCGCCTGATCCCGGGCGACCCGGCGCAGGCGATCCTCGGCGGCCCCGGCTCGCAGGCCCCGCCCGAGGCCGTCGCCGCCGTGCGCGCCGAGTACGGGCTCGACCAGCCGCTGCTCGTGCAGTACCTCGCGCAGCTCGGCCGCCTCGCGCAGGGCGACCTCGGCCGGTCCTACGCGCTCCGCGAGGACGTGGTCGCGGTGCTCGCGCGGCAGCTGCCGGGCACGCTGCTGCTCGCGGTGCTGGCGCTCGCCGTGGCGTGGATCCTCGCGCTCGCCCTGGCGTTCGTCTCCACCGGGGCCGGGCGGGTCGCCGCGGCGCTCGGCGCGGGGATCGAGATCGTCGCGGCGTCGCTCCCGCACTTCTGGATCGGGGTGGTGCTCATCCTCGTCTTCTCCACCGGCCTCGGCTGGCTGCCGGCGGTGAGCGGATCCTCTCCGGCGGGCCTCGTGCTCCCCGTGCTGACGCTCGCGATCCCGCTGGCCGGGTTCCTCGGGCAGATCATGCGCGAGGCGCTCCTCGAGGCGCTCGACTCGCCGTTCGCGCTCGCGGCCCGGGCGCGCGGGGAGTCCGAGTCGGGCGTGCGGCTGCGGCACGCGCTCCGGCACGCCGCGGCCCCGGGCATCGCCCTCTCCGGCTGGGCGTTCGGGTTCCTCATCTCGGGCGCGGTGGTGGTCGAGCAGATCTTCGCCCGCCCGGGCCTCGGCCGCACGGCGCTGTCGGCCGTCACGAGCCGGGACGTCCCGGTGATCGTCGGCGTCGTGCTGGTGGTGGCGGTCGTCTACATCGTGCTCACCGCGGTCACCGACCTGCTGGCGCGCCTCGTGGATCCGCGCCTCGTCGACGCGCGCACCGGGCCCGTGCCATCTGCGGCCCCTGCACCCCCGCTCGACTCGTCGACTCCCGCCGGCGCGCCCGCCCCGCAGGCGGCCGCGCGATGAGCGACCCCCGCGCCGAGACGCTGCTCACCGCGGCGCCGTCGCGTCCGCCCGTCCGGATCCTCGCGATCGCCGGCACCGCAGGCGCCGCGCTCGTGGTCGCGCTCCTCGTGGCCGCCGCCCTCGCGCCCGGTCTCCTCGCGCCCGGCGACCCGCTCGCCATCGCCCCCGCGGAGGCCTTCCGCGCGCCGGGGCCCGGCCACCTCCTCGGCACCGACGAGTCCGGCCGCGACGTGCTCACGCGCGTCGTGCACGGCGCCGGCCCGAGCCTCGTGATCGGGGTGAGCGCGACCGCGATCGGCCTCGGCCTCGGCGCGGTCCTCGGCCTCGCCGCCGCGCTCCTCGGCCGTGTCGCCGACTTCGCGGTCAACCGCGTCATCGAGGTCGTCTTCGCGTTCCCCGGGCTCCTCCTCGCGCTCTTCCTCATCGTGATCCTCGGGCCCGGCATCGGCAGCGCCACCCTCGCCGTGGGCGTCTCGGCCGCGCCCGGATACGCGCGCATCATCCGCGGCCGCGTGATGTCGGTGCGGCGGTCGCCGTACGTGGAGGCCGCGACCGTGCTCGGCCGTCCTCCGCTCGTGGTGCTCGCGCGGCACATCCTGCCGAACACCGCAGCGCCGCTCTTCGTGCTCGGGACCCTGGGCGTCGGCCAGGCCATCGTGTGGGCGTCGTCGCTCAGCTACCTCGGGCTCGGCACGGTTCCGCCGGATCCCGAGTGGGGCGCCATGCTCGCCGCGGGCCGCACCTACATCGGCTCCGCGCCGTGGCTGACCGTGGTGCCGGGCCTGATGATCGTGCTCACGGCGACGGCCTCCACCGTGCTCGGCCGCGCGCTCGAGCGACGGGTGCGCGAGTCGTGAGCGGCGGCCCCCACCCAGCGGCGGACTCGGCGTCCGGCGCGCGCGTCGCCTCCGAGGCGCCCGTCGCGTCCCTCGCGCTCCGCGTCGAGGACCTGCGCGTCTCCTTCGGCGGCGTGCCCGTCGTGCACGGCGTCTCGCTCCGCATCGCGCCGGGCGAGTGCCTCGCGCTCGTGGGCACCTCGGGATCCGGGAAGAGCGTCACCGCCCGGAGCCTCCTCGGCCTCGCCGGCGCGGGCGCCCACGTGGAGGCGGACGCCCTCGAGATCGGCGGCCGCGACCTCCGCGCCGCCACGCCCCGCGAGTGGCGGCGCGTCCGCGGATCCGGCGTGGGCCTCGTCCTGCAGGACGCGCTCTCGTCGCTCGACCCGCTCCGCCCCGTCGGCCGCGAGATCGGCGACGCCCTGCGCCTGCACGGCATGCGGGACGCCCGCGCGCGGCAGGCGCGCGTCATGGAGCTGCTCGAGCGCGTCGGCATGCCGGATCCCGGGACGCGCGTCCGCCAGCGCGCCGGCGAGCTCTCCGGCGGCCTCCGCCAGCGCGCCCTGCTCGCGGCCGCCATCGCCCTCGACCCGCCGCTGCTCGTGGCCGACGAGCCGACGACGGCGCTCGACGCGACGGTGCAGGCGCGGATCCTCGACCTCCTCGGCGAGCTGCGCGGCGCCGGCCAGGCGACGCTGCTGGTGAGCCACGACCTCGCCGTGGTCGCCCGGCTCGCGGACCGCGTCGCGGTCATGCACGACGGCCGCGTCGTCGAGGAGGGCCCCACCGCGGACGTCCTCCGCGCGCCCGCGCACAGGCGGACGCGCGCGCTGGTCGCCGCCGTGCCGACGGGCGTGCCGCGCGGGGTGCCGCTCTCGGAGGAGCGGATCGCGGCGGCGGCCCCCGGCGCCCCGGCATCCGCCGACCCGGGCCGCGACGACCGCCGCCCCGCGTCCACCTCGCCGGAGGACCGCGGCGTCGCCCTCCGCGCCGCCGGCCTCACCCGCTCCTACCGCGACCCCGGCGGATCCGTCCGCACGGCCGTCGACGACGTCTCCCTCGAGGTCCGCCGCGGGCGCACGCTCGGGCTGGTGGGCGGATCCGGCTCCGGCAAGACGACCGTCGCGCGCCTCCTGCTCGCGCTCGAGGAGCCCGACGCCGGCACCGTGACCCTCGACGGCGCGCCGTGGAGCGGCATCCCGGAGCGGGAGCGCCGCGCCCGCCGCCCCCGCGTCGGCGCCGTGTACCAGGATCCGCTGGCCTCGTTCGACCCGCGCTGGACGGTCGACCGCATCCTGCGCGACGCCCTCGCCGTCGCCGACCCGCGCGGGCCGGACGACCGCGACTCCCCCGCCACGCTGCTCGCACAGGTGGGGCTCGAGCCCGCGCTGCTGCGCCGCCGCCCCGCGCGTCTCTCCGGCGGGCAGCGCCAGCGCGTCGCCATCGCGCGGGCCCTGGCCGCGCGGCCGGACGTGCTCATCTGCGACGAGCCCGTCTCCGCGCTCGACATCGCCGTGCAGGCGCAGGTGCTCGACCTGCTCGACGAGCTGCAGCGCCGCCTCGGCCTCGGGCTGCTGCTCATCTCGCACGACCTGGGCGTCGTCGCGCACATGAGCGACGAGGTCGCCGTGATGAGCGAGGGCCGCGTCGTCGAGCGCGGATATGCCGAAGACGTGCTCCAGCGTCCGGCGCATCCGGTGACGCGGGCGCTCCTCGACGCCGTGCCGAAGCTGGATCCGGGCGCCGCGCCGCGCTGACGGCCACCCGCCCGGACCCGCGGACGACCGTCGCGCGCCGGCGTCAGACGCCCGCGTGCCGGTCGAGGAACGCGTACAGCTCCCGGTCGTCGACCCCGGGGAACGAGCCGCGCGGCAGGGGCGCGAGGATGTGCGCGTGCAGCCGCGCGCTCGGCCACGCGCGGTCGCGCCAACGGCCCGCGTCCTCCGGATCCGCCCGCCGGCAGCACGACTCGTCCGGGCACCGCGACACGCTCCGCGCCGTCGTCTCCCGCCCGCGGAACCACTTCGCGTGCGCGAACGGCACCCCGAAGGAGATCGAGTACTCGCCCTCGGCCGTCGACCCGGTCTGCGTCGAGCACCAGAAGGTGCCCGCGGGCGTGTCCGTGTACTGGTGGAACTCGGTCGTGCGGTTCGTGCGGTCGAAGGCCCCGCGCGCCGCCCACTCCCGGCACACCGGCTGCCCCTCCACCGCGCCCGTGACGTCGACCGGCAGCGGCAGCCCGTCGTTCTCGTACGCCTTGTAGACCGCGCCGTCGCCGCCGACCCGGAGGAAGTGCACGCGGAGGTCGAGATGCGTGGTGCTGATGTTCGTGAGCCGGAGCGCCGCCGCCTCGTGCGTCACGCCGAACGCGTCGCGGAAGTCCTCCACGGCGAGGTCGCGCCTGGCCTTGGCGTCGCCGAGGAACTCGACCGACTGCGTGAGCGGCATGAGGCAGGCCGCCGCGAAGTAGTTGATCTCCAGCCGCTGCCGCAGGAAGTCGGCGTAGCTCGCGGGCTCCTCGTGCCCGAGCACGCGGTGCGCCATCGCCTGCAGCGCCATCGAGCGGAGTCCGTGTCCGCCGGGGATGGACGCCGGCGGCAGGTAGATGCGCCCCTCCCCGAGGTCGGTGACCGAGCGCGTCGAGCGCGGCAGGTCGTCCACGTAGATGAGCTCGAAGCCGAGGCCCTCGGCCATCCGGCTGACGCTCCGGTGCGAGAGCGCCCCGGCACGGTGGCCGACGTCGGCGAGCATCCGCTCGGCCAGCTCCTCGATCTCGGGGATATGGTTGTCGCGCCCGCGCATCATCAGCCGCTGCTCGGTGTTCGCGCGCCGGGCCTCCTCGGGCGTCGCGATCGACTCGCGGGCACGGCGCGCGAGCTCGCGGTGCAGGCCGACGAGCGCCTCGAGCGTCTCCTGCGGCAGCGCACGGCTCGCGGGCACGGCCGGCAGCCCGAGCGAGCCGTAGAGGGAGGAGCGCTGGGCCCGGTCGAGCTCGATCTCGAGGGCCGAGCGGGCGTCCGGCGCGTCGGCCGCGAGCAGGTGCGTGACGTCCACCCCGAGCGCCCCCGCGATGCGCCCGAGCGTCGAGAGGCGGGTCTCGCGCCGGCCGTTCTCGATCATGCTCAGCTGGCTCGGCAGGATCCCCGCCCGCTCCCCTAGCGCCTGGAGCGTGAGCCCGGCCCCCTTCCGCGCGTGCCGGATGCGGCGGCCGATGACGAGCTGGTCCATTCCTTCACCTCTCCGTGAACATCGGCGCTTCTTCACGCCGATTGATCCCCGAACCCCATCCTGACCGGTCGCAGGCTGGAACAACAGACCGATCGACGAGGACGGACCGACATGACCACCATCCAGGACGCACCCCCGCTCACCGCCGCCGGACCGCGCGCGGCCGATCCCGCCGCCGCGGACGCCGCGGCAGCGCCCGCCGCGGCAGCGCCCGATGCCGCTCCCCTGCCGCCCGGCACGGCCGCCCCCGGGCTCTGCCGCGATCCCCGGATCGCCGCCTGGGTCGCCGAGGTCGCCGCGCTCACGCTGCCGGACCAGGTCGTCTGGTGCACGGGCAGCGTCGCCGAGTACGACCGCATCACCCGGCAGATGGTCGACGCCGGCACGCTCATCCGGCTGAACCCGGAATGGCGCCCGCACAGCTTCCTCGCCCGCAGCGACCCGGCCGACGTCGCGCGCGTCGAGGACCGCACCTTCATCTGCTCCGCGCAGGAGTCCGACGCCGGCCCCACGAACAACTGGCGCGACCCGGCGGAGACGCGCGCCGAGCTCCGGGAGCTGTTCGCCGGATCCATGCGCGGACGCACCCTCTACGTCGTCCCGTTCTCCATGGGGCCGCTCGGCGGCGCGATCTCGCAGCTCGGCGTGCAGATCACCGACAGCCCCTACGTCGTCGCGAGCATGGCGCTCATGACCCGGATGGGCGACGACGCGCTCCGCCTCATCGGACCGGACACCGCGTGGGTCCGCGCGCTGCACGGCCTCGGCGCGCCCCTGGTGGACGACGCCGGGCGCCGCTCGGCCGACGTGCCGTGGCCGCACAACGCCGACAAGCGCATCTGCCACTTCCCCGAGGAGCGCGAGATCATGTCGTTCGGATCGGGCTACGGCGGCAACGCCCTGCTCGGCAAGAAGTGCTTCTCGCTCCGCATCGCCTCGGCCATGGCGCGCGACGAGGGCTGGCTCGCCGAGCACATGCTCCTCATCCGCGTGACGAGCCCCGAGGGCCGCCGCTTCCACATCGCCGCCGCGTTCCCGTCGGCGTGCGGCAAGACGAACCTCGCGATGCTGACGCCCACCATCCCCGGCTGGACGGTCGAGACGCTCGGCGACGACATCGCCTGGCTGCGCCCGGACGTGCAGGGCCGCCTCCGCGCCGTGAACCCCGAGCGCGGCCTCTTCGGCGTCGCGCCCGGCACCGGCGCGGCGACGAACCCCGTCGCCATGGACACGATCTGGGGCAACGCGATCTACACGAACGTCGCCCTCCGCCCCGACGGCGACGTGTGGTGGGAGGGCATGACCCCCACGCCGCCCGCCGGGCTCGTCGACTGGCAGGGGCAGCCGTGGTCACCCGCCTCCGGCACGCCCGCCGCGCACCCGAACGCGCGCTTCACCGTGGGGATCGAGCAGTGCCCGACGCTCGCCGACGACTGGGACGACCCCGACGGCGTGGTGGTGGACGCGATCCTCTTCGGCGGGCGCCGGGCGACCAACGTCCCGCTCGTGGCCGAGGCCGACGACTGGGAGCACGGCGTCTTCGTCGGCGCGACCATGGCCTCGGAGCGCACCGCCGCGGCGGAGGGCCGGGTGGGCGAGCTCCGCCACGACCCCTTCGCGATGCAGCCCTTCGTCGGCTACGACATGGCCGACCACTGGCGGCACTGGCTCGATGTCGGCGCGGGACTCGGCGCCGGCGCCCCGCGGGTCTTCCAGGTGAACTGGTTCCGCAGGGGCGACGACGGCTCCTTCCTCTGGCCGGGCTTCGGCGAGAACGCGCGCGTGCTCGAGTGGGTCGTCCGCCGCGTCGAGGGCCGCGTGGACGTCCGGCCGAGCCCGGTCGGCGGCCTGCCCCTCCCGGACGACCTGGACGTCGCCGGGCTCGACCTGGCGGAGGGCGCGCTCGACGAGCTGCTGGCGCTGGATCCGGGCTCCTGGCTGGAGGAGCTCGACGCCGTGGATGCGCACTTCGCGCGCTTCGGCGGCCGGGTCCCCGACGAGCTGACGGCCCGCATCGACGCCATGCGCCGGGCGTTCCGCGCCGCCCGGGAGGACGCCGACGCCTGATGCCCGCGCCGGATGCGGGGCCCGCGACGGTCCCCGCATCCGGCCGTCGCGCCCCCATCCGGTAGCCTGATCCCCTCACAGAAGGCACCTCACCATCGACACGGTGCCGTCCACATCGAGGGAACCGGAGCACGCATGGCTGACGAACGACGTCCGGACACCGCGCAGGAGGCGACCGGCCAGGTCGCCCGGGTCCCCGACAAGCCGGCCCTCGAGGGCCTCGAGGCCAAGTGGGGCGACCGCTGGCAGGCCGACGGCACGTACGACTTCCGCCGCGACGAGGCCGCCGCGGGCACCGTCTTCTCCATCGACACCCCGCCGCCCACGGCGAGCGGCTCCCTCCACATCGGCCACGTCTTCAGCTACACGCACACCGACGTGATCGCCCGGTACCGCCGGATGCGCGGCGAGAGCGTCTTCTACCCGCTCGGCTGGGACGACAACGGCCTCCCCACCGAGCGCCGCGTGCAGAACTTCTACGGCGTCCGCTGCGACCCCACGCTCCCCTACGACCCGTCCTTCCAGCCCGCCGAGACCGGCGGCACGTCCAAGCCGGGCGACCAGCGGCCGATCTCCCGCCGCAACTTCATCGAGCTGTGCGAGCGCCTCACCGAGGAGGACGAGAAGCAGTTCGAGGACCTCTTCCGCACGCTCGGCCTCAGCGTCGACTGGCGCCAGAGCTACCGCACCATCGGCCAGGAGGCGCAGGTCGCGTCGCAGCGCGCCTTCCTCCGCAACCTCGCCCGCGGCGAGGCGTACCAGGCCGACGCCCCCACGCTCTGGGACGTCACCTTCCGCACCGCGGTCGCGCAGGCCGAGCTGGAGGACCGCGAGCAGCCGAGCGCGTACCACCGCCTCGCGTTCCACCGCTCCGGCGGCGACGACGTGATCATCGACACCACGCGCCCCGAGCTCCTCGCGGCCTGCGTCGCCCTCGTCGCGCACCCCGACGACGAGCGCTACCAGGGCCTGTTCGGCACGAACGTCACGACACCCGTCTTCGGCGTCGAGGTGCCCGTGCTCGCGCACCACCTCGCGCAGCCCGACAAGGGATCCGGCATCGCCATGGTCTGCACCTTCGGCGACCTCAACGACGTCGTCTGGTGGCGCGAGCTGCAGCTCGAGAACCGCGCGATCGTGGGCTTCGACGGCCGCATCGTCTCCGAGGCGCCCGCCGCCATCACGTCCGAGGCGGGCCGCGAGGCGTACGCCGCCCTCGCCGGCAAGACCGTCTTCTCCGCGAAGGCCGCGATGGTCGAGCTCCTCACCGAGTCCGGCGAGCTCCTCGGCGAGCCGCGCAAGATCACACACCCCGTCAAGTTCTACGAGAAGGGCGACAAGCCCCTCGAGATCGTCTCGACCCGCCAGTGGTACATCCGCAACGGCGGCCGCGACGAGGAGCTGCGCGAGCGCCTCCTCGGCCGCGGCCGCGAGATCGGGTTCGTGCCCGACTTCATGCGCGTCCGGTACGAGAACTGGGTCGGCGGCCTCAACGGCGACTGGCTCGTCTCGCGCCAGCGCTTCTTCGGCGTGCCGCTGCCCGTGTGGTACCCGCTCGACGCCGACGGCAACCCGGAGTTCGCGAAGGCGATCACCCCGACGGAGGACCAGCTTCCCGTCGACCCGTCGTCGGATCCCGCTCCCGGATACACCGAGGACCAGCGCGGCGTCCCCGGCGGCTTCCAGGGCGAGCTCGACGTCATGGACACCTGGGCCACCTCGTCCCTCACCCCGCAGCTCGCGGGCGGCTGGGAGCGCGACCCGGAGCTGTTCGACCTCGTCTTCCCGTTCTCGATGCGCCCGCAGGGCCAGGACATCATCCGCACGTGGCTCTTCTCCACCGTCCTCCGTGCCGAGCTGGAGCACGGCCAGGCGCCGTGGAGGACGGCCGCGATCTCCGGCTGGATCCTCGACCCCGACCGCAAGAAGATGTCGAAGTCGAAGGGCAACGTCGTGACCCCCGCGGCCACGCTCGAGCAGTTCGGCTCCGATGCCGTGCGCTACTGGGCCGCGTCCGCGCGCCTCGGCGTCGACGCCGCGATGGACCCGCAGAACCCGACGCAGATCAAGATCGGCCGTCGCCTCGCGATCAAGGTCCTCAACGCGGCGAAGTTCATCCTCTCCTTCGAGGCGCCGGAGGGCGCCCGGGCCACGCACGCCATCGACGTGGGCATGCTCGCCGCCCTCGCCGAGGTCGTCGAGACCGCCACCACCGCGCTCGAGGAGTACGACCACGCCCGCGCGCTCGAGGTCACGGAGAGCTTCTTCTGGACCTTCTGCGACGACTACCTCGAGCTCGTCAAGGACCGCGCGTACTCGGCCGACGCCGACCCGGCCGACCGGGGATCCGCGGTCGCGGCCCTCCGCGAGGCGCTCGACGTGCTGCTGCGCCTGTTCGCGCCGTTCGTGCCGTTCGCGGCCGAGGAGGCGTGGAGCTGGTCGCACGACGGCTCGATCCACACCGCGTCCTGGCCGACCGCGCCGACCCCGGATGCGCCGGCGACCGGCGGCACGGCCGACCCGCGCCTGCTCGCCCTCGCCGGCCGGGCGCTCGTGGGCATCCGCCGCGCCAAGACCGACGCCAAGGCGTCGCAGAAGACCCCGGTCGCCGAGGCCGTGGTCTCCGCTTCGCCGGAGGACATCCGCTCGCTCGAGCTCGTGGCCGAGGACCTCCGCGCCGTGGGCCGCATCACCGACCTGACCTTCACCGAGGGGGACGGCCCCGCCGTCACCCGCATCACGCTCGCGACCGCCGAGCAGCACGAGGAGACCGACGCATGACCATCTCGATCCGCCCCGTCCGCGACGGCGACTTCTTCCCCTGGTTCGACCTGTTCGCCGGCTACGCCGAGTCCTACGGCACCGAGCTGACGGACGAGGCGGCCGTGCTCGCCTGGAGCCGCCTCATCGACGACGCGCACGCGAGCACCGCGCTCGTCGCCGTCGACGACGCGCACGAGGGCGCCCTCGTCGGCCTCGCGCACTTCCACCGCTTCGCGAGGCTCGCGCGCGGCACCGACGGCCTGCTGGTCGACGACCTCTACGTGCGCGAGATCTCGCGCCGCCAGGGCGTCGGCGAGCAGCTCATCGGCGCGGTCGCCGAGGTCGCGCGCCGCGACGGCGCGAGCATGCTCCGCTGGATCACCGCCGAGGACAACGCCGACGCGCAGCGCCTCTACGACCGGGTCGCCCGCCGCACCACGTGGGTCACCTACGAGCAGGACGTCTGATGCAGCTCGGCACGCGCTGGCCCGTCGGCGGCACCGCCCCGGCGGAGCTCCCCGAGGTCGTGCTCCTCGCCGTGAAGACCGTCGAGTCCGACGTCGTCGCGCTCGACGCGGACACGTCCCAGTGGCGCTGGACCCTCACCTGGCTCGAGCGGAAGCCCGTGGTCGAGCTCGACGACGGCACCGTGATCCGCTACGACCCGATCGAGGACGCGGCCACCATCACGATCCCCGGCGAGAGCACCGACGACCCGTTCGACGACTGACGCGTCGCCGCGACGCGGAGACGCCGCACGAGGAGGCCCGCCCGACCACGCGTCCGGCGGGCCTCCTCGCGTCCGGCGGGCCTCCTCGCGTCCGGAGACGGGGACGGGGACGGGGGCGGCGGCGGCGGCGCCGGGTCAGCGGCGCGCGAGGATCTCCCCGTGCGGCATCGCCAGGAACCCGTCGGCGTCCGCCGCCCACTCCTGCCAGCCGGCCCGGATGGCCTGCAGGTCGTCGTCGGAGGCGAAGCCGCCCTCGAGCGCCTGACCGGCGAAGGAGGAGGCGACGGCGCGGTCGGCCCACGCGCCTCCCCACCACGCGCGCTCGTCGTCGGAGGAGAAGCACCACACGGACGCGCTGGACGCGACGTCGGTGAAGCCGGCCCGGTGCGCCCAGGCCTTGAGCCGGGATCCGGCGTCGGGCTCGCCGCCGTTGGCCCGGTGCACCGGGAGGTAGACGTCGGCCCAGAGCCGCAGCCCGTCCGTCTCGGGGAAGAGCGCGACCTTCGAGTAGACGACGTCGCGGGCGGCCACGAGCCCGCCGGGACGCGTGACGCGCCGCATCTCGGCCAGCGCCCGCACGGGGTCGCCGACGTGTTGGAGGACCTGGTGCGCGTGCACGACGTCGAACGACGCGTCGGCGTAGGGCAGCTCGTACACGGATCCGGAGACGAACTCGACGTTCGCCGTGCCCTGCTGCTCCGCGAGGGCGACGGCCTGCCGCACGACCTCCTCGGACATGTCGATCCCCACCACGCGCCCGGGAGCGACGATGCGCGCGAGCTCCACCGTGATGGTCCCGGGCCCGCTGCCCACGTCCAGCACGTCGAGCCCGGCCCGCAGATGCGGTTCGAGGTAGGCGGCGGAGTTCCGGACGGTGCGTGCGCTGTGCACGCGGAGGACGCTCTCGTGGTGGCCGTGGGTGTATCGCTCGCTGTTCACCCTCCGAGCTTAGGTCGGCGCCCGGCCTAGGCTCGCTGTATGACGACGCCCCCGAACCCCTTCCTCGAGCCGAGCCCCCTGCCCTCCGGGATGCCCCCCTTCGACGATATCCGGGAGGAGCACTTCCGCCCCGCGTTCGAGGCCGGGATCGCCGCGCACCTGGCGGAGGTGCGCGCCGTCGCCGACTCCCCCGGGGCGCCGACGTTCGAGAACACGCTCGTCGCCCTCGAGCGCGCGGGGAGGATCCTCGACCGCGTCTCCCACGTCTTCTTCACGCTCACCTCGTCCGACAGCTCCCCGTTCACCCGGGAGCTCGAGGCGGAGATCGCCCCCGAGCTCACGGCCCACGAGGACGCGATCCGCCTCGACGCCGCGCTCTACGCCCGCATCCGCGCCGTGCACGAGGGGCGTCACGACGCGGGCCTCGACGCCGAGTCCGTGTACCTGGTCGAGCGGTACCTCGCCGAGTTCACGATCGCCGGCGCCGGCCTCGACGACGACGCCAAGGGGCGCCTGCGCGACCTCAACCGCCGACTGTCGGTGCTCACGACGCGCTTCGAGTCGAACCTCCTCGAGGACACCAACGACCTCGCGGTCGTCGTCGACGACCCGGCCGAGCTCGACGGACTTAGTGAGGGCGCGATCGCCGCCGCCGCGCAGGCCGCCGCCGACCGCGGGCTGGAAGGGAAGCACCTCATCACGCTCGTGCTGCCCACGGGCCACCCCTACCTCGCCCAGCTCACGGACCGGGGGGTGCGGCAGCGCATCATGGAGGCGTCGCTCGCACGCGGCGCCCGCGGGAACGCGCACGACAACCGTCCGCTCGTGCTCGAGATCACGCGCCTCCGCGCCGAGCGTGCCGCCCTCCTCGGCTTCCCGAGCCACGCCGCCGCCGTCACGGCCGATCAGACGGCCGGGACCCCGGAGGCCGTCGCCGAGATGCTCGGCCGCCTCGCCCCGGCCGCGGCCCGCAACGCCCGCGCCGAGGCCGTCGAGCTGCAGCGCGTGATCGACCGCACGCAGGAGGAGCGCGGCGAGCCGACCTTCGAGCTCGCCGCATGGGACTGGGCGTTCTACAGCGAGAGGGTCCGCACGGAGCGCTACGCCGTCGACACCGCGCGCATGCGCCCCTACCTCGAGTCCGAGCGCGTGCTGCACGACGGCGTCTTCCGCGCGGCCACGGAGCTCTACGGCGTGACGTTCGCCGAGCGGGACGACATCACCTCCTACCACCCGGACGCGCGCGTCTTCGAGGTGCGGGACGAGGACGGCTCCCCCGTCGGCCTCTACGTGCTCGACCTGCACACGCGCGACTCGAAGCGCGGCGGCGCGTGGATGAACCCGCTCATCTCGCAGAGCGACCTCCTCGGCACGCTCGCCGTGGTGCTCAACAACCTCAACGTGCCGAAGCCGCCCGCCGGCCAGCCGACCCTCCTCAGCTACGACGAGGCGAACACGCTGTTCCACGAGTTCGGCCACGCCCTGCACGGTCTCTTCGCGCGCGTCACGTACCCGCGCTTCGCCGGCACCAACGTCTTCCGCGACTTCGTCGAGTTCCCGAGCCAGGTGAACGAGATGTGGATGCTGTGGCCGGAGATCCTCGCGTCCTACGCCGTGCACCACGAGACGGGTGAGCGCATGCCCGAGGAGCTCGTCGCCGCGGTGCGGGCCTCCTCCGCCTTCAACGAGGGCTTCCTCACGAGCGAGTACCTGGGCGCCGCGCTCCTCGACCAGGCATGGCACCGTCTCGGCGTCGACGACGTCGTCGAGGACGTGGACGCGTTCCAGGCCGATGCCCTCGCGGCGGTCGGCCTCGACGTGCCCGCGGTCCTCCCCCGCTACGCGTCGAGCTACTTCCAGCACACGTTCGCGGGCGGCTACGACGCGGGGTACTACTCCTACATCTGGAGCGAGGTGCTGGACGCGGACACCGTCGAGTGGTTCCACGAGAACGGCGGACTCACACGCGCCAACGGCGACCGCTTCCGCTCCCGGCTCCTCGGCGTGGGCGGATCCCGGGACCCGCTCGAGGCCTACCGGGACTTCCGCGGCCGCGACGCCGTGATCGAGCCGCTCCTCGAGCGCCGCGGCCTCGCCGACTGATCCGCGTCCCCGGACGACGAGAGCGCCGCACCCCTGAGGGTGCGGCGCTCTCGTGTCGCGGTGCCGCGTGCCGCGGCACGGATCAGGCGGACTTCTCCGCGCGGAGCATGGACGCGCGCGGCACGATGGTGGGCGCCGCGTTCTGCACGACCGACTCGCGCGTGATGACCACGCGCCCCACCTCGTCGTCCGAGGGGATGTCGAACATGATCGGCCCGAGCACCTCCTCGAGGATGGCGCGGAGCCCGCGGGCTCCCGTCTGGCGGAGCACCGCGAGGTCGGCGATGGACTCCAGCGCGCCCTGCTCGAACTCCAGCTCCACGCCGTCGAGCTCGAACATCTTCTGGTACTGGCGCACGAGGGCGTTGCGCGGCTTGGTGAGGATCTCCATGAGCGCCCGCTGGTCGAGCTGCGTGACGGTCGTGACGACGGGCAGCCGGCCGATGAACTCGGGGATGAGGCCGAACTTGTGCAGGTCCTCCGGGAGCACCTCGCCGAACACGTCGGCGTTCACGTCCTTGCGGTGCAGCGGGGCGCCGAAGCCGATGCCCTTCTTGCCGGCGCGCTGGCTGATGATGTCCTCGAGGCCCGCGAAGGCGCCCGCCACGATGAAGAGCACGTTCGTGGTGTCGACCTGGATGAACTCCTGGTGCGGGTGCTTCCGTCCGCCCTGCGGCGGCACCGAGGCGACCGTGCCCTCGAGGATCTTCAGCAGCGCCTGCTGCACGCCCTCGCCCGACACGTCCCGCGTGATGCTCGGGTTCTCGGCCTTGCGCGCGATCTTGTCGACCTCGTCGATGTAGATGATGCCGGTCTCGGCGCGCTTCACGTCGTAGTCGGCGGCCTGGATGAGCTTCAGGAGGATGTTCTCCACGTCCTCGCCGACGTAGCCGGCCTCGGTGAGCGCCGTGGCGTCGGCGACCGCGAAGGGGACGTTGAGCCGCTTCGCCAGCGTCTGCGCGAGGTAGGTCTTGCCGCAGCCCGTGGGCCCGATGAGCAGGATGTTGCTCTTGGCGATCTCGATCTCCTCGCCCACGGCCTCCGCCGGGCCGATGGTGCCCACCGCGCGCACGCGCTTGTAGTGGTTGTAGACCGCGACGGACAGGGCGCGCTTGGCGGCCTCCTGCCCGATGACGTACTCGTCGAGGAAGCCGAAGATCTCCTTCGGCTTGGGGAGGTCGAACTCGCCCGTGGTCTCCTCGCTGGCCTCGGCCAGGCGCTCCTCGATGATCTCGTTGCAGAGCTCCACGCACTCGTCGCAGATGTAGACGCCCGGTCCCGCGATCAGCTGCTGGACCTGCTTCTGGCTCTTCCCGCAGAAGGAGCACTTGAGCAGATCCGCGCTCTCGCCGATGCGTGCCATGAATGCCTCCCCGGAAGTCGTGCGGTGTGCCACGAGCCTAACCCGTGCATGGGACATCGCCCGGACCCCTGGGAGGACGGCCCGTCGCGTGGTAGCGCGGCGTCACACGGCGCAACACGCGGGTGCGCCCCAGCCTCGGTCGCCCAGCATGTCCGCATGACCGAGAACTCCGCCACCGCATCCCCCGACGCGCTGTCCTTCGCCTACTGGGTCCCGAACGTCTCGGGCGGCCTCGTGACGAGCGACATCGAGCAGCGCACGCACTTCGACTTCGACTTCAACGTCCGGGTCGCCCAGCTCGCCGAGCGGAACGGCTTCGACTACGCCCTCAGCCAGGTCCGGTACGCCGCGTCCTACGGCGCCGACCAGCAGCACGAGTCCACGTCGTTCTCCCTCGGCCTCCTCCTCGCCACCGAGCGCCTCAAGGTGATCGCCGCCGTGCACCCGGGGCTCTGGCACCCGGGCGTGCTGGCCAAGTGGATCATCACGGCCGACCACATGTCGCACGGCCGCGCCGCGGTCAACGTCGTCTCCGGCTGGCTGAAGGACGAGTTCGTCGGATTCGGCGAGCCGTGGCTCGAGCACGGGGAGCGCTACCGCCGCACGGAGGAGTTCATCCGCGTGCTCCGCGGCCTCTGGACGGAGAAGGACTTCACGCACCTGGGCGACTTCTACCGGATCCACGACTTCACGCTCAAGCCGCCGCCCGTCGCCGTGCCCGGCCGCGCGCACCCGGAGATCTTCATGGGCGGCAACAGCACGGACGCGCGGGAGATGGGCGGCCGGGTCACCGACTGGTACTTCTCCAACGGCAAGGACTTCGCCGGCTTCGAGGAGCAGCGCGACGACGTGCTCGCCTCGGCCCGCGCCGCCGGACGGGCTGAGCGCGTCAGGTTCGGCCTCAACGGCTTCGTCATCGCGCGCGACACGGAGCAGGAGGCGCAGGACGTGCTCGAGGAGATCATCGCCAAGGCGAACCCGGATGCCGTGGAGGGCTTCCGGCAGGCGGTGAAGCAGGCGGGATCCTCCACGGGCGACGGGAAGGGCATGTGGTCGGACTCCACGTTCCGCGACCTCGTGCAGTACAACGACGGCTTCCGGACGGGCCTCATCGGCACGCCCGAGCAGATCGCGCGCCGCATGGTGGAGTACCGCAAGCGCGGGGTGGACCTGCTCCTGCTCGGCTTCCTGCACTACCTCGAGGACATCGAGGTGTTCGGCACGCAGGTGCTGCCTATCGTGCGGGAGCTGGAGCGCGAGGCCATCGAGCGCGGCGAGATCGCGGAGCCCGCGGCCTGACGCGTCCGGGCGAAAGGAAGAGGGGCGGTCGGCTGATGCCGACCGCCCCTCTCCCGCTGTGCGGGCCTAGCGGGCGGGGATCGCCGCCGTCAGGTTCTTGCGCGAGGTGAGGACCTGGTCGATCAGGCCGTACTCGAGCGCCTCGTCCGCGCCGAGGATCTTGTCGCGCTCGATGTCGCGATTGATCTGGTCGCGGTCGCGGTTGGTGTGCTTCGCGAGCGTGTCCTCGAGCCAGGAGCGCATGCGCATGATCTCCGCCGCCTGGATCTCGATGTCGGAGGCCTGGCCGCCGCTCGACTCGCCCGTGGCGGGCTGGTGGATGAGCACCCGCGCGTTGGGCAGCGCGAGGCGCTTGCCGGGTGCACCGCCCGCGAGCAGCACGGCCGCGGCGGACGCCGCCTGGCCGAGGCAGACCGTCTGGATCTGCGGCGACACGTACTGCATCGTGTCGTAGATGGCCGTCATGGCCGTGAAGGAGCCGCCGGGCGAGTTGATGTACATCACGATGTCGCGGTCCGGGTCCATCGACTCGAGCACGAGCAGCTGGGCCATGACGTCATCCGCCGACGCGTCGTCCACCTGGACGCCGAGGAAGATGATGCGGTCCTCGAAGAGCTTCGCGTACGGGTCCTGGCGCTTGTAGCCGTAGGCCGTGCGCTCCTCGAAGCTGGGGAGGATGTACCGCGACGACGGGCTCGTGGCGGTGGAGCCGGCGCCGCGGGCGCCGCCGAAGGTGGGGAGTTCCATGTTCTCTTCTCTTACCTGTCTCGAAAGTCGCGGGCTCTAGGAGGTCTCGGTGCCGCCGCCGCCGACGACGTCGGTCGCGGACTCGCGGATGTGGTCGACGAAGCCGTACTCGAGCGCCTCCTGGGCCGTGAACCAGCGGTCGCGGTCGCCGTCCTCGTTGATCTGCTCGGCCGTCTTGCCGGTCTGACCGGCGGTGATCTCGGCGAGGCGCTGCTTCATCGAGAGGATGAGCTGGGCCTGCGTCTGGATGTCGCTCGACGTGCCGCCGAAGCCGCCGTGGGGCTGGTGCAGCAGCACGCGCGCGTTCGGCGTGATGTAGCGCTTGCCCTTCGTGCCGCTCGTGAGGAGCAGCTGGCCCATGGAGGCGGCCATGCCGATCCCGACGGTGACGATGTCGTTGGGGACGAACTGCATGGTGTCGTAGATGGCCATTCCCGCGGTGATGGAACCGCCGGGCGAGTTGATGTACAGGAAGATGTCCTTCTCGGAATCCTCCGCCGCCAGCAGCAGGATCTTCGCGCAGATCTCGTTCGCGTTGTCGTCGCGGACCTCGGATCCGAGCCAGATGATGCGGTCCTTCAGCAGTCGGTCAAAAACACCGGGTACCAGTGTCGGTTCGGCCATTGTTCGAGCTCCCATTCATTCGTCGCTTCGAGTGATGAATCTATCGGAGCGCATCCGCCGCTACGGCCGTGTTCGCCGCGGGCGGAGAGCGCAGCCGCCGCGGGCGGAGAGCGCAGCCGCCGCGGGCGGAGAGCACAGCCGCCGCGGGCGGAGAGCACACCCGCCGCGGGCGGAGAGCACACCCGCCGCGGGCGGAGAGCACAGCCGCCGCGGGCGGAGGGCACAGCCGCCGCGGGCGGAGAGCACAACCGCCGGACGCACGAGGGCCCGGGGAGCATCTGCTCCCCGGGCCCTGATGATGCCGGCCGCGCGAGCGGCGGCGGATGCGGCTACTCGGAGTCCGCGGCCTTCGCGGCGGCCTTCTTCTTGGGCGCCGCCTTCTTCTTCGGCTTCTCGGCCGGCGCCTCCTCGGCGGCGGGGGCCGAGGTCTCCTCCTCCGCGGGGGCGTCGGCGACGACGGCCTCGGCGTCCGCGTCCCCGGGCTCCTCGGTCACCGCGTCCGCGTCGCGCACGACGGGCTGCGTGAACTCGGTCACGTCGACGACCTTGCCGTCGGCGTCCACGACCTTCGCCTTGTCGAGCACGACCGCGAGGGCCTTGTTGCGCGCGACCTCGCCGACCATGGCGGGGATCTGGTTGTTCTGCTGCAGCACCTGGACGAACTCGTTCGGCTCCATGTTGTACTGCTGCGCACCCTGGATGAGGTACTGGGTCAGCTCGTCCTGGCTGACCTGCAGCTCCTCCTTCTCGGCGATGACGTCGAGGAGCAGCTGCTGGCGGAACGCCTTCTCGCTGGACTCCTTGACCTCGGCGCGGTGCACGTCGTCCTCGAGGCGGTTCTCGTTCTCGAGGTGGCGCTGCACCTCGTCCTCGACGAGCTTCTCGGGGACGGGGATCTCGACGGTCTCGAGGAGCTTGTCGACGATCTGGTCGCGCGCCTGGGTGACCTGGCCGAAGACCTTGGACTTGCCCAGCTGCACCTGGAGGTCGGCGCGCAGCTCGTCGATGGTGTCGAACTCGCTGGCGATCTGCGCGAAGTCGTCGTCGGCGTCGGGCAGCTCGCGCTCCTTGACGGACTGGACGGTCACGGCGATCTCGGCCGTCTCGCCCTCGTTGTCGCCGCCGAGCAGCTTCGACTCGAACGTGGTGCTCTCGCCGGCGGTGAGGGACTCGAGCGCCTCGTCGATGCCGTCGATGAGGTCGCCGGAGCCGAGCTCGTAGGAGATGCCGCTCGCGGTGTCGACGGCGTTGCCGGCGATCGTCGCGGTGAGGTCGATCTGGACGAAGTCGCCCGTCTTCGCGGGGCGGTCGACCGTGATCAGCGTGCCGAAGCGGCTGCGCAGTCCGTCGAGCTCGGTGCCGACCTCGTCGTCGGTGACCTCGACGGCGTCGACCGTGAGCTCGAGGCCCTCGTAGGAGGGGAGGTCGAACTCGGGGCGCACGTCGACCTCGATCTCGAGGAGCAGGTCGCCGGTGAGGTCCTTGCCGGGCCACTCCTTGACGTCCGCCTCGGGGCGGCCGAGGGGACGGATGTCCGTCTCCTTCACCGCGGCCTGGTAGAAGCCGTCCATGCCGTCGTTCACGGCGTGCTCCAGCACGGCCTCGCGGCCGACGCGCTGGTCGATGATGGCGGGCGGCACCTTGCCCTTGCGGAAGCCGGGGATGGCGACCTGCTCGGCGATGTGGCCGTAGGCGTGGTCGATGTGCGGCTTCAGGTCTTCGGGGGTGGCAGAGATCGCGAGCTTGACGCGCGTGGGGCTCAGCTTTTCGACCGTGGTCTTCACGTGTGGAGTTCTCCTGTAATCGCGGTACACGCCTCGGCTGAGACGGCATTTCGTCGTCGGGGATGTGGTCGGGGCGACAGGACTCGAACCTGCGGTCTTCCGCTCCCAAAGCGGACGCGCTAGCCACTACGCTACGCCCCGGCTGCCACGCATTCCCGTGCGGTCGAGGCGATGACCGCTCCCCTGACGTGCAGGCGCGCGGAAGCCGGATCGACCGTGGCACAGCCTATCCGACTCGTGCCCGGCGCTGGTCACCGCCGGGCGGGGGCTGCGCTACGCTGGATCCCGCGCATCCGGCTCGCGGCCCTTCGGGGCGGCGGTGCCGACGTCGCGGGGATGTAGCTCAATGGTAGAGCCTCAGTCTTCCAAACTGATCACGCGGGTTCGATTCCCGTCATCCCCTCCATCCGCGTCCGCCGCCCCTCTCCCAGGGCAGGTGGGTCCACCCCTCCCCGCACCCCGCTGCCCCGTGCCGCACCCGTCGGCCCGGCGGATCCGGGACGTCACGGCGTGCCGGCACGCCTGTCCGCGCGGCGCTGACCCCCTCGGGAGCCGGTAAGCCATGCCTCAGCTTGCTTGCGGGCGCCGCGGCGATGCGCGAGATTGACGGCATCGTCCGCAGCTCGCTGACCGCACCCACGCACGAGGAGACCCCATGACCGACACCGTCCACGTCCCCACCAGCTCCGCCTCCGCCGACGTCGCCGCCGGCGTCGCGCAGTTCCTCAGCCCCGTCGTCGTGAACCTCCAGGCGCTCGCCGTCAACGGCAAGCAGGCGCACTGGCACGTCCGCGGCGCCAACTTCATCGGCGTGCACGAGTTCCTCGACGTGCTCGTCTCCCACGCGCAGGTCTGGGCCGACACCGCGGCCGAGCGCGTCGTCGCCCTCGGGCTCCCGATCGACGCCCGCATCGAGACGGTGGCCGCCTCCACCACGACCGCGGCGCTGACGCCCGGCTTCCGCCCGTCCAGCGCGACCATCGCCGAGGTCATCGCCCAGATCGACGCGACGATGGAGCTCGTGAACCGCGCCGTGCAGGAGCTCGGGGAGATCGACGTGAACAGCCAGGACGTCGCCATCGAGATCGCCCGCGGTCTCGAGAAGGACCGCTGGTTCCTGTTCGCCCACATCAGCGAGTAGCCCGCCGCACGGCATCAGCCGCCGACGGTCGAGGGGCCCGGATCCGCCGAGGATCCGGGCCCCTCCGTCGTCTCGGCGCCGGATCAGCCCCGGCCCGGCATCAGGCCTGGCAGTACGGGCACCAGTAGAGCTTCCGTCCGGCGGCCTCCTCCATCACGATGTTCGTGCCGCACACCCGGCACGGCAGCCCCTCGCGGTGGTAGACCCAGTGGCGGTCGGCGCGGTTGCGCAGCGCCGCCTCGAGCTTCCTGCCGCGCAGGCCGTCCATGGTCATCATCTGGCCGACCTCGACGCCCTTGCGGAGGAGCTTCGACCAGTCCTTCCAGAGCCCGCGGACCACGTCCTCGGGCACGTCGCGCCCCGGGGTGTGCGGGTTCTGCCGCGCGCGGAAGAGCAGCTCCGCGCGGTAGACGTTGCCGATCCCGCTGACGACCGACTGGTCCATGAGCAGCAGCCCGATGGCGGTGGGCTTCTTCCGCACGGTGGCCGTGAAGCGGTCCTCGGAGCGCTTGCCGCCGTCGACGAGGGGATCGGGCCCGAGCTTGTCGATGGCCTCCCGCACCTCCCCGGGGTCGGCGACGACGCACGCGGTGGGCCCGCGGAGGTCCGCGACCGCGCGCTCGGTGAGGAGCCGCACGCGCACCTGGCCCACGGGCTCGGGCGGCCACGCATCGGCCGAGAACGGGTCGTGCACCTTCTCCTGCTCCGCCATCCGGAGCCGCGCCCGGCGGGGCGCGCCGATGCTCGCGAGCGAGTCCTCGGCATCCGCGTCGACCGGCGCGTCGTCGACGCGATCGTCCACAGGCACGTCGCCCCGCATGCCGTTCTGGCCCATGCGGTTGAGCGTCGACACGTCGCCCGCGAAGTCCCACGCGCCGTAGAGGCCGAGGTGCACGCGCAGCCAGACGTCGCCGTCGAACTCGAGGAACATCTGCTTGCCGACGGCCTTCGCGGCGAGGAGCCGGCGGCCGTCGAGCACGGCGGCGCCCTCGGCGAAGCGGCCCTGGGGCGAGGACGCCTGCACCACGTCGCCCACGAAGTGCGCCTCGAACTGCTTCGCGATCCGGTGGATCGAATGCCCCTCGGGCACGGCGGCCTAGTCGGTGACGGGGTGACCGGCGATGGCCCCCGTCGTCTCGTACTCGGCGAGCTGCGCGATGCGGCGCGCGTGCCGCTCCTCCTCGGAGAACGGCTCGGCGATGAACGCGTCGATGAACGACACGGCCTCGTCGACGGTGTGCTGACGCGCGCCGATCGAGATCACGTTGGCGTCGTTGTGCTGGCGGGCGAGCACCGCGGTCGAGAGGTTCCAGACGAGCGCCGCGCGCACGCCCTCGACCTTGTTGGCGGCGATCTGCTCGCCGTTGCCGGATCCGCCGAAGACCACGCCGAGCGCGGTCGTGCCGCGGCGCTGGTCGGCGACGACCGCGCGGGCGGCACGGATGCAGAACGACGGGTAGTCGTCGAGCGCGTCGTACGCCGTCGGGCCGTGGTCGACGACCTCGTGCCCGGCGCCCGTCAGGTGCTCGGCGAGGTGCCTCGAGAAGTCGAGGCCCGCGTGGTCGGTCGCGATGTGGATGCGCATCGGGTGCACTCCTCCTGCCGCGCGTCGCGGCGTCGTGCCCGCACGGCGGGCGTACCGCGCGCGAGGCGGCCGGCACCCGCGGGCGCCGGCCGCCGCACGCGCGACGGGAACGGGGTCAGTCGAAGATCGGGCCGACGGTGCGCGAGCGCTTGATCTCGAAGAAGCCGGGGTACCCGGCCACCGCGACGACGCCGTCCCACAGCTTGACGGCCTCCTCGCCCTTCGGCGCGGGCGAGATGACGGGGCCGAAGAAGGCCACGCCGTCGACCGCGATGACGGGCGTGCCGACGTCCTGGCCGACGCGCTCGATGCCGTCGAAGTGGCTCGCGCGCATCGGCTCGTCGTACCGGTCGGTGCGGCTGGTCTCGGCGAGCCCCGCCGGGAGGCCGAGCTCCGCGAGGACCTCGGGGATGACGACGTCGGCGTCCTTCTGGTCGCGGAGGTGGATCCGCGTGCCCAGCGCGTCGTACAGCGGCTTGACGTGCTCGGCGCCGTGCTCGGCCTCGACGGCGGCGACGAGGCGCGTGAAGCGGAGCGCGCGCGGGAGGAACTCCGCGAACTTCGGGTCGTCGGCCTTGTCCTCGTTGAGGACGGCGAGGCTCATGACGCGCCAGGTGATGTCGAGGTCGCGGTGGCGGGCGACCTCGTCGACCCAGCGGGAGGTCATCCACGCCCACGGGCAGGAGGGGTCGAACCAGAACTCGACGGCGGTCGTGCGGGGGCTGCTCTGTACGTCGGACATGCCGCCAGCCTAGGTCAGCCGACGGAATAGGATCGGCGCTGAAGCGGCGCCGCTCCCGCCCCGGCATCCCCGGTCCCCGACCGCCCGATGGCCCGTCACGCGAGGCGCGGTCCGCATGCACGGCCCACCCACCTCACGGACGAGCAGGAGCACCATGCCAGGAGAGAACCTCACCCGCGTCGAGGCCGAGGAGCGCGCGGCGCTCCTCGACGTGACGGAGTACGACGTGACGCTCGACCTCACCCGGGGAGCGGAGGTGTTCGGATCCACCACGACCGTGCGCTTCACGGCCACGGCGGGCGCGTCCACGTTCATCGACGCGATCACGCGCACGGTGCACGCCGTGACCCTGAACGGCCGCGAGCTCGACCCGGCCGACGTCAACGACGGCGTGCGCATCCGACTCGACGACCTCGCGCAGGAGAACGCGCTGACGGTCGTCGCCGACGCCATGTACACGAACACGGGCGAGGGCCTGCACCGCTTCGTGGATCCCGTCGACGACGAGGTCTACCTCTACTCGCAGTTCGAGGTGCCGGACTCCCGCCGCATGTTCGCGGTGTTCGAGCAGCCCGACCTGAAGGCCGTCTTCCGCTTCACGGTCACGGCGCCGTCGCACTGGGAGGTCGTGTCCAACTCCCCCACGCCCGAGCCCACGGCCGCCGCCGACGGCGCGTCCACCTGGACCTTCGAGCCCACGCTCCGCATGTCGAGCTACATCACCGCGCTCATCGCGGGCCCCTACGGCGTCGTCCGCAGCGAGTTGACCTCGAGCGACGGCCGCACGATCCCGCTCGGCGTCTTCGCGCGCAAGTCGCTCATGGAGCACCTCGACGCCGACTACGTCTTCGAGAAGACCCGCGAGGGCTTCGCGTTCTACGAGGAGCGCTTCGCGTACCCCTACCCTTTCCCCAAGTACGACCAGCTCTTCGTCCCCGAGTTCAACGCGGGAGCGATGGAGAACGCGGGCGCCGTCACGTTCGTGGAGAGCTACGTCTTCCGCTCCAAGGTCACGGACGCCGTGAAGGAGCGCCGGGTCACGACGATCCTGCACGAGCTCGCGCACATGTGGTTCGGCGACCTCGTCACCATGAAGTGGTGGGACGACCTGTGGCTCAACGAGTCGTTCGCGACCTACATCTCGACCCTGGCGACCGCCGAGGCCACCGAGTGGACGGGCGCCTGGACCACGTTCAACGCCGGCGAGAAGTCCTGGGCCTACAACCAGGACCAGCTGCCGAGCACGCACCCCGTCTACGCGACCATCAACGACCTGGAGGACGTGCAGGTCAACTTCGACGGCATCACGTATGCCAAGGGCGCCTCGGTCCTCCGCCAGCTCGTGGCCTACGTCGGCCAGGACGAGTTCCTCGCGGGCGTCGCCGCCTACTTCCAGCGCCACGCCTTCGGCAACTCGACGCTCCGCGACTTCACCTCGGAGCTCGAGGGCACGAGCGGCCGCGACCTCGAGCGCTGGACCGACCTGTGGCTGAAGACCTCGGGCGTGAACACGCTGCGTCCCGAGATCGAGACCGACGAGGACGGCGTCATCACGTCCTTCGCCGTGCTGCAGGAGGCGGCGGCGGACTACCCGACGCTCCGCCCGCACCGCCTCGCGATCGGCTTCTACGAGCTGCGCGACGCGCACCTGGTGCGCACCGAGCGCTTCGAGCTCGACGTGGACGGCGACCGCACCGAGGTCGCCGAGCTCGTCGGCCGCCAGCGCCCGGCGCTCGTGCTGCTCAACGACGACGACCTCACCTACGCGAAGATCCGGCTGGATCCCGCGTCGCTCGAGGTCGCGATGCGCCACCTGGCCGCGTTCGAGGACTCGCTCGCCCGCTCGCTCGTCTTCGCCTCCGTGTGGGACGCGACGCGCGACGGCGAGATCCGGGCCCGCGACTACGCGCGCCTCGTGCTCGACAACGTCGCCACCGAGGACGAGTCCACGGCCCTCCGCTACGCGCTCGCGCAGCTCACGGTCGCGGCGTCCACGTACTCGGCGCCCGACCACCGGGACGAGCTGCTCGCGACGGTCGCGACCGAGCTGTGGGCGCTCACCGCGCAGGCGGCGCCCGGATCCGACAACCAGTTCCAGTTCCTGCGCACCTTCGCGCAGGTCGCGGCCGAGCCCGCGCAGCTGGACCACGTGCAGGCGCTCCTCGACGGCACCGAGACGCTCGAGGGCGTCGAGATCGACGCCGACCTCCGCTGGGAGCTGCTGACCGCGCTCGTCGCGGGCGGGCGCGCCGGCACCGCCGAGATCGACGCCGCGCTCGCGGCCGACCGCACGGCGACGGGCGCGCAGTCCGCCGCCCAGGCCCGCGCGGCGCTGCCCACGGCGGAGGGCAAGCAGGCGGCGTGGGCATCCGTGTGGGAGGCCGACACCGAGCCGAACACCATCGTGCGCACCACGGGCCTCGGCTTCCGCCGCGCAGCCGACACGGAGCTCCTGCGTCCGTTCGTCGCCGCCTACTTCGACGCGCTGCAGGGCGTGTGGGAGTCGCGGAGCTACGCCATCGCGGCGGCGCTCATCGGCGGCTTCTACCCGTCGCCGCTCGCGGACGCCGAGCTGCGCGACGCGACCGTCGCCTGGCTCGACGCGAACCCCGAGCCGCCGGCGCTCCGCCGCCTCGTCAGCGAGCTGCTGTCGGGCGTCGAGCGGGCGCTGCGGGCGCAGGCGAAGGACGCCGAGTAGCGGCATCCGCACGCCGGGAGGGGTCGGTCGCGCAGGCGGCCGCCCCCTCCCGCGTCCCGCCCGATCGCCCTCCGCGACCCGTGCGCACCCAGGACCGGCCCGGCACCCCGCCGGTACACTCGGGCGGATGACCACCCCTCTCCTCCTCCCCCTCGGAAGCGCGTCGCGATGGACCTGAGCATGGTGTGCTGCGGCGACGGCTCGTTCTTCTCCACCTGGGGCGTGCTGATCCAGGTCGTCTCGATCGTCATCGGCGCTTTCATCGCCCGGTGGATCCTCCTCGTCGTGATCCGCAACACGGTCGACCAGATCGTGTCCGGCGTCAAGAAGCGCCAGAACGTCGACGACACGCAGTCGATCCAGGCGTCACCCCTCACCGCCGTCCGCGTCGTGCAGCGCACGCGCACGCTCGGCAGCGTCCTCAGCAACATCACCACGGTCGTGATCGTCGTGATCGCGATGTCGCTCGCCGTCACCGCAGTCAACCCCGACATCCTCAGCTCCCTCGCCCTCCTCACCGCCGCCCTCGGCGCGGGCCTCGGCTTCGGCGCGCAGAACATCGTCAAGGACATCCTCAACGGCCTGTTCATGGTGGTCGAGGACCAGCTCGGCGTCGGCGACGTGGTCGACGTGGGGCCGGCCACGGGCGTCGTCGAGACGGTCGGCATCCGCATCACCACGCTCCGCGACGTCAACGGCACGCTCTGGTTCGTGCGCAACGGCGAGATCCTCCGCGTCGGCAACATGTCGCAGGGCTGGGCCCGCGTCGTCATCGACCTCGCCGTCCCGTACGACACCGACGTGCAGGCCGTGCAGGAGCGCATGCTCGCGACCGCCACCGAGCTGGCGACCACGCCCAAGTGGCGCTCGCGCATCGTCGAGAAGCCGGAGCTGTGGGGCATCGAGTCGATCGCGGAGTCGGCCGTGGTCATCCGCATCGTCGTGAAGACCCGGAGCAACGCGCGCGACGACGTCTCCCGGGAGCTCCGCGGTCGCCTCAAGGCCGCGCTCGACCGGATGGACGTCACCCTGCCGTCGCTGTCCGCCGTCGTCCTCACGGGCTTCGACAGCGCCGCCAGCGTGGGCGGCGCGCACCCGCCGCGCACCGTCCCGACCCCCGTGCAGCAGCCCGAGGCGCCGGCGCCCAAGAAGCGCGCCGCGCGCAAGGCGGCCCAGCGACCGCCGGCCGCGCGGATCTCCGCACCGGAGGGCCCCGCGTCCCCGGTCGTCCGCGGCGCCGCCGGCCCCCCGCAGGATCCGCGCGCCACGCGCGTGATCCCGACGCAGGATCCCGCGCCCGCCGCGCGCCCCGACGGCGAGGACGAGGTCACGGCCACCTGGACGGTGCTGCCCGAGGATCCGGAGCCCGCCGCCGACCCGTCGGCCGACGATGCGTCCGCCGACGCCGCTCCCCCGAGGCCGCCGCGCGCCCCTCGCGCCCCGCGGAAGCCCGCGACGCCGCCCGAGGGATCCTGATGGCCGACCTGCTCGGGAGCTCCTTCTACGGCGACGTCGGCGGCCGCCCCACCTTCGAGAGGCTCGTCCGCGAGTTCTACCGCGGCGTCGCCGACGATCCGGTGCTGGTCGCCATGTACCCGGAGGAGGACCTCGAGGGCGCCATCCAGCGCCTCACCGGGTTCCTCGAGCAGTACTGGGGCGGGCCGACGACCTACAGCGAGGAGCGCGGCCACCCGCGGCTCCGGATGCGGCACATGCCGTTCCGCGTGAACCCGGACGCCCGCGACCGGTGGCTCGCGCACATGCGGGTCGCGGTCGACTCCCTCGACCTGCCGCCGATGCACGAGGCGCAGCTCTGGGACTACCTCGAGCGCGCCGCCCACGCGATGGTCAACACCTTCGACGAGTCCTGAACCACCAGCGCCGCCCCCGTCCCGGAGGACGGGGGGGCGGCGATCGCCTAGAGGCGGCGGATCAGCACGTGCCCGCGGGACGTCGTGAGTCGCATCCACGGCCCCGCGCGGAACACGGCCACCGGCGGCTCGTCGTCGTCCGCCTCCGCGTCCGGGGCGGGATCCGGCCCGAGGAACCCCAGGCTGTAGGCCGCGAACGCCCCGCCCGCGACCACGTCCGGCGCGCCGTCCACGGGGCGTCCCCAGACCTCTCCGCGCACGCGGGAGACGATCTGCTCGCCGATGCCGGAGGGCACGGCGGCCGCGACCTCGTCGATTCCGGCCCGTGCGGCCGCGCGCAGGGCGGCGGCGGCCACGTCGTCGACCCGCTCCCATCCGGCCCGCGGCGGGGAGATGCCCGCCCACGCGGCCGTCGCGGTGTCCGGCGGCACGAGCACGCCGACGGGCTCGCCGGGAGATCCGGTGGCGGGCCCCTCGAGCCGCGCGAGCCGGTCGAGCAGCGCGCGGATCGGCACGACGCTGTCGACGGGCGCCCGCGTGTCCGCGGCGAAGGTCCGCAGGCCGAGGACGGTGGGCGCCCGGTCGAGGAGGCCCGCCGGCTGCAGCACCGAGGTGTACACGGCGAGCACGCCCCCGGATCCGATGAGCCGCACGGCTCCGTCGTCGACGCGGGCCGAGCGCCCGAGGAAGGTCTGCAGGTCGCCGAGGGCGAGGGCGTCCCGGAGGGCGAAGGAGGGCGTCATGGCCTGTCTAAGCTACTGGATGCGCCCGGGCGACCCGCCCGGCAGCCCGGCCGCCCGAGGTCGGCCCGTACGCCGGAGGACCCATGACCGACCACGCATCCGACACCCCCGACGACACCGCGGGCGGCCCGCTCGCCGGGCTCCTCACCGCGCTCGACCTCACGGACACCGGCGCCCGCACGAGCGAGGACATCTCCACCGGCCCGTCGCAGTGGATGCCCATGGGCCGCGTCTTCGGCGGCCAGGTGCTCGCGCAGTCGCTCGTCGCGGCGATGCGCACGACCGAGGCCGACCGCCGCGTGCACAGCATGCACGGCTACTTCCTCCGCCCCGGCGACGTCACGAAGCCCATCACGTTCTCGGTGGACCGCATCCACGACGGGCGCTCCTTCTCCACGCGGCGCACGCAGGCCTACCAGGACGGCCGCCCGATCCTGTCGATGATCGCGTCGTTCCAGGACGGCGACGAGGGCCTCGAGCACCAGGCGCCCATGCCGGAGGGCATCCCCGAGCCGGAGTCCCTGCCGAGCGCGCACGACGTGCTGTCGCGCATCGAGCACCCCGTCGCGAAGCACTGGGCCAACGACCGTCCGTTCGACATGCGCCACGTCGAGCAGCCCGTGTACTTCGGCGCGGCCGAGGAGCGCGTCGCCCACCAGGCCGTCTGGATCCGCGCGATCGGCCGCCTGCCCGACGACCCGGCCGTGCACCTCGCGTCCCTCGCCTACGCGAGCGACTACTCGATCCTCGAGTCGATCTACCGGCGCCACGGCCTCAGCTGGGCCACCCCCGGCATCAAGACCGCGAGCCTCGACCACGCCATGTGGTTCCACCGCTTCGGCCGCGCCGACGAGTGGATGCTCTACGTGCAGGAGTCCACGAGCGCGCAGGGCGGGCGCGGCCTCTCGCTCGGCCGCATCTACTCGCGCGACGGCGTGCTGCTGGCGAGCGTCGCGCAGGAGGGCATGGTGCGCGTCCCCGCCGACGCGCGCGGCTGACCCCGGCCCGGCACGGCGGCCGGCGCCCCGTGCGCCGCGCCGCTCACCCCCGTCGACTGAACGCCACGGGCTCCTCGAGGTACGCGCTCCACCCGGCTCGCTCGGCGTCGGTGATGCGGCGCGGACGGCCGGTGGCGGCGTCCACCAGCACGATGGTGGTCGAGGCGCGCGCGTACAGCGCCGCCGGCTCGACGCCCGCGGGCGTCCGCACCTCGTAGCAGGCCTCGAGGCTGGAGCCGCCGAGGCGCCCCAGCCACACCTGCACGTCGAGCGGCCTCCGCCCGTACGAGATGGGCAGCAGGTACTCGACCTCCTGCCGGGCGATCATCGTCATGGTGCTCGCACCCGCGGACGCGTGGATGAGCGCCATCCCCGGATCCACGCCCTCGCCGTCGTCGTCGCCCCGCCAGAAGGCGCGGACGCGCGCCTCCTCCAGCAGCCGGAGCACCTCCACGTTGTTCACGTGGTCGTAGGCGTCGAGGTCGGCCCACCGGAGGTGGACGGGGACGTGGACCCGGGTCACGGGATCAGTCGCGCGTCAGCTTGCGGTACGCCGAGCGGTGGGGCTTCGCGGCGTCCGCGCCGAGGCGCTCGATCTTGTTCTGCTCGTACGACTCGAAGTTGCCCTCGAACCAGTACCAGTTCGCCGGGTCATCCTCCGTGCCCTCGTACGACAGGATGTGCGTCGCGATCCGGTCGAGGAACCACCGGTCGTGGGTGATGACCACGGCGCAGCCGGGGAACTCGAGGAGCGCGTTCTCGAGGCTGCCGAGCGTCTCGACGTCCAGGTCGTTGGTGGGCTCGTCGAGCAGCAGGAGGTTGCCGCCCTGCTTGAGCGTGAGCGCGAGGTTCAGGCGGTTGCGCTCGCCACCGGAGAGGATGCCGGCCTTCTTCTGCTGGTCCGGCCCCTTGAACCCGAAGGTGGAGACGTAGGCGCGCGCCGGCACCTCCTGCTTGCCGACCTGGATGTAGTCCTGCCCGTCCGAGACGACCTCGAAGAGCGACTTCTCGGGGTCGATGCCGCCGCGGCTCTGGTCGACGTAGGAGATGTCGACCGTGTCGCCGACCTTGAGCTCACCGGAGTCGAGTGGCTCGAATCCCACGATCGTCTTGAACAGCGTGGTCTTGCCGACGCCGTTCGGGCCGATGACGCCGACGATGCCGTTGCGCGGCAGCGTGAACGAGAGGTCGTCGATGAGGACGCGCTCCCCGAACTGCTTGTGCAGCTTGTTCGCGTCGATGACCTGCGAGCCGAGGCGCGGGCCGACGGGGATCTGGATCTCCTCGAAGTCCAGCTTCCTCGTGCGCTCCGCCTCCGTCACCATCTCCTCGTAGCGGGCGAGGCGCGCCTTGGACTTCGCCTGGCGGCCCTTCGCGTTGCTGCGGACCCAGTCGAGCTCCTCGGCGAGGCGCTTGGAGAGCTTCGCGTCCTTCTTGCCCTGGACGCTGAGGCGCTCCTGCTTCTTCTCGAGGTACGTCGAGTAGTTGCCCTCGTAGGGGTAGAGGCGGCCGCGGTCGACCTCGGCGATCCACTCGGCCACGTGGTCGAGGAAGTACCGGTCGTGGGTCACGGCGAGGACGGCGCCCGGGTACTTGGAGAGGTGCTGCTCGAGCCAGAGCACGCTCTCGGCGTCGAGGTGGTTGGTGGGCTCGTCGAGGAGCAGGAGGTCGGGCTTCTGGAGCAGCAGCTTGCAGAGCGCCACGCGGCGCTTCTCGCCACCGGAGAGGTTCGCGACAGAGGCATCGCCCGGCGGGGTGCGGAGCGCGTCCATCGCCTGCTCGAGCTGCGAGTCGAGCTCCCAGCCGTCGGCGGCGTCGATGGCCTCCTGCAGCGTGCCCATCTCGGCGAGGAGCGTGTCGAAGTCGGCGTCGGGCTCGGCCATGGCCGCGGCGATCTCGTTGTAGCGGTCGACCTGCGCCTTGAGCGGGCCGACGCCCTCCTGGACGTTCTCGAGGACGGTCTTCGACTCGTCGAGCTCGGGCTCCTGCATGAGGATGCCGACCGAGTAGCCGGGCGACAGCTTGGCCTCGCCGTTGCTCGGGGTGTCGAGGCCCGCCATGATCTTGAGGATCGTGGACTTGCCCGCGCCGTTCGGTCCGACGACGCCGATCTTGGCGCCCGGGATGAACGACATCGTGACGTCGTCGAGGATCAGCTTGTCGCCGACCGACTTCCGGGCGCGGACCATCGAGTAGATGTATTCAGCCATGGGGCGAGTCTATTCAGTGCCGCGGGCGGCCGGACGCCGCCGCGTGCCGACCGTCGGTCACCAGTCGATCGCGCGGGTCTGCCCCACGAGGCAGCGGCCGGAGGACAGGGCGGGCTCGACGTGCGCGGAGAAGCCGTCCTGCGCGCGCTGGCCGATGAGGCAGCCGTCGCCCATCCGCACGGCCACGAGGATCGAGTCGACGGAGTTGCCCAGCGGCGTGGCGTCCGCCGTGACCTCCATCTTGTCCTTCGGGAACCCGACACCGACGAGCGCGTCGACCATGGCGCGGCCCTTGGCGTTCGGATCCGCGGAGACGACCGCGCCCGCCGTGGCCTCGAACACGGGCAGGTTGGCGTCGGCCGTCCCCGCCAGATCGACGGTCGCCGCGGTGGGGGCGGCGGACGCCGCGTCGTCGGGCGTCGCGGGCGGGGCGGACGCCGGCACCGTCGGCTGCGTCGGAGTCGGCGTCTGCGTGCAGCCGCCCAGGACGAGCGCGGCGAGGAGCGCGGGAGCGGCCACGGCGGCGAAGCGGCCCCTCATGCGGCGGGCTCGTCCGCGCGGGCGGTGGCACCCGAGTCGCGTGCGCCGGGGGCCGGCGGGATGGCCAGGTCGTCGCCGCCGGCGCTCCCCCGGTCGTCGAAGGGGGAGGAAGCGGTCATGCTCGTGAGGATATCGCGGGCGATCGCCTCGAGCTGCGCGGTCTGCTCGGCGCTCAGCGGATCGAACACCGTGCGGAGCACCTCCTCGGCGTGCCCGGGAGCGGCGGACGCCAGCGTGCTGCGCCCCTCGTCCGTGAGCTCGGCGAGGAGGCTCCGGCCATCGCGCGGCGAGGGGACGCGGCGCACCCAGCCGAGCTGCTCGAGGCGCGTCACGGCATGCGAGGTGCGGCTCGCCGAGGCCTGCAGGGCGCGCGCGAGGACGCTCATCGGCAGCGCGTTGCCCTCGACCTCGGACAGCCGCACGAGGATCATGAAGTAGGCGTGGGGCATCGCGGCATCCCGGACCAGCTGCCGTTCGATGCGCTCGCTGACGTGGTTCAGCGCGACGATGACGGTCCGCCAGGCGCGCTGCTGATCCGGCTCGAGCCACCGGGGGGATCCGCTCATGATGCGATCCTAGGCCGCCGCGGCCGGGGCGCCATCGGGTGCGTCCCGGGCGGCCTCCGGACGGCGACCAGGGCCGCCTCGAGCTCCACGGAGTCGCCCTCCGGACGTCCCCCGCGGCGCGGGCGCAGCCGGCCCCGGACGACCACCTCGTCGCCCGCCTGGAGCGCGGAGAGGATGTCCGCCGCTCCCGTGCCCGTGCACGTCGCGAGGACGCCGCCGACGTGGAGGGCGGCCAGCTCCCAGCCGTCGACAGTCGTGATGCCGCGGACGCGCCCGCGGATCCGTCCGCGCAGGGCGACCTGCGGGCTCCCGTCGTCTCCGGCGTCGGGCACCGTCCCTCCGTCGCGCATGCCGCTCCCTCCGGCGGCACCGTGCCGCGCCTGCACGATGCCCGACCGCGCGCCTCGAGATCCGGCACGCGCCCGGACGGGAGGTCGCGCGCCGCCGTGCGCGCTGGGGAGGAGCCGAGGCTCAGTGTTCGGAGAAGTCCACGTCGCCGTCCTGACCCGCCCGGAGCGCGGACTTCGCGATCTCCAGCAACGGGTACGTGCCGGCGACGACACCGCGGTGCAGCGGCCGCACCTCGTAGCCGTCGTCGTGGGAGTGGATGGAGGCGAGCGCCCCCGTGGCCCCGAAGGCCACCCAGGTCTTGCCGGCGGTGCGCGGCAGCCGGGTCGTGTTCGTGGTCGTGCTGGTGGTCATCGACATCGTCGTCGCCTCTCCTCCCCGGGCGGTGTCGCCCGGACGTGCCGATGGTACGCCGACGCCCCGCGGCCGTACAGGCCGCGGGGCGTCAAGGGAGAACGGATCAGGCGGCGCGCACGTACTGCGCGAACGACTTCCGCACCTTGTTGACCTTGGGCACGGCGACCGCGTTGCAGTAGCCCTGGCCCGGGTTCTTCGCGAAGAAGTCCTGGTGGTAGTCCTCCGCGTCGTACCAGGTGCCGACCGGCTCGATGGTCGTGACGGCCGTGCCGTCCCACAGCTCGCCGGCCCGGGAGATCGCGTCGCGGAACAGGCGCTCCTGCTCGGCGTCCGCGGGGAACATGGCCGAGCGGTACTGGGTGCCGACGTCGGCGCCCTGGCGGTTGAGCTGGCGCGGGTCGTGCAGCGTGAAGAACACGTCGAGGATGACGTCCGCGGGGATGACCTCCTCGTCGAAGACCACCTTCACCGCCTCGGCGTGCCCGGTGGCGCCCGTGCACACGGCGTCGTAGGAGGGATGGGCGGTGTGACCGCCGATGTAGCCGGAGATGACGTCCTGGACGCCGTCGAGCGTGCGGTAGACCGCATCGAGGCACCAGAAGCAGCCGCCGGCGAGGATGAATGTCTGCATGAGAGATGAACCTACTTCCCGTCGTCGCGCACGAGGTCCGCGCGGGGCGACATGGGAGGGAACCGTCACCGGGCGCCGCCCATTCCTGCCGGTCGCGATGTCGGTGGTCCCCCGTAGCTTCGGGGACATCGAGACACCGCCGGGCCGGCGGCACGCGGACGGAGGACACCATGCCCAGCATCACCTACACCCCCCTGGCGCGCTCGGCGGCCCAGGTGCGCGAGCTGCACGACGGGCTGCTGCGCGTCACCCGGCCGGACGGCGCCGTGCTCGGCTACGTCGAGCGCATGCACGAGCCGCAGGGCGAGCGCTTCCGCGCCAAGCGCCTCCGACGGGACGCGCAGGGGTTCGTCCCCCTCGGCGACTTCTGGGCTCTGCAGGACGCGGTCGACTGCCTCCGGTTCTGAGTCGCGCCGCGGACGGCGCCCCGCGACGCGGCGACGCGCCCGCCCCGCCTCCCCGGTCGCAGCCGGAGCCCGGGGTACGGTCACCGCATGCAGTGGTGGAATGATCTCCTCGATGCCCTCGCGTCCGAGCGGGGCACTCAGCTCCTCTCCGGCGTCGTCGTCCCCTTCGTGGCCATCGTGGTGGCCGGCGTCCTCGCCGCGGTCATCGCGCGCGGGGCCACGCAGCGGATCCTCACGCGCCACGACCGCGAGGTGAAGGCGGCCGCCATCGGCGCGCTCGTCGACGCGGCGCGCCAGGCCTCCGTCTGGGACGGCCTCACCCCGCAGGAGCGCGTGCTCGCCGATCGCGCCGCCGGCGAGGCCGACATCCGCATCCGCCTCATGCCGGTCAAGGGCGCCGCGACGGCGGCCACGTGGGCGGCGCACGAGATCACCGAGTTCAAGCGCGGCAGCGGCAGCTTCGGGTTCCAGTTCGACACGCAGCTCGCCGAGTTCCGCGACCGCATCGTCGAGTGGCAGCACCACCCGGGTCGGGCCCGCAAGATCTTCCAGGGCGACATCGCGCGCTGGCAGTTCGAGGACGACTCCCCCGCCACGAAGGCGCCCGCCGCCCGCGCGTCGGAGGCCGCCCCGGCCGCCGCCCCCGTTCCGGAACCCTGGCGCCCCGGAGTCGACGACCGGACCGTCGCGGAGCGTCGCGTCGAGTCCCCGGACGAGCAGTACAGCCCTCCGGTGCCGTCGTCGGCCGCCGCCAACTCCCGCGCCGCGGAGGCCGAGCGCCGCTGACCCGGCCCCGTGCGACGACGCCCCGCATCCCCTCGAGGTGCGGGGCGTCGTCATGTCCGGGATGGCGCGGCGATCACCTCCACCAGTCGTCGAACATGGTCGCGGGGACGCGGCGCTTGTGCTCCGTGCTCACGTACCGCGCCTCGATCGCGTCGGCGACCTCGACGTCGACGTCGTGGCCCTCGAGGAAGTCGTCGATGTCGGCGTAGGTGAGGCCCAGGTTCGCCTCGTCCGTCTGCCCGGGCGTGTCGTCGAGGAGATCCGCGGTGGGGGCCTTCAGATAGAGCCGCTCGGGCGCGCCCAGGTGCTCGAGCAGGGCGCGGCCCTGGCGCTTGGTCAGGCCGGTGAGGGGCAGGACGTCGGCACCGCCGTCGCCGTACTTGGTGAAGAAGCCCGTGACCGCCTCGGCCGCGTGGTCCGTGCCGACGACGAGGAGGCGCGCCTGCCCGGCGAGGGCGTACTGGGCGACCATGCGCGAGCGCGCCTTGACGTTGCCCTTGGTGAAGTCGAGCATCCGGTGGCCCGCCGCGTCGGCGTACTCCGCCTCGAAGCCGTCCACCGCGCGCTTGATGTCGAAGACGACGCTCGCCTTCGGCTGGATGAACCGCAGCGCGAGCTGCGCGTCCTCCTCGTCGGCCTGGACGCCGTAGGGCAGCCGCACGGCGACGAAGTCGGCGCGCACGCCCTCGGCCGCCAGCTCCTCGACGGCCAGCTGGGCGAGCCGACCCGCGAGGGAGGAGTCCTGGCCGCCGCTGACGCCGAGGACGAAGCCCTCCGCGCCGGTCGACCGCAGGTAGGCCTTGAGGAAGTCGACGCGCTTCCGGACCTCGTCGGCGGGATCGATGGTGGGACGCACCTCGAGGGCGTCGATGATCTGTGACTGGATGTCGCGCATGCGCCCAAATCTACGGTGATCCGGCGGGCCGCGACAGCGCTGGTCCCCCCGGCGCGACTCGAACGCGCAACCGTCGGATTAGAAGGCCGATGCTCTATCCATTGAGCTACAGGGGGTCGTGACGAGGGTACTACGCGGGTCCCGCCGCTCCGGGGCCGCTGCCCGGCGTCGAGGCGGCTCCGTCGTCCAGCGCCCGCGCCACCGCCTGCAGCACCTGCGGCGCGGTCGGCACGCCCTCGGCGCGCAGGACCTGCCGGGCGCCGGCGAAGACGAGGATGGTCGGGGTCGAGCGGATCCGCTCCTCCTCCGCGCGGTCGGGGTGCGCCGCGACGTCGAGCTCCTCGACCGGGAGCCAGGGCAGCAGCCGATGCACCTCGGTGAGGACGCGGCGGGTGGCCTGGCACGGCACGCAGAACAGCGAGGAGTACATCACGACGCGGACGACGGACGCGCCCGTGTCCTCGGCGGAGGTCAGGACAGGAACGCGACGACGGCGGCCGCGATCGAGAGGGCCGCGAGGAGGAGCGACACCGACACCAGCACGAGGTGCACCGTGTAGAAGGGCGTGCGCGACCCGTCGGCGGCGCGAGCGCGCGGGTCCTTGGCGACGCGCTTCAGGAACTGCGGCCAGACGACGACGTTCCAGATGCCGTTGACGAGGAGGAGGACGGCGAGGAGGGTGATCACTCCCCCATGGTAGGCGGCGACGATGGTCCGTCCGGGGCCGCCGATAGGATCGGGGGATGGGCAACAACGCGGACCGGCTGGTGTGGATCGACTGCGAGATGACGGGGCTCGACCTCGCGATCGACGAGCTGGTGGAGGTCGCGGTCGTCGTCACCGACTTCGACCTCGTCCCCGTCGACGCGGGCTTCAGCATCGTCATCAACCCGGATCCCGCAGCCCTGGCGAACATGGGCGAGTTCGTCACCGACATGCACCGCTCCTCGGGGCTCCTCGAGGAGATCCCTGCGGGAGTCAGCCTCGCCGACGCCGAGTTCGCGGTGCTCGAGTACCTCCTGCAGCACGTCCCCAACGGCGGCAAGGCGCCCATCGCGGGCAACACGATCGGCACCGACCGCGCGTTCCTCGCCAAGTACATGCCGCGCGTGGACGCGCACCTGCACTACCGCAGCGTCGACGTCTCCTCCATCAAGGTGCTCGCCAAGGAGTGGTTCCCCCGGATCTATTTCAACTCCCCCGCCAAGAACGGCGGGCACCGCGCCCTCGCGGACATCCTCGAGTCCATCCGCGAGCTCGAGTACTACCGCCGCGCCGCCTTCGTGCCGGCGCCGGGACCGGCGACCGAGGACGTGCAGGCCATCTCCGCGGACGTGACGTCCGCGTGGGCTCCGCGGCTGTAGTATCCTCATTCATGGCCGTCCGCGAGAGCGGGATCGGCCGCATGGTGGGCGTAGCTCAGTTGGCAGAGCGCTGGCTTGTGGAGCCGGAAGTCGCGGGTTCGAGCCCCGTCGTCCACCCCACCGGGAAGGGCCGGGATCCGAGAGGGTCCCGGCCCTTTCGTCGTCTGGGCCCTTCCCTCGTCTGGGCCCTTCCGCCGTCCCGGCCGTCCTCGTCCTCGGCCCTTCCGCCGTCCCCGTGCGGTCCAGCCGCGGCCCGCGGCGTGCGAGGCTGGCACCGTGCTGCACTGCGACCCCGAGGACTTCGAGCGACTGGTGGTCGACGAGCTCGACGCCCTGCCGGACGAGATGGTCGACGGCCTCGACAACGTCGTGTTCGTGGTGGAAGACCGGCCCGAGGACGGGTCCCTCGGCCTGCTCGGGCTCTACGACGGCGTCGCGATGACCGAGCGCGGGCAGTACGGGTTCGGCGAGATGCCGGATCGGATCGTCGTGTACCGGGAGCCCCACCTGCACGAGGTGGACGATCTCGAGGACCTCCGCGACCTGGTGCACGTGACGCTCGTGCACGAGATCGCCCACTTCCACGGCATCGACGACGACCGCCTGCACGAGCTGGGCTGGGCCTGACGCCGGACGCCGGACCTCTGACGCCTGACGCCGGACGCGCGACGGCCCCGGCCGCATCGCGCGGGCCGGGGCCGTCGGGATCGGCGCTCAGGCGCCGGCCGAGGTCCGGATCAGAGCTCGAGGGACTCGTCGTCGCCCTCGCCGAGGACGTCGTCGCTGCCGTCGGCCACGAACGAGTACGTCACGCGCTTCTCACCCGCGACCTCGGTCACCTCACCGGCGCGGTACTGGAAGAGGGCCTCCTTGCCCTCGACGGCGGACAGGGTGCTGATGGTCTCGTCGTGCCCGCCGTCCACGAGCACGCGCGTCTCGGTGGTGCCTTCGAGGGGGCCGTCGGCGAAGACGGCGAGGTAGCGGACGTCGGTGGGTGCGGAATCGGTCATGGCCTCAGGCTACCCGGGCGTCACGGCGGCGTCCGTCCGGACGACGACGTCGGCCAGGGCGCGCGGACCCTCCCGGGCGATGTGGTCGCGCCACTGGGCGTCCCAGCGCTCCCACTCGGCGGCGAATGCCTCGCCGTCGCGCGCGATGGCGCGGGCCCGTCGGACGTCGTCGTCGGCCTCGACCCAGATGCGGTGCGTAGCCAGCGCCGCCGCGATCCGCGTGAGAGATCCGCAGCCCTCGACCACGAGCGGCCGGTCGGGGTCGAGGTCGTGCCACTCGGCGGGCGCGTCGGCCGCCCAGTCCCAGCGGCGCCACCGGGGGCGCCCGCCCGGCCGCATCTCCGGCAGGACGTGCCGCTCGAGGTGCCGTGACGCCCGCTCGAGACCGTCCCAGCCCGGGTAGACGTCGTCGAGGCGGAGCAGCTGCGCGCCCGGCGGGAGCTGCGCGGCCGGATCGCCGTCGCGGACGAGGGCGTCGGCGAGCGTCGACTTGCCGGATCCGCTCGGGCCGTCGACGAGGACCAGCGCGGGGCGCCGCTCCCCCGCGTCAGGCGGCAACGAAGTCCCACGTCCCGGCCGCGACGGCCGCGCCGACGGACACCGCGGCGACGAGCACGGCCACCACGACCACCAGGTGCTCGCGCCGACCGACGACGCTGGGGCGCGCCCAGGTCCGGGCGCCCGGTCCGCCGAAGCCGCGCGCCTCCATCGCGGTCGCGAGCTTGCTGCCGCGGCGGATGGAGAGGACCAGCAGCGCGAACGCCTGCCCCGCGAACCGACGCACGCGGCCCCGGTCGGCGACCCCGCGGGCCCGCCGGGCGAGCTCGAGCGAGCGCCAGTCGTCGAGCAGCAGCCCGACCAGGCGGACGCCCGCGAGGGCACCCAGGACGAACCGCGACGGGAGGCGCCACACCTGCGCGAGGCCGTCGGCGAGGTCGGTCGGGTCCACGTCCGAGAAGAGGATGAGCGACGCGATGCCGACCGCGAGCACGCGGAGCGTCGTCGCGAGGGCCAGCAGCACGGAACCCTCGCTCACCACCACGAGGAGGAACTGCGCGTAGACGTCTCCCGAGGTGCGCCCGTAGAGCAGGATCGTGAGGCCCGCGCCCGGGGCCGCGATCCAGATCGGGATGCCCCGGACGAGGAGGGACCGGACGCGGATCCCGGTGAGCGGGAGCAGCAGCAGCTCGAGCGCGAGCGCGGCACCGGCGGACACCACGTCGAGGCTGAGGACGAGCGCGAGGGTCAGGACGAGCGCGGCGGCGAGCCGGGCGACCGGGTTCACGGCGGCGAGGCCGGTCGCACGCGCGGCGGGCGCTGGCTCGCGGATCGCGGCGCTCACCGGACCACCCGGAGCCGCGCGGGTGCCGCGGCGGCGGGAGCCAGGCGGAGCACGTCGTCCGCGAGCGCCTCCACGAGGTCCTCGTCGTGCGTCACGGCGAGCACGCCGACGCCCTCGCGGTCGACGAGGTCGGCGAGCAGCGCGACGAGCTCCGCCCAGGTGCGGGCGTCCTGGCCGAAGGTCGGCTCGTCGAGGACGAGGAGGCGCGGGGCCGTCGCGAGCGCGGTGGCCACGGACAGCCGGCGCTTCTCGCCCCCGGACAGCGTGAAGGGGTTGGCCTGGGCGAGGCCGTCGAGCCGGAGGCGCACGAGGAGCTCGTCGACGCGTCGCGCGGACGTCGCCGGGTCGGCGCCGACGGCGCGGGGCCCCACCTTCAGCTCTGCGCGGACGGTCGCCGCGAGGAACTGGTGCTCCGGGTCCTGGAAGACGGTGCCGATGCGGGCGGCGAGCTCGCGCGAGCGCCAGGCGGACGGATCCGCGTCGAGGCCGTCCGCGAGCGGGCCCTCGGCGACCACCCGGCCGGAGACGGCGGGCAGGAGCCCGCCGAGCGTGAGCGCGAGCGTGCTCTTGCCGCCGCCGTTGGGTCCCGTGAGCGCCGCGACGCGTCCCGCGGACAGGGTCAGCGAGACATCCTCCGCCACGGCGACACCACGCCGTCGCCCCACCGCGAGGCCATCGGCCCGGAGCAGCGGGGAGGGCGCCGCCGGGGCGCGGTCGGGCGCCGCCGGCTCCCGACCGGGGACCCACACGCCGGCCGCCGCGAGGGAGGCGCCCTGGTCGCGGAGCACGTCGTCGGGCGCGCCGTCGGCGAGGATCCCGCCGTCCGCCCCGAGGACGACCACCCGGTCGACCAGGTCCCGCCAGACGGCGACGCGGTGCTCGATGACCACGAGCGTCGTGCCCGTGGACGCGACCACGCGCTCCACCGCGCGGCGCACCTCGCCGACGCCCTCGGGATCGAGGTTGGCCGTGGGCTCGTCGAGGAGCAGGAGGCCGGGCCGCATCGCGAGGACGCCCGCGAGCGCGAGCCGCTGCTTCTGGCCGCCCGAGAGCGCGGTCGTCGACCGGTCGAGCTCGACGTCGAGGCCGACGGCGTCGAGGGCGTCGCGGACGCGGATCCAGATCTCGTCCCGCGGGACGCCCAGGTTCTCGCAGCCGAACGCGACGTCGTCGCCGACGCGGGAGAGGATCACCTGCGCGTCCGGGTCCTGCAGCACGAGGCCGGCACGACCACGCTGGCCGGCCGGATCCACGCCGTCGACGCGCAGCTCGCCCCGGCTCTCGCCCTCGTCGTCGCCCCCGAGGACGCCCGCGAGCGCATGCAGCAGCGTGGTCTTTCCCGCGCCGGATGCGCCGAGGAGCAGCACGCGCTCCCCCGGCTCGATGACGAGATCGACGTCGCGGACGGCCCAGGCGCTCCGGCCGGCGTGGCGCCAACCCCATCCGACGGCCTTGACGGCCGCACCGCCGCCGCCCGACCGCGACGCGGCGTCCGCGGGCGACCGGTCGGCGACAGGGGCGGCCGTCGAGCCGCGCCGGCCGGGTCGCCGCACGCTCAGACCCGGGCCGCGGTGTCGCGACCCGAGGCGAACCGCGACAGCGCGCCGGTGCGGGCGAGCGCCCGGGCGACCAGCCACGACAGCAGGCCGGCGATCACCGCACCGGACACGAGCGCCGCGATCGTGTAGACGACGACGAAGACCGGCGAGGAGCCCGGGTAGTAGGTGATGAGGTCGGTCACGGCCATGCCGAGGCCCGCCCCCATGCCCGCGAGGACGGCGACGTAGGCGCGCCAGTTGGCGTAGAGGAAGACGAGGAGCACGAGCTCGGCGCCGAGGCCCTGCGTCAGGCCGGAGAGCAGCGTGCTCACGCCCCACACGTTGCCGACGAGCATGGAGACGAAGGCCGCCAGCAGCTCGCCGTACAGGGCGGCGCCGGGCTTGCGGATCACGATGCCGGTGAGGACGCCGGCGAACAGCCAGCCGCCTCCGGCGAGGGCCTGGAGCCCGGGCAGCAGCGGCTCGAACAGGCCGGCGACGGGCACCGACGCCGTGTTCCAGAGGACGAAGACGAGGCCGGAGGCGACGCCGAGGACGCTGGCCACGACGATGTCGATGACGCGCCAGCGGGCGCGGAGCCCCGAGCGGGGTGCGCGGGAGCCGGCGTCGCCGGGGAGCGCGGATGCGGTGGACGAGGGTGATGCGGTCATTGGACGTGCCCTTCGGATGAGTGTGAAGAGGGCACGGGTGCGAGATGGAAGCCTCCCTGCGCTGGCATGATCCAGATCAGGTTCTTACGGTCGAAGACTGGGTGTCTTCCTCTCAGCCCGGCTCACCGGACTCCCGTGTTCGAGGCGATCCTAGCGCGCGGTCGGGCGTCCGCCGCGCCCGGGATGCGCGGGCACCCCGGACGCACGGGAGCGCGGGCGCCCGAGGGCACCCGCGCTCCGCGGTGGTCGTGCGCGCCGGCCGGGCGCCCGTCGCTACCTGAGCGTCTTGATGAGCTTGACGAGGACCTTGCCCGAGATCCAGATGACGGGCGTGGCCACCGCGAGCAGCGCGATGACGTTCGGCTGGAAGCGCACCTCGCCGTCGGTGGCGATGTACGCGCCGATGGGCCAGGTGGCGCCGCCGCCCCCGCCGCCGCCCGCGACGTTGCCCTCGGAGTCGGGGAGGTCGCTGCCCCCGCCGAAGCCGTACCAGGCGAATGCCACGGGCACGATGGTCGAGCCGTCGATGTCGAGGGGGTCGCCGTAGACCGTCCCCACTCCGGCGTTCTTCACGTTCTCTGCGAGCTGTGCGACGAGGTTGGTCATGCGTCCCACCGTACCCCGCGAGCCCCGCCGGATGCCGGGCGATCCCGGTCCTCGCGGTAACCTCGCCCCTGGTGCGTCGTCGCGTCGCATCCGGCCTCCCCCGCCGCTGCGGCAGCTGCGGATCCACCGCCTGCCCCGCCCCCGACGGATCCGCGCCCGCGCGCGCGCCGTCGTGGGACGAGTCGACCCAACTGGAGGACCACTTGCACACCTGGCCCGGAAACCCCTATCCGCTCGGCGCGACCTTCGACGGGAGCGGCACGAACTTCGCGCTGTTCAGCGAGGTGGCCGAGCAGGTGCAGCTGTGCCTCATCGAGGAGGACGGCACCGAGACCCGCGTCGACGTCACCGAGGTCGACGCCCACGTCTGGCACTGCTACCTCCCGCACGTGCAGCCGGGCCAGCGCTACGGCTACCGGGTGACCGGTCCCTACGAGCCCGAGAACGGGCACCGCTCGAACCCCGCGAAGCTGCTGCTGGACCCCTACGCCAAGGCCACGTGCGGCGAGTTCGACTGGCACCCGTCCCTCTTCGCCTACGACTTCGGCGACCCGGCCAGCCGCAACGACGAGGACTCGGGCCCGCACATGATGCTCGGCGTCGTCGTGAACCCCTTCTTCGACTGGGACGGCGACCGCCTCCCCCGCACGCCCTACAGCGAGTCCGTCGTCTACGAGGCGCACGTGAAGGGCCTCACGCAGCTGCACCCGCGGATCCCCGAGGAGCTGCGCGGCACGTACGCGGGCATCGCGCACCCCGCCGTCATCGACCACCTGCAGCACCTCGGCGTCACCGCCATCGAGCTGATGCCCGTGCACCAGTTCGTGCAGGACAACACCCTGCTCGAGAAGGGCCTCCGCAACTACTGGGGCTACAACACCATCGGCTTCTTCGCGCCGCACAACGCGTACTCGTCCACGGGCGAGCTCGGCCAGCAGGTGCAGGAGTTCAAGTCCATGGTGCGGGCGCTGCACGCGGCCGGCATCGAGGTCATCCTCGACGTGGTCTACAACCACACGGCGGAGGGCAACCACCTCGGCCCGACGCTCTCGTTCAAGGGGATCGACAACCAGGCCTACTACCGGCTCATGGAGGACGACCCCACCTACTACATGGACTACACGGGCACGGGCAACTCGCTCAACGTGCGCCACCCGCACTCGCTCCAGCTGATCATGGACTCGCTGCGCTACTGGGTCACCGAGATGCACGTCGACGGCTTCCGCTTCGACCTCGCCTCCGCGCTCGCCCGCGAGTTCTACGACGTCGACAAGCTCGCCACCTTCTTCGAGCTCGTGCAGCAGGACCCGGTGGTGTCGCAGGTCAAGCTCATCGCCGAGCCGTGGGACGTGGGCCCCGGCGGCTACCAGGTGGGCAACTTCCCGCCGCAGTGGACCGAGTGGAACGGCAAGTACCGCGACACCGTGCGCGACTTCTGGCGCGGCGAGGCGTCGTCGCTCGGCGAGTTCGCGGCCCGGATCACCGGATCCGCCGACCTCTACGAGCACTCGGGCCGTCGCCCGGTGGCGTCGATCAACTTCATCACCGCGCACGACGGCTTCACCATCGCCGACCTCGTCTCCTACAACGAGAAGCACAACGAGGCGAACGGCGAGGACAACAAGGACGGCGAGAGCCACAACCGCTCCTGGAACATGGGCGTGGAGGGGCCGACGGACGACCCGGCGGTGCTCACGCTCCGCGGCCGGCAGCAGCGCAACATGCTCGCGACGATGATCCTGTCGCAGGGCGTGCCGATGATCCTGCACGGCGACGAGCTCGGCCGCACCCAGCAGGGCAACAACAACACGTACGCGCAGGACAACGAGATCAGCTGGGTGCACTGGGACCAGGCGGACCAGCCGCTGGCGGAGTTCACCGCCTCGGTGGTGCGCCTGCGCAAGGAGCACCCGACCTTCCGGCGCGGCCGCTTCTTCGACGGCCGGCCCGTGCGCCGCGGCGAGGGCGAACCGCTGCCCGACATCGTCTGGCTCGACGCCGACGCGACACCCATGGTGGACGACGACTGGGAGTCCGGCCTCCGGGCGATCGGCATGTTCCTCAACGGCAACGGGATCCGCGGGCGCGACCGCCGCGGCGAGGACATCTACGACACGCACTTCCTCCTCTACTTCAACGCCCACGACGAGCCGGTGTCGTTCACCCTCCCGTCGGACGAGTACGCGGACGCGTGGGAGACCGTGATCGACACCGCGGGCGTCGGAGCCGACTCGACGGCGCTCCGCGCGAGTAGCGTCGTGGACGTGGCGGCCAAGGCACTCGTGGTGCTGCGCGCCTACACGGAGCCCGAGGTGGAGCCCGACCACTCGGTCGCGGCGAGCCTCGCGGTCCTCACCCACGCGCAGGCCGACCGGCCCGCCGCAGACCCAAGGAGCGACATCAGTTGAGAACCCCCATCTCCACCTACCGGTTCCAGGTGCGGGAGTCCTTCGACCTCGCGGCCGTCGCGGCGCAGCTGCCGTACGTGAAGGACCTCGGCGCGGACTGGGTCTACCTCAGCCCGATCCTCACGGCGGAGCCCGGATCCGACCACGGCTACGACGTGGTCGACCACGCGCAGGTGGACCCGGCGCGGGGCGGGGCGGCGGGACTGAAGGCCGTCGCCGACCGCGCCCACGAGCTGGGGATGGGCGTGCTGGTGGACATCGTCCCGAACCACGTCGGCGTCGCCACCCCGGTGGAGAGCCTCTGGTGGTGGGACCTCCTGACCCACGGCACCGCGAGCCGCTACGCCGAGGCCTTCGACGTGGACTGGGACTTCGGGCGCGGCAAGGTGCGGATCCCCGTGCTCGGCGACGGCGAGTCCGAGCTCGACGAGCTGACGCTGGTCCGCGGCGACGACGGCACCGTCGAGCTGCGCTACTACGACCAGCGGTTCCCCGTCGCGCCCGGCACGGCCGAGGACGACGCGGACGCCCGCACGGTGCACGAGCGCCAGTCGTACGAGCTGATCAACTGGCGTCGCGCCGACGCCGAGCTCAACTACCGCCGCTTCTTCGCGGTGAACACGCTCGCGGGCATCCGCGTCGAGCTGCCGCGCGTGTTCGAGGAGTCGCACGCCGAGATCTCCCGCTGGTTCCGCGAGGGGCTCGCGGACGGCCTCCGGGTCGACCACCCGGACGGCCTGCTCGACCCGAAGGGCTACCTCGACGACCTGGCGCGGATCACGAACGGCGCGTACGTGCTCGTGGAGAAGATCCTCGAGCCCGGCGAGACGCTGCCCACCGACTGGGCCACCGCCGGGACCACCGGGTACGACGCGCTCGCCGAGATCGACCGCGTGCTCGTCGACCCCGACGGCCAGGTCGAGCTCGATCACCTCGAGGCGTCCCTCCGCGGCCTGCCCCAGGGTGAGCTCACGGACTGGGCCGACATGATCCGCGGCACCAAGCGCGGCATCGCCGACGGGATCCTCCGCAGCGAGGTGCTCCGCCTCGAGCGCCTCGTCGAGGACGCGCCCGCGGACGCCGCCGACGCGCTCGCCGAGCTGCTCGCCACCTTCCCCGTGTACCGCAGCTACCTCCCGGGCGGGCTCGCGCACCTCGAGGAGGCCGCCGAGGCCGCGCGTGCCAGCCGCCCCGACCTCGCCGCCACCATCGACGCGCTCATGCCGCAGCTGTCCGACCCGTCCACGCTCGTCGCGCAGCGCTTCCAGCAGACGAGCGGCATGGTCATGGCGAAGGGCGTCGAGGACACCGCGTTCTACCGCTACTCGCGCCTCGTCTCCCTCAACGAGGTCGGCGCCGACCCGTCGATCTTCGCGATCGACGTCGACGACTTCCACGCCCGCCAGCAGGAGCGCCAGCGCGTCGCGCCGCACGCGATGACCACGCTGTCGACCCACGACACGAAGCGCGGTGAGGACGTGCGCGCGCGCATCGACGTGCTCTCCGAGACGCCCGAGGCGTGGCGCGACGCGCTCGAGCGGCTCCGCGAGGTCGCGCCCACCGGCGACGGCCCGTTCGAGAACCTGCTCTGGCAGACGCTCGTCGGCACCTGGCCCGCGTCGCGCGAGCGCCTGCACGCGTACGCCGAGAAGGCGTCGCGCGAGGCCGGCGACTCCACCACGTGGACCGCGCCCGACGAGGCGTTCGAGGAGCGCATGCACGCGCTCGTCGACGCGGCGTTCGACGACCCGCGCGCCCGCACCATCGTCGCCGGGCTCTACGACCGCCTCTCCGGCCCCGGCTGGTCGAACTCCCTGGCCGCCAAGGCCATCCAGCTGACGGCCCCCGGCATGCCCGACGTCTACCAGGGCAGCGAGCTGTGGGAGACGAGCCTGGTGGATCCCGACAACCGCCGCGAGGTCGACTTCGGCACGCGTCGCGCCGCCCTCGACGCCGTGCTCACGGGCGCCGAGCCCGCGATCGACGAGACGGGCGCCGCGAAGCTCCTCGTCACGGCGCGCGCGCTCCGCCTCCGCCGCGACCACCCGGAGCTGTTCACGGGCTACGACCCCCTGCACGCGGCGGGCGACGCCGCGGCGCACGTGATCGCCTTCGACCGCGGCGGCGCCATCACCGTGGCCACCCGCCTGCCCGTGGGGCTGGAGTCCGGCGGCGGATGGGGATCCACCACGATCACGCTGCCCGAGGGCGAGCTCGTCGACCACGTGAGCGGCCGCCGCCTCGACGGCGGACGCGTCTCCGTGGCCGCGCTCCTCGCCGACTACCCGGTCGCGATCCTCGCGCCCGCCTCCACCGCCGCCGACCTCACCCCCGGGAGCTGAGCATGACCGACGACCGCTTCGACATCTGGGCCCCGAAGGCCCGCACCCTCGCGCTGTCCGTGGGGGACGAGCGCCTGCCGCTCTCCCCCGTGGGCGACGGCTGGTGGACCCTCGACGCCGCGCGCGCCGAGGCCCTCCCCTCCGGCGACCTCGACTACGGCTACCTCGTGGACGACTCCGACACCCCGCTGCCGGACCCGCGCTCCCGCCGCCAGCCCGAGGGCGTCCACGGGCGCTCGCGCACGTACGACCCGTCGTCGTTCGCGTGGACCGACCAGGCGTGGACCGGCCGCCAGCTCGCCGGCGCCGTCGTCTACGAGATGCACATCGGCACCTTCACCCCCGAGGGCACGCTCGACTCCGCGATCGACCGGCTCGACCACCTCGTCGCGCTCGGCGTCGACCTGGTGGAGGTGCTGCCGGTCAACGGCTTCAACGGCACGCACAACTGGGGCTACGACGGCGTCCTCTGGTACACGGTGCAGGAGACCTACGGCGGCCCCGAGGCGTACCAGCGCTTCGTCGACGCCTGCCACGCGCGCGGCCTCGGCGTCGTGCAGGACGTCGTGTACAACCACCTCGGCCCCTCGGGCAACTACCTGCCCGTCTACGGCCCGTACCTGCACGAGGCGTCGGCGAACACGTGGGGCAGCAGCCTCAACCTCGACGGGGAGGACTCCGGTCCCGTCCGCGAGTACGTCATCGACAACGCGCTCATGTGGCTCGGCGACTACCACGTCGACGCGCTGCGCCTGGACGCGGTGCACGCGCTCGTCGACCACACCGCGACGCACCTCCTCGAGGAGCTCGCGGTGCAGGTGGACGTGCTCTCCGCGCACGTGGGCCGCCCGCTCACGCTCATCGCCGAGTCGGACCTCAACGACCCGAAGCTGATCACCTCGCGCGAGGCCCACGGCTACGGACTCGACGCGCAGTGGAGCGACGACTTCCACCACGCCGTCCACGTGGCGCTCACGGGCGAGACGACGGGCTACTACGAGGACTTCGCGTCGCTCGGGGCGCTCGCCAAGGTCATCACGCGCGGCTTCTTCCACGACGGCACGTGGTCGTCGTTCCGCGGCCGCGTGCACGGTCGGCCGCTGGACCTCGAGCGGATCCCCGCGCACCGCCTCGTGGTCGCGAACCAGAACCACGACCAGATCGGCAACCGGGCGACCGGCGACCGCCTGACGGCGACGCTCGACGAGGGCGGGCTCGCGCTGGCGGCCGTGCTCACGCTCACGTCGCCCTTCACGCCGATGCTCTTCATGGGCGAGGAATGGGGGGCGACCACCCCGTGGCAGTTCTTCACCTCGCACCCCGAGCACGACCTCGGCGAGGCGACCGCGAAGGGCCGCATCGAGGAGTTCGCGAGGATGGGCTGGGACGAGTCCGTCGTGCCGAACCCGCAGGACCCGTCCACCTTCCAGGACTCGAAGCTCGACTGGTCGGAGCTGTACGGCGCCGAGGCCGCCGCGTCGCAGCACGCGCGGCTGTTCGCGCTCTACAGCGAGCTGATCCGCCTCCGCCGCGCGCACCCCGACCTCACCGACCCCCGGTTCGCCGAGGTCGAGGTGGAGGTGCACGAGGAGGCGCGCCTGCTCGTGATGGACCGCGGCGAGCTGTCGATCGTGGTCAACCTCTCCGACGAGGAGCGCCGGGTGCCCGTCGTGGGCGAGCGTCCCGCGCTGCTGCTCGGGACCGCCCCGGGCGTCGAGCTCGGTGCGGACGAGGTCGTGCTCCCGGCGCGCACCGCCGCGATCCTCGGGCCGGTGGCGGACGCCGCGGAGGCGCTGCTCGCCTGAGCGACCGGGGCCCGGGCGGGCGGCGACGTGCTCCCGGGCCCTCCCCCTGCGCGGTCCCGCGCCCGTGCTAGGTTCGAAACAGGCCGGGCTGGGGGGCACGCCGACGTCGTTCCCGCGCGTCGGCAGCGGCGACATCCCTCGACGGAACGGACTCCCCTTGCGCATCTCAGTGATCGGCTGCGGCTACCTCGGAACCGTGCACGCGGCCTGCATGAGCCGGCTCGGGCACGACGTGGTGGCCATCGACGTGGACGCCGCCAAGATCGCCTCGCTCCAGCAGGGCGTCGCCCCCTTCTTCGAGCCGGGCCTCCCCGAGCTCCTCAGCGAGCAGCTGGCGACCGGGCGCCTGCGGTTCAGCACCGACGCGGCCGAGACCGCCGGGGCCCGCGTGCACTTCATCGCCGTGGGCACGCCCCAGAAGCGCGGCGAGAACGCGGCCGACCTCACGTACGTCGACGCGGCCGTCGACGCGCTGATCCCGCACCTGGCCGACGGCGACGTCATCGCCGGCAAGTCGACCGTCCCCGTCGGCACGGCCCGCCGGCTCGCCGAGCGCGTCCACGCCCGCGTCCCCGGCGCCACGCTCATGTGGAACCCCGAGTTCCTGCGCGAGGGCTTCGCGGTGGAGGACACCCTCACGCCGGACCGCTTCGTCTACGGGCTCCCCGCGGGCGAGGAGGGCGAGGCCGCCCGCGCCGTGCTCGACGAGGTCTACGCCACCGCGATCGGCGCCGGCACGGCCCGGGTCACCACCGACTACGAGACCGCCGAGCTCGTCAAGGTCTCCGCCAACGCGTTCCTCGCGACCAAGATCTCGTTCATCAACGCCATGGCCGAGGTGTGCGAGGCGACGGGCGCCGACGTCACGCAGCTCGCGGACGCCATCGGGTACGACGACCGCATCGGGCGCCGCTTCCTCAACGCTGGCGTCGGCTTCGGCGGCGGCTGCCTGCCCAAGGACATCCGGGCCTTCATGGCCCGGGCCGGCGAGCTCGGGGCGGACCAGGCGCTGACGTTCCTCCGCGAGGTCGACTCCATCAACATGCGCCGCCGCGTCCGCGCGGTCGACGTGGCGCGCGAGGTGTGCGGGGGATCGCTGCTCGGCCGCAACGTCGCCGTCCTCGGCCTCGCGTTCAAGCCGGAGTCCGACGACGTGCGCGACTCCCCCGCGCTCAGCATCTCCGCGCAGCTGCAGCTGCAGGGTGCGCGCGTGCTGGCGACGGATCCGTACGCGAACGAGAACTCGCGCCGCCGTTTCCCGGAGCTCACCTACGTGGACACGTGGCAGGAGGCCGCACGCGACGCCGACGTGGTCATGCTGCTCACCGAGTGGAAGCAGTACCGCGCCATCGACCCCGCGGAGCTCAAGGCCATCGTGGCCACGCCCGTGATCGTCGACGGCCGCAACTGCCTGGATCCCGTCGCATGGCGCGCGGCCGGCTGGCGCTACCGCGGCATGGGCCGGCCCTAGTCCTCGCGGGTCGGATCACCCCTGGGCCAACGCCCCGACGATGATCGCGAGCACGCTCACCAGGGCGGCGAGGACAGCGCCGTTCAGCAGGATCCCGGCGATCGCGCGGTCGTGCCCGTCGGGCTCGCTGCACAGGGCCATGATCCCCACGACGAGTCCCGCGAGCGGGCACACGACGGTGAACCCGGCGACGAGCGAGACGAGTCCGATGATCACCGAGGACGTCGCCAGCCCCTTCTGCTGAGGGACGAGCCCGCCCACGTCCACCGGAGCCGGCTGAGGCCAGCGTGGATCGGACGGGCGGCCGGCAGGCGGATCGGGATCGGGGCGGCGGACGTCCACGGCTCTCCTCGCGTCGGGTGGGTGACGCGGGAGAGTAGCCGATGTCGCGCTCCGGGGAGCGCGTCATCCACGCTTCCGTGGAGCGCGCGCCCGATCAGCGCGGAGTGGTCGCCGCGAAGCCCATGAGCGCGCCGCCCGCGACGATGATCGAGATCCCGATGGCCACGGGGATGAGCAGCAGCAGGCCGTTGAGGATGAGGCCGGTGATGGCGAACCCGCGGCCGGCCGGCTCCTTGCGGATGCCGATGACGCCGAAGACCAGGCCGATGAGCGGGCACAGGAACGTCCAGAAGAAGAAGACCGAGACGAGGCCGAGGATCATCGAGGTGAGGCTCATGCCCTTGGGGGGCGCGGCCGCGTAGACGGGCTGGCCCCAGGCCACCGCCGCCGGGGCGGGCGGCACCGGTGCGGGCGCGAGGCCGTACGGCGGGGCGGCCGGGGCGGACGCGCTCGGGTGCGGCTGCACGGACGGCGCCGCCGGTGCGGCAGGCGCGGGAGCTGCGGGCTGGTCGTCGGATGCGGGCGCGGCGGGATCGGTCACGGTGGTCCTCGTCAGTAGGGCGGATGTCACCGGAGGTTATCGCGTCCCGAGGGCGCGGAGCGCGGATCCGATGCCGTGGTACCGTCCGCGCCGGGCCGCCGCAGGAGCGACGCCGGCCCGATGGCGCCCCGGCCGAAGCGCGCCGCTGCCTGGTCGACCGTGCGCTCGGCCTCGCGCCAGCCCTCGTCGGCGTCCCACAGCGCGACGGCCCGGTTGTCGGCGTCGTCGAGCTGCTCGGCCCGCACGCCCACGAGCCGGATCCGGTCGCCCGGGCGTGCGACCTGCTCGTAGACCTCGCGGATCTCGTCGTAGATGCGCCGCGCGACGTCCGTCGGCTCGGACAGCGTGCGCGAGCGCGTGATGGTGCGGAAGTCGGAGTAGCGGAGCTTGAGCGACACGGTGCGCGTGGTGAGCCCGGCACGCCGCAGCCGCTCCGCGACGCGCGTGGCCTGGCCGAGGAGCTCGCGGCGCACGATCGCCGGATCCGCCACGTCGTCGGAGAACGTGTTCTCGTGCCCCATGCTCTTCTCCTCGCGGTGCGTGCTGACGCGTCGCGGGTCGCGTCCCCAGGAGAGGTCGTGCAGCCGGGCGCCCGCGGACTCGCCGAGCATCGACTGCAGCGCGGGCAGGGGCGTGTCGGCGATGTCGGCCACCGTGCGGAGGCCACGGCGGAGGAGGGCCTCCTCGGTGGTCTTCCCCACGCCCCACAGCGCGCCGACCGGCAGCGCGTGGAGGAACGGGAGCGTCTCGGCGGCCGGGATGACGAGGAGGCCGTCCGGCTTGCAGCGGGTGCTCGCGAGCTTGGCGACGAACTTGGTGGACGCGGCGCCGACCGAGCAGGTGAGGCCGGTCTCCGCGTGGACGCGGCGGCGGATCATCGCGCCGATCTCCGCGGGCGAGCCGAACAGGTTCCGCGCCCCGGCCACGTCGAGGAACGCCTCGTCGATGGACAGCGGCTCCACGAGCGGCGTGACGTCGCGGAAGATCCCCATGACGACCTTCGACCAGTGCGCGTACTTCTCCATGTGCCCGCCGATGACCGTGGCCTGCGGGCAGAGACGGAGGGCCTGCGCCATGGGCATGGCCGACCGGACCCCGAACCGGCGCGCCTCGTACGTGGCGCTCGTGACGACGCCGCGCCCCGCCGAGCCGCCCACGATGACGGGCGTGCCGCGGAGCTCCGGCCGCTCGAGCAGCTCGACGGCGGCGAAGAACGCGTCCATGTCGATGTGGAGGATGGTCGCCTCGGAGTCGTCCGCGCTCGCGTCGGACGTGCGCCTCGTCGATCCGTCCTGCCTGCTCATGTCGTCCTCACGCTAGCCCGGGCCGCCGACATCGGTCGACGTCGGCGGAGCCGCGGCGCGGCGCGGCGCGGGCGGAGGGTCGCGGCGCGCGGCGCGGATCAGGCGGCGGGCTGGGCGCGGTGCCCGGCGTCGTCGTCGCACTCCGCCTCCGCGGCGACGTCGACGCCGCCGTCCCGCCGCCCGTTCCGCTCGTCCTCGAGCCGCGCGATGCGCTTGAGCGCCGCCTCGTGGCTCGTCGACTGCGCCCCCATGACGCGGCCGGCCACGCCCAGCATCACCCGCGTCGACGCCAGCGCCGGCAGCGGGAACGGGCCGAAGGAGGCGCGGTCGAGGCCGAGCAGCTCGCGGTACCGCGGCTCGAGCGAGGCGACGGCTCCCGCGAAGAGCACCCGGTAGGCAGGGAGCATCGACGGGCGCAGCGGCGGCTCACGGAGGAACGAGATCGTCTCGCGCGTGCGCTCGTCCGCGCGGAGCATGCCCTGGTCGTGGAAGGCGTCGATCTGCGCGTGCAGCTCGGCGTGCGAGCGCGGCGGCGCCTCGACGCCCATCAGCTCGCCCGCCTTGGCCCACTCGGCCACGTACCGGTCGGGGCCGCCCGGGATCGGCGGACCCCACTGCATGTGCGTGCTGAGGAAGGCGTCGGTGAAGACGATGTGCACCCAGGACAGGAGGTCGGGGTCGTTCGCGCTGTAGGGGCGCTCGACGCCGTGTCCGTCCACGAAGGTGCCCTGGACCTTGCGGTGGTACCCGCGGACGCGCCGGCTGACGTCGACGGCCGTGTCGCGGTCGCCGAACGAGGTGGTGACCACCCAGCGCACGGTGCCGGCGAGTCGGCCGAGCGGATCCTCGCGGTACCGCGACCAGTCGTGCACGCCCGCCATGGCGCCCGGATGCAGGGTCTGCATGAGGAGCGCGCGGATCCCGGCGACGAGCGACGGCATGCCGCCGTGGACGGACCAGACGGCGGATCCCGGGCCGAACCAGCCCGCGTCGTCGCCCTTCTCCAGGTCCTGGATCCACTGGGGTCGCCCCTCGGAGTCGGCGGAGAAGGTCTCCAGGATGTGGGACTTCCAGCGGTCCGCGTATCTGCTCACGTCATCGAACCTATCCCGCGTTTCCCAGCCTGGGGAGGTCCCCGCGGCACGGATCCCGAACGGGGGCGTGACGGCTCCCTGGACGCGTCCCCCGTGCGGGGGCCATGTCGGCTGTGCGGCGGATCAGCCGTCGAGGAGGGCGACGAGGGCCGCGACCGTGCGCGCGTTCCGCGCCGTGACGGAGGCTCCGAGGCCGCGCCAGAAGGAGGCGGGGATGCGCGAGCGCGAGACGCCGTCCGGGTGCCAGGAGTACACCGCGCGCTCGGCGACGCGCACCAGGTCGGGCGCGATGCCCTCCGCGGACGGGGGCGCGGGCGCCGGACGCAGCGGCCGATCGAGGAAGGAGACGAGGAGCAGGGACGGGTCGTCCGCGACGCCGGCGAAGGGGATCGCCGAGGCGATGGCGCGGAAGTCGTCCGCGCCGACCACGTGCACGTCGGCGGTCACGCCCGTGGCGAGGCGCACCGCGTCCTCGATGGCGACCGCGGCGCCCCGCCCGGCCGGGCGCACGTGGTCGACGACGGCGTTCCCGCTGCGCAGGTGCGTCCGCACGCCGGTGTAGCCGAGGCCCTCGAGCGCCTGCGTGAGCGCGGACATGGGCACCTGCTTCGCCCGCCCGACGTTGATCCCGCGCAGCAGCACGACCGACCGCTCCATCCGGCACCCGCTCCCCCGGCGCCCTCGCCGTCCGGACCAGTGTGGCCCGGGATCGGCGCGGACGGAAAGGCGGGACGCCACGCGGACGGGCGTCCGCGCGGGCTCAGTCGCCGGACGGGCCGAACTGCTCCACCCGGATCGCCTCCCGCGGGACGCCCGCGTCGAGGAGGAGGCGCGTCGCCCCGCCGGCGAAGGCGGTGGATCCGCAGACGAACGCCACGCGCGCTCCCGCCGCGAGATCGGCGACCTCCTCCGGCCGGAGCCGGCCGAAGCCCCGTTCCCCGTGCCGCTCGCGCGTCGTCGCGACGAGCGCGCCGGCCGCCTCGAGCTCCCCGCGGCACGGCACGTCGTGAGCGGTCCGCGCCGAGACGGCGGCGCGCACGAGCCCGGGGACGCCGAGGTGCCGCGCGTGGCGGATCATCGACACGATCGGCACCGCGCCCGTCCCGCCGCCGAGCGCGACCGCGGGCGTCGCGCCGTCCCAGACGAAGAAGCCGCCGATGGGGAGGCGCATCTCGATCTCGTCGCCGACCCGCGCGATCTCGGCGAAGAAGCCGCTGACCTCGCCGTCCTCGTAGCGCTCCAGGAGCAGCTCGATCCCCCGCTCGTGCGGCGCCGACAGGATCGAGTACGAGCGCTGCGCGACGTAGCCGTCCTCCGCGCGCAGGCGCACGACGCAGTGCTGGCCGGGGAGGTGCGGGATCCGGTCGGGCACGTCGAACCGCAGCAGCACGGTGCCGGGCGTCGGGTGCTCGAGCGCCGTGATCGTCGCGGTGCGCCACTCGCCGCCGACGGAGGCGGGGACGGCGGGCAGGACGGGCTCGGCGGGCACGTGGTCGGCCGGGGACGCGCCCGCGAGCGCGCTCAGCGGTCGCCCTGGTAGCGCTGCTCGCGCCACGGGTCGCCGCGGTCGTGGTAGCCGTTGCGCTCCCAGAACCCCTGCCGGTCGCGGTCGAGCAGCGTGAGGCGCGCGATCCACTTGGCGCTCTTCCAGAAGTAGAGGTGCGGCACGAGGAGCCGCGCGGGTCCGCCGTGGTCGGCGGTGAGCGGGCGGCCGTCGGCCTCGAACGCGATCCACGCGCGGCCGCCGCGGAGGTCCTCCAGCGGGAGGTTCGTCGTGTAGCCGGAGTGCGAGGTCGCGAGGACGAAGCGGGCCTCCGGCAGCGGGCCGGCGGCGTCGAGCAGGGTGTCGACGCTGACGCCGGCGAAGCGCGTGTCGAGCCGGGTCCAGGTGGTGACGCAGTGGATGTCGCCCGCGTACTCGGAGCGGGGCAGCGCGTGCGCCTGGTCCCAGTCCCACATCGTCGGCCGTTCGACGAGGCCGTCGACGGCGATCGACCAGCGCGACTCCGGCAGGTTCGGCACCGCCTCCGCCGTGAGGACGGGCCAGCCGCCCCCGGTGTCGTATTGGCCGGGCGGGAGGCGGTCGGCCGGGCCCTTCCGGGGGCGGCCGACGAAGCCGCGGGTGATGCCGGTCATGCGCGCCTCCTGGAGGGCGGTCGGGGACGGGTCCCGTCCATCATGCCGCGCCCGCCCGCCCGGCGGCCGCCCGGTGACGCCCCCGACGACACCCGGCGCGTAGCGTGGTCGCGTGACCGCATCGCTCGTCCTCCTCAGCGACACCCACCTCCCGAAGCGCGCGAAGGACCTCCCGGCGGCGCTGTGGCGGGCGGTCGAGGCCGCCGACCTCGTGATCCACGCCGGCGACTGGGTCGACGAGCCCGCGCTCGACGCGCTCGAGGCGCGCTCGCGGCGGCTGGTCGCGTGCTGGGGCAACAACGACCCCGCGGGGCTGCGGGCGCGTCTGCCCGAGACGGCGCGCGTGGTCGTGGAGGGGATCCGCATCGCCGTCACGCACGAGACGGGCGCGTCCACGGGACGCGAGCGGCGGATGGACGCGGCCTTCCCCGAGACCGACGTGCTCGTGTTCGGCCACAGCCACATCCCGTGGGACACCGTGACGCCCGCCGGCCTCCGGCTGCTGAACCCCGGCTCCCCCACCGACCGGCGGCGCCAGCCCGACTTCACCTGGATGACCGCGACGGCCGACGCCGGGCGGCTCGACGTGGAGCTCGTCCGGTCGGCGACGCGGGACTGACGCGCCGCCGCCGCCGGGTCGGGCCCGGCGGGCGCGACCTCAGGCCGTCGGGTCCGCAGCGTCCGCTCGACCGCAGAAGTCGAGGATCGCGCCCTCGAGCACGTCCGCGAGCACGCGGACCGAGGCGACCTCGGCCCACTCCTCGGCCGCGTGCGCGCCGCCGCCGGTGACGCCGAGCAGGATGCACGGGATGCCGGCCTCCTGCACGAGCCCGGCGTCGGTCCAGAACGGCTCGCCGCGGTGCGCGACGGGTGCGCCGGTGACGCGCGCGCCGCTGTCGAGGACGGCGCGGGCCAGCGGTCCGTCGACGTCGGCCTCGAAGGCCGCGCGGGCGACGAGCGGCACCAGCTCGGCGTCCATATCGGGCGTGCGGGCGACCACGGCGTCGAGGATCCGCCGCAGCTCCGCCTCCACGCCCGCCGGGCTCTCGCCGGGCAGGTAGCGCCGCTCGACGGTGAGCGTGCAGGCCTCGGCGACGGTCGCGGCGTCCGTGCCGCCGTGGATGCGCGATACGCGCACCGCACCCGTGCCGAGCAGCGGGTGCCGCGGGCCCGCCGCGAGCCGCGCGCCGAGGGCGTCCAGCTCGCGGAGCACGAGGCCGGCGTGCGCGATGGCGTCGACGCCCTGCTCGGGCATGGAGCCGTGCGCGGCGCGTCCGCGCAGGCGGATCTCGTACCAGCCGAAGCCGCGGTGGGCGACGATCGCCTCGGACTGGCTGGGCTCCGAGATCACGGCGCCGTCGACGACCGTGCCGTCGGCGGCCAGGGTGCGGAGCGCCTCCTCGGTGCCGATGCTGCCGAACTCCTCGTCGGCGACCAGGGCGAGCACGATGCCGCCGCGCGTGCCGATCCGCCGGGCGCGGTCGGCGGCGACCATCATCGCCGCGAGCCCGGCCTTCATGTCGAACGCGCCGCGGCCGAGCAGGCGGCCGTCCTCGACGCGCGGCAGGAGGCCGCCGCGCTCGGGGTCGCCGGGCGGCACGGTGTCGAGGTGCCCGTCAAGCAGGATGGTGCGCCCGCCGCCCGTGCCCGCCGCGGTCGCGAGGACGGTGGGGCGGCCGGGTACGTCCTCGAGGATCCGGACGGCGAAGCCGCGGGCGCGGAGCCAGGCGGCGACGTGCGCGGCGACCGCGGCCTCCCCCGCGGCGCCCGGGACGAGGTCGGGGTTCGTGGAGTCGATGCGGATGAGGTCGGCGGCGAGGTCGACGGGGTCGACGGCGGACGGGTCCGCCGGGCCGGGGATGGCCGCCTCGCTCACGGGCGCGGCGGCAGGTCGTCGGCGGGCAGCACGGGCGCGCCCGCTCCGGCGTCGGCCGCGTCGGCGTCGTCCGCGAGACGCAGCGCGCTCTGCGGCACCACGACCCGGCGGCCGGGACTCTCGTCCTCGTCGGCGCCGAGCTCCACGAGCCAGGCGCGGCCGCGGGCGGTCGGCACCGGGCTGACGCTGCGGAGCCCGTCGGACGCGGATGCGACCACGAGGCCCACGGGCTCGCCCGCGAGCGTCGCGTCGCCGGTCGCGGCGGCGCCGTCGACGATGACGACCACGGCGCCCACGCCGATCGCGTGCGTGCCCTCACCGCCGCGCTCGTCCTCGGAACCGTCCCGGCCGCGTCTCATCCACATGCGCCCATCGTCCCATCGGACGCTCCCCGCCGCCGCCCGGCACGCGGCCCGCCGCGGTCACGGGGAGCCCGTCCGGCGCATCCGGCGCGCCCGGCCCCGCCCGCCGCACGGACGACGCCCGGCCGCGGCGGCTAGCGTGGGGATCCCACCCGCAATGAGGAGTCCGCGTGCCCCGTCCCACCGACATCATCATCAGCCCGCTCGACGGGAAGCGCGCCGTCGTCACCGGCGGCAACAGCGGCCTCGGCCTCGAGACGGCACGCCGCCTCGCCGCGGCCGGCGCCTCCGTCGTCCTCACGTCGCGCGACCCGGAGCGCGGCGAGGACGCGGCGGGCGCGATCCGCGACCGCCACCCCGGCGTCCACGTGGAGGTCGGCTCCCTCGACCTCGCCGACCTCGCCTCCGTGCGCGCCTTCGCGGCACGCGAGATCGAGGCCGGGCCGATCGACATCCTGGTCGACAACGCGGGCGTCATGGCCCCGCCCGACCGCCGCGAGACCCGCGACGGCTTCGAGCTCCAGCTCGGCACGAACCACCTCGGCCACTTCGCCCTGACGGGCCTCCTGCTGCCCGCGCTCCAGTCGGCCGACGCCCCGCGCGTCGTCGTCGTGTCGAGCCTCGCGCACTGGATGGGGCGCATCGCGTTCGGCGACCTCCAGTCGGAGGAGCGCTACAGCCCGTGGGCCGCGTACGGCCAGGCGAAGCTCGCCAACCTGCTGTTCATGCGCCGCCTGCAGGCGCTGTCCGACGAGCGCGGCTGGGGGCTCACCGCCGCGGCCGCGCACCCCGGCGTCACGTCGACCAACCTCGCGAAGAACGGCCCCGGGTCCGGCCCGCAGGGCGTGATGAGCGACCTCGCCGCGAAGTTCGGCCCGGCCGCCCTGGGCCAGGACGTGCGCGTGGGCGCCCTGCCGCAGATCCAGGCGGCGACGGGCCTCGGCGTGCACCCGGGCGACTACTACGGACCCGCGGGCGCCGGGGGCATGAGCGGCATGCCGCACCTCGCCGCGTCGAGCCCGTGGTCGAAGGACGCCGAGCTCGCCCGCCGGCTGTGGGACGCGTCCGAGCAGCTGACGGGCGTGGTCTACCCGGCCTGATCCGCGGAGCGGCCCGCCCGACGGCCGATCGACCGGGCGGCCACGCGGCGCACGACGAGCGGCTGCACGAGGGCGAGCGCGACTCCCCCGAGGCCAAGCGCGACCCAGGTGCCGGCCACGCCGATGCGCGCCAGCAGCTGGGTGCCGAGGAGCGGTCCGACCATCGCGGCGATGCCCCAGCTCACGCCGTACGCCGAGAGGTAGCGGGCCCGGGAGGCGACCGGCGCCAGGGCGACGACCAGCGCGGGCGCGCGTCCGAGCAGGAGCAGGTCGCCGACGCTCCACACGACGGCGGCGGCCGCCAGCCCGAGCGGACCGCCGGCGGAGCCGGTCACGGCAAAGCCGGTGCCCAGCAGCGCGAAGCCGAGCGCCATGGCGGGCCCCGGACGGAGACGCGACAGGGGCCCGCTCCGGAGCAGCGGCTGTCCGAGCACCACGACGAGCGCGGAGAGCGCGAACAGCAGGCCGGCCCGCGACGGCTCCGTCCCCCGCGCCGCGAGGGTCAGGGGCAGGAGCACGTCGAGCTGGAGGTAGAGGACCGCGAAGCCGGTGCCCGAGGCGAGCATGCCGAGGAGGACCGGATCGCGCCATGGCGACCGCGCGGCGCTGTCGTCGGCCATCGCGCCGCCGTGGGCCACCCCGCTGCGCGTGCGAGAGTCCGCAGCCCGATCCGCCGATGCCCTGGGTCCCGCGGCCGGGGCCGTCAGGCCGAGGCGCACCAGGGCAGCGCAGGCGAGGCAGCTCGCCGCGTCCGCCACGAAGAGGAGACGGAGGTCGACGCCGCCGACGGCCGTGGCGAGGACGCCCGCGAGGACGCCCGCCGCGGCGAGGCACGCCGCCAGCATCCCGTACGCCGCGACCCGGTCCCCGTCCCCCTCGACGAGGTCCGCGACGAGGGCCTGGCTGGCCGGCTCGTAGAGCTCGAAGGACAGTCCGAGGAGCACCGCCGCCACGGCCGCCGTCCGCAGGTCGGGCGCTGCGGCCAGCGCCAGCTGGCAGACCGCCGTCAGCACGAGGCCCGTCACGATGGCGGTCCGCCGCCCCACGGCGTCCGCCAGCCGGCCGCCCAGCAGCCGGGACGGGATCGTCGCCGCGCCGAAGAGCGCCACCACGGCGCCCGCCGCGGCGACGGAGGCGCCCATCTGCCCGGTCAGCACGACCGCGAGGAACGGCAGGGTGGCCGCGCCGAGCCGGTTCACGCTCCGGGCCGCGATGAGGACGCGCACGGGCCGCGGCAGCGCGCTCCATGCGGCGAGGTGACCCGCGCCCACCGTCCGCAGGGCGCGGGCGATGCCGCTCCGCGCATCGCGTCCCGTCATCCCGCTCCCCGTCCCGCGGCTCGCCGTCGGCGGCCGGTGCCACGGTAGGGGCATCCGCCGTCGTCGCCGCGGCCCGTCCCCCACCCTGGCGCGCCTGGCCGATCCGCGGTCGCGCCCGGGTCCCACCCGGCCGCATTCCCTATGGTGGGGACATGAGCCTCGACGCCGACCGCCCCTGGGTACGCAGCTACGCGGACGGGGTGTCGGCGGACATCCCGCACGTCGTCGGATCGCTCGGCGACATGGTCGAGCGCAGCATCCAGCGGCACGCCAAGGCCGTCGCGCTGGAGTTCTTCGGGCGCGAGACGACCTATCGGGAGCTCGGCGACTTGATCAGCCGCGCCGCGGAGGGGCTGCGCAAGCTCGGCGTGAAGAAGGGCGACCGCGTCGCGCTCGTGCTGCCCAACTGCCCGCAGCACGTGATCGCGTTCTACGCGGTGCTGCGGCTCGGCGCCATCGTCGTCGAGCACAACCCGCTCTACACGCCGCGCGAGCTCCGCCACCAGTTCGAGGACCACGGCGCTCGCGTCGCGATCGCCTGGAACACCGTCGTGGGCACGATCCAGGACATGCCGCGCGACGTGCCCGTCGACACGATCGTCTCCGTCGACCTGCCGGCCGCCATGCCGCTCGCCATGCGCCTCAAGCTCCGCCTGCCGGTACCCGCGGCCCGACGCGCCCGGGCCGCGATCACCGCGCCCGTCACGGACACCGTCACGTGGGAGCAGCTCGTCGACCACCGCCGCATCGCCGCCTCCCGCCCGCGGCCGGCGCTCGACGACGTGGCGATCCTCCAGTACACGAGCGGCACCACGGCGAGCCCCAAGGGCGCGATCCTCACCCACCGCAACCTGCACGCCAACGCGATGCAGGGCCGCGCCTGGGTGCCGGGCCTCGCCGACGGCGGCGAGACCGTCTACGGCGTGCTGCCCATGTTCCACGCCTACGGCCTCACGCTCTGCCTCACCTTCGCCATGGCGATCGGCGCCCGGCTGGTGCTCTTCCCGAAGTTCGACGTGGACCTCGTGCTCGCCGCCGCGCGGAAGCACCCGCCGACGTTCCTGCCCGCCGTGCCGCCCATCTACGAGCGCCTGGCACGCGGAGCGAAGGAGAAGCGGGTCGACCTCACGGGCGTCCGCTTCGCGATCTCCGGGGCCATGAACCTGCCCGTCGCCACCGTCGAGCTGTGGGAGGGCCTCACGGGCGGCTACCTCGTCGAAGGCTACGGCCTCACGGAGACGTCGCCCGTCGCGCTCGGCAACCCCATCGGCCCGTCCCGGCGGCCCGGCACCGTGGGCGTCCCGTTCCCGAGCACCGAGGTGCGCGTCGTGGATCCCGAGGACCCGACGGTCGACCGCGCCCCCGGCGAGGAGGGCGAGCTGCTCATCCGCGGCCCGCAGGTGTTCCAGGGCTACTGGCGCCGCCCGGACGAGTCGCGCGCCGCGCTCCTCGAGGGCGGCTGGTTCCGCACGGGCGACATCGTGCGCGTCGACGCCGACGGCTTCACGACCATCGTCGACCGGATGAAGGAGCTCATCATCACGGGCGGCTTCAACGTCTCGCCCAGCGAGGTCGAGGACGTCGTGCGCGGCGCCCCCGGCGTGCAGGGCGTCGCCGTGGTCGGTCTCCCGTCGGCGGATGGCGGCGAGGACGTCACGGCCGCGGTCGTGCTGGATCCCGGCGCGACCCTCGACGAGGCCGCGATCCGCGCCTACTGCCGCGCGCACCTGACCGCCTACAAGGTCCCGCGCCGCGTCGTGCGGGTCGACGCGCTGCCGACCTCCCTCATCGGCAAGGTGCTCCGCCGCCAGGTGCGCGAGGAGCTGCAGCGCGAAGGCTGACCGCCGCCTGGCAGGTCCCGGCCGCGACGCCTCCGCGGGGCACCGCGGTCCTACGGTGGACAAGCACGTTTCGTGCACCAACCATCGAAGGAGCGCAATGACCAGAGGCATCGCCGTCGTCACGGGAGGATCCGCGGGACTGGGACGGGCCACCGTCCGGGAGCTCGCGGACCGCGGCTGGGACGTCGCCGTCCTCGCGCGCGGCGAGGACGGGCTCGCGGGAGCCGTCGCCGACATCGAGGCGCGCGGACGCCGCGGCCTCGGGATCTCCACCGACGTCGCCGACCGCCTGGCCGTCGAGGCCGCCGCCGACCGCGTGGAGGACGAGCTCGGCCCCATCGACCTCTGGGTCAACGACGCCATGGTCGGCGTCTTCGGCGAGTTCCTCACGACGGACCCCGCCGACTTCGAGCGGGCCACGGCGGTCAACTACTTCGGCTTCGTCAACGGCACGCGCGCCGCGCTCTCCCGGATGGTGCCGCGCGACCGGGGCCACGTGATCCAGGTCGGCTCCGCGCTCGCCCACCGCGGGATCCCGCTGCAGGCCGCGTACTGCGCCGCGAAGCACGCCGTGCAGGGCTTCACCGAGTCGGTGACGACCGAGCTGATCCACAACGAGAGCGCCGTGAAGATCTCCACGGTCGACATGCCCGCCCTCAACACGATCCAGTTCAACTGGGTCAAGTCGCAGCTGCCGCACCACCCGCAACCGGTGCCGCCCATCTTCGAGCCCGAGGTGGGCGCGCAGGCCATCGCCGCGGTCGCCGAGAAGCCGAAGCGCCGCAACTGGGTCGGCGAGCCCACCGTGATGACCGTGCTCGGGAACCGCTTCGTGGCGAACTGGCTCGACGGCTACCTCGCGAAGACGGGCTACTCCGGCCAGCAGGCCGAGGACAAGACGCAGCCCATGCTCACGACGAACCTCTACACGCCCACCGCGGGCGATCACGGAGCGCGCGGCATCTTCAGCGACCGGGCGCGGATGACGAGCCCGCAGGTCTGGATCATCCGCAACCGCGCCACGACCGTCGCGATCGGCGCGGGCGCCCTCCTCTCCGGCGTCGTCGCCGGGGTCGCCGCGCTCCGGCGCCGATAGCCTCGACGCATGGGTGACATCGACGCGATCGTGGTCGGATCGGGACCGAACGGCCTGGCCGCGGCCGTGACGATGGCCCGGGCCGGCCTCTCCGTGCAGGTGCACGAGCGGGCGGACACCGTCGGCGGCGGCAGCCGCACGGCCGAGCTCACTCTCCCCGGCTTCCACCACGACATCTGCTCGGCCGTGCACCCGATGGCGCTCGCCTCCGGGTTCTTCCGCGCCTTCCAGCTCGACCGGCGGATCGACCTCGTCGTGCCGGAGATCTCCTACGCGCATCCGCTCGACGGCGGTCGCTCGGGCATCGCCTACCGCGACATCGACCGCACCGCCGACGCGCTCGGCGTGGACGGCCGGGCGTGGCGGCAGCTGATGGGGCCGCTCGCCGCATCCGCCGACCGCGTCGCCCAGTTCACGAACGGCCCGCTGCTCCAGGTGCCGCGCCACCCGCCGACCGCGATCCGGCTCGGCCTCCGCGCGCTCGAGCAGGGCTCCCCCGTCTGGAATGCGCGGTTCCGCGGCGACGTCGCGCCGGCCATGTTCACCGGCGTGGCCGCCCATGCGATCCAGACCATGCCGAGCGTGTCGACCGCCGCCGCCGCGCTCTCCCTCGGCGCGTACGCCCACGCCCGCGGCTGGCCGGTGCCGGTCGGCGGCAGCCAGTCCATCGTCGACGCCATGATCGCCGACCTGCGTGCCCACGGCGGCGAGGTGATCACGGGATCCGAGGTCCGCCGGCTCCGCGAGCTGCCCGCCGCCCGCGCGGTGCTGTTCGACACCAGCGCGCGCGCCCTCGCGCGCATCGCGAGCGATCGCCTGCCCGCCGGCTACCTCCGCGCCCTCCGCCGCTTCCGCTACGGCAACGCGGCCTCCAAGGTCGACTTCGCGCTCTCCGGTCCCGTGCCGTGGACGGATCCCGAGCTCCGCCGCGCGGGCACGCTCCACGTCGGCGGCACGCGCGCGGAGATCCAGGCCGCCGAGCGCGACGTGGCCGCGGGGCGGCACAGCGACGATCCGTACGTGCTCGTGGCGCAGCCCTCCATCGACGATCCCGGCCGCGCGCCCGCGGGGAAGCACGTGCTGTGGGCGTACACGCACGTGCCCGCGGGATCGACGGTCGACCAGACCGAGGCGATCACGCGCCAGATCGAGCGCTTCGCCCCCGGATTCCGCGACCTCATCCTCGCCTCCTCCAGCATCGACGCGGTCGGCATGGAGGAGCACGACCCCAACTACATCGGCGGCGACATCGCGGCCGGCGCCGCGAGCGTCTGGCAGCTGCTGGCGCGTCCGGTGCTGTCGCCGGACCCGTGGCGCACGCCGACCGCGGGCGTCTACCTCGCGTCGAGCTCGGCGACGCCCGGCCCGGGCGTGCACGGCATGGCCGGGTACCAGGCGGCGCGGAGCGCGCTGCGGCACGAGTTCGGGATCACGCGGGGGCCGGACCTCTCGTCGTGATCCGCCGGCTCCCGGCCTAGCCGCGCCAGCGCCCCACGTGCTCCCACGCGCCGAACATCGGGACGATCTCGTACATCTCGTCGACCGGCACCTCCCGGTACTCCCGCACCTCGACGTCGTCGCGCACGCAGTCGGTGCGGGTCCAGCGCCCGCATCCGTCCTCGCGGTACTGGAACTTCTCGATGAGCACGGCGTCCTTCCGTCGCAGGTATCCCTCGACGGCCGGGTAGTGGTGCTCCACCACCTGGCTCTTGAACAGCTGGTCGCCAGTGCGCGTGAGGCTGAAGCTGTACCGGATCCGGTGCCATTCATCGAGGTAGCGCGCCTTGATGCACGCGGCGTAGGGCATCACCTCCAGCAGGAAGTCCGGCGGCGTCGTCACGTCACGGCCGTCGTGCCAGGCGGCCACGGTGAACCAGTTGGCGGGCCCGGGGACCCGCGCCGCGTACCGCAGCCAGGCCTCCTCCTCGGTCATCACGTCGATGGGCCGGCCCCTGCCGTGGTGCCACCGCGCGCAGTACACGTAGATCACGTCACCGCTCCCCCGGCTCGGGCTCATGGACCCTTCCTCGCGCGTCGCGCACGATGACGTCCTGCTCCCGCGCGTGCTCGAGGAACGCGGGCGGGAGGCGCCGACGTTGCACGGGGAGCTCCAGCACGAGGTCGCCGTCGAGCTCGCCCACGCGGTCGCCCGCCTGACCGGGGTGGTACAGGGCCACCAGATCGTCGATCAACGCCCGTGCCTTCTCCGCGGACAGCCGACCGATCTGCACGCGCGGCTTCGAGATGATCTCCTGATCCGACATGTAGGTGTTCACGACGAGCGTCGCCTGCAGGGCCCGCTGCCACGGCCGGCGGAAGCCGGCGGGGAGCGGCGGCACCAGCGACGGGGCCGGCGACGGCGCCATCACGCCGTCCTCGAGGAGCACCGAGTTGAGGATGCGGCCCTCGACCGTGCGGATGATCACGCGCTTCTCGGTCGCCTCATCGAGGAGGGGCTGGGGGACGACCTCCGCCTGGGCCGCGATCTCGAGGACGGGCCTGCCGCCGATCGGCGCCGCCTCCCGCGCGACCCCGAAGCCGGAGTGGTAGTCCTGCGCAGGGGGTGGGAAGTCCATGGTGATGAGCGCTCCTCGGTGGTCCGGGAGACGGGCGGGTCTCCGGTGCTCAGGGTGGCCGAAGCGCCGTGACGGCGTCGGTCGGATCCCCAGGAATGGACCGCATGCGGCCCTCGACTGCCTGCACACCGCGAGCGGCTCGGCTGGGTCACCGTCGGACCCCATCGCCCACGAACCTTTGAAGGGGATCGACTCGCGTGACCGCAGCGATGCTCTAGCGCGACCTCACATCAGTGCTCGACGTGCACGCGGAGCCAGTCCGATCGGTTCGATCGCCCTTCACACCATGCGCCTTCGTCTACTCGCTGATGCGCGTGATCACCAGCGACCGAACTTCCCCAACGACTCCCAGGCACCGAACTCGGGTACCGGCTCCCAATGCTTCGACACGTCGACATCGCGGTATTCCGACACGTGCGTCAATGGATCAGAATCGTCCATCACGACCTCCTTGGCGTACCCATCGAGCTTATACAGGTATTGCGCGACGTAAATCGCCTCATCGAGGCCATGATGCTGAGGCTTTCCGGGATACCTGTGCTCCGTCCCGTGGCTCATGAAGAGCGAATCATGCAATGGCGTGAATCCGTAGCCATATCGCTCATTGCAGTACGGATCGAGGAACTTCACATTGATATACGACGCTCCGGGTAGAACTTCCAACAGATATTCGGGCGCCACTCCCTCTACGCCCGGATGCTTTGAAGCAAAGACCGAGAACCAGTGATGCGGTTCCGCGACCTCACCCCTGAAGCGCCGCTCCGCCTCTTCTTCAGAGATCGGATCATCCGGCGTTCGCGACGCGGTGTCCCATCGGTGGCAGTATTCGTAGTCCATGAATACACCACTCTCAATGTAAAAGCACGCTTGGCGTTGCACTCGGTGAATCTGGACCCATGGCAGCATAGGGCTCCTCGCCTGAGCCGACTGCGTGCCTTAAGTTTGGAATGCGTAACAGGCTCAGCACGCGCCACGACAATGGCGCTGAATCGCGCCATGACGGTGGGGACTTGTTTATTCCATTCATCGATCAGATGCAGCCATGCGCTGTAATATTCCGCGGTCGGGTGCAATTCATGCGCTCACGCGACACGTAACGCTTTCACCTGCTCGAGCACCGTGAGTGGCAATGTGACCGTTCAGCGAAGGCGAACCAATGCACTCCAGTGACCGAATTCGGGGATAGGCTCCCAGTTGGCCCGAAGATCCACATCCCGATATTCCATCGTCTCAACGGTGGCCTTTTGTAGATCACGAATCGCCCGCTTCATTGTATTATCCTTCGGGTCGAATTGGATAGTTTCTACTTGCACGGCTTCATTCAAGCCCATGTATCGATCCGCATCTGGATACCGGCGCTCTGAAACCTGAGCAAGAAAAAGACGTTCATCGAGATTCTTGAAATTGTACGTCAGGCAGCTCCTATTAAATTGGTCGAGAATTCTCGTACGCACATGTGCCGCAAACGGAAGCACTTCAAGAACGCCCATCAGCACATCTTCATCGCTAACTGCGCCGATGCTGAACCATCCCCCCATCCCCGGCTGCTCCCCGGTATAAATACTACGGGCCTCGCTCACAGTAAGTTCACCGTGTGGCGCTCGCCGCCTATCACTCCACCGGTTGCAGTAGATGTATCTCATGTGAATTTCCGATCTTCAGGCTCGCTCAATACACATATCCTAGTGTGTCACGGATGATAACAGGCGGCTCCAAGCCGGCCGCGTACTCGAGGACTTCCATAGGAACTGGATCGATCTGCGGCGGGATTTGCAGGATAAGGGCTCCGTCGATGTACTCATCGGTTCCGGCAATTCGCGTTCCTGGCGGGTACTTTATCACGGCTTCGCGAAGATACGCCTGCACGCTCCTGATGTTGATGCGACTAAGTTGTGTAAACTTACGGGAAATAATCTCGCTCTCTTTGAGGTACGAATCTACTATTACAATCTTTTCCCGGATATTCGTTACCACACCCTCAGACGAGGTGACCTGCTTCGCCTCCACATGAACCAGGCGCAACTCATTATCGCCATGCTCGAGGTGATTCAGGTAATTAAATTCCTGCCCCTTAAGCAAGGGTATTCGCCAGGGGTCCGTGTTGGGATCCGCTAGCTGCGCTCTCACTAATTCCAGACCCCTGAGCTTGGGTGTGGCGCCCACATCGTCAGTCGACTCCCCCGGTGGCAAGCTGTCTTTCTCCATCGGGCTGTCATGTCGCCCGGAATCTTCTACACCGTGTGCGCTTCGGTCCTCGGTGGACTCGATAGTTGAGTGATCGTCGCTGTGTGGCAAGTGCCCCTGAGTCGACCCGTCTGGACCCGCGAGCGCATGTTGCGCTCCGGAGAAGTCTTGTTGATGGCCAAATGTCTGAGAACTGAGCCGCCGCCCGCCCCCTGGACTCATATCTCCGAACACGTCAATGTTACCGCTCTTCGCGACCAGTTCACCATCCGAAACTTGGGGTTTCCAAGGCTCAGAAGATGAGTCAACCGTCTCGGCGGTGCGATCAATCCGTGGCCCCTTATCGGCCAGGGCAGCATCGATCGGTCCTCCGAAATCTCGAGACGATATTGAATCCTGCTTTTGGGGGCCACCATCACCGCCTACACCCCGTTGGGTAGATCGCGCTGCCTCGGAGACTGCTTCCGATGCCGCATCGTGATTTATATTGAGACGTACACCCGTCGGCACCCGCATCCCGTCCGGCGTCACCATGTGCTCTACGCGAACGCTCACCTTCGGCACCCGCGCCAGCAGATCCCGGAACCCCGTCACGGATCCCGACACCGACGACTCCACACCCCGCGACACACCCGCCACGAGATCCCCGACCCGTCCCGACACCGCGCCGGTGCCCCTGAGCACACGCCCTAGCCCCGATGATGCCTCCCCCGCACGAGCCGCATCGGCGGCACCCTCGGCACCCATCTCCGTGGCGCGCGCCCCGAACCGCAGACCGCGCGCACCGCTCGCCAGGACCTTCAGCCCCGCACCCGCCTCCGCGCCCGGCATGAGCACGCTCCCGACGTTGAACTCCAATCCGCCCAATGCCCGACCCGGGTTCGTCTTCCAGGCCTCCTCGCTTCCGAGGAACCCCTCCACCACCTGCCCCCTCTGCGCCCGGAATCTCGGCGCCAACGTCTTCAGTAGATCCGGAGCGCCCTCGCCGGGATCCGTGAGAGGCGAAGGCAGCACAAACGTCGTCACCAGGTAGACGGATGCCGCGGCTCCCCGCCACGAGTTGAGCGCGAGGTCCCCGTCGAATGCCTTTCGGGTGTGGGCGTTGAAGCCGACCATGGCCAGCCCACCCTTCACCGACTCTCGGAAGGCATCCTGCGCGCCGTGCGCCTGCGCCTCCTGGCAGGACCGCTCCTTCATCGTCCCGAAAGGCAGCACCGTCCCGATGCTCGTGTCCAAGGCGGCTGGCGCGGCCGGCCCTTGCCCTGCTCCGCGGGACAGCCAGTACATGGGGGAATCCAGCCCGGAGAGCGCGGCCACGCACGTGTCGCGGGCGTGCGCCAGCGCATCCACCTGCGCCGCGACGCGCCGCATCAGGTCGTTGTTCCTGTCCGCGAACTCCGGGATGTAGTCAAAGATCTTCGTGCCCTCAGCCGTGGTGCCGACGACACTCGTGATGAACTGCTCGGCCTCGCCCGTGAGCTGCAGCAGCTCCGGCTTGATCCGGTCCACCTCGTCCGCGAACGCGGTGAGCGCGTGGGACGCTGCGAGGAACACCGCGCTCAGCGACTCCGTGCCCGTCTTCACCGGCGCCATCGTCTCGATGAGGCTCGGGGCCTCGGGTGCCCGGTACGAGGCCGAGATGCCCGACCACTTCGACACCACGTCAGCGCCGTGCGTGGTCACCGCCGTGGATGCGGAGGTGAAGCTCGCAGCGGCACGGCGGATCAGATCCGCGTATCCGCCGGAGTCGCTCGGCATCATCGCTGGACGCCCGACCGTTCGGTGAACCAGCTGAAGTCGCCCGAGCCCGCGGATTCCACCGCGTGCGTCTGCGCCGCCCGCACGTCTTCCGACATGGTGTCGTCGGCCGCGACGTAGTCCGCCGTGGCGGTGGACACGCCGAGCAGGCACGCCGAGATGCGGTTGCCCACGGTCGTCATCCTCGGTGCCTCCCGTTGCAGGAGCGCCGAAACGGCGGTCGCGACCTCGACGCAGTCCGACGTGCCGTTCGTGACGTCCGTCTCCGCGGATTCCAGGCTCGAGAACGCCTCCACGAGCGCCCCGGCCGCGTCCTGCACGTCCTTCACGACGGCCGACACCCCCGCGGGGTCAATGCTGTAGCTCGACCTCCGATCCACCGTGCCCTTCTGTGCTCAGTCGATGCGCGTGACCGTCCGCCGCGGCGGCGATCGCGGTGATGAGCGCCCCGGCGTCTTCCGCTCCCCAGCCGCGCGCGTGCGCCTCCGTCCAGTGCGTGGCCGGCTCGACGCCGACGCCGAGGATCCGAACGGCGTCGCCCGCGTGCTCGAGCGGCCGGGAGCCGGTCACGGTGAGCTGCCCGCCGCGCAGGTTCGAGAGGAGCACCGCTCCCCCGTCCCAGAGCGAGGCGATCCGGAGGTCCGGATCCGTGGCAGCTGCCCCGACGACGCACTCGCCGACGGTGACGGGCCGGGGCGAGAGGATCACCCACTCGCCGTTCACGGGGTCTCCCCCGCCAGGGCCGAGACGACGGTCTCCGGCCCGAAGGCGCGGAGCGCGGTCTCGAGGTCGGCCCACGCTGGCGCCGGTCCGCTCCCGAACTGCAGGAGCAGGGACGGCGTGCGCGGATGCCCGATGCGCGTCAGCACGCCGGCGGCCTCCAGATCCGCCGTGGGGAAGGCCCAGTCGCGGACCGCGCGCGGGCCGACGAGGGCCGCGCGCGGCTCGACCGCGTGCGGGGGGTCGGCGGAGAAGGTCAGGTCCTCCGCCCCCGCCATGGCGACGGCGAAGGCGAACTGGATCTGGGCGACGCCGTGCAGACGCCGCATCAGCCGGGCCGCTCCCTCCGCGGGGATCGCGCCGCGCACCACCAGCTTCGTCTCCTCGTAGATCCCCGAGGGCGCCTGCCAGGCCCGGAGGGTGCCGCTGGCTCCCGACCCGTGGACGACGATCCGCGAGACGTCCGGCAACCGTCCGCGCACCCACTCGGTCATGCCCCGCGGCGACCAGTCCGACGCCGCGGGCTCGATCGCGCCCCAGCCCTCCAGCCGGGTTCCCGTCTCCGAGGCGACGACCTCGGCGACGCGTCCCGCCTCGAACGCGGACGCGTCCACGTACCGGGCGCTCACGGTGACCTGCGTCCAGGCGGCGGACGCGCCGTCGCGACGGCGCTCCCCCGCGGCCGCCGCCGCCGTCCACGCCTCCGACGGACCGGCGATCAGCGTGTCCGTGCCGGCGAGACGGAGCCCGTCGCCGGCGGAGACGGCCCATCGGCCGTCGAAGAGCCGCAGCGCCTGCAGCATCGCGAACGTGAGCCGCGTCTGCGGTGGCGTCACGATCAGCACGCGCTTCGCGGCTGCCCCCGCGTCGGCCAGGAGGCCGGACCGGAGGGCGCTGAGGTGCAGGATCCGCGCGGTGCTGCGGATGACGAGGAAGCCGTCACCCATCTCCTCGATGAGGGGATGGGTGACGGCCGGTGTCGCATCCGCGACGGTGTCGCTCATGCGGTGACGCTCGACGCCTAGCCGATGGCGTCGACCGCCGCCTTCCCGCGCGACATGGCCGTCTGCGCGGTCTCGTCGTTGCGTGCCATCGCCTGGCGGAGCGCGTGGATGATGTCCCGCACCTGCTGGGCGACCGCATTCCAGCGGGCCTCCTTGGCCGCGTACTCCGTGGAGACGCCGTCGGCCTGGTAGTCGGCCATGGCGGCCTTCACGTCGGAGTCGCGCTGGTCGAGCAGCGACTCCAGGTGGCTCGCGACGGCCTGGAACTCGTCCTGGGCCGACTGGGATGCCGCGATGTCGTAGTCGCGGCGGTCTGCGCTGTTCCCGCTCATGTTCGTCGGATCCCTTCTCTAAGCCCGGCCGGAGAAGCGGGCGGAGTCGAAGCCCGCCCCGCTCTGCGCCGCGCGCGTCTGGTCCGACATGTCGGAGTCGCCCTGCTGGAAGGCCGTGTCCTGGCCCTGGATGCCGCCGAGCACCGCGGCCAGCGCCGCGTTCAGCTCGGTGGCGATGGAGTCCGTGTGCGCCTTGAACTGGTCGAACGCCTGGCGCCCCGCGCCGTTGAAGCGGCCCTCGAGCGGTGCCGCCGACTGCTCCAGCCGGCGCACGAGCGCGCCGAGGTCCTCGTGCGACGAGCTGGTCCGCTGTCCCAGCTGCGTGAGGGTGGATGCCCCCATCGCGAATTTCATGCCCATGTACCGCTCCTCTCAGCCACGCGGATGCCGCGCGCTGCTCGCCGATGCGACCGGACGACAGCCGTCCGATCGCACCGGATGGTACCCCCGATCCGGGGGCGCGGGAACGGTTAACAGAGGTACGGATTCTTGACGCTAGGATCGCGCTGGCTCGGGCGTCGGGCCGGTACCCGCTGGGAGGCATCGATGGCGCATGCGCTCCTCGGCGCGGTCACCTGCGGACGGTGCGGTGCGCGCGTCGCCGTGGCCGTCTCCACCTGCGCCCGCTGCGCGTCACCCCGCCTCGACGCCGCGCCGGGCACGGCGACCGGCCCCTACCAGGGCATGCTCATCGGCGTCGTCCCCGCCCCGGCCGGACGGCGGTATGCCGCCCGGGCGATGGACGCGGTCCCGCCCGCGGCCCTCCTCGCGGCGGCCGTGATCGGCGCCGGCGACGCGCGCTGGCCGGTGCTCGTCGTGCTCCTCCTCGTCGGAGCGGCATTCGCCGTGCTGTCCGCGAACGCCGCGTCCTCGCTCCGCAGCGGCCAGACGCTCGGGCGACGCCTCCTCCGGCTCCGGACGGTCGACGACCTCTCCGGCGCGCCGCTCACCGCCATGGACCGGTTCGGCCGGATCCCCCGGCTGCTGCGACAGCGCACGACCGTGACCGCCGACCTCCGTGCCGGACGGGACCCCCTCGGGGTCGCCCGGCCCCCGGCCGACGCGCTCGGCGACGACGTGGCAGACGACGACGCCGGTCCGACCGTGGACGAGGCCGTCCGCCGTGCCCATCGCCGGACGACGTCGATCCGGGTCGAGGCGCCCGCGCCGACGGGAGCCGCCCTCGTGCTGGACTCCGGCGAGCGGCTCGCCGTCACGGAGCCGCTGGTCGTGGGCAGGAAGCCCGAGGCGCAGGTCGACGGCGTGACGCACGTCGTGCACACGTGGACCGACCTGTCGCGCACCGTCGCCAAGTCCCACGCGCTGTTCGCGTGGTCCGGCTCGAGCATGTGGATCACCGACCTGGGCAGCCTCTCGGGCACCGCCGTCATCACCCCCGAGGGCGAACGCCGTCCTCTGGTCGCGGGCGTGCCGACCGCGGCGAGCGTCGGCTGGACCGTCGAGCTCGGCCGCCGCCGCATCGTCATCGAACCGGACGCCCCCGAGGCCACCGCCTCCGAGTCCCCGACGGCCGTCCCGGACGCGACCGACGCGAGCCCGGCGGACGCCGTGTCCGACCCCGGACTCCGCTCCCGCACCGGCTCCCGTCCCCCGACCGCGGCCCCGTCCCCGGCCGTCGCCCCCGCACCGACCCCCACCGAGAGGACGGCGCCCCGTGCCGACTGATCCCGACGTCATCCTCCTGGAGACGATCCGCACCCACCGCTCCCGGCTCCGGTCGGCGTTCATCTTCGGGGAGCTCACCGAGCGCCGAATCGTGGACGACAACTCGAAGCGGTTCATCGCCAGCGTCGTGGTCGCGGCCGTCGTCTGCGCGGGCTGCGTGGGCGTCTCGTTCGTGGGGCACCTGCTGGGCGCAGCACCCGCGGGCGGACTCGGCGGCGTCGTCTCCACCCCGGTGCCCAGCCCGTGAGCACCTTCACGCGCGTCACCGTCCTCGGCTCGCACCGCCGCGTCGACCTGGTCGCCCCGAGCGACGAGGCCGTCGCCGCCCTGATCGCGCAGCTCGTCGAGCTGCTGGGCGAGCGGACGGAGTCGGCGGCCCGGCCGATGACGCTCATCCGCGCCTCCGGCGACCAGCTCGGCGCGGAGGAGTCCCTCGACGACCAGGGCGTCCTCGCCGGCGACGTCCTCCGGCTCGTGCGCGTGGACGACGCGCCGGCGCCGCCCGAGGTCGCCGACGTGACCGACGTGGTCGCCGAGGCGCGCGACGACCAGGGCTCGCTGTGGGCGGACGTGCACCGCATCTCGGCGTGCTGCGTCGCGATCGCGCTGCTCGCGGGGGTCGCCGGTGCATCGCTCGTCTCCCCGGACGCCGTCCCGGAGCTCGGCGGCGGCGCGCTCCTCCTCGCGGTCGCGGCCGCGGTGCTCGGGCTCGTGGGGGCCGCGCGTCCCGCGCTCGTGCTCACGGCCGCGGCGGCCGGTCTGGCCGTGCCCGCCACCGTCGCGGCGGTGGACGCCTGGATGCCGGGGGGCGCCTCGCTGCCCGTGCTCGCGTTCGCGACCTCCGGAGCGGCCTGGCTCGTGGTCGGCGTCGGCATCGGGGTCGGCCTGCGTCGGCGCACGCTGCTGCGCGGGAGCGTCGTCGGGGTCGCCGCCAGCGCCGTCGCCCTCGGCGTCGACCTGCTCGGGATGACGGTGCCGCAGGAGTCCGCGGTCGTCGGCACGGCCGCCGTCGTGCTGATCGGCCTCCTCCCCTGGTACTCGATGACGGCATCCGGCCTCACGGGCCTCGACGACCTCGTCATCGCCGGCACGCTGTCCGACCGCGACACGCTCCGGAGCACGGTCGACGAGGCGTACCGGTCGCTCAGCTGGGCCAGCCTCGCCGCGGCGGTCCCGGCGGCCATCGCCGCCGGAGCGCTCGTCGGCACGACGGATCCGTGGCCGATCGCCCTCGGCGTGTGCCTCACCCTGGTCCTCGCCCTGCGCACGCGCGCCTTCCCGCTGGCCTGGCAGGCCCTGCCGCTGTGGGCCGCCGTCGCCGCGGTGATCGTGATCGCGGCCCTCGCCCACGGCTCCGAGCGCGACGCCGTCGCCGCGGGCCTCGGAGCGGTGATGCTCGCGTGCGCCGCGGTCTGCGTCGCGCGGCCGTCGCTCCAGACGCGCGCACGCCTCCGCCGGGTGGGCAACCGCGTCGAGACCCTCGCCGTCGTCGCGCTGGTGCCGTGCGTCATCGGCGTCTTCGGCGTGTACCCGTCCCTGCTCGGGACCTTCTGACGATGGGACGCCTGATCAGCTCGCTCGGCACCACGGCCCACATGCTCCTCACGAGCCCCGCCTCGGCCTTCCGCGAGGCGACGGAGGCGGACGCCGCCGTGCGCATCCCGCTGCCGGTCTCGCGCCGGGTGGGCTTCGCCCAGCTCGCCGGCGGGAGCGGCACCTCCGCCGCCGCCGCCGCGGTCGCCGCCGCCCTCGCCTCGCGTCGCGCCGGCGTCTCCCTCGCCGTCAACGCGTCGGGCGGATCCACGCACGTCCTGCGCCGCCTGCCGGCGGAGGACGCGGATCCCCGCGCCCGGCGCGACGCCCTCCCCACCACGCTGCGACAGGCCGCGGCCGACCTCGCGTTCCCCCTCCCCCGCCTCGCCGCCCTCGACCTGCAGCGCCGGGACCGGCCGACCACCGCCGCGGAGGCCCGCACCTGGTTCGACGAGGTGAACCCCATCTCGCGGTTCTTCGACCTCGTCGTCACCGACTGGGGCGTGCGACCGGCCGCCGCCGACCTCGCGCTCACGGCCCTCGCCAGCCACGTGCTGTGCCTCGTCTGCCGGGCGGAGCGCCACGCGCTGGAAGATGTCGTGGCCATGGTCCCCGCCCTCCGCGCCGAGCCCGACCCTCCGCGCATCGTGATCGTGAGCGTCGACGTCGGCGCGCGCGGCCGGCACGACGCACGCGACGTGATCGCGCGCGAGGTCGGCGTCCCGCTCATCGGCATGCCCTACGACGCCGCCTGGTCCACCGCCATCCCCACGCCGAGCCGGCGCCTGTCGCTCGCCTCGCGCACCGCCGTGCTCCGGCTCGCGAGCACCGTCATGGGGGAGGCGGTCGCCTCGCTGCCGTCCAACCGGGCGCCGTCCAACGGCGCGCCGTCCGACCGACCGGCCGACGACGCGCGCTCGGCGGCCGTCGCGTGAACCGCCTCGTCCACCGGCCGAGCCGCGTCACGCGCCCGCTCGAGCAGCCCGAGCAGGAGGCGCTGGCCGCGCCGCCCGCCATGCAGGACGGACCGCAGGGCGGCTTCCCCATCCAGTCCCTCATCCCCATCCTCGGCGCCACGGTCAGCGTCACGATGATGACGCTGCTCCGCGGCCAGCAGATCTACATGGTCATCGGCGCGCTCGTGCTCGTGGTGGCCGCGGTCGGCGGGCTCGCGATGGCGTTCACCCAGCGGAGCAGCTCCGCCCGGACGCGGCGCGTCCAGAGGGAGCGCTACCTCGACTACCTGGAGCGCGTGCGGTCCCGCACCCGGGCGCGCGCCTTCGAGGCCCGGGAGCAGGCCGCCCTGCTGGACCCTGCCCCCGTCGCGCTCACCGAGATCGTGCGCGACCCGGCCCGCCTGTGGGAGCGGCGTCGCAGCGACGCCGACTTCCTTCGCGTGCGCCTGGGATCCGGCACGCGGCGCTGGCTCGAGCTGGCGCTCCCCCCGGAGGCGAACCCCGTCGAGCCGTACGACCCGATCATGGCCGCGGAGGCCGAGCAGGTCGTGGCGCAGCACGAGGTGGTGCGCGGGATGCCCATCACCGTCGACCTCGCGGGAGCCGGGCACGTCTCCGTGATCGGGCCCCGGGACGACGTGCTGAACGCCGCGCGCGCCCTGATCGCGCAGCTCGCGGTCTTCCACGCGCCCGACGACATGGTGATGGCGCTCACGTTCCCCGAGCACGCCGCGTCGGACTGGCGCGGCGTCGACCGTCTCCCGCACCTCGTGGTGGAGGACGTCTTCGACGGCCCCGTGCCCGCGCGCCGCGTCGCCCCCACCCCGCAGGCGCTCCGCACGGTCATCGGCGAGGACCTCGCCGACCGCGCCCAGCTCGCCGCCACGGCCCGCCGCGGCGGTCTCGACCAGGGGCCCGCCGACATCCCGCGGCTCGTGGTGTTCATGGACGACTACGGCAGCATCGCGGGGTCCCTGCCCGTGCCCGACGCCGAGCTCGACCTCCGCGACCTGCGGATCACGATCGTCCACCTGCTGAGCGACCGGCTGCACGAGCCCTCGGACGTGACGCTCCGCATCCTCGTCGGCGACGGATCGGCCGTCATCTCGGACGCGCGGCTCGCGCACCCCGTCTCCGAGGTCACGCCCGACCGGATGCCGGTGGCGCTCCTCGACGTGCTCACGCGCGCCCTCGCGCCGCTGCGCCTCAGCATGTCGCGCAAGGACGAGGCGGAGTCCGCACGGGCCATCGACATCTCCGAGCTGCTCGGGATCGGCGAGGTGAGCGCGCTCGACCCCGCCGTCACGCAGGCCCCGCGCTCCCCGCGCGACTTCCTGCGCGTGCCGGTCGGCCTCGACGACTTCGGCGAGCCGCTCCTGCTCGACATCAAGGAGGCCTCGCAGCTCGGCATCGGGCCGCACGGCCTGTGCGTCGGGGCGACCGGATCCGGCAAGAGCGAGTTCCTCCGCACCTTCGTGCTCGCCCTCGCGTCCTCGCACAGCCCCGAGGACCTCGCGATGATCCTCGTCGACTACAAGGGCGGCGCCGCGTTCGCGCCGTTCGCGAGCCTCCCGCACGTCGCCGGCCTCATCGACAACCTCGCCGACGACCCCCAGCTCACCCAGCGCGCCCGCGCGAGCCTCGCGGGCGAGGTGGTCCGGCGGCAGAAGATGCTCAAGGACGCGGGCAACGTCCCCTCCATCACCCACTACGCCGAGCTCCGCACCACCCGTCCCGACCTGCCCGGCATGCCGCACCTGCTGCTGATCATCGACGAGTTCGGCGAGCTCCTCACGGCCGAGCCGGACCTCATCGACCTGCTCATCCAGATCGGGCGCATCGGCCGCACGCTCGGCATCCACATGCTCCTGTCGAGCCAGCGCCTGGAGGCCGGCAAGCTGCGCGGCCTCGACACCTACCTGTCGTACCGGATCGCGCTCCGCACGTTCTCGGAGGCCGAGAGCAGCATGATCATCGACACCAGCGACGCCTTCCGGCTGCCCGCGGTGCCCGGCTACGCGTACCTGAAGTTCGACACCACCCTCCGCCGCTTCCGCTCCGGGTACGTCTCCGGGGCCATCGCCGCGTCGGATCCCGACCCCCAGTCCACGGGTGCCGACGCGCCCCGCGGGATGATCAGGCTGCCCACCTACAACGGCATCGCGACGCGCGAGAGCAGCCAGAGCGCCGAGGAGGCGCTCGCCCGTCCGGTCGTCGGCCGCGTCCTCGTCGACCTCGCCGTGGAGCGCATCCGCACCCGCGGCGAGCCCGTCGCCCCCGTCTGGCTGCCGCCGCTGCCGGAGCGGCTCACCCTCGCCTCCCTCGTCGACCGCGCCGACCAGCACCGCGCGCTCGCGGTGCCCGTCGGCCTCCTCGACGAGCCCGATCGCCAGCGCCAGGAGCCGTGGATCCTCGACCTCACGCGCAGCGGCGGCCACGCGGCGATCTTCGGCGCGCCGCAGTCGGGCCGCACCACCTTCCTCCGCACGGTCGTGGCCGGGCTCGCGCTCACGCACTCCCCCGATCAGGTCGCCGTCTACGGCCTCGACTTCTCCGGCGGAGGCCTGTCGCGCGTCGAGGGGTTCCCGCACGTCGGCGGTATCGCCACCCGGACGAGCCGCGAGAAGCTGCAGCGCGTCGCCGAGGAGATGCGCCGCATGCTCACGGAACGCGAGGCGGTCTTCCCCCGCCACGCGATCGACTCCCTGGCGACGCTCCGCCGCCTGCACGCCGAGGGCCGCGTCCCGGAGCTCGACGCGGCCGACGTGGTGCTGGTCGTGGACGAGGCCGGCGCCCTGCGCGGCGACCACGAGGACCTGGAGCCGGTCGTGCAGGAGCTGCTCCAGCGCGGCGGGTCGTACGGCATCCACGTGGTGCTGGCGCTCACGCGCTGGAACGACCTCCGCACGACCCTGCAGCCGTTCATCGGCACGCGCATCGAGCTGCGGCTCAACGACGCGCTCGAGTCGCTCGCCGGGCGGCGCCTCTCGGAGACGCTGCGCGCCGAGCAGCCGGGACGGGCGATCACCGACGACCGGCGGTTCGCGCAGATCGCCCTGCCGGTCCTCGAGACCGAGCCCGGCCTCGACGTGGGCGACGCGCTCGAGCGGCTCGCCCGCGACACCGCCGCGCGGTGGCAGGGATCGGGGGCGCGCGCCATCCGCCTCCTCCCGGAGAACCTCCCCGCCGCGCTCCTGCCCGACGCCGTCGAGGTGCCCGTCGCCGTGCCCGTCGGCCTCGCGCAGGAGACCATGCAGCCCGCGCTGCTGGACCACCGCGGTCCGGATCCGCACCTGCTCGTCTTCGGCGACCCGGGCGCCGGCAAGAGCAACCTGCTCCGGGTGCTCATCGACGGTTCCGTGCAGCGCAGCAGCTCGGACGAGCTCGTCGTCGCGCTCGTCGACTTCCGCGGCGCGCTGGCCGACGCGTGCCCCGACGACTACCTCGGCGGCTACGCGGGGGACGCCACGCAGGCCGGCGAGCTCATCACGGCGATCGCCGGGGAGCTGACGCGTCGACGTGCGGAGCACGACACCGCGGCGGCCCGGATCCTGCTGGTGATCGACGACCACGACATCGTGGCCGCCTCCGGCGCCGACGCCCTGCGCCCGCTCCTGCCGTTCATCGCGAGCGCGCGCGACCTGCGGCTCACCGTCGCCCTGGCGCGGCCGGTCGCGGGCACGTCGCGGGCGTTCTTCGACATCGTGCTGCAGTCCCTCCGCGACAACGGGGCGACGGCGGTCGTCATGTCGGGCGAACGGTCGGAGGGGCAGATCGTGCCCGGCATCCACGCCGAGCGCATGGTGCCCGGACGCGCCCGGGTCGTGCGTCGCGGCGCCCGCGCGCAGCTGATCCAGATCGCCCTGCACGAGGTCGCCGCCCCGGCGGAGGAGGAGATGGCCGCGCATGGCTGAGACGCCGAGCCCCCTCCTCCGCCCCCGCGAGCGCGCGGCCGTGCGCGTCGTCTTCGCCGGCACCTCGGGCGGCGTCGGCACCACGACGACCGCGGCGCTGGTGTTCGCGGCCCTCCAGGGCGGCACCGCCGGCGCGCCGACCCTCACCGACCACACGGGCGGGACGCTCGGGGGGCGTCTGCCGCTCGGCGACGAGGCCGGTGCCGTCGATGCGCGGCTGGTCCTCCACGACCTCGGCCCGCACGCCCGCGGCGAGGGCATCGACCTGCTCGAGTCGCCCGCCACCCTGCTGGCCATCACGACCGCGTCGACCCCCACCGGGATCGCGGCGGCCACGGAGCTGCTCACGGACATCACCGCCCGGTACGGGATCGAGGCGATGGCGCGCGTCACGATCGTCGCGAGCCGCACCAACGGACGCCACGACGTGCAGTCGGAGTCGCGCCGCCTGTTCGCGACCCACGGGCGCACCATCGTCTACGACATCCCCGACGACCCGGGGCTCGCGGTCGGCGGTCGCATCCCGGTCGCGCGCCTCCGGCGGCGCACCCGCGAGGCCCAGGCCCGGCTCGCGAAGCACCTCGACGACGTGGCCCGCCGGTTCCACCAGGCGCGCTCGAGCCCGTGAGCACGCGCGGCACGGCGGCCTCGCGCGGGTCGTCGTCCTCGGGCCGCTCCGGCAGACTGGTCCCATGTCCGTGACCCGACGCCGCATGACGTGCTCCCCCTCCGACGTCGCGGAGGTGGTGTCCGACGGCTGGCTGTTCCCCGCATGGGTCGTCGGCGCCTCGCGGATGCGCGCGGTCGACGACGCCTGGCCCGCCGTCGGCGCGAAGCTGCACCACTCGTTCGGCTCCTGGCCCGTCCTCCTCGACGACGCCACCACGATGCTCGAGTGGGACCCGCCGCGCAGGATGGTGATGCAGCCCAAGGGCTGGCCCGTCGGAGAGGCCCGGGTGACCCTCGAGGTGCGGACCCTGCCGGACGGCTGCGAGGTGCGGATGACCGAGGTGGCCGTGCGCGGACCCGGCCGGCTCGTCCCCGCGCCGATCATGGACCTGATGCTGCACGCCCGCAACGTGGAGACGCTCCGCCGGCTCGCGTACCTGGCCGAGGGGCGGCGCGCCGGCCGTCGGTGATCCCCTCGCGTGCGCGCCTCAAGGGACGATGCCGCCGACCCCACCCGGTCGCCCGCGCGTCGCCGGCCGCGCGACCCCCGCGGCCTAGGGTGGACGCGTGAGCACCCCCACCGACCGGCCCTGGCTGGCCAGCTACGCGCCCGACGTCCCGCACGAGATCGACCTGCCGCAGGGGTCGCTCGTCGACATCGTCGACCAGTCCGTGCTCCGCTTCCCCGGCGGCACCGCGCTCGACTTCCTCGGCGCCGAGACGAGCTACGCCGAGCTCGGCGACCTCATCGCGCGGGCCGCGCAGGGACTGCACGACCAGGGCGTCCGCGCGGGCGACCCCGTCGCGATCGTGCTCCCCAACTGCCCGCAGCACGTCGTCGCGTTCTACGCCGTCCTCCGCCTCGGCGCCGTGGTCGTCGAGCACAACCCGCTCTACACGCCGCGTGAGCTGCAGCACCAGTTCGAGGACCACCGCGCCCGCACCGTCATCGCGTGGGACCGGTCGGTCGCGACCATCCAGGCGCTCCCGGACGGCGTGCGCCCCGAGCGCATCGTCTCCGTCGACGTCACGCGCGCCATGCCCCGCCGGACGCGTCTGCTGCTCCGGCTCCCCGTCCCGAAGGCCCGCGCCGCGCGTGCCGCCATCGCCGCGAAGGTCACCGGCACGACCCCCTGGGAGCGGATCGCCGCCGCCGCACCGCTGCCGGTCGACCACCCGCGGCCCGCCGCCGACGACCTCGCGGTGATCCAGTACACGAGCGGCACCACCGGGGCCCCCAAGGGCGCCGAGCTCACGCACCTCAACCTCAGCGCGAACGCCGCCCAGTCTCGCGCGTGGGTGCCCACCGTGCCGCGCGGCACGAGCGTCGTGTACGCCGTGCTGCCGATGTTCCACGCGTACGGCCTCACCCTCTGCCTCACCTTCGCGATGAGCATGGGATCCCGCCTCGTGCTCTTCCCCCGCTTCGAGCCCGACCTCGTGCTGCAGGCGATCCGCCGGCACCCGCCCACGTTCCTCCCCGCGGTGCCGCCCATCTACGCGAAGCTCCGCCAGGCGGCCGAGACCGAGGGCGTGTCGCTCGCAGGCATCTCCATCTCCATCTCCGGCGCCATGGCGCTGCCGGAGTCCGTGGTCGTCCCGTGGGAGGAGCAGACCGGCGGCTGGCTCGTCGAGGGCTACGGCCTGTCGGAGTGCTCCCCGGTGCTGATGGCCAACCCCGTGGGCGATACGCGCCGCGCCGGGACCGTCGGCCTGCCGCTGCCGAACACCGAGGTGCGCGTGGTGGATCCGGACGACCCGTCGGTCGACCGGCCCGCGGGCGAGCCCGGCGAGCTGCTCGTGCGCGGGCCGCAGGTGTTCCGCGGATACCACGGCCGGCCCGAGGAGACGGCCTCGGTGCTGCTCGAGGGCGGCTGGTTCCGCACGGGCGACGTGGTGACGATCGACGCGGACGGCTTCGTCCGCATCGCCGACCGGATCAAGGAGCTCATCATCACCGGCGGCTTCAACGTCTCGCCGTCCGAGGTGGAGGACGCCGTGCGCGAGCTCGCCGGGGTGCGCGACGCGGCGGTCGTCGGGATCCCGCGCGACGGCGGCGACGAGGAGGTGGTCGCGGCCGTCGTGCTCGACGAGGGCGCGACGCTCGACGAGCAGGCCGCGCGCGCCGAGCTCCGCGGGCACCTCACGCCGTACAAGGTGCCGCGTCGGATCGTGGTGCTCGACGAGCTGCCGACCTCCCTGCTGGGGAAGGTGCTGCGCCGCGAGGTGCGCGAGGGGATCGTGGCCCGGGGCTGACGGCCACGCCACGGCGGAGGGAGCGCGGCACCGCGACGCGCGCCGCCGCGCCGCCGCCGCATGTCGCCGTGCCGCTCCCGTCCGCGCCGCTAGAAGAAGTCGCCCCCGCCGAAGTCGGCTCCGCCGCCGAAGTCGCCACCGCCGAAGTCGCCGCCCCCGAAGTCACCGCTGCCCGCGTCGCCGCTGCCCGCGTCGCCGGCGCCCGCGTCCGTCCCGCCGGCGTCGGCCGCTCCCGCGTCCCCGCCCGCGTCCTGCGCGCCGGCGTCGCCCGCGCCGTCGGCCCCGTCGGCTCCGGCCTGGTCGCCTCCGACCGCATCCGGGATCAGCGCCTGCGCGATGGCCGACCCGACCACGACGCCCGCGATCGTGCCGAGCATGGATCCCGCGATCATGCCGCCCATGCCCATCCCGCCGCCGCCGCCGGCGAGGCCGCCGCGGGGGCCGAGGGTGCGCTCGAGCGTGCCCGGGGCGCGCATCTCGGATCGGGTGGCCGAGCGCGCGAGAGACTCGGGACGGTCGTCCACGGGCGCGTCGCCCTCGGCGGCGTCCGAGCTCAGCTGGCGGAAGAGGATCTCGCGCTGCTCGGGGGTCAGCTTCCGGAAGGCCTCCAGGTGGACCTCCTCGATGCGCTCGGGCGGCGCCGTGCGGAGGAGGTAGCGGTAGCGCTCGACCGCGACCTCGTCGGCGCTGCGCTCACGCGGCGCGGGCGCCGATGCGGGGTCCGGCGCGGATCCGCGTCGGTCGTGGGGCTGCTCGTCGCGGCCCAGGAGCCTGTCCAGGAATCCCATGGTGGTGCCTCTCGCAGAGGGCCGGATCGGCGGGGTTCGCCGACCGCATCAGCCGCGGCCACCGTATTCCGTCCACCGGGGAGACCCGTGGGAGGGGCGTGGGGATCCGGTCAGCGCTCCGCGCGACCGCGCCGCGCACGACGGCGGACGGCGCGCCCGACCAGCAGGAGCAGCAGGGTCCCGAGCACCGCGTACACGGCGTAGTCGAGGTACCGGGCGTACCGGTCGATGAGCTCGTACTGGCTGCCGAGCGCGGCGCCCAGCCCGATGAGCGCCCCGTTCCAGAGCCCGCTGCCGGCGATCGTGTAGGAGCTGAACGTGCCGAGGTGCATGCCGGCGGCGCCGGCCGGGAGCGAGATGAGGCTGCGGACCCCGGGCACGAGCCGCCCGAAGAAGACCGCCGAGCGGCCGTGCCGGTGGAACCACGCTGCGGCGACCTCGAAGTCGTGGCGCTCCACCAGCGGCAGCCTCGAGAGCACGCGGATGGTGCGCTCCTCGCCCGCCTTCCGGCCGAGCAAGTAGAGCAGCAGGGCGCCGAGGTACGCGCCGAGGGTGCTCGCGACGATCACGAGGACGATGTTCATGCGCCCCGTGGCGGCCACGAAGCCCGCCAGCGGGAGCACGACCTCGCTGGGGATGGGCGGGAACACCGTCTCGACGAAGGTCATCGCGCCGACGCCGACCTCGCCGAGCGCCTCGATGACGCAGGCGGCGGCGCCCACGAGCCCGTCGAGGCCCTGGAGCGGATCCTCGCCCGTCGCGGCGGGGCGCACCCCGGCGATCGTCGTCGGCAGCAGGGTCGGCGGCAGGAGAGCGGTCACCCGACCACGGTACCGGCCGCCTCGCCCGAGGGGCCGGCGGGCGGACGGCGGCATCGACGCGGGACGGCGGGCGACCGGCGGGACGCGCCCGGGCACCGTGGACGGGGGCGCGCCGCGGAGGCGTCCCGTACCGTGGACGCGTGCCGTCCCCGATCCGACTCCCCCGGTCCCTCCGCACCTCCGTCTCCCTCCTCGTCGCGCTCGGTGTCGTCGCCGGCCTCGGCGCGTGCACGTCCGCGACCGATCCGGACGGGGTGCAGCGCCCCGTCACGGGCGCCCCCGACGCGGCCCTCACGGTGGTCGGCGACGCCGACGACTCCGGCGCGTCGGTCGCGATGAGCGGCAGCCTCTTCCGTTCCGCGCCCGTCGCCGTGCTGGCGCCGGCCGGCGACGTCGCCGCGCAGGAGCTCGGCGCCGCGGCCGCCGTCGCGCTGGGGGCACCGCTCCTCGTGGACGGCGCCGGTGCCGTGCCCGAGATCGAGCGCCTCGGATCGGACGACGTGCTCGCCGTGGGCGGCGTCGGCGAGGGCGCGACACAGGCCCTGCCCGGATCCACCACCGTCGTACGGGCGGCGCACGCCGAGGACGTGGCGCGCCTCACCGGGGCCGACGTCGGCGCCGCTCCCGACGCGGACGACGCGGCCGCCGCCGTCACACGCGCCGCCGCGCTCACGGCCCCCGCCGACGCGCTCCCGTCGTCGGCGGATCCCGACGCGGGGCTCCCCCGCACGGCGCCCGCCGCCGCCCTCGACGCCGCGCACGCGCTCGCGACCGACGCCGCGTCCTCGCTCGCCGCCGTCGCCACGGCCCGTGCGGCCGGGGTCGGCGTCACCGTGCTGCCCGAGGCCTCGCCGGATCCGCGCTCCTCCGCCGACGCGATCACCGCCCTGCACGACGCCGGGGCCGCGCACACGCTCGCGATCGGCGCCCCGTACGCCGACGACGCGTCGCTCGAGGGCCGGATCCGCACCGCCGCCACCGGCGACCAGCTCCCGGGCGGCGGCCAGCTCGTCTTCCCGGACAAGCGCTACGTCGCCGTGTACGGCGCGGCCGGCTCGGGCGCGCTCGGGGTCCTCGGCGAGCAGGGCCCGGCCGACGCGGTGGCGCGCGCGAAGGCGCAGGCCGCCGAGTACCAGCCCTTCTCCGACGCGCCCGTGGTCCCGATGTTCGAGCTCATCGCCACCGTCGCCTCGGGCTCCGCGGGCACGGACGGCGACTACTCCTCCGAGGTCCCGGTCGAGACGCTGCAGCCGTGGCTGGACGCGGCCCGCGACGCCGGCGTCTACGTGGTGATCGACCTGCAGCCCGGCCGCACCGACTTCCTCACCCAGGCGAAGCGGTACGAGTCCGTCCTCGCGCAGCCGGGCGTGGGCCTGGCGCTCGACCCCGAGTGGCGGCTCGGCCCGGACCAGGTGCCGCTGAAGCAGATCGGCAGCGTCTCCGCCGCCGAGGTCGACGCCACCACCGACTGGCTGGCCGGCCTCGTCCGTGACCGGGGGCTCCCGCAGAAGATGCTCGTGCTGCACCAGTTCCGGCTGAACATGATCACCGACCGGGCGTCGCTCGACATGACCCACCCCGAGCTCGCGATGCTCATCCACGCCGACGGCCAGGGCGGCCAGCCCGACAAGCAGGCCACGTGGCGCGCACTGCACACCGACGCTCCCGCCGGGATGCGCTGGGGCTGGAAGGACTTCATCGACGAGGACAAGCCCATGCTCACGCCCGAGCAGACGATGCGGGACGTGTCCCCCACGCCGGACCTCGTCACCTACCAGTAGGGACGCGGCCGGCCGGGGGGCCCGCCGGCTCAGGACTCGGTGACGACGCCCGCGTCCACGTGCCAGTGCCGGTCGAGGCGCACCGCGTCGAGCATCCGCCGGTCGTGGGTGACGAGCAGGAGCGTGCCCTCGTAGGAGTCGAGCGCCTGCTCCAGCTGCTCGATGGCGGGCAGGTCGAGGTGGTTGGTCGGCTCGTCGAGCACGAGCAGGTTGACCCCGCGCGCCTGCAGGAGCGCGAGCCCCGCGCGCGTGCGCTCCCCCGGCGACAGGCCGTCGACGGGACGCGTGACGTGGTCGGCCCGCAGGCCGAACTTGGCGAGCAGCGTGCGGACCTCGGCGGGCGAGAGATCCGGCACCTGCTCGGCGAAGGACTCGGCGAGCGGCAGATCGCCACGGAGCGACGCGCGGGCCTGGTCGATCTCGCCCACCTGCACGCTGCGGCCGGGCGACGCGTCGCCGGAGTCGGGCGCGAGGCGTCCGAGGATCAGGCCGAGGAGCGTCGACTTGCCGGCGCCGTTCGGGCCGGTGATGCCGATGCGGTCGCCGCCGTCGACCTGGAGGGAGACGGGGCCGAGCGTGAACGCGCCGCGCGTCACGGTCGCCTCGCGGAGGGTCGCCACGACGGCGCTCGACCGGGGCGCGGACCCGATGGTGAACGCCAGCTCCCACTCCTTGCGGGGCTCCTCGACCTCCTCGAGGCGCGCGATGCGGCTCTCCATCTGGCGGACCTTCTGGCCCTGCTTCTCGCTCGACTCGGCGCTCGCCTTGCGCCGGATCTTGTCGTTGTCGGGCGCCTTCCGCATCGCGTTGCGGACGCCCTGCGACGACCACTCGCGCTGGGTGCGGGCGCGGGATACGAGGTCGGCCTTGGTGTCGGCGAACTGCTCGTACGCCTCGCGCGCGTGGCGGCGGGCGACCTGCCGCTCCTCGAGGAACGCGTCGTAGCCGCCCTCGTAGACGCGGACGCTGTCCTGCGCGAGGTCGAGCTCGACGACGGTCGTGACGCAGCGGGCGAGGAACTCGCGGTCGTGCGACACGAGGACGACGCCGCCGCGGAGGCCGCGCACGAACGACTCCAGGCGCGCGAGGCCGTCCAGGTCGAGGTCGTTGGTGGGCTCGTCGAGGAGCACCACGTCGAAGCGGCTGAGCAGGAGCGCGGCGAGGGCGACGCGGGCCGCCTGCCCGCCGGACAGGCCCGCGGTGGGGAGCGCGGGATCGAGGTCGAGGCCCAGCTCCGCGAGCGTGACAGGAAGGCGCTCGTCGAGGTCGGCCGCGCCGCTCGCCATCCAGCGGTCGAGCGCCGTGCCGTACGCGTCGTCGGCGCCGGGCAGGCCCTCGCCGAGAGCGACCGCCGTACGATCCAGCTCGGCCGACGCCTCGGCGCACCCCGTGCGGCGGGCGACGTAGCCCGCGACGGTCTCGCCGGGGATCCGCTCGTGCTCCTGCGGCAGCCAGCCGATGAAGGCGTCGGCGGGCGAGAGCAGCACACGCCCGTCCTGCGGCGCGTCGACGCCCGCGAGGAGCCGGAGCAGCGTGCTCTTGCCGGCGCCGTTCGCGCCGACGAGGCCCACGACGTCCCCGGGCGCGACCGTGAGGTCGAGCCCGGAGAACAGCGTGCGGTGACCATGGCCCCCGGCGAGGCCCCGTGCGACGAGGGTGGCGGTCACGAGGCCTGCGCGCGCTCCAGCACGAGCTCGCGGACGCGGGCCGCATCCGCCTGGCCGCGCATGGCCTTCATCACGGCGCCGATGACGGCGCCGGCGGCCTGCACCTTGCCGTCGCGGATCTTCGCGAGCACGTCGGGCTGTGCCTGGAGCGCCTCGTCGATGGCCTGGATGAGCGGGCCGTCGTCGGACACGACCGCGAGGCCGCGGGCGTCCACGACCTCCTGCGCCGTGCCCTCGCCGTCGATGACGCCCTCGAGCACGTCACGCGCCAGGCGGTTCGTCAGCGTGCCGGCCTCGACCAGCTCGATGACGGACGCCACCTGCTGCGGGCTGATGAGCGTCGCCGCGTCCACGCCGCGCGCGTTGGCGATGCGGGCGATCTCGCCCGTCCACCACTTGCGCGCGGCCTGCGGGGCGGCCCCGGCCTCGACCGTGTCGACGAGCTCGGTGAGGAGCCCGGAGTTCACGACGTCCTGGAACTCCAGGTCGGTGAAGCCCCACTCGGCCTTCAGCCGACGGCGGCGGATCGCGGGCGCCTCGGGGAGCGCCGCCCGGAGCTCCGCGATCAGCTCGGCGCTCGGCTGCACGGGCAGCAGGTCGGGCTCCGGGAAGTAGCGGTAGTCGTCGGCGTCGCTCTTCGGGCGGCCGGCGGAGGTGCGGCCGGTGTCCTCGTGCCAGTGGCGCGTCTCCTGCGTGATCGTGCCGCCCGCGGCGAGGATCGCGGCCTGGCGCTGGATCTCGTAGCGGATGGCGCGCTCGACGCTGCGGAGCGAGTTGACGTTCTTCGTCTCCGTGCGGGTGCCGAGCTTCCCGGATCCGCGCGGGCTCAGCGAGATGTTCGCGTCGCAGCGGAGGTTGCCGCGCTCCATCTTCGCGTCGGAGATGCCGAGCGCCACGACGATGTCGCGGATCGTCGACACGTACGCCTTCGCGAGCTCGGGGGCCTCGCCTTCCGCGCCGTAGATGATGTCCGTGACGATCTCCACCAGCGGCACGCCCGCGCGGTTGTAGTCGACCAGCGAGTGGTCGGCGCCCTGGATCCGGCCCGTCGCGCCGCCCACGTGCGTGAGCTTCCCCGCGTCCTCCTCCATGTGCGCGCGCTCGATGGGCACCGTGACGATGCGGCCGTCGGGCATCTCCACCTCGACGGAGCCGCGGAACGCGATGGGCTCGTCGAACTGGCTGATCTGGTAGTTCTTCGCGAGGTCCGGGTAGAAGTAGTTCTTCCGGGCGAAGCGCGAGCTCTCCGCGATCGAGCAGCCGAGGGCGAGCCCGAGGCTGATCGAGTGCTTCACGGCCTGCTCGTTCACGACCGGCAGCGAGCCCGGGAGACCCAGGTCGACGGGAGTGATGTTGGTGTTGGGCTCGCCGCCGAAGAAGTTCGGGGCGTCGGAGAACATCTTCGTGCGCGTGTTCAGCTCCACGTGCACCTCGAACCCGAGCACGGGCTCGAACATCTCGATGGCCTCGTCGTAGTCCATCAGCTCGGCTTTGGCCATCAGTGCGTGTCTCCGTCCGTGGTGCGGCGCGCGGCGCGCGCGAGCTCGGGTGCCTGGGCGAGCAGGGGCCCGCCCCACTGCCGCTCGAGGATCTGCTCGAGGGCGGCGCCGACCGTGTAGAGGCGCGCGTCCTCGCGGGCGGGCGCCATGAACTGGATCCCGACGGGCAGGCCGTCCTCGGGCGCGAGCCCGATGGGGAGGCCGATGCCGGGGACGCCCGCGAGGTTCGCAGGGATCGTCGTGAGGTCGTTGAGGTACATCGCCAGCGGGTCGTCGAGCTTCTCGCCCAGCTTGAACGCCGTGGTGGGCGCGGACGGCGTGACGAGCACGTCGACCTGCTGGAACGCGGCGTCGAAGTCGCGCTGGATGAGCGTGCGGACCTTCTGCGCGCTGCCGTAGTAGGCGTCGTAGTAGCCGGCGCTCAGCGCGTAGGTGCCGAGGATGATGCGGCGCTTGACCTCGGGGCCGAAGCCGGCCTCGCGGGTCGCCGCCATGACGTCCTCGACGGTGCCGCCGCCGGGCGGGTTCACCCGGAGGCCGAAGCGCACCGAGTCGAACTTGGCGAGGTTGCTCGACGCCTCCGCGGGGAGGATCAGGTAGTACGCGGCGATGGCATGCTCGAAGTTCGGGGCGGACACCTCGACGATCTCGGCGCCGGCCTCCTCGAGGAGCGCGAGCGCCTCGCGGAAGCGCTGCGTGACGCCGGGCTGGAAGCCCTCGCCGTCGAGCTGCTTCACGACGCCGACGCGGACGCCCTTCAGGGCGCCCTCGCGCTGCCCGGCGCGGGCGGCGTCCGCGAAGGACGGCCACCGGTCGGTGAGCGAGGTGGAGTCGCGCGGGTCGTGCCCGCCGATGACGTCGTGGACGAGCGCCGAGTCGAGCACCGTGCGGGACACGGGGCCGACCTGGTCGAGGCTCGACGCGAGCGCGATGGCGCCGTACCGGCTGACGCCGCCGTAGGTGGGCTTGACGCCGACCGAGCCGGTGACGGCCGCGGGCTGGCGGATGGATCCGCCGGTGTCGGAGCCGAGCGCGACGGGTGCCTCGAACGCGGCGACCGCGGCCGCGGATCCACCGCCCGAGCCACCGGGGATGCGGTCGAGGTCCCACGGGTTGTGCGTGGCGCCGAACGCGGAGTGCTCGGTGGAGGAGCCCATCGCGAACTCGTCCATGTTGGTCTTGCCGAGCGGCACGAGGCCCGCGGCGCGGAGGCGCTGGACGACGGTCGCGTCGTAGGGCGGCGTCCAGCCCTCGAGCATGCGCGAGCCCGCGGTGGACGGCATGTCGATGGTGCAGAGCACGTCCTTGATGGCGATGGGCACGCCCGCGAGCGGCCCGAGGGCGGCGCCCTCGGCGCGCTGCGCGTCGATCTCCGCGGCGCGCCGGAGCGCCGCTTCACCGGATACGTGCAGGAACGCGTGGACGTCGCCGTCGACGTGGTCGATGCGGTCGAGGTGGGCGCGCACGGCGTCGACGCTGGAGACGTCGCCCGATGCGAGGCGGTCGGCGAGGGCGGACGCGCTGAGGCGCGTGAGGTCGTCGGTCATGGTGCTCCTACTGCTCTTCGCCGAGGATCGCGGACACCTTGAAGCGCGATCCGTCGTGCTCGGGCGCGCCCTGGAGGGCCTGCTCCGTGGTCAGCGTCACGCCCGGGACGTCGGGGCGGTACACGTTGACCAGCGGGATCGGGTGGCTCGTCGCGGGCACGTCCGGCCCCGCGACCGCGGTGACCTTCGCGACCGACTCGACGATGAGGCCGAGCTCGGTCGTGAGCGTGTCGATCTCCTCGTCGCTCAGGCGGATGCGCGCGAGCCCCGCGAGGTGCTGCACCTGCTCCCGGCTGATCTGCTCCGTGGGGGTCGGCGCCGGGGGGTTCTCGTCCCCCCGCGTCGCGTCGGCGTGCTCGGGCCGGGTGTCGGACATGCGTCTCCAAAGGACTGTGTGCGGGGGTACCGGGAGATTCTATTAGCGTGACCCCCATGCCCACCGCAGCCCGGATCCCCGCCCCCCGTCGATCCGCTGCGCGCCGTGCCGCCCGCGCGGGCACCGGCCGCGTCGGCGGGACCCGTGTCCGCGCGGGTCTCGCGGCGTCCGCCGCCGCGCTCGCCCTGGTGCCCCTCGCGGGCTGCGCGCCCGTGAGCGACGTGCGCGGCAACTGGCACCTCGTCGCCGCACGCGACTCGGGCGGTGCGCTGGCGATCGGCGACACCCTCATCACCATGCGCGTGGGCGGCGGGGAGATCAGCGGGCGCGGTCCGTGCAACGACTACTCGGGCCCGATCCGGGACCCGGGCGAGGGGATGCTCGCCGCCGTGGCGCCGGGCGCCCTCCCCTGCGATGACGCCGGTGTCGAGGCGGAGTACTTCCACGACCTCGCGGAGGTCACCTCCTGGCGCGTGGACGACGGCCACCTCGTCGCGTCCGGCGCCGACGGCGTGCGGCTCGAGTACGCCGAGCGCAGCCGGGGCTGATCCCGCGCGCCTACCGGCCGCTCGCGTCGGTCGCGACCGCGTCGCGCACGGGGCGGTCGATCCCGATGAGCGCGAGGTTCCGGAACGACTCCGTGCCCCGGTCGAAGTACCCGTTGTGGCCCGCGACGCCGGCGAGGGCCCCGTCGGCCGACACGCCCGCCGCGCCGCCCGTGCCCCGCACGCCGAACGGCCGCGCGCCGAAGCCGGGGCTGCCGGGATCCGCGCCGAACCAGGACGACCCCGCGACCGGATCCCCCGGCGCCTCCCCCACGAACACCCGGTCGGCCGGCACGCTCAGCTCGGAGACGTCGCGGACGACGCCGCCCGGCGAGCCGACCAGCGCGAGCGCGTCGGCCGACGCCCGGCCGCTCGACAGCGCGAGGAGCGCGGCCGTCGAGCCGTACGAGTGCGCGATGACGGTGAGGCGCGGCGGCGCCTCGACGCGTGCCCCGCGGATGCCCTGGATCGCGGCCTCCAGACGCACGGCGCCCTCCTCCGCCAGGGCGAGCGAGCCGATGCCCGTGAGGTCGGGCGTGCGGTAGCCGAGCCACGCGATCGTCGCGACGCCGCCGCCTCGGCCCGGGCCGCCCAGGAGGCGCGTCTGCTCCTCCTGCAGGCGCGCGGCCACCTCCGTCCAGTCGACGAGGCGCTCGGAGACGGCGTAGAGCATGCCCGGCACGACGACGTCGACGTACGCGGCGGTCGCGAGGTCGCCCGTGACGACCGCGGCGCGACCCGGCCAGCGCGTGTCCAGCGCGAGCAGGGCGCGCTCGGGCCCGGCGCCGGGCGCGAGGGCGGCGCGGACCCCGGCGAGCATGCCCAGCTCCCGCCCGATCACCTGCTGCGCGCCGCGGCCCGGCGTCCTGCGCGCCACCTCGTGCAGGTGGTGTCGGCGCTCGGCGAGGTGGCGGCGGTTGGCGGCGTCCCGCACGTCGACAGGCAGGCCCTCGAGGTTCCCGACCAGCTCGGGGACGCCGTCGGCCAGGTCGTCCCGGTCGTCGGGTGCCAGCGCGTCCCACCAGGCCCGGACGGTCGAGGCCGTCGGCGGGCGGCGCACGAGGTCGTGGATCAGGTCGGGGGTCGTGCGTGCGACGCGCCGGAGCTCGGCGGCGTCGAGGGCGGGCAGGGCCGCCAGGAGCGCGACGGGCGGCATGCGGCGCAGAGCCGGATCGGTCGCGCGGCCGTGGCGGAGGAGCTGGAGCACGCGCGGCGGAGGCGGCGTGCGAGCGGCGAGGGTGGGATCCGCGGCGTCCGGCCCGGCGAGGAGGGCGGTGGATGACGGGGCGGCGAGCACGGATGCCGCGTGCACGGCGGAGGTGGGCGGGGAAGCCGCGGGCCCGGCCGCCGCGGCGGACGCGGCGGTAGCGGCGGTAGCGGCGGTAGCGGCGGTAGCGGCGGTAGCGGCGGACGCGGCCGACGCGGCGGGGACGCCGAGGGAGCCGACCGGGCCGAGGCACAGGGCCGCGGCGGTCAGCAGCGCGGGGACGCGAGGAGACACGGGTGGGAGCCCCCAGGAGAGCCGGCCGGGATGCGCCGGGATCCGGCCGACGCGCTCCCATGCTACCGACGGGATCGCGCGCCGCCCGACCCGTCAGGTGGTGGTGGTGGCGGTGGCGTCCGCGTCGCTCGCGGTGGAGTCCCCGTCGGCGGCACCTGCGGCATCGGACCGGGCCCCCGCGTCCGGCTCGGCCGCGGGCTCCGGCTCCAGCTCCAGCTCCGACTCCGCCTCGGGCTCCGCCTCCAGCTCCGGCTCCGGAAGCGCGATGGCCTCCGGCCCCTGCTCCACGAGCAGGCGGAACTCCGCGGCGTCGATGATCCGCACGCCGAGCGCCTCGGCCTTGCCGAGCTTGGATCCCGCGCCCGGCCCGGCGGCGACGTAGTGCGTCTTCTTGCTCACGCTGGATCCGGCCTTGCCGCCGGCCGCCATGATCGCCTCGAGCGCCCCCTCGCGGGTGTACCCCTCGAGCGACCCGGTGGCGACGACAGTGAGGCCGGCGAGCACGCCGCCCGCGGCGGCCGCGGCGCCGGGCCCGGGGTGGCCGGGCACGGACGTGACGACGCCCGCCCGCTCCCAGCGCTCGACGATCTCCCGGTGCCAGTCGACCTCGAACCAGTCGAGCAGGGCATCGGCGATGATGCCGCCCACGCCGTCGACCGCGGCGAGCTCCTCGCGGCTGGCGGCGCGGATGGCGTCGAGCGAGCCGAACCAGCCCGCCAGGGCGCGCGCGGCGACCGGGCCGACGTGTCGGATGCTCAGGGCCACGAGGATCCGCCACAGGTCCTGCGTCTTCGCCTTCTCCAGGTTCTCGAGCAGCACCTCGGCGGACTTCGACGGCACCGACAGCTCGTCGCCCCAGGGCTCCGCCGGGTCGAACGCGCCGTCGCGCTTCGGGACGCGCTTGCGGCGGAACGGCGTGACGCGCTTGGCCTCGCCCGTCTTCTCGTCCACCTTGACCATGCCGGTCTCGGCGTCGCGGACCACCACGGTGATGGGCACGAGGTCGGCCATGGTCAGCTCGAAGAGGCCCGCCTCGGTCTCGAGCGGCGGGTCCTCCGGCTCGAGCGGCTGGGTGAGCGCGGCCGCGGCGACCTCGCCGAGGCCCTCGATGTCGAGCGCGCCGCGGGAGGCGACGTGCTCGACGCGCCCGCGGACCTGCGCCGGGCAGCTGCGCGCGTTCGGGCAGCGGAGGTCGATGTCGCCCTCCTTCGCCGGCTTCAGCGGCGTCTGGCACTCGGGGCAGAGAGTGGGCATGACGAACTCGCGCTCGGTACCGTCGCGGAGCTCGACGACCGGCCCGAGCACCTCGGGGATGACGTCGCCGGCCTTCCGCAGCACGACCGTGTCGCCGATGAGCACGCCCTTGGCCTTCACCACCTGCTGGTTGTGCAGCGTGGCCTGACGCACCTCGGATCCGGCGACCTCCACCTTCTCCATGACCGCGAACGGCGTGGCCCGGCCGGTGCGGCCGACGCTCACGACGATGTCGAGGAGCGTCGTGTTGACCTCCTCCGGCGGGTACTTGTACGCGGTGGCCCAGCGCGGCGCGCGGCTGGTGGCGCCGAGCTCCTCGTGCAGCCCCAGGTCGTCGACCTTGACGACGATGCCGTCGATCTGGTGCTCGACCTCGGCGCGGTGGGCGCCGTGGCGACGCACGAACTCCACCACCTCGGCGACGTCGTCGAACACGCGGAAGTGCGTGGAGATGGGCAGGCCCCACCCCTCGAGCAGCCCGTAGACCTCGGACTGCGCGGACACGTGCGCGTCGCGCTCGAGCTCGCGGACGGGCCAGGCGCCGATGCCGTGCACGAGCATGCGGAGGCGGCGGATGCGCGCGCGCATCAGGTCGAGGCGCGCGGGGGTCTTGCCCTCCTCCTTCTGGCGCAGGGATCCCGCGGCGGCGTTTCGCGGGTTCGCGAACACGCGCTCCCCCACCTCCAGCTGCCGGGCGTTGAGCTCGTCGAACTCGGCGACGGGGAAGAAGATCTCGCCGCGCACCTCGACGAGCGGCGGATGCCCGGATCCGGCGAGCCGCTCGGGCACGGTGCCCATGGTGAGCACGTTCTGCGTGACGTCCTCGCCGACGACGCCGTCGCCGCGGGTCGCCGCCGTGACGAGCACGCCGTGCTCGTAGCGGAGGTTGATGGCGAGCCCGTCGATCTTGAGCTCGCTGAGGTAGCGGACGCGCCCGCTCCCCGCGTCGCGCTCGACCTTGGCCGCCCACTCGGCGAGCTCCTCCTCGCTGAACACGTTGTCGAGGCTGAGCATGCGCTCGGCGTGCGTGACGGGCGCGAAGAGCGTGGTCTCGGCGCGGCCGCCGACCGTCTGCGTGGGGCTGTCCTGGCTGCGGAGGGTGGGGTGCGCCTCCTCGAGCGCCTCGAGCTCGTGCACGAGCGCGTCGTACTCGGCGTCGCTCAGGGTGCTCGCGTTCGACGCGTAGTACTCGTCGCGGTGGCGCTCGATCTCGGCGCGGAGCGCGTCCACGCGGGCGGACGCGGCCTCGAGGTCGGCGGGAGTGGTAGTGGGGACGGCGTCGGCGGCCGCGTCGGATCCGGTCGTCGTGTCGCTCACGGGACGCTCACTCCCCCGCGGCCGCGCCGGCGAGGGCCGCGTCGCGCATCGGCGGCCGCGCGTCGTCGACGGCGCTCACGGTGCGGTCGATGGTGACCTGGCCGAGCACGCGGGTGCCGGCGTAGACGACGGCGGTCTGCCCGGGGGCCACGCCGATGAGGTGCTCGCGGGGGGTGATCACGAGCTCGATCATGCCGTCGACCCCCGACACCCGGGCGCTGGCCGGCACCGGGTCGGCGTGCGCGCGGATCTGCACGTCGCAGTCGAACGGCTGGTCGGGTCGCGTCGGCGGGGTGCCGGCCCAGGTGAAGGAGGATCCGGCGATCTCGCGGATCGCGAGCGCCTCCTGCGGGCCGACGACGACCGTGTTGTCCTTCGGCCGGATCTCCAGCACGAACCGCGGGCGGCCGTCGGGCGCCGGCGTGCCGATCGCGAGGCCCTTGCGCTGCCCGACCGTGAACGCCGCAGCGCCGGCGTGCGTGCCCACCACCGCGCCCCGGCCGTCGAGGATGTCGCCGGGAGCTGCTCCCACGCGGTCCGCGAGCCAGCCGCGGGTGTCGCCGTCGGGGATGAAGCAGATGTCGTGGCTGTCGGGCTTCTGCGCCACCTGGATCCCGCGCGCGGCGGCCTCGGCGCGCACCTCGGCCTTCGACGGCGTGGATCCCAGCGGGAAGTAGGAGTGCGCGATCTGCTCGGCCGTCAGCACGCCGAGCACGTACGACTGGTCCTTGGCCCACGCGGCCGCGCGATGCAGCTCGGGCTTCCCGTCCGGCCCCTCCAGCACGTCCGCGTAGTGGCCGGTGCAGACGGCGTCGAAGCCGAGGTCGAGGGCCTTCTCCAGGAGCGCGGCGAACTTGATCCGCTCGTTGCAGCGCATGCACGGGTTCGGCGTGCGGCCGGCCTGGTACTCGGCCACGAAGTCGTCCACCACGTCCGCGGCGAAGCGCTCGGAGAAGTCCCACACGTAGAACGGGATGCCGAGGAGGTCGGCGGCGCGGCGCGCGTCCATGGAGTCCTCGATCGTGCAGCAGCCGCGGGATCCGGTGCGGAGCGTGCCCGGCATGCGGCTGAGGGCGAGGTGCACGCCCGTCACGTCGTGCCCGGCCTCGACGGCGCGGGCGGCGGCCACGGCGGAGTCGACTCCACCACTCATCGCTGCGAGGATCTTCACCCGCTGAGCCTACGCGCCGCGCGTCCCGCGAACCCCGCCCGGGAGGCCCGCGCGACGGCGTCGGGCAGGGCGGCCAGCAGCGCGTCGACGTCGGCGTCGGTCGTGGTGCGGCCGAGCGTGAAGCGGAGCGCTCCCCGGGCCTCGTCCGCGGGCACGCCCATGCCGAGGAGCACGTGCGAGACCTCGGGGACGCCGGCCTGGCACGCGGATCCGGTGCTCACCGAGACGCCCGCCATGTCGAGGAGGAGCAGGAGCGAGTCGCCCTGGCAGCCGGCGAACGTGAGGTGCGCGTTGCCGGGGAGGCGGCCGGCCGGATCCGGGTCGCCGCGGAGGACGGCGCCCGGCACGTCGCGGAGCACCGTCTGCACGAGCCGGTCGCGGAGGGCGGCGAGGCGCACGCGCTCGGCGTCGAGCTCCGCGACCGCGAGCGTGACGGCGGCGGCGAACGCGACCGCGGAGGCGGCGTCCTGCGTGCCCGAGCGCACCTGCCGCTGCTGGCCGCCGCCGTGGATCTGCGCATCGACCGTCGCCTGCCGCGCGAGCACGAGCGCGCCGCTGCCGACGGGCCCGCCGACCTTGTGCGCCGAGACGCTGACCGCGGACACCCCCGCCTCGCGCCAGCGGCGGAACGGGACCGGCATGTGCCCGAGGGCGGCCACCGCGTCGACGTGCACCGGCACGCCGTGGGCAGCGGCGAGCGCCGCGAGCTCCTCCACGGGCTGGATCGTGCCGACCTCGTTGCTCGCGGCGAGGAGGGTGAGGAGGGAGACGGATCCGGGATCCGCGGCGAGCGCGGCGGCGACCGCGTCGACCCGGATGCGCCCGAGCGCGTCGATCGGCAGCCGCTCGACCACGGCGCCCCGCCGCTCGAGCCACTCCACCGTGTCGACCGTGGCGTGGTGCTCGCCGTCGGGCACGAGGATCCGCGTCCGCCGTGCGTCGGCGGCGACCCGGGCGCCGTGCAGCCCCTTGATCCCGAGGTTCACCGACTCGGTGCCGCCGGACGTGAGGATCACCTCGACCGCGTCGGCGTCGAGCGCGCGGGCGATGTCCTCGCGCGCCTGCTCGAGCACGCGTCGGGCCTCCTGGCCGTGCGAGTGGATGGAGGACGGGTTCCCCACGAGCGTGAGCGCGCCGGCGAGCGCCGCGATCGCCTCCGGCCGCATCGGGGTCGTCGCGGCGTGGTCGAGGTAGACCGTCATGCCCCCTACCCTAGGTCGCATGCCGCGCCCCGGACCGCCCGAGCCCCTGGGGCTGACGCTCCACGAGACCGGCGGCACGCTCCGCCTCGTGAGCCACGGCGCGTCCGCCGTGGAGCTCACCGTGTCCGCCGTCGACGACCCGCGCCGCGTCGCGCAGGTGGTCGCGATGGAGCGGGGCGATCACGGCGTCTGGACCGGGTGGAGCGAGCGGCTCGTCCCCGGCACCGCCTACTCGGTGCGCGTCGACGGGGACCCCGCGCCGGGCGACTCCTTCGACCCCACGCGCCACCTCATCGACCCGTACGCGCGCGGCCTCGTGCAGGTGGGGCCGGCCGCGTGGCGCTCGGTCGTCACGCGCGAGGTGCCTGCGGAGGAGCGCGCCGCCCGTCGGGCCGCCCGGCCGGCCGTGCCGCGCGACCGCCAGGTCGTGTACGAGCTGCACGTGCGCGGCTTCTCCAAGCTCGACGAGCGCGTCCCGGAGGAGCTGCGCGGCACCTACGCGGGGCTCGGCCACGCGGCGTCCGTCGACCGGCTCGTGGAGCTCGGCATCACGACGGTCGAGCTCCTGCCGGTGCACGCCTCCACGAGCGAGGAGCGGCTGCGCGCGCAGGGCCGCATCAACCACTGGGGATACAACACGCTCGCCTACCTCGCGCCGCACGCGCCCTACGCCACGCGTCGGGCGCGGGACGCCGGGGCCGACGCGGTGGCGGACGAGTTCCGCGCGATGGTGGACGCGCTGCACGCCGCCGGCATCCAGGTCGTGCTCGACGTCGTCTACAACCACACCGCCGAGGAGGGCGCCGACGGCCCCGTCACGAGCCTCCGCGGCATCGACGGGTCCCGCTACTACCGGCACACGCCGGACGGCACGCCCATCGACGTGACCGGATGCGGCAACACGGTCGACCTGTCCCGGCCGGACGCGCAGCGCCTCGTGCTCGACTCGCTCGAGCACTGGTCCGACGTGATGGGCGTCGACGGCTTCCGCTTCGACCTCGCGGTGACGCTCGGCCGCGACGAGCGCGTCGACTTCGATCCAGAGCACCCGCTGCTCCGCGCCATCGTCGAGGACGAGGCGCTCCAGGGGCTTCTGATGATCGCCGAGCCGTGGGACGTGGGCATGGGCGGCTGGCGCACGGGCGGGTTCGGCTCCGGCTGGAGCGAGTGGAACGACGGCTACCGCGACGTGGTGCGCGACTTCTGGTTGACGGACGTCGCGGAGGCGCGTCGCACGGGTGGCGCGCCGCACGGCGTGGGCGCGCTCGCGTCCTGCCTCGCCGGATCCTCGGGCACCTTCGCCGCCGACCGCGGGCCGCTCGCGTCCGTCTCGTTCGTCACGGCGCACGACGGGTTCACGCTCGCCGACCTCACCTCCTACGACCACAAGCACAACAGCGGCAACGGGGAGTCGAACCGCGACGGGACCGACGCCAACCGGTCCTGGAACCACGGCGTGGAGGGGCCGACGCGCGATCCGGCCGTCCTCGCCGCGCGTCGCCGCACGTCGCGGAACCTGCTCGGCACCCTCCTCGTCTCCGCCGGCATCCCCATGATCACGATGGGCGACGAGCGGGGCCGCACCCAGCGCGGCAACAACAACGGCTACTGCCTCGACAACGCGGCGACCTGGCTGCATCGCGACGAGGACGCCTGGCGTCTCGACCTCGAGGCGACCACACGGCACCTCATCCGCATCCGCCGCGAGAACCCGGCGCTCCGTCCCGTCCGGTACGCCCAGCCCGACGTGCGCGTGCCGAGCGCGTCGGTGCTCGCCTGGCGCGACGCAGACGGCGCGCCCATGACGGACGCGGCCTGGGAGTCCGCGGGCACGCGCACGCTGCAGTGGATCACCACCTCGACGCCCGAGACCGAGGAGCCGAACACCGTCCTCGTCGTGGTGCACGGGCTGGAGACGACGGCGACCGTCACGCTGCCGGAGCACGACGGCGTCACGGCGTGGCGCCTCCTGTGGTCGAGCGCGTGGGAGCGCCCGGAGGCCGTCTCCGCGGACGATGCGCCCGGCGACCGCATCGAGGTGCGCGGCCCGGCGATGCGCATCTACCGCGCGGCCTGAGGCGGACGTCCGCCCGGACGGGGCCGCCTGCCGGGCGGCGACGGCCCCGCCCCCGCGTGCTCAGCCCGCGACCGCGACCAGCCCCGGCTCCGCGCTCGACGCGAGGAGCTCGTGCCGCGGCACCACGCGCACGGTGTAGCCGAAGGGACCCGCGGAGCGGAGCGGCACCGTGCCCACGTGCTCCTGCTGCCCTCCGGATCCGCCGACGGGTGCGAGCGCGTGCCGCACGACGTCCGTGAGCACGTCCCCCTCGCCGGTGCGCCCGTGCACGACCTCGACCGTCACGTCGTCCGCGTGGAGCCCGCCGAGCGCGACCCACGCCCGCACGCGCAGCTCGTCGCCCACCTGCGCCTGGGGACCCACGCCCTCCGACTCCACGTGCGCGACCTGCACCGACGGCCAGGCCGCCACGATGCGCCGTCGCCAGGCCGCGAGCTCCCGGGCCCGGGCGTGGTCGTCGGCCGCGACCATCCGCTGGGCGCGCCCCGCCGGGACGTACAGCCGCTCCACGTACTGCCGCACCATGCGGTCGGCGCTGAGCTCGGGCGAGAGCGTCTGCAGCGTGTGGCGGATGTCGTGCACCCAGCCCGCGGGCACGCCGTCCGCGTCGCGCTCGTAGAAGCGCGGCGCGATGCGGTTCTCGATGAGGTCGTACAGCGCCGTCGCCTCCATCGCGTCGCGCTCGGCGCCGTCGTGCGCGCGGTCCGCGGACGGGATCGCCCAGCCGTTGCCGCCGTCGAAGTACTCGTTCCACCAGCCGTCGAGGATCGACAGGTTGAGCGCCCCGTTGAGCGCCGCCTTCATCCCCGACGTGCCGCACGCCTCGAGCGGCCGCAGCGGGTTGTTGAGCCACACGTCGGTGCCCGGGTAGAGGAGCTGCGCCATGCCGATGTCGTAGTCGGGCAGGAACACGAGGCGCCCGCGGATCTCGGGCTCGGCCGCGAACCGCACCAGCTCCTGGATGAGGCGCTTGCCCTCGTCGTCCGCCGGGTGCGACTTGCCGGCCACCACGATCTGCACGGGCCGGTCGGGGTCGGTGAGGATGCGACGGAGGCGCTCCCGGTCGTGGAGCATGAGCGTCAGGCGCTTGTAGGTGGGCACGCGGCGGGCGAAGCCGATGGTGAGGACCTCGGGGTCGAGCACGTCCTCGAGCCACGACGGCTCGACGCCGCCCGGGTTCTGCTCGCGCCAGGCGCGCACGACGCGGCGGCGGGCGTCGGCGACGAGCTGGCGGCGCATCCGGCCGCGGACGTCCCACAGGTCTCCGTCGCTGACGGCCGAGGAGGACCAGTCGGCGCCCGTCGTGTCCGTGGTGCCGAGGCGCTCGCCCGCGAGCGACATGAGCATCGGATCCGTCCACGTGGGCGCGTGCACGCCGTTCGTGACGCTCGTGATCGGCACCTCCTCGGTGTCGAACCCCGGCCAGAGACCGGCGAACATGCCCCTGCTCACCTCGCCGTGCAGCTGCGAGACGCCGTTCGCGCGCTGCGCGAGGCGCAAGCCCATGAGCGCCATGTTGAACACGCCCGGATCGCCGCCGTCGTGCGCCTCCGCGCCGAGCTCCAGCACGCGGTCGCGGGGCACGCCGGGCAGGAGGGCCTCGGTCACGTGCGCGCGGACCAGCTCGACGTCGAAGCGGTCGATGCCGGCGGGCACGGGAGTGTGCGTCGTGAACACGGTGCCTGCGCGCACGACCTGCAGCGCTTCGTCGAAGTCGAGGCCGTCGCCCATGAGCGCGGAGATCCGCTCGAGCCCGAGGAAGCCCGCGTGGCCCTCGTTCGTGTGGAAGACGCGCGGCACGGGCGATCCGGTGATGCGCGCGTGGGCGGCGATGGCGCGCACGCCGCCGATGCCGAGCAGCAGCTCCTGGTGCAGCCGGTGCTCGCCGCCGCCGCCGTAGAGCCGGTCCGTCACGCCGCGGAGGTCGTCGTCGTTCTCGGGCACGTCCGTGTCGAGGAGCAGCAGCGGGATCCGGCCGACGCGCGCCTGCCAGATCCGCGCGTGCAGCGTGCGGTCGGCCGGCAGACCGAGGGCGATCTGGACGGGCCGCCCGTCGGCGTCGCGGAGCACCTGGAGCGGCAGGCCGTCCGGGTCGAAGACGGGGTAGGTCTCCTGCTGCCAGCCGTCGGAGGAGATCCCCTGGCGGAAGTAGCCGGAGCGGTAGAAGAGGCCGACGCCCACGAGCGGCACGCCGAGGTCGGATGCGCTCTTCAGGTGGTCGCCCGCGAGGATGCCGAGGCCGCCCGAGTACTGCGGCAGCGCCGCGGCGATCCCGAACTCCGGCGAGAAGTAGCCGACGGCCTCGGGCACGTCGCCCGCGAGCGACTGGTACCACCGCGGCTGCTCGCAGTACGCGCGGAGGTCGGCCCTCTGCTCCTCCGCCCACGCGACGAAGCCCTCGTCGGCCGCGAGCTCGCGCAGCCGCTCCTGGTCGACCGCGCCGAGGAGCGCCACCGGGTCGTGCCCCGTGCCCTCCCACAGCTCCGGGCTGACATGCGCGAACACGCGACGCGTCGGCTCGTACCAGGACCACCGGAGGTTCCCGGCGAGCTCGTCCAGCGCGGACAGCTCCTCCGGGAGGACGGCACGGACGGTGAATCTGCGGATGGCCTTCACGGGACTCCCTCGGACCGGATCGGCGGCGAGAGGCACCCGCGCGCTCGGCCCCGAGCCTAGGGGCGCGGGGTGGACCGCACCAGGGTCCGCCGCCCGCGTGGACGGCGGCCGGACGCCGGGTGACGGGTCGGCGTCGGGCGTCCCTCCGGCGTCCTCCGGCGCCACGGCGAGCGACAGCCGGAGGGCGCACGGGCTACGGTCGAACAGTGACCACACCCCAGGACGGACCCGATCCCCTCCCCCGCCCGGTGCGCGGCCGTGCGGCCCGCAAGGCCGCCAAGGCCCAGAAGGCCCAGGACGCCCAGCGCCCGCCCGCCCCGCGACCCCCGCTGATCCCCGAGGCGCCTGCCACGCCTGCCACGCCTGCCACGGTGCAGCCCGCCGCGGCCGAGGCCGCCGCCGTGCAGCCCGCCGCCGCCGAGGCCGCCGCCGTGCCCGCATCCGCTCCCGCCCCGCGTCACGCCGCCCCGGACGCCGAGGTCGACGCCAAGCCGGTCGCCGACGCCGAGCAGCTCGACCCGTCGGAGCCGCACGACCCGGCGGACCCGCACGACCCGGCGGAGCACGTCGCGACGACGGTCGTGGAGGCCCCGGCCGCCGAGCCCGCGACCACCCCCGAGACGGCCGAGCCCGCGGCGCCGGCCACCACCCCCGAGACGGCCGAGCCCACGGACGACTACGTCCCCGTCATCGGCCGCATCCCGATCCTGTCGCTCACCCCGCAGATCGAGGACGACCTCTGGCCCGCCAAGAGCTTCGTCCACGACGTCGTGCCCTTCGGCGCGACGGTCTTCCGCGAGGGCCACGATCTCATCGGCGCCGACGTCCTGCTCACCGACCCGTCGGGCGCCGTGACCGCGCACCGCATGTCGCTCGACGCCACGAAGCCCGGCCTCGACCGCTGGATCACGACCGCCCAGCTCGAGACGCAGGGCGTCTGGACCTGGCGCGTCAGCGCGTGGTCCGACGACTTCGGCACCTGGCTGCACAACGCGGAGATCAAGGTCCCCGCGGGCCTCGACGTCGACGTGATGCTCGCCCTCGGCGCCGAGCTCCTCGAGCGCGCCGCCGCGGACGCCGAGCGCGCCGACGACGACCGCGCGGTCCTCCGGGAGGCGCTCGCGGGCATCGCCGACGCCGGTCTCTCCCCCGCCGAGCGCCTCGCCGCCGCCACCTCCCCCGAGGTGCACGCCGCGATCGACCGGATCCCGGTCCGCAGCCTCATCACCCTCTCGCCCGAGCGCACGATCGTCGTCGAGCGCGAGCGCGCCGCCGTCGGCTCCTGGTACGAGTTCTTCCCGCGCTCCGAGGGCGCCGTCCAGCACGAGGACGGCTCCTGGACGAGCGGCACGTTCGCCACCGCCGCGCGCCGCCTCCCCGCGATCCGCGACATGGGCTTCGACGTGGTCTACATCCCGCCGGTGCACCCCATCGGCCGCACCAACCGCAAGGGCCCGAACAACACGCTCACGGCGGGACCGCACGACCCCGGCTCGCCCTACGGCATCGGCTCCGAGGACGGCGGCCACGACAGCATCCACCCCGAGCTCGGCACGGCCGACGACTTCCGCGAGTTCGTGCGGGCCGTCGCGGACCACGGCATGGAGCTCGCGATCGACATCGCGCTGCAGGCGTCCCCCGACCACCCGTGGGTCACGACGCACCCGGAACTCTTCACGACGCTGCCCGACGGATCCATCGCGTTCGCGGAGAACCCGCCGAAGAAGTACCAGGACATCTACCCCCTGAACTTCGACAACGACCCGGAGGGGTCGTACCGGGAGATGCTCCGCGTCATGCGCGTGTGGCTCGGGCTCGGCGTCAAGATCTTCCGCGTCGACAACCCGCACACCAAGCCGCTCGTGTTCTGGGAGCGCCTCATCCACCAGGTGATGCGCGACGAGCCCGACGCCATCTTCCTCAGCGAGGCCTTCACGCGCCCCGCGATGATGCGCACGCTCGCCAAGATCGGGTTCCAGCAGTCGTACACGTACTTCACCTGGCGCAACACGAAGCAGGAGCTCGAGGAGTACCTCACGGAGGTCAGCCACGAGACGAGCGACTACCTGCGCCCGAACTTCTTCGCGAACACGCACGACATCCTCACGCCCTACCTGCAGTTCGGCGGGCGCGCCGCGTACCGGATCCGCGCCGCCATCGCCGCTACCGCGTCGCCCTCGTGGGGCATCTACTCGGGCTACGAGCTGATCGAGAACGTCGCGCGCCCCGGCGCCGAGGAGAACATCGACAACGAGAAGTACGAGTACAAGCCGCGCGACTGGGCCCGCCAGGAGGAGCTCGGCGGATCCATCGCGCCCGAGATCACGCGCCTCAACGAGATCCGCCGCCAGCACCCCGCGCTCCGCCAGCTGCGGAACCTCGACGTGCACTGGAGCGACGACGACTCGATCCTCGTCTACTCCAAGCACCTGGCGGCCGAGCACACGGGCACGGGCGACGCCGACACGATCCTCGTGGTCGCCAACGTCGACCCGCACTCCGCGCGCGAGACCCAGGTGCACCTCGACCCCACCCGCTGGGGCCTCGCCGAGGACGCCGTCTTCGACGTCGAGGACCTCCTCACGGGCGACGTCTACACGTGGTCGACCTCCAACTTCGTCCGGCTCGACGCGTTCACGCACCCCGTGCACGTGTTCCGGGTCCACCCGACCGCATCGAAGGGATGACGGACATGACCGACACCACCCCCCAGCAGGACCCGAGGGACGGCGCCGACGTCGCCGTGCCGACCGCCGCCGAGACGCACCCCGAGGCCGGTGCCGACGTGGTCGTGCCCCCGGCCGGAGGCGACGCGCCCGCCGCGGACGCGCCTGCCGCATCCGACGCGGGCACCCCCGCGGCCTCGTCCGACCCGATCCGCCTGCCCGAGGTCTCCGGCCTCGACCTGCGCGCGATCGCCGAGGGCGTCCACTCCGGACCGCACTCGGTCCTCGGCCAGCACCCCGTCTCCGTCGACGGCGTCTCGGACGACCTCGTGGTCGTCCGGGCCCTCCGCCCGCTCGCCGAGGGCGTCTCCGTGATCCTCTCCACCGGGGCCCGCGTGGAGCTCGCCCACCTCGGCCACGGCGTCTGGCAGGGCGCGCACGTGCTCGGCCTGCAGGACTACCGGGTCGAGGCACGGTACGGCGACGGCGGCACCTGGACCGCCGAGGACCCGTACCGGTTCCTGCCGACGGTCGGCGACCTCGACCTGTACCTCTTCGGCGAGGGCCGCCACGAGCGCCTCTGGGACGTCCTCGGCGCGCAGCACCGCGAGCACTGGGGCGTCGCGCGCACCTACGTCGGCGTCTCCTTCGCCGTGTGGGCGCCGCACGCGCGCGCCGTCCGCGTCATCGGCGGGTTCAACGGCTGGGACGGCGTGCAGCACGCGATGCGCCGCCTCGACGGCAACGGCGTCTGGGAGCTCTTCGTGCCGGGCGTCGAGCCCGGCGTCTCGTACAAGTTCGAGATCCTCACGCAGGCCGGGCACTGGATCGAGAAGGCCGATCCCATGGCCCGCATGACCGAGGTCCCGCCGGCCACCGCATCGCGCGTCGAGACCAGCCACCACGTCTGGGACGACGCCGCCTGGCTGGAGGAGCGCGCCGCGCGCGACCCGCACGACTCCCCCATGAGCGTGTACGAGATGCACCTCGGATCCTGGCGCCCGGGCCTCGGCTACCGCGAGGTCGCCGGCGAGCTCGTCGCCTACCTGCAGGAGCTGCACTACACGCACGTGGAGTTCCTGCCGCTCGCGGAGCACCCGTTCGGCGGGTCCTGGGGCTACCAGGTGTCCGGCTACTACGCGCCCACCTCGCGCTTCGGCAGCCCGGACGACCTCAAGTTCCTCATCGACTCGCTGCACCAGGCCGGCATCGGCGTCATCGTGGACTGGGTCCCGGCGCACTTCCCCAAGGACGCGTTCGCGCTGGCGCAGTTCGACGGCCAGCCGCTCTACGAGCACACCGACCCGCGCCGCGGCGAGCAGCAGGACTGGGGCACCCTCGTCTTCGACTTCGGCCACTCGCAGGTCCGCAACTTCCTCGTCGCGAACGCGCTGTACTGGTTCGAGGAGTTCCACATCGACGGCCTCCGGGTCGACGCCGTGGCCTCGATGCTGTACCTCGACTACTCCCGCGAGGAGGGCCAGTGGCTGCCGAACGTGCACGGCGGCCGCGAGAACCTCGAGGCGATCTCGTTCCTCCAGGAGGTCAACGCCACCGCGTACCGCACGCACCCCGGCATCGTGATGATCGCCGAGGAGTCGACGAGCTTCCCCGGCGTCACGCGCCCCACGAGCGACGGCGGCCTCGGCTTCGGGCTCAAGTGGAACATGGGCTGGATGCACGACTCGCTCGACTACGCGGCCGTCGACCCGATGTACCGCGCTCACCACCACGGCCAGATCACGTTCTCGATGGTCTACGCGTACACGGAGAACTTCCTCCTCCCCATCAGCCACGACGAGGTCGTGCACGGGAAGGGCTCGCTCGTCGGCAAGATGCCGGGCGACCACTGGCAGAAGCTCGCCAACGTGCGCGCCTACCTCAGCTTCATGTGGTCGCACCCCGGCAAGCAGCTGCTGTTCATGGGCCAGGAGTTCGGCCAGCCGTCCGAGTGGAGCGAGGAGCGCGGGCTCGACTGGTGGATCCTCGACCAGCCCGTGCACCGCGCCCTGTTCGACCTCGTCGGCTCCCTCAACCGCACCTACGTCGACACCCCCGCGCTCTGGGCGCTCGACAACGACCCGGCGGGCTTCGAGTGGATCGACGCGGGCGACGCCGAGCGCAACGTGCTCGCGTTCCTCCGCCGCGACCGGGAGGGCAACCAGGTCGCCGTCGTGCACAACTTCTCCGGTGCGCCCATCTCGGGCTATCGGCTGGGGCTGCCGCAGGCGGGCGTGTGGGAGGAGATCCTCAACACGGACGCCGAGCAGTTCGGCGGATCCGGCGTGGGCAACCTCGGCGCCGTCCACGCGGGCGACGACGGCTGGCACGGCCGGCCCGCCTCGGCGGAGCTGACGCTGCCGCCGCTGGCCGGCCTCTGGCTGCGGCTCGAGCAGGATCCGGAAGACCTCACGCCCGTCGAGGTGCCCGCGCACCACGCGCCGGACGCGGACGAGTCGCGCGTCGACGGCACGCCGTTCGGGGACGCGGCCGACGTGCCCGTGCTCCCGCAGTCGCCCGACGCGCAGCCGCCCGCGGAGGGGCTGTCCGCGACCGACGACGCGCCCGGCTCCGACGACGGCACGCCGCGGGTGCCCACGGTCTGATCCCGACCCGACCCGCACGACGACGACGGCGCCGCCCCCTCGGGGTGCGGCGCCGTCGTGGTCCGTGCGGATGCGCGTCAGTAGAGCAGGCGCGTGAGCCGGCGGCGGGCGACCGCGACGCGCGGATCCTCGAGCCCGACGACCTCGAAGTGCTCCAGGAGGCGCTGGCGGATGGCCTCGCGCCCCGCGGCGTCCGCGGACGGGAAGAGCTCGAGCAGGCGCGCGAACGCGTCCTCCACGTGCCCGCCGGACAGGTCGAGGTCGGCGACGAGCAGCTGCGCGTCGACGTCGCCCGGGGCGGCCGCGGCGGCGCTGCGGATCTCGTCCGCGGTCGTCCCGTCGAGGCGGTGCAGGAGGTTGACCTGCGCGAGGCCGGCGACCGCGAGCGCGTCGCGCGGGTTCTGCGCGATGGCCGTGCGGTACTCCGCGGCCGCCGACGCGTAGTCGCCCTGCTCGATGAACGCGTAGGCCTCCGCGTGGTGCGGGGGCAGCGGCTCCTCGACCGGCGCCGCCGGGGCGGCGGACGCATCGGGCGCGACGGCCGTGCCGGTCACCCCGTTCTGCTGCGCGAGCTCCAGGACCTGCTGGAGGACGTCGCGCACCTGGTCCTCGGGGATCACGCCGGCGAACAGGCCAACGGGCCGACCGCCGATGAGCGCCGCGACCGTGGGCACGGGCTGCGCCTGGAACGCCTGGCCCAGCTGCGGGCTCTGGTCGACGTCGATCCGGACGAGCAGGACGCGCCCCGCCTGCTCGGTGATGATCCGCTCGAGCACGGGCGAGAGCTCGCGGCTGCTCGCGAGCCCCGTCGACACCAGCTCGACGACGACGGGCACGATCGACGAGATGTCGAGGAACTGCGTGAACGACGCGTCGTCCGCGGCGAGCACGAGGCCCGGGACGTCCACCGTCTGCGGCGAGGCGGGCGCACCGGCAGGAGCACCGGGTGCGCCGGGTGCGCCACCGGCGGGCGCGGCACCCGCCGGGGCCTGCGCGCGGTTCACGAGGGACGAGAGGTCGACGGCGCCGCGGAGGCTGGCGGCGGAGGGGGGCACGTTCGTCATGGGAGCTCCTTGGCCGAGGTGATGTGGGTGCTGGAGGCGTAGAGGCGGATCTTCTCCCCCGAGTTCACGGGGGGCACGTACATGAGCATCTGCGCCGTGCGGACGGTGTCGAAGCCCTTCGCGGAGTCGGTGAGCCCGGTGATGGCCTGCACCTCCGGGTTCGCGTTGACCTTGGCGCCCTGGGCGGTCGGCTTCGCGACGATGCCGAGCTTCACGGTGACGCTCACGAGCGCGCCGGACTCGACGGTCGACATGGCGACGGGCGTCGCGGAGTCGGCCGCGGCCGAGAACTCCACCGAGCCGGTCTCGCCGATCGAGGCCGGGAAGTCGACCTTGCGCTTGGCGTCCTGCGCGCGGACGCCGTCGTCTGTCGCGTCGAAGAGGGACGCGAACTCGCTCTGGTCGCCCTTGTTCAGCAGGTCCGCGTACGCGGCGGAGAGCTGGTCCGGCTGGACCGCGAGCAGCTTCACGTCGGGCGCGAGCCGTGCGGCGCCGATCGCGGCGGGCGCCACGTCCGGCAGCGCCGCCGTGGTGGAGATGGGCATGGCGTACAGCACGCGGTAGTTCTCCCGCGGGCTCGTCTGCACGAGCGTGAGCGAGAGGGTCGGCGCGTCGTCCGCGTCCGGGTTCTTCACCACGGCGGCGATCGTGCGGGGCCAGGCGACGGTCGCCTGCGGCAGCGTGAGCTGGAGGTCGCCGGCGGGGATGGCGGGGACGGCCGCGATGTCGGGCTTCGCCTTCCGCACCTGGTAGTCGGACGTGCGCTCCTGGAGGGCGGGGCCCGCGAAGCGCGGGGACAGCTGGCCGGCGTCGAGCGCCTGGTCGGCCGCGGTGGCGACCGCGGAGACGCGCGAGACGATGCGCGCGGCCTGGTCGTCGGTGACGACGGGCGGATCCGCGTCCTCGGCCTCGCGCGCGGCGTCGAGCGACGACGTGGGGGTCGGCGTCGGGGTGGACGCGGCACCGGCCGTGAGCGCGGCGGGCGCTCCCGTGGTCGTGCAGCCGCTCAGAGCGAGGCCGGTGACGACGAGGACGGGCAGGGCGATCATGCTGCGACGACCGCGTCGCGGGGCGGGCGGGGCGGCGCCCGTGCCGGCGGTGAGCGCGGCACGGCGGGCGGCCGGGCCGATGCGCGGGATGCGGGGGCCGCCGCGCGGCGGCAGGTTGCGGCGCGGGCCGCGGCTGCGGCGGAGGTGGCGGATGGCGAGGAGGTAGAGCACGAGGCCCACGATCAGCAGGACGATGCCGCCGATCACGAGCGGGAGGACCCATGGTGACTCGCCCTCGGAGGGCCAGGACAGCGTGACCTCCGCGGGGGCCGCCGCCGTGCCGTCCGCGGCGAGCAGGACGCTGACGTCGTCGGGGAGGCGCGTGCTGAGCGACAGCTCGCCCTCGCCGGTCTCCTCGGAGAGCCAGAGGTCGGATCCGCGCGGGTCCGTGACGGCGGAGGTGACGGTCGCGGGCGTGCCCGAGCCGCCCTCCGGCGCGGGCGAGCTGCTGGGCGCGGGCGTCGGAGTGGCGGCCGCGGGTTCGACGACCTCGCTGGTCAGGGCCCCGGTCTCGTCCATCGCGATGCGCGTGTAGGGGCTGGTGCCCACCCACGCCTCGACGTCGGTCGTGGGGCCGTACGCGGCGAAGACCTCGCCGTCGCCGCGGGCGACGGTGTCCTGCAGGCCGGGGTGCGCGTTGAGCGTCTTCCCGCTGATGACCGTGTAGGCCGCGCCCCCGGCGGAGGACGTCGACGCGGTGATGCGGTCGGGTCCGGCCAGGAAGGTGTGCTGGGCGACCCCCAGGCCGATCATGAGGGCGGCGACCACGAAGGTCGCGATCGCCAGGACGAATCGCACGGGTGTCTCCTCTCGTGTCGTCGCGGGCGGCTGCGGTGATGGGCGGCGGCCGGCTCGGCGACCGCGGCGGCCGACGAGCGCGATGCCCGGGCGACGCTCCGCCGACATGCGGGCGGGCGGCGGCGGACGACGACATCGAAGGATACCGGACGACCCTGGGAGCGCCTCCCCTCCCCGCCCGCGACCCGGAGGCGGCCCGGGGGCGTACCGCGGACCGGGAACGCCGGTCTCGGTAGGATCGGCACCTGCCGTGCCCGCCACCGCGTGCGCGGACGCCCGACAAGGAGTCCCCGTGCCCCACGACGACACCCCGTTCAGCCCTGCCATGCGCGGCTACAACCGCGACGAGGTCGACCGGGCGGTCGGCGACCTGCGCCGCGAGCTGATCCGCTCGAACCAGTTGGCGGCGGAGGCCCGCGCCGAGGCCGAGCGCCTGCGCCGCGTCGAGGGGGAGCTGCGCGACGAGCTGGAGGAGGTGGGCAGCCCCACGTTCGCCGGGCTGGGATCCCGCCTCGAGGCGACCCTCCGCGTCGCCGAGGAGCAGTCCACGCGGCTCGTCGCGCAGGCCGACGCGGACGCCGCGCGCCTCCGCCGCGCCACCCAGGAGGAGACCGACGCGCAGCGCGCCGAGGCCGAGGCCACCGCGCGCCACCTCGTGGACTCCGCCCGGGCGCAGGCCGAGCAGATCGTCGACGCCGCCCGGCGCGAGGCCGACGACCTCCGGGAGCGCGCGGACGACCGCGCCGAGGGCCTCCGCAGCGACGCGGAGCGCGAGGCCGCCGCCCTCCTCCTCCGCACGCGCACCGAGGTCGCGGACCTCCGCGGCACGGCCGAGCGCGAGACGGATTCCCTGCGCGCCGAGGTCGCGCGCGAGGTCGCCGAGCTCCGGGCCCGGGTCGACCGCGAGACCGACGAGGCCCGCCGGGATGCCGCCGACCTCGCCCGCGACAACGCCCTGGCCCGCGGCGCCCTCGAGCGCGAGCTCGCCGATGCCCGCGCCCGCCACGACGAGTCCGTCGCCGAGGAGCGCGCCGACCTCGACCGCGAGATCCGCGAGGTCGAGGAGCGCCTCGGGCTCGATGCCGAGACGCAGCGCATCGCCCTCGCCCAGCTCGACGAGCAGACCCGCGCCGACCTCGACCGCGAGGTCGAGCAGGTGCGCACCGACCGGGATCGGGAGCTGCAGGCGTCCCGCGAGGACTTCGACCGCCGGATGCAGGCGGAGCGCACCGCGTTCGACCGAGACGTCGAGGAGACCCGCGCCTCGCTCGAGCGCGAGATCGCCGAGACACGCGAGGCGCTCGACCTCGAGGTCGCCACCGCCCGCGCCGAGCTCGCCCGCGATGTCGACGAGGCCCGCACCGACCTGGCCCGCGACATCGCGGCGGGCACCGAGGCGCTCGCCCGGGAGACCCGGGCCACGCGGGAGCAGCTGGAGCTCGAGGCGGTCACCGCGCGCACGGCCCTCGAGCGGGAGATCGCCGAGGCCGAGGCGCTGGAGGCCGACCGTCGCGAGGCCGAGCGGCTCCGGCTGGAGCGCGAGGCCGCTGAGACGCGCCGGATCCTCGCCGCCGAGGCCGACGAGGCGCGACTGGCCCTCAGCCGCGAGATCGAGCAGGGGCACCTCGACCTCGACGCCGAGATCACCGCCCGGCGCGACCACGACGCGCGCGACGCCGCCGAGCGCCAGCGGGATGCCGCCGAACGCACCGCCGCGTACCTGGGCGAGGCCGAGGCGCGCCTGCAGGAGGTGACGGCGCTGCTCGCCTCCACCCGTCAGGAGGCGGAGGAGCTCGCGGTCGAGAGCCGCGAGTCCGCCCGCACGGTGCGCGAGGAGGCCGACCACGACGCCCGTGCGGCCATCGCCGACGCGGAGCGCCGCGCCCGCGAGACCCTGGCCGACGCCGAGCGCCGCGCCCGCGAGACGGTGGCCGACGCGGAGGAGCGCCTCGACCGCATTAGGATCGAGCGCGAGGCGGTGGCCGCGTACCTCGAGAACGTCCGCGGCGTGCTGACCCAGGCGGATGACGCCTCCTCCGACGATTCCCGCACCGTGCGCTGAGCGCCCGCCGACTCGGAGGTCCCGACGTGAAGATCCACAACCCCTACCGGCTCGGCCTCCTGGCCGGCCTCGGCGTCCTCACCGCCCTCGTCATCGGCGGCGCGCTCGTCTCGCTCGGCAGCGTCCTCACGTACGTCGGCACCGCCATCTTCCTGGCGCTCGGCATCGATCCGCTCGTGACCTTCCTCGAGCGCAAGGGGGTGCCGCGCCCCGTCGCCATCCTCGTGATCTTCCTCGTGCTCCTCGGCTCCCTGGCCGGGGTCCTCCTCGCCGTGATCCCCGTGGTCGTGAACCAGGCGAGCGCGCTCGTCACGCAGATCGTCGAGTACGCCCAGAGCGTGAGCGGCGACCAGTTCATCGCGAACCTGCAGTCGTTCGTGCCCCGCGAGGTCTTCGACGTGCAGAGCGGCGCCGACCAGCTCATCACCTACCTGTCGAACGCGTCCAACGTCGCGACCATCACGGGCAACGTCATCAACGTCGCCTTCACCATCGGCAACTTCCTCTTCGGCACGGTCATCATCCTGATCCTCACGATGTACTTCACGGCCTCGCTCAACTCCTTCAAGAGCGGCCTCTACAAGCTGGTGCCGGCGACGCGGCGCGCGCGCTTCGCCGACATCGCCGAGCAGATCACCCAGTCGGTCGGCCGCTACGTCACGGGCCAGGTGGGGCTCGCGCTCTGCAACGGCGTGCTGAGCTTCATCTACCTGAGCATCGTGGGCGCGGCGCTCCCCGCCGTGTGGGCGTTCATCGCGTTCCTCTTCTCGCTGCTGCCGCTCGTGGGCACCATCACCGGCTCCACGCTCATCGTGCTCGGCCAGGTCGTGCTGCTGCCGGAGTCGACGAACACCTGGATCGCGGTGGCGGTCTACTACCTCGTCTACATGCAGATCGAGGCGTACGTCCTCAGCCCGAACATCATGAACCGCGCGGTCAAGGTGCCCGGTGTGGTGGTGGTGATCGCCGCGATCACGGGCGGCACGCTGCTCGGCGTGCTGGGGGCCCTCATCGCGGTGCCGGTCGCCGCCGCGGTGCTGCTCATCATCCGGCAGGTCGCCGTGCCGCTCCAGAACGAGCGCTGACGCCCGTCCGGCTCAGGCCGGAGGCCACTCCGTCGGGAGCGGCAGCGCGGCCGGGTTCACGGTCCGCACGATCTCGGTGAGCACGCGGGACACCTGCGACTCCCCCACCCACAGGTGCTTGGCGCCGTCGACCGCGATGAGCTCCGCCTCGGGCACGGACGCGAACCTCCGGCGTGCCTCGTCCGGCTGCAGGAAGTCGTCGTGCTCGGGCACCAGGATCACGAGCCGGCGGGGGTCGCCGTGCCAGGCGGCGACCTCCTCGGCGCTCGCCCGGTGCAGCGGGGGCGAGAGCAGCGCCGCGCCCTCGACGGGGTGCGCGCGTCCGTGCCGCAGCGCGATCTCGGTGCCGAACGACCAGCCGACGATCCACGGCGCCGGGAGCCCGCGCTCGGCGACGAGGTCCATGGCGGCGGCCAGGTCGTGGCGCTCCCCCTCGCCGCCGTCGAAGGCGCCCTCGCTGGTCCCGCGGGCGGACGTCGTGCCCCGCGTGTTGAAGCGCAGCACGGCGAGGTCGGCGAGGGCGGGGAGGCGCAGCGCCGCCTTGCGCAGCACGTGCGAGTCCATGAACCCGCCCGCGGTCGGCAGCGGATGCAGCGTCACGAGGGTGGCCACGGGATCCCGGTCGGCCGGCAGCGCCAGCTCCCCCACGAGGCGCAGGCCGTCGGCGGTGACGAGCTCCACGTCCTCGCGCAGGGCGGGCAGCTCCGTGGAGCTCGTGATGGGGCGGGGGGCGGTGTCCGTCATGAGACCTTCCAGCAGTGGGAGTGCCAGTGCCGGCGGGCGGCGAGGTCGCTCTCCTCGCCCATCATCCCGTCGGCGCGCCACGCGACGACGTGCGCGTGGCCCGGCTCGATGTCGAGCAGGCATCCGGGGCAGCGGTACACCTTGAGCGCGCGGGCGGCGGAGACGGGCTGCACGTTCCAGACGCGTCCGCGCCGGGTCTCCGTGTGCTGCGATCCGCTGAGGAGGCGCGTCAGCACGTCTTCGTCCTCGTCCCCCGGGCGGCGTCTCCCCCGGGGTCGATTGCTGCGCGGCATGATCCGATCCTAGGCCGCGCGCCGCGCCGTCCCGTCAGCCGGCGTCGCCCTGCCGGCCGAGGCGCGCCTCCTCGTGGTCAAGCATCCGCTGGGCGCGCGCGAGGACCCGCGAGGGGTGCCGTCCCGTGCCGCGCGCCTCCAGCAGCGCCTGGCGCTCGGCGTCGAGGACGTGGCGGCGGAGCAGGAGGTAGGTCGCGCGAGGGGTGAGCGGCGCGTCGTCGTCGGCCGCCATCGCCTCGGCGCGCTCGCTCGCCCACTCCGCGCGCAGAGCCGTGTCGCGGCGCACGCGCTCCACCACCTGGGGGTCGACCTCCTGGCCGTGCGGCAGGGTCCGCGCGCCCTCGTCGAGCGCGCGGATGCCCGCGTCGGCGAGCTCCGACACCAGCTCCGCGAGGTCGCGCTCGTCCTCCACCTGGTCGCTCCCCCGGATCCCGCTCAGGCGGATGACCGCGGGGAGCGTCCCGCCGTTCACGAGCAGGGACACGATCGCGACCGTGAAGGCGATCAGCACCAGCTGTGCCCGGTACGGGGTCCCGTTCGGCAGCGACTGCGCCGCCGCCAGCGTCACCACGCCCCGCATGCCGGCCCAGCCGAGCACGAGGCCGCCGCGCCAGCCGAGACCCTGCGAGCGGAGCGCCTCGATGTCCGCCCGGCGGCGTCGGAGGATCCGCGCGGCCCGGCGCTCCCGACGGCTGGGCCGGTCGTCGCCGCGCGCGCGGCGGAGGCGATCGAGCCAGCGCCCGACGCGTCGCGCCCGTTCCGCGGCGCGCTGCTCGTGACGACGCAGGCCCAGCAGCAGCGGCACGAGGAAGGCGAAGCGGATGAGGGTCAGCACCGCGAGGGTGAGGAGCCCGTAGAGGATCGCCGTGTCGACTCCGAGGTCGGCCTCGTGCACCTCGTCGAGGATGTCCCGGAGCTCCAGCCCCATCACGAGGAACACCCCGTTCTCGAGCAGGAACAACGCGGTCCGCCAGTTGAGCCGCTCGTTGATCCGCGACTGCGCCGACAGCGTGGAGGCGCTCCGGTGCCCCGACCAGATGCCCGCGGCGACGACCGCGAGCACCCCGGACGCCCCGATCTCCTCGGCGGGGATGAACGCCACGAACGGCACCGCGAAGGAGATGGCCGTGTCGAGCACGGGGTCGTCGAGGCGACGTCGGATCTCGGTCGTGAGGGCGCCGACGGCGATGCCGATGGCCAGGGCGCCCACCGCGGAGAGGAGGAAGCCGCCGGCGGCCTGCCACAGGTCGACCGAGGCGCCCACGGCGGCGATCGACGTCCGCAGCAGCACCAGGGCGGTCGCGTCGTTGACGAGGCCCTCGCCCTCCAGCACCGTCACGAGGCGCGGCGGCAGTCCGAGACGCCGGGCGATGCTCGTCGCGGCCACGGCGTCCGGCGGGCTCACCACCGCCCCGAGGGCCAGCGCGCCCGCGAACGACAGGTCCGGGAACAGCGCGTAGAGCAGGAGGCCGATGCCCGCGGCCGACACCAGCACGAGGACGACGGAGAGGCTGACGATCGTGCGGAGGTTGCGTCGCAGGTCCACGAGCGGCACCGTCACCGCGGCGCCGTACAGCAGCGGCGGGAGGACGCCCGCGAGGATCAGCTCGGGCGGCACCTCCACGGGAGGAACCCCCGGGAGGAAGGAGACGCCGACACCCACCAGCACGAGCACGAGCGGCGTCGCCACGCGGATCCGTCGGGCAAGGAGGGTGACGGCGACCAGGGTCGCGATCCCGGCGACGCCGAGAGCCGCGTAGTCCATGCTCCGAGGCTAGTCCGACGGGCGGACGACGGACGCCCGTCCGGATCGGGATCCGGACGGGCGTCGGGTCAGTACCAGTTCTTCAGGACGCTGTGCGCCTTGGCGCCGCACGGGGTGCCGTAGCGCGAGTCGATGTAGCCGAGGCCCCAGGTGATCTGCGTTGCGGGGTTGGTCTGCCAGTCGGCGCCGGCGGACGCCATCTTGCTGCCGGGCAGCGCCTGCGGGATGCCGTACGCGCCGCTCGGGTTGTACGCGTTGGTGCGCCAGCCGGACTCCTTGTTCCACAGGTAGTCGAGGCACGCGAACTGGTCGTCGCCCATGCCCTGCGACGCGAGGATGCTGCGGGCGATGCCGCGCGCGCTGCCGGGATCCGGGACGGCCACCGGTCCGCCGGAGGACGGGGACCCGCCGGACGCCTTGGCACCGGTACCCGATCCCGAGCCGGTCGACGGAGCGGGAGCGACGACGGGCGGGGGCGGTGGCGGCGGCGGGGCGACGGACTGGAAGCCCGGCTCGATCTCGACCGTCGTCTCCGCGGACGCCACGGTGAGCGTCTGGGCGTCGGCCCGGGCGAGCTGGGCGACCGTGGCCTGGTACTCCTGGTACTGCGGGTTCGCGACCGCGCCCGACGTGGGATCCACGACGTTGACCAGCATGAACGCGGCGGCCGCGCCGAAGGCGATGGTGGGGGCCGCCACACGGGAGAACGCCGATCGGCGTCGGCGGACGGGCCTCGGAGCGGCGGTGAGCGGCTGGCGAGGGGCGAGGTCGTGCGCGTGTCTACCCATAACTCCGCTCGACTTTACCCATCCGTTACCTCGATGGCGAGTCGAGAGCCGGATCGGGGGCGTCCTGCCAGGCGCGGATGCGGTGGAGGAACCGTGGGTCGCCTCAGCGGACGGCGTTCATCACGTCGACCACCGCGTCGAGGAGCAGGTCCACCTGCGCCTCGCGATAGCCGCCGCGACGCGGGTGGAAGGCCACCGTGCGCACGTCGTCGACGCTCATGGGCTTCGTGCCGCGGAAGTACTTGGCGACGCGGTCCGCGAAGCGGTCGACCTCGCGGCGGTCGTACCCGGTCGTGAGGAGCCCCGCCCGGTCGAAGCGCTCCCCCGCCGGACGGCTGACCCGGTCGAGGATCTCCTGCGCCGCCCGTCGCGCCTCCGCGTTCCAGGCGTCCGCGCCGACGCGGGCCACCGTGCGGTCGCGCTCGCGCACCGCGAAGGCGTCCTCCAGGCGCTCGAGCACGCGGTCGACCGCGGCAGCCGAGTAACCGCCACGGCGCATGTCGAAGGACACGCGGCGGATGGTCTCCGAGGTGAGGGAGCGGTCGGCCTCGTCGTCGTAGCAGCGGCGCGCGTCCTGCAGGAAGGCGTCGACCTGCGCGGGGTCGTAGCCGCGCTCGCGGCGCCCGGCGGTCGGGAAGGTGGTGGTCATCCGGGACATCCTACGAGGGAACGCCCTGGACGATGAGGAACAGCGCGTAGGCCACGGCGGCGGACGGGAGGATCGAGTCGAGCCGGTCGAGGAACCCGCCGTGGCCCGGCAGCCAGGAGCTGATGTCCTTCACGCCGAGGTCCCGCTTCATCAGCGACTCGGCGAGGTCGCCCATCGTCGCGGTCACGACGATGACGAGGCCCATGACCACGCCGAACCACCACGGCTGGTGGATCATGAACTCGGCGACGAGGACGCCGGCCAGGACCGCCGCGACCGCCGCACCCGCGAATCCCTCCCACGTCTTCTTCGGGCTGATCGTCGGGGCCATGGGGTGCTTGCCGAAGTTGAGGCCCGCCGCGTAGGCGCCCGTGTCGCAGCAGACCACGAGGATGAGGAACGCCAGCGTCCACCACTCGCCGCCGTCCTCGGCCGTGAGCAGGACGGCGAACGACCCGAGGAGGCCGACGTAGGCGAGCAGGAAGAGGCTCGAGCCGATGTCGCCCGCGAGCGCCCGGGAGGACGTGCGTCGGGCCGGTACCGCCTGCTCGACGACGCGCCACAGGGCGAGGCCGGCCATGGTGCCGAGCAAGCCGAGCCACTGCCCGTCGGGCCGCCAGAGGTAGGTGAGCGGCAGGTAGGCGACCACCGCCACCACGGACCCGACGCGCGGCACGCGCCGACCGGCCTGACGGAGGGCCGTCGCCAGCTCGTACGCCGTGAACGCGATGAGCGCCATGGCGATCAGGACGAACAGCTCCTTCACCACGACGAGGCTGACGAGCACGACCCCGCCGAGCAGCAGGCCCACGGACACGGCGAACAGCAGGTTGCGTCCGGTGCGCGCGTTGATGCGGTCGTTCGTCGCCTCCAGCGAGGCGCGGGTCGCCCGCACCTGGGCGGTGAGGTCGGCACGCGTCGCCTGCACCTGCGCCTCGAAGTCCGCGCGGGTCACGCGGCCGCGGTGCCGCCGGATCCGCGGAGCGCCGCCGGGCCCCGTCGCGGGCGGGACGACGGGCGCCCGCTCGGCGGGATCGTCGGGGCTGTCCACCTAGACCTCGAGGAGTTCGGTCTCTTTGCGCTTCAGCGCGTCGTCGACCTGGTCGGTGTGCGTCTTGGTGAGGGCCTCGAGCTCCTTCTCACCACGGGACACCTCGTCGTCGCCGACCTCGCCCTTGAGCGCGTCCAGCTCGTCCTTGGAGCGGCGGCGGATGTTGCGGACGCTCACGCGCCCCTCCTCGGCCTTGCCGCGGACGATCTTGACGAACTCCTTGCGGCGGTCCTCCGTGAGCTCAGGGAGCGTGAGGCGGACCATCTCGCCGTCGTTGCCGACGGTGGCGCTGAGGTTGGGGACGTTCACGAGCGCCTTCTCGATCTCCTTGAGCGCCGTCTTGTCGTAGGGCGTGACGATGAGCGTCCGCGCCTCCGGGTTGTTCATGCTGGCGAGCTGGCCGAGCGGCGTGGGGCTGCCGTAGTACTCGACGAGGACCTTCTGGAAGAGGGCGGGGTTGGCGCGGCCCGTGCGGACGGATCCGAAGTCCTCCTTCACCGACTCGACGGCCTTGCCCATCCGGTCTCGGGCATCTGCGAGGACTTCGGCGACGGTCACGGGATCTCCTTCGGTAGCGCGGACGCGGCAGGCGCCCGATCGATCTTAACGCGGATGGGGAGGCCATCCCGCCCGGCGCGGCCGCGGGGCCGGCGGGCGGACGACCTCGTCAGTTGGAGACGATGGTGCCGATGCGCTCGCCCCGGATGGCGCGCGTGACGTTGCCGCCGGGCTCCATGCCGAAGACCACCATCTTCATGTCGTTGTCCATGCAGAGGGAGAACGCGGTCGAGTCGACGACCTTGAGCCCCTGCTGGAGCGCGTCCTGGTAGGTGAGCGTGTCGAGGAGCGTGGCGGACGGATCCGTGCGCGGGTCCCCCGTGTAGACGCCGTCGACGCCGTTCTTGGCGACGAGCACCTCGACGGCCTGGATCTCCAGCGCGCGCTGGGCGGCGACCGTGTCGGTGGAGAAGTACGGCAGACCCGCTCCGGCGCCGAAGATGACGATGCGGCCCTTCTCGAGGTGGCGCTCCGCGCGACGCGGGATGTAGGGCTCGGCGACCTGGGTCATCGAGATGGCGGACTGCACGCGCGTCGCCGCACCGGCCTGCTCGAGGAAGTCCTGGAGGGCGAGGGCGTTCATCACGGTTCCGAGCATGCCCATGTAGTCGGCACGGCCTCGGTCCATGCCCCGCTGCGAGAGCTGCGCGCCGCGGAAGAAGTTGCCGCCGCCGACGACGATGGCGACCTCGACGGTCTCGGCCGCCTCCGCGATCTCGCGCGCCAGGGCGCTCACGACGTCCGGGTCGACGCCCATCTGGCCGCCGCCGAAGGACTCCCCCGAGAGCTTGAGGAGGACGCGGCGCCTGGTGGTCTGATCGGTCATGGTGCTGTTCCCGTCCCTCGGTCGGAGCCGCATCAGGCCCCGGTCCAATCTACTGTGGCGCCAGGGTGGGGACGACGGCGGATCACGCCGCCGTCCGGGCCCGGGCATGGCGAAGGGAGCCCGGGTCGCGATGACCCGGGCTCCCCGTGGTGGTGCTACGCGCCGACCTTGAAGCGGGCGAAGCCCGTGATCGTGAGGCCCGCGGCCTCGACGACCTTCTTGACCGACTGCTTGTTGTCCTTCGCGTAGTCCTGCTCGAGGAGCGCGACCTGCTTGAAGAAGCCGGTGAGGCGACCCTCGATGATCTTCGGCAGGGCGGCCTCGGGCTTGCCCTCGTTGCGGGAGATCTCGGTGACGATCGCGCGCTCGGCCTCGACCTTGTCCGCCGGGACGTCCTCGCGGGCGAGGTACTCCGGGTCAGCGAACGCGATGTGCTGCGCGATGCTGCGGGCCGTCTCGGCGTCGGTGCCCGAGTAGTCGACGACGACGCCGACCTGGGGCGGGAGGTCCTTCGACGTGCGGTGGAGGTAGACCTCCTGGTGCTCGCCGGCGAGGCGGACAACGCGGCGGAGCGCGATCTTCTCGCCGAGGATGGCGGCCTGGTCGCTGATGAGCTGGTCGACGGTCTGCTCGCCGGCGGGGGCCTGCAGGGCCTCCTCGACGGTGGACGCGCCGGCCGCGACGACCGCGGCGAGGACGGACTCGGACAGCGCGATGAACTTGTCGTTCTTCGCGACGAAGTCGGTCTCGCACGCGAGCTCGATGAGGGTGGCGGCGCCGCCCTCCTCGGATGCGGCGACGAGGCCCTCGGCGGTGGAGCGGTCGCCGCGCTTCGCGTTGCCCTTCTGGCCCTTGAGGCGCAGGATCTCGATGGCCTTCTCGATGTCGCCGTCGGCCTCGACCAGCGCGTTCTTGCTGTCCATCATGCCGGCGCCGAGGCGGTCGCGCAGCTCCTTGACGTCAGCGGCAGTGAAGTTCGCCATGCTCATGGACTCCTTCTGTAGGTGATGATCCGGGGGTGTCCCGGTGGTGAGTGCCCGACGGGCGGGCGCGGTTCCCCGCGCCCGCCCGTCGGGATGGTGCGTGTGGCGGACTACTCGGAGACAGGGACCGTCATGGAGGGCGCTGCCTCGGCCTCGGTCGCCTCGGCCTCGATTTTCGCCTCGGTGGCGTCGTCGGACTCGGGGGCGTGCACGGGGGCGGGGACCTCGTCCTCGGACTTCGCCTCGTTCTTGGCGGAGACCTCGGCGTCGACGTCGTTCTCCTCGACGGGCAGCTCGGCCTTGGCGGCGTCGCCCTGCTCGAGCAGCTCGCGCTCCCAGTCGGCCAGCGGCTCGGCGGGCGCGGAGCCCTCGGCGTCGGGCTTCTGGTGGCGCTGGATGAGGCCCTCGGCGGCGGCGTCGGCGATGATGCGCGTCAGCAGCGCGACGGAGCGGATCGCGTCGTCGTTGCCCGGGATCGGGTACTGGACCTCGTCCGGGTCGCAGTTGGTGTCGAGGATGCCGATGACGGGGATGCCGAGCTTGCGCGCCTCGTCGATCGCGAGGTGCTCCTTCTTGGTGTCCACGACCCACATCGCCGACGGCGTCTTGGTCAGGTTGCGGATTCCGCCGAGGCTCTTCTCCAGCTTGTCGCGCTCGCGACGCTGGATGAGGAGCTCCTTCTTGGTGAAGCCGCGCGTCGTGTCGTCGAAGTCGACGAGGTCGAGCTCCTTGAGGCGGTTGAGGCGCTTGTGCACGGTCTGGAAGTTGGTCAGCAGACCACCCAGCCAGCGCTGGTTGACGTAGGGCTGGCCGACGCGCTGCGCCTGCTCGGCGATGGACTCCTGCGCCTGCTTCTTGGTGCCGACGAAGAGGATGGTGCCGCCGTGGGCGACGGTCTCCTTGACGAAGTCGTAGGCCTTGTCGATGAGGGCCAGCGACTGCTGGAGGTCGATGATGTAGATGCCGGAGCGCTCGGTGAAGATGAAGCGCTTCATCTTCGGGTTCCAGCGCGTCTTCGGGTGACCGAAGTGGACGCCGCAGTCGAGCAGCTGGCGGATGGTGACGACGGCCATGGCCGTACTCCTGTTCCGGCGCGCGCTCGCGCGGCGCGCCTCGTCGGTTCGCTCGGCGGTCGGGACGACCGCTGATCCTGGTGCCCGGCGCGCATCCGCTCCTCGAGCGACAGGGATCATCGCCGGGAGGAGACCGAGTGGATGCGGAGGCCTGATGGGCACGCGTAGTCACCCGACCTGGATCGGGTGCTGGTCGATGGTACCACCCGCGGAGCGGTCCGCCGGGTCAGCGGCGCGCGGCGTCCTTGCGCTTCTTGGGCTTGTCGACGAAGAGCGTCTCGGCCTCCTCGAGCGACATGCCGTTGGTCTCCGGGATCTTCATGAGCACGAAGACGAACGAGAGGGCGGCGAACGCCGCGTACATGCCGTAGGTGAAGGGCAGCGAGAACGCGGAGAGCGCCGGGAACGAGACGGTGATGACGAAGTTGGCGATCCACTGGGCCATCGCGGCGACGCCGAGCGCCTTCGCGCGGATGCGGTTCGGGAAGATCTCGCCGAGCAGCACCCAGACGAGCGGGCCCCACGAGGCGCCGAAGCCGATGACGAAGACGTTGGCCGCGATGATCGCGATGACGCCGAAGGGCTGCGGCAGGGCGACCTCGCCGTCGACGGTCGCGGACTGGCTGAAGCAGACGGCCATGACGGCGAGGGACACGGCCATCGCGAGCGAGCCGGTCAGCAGGATCGGGCGGCGGCCGATGCGGTCGACCAGCGCGATGGCGATGAAGGTGACGGCGACGTTGGTGACGGCCGTGATGACCGAGGTGGTGAGCGACTGGGACTCGTCGAAGCCGACGGCCTGCCAGAGCGTCGTGGAGTAGTAGAAGATCACGTTGATGCCGACGAACTGCTGGAACACGGACAGGATGATGCCGATCCAGACGATGCCCTGCAGGCCGAACTTCCGTCCGCGGAGCGTGCCGGTGCGCTTGGCGACGCGGTCCTCCTCGATCTGGCGCTCGAGGTCGCGGCTGGCGCGGTCGATGTCCTCCTGCTTCCAGACGCTCGCGAGGATCGCCTGGGCCTCGTCCTTGCGGCCCTTCTCCACGAGGAAGCGGGGCGACTCGGGGAGGCGGAAGGCGAGGAAGCCGTAGACGATGGCGGGGATGGCGCAGACGAGGAGCATCCAGCGCCAGGCCTCCAGGCCGAGCCAGAAGCCCTCCGACGCGCCTCCCGCGGCCCCGGCGAAGACGGCGTCGGAGAGCAGGGCGGTGAAGATGCCGAGCGTGATCGCGAGCTGCTGGAGCGACGCGAGCCGGCCGCGGAGGAGCTTCGGAGAGATCTCCGCGATGTACGCGGGGGCGACGACCGACGCGATGCCGATGCCCAGTCCGCCGATGACGCGCCAGATGGTGAGGTCCCAGACGCTGAACGCGAGACCGGAGCCGAACGCGCTGATGAAGAAGAAGAACGCGCCCGCGATCATGGTCCAGCGCCGTCCGAAGCGGTCCGCGATGCGACCCGCGAGGTAGGCGCCGAGCGCGCAGCCGAGCAGGGCGCTCGCGACGGCGAGTCCGATGAGCGTCTCGCTCAGCGCGAACCGGCCCTGGATCGCGGAGACCGCGCCGTTGATGACCGAGGAGTCGAACCCGAAGAGGAAGCCCCCCACCGCGGCGGAGACCGCCAACCCGATCGCGCGTCGCTGGAGCTTCTTCTCATCCCGGGGGGTCGTCGTCTCGTTCACAACGGACCACTCTGCCACTTCTCCGCGGTGCGGGTCGCCCGGCGACGCCCGTGCTAGCGGGCCCGCATCCTGGACCGCGTGACGTCGGCGCGCGCGGCGTCGACGAGCGGGAGGCGGGAGCGGATGCGGGCACAGGCGGGACGGGCGAGGGCGCGAGGGGCGGACCGGGCGGGACGGGTGGGATCGGCAGGGGCGGAAGCGTCGGGGCATCGGGTGGCGCTGGCAGAGGGTGCCGGCGGCGCGTGGCGGGGACGGAGGGGGACGGTCCGGGCGGCCCGCGTCGTGGTCGCCGCCCTCACCACCGCATGCGCCCTCGCCGTGGGGCCCACCTGCCCGAGCGAGACGGCGGTGGCGCTCGGGGCCGTCCCGCGATCGCACGCGATGCGCGCGATCGGCGCGGAGCGGTGGACGACGCCGACCGCAGGCGCGGCCTCAAGTGCGGCCGTAGCCGTTGGTGCGGCCTCATGCGCGGCCGTAGCCGTTGGTGCGGCCTCATGCGCGGCCGTAGCCGTAGCCGCGGATGACGGCAGCGCGGGTCGCGGGTCCGGTGCCGACGGCGCCGACGGCGCATCCGCGTCGTCCGCGTCGTCCGCGTCGTCCGCGTCGTCCGTGGCGCCCCGGTGGCGGTGGCCGGTGCGCCCTCCGCACACGGTCACGCGCCCCTTCTCGCCGCCGGCCACCGCGTACGGCCCCGGTCATCGCGGCGTCGACATCGCCGCGGATCCGGGCGCCGAGGTCCTGGCGCCCGCCGACGGCACGGTGTCGTTCGCGGGCGTCGTCGTCGATCGACCCGTCGTCAGCATCCGTCACGCGGACGGGCTCGTGTCCTCGGTGGAGCCCGTCGTCCCGACCGTCTCCGCCGGGGAGCGCGTGTCGGTCGGGCAGGTCATCGGGACCGTGGCCGCCGCGCCCCGGCACGAGCCCGACGGCGGCGTGCACCTCGGGGCCCGGCTCCACGGCGAGTACGTGGATCCGGCTCTGCTCCTCGCGTCGCTCCGCCACGCGGTGCTGCTGCCGCTGGACCCCTGAAGCGTCCGGCCCGTGCATCGGCGCGCACGGACCAGGCGACCGCGACGGCCCGGTGGCCCGCGGCGACGGACGCCGCCGGACGGGCGCGTCGCGCGCGAGCGCTCCCCGCTCCGGCATCCGACGCGGGCACGCGTGCATCCACGCGCTGCCGCAGACGCGCCCGCCGCGTCTCAGGCGCGCGGGTGCGCACCCGCGTAGCTGCGGCGCAGCCGGTCGACGGAGACATGCGTGTAGATCTGCGTGGTCCCGAGGCTGGCGTGCCCGAGCATCTCCTGCACGGTGCGCAGGTCCGCCCCGCCGTCCAGGAGGTGGGTGGCCGCCGTGTGGCGGAGCGCGTGCGGCCCCTGCGGCCCCGAGCCGGGGATGCCCTCGAGCAGCGACGCGACGAGCCCGTAGACGGCGCGCGGACCGAGACGCCCTCCGCGGGCGCCGAGCATGAGGGCGTCGCCGCTCCGCGGGGTGACGAGATGCGGTCGGCCGCGCGTGACGTAGGCGTCCAGCGCCTCGGCAGCGGGGACGCCGAACGGCACGACGCGCTCGCGGTCGCCCTTCCCGACGACGCGAGCGGTCAAGCGCGACGGATCGATGTCGCCGAGGTCGAGGCCGATGAGCTCGGACACGCGGAGCGCCGAGGCGTACAGCAGCTCGACGACGGCCAGGTCACGCAGGGCAGCCGGCTCGTCCTCCGCGGCGCGCGCGGCGAGTCCGTCGAGGAGGGCGGACATCTGCTCGCGGGCGAGGACGCGCGGGAGATGCGTCCCGGCGCGGGGGGCCTTCAGCCGCGCCGCGGGATCGGCGTCGATCCGCCCCTCCCGCAGGAGCCATGCGCAGAATCCCCGGACGGCCGCGGAGCGTCGTGCGAGGGTGGCGGGGGCGAGCCGCGCCTGGGATCCGCGCCACATCCAGTCCCTCAGCAGCTCGAGATCGAGATCGGCGGCGGCCTTGACGCCCTGGCTGGCCGCATGCGCGGCCAGGTCCTGGAGGTCAGACGCGTAGGACCGCACGGTGTTCGCCGAGCTGCCCCGCTCCAGCCGGAGCGCGACGCCGAAGCCGTCGATGTCCCGCTCGAGGGGCGTGCGACCGGTCCGAGACGTCTCCATGCCCGAAGGCTATGGTCTCCTCCCCCGCACGCCGACGCTCCGCGCCGGACGAGGGGCGCCGCCCGTCCGCATCCGGCGCGGTCCCGGTTCATCGCGAGGACGGACGACGGACCCAACCCCCGTCCGGACGCGCGACGTGGCCCTCGAGCTCGAGCCGTCCGAGGACGGACGACGTCTCCGCGATGCCCAGACCCGCCTGGGAGGCGACCTCGGAGGTCTCCCGCGCTCGCCGGGTGCTCAACGCGTCGAGGACGCGTGTCACCCGCGGGTCGGCCACGGCGTCCGCGCTCGACGTCCGAGCGCGTCCCGCCTCGTCCGGAGACGGCCCGGACGGACGCGGGGCCGGCGCGTGCGACGGGGACGTCCGGGGCCCGGCAGCGGCTCCCGCAGGATGCCGCGCGATGTCATCGGGTCTCGATGCCCGGACGACGCCCGCGTCCTCCCACGCGCCTCCCCTGTCGGCCGGGACGAGCTCCATCGCATCCTCCGCCGAGGTGATGCACACGGCTCCGGACTCGCGGATCAGCCGGTGGCAGCCGGACGAGGAGACGCTCGTGACGGGTCCGGGCACGGCTCCCAGCGGTCGCTCCAGCGCCAGCGCGTGGTTGGCCGTGTTGAGCGATCCGCTGCGGGCCCCCGCCTCCACGACCACCGTCGCGGCGCTGACGGCGGCGATCAGCCGATTGCGCAACAGGAACCTCCAGCGAGTGGGCGAGGCGCCGCAGGGCAGCTCGGACACGAGCGCCCCGTCCCGGCGCATCCGGCCGAAGAGCTCCGTGTGCCCAGCCGGGTACAGGCGATCGACGCCCCCCGCGAGGAAGGCGACGGTCCTGCCTCCGGATGCGACGGCCGCTCGGTGAGCGACGCCGTCGATGCCGTAGGCCCCGCCCGACACGATCTCCATGCCGCGGTCGACGAGCCCGCTGGCGAGCTCGGCGGTGACGTGCTCGCCGTACCCCGTGGCGGCACGGGCGCCGACGACCGCGACGGATCTCGGGAGGGCGGCCAGAGCCCGCTCCTCGCCGGTCCACCAGAGGACGAGCGGGGCATGCGGCCCGAGGTCGTCCGCGCCGTCGGGCCACGCCGGGTCCCCGGGCACGAGCACCCGAGCGCCGACAGCGCGGGCCGCGTGCAGCCTGGCCATCGCCTCGGTGCGCACGACACGCGGCCTCCACCGCTCGAGCGCGGCGCGCACCTCGTCGACGAGCGCATCGCGGCCGTCGGCCTCGAGGACGAGTCCGGCGTCGACCATGCGACCCACGACCCCGTCCGCGGACCGCACGTCGACCACGGCAGCGAGGGCGCCCGCCGCCCCGAGGACCCCGACGACCGCACCGGCGACGCGGTCACCCGGCTCCGCGATCCCGGACCAGGTGCAGCGCGCCACGATCTCGGGCGCATCGTCTCCGTCGCCGACGCCGTCGGTGGGGGCGGTCGGCCGGAGGGCCGCCACGAGCTCCCGCGCCTCCGCCGCGGACATCCCGAGCCGCGCGACCGTCCGAGCCCGTGCATCGCCGGGTGCGGGCGCGCGCTCGAGGCCCGCGAGGGGTTCGGTGCGCTCGCCGTCCGGCGCGGCGCCCACGTCCACGCCGCCGTCGGTCACGATGCGCCCCGCAGGAGGAGGGCGCGCCCGAGGTGGTCGGCATCGGGGCGCGGGGCGCCGTCGAGGTCGGCCAGCGTCCACCCGATGCGGAGCACGCGGTCGTAGCCGCGCATGGTGATGAGCCCGCGGTCGAGGGCGCGGTCGAGCGAGGCGGTGGCCCCGCGGCCGAGGCCCGCCTCCCGCCGGAGCCAGGGCCCGGACGCATGGGCGTTGAGCCGCCACGGCGTCCCGGACCAGCGCTCGGCGGCGGCAGCGCGGGCGACGGCGACGCGGGCACGGCCGGACTCCGTGGTCGTGCGGGGAGCCCCGTCGGCGGCTCGGTGGACGGCGCTCGTGACCCGGCGCACGGTGAGCCGGATGTCCATGCGGTCCATCAGCGGTCCCGACAGGCGGGCGAGGTACCGGCGGCGGGCCTGCGGCGGGCACGTGCAGTCGGCGCCGGGCACGCCGAACGACCCGCACGGGCACGGGTTCGCGGCCATGACCAGCTGGAAGCGGCCGGGGAAGTGGGCGACGCCGTTGGCCCGGTGGATGCTCACGACCCCCGACTCCAGCGGCTGCCGCAGGCAGTCCAGCACCGCCCCCGAGAACTCCGGCGCCTCGTCGAGGAACAGCACTCCCCCGCTGGCCCGGACGGCGGCTCCGGGTCGGATGCGGCCGCTGCCGCCGCCGACCAGGCCGGCGGCGCTCGCCGTGTGGTGCGGTGCCTCCAGCGGCGGACGCACGGGCAGCTCCGGGCCGAGCTGGTCGCCGCACAGGGAGCGGACGCAGCCGACCTCGAGCGCCGCCTCCTCGTCGAGGTCGGGCAGGAGACCGGGCAGCCGCTGGGCGAGCATCGTCTTGCCCGCGCCAGGTGGCCCGAGCAGGAACATGTGGTGGCCACCGGCCGCCGCGACGACGAGCGCGTCCACGGCCTCCTCGTTGCCCACCACGTCCCCGAGGCACGGCCTCGGATCGGCCGTCCCCGGCTGGACGGCGGCCGATGCCGGCGGGCCGTGGACGACATCGCCGGCGTCCGGCTCCGGTTCCAGCTCCGCGCCATGGTGGATGGCCGCCTCGCGCAGGCCGGACACGGCGACCACCCGCATGTCCGGCACGAGCGAGGCCTCGTCGGCGTGGCACCGCGGCACCATGACCCGCCGGCATCCCGCCCGACGGGCCGCGAGCACCGCGGGGAGCACGCCGTGCGTGGGACGCAGCCGCCCGTCGAGCCCCAGCTCGCCCAGGTGCACCGTGCCGGCGACGGACTCGGCCGACACGGATCCACCGGCGGCCAGGACCGCCAGGGCGATGGCGAGGTCGAAGCCCGAGCCGTGCTTGGGCAGGACGGCCGGCGAGAGGTTGACGGTGACGCGTCGGACCGGGAACTCGCATCCGGCGTTCCCCGTGGCCGCCCGGACGCGCTCCCGCGCCTGGCTGAGCGCGGCGTCCGGCAGCCCGATGAGGACGAAGCCGGGCAGCTGGCTCGTGATGTCCGCCTCGACGTCGACGAGCGACCCGTCGAGGCCGGAGAGGGCGACGGCCAGCGTGCGTCCGACGGCCATCAGCAGGCGCTCCGCACGACATCGACGGTCGGCTCCGCGCCGGGAGGCCACACCACCCCCACCACGTCGATGCGGACCGGGCCGCGATGATCGGGATGCTCCTGGCACCACAGCCCGGCGAGCACGCGGAGCCTCGCGGCCTTGACGCGCGTCACGGCCTCCAGAGGATGCCCGTATCCGAGGCCCGCGCGGGTCTTCACCTCCACGAGCACCGTGGTGCCCGCGTGGCGCATGACGAGGTCGATCTCCCCCTCGCGGCACCGCCAGTTGCGCTCGACGAGGGTGTACCCCCGTTCGATCAGATGCCGTGCGGCGAGCTCCTCGCCGCGTCGTCCCAGGTCCTGCGTGCGTGTCATGGGCACCTCCGCGAAGAGGATGCGCGATGCGCGCGGAGACGGACGTGGTCCGGGACGGGATGGTGCCGGATGGGCGGAGCCCCCGCCTGGGGAGGGAGCGACGCGCCCTACTCGTCGATGGCGAGCTCCTTGGGGAGCTCGAACTCCTTCGCCGACAGCTCCTCGACGTTGACGTCCTTGAAGGTGAGCACGCGGACGGACTTCACGAACCGGTCGGAGCGGTACACGTCCCACACCCACACGTCGGTCATGGTGAGCTCGAAGTAGAAGTCGTGCTCCGTGTCGCGTCGCACGAGATCGACCTCGTTGGCGAGGTAGAAGCGCCGCTCGGTCTCGACCACGTACGTGAACTGGGACACGATGTCCCGGTACTCCCGGTAGAGCGCGAGCTCCACCTCGCGGTCGTAGTCCTCGAACTCGTCGTCATCCATGGTCCGTCGATCCTAACCGCCCCCGCGGCCACCGTCGTCCGGCCGGGGCCGACGCCGGGCCCGCGCCGCATGACACGCGACCCGTGCGCCGCATCCGCTCCTGAGGGGACGGGGCTCAGACGCCCGGGGCCGCCAGCACGCCCGTGAGCCAGGTGCGCCGGTGGATCGGCGACGCCCCGCTCGCCCGGATCGCGTCCAGGTGCGCCGGGCTGCCGTAGCCCTTGTTGCCGGCCCAGCCGTACTCGGGCGACTCATCGTGCCATGCGGCCATCAGGCGATCGCGGTGGACCTTCGCGAGCACGGACGCCGCCGAGACGGAGGCGCAGTCGCGGTCCGCCTTGACGCGCAGCCGCACCGGCACCGGATGCGCGAGGGCGGGCGTCAGCCAGTCGTGCGACCCGTCGAGGAGGACGACGCTGTCGAGGAGGGGCACGCCGAGGTGGTGCAGCTCGACGAGCGCGCGGCGCCCGGCGAGGCCCAGGCACGCCGTGATGCCGAGCGAATCGACCTCCTCCGCCGATGCCATGCCGACGGCGGAGTGCCGCACCCAGGCGGAGACGAGGGGGTGCAGGGCCTCGCGGCGCTTCTCGCTGAGCATCTTCGAGTCGCGCAGGCCCACCGGGAACGCGCCGGCGTCGTAGCCGACGGCCGCCATGCCCACCGCGACGGGGCCGGCCAGGGCCCCGCGCCCGACCTCGTCGCAGCCGATCACGAGCGCCGATCCCGCGCGGAGCAGCTCGCGCTCGAGGTCGAGGCTCGGATCCGCGACCGGCATCAGCCGGCGGGGACCGCGTCCGGCACGTCGCCGAACGTCTCGGGGTGGTCGCCCAGGATCGTCCAGCGGTCGATGGGCCACGTGATCACGAACGCGCGGCCGACGACGTGGTCGATGGGCACGAACCCCCTCGTCGGCCCCTCCTGGTTGTAGCGGGAGTCCGAGGAGTTGCCGCGGTTGTCCCCCATGACCCAGAGCGAGTCCGCCGGGACGGTGACGTCGAAGTCCACGTCGGATGCCCGTGTGACGCCCGGGACGAGCTTGATGTAGGGCTCGTCCAGCGGGACGTCGTTCACGCTCATCTGACCGAGGGAGTTGCAGCAGAAGACGTGGTCTCCCGGCAGGCCGATGAGGCGCTTGATGAGGTGGTCGTTGCTGTCGGACGCGGACAGCCCCACCGTCGTGAGTGCCCAGTCGACCGCGGCGGCGATCGGCGGCTTGTCGACCTGGGGTGAGGGCGTGAGCCACCCGCCCGGATCACGGAACACGACGACGTCGCCCCGTTGCAGCGGCATGAGGCGCGGGGTGAGCTGGTTGACGACGATGCGGTCGTTGATCTGCAGCGTGTCCTCCATCGATGCGGAGGGGATGTAGAACGACCGGATCAGGAACGCCTTGATCAGGACCGATACGAGGAGGGCCACCACGAAGATGACGAGGACGTCCCGGAGGAACGTCTTCCATCCTCGGGACCCGCTGCCGCTGTGCCTGCCCGAGGACCTGGTGTCCGCGGGCGTCGTGCTATCTGTCATTTAACCGCCTGAGCTCCCGGCAAGTGTAGATGCCGGGAGCTCGGTCGGAGGACAGGTGGGGATGCGCTAGGAGCGCTTCTCCTTGATCTTCGCCTTCTTGCCGCGCAGGTCGCGCAGGAAGTAGAGCTTGGCGCGACGCACGTCGCCGCGCGTCACGACCTCGATGTGGTCGATGACCGGGGAGTGCACCGGGAAGGTGCGCTCGACGCCGACCTGGAAGCTGACCTTGCGGACGCAGAACGTCTCGCGGACGCCCTCGCCCTGACGGCCGATGACGATGCCCTGGAACACCTGGATGCGCGAGCGGCTGCCCTCGACGATGTTGACGTGGACCTTGACGGTGTCGCCGGCGCGGAAGTCGGGGATGTCCGACCGCAGCGACGCCTGGTCGACGGAATCGAGGATGTGCATGGTGTACCGCTCTCTGCAACCGCCACGGGTCGACTGCGCATCAATGTCTGGAAGGGGAACGGCCCGCACGAGTGGCCGACTCCCCCGTGGCAGGGTCGGCGGCAGGCACGATCGCTCATTCTGCCACCTCGGGCGCGTCGAAAGCAAAGCGCCGGGCCGACGGGGGCGCGGATCAGTCGAGGCGGATGGTGCGGCCCGCGTCCGGCCCCTCGGCGGCCTTCCACTCCGGCGGACGCGGCTGGGCGTCGCGCTCGATCGTGGAGAGGACGTCCTGCATGCGCTGCCGGGTCTCCACGAGCAGCTGGCGGACGGCCAGGACGAGGAGCGCGACGACCGAGAGCACCGCCAGGACGGCGCACCAGGTGCTCACGACGGAGTAGGTGCCCGTGCCGATGACCGCGACCGTGGTCACGCCCAGCGCGACCGCGTCGAGGGCCGACAGGGCCCGCGACTCGCGCACCGACCGGCGGGCGCGCACCAGCCCGAGGCCCGCGACGAGCGCGACGCCGAGGGCCCCGGCCGCGATGATCACGAGGAGCAGCTCCCAGCCGCCGGAGCCGAAGGCGGCCCAGCCCACCAGGAGCCACGCCGGGAGCACGACGACGGCGAGGGGCTGCCAACGGTGCAGCGCGCGACGGAGGGCGAGGGCCGGGGACTGCTGCATGACCCCATGGTAGGAGCGGAACCTGGGCGGTGCGGAGGCTCCGCGGAGCCCCTCGCGTAGGATCGATCGGGTGATCGAACTGCGAACGCCCGCCGAGATGGACCAGATGCGACCCGCCGGGGAGTTCGTGGCGAAGGTGCTCACGACCCTCGCCGCCCAGGCGGACGTGGGGGTCAACCTGCTCGACCTCGATCGCGCGGCGCACCGCATGATCCGCGAACGCGGCGCCGAGTCCTGCTACATCGACTACCACCCGTCCTTCGGCGCGAGCCCCTTCGGGAAGGTGCTCTGCACCTCCGTGAACGACGGCGTGCTGCACGGCCTCCCCCACGACTACCGGCTGCAGGACGGCGACCTCCTGAGCCTCGACTTCGCCGCGTCGGTGGACGGCTGGGTCAGCGACTCGGCGGTCAGCATCATCGTCGGCACCCCGCGACCGGAGGACGTGCGTCTCATCGAGGTCACGACGGCCGCGCTCGACGCGGGCATACGCGCCGCGCAGCCCGGGGGCCGCACCGGCGACATCTCCGCGGCCATCGGCGCCGTCGCGACCGAGGCGGGCTACTCCGTCAACACCGACTTCGGCGGCCACGGCGTCGGCCGCACCATGCACGGCGACCCGCACATCGCGAACCAGGGCCGTCCGAACCGCGGCGTGCCGCTGCGCCCCGGCCTCGTCATCGCCATCGAGCCGTGGTTCCTGCAGAGCACCGACAAGATCCGCACGGACGAGGACGGGTGGACGCTCCGGAGCGTCGACGGCTCCCGTGGCGCGCACATGGAGCACACGGTCGCCATCACGGAGGACGGCCCGCTCATCCTCACCGCGCGCTCCTAGCGGGCGACGCGGCCGTCAGTCGGGCAGCAGGTCCGGACGGACCCGGCGCGTGCGCTCGAGCTGCTGCTCGCGCCGCCACGAGGCGATGGCGCCGTGGTTGCCGCTGCGCAGGACCTCGGGCACGGCGAGGCCGCGCCACTCGGGCGGCTTCGTGTAGCTGGGGTGCTCGAGCAGACCGTCGGAGTGGCTCTCCTCGACGAGGCTCGCGGGGTTGCCGACGACGCCCGGCACCAGTCGCCCGATGGCCTCGATCATCGCCATCACCGCGACCTCGCCGCCGTTCAGCACGTAGTCGCCGAGGCTCACGAGCCGCACGCGGGCGCGGGTCGCGGTGTGGTCCACCACGCGCTGGTCGATGCCCTCGTACCGGCCGCAGCCGAAGGCGAGGTGCGGCTCGGCGGAGAGCTCCTGCGCCATCGCCTGCGTGAAGACGTCGCCCGCGGGCGACGGGAAGATGACGACGGGATCCGTGTCGTCGGCGAGGACCTCGTCGATCGCCTCGCCCCACGGCTCGGGGCGCATGACCATGCCGGCGCCGCCGCCGTACGGGGTGTCGTCGACGGTGCGGTGCCGGTCGTGCGTGAAGGAGCGGAGGTCGTGCAGGCGCAGGTCGATGAGGCCGGACTGCCGAGCACGGCCGAGGAGGGAGATGTCGAGCACCCCGAAGAACTCCGGGAAGATCGAGACGATGTCGATCCGCATGTCAGCGGGCGTCGTCGGCCTCGGACGCGGGATCCGCGCCGGGTTCGGATCCGCCCTGCCCGGCCGCGGGAGCGTCGCTCGCGGAGGCATTGGACGCGGGCGCGTCGGACGCAGGCTCCGGAGCCTCGGCGACGTCCTCGAAGAGCCCGAGCGGCGGCGTGACCACCAGGGTGCCGGCCTCGACGTCGACCGAGGGCACGATGGCCTGGACGAAGGGGACGAGGACCGTGCCGGAGGGCGTGTCGACGTGCAGCAGGTCCTGCGCCGGGAAGTGGTCGACGAGCGAGACGGTGCCGACCTCGACGCCGTCGCGGAGGACCTTCAGCCCCACCAGCTGGTGGTCGTACCAGGCGTCGGGCTCGGCGGGCTCGTCGGCGGGGGGCGTCATCCAGAGGATGGCCTTCGCGAGCGACTCGGCGGCCGTGCGGTCGGCGACGCCCTCGAAGAAGCCGACGGGGTGGCTGTTGTACCAGCGCAGCTCGGTGAGCGTGAGGGTGCGGCCGTGCCAGGGCGAGGACTCCGGGACCTGCAGGCTGAACTCGGCGCCGGGGACGAAGCGCTTGGCGGGATCGTCGGTGAACAGCTCGAGCTTCACGGCGCCCTTGAGCCCGTGCGCCTTGGTGAGCCGACCCACGCGGAACGCCGCGGGGTCCCGGCCCTCGACCTCAGGAATCGGTGTCCACCACATCGACGCGGACGCGCTGGCCGTCGGCGAGAGCCGACACCAGGGTCCGGAGGGCCTTCGCGGTGCGACCCGCGCGGCCGATGACCCGGCCGAGGTCCTCGGGGTGCACGCGCACCTCGAGGACCTCGCCGCGGGGGGATCCCTTGCTCGTCACGGAGACGTCGTCCGGGTGCTCGACGATGCCCTTGACCAGATGAGCGAGCGCGGGAGCGAGCATGGGCTAGGCCTGCTCCTCGGTCGCCTCGGCAGGGGCCTCGACGGCCTCCGGCGCGGGGGCGGCCTTCTCGGTCTTGGGCTTGAGGACCGGCTTCTTCTTCTCGTCGGCGACGTAGGCGGGCTTCGCCTCGCGGGTGCGGACGGTGGAGACCGCGTCCTTGTCGCCCTTGAAGCGACCCCAGTCGCCCGTGAGCTTGAGGAGGGCCTCGACCTGCTCGGTGGGCTGGGCGCCCACGGAGAGCCAGTACTGCGCCCGCTCCGACTGGACCTCGATGAACGAGGGCTCCTCGGTGGGGTGGTACTTGCCGATCTCCTCGATGACGCGGCCGTCGCGCTTGGTGCGCGAGTCGGCGACGACGATGCGGTAGTACGGCGCGCGGATCTTGCCCAGGCGCTTCAGACGGATCTTGACAGCCACAATTCTCCTGAATTTCTTTGTGTGGGGTGAACTGACGGCCGTGAGCGTGGGGGCACACTCGGCATAGGTTCGATGGGGTCTCGCGGCGCCTGATTAGAGGGTCGGACGATCGCGGACTCGACAGATCATTATGGCAGACGCCGGCCGTCGCCAATACCCCGTCCCCGGCGCGCCGCACGGCGCCACCGCCCGGCTGCCCCGGAGGGTGCGTGGCATGATCGGACGACACCCGGCGCATGCGCCCCGAGACCCCGTGGACGGCAGGACCCGCATGCAGATCGACTTCGCCCGGCAGCCGCCCTCCCGCGTCGGGATCGAGTGGGAGCTCGCGTGCGTCGACCGCGGCTCCGGGGAGCTCGCGGGGGCCGCGCCCGAGATCCTCCGCTCGTTCCCGCATGACGACGCGCATCCGCACGTGACCGGGGAGTTCCTCACCAACACGGTCGAGGTCGTGAGCGCGCCGCACGCCCGGGTCGGCGACGCGGTGGACGACCTCGCCCGCCTCATCGAGCGCGTGGTGGACGTCGCCGACCCGCTCGGCATCGACCTGATGTGCGCCGGCACCCATCCCTTCAGCGCCTGGCCGGACCAGGACGTGACGCCCGACAACGAGCGGTACGCCACCCTCCTCGACCGCACCAGGTGGTGGGGTCGGCAGATGATGATCTGGGGCGTGCACGTGCACGTCGGCATCGACGACGCGTCCAAGGCGCTCCCCATCCTCAACGCGCTGCTCGTGCACCTCCCCCGGTTCCAGGCGCTCAGCGCGTCGAGCCCCTACTGGTCGGGGCAGGAGACGGGGTACGCGTCCAACCGCGCGCTCATGTTCCAGCAGCTGCCGACCGCGGGGCTGCCGCCGGACCTGACGACCTGGGCCGATTACGAGCGGCTCGTGGGCGACATGACGCACGTGGGCGTCATCGACCACCACAGCGAGCTGCGGTGGGACATCCGGCCGGCGCCGAAGTGGGGCACCCTCGAGACGCGCGTGTTCGACGGCGTGTCCACGCTGCGGGAGATCGCGTCGCTGGCCGCCCTCGTGCAGTGCCTCGTGCACGACATGTCCGCCGCGCTCGACCGCGGCGAGGAGCTGCCGCGGATGCAGCCGTGGTTCGTGCGCGAGAACAAGTGGCGCGCGGCGCGGTACGGGATGGACGCCATCGTGATCCAGGACGCGGCGGGCGACGAGGCCCTCGTCGGCGACGACACGCGGGCCCTCGTGGAGCGCCTCTCCCCCGTGGCCGAGGAGCTCGGCTGCGCGGCCGAGCTCGGCGGGATCCTCGACATCGTCGACGGCGGCGCGAGCTACCAGCGGCAGCTGCGCGTCGCGGAGGAGAACGACGGGGCGCTCGCCCCGGTGGTGACGCACCTCGTGGAGGAGCTGCGCTCAGGACTCGGTCGGTGACCCGGGGCAGACTGTCGAGGTGAGCCCCGCCGTCGACATCGTCATCCTCGTCGTCGCGGTCGTGGCCGCCCTCGCCGGCTGGCGTCGCGGGGCCATCGTCACCGTCGCCGGGTTGGCCGGGATCGTGCTGGGCGTGCTGCTGGCGCTCGCAATCACGCCCGCGTTCCTCGCGCTGCTCGACCGGTTCGGCGTGGCCACGGGGATCATGCGGACCGTCGCCGCGGCGCTGCTGATGCTCGTGACGACCTCGCTCGTGAGCGGGATCCTCGCCCAGGTCGCCAGCGTCCTCACGCGCCTGCTGCGTCCCCGCGGCGCGGCGCAGGGCCTCGACCGCGGGGTCGGCGCGGTCGCCGGCCTCGCCGCGTGGGCGGTGTCGGTGTGGTTCATCGGCGGCTTCCTCGGATCCAGCGGCGTGATCCCGGCCGTGCAGCTCGCGTCCTCCTCGCGCATCCTCGCGACCCTCGACCGCGTCAGCCCGATCTCCAGCGGCTCCGCGCTCTCCGCGCTCGACGACGCGCTGCACGACGTGGGCTACCCGCGCGTCTTCGCGAACGGCCAGGAGTCGATCGCCGACACGGCGGCGCCCGACGCCGACGTGCCCGACGCGGTGCGGCGGTCCGCTGGCAGCGTCGTGAAGATCCTCTCCTCGGCGCCCGCGTGCGGCACGTCGTCGTCCGGCAGCGGCTGGGTCGTGCAGGACGGGCGCGTGGTCACCAACGCGCACGTCGTGACCGGGTCCGACGAGGTCTACGTGCAGCCGGGCGGCACGGGAGAGCTGCTGCGGGCCCGGCTGGTCGTGTTCGACCCGGCCCGCGACGTCGCCGTCCTCGCGGTGCCGGGGCTCACCGCCGCACCCCTCGCGCTCGGCGACGAGCTCGGCCCGTCCGACGAGGCCGTGGTCGCGGGGTATCCCGGCGGCGGGCCGTACCAGGCCACCGGTGCGCGCGTCCGCGAAGTGGTGCAGGCGCTCGGCACGGACATCCAGCACGAGCAGCCGGTGACGCGCGAGATCTACTCCGTGCGCGGCACCGTCCGCCCGGGCGACTCGGGCGGCGCCCTGTTCGACGTGCAGGGCCGTGTCGTCGGCCTGGTGTTCGCGACCTCGACCGTCGACTCCCAGACGGGCTACGCGATGACGCTCGACGAGATCGCGCCCGTGCTGCAGCAGGCCGGCGCCACGGCGCCCGTCGACTCGGGCCGCTGCTCCGTCTGATCCGGCTGCGCGGCCCGACCGCGACGCCTCACGCCGCGACCACCGACAGCACGTTGCCGGCCGGATCGTGGAACCACGCGATGTCGGGGCCGTGCCCGCGCATGATGCCGCGGGCGTCCGTCGGCATCCCCTCGTCGATCGCGGTGACGATGCCGCGGTCGTTCAGCTCGACCACCGCCGCCTCCACGTCCTCCACCGCGAGGTTCAGGACGGTGAACGCGGCGGGGACGTGGTCCGGCTTGGGATAGACGAGGACGTGCGCGCCGGATCCGGGGAGCACGAGCCGGAGCATGCCCATCTCGGGCACCTCCTCGACCTCGAGGCCGAGCGTGCCGCGGTAGAAGGCGAGCGCGGCGGGGACGTCGTCCACGCTGAAGCCGCTGAAGGCGGCGACGGGTGCGAACACGTGGGGCTCCTGACGCGCGGGCCGCGACGGACGGCCGCGACGCTGACCCCACCGTGGCACGCCGCGCCCCGCGCGTCGAGGGCGTGCGACGACGGCGCCCTCCCCGTGGGGAGGACGCCGTCGAGGGCGGTGCGGGTCGACCGGGTCAGCGGCCGAGGAACTTCTGCAGCGAGGCGAGCTCCTCCTCGCTCGGGGCGCCCTTCGCGCCGCCCTTCGCCGCCCCGGCCAGGCCGAAGCCGGAACCCGCGGGAGCCGTCGGGCCCCCGATCCGCTGGCCGGACGCGAGCGCCGCGTTCTCCTGCGCGCGCTTGGCGGGATTGCCTGACTTCGAGCCCTTCTTCTTCTGCTGCACGGGCTTCCGGCTCGAGTGCGCGCCGGGCATCGGGCCCATGCCGGGGATCTGCGGCATGCCGCCGCGGGCGACCGTGCGCATCATCTTCGAGGCCTGCTCGAAGCGCTGCACGAGCCCGTTGACGTCGGTGACGGTCATGCCGGATCCGCGCGCGATGCGGAGGCGACGCGAGCCGTTGAGGAGCTTCGGGTTCTGGCGCTCCGCCTTGGTCATCGACTGGATGATCGCCTCGGTGCGGACGATCTCCTTCTCGTCGAAGTTCTCGAGCTGCTCCTTCATGGCGCCCATGCCGGGGAGCATGCCCATCATCTTCTTGATGGAGCCCTTGCCGCGCAGCTGCTGCATCTGCTTGAGGAAGTCGTCGAGCGTGAAGCTGTCGTTCGCGAGCTTCGCGGCTACCTCCATGGCCTCCTCCTCGTCGAAGGCCTGCTGGGCCTGCTCGATGAGGGTGAGGATGTCGCCGAGGTCGAGGATACGGCTCGCCATGCGGTCGGGGTGGAAGGGCTCGAAGTCGTCGAGGCCCTCGCCCGTGGACGCGAACATGATGGGGCGGCCGGTGACGGAGGCGACCGACAGGGCCGCGCCGCCGCGTGCGTCGCCGTCGAGCTTGGAGAGCACGACGCCCGTGAAGTCGACGCCGTCCTGGAAGGCCTTCGCGGTCGCGACCGCGTCCTGGCCGATCATGGCGTCGATGACGAAGAGGACCTCGTCGGGGTCGGTGGCCTTGCGGATGTCCGCGGCCTGCTTCATGAGCTCCTGGTCGACGCCGAGGCGGCCGGCCGTGTCGATGATGACGACGCTGTACTGCTTGTCGACGGCGTGCTTCATCGCGTCCTTGGCGACGCGCACCGGGTTGCCGCGGCCGTTGCCGGGCTCGGGCGCGAAGACGGGGACGCCGGCCTGCTCGCCGACGACCTGCAGCTGCTGGACGGCGTTGGGGCGCTGGAGGTCGGCCGCCACCAGCATGGGCGTGTGGCCGTCCTTGGCGAGCCACTTGCCGAGCTTGCCGGCGAGGGTCGTCTTGCCCGCGCCCTGGAGCCCGGCGAGCATGATGACCGTCGGCGGGCGCTTGGCGAACTGGATGCGACGCTGCTCGCCGCCGAGGATCGCGACGAGCTCCTCGTTGACGATCTGCACGACCTGCTGGGCCGGGTTCAGCGCCTGGCTGACCTCGCCGCCCAGGGCGCGCTCGCGGACGGACGCGGTGAAGGCCTTGACGACATCGAGCGCGACGTCGGCCTCGAGGAGCGCGCGGCGGATCTCGCGGACGGTGCCGTCGACGTCGGCGGCGCTGAGCTTGCCCTTGCCGCGCAGGTTCTTGAAGGTCTCGGCGAGGCGGTCCGAGAGTGTTCCGAAGGTAGCCATGGTGGGTCCAGCTTAACCGGCGCCGGCCGGGCGCCGGGTCAGCCGACCAGGTTCTGCGCGAACACGTGCGGCGTGAACCCCGTGAGGTCGCCGATGCCCTCGCCCTGGCCGATGAGCTTGATCGGGATGCCCGTGCGCTCCTGCACGTTGAGGATGAAGCCGCCCTTGGCGGATCCGTCGAGCTTCGTGATGACGAGCCCCGTGACGCCGCCGTGCTCGATGAAGGCCTGCGCCTGCGCGAGCCCGTTCTGGCCGGTCGTCGCGTCGAGCACGAGGAGCACCTCGGCGATGGGCGACTGCTTCTCCACGACGCGGCGGATCTTCGACAGCTCGTCCATGAGGCCGCCCTTGGTGTGCAGGCGGCCGGCGGTGTCGATGATCACCATCTCGGTGCCCGTGCGCATCGCGTGCTCGACGGTCTGGAAGGCGACGCTCGCGGGATCCTGCCCCGGCTGCTGGGGACGCACGATCTCCACGCCCGCGCGCTCCGCCCAGGTGGCGAGCTGGTCGACGGCCGCGGCGCGGAACGTGTCGGCCGCGCCGACCACGACCGTGCGGCCGTAGTTGCGCAGGAACTTGGCGAACTTGCCGATGGTGGTGGTCTTGCCGACGCCGTTGACGCCGACGACGAGGATCACGGCGGGCCGGGCGCTGAGCTTCAGCGTGGGGTCGTGCTTCGCGAGCCGCTCCTCGATGCTCTCGCGGAGCATGCGCTGGAGGTCGCGCGGGTCGGTCGTACGGTAGCGCTCGACCTTCTGGCGGAGGTCGTCGATGGTGGCCTCGGTGACGTCGGGGCCGAAGTCCGCGGTGATGAGGGCGGTCTCGAGGTCGTCCCACGTGGTCTCGTCGATCGTCGGCTTCGCGAACATGCCGCGGAGCGCGCCGGAGAGGGACCAGGGGGTGCGGGCTGCCATGTGCCCAGCGTAGCCGCGGGTCAGGAGGCGGCCGGCGCCTCCGCGGCGTCGACGTCGGCGGGGTCCGCGTCGACAGCCGCGGCGTCTGCGGATGCGGCGGCCGGCGTCGTCGGACGCGCCTCGCGGCTCACGCGCTGGCCGACGACCGCGCTGACGCCGTCCTGCCGCATCGAGACGCCGTAGAGCGCGTCGGCGATCTCCATGGTGCGCTTCTGGTGCGTGATCACGATGAGCTGCGACGTGTCGCGGAGCTGCTCGAGGATCGTGAGCAGGCGGCCGAGGTTCGCGTCGTCGAGCGCCGCCTCCACCTCGTCCATGATGTAGAACGGGCTCGGCCGGGCCGTGAAAATCGCGATGAGCAGGGCCACGGCCGCCAGCGACCGCTCGCCGCCGGACAGCAGCGACAGCCGCTCGATGCGCTTGCCTGCCGGACGCACGCTGACCTCGATGCCGGTGGTGAGGAGGTCCTCCGGGTCGGTGAGGTGGATGCTGCCGGTGCCGCCCGGGAACAGGATCGGGAAGACGCGGTCGAAGGCCTGGCGCGTGTCCTCGAAGGCGGCGGCGAAGACGCCCTGCATCGTGCGGTCGATGTCGTCGATGATCGTCAGCAGGTCCTTGCGCGTCGCCGTCAGGTCGGCGAGCTGCTCGGTGAGGAAGAGGTGCCGCTGCTCGAGCGCGGCGAACTCCTCGAGCGCGAGCGGGTTGACCCGGCCGAGCTGCGCGAGCTTCCGCTCGGCCGACTGCAGCCGCGCGCGCTGCTCGTCGCGGTCGAAGGGGCGGGTGGGGACCGGATCGGCGTCGTGCGCGGGGGTGTCGTCGTCCTGGTCGGTGTCGGTGTCGGCGGGGGCGGCCGTGACGGCGGAGGCGGCCGCCGCGGAGGAGATGGCCGCGGGCGCGTCGCCGGGGACGGCATCGGCACCGGCACCGGCACCGGCACCCGGGTCAGCACCGGGCTCGGCGGACGGGGCCGCCGGGCGGGGCCGCTGGCGCGGCGGGAGCGGCGCCTCCTCGGGCACGGGCACGTCCGGCCCGTACTCGGCGACGAGCACCTCCTCCCCCAGGCCGAGCTCGCTCGCGGCGCGCTCGAGCAGCTGGGAGACCTGCAGGCGCTTCTCGTAGATCTGCAGCTCGAGGCCGTGCACGTCCTCCGTGATGCCGTGCAGGCGCTCCCGCAGCTCGGCCTCCTCGCGGCGGAGGGCGGCCAGCTCGGCGTTGCGGCCCGCCCGCGACTCCTCGGCGCGGGCGAGGACGAGCCGAGCCTCGGCGGTGCTGCGGTCGGCGGCCCGCACGACCGCGGGCAGCGCGTCGGCGACGGAGGCAGCCCGGGCGATCTGGCGGCGCCGGATCACTTGACGGCGCGCGGCCTCCTCGGCGGCGGCACGCTCGGCGGCGAGCCGGCGCTCGAGCGCGACCGTGCGCTCCTGCTCCGCCCGCACCCGCTCACGGGCGGTCTCGACCTGCAGGCGCGCCTCGATCTCGGCCTCGCGCGCGGCCTCCCACTCGGCGACGAGCCCGTCGCGGCCGCTCGCGTCGAGGACGGGCCGCGGGCGGGACCGGGCCTCGTCGAGCGCCCGGCGGGCGGCGTCGGACGCGGCGACGGCCTCCTCCACGGACGCGCTGGCGAGGTCGAGGCCGCGCTGCACGCGCGCGAGCTCGGCGGCCGCGGACTCGGCCTGGGCGCGCGACCTGCTGAGGCGCTCGGCGTGGGCGGCGAGGCGCGCGTCGGCCTCGCGGAGGCCGCCGAGCGCCGTGGCCGCGCGCTCCCGGGCGGCGCGGAGGCGCTCGCGGCAGGCCGCGAGGTCCACCTGCAGGTCGTCGATGCGGGCGCGCACACCCGTGAGCGTCCACGCGGCGGCCTCGCGCGCGGCGACGAGCTCGAGCTTGGAGCGGGTGGCGCCGGATCCGCCGCGCAGCACGTGAGCGGAGACGACCTCGCCCGCGCGCGTCATGACGGTGGTCGGTGCATTGGGGCGGGCGAGGAGGGCGACGGCCTGCGCCAGGTCGTCGACGATGACGACGTCGGCGAGGATCCGCCGCACGCCGTCGGGCGCGTCGACCACGGACGCCGCGGGGACCGGGCCGTCCGCGGCGGGGTGTCGGGCGTCCGGGGCGTCGGCCGTCCCGCCGGATCCCGCGACGACGACCTCGACGCGGCCGAGGTCGTCGTCGACCGCGCGCCGGAGGGCGGCGACGGCGTCCTCGTGCGTGTCGGCGAGCACCGCGTCCGCGAGCGTGCCGAGTGCCGCGGCGACCGCCGCCTCGAATCCGGGCTGCACGTGCACGTGCTCCGCGAGGAGGCCCCGCACGCCGGGGAGCCCCGCGGCCACGAGGTCGCTGGATCCGTCGCGCTGGTCGAGCGCGCTCGCGAGGGCCTGCTCGCGCGCGGCCAGCGCATCGCGCTCGCGCTCCTTGGCGTGCAGCTCCTCGCGAACGGCCTCGATGGCCGACTCCTCGGTGGCCACGTCGGCCTGCGCGTCCTCGTAGGCGCGCGTGAGCTCGGATCCGCCCTGCTCGTCGGCCTCGCCCTCCGCCTCGCCGCGCTCCCGCTCCGCCTCCGCGGCGGCCAGCCGTGCGCGCGCCGCGTCGAGCGCGTTCTGCTGCCGGAGCACCTCGCCGCGCACGGCCGCGAGCCGGGAGCCGGCCGTCTCGGCGCGTCCCGTGAGCCCGGCGATCTCGAGGTCGTGCCGCGAGACCAGCGCGCTCTGCGCCTGGATCTCCTCGTCGAGCGCATCGAGCGCCTGCCGGGCTGCGGCGGTCGCCTGCCGCGCGGAGGCCCAGCCCGCCTCGGCCTCGGCGATGAGCGCGACCAGCCGCTCGGCCTCGTCGCGGGACTCCTGCACCTGCGCGGGCGTGGTGCCGGTCGCGGCCTCGGGGGCGTCGTCGGCGGATCCGAGGAGCGCGAGCCGCTGCTGCGCGAGGGAGAGCAGGTTCCGCAGGCGCTCCTGCACCTGCTCCAGCGCGAAGGCCGTGCGGCGCGCTCCGTCGACCTCGTCGCCCTCCTGCTCCTCCACGATGCGCTCGGAGCGCAGCACCGCCCGGTCGAGCTTCTCCTGCAGCACCATGCGCTCGGTCGTGCGCTCCTCCTCCGTGCGGGTGTGCTCGGCGAGCGCGCGGCGGAGGCCCACGACCTCGTCGGCCACGAGCCGGGCGCGCGCGTCGCGCACGACCGCGGCGACGGTCTGCGCCTGCCGTGCGACCTCCGCCTGCCGCCCGAGGGGCTTCAGCTGGCGGCGGATCTCCCCCGCCAGGTCGTTCAGCCGCGTGAGGTTCGCCTGCATGCCCTCGAGCTTGCGGAGGGTGCGCTCCTTGCGGCGGCGGTGCTTGAGGATCCCCGCGGCCTCCTCGATGAAGCCGCGCCGCTCCTCGGGGGTCGCGCGCAGGACGTTGTCGAGCCGGCCCTGGCCGACGATGACGTGCATCTCCCGGCCGAGCCCGGAGTCGCTCAGCAGCTCCTGCACGTCGAGCAGGCGGCAGGACGTGCCGTTGATCGCGTACTCGCTCCCGCCGTTGCGGAAGAGCGTGCGGCGGATCGCGACCTCGGTGTAGTCGATGGGCAGCGCGCCGTCGGCGTTGTCGATCGTGAGCGTGACCTCCGCCCGGCCGAGCGGCCCGCGCGTCGAGGTGCCGGCGAAGATGACGTCCTCCATCTTGCCGCCGCGGAGGGTCTTGGCGCCCTGCTCGCCCATGACCCAGGCGAGGGCGTCCACGACGTTCGACTTGCCGGATCCGTTCGGCCCGACGACGCAAGTCACGCCCGTCTCGAACTGGAACGTGGTCGGCTGCGCGAACGACTTGAACCCCTTGAGGGTCAGGCTCTTCAGGTGCACGCCCGTCGCCCTCCTCGCGTGATGGTCTGGATCACGGTACCGGACGGGAGGCGTCCGGCCGGGAGCCGCGCGCGGGGCCCGGCCCGTCGCGCCGCCGCTACCGTGGTGGGGCGCCGGCCGCCGACGGTCGCGCGCGCCGACGAGGGAGCCGACCATGCCGCACGCCGACGACGACCCCGCCTTCGACGTGGAGGAGATCCGCCCGCCGAGCGCGCCCGGTGCCGCGGGCTGGGACGACTTCGTCGCCCTCACCGACGTCGTCAACCGCGCGCAGTCGCACGACCTCGGACACGACGCGTTCGTCTGGCTGCCGCAGGAGCTGATCGCCGACTACGCCGACGTCGCGCACGTGCGGAAGCGCCTGTTCGCCGCGCGGGTGGACGGGCGGATCGTCGGCCGCGGCCTCCTGACCACCTGGCTCAACGACCCGACCACCTCGGACGTCGCCGTGTCCGTGCTGCCCGAGCACCGCGGTCGCGGCGTCGGCCGGGCGCTCCGCGAGCGCGTGGAGCGGATCGCGCGCGACGAGGGCTGCCGCACCCTCATGGGCTTCACGATGCACCGGGCCGAGCCGAACGGGACTCCCATCCCCTCACCCACGGGCATCGGCGCGATCGGCGCCGACGACCCCGCGGCGCGCTTCGTCGTGGCCGCCGGGTATCGGCTCGGCCAGACGGCCCGCACCAGCTCGCTCGACACGACGGCCGCGGCGCCGAAGCTCGCCGCCCACCTCGCGGACGCCCGCCGCGCCACCGGGGACGCCTACCGCGTGGTGTCGTGGGTGGATGGGACCCCGGAGCACCTGCTCGACGACCTCGCCGTGCTGCACACGCGCATGTCGACGGACACCCCGGCGGGCGACCTCCCGCAGGAGGAGGACCCGTGGGATGCCGCGCGGCTCCGCGAGGCCGAGGCGCGCCGTGCGTCCGCGGGCCGCACGGGCCTCACCACGGCGGCCCTGCAGGTGGCGACGGGTCGGCTCGTGGGCTTCACGGAGATCGCCGTCTCCCCCAGCGGTCGGCGATCCGACGGCCACGAGTACACCTACCAGCAGGACACCCTCGTGCTCGCCGAGCACCGGGGTCACCGCCTCGGGATGCTCCTCAAGGCCGAGAACCTGCGGCTCCTCGCGCGCGAGGCCCCGAGCGCGGACCGCGTCGTCACCTGGAACGCCGACGAGAACCGGCCGATGCTCGCAGTGAACGAGGCGCTCGGCTTCCGTCACGTGGGCACGAGCGGGAGCTGGTTGCGGGAGGTCGCGTCGGCCGACGGCGGCTGAGACGCCCCGTGTCTCACGAGCGTCCTCGTCCGAGTTCCTCGCGGATGTCGGGGCTCCAGATCAGAGCACCCCCGGCGTGGACCGCACCGCGCCAATCGAGTCGCTGCCCGCGCCATTCCTCGATGGGCTGCTCAGTCACGAACATCCAACTGTCGGAATCCCTGCGCCACTGCTCATCCGACAGCGTCCACGCACCCAGGATGATGGAAGTCGACTTCTGGACGGCGAGGAGACGATCGACATCCCGCGGGAGGCCCGCGTCGCCGACGCGCTTCTGGGCGCGACGCGCATACGCCGCCCCCAATCCCCACCACCTGGTGGCGCGCTCGTGGAATATCTCCGCGCCTCGCCCGCCATGCAGCGCCGGGCGCCGGGTGCCGTCACCGACGTCGTCGATGTCGTCGTGGTGCAGGATGACGATCGCGGTCCGCGTCAGCTGGTCATAGCGCACGGAACCCTCGCGCGCGAACACCGCTGGCGTGAGGTACTTGGACGAGCCGACCTTGGCGATGTTCGTCACGTTCGTGAGGTCCTCCGCACGCTCGTCGTCGACGATCACCTCGACACCGGCGGCGGCGGCGGCACAGATCGCGGCGCTCTCCGCGCGTTCCGCCGACGCTCGATCGGGGAAGGGCTTGCTCGTGATGAAGACCTTCGTGCCGGATTCGTCGCGCAATGCATCCGCGGCCGAGTTGTGATGCCCCCAGACGCGTCCAGGACTGCTCCCGATGCCGATGTAGACCGTCTTGCGATCATTATTCCGGTAGATGTAGAGATACGTGCTCGTCATGATGTGTCCCCCTCATAGGGCATAGGCGTCGCGACCACGTCGGTCTCGAGCAAGCGGACTGCTCGCCGTCGATTCGTCTTCACGCCGGTCGCCGATCCGGCCCAGATGGGCGTGAGTGGATCCGCGATGATGTCCTCGATACGGCCCGCTGTCTCCTCGGACCCTATTGCCGCCCCTTCGCACCCACCAATCCCCCTTTCGAGGCGGGCGCATTCGCCTGCGTCCTCGAGAGCACGCCTTCTCAGGCGACCGCGGCGAGGGCGACCCCGGCGCTCGCGGAGTCCGTCGGGGACGTCGGGCGACCCGCCCTCGACCCTCTCCTCGACCGCACCCTCGCCGAGAGCCCGGCTCAGCGCCGCGATCGACCTGTGCCCCCAGACGACCGTCGCCGGTGTGTCGACCTCGCGCAGCTCCGACAGCTCCCCGCGCAGCTCCATCAGGTCCCGCGAGGCGAGGCCGAGATCCGCGAACGGCGCATCCACGTCGACGGCCGCCTCGATCCCCGTCGCCCTCGCGACCCGGGCCGCCATCTCGGCCGCAAGCTCGTGCGCTCTCACACCGACTCCTCCCTGCCCACAGGCGACGAAGCCAACGGCGTCAGCAGCCCGAGCCCCAGTACCACGACGAGAGCCGCCCCGGTCGGATACAGCACTGCCGCGAACCCCCACTGCTCGCAGGCGGCGGTCAGCACCACCGCGCCGAGCGGCGCCAGGCACGTGGTGACCGTCCAGAAGGCCGCGGTCACCCTCCCGATCAGTCTGGGCGGAGTCACCTGCTGACGCAGGCTCATCGAGCAGACACCGCCGAGCGTGCTGCCCAGCCCGAAGGCGAGGCCGACGAGGGCGACAGCGACCGCGTGATGAGCGAGAGGAAGCAGCCCGACCGAGAGCGCCACGAGCAGGAACCCCCCGAACCAGCAGCGCGCGAAGCCGAACCGGCGGTGGAGCGGACCCGCGCCCACCGCGGCGCCCAGCGAGCCGACCGCGGCCACCGCGAAGACGATGCCGACGACCCAGGACGGGCTCCGCACCGAGTCCTTGAGCCAGAAGACCAGCAGGTCGTCGGCCGAGACGGTGACGAGGGTGAACAGCGTGAGGAGCACCATCAGCCAGCGCAGGGTCGGGTTCTCCCACAGGAAGGCGACCCCCTCCCTGAAGCCGGCGAACCAGCCACCAGGGCGAACGGCGTAGGGGTCGCGCTCGGCGTCGGGCTCCTCCGACGGCGGCGGGCGCAGCAGCCACACCGAGATCGCGGACACCGCGAAGGTGAGCGCGTCGACGCCGATGGCGTTGGCCGGGCCGGTCAGGGCCGCCAACGCTCCGGCCGCGGTCGGTCCGACGAGGTAGGCCACCGAGTTCGACGTCTCCAGCCTGCCGTTGGCGTCGACGATCTGGTTCTTCGGCACCAGCGCCTGCACCATCGACACGTGGGCGACCTGGAAGGTCAGGCCGAGCCCGGACCCGATCGCCGCGCACGCGTAGACCAGCCACAGCTGCGGCTCGATCCACCACACGACGGGCACCGCTCCGAAGACGACGAGACGGCCCAGGTCGCAGCCGATCATCAGCCGCCTGCGGTCGACGCGGTCGATGAGCGGTCCGACCAGGACACCGGCGACGAGGCGGACCGCACCGTAGACCGCCGAGACCGCACCCATCTGGAACAGCGATCCGGTCAGCTCGAGCACCAGGAGCGGCAGGGCCAGGCTGCCGAACGCGTTGCCGAACGCCGAGAGACCCTGCCCGGCCCAGTAGAGGTTAAAGGTCGCGTTGCGATGCAGCGGGACCTCAGGGTGGCGACCGACGACTGGCATCAGCGGACCGCTCGCGCGATGTGCGGGAGCGCGTCGACGAACCGCGCCACGAAGTGGGACGCGCGGCCGAATCCGTGGCGCGCTTTCGACTTCCCGCTGATCACCACGCAAATGCGATCACGCCTCACCACGATGCCATCCTTCACAACGCGTCACTTGACTTGATGCGCGCTGCGGAAGACAGCGCGCTCGTGTCTGCCCGTCGAGCGGCCGACGGCACGAACTGCCCGCGAATCTTGCTGTGACGCTGGGCTTCTGCATCGCGGCCCACTTCGGAATGCCGTCAAGCTACCGTTCTCGCTGACAGACCGGGCAGAAGTGACTCGAGCGGTTCATGAACGCCTCGCGCACGATCGGCGTGCCGCAGCGCGGGCACGGCTTGCCCTGCTGTCCGTAGGCGTTGAGGGAGTGCGAGAAGTAGCCCGAGGCGCCGTTCACGTTGACGTACTGCGCGTCGAAGCTCGTGCCGCCCTCGGCCAGCGCCCGGGCGAGCACGTGCCGCACCTCCGCGAGCAGCTTCAGCGCGCGGCCGCGGCCGAGCTGATCTGTGGGGTGCGCGTAGTGGATCCGCGCGGCCCAGAGAGCCTCGTCCGCGTAGATGTTGCCGATGCCGCTCACGAGCGTCTGGTCGAGCAGCGCGCGCTTGATCCCCGTGCGCCGCCGGGCGAGGCGGTCGAGCAGCAGCTCGTCGTCGAACGCCGGGTCGAGGGGATCGCGCGCGATGTGGGCCACCTGCGTCGGCACGACGGCGAGGGCGGATCCGCGGCCGCCGGCGTGCCTGTCGGGCGTGGGGACGAGGCGGTCGACCGCCATGGAGCCGAAGATCCGCTGGTCCACGAACGCGACCACGAGCTCGCCGTGCGCCGGATGCTCGATGCCCAGGCGGATCCGCAGCAACCCGTCGGGGTCGGAGCCGGGCTCGCGGAGCAGCACCTGCCCGCTCATGCCGAGATGCGTGACAAGCGCGCGGGGCCCGGTCGCGTCGCGTGCGGCGTCGGGCTCGAGCGGCAGCCAGAGGAACTTGCCGCGGCGGACGGCGGACGAGATGACGCGGCCCACGAGCAGGTCGACGAACGCGCCCTCGAGCGGGTCGTGCCGCTTGAGGGACCGGGCGTCGAGGATCTCGACGCCGGTGATGCGCGCGCCGGTCACGGCGGGCTCGAGGCCAGCGCGGACGACCTCGACCTCGGGGAGCTCGGGCACCGCGGGTCAGGCCGTGGTGCGCGCCTCGAGGCGCGTCCACGCCTCGAGCGCGGCCGTCATCTCGGCCTGCTTCTTGCTGGATCCCTCGCCCGTGGTGCGGACGGCCGAGCCCACCGTGACGACGGCGTGGAAGCGCTTGCTGTGGTCGGGACCGCTGTCGCTCACGTCGTAGACGGGGGCAGGCAGGCCCTGGCGTGCGGCGCTCTCCTGGAGCGCGGTCTTCGGATCCATGGCGGCGCCGAAGCGCGCCGGGTCCTCGAGGAGCGGCGCGATGAGGCGCAGCACGAGGCCGGTCGCGGCCTCCCCCCCGGCGTCGAGGTACGCGGCGCCGATGATGGCCTCGACCGTGTCGGCGAGGATCGACGACTTGGCGCGGCCGCCCGTGAGCTCCTCGCCGCGGCCGAGCAGGAGGTGTTCACCGAGCCCGATGCGGGTGGCGACCTCCGCGAGGGCCACGCTGGAGACGAGGCTGGCGCGCCGCTTGGCGAGCTCGCCCTCGTCGAGGTCGGGGTTCTCGAGGTAGAGCATGACCGTGACGGCCTGCCCGAGGATGGAGTCGCCGAGGAACTCGAGGCGCTCGTTGTGCGGGATGCCGCCGTGCTCGTACGCGTACGAGCGGTGGGTGAGCGCGAGCTCGAGGAGCTCGGGGCTCACGTCCACGGCGAGGAGGCGCCGGAGCGCGTCGCGGTCGCCGTGGACGTGGGATCCCGGGGTGTCGGTCATGTCCGACGTACCGTGCGGGTCGCGACTAGACGTCGGCGACCTTGCGGCCCTTGTACTCCATGTACAGGGGCGTGCCGGCGGCGTCCTCGACCACGCGCGCGCGGTGGGGCATGGAGTAGACGACCTTGCCGTTCTCGATGGTCTTGACGAGCGTGGGAGCCTCGGCCTTCCACTGCGAGCGACGCGCGCGCGTGTTGGATCGGGACATCTTTCTCTTGGGAACAGCCATGGCTAACTCTCATCTCTCTGCGTTTCGGTGTCGGCGTCTTCACGCGCCGCACCGCTGTCTTCGGAAGCTCGGAAGCCGGACAGGGCTGCCCAGCGCTGGTCGATCACGGGCTCCGGGTCGGAGTCCGCGAGGACCAGGCTGATGCCGGGACCCAGATCGAGATCGAGGTCCTCGCCCGGCACTTCGGGCTGGAACGGCAGTGAAAGGACCACCGCATCCCGGATGACCGGCTCCAGGTCCACGTGCTCGTCCTGGACCTGGTAGTCGAAAGCTTCATCAAGAGAGTACGCGAACATCTCCGCGAAATCGACCTGGACACGCTCCTGCATGTCGGCGAGGGTGCGCGCGGACTGCCCGTCGGCCACCGTGTCGACGTCGCCGGTGACCAGGATCCCGTCGTGGAGGGACTCCAGCCGGACGCTCACCTGCATCTCGCGGCCCGCGGGGACGGCGATGAGGCCCTCCCCCATGCGCTCCGGCAGGGTGATGGTCAGCTCGAGCTCGCGCATCTCACCGGGGCGGTGCACGATGTCGTGGACGTTGACCGTGAATGGGGTCTTCTGGAACCGGGACACCCGTAAATCCTACGGGGCGTCAGCCATCCCGTCGGACGGCGAGGGCCTCGGCGACGGCGGCGGGGACGTAGGGCGACACGTCGCCGCCGAGCGCCTCCACCTGCCGCACGAGCGAGCTGGAGACGTGCGCGTGCCCCGGATCCGGCAGCAGCAGCACGGTCTCGACGCCCGCCAGGTCGCGGTTGACGAGCGCCATGGGCGTCTCGTAGGTCACGTCGAGCTGCGAGCGGACGCCCTTCACGAGCACGGTCGCCCCGACCTGCCGGCAGTAGTCGACGAGGAGGCCCGCGCCCCAGGAGTCGACGCGGACGGTCGCGGGCAGGCCGGCGTCGCGGATCACGCGCTCGATGAGCTGCACGCGCTCCGCGAGCGGCAGCATCGGGGTCTTGCCGGGGTTGTGCACGACCAGGACGACGAGCTCGTCGTAGAGGCCGGCGGCGCGGCGGATCACGTCGAGGTGGCCGAGCGTGACGGGGTCGAACGATCCGGGGACGACGGCGATCCGCTGCATCCCGCCAGCCTAGGGCCGGGGCGGGGTCAGTTCTTGTCGAGGAAGGCGCGCTCCTCGTCGTCGAGCCGGCGGGCCAGCGCGCGGGCGAGCGCCGGATGCCCCGCGAGGTCGGGCGACGCCTCGAGCACGTCGTGCGCGTGCTCGCGCGCGGACTCGATGAGGTCGCCGTCCTGCGCGACCCGCAGCAGCCGGAGCGACGAGCGGCCGCCCGACTGGTTCGTGCCGAGCACGTTGCCCTCGCGGCGGAGCTCGAGGTCGACGCGCGCCAGCTCGAAGCCGTCGAGGGTCGCGGCGACGGCGTCGACGCGCTCGCGGGCGACCGTCTCGGGCTCCGCGTGCGTGACCATGAGGCAGAGGCCGGGCACGCCGCCGCGACCGACCCGGCCGCGCAGCTGGTGCAGCTGGGAGACGCCGAAGCGGTCGGCGTCGAGGATGACCATGGTGGAGGCGTTGGGCACGTCGACGCCGACCTCGATGACGGTGGTGGCCACGATGAGGTCGATCTCGCCCGCGGAGAACGCGCGCATGACGCGGTCCTTCTCCTCCCCCGACATGCGGCCGTGCAGCACCGCGCGGCGGACGGACCCGAGGCGCGGGTGCGCCGCGAGCAGCGCATCGACCTCGGTGACCGTGGCGAGCGCGGGCCGGGTCGGCGCGTCATCGGCGCCCTCGGCCGCGTCCTCGTCCTCCGCGTCCGGATCCTGCGGGTCGATCGCCGGGCACACCACGAACGCCTGCCGCCCCTTCTGGATCTCCTCGGCCGTGCGCTCCCAGACCCGCTCGATCCAGCCCGGGTGCTCGTGCAGCGGCACGACGAAGGACTCGATGGGCTGGCGACCGCTCGGCAGCTCGGCGATGGTCGAGACGTCGAGGTCGCCGAACACCGTCATGGCGACCGTGCGCGGGATGGGCGTGGCCGTGAGCACGAGCACGTGCGGCGGGGTGCCGCCCTTCCGGCGGAGCGCCTCGCGCTGGTCGACGCCGAAGCGGTGCTGCTCGTCGACCACGACGAGGCCGAGGTCGAGGAACTCGACGCGGTCGCCGAGGAGCGCGTGGGTGCCGACGACGATGCGCGCCTGGCCGCTGACGATGCGCAGGAGCGCGCGCTTCCGCTCGGCGGTGGACAGTTGGCCGGTGAGGAGCGTGGGCATGAGCTCCGCCGCGAGATCCGGCCCGAGCGACGCCGTGAGCGAGCGGAGGTGCTGGCTCGCGAGCACCTCGGTGGGCGCGAGCAGCGCGGACTGGCCGCCCGAGTCGGCGACCGCGAGCATCGCCCGGAGCGCGACGAGCGTCTTGCCGGAGCCGACCTCGCCCTGCACGAGCCGGTTCATGGGCCAGGTGCGCGCCATGTCCGTCGCGATCTCCTGGCCGACGAGCCGCTGGTCGCCCGTGAGCTCGAAGGGCAGCTGCGCGTCGAGGCGGTCGAGGTGGCCGCCGGGCGTCGGGATCCTCGGGGTGGCGGGCAGCGCGCGCGCCGCCTGCCGCCGCTGCAGCAGGGCGGTCTGCAGCACGAAGGCCTCCTGGAAGCGGAGCGCATCGCGGCCGCGCTTCCAGTCGACGTCCTTCTCGGGACGGTGCACGCCCTCGAGCGCCTCGCGGTGCGGGAGGAGGCCGCGCGCGGCCCGCACGTCGGCCGGGACCGGGTCGTCCAGGTCGTCGACCGCGTCGAGCGCGAGCGCCACCGACTTCGCGACCTGCCAGCTCGCCATGGACGCGGTGGCCGGGTAGATGGGGATGGGCATCTCGGCCCAGCGGCGGGCGGCAGCATCCGGCTCGCCGCCCGAGAGCTCGGGGCCCTCGTGGGCGTCGAACAGCTCGTAGTCCGGATGGGCGAGCTGGAGCGCGCCGCGGTAGTCGCTGACCTTGCCCGCGAAGATCCCGCGGACGCCGGGCACCAGGTCCTTGGCGCGCCACGCCTGGTTGAAGAAGGTGAGGGTGAGGAAGCCGCGGCCGTCGGTGATGCGCACCTCGAGGATGCTGCCGCGCCGCGCGCGCATGGGCCGCTCCCGCACCTCGCGCACCTCGGCGACGATGGTGGCCTGCTGGTCGACCGGCAGCTCGGCCAAGGCGGTGAGCTCGCCGCGGCGGGCGTAGCGGCGCGGCAGGTGCTCGAGGAGGTCGGCGACCGTGCGCAGCCCGAACGCCTTCTGCAGCACGCCGGCGGTGCGGCCGCCCACGACGCCCGCGAGCGCGGCGTCGGGTCCGGTCATCCCCCGAGTGTACGAGGAGCGTCCGACGCCCGGGATGCGGGGGCGCCGCCGTCCTCGGCCTCCCCGCGTGGACGACGGCGGACGAGCGAGCGGGGCGCGACCACGGCGAGCAGCCGGTCGACCCTGCCCGCGCGGGCGCCGAGTGCCGCGCCGAGCACGAGGAGCGCATCGGCCAGCGCGGCGCCCGTCGCGGCGTCGACCGGAGCGTCGGCCCGGGCGAACCGCTCGCGCTCGCGTGCGCCCACGAGCACCGCGACCGGATCCCGGAGGGCGGGGTCGTCGCCCGCGAGCCGCCGGCCGAGCTCGCGCGGCGACTCGGTGTCGGGCACCCGGATCCCCAGGTCGACGGCCCGGTCCTCCGCCTCGTGCCAGGCGGTGCCGGCGGGGGCGTCCCCTGCCGCGAGGGCGCGGAGGCGGCCGGCGCGGCGGGAGCGGCGGAGCAGCGCGGGGGACGCGAGGAGCGCGAGCACGAGCACGACGAGGGCCGCGACGCCGATCGCGCCCCACGGGATCCGGTCGGCGCCCGGGCCGGCGGCCCCCGGGGCGGCGGACGCCGTGGGCGCGGGCGCGGTGGTGGGCGCGGCCTCGGCCGACGGCGTCGGCGCGGCGGAGGGGGTCGGCGCGGCGGTCGGGGCGGCGGAGGGCTGCGCGTACGGCGCGGCCTGCCCGCGGCCGGGGGTCGGCTCGAAGGGGATCCAGCCGATGCCCGCGAAGTACAGCTCCGGCCACGAGTGCAGGTCGTGCGAGCCGACACGGTAGGTGATGAGGTCGCCGTCGCGGCCGACCTGCGAGCCCGGGAGGTAGCCCACGGCCACGCGCGACGGGATGCCGGCCTCGCGCGCCATGATCGCCATGGCCGACGCGAAGTGCACGCAGTACCCCGCGCGCACCCGCAGGAACTCGCCGACGACGTCGACGCCGCTGCCGTCGTAGCCCTGCTGGACGGGCGCCTCCTCGGAGTAGCGGAACCGGCCGTCCGTGAAGAACCGCTGGAGCGCGAGGGCCTTGTCGTAGGGGTCGTCGATCCCGGCGAGCACGTCGGCCGTCGTGGTGCCCACCACGGCCGGCGTCCCGTCCGGGATCTGCAGGAACGGCGACAGGTCGCCCGCGGTCGCCGGCGGTGCGGCCCTCAGCTGCTCGGCGGACGGACGGGGGAGCTCGGAGCGCACGGTGTAGCTCTGGTCGCGGCTGTCGGAGTCGGACGAGCGGATCGCGAGGCCCTGCTCCGACCACCGCCACGTGCCCTCGAGACCGGCGACGCTGCGCGGGGCGTACGGCGCGGGCAGCCAGGCGCTCGAGGAGCCCTCGACCTGCACGCGCGCCTCGACGTCCTCGACGGGCACGTCGCGGCCGGCGCCCAGGTCGGGCCCGATCGCGTCGACCGTGTTCTCCTCGGGCGGCCGGAGCGGCGACGGCGCCCATTCCTCGCCCTCGAAGCGGGACAGCGTGGTGACCTTGAAGTAGAGGGGCGTCGACGACCCGGTCGAGTAGCGGAGCGCGTCGACGTCGACCGGGCGGCGGAGGTCGTCGCCGAGGTCGAGGATCGGGTTGACGACGCGGGAGCCGCTGGCTCCCGCTCCGGAGGCGGTGGGGAACGTGGCGCTCGTGAGCCCGGGGACGATCGCGGGGGCGACCAACGCGACGACGACGGCGCCGGCCGCGAGCGCGCCCGCGGAGACGAGGGTCGCGCGCGCGGCGCCCGGGCTCCCGCGGCCGGATCCGCGGTCGCCCGACGACGCCCGCCCGCCCGGCAGGTCGCTCCCGCGGTCGCGCGCATCGGCCGCGAGCACCGCGAACCACGCCAGCGCCGTGACGGCGAAGGACGCGACCGAGAACTCGCCGACGAGGATCGCGCCCGGCACGGACACGAGCACGAGCAGCGGCAGGCCCGTGACGGCGGGCATGCGGAGCACCGACGCGAGCACGTCGAGCAGGACGGCGAGAGCCCCGATCGACGCGACGGCCACGAAGACGATGGACGCGAGCGGCGGCACGGGCGCGGAGCGGCGGTAGATCTCCTCCCCCGCCTGCTCCCCCACGGCCACGAGCGTCCGCACGGTCTCCGGGGTCGGCAGCACGCCGAGGATCGCCGTGCGTCCCGCGAACACGAGCGTGACGAGGAGCACGAGCACGACGAGCGCGCCGCCCGAGGCGAGGATCCGCGGCGCGCCCGCGGCGCGGAGCAGCGCGGCGGATCCGAGGACCGCCGCCACGACGACCGCGCAGAGCAGGAACCAGGGACCGGTCTCGATGAGCAGGTGGAGGCTCGCGGCGGCGGCCAGGAGCGCGACCGCGAGGGCGGCCGTGAGCGGCCAGCGGGCGGCGGCGCGGCCGCGGGGACGGGGCGGACGGCCGTCGCGCCCGGGCATGCCGGACGCGCCCGCGCCGCGTCCCCCGCGCCGTTCGCCCGGCAGGGGCCGCGGCTCGACGGTCCAGCGCTCGCGGCCGCCGAGTCCGACGGAGCCGAGGTCGGTCATCGGGCCATCTCCTCGGAGCGCGCGGCGTGCCAGGCGTCCGCGGGTCGGATGCCCTCGCCGAGGACCACGGTGGTCCAGCCGGACTCGCGGAGTATGCGGAGGGCCTCCCGGTCGTCGCGTCCGTCGACGCGGCCGGGATGCGCGAGGAACGCGACGGCGGGACGGCAGGTGGATCCGAGCCCGGCGAGGCGCCGGGCCTCGGCCTCGTCGAGGTGGCCGAGCACCGCGTGCAGGGGGACGGCCCGGCGGCTGCGGCGGAGGTCGGACAGCAGCTCCTGCACGGCGTCGCGGTCGGGGTCGGGATCGGTCGGGCGCACCTCGGCGAGGCGGAGCAGCAGGTCGGCCTCGCTCGCGGGCTCGGCGCCGCGGCCCGGGGCGGGGGCGTCGGAGGCGCCCGCGGTCTCGAGGAGCTGCACCGCGTATCCGCCGCGCTGGAGGTGCACGGCGACGCTCGCGGCGAAGGACACCGCGCGCTCGAACGCGCGGTCGCCCTCGTCGTCGTCGTCCGCGTACCGGGGGAAGGCGGACGCGCGGGTGTCGAGGAGCACGAGCGAGCGCGGGCTCGACCGCTGCTCCTCCTGTCGCACCATGAGCTCGCCGTGGCGGGCGGTGGCGCGCCAGTGCACGCGGCGGAGCGGATCCCCCGCCCGGTACTCGCGCGTGCCGAGGTCGTCCTCGCCGCCGTCCGCCCGGCGCTGGACGCGCTCGGACTCGCCCTCCGACGACACCTGGCCGGAGGGCTCCGCCTCGAGGTCGGCGATGCGCGGCGTCACGACGAGCCGCGAGGTGCCGCCGGCGACGTGGCGCAGCAGCATGAGGCGGAACGGGTCGTTCTCCTCGACCGCGAGCGGCCCCACCTCGTGCACGCCGCGGCGCTCGGGCGTCAGGTCGTAGCGGAGGACCGGCCGGACGGCGGCGCGCCGTGATCCGCGGGCGAGCCCCCGAAGGGACGGCAGCGCCGCGGGCGGGGTCGCTCCCTCCACGCCGGGCACGACGTCCAGCACCTGCGCCGGCGGCGTCGCGAAGGGGCCCGTGCTCGACACGGACACGGTGACGGTCGTCGCGGTGCCGGACTCGACGACGTCCGAGGAGAAGGAGCGCTCGACGTGCAGCCGGATGCGCGCGACCACGAGCCAGGCGGCCGCGAGCAGCGGCAGCGCGAGCACCGCGGCGCCGATGAAGACGAACTCGCGCCGCCCCGCGAGGAACGCGCCCGCGAACGCCGCGACGCCCGCGGCGAGCAGGGCGATGCCCCGGAGGGTCGGATGCGGGACGGCCTCGATGCCGACCCTCCGCATCAGGCGCGCGAGGGGCCGCACGACGTCAGCGCGCCCGGCCCGCGGCGCTCAGCGGCACGGACGTGGTGGCGACGATCCGCTCGAGGATCTCGACCACGGCCGCCTGCCCGCTGCCGCGCCGGCCGAGCGCCCGGCCCGTGGCGACGAGCCGGTGCCCGAGCACCGGCGCGGCCAGCGCGTCGATGTCGTCGGGCAGCACGAAGTCGCGGCCGTCGAGCGCGGCGCGGGTCTTCGCGGCGCGGATGAGCTGCAGGGTGGCGCGGGGGCTCGCGCCCAGGCGGATGTCCTCGTGACCGCGGGTGGCCTGCACGATCGCCACCGCGTAGCGCGAGACGGGATCGGACACGTAGACCCCGCGGGCCGCGTGCATCATCGCGTCGAGCTCGTCGGCGTCGACCACGGGCCGCAGCTCGTCGAGCGGGCTCACCGTGTCGCGGTCGCGGAGCATCGCCAGCTCGGCGTCGGCGTCGGGGTAGCCCATCGAGATCCGGGCCATGAAGCGGTCGCGCTGCGCCTCGGGGAGCGCGTACGTGCCCTCCATCTCGACCGGGTTCTGCGTGGCGACGACCGTGAACGGCTGCTGGAGCCCGTGCGTGACGCCGTCGACCGTGACCTGCCCCTCCTCCATGCACTCGAGGAGCGCGGACTGCGTCTTGGGACTCGCGCGGTTGATCTCGTCGCCGATGACGATGTTCGCGAACACGGCGCCCGGCTGGAACTCGAAGCGGTGGTCGGCCTGGCTGTACACGGAGACGCCCGTGACGTCCGAGGGGAGCAGGTCGGGCGTGAACTGGATCCGGTTGACGGTGCAGTCGACGCTCCGCGCCAGCGCCTTGGCGAGCATGGTCTTCCCGACCCCGGGCACGTCCTCGATGAGGAGGTGGCCGCCGGAGAGGAACACGGTGAGGGCCATGCGGGTGGCGTCCTGCTTGCCGGACATGACGGCGTCGATGTTGCCGAGGATGAGGTCGGCGAGCCGGCGCACCTCCGTCAGCGGCATGGCCCGGGACCCGCGCGAGGCGGGGGCGTGCGCCCCCGTCCGCGGGGCGGGGTGGATGCGCGCGGGCGCGACGCCCGGATCGCCGTGCAGGGGAACGGACTCGGACTCGGGGCTCGTCACGCGGATCCTCCAGCGTCGTGGGCGTCTTGCGAGCATACGTCAGCTCCCCCCGCGCGTCCGGGGAGCGGCCGTGAGCGGCTGGACGCGGCCGCGGACGGGTAGCGTGGACGCCCGTGGACCCCGCCCCGATCCCTGCCGCTCCGCGTCCCTCCGGACGCACGTCGTGACCCGCATCGTCGCCGGGTTCGCCGGCTCCCTCGTGCTCCGGGTCCCGAGGACCGGCACGCGCCCCACGAGCGACCGGGTGCGCGAGGCCCTCTTCTCCGGTCTCGAGGCCCGCGACGCGCTCGACGGCGCACGGGTCCTGGACCTCTACGCCGGATCCGGCGCCCTCGGCCTCGAGGCCGCGAGCCGCGGGGCGCGCGAGGTGGTGCTGGTGGAGCGCGCCACCCCGGCCGCGTCCGTGTGCCGGTCGAACGCGCGCATCCTCGAGGGCGCGGCGCCGCGCGGAGCCGAACTGGCCATCCGCGTCGCCGCCCAGAGCGTGCACGCCTTCCTCCTCGGCGACCGCGGCACCTACGACGTCGCGTTCCTGGATCCGCCGTACGAGGTGGGCGACGCGGAGCTCGCCGAGGAGCTGGCCGCCCTCGCGCCGCGGCTCGCCGACGACGCGGTCGTCATGGTGGAGCGGAGCGCCCGATCGGCGGAGCCCGCGTGGCCCGTCGGCATCGCGCTCGACCGACGCCGGGCCTACGGCGACACCGTCGTGTGGTGGGCCGCGGCGGATCGGGGCTAGCGCGCGCCGTCCCAGTCGGCGTACGGGTCCCAGCCGCCGCGCGGGGTCCGCGGGCCCTCGTACGGAGCGCCGTCGACCGTGACCGACGGACCCCGGGCGCCCGCCTCCCGCACGACGCCGACGACCCGGAACGACCCGGGGATCGGGGCGCCCGCGGGGAAGGCGGCGACGAGTCCGTGGTCCTCGCCGCCCGTGAGGACGAGGTCGAGGGCCAGGGGCGGGAGAGCAGGATGCGCGTCCGCGACGCGCCGGACGTCGGCGGCGAGGGCCGCGGTCGCGAGGTCGATGGCGACGCCGCTCGCGCGCGCCATCCGGGCGAGGTCGAGGAGCGGCCCGTCGGAGACGTCGAGCATCGCCGTGGCCCCGGCGCGGGCCGCCTCCACCCCGGCGGCGATGGGCGCGACCGGCGAGAGCTGCGCCTCGACCGCGTCGGGATGCGCGGACCGGAGCGCCCGCGCGAGGTCGGCGTCGGGGACCGGTTCGCCGCCTGCATCGGCCCGGCGCGCGTGGTCGAACAGCAGCCGGACGCCGGCGGCGGCCATGCCGAGCGTGCCCGCCACGGCGATCACGTCCCCGGGGCGCGCGCCGGAGCGCAGCACCGGGGCGCGGCCCTCGAGGTCGCCCGTCGCGGTGACCGTGATGACGAGCGCGTCCGACACGGAGAGGTCGCCGCCGACCACGCCGCAGCCGGGCGCCTGGGCGCGGCAGCCGTCGCGCAGCCCGTCGGCCAGCACCTCGAGGTCCCGCACGGGCGTGTCGGCGGGCGCGGCGATCGCGACGAGGAGGGCGGTCGGGCGGGCGCCCATCGCGGCGACGTCGGCGAGGTTGGAGGCGGCGGCGCGCATCCCGAGGTCGTGCGGCGTCGACCACGCCAGGCGGAAGTCGGGCCCCTCGACCATCATGTCGGTCGTGATGACGAACCGGCCGTCGGGCGCCCGCACGACGGCGCAGTCGTCACCCGGTCCGGCGTCGGCGGCGTCGGCGTCCGGCAGGCGGGGCAGGATCCGCGCGAGGGTCGCGAGCTCCCCCGCGCTGCCCAGGGTCGCGTCGTCGGGCCGGTGCGTCTCAGGAGTCGTCACGGGTGCCACGGTAGCCTGACCCCGATGACTCCCCGCCGCCCCGCCCGCGCCGTGCGCGCCGCCGCAGCCGCCGTCGCCGCGTGCGGCCTCGCCGTCCTCCTCGCCGGCTGCACCCCCACCGTCTCGCTCGAGCCCGCGGCCGACGCGGCGGATCCGCTCTGCGCCGACGTGGTCGTGCACCTGCCCGCCGAGCTCGGCTCCGCTCCGCTCCGCGAGACCGACGCCCAGGGCACGGGAGCGTGGGGCGATCCGCAGAGCACGGTGATCCTGCGCTGCGGCGTGACGCCGCCCGGGCCCACGACCGACGCCTGCATCAGCTACGACGACGTCGACTGGGTGGAGGACGACACCAGGGCGCCGAACATCCGCTACACGACCTACGGGCGCACGCCCGCCGTGGAGGTCGTCATCGACTCCACGCAGGCGAGCTACACGGCCCTCACGGACCTGAGCCGGGTCGTCGGCGCCATCCCGCAGACGAACCGCTGCGTCAGCGCGCAGGACCTCGGCGTGGCACCGCCGCCCGGGAGCTGACCGGCGCGTCGAGCGCATCCGGCCCGTGCCCCCGGCGCGCGGCCACGACCAGCCGGCCCGCGCGCCACCATCGCAGCCACGGCAGCTCGCGCGGCCAGTGCGTCGTGAGCGACGCCATGCCCCGGCTCATCCGCAGCGGCAGTGTCGACGGGCGCGTCAGCGGACGCATGCTGATCCCCATGCCCAGGCGCGGGTCGAGCACGATCCGCCGCTCGGGCCCCAGGTGCACCGAGAGGTCGATGTCGTCGTGCAGGTGCGTCCCCGCGCGGTGCACCTCGTGGCGCACCTGGCGCCAGGCGTCGGCGCGGAGGGCGAAGTTGGATCCGAACAGCGGCGGGTGCCCGAGCGCGAGCGTCACCGAGGCGAAGTAGGCGCCGAGGTAGGCGACGGCCGCGACGCCGCGGAGCGCGCGCGGGCCGTCGAGGAAGCGCGCGGCGCCCGTGACGGCGGCGATGTCGGGACGCGCGGCGAGCACGTCGCCGAGCCGCTCGATCCAGTCCGCGGGCGGTACGCAGTCGGCGTCGAGCCGCGCGATGACCTCGTGCCGCGCCGCGTCGTAGCCGGTCGACGCGGCCGCCGGGATCCCGACCACGGGCTCGTGGACGACGCGCGCGCCGCCCGCGCGGGCGACCTCCGCGCTGTCGTCGCGGGAGGCGTTGTCCACGACCACGACCTCGTCCGGCGCGACCGTCTGGCCGGCGAGGGCCCGGAGGCAGGCCCGCAGGTGCCCGGCGTCGTCGCGGACGGGGATGACGACGGAGACCGTCGGCCGCCGGACGGTCGGGGTCTCGCCCACCGGCCGCGAGCCTTCGCCGCGGACACGGGCCGCCGGGCGCACCGCGAACCCGATCCGGGCGTCGGGGTGGAGGCGGGGCCGGGCGACGGATCGTCCTACGAGCATGCGTCGAGCCTAGGCTCTCCCCGTCGCGGCGACCGGCGTCTGCCGCCTGCCTCGGCCGCCTGCCCCGCGGATCCCCGCCGCGGCCCCGGAGAGCCGCCTCAGGTGCGCCGTCCCTCCGCCTCCCAGGCGAGGGCCACGTCGAGCAGCTCCGAGATGAGGTCGGGGTACGCGACGCCCGACGCGCCCCAGCAGGCGGGGAACATCGAGATGGGCGTGAAGCCGGGCATCGTGTTGATCTCGTTGAGCACGAACCCGTCGGCCGTCAGGAAGAAGTCCACGCGCGCGAGGCCGCGGGCGCCCACGGCGCGGAAGGCGCGGATCGACAGCTCCTGCATGTCGGCGAGCTGATCCGCGGTCACGTCCGCCGGGCACACCAGCTGGATGCCGTCGGCGCCCAGGTACTTCGCCTCGAAGTCGTAGAAGTCGCGGCCGGAGACGACGATCTCGCCCGCGACGGACGCGCGCGGCAGCGTGCCGGGCCCGCCGTCGAGGATCGCGCACTCCACCTCGCGTCCGACGAGGCCGGCCTCGACGAGCACGCGGTCGTCCTCCCGGAACGCGGTCGCGAGGGCGGCGTCGAGCTCCCCCGGCTCCGCCACGCGGCTCACGCCGACGCTCGATCCGGCGCGCGCCGGCTTCACGAACGCGGGCAGGGCGAGCTCCGCCGCCCGGGCGCGGACGGCGTCGGGGTCGGCCTCCCAATCGCGTCGCGTCACGGTGGTCCACGGAGCCACGGCGATGCCGGCGTCGCGCAGCACCGTCTTCGCGAAGTGCTTGTCCATCCCGAGCGCCGAGGCCAGCACGCCCGAGCCGACGTACGGGAGGCCGGCGAGCTCGAGCATCCCCTGCACCGTCCCGTCCTCGCCCTGGGTGCCGTGGAGGATGGGGAACACGACGTCGACGCGGCCGAGCGAGCGCTCGGGGCCGTCCGCGTCCCGCACGTGCAGCTCGCGCGACGACGCGTCCTCCGGCCAGCGCACGCGCGTGCCGTTGTCGGCGACCTCGGGCAGGGCCTCGGCGTCGAGCGCGAGGGCGGACGCGTCGTCCGCCTGCAGCGTCATGGCGCCGCGGCGGGTGACGCCCACCGGGATCACCTCGAAGCGCTCCCGGTCGAGCGCGCCGAGGACCCCGCTCGCCGTCGCGCAGCTGATGGAGTGCTCGCTGGACGTCCCGCCGAACAGCAGGACGACGCGGATGCGGTCGGCCATGGTCATTCCCCCTGCGGAGTGTCGTCGTCGGTCGTGAGGTGCGGGGCGATGTCGCGCGGCGAGAGCGTGCCCGCGAGCACCTGCGACACCTGCTCGACGATGGGCATCACCACGCCGCGCTGGCGGGCGAGCTCGAGCACGGGCGCCACGGAGGAGAGCCCCTCGGCGGTCTGCTGCATGCGCGACACGACGTCGCCGAAGCTGTAGCCCTGGCCGAGCAGACGGCCGGCCGTGTTGTTGCGGGACAGCGACGACTCGCACGTGGCGATGAGGTCGCCGAGCCCCGCGAGGCCCGCGAGGGTCTCGGCCCGGGCGCCGTAGGCGACGGAGAACGCGGTCATCTCGGCGAGGCCGCGGGTGATGATCGACGCCTTCGTGTTCTCGCCGTACCCCACGCCGTCGACGATCCCGACCGCCACCGCGATGAGGTTCTTGAGCACGCCGCCGAACTCCGTCCCGATCACGTCGGTGTTCACGAACGACCGGAAGTAGGGGTTGCGGGCGATCTTGGCGATGCGCTCCGCCGTGGCCGGATCCGCCGACGACACGACCGCGGCGGTCGGCTGCTCGCGCGCGATCTCGAGCGCCAGGTTCGGGCCCGACGCCACGGCGATGCGCGCGGCACCGAGCCCCAGCGTCTCCGCGATGACCTCGCTCATGCGCAGGCCCGTGCCCTTCTCCACGCCCTTCATGAGGCTGACGACGACGGCGTCCGCCGGGATCAGCTCCCGGGCCGCCTCGAGGTTCTGGCGCAGCGTCTGGCTGGGGACCGAGACGAACACGTCCGTGGCGCCGTCGAGCACCCGCTCCAGGGAGGCGTCCGCCGTGAGCCGGCGCGGGAGGTTCACGCCCGGCAGGTAGTCGCTGTTGCGCTGCGCCTCGGAGATCTCCCGCGCGAGCTCGGGGCGGCGTGCCCACATGAGCACGTCGCTGCCGCCGTCGGCCATGACCTTGGCGAAGGTCGTGCCCCAGCTGCCGGCGCCGAGGACGACGACCTTGCGGCGCTCCCCCGGGCCTGCCGTCGCGTCGACGGGCGTCGATGCGGACGCGCTCGGGACGGTGGATCCTGCGGGTCGGGGGCTCGCGGTCGCGTCACTCAAATCGGCCGGTCTCCTTCTGGTTGTTCGAGCGGGGGTCCCAGCGCTCGGTGGGGGCGGTCTCGCCGCGGAGCTCCTCGAGGAGCTCCGTGATGGCGGCCATGACGACCGCGGTCGCCTCGGTCAGGGTCGCGGAGTCGAGGCTCCGATCGCGGAAGCGGGAGAGGTCGACCGGCTCGCCGACGGCCACGTGGATGGTCGAGCGCGGGAACAGGCGCACGCGCTTCGAGTAGCGGCCCATGAGCTGCTGCGTGCCCCAGTGCGCCATCGGGACCACGGGGATCCCGGCCTGCAGCGCGAGCCGCACGGCGCCGGTCTTGCCCCGCATGGGCCAGAGGTCGGGGTCGCGCGTGAGCGTGCCCTCCGGGTACACGACGACGATGCGGCCGTCGCGCGCCAGGTCCTTCGCGGCGGTGAGGGCCTCGCCGCCGCGGACGCCGCCGTCGCGCTGCACCGGGATCTGCCCCGAGCGGCGCAGGAACCAGCCGACCACCGGGACGTCGAACAGCGACGCCTTCGCGAGGAACCGCGGCAGCCGCCCGAGCTTCCACGCCACGGCCCCCATGACCACCGGGTCGATCTCGCTGTAGTGGTTGGGCGCCAGCACGTACGAGCCCGTGCGCGGGAGCCGCTCGGGGTGCCGGATCTCGAACCGGACGGCCGTGTTCAGCACCGGCAGCACGAGGGCAGCCAGCACCCAGAAGATCGACGGTCGGGCCTTCTCGTTCGCCATGGGTGCTCCGGTCGGGTCGCGGTCGTCGTCGGGCGCCCGCCGGGTGCGGTCCACCCGGCGGATGGCCGGGCGCGTCCCTGCGGACGGGCCCGGCCGGCGGGGCGGCGCGGGGCGCCGCCGGCGAGGCTAGCCCTCGTAGGAGAAGTCCGCGCCGAGCTGGCGCAGCTTCCCGATGAAGTCCTCGTAGCCGCGGGAGATGATCCCCACGTTGCTGACGGTGGACCGGCCCTCGGCCGTCAGCGCGGCGATGAGGTGGCTGAAGCCGCCGCGCAGGTCCGGCACGGTGATGTCCGCGCCGTGCAGGTGCGTCGGCCCCGTGATGACCGCGGCCTGCTCGAAGTCGCGCCGCGCCACGCGGCGCTCGTGGCCCTCGAGGCCCTCCTTGTGGACGACGATGTCCGCGCCCATCTCGTTGAGCGCGTCCGTGAAGCCGAAGCGGTTCTCGTACACGGTCTCGTGGATGATCGAGACGCCGGGCGCCTGCGTGAGCGCCACGACGAGCGGCTGCTGCCAGTCCGTCATGAAGCCCGGGTGCACGTCGGTCTCGATGACCACGGGCTTGAGGTCGCCGCCCGGGTGGTAGAACCGGATGCCGTCCTCCTCGATGTCGAACGCGCCGCCCACCTTCCGGAACACGTTGAGGAACGTCATCATCTCGGCCTGGCGGACACCGCCGACGAAGATGTCGCCGCCGGTCGCGAGCGCGGCGGAGGCCCAGCTCGCGGCCTCGTTGCGGTCGAAGAGCGCGCGGTGCGTGTAGCCCTCGAGGCGGTCGACGCCCTCGATGAGGATCACGCGGTTCGGCTCCACGGAGATGATCGCGCCCATCTTCTGCAGGATCGCGATGAGGTCCATGATCTCCGGCTCGATGGCCGCGTTCTTCAGCTCCGTGACGCCCTTCGCGCGGACGCCCGTGAGGAGCACCTGCTCGGTCGCGCCCACGCTCGGGTAGGGCAGCTCGACGTTCGCGCCCTTCAGCCCGTCCGGCGCCGTGAGGCGGATGCCGCTCGGGAGCTTCTCGACGACGGCGCCGAACGCGCGCAGCGCGTCCAGGTGGAAGTCGATGGGGCGGTCGCCGATGCGGCAGCCGCCGAGGTCGGGGATGAACGCCTCGCCGAGGCGGTGCAGCAGCGGGCCGCAGAAGAGGATCGGGATCCGCGAGCTGCCGGCGTGCGCGTCGATGTCCGCCATGTGGGCGCTCTCGACGTCCTTCGGGTCGAGGATGAGGTCGCCCTCCTGCTCGCCCTTGCGGAGCGTCACGCCGTGCACCTCGAGGAGCCCGGAGACGACGCGGACGTCGCTGATGTCGGGAACCGAGCGCAGCAGGCTGGGGCTCTCGCCGAGGAGGGAGGCGACCATGGCCTTGGTGGCCAGGTTCTTCGCCCCGCGGACCTCGATGCGGCCACGCAGCGGGATCCCGCCGTTGATGACGATGGAGTCGGACAGGAGGCCCACCCGCTCCCCCGCCTTCTTGGCGTCGCTGACTAGTGAGTTCATTCAGTTCTCCAGAGCTGCCGGCCGGGCCGGCAAGGTGCGCGGGCGCCATGCGGCCCGTTCGTGTTCGAAGGTGGTGATGGCGTCCTCATCCCGGAGGGTGAGGGCGATGTCGTCGAGCCCCTCGAGGAGCCGCCACCGAGTGTATTCGTCGATCTCGAAGGGGACCGTCAGGCCGGGTGCCGTGGCGACCCGCTCGATGAGATCGACGGTGAGGTCGAGCCCGGGCTCCGCGTCCATCGCGGTCCACAGCCTCTCGACGTCGTCCTCGCTCACGATGCCCGTGAGGAGGCCCTGCTTCCCGGAGTTGCCCCGGAAGATGTCGCCGAACCTCGGGCTGAGCACGGCGCGGAAGCCGTAGTCGCGCAGCGCCCACACGGCGTGCTCGCGGGACGAGCCCGTGCCGAAGTCCGGACCGGCGACGAGGACGGTGGCGCCCTCGTAGACCGGCTGGTTGATGAAGAAGCCGGGGTCCTTGCGCCACTGGAAGAACAGCGCGTCCTCGAACCCGGTCTTGGTGACCCGCTTGAGGAACTGGGACGGGACGATCTGGTCGGTGTCGACGTTGGACTGCCTGAGCGGGACGGCGGTGCCGGTGACGCGGGTGATGGGCTCCACGGCTCAGGCCCCCTGTCCGACGGCGGCGGCCATGCGCACCGTGGACGCGTCGACGACGCCGTCCTCCTGCAGGTCCCACGGGCTCGACAGCGTGCCGCGGATGGCGGTGGCCGCGGCCACGAGCGGCGACACGAGGTGCGTGCGACCGCCCTTGCCCTGGCGGCCCTCGAAGTTGCGGTTGCTGGTGGAGGCGCAGCGCTCCCCCGGCGCGAGCTGGTCCGGGTTCATGCCGAGGCACATCGAGCAGCCCGCGAAGCGCCACTCGGCACCGAAGTCCATGAAGACCTCGTCGATGCCCTCGGCCTCGGCCTCGATCCGGACGCGCGCGCTGCCGGGGACGACCATCACTCGGACGCCCTCGGCCTTGGTGCGGCCGCGCACGATCTCGGCGGCGGCGCGCAGGTCCTCCACCCGGCTGTTGGTGCAGGAGCCGATGAACACGGTGTCGACCCGGATGTCCTTCATGGGCGTGCCGGGGGCGAGGTCCATGTAGGCGAGGGCGCGCTCGGCGGCGGCGCGCTCGTTCGGGTCGGCGACGGCGGCGGGATCCGGCACGGGCTCGCTCAGCGAGACGCCCTGGCCGGGGTTCGTGCCCCACGTCACGAAGGGCTCGAGCGCGTCGGCGTCGAGGTGGACCTCGGCGTCGAACACCGCGTCGTCGTCGGTGGCGAGCGTCTCCCAGTAGGCGACGGCCTCGTCCCAGTCGGCGCCCGTCGGGGCGTGCGGCCGACCGCGGAGGTAGTCGTACGTGGTCTGGTCGGGAGCGATCATGCCCGCGCGCGCGCCGGCCTCGATCGACATGTTGCAGATCGTCATGCGGCCCTCCATGGAGAGCGAGCGGATGGCGCTGCCGCGGTACTCGAGCACGTGGCCCTGGCCCCCGCCCGTGCCGATCCGCGCGATGACCGCGAGGATGATGTCCTTGGCCGTGACACCCGGGCGCAGGGTGCCCTCCACGGTGACCGCCATGGTCTTGAACGGCTGGAGCGGCAGCGTCTGCGTCGCCAGGACGTGCTCGACCTCGCTCGTGCCGATGCCGAAGGCCATGGCGCCGAACGCGCCGTGGGTGGACGTGTGCGAGTCGCCGCAGACGACCGTGATGCCGGGCATCGTCAGGCCCAGCTGCGGGCCGACCACGTGGACGATGCCCTGCTCGATGTCGCCGAGGGAGTGCAGGCGGATCCCGAACTCCTCCGCGTTGGCGCGGAGGGCGTGGATCTGCGTGCGGCTCGTCAGGTCGGCGATGGGCCGGTCGATGCCGACCGTCGGCGTGTTGTGGTCCTCGGTGGCGATGGTGAGGTCCGGGCGGCGCACGGGGCGGCCGGCGAGGCGGAGGCCGTCGAAGGCCTGGGCGCTGGTGACCTCGTGCACGAGGTGGAGGTCGATGTAGAGGAGGTCGGGGGTGCCGTCCTCCCCCGCGGCGACCAGGTGGTCGGCCCACACCTTCTCGGCCAGGGTCTTCGCAGTCCGCACGCGGCTCTCCTCATGGCAGGGGCGCGAGGGTGCCCTCGCGCATCATGGGAGTCTAACGCCGGGTGCCCGCGGCTATTCCTCAGGTGCGGGGCGCGCCCGCGGACGCGTCGGCCTCCGGCTGCTCGTCGGACGCCGCCTCGATCACGACGACCGTGACGTTGTCCCGGCCCCCGGACGCCAGGGCCTGCGCCACCAGCGCGTCGGCGGCGCGGTCCACGCCGCCGCCGTCCTCGTGCGCGAGGCGCAGGACCGCGTCGATGGCGTCGTCGTCGAGCTCCTTGGTGAGCCCGTCCGAGCAGATGAGGAAGACCTGGTGCGCGGCGACCGGCAGCAGCCACTCGTCCGCGGCGACCTCGTCGTGCGAGCCCACGGCCCGCGTGATGAGGTTCCGCACCGGGCTGCGCTCGGCCTCCGCGCGCGTCATGCGCCCCTGGTCGACGAGCTCCTGCACGGCCGAGTGGTCGACGGTGACCTGCTGCAGGCGCCCGTCCGTCCACGCGTAGACGCGCGAGTCGCCGACGTTGAAGACCATCCAGAGGGGCTCGCCGTCGTCGGCGCGCACGAGGGCGATGCCGGCGAGCGTGGTGCCCGCCACCGTGCCCGGCGGGTCGTCGCCCGTGATGAGGTCGCCGATCGCCTCGTTGGAGGCCTCGACGGCCTCCACGATGAGGTCGCGCGTCACGGGCTGCTCGCCCGTCAGCCCGCCGAAGGTCTCGACGAGCGTGGCGCTCGCCCGGTCGCCGAACGCGTGGCCGCCCATGCCGTCGGCCACGAGCCACACCGGCGGATCCGCCAGCAGGCCGTCCTCGTTGACGGCGCGGACGCTGCCCACGTCGGTGCGGGCGGCCCAGGAGACGTCGATCCTGCGGCCGCCGATCGCGATGCTGCGGGCGTCGGTCACCGGTCGGACCGGTCGTCGTCGGCGCGATCGACCGGCGCGGCACCGGCGTCGGGGCCGGTGACGGGCGTGCCGTCGGCGCGCATCCTGATGAGGCTCGCGACCGTCGCGACGAGCATGGAGGCGAGGATCACCACGAGGCTCACCACGGTCGGGATCTCGGGCGCCCACTCGATCCCCCGGCCGCCGTTGACGAACGGCAGGGTGTTCTCGTGCATCGCGTGCAGCACGAGCTTGACGCCGATGAAGAAGAGGATGAACGCGATCCCGTACTTGAGGTACACGAGCCGGTCGAGCAGCCCGCCGAGCAGGAAGTAGAGCTGGCGGAGGCCCATGAGGGCGAAGATGTTCGCGGTGAACACGATGAACGGCGACTCCGTGATGCCGAAGATGGCCGGGATCGAGTCGAGCGCGAAGATCAGGTCCGTCGTGCCGATCGAGACGAACACGATCACCATCGGCGTGAGCACCTTGCGGCCGTCGACGACGGTGCGCACCTTGGAGCCGTCGAAGTCGGGCGCGATCTTCAGACGTCGGCGGAGGAAGCGGATGAACAGCGAGTCCTCGCTGTCCTCGTCCTCGTCGCCGACGGCCTGCTTCACAGCCGTGTAGAGCAGGAACGCGCCGAAGATGTAGAAGATCCAGCTGTAGCTCTCGATGAGCTCGGCGCCCAGCAGGATGAAGACGCCGCGCAGCACGAGCGCGATGATGATGCCCACCATCAGCACCTCCTGCTGGTACTTCCGGGGCACGCTGAACCGCCCCATGATGATGACGAAGACGAAGAGGTTGTCGATGCTGAGGCTGTACTCGGTCAGCCAGCCCGCCACGAACTGCCCCGCGTGCTCGGGTCCGCCGACGACGAGCATGATGACCGCGAACACGAGCGCGAGCCCCACGTAGAACGCGACCCAGAGGGCCGACTCCTTCGTGGACGGCACGTGCGGGCGCCGGTACACGATGAGCAGGTCGGCGACGAGGACGACGACCAGGATCGTCAGCGAGACGATCTCGAACAGGGGCGGGAGGACCAGGGGCACGCGGACGCCTTCTTCAGCGGGAGGGAGGGGGAGGCGGCACGAGGACGCCTCGACGAAACTACAGGTCGCCCGACGGGTTGTTCACAATTCCCTCATGCGGGGCATCCGGCCAGCGGCCCCGCACTACGTTGATGGACCATGACACGAGACGCACGCCCCATGGCCGTCCTGGCGAACGAGCTCGATGCCCGCGACCGCGCCGACGACGCCGCCACCCCGAGGCGCCGGGGGCCGCGCACCTCCGGCGACGCGCGCGCCAGCATCATCGACGCGGCCCGCATGCTGTTCATCGAGTCGGGCGCCGACCGCGTCAGCGCCCGCCGCATCGCCGCCACGGCCGGCGTCGACCCCAGCCTCGTCCGCTACTACTTCGGCTCGCTGGAGGCGCTCCTCGAGGAGGCGCTGCGCCCCTCGGACGACCTGGTCGCCCCGTACCTCCGCCTCCGCGAGCTGCCCGTCGAGGAGCGCGGCGCCGCCCTCGTCGACGCGGCTCTGCACACGTGGGAGCACCCCGTGGGGTCCACGATCATGCGCTGGGTCACCGTCACCTCGGACCACGACAGCGGCGCGTACCGCCGCTTCGTCGAGGCCGCCCCGCAGCACTGGACCAACGCGCTGCCCGAGGGCACGCCCCCCGAGGAGGCGGACATCCGCAACTCCCTCGTCGGCGCGGCGCTCGGCGGCATCGCCATCACGCGCTACATCTGGCGCAGCGAGCCCATCGCGAGCATGCCGCGCGAGATGGTCGTCGCCCTGCACGGACCCGTCGTGCAGGGGTTCCTGACGGGGCCCCTCCCGGACCTGCCGGCCGCCGACGCCACGCAGCCCGCCGCCTGACCGGACGGGCCGAGGCGGCCCGGGACCGGCGCCGCGGTTCAGGGGCGGTCGGTCAGCTCCTCGCGCACGGCCAGCGGCTTCCGCACGAGCTTGTGCGGGGCGGCCTGCGCGACGGGCTTGAGGGTGAGCAGGTCGACGTTCACGTGCGGCGGCAGCTCCACCGCGTGGACGATGGCCTCGGCCACGTCCTCCGCCGTGAGCGGGCCGGGCACGCCATCGTAGACGGCGTCGGCCCGGGCCCGGTCCCCGCCGAAGCGCACGAGGGAGAACTCCTCGGTGCGCACCTGGCCGGGCGCGATCTCGATCACGCGGATCGGCTCGCCCGCGAGCTCCAGGCGCAGCACGCCGAGCATCGCGTGCACCGCGGCCTTCGCGGCGTTGTACCCGCCGCCGCCCTCGTAGGGAACGTGCGCGGCGATCGAGCTGACCGTCACCACGTCGGCGCTGCCGCCCGCCGGCACGCCCGCGCGCAGCAGCGGCAGCAGCGCGCTCGTCACACGCTGCACGGCGAGCACGTTGATCTCGTACATCCAGGCCCAGTCCGCGGCGGATCCGCCCTCGACCGAGTCGGTGCCGACCGCTCCCCCGGCGTTGTTGACGAGCGCGTGCACGTCCCCCGTCTCGCGGAGGTGGTCGCGCAGGGAGTCGACGTCGGCCTGCACGGTGAGGTCGGCGACCGCGTAGGAGGCGCCGGTCTCCTCGGCGAGCGCCCGCAGGCGGTCCTCGCGGCGGGCGACGCCGACGACGTCCCATCCGCGGCTCCGGAACAGGCGGACGGTGGCGGCGCCGATGCCCGAGCTCGCACCCGTGACGACGACCCTCTTGGCTGTGGACATGACCCCAGCGTAGGGAACGCGCGGACCCGGAGGGTTACGCCCCGCGACGCCTCGCGTTGACCCGGCCGCGACGCCCTTCCTAGTGTCGGCGTGCGCCCGACCGCGGCGCGCACCGACAGGGGAAGGACGGGCCCGACATGAGCGACCACGACGAGGACCGAGCGGCCGGCTGGCGCTTCGAGACGCAGCAGATCCACGCGGGGGCGGCGCCGGATCCGGTCACGCACGCACGCGCCACGCCGATCTACCAGACCACGTCCTACGTGTTCGACGACGCGCAGCACGCGCAGGACCTCTTCGCGCTGGCGCAGCCCGGGAACATCTACACGCGCATCATGAACCCGACGCAGGCCGTGGTCGAGGAGCGCGTCGCCGCCCTCGAGGGCGGCACTGCGGCGCTCCTGGTGGCGTCCGGGCAGTCGGCGTCGACGTTCGCGGTGCTCAACATCGCCGAGGCGGGCGACCACATCGTCTCCAGCTCCTCCATCTACGGCGGCACCTACAACCTCTTCAAGTACACGCTCGCGAAGCTCGGGATCGAGACGACGTTCGTCGAGGACCAGGACGACCCCGAGGCTTGGTCACGCGCGGTGCGGCCGAACACCAAGCTCTTCTTCGCGGAGACCATCGGCAACCCGCGCATCAACATCCTCGACATCCGGAGCGTCGCCGACCGGGCGCACGCGGCCGGCGTCCCGCTCATCGTGGACAACACGATCGCGACGCCCTACCTCATCCGCCCGTTCGAGCACGGCGCGGACGTCGTGGTGCACTCGGCGACCAAGTTCCTCGGCGGCCACGGCACCGTGATCGGCGGCCTCGTCGTCGACGGCGGGCGCTTCCCGTGGTCCGAGCACGCGGAGCGCTTCCCGGGCCTCACGACGCCCGACGCCTCGTACCACGGCGTCACGTACGCGGATGCGGTGGGCGACGGGATCGCCTACGTCACCAAGGCGCGCGTGCAGCTGCTCCGCGACCTCGGGGCGTCGATCGCGCCGGCGAGCGCCTGGCAGCTCATCCAGGGCATCGAGACGCTGAGCCTCCGGATCGAGCGGCACGTGCAGAACGCGCAGGCCGTCGCGGAGTGGCTCGAGGCGCACGAGGACGTCGCGGCGGTGTACTACGCCGGCCTGCCGTCGAGCCCGTGGCGGGCGGCGGCCGACCGCTACGCCCCGCGCGGCGTCGGCGCCGTGCTCTCGTTCGAGCTCAAGGGCGGCGTGGACGCCGGGCGTGCGCTCGTGGACTCGCTTCAGCTGTTCAGCCATCTGGCGAACATCGGCGACGTGCGGAGCCTCGTGATCCACCCCGCGTCGACCACGCACGCCCAGCTGACGCCCGAGCAGCAGCTCACCGCCGGCGTCACCCCGGGGCTGGTGCGGCTGTCCGTCGGGCTCGAGAGCATCGACGACATCCTCGACGACCTCGGGAGCGGCCTGCGGGCGGCGCGGGCCGTCAAGGAGGCCGCGATCGGATCGGCGTCCGCGGACGCCGCGGCGCACGGGGCGTAACACTCCGCGCGCGCGTCGCCCGCGGTGCTTCACTGGTCGGGATGGACTGGCAGACACCCGAGGACACCGTCCCGTCGAGCCTGGTGACGGACGCGCAGATCCGCTCCCTGATCGGCCGGCCGCCCGCATCCGGGGCGTGGCGCGAGGGCGACCCCGTCGCCGACCGGCTCTTCGCGTCGATCGGCGACGTGGAGCTCGAGGTGGGCGGGCGGGTGCCCTCCGTCCGCGTCGCGTACGAGACCTTCGGCGAGCGGGACGCGGACGGGCGGAACGCCGTCCTCGTCCTCCACGCGCTCACGGGGGACAGCCACCTGCGCGGTCCCGCCGGCCCCGGGCAGCCGACCGGCGGGTGGTGGTCCGGCATCGTCGGGCCCGGGCTCGCGATCGACACCGACCGCTGGTTCGTCGTCGCCCCCAACATGCTCGGGGGCTGCCAGGGCACGACGGGTCCGGCCTCGCTCGCGCCCGACGGCGCGGAGTGGGGCGACCGGTTCCCCTTCATCACCATCCGCGACCAAGTCGCCGTGCAGGCGGCGTTGGCGGACGCGCTCGGGATCGACGTGTGGGCGGCGGTCGTCGGCGGGTCCATGGGCGGCATGCAGGCGCTCGAGTGGGGGGTCGGCCACCCCGACCGGATGCGGCGGCTCGCGGTGCTCGCGGCCCCGGCCCTCGCGAGCGCCGACCAGATCGCGCTCAACTCCGTCCAGGCCGAGGCGATCCGGATGGATCCCGCCTACCGGGACGGCGACTACTTCGACGCGGCCGACGGCGACGGGCCGCACCGCGGACTCGCCCTCGCCCGCCGCATGGCGCTCCTCAACTACCGGAGCCCCGACGAGCTCAACCAGCGCTTCGCGCGGTCGTGGCAGAGCGGCATCAGTCCCCTGGGCGATGCCGGACGGTACGCGGTCGAGTCGTACCTCGACTTCCACGGCAACAAGTTCACGCGACGCTTCGACGCGACGAGCTACATCCGCCTCATCGACGCCATGAGCTCGCACGACGTCGGCCGGGGACGAGACGGCATCCCCGCCGCGCTCGCCCGGGTCCGCGCCGCCACGCTCGTGCTCGGGATCGACAGCGACCGGCTCTTCCCCGTGGACGACCAGCGGCTCATCGCCCGACACGTCCCGGGCTCGATCGACGGCGGCGAGGTGGTGGTGATCTCCTCCGACTACGGGCACGACGGCTTCCTCATCGAGGGTGAGGCCGTGGGCCGAGAGCTCGCCCGGCTCCTGGCGACGGAGGCCTAGGAGCAGCGCCCCAGTCCGGGGGTGAGTTCGGCGTGCGCCGTCGCCGCGCGACATCATGCGTTCCTATGCTTCCCCTGGGAGCACGCCGCCGCCTCCGGGCGCCGGCGCACGAGGGGAGCACCGATGAGCCGACGGCCGCCGCACGCGACGGGTCAGGGCCACCGGGTCCGCGTGGCCCTCGTGGACGACCACGTCCTGCTGCTCGACGGGCTGAGCGCGCGCCTGTCCCGGCCGCGCACGGGGGTCGACGTCGTGGCGACGTCGCCCACCTGGAGCGGGCTGATCCGCGACGAGCGCTTCCCCGACGCCTTCGACGTCGTGGTCCTCGACCTCGCGCTCCGGGACGACGTGCCGGTGGCGCAGAAGATCCGCACGCTCACGGGCGCCGGCCTCAGCTCCGTGCTGCTCAGCACGCATGCCGACGCGTCGACCATCCACGGGGCCATGCGGGCGGGCGCCGCAGCCGTCGTGCCCAAGGCCGAGTCGTCGGAGGAGCTGATCGCGACCATCCACGCGGCCGCAGACGGCACGCCGCGCCAGACCACGCTCGTGCAGCGCGCGATGCAGGACTTCCACGCCGCGGAGGACCCGCGCCTCGGCCAGCAGGAGCAGCGCGCGCTCGTGCTCTACGCGGGCGGGCGCTCGATCCGCGACGTCGCGGAGGCGATGAGCACGACCGAGGAGACCGTCAAGTCGTACATCAAGCGCGGCCGCCGGAAGTACCTGCACGCGGGCACCGACCTCGGCACCAAGGTGCTGCTGCGCCGTCACGCCATCCGCCACGGCTGGATCTCCCCGGAGTAGCCGGATCCGCGTGGTCGCCCGAGGCCGGCGGGCCACCGAGGGTAGGGCATGTGGATGATCAGCGCGCGCGAGACCCGGACGTGACAAGTGCTTCGTGCACGCGCCTAGGATCGAGGCACACCCAGCGCGCGCCTCCGGCGGCGTCGCACTCCGAGCGGGGACCCGATGGATCGCATGAAGCGCGAGCGCGAGCGCCTGCTGCAGAGGACGGCGCGCGTCTACGGCCTGTGCTTCACGGCCGTCGCCGCCGCCTGCATCCTGCTGCCGGGCGAGCTGTCGCTGCCCGTCGAGGCCGCGAGCCTCGCCCTCCTGGCCGTCCTCGCCCTCGCGCAGTGGCGCCTCGGCGTCGACGCGGGCCGCCGGTGGATGGTGGCGGTCGTGGTCGCGGGCATCGCCGCGATGGTCGTCGCGCAGCTCGGCGGACGGAGCGCCTCGTCGCTCACCGCGCTCACCCACATCTCCGCCGGTTCCGTCGGCTCCCTCGCCCTCCTCGAGACCATGAAGCGCGGGCGGCTCCGCATCGTCGTGGCCGCGTTCGCCCTCACCAGCACCGCGGCCGTCGGCTCGTCCTGGGGCACCCCGGCGTTCCCGTACGTCGTCCTCGTGCACGTGTTCGGCTGGCTGCTCGTCGCGATCCTCGGCTACTGGCTCAGCGTGGCGATCCGTCGGGTCGGCCGGCGCATCACCGACGTCGGCCGCGCCCACCGGGCCGAGCGGTTGGCCAGCGAGCTCGAGGCCCAGCGCCGCCAGGGCGCGCGCCTGCTGCACGACACCGTGCTCGCGACCCTCACGCTCCTCGCCCACTCGGGCGTCGGCGTCACCCCGCAGGCCATGCGCCAGCAGGCGGCGGACGACGCGCGGCTCCTCCGGCAGCTCCGGCTGGGCGCCAATCCGACGCCGCAGGCCTCCGGCGGCTACACGCTGGAGCCCGTGGAGCAGTCGGTGCTCGGGAACACGCTCGAGTCGGTCAAGCAGCGGTTCGGCCGGATGGGCCTCGAGGTCAGCTGGCACGGGACCGGCCAGGTGCTGCTGCCGAGCGACATACTCGACGCCTTCCTGCTCTCCCTCGCCGAGTGCCTGGAGAACGTCCGCCGGCACGCGGGCGTCACCGAGGCGCACGTGACCATCACCGACGACGACACGACCGTGCGGGCCATGGTCACCGACGCGGGCGTGGGCTTCGACCTCTCGCACGTGGATCCGGCGAAGCTCGGCTTCAAGGAGTCCGTCGTCGCGCGGCTCAAGGACGTCGGCGGGAACGCGCGGCTGTTCTCGTCGCCCGGATCCGGCACGACCGTCGTGCTGGAGGTGCCCAGGTGAGCCGCACCGACCGGTCCGCGCCGGCCCGCACCAGCCGCCGCATCCGGCTGCCGGAGGGGACGCCGGCGCAGCCCACGTCCATCGGCCTCGGCTACCTGGGAGCGGGGTCCGCGGTCGTGTGCGCCATCGCGCTGGGCTACGGGCTCGTGCGGTTCGCGCTCGAGTACCGCACGCTCCCGGCGCCGGGCCTCGCCGCGACGGCCTGGATCCTCCTGGTCGCGCTCCTCGTCGCGTCCGTCGTCGCCGTGCGGGCGCTCCGCGACAGGATGCCCGGCCCGCTCATGGCCGTCTTCGTCGCCGGGCTCGGCATCGTCGTCGCCCTCGACCTGGTGGCCGTGTGGCCCCTGGGCGACGTGATGCAGCACGCCACCGCGGGCGTCGCGGCCGGCGCGGCCCTGCTCACGACCGTGACCTACCGCCCGGCCCGGGAGGTCCTCGTGGTCGACGCGGCCCTCGGTGCCGTGCTCCTCCTCGTCTTCCTGGTGTCGGATCCCGTGCGGCCCGGTGATCTCGCGCCCGAGATCTCGGCCATCGCCCGCGCCGTGGTCCCCGCCGCGTTCGGCGTCGCCGTCGTCCGCGGCTTCCGTCGCGTCGTGGAGATGGAGCTCGACCGCGTGCTCGTGCAGAGCACCGTCTCCGCGCCGCGCTACGCGGTGGGCATGCTCGCGTCCGAGGAGCTCGCGCGACTGGACCTCGCCGCCGAGCAGCTGCTCGAGGGCGTGGCGACGGGCGACGAGCCGCTGCCCCTGTCGCCGCTGGCCGCGTCGACCGCCGCCTCGCTCGCCACCGAGCTGCGCCTGCACCTCATCGAGGGGCGCCGCGAGACGTGGCTGCACCACGCGATCACGGAGTCGGAGTTCCTCGGACCGGACGTGACCCTCAGCGACCCGAACGCGCTCGCGGGCCTCCTCGACCGCCGCCAGCGCGACGGCCTCCTCTCCGCCGTGTGGCTCCTGCTCACCTCGACGGAGCGGCGCAACGGCGTGCCCGGCGTCTCGGTGCAGCTCGCGCTCGGGCCCCTGCGCGGTCGGCCCGCGGGCGAGCAGCCGGTGCCGCTGCGCCGCGCGATCGTGCCGATCGCCATCACGACCACGGGTCTCCCCCGGACCCGACTCGATCCCTCGACGTGGGATGCTATCGACAAGGTCGGCGCGCACACGGACACCACCCGCGGTGCGAGCCTCCTCATCACGATCGACTGCGTCGTGGACGACCCCGCCGACCGGTGAGGGCCCCGCACAAGGACCGGAGAGCACGTGCCAGCTGAGAACCGACCGATCACCCTCGCCATCGTGGACGACCACAAGATGCTGCTCGGGGCGCTGACCGAGTGGATCCGCAACGCCGCCTCCGACATCGAGATGGTCGCCGCCGTGTCCACCTGGCCGGAGCTGCTCACCCACCCGCGCTTCCCCGTCGACGTGGTCCTCCTCGACCTCGACCTCAAGGACAACCTGCCCATCTCGCTCAAGCTCTCGATGCTGAAGACCACGGGCGTGCCCACCGTGCTCATGAGCACGTACTCGGAGCCCAACGTGGTGCGCGAGGCGCTCGCGTCGGGTGCGCTCGGCTACCTCGTGAAGAGCGAGGACGCGAGCATGATCGTCGACGCCATCCGCCTCGCGGCCGACGGGCAGTCCTACATCTCGAGCGAGCTCGACCTCGCGATCAACAGCACCGACGTGGGCGGCGTGCCCAAGCTCAGCGCGCAGGAGCGCCGGGTCATGGCCCTCTACGGCGGCGGCGAGCCGGTCAAGTCGGTGGCCTACAGCCTGGGCATCTCCGAGGAGACGGCGAAGTCGTACCTCAAGCGGATCCGCGAGAAGTACCGCGTCGCGGGCTTCGACGTGGGCACGAAGGTGGCCCTGCGGAAGCGCGCCATCCAGGACGGCATCCTGCTCCAGGGCGAGTAGCCCGGGCGCCGGGCCCCGGAGGCGCGGTCAGCCCCCGATGCCGATGGGCTGGGTCGAGGGACGCGACCCGTCGACCGGCCCGCGCGCCCCGCGACGCCGGCGGTCGAGCCCGAAGCTCGCCAGCGCGATGCCGAGGCCCGCGACGCTCAGCCCGACGCCCACCAGCGCCGGCGAGGTGTAGCCGAGGCCGGCCCCCACCGTCACGCCGCCGAGCGCCGCGCCGACGGCGTTCCCCGTGTTGAGCGCGGAGTGGTTGAGCGCCGCGGCGATGGACTGCGAGTCGTGCGCCACGTCCATCAGCCGGATCTGGATCCCGGGCGACAGCGCCGCGGCCGACCCGCCGATGAGGAACAGGAACGCGAAGAGCCCGACCGGGTTCGAGGCGGTGAGCACCAGCCCCACGAGCGAGGCGATCAGCAGGCCGAACAGCGACAGCAGCGACGCCCGGACGTCGCGATCCGCCCACCAGCCGCCGACGAGGTTGCCCGTCGTCATGCCGAGCCCCACGACCACCAGCGCGAGCGGCACCGACCACTCCGGCAGGCCGGTCACCTCGGTGACCATGGGCGACACGAAGGTGTAGACGGCGAAGAACCCGCCGAAGCCGATGGCGCCGATGAGGAGCGCGAGCCACACCTGCATGCGGGTGAAGGCGCGCAGCTCCCGGCGGAGCGTGGCATCCGGGTTGCCGTCCTGCGCGGGCACGGCGAGGAAGACGGCGAGGAAGGTGGCGGCGAAGATCGCGGCGACCACGAGGTACGCGATGCGCCACGTGGCGTTCTGCCCGATCCAGGTGACGATGGGCACCCCGATGACGTTCGCGATGGTGAGCCCGGCCAGGACGAACGCGACGCCGCGGGCCCGCTTGCCCTCCCCCATCAGCTGCGCGGCCACGAGCGACGCGATGCCGAAGTACGCGCCGTGCGGCAGGCCCGCGATGAAGCGGGCGAGGACCACGAGGCCGAAGCTCGGCAGGATCGCGCTGAGGACCGTACCCAGCGTGAACGCGAGCAGCAGCCAGAGGAGGAGCTTCCGCCGCGGCGCACGGGCCGACGCGGCGGCGATGGTCGGCGCTCCCACGACCACCCCGAGGGCGTAGGCGCTGATGAGCGTGCCGGCCTGCGCGTTCGCGGCCTCCGTGGAGCGCGCGGCCACCTCCGGCAGCAGGTCGGCGGCGAGCTGCGGCAGCAGCCCCATCGCGACGAACTCGGTGGTCCCGATGGCGAACCCGCCCATCGCGAGGGCGAGCAGGGCGATGCGGACGCGGGCCGGCGACAGCGTCGCCCGCCCGGAGGTGGGGGGATTCACCCGACGAGCCTAACGGCGGCTCCGACGACGGAGGCGACCGCCCGGCGCGTCAGGCCCCGGTGCCGCGGGCCTCGAGCGCGGACTCGAGCCGCTCCAGCTTGCCCGTCAGCTCGCCCGCGTAGCCGGGCCGGATGTCCGCCTTGAGCACGAGCGAGACGCGCGTCCCGAAGGGCGCGACGGCCTCGGTGGCCCGCCTGACGACGTCGAAGCACTCGTCCCACTCGCCCTCGATCGTGGTGAACATCGAGTCGGTGCGGTTCGGCAGCCCGGAGGCGCGGATCACCTCGACGGCAGCGGCCACGGCGTCGTGGACGGACGCGTCGGGCGCGTCGCCCCCGCTGGGAGCGACGGAGAAGGCGACGAGCATGGGGACCCCCGGGGATCGACGGGCGGCGGTGCTCCGGGCGGGCGCCCGGCCGGCGGCCGGCTGTGCGCCCAGGCTACCGAGCGCGCGGCTCCTGTGGACGGTCGCCGACGCGCGTCCGCGCCTGCCGCGACACTCGTCGAGTACTTGAGAGTTCACATACCGGGCGATCCCGTGCGGCCGCCCGCATCGCACCAGGAGGAGCACGCCATGGAGAAGAAGACGAAGATCATCATCGGGGTGGCGGGCGGCGCGATCGTCGTCGTCGGCGCGTTCGCGGCGTTCGGCGGCCCCCTCTACGCGCAGCTCGCCGGCACGCCCGACGCGCCGCCGTCGCTCTCCGCCAACGCGGCATCCGGCCAGGCGCTCACGAACCTGTCCGGCGACTGGTCCGTGGGCGGCGACTCCTACGCCGGCTACCGGGTGAACGAGGTCCTGAACGGCACGCCCGTCACCGTGAACGGCCGCACGAAGGGCGTCACGGGCGACATCACGGTGACCGGGCAGCAGGTCACCGCCGGCACCATCCAGGTGGACGTGACGACCATGGCGACGGACGCGGCGCCGCGCGATGCGTACTTCCAGGGCGAGGCGATGAAGACGTCGGAGTTCCCGACGGCCACCTTCACGCTCACGCAGCCGATCACGACCGACGGCGTCGAGGCGGGCGTCCCCGCCACGTACGACGTGACCGGCGACCTGACGCTGCACGGTGTCACCAAGCCCGTCACCGCGAAGATGCAGGCCGCCTTCACCGAGGGGTCCGGCCAGATCACGGGCTCCATCCCCATCACGTTCCAGGACTTCGGCGTCCAGGCGCCGAGCCTCGGCTTCGTCACGGTCGAGGACCACGGGTCCGTCGAGTTCTCGCTCGACGTCGCGCCGAAGGCCTAGTCGGAGGCGGATCCCGCCACCAGGTCCCGCACGGCCCTCGGCATCGCCTCGGCGACGTCGAGGGCCGTGATCGGTCCGCCACCGGACGCGCGCTCCCCCGCCCGGCCGTGCAGCCACGCGGCGGCGGCGGCCACCGCGGCGAGCTCGGCGAGCGGATCGGCGGCGTCCGCCACGCGCGTCGACGCCCCGGCCAGCAGGGCCCCGAGCACGCCGCCCAGCACGTCGCCGGACCCCGCCGTCGCGAGCCACGGCGTGCCCGCGCGCACGGCGATGCGCGCCGCCCCGCCGACGACGAGCGTGGTCGCGCCCTTCAGCAGCACGCACACCCCGAGCTCGCGCGCCGCGCGCTCGGCCCACGCGGGCGCGTCCGCGGCGATGTCCTCGGCCGACGCGCGGATGCCCGCCCCCGCCAGCAGCCGCGACAGCTCGCGGAAGTGCGGGGTCACGACGACCGGACCGGTCGCGCGGTCCACGAGGTCGAGCGCGCCCGCGTCGACGAGCGCCGGCAGGCCCTGCGCGAGCGCCGCGGCGATCGCCGCGGTCGTCTCGTCGTCCCGATGGGCGGCGTCCATGCCGGATCCCACCAGCCACGCCTGCACGCGGCCGTCGGCCGTGACGACCTCGGGGCGTCGCGCGAGGACCGAGGCGGAGGCGCCCGCGGGGCCGAGGTACCGGATCATGCCGACGCCCGTGCGCGCGGCGGCCTCCACGCCGAGGACCGCGGCGCCCGGGTAGCGGTCGGACCCCGTGCGCACGCCCAGGACGCCGCGCGTGTACTTGTCGTCGTCGTCCCGCGGGAGGCGGATCTCCCGCCGGGTGCGCTCCTCGTCCTGCCGGATCCAGCCCTCGGGCACCTGGTCGTCGCGCGCGTCGCTCATCCCCTCACGATAGGCGGGAGGGAATGCGACGACCGCGCCGGGCCTTGGGTCCATGAGGCCGCCGTCGCCCTCCGCCCGTCCCCGCGCGCCGCGCCTCCCACCCGGATCCGCGCCGCCGCCCGCCTGGAAGGATCCCCATGACCACGTCCCCGCTCTTCGAGCCGATCACCGTCCGCGGCGTCACCGCCCGCAACCGCATCTGGGTCGCGCCCATGTGCCAGTACAGCATCGACGCGCGCGACGGCGTCCCGGGCGCGTGGCACCTCGCGCACCTCGGCTCGTTCGCCCGGGGCGGCGCCGGCCTCGTGATGGCGGAGGCGACGGGCGTCAGCCCCGAGGCGCGCATCACGCCCGAGGACACCGGCATCTGGGACGACACGCAGCGCGACGCGTGGAGGCCAATCGTCGACTTCATCCACGGGATGGGCGCCGTCGCCGCGATCCAGCTCGCGCACGCCGGCCGCAAGGCATCCACGTACTCGTTCTCGGGCCGCGGCACGATGCCCGCCGAGGAGGGCGGCTGGGAGACGGTCGCCCCGTCGGCCGAGCCGTTCCCCGGCTACGGCACGCCCGTCGCGCTCGACGCCGCGGGGATCCGGAAGGTCGTCGACGACTTCGCCGCGGCCGCGCGCCGCTCCGTGGACGCCGGCTTCGACGTGCTCGAGCTCCACGCGGCGCACGGGTACCTCCTGCACCAGTTCCTCTCGCCGCTCAGCAACCACCGCGAGGACGAGTTCGGCGGCAGCCTCGAGAACCGGGCGCGCCTGCTGCTCCAGGTGATCGACGCCGTGCGCGCCGAGGTCCCCGACGCGCCGCTGCTGGTGCGCTTCTCCGCCACCGACTGGGCAGGCGACGCCGGCTGGGACGAGGCGCAGACCGCGACCGTCGCCGGCTGGGCGGCCGAGCACGGCGCGGACTTCTTCGACATCTCCACGGGCGGCAACACCACGGGCGTCACCATCCCCGTCGCCCCCGGCTACCAGGTGCCCTTCGCCGAGTACGTGAAGGAGCACGCGAAGGTCGCCCTCAACGCCGTGGGCCTCATCACGGAGCCCGCGCAGGCCGAGGCGGTCGTCGCCGAGGGCCGCGCGGACGCCGTGATGCTCGGCCGCGAGATGCTGCGCGACCCGCACTTCGCGCTCCGCGCCGCGCACGAGCTCGGCGTCGAGATCGACTACTGGCCCAAGCAGTACGACCGCGCCCGCTGGGCGGCCTGACCTCCCCGCGCCGACCACGACGGCCCGGCACCCGCGAGGGGTGCCGGGCCGTCGTCGTGCACGGGGTCAGACCCGCCGGGTGGCGTCCTGCACCTCGCCGACGAGCTCCTCGATGATGTCCTCGAGGAACAGCACGCCCGTCGTCTCGCCCGCCTCCGTGAAGGCGCGCGCGAGGTGGGCTCCGGACCGGCGCATCATCGCGAGCGCGTCCTCGAGCTCGGTGCCCTCGAAGACGGAGACGAGCTGGCGGATCCGCTTGGCCGGCACCGGGCGGACGAACTCGTCGGCCTCGTCGAGGTCGATCACGTCCTTCAGGTGCAGGTAGCCGGACGGCTCACCGGCCTCGTCCACCAGCACGTAGCGCGAGAAGCCGTGCCGCGCGACGGCGCGCTCCACGTCGGAGGGCGACGCGGTCTCGGGCAGGCTGACGAGCGCGCCGAGCGGGATCGCGATGTCCTCGACCTTCTTGCCCGTGAACTCGAACGCCGCGGTGAGCGCGCCCGTGCGGTCCTCCAGCAGCCCCTCGCGCGTCGACTGGTCGACGATGCCCTGCACCTCGTCCAGCGTGAAGGCGCTCGCGGCCTCGTCCTTCGGCTCCACCCGGAACGCGCGCAGCACGGCGTTCGAGATGGCGTTGAGGGCCACGATGAGCGGCTTCACCACGCGGGCGATGCCCACGAGCGGCGGCGCGAGCAGCAGCGCCGCCCGGTCGGGCACCGAGAACGAGATGTTCTTCGGCACCATCTCGCCGAGCACGACGTGCAGGAACGACACCAGGAGCAGCGCGATGACGAACGCGATCGTCGAGATCGCCTCCTCGGGCAGCCCGGTCGCGTGCAGCGGGATCTCGAGCAGGTGGTGGATCGCCGGCTCGGACACGTTGAGGATCAGCAGCGAGCACACGGTGATGCCGAGCTGCGTCGTCGCGAGCATGAGCGTCGCGTGCTCCATGGCGTAGAGCGTGACGCGCGCGGCGCGGCTGCCCTCCTCCGCCCGCGGCTCGATCTGCGACCGCTTCGCGGAGATGACCGCGAACTCGGCGCCGACGAAGAACGCGTTGACGGCGAGCAGCACGACGAGCGCGATGATCCCCCCGGCGTACTCACCCACGGGACGGCTCCTTCCTGCTGGCGGCGCGATCCGCGACGGCCTGGCGGCCCGCCTCGCGATCGGCCTGGCGGCCCGCCTGCCTGTCGGCCTGGCGCTCGGCGCGGGTGGTGCCCACCGCGGTGGCGACGGGCTCGGGCGACGGGGTGAAGCGGATGCGGTCGATGCGCCGGCCGTCGAGCCGCTCGACGCGGAGGATCCCCGTCTCGAGCTGCAGCTCGTCGCCCACGACGGGCAGGCGGCCGAGCTCGCTCATGACGAAGCCGGCGGCCGTCTCGTAGGGGCCCTCCTCGGGGATCCGGAGCCCGGTGCGCTCGAGGAGCTCGTCGGGCCGCAGCATGCCGGGGAACGTCAGCGAGTCGCGCGAGCGGACGACGCCGGCGCGCGTGCGGTCGTGCTCGTCGGCGAGCTCGCCGACCAGCTCCTCCACCAGGTCCTCGAGCGTCGCGACGCCGGCGGTGCCGCCGTACTCGTCCACCACGACGGCCATCTGGAAGCCGCGGCCGCGCAGCTCGCCGAGCAGGTCGTCGAGCTTCATGGTCTCGGGCACGCGGATCGCCTCGGACTGCAGCGCCGTGACGGGCACCTGGGCCCGCTTCTCCCGCGGCACGGCCACGGCCTGCTTCACGTGCACGAGGCCGATGACGTCGTCCACGCCGTCGTCGGTGACCGGGAAGCGGGAGTAGCCCGTGGTCATGGCCAGCTCGATCACGGTCTGCGCGCTGTCGGTGCGCTCGACCGACTTCACGCGGAGCCGCGGCGTCATGACGTCGGACGCCGTGAGGTCGGCGAAGCGCAGCGTGCGGCTGAGGAGCATCGCCGTGTCGTCCTCGAGGAGGCCGGCGAGCGCCGAGCGCCGCACGAGCGAGGACAGCTCCTCGGCGCTCCGGGCGCCCGACAGCTCCTCCTTCGGCTCGATGCCGACGAGGCGCAGGATGCCGTTCGCGCTGTTGTTGAGCAGCAGCACGGCGGGCTTGAAGACCGTGGTGAACAGGGTCTGGAACGGGATGACGAGCTTGGCCGTCTCGCGCGGCAGGGCCAGGGCGAAGTTCTTGGGCACCAGCTCGCCGATGATCATCGACAGGAGCGTCGCGACGACGAGCGCCACCACGGTCGACACCGGCGACACGAGCCCCTCGGCGAGGCCCGCGGACGTGAGCGGACCGGCGAGCAGCAGGCTGAGTGCCGGCTCCATCGTGTATCCGGTGAGGAGCGTGGTCAGGGTGATGCCGAGCTGGGCGCTCGAGAGGTGCGTGGAGGTGATTCGGAGGGCGCGGATGGGCGGGCCGAGCCGCTTCTCGCCGCGCTCCTGGCGCTTCTCGAGGTCGGAGCGGTCGAGGTTGACGAGCGCGAACTCGCTGGCCACGAAGAGGCCGGTGCCGAGGGTGAGGAGCAGGCCGACGGCGAGGAGGAGCCATTCATGCACCGGAGCGGCTCCCGGGCACCGGGCGCGCGGCCGGCCTCAGGTCGTGGGCGGCGCGGGGCGGGGGTCTATGAGCAGGAGGGGGGTCGTCCATCGTCCGTCGAGCATACCGGGGCTCACCAGCCGACCGGCAGGGGCTTGCCCTCCTCGTAGCCCGCCGCGGACTGGATCCCGACGGTGGCGCGCTCGGCGAACTCGGCCCGCGTGCGCGCCCCGGCGTAGGTGAACGCGCTGCGGACCCCGGAGGTGATGGTGTCGAGCAGGTCCTCGAGCCCGGGACGGAGCGGGTCGATGCGGATGCGGCTCGTCGAGATCCCCTCCGCGAACAGCGTGCGCCGGGCGAGCTCGAACGCCTCGCGGCGGCCGAAGCGCTCCTGCACGGCGCGGGTGGACGCCATGCCCCAGCTCTCCTTGGCCAGGCCGCCGTCCTCGTCGACGAGCAGGCGGCCGGGCGACTCGACGGTGCCCGCGAACCACGATCCGATCATCACGCTCGCGGCGCCCGCGGCCAACGCGAGGGCAACGTCGCGCGGGTACCGCACGCCCCCGTCCGCCCAGACGAGCGCGCCGGCGGCCCGCGCGGCCTCCGCCGTGTCGAGCACGGCGGAGAACTGCGGGCGGCCGACGGCAGTCATCATGCGCGTGGTGCACATGGCGCCGGGGCCGACGCCGACCTTGACGATGTCCGCTCCCGCCTCGACCAGGTCGCGCGCGCCGCCCGCGGTCACGACGTTGCCGGCGACGAGCGGCACCGCGGGATCGAGCGCCCGCACGGCGCGGACCGCGCGGAGCATCGCCTCCTGGTGCCCGTGGGCGGTGTCGAGCACGATGACGTCCACCCCGGCGGCGAGGAGCGCGCGGGCCCGGCCGACCGGATCGCCGTTGACCCCGACGGCGGCCCCCACGGCGAGGCGGCCGTGTCCGTCGACGGCGGGCGCGTAGACGGTGGAGCGGAGGGCGCTGCGACGGCTCAGCGTGCCGACGAGGCGGCCGTGCGCGAGGACGGGCGCGAAGTCGATGCCGGCCGCGTGCATCAGCTCGAACGCGGCGCGGCCCGTGGGCACGTCGTCGGCGTCCAGGGAGGCGAGCGCGCCGTGCCGGAGGTCGGCGAGGCGCGTGCCGTCCGGGACCCCGGCGAGCTGGGTCCCCTCGAGGCAGCCGACCATCTCCCCGTCGGCGTCCCGCAGCACGATCCCGTGGCCGGCGATGGGCGGCAGCAGCTCCCGCGCCTGCCCGGCCGTCGCGTCCGGCGGCAGCTCGAGCGGCGAGTCGTACGCGACCGGCTGGTCCTTCACCCGGCGGATGGCCGCGTCGAGCTCCTGCGGGCGCAGGTCCTGCGGGAGGATCCCGATGCCGCCGCGCCGCGCGAGCACGGCCGCCAGCCGCGGGCCGGTGACCGAGCCCATGTTGCTGGCGACGACCGGGATGGTGCACGGGGTGCCGTCGCCCGGCGCGAGGTCCACGTCCATGCGGCTGCCGACGTCCGACCGTCCGGGGCTCAGGAACACGTCCGAGTACGTCAGGTCGTGGGCGGGAGCCTCTCCGGTGAACCTCATGCCCCGACGCTAACCCGGGCTCCGCGTCCGCACCAGGGCACCCTCCGGATGGATCGGGCGCGCGCGACGCGCCGCTCCGCCGACGACCCCTCCGGCCCCACCGGCGGAAGGTTTAGGCTGGGTCATCGTGGACGCGCGGCAAGCGAACGACCGCGCGAGGCAGACGACCAACAGCAAGAGAGCGGGCGATCAACTGTGTCGAGCCAGGTGACTGGTACGGGGACCGACGACGGTTCCACGGGCGACTTCGGAGCCAACGAGTGGCTCGTCGACGAGATGTACGAGAGGTACGTGGTCGACAAGGACGCGGTGGACCGCAGCTGGTGGCCGATCCTGGAGAACTACCACGCGACCGTGATCGAGGGCCGCGAGGCGACGCCGGCCACCGGCGACCAGACCGCCGAGCCGCAGATCCCGGAGTCGGACCAGATGTCCGCGCCCGCCGCGACCAACACGGGCGCCCCGGCCGCGACGCCGTCCCCCGCCTCCGCCGGCCAGCCCGACGCGCAGGCGCAGCAGCCCGCGACCGGGTCGCAGCCCGCGGCGCGCACCACGAGCATCGCGCCCAAGCAGCAGCCGATCCCGGCCCAGGCCCCCGCGAAGGCGCCGGCCAAGAAGGGCGCCGAGCCCACCCCGCCCGGCGAGGACGAGGTGTCCCCGCTCCGCGGCATGGCGAAGAGCCTCGCGACCAACATGGACGCGTCGCTCACCATCCCCACCGCGACGAGCGTGCGCACCATCCCGGCGAAGCTGATGATCGACAACCGCATCGTCATCAACAACCACCTCAAGCGCGCCCGCGGCGGCAAGGTCTCCTTCACGCACCTCATCGGCTGGGCGCTCATCCAGGCGCTCAAGGAGTTCCCGAGCCAGAACGTGCACTACGACGAGGTCGACGGCAAGCCCAGCGTCGTCTCCCCCGCGCACATCAACCTCGGCATCGCCATCGACATGCCGAAGCCCGACGGAACGCGGGCGCTCCTCGTGCCGAGCATCAAGGAAGCCGAGGGCATGACCTTCGGCGAGTTCCTCACCGCCTACGAGGACCTCGTGAAGAAGGCGCGCGGCAACAAGCTCGCCGCGGGCGACTTCGCCGGCACCACCATCTCCCTCACGAACCCCGGCGGCATCGGCACCGTGCACTCGGTCCCCCGCCTCATGAAGGGCCAGGGCGCCATCATCGGCGCCGGTGCGCTGGAGTACCCGGCCGAGTTCCAGGGCGCAAGCCCGAAGACGCTGGTCGAGCTCGGCATCGGCAAGACCATCACGCTCACGAGCACGTACGACCACCGGGTCATCCAGGGCGCGGGCTCCGGCGAGTTCCTCAAGATCGTGCACGAGCGCCTCATCGGCCAGCACGGCTTCTACGAGGACATCTTCGCGGCGCTGCGCATCCCCTACGACCCCATCCAGTGGGCCACGGACATCAACGTCGACCTCTCGGAGCGCGTCTCCAAGACCGGCCGCGTGCAGGAGCTCATCAACGCGTACCGCGTCCGCGGCCACCTCATGGCGGACATCGACCCGCTCGAGTACCAGCAGCGCACGCACCCCGACCTCGAGATCACGAACCACGGCCTCACCTTCTGGGACCTCGACCGGGAGTTCGTCACGGGCGGGTTCGGCGGACGCCGGCAGGCGCTCCTGCGCGACATCCTCGGCATCCTGCGCGACTCGTACTGCCGCACCATCGGCATCGAGTACATGCACATCCAGCAGCCGGACGAGCGCGAGTGGATCCAGGGCAAGGTCGAGCAGCCCTACGCGAAGCCCACGCACGACGAGCAGATGCGCATCCTCTCCAAGCTCAACGAGTCGGAGGCCTTCGAGACGTTCCTGCAGACCAAGTACGTCGGGCAGAAGCGCTTCTCCCTCGAGGGCGGCGAGTCCACCATCTCGCTGCTCGACACGCTCCTCCAGGGCGCGGCCGACCACGGCCTCGATGAGGTCGCCATAGGCATGGCCCACCGCGGCCGCCTCAACGTCCTCACCAACATCGCCGGCAAGAGCTACGGCCAGATCTTCCGCGAGTTCGAGGGCACGCAGGACCCGCGCACGGTGCAGGGGTCCGGCGACGTCAAGTACCACCTCGGCACCGAGGGCACCTTCCGCGGCGTCCACGGCGAGGAGATGCCGGTGTACCTCGCGGCGAACCCGTCGCACCTCGAGGCCGTGAACGGCGTGCTCGAGGGCATCGTCCGCGCGAAGCAGGACCGGAAGCCCATCGGCTCGTTCTCGGTGCTGCCGATCCTCGTGCACGGCGACGCGTCCATGGCCGGTCAGGGCGTCGTGTTCGAGACGCTGCAGCTGTCGCAGCTGCGGGCGTACCGCACGGGCGGCACGGTCCACATCGTGATCAACAACCAGGTCGGCTTCACGACGCCGCCGTCGGAGTCCCGCTCGTCGGTGTACTCGACCGACGTGGCCAAGAGCATCCAGGCCCCGATCTTCCACGTGAACGGCGACGACCCGGAGGCCGTGGCCCGCGTCGCGCACCTCGCGTTCGAGTTCCGCCAGGAGTTCAAGAAGGACGTCGTCATCGACCTCGTCTGCTACCGCCGTCGCGGCCACAACGAGGGCGACGACCCGTCCATGACGCAGCCCCTCATGTACAACCTCATCGAGGCCAAGCGCTCGGTGCGGAAGCTGTACACGGAGGCGCTCGTCGGCCGCGGCGACATCACGCAGGACGAGTACGACGCGGCGCAGAAGGACTTCCAGGACCGCCTGGAGCGCGCCTTCGCCGAGACGCACGCCGCGCAGACCTCGTCGATCCCCGTCCAGACGGACGACGTGGGCGCGGTCTCCGATCTCGAGCGTCCCGACTCCCAGCAGGACGACGGCCACGGCGAGCCCGAGACCACGGGCGTCTCGGAGTCGGTCGTGCACGCCGTCGGCGACGCGCACGACAACCCGCCGCAGGGCTTCTCCGTGCACCCGAAGCTGCAGGCGCTCATGCGCAAGCGCCTCGAGATGAGCCGCAGCGGATCCATCGACTGGGCCTTCGGCGAGCTCCTCGCCATCGGCTCGCTGCTGCTGGAGAACACGCCCGTCCGCCTCGCCGGGCAGGACTCCCGCCGCGGCACGTTCGTCCAGCGCCACGCGGTGCTGCACGATCGCGACAACGGCCAGGAGTGGCTGCCCCTCGCGAACCTCAGCGACCGCCAGGCGCGGTTCTGGATCTACGACACGCTGCTCAGCGAGTACGCCGCGATGGGCTTCGAGTACGGCTACTCCGTGGAGCGGCCCGACGCCCTCGTGCTGTGGGAGGCCCAGTTCGGCGACTTCGCGAACGGCGCGCAGACCATCATCGACGAGTTCATCTCGTCCGCCGAGCAGAAGTGGGGCCAGCGCTCGAGCGTCGTGCTGCTGCTGCCGCACGGCTACGAGGGCCAGGGGCCGGACCACTCGTCCGCGCGCATCGAGCGCTTCCTCCAGCTCTGCGCGGAGCAGAACATGACGGTCGCGCGCCCCTCGACCCCGGCGTCGTACTTCCACCTGCTGCGTCGCCAGGCGTACTCGCGGCCGCGCCGCCCGCTCGTGGTCTTCACGCCGAAGGCCATGCTGCGGCTGCGGGGTGCGACGAGCGACGTCGAGGCCTTCACCTCGGGCCGCTTCGAGCCGGTGATCGACGACGTGCGCATCGAGGACCGCGGCGCCGTCCGGCGCGTGCTCCTGCACTCGGGGAAGGTCCACTACGACCTGCTCGGCGAGCTGGAGAAGCGCCAGGACACGTCCATCGCCCTCGTGCGCCTGGAGCAGTACTACCCGTTCCCCGAGGAGCAGGTGCGCCGCGTCGTCGAGTCGTACCCGGACGCCGAGGTGGTCTGGGTGCAGGACGAGCCGGAGAACCAGGGTGCCTGGCCGTTCGTCCACGTGGAGCTCAGCCGGGTCCTCCCCGACCGCGCCGTGCGCGTCGTGTCGCGTCCGGCGGCCGCATCGCCCGCCGCCGGCTCGAGCAAGCGCCACGCCACGGAGCAGACCGACCTGATCGCGCGCGCGACCGCGGAGTGATCCACCGGGGCGCATGCCCTGGGACGACGAGAGGCCCGATCCCCCTGGGATCGGGCCTCTCCTCGTCGATGGTCCGTGGCGGGCGCGAGCCCGCGTGGCCGGATCAGCCGAGCTTCGAGTAGCGGATGCCGGACGCGTGATAGCCGCGCCGGGCGTAGAACCGCGTGACGTTGTCGCGCGCGGCGGCGCTGGTGGCGAGGAAGCGCGAGGCGCCGTGCTCGCGCGCCCAGGCCTCGTAGTGGCGGATGAGGTCGGAGCCGATGCCGCCGGCCTGCCGCCCCTCGCGGACCACCAGGATGATGAGCTGCGCGATCGGCTCGTCGTCGGCGAGGCCCCACATGAGGTGGCCGCCCGCGAGACCGGCGATCTCGCCGGCGTCGTCCCGGACGACCCAGGTCTCGTGGCCCGCCGCCGCGGTCATGCGCGACAGGCGGGCTGCCACCCGCTCCTCGTCCACCTCGTAGTCGAGCAGCCGCAGAAGCTCGACGATGACGGTCAGGTCGGAGGGGGACGGCATCCCGAGGGACTGGATCGCGTTGGTCACATGCCGAGATTACCGGCCGCGCGCGACCGCTCCGGTCAGTGGGTCGCCTGGATCGCGCGCAGCTTCTCCATCACCTGCGTGCGGAGGTCCTCCGGGGCCGCCTCGGTGCAGGCGCGGCGCACGGTGTCGCGCAGGACGACGCCCACGCGGTGCTCGCGCGCGCAGTCGGCGCAGTTCGCCATGTGCTCGCGGATGTCCGCGGCGTCCGCCTTGTCGAGCTCGTGGTGCAGGTACTCCTCGAGATCCTTCTTGGCCTTGTCGCAGCCACAGTCGCTCATTTGGTCGCTCCAGTGAGGTGCGCGGTGGAGATGCCCCGCTCGCGCGCGTAGTCGGAAAGGAGGCCCCGCAGCATCCGGCGGCCGCGGTGCAGGCGGCTCATGACGGTGCCCACGGGGGTCTTCATGATGTCGGCGATCTCCTGGTAGGAGAAGCCCTCGACGTCCGCGAAGTAGACCGCCATGCGGAAGTCCTCCGGGATGGACTGCAGCGCGTCCTTGACGGTGCTGTCCGGGAGGTGGTCGATGGCCTCCGCCTCGGCGGAGCGCGTGGTGGTGGCGGTGGCGGAGGTGGCCCCGCCCAGCTGCCAGTCCTCGAGCTCGTCGATGGTGCCGCTGTAGGGATCCCGCTGCTTTTTGCGGTAGTTGTTGATGAAGGTGTTCGTGAGGATCCGGTACAGCCAGGCCTTGAGGTTCGTGCCCTGCTTGAACTGGTGGAAGGCGGTGTAGGCCTTCACGAACGTCTCCTGCACGAGGTCCTGCGCGTCGGCGGGATTGCGCGTCATGCGGAGGCCCGCGGCGTACAGCTGGTCGATGAACGGGAGCGCCTGCTCCTCGAAGAGCTCGCGATTGTCGCCGGGCTGGGCCGCGCGCGGCCCCTCCGCCTCGGCCCGCTCGGCCTCCTGCTGGTCGGCCGCCTCCTCGGTGGAGTGCACGACGGCCTCCACGAGCTCGGCGGGCGCGGTCGATGCGGCGGGCGCGACGCCCTCCGCGGTCTCGGCCGGCGCGTCGTGACTGGTGTTCCTCGAATTGGCCATCAAGGCAGATTCTACGGCGCGCACGAGCTCGGCGGACGGGGCCGCCGGTGCTGTCCTCGTGATCACGGGTGTTCCTTCCCGGCCCGGGATCCGGGCCTGCCGGACGCGTGGCCGGTACTCTGGTGAACCCATGGAGATCTTCAGGTATTCCGGTCCGACCTTCAGCCCGTACGACGACGACCGGACCCACCAGCCGGTCCCCGAGGACGACGGGCCGTGGGCCGCGCCCGTCGCGGACGGCCCGCTCGACGCCATCGTGCCGCTGCCGGGTTCCAAGAGCCTCACGAACCGGGAGCTCGTGCTCTCCGCCCTCGCGGATGCGCCCTCCCTCCTCCGCGCGCCGCTGCACTCGCGGGACACGCGGCTCATGATCGAGGCCCTGCGCGCGCTCGGCGCCGGCATCGAGGAGGTCGAGGGGGACGGCGCGTTCGGACCCGACCTCCGGATCACGCCGGCGGAGCTCGCGGGCGGCGTCACGATCGAGTGCGGCCTCGCCGGCACCGTGATGCGCTTCCTGCCGCCCGTCGCCGCGCTCGCGCTCGGACCCGTCTCGTTCGACGGCGACCCGAGCGCCCGCCGCCGGCCCATGTCGGGCACGATCGAGGCGCTGCGGGCCCTCGGCGTCGACGTGAACGACGACGGCCGCCGCGCACTCCCCTTCAGCCTCTACGGCACCGGCGAGGTGCCGGGCGGCGAGATCGGCATCGACGCGTCCGCCTCCAGCCAGTTCGTCTCCGGTCTCCTCCTGGCGGCGCCGCGCTTCACCGACGGCCTGCGGCTCCGGCACACGGGCCGGACGCTGCCGAGCATGCCGCACATCGAGATGACGATCCGCACGCTCGCCGAGCGCGGCGTGGTCGTCGAGAGTCCGGAGCCGGGAGTCTGGGTGGTGCCGCCGTCGGCCATCGCCGGCCGCGACGTGTCCATCGAGCCCGACCTGTCCAACGCCGCGCCCTTCCTCGTCGCGGCGCTCGTCGCCGGCGGACGCGTCACGGTCCCCGGCTGGCCCTCGGAGACCACGCAGGTCGGCGCCGACCTCATCGAGCTGCTGCCGCGCTTCGGCGCCACCGTCACGCGCGAGGGCGGCGCGCTCGTCGTCGACGGCGGGCCGGGCCTCGCCGCGGGCGGCCGCATCCCGGGCGTCGACCTCGACCTCAGCCGCGGCGGCGAGCTCGCCCCCGCCCTGGTCGCGCTCGCGGCGCTGGCGGACGGACCCAGCCGGATCACCGGCATCGGCCACCTCCGCGGGCACGAGACCGACCGCCTCGCGGCGCTGGCGGCGGAGATCACCCGGCTCGGCGGATCCGTCACGGAGCTCGAGGACGGCCTCGCCATCGAGCCGGCGCCGCTGCACGGCGGCCTCTGGCACGCGTACGAGGACCACCGCATGGCCACGGCGGGGGCGATCATCGGACTCGCGGTGCCGGGCGTCGAGATCGACGACATCGGCACGACCGCCAAGACGCTCCCCCAGTTCCCCGAGCTGTGGCTCGGCGCGCTGCTCGGCCGCGGCCCGCGCGTGGTCGTCGATCCGCTGGCGCTCGGCGGCATGACCGGCCCGGGCGGCCTCGGCGGGATCCTGTGAGCTGGCTCGCGGATCCCGAGCAGGACGACGGCGTCTGGGACGCCTACGACGAGTCTTCGGTGCGCGTGCGGCCGAACCCCAAGGGCAACAAGCCGCGCAGCAAGCAGCGGCCGGGCCACACGGACGCCGTCGAGGGCCGCGTCCTCACGGTCGACCGCGGCCGCTTCGGGGTGCTCGTGGGCGAGGACACCCCGGACGAGCACACCCTGACCGCCACCCGCGCCCGCGAGCTCGGCAAGAAGGCCGTGGTCACCAACGACCGCGTCGACATCGTGGGCGACACCTCGGGCGACGAGGGCAGCCTGTCGCGCATCGTCCGCATCGCCCCGCGCCGCACGCTGCTGCGCCGCAGCGCCGACGACTCCGACGCCGTCGAGCGCGTGATCGTCGCCAACGCCGACCAGATGCTCATCGTGGTCGCCGCCGCCGAGCCCGAGCCGCGCGCGCGCCTCGTCGACCGCTACCTGGTCGCGGCCTTCGACGCGGGGATCCAGCCCATCCTCTGCATCACGAAGGCCGACGTCGCGGATCCCGCGCCGTTCGCCGCGCACTTCCGGGTGTTGGACGTGCCGATCGTGCTGAGCCGCTCGGACGCCGTGCCGCTCGACGAGCTGCGCGCCCTGCTGGCCGACCGCACGACCGTCGCGGTGGGCCACTCCGGCGTCGGCAAGTCCACGCTCGTCAATGCACTCGTGCCCGACGCCAAGCGCGCCACGGGCGTCGTCAACCAGGTCACCGGGCGCGGGCGGCACACGTCGAGCTCCACGGTCTCGATGCGCGTCGAGACGGGCGACGGCGGACACGGCTGGATCATCGACACCCCGGGTGTGCGCTCCTTCGGCCTCGGGCACGTGGATCCGGCCAACATCCTCCGCTCGTTCGCGAGCTACGCGCACCTGCCCGAGGGCGAGCCCCCGGGCGGCATCCCGCTCACGGAGGCGCACGACTGGGAGATCGTCGACCGGGTCGAGGCGGGCGAGCTCGGCGACGCGGGGCGCGAGCGCCTCCACTCGCTGCAGCACCTCGTGTCGAACCGGTCGGACGCCGTCAAGGGAGAGTGACCGGGCGGCGCGGGGCCGATCGCTAGGCTCGTCCCCGTGGCCTCCGAACCCCTGCACTCCCTGTCGTCCGACCTGCGGCTCGCGAGGGAGCTGGCCGACATGGCCGACGCCATCTCGCTCGACCGCTTCCGCTCCGCCGACCTCGCCATCGAGACGAAGGCCGACTACAGCTGGGTCACCGACGCCGACACCTCCGTCGAGCGGGCGATCCGGGCGGGCATCGCCGAGAGCCGGCCCCACGACAGCGTCCTCGGCGAGGAGTACGGCACGTCCGGCTCGTCATCGAGGCAGTGGATCGTCGACCCGATCGACGGCACCTCGAACTTCGCGCGCGGGGTGCCCGTGTGGGGCACCCTCATCGCGCTGGCGGTCGACGGCGTGCCCGTGGTCGGCGTGGTGAGCGCGCCCGCGCTCGGCCGCCGCTGGTGGGGCGCGACCGGGCTCGGCGCCTACGTCGACGACACGCTCGGCCAGGCCACCACCTCCGAGGAGCGGCGCATCCGCGTCTCGGACGTCACCCGGCTCGAGGACGCCTCCATGAGCGTCGCCGGCGTACAGCGCTGGCGCGACGCCGACCGCCTCGACGAGCTCCTCGACCTCTCGGCCCGGGTCAAGCGCTCCCGCGACTTCGGCGACATGTGGGCCTACATGCTCCTGGCCGAGGGGCTCCTCGACATCGCGGGCGAGCACGACCTCAAGCCCTACGACATGGCCGCGCTCATCCCCGTGATCGAGGAGGCCGGCGGCCGCTTCACCTCCATCGACGGCGAGGCCGGCCCCTGGCACGGGTCCGCGCTCGCGACCAACGGGCACCTGCACGACGCCGTTCTGGCGGTCGTGGCGCGCTGACCGTCGCGAGCCGTCGCCGGACGCGGCCGGCCCGACGCGCTCAGGCGGTCGCGGCCCGCTGACGTCGGCGCCGCTGCCCGAGGTCCACGAGGCCGAGCAGCAGCGCGACCGCCACCAGCGAGATGGTGACGAGGAAGCCGTTGCGGAAGCCGTCGTGGTACACCGCCAGGCTCGCGTCGGATCCGCCGGCCGCCTCCGCGTAGAGCGTGCTGAAGAACGTGGCGGAGGCCGCCGCGACGCCCACGGCCGTGCCGACGCGCTGGCCCACCTGCGCCATGGATCCGGCCACGCCACCCTCGGTGACCGGGATCTCGGCGAGCGTCAGGGTCTGGTTCGGCGAGATGACGAAGCCCGCGCCGACGCCCGCCACGAGCATCGCCGCGGCCATGGCCCACGGGGTGACCTCGCGCGGCGTGAGCACGGCCGCGAGGAGCAGCACGGTGATCCCGACCACGACGACCGCGAGGCCGATGACCACGAGCTGCCGGCCGAGCCGGGACACGAGCCGTCCGCCGATCCACGCCGTCACGGCCGAGGACAGCGCGAACGGGATGCCGACCATGCCGGCGAACACGGGTGCGAGGCCGAGGCCCTGCTGGAGGTAGAGGGTCGTGAGCAGGAACACCGCCGGGATCGCGGCGAAGTACGCCGTCGCGATGAGGATCCCGTTCCGGTACGACGACAGCCGGAACAGCGCGAAGTGCACGACGGGCGACTTGCCCTGCGACGCGTAGCGCCGCTCCCACGCGACGAAGAGCCCGGCCGCGACGACGGCGACCGCGAGCGCGAGCCAGCGGCGCGGGTCGTCGTCCGGGCCGCCGGTCGTGAGCACGAACGGCAGCATCAGCGAAAAGGTGGCGACGGCGAGGAGCAGGATGCCGACGGGATCCAGCCCGACCTTCCCCTCCGGCCGGGCCTGCCGCTTCGGCAGGAGCTTGAGCGCGAAGAGGATGGCGGCGATGCCGAGCGGGATGTTCATCCAGAAGAGCAGCCGCCAGCCGTCCTCCGGGCCACCGAGCTGGATCAGCAGGCCGCCCACGGTCGGGCCGAACGCCGTCGCGACGCCGACGACCGCGCCGAACAGGCCGAACGCCCGCGCGCGCTCCTCGCCCTGGAAGAGCTGCTGGATGAGGCCGAGCACCTGCGGCATCTGGATGCCCGCGGCGACGCCCTGCAGGATCCGCGCGACCACGAGCGTGTTCACGTCGGGCGCGAGCGCGCAGAGGAGGCTCGCGAGCGTGAAGGCGCTGAGGCCGATCACGAACATGAGGCGCCGGCTGCGGATGTCGCCGAGCCGCCCGGCCGGCACGAGCGCCAGGCCGAACGCGAGCGCGTAGCCGGCGACGATGAGCTGCAGGTCCGTGGATCCGGCGCCGAGCGACTCCTCGATCGACGGCAGCCCGACGTTCACCTTCGAGAGGTCGAGGATCGTCAGGGCCGCGACGCCGACGCAGACCCAGAACGCCTGCCAGCGCGTGCGGTCGCGGTCGTCGGCGGGTTCGGTGCTCGAGGGGGTCCCCGCGATGGTGCGTCCGGTCATGAGGTCTCGAATCCAATGCACGTGCTATGTATTCCCGCTCCCGCGAGCGGCGCGACGCGCCCCGACCAGCTTGCTCCCCAGGTGAGGGAATCGTCTCCGGTGTCCCTATGCTGAACAGCGAGCCAACAGCGACCGCCGGACCGGGCCGCCGCGGATCCCGCTCCTAGGGTGGGGACTTCGCGCCGGAACGGCGCGCCGCCCGCGAGCACGCCGACGTGCTCCCTCCGAGAGGACACCATGAAGAACCGCGCCCGCCGTCTCACCGCCTCCCTCGCCGCCGTCGTCGCGGCCGGGCTCGCCCTCTCCGGATGCGGATCGTCGGGCGGCGGCAGCGCGGATCCCGGTGCCTCCCCCGCCTCGGGCGACACCCTCATCGTCTACACGAACTCCAACGGCGACGGCCGCGGGGACTGGGTCACGGCCGAGGCGGCCAAGGCGGGCTTCGACATCCAGGTCGTGGGCCTCGGCGGCGCCGACCTCGCGAACCGCATCGTCGCGGAGAAGAACAACCCCGTCGGGGACGTGGTGTTCGGCCTCAACAACATGTACTTCGAGAACCTCAAGGCGGAGGACGCCATCACGGCGTACACGCCCGCGTGGTCCGGCGAGGTCGACCAGGCCTCGGGCGACCCCGACGGCGGCGCCTACTGGCCGCTCGTGGAGCAGGCCATCGTCACCGTGCACGACGCCAAGCAGACCTCCGGCGGCGACGTGCCGAAGGACGTCACCGACCTGCACTCCTCCGCGTACCAGGGGAAGTACGAGGTCAACACGCGCCTCGGCGAGGCCACGCCGCAGCTCATCCTCGCGGGCCTCCTCGCGCCCTACGCGGACCCCGACGGCGACCTGGGCATCAGCGACAAGGGCTGGCAGGTCGTGAAGGACTACTTCGCGAACGGCTCCCCCGCGGTCGAGGGCACGGACCTCTACGCGCGCCTCTCCCGCGGCGAGGTGTCCTTCGGCACCCTGGCGTCGAGCGGCATCGCGGCGCGCGACGCGCAGTACGGCACCACCACCGAGATCGTGCCCGCGAAGGCCGGCGTCCCGTTCGTGACCGAGCAGATCGCCGAGATCGCCGGCACGAAGAAGGAGGAGCGGGCCCGCGCCTTCATCGACTGGTTCGGCAGCGCCTACGTGCAGGGCGCGTTCGCGGAGAAGTTCTCGAGCTACCCCGTCAACACGACCGCGCGGGAGAAGGCGCTGCCGGCCGTGAAGACGCTCATCGAGTCGCTCGACAAGCAGGACGTCGACTACGGCTTCGTGCGCGAGCACATCGCCGACTGGGTCGAGAAGACCGAGCTGGAGTACCTGCCCTGATGATCCGCTTCGACGACGTCGAGGTGCGCTTCGGCGACCAGGTGGCGATCCCGGGGCTCGACCTGGAGATCCACGAGGGCGAGTTCTTCACCCTGCTCGGGCCGTCGGGCTGCGGCAAGACGACGGCGCTGCGCACGCTCGCCGGCTTCGTCGACCCGAGCCGCGGCGAGATCGTCATCGACGGGCAGGTCGCCACGCGGCTGCCCAGCGAGAAGCGCCGCGTGGGCATGGTGTTCCAGAACTACGCGCTCTTCCCCAGCATGTCGGTGCGGCAGAACATCGCGTTCGGCCTCACGGTGCGGAAGGCCGGCAAGGCCGAGACCGACCGGCTCGTGCGCGCCATGGCCGATCAGGTCGAGCTGAGCGCGGCCCAGCTCGACAAGAACGTGGCCGAGCTGTCCGGCGGTCAGCAGCAGCGCGTCGCCATCGCGCGGGCGCTCGTGCTGGAGCCGCGGATCCTGCTGCTCGACGAGCCGCTCTCCAACCTCGACGCGAAGCTGCGCGTGCAGCTGCGCGACCAGCTGAAGGGCCTGCAGTCCCGGCTCGGGATCACGACGGTCTACGTCACGCACGACCAGGAGGAGGCGCTCACCATGAGCGACCGCATCGCCGTCTTCGACGCGGGGCGGATCGAGCAGGTCGGGACCCCGGAGGACATCTACGACCGCTCGGCCACCGAGTTCGTCGCGACCTTCGTCGGGGCGATCAACGCGCTCGGCCCGTCCACGGTCGCCCGCCTCCGCGACGCGGGGGCGCCGGGCCTCGACGCCTCGAGCCGCGCCTACGTGCGGCTCGAGCGCGTGTCGGTGGATCCGCGCGGATCCGCGGTGACCGACGCCAGCCGCGTCCGCCTCGACGGCGTGGTGGCCGAGCGCAAGTACCACGGGTCCTACAGCACGTACCGGGTCGACCTCGGGGACGACGCCGTCGAGGCGCTCGTGGCCGAGACGGGCGCCGCGCCCCTCGCGCCCGGCGCCGAGGTCGTCGTGGGCATCGACCCGGCCGCGATCCTGCGGTACCGGTCGTAGCCGTGCGCACCCCCGTCCGCGCGCTGCTGCGCTCCCCCCTCGGCGTCGTGGTGCTCATCGCCGCGCTGTGGTTCATCGTCACGTTCCTGGTGTTCCCGAACGCCAACCTGCTGATCACGACGTTCTTCCCCGACGGGTCGTTCAGCGGGCGGGCGCTCGAGAAGCTCGTCAGCTCCGACCGGGCGATGCGGAGCGTCGGCAACAGCCTGCTGCTCGCCGTGACCCTCGCGATCACCGTCAACGTGGTCGGCATCTTCATCGTGCTGGTCACGGAGTACTTCGTGGTGCGCGGGTCCCGCGTGCTCTGGCTCGGGTACGCCACCACGCTCATCTACGGCGGCATCGTGCTCGCGGCCGGCTACGACTTCATCTACGGACGCTACGGGTTCGTCACGGCCATCGCCCAGCGCGTCGTCCCCGATCTCGACCCCGACTGGTTCTCCGGGTACTTCGCGGTCGTCATCGTGATGACGTTCGCCACCACCACGAACCACATGCTCTTCCTCCGCTCCTCGCTCGCGGCCATCGACCACCAGACCATCGAGGCGGCCCGGAGCATGGGCGCGGGCACCGGCCGGATCCTCTTCCGCATCGTGCTGCCGGCCCTGCGGCCCATGATCTTCGCGGTCACCGTGCTCACGTTCCTCACCGGCCTCGGGGCGCTCACCGCTCCCCTGGTGCTCGGCGGCACGGGCTTCCAGACGGTGGCGCCCATGATCGTCACCTTCTCCAAGAGCACGAGCTCCCGCGACCTCGCGGCGCTGCTCGCCATCGTGCTGGGTGTCGCGACCATCGCGCTGCTGGCGATCATGAACCGCGTCGAGAAGTCGGGCGTGTACTTCTCGGTGGCGAAGGTCGCGACGCCGCTGCAGAAGCAGCGCATCCGGAACCCGATCGTCAACGGCGTCGTGCACGTCGTCGCGTACGTGCTCTTCGTGGTCTACGCCCTGCCCGTCGTGCTCATCGTGCTGTTCTCGTTCCTCGACTCGAAGAGCGTGCAGACGGGCACCATCACGCTCGACTCCTTCACCCTGCGGAACTACGCGACCGTGCTCGGCTCCCCCGATGTGCTGCGCCCGTTCGTCGTGAGCCTCGTCTACAGCGCGCTGGCCGCCGTGATCGTGGTGGCGGGGCTGCTCTTCGTCGCGCGCCTCGTGCAGCGCAACCGCAACTGGTCGACCGCGGCCATCGAGTACCTGCTGCACATCCCGTGGATCCTGCCGACCATCCTCATCGCCCTGGCGCTGCTGCAGACCTTCGACCGGCCGCAGCCGCTCATCGGCGGGCAGGTGCTCACGGGCACGACGTGGCTGCTGCTCGTCGCGTACATCATCGTGAAGGTGCCGTTCACCCTGCGGCTGCTGAAGGCCGCGTTCGCGAGCGTGCCGCAATCGCTCGAGGACGCCGCGCGGATCCTCGGGGCGCGCTCGATCACGACGTTCCGCCGCGTGCTGGTGCCGCTCGTGATCCCGACGGTCGCCGCCATCACGGCGCTCAACTTCAACAGCCTCCTCGACGACTACGACGCCGCGGTGTTCCTCTACCAGCCGCTGTACGAGCCGCTCGGCATCGCCATCAAGGCGAGCACGGAGGGCGAGGCGAACCTCGACTCGATGAGCATCACGTTCGTGTACACGGTGCTCCTCATGATCATCATGGGGCTCACGATGTACCTCGTGTACGGGCGCTCCGGCGGGCGGAAGCGGCGCCGCGGCCGGACCGGATCTCCCGCGGTCGAGACGACGGCCCCGGCGCTGGCGACGAGCGACCCCGGCGCACCCGCCCCCGCCGCGCCGCGCGCGCCCGTGGGCTGAGACCGGGCAGACGGAAGGCCCCGTCCGGTGGACGGGGCCTTCGTCGAAACCGGACGGATCCGGCCCCTCGACGAGCGTGGGACATGCGACGCGATGGTGGAGATGCGGGGAATCGAACCCCGGTCCACTGCTGTAATCCTGCGCCTTCTACGGGTGTATCCAGGAAAGGCGTCCTGCTCGGCCCCGGAACTTGCTCCTGGCATCTGATCCGACGGGCCCAGCCTCAGTTCGAGTCCCGCGCGGCCCTGAGGCACGACCGCGCAGCGAGCTCCCTTTTCTGACGCCGACTTACCGGTTAGAGAGCATCACCGGGTCGACGGTCCTGTTAGTGCGCTCGCTTAGGCAGCGAGAGCGAAGGACGACTGCTTGTTATTGGCAGTTGTATTTTGCAGAGAGCGTTTACGAGATAGCCCTGCATCCTCGACCCGCTTCTCGCAGTCATTCAGGCAATGTCGAAACCGATCATCCCCATGAACGGCAGAGCGCCTCGAGAGGCACCCGAGCCGGGTCGCATGTTCCACGCTGTCGAGTTGTCAATCGTCGACCGGAGCGAACCCCGGCCAGCCCTCAATGATAGCCGACGCGCGATGCCCGCACCACCGCCGACGGCCGGTGCGCCTACTCGCCGAGCCGGCGGTGCGACGACATGGCGCGATCGGCCTCGCGCTTGTCCTGGCGCTCCCGGAGCGTCTGGCGCTTGTCGTACTCCTTCTTGCCCTTCGCGATGGCGAGCTCCACCTTGGCGCGGCCGTCGACGAAGTAGAGCTGCAGGGGCACGACCGTGTACCCGCCCTCCTTCACCTTGGAGTGGATCTTGAGGATCTGCTCCTTGTGCAGGAGCAGCTTGCGCTTCCGCCTGACCGGGTGGTTGTTCCAGGTGCCCTGGTTGTACTCGGGGATGTGCACCGCGTCGAGCCACGCCTCGCCCGCGTCCACGAAGGCGTAGCCGTCCACGAGGGACGCGCGCCCCTGCCGGAGCGACTTGACCTCGGTGCCCGTGAGCACGAGGCCGGCCTCGTAGGTCGACTCGATGGTGTAGTCGTGGCGAGCCTTGCGGTTGGTCGCCACCACCTTCTCGCCACGTTCCCTGGGCACGGTGGACTCCTCGATGGTTCGGGTGGATGCGCCCGGATCCGGGCAGCCCATCAGCCTACCGGAGGATCAGATCCGCAGGTACCTGCTGATCGCGAAGTTCGCCGAGACCGCGGACAGCACGACGCCCACCGCGAGCAGGATCGGCACCACGAGCAGAGCGTCGTCCATGTTCACCAGGGATATCGACGAGAGGCGCGTGCTCAGGAAGCCCTGCACGAAGAACTTGACGAGCGCCACCGTCGCCGCGCTCGCGAGCACGCTCCCGATGAGCGCCGCGAACACGCCCTCGAGGATGAACGGGGTCTGGATGAAGCGGTTCGACGCCCCGACCAGCCTCATGATGCCCAGCTCCCGTCTGCGCGAGAACGCGGACAGCCGGATGGTGGTGGCGATGAGGAGGGCGGCGGCCACGAGCATGAGGCCGGCGATGCCGACCGCGGTGAGGCTCGCGGCGTTGAGTATGGAGAAGATCTGGTCGAGGTACTGCCGCTGGTCCACCACGTTCTCGACCCCCGCGAGCCCCGAGAGGCTGTCCTTGAGGATGTCGGACTTCGACGGGTCCTTGAGGTTCACCCAGAACGCCTCGTTGAGGAACTCGGGCTGCACCAGCTCGGTGACGGGATCGCCCTTGAACTGCTCCTGGAAGTTCTTGTACGCCGTGTCCTGGTCCTCGAAGTAGTATTTGTCGATGAACGGGGTGAGCGTCGCGCTGTCGAGGCGCTCCTTCACCGCGTCCATCTGCTCCTGCGTGGCCTTGCCGTTCACGCACGTGGCGCTCGGCACCGACGTGTCGGTGCAGAAGTCGATGGCGACCTGGGCGCGGTCATACCAGTAGTTCTTCATCTGGCCGATCTGCATCTGCAGCAGCACCGCGGCGCCCACGAACGTGAGCGAGATGAAGGTGACGAGCACGACCGAGACGACCATGCTGACGTTCCGACGGAGGCCGTGGCCGACCTCGGAGAGGACGAGTCCGAGTCTCATCGCGTGGGCCCCACATCCTGTGCGCCGGTGTCGTCCGGCGACTCGCCGCGGGCGCGGAGCCCCAGCTTCTCGGCCAGACCGAGCTCGGCGAGCTCGGCGTCGTCGCGTCCGTCGGCGGACGCGGTGCCGCCCTGCCCGTCGGACAGGTCGGGCAGGCGGATCACGCCCGTGCCCTCGGGGAGGCGGCGGATGGATCCGGTGCTCGGCGCGGCGGGCGCCGCTCCCCCGCCGTTGCGGCGGCTGGGCGCCCTCGGGGTCGACGCGGCAGGCGGCGCGTCGTCGACCGGCGCAGGCTCCTGGACGGGCTCGCGATCGGGCTCGTGCACGACCGGTACGTCGCGGGACGGCGTCGGCTCCGCCGGAGCGGTCCGCTCGCTCTCGGCGACGGGCTCGGGCTCCACGGCCGGCGCGGGCTCCACGGCGGGCGCGGGCAGCGGATCCACCCGGGCCGCCTCGGCGAAGGCCGAGGGCGTGGACGTCCGCGCGGCGTCGCGGTCGTCGCGGACCACGGCCTCCTCGCGGTCGGGGGTCGTCGCGGGCACGACGGGCACGGCCTGCTCGGGCGCGGGCTCGGTGGGCCCGACCTGCGCGGCCTCGGGCGCGGGCGCGGGCGCGGCGGCGGGCGCCGGAGCGGCCGCGGTCGGCGCCTTCTCCTTCGACGCCGTGCGCGCGGCCTTGGCGGCGGCGGCCTCGCGGGTCGCCTCCTCCCTGGCGCGCACCTTCTCCTCGGCGCGGCGCGCCTTCTCGCGGCGGGCCTGCTCCCGACGCTCCGCGGCGGTTGCGGGAGCGGCGGGCGCAGTGGGCCGGACGGGTGCCGGGAGCGGCGCCGCGGGCACGAACACGGGCGTCGGCGCGGCGATGGGCGGGTGCTCGGGGTTCACGCCGACCGGGTTCTCGGCCGTGCGCGGCAGGTCGATCGCGGACGTCTGGTACTGGCCGCCGAGCTCGTCGCGGACGACCTCGCCGCCGATCAGCTCGATGACCCGCTTCTGCATCTGGTCGACGATGCCGGAGTCGTGGGTGGCCATGATGACCGTGGTGCCGTTGGCGTTGATCCGCTCGAGCACCTGCATGATGCCCGCGCTCGTCAGCGGGTCCAGGTTGCCGGTCGGCTCGTCCGCGAGGAGCACGGCCGGCTTGTTCACCACGGCCCGCGCGATGGCGACGCGCTGCTGCTCGCCGCCGGAGAGCTCGTGCGGGAGGCGCTGCTCCTTGCCCTTGAGGCCCACCATGTTGAGGACGTCGGGGACGGCCTCCTGGATGAAGCCGCGCGACTTGCCGATCACCTGGAGGGTGAAGGCCACGTTGTCGAACACGGACTTGTTCGGGAGCAGCCGGAAGTCCTGGAACACCACCCCCAGGCTGCGCCGGTAGTACGGGACCTTGCGGCTCGACAGCTGGTTCAGCTGCTGGCCCAGGACGTGGATCGTCCCTTGCGTGGGCCGGTCCTCCTTGAGCACGAGACGCAGGAAGCTGGACTTGCCGGACCCGGATGCACCGACGAGGAAGACGAACTCCCCCCGGAGGATCTCGAGGTCGACGGAGCTCAGCGCCGGTCGGGGGTTGCCGGGATACACCTTGGATACGTGGTCGAACCTGATCATGTCGGTACGACCCTAGGCACCAGACCTCCGGAACGCCGCATCGACTCACCGCGGCGGGCGGTCCCCCGGACTCTCTCAGGCGCGGTCGGGCGACTTCCGCCAGCGGATGCCCGCGGAGATGAAGCCGTCGAGGTCGCCGTCGAACACGTTCGACGGGTTGTTGACCTCGTGCTCCGTGCGGAGGTCCTTGACCATCTGGTACGGCGCGAGCACGTAGCTGCGCATCTGGTCGCCCCAGCTCGCCGTGATGTTGCCGGCGAGCTCCTTCTTGGTGGCCGCCTCCTGCTCGCGCTGCACGAGGAGCAGGCGCGACTGCAGCACCCGGAGGGCGGCGGCGCGGTTCTGGATCTGGCTCTTCTCGTTCTGGCAGGTGACGACGATGCCGGTCGGCAGGTGGGTGATGCGCACCGCCGAGTCGGTCGTGTTGACGGACTGGCCGCCGGGGCCGGAGGAGCGGAAGACGTCGACCCGCATGTCGTTCTCGGGGATCTCGACCGACTCGGTCTGCTCGATGAGCGGCACGACCTCGACGGCGGCGAACGACGTCTGGCGCTTGCCCGCGGAGTTGAAGGGGCTCATCCGCACCAGGCGGTGCGTGCCGGCCTCGACCGAGAGCGTGCCGAACGCGTAGGGCGCGTCGATCTCGAACGTGGCGGACTTGATGCCCGCCTCCTCCGCGTAGGACGTGTCGAGCACGGTGGCGGAGTAGTCGTGCTGCTCGGCCCAGCGCAGGTACATGCGCATGAGCATCTCGGCGAAGTCGGCCGCGTCGACGCCGCCGGCGCCCGCGCGGATCGTGACCACGGCGGGGCGCGGGTCGAACTCGCCGTTGAGGAGCGTCTGCACCTCGAGCTCGTCCATGATCTTGGTGATGCCGGCGAGCTCCACGACCGCCTCCTCGGCGGACTCCTCGTCGTCCTTGGCCATCTCGACCAGCACGTCGAGGTCGTCGAGGCGGCGCTGCAGCTCGTCGATGCGCTTCAGCTCCGACTGGCGGTGGCTCAGGTCGCTCGTGACCTTCTGCGCCTTCTCGGTGTCGTTCCAGAGGTCCGGCTCGCCCGCCTGGGCGCTCAGCTCCTCGACCTCCTGCTGCAGGCGCTCGACGCCGACGACCGAGCGGATGTTGGAGTAGGTGTCGCGCAATTCTGTGATCCGCGAAGAGAAGTCCTGGTCGATCATGGTGCCGCCCAGCCTACCGGCAGGCCCGGCGGGGACCCCGGCCGCCCGCGCGTAGGCTCGGGGGCGATGTCCAGCCCCGAGACCCCCTTCTCCCTTCGCGCGGTGGCGCTCCCGGCGCTGCTCCCCGCGCTCCTCTTCTCCATCGGCGAGGGCGCCATCATCCCCATCATCCCGATCGTCGCGGGCAGCCTCGGCGCCTCGCTCGGCATCGCCGCGTTCATCGGCGGCATGATCATGCTCGGCGAGCTCGTGGGCGACATCCCGAGCGGATCCGTGGTGAGCCGCATCGGCGAGCGGACCGCCATGATCGGCGCGGCCTTCGTCTCCATCGGCGGCCTGGTGCTGTGCCTCCTCGCGCCGAACCCGCTCGTGCTCGGGGTGGGCGTCTTCCTCATCGGCGTCTCGACCGCGGTCTTCGCGCTCGCCCGGCACGCGTTCATGACGAGCTTCGTGCCGCAGGCGTTCCGCGCCCGCGCGCTGTCGACGCTCGGCGGCACGTTCCGCGCCGGGTACTTCGTGGGGCCGTTCCTCGCCGCCGGCGTGATCCACCTGACGGGGGCGTCGCAGTCGGCGTTCGCGATCCACATCGTCGCGTGCCTCGCGGCCGCCGTGACGCTGCTCGTGCTGCCCGACCCGATGGACGTGGTGCGCCGCAACCGGGCCGCCGACCTGCAGAGCGCCGCGCCCGCGACGGCCGGCGAGCCGCAGGCCGACGAGTCCGTCGCGGGCACCGCTCCCCCGGCACGGACGTCGGACGGTCTCGCGCGGACGCTGTGGCGGTTCAAGGGCGTGCTCGTGAAGCTCGGATCCGGCGCGGCCCTCATCGGCGCGATGCGCGCGGGCCGCGGCGTGCTCCTCCCCCTGTGGGCCGTGAGCATCGGCATCTCGGACACGAACACGGCGCTCATCATCGGCATCGCGGGCGGCGTGGACTTCGCGCTCTTCTACGCGAGCGGCCAGATCATGGACCGCTTCGGCCGCCTCTGGAGCGCCGTGCCGTCGATGGTCGGCCTCGGCGCCGGCTACCTCGTGCTCGCGCTCACCCCCGACCTGCCGACGAGCGTGCAGTGGTTCATCGGCGTCGCCATGTTCATGTCGGTCGCGAACGGGATCGGCTCGGGGATCCTCATGACCCTCGGCGCCGACCTCGCCCCGAAGGAGGACCCGGCCCCCTTCCTCGGCGCCTGGCGCTTCACGGGCGACGCCGGCAGCGCCGCGTCCCCGCTCCTCATCGCCGCGCTCACGGGCGCCGCGTCGCTCGCCGTCGCCAGCGGCGTGATGGGGGTGCTCGGGCTCATCGGCGCCGGGATCCTCGTGCGGTACGTGCCCAGGTACGTCCCGCGGAAGCCGCGGCCCGCGCGCTGACAGGGCTCGGGCGGACCGCCGTGGCGGCGAGCCAGCCTGATCAGTACCACCGCGCGGCGTCGCCCGGGCGCCGGAGACCGCTCAGCCCCCTCCCACGGGTCCCGGCGTCGCCGCGCCCGGGCCCACGAGCACGCCGCGGGCCGTGCTCGTCACATCGATGCGGATGCCGTCCGGCACGAGCAGCGAGGCGACCGGCGGGATCCACGTGCTCGACAGGGTGACGCGAGCGCTGCGGCCGTCGGGCGAGGTGGCGCCGTCGACCCGCAGGTCGTGCAGGCCGGCCGTCGGCTCCTCGGCGAGGAACCGCGTGACGGTGTCGGCCACCCCCGCGTCCGTCAGCACCGGATGCGGCGCACCGCCGGAGTCGGCGCCGAGGGCTCCCGGATCGACGGGGCCGTCGACGTCGAAGGACTCGGCGCCGGCGAGCGCGGCGGCGTCCGCGAGGTCGGAGAGCCGGACGCGCTCGAGGTAGAGGGAGGACGCCGCCGAGACCATGAGGATCACGGCGAGCCCGAGGGCGCACGCCGCGATCACGAGCAGGAGGATCGACCCGTCGTCGTCCCTCGCGCCCGCGCCGAGCGGCCCGGGTGCCCGGCCGTCGCTGATGCGCCGGATCACGGCGCGCTCCGCGCGAAGACGGAGACGCGCTCGTCGGCAGCGCCGGCGACGACCACGGCTCCCGGCGTGTCGGGCCCCAGGGCCGGCGGAGCGAGCGGCAGCCCGGCGGAGACGCGCACGGAGACGTGCACGAGGGAGCGCGGGACGTGGCACGCGCGCGGATCCGGCGTGCAGGTGATGTCGAGGACGATGCCCGTGGGCGGCACGCCCTGGTCGGCGAGGGCGACCTCGACGGCGGCCTCCGCCTCCCGGCGCCCGGCGGTGTCGTCGGCGGCGCGGACGTACACGCGGACCGCCTGCCGCGCGGCCCCCTCGGTGGCGAGCGCCGCGCCCTGGATCGCCGACAGGGCGAGCACCAGGTAGACGAGCGGCACGAGCAGCAGCACGCCGGCGGTGATGAACTCGAGCGCGGCCGACCCGCGGTCGTCAGTCCAGGCGCTCCACGGCCGCATGCCCCGTCACCTCCAGCCCGCGGTCGACGCCGAGGAGGCCGAGGAGCGGGAGCGTGGTGCGCACGGTGACGCTGACGACCGGGTGGCCGAGCACGGTGCCGGTCGCCGCGGTCACGTCCCCCGCGTACCGCTCGCCGACGGCCGCCGCGATGAGGTCGTGCGTGCGCTCGATCCCCTGCCCGCGCGTCGAGCCGGCGAGCGCCGCGACCCGCGCTCCCTCGGCGGCAGCATCGAGCACGGTCGTGCGCACGTGCAGCGCGAGGGCGAGCTGCACGACCGACAGGGCGAGGACGACCAGCAGCGCGCCGACCATGACGAACTCGGCCGGAGCCGAGCCGCGGTCGTCGCGCATCAGAAGGACGTGACCCGGTCGATGGCCTGGGTGAAGACGTTCTGGAGCAGGGGGCCGGCGACGCCCCAGAGGATGATGACGAGCCCGGCGGTCATCAGGGTGATGAGCACCCAGCCCGGCACATCGCCCCGGTCGTCGTCCAGGCCGACGCCGGGTGCCGTGGTCGTGTCGATGCCTGCGGGTGGACGGGTCATGTCGTGCCTCTCGTTCGGTGATGGTGGTGGCGCGCTACAGCCCGAGCTGCAGCACGAAGACGCCCGGGAAGAGGGCGAAGACGATGGTGAGCGGGAGGATCAGGAAAACCAGGGGCACGAGCATCCCCACCTCCTTGCGGCCGGCGCTCTCGAGGAGCTCGCGCTTGGCGACCTCCCGCGCGTCCTGCGCCTGCGCGCGGAGCACCTCCGCGAGCGGCGTGCCCCGCTCGAGCGAGCCCGCGAGCTGGTCGACCAGGCGCGACACCGCCGGGAGCGCCAGCCGACGCGCGAGGTCGTCGAAGGCGCGCGCGACGGGGATGCCCGTGCCCACGTCGCCGACCACGCGTCCGAGCTCGGCGGCCAGCTCGCCGGAGCCCACGCGCGCGACGCGGCGGAGGGCATCGAGCAGGCCCTCCCCCGCGGCGAGGCTGAGCGCGAGGAACTCCAGCACCGTTGGCAGCTCGGCCGAGATGCGGGCCAGGCGCCGCTTCGCGCGCCGCTCGAGCGCCGAGTCGCAGAGCACGAGCCCCGTGATGCCGCCCACGACGGGGACGACCACCAGCTGCGCCTGCGGGAGCGATCCTGCGAGGAGGGCGGCGCCTGCGATCACGGCCGAGGAGAGGGCGCCGAGGGCGGCGCCCAGGACGAGGCCGACCAGCTGCCGCGAGCGGTGCCGCTCCACGTCGTCCGCAGATCCCGACTGCGACATGAGCCGCTCGATGCGCTCCGTGCCGCCGAGCACGCGCGAGAGCCCGCGGCGCAGGGGCACGACCGCGGGGGCGCCGAGGGTGCCGAGGACCGGGAGCGGATGGACGGTGGTGAGCGCGAGGTGGCGGCGCGCCCCGTCGGAGACGTCGAGCACATGCGGCGCCACGCGGTCGAGCAGGCGCGCCCGACGCAGCCTCGGCACCGCTCCGAGCATGGTCCAGAGGCCGAGGCCGGCGACGAGCCCGAGCACGGCGCCCCAGGACTCGACGCCCGTCACGCGAACCACCTCCGGTCCTCGGGGAGGCGGCCGAGGGCGAGCATCACCCGGTAGGCCACGGCGGACACGGCGAGCCCGATCACGATGACGACCGTGCCCGTGGGCGTGTCGTAGGCGGCGACCGCTTCCGAGCGGGTGGAGAGGAGCGCCAGGATGATCCACGGCGCGGCGACGCCCAGCTTCGCCGCGTTGACGACCCACGACTGCCGAGCCTCCGCCTCGCTGCGGATGGCGGCCTCCTCCCGCAGGAAGCGTGCGAGCCCGCGGAGCACGTCGGGCAGCTCGGTGCCGCCGACCTCGCGGGCCATGCGGAGGGTCTCGAGGATCCGGTCGGCCGTGGGATCCGCGAGGCGCGCCTTGAGCTCGTCGAGGGCGACGGCGAAGCTGCCCGTGGTGCGGTTGTCGGCGGCGAACGCGCGGAAGGCCGGTCGCAGCACGGCCGGCCCGGCCTCAGCGAGCGAGGCGACCGCGTCCGGCAGGCCCATGCCGGCGCGCACCGCGCTCACGAGGTGGTCGACGACGTCGGGCCAGACGGCGCGGTACGCCCGGCGGCGCGACGCCGACCGCGCGCCCACCGCGATCCACGGGAGGGCGGTGCCCGCGACCCCCGCCGCGACGGCGGCGCCGTCCACGCGCAGCAGCGCCTCCACCAGCACACCGGCCGCGAGGCCGACGAGCGCGGAGATCGCGAGGAAGGAGCTGACGGAGACCTTCGCGAGGCCCGCGTGGGTCAGGCGGTCGTGCACCGCATCCGCCGCTCCTCTGCGCCCTCCCGATGCCTCGGGCGTCCCGGGCCACAGCCGCGGGGCGAGCATGAGCACCAGGCCGGCGCCGAGGGCGAGGCCGAGCGCGATCCTCACGGCGCCCCCACCAGCACGCGGAGCGGATCGAGCCCCGCGGCGTGGTACTTGGCGAGGTGGGCCGGCTGGCCGCCCGTCGCGGTGAGCACGCCGTCCTCCAGCGCGAAGACCGAGCTGGCCTCGATGACCATGCCGGTATGGCGGCCGCCGGGCGCGAGGATCTCGACCACGCGGCGGGCACCCGAGGGCCGCACCTCGAGGTGCACGACGAGGTCGACCGAGCTCGCGACCGTGGGCACCACGAACGCCGAGTCGATGTTGCGGCCGGCGAGCAGCGGCAGCGTGCACATCTTCACGAGCGCCTCGCGCGCGCTGTTGGCGTGGATGGAGCACATGCCCGGAACGCCCGAGTTCAGCGCGATGAGGAGGTCGAGGCACTCGGCCTCGCGTACCTCGCCGACGACGAGCCGGTCGGGCCGCATCCGCAGCGCCTCCTTGATGAGGCGCCGGAGCGTGATCTCGCCCGAGCCCTCGAGGCTCGGCTGCCGGCACTGCATGGCCACGACGTCCCGACCCGCGGGATCGAGCTCGAACGTCTCCTCCACCGTGACGATGCGGTCGGAGGCACGGGCGGCGGACAGCAGCGCGTCGATCATGGTGGTCTTGCCGGTGTGGGTGGCCCCGCTCACGACGATGGACAGCCCGGCCCGCACGCTCATGCGCAGGAACTCCGCGGCCTGCAGCGGCAGGCTGCCGAGCGCCACGAGGTGGTCGAGGTCGCGGATCCGCCGGGAGAACTTGCGGATGTTCACCGCCCAGTGCCGCCGCGTCACGTCCGGGATGACCACGTGCAGGCGCGACCCGTCGGGCAGGGACGCGTCGACGAACGGCGTGGAGAGGTCGACGCGGCGGCCGGAGGACTGCAGCATCCGCTCGACGAGGTCGCGCACCTCCGCATCCGAGAGGACGAGCGAGGTCAGCTCCGGGACGCCCGAGCGGGCCACGAACACGCGCGTGGGCGCGTTGATCCAGATCTCCTCGATCGTGTCGTCGTCGAGCAGCGGCTGCAGCGCGCCGAAGCCCGTGATGCGCGCAAGGACCTCGCGCTCGGTCGCCGACTCGTCGTCGAGGAGGCGCACATCGGATCCGAGCGCCTGCTCCGCGAAGCGCCGAACCTCCTCGCGCACCACGGCCGCGGTGCCCGCGGCGTCGGGAGCAGCCTCGTCGCGGAGGCGCTCGCGCACCCGTCCGGAGATGATGTCGAGGGGGGTCCGCGTCTGCACCCGCACAGGATGCTGATCAGGACCCGATCCCGCACGGGCCGTCCACAGGTCGCGCCGCTACGGCACGACCGGCGTCAGTACCCCAGCTCCGCCTTCGCCGCCGCGTACGCCTGGCGCACCGCGGGCATGCCCGGCGCGTCGAAGACCTCGTCGCCCGCGAGGGGCCACGCGGGCACCGAGCCCGTGAGGATCCATGCGGCCTGCTTCGCGGCGCCGTCCGCGACGAACTCGCCCGCGTCCGGCACGTGGATCGGCACGCCGAAGATCGTCGGCGCGATCTCGCGCACCGCGCGGCTCTTCGCCCCGCCGCCGATGAGGAGCACGCGCTCCACCTCGACGCCCTGGCGCGTGATCGCGTCGAGGCCATCGGCGAGGCCGCACAGCATGCCCTCGACGTGCGCGCGGGCCATGGTCGCGGGCGTCGAGTTGCGGAGGGTCATGCCGTGCAGCGACGCCGTCGCGTCGGGCAGGTTCGGGGTGCGCTCGCCCTCGAAGTAGGGCAGGAGCACGAGGCCGTCGGATCCCGCGGGGGCCTCGAGCGCGAGCTCCGAGAGCCGCGCGTGGTCGACGCCGAGGAGGCGCGCGCCGCCGTCGAGCACGCGGGCCGCGTTGAGGGTCGCGATGAGAGGGAGGAAGTTGCCCGTGGCGTCCGCGAAGCCCGCGACCGTGCCGGACGCGTCGGTGATGGGATCCGCCGTGACGGCGAACACCGTGCCGGACGTGCCGATGGAGACGACGACGTCGCCCGGCACCGCGCCGAGGCCGAGCGCGGCGGCCGCGTTGTCGCCCGCGCCGGGGCCGACGGGGATGCCGGCCGGGACGCCGGGGATGCCGTCACCCGTGACGCCGGCGGACTCGCCGGGGCCGAGCACGCGCGGCAGGCCGACGACGCGGCCGAGCGCGCGCTCCAGCAGGTCGAGGCGGTACTCCCCCGTGACGCTCGACCAGTACGCGGTGCCGCTCGCGTCGGAGCGGTCGGTGGCGAGGGCGGCGAGGTCCGGGGATCCGACGCCGTGGCCGAGGAGGCGCCAGGTCAGCCAGTCGTGCGGGAGGGCGACGGCCGCGACGCGGGCCGCGTTCTCGGGCTCGGCGTCGCGCAGCCAGCGGAGCTTGGTGGCGGTGAAGGACGCGACGGGGACGACGCCCAGGGCGCTCGCCCAGGACTCGGCGCCGAGCTCGTCGCGGAGGTCGGCGGCGGCCTGGGCGGATCGCGTGTCGTTCCAGAGGAGCGCGTCGCGGACGACGGCGCCGGACTCGTCGAGGCAGACCATGCCGTGCTGCTGGCCGCCGACGGAGACGGCGGCGACGTCGTCGAGTCCGCCCGCATCGGCGATCGCGGCGAGGAGGGCGTCCCACCAGTGGGCGGGATCCACCTCCGAGCCGTCGGGGTGGGACGCGCGGCCGGAGCGCACGAGGGCGCCCGATTCGAGGTCGCGGACGACCACCTTGCAGCTCTGCGTGGAGGAGTCGATGCCTGCTACCAGTGTCTTCGTTGTCACGATCAACATATTAGGGGGCGTCCTAAGCTGGTCGGGCACCCGCGGGAGTGGTGGAATCGGTAGACACGCAGGATTTAGGTTCCTGTGCTTTCGAGCGTGAGGGTTCAAGTCCCTTCTCCCGCACGAGGGCGCGGCCCGCCCGCCCACGATCGACGGGGAGCGGATCCGTGCCGCCGCGACGCTCCGACCCGCGACGAGGAGCACCCGTGGACGACCGCCTCCGCCTCTGGACCGAACCGACGCCCGTGCACCCCGTGCCGCGGCTCGCCGAGGCCGTCGGGCTCCGGCCCGACCGGCTGCTGATGAAGCGGGACGACCTCATCGGCTGGGGCGGCGGCGGCAACAAGGCCAGGAAGCTCGAGCGCTCACTCGGGCGCGCGGTCGCACGCGGGGCGGACACCGTCGTCACCACGGGCGCCGCGCAGAGCAACCACGCGCGCATGACGGCCGCGGCCGGCGCCGCCCTCGGGCTCGACGTCGTGCTCGTGCTCGAGGGGCACGCGGTCGCCGAGCGCGGCAACGTGCTGCTCGACGCGCTGTACGGGGCGCGGATCGTCTGGTCGGGCGACGAGAGCGCCGAGACGCGCGCCGGGTCCGTCGTAGCGGCGCTCGAGTCGGCGGGCGCGCGCGTCCACCGGGTGGCGTTCGGCGGATCCGACGCGCACTCCGTGCAGGGCTTCGTCGACGCGGGCCGCGAGCTGACGGCGCAGGTCGGCGAGGTCGACCACGTGGTGGTCGCGCTCGGCTCCGGCGGGACCATGGCCGGCCTCGTCGAGGCCCTCGGCCCCGAGCGCGTCCTCGGCGTGCACTGCGGGGCCGTCGCCGAGCCGCGCGACGTGGTCGCGGGGTTCCTCGCGGAGCGCGGCACGGGCATCTCCGCCGACCGGCTCCGCATCGACGCGGGCCGCGTCGGCCCCGGGTACGCGCACCTCACCGACGACGCGCGCGCCGCGCTGACCCTCGTCGCCCGGACCACCGGGATCCTCCTCGACCCCACCTACACCGCGCGGGCTGCCGCCGGGCTGGTCCAGGCGGTGCGCGCCGGTTCCATCGGTCCGGACGACCGCGTCGTGCTCTGGCACTCCGGCGGCGTGCCCGGCCTGTTCGGGCACGCCGAGCTCGGCGGCTGAGGGCGCGGCGCCCCTCGACCGGGGGGTGACGGGAACTCGGCGCGCTCGCGGCGGCTCCCGTTATCCTGTGCTCTGCCGCCGGTCGATCGATCCCGTCGTCGCGGCCCACCACGACTGGAGCCCCACACGTGCATCCCCAGCTCTTCGACTTCCTCGACTCGACGACCCTCATCGAGTCGTTCGGGGGATTCGCCCTCGTCGGGATCTGCCTCATCATCTTCGCCGAGACCGGCCTGCTCTTCGGCTTCCTCTTCCCAGGCGACACGCTGCTGGTCATCGCGGGCCTCACGCTCCCCGGCATCACGGGCATCGACATCTGGTGGATCTGCCTCGCCATCGCGTTCTCGGCGTTCGCGGGCGGGGAGGTCGGGTACCTCATCGGCCACAAGGCGGGCCCCCGGGTCTTCGAGCGCAAGGACTCCGGCATCTTCAGCCGACAGAACGTGGTGCGCACGAACGCGTTCTTCGCCCGGTTCGGCGGACTCGCGGTCATCGCGGCGCGCTTCGTGCCGATCATCCGCACGTTCGCGCCCATCGCCGCGGGCGTCGGCCACATGGACTACCGCAAGTACTCCTTCTACAACGCCATCGGAGCCATCATCTGGGGCGCCGGGCTCACCTACCTCGGACACCTGCTCAACGGCTTCCCGCCCATCCGCGACTTCGTCACGCACTACATCGACTACGTGCTGCTCGGCGCGGTCGTCGTCACCGCGGTGCCCACCCTGATCCACTTCCTCCGCGCCCGCAAGCACGCGCGCGACGAGGAGGCGGCCGGCGTCGCGCACGACGGCGAGGACCTCGCGCTGGCGCCCGAGAGCTTCGACCAGGACGCCACGAACGATCCCCGGCGCTGAGGCGCTCCCCGACGGCGGATCCGCCGGGCTGAGGGGCGGCTGCCGGCGCACGCGCGGCCGCGACCGCCCGCGTCAGACGTGGTGGCGGTGCTCGTGCCCCGCGTGCTCCGCCGGCTCCAGCTGGAACGTGCTGTGCTCCACGTCGAAGTGGTCGTCGAGGCAGCTGGCGAGCCGGTCGAGCAGCTCGCCCGTCCTGCCCTCGCGGAACACCTCCTGCTCGACGACGACGTGGGCGGTGAAGACGGGCGAACCCGAGGTGATGGCCCACACGTGCACGTCGTGCACCGCCGTGACGCCGGGGGTCTCGAGCAGGTGGGCGCGGATCCGCTCGGGCTCGGTGCCCACGGGCGTCGACTCGGCGAGCACCCGCAGCACGTCCCGCAGCAGCACCACGGCGCGCGGGACGATGAGCGCGGCGATGACGAGGGACGCGATCGCGTCGGCGCGGCCGAAGCCCGCGAGCGCGATGACGAGCCCGGCGACGATGGTCGCGACGGAGCCGAACGCGTCGCCGAGCACCTCGAGGTACGCGCCGCGCAGGTTGATCGAGCGCTCCGCTCCCCCGCGCAGCACGAGGAGCGCGGCGACGTTGGCGACGAGGCCCAGCGCCGCGGCCCCCAGCATCACGCCCGGGTCGATCTCGGGGCCCTCCGGCGCGAGCAGCCGCTGGACGCCCTGCACGGCCACGTAGACCGCGACGACCGACAGGATCAGGCCGTTGACGAGAGCACCGAGCACCTCGCCGCGCTGGAAGCCGAAGGTGTGCCGGTCGGTCGCGGGTCGGGCGGCGACGATCGTGGCGACCAGCGCGATGCCGAGGCCGAGCAGGTCGCTCGTCATGTGGCCCGCGTCCGCGAGGAGGGCCAGGGACCCCGAGACGAGCGCGCCGACCACCTCGACCACGAGCACGAGGGCGGTGATCCCGAGGGCGACGACGAGGCGACGACGGTCGGTGGTGGCCGCGCCGTGGTCGTGCGGTCCAGGGGCCATGCGTCCACCGTACGGGCCCGTCACCACACGGATCCAGCCCGCGGCGCAGTCGGGAACGACTCCCGCTCTCAGCAGCTCCGGGAGAGCGCCTCAGTCCTCGCTGAGGAGCTCCCGCCGCACCACCGGCATGATGGCGTCGAACGCGAGCGCGCGGTGGCTGACGCGGTTCTTCTCGTCCGCGCTCAGGGCCGCAGCGCTCGCGCCGCCGGTGGCCGGACGGAAGACCGGGTCGTAGCCGAACCCGCCCTCGCCCGCGACCTCGCGGAGCACGGACCCCTCCCACACGCCGACGGCCGTGCGCTCGACGAGGCCGCCCGCCGTGGGCACCACGAGGGCGGCGGCGCACGTGAAGCGGGCGCCGCGATGGGCGTCGGGCACGTCGCCGAGCTGCCAGAGGAGCAGCTCGAGGTTGGCGCGGCTGTCGCGCGCGGGGCCGGCCCAGCGCGCCGAGAAGATGCCGGGCGACCCGCCCAGGATGTCGACGCCGATGCCGGAGTCGTCCGCTAGCGCTGCCCGGCCCGTGTGGAGCGCGGCGGCGCGGGCCTTGATGAGCGCGTTCTCCTCGAAGGTCGTGCCGTCCTCCACGGGCTCCGGGCCGTCGTAGGCGACGAGGTCGATGCCGTCGAGGCGCGCCCCGAGGATCCGGCGCAGCTCCTCGACCTTGTGCGCGTTGTGCGTGGCGAGGACGAGCGGGATCACGGCCGGCTCCCTCAGCGCCCGAGCGCCTGCGCCTGCAGCGCGGTGAGCGTGGTGCCGCCGCCGAGCGCGAGGTCGAGCAGGGCGTCGAGCTCGGCGCGGTCGAAGGGCGCGCCCTCGGCGGTGCCCTGGACCTCGACGAAGGAGCCGCTCCCGGTCATCACCACGTTCATGTCGGTCTCGGCGCGCACGTCCTCGACGTACGCGAGGTCGAGCAGCGGCTTCCCGTCGACGATGCCGACGGAGACCGCGGCGACGCTGTCCTTCAGCGGCGTGGCGCGCTGCGCGATGAACTTGCGCTCGCGGCCCCACTCGAGCGCGTCGGCGAGGGCGACGTACGCGCCCGTGATGGCGGCCGTGCGGGTGCCGCCGTCGGCCTGGAGGACGTCGCAGTCGATGACGATCGTGTTCTCGCCGAGCGCCTTCATGTCGACGACGGCGCGGAGGCTGCGGCCGATGAGCCGCGAGATCTCGTGCGTGCGGCCGCCGACCTTGCCCTTGACGGCCTCGCGGTCCATGCGCTCGTTCGTGGCGCGGGGCAGCATCGCGTACTCGGCGGTGACCCAGCCCTGGCCGCTTCCGGCCTTCCACCGCGGGACGCGGTTCGTGAAGGACGCGGTGCAGAGGACGCGGGTGCGCCCGAAGGAGATGAGGGCGGATCCCTCGGCCTGCTCGCTCCAGTTCCGCTCGATGGTGATCTCGCGCAGCTGGTCGGCGGTGCGGCCGTCGTGGCGGGGGGTGTCGTCGGTCATGTGCGGCCTCGGCTCGTGTCGGGGGTGGGGGTGCCGTCGTCGGCCGGACGCGTCACCGCGTGCGGACGGGGCGGGCGGGGAAGCTGGATGGCGCCGGTCTCGACGAGCTCGACGTGCGTGACGCCCGTGCCGAGCATCCGGTGCGCGAGCGTCTCGAAGTCGGACGCGCTGCCGCCGGTGGCCTCGTAGCGGATCACCGGGGGCGTGTCGGAGCGGCGCTCGAGGCCCGCGGACACCAGCTCGCGGTAGACGTCCTTGGCGGTCTCGGTGTCGCTCGAGACGAGCGTCACCTCGGGGCCCATGAGCAGCGAGATCGCCCCCTCGAGGAACGGGTAGTGCGTGCAGCCGAGGACGAGCGTGTCGACGCCCGCGGCCTTCAGCGGCGCGAGGTACTCCTCCGCGGCGGCCATGAGCTCGGGGCCGGAGGTCTCGCCGCGCTCGACGAACTCCACGAACCGCGGTGCCTCGGCGGACGTGAGCGCGAGGTGCGGCGCCGCCGCGAAGGCGTCGTCGTAGGCGCGGCTCGTGACCGTGGCGTGCGTGGCGATGACGCCCACGCGGTGGTTGCGGGTGACGCTCACGGCCGTGCGGACGGCCGGCTGGATCACCTCGACGACCGGGATGTCGTACCGCTCGCGCGCGTCCCGCAGCATGGCGGCGGACGCGGTGTTGCAGGCGATGACGAGGAGCTTCACGCCGCGCTCGACGAGGTCGTCGAGCACCGCGAGGGCGTACCGGCGGACGTCGGCGATGGGCTTGTCGCCGTAGGGCGTGTGGGCGGTGTCGCCGATGTAGACGATGGACTCGCGCGGGAGGAGCGTCGTCACGGCGCGGGCGACGGTGAGGCCGCCGACGCCGGAGTCGAAGATCCCGATCGGCGCGTCGCTCATCCCGCCAGCCTACCGGCGGGCCGCACGCCGACCGGCGGCAGGACGGGCCCGGGCGACCCGCCGCTCACATGGACCGCCGCGCGTCCTCTTGGGCGACCAGCTCCGGCAGGTCGGTCAGCCGCTTCAGACCCGCGAGCGGCTGGGCCATGCGCGCGTTGCCGCGGAAGCGGCCCTGGTTGCGATCGAGGAACCACCAGTAGCCCGCGGTGTACGGGCACGCCGTGGGCCCGACGCGCACCTTGGGGTCGAACGGGCAGCCTCCGCAGTGGTCGGTCATCCGGTCGATGTAGGCGCCGCCTCCCGCGTACGGCTTCGTCGCCATGCGGCCGCCGTCGGCGTGCAGCGCCATGCCCACCACGTTCGCGGGCATGACCCACGGGGTGCCGTCGACGAACGAGTCGATGAACCAGTCGTTCATGGCCGCGGGGTCGTAGCCGCGTTGGAGCGCGAGGTTGCCGAGGATCATCAGCCGCTCGATGTGGTGCGCCCACCCGTGCGTGCGGACCTTGTCGACCACGTGGGCGAGGCACGCGGCCTCGATGCCCGACGCGTCGAGCTCGAGCAGCGCGGTGGGCACGCCCCGATGCGCGTCGAGCCGGTTCTGCGACGTGTAGTCGTGCTCGAAGGCCCAGTAGAGGTGCCACACGTAGTCGCGCCATCCCATGATCTGCCGGACGACGCCCTCCACGCTCCGGATGGGCGCGCGGCCCGCGGCGTGCTCGGCGACGATGCGCTCGATGACGTCCGCCGGATCCAGCACGCCCATGTTCATGGTGGCGCTCAGCAGCGAGTGCGCCATGGTCCAGTCGCCCGCGAGGGAGGCGTCCTCGAAGGGGCCGAAGTCGTTGAGCCGGGTCGTGACGAAGTCCTCGAGGGCCAGGCGCCCCTCCTCCGGCGTGACGGCGAACCTGCGCGGGCCGTCCTCGCCGACGAACCGCATCAGCCCCTCGTGCTCCCACCGGTCGAGGTCGGCTCGCACCTCGGCGTCGATGTCGTCCTCCTCGGGCCACCAGGGCTCCGGCAGGCCGAGGCTCGTCGCGCCCTTAGGCGGCCGCTCGCGGTTGTCGTGGTCGTAGTTCCAGCGGCCGCCGACCGGGTCGTCGCCGTCCATGAGGATGCCCGTGCGGGCGCGCGACCAGCGGTAGAAGTCCTCCATCACCAGCCGGTTCGACGTGCGGCCCACCATCCACTCGGCGAACTCCTGCTCGCTCGTGACGAAGCCGCGGCTCGGCAGCACCTCGGCCCCGATCTCCGCCACGAGCCGACGGAGCCCGCGCGAGGTGGGGTCGACCACCTCGAGGTCGTCGCGACCCGTGACCACGTCGCGGTAGTGCTCCACCTGGTGGAACTCGACCCGGTCGCCGAGGGCCCGGGCGCGGTGCCGGATGCCCGAGAGGATGAGGTGCGCCTTCGCCCGGTGGTACGGGCGCCGGGCCAGCAGCCCCCGCGACTCGATGAGCAGCATGGGCCCGCCGTCGTCGAAGTGCTCGCCCAGCTGGTCGGCCAGGATCCATCGGGTGCGCTGCATGCTGCGACCCTAGGCCGGACCCCCGACACCGGCGCGGCGCGTGCGCCCGGCCGACCGGCCCGCCTCCGGGCGACGCGCCACCGCGGCGCGACCACCCCGACGCGCCACCGCGACGGGCCGGCCGCGAGGGCGCCGCCCTAGGCTGGGGGCGTGCACCAGGCGACCTCCCTCCTCACCGACCGGTACGAGCTCACGATGCTCGACGCAGCGCTGAAGGCGGGGACCCACGACCGCGAGTGCGTCTTCGAGTGCTTCGCCCGCCGCCTGCCGAGCGGCCGTCGCTTCGGCGTCGTCGCCGGCACCGGCCGTCTGCTCGAGCTGATCCGCGACTTCCGCTTCGGCGACGCGGAGCTCGAGTACCTGCGCTCCGAGCGCGTCGTCGGCGAGGAGGCGCTGGCCTGGCTCGCCGACTACCGGTTCCGCGGCCGCATCACCGGCTACCGGGAGGGCGAGATCCACTTCCCCGGATCGCCGCTGCTCACCGTCGAGGCGCCCTTCGCCGACGGGGTGATCCTCGAGACCCTCGTGCTCAGCGTCCTCAACTACGACTCGGCGGTCGCGAGCGCGGCCGCGCGCATGGTCCAGGTGGCTGGCGGACGTCCCCTCGCGGAGATGGGATCGCGCCGCACGGGCGAGCGCTCGGCCGTCGCGGCCGCGCGCGCCGCCTTCATCGCGGGCTTCAGCGCCACCTCCAACCTCGAGGCTGGCCGCACGTGGGGCGTCCCGACGATGGGGACGGCCGCCCACTCCTTCACGCTCCTGCACGACACCGAGGAGCAGGCCTTCCGCGCGCAGGTCGACGCGCTCGGAGCGGCGACCACCCTCCTCGTCGACACGTACGACGTGCGCCAGGGCGTCGAGACCGCGGTCCGCGTCGCGGGCACGGGCCTCGGCGCCGTGCGACTCGACTCCGGCGACCTGCCGGTGCTCGTGGGCGAGGTGCGCGCGCAGCTCGACGCGCTGGGCGCCACGGGCACGCGGATCACCGTCACCAACGACCTCGACGAGCACGGCATCGCGGGCCTGGCCGCCTCCCCCGTCGACTCGTACGGCGTCGGCACGTCGCTCGTCACCGGCTCCGGCGCCCCCGCCGCCGGGATGGTCTTCAAGCTCGTCGCCCACCGCGAGGCCGGCGGGCGTGGCGAGTGGGTGGCCGTCGCCAAGCGCTCCATCGGCAAGCAGAGCCGCGGCGGCCTCAAGGGCGCGCTGCGGCGGCATGACGCGGAGGGCATCGCGACGGCCGAGCTCGTCACGGTGGGGCCGCACCCGGATCCGCGGCCGGGCGACCGCGACCTCCTGGTCACGCTCGTCGAGGATGGCGAGCCGGACCCCCGCTGGCTCGGGGCGGAGGGCACCGCCGCGGCCCGCGCGCACCACGCGAGCGTCGTGCGGGACCTGCCGGCGCAGGCGTTCCGGCTGCGAGCCGGCGACCCGGCCATCCCCACCGAGGAGGGCGCGCCCGCCTGATGCCGCGGGGGTCGATCCGGGTCTACTCGGGCTTCATGCCCTCGTAGATGCGCTTGCAGTCCGGGCACACGGGGAACTTCTCGGGGTCGCGGCCGGGCAGCCACTTCTTGCCGCAGAGCGCCTTGACGGGCTTGCCGCTGAGGGCGGACTCGAGGATCTTGTCCTTCTTCACGTAGTGCGAGAACCGCTCGTGATCGCCGGGCTCGATCGTCTCCTGCTCGAGGAGCTCCTCGAGCTCGCGGTCGAGGGTGTCGGTTCCGCCGCCCTGCGTGGGGCTCCCGGGGGACTGTTCGATGCTGAGGATGACCATCGTCCCAGTGTACTTTTCCCCGCCCACCGCGACCCGGGCGGAGGCACGCCCGTGCCGCGGACCGGGCTCAGCGGCGCTGACCCGGCTCAGTGGCGCTGCCCGGGCTCAGTGGCGCTGCGCGAAGGCCAGCAGCTCGGGACCGCGGCGCTCGAAGACGCGACCGCCGCCGACCACCCCCACGACGAGCGCGAGGACGCCGATCCCGAGGCCCACGACGAGCGACCACGTCGGGTAGGCGCCGCCGTGCACGAGCCCGAGCCAGCCGAGCCACACGGAGGGCAGCGCCAGCACGACCGTGGCGATGAAGGTCAGCGTCGGCACGGTCGACGCGCCGGCGCCGACCGTCTGCGGCGCGTGGAACGGGCTGTCCCCGGGCCGGGAGGCCGGATAGGGGAAGCGCGCCGAGAACAGCGACGCCAGCCCGACCCCGGCGAGCAGCACGCCGCCGCTGACGCCGACGACCGACGGCAGCACCGCCGGGTCGCCGAAGCCGAGGGCGCTGAGCGGCGCTCCGATCGCGACCAGCGGCACGCCGATGGCGAGCACCGGCACGAGGCGCCCGATGCGGTCCGCCGTGCCGCGGATCCCCGACACCACGTGCAGCCACACCGCGGTGTGGTCGTGGGCCGTGTCGTTGTGGACGCTCCAGCCGAGGAACAGCGCCATGACCGGCAGCGGGACGAGCGCGAGCACGTGGGCGTCGACGTCCACGATCACGAGCGGGACGAGCAGGACCAGCGGCAGCACGGGGATGAGGACGAGGGTCGCACGATAGCGGGGGTCGCGGACCCAGTAGGTGATGCTGCGCGCGGCCACGGCCCCCGCCGGCGATGCGCCGAAGCGGCCGAACCAGCCGAGGCCGGTCTGCGTCCGGCCGCCGCGCGCCCGATCCGGTGCCGTGAGGGACCACGGGACGGCCCGCGTCCAGAGGAGCGCGAGGAGCGCCGCGGAGGCGAGCGCGACGAGGAGCATGCCGAGCGCCCCGCCGGCGTCGCCCGCGACGGCGGCGGCGGGAGCGGCCCACGCGGCCCCGATCGGGGTCCAGGCGAGCACGCCCAGGAGACCCCGGACCGGCCGGAGGCCGTCGTCGAGGAGGTCGGCCTGCGCGAGGGCGACGACCACGGGGACGAGGAGCACGGCGACCAGCCCCGCGACGAGGCCCGTCGCCTCCCGCGCGCGGCGCGTGCTGAGCAGCACCGATGCGGCGACCGTGCTCAGCCGCGCGACGAGCACGCAGGTCACGACGGCGGCCGCGGCGGCGAGGATCGCCACCAGGGCGGTCGCGGGATCGCGGGCCCACGTCACGACGGTGGTCAGCGCGACCACCACGAGGGCCGCGCCGGGAGCGCTCACGAGCGCGGCGACGCCCAGAGCCAGGGCCAGGGGACGCGGCTCGAGTCCGTAGGGCGCGAATCTTCGGGGATCCAGGGCGTCGTCGGAACCGAGCACGAGCGGCACCACGAGCGCCCCGAGGACCACGAGCGCTCCCCCGGCGACGACGATGTCGCGCGCGGAGGCGACGTCCGCGTCGCGGAGGCCTGCCAGGGCGCCGATCGCGAGCACCGTGACCAGGATCCCGTACACGGCGGCGACGACGAGCCCGAGCACCTGCCACGGGCTCCGGCGGAACGCGTTGGCGAGGAGGGCGAGCCTCAGTCGGAGAACGAGTGCAACCACGAGAACCCCTCCGCCGTGCGTCGACCGCCGGCCAGCGCCACGAAGCGCTCCTCGAGCGTGCGCCCGGCACGGACCTCGTCCATGGTGCCGGCGGCGAGCACGCGTCCGTTGACGATGATCGCGACGTGGTCGCAGATGCGCTGGATGAAGTCCATGCCGTGGCTGGAGAGCACCACCGTGCCGCCGTGCGCCACGTAGTCCTGCAGGATCTCCACGATGTTCGCCGCCGACACGGGGTCGACCGACTCGAACGGCTCGTCGAGCACGAGCAGGCGCGGGGAGTGGATCATCGCGCAGGCCAGCGCGACCTTCTTGGCCATGCCGGCCGAGTAGTCGGTGACCAGACGCCCGACGGCGTCCTCCAGCCCGAAGGCGGCGACGAGGTCGGCCGAGCGGTCGCGGATCTCCGCCGCGTCGAGCCCGCGGAGCGCCCCCGAGTAGTGCAGGAGCTGCGCGCCCGTCAGGCGGTCGAAGAGGCGCAGCCGGTCGGGGAGGACGCCGATGCTGCGCTTGGCCGTGAGCGGCTCCCGCCAGACGTCGATGCCGTTGACGGAGACCGTTCCGGCGTCGGGGCGCAGGAGTCCCGTGACCATCGACATGGTCGTGGTCTTGCCCGCACCGTTCGGCCCGACGATGCCGTAGAAGGAGCCCGCGCGGACGGTGAGCGCGACCTCGTCCACGGCCACCTTCTCGTCGAAGCGCTTGGTGAGCCCCTGGATGACGAGGACCTCGTCGCCCAGCTCGGGCGCGGCGGCCCGGTCGCCGCGGACGGAGGGCGTGAGCGCCGTCTCGTCGACCCGCGCGAGGCCGGCCCGCGGCGATCGCGGCGCGGTGAGGCTGTCGGTGCGGACGGTGACGACGCGCGGGGGCTCCGGCGCGGGATCCGCAGCGGCGGCGCTCCCGTCGGCGGGCTCCGTCTCGGGTCCCCCCTCGGGCTCGCCCTGCTCCCCTGCCGTCGGTTCCGCCTCGGACGTGGTCGCATCGTCGGTCGCGGTCACGTCGTCGTTCACTGTCACGGTCATTTCGTCGGTCGCGGTCACGTCGTCGGTCGCGGTCACCTCGCCGGACGCGGTCGCCTCGCCGGACGCAGTCGCGTCATCGGGAGCCGCGTCCGCCGCGCCGGTGTCGGACCCCGACGGGGCCCGGGCGTCGTCGTGCTGCACGCCATCACCGGGCTCCGCGACGGCCTCAGCGCCCTCGTCGGCGCCGTCGTCGGCGGCTGCCGCGTCCCCGGATGGAGCATCGCCGGGGAGGGCGTCCGCGGTTCCGACGGCCTCGTCCACGACGAGCACGTCCGCCACGACGGGCACGTCGTCGTCGGCCGAGGCGTCGTCGGCGGTGTCGTCGTGCGGATCCTCGCCTCCGGCACGTGCGGCGTGCTCCTGCTCGGCGGCGTCGAGGATCCCCCGCAGCTCCGCGACGGCGTCGTCGCGCTCGGTCGTCGCGGCGACGGATCCGGCGCCCTCCGCCGACGCGTCGACCGTCGCGGGGACCGATGGCCCCTGCTCGTCGTCGGACGTCGTGGCGTCCGGACCGGCGTCGACCGCGGTGGCTCCGGCCGGACGCTGCACCCGGGTCCGCTTCCGCACGCGCGGGGATCGCGTGGACGAGGCCGCCGTCCCGTCCGCGCCGTCCTCGCTCGGGGCCGCCGGACGGGCGGCGGGCGGCGTGACGCGGGGCGCCTTGACGCGCGGCGCCGTGGGGGCGACCACCACGGCGGGGGCGGTGCGCGGCGAGGGCGCCGTGGCGCGGCGCGGCGCACGCGGTCCGGGGCGCGGGGCCGGGGCGGCGGCGGCACCGGCGTCGGTGGCGCGGTCGGCATCGGCGTGCGTCGCGGAGGGGCTGCCGGCGGCCCCGTCGGGCAGCGCGGCGGACCGGTCGGACGTCGCGTCGGATGAGGTCGTGTCGTCGGGGGCGTCGGTCACGCGCCCACGTTAGCAAGGCCCTCCTCCGCGCCCGCCCGGGCGTCCTCGTGCTACGGCGGGCACCGCTCCCCCGAGCGCCCGTAGAGGCGCCGATCCGCGGCACCGCGACCGTCCGGACGTCACGAAAGGGACACGACCGCTTCCCGCCTCCCCCGCATTTCCCCACCCGCGGCGTAGGGTGGAGGAGGCATGACGGCGTGTCGAACAGGAAACCCGCAGGTGAAGTCCCGGCGAACCCTCGACGTCGGAGGGCTCCCGAGCGGACTCCGCACCCCGCATCGAACGGAGAACACATGACCACCCAGGTAGTCATCCTGGCGGCAGGCATGGGCAGCCGTCTCGGACGCAGCCTCCCCAAGCCCCTCACCGAGCTCAGCGACGGCCGCACGATCATGGGCCAGCAGTTCGACAACATCCGCTTCGGCCTCGGCGACGACGCCAAGGTCAGCATCGTCGTGGGCTACAAGCTCGACCACATCATCGACGCCTTCCCCGACGCCGAGTACATCTACAACGAGCAGTACGACCAGACCAACACGTCCAAGAGCCTGCTCCGCGCCCTCCGCGCCTCGGGCCCCGGGGGCGTCCTCTGGATGAACGGCGACGTCGTGTTCGACCCGATGATCCTGCGCCGCGCGGCCGCGATGATCGCGCGGGACCAGTCGTTCGTCACGGTCAACACCTCGCGCGTCTCCGACGAGGAGGTCAAGTACACGACGAGCCCCGAGGGGTACATCCGCGAGCTGTCCAAGACCGTCGTCGGCGGGCTGGGCGAGGCCGTGGGCATCAACTACATCTCCAAGGCCGACAAGCCCGTCCTCATCCGCCAGCTGGCCCGCGTCGGCGACCAGGACTACTTCGAGCGTGGAATAGAGTTGGGCGTCGAGCAGGACTCCCTGCTCGTCGAACCGGTAGACATCTCCGACCTGTACGCGGTCGAGGTCGACTTCGCGGAGGACCTCGAGAGGGCCAACCTCTTCGTCTAGGCCGCCTCGGGGATGCTGACGCAGAGGACCCCGCCGTGCACGATGCCGCCATGCCCGGCCGCGCGTCCCGCACCCCCGCCGCCCGCTACCGCCGCTCGCTCTGGCTCCTGACGACGCGCGACCTGAAGGTCCGCTACTCCACCAGCGCGCTCGGCTGGTTCTGGTCGATCCTCGACCCGCTCGTGATGTCGGGCATCTACTGGTTCGTCTTCACCGTCGTCTTCACCCGGGACGTGGGCGAGGAGCCGTACATCGTCTTCCTCCTCGCGGCCCTCCTGCCGTGGATGTGGTTCACCGGGGCCACGAGCGACTTCACCCGGGCGTTCAGCTCGCAGGCCAAGCTCGTGCGATCGACCCGGATCCCGCGCACCATCTGGGTCCTGCGGCTCGTGCTCGCGAAGGGCTTCGAGCTCATCGCGAGCCTGCCCGTGCTGGCCGTCTTCGCGATCGTGGCCGGTGCGGGGCTGTCGGTCGAGGTCCTCCTGTTCCCGCTCGCCGTGGTGATCCAGGCGGCGCTGCTCCTCGGCATCGGCCTCGTCATCTCGCCGCTCGTCGTCTTCTTCCGCGACCTCGAGCGCGCCGTCAAGCTCGTCCTGCGCTTCCTCTTCTACGCCTCCCCCGTGGTCTACTCGTCGCGCGACCTGCCCGCCGAGCTGCACCCGTGGGCCGCGCTCAACCCGCTCACCGGCATCTTCGGCCTCTACCGCTCGGCGTTCTTCCCCGCGGAGCTCGACTGGTACGCCGTGGGCGTGAGCGCGCTCATCGCGGGCGTCCTGCTCGCCGTGGGCGCGCTCGTCTTCCGCCGCTCCCTGCCTGCCGTGCTGAAGGAGATCTGATGGACGCCGCACCCGCCGCCGCCTCCGCGGACGCCTCCGCCCCGGTCATCGCCGTCCGAGACGCGGGCATCCGCTTCCGCCGGAACCGCAAGGCCCGCCGCAGCTTCAAGGACCTGTTCGCCGGGTCCGCCCGTCGCGCCCGCCCCGGCGAGTTCTGGGCGCTGCGCCACGTGAGCTTCGAGGTGCGCGCGGGCGAGGCGATCGGCGTCGTCGGCCGCAACGGGCAGGGCAAGTCCACGCTCCTCAAGCTGGTGGCCGAGGTGCTGATCCCGGACGAGGGCGCCGTCGGCGTCCACGCAGGCGTCGCCCCGCTCATCGAGATCACGGGCGGCTTCGTCAACGACCTGACGGTGCGCGACAACATCTACCTCACGGCCGGCCTGCACGGGATGTCGAAGGCGGAGATCGACGCGCAGTTCGACGAGATCATCGCGTTCGCCGAGATCCCCGACTTCGTGGACACCCCGTACAAGCACCTGTCGAGCGGGATGAAGGTGCGCATCGCGTTCGCGGTCATCTCCCGCCTCGACGAGCCGGTCCTGCTCGTCGACGAGGTGCTGGCGGTGGGCGACAAGGCGTTCCGCGAGAAGTGCTACCACCGCATCGAGCAGATGCTGGCGGAGGGGCGCACCCTCTTCTTCGTCTCGCACAACGAGCGCGACCTGCGCCGCTTCTGCACGCGGGGCCTCTACCTGGACAGGGGCGCGCTGGTCCTCGACGGCCCCATCGACCGGGTGGTGGACGCCTACAACGCCGACCTCGAGCCGCCCGCGGCACCGGCCGCGGCGGCCAGCTAGGCGCCCCTCCTCCCCAGCCCCGCCCCTCCACAGGCCCGCGACCTCGCACGTCGCACGTCGCCCCTACCGTGCACGCATGCTGCGACCCGTCCCGCCCCTGCCCGTCCGCCCGGATCCCGAGCCCGCGTACCGCGTGCCCTGGCACTTCGACCGCACGCTCGAACGCCCCCGCTTCGCGCTCGTCAACGTCGGCGAGGAGGTGCTGCACGCCATCTCGCTGCACCTGCTCGGCTCCGGCACGATGCTCTCGCGAGCGCCCGTCACGGTGCGGCCGGGCGAGCGGCTGTCCACGACCATCCGCGGGGACGACCTCGCGCTCGACACCGTCCTCGTGGTGCGGTGGTTCCGTCCGGACGGGGGCGAGTACCTGTGGCGCGTCAGCTTCTGACGGGCGTGGTGCCGCGCCGGTCGCGCTCGCGTTCGAGCCGGATGAGCTCGGCGGGCGAGTCGCCGTCGTCCTGCGGGAGCATGTCGGCGGTGAGGCCCGTCACGAGGAGGCCCGCGTCCACGTCGAGGCCGCTCGCGATCTTGATGATGTTCCGCAGGGAGGGGTTCCGCTGCCCGCGCTCGATCTTGCCGAGGGCGGTCCAGTGGATGCCGGAGAGCTCGGCGAGCGTCTCCTGGCTGATGCCGATGCGCTGGCGCTGCTCGCGCACGCGGGCGCCGAACGCGGCGGCGGCCTCGGAGACGGTGGTGACCATGGCACATGCTTATCCGCCACATGAAGGAATAGCCAGAGCGCGAACGCCCCATGCTTCTACGGCCTACCCTCTCGAGCACCCCCGGACATCGCGCGGGCGGCACGGACCCGGAGGGCACGAAGGATCAGCTGCCGCCGCGTAGGCTCTCCCCATGAACGACGCACCCGACCTCGATCCCGCCGTGGCCACGGGCATCGATCGTCTCCTGTCCGTGCAGCGCCCCGTCGTGCTCGCCCACATCCGGTCCATCCGCGCGCGTCACCCGGAGGCCTCCCCCGACCGCATCATCGCGATCCTGGAGAAGCGCTTCCTCACCGCGGTCACCGCGGGCGGTGCCGCCGTGGGCGCCAGCGCCGTCATCCCCGGGATCGGCACCGGCGTCTCCCTCGCCCTGACCGGCGTCGAGACCGCGGGCTTCCTCGAGGCGAGCGCGCTCTTCGCGCAGTCCATCACCGAGGTCCACGGCATCACCGTCGAGGATCCGGTGCGGGCCCGGGCCCTCGTCATGACCATGATGCTCGGCGCACCGGGCGCCCAGGTCATCCAGCAGTTCACGGGCCAGTTCTCGGGGCAGCCGACGGACCGGAACGCGAATTGGGGCCGGGCGATCACCTCCGGCCTGCCGTCGTTCGCCATGGGGCCCATCGCCGACCGCATCAAGCGCGCCTTCATCCGCCGATTCGTCGTGAACCAGGGCGCCAGCGCGCTCGGCCGCGCGGTGCCCTTCGGCATCGGCGCCGTCATCGGCGGCACCGGCAACCGGATGCTCGGCGGCAAGATCGTCGCGAGCTCCCGCCAGGCGTTCGGCCCGGCGCCCGCGACGTTCCCGGCCGACCTCGCCGTGCCGGAGAAGAAGCCCCGCGTGATCCGCATCGCGGAGAAGAAGGCCGCCAAGCGCTAGCGGCTGGACGGCTCTCGAGCACGCGGCCCTCCCCGCGATCAGGACTCCTCGTCCTCGTCGTCCACCTCTGCGTCCCCGCCGTCGGTCGCCTCGTCGCGCGCATGCAGGGCGGCGTGCCGGTCCCACTCCGACAGGAGGAGCTCGATCGCCGCGTGGAAGCGGGCCGTGGCGGCACCCGGGGACGCATCGCCGAAGTAGTGGCGCACCCACGCCGCGAGCCGGCGGTCGGCCGCGGCGTCGTGCTGCAGCTCGTCGAGGCGCGCGACGATGCTGCGGGCGTCGTCGGCGGTCAGCCACTCGCAGTCGGAGAGGTAGCCGTCGGTGTCGATCTGCGCCTCCGGCTGCACGGGTCGCGTCACCATGAGCGGCTTCCCCGCCGCCAGCCGGTCGTAGACCATGGCCGAGATGTCGACGATGGCCATGTCGGCCGCGGACAGCTGCCAGCCGAGCTCCCGGGACCGGTCGACGACGTGCTGCGCCGACGGGTCCTGCGCGTTCGCCCGCTCGAGCACGGCCGCGATCTCGCGATCCGCACGGGCGTACTCGGGGTCGACGACGCCCGAGCGCGGATGCGGCCGGTACAGGACCCGGTGCCGGCCCGTGGCGACCAGGTCGCGCACGAGCGGGACGCCGTGCGTGGCGATGGACCCGTACGCGGCCGCGGCGCGGTCCCCCTCCCAGGTGGGGGCGTAGAGGACCACGGTCCGGTCGTCCGGCGTGAACGGCAGCTCGCCCGCGTAGTGGTCGGCCTGCGGGCGGCCGATGGGGATCGCGCGCCGGTCGAGGTCGTAGTCCCAGAGGACCTTGCCGAGCCGCGCGCGGGCGGCGTCCCCCGCGATGAGGCTGTAGTCGTAGGCCTTGAACTGGTTCGTGGTCATGTACATCTTGTCGGACTCGCCGTGGTTGACGAAGACGTGCCAGCGGCGCCCGTACCGCATCATCTGGAAGTTGCGGGTGTTCTGGTTGACGTAGAGGACGATGCGGATGTCCTGCTCCGCGATCACCCGCTCGAGGTCGGCCACCCGGCGCACGTACTCGACCGGCAGCGGGCTCTCGTCGAGGAGCGCGTCCGCCCCGCTCGGGTGGCGGCTGAGGATCACGACGGGGTGCGTCCGGGCGAGCTCCGCCAGCGGCCGGTACCACTGCCGGATCTGGTACATGTTCACGGCCGAGTCGGCGAAGTACACGGCGATGCGGTACTCGCCCTGCGGCGACGGCGGCCGGAGCGCCAGCTTGCGCTGCAGGGATCCGCGAGCCCGACGCTGCTGGACGAGCGAGAGGATGGCGCGCACGCCGAGGCGCGCGTCGTTCAGGAGACCCATGCATCCACCGTAGCCAGCGCTCCGGACGGCCCCGGCCCCGCCCCGGTCGGGGGCGCGGAACGGTAGGAGATCGTGACCGCGGGATGCCGGGTCACGATCAGATGACGGGCGGCCTGCCCGCGCGCGTCATGCGGACGACGGTCCGCCAGGACAGGGGCCGGCGTCGGCCCGGGGAGGTGGTCCAGCCCTCGCGCCAGCCGCGCAGCCACGTGCTCAGACCGTCGCCGCCGCGGGCGCTGCGGATCAGCTGCACGGCCGTCCACGTCCCGACGTAGACGGGGACGAGGGGCAGCGGCAGGTTGCGGCGGGCGAGCCAGACGCGGTTGCGGGCGTTCAGGCGGTGGTACTCCGCGTGCCGGGTGGGCGCGACGGCCGGATGGTGGGCCACGAGGTCGCCGGCGTACCAGGCGCGCAGCCCCTGGTCCCAGATCCGCCAGGCCAGCTCGATCCCCTCGTGGGCGTAGAAGAACTCCCCCGCCCAGCCGTCGGCCGCCTCGAACGCGTCGCGGCGCACGACGACCGCGCCCTCGAGCACGGAGAAGACGGCGCTCGAGTCGGCCGGGTCGCCCTTGCGGATCCGTGGGATCCACCGGCGGGGCGTGGCGGCTCCCGTCGGGTCGACGATGCGCGGCTGGACGAGCGCGACGTCGCCCCGCTCCCCCATCAGCGCGAGTGCGTCCCGGACGAACGACGCGCTCGGGACGGTCTCGTCGTCGTCGAGGAAGAACAGCGCGTCGCCGACCACGAGCGGCACCCCGGCGTTGCGGCCGGCCGGGATCCCGAGGTTCTCGGGGAGGTGCAGACCGCGGACCCCGGCCGGCAGGCCCGTCGGGTCCCAGCCGTTGCCGACCACGACGACGTCGAGCGCGACGCCCTCCTGCCGCAGGACGGACGCGAGGGCCGCGGCGAGGCCGTCCGGACGCCGCCCCTGGCTGAGCACGACGACGCCGACGCGCGGCAGGGAGCCGGTCACGCGGAGGTCAGACGGCGCGAGGTGACGATCATGACGAAGTGGCCCACGAGCGCGAGCACGGCGAGCGGCACCAGCGCGACGAGGAAGACGCGGTCGGTCTCCGGCTGGCCGAGCAGGAGGCCCGCGAGCGCGACGACGAAGGTCACGATCGTGAGCTCCACCGAGTGGAACATCCGGTGGAAGGGCAGGAAGCGCACGATGCGGCGCGCGGTGGCGATGAGCGACCGCTGCGAGGCCACGGTCCCCGCGCCCGCGGGCGCCTTGGGCAGGTCGGCCGACGCGCGGGCCACGCGCACCATGTCGTTCAGGGCCTTGTTCAGCACGATGACCAGCGCCAGGGCGAAGGCCAGCGTCGTCCACGGGAGGTCGTCCGGCGCCTCGAACGGGTAGGCGGCCGCGCGGATCCCCAGCGCGAGCGCGATGAGGGTCTCCGTCGAGTAGTGCCCCACTGCGTCGAGGAAGTGGCCGACCGGCGACGAGGTCCGACGCCAGCGCGCGACCTCGCCGTCGCAGCAGTCCACGAGCATCTGCAGCTGGCCGAGCACCAGGGCGAGCGCCGCGCCGGCGATGCCCGGGATGAGGAGCGCGGCCGCGGCGGCCCAGCCGGTGAGGATCATCACGACCGTGACGCCGTTGGCGCTGATGCGCGTGCGGAGCAGCAGCCACGTGAGGTACGGCGAGAGGTCGCGGAGGTAGAGGTGCGCCGTCCAGTGCTCGGCGTTGGCGCGCAGCCGGACCTCGGGCGGCTGCGTGACGCGGCGCAGCTCGGCGATGGATCCGGGCAGGCCGCGAGCGGCGGGGTCGGTCGCGGAGGTCATCGTCCCGTGTGCCCGTCGAGGTCGTCGGTGAGGTGCAGGAATCCCAGCACGAAGCCGGTGCCCCAGCTGAAGTGGATGCACGGCAGCACCGCCGCGAACCGCAGCATCGTGGCCGCCCCGTCGCGCGCCGCGACGCCGACCGTGCTCACGAGGACGAACCCCGCGTAGAGGCCGGGGACGGCGAACGCGCCGACCAGGCGGCGGAGGCCCGGTAGCCCGACGGCGGGTCCGATCGCGCCGGCGGCGCCGAGGAGCAGCCCCGTCGCCACGCCCGCCACCGCCACGGGGGGCACGAAGTAGCGGACGCCGTTCTGTCGCGGGTACCGGCGCGCCAGCTCGCCGCGCCAGAGCCCCGTCGCGAAGAACTGCCGGACCAGCGACGGGAACGTGGAGCGGGGGCGGTAGGTGACCTTCATCCGCGGGGTGAACCACACGAGCCCGCCGCTCCGGCGGAGCCGTCGGTTGAGCTCCCAGTCCTGGCCGCGACGGACCCCCTCGTCGAAGAGCCCCACCTCGAGGAGCCGGTCACGCCGGAACGACCCGAGGTACGCGGTCTCCGCCGGCCCCTCCTCGCCGCCCACGTGATGCGCGGTGCCGCCGAGGCCGACGCGGGCGCCGTACGCGCGGGCGACGGCCTTCTCGAACGGCGTCCGACCCTCGGCCGACATGAGGCCGCCGACGTTGTCGGCGCCCGTCGCCTGCAGCGTCTCGACGGCGATGCGCGTGTAGTCGCGCGGGAGGAGGGAGTGCGCGTCGACGCGGATCACCACGGGGTTCCGGGTGGCGCGGATCGCGGCGTTGAGGCCGCCGGGGGTGGAGCCGCTGGGGTTGTCCACGCTCGTGATGCGCGGATCCGCCCGGGCCATCTCGCGCACGACCTCCGTCGTGCCGTCGGTGCTCGGGCCCAGCGCGAGGACGACCTCGAAGTCGCCGCCGTAGTCCTGGCGCATCATGCTCTCGACCGCCGCGCGCACGTGCGCCGCCTCGTTCAGGATCGGCATGACGTACGAGACGGCGGGCAGTCCGCCGGGGATGCCGGCGACGGGGTCGCGTCGCGGGTGGTTCGCCATCTGAGCCGATCTCGTGGAGGAGGTGCGGCCGGGGCCTGCCTGGCCGAGCCTCGCAGGAGTTTACCAGCCTGCCGGATAACCCGACCCCGGCGTGCGAGAGGGGCGGGCCGGCTCTCGCCGACCCGCCCCTCCGTCGTGACCGCTACTGCTGCAGCGTGCCGAGCTTCACGTCGACCTGCTGCTTCTGCCCGCCGCGGATGACCGTCAGCTTCACGTCGCTGCCGCCGGGCATCGCGCGGACCTGCGCCGTGAGGTCGCTGGCCTTGCTGATGGGCCGGCCCTCGAAGGCCGTGACGATGTCGCCCGAGCGCAGGCCGGCGTCCGCCGCCGCCCCGCCGCTCTGCGGCTCCGCGATGAACGCGCCGCCCACCGGCGTGGACGAGTCGCCCTTGGCGACGTCGCGGACGCTGGCGCCGAGCAGTCCGTGCGAGGCGGAGCCGCCCTGCATGATCTCCTGGCCCACGCGCTTGGCGAGGTTGGACGGGATCGCGAAGCCGACGCCGATGTTCCCGGAGGTGCCGCTCGTCCCGCTCGCGTTCGCGATGGCCACGTTGACGCCGATGAGCTTGCCGTCGCCGTCCAGCAGAGCCCCGCCGGAGTTGCCGGGGTTGATGGCCGCGTCGGTCTGGATCACCGCGAGGCTGATGTTCGCCGCGGGCTGCCCCTGGCCCCCGGAGCCGCCCTGGCCGGAGCCCCCCTGGCCGGAGCCGCCCTTGCCCTCGTTGCCGAACGGCCAGAAGTTGAACGGGGTCTCGTCGCTCTGGCTGCCGTCGCCCGGCGTCTGCGGGGCCGCCGAGGAGGCGACCTGGATGCTGCGGTCCAGGGCGCTCACGATGCCGTCGGTGACCGTGCCGGAGAGGCCGAGGGGCGAGCCGATCGCGATCGCCGTGTCGCCGACGTTGAGCTTCGACGAGTCGGCGAACTCGATGGGCGTCAGCCCGCTCGCGCTGTCGAGCTTGATGACGGCGAGGTCGACCACCGGGTCGGTGCCGATGAGCTTGGCCGTGTAGAGCGCGCCGTCCGCGGTCTTGACCTGGATGGATCCGTCGCCGATCTCACCGTCGAGGGTGACCACGTGCGTGTTGGTGAGGACGTAGCCGTCGGCGGAGAGGATCACGCCCGATCCGGTGCCGGCACCCGTGGCGCCCGCGACGGAGATGGTGACGACCGATCCCGAGGCCTTGGCCGCCACGGCGGTGATCGGCGTGGCGTCCTCGGGGTCGTTGACCGTGATGTTGGCCGGTGACTGGCTCACCGCGTCGGAGGCGTCGTCGTCGTGCGCCACGGCCCAGGTCGTGAGGCCGCCCGCGGCTCCGCCGATGAGGGCGCCCACGGCGAGCATCGCGACCAGCGGGAGGGCCTTGCTCGCCTTGCGCCGCGGCGGCGCGGCGGCCGCGCCCGTGTCGGATGCGGAGGGGTCCTGCGGGGACCCGGCCGGCGGGACGGCGGCAGCCGTGCCGTAGGCGAGCGTGTCGCGCTGGTCCGCCGACGGGGTGACGGGTGCCGTGGGAGCGGGATGGGCGGCCGCCGCGGGACCGTCGGGGGCGGGCCAGGAGGGATCGCCCTCGCGCGCCGGACCGGAGGATGCCGTGCCCGCCCCGTCGCCGTCGCCTCCCTGACCGGAGGATGCCGGGCCCGCCGGGGAGCCGTCGGGACCCGTGGCGCGTGCGCGCGCGGCCTCGTCGTCGCCGGCTCCGTGGGGACTGTCAGTCATCAGTGGTGCTCCTCTCAGGTGGTGCCAGCATCACGGTGGAGTCTGGGCGTTGTCTATGGCCGTGCTGACAGGCGTCGCCGCATGCGGCGCCCGCACCGGGCGGGCGTCGGATGGCGACGTGCTCCCGGCTCCCCCGCCGTGATGTCCCGAGCGTACGCGGCGGTCGGCCGCGCGTGCGGCGCCCCCGCCATGATGGGGGCCATGACGATCTCCGGCGCGTGGACGCGCGCAGCCCGCGGGGCCATGCTCCTGGCCGACGACGGGACGCCCGGCACGACCGTGTTCGCCGAGATGAGCGCGCTCGCGGCGGCGACCGGGGCGATCAACCTCGGGCAGGGCTTCCCCGACGAGGACGGCCCCGCCGAGGTGCTCGAGGCGGCCCACGAGGCCATCGCCGCCGGGGCGAACCAGTACCCGCCGGGACGCGGGACACCCGAGCTCCGGGTCGCGATCGCCGCCCACCGGGCGCGGTTCCACGGCATCGACGTCGACCCGGCCACGGAGGTGCTCGTCACGGCCGGCGCGACGGAGGCGATCGCGGCGACGCTCCTCGCGCTCGTGGAGGAGGGCGACGAGGTCGTGACGCTCGAGCCGTTCTACGACGCGTACGGGGCGCTCATCTCCCTCGCGCGGGGCGTGCACCGCACCGTGCCCCTCCGCGGGCCCCGCTTCCAGCCCGACCTCGACGACCTGCGTCGCGCGGTCACGGACCGCACGCGCGTGATCCTCCTCAACGACCCGCACAACCCCACCGGGACGGTGCTCCGGCGGGAGGTGCGGGAGCTCGTGGTCGAGCTCGCCATCGCCCACGACGCGGTGATCGTGACCGACGAGGTGTACGAGCACTTGGTGTACGACGGATCGCACGAGCCCGTGTCCGCCCTGCCGGGCGCCCGGGAGCGGACCGTCAGCATCTCCTCCGGCGGCAAGACGTTCCGCACGACGGGCTGGAAGGTCGGCTGGCTGACCGCGCCCGCGCCGCTCGTGTCGGCGATCCTCGCGGTGAAGCAGTTCCTCACCTTCGTCAACGGCGCGCCGTTCCAGCCGGCCATCGCCGTCGGCCTGGCCCTGCCGGACGAGGTCTTCGCGGGGATCGCCGACGACCTGCGGGCCAAGCGCGACATCCTCGCCGCCGGCCTCACGGCCGCGGGCTTCCGGATCACGCTGCCCGCCGCGGGCTACTTCATCGTCGCGGACGCGGCGCCGCTCGGTTTCCCGGACGCCCGCGAGCTGTGCCTGCGGCTGCCGGAGCTCGCGGGCGTGGTCGCGGTGCCGCTCTCCGCCTTCTGCCGGGAGCCGCTCGCGACCGAGCACGCGTCGCTCGTCCGGTTCGCCTTCTGCAAGCGCACCGAGGTGCTCGAGGAGGCGGTGCGGCGGCTCGCCGGGCTGGCGGACCGCGCCCGCTGACGCGGCACCCGGGTACCACGGGGGCCGGAGCGCGGGGGCCGGAGGGGGGACGCGCCGCCGGAGGGGCCGGCCCTAACGTGGGATCCGCGGGCGCTGGGCCCGCGACCCCATCCTGAGGAGGCAGCGCGCATGATCGTCGCTGAGAACCTGACCAAGCGCTACGGCGCGAAGACCGCCGTGGACGGCGTGAGCTTCACCGTCCAGCCGGGCATGGTGACCGGATTCCTCGGTCCGAACGGCGCCGGCAAGTCCACCACGATGCGCATGATCGTCGGGCTCGACAGCCCCACGTCCGGCTCGGTGACGGTCAACGGCCGACGCTACCGGGACCTCCAGGCCCCGCTCCACGAGGTCGGCGCGCTCCTCGACGCGAAGGCCGTGCACACCGGCCGCAGCGCCTACAACCACCTGCTCGCCATGGCCGCCACCCACGGCATCCCGCGCGCCCGCGTCGACGAGGTCATCGAGATGACGGGCCTGCAGCCCGTCGCCAAGAAGCGCGTCGGCGGCTTCTCCCTCGGCATGGGCCAGCGGCTCGGCATCGCCGTGGCGCTCCTCGGCGACCCGCGCACGCTGATCCTCGACGAGCCCGTCAACGGCCTCGACCCCGAGGGCGTGCTGTGGGTGCGCAACATCACGCGCTACCTCGCCGGCCAGGGCCGCACCGTGCTCCTCTCCTCCCACCTCATGAGCGAGATGGCGCAGACCGCTGACCACCTGATCGTGCTCGGCCGCGGGCGCGTGCTCGCGGACGCGCCCGTCGCCGCGGTCGTCGCGGGGGCCACGAGTGGACTCGTCCGCGTCCGTTCCCCGCACGCCGACCGGCTCGGCCAGGCCGTGGCCCGCCCGGACGTCGTGGTGACGAGCGTCGAGCGCGACGTCATCGAGATCACCGGCCTCGACGCCGCGCAGGTCGGAGACGCGGCGATGTCCGCGGGCGTCGTGCTGCACGAGCTCACGCCCATCACCGCGTCCCTCGAGGACGCCTACCTGTCGCTCACGCAGGGCGACGTCGAGTACCACAGCGCCGCAGTCGGCACGACCGAGCAGGAGATCGCACGATGACCGCCACCCGCACCGCCTCCGCGCCCGCACCGGTGACGTCGGGCCGTCCCACCCTCCCCCGCCTCATGCGCTCCGAGTGGATCAAGCTGCGCACGCTGCGCTCCACCGTCTGGTGCTTCGCGCTGATCCTGCTGGTCTTCGTCGGCTTCTCCGCGATGTTCGCGCCCCCCATCGCCGGGCAGATGGGCGAACAGCTCGCGCTGGGCCGAGAACCCGCCACCCCGCTGCTGCTCCGCTTCACCCTCACCTTCTCGATCTTCGGCATGCTCGTCGCGGGCGTGCTCGGTGTCCTCACGATCAGCGGCGAATACTCCACCGGCATGATCCGCTCGACGTTCAGCGCCGCACCCCGGCGCCTCGGCGCGCTCGTGGCGAAGGGGATCGTGTTCACGGTCGTCACGTTCATCGTGTCGGCCGTGGCCGTCGTCGCCGCCGTGCTCGTGGGCCAGGCGTTCTTCATCGACGTGGGCGCGAAGATCGACATCGCCACCGGGGAGGCGTTCACCGCGATGCTCGGCGCAACCCTCTTCATCGTGCTCATCGGCCTGATGGGGTTCGCCTTCGGGATGCTGCTCCGCAACGGCGCCGCGGGGATCGGCGCCCTGATGGGCCTCGTCCTCGTCCTGCCGCTGATCGCGAGCATCCTGGGCGCGGTGCTGCCGTGGGTCTCGGACCTCCTCGAGTACCTGCCCTTCAACGCCGGGATGCGGCTGTACTCCTTGCCGTCCGGTTCGCCCGACGAGCTCGAGTTCTGGCAGGCGCTGCTCGTGATGGTCGGCTGGGTCGCCGTGATCCTCGTGCCCGCGCTGATCCTCGCCCGCAAGCGGGACGCCTGATCGACGCGGACCGGAGGGCGCCGTCGGGCGCGGCGACCGTCGCCGCGCCCGACGGCGTCCGCCTGCCCACCCCGCCCGGAGCCGTCCGCGGCTGGATGGCACGTCATCCGCGGATCGTGGACGGGGCGCTCGCCCTCGTCGTGACCTGGGCGTCGATCGCCTCGGGCGTCGTCGCCGGCAGCCGCTCGGCCGTGCCGGCCGGCGGCGTGGTGGTCGTGGTGCTGGCGCTCGTCACCGGGGTCGCGCTGATGGCGCGGCGCGTCCGACCCGTGACCGTGCTCGCGATCGCCGGAGCGGCGGCGGCCGCCACGGCCTTCGTCACCGACTCGTTCGACGGGTTCCCCATCGCGGTGGCGCTGTACGCGGTGGCCGTCCACGGATCGACCCGGCGGGCGTGGCTCGGACTCGGCGGCGCGGGGCTCCTCGCGGCGATCGTGGTGCCGGCCACCGCGGGGACCGGGCCGCTCGACCCCTCGGCGGCGACGCTGCTCGTCGTGAACCTCATCCCGATGCTCATCGCGACCCTCATCGGCACCAACGTGGGCGGCCGCAAGCGCTACGTCGACGCCCTGCGCGACCTCGCGGTGCAGCTCGCCCGCGAGCGCGACCAGCAGGCGCTCCTCGCGACCGCCGCGGAGCGGACCCGGATCGCGCGGGAGATCCACGACATCGTCGCGCACGGCATCACCGTCATGGTGACCCTCGCCGACGGCGCTGGCGCGAGCGCGGTCGCCCGGCCCGAGCTCGCCCGCGAGGCCATGCGCGAGGTCGCCGAGACCGGGCGCACCTCGCTGTCCGAGATGCGGCGGATGCTCGGCGTCCTCGCCGAGGACGCCGACGCGGACGCGCCGCCCCTCCGCGCACCCCAGCCGGGGCACGGTGAGCTGGCCGCGCTCGTCGACTCGTTCCGCTCCACCGGCCTGCCCGTGCGCTTCACCACGACGGGTGCTCCGCCCGACGACCCGGGCCGCCAGCTGGCGGTCTTCCGCGTCGTGCAGGAGTCGCTGACCAACGTGCTGCGGTACGCGCCGAACGCCGACCGCGTCGACGTGCGCGTGGACCACCGACCCGACGCGATCACCGTCGAGGTCACGGACGACGACGCCACCGGACCCGTCGTGCCGCCCGTCCCCGGCAGCGGACGCGGGCTCCTCGGCGTGTCCGAGCGGATGGCCGTGTACGGCGGGACCGCGTCGGCCGGTCGCCGCGAGGGCGGCGGGTGGCGCGTCCACGCCACCCTGCCGAGCGGCCGCCACGACGTACGACCCGGGGACGGCGACAGCCGTGCCCCGCTCCCCCCGCGGATCCAGGAGGACCGATGACCGACCCCGCCCGCCCCGTCCGCGTGCTCATCGTCGACGACCAGGCGCTCGTGCGCATGGGCTTCCGGATGGTGCTCGACGCCGAGCCCGGCATCGACGTGGTGGGCGAGGCCGCCGACGGACGCGCGGCCGTCGCGCGGACCGGCGAGCTCGCGCCCGACATCGTGCTCATGGACGTGCGGATGCCCGGCATGGACGGCATCGAGGCCACCACCGAGATCGTCGCGCGCCACCCGGCGACGCGCGTCATCGTCCTCACCACGTTCGACCTCGACGAGTACGCGTTCGCGGGCCTCCGCGCCGGCGCGAGCGGGTTCCTGGTGAAGGACACGCGGCCCGAGCACCTCATGGAGGCGATCCGCGCGGTCGCCGACGGCGACGCCGCCATCTCCCCGCGCGTGACGCGCCGCATGATCGAGCTGCTCGGCCCCGCGATGCCCGCGACCGGCGGCGCGGCCGGGACGGGCGAGGGCGCGGCCGACCCGCGACTGCGCCCCCTGACCGCCCGCGAGCTGGAGGTGCTCACGGCGCTGGCCGAGGGGCTCACCAACCAGGAGATCGCAGGACGCCTGTTCCTGTCGGAGTCGACGGTGAAGACGCACGTGGGCCGGGTGCTCGCGAAGCTCGAGGTGCGGGACCGCGTGCAGGCCGTGATCCTCGCGTACGACTGCGGGCTCGTGCGGCCCGGTGCGTGACCGCAGGACGGGGGCGTCGCGACGGCCCGTCCCGGCGCGAGAGGATGGAGTCCCCGGAGATCGGCCGGGTGGGCACCCGAGGAGCGGCATGACCACGATCCACGCGGACGCGCGCGCCGCCGTCCGCCCCCTCCCCCTGGCCCGGCGCGCGGCGGATCCGCCCGCGGGCGACCCCGGCACGGGCACCGGCGCGAGCCCCGGCTCCGACACGTCCCTGCTGGAGCGCCCCGACACCCCGCCGGTCTGGAGCTGCGTGGTCTGGAACGACCCCGTGAACCTCATGACGTACGTCTCCTACGTGTTCCGCAGCTACTTCGGCTTCACGCGCGAGCGCGCCGACGAGCTCATGCTCCGGGTGCACGAGGACGGCCGGGCGGTCGTCGCCACGGGGATCCGCGAGGAGATCGAGCGCCACGTCCTCGCCATGCACGGCTACGGCCTCTGGGCGACGCTCGAGCGGGTGGACGCGTGAGGGCCTTCCGGGCTCGGCCGGACGGCACCGTCGCCGCGCGCCTCGAGCCGCACGAGGTCCAGATGCTGCGGGGGCTCCTCGGCGAGCTCCGCGGGATCCTCGACGAGGGTGCCGCGACCGGCGGCGCCACGGACGGTGCCGCCCCCTCCCCCGTGGCCGAGCGGCTGCTGCCCGACGCCTACCCGGACGACGCGGAGGCGTCCGCGGAGTTCCGGCGCTTCACGGCGTCCGACCTCTCGGAGGCGAAGGCCGCGAACGCGACCACGGTCGAGGCCACCCTCGCGGAGGCCGACGCGCGCGGGGCGGGACGGCGCGGGCTGCTCGTGGTGCTGGATCCGACGGGCGCGCAGGCCTGGCTCCGCACCCTCAACGACCTCCGGCTCGCGATCTCGGTGCCGCTGCGGATCGACGAGGCCGACGGCTGGCGCGACCGCGCGCCCCGCGAGAGCGCGAGCCTCTACGACTGGCTGACCTTCGCCCAGGGCTCGCTCATCGAGGCCGTCGACCGCTGAGCGTCGGCGGGGCACCCGCCGCGCACCGGCTCCACGCGGCGCTCCGGCGAGCATGATGGAGGGGACCCGCGGACCAGCCGGCCCGCCGGGTCCCGTCCGCAGGAGAGGAGCAGCATGCGCGTCGTCGTCATCGGAGCGACCGGGAACCTGGGGACCGGGGTGCTCCGGCGCCTGCACGCGGCGGGGGCCGAGATCGTGGGCGTCGCGCGGCGCATGCCCGACGCCTCCCTCGAGCCGTACTCCGGCGTCACCTGGCGGCTCGCCGACATCGGCGCGGCGGGTGCCGTGTCCGGGCTCGCGGCCACCATGCGCGGCGCCGACGCCGTGATCCACCTGGGCTGGGCCCTGCAGCCGAACCACCGCGAGCGCGTGATGCACCGCACCAACGTCATCGGCACCGCCCACGTGCTGGAGGCGGTCGCGCAGGCGCGCGTGCCGCAGGTGGTCGTCGCCTCCTCGGTCGGCGCGTACAGCGCGGCGCCCAAGGACCGGCCGCGCGACGAGTCGTGGCCCACCGGCGGGATCCACACCTCGCACTACTCCCGGCACAAGGCCGAGAACGAGCGCGCGATGGACGCGTTCGAGCTGGCGCACCCCGACGTCGTCGTGACGCGCATGCGCCCCGGGCTCGTGATGCACGACGAGGCGGCGGCCGAGATCGCGCGCCTCTTCCTGGGCCGCCGCATCCCCACCCGCTGGATGGGGCTCGCGACCCGCACCCCGGTGCTGCCGCTCCCCCGGGAGCTCGTGTCGCAGGTCGTGCACAACGAGGACGTGGCGGACGCGTTCTGGCGCGCCGTCGAGCGGAGCGCGCCCGGTGCCTTCAACATCGCCGCCGACCCGGTCGTCGATCCCGCGCTCGTGGGCCGCCTGCTCGACGCGCGCGTCGTGGCCGTGCCGCTGCCGGCGCTCCGCGCGCTCGTGTCGGCGAGCTGGCGGGCGCGCGTGCAGCGCACGGATCCGGGCTGGATCGACATCGCCGCCAACGTGCCCGTCATGTCGACCGCGCGCGCCCGCGAGGTCCTGGGCTGGACGCCGACGCACACGGCGGAGGAGGTGCTGACCGAGTTCGGCCGCGCCTTCGTGCACCGCACCGGCCGCGAGGGCTCGGCGCCGCTCGCCGGATGACGGAGGACGCGGACTTCGTCGCGGCGGCTCTCGAACGCGAGGGCGCCTGGTATCGCGCCGAGGCGGAGCGGGAGCGGCTGCGGTCGGACCTCGAGTTCGTGGGCGCGTCCGTCGGTGCCGTGCGCGGCACGGTGCGCGACCTCGGCCGCCGGCGTCCCGGGATGACCCGCGACCAGGCGGTCGCGCTCGCCTCGGAGCTCTGGCGGTCGCGCGTGTACGAGCGACGGCTGGCGGCGGTCGTGCTGCTGCAGGAGCACGTCGACCGGCTCGACAACGGCGACCTCACGAGGATCGAGGGCTTCGTGCGGGACGCGCGGCTGCGGGCCCTCGTGGACCCGCTCGCCCTCGACGTCATCGGCCCGCTCGTCGAGCGCCTGGCCGGGCCGGCCCGCGCCAGGGCCGATGCCGCGCTCGACCGCTGGGCGGGCGAGGCCGACGTATGGCTGCGTCGCGCCGCCCTGCTCGCGCCCACGCGCCCGCTGCGCACGGGCGGCGGCGACTGGGACGGCTTCGTCCGGCGCGCGCGGCTCGCGCAGGCCGCGCCGCGCGGCGGGCACGACGTGGTGCGCGAGGCGGTCGAGCGGGTGCGGGACGTCGTGCAGGGCACCCGCCCGGACCTCGCCGCGGATCCGGTCCCCGACGGCTGAGCGCGCGGTCCCGCATCACGCGCGTGGGAGCTCGACCGCCTCAGCTCACGCGCGCAGCCACACCGCCGTCTCGCCCGGCAGCTGGGCCGCTCCCGCGGAGTCGACGTCGTCGCCCAGCGGCCCGCTCGCGACGAGCACCTCGCCGACCGGCATGGGCACGGGCGTGGCGCGGAAGTTGACCACGACCTGCCAGCCGCCCGGCCGCACCGCGTGCAGGACCCCCTCCTCCGCTGGGAGCCACTCGAGCGTCTCCCCCGTCTGCAGCTCGGCGCGCAGGGCGAGCGCGCGACGGTACAGGTGCAGCGTGGAGGTCGGGTCGGCCTCCTGCACCTCGACCGACGATGCGCCGAACCACGCGGGCTGCGGCAGGTGCGCGCCTGCGTCGCTGAAGCCGAACGCCGGTCCCGAGCGCTCCCACGGGAGGGGCACGCGGCAGCCGTCGCGGCCGATGTCCACGCCGGGGTTCCGGAAGTACGACGGGTCCTGGCGGGCGTCGTGCGGGATGTCCGCGACCTCCTGCAGGCCGAGCTCCTCGCCCTGGTAGAGGTACGCGGATCCCGGTAGCGCCAGCATGAGGAGCGACGCCGCGCGCGCGCGCCGGAGGCCTGCCGCCACGTCGACCTCGGGCGCGCGCCCGCCCGACAGCAGCCACGCCGCGCCCTGCTTCACGGGATCCCCGTCGCGCGGGGGCAGCCCGTAGCGGGTCGCGTGCCGCACGACGTCGTGGTTGGAGAACACCCACGTGCTCGACGAGCCGGACTCCTCGGACTGGCGGAGGTTCGCCGTGATGATGCGCTGGAACTGCTCCGCGTCGAAGTCCGCCTCGAGGAGGTCGAAGTTGAACGCCTGGCCGAGACCCTCCGCGCTCGCGTAGCGGTGCCGGCGGGACGCGTCGACCCACGCCTCGGCGACACCCGTGCGCGGCGGGTCGTAGAGGTCGAACACGCGGCGCCACTCGGCGTAGATGCCGTGCACCTCGTCGCGGTCCCACAGCGGGTGGTCGCCGGCGGTCTGGTCCCACGCGTCGAGCTCCGCCTGCGAGGGCAGCTCGTCGGGCAGGTGCTTGGCCAACCCGTGCGCCACGTCGACGCGGAAGCCGTCGACCCCGCGGTCGGACCAGAAGCGCAGGGTGGCGAGGAAGTCCTCGCGCACCTCGGGGTTCGACCAGTCGAGGTCGGGCTGCTCGGTCGCGAAGTAGTGCAGGTACCACTGGCCGTCGCCGACCGGCTCCCACGCGGGTCCGCCGAACGCGCTCGTCCAGTCGGCGGGCGGCAGCTCGCCGCGCTCCCCGAGGCCGTCGCGGAAGACGTAGCGGGCTCGGGCGGCGGATCCGGGCTCGGAGGCGAGCGCCTCCGGGAACCAGGCGTGCCGGTCCGAGGTGTGGTTCGGCACGATGTCGACGATGAGCCGGATGCCCGCGTCGTGCAGCGCGCGCACCATGTCGTCGAAGTCATCGAGGGTGCCGAGGCGCGGATCCACGTCGCGGTAGTCGTCGACGTCGTAGCCGCCGTCCGCGAGCGCGGACGGGTAGAACGGGCTGAGCCACACCGCGTCGATCCCGAGCTCGCGGAGGTAGGGCACGCGGCGGGTGATGCCCGGCAGGTCGCCGATGCCGTCGCCGTCGGTGTCCTGGAAGCTGCGCGGGTAGATCTGGTAGACGGCGGCCTGGCGCCACCACTCGGCGTCGGGGGTCCGGGGCGTCCGGTCGGGGGCGTGCTCGAGCTGGTCGGTCATCGGGTGGGTGCCTCTCGGTCGAAGGTGGTCGTGCGGGTGGATGAGGAGGCCGCGGCCGGGATCACTTGATGGCGCCCTGCGTCACGCCCGCCATCACCCAGCGCTGGGTGAAGAGGTAGACGACGATCGCCGGCGCCATGGCCATGAGGTACGACGCGAACGCCACGTTGTAGTCGTTGCTGAACTGCGTCTGGAAGATGCTCTGCACCACGGGCAGCGTCTGGAGCGCCGGATCCGCCGTGATGAGCGACGGCATCGCGAAGTCGTTCCACGAGGCGAGGAAGGCGAAGATCCCGACGGTGGCGCTCATGGGCGCGAGCAGCGGGAAGACCAGCTGCCAGAACACCTGCCAGGTGGTCGCGCCGTCGAGCCGGGCGCTCTCCTCGAGCTCGGCGGGCAGCGATCGGAGGAACGCCGAGAACAGCAGGATGCTGAAGGACAGCTGGAACATGATGTGCAGGATGGCGACGCCCGCCGGGTTGTCGAGCCCCAGCAACCCGGTCAGCTTGATCTGCGGCAGGGCGACGACCGGGAACGGCAGGAACATCGCCGCGAGCAGGTAGTAGAAGGAGTACCGGAAGAGCTTCCTGTCCCAGTTCCGCGCGATGGCGTAGGAGGCGAGCGACGCGAGGATCACGGTGCCGGCCACGGTCGCCGCCGTCACCAGCACGGAGATCCCGAAGGCGCGCGGGAAGTCGGTGAGCTCCCACGCGGCCCGGAACGCGCCCACGTCGACGGGCGCGGGCAGGCTGAACGCGTTGCCGTCGACCGCCTGCGCGCTCGTCTTGAACGCCATGGAGACGGTGACGTAGAGCGGGACGAGCACCGTGAGGGTGCAGAGGACCAGCAGGATCGTGAGCGGCATGCTGCGCCGCTCCTGCCCGACGCGGCCGCCGGAGCGGCGCCTCGGCGCGTCGGGGTCGCCCGTGCGGCGCGCGGGCGGGGACACGATCGCGGGATTCGCCATCAGACGGCCGCCTTTCCGCGGGTGAGCTTGAGCTGCAGGAGGGAGATGGCGATCGCGATCACGAAGAAGAGCGTCGCGTTCGCCATCTGGTAGGCGTAGTCGCCGCCGGTGAAGCCCGTGAAGATGGTCATCGCGACGCTGCGGGTCGACGTGCCCGGCCCGCCGTTGGTGAGGCCGACGATGATGTCGTAGGCGTTGAGGAAGTTCTTGAAGCCGATGATCGTGTTGATCACGATGTAGCCGGAGACGAGCGGCAGCGTGATCGAGCGCATCTGCTGCCACCCCGTCGCGCCGTCGATCGAGCTCGCCTCGTAGACCTCGCCGGGGATCGCGAGCAGGCCCGCGATGTAGATGAGGAGCGAGCTCGGCACGGCCTGCCACGCGGTCACGACGACGATGGCGAGCCAGGCCGTGTCCGCGTCGGCGAGCACGCTCGAGGAGAGCGGGCCGATCCCGAGGGCCGTGCCCAGCGCGGGCAGCGAGTTCGAGAACAGGAAGTTGAAGACGAACGCGATGATGATGCCCGAGACGACCATGGGGATCACGAAGACGGCCCGCAGCGCGTTGCTGAAGCGGATGCGCGCGGTGAGGCCGACGGCCAGGAGGAACGCGACGACGTTCACGAGGATCACCGTGACGAGCGCGAAGCCCAGCGTGAAGCCGTAGGAGCTGAGGATCGCGGGATCCGTGGCCATCGCCGTGTAGTTGGTGATGCCGACGAAGGAGAAGTCGCCGAACCCGATCGAGTCGGTGAAGCTGTAGAAGACGCCGAGCGCCGCCGGCAGCGTGATCGCGAGCGTGAAGAGCACGAGCGTCGGGATGAGGAACAGGTAGAAGACCGGGTCGGTCCTCCTGCCGGTGCGCGCGGCACGGGGCCGTGCGCCGGATGGCGCGGCCGCGACGGGCCGGGCGCTGATGGGGGTGGTGGTCGCCACGAGGTGATCTCCTTCGATCCGTCGGCGGTTCAGGTGCGGGAGGCCAGGCGACGCCAGTCGGCGTCCATGGTCCGCAGGGTGGCGGCGGCGTCCTGGCCGGTGACGATGCCCTGCACGTAGTTCTCGGTGGGGATGGTGAGGGGCACCGACTTCGACGCCCCCTGGTAGAACGCCCCGTCGTCGTAGAAGGCCTGCATGTCGACGATGCGGGGGTCGGTGACGGGCGGCGCGCTCGTCGTCGTCCCGAAGGCCAGGAACTCCTCGTTGTAGGCGTCCTGGATCTCGGGGGTCATCAGGAACGACAGGAACTCCCGCGCGGCCTCCTTCTTGGCGGAGGACTCGGGGATCCAGAGGGCGAGGTCGAGGTTGACGCGCACGCGGCGGTCGGCGGGATCCTCCGTCATCGGCAGCGGGAACGTGCCGAGGTCGGCGTCGGGCGCGGTCTTCGCGATCTCCGCGAGCGCCCAGGGGCCCTGCATGAGCATGCCCGCCCGGCCCTCGGCCATCGCGAGGTTCCCGTCGCCGTAGCCACGGCTCGACGCGTCGCGGTTGGAGTACGCGGCGAGCTGGAGCATGCGATCGACGGGCTCCGCGAAGTCCCGCTCGAAGGAGACGCCGGCCCCCTCGCCGACCTCCGTGCCCGCCTCCCCCATCCGGGCGAAGAAGTCGGCGACGTCCAGGGATCCGCCCGTCGTGTAGTCGAAGAGCCCCTGCGCGACCGTCCACGGCTCGCGGAAGGTGCTGTACAGCGGATCCACGCCGCCCGCGCGCAGGGCGTCGGCCACGGCGAGCAGCTCCGTCCAGGTGGTCGGGACCTCGAGGCCCTGCCCGCGGAACGCCTCCCGGTCGTAGATGACGGACGCGGCGGTGATCGAGTACGGCAGCACGCTCGTCCGCCCGGGGTAGGTCGCGTACTGGTCGACCAGTTCCCGCACCGCGGGGCGGATCGTCGACGCCTCCGGCATGTCGCCGAGGTCGCTCAGGGCGCCGCGCTCCATGAACCGCGCCATCTCGAGGTTGTAGGTGAACGCGGCGACGTCCGGCGGGTTGCCGCGCACGAAGCCCGCGGCGATGCCCGACGTCGTGTCGTGGCTCACGCGGATCGACGACTGCGACTCGTTGAACCGCTCGACGAGGTCGGAGAAGTACCCGATCGCCTCGGGCTTGGTCTGATAGAAGGTGATGTCGGTGCGCCGGGGCCCTCCCGGCGAGGCGCATCCGGCGAGGACCAGGCTCGCCCCGACCGCTCCTATCCCGGCGAGGACGGAGCGTCGGGTGAGGAGCCCTGGCGTGGGCAGCGGGGGTGTGGGCACGTCGTCGTCTCCCGGTGGTCGGCCCGGCGGCGATGCCGGGACGGGTTGATTGGAGGTCTAGATTTAGACCGTAGATGAATCCGGCCGGTGGCACAATGGCCAACAGCGGACGACGGTCGACCACATGAGGCGGGCAGCACATGACGATCGCAGCGGCGACCGGCGCCTCCTCCCCCGGGGTCCTCCGGCGGATCAACGCGGGCGAGGTGCTGCGGCACGCCTGGGATGCCGACGTCGTGACCGCGAGCGACCTCATCCGCCGCACAGGACTCACGCGGTCCACCGTCATCGGGGTCTGCGACGACCTGATCGCCCGCGGCTGGTTGACCACGACCGACGACGCCCGGTCCACGGGCGCCTACCGCACGGGTCGGCCGGCGAGGCGGTACACGCTCGTCGCCGACGCGGCCCATGTCGTCGGCGTCGACGCCGGGCAGCACCACGCGACGGCCGTCGTCGCCGACCTCCGCGGCCGCGTCGTCGGTCGCGCGACGGGCGAGCTGGATCCGGACCCCGGCGGCCCCCACGCCGGGGCGACGCGACGCGCGGCCGTCGCGCGGCTCGTCGCGGCGGCCCGCGAGGAGGCCGGCGTGGCGGCTTCCGAGGTGCTCGTGATCACCGTCGGCGTCCCCGCCCCCACCGACCTCGAGGGCGCGTCGCCCGAGGGCGTCGGCGGCTTCTGGCCGGCCATGAACCCCGGCTACGCCACCCATCTGGCGCGCCCCGGCACGCACGTCATCGTCGAGAACGACGCCAACCTCGCGGCCGTCGCGGAGCGGGCGTTCGGCCAGGGGCAGGACGTCGCATCCACCGTGACCCTGCTGGCGGGCGAGCGGTTCGGCGCGGGCTTCGTGCTCGACGGGCGTCTCGTGCGGGGGCGGCGCGGGGCCGCCGGCGAGATGGGGCTGCTCGACCTCGTCGAGGGCGTGGGGTCGGCCCACGGTATCGGGCTGCTGCTCCGCGAGTGGGCGCGCGCCGGACGCGACGACGGGACGATCGACGCCCGGTCGACCCTGGCCGCTGTGCCGCTGGATCAGCTGGGCGCTCCGGAGGTGCTCGCGGCCGCGGACGACGGCGATCCGTGCGCCCTCGCGCTGGTCGACCGCCTCGCGGCCCGGCTCGCCCGCATCTGCGTGGTGCTGGAGGGCATGCTCGACGTCGACCGGATCATCATCGCGGGCGCCGTGGCCCCGGCCGCGGGTCTCCTCATCCACCGCACGATCCCGCTCCTCGCGGAGATCGCGCATGGCCCCGCACCCGAGGTCGTCGCCTCGGAGCTCGGGGACGGCGCCGTGACGCTGGGCGCGGTGACGCGGGCGCTCGACCACGTACGGGCCTGCGCGTTCGAGCTCGACCTCCCCGGGCACCGGCGCGGGGAGGCCGGGCGCGCTGGCTCCTGACGCCCCCGTCGCCCGCGGGTACGTTCGGGACATGACCTTCGACGACGACGCCCGCATCGACACGAGCAAGGTCACCCGGCGCCGCGGCGGCCGAGGCCGCACGACCGGGATCGCGGCGGGCGGCGGCGGGCTCGTGGTGGTGATCGCGGTGATCCTCGTGCAGCAGTTCACGGGCGTCGACCTGTCGCAGCTGGTCGACGGACGGGGCGGGGCCGGCGCGAGCGGCGCGTCCCAGGAGCGCGACGAGGCGATCGAGGGCTGCACGACCGGTGCGGAGGCGAACGCGAGCGTCGACTGCCGCATGGCCGGCGCGGCCGACTCGCTCGACACGTACTGGACCACCGCGGCGCCCGAGGCGGGCGTCGCCGACTACGCCTCCCCGGGCTTCTCCCTCTTCGACGCCGCGACCACGACCGGCTGTGGCGAGGCGTCGAGCGCCACCGGGCCCTTCTACTGCCCGCCGGACCAGCGGCTCTTCGTCGACACGACCTTCTTCGAGGAGCTCCGCACGCGCTTCGGCGCCTCGGGCGGACCGCTCGCGCAGATGTACGTGGTGGGGCACGAGTGGGGCCACCACATCCAGCAGCTCTCGGGCGCGTTCGACCGGGCCGACCGCCGCGGCACCGGCCCGACGTCGGACTCCGTGCGGCTCGAGGTGCAGGCCGACTGCTACGCGGGCGCGTGGGTCGGCGCCGCGTCGGAGATCCGCGACGACACGGGCACGGCGTTCCTCGAGCCCGTGAGCGACGCCGAGGTGCGGGACGCGCTCGACGCGGCGGCGGCCGTGGGCGACGACCGCATCCAGGCGGCGAGCGGCGGCGAGGTCGACCCGCACACCTGGACCCACGGATCCGCCGAGCAGCGCCAGCGCTGGTTCGAGGCGGGTCGCGCGGGCGGCCCGGCGGCCTGCGACACGTTCGCCGTGCCCGGCGCCCGGCTCTAGTCCGCTGCCGCTACCCGTCCGCGGGGGCGGGCGGATCCGTGCGGAAGCCGACCAGCCGGTGCGTGCCGTCGCAGTAGGGCTTGATCGAGGAGACGCCGCAGCGGCAGAGCGCGACCGTCGTGCGCGTGCGCGGCACGGGCCGGCCCTCGGGGTCGACGATCTCGAACTCGCCGCGCACGAGGAGCGGTCCGTCCGGGTACGCGATGATCCGGGGCGGCTCGGCGGCGGCCGGTCGCGCGGGCGCCGCGAGGTCCTCGTCGTCCGCGGGGAGCGCGGTCACGGGGCCGCCACGACGGAAGCCGTCGAGCCCTCCCGGAGCGACGACCGGCCGGCCTTCCAGCTGGCGAGCACGTGCGCGCCGACCCAGCCCTCGACCTCGAGGCAGGCCGCGGCGCCGAACAGCACGTCGTCGAGCAGCTCGGGCTCCGACTCGACCAGCCCGCCCGCGAGGTCGTGGGCCGCGATCTGCTCGTGCACCGCGTCCGCCTCGACGTGCTCGTCGTAGTACCAGGCCACGTCGTCGCCGAAGCCGAGGCGGCGGATCCCGCTGGCGTACAGGCGGCTCGGCACGCTCGAGGTCATCTCGAACGCAGCGAGGTGGCCGACGATGGCGCCGCGGAGGCGACGGTGCAGGCCGAAGAGCGACATGGCGTTCGAGGACGCGAGCGTGATCGCGGGCACGTCGTCGAGGTAGGCGCCGTACCGGTCGTCGAGGCCGACGCCGCGGAGGGTGGCGCCGAAGATCGTCGCGTGCACGCGCTCGGGGCGGCCGCCACCGTACTCGTCGGCCTGGATCTCGACCAGCGCGGCCTTGGACCGGCCGCGGAGGCGCGGGATCGCCCAGGAGTGCGGGTCGGCCTCGCCCAGCGTGTAGATCGAGCGGTGCGTGAGGAACTCGCGGAGCTGGTCCGCGGTCGCCGTGCGGGCGACGAAGCGCGACAGCGACGGCCCGGAGTCGGCCGAGGTGAGCGCGAAGAGCGCGGCGGCGACGCCCCCGGACGTGGGCTCGGGACGCTCGGGGACGGCGACGCGCTCGCGCAGGGCGGCCTCGAAGGCGGCCTCGAGGATCCCGCGCACGGCGATGAGGCGCGGGTCCCACTCGCGGTCGTCGTCGACCCCGGCGATCCCGGCGTGGTGCAGCTCGTAGAGGCAGAAGAGGGCGAGCTGGACGTCGTCGTCGCGGACGACGTCGTCCGTCGCGGCGAGCGCCTCCGCGGCGAGCGCGGCCAGGTCGGGGGCGGCAGCCATGGCGAGGGCGTCGCCGGCGGTGCCGCTGCCGGTGCGCGCGGATCCGTCGGCGCCCGCGTCCCGCGACGCCGCGGTCCCGGCCGGCGCGTCGAGGAGGTCGGCGATCAGCGCGGCGCTCAGCGGGCCGCGCGGCGCGGGGACGGGCAGGGGCAGGGTGCGGACCGCTTCGTGGGCGGTGAGGACGTCGGTCATGCACCCACCCTCCTCCGACCCGAGGACGCCCGGCCGGGCGTGTCGCCGCCGCCCCGGGCAGCGGTAAGGGAACGGGGTCGGGGGCGGCCGGCGGCCGAGCGGGTGCCGTGCATCCGGGATACTGCGGAGGGGCCCGCGTAAGGCGGGCGCGGCCGGGCGCGAGGAGGATGCCGATGCGACGCGGCACGAACCTCCCCGCCATCGGCGGCTACAACCGCACGGTCGTGCTCGACGCGATCCGACGCGCGGCCGAGGGCGCGAGCCGGTCCGAGGTCGCCGAGCGCACCGGCCTCAGCGCGCAGACCGTCACGAACGTCGCCCGCCGCCTCATCGACGAGGGTCTCGTGCGGGAGGGCGGCACCGTGATCCGCGGGCCCGGCAAGCCCCGCACCCTGCTGCACCTCGTCGCCGCCGGCCGCCTCGCGGTGGGCGTGCACGTCGACCCCGCCGTGATCACCGCGGTGCTGCTCGACCTCGAGGGCGCCGTGCTCCGGCACGCGAGCTCCCCGACGCCGTCCGCGTCGCGCCCGGACGACGTCGTCGCGCTCGTGGCCCGGCTCGTGGACGGGCTGATCCGCGACGCCGGCGTCGACCGGGCGGCGGTGCTCGGCGTGGGCATCGCGGCGCCCGGGCCCATCGACGTCGCCGAGGGCCTGGTGCTGGATCCGCCGATGCTGCCGCTCTGGCGCCACGTGCCGCTCCGCTCCGCGCTCGCCACCGCGACGGGCCTGCCCGTGCTGCTCGAGAAGGACGTGACCGCCGCGGCCGTGGCCGAGCTATGGTTCGGCGACGGCGGCCGCCGGAACCTCGCCTTCGTCTACTACGGCACCGGGTTCGGCACGGGCCTCGTGCTGGGCGGCGAGCCCGTGCGCGGCGCGAGCTCCAACGCGGGCGACGCCGGGCACATCATGGTCGCGTCGCGGGGGCGGCGGTGCACCTGCGGGCGGATCGGCTGCGTCGGCGAGCTGATCACGCCGCACGCGCTCGTCCGCCAGGCCGTGGAGGGCGGGATCCTCGCGACGGGCGACGTCTCGGGTGCCGCGCTCGCGGAGGCCGCGGCGAGCGGCGACGCGGTCGACATGCGCCTCATCGGCGAGGCGTTCCAGGCCCTGGCCGTCCGCGCCGAGGCGGAGGACGGTCCCGCCCGCCGCATCGTCGAGGCGGCGGCGCGGCACCTGGCGCGCGCCGTCGTGATCCAGGTGAACCTCCTCGACCTCGACGAGGTGGTCTGCGGCGGGCCCTTCTGGCAGCCGATCTCGCGGGTCGTGCTGGAGCTCCTGCCCGAGGAGGTGCGCCGCTCCCCCGCGCTCATCGCCAAGCACCCCGTGCGGATCGTCGAGTCGGCGATCGGCGACGACGTGGCCGCGGTGGGCGCCGCCTGCCTGGTGCTCGACAACGCCTTCTCTCCGCGGCCGTCGGCGATGCTCATCCGCCCGTAGCGCCGCCGGGTCCGGCATGGACCACCGCGCGACCGCCCGAGGATGACGCCTGATGTCTTGACATGGATTAGTCCATACGTTTGGCTAACCCTCGACGACCGGCGACGACGCCGACCGTCCGGGCCAGTGGAGCAAGGGAGCACCATGACGAATCGAACGCCGCACCGCCGGACGCGAGCGCGCATCCTCCAGATCACGGCGGCGTCCGTCGCCGCCCTCCTCCTCGCCAGCGGCTGCTCGGGCGGCGCCGGCGGCGGGGACGGGAAGACCCTCAAGGTCGCGTACCAGAAGTTCGGCACCTTCACCCAGATGGACGACCACATGAAGGAGACCGCGAAGACCTTCGAGGCAGCGAACCCCGGGATGAAGGTCGAGCTCGTGCCCATCGCCGCGCAGAACGACGACTACTTCACGAAGCTCGCGCTGATGAACCGCTCGCCCGCCACCGCCCCCGACGTCATGTACGAGGACACCTTCAAGGTCAAGTCCGACGCCGCCGCCGGCTACCTCCTCCCCCTCGACGAGCACGTGGCGAAGTGGGACGACTGGTCGAGCTTCTTCGACTCCGCGAAGCAGGCGGGCGTCGGCGAGGACGGCAAGGTCTACGGGATCCCGATGGGCACCGACACGCGGGCCCTCTGGTACAGCAAGGACCTGTTCCAGAAGGCCGGTCTGCCCGTGCCGTGGGAACCCAAGACCTGGGACGACGTGCTCGACGCGGCGAAGACCATCAAGGCGAAGCTGCCGGACGTCGTGCCGCTCAACGTCTACTCGGGCAAGCCGCAGGGCGAGGGCGCCACGATGCAGGGCTTCGAGATGCTGCACTACGGCACGCCCACGGGCACGCTCTACGACGACGGCTCGGGCAAGTGGCTCACGGGCTCGCAGGGCTTCGAGGACTCGCTCGGCTTCATCCGCGACGTCTACCAGGGCGGCGTCGGCCCGAAGCCGGAGGAGGCGCTCGACACCAACATCGCCACCATCGTCGCCGGCCAGTGGCTGCCCCAGGGCAAGCTCGCCATCGACCTCGACGGATCCTGGTTGAGCGGCACCTGGCTCGACAGCGGCACGAACCCGTGGCCCGAGTGGGACACCGTGATGGGCCAGGCGCCCATGCCCACGCAGGACGGCCAGGCACCCGGATCGGTGAGCATGTCCGGCGGCTGGACCCTCGCCGCCGGCGCGAAGACGAAGGCCCCCGACAAGGCGTTCGAGTTCATCGCCGATGCGCTCGACAAGGAGGGCTCGAAGTCGTACGACATCGCCGCCAGCCAGATCGCGGTGCGCAGCGACGTGGCCGAGGATCCCGAGTACGTCTCCTCGAACCCGACCTCCGCGTTCTTCTCCTCGCTCGTCGACACCACGCACTTCCGCCCGGCGACCACCGACTACAGCCGCATCTCCAACGCGATCACGGTCGCCATGGAGTCGGTGATGACCGGCCAGCAGACGCCCGAGGAGGCGGCCGCCGCGTACGACCAGGCCCTCGTCGGCATCGTGGGCGCCGACGGGACGCAGAAGGCCGAGGACTGACCCGTGGCCACCATCGCCCCCGTCCCGGTCGGCCCCGACGCCGACGTGCGGGGCGCCGACGGGAGGGACGCGGCCGGATCGGGCGACGGCCGGGCACCGGGCGGGCCGTCGCCCGTCCGCCCGGGACGCGCCCGTGCCCGCGCGCTCCGCACCGGCGCGCGCACGGTCCCGCTGCTCCCCGCCATCGTGCTGCTCGCCCTGTTCCTCCTCGGCCCCGTGATCTCGAGCCTCTACGGCTCCTTCACCGACGCGTCCCTCACCGGGTACGCGGCCGGTGGCGCGCGGTTCATCGGCTTCGACAACTACACCGCGCTGTTCGCGGACCCCGACTTCCCGAAGTCGGTGCTCCTCACGCTCGCGTTCGTGTTCTTCTCGGCGGTGGTCGGACAGAACGTCGTCGGCCTCGGGCTGGCGCTCCTCATGCGCCAGGGGAACCGGGTCGTGCGCGCGGTCGTCGGCACCTTCGTCATCGCCGCCTGGGTGCTGCCGGAGATCGTCGCGGCGTTCGCCGCGTACGCGTTCTTCAACGACACGGGGACGCTCAACACGATCCTCGGCTGGTTCGGGATCCAGGGCGCGAACTGGCTCTACGGGCTGCCGCTGCTGTCGGTGATCCTCGCGAACGTGTGGCGCGGATCCGCCTTCTCGATGCTCGTGTACGCCGCCGCCGTGCAGGAGGTGCCGCCGGAGATCACCGAGTCCGCCGAGGTGGACGGCGCCACCGGGTGGCAGCGGCTCGTCTTCATCACGCTGCCGGTGATCCGCCGCAGCATCTCGACGAACCTCATGCTCACCACGCTGCAGACGCTCTCGGTCTTCACCCTCATCTACGTGATGACGGGCGGCGGCCCCGGCACCAGCAGCTCGACCCTGCCGATCCTCGCCTACCAGGAGGCGTTCCAGTTCTCGCAGCTGGGCTTCGGCACCGCGATCGCGACGATCATGCTCCTCGTCGGAGCCGTGTTCAGCGCGATCTACATCAGGGCGCTCCGCCCGGAGGTGGACTGACCATGGCCGTGACCACGATGACCTCGACCTCCACCCGGCCGGCGCGCGCGAGGCGGTCGGCCCGTCCGCCGGGATCGCGCATGACCTCGCCGAGCGGCCGCGTGATGCGCGTCGTCTCGAACGCCGTGCTGGTGGTCGTCGCCCTGTGCTTCGCCGTGCCGCTCGTCTGGCTCCTGCTCGCGGCCTTCGACCCGTCGGCGACCCTGTCGGCGAAGGTCCCGAGCGAGTTCACGCTCGAGAACTTCCGCGCCGTCCTGACGCCCGAGATCTCCTTCATCCCGCTGATGAACAGCATGATCCTCTCGGGCGGCTGCGCGATCGTGACGGTGGTGGTCGCGATCCTCGCGGCGTACCCCCTGTCGCGGTACCGGATGCGGATCAACAAGCCCTTCCTCTACGGGATCCTCTTCGGGACCTGCCTCCCCATCACCGCGATGATGGTGCCCGTCTACAGCCTCTTCGTCACGCTCGACCTCATCGACTCGATCGGCGGCACGGTCTTCTTCCTCGCCGCCACGAGCCTGCCGATGGCGATCTGGATGGCGAAGAACTTCATGGACTCGGTGCCGATCTCGCTCGAGGAGGCGGCGTGGACCGACGGCGCGTCCATGTTCCGGACGCTGACCCACATCGTCGTGCCGCTCATGCGTCCGGGCATCGCGGTCGTGTCCATCTTCGTGTTCATCCAGGCGTGGGGGAACTTCTTCGTGCCCTTCATCCTGCTGCTGAGCCCGGACAAGCAGCCGGCCGCCGTGAGCATCTTCGACTTCTTCGGGCAGTACGGATCGGTCGCCTACGGCCAGCTCGCGGCGTTCTCGCTCGTGTACTCGGTGCCCGTCATCGCGCTGTACGTGCTCGTGTCGCGCACGCTCGGCGGCTCGAACGCGCTGGCGGGCGCCGTGAAGGGCTGATCGGCGGGCGGCATCCGCGTCGCCCCGCCGCCCGTGTCACCCTGCCCCACCCCGCCCCACCGGCGCGCCGTCCGCGTGCCGCCCGACCCATCCCGCCCGCGGTCCGCCGCGCCACACGACCGGAGACGACCATGCCCCCCACCACCGCGCTCGCCGAGGCCCGCATCGAGCGGTTCGTCCGCGACCGGCTCGTGCCGAACATCCACCGCCGCCGGATGCCGCTCGACGTCCACGCGTGGGACGCGCCCGGCGAGCCCGTGCCGTTCGCGGAGGCGGTGCGGCAGGAGCTCCGGCCGTTCGCGGTCGGCACGCCGTGGAGCCGCGCCTGGGGCACCACGTGGTTCCACGTCACGGGCGTCGTGCCCGGGGACGCCGATGCGGAGGGCACCGCGCTCGAGGTGGTCGTCGACCTCGGCTTCAGCGACCGGCAGCCCGGCTTCCAGGCCGAGGGGCTCGTGCACCGGCCCGACGGCCGGGTCGTGAAGGCCATCGAGCCGTACAACGGCTACGTGCCGCTGGAGGCGATCGGGGCGGGCACGGCTCCCGGCACGCGCATCGACCTCTGGATCGAGGCGGCCTCGAACCCGGACATCGGCGGCGACTCCTTCCACGGCGAGACGCCGCTCGGCGATCCCGCCACCGCGGGCGACGAGCCGATCTACCGGTTGCGCACCATGGACCTCGTCTGGCGCGACGAGGCCGTGTGGGAGCTCGACCGCGACGTGTGGACGCTGCGCGGGCTGATGGCGGAGCTGGACCCGGCGTCGTCCCGCCGGGCGGAGATCCTCGCGGCCCTCGAGCGCATGTGCGACGCGGTGGATCCCGACGACGTCGCGGGCACCGCCGCCGCCGGCCGCGAGGAGCTCCGGGCCGTGCTCGCCGCGCCCGCCCACGCGAGCGCGCACCGCGTCACCGCCGTCGGCCACGCGCACATCGACTCCGCCTGGCTCTGGCCCGTGCGCGAGACCCGCCGCAAGGTCGCGCGCACCTTCTCCAACGTGCTCGCGCTCATGGACGAGGATCCCGACTTCGTGTTCGCCGCCTCCAGCGCGCAGCAGTACGCGTGGCTGAAGGAGGACCACCCGGAGCTGTTCGAGCGCCTGCGGCAGCGCGTCGCCGAGGGCCGGTTCGTGCCGGTGGGCGGCATGTGGGTCGAGTCCGACACCAACATGCCGGGCGGCGAGGCGCTCGCGCGCCAGCTGGTGCACGGCAAGCGCTTCTTCCTCGAGGAGTTCGGGATCGACTCCCGCGAGGTGTGGCTGCCGGACTCCTTCGGCTACACGGGCGCGCTGCCGCAGATCGTGCGGGGCGCCGGCGCCGAGTACTTCTTCACGCAGAAGCAGTCGTGGAACGAGACGAACACGATGCCGCACCACACCTTCCTCTGGGAGGGGATCGACGGGAGCCGCGTCTTCACGCACTTCCCGCCGGTGGACTCCTACAACTCCGACCTGTCCGGCGAGGACCTCGCGCGCGCCGAGCGCCAGCACGCGGAGAAGGCCGTGAGCAACGCGTCGATCGTGCCGTTCGGCTGGGGCGACGGCGGCGGCGGTCCGACGCGCGAGATGGTCGCGGCCGCCCGCCGCACGCACGACCTCGAGGGATCGCCGCGCGTGACGCTCGGCACGCCGCTGTCGTTCTTCGACGCGGCCCGGGCCTCGATCCGGGACCCGCACGTGTGGTCGGGCGAGATGTACCTCGAGTTCCACCGCGGCACCTACACCTCGCAGGCGCGCACGAAGCAGGGGAACCGGCGGAGCGAGCACCTCCTGAGGGAGGCGGAGCTCTGGCTCGCGACCGCGGCCGTCCGCGACCTCGTCGCGTACCCGCACGACGAGCTCGACGCGCTGTGGCGCACGGTGCTGCTGCTGCAGTTCCACGACATCCTGCCCGGGACCTCCATCGCGTGGGTGCACCAGGAGGCCGAGCGCGAGCACGCGCGCGTGCAGGGGCGGCTGCGGGACCTGGTCGCGGAGGCCCAGGGTGCGCTCGCGGGATCGGGCGACCGGCGGATCGCCTTCAACGCGGCGCCGGTGGACGCGGACGGCGTCGGCGCGCTGGCGGCCGCCGTCGTGGTCGATGCCCCGCCTGCCGGGGCGCCCGTCCCGGAGGCCGACGGCTGGGTCATCGACAACGGACTCGTCCGGGCCCGGTTCGCCGCCGACGGCACGGTCTCCTCGCTCGTCGACGCCGCGTCCGGCCGCGAGATCGTCGCCCCCGGCCAACGCCTCGGGCTCCTGCAGCTGTTCCGCGACACCCCCAACCAGTGGGACGCGTGGGACATCGACGACGCCTACCGCCGCAACCGCACCGACCTCACCGAGGTCGAGGCCGTGCGGATCGACGGCGCGGCCCTCGTGGTCGAGCGCGCGTTCGGCTCCTCTCGCGTCACGCAGACGTGGACGCTGCCGGTCGGCGAGCCCGAGCTCCAGGTCGTCACCGACGTGGACTGGCACGAGCGGCAGAAGCTCCTCAAGCTCGCGTTCCCGCTCGACGTGCACGCCGACCGCGCCGCCTCGGAGGTGCAGTTCGGGCACGTCCAGCGCGTGACGCACGCCAACACGTCCTGGGAGACCGCGCGCTTCGAGACGGTCGCGCACCGCTGGGTGCACGTGGGCGAGCCGGGCTTCGGGGTGGCGGTGGCCAACGACGCGACCTACGGGCACGATGTGACGCGCATACCCCGGCCCGACGGCGGCAGCGCGACCCTCGTGCGCCAGTCGCTGCTGCGGGCACCCGTGTTCCCCGACCCGCACGCCGACCAGGGCCGGCACATGCTGCGCTCCGCGGTGCGCGTCGCGCTCGACGTGCTCGACGCGGCGGACGCGGGCTACCGGCTCAACCTCCCGGTGCGCGAGGTCGCGGGCGACCACGGCGTGGCGCCGCTCGTCACCTCGTCGAACGCGGCCGTCGTGATCGAGGCCGTGAAGCTCGCCGAGGACCGCTCGGGCGACCTCGTCGTGCGGCTCTACGAGGCGCGCGGCGGGCGGGAGTCGACCGTGGTGCGGGTGGATCCGTCGCTCGGCCTGGGCGCCGCCCGCCGCACCGACCTGCTCGAGCGCCCGCTCGACGGCGCCGGCGAGGACGCGGCGGGCGCGGCGATCGAGCTGACGCTCCTGCCGTTCCAGATCGCGACGCTCCGGATCGCGCGCCGCTAGCCCGGGGCCGACGCCCGGCGGGGCTGCCCGGTCAGCCGACCGGTGGCAGCCCCGCCGCCTCGCGGGCGACGCGCTCCGTCTCGGCGTGCTCGGCCCGCCAGAACGCGGCGCCCCCGTCGGGGAGGTTGCCGCTGTCGGCCCGGAGGCCCGCGGATCCGTCGACGAGCTCGCGGAGGACGTCCGCGTGCCCCGCGTGCCGGTTGAGCTCCGCGATGAGGTGCACGGCGATCCGGTGCACGGTCACCCGACCGGCCTCCCCCGGCCACCACGGCACCTGCCCGAAGGAGTCGAGGGGCAGCACGTGCAGCGTCGCCTCGGCGTGCGCGCCGACGCGCTCGGAGAGGCCCACGATGTCGGCACGCGACTCGTCGGCGGTCGCCCGCATGTCGGCGTTCGGCGGCGCGTCCTCCTCCATCCACGGCAGCTGCTCGGGGAACGGCCGGCCGAAGACGAACCCGAGGTAGCCGGCCTCGACGCCCGCGGCATGCTTCACGAGCCCGAGCAGGTTGGATCCCGTCGGCACGAGCGGACGCCGCACGTCGTGCTCCCCGAGCCCCTCGAGCTTCCAGACGAGGGCCTCGCGCGCGAGGCGGAGGTGGCGGACGAGGTCATCCCGGACGGCGTCGTCGCCGTGCTCGGACGGGCTCGCGGATGAAGGCTGCGCTGCGGTCATGCCGCGAGCATCCCAGGCACCTCCGACACGCGTCCAGGCCCCCGTCCGGCCGCAGCCCCGACCGGGATGCGCCCCGGACGGGGCACGCCCCGCGGCACGACCCGGGCCGTCTGCCCGGGAGGATGGGAGGGGCCGACGACAGGCCCGGATCGGGAGGCCCGCATGACCGCCGACGACACGACCGCCGACGACGCCGATGCCGGCGCCGATGCGACCGCCACCCGCGACGACGCGACGCCCGCCGACCCGGGCCACGGCAAGCGCGCGCTCGCCCGCATCGGCGCCCGCGCCATCGCCGCCTGGATCGCCGAGGTCGTCACCCCGCGCCGTCGCCTGGTCACGCTCGGCGTCGGGCTGCTCGCGGGGGCCGCGATGGGCCTCCTGATCCACCCCGTGCTCGCCCGCGCCGACGGTCCGGGGACCGCTCTCCCCGGGGCGATCGTCCTCGGTGCGGTGCTCGGCGCCGCGGCGGTCGCGATCCCGCTCTCCATCTGGCTCGCGCGCGCCATCCGTCGCCACCCGTCGATCGTCGGGACGCATCCGGCCTGGCGCGACGCGGCGCTCCTCGACGGAGCCGTGGACGTGCGCGGCCGCGTGTCCCTCGCCCCGGGCACCGCCGAGCGGGTGTCCACGGAGTCCCGTCGGGCCATCGCGTCCGGATCCGCCCCGGTGCCCGGCGCGGTCATGCTCAGCCTCGCCGCGCTCGTCGGGCTCCCCGTGTACGCGGTCTCGGGAGAACCCGGACCCCTGCTCTGGTTCATCCCCGTCTACCTGCTGATGTCCGCCTCGACGCTGTGGACGCAGTCCCTCGCCGCCGGACGCATGGCCCTCCTCCGCGACGCCGCCGACGCCGAGCTCGCCCTCCCCGAGGACGAGCGCACGCGGGCCCCGCACGTCGATCCCCCGCACGGCAGCCGGCTCCCCTGACGGACCGCGCACCCAGACGGTTCCCTCGCGCGGGGAATACGGTGGTGGCCATGAAGGCGCTCCAGTACACCCGCATCGGATCCCACCCCGAGGTCGTCGAGATCGAGAAGCCGTCGCCCGCGCCGGGGCAGGTCCTGCTCCGCGTCACGGCCGCCGGCGTCTGCCACTCCGACGAGTACGTGATGGGCCTCTCGGAGGAGGAGTACCGCGCCGCCGGCTACCCGCTCCCCCTCACGCTCGGCCACGAGGGCGCCGGTGTCGTCGAGGAGCTGGGCGCGGGCGTCGAGCACCTCGCCGTCGGCGACGCGGTCGCCGTCTACGGCCCGTGGGGCTGCGGCCGCTGCCACGCGTGCGCCGAAGGCCGCGAGAACCACTGCCCGAACGCCGCGGCCGAGGGGATCCAGCCCCCCGGGCTCGGTGCTCCGGGTGCGATGGCCGAGTACATGATCGTCGACGACGCGCGCCACCTCGTGCCGCTCGGCGACCTCGACCCCGTCGAGAACGTGTCCCTCACCGACGCCGGCCTCACGCCGTACCACGCGATCAAGACGTCGCTCCCGAAGCTCGGCGCCGGCACGTTCGCGGTGGTCATCGGCACGGGCGGCCTCGGCCACGTCGGCATCCAGATCCTCCGAGCGCTCAGCGGCGCGACCGTCATCGCGCTCGACGTGAACGACGAGAAGCTGGAGCTCGCCCGCCACGTGGGCGCCCATCACACCGTCATCAGCGACGCCGATGCCGCCCACGGGATCCGCGCGATCACCGGCGGCCGTGGGGTCCAGGCCGTCTTCGACTTCGTCGGCGCGACCCCCACGATGGCCACCGCGCTCGACGTCGTCGAGGTCGGCGGCGACGTGACCATCGTCGGCATCGGCGGCGGCGCCGTCGAGGTCGGCTTCGGCCGCGTGGCCTTCGACGCCGCCATCCGCGTCCCCTACTGGGGCAGCCGCTCCGAGCTGATCGAGGTGCTCGACCTCGCGCGCTCCGGCCGGGTGTCGGTCGAGACGCAGCGGTACGCGCTCGACGACGGACCTGAGGCCTACGCGGCCCTCGCGGCGGGCACCGTGCGCGGCCGCGCGGTCATCGTCCCGTAGCCGCCCAGCAGACCGTAATCCCCGGCAGGACGGGGCCCTGTCCCCCCTCGACAGCGACACGCCGTGCGCGCTGTGAGTATCCATGGTGCGACGGGCGAGTCCCTATGGGAGTGTGAGTCCTGGTTGCCCCAGATCCCGGCGCCTGCGTCGTGTCCCGCACGACGACGACCGACAGCGGCTCGCCGAGGCGGCCCGCTCCACCTGGCCGAGAGGCCACGGACGAACGAGCTGACCATGACTGACACCACCGCAGCACCCCGCATCGTGCTGACCCGCCCGAAGCGCGGCGGCGGAGCCAACCCGACCACCGAGTACTCGGGCCTCCTCAACACCGTCCGCGACGCCGGCCTCCTCAATCGCCGCGTGGGCTTCTACGTCCTGATGTTCGCCGGCATCACCGTCGCGCTCGCCGGCCTCGGCGTCGGCTTCGTCCTCCTCGGCGACAGCTGGTTCCAGCTCCTCATCGCCGCGGGCCTCGGCATCGTCTTCACCCAGTTCGCCTTCCTCGCCCACGAAGCCTCGCACCGCCAGGTGTTCGCCTCCGGCAAGGCCAACGACATCGCGGGCCGCACGCTCGCCAACCTCTTCGTCGGCATCAGCTACTCCTGGTGGATGACGAAGCACTCGCGTCACCACGCGAACCCGAACGTCATGGGCAAGGACCCGGACATCGAGCGCGACGTCATCTCCTTCACGCAGGAGGACGCGGCCCGCGCCAAGGGCCTCTACGGCTGGTTCACGCGCCACCAGGGCTACGCGTTCTTCCCGATCCTCATGTTCGAGGGCCTCAACCTCCACGTCCACGGCTTCCGCACGGTCTTCGGTCGCGGCAAGGTCGACAAGCGCTGGCTCGAGATCTCGATGCTCTCCACGCGCATCATCGCGTACCTCGCCGTCGTCTTCTTCTTCCTGCCCGTCGGCATGGCGTTCGCGTTCGTCGGCGTGCAGCTCGCGGTCTTCGGCGTGTACATGGGCGCCTCGTTCGCCCCGAACCACAAGGGCATGCCCGTCCTGCCCAAGGACTCCAAGGTCGACTTCCTCCGCCGCCAGGTGCTCACGAGCCGCAACATCAAGAGCACGTGGCTCACCGACATCTACATGGGCGGCCTCAACTACCAGATCGAGCACCACCTCTTCCCGAACATGCCGCGGCCCGCGCTCAAGCGCGCCCAGGTCATCGCGAAGGAGTACTGCGCGACGCACAACATCCCGTACACGGAGACCACGCTGCTGGCCTCGTACGGCATCGTCATCGCCTACCTCAACCGCGTCGGCCTCTCGGCCGGCGGCGACCCGTTCGACTGCCCCGCATCGGCGGCCTTCGGACGCTGATCCCGCACCACCGCACCATCCGACGCCTCCCGCTCGCGCCGCCCCCCGGGCCGCGACCGGGAGGCGTCGTCGTATCCGAGCGGGTCGCCCGGAGCGGCGTCGGCGGGAGGCGCGGCTAGCGCTTGCCCCAGTCCCACGACGGCGAGCTGAGGAGCCCCTGGCCCCGCAGCACCGTCTCGCCGAGCGGCTTCTCCAGCACGAGCTCCCCCGCCTCCGCGTGCTCCGACACGGCCGCGGCCAGCCCCGGCGCATGCGTCACCACGAGGATCTGCACGTGGCGCGACGCCTCCGCGATGAGCTCGCCGAGGGCAGGGAGCAGATCCTGGTGGAGGCTCGTCTCCGGCTCGTTGAGCACCATGAGCTCGGGCGGCTCGGTCGTGAGCAGGGCGGCCGTGAGCATGAGCATCCGGAGCGTGCCGTCCGAGAGCTCCGCGGCGTCGAGCACGCGCAGGATGCCGGGCTGCCGGAGGCCGAGCGTGAGCACGCCATCCTGCGAGCGCACCACGACGGTCGACCCGGGGAACGCCCGGTCGACCATGGCGTCGAGCGCATCCCCGCGGCCCCATTCGCGGATGGTCTGCACCGCGGCCGCGAGGTCGGATCCGTCGCTCGCGAGCACGGGCGTGCGCGTGCCGACGCGCGGCCGGCGGGCGGGCGCGTCGGCGTCGGTGCGGAGGTGGTCGTAGAAGCGCCAGCCGGTCATCCGCCGCCGCAGGATCATCGCCTCGGGGCTCGTGACCGCGTCGGCCACCTCGCTGAGCACGCTGAGGTGCGGCGGCACCAGGGCGGGCACGTGCGCCCACCCGTCGGCCTCGTCGCGGACGCGCACGTCCTGCCAGCGGCGCTCCAGCACCAGCGAGCGGTGCCGCGCGAGCGGTCCGTTGAAGATCAGCTCGCGCTTGATCTCGGGGTCGCGGCCGAACATGGTCGCCGGAAGCGCCCGCGGATCCCGCTGCGGGATGCCGAGGTCGACGAGGTAGCCCAGCTCGTCCCCGGCGAAGCCCAGCCGCAGCGCGATGGGCCCCTTGCGCGTCGTGCCCTGCACCGGGTGCTCGCCGTCGCGCACGGCGCGCGAGAAGCCCTCGGGGCCCGCCCACAGCACCGCCTCGAGCCCGCCCTCGCGGGCGAGCGCGCCGACCGCCCCGCCCTGCGCCATGTCGGCGATGAGGCGGAGCGCGCGGTAGACGTTGGACTTGCCGCTGCCGTTGGCACCCGTGACGACGTCGAGCCCGGTGAGCGGCAGCACCAGGTCCCGGACGGAGCGGTAGCCGGAGACGGCGAGGGTGCGGATCATGGCCCGACCCTCCCACGAGCCGCCGACAGGCGCATCGGGGATCGAGTCAGGAGTCCCGCGGCACGCGCACGGTGAGGCCGCCGGGCAGCACCTGGATCTTGAAGCCGATGGCGCGACCGAACGGGTCGCCGTCGAGCTCGATGTCCTCCTCCTTCTCAAGGCGGACCACCACCTCCTCGGCGGTGCGGTACTCGAGCGCGCGCACCTCCTTCTCGGGGCCCATCAGGCGGCGGCCCGCGGCGGTGCGGCGGACGACGCCGTTCTCCCACGCGACCTTGACCCAGATCTGGATCCAGCCGAACAGCCCCTCGGGGCGCATGAGCACCACGTCGAGGATGCCGTCGTCGACCGCGGCGTCCGGCAGCAGCAGGATGTTGGCCGGCAGCGACCCGCAGTTGCCGACGATGAGCGTGTGCGCGCGGCGGCGGTGCGTGCTGCGGCCGTCGAGGCGGTAGCGCAGGCGGAGCTGGTCGCGGTCGCGCAAGGCCTTGAAGATCGCGTCGACGTAGGCGAGCCAGCCGACCCTCTTCTTCAGCTCGGAGTCGGTGTTGGCGAGCATCTTCGCGTCGATGCCGACGCCCGCCATCACGACGAACACGTGCTTGTCCCGGCTCTCGTCCTCGCGCAGGATCTCGATGGCCGCGAGGTCGACCCTCCGGTCGTGGCCGGAGAACGCGGCCTCGAGCGAGTGGTCGACGTCGTTGAGCGTGAGCTTGAGGTTGCGCGCGAGCAGGTTGCCCGTGCCCGACGGCAGGAGGCCGAGCGAGACGCCGGATCCGGACATCCCCTCGGCGACCGCGCGGACCGTGCCGTCACCGCCGGCGGCGATGACCATGTCGACGTCGTGCGAGAGGGCCTCCTGCGCGGCGCCCTTGCCCGGGTCGTCCTCGCTGGTCTCGAACCAGAGGGTCTCCTCCCAGCCCGCGACGCCGGCGGCGTGCGCGACCTTGGCCTTGAGGGACGCCAGGTCGACCTTGATGGGGTTGTAGACGACGGCGGCGCGTCGGCCCGGCCCGTCGGTGGCGGCGGGCGCGGGAGCGGAGGCGGGGGTGGAGGTCGTCATCATGGTCACCCTACCGACGCGCGGACCGCACGAGGGGTCCGCGGTGCCCCCGCGGACGCCGGCTGTCCCGCAGACGACGATGCCGACCCGCGCGCGGGGCGCGGGTCGGCATCGTCGTCACGGACGGGGCGTCAGGAGCGACGCGCCTCGTCCTCGTCGCCGAGGGGCTCGCGCGTCGCGGCCTCCTCGGGATCGACCGGGTCGAGCGACAGCTGGAAGTGGTCGCCGTGCTGCTCCACGCCGTTCACGACCGCGTCGCGCATCATCTCGACCGCGACCTGGCGGCGCACGATGAGCGGATCCGTGCGCAGCTCCTTCCAGAGCGCGTAGCAGGCGACGAGCATCACGAGCACGAACGGCAGCGAGGCCACGACCGTGAGGTTCTGCAGACCCGTGAGGGCCTCCGTGCCTCCCCCGCCGATGGCGAGCATGATCGCGGCGACCGCGCCCATGACGACGCCCCAGAAGACGACGACCTTGCGGCTCGGGTGCAGCGCGCCCCGCTGGGACAGCGTCCCCATCACGATGGACGCGCTGTCGGCGCCGGACACGAAGAAGATGCCGACGAGCACCATCACGAGGACGGTGCTGACGCTCGCGAGCGGGTAGTGGTTGAGCAGCTGGAACAGCGTGTTGTCGCTGACGACGGCGCCGTCGACGGTCATGTCGCCGTCGGTCTGCTGCGCGTGGATCGCCGAGCCGCCGAAGATCGAGAACCAGATGAGGGCCACGATGCTCGGCGCGAGGAGCACGCCGACCACGAACTCGCGGATGGTGCGACCGCGGCTGATGCGCGCGATGAACATGCCGACGAACGGCGTCCACGAGATCCACCACGCCCAGTAGAAGACGCTCCAGCTGGCGAGCCAGGAGCTCATCTCGTCGCCGCCGGTGGCCGCCGTGCGCGACGCCATCTCGGTCATGTCGCCGAGGTACGCGCCGAGGGTGGCGGGGATGAGGTTGAGGATGAGGAGCGTCGGGCCGACGACGAACACGAACACGGCGAGCACGACGGCCAGCACCATGTTGATGTTGGACAGCCACTGGATGCCGCGGGCGATGCCCGAGACGGCCGAGAAGATGAACGCGATCGTCAGCACGACGATGATGCCGATGAGCAGCGGGGCCGTGGCCTCGGGCACCCAGCCGTTGAACTCGAGGCCCGCGCCGATCTGCGTGGCGCCGATGCCGAGCGAGGCCGCCGAGCCGAAGAGCGTGGCGAAGATCGCGAGCATGTCGATGACGCGTCCGGCCCAGCCCTCGGTGCGCTTCGTGCCGAGCAGCGGCTGGAAGATGGAGGAGAAGAGCTGCTTGCGGCCCTTGCGGAAGGTGCCGTAGCCGATGGCGATGCCGGCGACCGCGTAGATGGCCCAGGGGTGCAGGCCCCAGTGGAACATCGCGGTGGCCATGGCCGTGCGGATGGCGGCCTCCGACTCCGGCTGCGTGGTGCCGGGCGGCGGGGTGACGAAGTGGCTGAGCGGCTCGGCGGCGCCGAAGAACATCAGGCCGATGCCCATGCCGGCGCTGAACATCATGGCGATCCAGGAGACCGTCTTGAACTGCGGCTTCTCGTCGTCGGCGCCCAGCTTGATGCGGCCGTAGCGGCTGGCGGCGAGCCACAGGACGAAGATCACGAAGAAGCTCGCGGCGAGCACGAAGAGCCAGCCGGTCTTCTCGATGACCCAGCTCTGCGCCGCGCCCGAGATGGAGGCGAGGCCGTCGGTGCTCACGATGCCCCACACGACGAAGCCGACCGCGAGGACCGCCGTGACGCCGAAGACGAGCCTGTCGATCTTCGGGTGCTCGGGCTCGTAGAGGTCGACGGATCCGGTGAACCTGGCCTCGAGGAGGCGGTGGTCGGAGTGGTCGCGACGAGGTGGCCGGGTGCCGTCGGGGTTCGTCCGTCGCCCGGGGACGAGACGGTCGAGGAGGCGTTCTGCGGACGTGCGCGTGGAGGTCATGGAGGGGATGGGCTCCTGTGGGCTCGGGTGCGTGGGGCGTCGGCCGAGGGGGTCCCCCGATCGACCGGCCGAGTCTAGGCGGAGGCCGTGCGATCGGTCGATTCGCGATCCGGCCTTGCCATCGGCTATGGAGAGGGCTATGGCGCGGCTGGCGCGGCGTCCGGACGCGGGGTCGCGGGCAGGGTCGCGACGGCACGCGTGCCCTGCCCCAGCCGGCTGGCGATCCGCAGCGTCCCGCCGTGCGCCGTGACCGTGCGCTCGGCGATCGAGAGGCCGAGCCCGAGGCCGGGGACGGCTCCGTCGCGCGCGGACTGCGCCCGGAAGAAGCGGTCGACGACGTGGCGCTGGTCCTCCTCGCTGATGCCGACGCCCGTGTCGGCCACCGCGACCACGACGCCGTCGCCCTCGCGCTCGAGCGTCACGTCCACCCGGCCGGACGGCGTGTAGGTGAGGGCGTTGGAGACGAGCGCCTCCACGACCTGGGCGAGGCGGCCGGCGTCCCCGTCGACGACGACGCCCGGCGCGACGCGGGACGCGAGCGCGAGCCCGCGCTCCTCGGCGCGGGAGGCGGCCGCGTCGACCGCGGCCTGCACGAGGGCGGACAGGTCGACCGGACCCCGGACGAGCGCCGGCGCGTGGTCGGCGCCCGCGAGGAGCGAGCCGATGATGGTGGAGAGCTGGTCGACGTTCCGCTGGATCACGGCGACCTCCGCCGCGATGCCGAGCTCGGCCGGGTCGTGCAGCTCGTCGAGCAGGTCGAGGTAGCCGACGATCGAGGTCAGCGGCGTCCGCAGCTCGTGCGAGACCGTGGCGAGGAACTCGTCGCGCACCTGCACGGCCTGCGCGAGGTCGGTCACGTCGTAGGCGCCGAGCACGGTGCCGGAGAGGCGCCCGTCGCGGCGGCCGATGGCGCGCACCGAGAGGACGAGGGCGCGCTGGTTGCCCGGCTCCCCCACCCAGTAGACGGGACCGTGCACCTTGTCGGCGTACAGCGCCTCCATGAGGACGCGGCCGTCGCGGGCGACGGGCGTGACGCGGTCGGATCCGTAGACGTGGCCGGCCTTCCCCGTCACGTGGTCGTAGCCCGCGAGGTCGAGCAGCGAGCGGACGGCGGCGTTGCGGACGACGGGGCGGTCGTCGGCGTCGAAGAACACGATGCCGACGTCGACCGCGTCCGCCACGTCGCGGATCAACGCGGTCTGCTCGCGCGACTCGTCGAGGAGGCGCACCTGGGTGGCCGTCGCCGCTGCGAGGTCCCGGCGCGAGCGGCGCTGCAGCGCGGCCGCCTGCGCCGCCGCCCCGACCAGGAGCGCGGTGAGGAGGGGCGTGCCCACGAGGTCGGCCCATCCGGCCGGGGTGCCCGGCAGCCCGCCGTCGCGCACGAGCGGGAGCGCCGAGATGGCGACGGCGCCGCCCACGGCGACCCACACGCCGCCCGACGGGAACGCGAAGACGAGCCAGAGGAGGGGGAAGATCACGAGCAGGGCGGCGGACGGGATCGACGCGGCCGTGGCGTCCCGGATCACCGCGACGGCCAGCAGGTCGAGCGCGGGGACGATGATGAGGAGCCGCGCGGGCAGGACGCCCACGACGTGCAGCACCGCGAGGACGGTCGCGACGCCCACGAGGGCGAGGGCGCCGAGGAAGCCGGGATCCCGCTCGATGCTCGGCTCGACCACCGCGACGATGACCGCGACGATGGCGCAGCTCACGAGGAACGGCAGCTGCGCGCGGGAGAACCCGGAGGGGCGCACGGCGTCGGCGCCGCCGGTCCGGGTCGCGTCGGGAGACACCATGCGCTGCCCTCCCGTACCGGCCGTCGAAGCACGCCGTCGCCCGAGCCTAGACCGGCGGGGCCCCCGGCGGATCCGCGCGACCACGGGGATCCACCGGCTTGAGGGAACGCCGGGTCGGGCTTGCGGCAAAGCTCGGGGTCTCTTGCGCATTGCCAGCGGGTGGCTTGAGGCCGGCCCGTCAGAGTGGAGCACGTCGAAGGAACACCGGTCGGCACCACGAGGACGCAGTCGCTGCGACCCGATCGGACCGGAGACGACCGGCGGGACACCCACCCGCCGCCTCCCCCACAGCTTGCGCGGCACACCGCGTACGAGAACAGGAATCCCCCATGAACAAGATCGTCTCGAGCGCCGTCGCCGGTGCCGCCGGAATCGTCCTCCTCCTCGGCGGCGCGGGCAGCTTCGCGCTGTGGAACGCCAACGCCACGGTCGCCGCCTCGAGCGTCTCGTCGGGCAACCTGGCCCTCTCGGCCGACACCGCGGGCGTCTGGACCGACATCACCAACGGCGGCAGCAAGGTCATCGACCCGGCCACGTACCGCATCGTCCCCGGCAACGTCCTCCAGTACACGAGCGCCCTCACGGTCACCGCGACCGGCGACTCGCTCTCCGCCGACCTCACGTACGACCCCATGTCCATCTCGGGCGACGCAGCGCTCAAGCAGGCCGTCACCACGAAGCTGGCCGTCACGTCGAACGACGCGAGCATCACCGCCGGCTCCGCCGCGAACACCTTCACGGTCAAGCCCTCCACGACCGCCTCCAAGGTGAACGTGGTCCTCACGGTCTCGTTCCCCTCCTCCGCGACCACGGGCCAGAACGGCACGCTCTCCTTCGACAAGCTGGCGTTCACGCTCACGCAGCGCACCGTCTAGCCCCCGACTCCCCTCTCCGCGGTGACGTCACCCGCGGGGAGGGGGCTCCACCCGGGCGCGGCCGTACCCGACGGCCGCGCCCCGCAGCACCGCATCCCCCGCATCACCGCAGCACCGCACCGCCGGACGACGACCAGGAACGAGGACGACATGAGCAGGAAGCGCGCATCCGCCCCGCGTCCCGCCCACGGCCGTCGCTCCGCCCGCCCCTCGCGCGTCAGCCCCCTCCGCGCCGCCTGGCTCACCACCGGCCTCCTCACCGCCGTCGTCGTCGCCTCCCTCGCCGCCACCGGCGGCAGCTACGCCCTCTGGAACGGCGCGGCGAGCGCCCACCCGTCGAGCGTCACGAGCGGATCGAGCGGCCTCGTCATCACCCAGCAGACCGCCCTCGACGCGACGCAGCTCCTCCCCGGCCAGGGCACCGTCGGCGCCTTCACCGCGAAGAACACCGGCACGGTAGCCTTGGACGTGGCCATCTCCACGCGAGGCACCTCGTCGAACAGCGCCTTCCCCGGCGAGCTGTCGCTGCGCCTCGGACCGGTCGCGTCCGTCGCCGACTGCGTGCACGGCGCCACGACCTTCTCCGGCCGTCCCGGCGCGCTGCACACGCCCAGCGGGTTCGTCCGCATCCAGCCCGGCGCCTCCTCCGTCGTCTGCACCGAGGTCGTCCTCGACAAGGACGCGCCGCAGTCCGTGCAGGGATCCACCGCCCAGCTCGCGTTCGACGTCACGGGCACGCAGGTCGCCCCGTGAGCCGCGCTCCCACGCGTCGGCCCGTCAGCCGCCTGCACGCCGCCCTCCTGGTCGGCGTCACCGTCGTCCTCCTGGGCAGCGGCGGCACCGCCGTCCACGCGCTCTGGGCCTCCAGCGTCACGGCGTCGTCCACCGTCCACGCCGCCACCGTGTCCGTCACGAGCACGGGCTTCGACCAGCTCTCCGGAGCGGTGAGCTCGAGCAGCCCGAGCCGCACCGCCACGGTCGTCGTGAAGAACACGGGCAGCGTCCAGAGCCCGTGGACCGGCACCGTCTCGGCCTCCGCCTCCTCGGGCGCCGACCGCACGCTCGCCGGCGGCACGAAGGTCGTCGCATGGAGCACCACCGCATCGAGCTGCTCCGCCACCAGCTCCGTCGGCTCCGGCTCCGTGTCCGGCACCTGGGCCGCCCCGCCCACGATCTCCGGGACGCTCGCCGGCGGAGCGCACTCCACGTGGTGCGTGCGCACGACCGCGTCGGGCTTCCCCACGAGCGGATCCGCCGCCGTCACGGGCACGCTCGGCGTGGTCCTCGGCTCCGGCACCTGGACGGGACGCGCGTCCACCTCGGCCACGCAGACCGCCGCCGGCCCGGCCGTCACGGGCGGGTTCGCCTGCACCCCGCAGGACGGCAACTGGTACGTCGTCGTCGGCTGGGACACGTCGGTCGCCTCCCTCGACTCCAACTACAACGTGATGGTCAACGGCACCCGCATCGCCACCTCGAACGGCTACTACGGCAAGGCGTCCATCAGCGGCTCCGAGGTGCCCCCCACCCTCGCGGCCGACGGGACCGTCCACGTCTCCGTCGACCTCCTCGACGCGAACAACCAGGTCGTGCGCCAGGTCGCCGACGGCACCGTCGTCGCCTTCACGCAGAGCAACGCGCGCAGCTTCCGCTGCTCCTGATCCCCGCCCCGACACGGACCACACGCACATGCCCCGCATCCTCCCCCGCCGTCGCGTCGACGGACGGCACGCGGTCGCCGGCGCCCGACCCGCCGACGACCTGGCCCCGGTCGAGCTGGAGGAGGGCACGACGCCGCGTCGCGCTCTCCCCCGGCTGCTGCGATCGGCAGCCGTGGGGGTCAGCGTCGGGATCCTGCTGCTCGTCATCGCGCTCGCGGGCGTGCTGCTCGTGGTGCCGAAGGTCTCGGGAGCCGTGCCGCTCACGATCCTCACGCAGTCGATGGAGCCGCGCCTCCCCCCGGGCACCCTCATCGTGGTGCGGCCGGTCGACACGGACGCGCTGGAGGTGGGCGATGTGGCGACCTACCAGATCCGGTCCGGCGATCCCGCGGTCATCACGCACCGCATCGCCGCCATCTCCTCCGCCTCCGACGGCACGCGCTCCTTCACCTTCAAGGGCGACAACAACGCATCGCCCGACTCGCTGCCGGTCACGCCGGCGCAGATCCAGGGCGAGCTCTGGTACTCGGTGCCGCTCGTGGGCTGGGCGAACCAGGCGGTCAACGGGCAGGCCCGCAGCTGGATCATCCCGGCCGCCGCGGTCGCGCTCCTCGCCTACTCCGGCGTCACCATCACGGTCGCGGCCGTGCAGACGCGACGGAGGCGCCGGGCGTCGGCCGCGGCCGACGTGAGGGCCGAGGGCGACCACGTGCACTCCGACGCGATGTCCGAGGGCGTCGCCGCGGCGGCGCTCGCCGACCCGTCGCACCCGGGCGTCGACGCGCCCGCCCCGGCCGGCGCGGCGCAGCGCCCGCGCGGTCGCCACCGCGGCTAATCAGACGAAGCGGTTCTCGGGCCCCTCGTCGAAGAGGAGGACCGGCCGGCCGGCCTCCTCACGCTCGACCACCAGCATCCAGTTCCGTCCGGAGGGCAGGCGTCCGCGCCGCAGCTTCGCCGGCGACGGGACCCGCTCGAGGACGCCGTCGGGGAGCGGGCAACCGACGCCCCGGGTCTCCGGGAGATGCGCGCCGGAGCACCACGCGATGCGCCACGCGCACCCCAGGGCCAGCCGGGCCGCCACCTCGTCGCGCGACAGCGCGTCGTGCGGTCCGTGTCCCATGCGCCGAGCCTGGTGGTGCGAGCGGTCCCGGCGGGCGATCGCTCCCCATGCCGGACGGACGACGGCCCGGCCGCTCCCTGCGAGGGGATCGGCCGGGCCGAGAGTCGCGACGCCGCGGGTCAGCGCCCGGAGCGCCGCTTGCTGTAGACGTCGAAGGCGACCGCGAGGAGCAGCACCAGGCCCTTGATGACCTGCTGCCACGCCGCGTCCACCGACAGGATCGACAGGCCCTGGTTGAGCACGCCCATCACGAGGCCGCCGATGACCGCGCCGACCACCGTGCCGACACCGCCCTGCACGGCCGCGCCGCCGATGAACACCGCGGCGATCGCGTCGAGCTCGAAGCTCTGGCCGGCCGAGGCCACCGCGGATCCGGCGCGCGCCGTGCTCACGACGCCCGCGAGCCCGGCGAGCAGGCCCATGTTCACGAAGATGAAGAAGTTGACCCACTGCGTCTTGACGCCGGACATCATCGCCGCGAACAGGTTGCCGCCCATCGCGTACACGTGCCGCCCGAACACCGTCCGGGTCAGGAGGAACGAGTACAGCAGCACGAGCGTCGCCAGGATGATGAGGATGATCGGCGTCCCGCGGTTGTAGGCCAGCAGATAGCAGAGGTACATGATCGCGAACACGGCGATGGCGGTGCGGATCCAGAAGGAGATCGCCCGCTCGCGCGGCAGCTCGAGCTTGCGGAGCGTCGCGCGGGTGCGCAGCTGCTGCACCACGAGCGCGATCGAGACGAGCGCGCCGATGCCGAGCGTGATGAGGTCGGGCGCGCCCGTGGTCGGCAGGTTGCCGGAGCCGATGGAGTTGAACTCGGCAGGCAGGCCCGAGATCGTGCCGCCCGTGAGGAGCACGAGCGCGACACCGCGGAACACGAGCATGCCCGCGAGCGTGACGATGAACGCCGGGATCCCCACGAACGCCACCCAGAAGCCCTGCCACGCGCCGATCAGCGCGCCGACCACGAGCGACAGCACCACCGCGGTCCCCCACGGCAGCCCCCACTCGTTCATGCTGAGCGCGGCCACGGCGCCGACCGTCGCGACCACCGAGCCCACCGACAGGTCGATGTGGCCCGCGATGATCACGATCACCATGCCCATCGCGAGGATCAGCACGTACGCGTTCTGCTGGATGAGGTTCGCGACGTTGCCCGGGTACAGCAGCCGCCCCTCGGTGAGGATCTGGAACAGCAGGATGATGACGGCCAGCGCCGCGAGGATCCCGTACTGGCGGAGGTCGATGCGCCGGCGCGGGCGCTTCTTCACCCCGTCCGGGGTGGGGACGTTCGGCGAGGTGGCCTGCTCGGGCATGACGGTCACTGGTCGACTCCTGACTTCCGGCTGGCGGTCATGTGCCGCATCAGCTCCTCCTGGGTCGCGTCGGCCCGGGTGACCTCCGCGGTGAGCCGCCCCTCCGCGATCGTGTAGATCCGGTCGGAGAGGCCGATGAGCTCCGGCAGCTCGGAGGAGATGACGATGACCGCCTTCCCCTCGGCCGCGAGCTGGTTGATGATGCCGTAGATCTCGTACTTCGCCCCCACGTCGATGCCGCGCGTGGGCTCGTCGAGGATGAGGACGTCGGGACCCGAGTAGATCCACTTGCTGAGGACGACCTTCTGCTGGTTGCCGCCGGACAGCTTGCCGACCACCCCCGAGACGTCGGGCGTCTTGATGTTCATGCGCTTGCGGTAGTCGTCCGCGACCGCGTACTCGCGGTGCCGGTCGATGACGCCGAGCCGCACCAGCTTGGAGAGCGCCGCGGCCGAGACGTTCACCGTGATGCTGCCGATGAGGTTCAGCCCGTAGCGCTTGCGGTCCTCGGTCGCGTAGGCGATGCCGTTGCGGATCGCCTCGCTCACGGTCCGGGTGCGGATCTCCTTCCCGTCCTTATAGATCCGGCCGGTGATGCCGGTGCCGTACGAGCGCCCGAAGATGCTCATGGCGAGCTCGGTGCGGCCCGCGCCCATGAGGCCGGCGAACCCGACGACCTCGCCCGCGCGGACCGTGAACGACGCGTCGTCGACGACGACGCGGTCGACGTCCACCGGGTGGTGAACGGTCCAGTTCTCCACCCGCAGCTTCTCCGCGCCGATGTGCGGGTCGCGCGGCGGGAACTGCGCGTCGAGCGGGCGGCCCACCATCGCGCGGATGATGCGCGTCTCGATGTCGTCGGAGTCCGTCACCGGGAACGACTCGATCGTCCTCCCGTCGCGGATCACGGTGACGTCGTCGGCGATCGCCCGGATCTCGTTGAGCTTGTGGCTGATGATGATGCTCGTGATGCCCTGGTCGCGCAGCTGGCCGATGAGGCCGAGCAGGTGCGCCGAGTCGTCGTCGTTGAGCGCGGCGGTCGGCTCGTCGAGGATCAGCAGCTTCACCTCCTTGGAGAGCGCCTTCGCGATCTCCACGAGCTGCTGCTTGCCGACGCCCAGCTCGAGCACGCGCGTCGCCGGGTTCTCGTCGAGCCCCACGCGCCTCAGCAGCTTGACCGCCTCGAGGTTGGTGCGGTTCCAGTCGATGACCCCGCCGCGCGACATCTCGTTGCCGAGGAAGATGTTCTCCGCGATGGAGAGGTAGGGGCTGAGCGCGAGCTCCTGGTGGATGATCACCACGCCGTCGCGCTCGCTGTCGTTGATGGATCCGTAGCGGACCTCGCGGCCGTCGATCGTGATGGTGCCCTCGTACGATCCGTGCGGGTAGACGCCGCTGAGCACCTTCATCAGCGTCGACTTGCCCGCGCCGTTCTCGCCGCAGATCGCGTGCACCTGGCCGCGGCGCACGGTGACGTCCACGCCGTCGAGCGCGCGGACGCCGGTGAACTCCTTGACGATGCCGGTCATCTGGAGGATGACGTCGTTCATTCCTGGCTCCTGGTTCCCGTTCGGGTCGGTGGCGCGCGCCGGGAGGCGGGCGCCGGGTGGAGACGGTGACGCGGCCGACGGGCGCCCGGCGTGCTGCCGGGCGCCCGTCGACCGCGGGTGGGACTACAGGCCGACGTCGGAAGCCTTGAGGAAGCCGGAGTCGACGAGCGTCTTCTGCACGTCGTCCTTCACGACCACCTGCGGGTCGAGGAGGAACGACGGGACGACCTTCTTGCCGTTGTCGTACGACTTCGTGTCGTTGACGGTGACCTCGTCGCCCTTCACGATCTCGCCGATCATCTTCTGGACCTGGTCGCCGAGCGCCCGGGTGTCCTTCCAGACGGTCATGGACTGCTTGTCCTGGAGGATCGCCTGCACGTTGGCCTTGTCGGCGTCCTGGCCGGTGATGACGGGCCAGTCGGCGCCGGGCGCGTAGCCGGCGCTCGAGAGCGACGCCTCGATGCCGAGCGCGAGGCTGTCGTTGGGCGAGAGGACGACCTGGACCTTCTGGCCGCCCGTGTAGAACGACTGCAGGCGGTTGTCCATCTCGGCCTGCGCGTCGTCGGATCCCCAGCCGAGGATGCCGATGGACTGCCAGTCGGCGCTCGTGGCCGGCGACTTGCCCGAGGGGACGGTCAGCTTGCCCTCCGCGACGTAGGGCTGGAGGACGTCCCAGGCGCCGCCGAAGAAGAAGCCGGCGTTGTTGTCGTCGGGGCTGCCCGCGAAGGGCTCCATGGTGATGGGGCCGGCGGCGCTGTCGAGGTCGAGCTGCTCCTTGATGAACTCGCCCTGGAGCTGGCCCACCTTGTAGTTGTCGAAGGTGGCGTAGTAGTCGACGGCCTCGGTGCCGTTGATGAGGCGGTCGTAGGCGATGACCGTGACGCCCTGGCTCTTCGCGTCCTCGAGGGCAGGTCCCAGCGTCTTGCCGTCGACGGCCGCGACCACGAGGATCTTGGCGCCGCCGGCGACCTGGTTCTGGATCTGGCTGATCTGCGCGTCGGTCTTGTTGTCGGCGTACTGGAGGTCGACCTTGCAGTCGTCGCCCTCGAGCTTCGACTTGAGGCCCTCGCCGTCGTTGATCCAGCGCTCGAGGCTGCGGGTGGGCATCGAGATGCCCACGTTGCACTCGGTGCCGCCGGCCGCGTCGCCGCCCCCGGAGCCGGTGTTCGTGGCGCCCTGCGGCGCGCACGCGGTGAGGCCGGCGGCGACGCCGGCGAGGAGGAGGAGGGAGCTGATCTGTCGTGCGTTACGTCCGGATGCCATGTCGGCGGGTCCTCTCGGGTGGCCCGTCCGGGGGCGAGGTGCACCGGGCCGTCGCGTCGTCGCGAGGGGCCGTGGTGGTGCGCCGACGCGTCCTCGGGTCGGGTGCTGCTGCGGTGTGGTGGTGTGCTGGGGGCGGTGCGGGCGACGGCGGGCGGATCGGCGCGTGGGCGGGGATCTGAGCGTTCGTCGTCGGTCAGAACATATCCATTTCCGCAGCCGGGGACACTGCTTCCCGGAGACGTTATCCAAGCGTTACCGCCCTGTCCCGCGGTCGGGGGCCCGGCCGGACGCCGGCGGCGGACGGCCTCAGCCCCGCGCGGACCCCGTCGCCGACGGCAGCAGCCCGAGCTCCATCGCGAGCGTGACCGCGCGCGTCCGGTCGCCGACGCCGAGCTTCTCGAAGACGTGCAGCAGGTGCGTCTTCACGGTGGCCGGGGTCACGTGCAGCTCGAGGGCGATGCGCGCGTTCGTGCGGCCGGCCGCGACGAGCGCGAGCACCTGGGTCTCGCGCGGGCTGAGGGTCGGGGCCGGGGCGGCGGGGGCGGCCGGACGCGCCACCTGCCGCACGAGCCGCGCCGCGAGGGCGGGCGCGAGAGCGACGTCGCCCCGGGCCACCGCGCGGACGCCCGCGAGGATCTCCTCCTCGGGCGCGGCCTTCAGCAGGTAGCCGCTCGCGCCCGCCTCGATGGCGGTGAGGATGCTCGCGTCGGTCTCGTAGGTCGTGAGGACGAGGACGCGCACGTCGGGCGCCTCCTCGCGGATCCGGGCGGTCGCGCCGACGCCGTCGAGGCCGGGCATGCGGAGGTCCATGAGCACCACGTCGGGGCGCTCGGAGACGGCGAGCGCGATCGCCGCATCGCCGTCGGGCGCCTGGCCGACGACCTCGATGCCGTCGGCGGACGCGAGCAGGGCGGCGAGGCCCGCGCGCACCACGGGGTGGTCGTCGACGACGGCGACGCGGATCCGCGGGCCGGTCATGCGCGCGCCGCCCCGGTGGCGGCGGGTGCGGACTCGGGTGCGGCGGCGGGTGCGGCGCCGGGTGCGGCGCCGGTGGGGGCAGCCGGTGCGCGCTGGGCGGGCGGAGCGGCCGGCGTCATGGCATCCGCCGGGGCGTCCGCCGGGGCCGCCGCCGCGTGGGCCGGGATCCGCGCCGTGAGGACCGTCCCCCGGGGCCCGCTCGCGACGTCGAGGCGCCCGGCCGCGGCATCCAGCCGGCGCCGCATGCCGGCGAGCCCGTAGCCGTCGGAGGCCCGCGCCGCGTCGAACCCGCGGCCGTCGTCGCGGACCACGAGCACCAGGTCGGCGCCGTCACGGGCGAGCCCGAGCTCCACCGCGGTGGCGCCCGCGTGGCGACGCACGTTGGCGAGCCCCTCCTGGGCGCAGCGGAGGAGGACGACCTCGGCGTCGCGGTCGACGGGATCCGCGCCCGCGTCGGCCCGGACCGCCACCGGGGTGCCCGTCTCGCGCTCGAGGCGCGCGCCCATCCGGCGGAGCGCCGCCGCGAGGCCGTCCGTCAGCTCGACGGGTGCGGTGGCGGCGACGATGGCGCGCGTCTGGGTGAGGGCGTCGCGCGCGCTGTCCTCGAGGAGCGCGAGCGTCGCCTCCACCGCGGAGGGGTCGGCGCCGCGGAGCTCCCGCCGGCCGCGCTGGGCGAGCATCACGACGCCCGTGAGGTCCTGCGCGACCGTGTCGTGGATGTCGGCCGACAGCCGCTCCCGCTCGCGGGCGGTCCCCGCCTCACGACCGAGCTCCTCGACCTGCGCCTGCGCCGCCCGGAGCCCCTCCAGGAGCTGCAGGCGCTCGCGGCTGAGGTCGGCGATCCGCGTGATCCAGAGCCCGAGCGCGATGGTGCCGCCGAGGCTGAGCCCCTGCGACAGGGCCATGGTCGGGAGGGCGCCCGGCAGGTCGCCGAAGCCGACCACGAAGCCCACGGCGATGGATGCGGTGAGCACGAGGGTCCCGATGACGGCGTCGCGCACCCGGTCGAGGAGCAGCCACACGAGCGGGCACAGCACGCACTGGACGACGGCGAACGTCGACAGGCTCGCGACGCCCCAGGTGGCGGCCGGGATGACGAGCGCGAGGAAGACGACCGCCGACGGCTCCGGGGGCAGCCGCGCCTCCGTGGCAGACGCCGCCGCGGCGGCCTCGAGCGCACGACGGCCCACCAGGAGGTACAGGGCGATCATGGCCGCGATCGCGCCCCACGCGCCCCACCCGACGTCCCCGCGCTGGCCGAGGGCGAGCAGGACCAGCACCGCCATGGCCACCGCGTAGGCGAGGTGGACGGTGCGGACCGGGATCATGCCCTGAGCCTGCCATCCCGCCGTGCGCTCGCGCACCGCTCAGGAGTCCCGTCGGATCCAGCGGAAGGTCGCGACGGCGGCGATCGTGCCGCCGACCAGCCAGATCGCGAGGACCCCCGCGACGCCCGCGAGGTCCCAGGTGCCGCCGCGCTCGACGGAGGCGAGCGCGTCCGGCAGGAACACGGCGCGCATGCCCTGCGCCATCCACTTCAGCGGCAGGAAGGCCGCGACGTCCTGCAACCAGGTCGGCAGCATCGTGAACGTCAGGTACACGCCGCTGATGAACTGCAGCACGAGCACGATGGGCGTGATGACCGCCGTGGCCGACGCGCCGGAGCGCGGGATGCGGCTGAGCGCGATGCCGAGCACGGCCGACGACGTGATCCCGAGCGCGTAGACCCACGCGAAGGTGGCCCAGCGGCCGGCGTCGGTCGGCAGCTCCACGCCGAAGGCGAACCGGGCGACGAGGAGCAGCACGACCATCTGGAGCAGCGAGGTGACGACGACCTGCCCGGCCTTGCCGATGAAGTACGAGAGCACCGGGAGCGGGGATCCGGCGAGCCGCTTGAGCGTCCCGTCGCTGCGCTCCATCGCGATGTCGACCGCGAGGTTCTGCACGCCCGAGAGGAGGATGCCCGCCGCGATCATGCCCGGCAGGTAGTAGGCCGCGGCGCTCACGCCGCCCGAGCCGTCGGGCGCCGTGCCGAGGTTGCCGGACGAGCCGAAGGCGACCGAGAAGATCGACAGCATGATGACCGGGAACAGGAACGTGAAGATGATCGTGTCGGTCTGCCGGAAGTAGCGGCGCACCTCGTAGCGGATCCGGTGGAGCCCGAGCGGGAGGACGCCGGGCAGGGCGAGGGCGCGGTCCGCGGCGAGACGCGCGGGGCGGACGGCGGTCATGCCGCCACCTCCTCGGCGGCGGACGCGGCGGCTGCGGCGGTCGGTGCGCCCGTCGCCGGGGCGCCGGCCTCGGCGAGCAGCCCGAGGTACACGTCCTCGAGGCTCGGGCGGACGATGCGCAGGTCGCGCGGCTCCCCGCCCGGGGTGGCCGCGGCGAGGCGCGCCACGGTCGCGGCGGGCTCCCGCGTGCGCTCCTCGTGCGGTCCGTCGTCGTCGCGCCAGAGGACCCGCGGGATCCGCGCCTCCTCTCCCCCGATCTCGTCGAGCCGGCCGATGGCCACCAGCTCGCCGCCCGCGATCACCGCGGCCCGGTCGCCGAGCTGCGCGGCCTCGTCGAGGTAGTGGGTGGTGAGGAGGATCGTGGTGCCCTCGGCCTTGAGCTCGCGCACGAGGTCCCAGAAGCGGTGCCGGGCCTCGGGGTCGAAGCCGGTCGTCGGCTCGTCGAGGAACAGCAGCTCGGGGCGGCCGATGATCCCGAGGGCCACGTCCACGCGCCGCCGCTGGCCGCCCGAGAGCGAGCGCAGCAGGGTGCCGGCCTTCTCGGTGAGGCCGACGGCCGCGATGGTCGCGTCGACGTCGCGTGGCCGCGGGTACATGCGGGCGAAGTGCGCGACCTGCTCGCGGACGGTCATGGCGCCGCTCTCCGAGCTCGACTGGAGCACCATGCCGATGCGGGCGCGCCAGGCGCGGCCGCCGGTCGCGGGGTCCACGCCGAGCACGCGCGCGGATCCACCGCTGCGGAGCCGGTACCCCTCGAGGATCTCGATGGTCGTCGACTTCCCGGCGCCGTTCGGCCCGAGGAGCGCGAACGTCTCGCCGCGGTGGATGTCGAAGGTGACGCCCCGGAGGGCGGTGGTCGTGCCGTAGGACTTGGCGAGGTCGCGCACGCTCACGTGCTCCTCGACGGCTGCTGTGGTCATGGGTCCAGCGTGGCGGCCGAGCGGCCGGAGGGGAACGGCCGAGCGGTCGATCCACGGCATCGGCCGATCGGTGGATGCCGCCCCGCCCGCGACGGTGGCGGCCGCGGCGCGCGGCGGGCAGGCTGGTCGGGTGACCACGATCCCCGGCTCCCCCGCGCCCGCGCCGACGCCCGCGCCCCCGCCCGCCGCCTACGCCGCGCCCACCGCCGCGTCGGAGCGGAGCCCGGCGCCCGACCTCCTCCGCGGGATGGCGCTCCTCGGCATCGCGCTCGCGAACTCCGTGTACTTCATCGCCGGCCGCCCGACCGGGCCGCTCGCGCGTCCGACGGACGGCACCGCGCTCGACCACGTGGCCGACGTGCTGGTCGGCACGTTCGTCGACAACCGCGCGTTCCCGCTGTTCACGATGCTCTTCGCCTACGGCTTCACCGTGATCCTCCGCCGGCAGGCCGCGGCGGGCGTCGACGGACCGCGCGCCCGGCGTCTGCTGCTGCGCCGGAGCCTCTGGCTCATGGTGTTCGGGGCGCTGCACGTGGTGCTGCTCTTCGAGGGCGACATCCTGCTGTCGTACGGGATCCTCGGGCTCGCCCTCGCCGCCCTGTACCGCGCGAGCGATCGCGTCTTCCGCGTGCTCGTGTGGGCGCCCGCGATCGCGTTCCTCGCCCTCGCGGGAGCGGACGGCCTCGCGGGCGGTGACGCAGCGGGCTCGCTCTTCGGCGGCGACGGCTCGTTCCTCGGCGACCTCGCGAGCCGCTCCGTCACGCTGGCCGCGCTGCTCGTCGCCACGCCCCTGACGGTGGGCACGCTCGTGCCGCTCGCGGCCGTCGGGATCCTGCTCGGCCGCCGCCGCGTGCTCGAGGAGCCGGGCGCGCACCTGCCGCTCCTCCGGCGTCTCGCGCTCGTGGGGATGCCCGTCAGCGTGCTCGGCGCGCTGCCGCTGGTGCTCGGGACCGTGGGCGCGCTCGACGCGGATCCCGTGACGCTGTACCTGCTCGGCGTGCTGCACGGGGCCACGGGCGTCGCGGGCGCGCTCGGGCTGCTCGGCGTCGTGGGGTGGGCCGTCGCGGTGCGGGCCCGTCGCGCGGATGCGGCGCCCGGTCCGGTGCTCGGGGCGCTGATCGCGGTGGGCCGCCGCTCGATGACCTGCTACCTGCTGCAGTCGGTGCTCTTCGCGATCCTGCTCGAGCCGTGGGCGCTCGGCCTCGGCGTGGGCGCGGGGACGGCGCGCATCGCCCTCGTCGCGATCGGGGTGTGGCTCGTCACGGTCGCGGTGGCCGTGGCGCTCGAGCGGCGCGGGATCGCGGGCCCGGCCGAGCGGGCGATCCGCCGCCTCTCCTACGGACGCCCGCCGGCCCGACCGACGGCGGCCGGACCGAGAGCGGCGGTCAGCGCGGGATGAGCCCCTCCGTGCGGTAGCGCTCGAAGAGCCCCAGGAAGCTGTCGAGCGTGCGGTGGTGCGTGTGGAACCCGGCGAGCCGGCTCGCGCTGATGTCGGTGACGACCTCGATGTCGCGGCCGAGGTCGGCGTCGGTGTGCCACCAGGACGCGATGCGGTCCAGATCCGACTCCGCGAGCCCGGCCTCGCGGGCGATGCGCGCCCACTCGTCCTCGTAGCCCGCCATCTGCTGCTCGAGGGGGCGCGGCGCGTCCTGGAAGCCGACGGGCTCGACGCCGAACCACGCGGCGAGGCGCGGCCACATCCAGCGCCAGCGGAACACGTCGCCGTTGACGACGTTGAACGCCGCGTCGCGGCCAGCCTCGTCGGTGGCCGCCCAGATCATCTGGTCGGCGAGGACGGTGGCGTCGGTGACGTCCGTGAGCCCGTTCCACTGGGTCTCGCTGCCCGGGAAGACGAACGGCAGGCCGAGGTCACGGCAGATGGAGCCGTACACCGCAAGGGTCAGCCCCATGTTCATCTGGTTGCCGACCGCGTGCCCGATGACGGTGTGCGAGCGGTGCACCGACCACGCGAAGCCCTGGCGGGAGGCGGCCGCGAACAGCTCGTCCTCCTGCGCGTAGTAGAAGTTCGGGGCGTCGAGGCGCGGCTCGTCCTCGTGGAACGGGGTGTCGGGCATCGCGCCCTGGCCGTACGCCTCGAACGGGCCCAGGTAGTGCTTGAGACCGGTGACGAGCGCGGCGTGCTCGACGGGCGCGCCGTCGAGGGCGGCGAGGAGGTCGCGGACCATGCCGCCGTTGACGGCGATGTTCTCCTGCTCCGTCGCCTGGCGCGACCAGGCCGTGAAGAACACGTGGGTCGGCTTCTCGGGCGCGAGCGCGCGGCGGAGGTCGTCGGCGGAGCGGAGGTCGGCGCTGATCCAGCGGACGCCCGGGCGGTCGGCGCCGGCGCGGCGGCTGAGGGCGAGGACGTCCCAGCCCTCGGCGGTGAGCTGGTCGACCAGCGCGGATCCGCTGATGCCGGTGGCGCCGACCACGAGGGCCGTGCGGCCGGTGCCGTCGGAGCGGGGGGACGCGGCGGGGGCGGACGTGCGGGCGGGGGTCTCTCGGATCTCGGTCATCCCCTGCCCCAACGACGGGGAGCCGCCCGGGCATTCCGGGCGGCTCCTCGCGGGCGTGTCGGTCGGATCAGGCGGGGTGCGGCCCGTCGACGTCGGCGTCGGCCTCGCCGGCGACGCCGTCGCGGCCGGTGGAGGTCGCCTGCGTGGCGGCGGGATCGGCCGGTCCGTCGCCGAGTCCGGCGTCCTCGGTGCGGCGCGCGAGGTCGGCGGCCATGGCGTCGGATCCGCTGTCGCGGTGGTCGTAGGCGACCTGCTCCGCGAGCCCGGCGCGCTTCTCGTCCGCCGTGGCCTCGCCGGCGCCGTCCATGATGGGCTGGTCCTGCTCGTGGGTGCTCATGGGACGACGGTACGCCGTCCGGCCGGGGTGCAGATCCGCCGGGCGCTTGTCGGCTCCCCCGGCACCTGTCACGCTCCAGGCACACCACCAGGCAGGGAGCGGACATGACCGACACCGGATTCTCGAAGGACGAGCGCGACGCGATGAAGCAGCGCGCCCGCGAGCTGCGCGAGGAGGCCAAGGCGCAGAAGGCCGCCGACAAGCAGGCGGCCGCGCTCCAGGGCGTGCTCGACGCGTTCGCCGCGATGCCGCCCGAGGAGCGCGCCATCGCCGAGTGGCTGCACGCGCTCGTGCTCGCGCACGCGCCGGGCCTCGCCCCCAAGACCTGGTACGGCTTCCCGGCCTACGCCGACGCGGACGGCAAGCCCGTCGTGTTCTTCCAGCCGGGATCGAAGTTCGGCACCCGGTACTCCACGCTCGGGTTCCAGGATCCGGCGCGGCTCGACGAGGGCACCATGTGGCCGACCTCGTACGCGCTCACCGCGGTGGATCCCGCGAACGAGGAGCGCGTGGCGGAGCTGGTGCGGCGGGCCGTCGGGGGGTGAGGCGGCTCCCCGATCGGGGCTGCCGTGTCGTCGGCCCCCGTCCGGGGAGCACGCGAACTGGGGGAGGTACATGCATCTGCATGATGTGAAGCTCGACCCATGAGCACCCCCGAGCAGCCTGGGTACCCGTCCCAGGACCCGAACGACGCCCGACCCGCCGGCCCCTCCGGCCCGCCCGTCCCCGGCGGGACCACCACCCTGGCCCCTCCGCCCCCGTACGGCGCGCAGCCGAAGGGCCTCGCCGTCGCCGCGCTGGTCGTCGGGATCGTCGCGTTCCTGTCGGGGCTCGTCCCCGTCGGCGGCCTGATCCTCGGTGCGGCGGCCGTCGTGCTCGGGATCCTCGCCCTGCGCCGCGCGCAGAGCAAGGGGTTCGCGATAACCGGGCTCTCCCTCGGCGCCGTCGCGGCGGTCACGTCGCTCATCGTCACCATCACCTTCGCCGCCGCGCTCGGCACCGTGAGCTCCTCCGTGGAGCGGGCGGCCGTCGAGGCGACGGCCGAGGCGGAGGCCGCTCCCGCGCCGACCCCCGAGGTGACCGAGCCGACCGTCGAGGAGACCTCCGCCGCGGCCGAGCCCGCGGCGCCGGCCGTCCCCGTCGAGAGCGCCACCGCGCTGATCAAGGCGGAGACGTACGCGAACAGCCTCGACATGAGCAAGGCCGGCCTCTACGACCAGCTCACGAGCGAGTACGGCGAGAAGTTCACGCCCGAGGCGGCGCAGTACGCCGTCGACAACATCCAGGCCGATTGGAACGCCAACGCGCTCGCGAAGGCGAAGACCTACCGCGAGATGGCCGCCATGTCCCCGGCCGCCATCCGCGACCAGCTCACGAGCGAGTACGGCGAGAAGTTCACGGCCGAGGAGGCCGACTACGCGATCGCCCACCTCGACGACTGACGAGGAGCGACGGACGAGGGGAGGTGGCGCGCGCCACCTCCCCTCCTGCGTCCCCGGCGGGAATGATCCGCCACCCCATGCGTTTGCATGGACATGGCCCGACCGGGCCGCGCGGAAGGAGCGCCTCATGACCGCCAGCACCCAGGGACTGCATCACGTGACCGCCATCGGCGGCGACCCGCAGCGGAACGTGGACTTCTACGTGCGCGCCATGGGGCTCCGGCTCGTCAAGCGCACCGTCAACTTCGACAGTCCGGGCAGCTACCACCTCTACTACGGCGACGCCGAGGGCCGGCCCGGATCCCTCCTCACCTTCTTCCCGTGGAAGGGCGTGCCGGCGGGCCGCGTCGGCGCGGGCCAGTCGACGACGACCGCGTTCTCCGTGCCGGCCGGCAGCCTCGGCTGGTGGACCGAGCACCTGCGCCGGGTCGGCGTCGCCTCGTCGATCTCGTCGACCGGATCCGCGGAGGAGCGCCTCTCCCTCCGCGACCCCGACGGCCTGCAGCTCGACCTCGTCGCGTCCTCCGTCGACGACCCGCGCGACCCGTGGGACTCCGCCGACGTGCCCGCCGAGCACGCGATCCGCGGCCAGCACTCCTCCGTGCTCACCGTGCGTTATCCGGCGGGCACCGCGTCCGTCCTCACCGACGACCTCGGGCTCCGGCTCGTGGACGAGCGCGACGGCCGCTTCCGCTTCGCCGCGGGCGACGGCGGACCGGGCGCGATCGTCGACGTGGTCGCCGACCCGGGCGTGCAGCAGGGCCTGACCGCGGGCGGCACCGTGCACCACGTGGCGTTCCGCGTGCCCGACCGCGCCCGCCAGCAGGCATGGCGCGACGAGCTGGTGGACCGCGGGCACCAGGTGACGCAGATCCTCGACCGGCAGTACTTCACGTCCATCTACTTCCGCGAGCCCGGCGGCGTGCTGTTCGAGATCGCGACGGACACCCCCGGCTTCGACATCGACGAGCCGCTGCTCGAGCTCGGCCGCAGCCTCCGCCTGCCGCCGTGGCTGGAGCCGAGCCGCGCCGACATCGAGGCCGCGGTGCCGCCGCTGCGCCTGCCCGACGAGTCGGCCGTCTCGCCCGACGCGCCCGACGCCGGCTCCGTCGCGTGAGCGCGCTCCTCGACCGCACCCCGCACCTCGTCCAGCCCGGCGCGGTCGACGGCCCGGTGATCCTCGGGCTCCACGGCACGGGCGCCGACGAGCGGCAGGGCATCGAGCTCGCGCGGCTCGTGGCGCCCGGTCAGCCGGTGCTGGCACCGCGCGGGAGCGTGCGCGAGGGATCCGCCGCCCGCTGGTTCAGCCGGCACGCCGAGGGCGTCTTCGACGTGGACGACGTGGTGGCGCGCGCGGCCGAGCTGGCCGACCTGGTCGCCGCGGCGCGGTCGGCCTACGCTCTCGAGGGGCGCGCGATCCTCGCCGTCGGGTTCTCGAACGGGGCGAACATGGCGCTGGCGACCACCTTGCTGCATCCGGCGGTCCTGCCGGAGACCCTCGCGTTCTCGGCGCGCTGGCCCCTCGGCGACCGGGAGCCGGCCGCGGACCTCTCGGGTGCGCGCATCACGCTGCTCAACGGCGACGCCGATCCGATGGCGCCGCTCGCCGACGTGGAGCGCGCGGTGCGCGAGGCCGCGGCCCGCGGGGCCGATGCCGTCTCGCGCGTGCGACCCGGCGGCCACGGGCTCGACGCACGGGACCTCGAGGCGGCCCGCGGACGGATCCGCCCCGCCTGACCGGCCCGTCGCGCCCCCAGCGCACGACCTCCCCTCCCGCTCTCCCGCTCTCCCGATCGGACGCCGCGCATGCCCGAGATCATCGCCTGGGTCGTCTCCTTCGTCGTCGTCACGGTGGCGGTGTCCGGCATCGCCGGGCGTGCGGGCTGGTCGGCGCCCGTCGCGCTCGTGGCGGTGGGCGCCGTCGCGTCGTTCGTGCCGGGCGTGCCGCAGGTCGAGATCGAGCCGGACGCCGTGCTCTACGGGCTGCTGCCGCCGCTGCTGTTCGCCGCCGCGATCCGCACGCCGCTGGCGGACATCCGGGCGCGGCGCGACAGCATCGCGGTGCTCTCGGTGGGCGTGGTGGTGGTCACGCTGCTCGTGTTCGGGCTCGCGCTCTGGGCGCTCGTGCCCGCGGTGGGGCTCGCCGCGGCGCTCGCCCTCGGCGCGGTCGTGGCGCCCACCGACGCGGTCGCGGTGTCGGCGGTCGCCGGGCGCGTGCGGCTCCCCCGACGCGTCATGTCCATCCTCGAGACCGAGAGCCTCCTCAACGACGCGACGGCGCTGGTCGCGCTCAACACGGCCATCGCGGCGATCGTCGGCGTCGTGCACCCGGTGGACGTCGCGGGCGGGTTCGCGGTGGCCGTGCTGCTCGGCATCGCGGTGGGGCTCGCGGTCGCCTTCCTCTTCTCCGCGGTGCGCCGGTTCCTCCGGTCGGCCGTGCTCGACACGAGCCTGTCGCTCGCGATCCCCTACGTGGCGTTCATCCCCGCGCAGGAGCTCGGCGGATCCGGCGTGCTCGCGGTCGTCGCCGCCGGCCTCGTGCTCGGGTACCGCGCGCCGCTCATCCAGTCCCCCGAAGCCCGGATCGCGGAGTCGGTGAACTGGCGGACGATCCAGTTCCTGCTGGAGAACGCGGTCTTCCTCCTCATCGGGCTGAGCCTCGCCGGGATCGTGCGGGGGCTGCCGGAGTCGAGCCTCGACGGCTGGAGCATCGCCGGGCTGTCGGTGCTGCTGCTCGCGGTGCTCACGGCCGCGCGCTTCGCGTCGGTGGCGCTCGCCAAGGTGCTCTTCGACCACGGGCCGGCCCGGCTCCGCGCCCGCTCCTGGAACTGGCGGACCGTGACGGCCGTGTCGTCGGCCGGCGTGCGCGGCGTGGTGACGCTGGCCGCCGCGTTCCTCCTCCCCGAGGAGACGCCCGAGCGCGAGCTGCTGCAGTTCCTCGCCTTCGTGATGGTGGCGGGGACGCTCGTGGGCGGGCTCGCGCTGCCGGCGCTCATCCGCCGCCTCCGGCTCGGCCACTCCGCCGACGACCAGGAGCGCTCCGACCGCGACCGCCTGCTCGACGAGGCGCGCGCCGCCGGCCTCGCGGCGCGCGACCGAGCGCTCGCGGACGGGAACGACGGACCGGGCGACGAGGCGCTGCCCGAGACCACCGCCGAGCGGCTGACGCACGATCGCGTCCGGCGCCGCATGATCGACGCCGAGCGCACCGCGGTCCTCGATGCGCGACGCGCGGGCCGCTACCCGGAGGTCGCCGTGCGCGCCGTGCTCGGGATGATCGACGCGGAGGACGTGGCGCTCGGGCGGCGCGAGGCGGACGACGCGCGCTGAGCGGATGGCCGGCGCCTCTCGTCCTCCCCGATGCCTCTCGTCGTCCCCGGCGCCGTGAGAGGTCGCGGCAACACCGCGACGCGCCCGCCCGCAACGCGCCGGAAACGCCGGGGGGCTAGCGTCGGCGGGGAACCCGATGAGCGCCCGCATCCCGGGCGCGGCAGGCCGGAGGACCCGTGAGCGCAGGAGCGACCGACGTGCGCGCCGTGCCCGCGCGCCAGGATCGACCGGCGCACCCCGATCGCCCCGCGTGCCCCGCTCGCGGCGAGCCCGGCGCGACGGGTGCCCGCCGGGCGGCCGACACGGCGGCGGTGATCCTCGCGGGCGGCCGGGCGCGGCGGCTCGGCGGCATCGACAAGACCGCGCTCGTCCGCGGCGACGACGGCGCGTCGCTCCTCGCGGAGGCGGTGCGCGCCGCGGCCGGGTGCGCGGGCGTCGTCGTCGTCGGGGCGGGCAACCGCCCGGGCGGGGTGACGGACGCTCATCGCCGGGCGGCCGGATCCGCGCGGCTCGTCGACGAGGACCCCGCGCACGGCGGACCCGCATCGGCCCTCGCCGCCGGGGTCCGCGCGCTCGCGCACGCGGCGCCGACCGCGTGGATCCTCGTGCTCGCCGCGGACCTCGCCCGCGCCCCCGAGGCGGTCGCCGCCCTCCTGCCGCTCCGGCACGACGCCGCGCACGCCGACGGCCGCGACGCGATCCTCGCCCGCGATCCCGGCGGACGCGCCCAGCCGCTCCTCGCCCTCTACCGCGCGGCGCCCCTCCGGGCCGCCCTCGACGCGGTCGACGCGCACGGCGGCCTGCACGGCGCGCCGCTCCGGCGCGTCGTCGCGGCGCTCGACGCCGACCGCGTCGCCTACGCCGACCTCCCCGCGCGGCTCTGCGCCGACGTGGACACGCCCGCCGACGCGGACGCCCACGGGCTCCGCCTCCCCGACGACAGGATCACCGATGCCCGCTGACGTCTCCCCCGCCGCCGCGATGCCCGGCCCGACCGCGCCCGGCCCGACCCCGCCCGCCGCGCCCACGGACCCCGCGGTGCTCGACCACTGGGTCCACCGGGTCGCCGCGCTCCTCGAGCTGCCCGCGCAGGACGTCGACGTCGCCCTCGTCCTCGACCTCGCGCGCGACGCGGCGCACGGCGTCGCCCGGCCGGCCGCTCCCCTCACGACGTTCCTGCTGGGGCTCGCCGTCGGGCGCGCGGGCGGCGACGCGGCGGACGCGCGGCGGCTGGCGGCGGAGATCACGGCCGAGATCGACCACCTGCGGGATCCCGTCGGCCCGCTCGCCGCCGACGGCAGCGCGGGGGGCGGCGACGACCTCCTGCGCGCCGACCAGGCGGCGGCCGAGCCCGACTCCGACGTGGGCGGGCGGGCGTGACCCCCGCCGGCCCGACGACGCGTGCGGCGGCCACCGCGACGACCGCTCCGGCGACCGTCGACGCAGGAGCCGCCCGCGCGGCCGAGACCGCGCCCGCCCCGCCCGCCGCGCTCCGCGACGCGACCTGGGACGACGCCCGCGCCGCGGCGCACCTGCTCGGCGAGCGCATGCGCCGCCGCCTCCCCGTCGCGGCCGATCCGGTCGCGCTCGACGCCGCCGGGGGACGGATCCTCGCCGCCGACCTCCGCGCCCGCGTCGACCTGCCCGGCACGGCGGTCTCCGCGATGGACGGCTGGGCCGTCGGATCCACCGGACACGGGCCGTGGCGCGTCGGCGCGCCCGTGCTCGCCGGCCACGCACCCACCGGCATCGCCCTCGGCCCGGGCGAGGCTCGGCCCATCGCGACCGGCGCGCCCGTGCCGCCGTCCACCGCGGGCGTCCTCCGGAGCGAGCACGGCGACGTCACGGACGGCGTGCTCCGCGTCAACGCGCTGGCGCCCACGGGCGGCGCGCGGGCCGGCGCGGAGATCCGGCCCGCGGGCGAGGAGGCCGGGCGCGGCGACGTGCTGCTCCGTTCGGGCACGCGCCTGACGGCGGTGCGGCTCGGGCTCGCGGCCGCCGCGGGCCACGACCTGCTGCCGGTGCGCGCGCCCGCCGCGACCGACGTGATCCACCTCGGCGACGAGGTCGTCGCGCACGGCGTGCCCGCGCCCGGCCGCGTCCGCGACGCCGTCGGCCCGGCGCTCCCCGGCCTGCTCGGGGCGTGCGGCCTCGCCGTCGGATCCTCGACCCGCGTCCCCGACGACGCCCGCGCCACGCGCGACGCCATCGGCCGCGCCACCGCGCCGCTCGTGCTGACCACGGGCGGCAGCTCCCGCGGCCCCGCCGACCACGTGCGCGCCGCCCTCGACGGCCTCGGCGCGCGCCTCCTGGTCGACGCCGTCCGCATGCGCCCGGGGCACCCCGTGATGCTCGCCGAGCTCCCGGACGGACGGGCCGTCCTCTGCCTGCCCGGCAACCCGCTCGCCGCGGTCGCGTGCCTCCTGTCGTTCGCCCCGCCGCTCGTCGACGGCCTCGCAGGCCGGGCCGTCCCCGCGCTGGCCGGGTGGACCGCGGGGGCCGACCTGCCGGGCGGCGGATCCCGCACCCGGCTCGTCGCGTGCGCCTTCGACGCCGACGGCCGGCTCGTGCCCGTCGCCGCGCAGGGGCCGGGCATGCTGCGCGGGCTCGCCGCGGCCGACGCGCTGGCCGTCGTGCCGTCGGCGGGCGCGCGATCCGGGGACGCCGTGCGGGCGATCCCGCTGCCCGGCTGACCCGCGGCGCGGCTGACCCGCGGCGCGGCGCGCGTGCCCGCGGCCCGCGCGACGCGCCGCGCGCCCCGCTCCCCTACAGCAGCGCCGCCGCCCGGCCGCCCGCGGAGGCGAGGACCTCCTGGATCCGCCCGCGGCACGTGCCGCACCCGGTGCCCGCGCGCGTGCACGCGCCGATCTCCTCGACCGTGGCGGCACCGCCCGCGGCGGCCTCCGCGATGGTCCCCGCGGTCACGCCGTTGCACCAGCACACGGTCGCGTCGGGCGCGAGCGGATCCCCGGTGGGCAGGGCCCCGGCGTCGGCCGCATCGAGGCGGAGGAGCACGGAGCGGTCGGCCGGCAGCTCGCCGCGGCGCTCGAACAGGAGCGTGAGCTCGGCACCCGCGCGCGGCATGCCGACGCTGACGAAGCCCACGAGGATCCCGTCGCGCGTCACGGTCTTGACGTACGCGCCGCGGGCGGGGTCGGTCCACACGGCCACCTCGCGCGGGGCGGGGCCCGCGTCGGCGTCGAGCTCCTCGGTGTCGCAGGTCGCGGCGTGCGCGCGGCCCGGCCGGCGGCGTCGCCGGGGCGGGTCGTCCCACGGCTCCGCGGTCACGTCGCCGCCCGCGACCACGTCGACGCCCTCGGCCTTGAGCATCACGACGGGCGGACGCCCGTCATCGGCACCGAGGCCGGGCGGGGCATCGGGCACGACCGGCGCGCTGCCTCCCGCGGATCCCGCCGCGTGCCCGTGCCGGGCCTCCGCCTCGGCCGCGAGCAGCCCCGCGAGCGCGTCGGCCTGCCGCCAGCCCGGCCCGATGAGGCCGGACGGCCCGCCGGGGACCTGTCCGTCGGGCCGCGCGGATCCCGGCGCCGCGACGTGCGCGCAGTCCCCGATCGCGAACACGGCCGGGTCGGTCCAGCTGCGGAGGTCGGCGCCCACGAGCACGCCGCGCCCCACCGCGAGGCCCGCCGCGGACGCGAGCTCGTCGCGCGCCGTGACGCCGCAGGACAGCACGAGGAGGTCGCCGTCGATGCGCCCGCCGTCCGCGAGCAGGAGCGCCTGGAAGCGCTCGTCGTCGGTGCCGCGGTCGTGCAGCAGCACGCCCTCGGCCCGGGCGTGCGCCGCCATCGCGACGCCCGCCGCGTCGGCCGCGTGGCTGAGCGTGCGGCCGCCGCCGCGATCGAGGTTGCGCGCCATGGGTACGTCGCCGTGATGCACGGCGACGACGTCCGCGCCCTGCTCGGCCGCGGCGAGCGCCAGCTCCATGCCGAGCACGCCCGCGCCGAGCACGACGATGCGCCGCCCGGCCCGGACGGCCGCCAGCACGATGCGCGCATCCCGCAGGTCGCGGAGCGCGACCACGCCCGCCGGGAGCGGACGCCGTCCGTGATCGAGCGCGTCGGGATCCCGCGGGGCGTCGCCGCGCGCATGCCGGGACGCCTCGAGCCCGTCCATCGGCGGCACGTGCGCGCGGGCGCCCGTCGCCAGCACGAGCCGGTCGTAGGGCAGCACCTGGCCGGTGTGCAGCGTCGCGATCCGGTGCCCGCGATCGATCCCGACCACCGCGCCGTGCCGCAGCACGCGCACGCCCGCCGCCTCGGCCGCGGCCGTGTCGGCCACCTCGAGGCGCTCCCGGTCGGCGCGCCCCACGGCGTGCTCCGCGACGAGCACGCGGTTGTAGGGGTCGTCCTCCTCGGCGCCCACGACCACGACGTCGAGGATCCCGGCCCGCACCGCCGGCAGGAGCCCCTCGACGAGACGCGCCGCGACGGGCCCGTGGCCGACGACCAGCACGCGGATCGCGCCGTCCCCCGCCTCAGCCACGCGCAGCCCCCGCGTCCGTCGCCAGCGCGCGCACGGTCACGGCCGTGCGCTTGAACTCGGGCATGGCCGAGACGGGATCCACGTCGGCGGCCGTCAGCAGGTTCGCGCACTCGGATCCCGCGTAGTGGAAGGGCAGGAACACCGTGTCGTGCCGGATCCCCGCGGTCACCTCCGCGACGGCCCGCACCTCGCCGCGCGCGTTCTGGACCGCGACGGGCGCGCCGTGCACGATCCCGAGCCGCACCGCCGTCACCGGGTGGATCTGCAGCCGCGCCACGGGCTGCGCGTCCTGCAGCTCGGGCACCCGCCGGGTCTGCGCGCCCGACTGGTAGTGCTCGAGCAGCCGCCCGGTGACGAGCGTGAGCGCGCCGCCGACGGGCGCCGGATCCCCCGCGGTCACGTCGCGGGGGCTCACCGCGACGAGCCGCGCGCGTCCGTCCGGGTGCGCGAACCGGTCGGCGAATAGGCGCGGCGTGCCCGTGGATCCGGCCGGGTACGGCCAGAACGCCTCCACGGCGTCGTCGTCGAGGAGCGCGTGGCTGAGCCCGGAGTAGTCGGCGATGCCGCCCGCCGACGCCCGCGCGAGCTCGTCGAACACGACGGCGGGGTCGGTGGGCCAGGCGGAGGGCGCGTCGAGCCGCCGCGCCAGCTCGGCCAGCACCTCCAGCTCGCTGCGCACCTCCGGCGGCGGGGCGAGGGCGCGGCGGCGTCGGATCACGCGTCCCTCGAGCGAGGTCGTGGTGCCCTCCTCCTCGGCCCACTGCGTGACGGGCAGCACCACGTCGGCGAGCGCCGCGGTCTCGGAGAGCACGAGGTCGCACACGACGAGCAGGTCGAGGCGCGCGAGGCCGCGGCGCACGGCGGTGACGTCGGGCGCGGAGACGACGACGTTGGATCCGTGCACGAGCAGGCAGCGGATCCCGCCGGGCTCCCCCAGCTCGCCGAGCAGCTCGACCGCCGGCACGCCGGGCCCCGGGATGGTCGCGGGGTCCACGCCCCACACGGCGGCGACGTGCGCGCGGGCCGCGGGGTCGGCGATCCGCCGGTAGCCGGGCAGCTGGTCGCACTTCTGGCCGTGCTCGCGTCCGCCCTGCCCGTTGCCCTGGCCGGTGAGGGTGCCGTAGCCGGATCCGGGCCGACCGGGCAGCCCGAGCAGCAGCGCGAGGTCGATGGCGGCGGTCGCGGTGTCGGTGCCGTCCACGTGCTGCTCGACGCCGCGGCCGGTGAGGATGAAGGTGCCGCGGCCGTCCGCGAGCCGCCGGGCCACCCGGCGCAGCTCCGCGACCGGCACGCCCGTCACCTGCTGCACGCGCTCCGGCCACCACGCGTTGGCGCTCCGGCGCACGGCGTCGAGGCCCGTGGTGCGCGCGGCGACGTACGCGTCGTCGGCGAGGCCCTCCGCGAGCACGACGTGGATCAGCCCGAGCAGCAGCACGAGGTCGGTCCCGGGCGCGGGCTGCAGGTGGATCCCCTGCCCGTCGTCGGCGAGGTGCGCGGTGGCCGAGCGGCGCGGATCCACCACGACGAGCCCGCCCGCGGCCCGCGCCCCGCCGAGGTGCCCGATGAACGGCGGCATGGTGGCGGCGACGTTGGAGCCGAGCAGCAGGATCGTGGCCGCGCCGTCGAGGTCGGCGACGGGGAACGGCAGCCCGCGGTCGACGCCGAACGCGCGGTTGCCGGCGGCCGCCGCGGACGACATGCAGAACCGGCCGTTGTAGTCGATGCGGGAGGTGCCGAGGGCGATGCGCGCGAACTTCCCGAGCTGGTAGGCCTTCTCGTTGGTGAGGCCGCCGCCGCCGAAGACGCCCACCGAGTCGGCGCCGAAGCGCGCGCGGCTGTCGCGGAGCCGATCGGCGACGAGGTCGAGCGCCTCGTCCCACGTCGCGCGGACGAGCCCGCCCGACGCGTCCCGCACGAGCGGATGCGTGAGCCGGCCCGCCGCCGTGAGCACCTCGGCGCTGGTCCAGCCCTTGCGGCAGAGGCCGCCGCGGTTCGTCGGGAAGTCGCGGCCCGCGACCTCGAGCACGGGTGCGGGCGCGGCGGGCGACCCGGGTGCGGGCGACGCGGGTGCGGGCGACGCCGCCGGCACCGGCACCGGCACCGGCACCATCGTCATCGCGCACTGGAGGGCGCAGTACGGGCAGTGCCCGCGCGTGCCCGCGGGCGCGCCGCCGACCGCGCCGGGCCCCGCCTCGGCGACCGCCGGCATCAGACGCGCGCGCCGGCGGCGGTCCCGCGGCGGATCCCGCCCGCCCGCAGGTAGACGAGCCCGGTCACCGCGAGCATCACCGCGTACGCCACGACGAAGCCGCCGAGACCCGTCGTGTACCCGCCCGTCTCCGTCTTCGAGAGGCTGAGCACCTGCGGGATGATGAAGCCGCCGTACGCGCCGAGGCCGGAGATGAGGCCGAGCGCCGCCGCCGTCTTCCGCTGCGTGCCCACGTCGCCGGATCCGCGGCCGGCGCGCGCCGTGCCGGAGCGGAGGGCGAACACCGCCGGGATCATGCGGTAGGTCGCGCCGTTGCCCATGCCGCTCGCCGTGAAGAGCACGAGGAACAGCGCGAGGAAGAGCGGGAAGCTGCCCATCGGCAGGGTGGCGATGACCGCGACGACCGCGAGGCCCATCACCACGAACGCGCCCATGGTCACCGCGGCGCCGCCGTGCCGGTCGGCGAGGCGGCCGCCGATCGGCCGGGCGATGGATCCCATGAGCGAGCCGAGGAACGCGAGCGACAGCGTCGCCGAGCCCACCGCGAAGGTCGACAGCTCGGGGAACTCGTCGGAGATGAGCTTCGGGAACACGCCCGCGAAGCCGATGAACGAGCCGAAGGTGCCCACGTAGAGGAACGCGAGGATCCACAGGTGCGGCTCTCGGAGCGCCGCGAGCGACGCCGTGAGGTCGGCCTTCGCGTGCGAGAGGTTGTCCATGCGCCGCCAGGCGCCGAACGCGGCGACGAGGATGAGCGGCACCCAGACCCAGCCGGCGAGCGGGAGGTCGAGCGTCGCGGCCGCGCCCACCGTGATCACGAGCGGCACCACGAGCTGCGCCACCGACGCCCCGAGGTTGCCGCCCGCGGCGTTGAGGCCGAGCGCCCAGCCCTTGCGGCTCTGCGGGTAGAAGTAGGTGATGTTCGACATGGAGCTCGCGAAGTTGCCGCCGCCGAACCCGGCGAGCGCGGCCACGAGGAGCAGCACGCCGAAGGGCGTCTGCGGGTTCCCGACGCACACGGCGAGCGCGATCGTCGGGATGAGCAGCAGGAGGGCCGAGATGACGGTCCAGTTGCGGCCGCCGAAGCGCGGCACCATGAAGGTGTAGGGGAAGCGGAGGGTCGCGCCGACGAGGCTCGGCATCGAGATGAGCCAGAACACCTGGCCCGTGGACAGGTCGAAGCCGGCGGCCGGCAGCTGGACCACGACGATCGACCACAGCTGCCAGACGACGAAGCCGAGGAACTCGGCGAGGATCGACCAGCGCAGGTTGCGGGCGGCGATGCGGGATCCGCCGCCGGCCCACTGCGCCTGGTCCTCCGGGTCCCAGCCGTCGATGACGGCGCCGTCGCGGAAGGTGAGGCCGGGGGCCTGGGCTCCGTGCGCGTCGACGGTGCGGGCGGAGGGCGACCCGGCACCTGGCGCGGCGGCCGGGGCGACGGGCTGCTCGGGAGCGGGCGCGGTGCGCCCGGTCGCGGGCGGGAGGAGTTCGGTCATGGCGGGTCTCCTGGTCGTGGTCGAGCGGGACGGGCATGGCGGATCGTGGTCGGGTGGCGGCGGGTGGGCGCCGATGCGCGGCGGGCGCCGTCGGCCGGGCGCGGGTCAGCGCACGGGCACCGCCGCCGACGCGTGCAGCTCGACGACGATGTCGACGAGCTCGGCGGGCGGCGCCTCGCCGTCGACGAGGAGCGGGGCGCTCGTCGCGTCCCCTCCCGCGCGCTCGGCGAGGGTGGCGAAGTAGCCGGGGGCGAGGAGGTAGGTGGCCACGACGACGCGGGATCCCGGGTGGGCGTCCCGCTCCGCGCGGACGGCCGCGGGCACGCGCGGTCGCGCCGCCGAGATGAACGACGTGACGACCTCGCGGCCGAGCTCGGACGCGAGCATGCCGCCCACGGCGTGGCAGTCGGCGACGGCGCCCGCGTCGCTGGATCCGGCGGCCGCGAGCACGACGCGGTCGCCGTCCCGCAGCCCGGCCTCCCGGAGACGGCGGGCGAGCACGGTCGCGAGCCGCGGATCCGGCCCGAGCGCGCCCGTGACGCGAACCTCCCGCGGCGCGGCGTCGGCGGCGGCCTCGGCGAGGTCGACGTGCACGTGGTACCCGGCGCTCAGGAGGAGCGGCACGACGACGACCGCGCGGGACGGGTCGTCGAGCAGGTCCATGGCGGCGGGCACGTCGGGCTGCTGCACGTCGACGTGCGCGTCCACGACGCGGAGGTCGGGCCGGGCCTCGCGCACGGCCTGCACGAGCGCGGTCACCGCGCGGCGGCCGGCCGGATCCGAGGTGCCGTGCGACGCCGCGACGAGCGCCGCCGAGCGGGCCACCTCCACGACGCCGTCGCGCACGCGGCTGCGCCACACAGGCAGCCGCAGCGCGGGCGTCGTGAGGCACTCCCCCGTGTCGAGGTCGAAGACGTCCTTGTGCAGCGGCGAGGCGATGGTGGTGCGGGTGCCGCGGGAACCGACGATGCCGCGCGCCATCACGAAGGCCCCGGTCGCCGGATCCGCGTGGTCGACGGCCCGCACGCTCCCGTCCGGCAGGCGGAGGAGCGCGACCTGCTCGCCGCCGACGAGCGCGGCCTCGCCCCAGAGCGGCTCCAGCTGGTCGAGCCGGCAGACGGCGGTCCAGGGGCCCGTCGACGTCGCGCCCGCGTCGGACGCGGCGACCTCCGTCATGGTCATGCGGTCTCCTCGCGGTCGGTGCCGGGTGGTGCGGTGTATACGGCCCGGCACGGATCCGGGCGGCTCGTGTCGGCCACGCTAGGGACGCGGTGTTTCGGTCTCCGACCGTCGCCGTGACGGCGGCGTAACGAAGACCTCTCGGCCGTCCGGCATCGGCGTGAGGCGCGCGTCACACGGCGTGACACGGGGGCAACGGCCCCGAAACGGGCCCTGCCTAGCGTGGGAGGACACCCGAGGAGGAGGTCCGTCATGAGCGCACCAGCTGCCACGCCGCCCGACCCGCACGCCGTCCCCCTGCGCGCCGACCAGGCCCCGACCACGGGGCCCGACGGCATCCGCCGGGTCGTCGTCGTGGGCGGCGGTCCCGCGGCGCACCGGCTCGCCGAGTCGCTCGCCTCCCGCGCGGACGCGTCGTCGCCCGACCTCCGGGTCACCGTGGTCGGCGACGAGCCGCACCTCCCCTACGACCGCGTGCAGCTCTCGAAGCGCCTCGCCGGCGAGGTCGACCTGACCCTCGGCGAGGCCGCGTTCTGGGACCACGTCGCGCTCGACTGCCGTCCCGGCCGACTCGCCACGCGCATCGACCCGGCGGCCCGCACGGTCTCCCTCGACGACGGCGCGGTCCTCCCCTACGACGAGCTCGTGCTCGCGACGGGATCCTCCGCGACCGTGCCGCCCATCGACGGCGCCGCGTCCGGCCGGGTGTACCGGACGCTCGCGGACGTCGCCGACCTCGTGGCCGAGATCGCGCGCTTCCGCGAGAGGAACGGCCGGCCCGCGAACGTCGTCACGGTCGGCGGCGGCCTCCTCGGGCTCGAGGCCGCGGGCGGCGTGCACGCCCTCGGCGCCCGCTCGGCGGTCGTGCACTCGGGCCGCTGGCTCATGTCGTCCCAGCTCGACGAGGGGGCGGGGCAGGCGCTCGGGCGCATCGTCCACGGCCGCGGCATCGAGCTGCACCTCGGCGTCCGGCCCACCGCGATCCTCACGACGCCGACCGGCCGCGTGACCGGGGTGGCGCTCACCGACGGGCGCACGATCTCCGCGGACGTCGTCGTGTTCTCCATCGGGATCACGCCGCGCGACGAGCTCGCGCGCGACGCCGGGCTCGAGCTCGGCCCGCGGGGCGGCGTCGCGATCGACGCGGCGTGCCGCACCTCGGCCCCGCACGTGTGGGCGATCGGCGAGGTCGCCGCGGTCGACGGCGTGTGCGTCGGCCTCGTGGCGCCCGCGAACGCGATGGCGGAGACCGTCGCCGACCGCATCACGGGCGGCGAGGCGGTGTTCCCCGGCATCGACGACGCGACGAAGCTCAAGCTCGCCGGCGTGGAGGTCGCGTCCTTCGGCGACGCGATGGGCCGCTCGGAGGGCGCGCTCGAGGTCGTCTACGCCGATCCCGCCCGCGGGCTGTACCAGAAGATCGTCATGAGCGACGACGCGCGGACCCTCCTCGGCGGCGTCTTCGTGGGCGACGCGGCCCCCTACAGCGCGCTCCGCCCGATGCTCGGCCGCGAGCTCGCGTCCGAGCCCGGCGCCTACCTCTCGGCCGCGGGCGCCGAGCCGCCCGCCGCCACCGACCTCCCCGACGACGTGCAGGTGTGCTCCTGCAACGACGTGAGCGCGGGCGACGTGCGGCACGCGGTCCGCGGATCCGACGGCGCCCCCGGCTGCACCGACCTCGCCGCGCTCAAGGCGTGCAGCCGCGCCGGCACCCAGTGCGGATCGTGCGTGCCGCTCGTGAAGAAGATCCTCGACACCGAGCTCGAGGCCGCGGGCGTCGAGGTGTCGCGCGCCCTGTGCGAGCACTTCGCCGTGAGCCGCAGCGAGCTGTTCGAGACCGTGCGGATCCTCGGCCTCACCTCCGCCGCGCAGGTGTTCGAGCGCCTGGGGTCCGGCCTCGGCTGCGACGTCTGCAAGCCCGTGGTCGCGTCCGTGCTCGCCACCCAGACCAAGGGCTACATCCTCGACGCCGGCCAGGGGCCGCTGCAGGACACCAACGACCGGGCGCTCGCGAACATGCAGAAGGACGGCACGTACTCGGTCGTCCCGCGCATCCCGGGCGGCGAGATCACGCCCGCGAAGCTCAAGGTCATCGCGGAGGTGGCCGAGCGGTACGACCTCTATACGAAGATCACGGGCGGCCAGCGCATCGACATGTTCGGCGCCCGGCTGGAGCAGCTGCCGGAGATCTGGCGGATCCTCGTCGACGCCGGCTTCGAGTCCGGCCAGGCGTACGGCAAGGCGCTCCGCAACGTGAAGTCGTGCGTGGGATCCACGTGGTGCCGCTACGGCGTGCAGGACGCCGTCGCGATGGCCGTGCACCTGGAGCTGCGCTACCGCGGCGTGCGCTCGCCGCACAAGTTCAAGATGGGCGTCTCCGGCTGCGCGCGCGAGTGCGCCGAGGCGCGCGCCAAGGACATCGGCGTGATCGCGACCGAGACCGGCTGGAACCTCTACGTCGGCGGCAACGGCGGCTTCACGCCCGCGCACGCGCAACTGCTCGCCAAGGACCTCGACGACGCCACCCTCATCCGCTACATCGACCGCTACCTCATGTACTACGTGCGCACGGCCGAGCGGCTCCAGCGCACGGCGCGCTGGCAGGAGGAGCTGGAGGGCGGCCTCGAGCACGTGCACCAGGTGGTCGTGGAGGACTCGCTCGGCATCGCCGAGGAGCTCGAGCAGGCGATGGCGCTGCAGATCGACGGCTACGAGGACGAGTGGGCGGCGACGCTCGCCGACCCCGACCGGCTCCGCCGCTTCCGCTCGTTCGTCAACGCGCCGACCACGCCGGACCCGTCGCTCGCCCGCGTCGAGGAGCGCGGCCAGAGGAGGCCCGCCTCCCCGGAGGAGCGCGACGGATCCGTCATGCTGTCGGGACCGTCCATCCCCGTCCGGAAGGTGTGAGCCGTGCCGATCCCCCTCGATGTCCAGGGCCGCCGCGTCGTCGTGGTGGGCGGCGCCGACGCCACCCGCCGGATCACCGCCCGGATCGCCGCGGACGGCGCCCACGTGGAGCTCGTGCCCGACCACGCCGCGTGCGCGGCGCTCGACGCGGCGGCCCTCGACGGCCGGCCGCTGCCCGACCTCGTGCTGTGGGTGGAGGGCGACGCCGTCCGCCGCGCCGCGGTCGCCGAGGCCTGCCGGGCCGAGCGCGTCTGGTTCCAGGTGGCCGAGGGCATCGCGCCCACGCCGCTCGGGCACGTGACGCTCGTGGGCGGCGGCCCCGGGGATCCGGGCCTCATGACCGTCGCGGCGCGCGCCGCCCTCGCCGAGGCCGACGTCGTGCTGCACGACCGCCTCGGCCCCACCGACGACGTGGCGGCGTTCGCCCCGGGCGCCGAGCTCGTCGACGTGGGCAAGACCCCCGGGCACCACGCCGTGCCGCAGCGCCGGATCGAGGAGCTGCTCGTCGAGCACGCGTCCCGCGGCCTCCGCGTCGTGCGCCTCAAGGGCGGCGACCCGTTCGTCTTCGGGCGCGGCGGCGAGGAGGTCATCGCGTGCCGGGCGGCCGGCGTGCCCGTGACCGTCGTGCCCGGCGTCACGAGCGCCGTCGCGGTGCCCGCCGCCGCCGGGATCCCCGTCACGCACCGCGAGGTGAGCCGCGCCTTCACGGTGGTCTCGGGCCACGTGCCCTTCTCCGAGGACGAGCTCGCGCACCTCGTGGGCCTCGGCGGCACGCTCGTCGTGCTCATGGGCGTGAACACGCTGCCGCACCTCGTGGCGGGGCTCCAGCGGCACGGCATGCGCGCCGACATGCCGCTCGCCATCGTGGAGCGCGGCTACGCGATCGACCAGCGCACGACGGTCACCACGGTCGCGGGCGTCGCCGGGTTGCTCGGCACGGTGGCGCCGCGCTCGCCCGCGGTCATCGTCGTGGGCGAGGTCGTGCGGGTGCCCGGCTGGGCCGAGGAGGCCGCGGCCGCCGGGCACGCGCCGTGGGAGGATGAGCGCCGGGCACGGGCGACGCCGTGACCGCCGAGGGAGCGCCCGCCATGACCGGATCCGACGCCGAGCCCGGCTTCCGCCCCGACCAGCTCGAGGGCTTCCGCATCGCCGTCACCTCCGACCGGCGCTCCGAGGACCTCATCGCCGCGTTCGAGCGCCGCGGCGCCGACGTGATGCACGCGCCCACGATCCGCATGACCGGCGTCAGCGACGACTCCGCGCTCGAGGCGGAGACGCGCGCGATCATCCGGGCCCGGCCCGGCATCCTGCTCGCCACGACGTCCTACGGCATCCGGCGCTGGTTCGAGGCCGCCGACGCCGCGGGCATCGGCGACGAGCTCACCGAGGTCCTCGCGGGGGCGCGCATCCTCGTCCGCGGCCCCAAGGCGCGTGGCGCCATCCGCGCCGCCTCGCTCGACGACCACGGCATGAGCGAGCGCGAGACCACCACGTCGCTCGTCGACCTGGTGCTGCGCGGCGACGTCGACGGCGTGACGGTGGCGGTGCAGCTGCACGGCTTCACGGATCCGGTGCAGCTCGCGCGCCTGGAGGCCGCCGGCGCCCGCGTGCTCACGGTCGCGCCCTACCGCTGGACCGTGCACGAGGACTCCGCGCGCGTGCTGCGGCTCGTCGAGACGGTGTGCACGGGCGGGATCGACGCGGTCACCTTCACGAGCGCGCCCGCCGTCGAGGCCCTGTTCACGACGGCGGACGCGGCCGGCCGGCTGGAGGACCTCCAGGAGGCGCTCCGGACGATGGTGGTCGCGGCGGCCGTCGGCCCGGTGACGGCGGCGCCGCTCGTGGAGGCGGGGATCCTGCCGATCACGCCCGACCGGTTCCGCATGGGGGCGCTCATCCGGCTCGTGTGCGCGCACCTCGAGGAGGCGGGCGTCCAGCGCGTCGAGACCCGGCACGGCGCGATCGAGCTCCGCGGACGCCTGGTCGTCATCGACGGCGAGCGCGTCGCCCTGAGCCCCGTGCCGCTCGCGCTGTTCCGCGCCCTCGTCGCCGCGGAGGGCGCGACCGTGCCCCGCCGCGTGCTCGCCCGCGCGACGCCGGAGGTGCTCGACGACCACGCGGTCGACGTGGCGATCTCGCGGCTGCGGCGGTCGCTTCCCGACGGCGGCATCATCCAGACCGTGATCAAGCGCGGGTACCGGCTCACCACCGTCTGAGGCGCGGCTGGTCCTCGCGGCCCGGCGCATCTCCTGCCGCGGGAGGAGGTGCGGGGGTCGCCAGGAGGACGCGCGCCGGATCCCGGTCCGCGAGCCTGGGGGCACCGCCCGCCCGGGCGGTGAGATCAGGAGGATCCCGTGCCCGTGTCCGTCGCCCCCACCGCCGCCCTCGTCGCTCCCCGCGCGGCCGTCCCCGTCGTCGTCGCCCCGCTCCCGGGCGATCCGACCTGCGTCGCCTTCGCGGGCGGCGCCGACGCCTTCCGTCACGCCGGCACGCGCAGCCTCGCGGTCGACCTCGCCCCATCGCGGGCCCCCGCCGTGGACCCGGCCGCCGCCGCGCTCGCCGCCTGACGCGCAGGCGCCGCCGGTGCCCGTGCCCTCGGGGCGCCGTCCGAGGCCCCGGCGGACCCGCCCCCGGGGGCTAGGCTCCCGCGGCGCCCGCCCCGGTGGTCGCGAGGTGCGCCCGCTGCCCGTCGCGGTCGAGGATCGTGAGCACCTCCGTCACGCCGCGGTGCGCGCTGATGGCGTGCGGCACCATCGTCGAGAACTCGGCCGCGTCCCCGGCCTCCACGAGGATCGTCCGCTCCCCCAGCTGCAGCCGCGCCGTGCCCGACAGCACCGTGAACCAGTCGCGCCCGGGATGCACGCCGAGGTCCTCCACGGGGAACGGGCGCCGCGGCGTGAGGCGCATCTTCGCGACGAAGACGCCCGACGCGGTGCCGCCGCCGCGCGACAGCACCCACGTGGTGCGCCCGGCCTCGACGTCCTTCTGCGGCCGGATCACGACGTCGGCGTCGTCCCCGGACTCGATGAGCTCGTCGAGCGTCGTGTCGAGGGCCTTCGCGAGCGGCACCAGCTGGTCGAGGGCGATGCGGCGGTGACCCGTCTCGATCCGGCTGAGCGTCGAGGGGCTGAGGAAGCAGCGCGCCGCCAGCACGTCGAGCGACCAGCCGCGCGCCTCGCGGAGCCCCCGGATGCGCTGGCGGACGAGGGCGTCGACATCGGTCTCTTGCGTCATGTGCAAGATCTTATGCGCTTCGAGCACCAGCCCGCGAGCATGGGTCCATGCCCCACCACCACGCGCACGCCCCCGCCGACCCGTCGCTCGCCGCCCTGCTCGACCTCGACGCGCGCATCCTGCACCGCCACCTCCTCGAGCTGACCACGTGGGTCCGCTCCCTCGCCCGCGACACCGCCGGCCGCGTCGTCGTCGACCTCGGTGCCGGGACGGGCACGGGGTCCGTCGCGCTCGCCCGGCGCTTCGACCGGGCCGAGGTGGTCGCCGTCGACGCGAGCGAGGCCATGCTCGCGCGCGTCGCCGAGCGCGCGGTCGTCGACGGCCTCGCCGACCGGATCCGGCCCGTCCTCGCCGACCTCGACGACGCCTGGCCCGCGCTCCCGCCCGCCGACGTCGTCTGGGCCTCGCTCGTGCTGCACGAGGTGCGGGATCCCGCGGGGCTCCTCCTCCGCATCCGCGACGGCCTCGCGCCCGGCGGCCTCGTCGCCGTCGTGGAGATGGACGGCCCGCCGCGCTTCCTGCCGGACGGCGTCGACCTCGGGCCCGGGCTCGGCGGCCCGGGCCTCGTCGACCGCCTGGACGACGCCGTCACGCACGGCGGCACGGGCGGCCCGTCGCACCCGGACTGGGCCCCGTGGCTCCGGGACGCGGGGCTCGTCGACGTCGAGACCCGCGTCCTCCGCATCGACACCGACCCCGCGGATCCGATCGCCGCCGCCGCGACGCTCCCCTCCGCCCGCGCGTGGCTGACGCGCGTCCGCGACCGCTCCGCCGACCGCCTCGCCCCCGCGGACGTCGCGGCGCTCGACGCCCTCCTCGACGCGGACGGGCCGCGCGCCCTGGCGCGCATCCCGGGCCTCCGCCTCCGCGGCACCCGCACCGCGTACGTCGGGCGCCGTCCCCGCTGACCGTCCCTCCCCGCCGACCGCGCGTCCCCGGATCCGCCCGGGTGGGGCGCGACGACCCCCGGACCCCCTACCGTTGAGGCATGAGCACTGACGACACCGCATCCACCCCCGACGCGGACGCCGCCCCCCGCACGACCTTCAGCGACCTCGGCCTGTCCGACCCCGTTCTCAAGGCCCTCAAGGACGTCGGCTACGAGACCCCCTCGGCCATCCAGGCCGCCACCATCCCCTCCCTCCTCTCCGGCCGCGACGTCCTGGGCGTCGCGCAGACCGGCACCGGCAAGACGGCCGCGTTCGCGCTGCCGATCCTCTCCAACCTCGACGTCTCGCAGAAGACCCCGCAGGCCCTCGTCCTCGCGCCCACCCGCGAGCTCGCGCTCCAGGTGTGCGAGGCGTTCGAGCGCTACGCGTCCGGCATGCGCGGCGTGCACGTGCTCCCCGTCTACGGCGGCCAGGGCTACGGCGTGCAGCTGTCGGCGCTCCGCCGCGGCGTGCACGTGGTCGTCGGCACCCCCGGCCGCATCATGGACCACCTCGACAAGGGCACCCTCGACCTGTCGCAGCTGAAGTTCCTCGTGCTCGACGAGGCCGACGAGATGCTCAAGATGGGCTTCGCGGAGGACGTGGAGACCATCCTCGCGGACACCCCGAAGTCGAAGCAGATCGCGCTGTTCTCGGCCACGATGCCCGCGCAGATCCGCCGCATCTCGGGCAAGTACCTGCAGGACCCCGAGGAGATCACGGTCAAGAACAAGACCACGACCTCCGCGAACACCACGCAGCGCTACCTGATGGTGTCGTACCCGCAGAAGGTCGACGCGCTCACCCGCATCCTCGAGACCGAGAACTTCGAGGGCATGATCGTGTTCGTCCGCACGAAGAACGAGACGGAGACGCTCGCCGAGAAGCTCCGCGCCCGTGGATACGCGGCCGCCGCCATCTCCGGCGACGTCGCGCAGGCGCAGCGCGAGCGCACGGTCGAGCAGCTGAAGTCGGGCAAGCTCGACATCCTCGTGGCCACCGACGTCGCGGCCCGCGGGCTCGACGTCGACCGGATCAGCCACGTCGTCAACTACGACATCCCCATCGACACCGAGTCGTACGTGCACCGCATCGGCCGCACGGGCCGGGCCGGGCGCAGCGGCGCGGCGATCAGCTTCGTCACGCCGCGCGAGCGCCGCCTCCTCACCGCCATCGAGAAGGCCACGCGCCAGCCGCTCACCGAGATGCGCATGCCGAGCGCGGAGGACGTGAACGTCACGCGCCTCACCCGCTTCGACGACGCGATCACCGCCGCGCTCCAGGATCGCGAGCGCCTCGACGCGTTCCGCGACATCGTGGGCCACTACGTGAACCACCACGACGTCGTCGAGTCCGACGTGGCCGCCGCGCTCGCGATCGTGGCGCAGGGCGACACGCCGCTCCTGCTCTCGGCCGACGACCTCCGTCCCCCGCGCGTCGAGCGCGAGCGCCGGGACGACCGCCCGGGCCGCGACGGCGACGACCGCGGCGAGCGCCGGGCCCGTCCCGCGCGCGGCAGCGGCAACATGGCCACGTACCGCATCGACGTCGGCCGCCGCCACCGCGTCGAGCCCCGCCAGATCGTCGGCGCGCTCGCCAACGAGGGCGGCTTCAGCCGCGAGGACTTCGGCCACATCGACATCCGCCCGGACTTCTCGCTCGTCGAGCTGCCGGCCGGCCTGCCTCAGGACCGCCTCGACAAGCTCGCCAGCACGCTCATCAACGGCCGGCCGATCGACATCCGGCCCGACCGCGGCGGCCCCCGTGCCGCCGAGCGCGGCGCGGCCCCCGAGCGCCGGGGTCGCAAGCCCCGCGACTGATCCGCGTCCGCACGTGCGACGGCCCGTCCCCTGCTGCAGGGGGCGGGCCGTCGTGCATGCGCCAGGCGCGCCTTCGGACGCGCGTCGCCCTCAGCGGTCCGTCCGCCTGCGCTGGACGAGCCGCACGAGGACGTAGGTCATCCCGATCCCCGTGGCCGCGAAGCACAGGCCCCGACCGCGGACGTCCTCGAAGTCCGAGGTCGCGAGCAGGATCACCCCCGCGATCTCCAGCCCCGCGGCGATCACGAGGGTCGTGGTGAACAGGATCCGGTGTCGCGTCGTCATCCCGACCGCGTTCCCTTCGTCGCCCGACGGCCGAGCGCCGTCGAGGGAGATGATGACGCAGGACCCGCCACCCGCGTCAGCGCACGCCCTGCGTGCGCGCTCCCGCCGCGACGGTCCGTCATCACGCCCTCCGCTAGCGTGGCGCGATGGACGCCGTCACCCTCCGCACCCCGCGCCTGACGCTCCGGCCGCCCGCGCTCCACGACGTCGATGCGATCACGGCCGCGTGCCAGGACCCGGCGATCCAGCGCTACGTGCCCGTGCCCGTCCCGTACACGCGCGACGACGCGCTCTCCTTCGTCTCCGCGTTCTGCCCCGCCGACTGGGCCTCGGGCGAGCGCCTCACCTGGGCCGTGCTCGACGGCGACGCGCTCGTCGGCACCGTGGGACTGCACGCGATCGCGGACGGCGGGGCCGAGATCGGGTACTGGCTGGCGCCGGGAGCACGTGGTCACGGGATCATGCGCGAGGCCGCGGCCTCGGTCGTCGAGCACGGGTTCGACGCGTCCGCCGGTCTCGGGCTCGTGCGCATCGGCTGGCGCGCCTATGCCGGGAACACCGGATCCGCCGCGGTCGTCCGCGCGCTCGGCTTCCGCTTCGAGGGGGTCGTCCGCCTCGGTGCGATGGGTCGCGAGGGCCGGGAGGACGACTGGCTGGCGGGGCTCCTCGCGACAGACGACCGGACGCCGCAGCCGTGGCCCGTGCTCGCGTGACCACCGGCTCCCTCGGGCGCGAGGCCACGGTCACGACTCCGGACGGCCGCCGCCTCCGCGCGATGGTCGACGGCACCGGCGACGACCTCGTGGTCCTGGAGGCGGGCCTCGGCGGCAGCGGCCTCACCTGGGGCCTCGTGAACGGGATCCTCGCCCGCACCCACCGCGTCGTCGCCTACGACCGGGCGGGCCTCGGATCCAGCGACCCGGATCCCGCGCCGCGCGACCTCGACCGCCTGGCCGACGACCTGGAGGCGGTCATCGCCGCGTTCCCGCACCGCCGCCTCGTGCTCGTCGGTCACAGCTGGGGCGGGCCGGTCGTGCGCGTGGCGGCGGCGCGGCGGATCGCGCGCGGCATCGCGACCGCGGGCGTGGTGCTCGTGGACCCCAGCGACGAGCGCGCCCGCTCCTACACGGGACCCCTCGCGCGTGCGGGATTCGCGGCGCAGGCGGCGATGCTCGTGCCGCTCGCGCGCCTCGGCCTGCTGGCGCCGCTGCACCGGATCGCACTCGCGGGCCTGCCCGCGCCCCTCCTCGCGGCCGCCGTCGCCGCGGCCGGCTCGGTCACGGCCGCGCGCGCCACCTCGGCCGAGCAGCGACACCTCCTGCCGGGCCTCGCGGCGCTCGCCGCGCACCCCGGGGCGTCGTCGACGCTCCCCGGAGTGCCCGTCCGCGTGATCTCCGGCACGGCGTCCGGCGCGCTCACGCGGCGGCAACGCGCCGACCTCGTCGGCGCGCACCGGGCGTCGGCGGCAGCCGCGGCGGACGGCGCGTGGATCCCGGCGCCGCGGTCCGAGCACATGGTGCCGGTGACGGATCCGGACGTCGTCGCCGCGGCCGTCTCCGCCCTGCTCTGACGCCTCCCCTGGGAGCCCGGCGCACGCAGGGGACCCCGCGTCAGCCGTCGACGCGCCGCAGCTCCAGCACGCCCGGGATGAGCTGTCGGGTCGGGATCCGCCCGCGCGCGAAGTCGCCCCACACCTGCCGCACCCGGCGGGCGTCGCGCTGGACGCCCTCCCACGGCGCGCCCGCCAGTAGCCCCGCGCCGCGCCACGCCTCCTCGTCGCCGAACAGGAGCCGCAGGTCGACAGTGTGCGCGGCGCCGAGCGGGCTGCCGGGGGCCGACCAGCGGATCACGTAGCAGTGCGCCGTGCCGCCCGCGCGCGCGTGCCGGCGGGCGAAGCGGAGGCCAGGGACGCCGTAGATGATGCCCGTGACGCCCGCGACCGCCGCCCGCCGCACGAGCGGGCCCACCACGGGCACGCGGGTGAGGCGCGCGAGCCACGGGACGTCGGGCAGGAACAGCCGCGCCTCCTCCGCCGTGTGGCCGATGAGCACGTCGACGCGGGGCGCCGCGCGGTCCCAGGCCGCGTCGAGGTCCGACTCGCGCGGCAGCGGCGCGTGGCCGTACTGGGTGCCGAAGGGCATCGCGCCGATGAGGCCGTACGGCGCGGCGACGCGCTCGACGGCGGGCTGCCGCGCGACCACGTCCTCGACGGGCATGTCCGCCGTGAGTCCGCGGGAAGCGCGCGCCATGGCCGCGTTCATCCGCCGCCGGCCGCGGGAGATGCCGAGGGGTGCGCTCTGCACGATCGCGCGGCGGAAGAGCCCTGCGGCCTCCGGCAGCGCCATCAGGTGCGCGACCGCGTCGCCTCCCGCCGACTGCCCGAAGGCCGTCACGCGGTCGGGGTCGCCGCCGAAGGCGCGGATGTTGCGAGCGACCCAGCGGAACGCCTCCAGCTGGTCGAGCAGCCCGAGGTTCGCGGGGCGGCCCGCGCCGTCGCCGAGGTAGCCGAGGAGCCCCAGCCGGTAGGTGACGGTGACGACGACCACGCGCTGCTCCGCGACGAGGGGCGCCGGATCCATGATCGGGACGTCGCCCGCGCCCGCGACGTACGAGCCGCCGTGGATCCAGACCATCACGGGCAGCCCCGCGTCCGGCGAGGCGTCGCGCGGCGTCGTGACGGAGACGCGGAGGCAGTCCTCGTCCACCCGGAGGCCGGCGAAGTCGCCGAGCACGGCGTCGAGCTCCGCCATGGGCACCTGCGGGCAGGCCGGGGACCACTCCGTCGCCTCGAGCGGCGTGCTCCAGTCGGGGTGCGCGACGGGCGGGGAGAACCGGTCGGCGGTGGCGTACGGGATTCCGGTGGCCCGCGCGACCTCGCCGTCGGCCCAGCCGACCACGGGGCCGCAGGGCGGCGTGAAGGGGCGCATTCGGTCGACGCTACCGTTCGCGGCGCGTTCGCCGGGCCGCCCGCGGACAGCCGGGATGCCGGTGCTACCGTGACGCCATGCCCCGCCTGATCGACCGCGCGCGTCGCGAGGACGAGCTCGCCGAGGCCGTCTGGCGCGTCATCCGCCGGCACGGCGCGAGCGGCGTCTCCGTGCGCACGGTCGCCGCCGAGGCGGGCCTCAGCACCGGGTCCCTGCGGCACTCGTTCCCCACGCGGATCGAGCTGATGGCGCACGCGACCGCGCTCGTCGGCCGCCGGGTCGCCGCCCGCACCGCGCGCCGCCGCACCGAGCCGGACGTCCGCCGCCGCACGGTCCAGGTCCTCGCCGAGCGGCTCCCGCTCGACGACGAGCGCCGCGCGGAGGCCGAGGTCACAGCCGCGCTGCACGCCGACGCGGCGTCGCACCCCCGGCTCCGCGAGGTGCGCCGGGCCGCCCACGCCGCCGCGCGCGAGACCTGCCTCACCCAGCTCGCGCAGCTGCGGGCCGCCGGCCTGCTGCGGCCGGACGCGGATCCGGACGACGAGGCCGACCACCTGCAGGCGCTCGTCGCGGGGCTCGCGCTCCAGCTCCTCGTGCACGAGCCGGATCCCGCACAGCACGCCCGCGCGCTCCGCCTGCTGGAGCGGCACGTCGACGCGCTCGTCGCGCGGCCGCGGGCGGAGCGGGCCGACCGGGCCGACCGGGCCGACCGCCCGTCGGGGCGCGCCGACGACGACCGCGGCCGGGCCCCGACGCGCTGAGCCCCTAGGCCGCGCCGCCCAGCCGGCCGCGGAGCTCCGTGACGCGCGCGCGGATGTCGTCGCGCACGAGCCGCATCCGCTCCATCCCGTCGATGCCGCGCTCGGACGGCTCGTCCGTGATCCACGTCTCCACCGCGACCCCCCGGTCGCCGTCCACGTGCGCCTCGGCGCCGAGCACGACCACGAGGTCGGCCGCGCGCACCATGTCGTCCGTGAGCGGCTTGGGGCGCTCGTCGCCCACGTCGATGCCGAGCTCGGCGAGCGACTCCACGGCGAGCGCGTTGAGGTCGGTCCCGGGATCCGTGCCGGCGGACGACACGTGCACCGCGCCGTCGCCGTCGTGCCGCATGAGCGCCGCGGCGAGCTGGGACTTGCCGCCGTTGCGGGCGCAGACGAACACGACGTGCGGGGCGCGGTCGGGCATGGGGCCTCCGGGGCTCGGGCGGGTAACGGGAGCCGGCTGATCCGGCCCCTCGATCCTGCCATCCGCCGCGGGTCGCGGCGCGCGGGCGGACGGCGTCCCCAGCATCCGCCCGGAGGGCATCCGTACCCTGGTGACGACCCGCTCCGCTCCGAGGGGATCCGCACCGGATCCGCCGCCCCGCCCCGGAAGGCCCCATGACGCACACTCCGCACGCCGACGCCGCCCGCCCCGACGCCGACGCCGACGGGCGTCCGGGGTCCGCGTCCTCCCCCGCCGGATCCGGCGCCGTCGCCCGCCTCCTCCGCGGCACGCGCGACCGCTCCGACCGGCCGTCGCGCCTCGGCCGCCTCTTCGCCGTGGTCGCGATCGTGGAGGCCGTGACCTGGACGGGCCTGCTCGTGGGCATGTTCCTCAAGTACGTCACGGAGACCACCGAGCTCGGCGTCTTCGTGTTCGGCCGCCTGCACGGCGCCGCGTTCGTGCTCTACGTCATCGTCACGGCCGTGGCCGCGATCCGGCTCCGCTGGGGCTGGAAGGCCGCGCTCCTCGCGGGCGTCGCAGCGATCCCGCCCCTCGCGACGCTGCCGCTCGAGGTCGGCCTGCGCCGCCGCGGCTACCTGCGCCACCCCGCGGACGACGCGGACGACGCGCACGACGCGCACGCGCGTCCGGACGCGGCCCCGCCCGCCGGCTGATCCCGCTCAGACCCCGGTGTAGCGCCCCGGCCGGTGGTTGAGCGCGAGCACGAGGTTGAGCAGCACCGCGCCGACCGCCGACCAGACCACGCTCTCGAGCTCCACGACCGTGAGGCCCAGCAGGATCACGATGACGTCGAGGATCATCTGCGCGTACCCGGCCCGGAAGCCGAGCCGCTCCTGCACCACGAGCGCCACGATGTTGAACCCGCCGAGGCTGGATCCGTGGCGGAACACCACCAGCAGCCCGATCCCCACGAGCAGGTTCCCCGCGAGCACGCCGTAGACGGGCTGCAGGTCGAGGCTCGTCACCATCGCCGGGTGCAACGTCGAGAACAGCGACACGAGACCGACCGAGATCACCGTGCGGATCGTGAACCGCCAGCCCTTCTTCCACACGGCGAGCGCGAAGAACGGCGCGTTCACGACGAAGAACAGCACGCCGAACGGCAGCACGCCCGTGTAGCTCAGCAGCAGCGCGAGCCCGGCGGTGCCGCCCGTGACGGCACCGCTGTCGCGCAGCAGGAACAGCCCGAACGACGCGACGAACGTGCCGGTGAGGATCCCGAGCACGTCCTCGATGACGGAGTGCGGGATCCCGGCGACGGTGTCCGGGACGGTGATGAGGCTCTCGTCCGGAGCCACCTCCCCCACGCCGCCCGCGTCGGCGGGATGGTCGTTCGGGCGGGATGCGGCTGCGCTCATGGCGGGCTCCGGGGTGGGGGGACGAGGACGCGTGCGACCGGTCGTGCCAGCTCGCGCGCCTGCCCAGCATGCCGGATCCGCGACCCGGCGCACGACCCCGCTCTGGTCGCCGGCCGTGGGTCAGACGGATCCGTCGATGCGCTCTTCTCGCGCCATGCGCGACAGGACCCTGTGGAATCGGTCCCACGGCACGCGATGTCCGTCGGCGAAGACCACGCCCACCGAGACCGGGATCCCCATCAGCGAGGACCGCATCCACGACGACTCGGACCCGTCGAAGCGCTCGAGGATGCCCGGCAGATGCCTCTTCGGGAAGTCGACCAGCTCCGTGGAGGAATCGCCCAATTCGATCTCGATCGTCGAGCCGCCCCCGTAGCCGATCGACAGGTCCTCACCGTGTCGGCGACCATGCAGGCGCCAGCGATCGTGCTCGGTGCACTCCGTCACCGAGCGGCGCACGAGCGGCGCGAACTCGGAGCGGAGAGCGGCGATGTGATCCGCCGTCCTCGGCACCGCGACGGGGCTGGTCGTGCGGCCAGGGCCGAGCGCTGCAGCCTCCCTCGCCAGGACCGGGGTGCCGTCGCCGAGACTCAGATACTGCCACCTCCACGGCGCGGCGCTCCGAGCGGTGAAGAGCATCTCCACCCCCAGGAGCGACACCAGGGGCTCGAGCTCGGACCGCGTGAGGCCCCGGGCCGTGTGCACCCCCTCGCCGACGGTGACGTCGAACTCGCCGTCCGTCACGGCCACGATGCAGAGCGATTGCCGGTGCGCGTCATCGCGGAGGACCCATGTCACCGGATCCTCGATCCACTCATCGACGTCCGGGCTGAGGGTGGGGCGCAGGCTGCGGACCAGGTCCTCCAGATCATCCCCACCGTCCCGGCTCGTCGTCACCGCCGTCCCCTCATGACACGCTTCCCCGTCGACAGGTGGTCGTGGAGATGCCTCGGCCCACCACCCGCGGAGTGGCGCGCCTTCCCGGAACGGCACGCTCCCGCCGCCGCTCCGACCCGTGCGTCCGAGGTCTCCCGCATCGTCCCGATCCTCACCCCGTGGAGTCGGCCCTCGCCTCGGGACCATGCCTATGGGATCACGACCGGAGCATGTCCCGCGGGATCAGACCACATCCGAGCCGGTCGGACGCGCCGACCCGGGATGCCGTCAGTCCGCGAAGATCGCCCCCACCGGCTCCCTCTTCTCGGCCTGGAACCGGTCCTCCGCGCGGCCGAGCGCCCAGTAGGCGGAGAGCGAGAGGGCGCGGCGGTCGATGCCCCAGCCGTCCTGGAGGAGCGCGCGCAGCTCCTTCATCGCGCCGCGCTCCCCGTGCGCGAAGACCTCGACCTCGCCGTCGGGCCGGTCGAGGGCGCGCGCCGCGGCGACGAGGGGCGCGCCGGGCAGCGCGTCGGGCTGTCGCGAGCGGTGGATCCAGCGCACCTCCACGCCCGCGGGACGCTCGAGCGGGAGCTCGTCCGCGACGCCGTCGACCTCGATCAGCGCGACACCGTGCGCATGGGCGGGCATGGCGGCGAGCGCCGCGGCGATCGCGGGCACGGCGGAGTCGTCGCCGAGGAGCACGCGCGTCACGTCCGCGTCCGCGCTCGGTCGGAACATGCCTCCGGGGCCGCTCGCCGCGATCAGGTCGCCGGGCTGCGCGGACGCCGCCCACGGTCCCGCGAGCCCCTCGTCGCCGTGCACGACGAAGTCGATCGCGCAGGTGCCCGCCGCCGCATCCGCGTGCCGCAGCGTGTAGGTCCGCACCGCCGGGAGCGCCTCGGGCGGCAGGCTCGCGCGGAGGGCGGGCAGGTCGAACGGCGGCGTGACGCCGGATCCGGGCTGCGGCAGCATCAGCTTCACGTAGGCGTCGGTCGCGGCCAGCCGCTCGGGCACGGCCTCCGCCAGCAGCGTGCGCGTCCCCTCCCCGCCGAGGTGCACGCGCACGAGGTGCGGTGCGAGCCGCTCCGTGCGCATCACCTCCAGCACGTGCGGCGACCGCGGAGCGCGGGCGGGACGGTCGGGGACGGCGGGTGCGGCGGTGTCGGTCATCGGTGTCGATCCTCCGCCCCGCGGGCCTCCCCCGCAACGCGACCGGTCCGCGCGGTCCCTCGCCTCGCGGGAGCCGCGCACCTATGCTGACCCCGTGGTCGACATCGTCGTCACGGGGCTAAGCGCCAACTCCGTGCCGTACATCGAGGCCCTCGAGCGTCAGCGTGCCCTGCATGCCGACGTCGTCGCGGGCCGGGCGCAGGACACCGTCATCCTCCTCGAGCACCCCTCGGTCTACACCGCGGGGAGGCGCACGGAGCCGACGGACAGGCCGCGCGACGGCACGCCCGTCGTCGACGTCGACCGCGGCGGCCGCATCACCTGGCACGGCCCGGGCCAGCTGGTCGGCTACCCGATCGTGCGCCTGCCGGAGCCCCTCGACGTCGTGGCCCACGTGCGCCGCCTCGAGGACGCGCTGCTCGGCCTCCTCGCCGAACTCGGTGTCGACGCCCGCCGGGTCGACGGCCGCTCCGGCGTCTGGGTCCGCGGCGCCGCACCCGACGGCACGCCGCGCGACGAGAAGGTCGCCGCCATCGGCGTCCGCGTCGCCGAGCGCGTCACCTTGCACGGCTTCGCCCTCAACTGCAGCAACTCCCTCGACGCCTACGACCGGATCGTCCCCTGCGGCATCCGCGACGCCGGCGTCACCACGATCAGCCGCATCCTCGGCCGCACGGTCACGCCGGCCGCCGTCGTCCCCCTCCTCCGCCCGCACCTGATGCGCGCCCTCGCCCCGAACGGATCCGCCATGACCCCCACCGCTCCCCTCTCCCCCGTCGCCGGGGCCCGCGCATGACCGCCGCCGCCCCCGACGGTCGCCGCATGCTCCGCCTCGAGGTGCGGAACGCGGAGACGCCCATCGAGCGGAAGCCCGAGTGGATCAAGACGACGGCCCGCATGGGCCCCGAGTACCAGGCGCTCCAGCAGCTCGTGAAGACGGAGGACCTGCACACCGTCTGCCAGGAGGCCGCCTGCCCGAACATCTACGAGTGCTGGGAGGACCGGGAGGCCACGTTCCTCATCGGCGGCTCCCAGTGCACGCGCCGCTGCGACTTCTGCCAGATCGACACCGGCAAGCCCGCCGACTACGACACCGACGAGCCGCGCCGCGTCGCCGACTCCGTGAAGCGCATGGGCCTCCGCTACGCGACCGTCACGGGCGTCGCCCGCGACGACCTGCCCGACGAGGGCGCGTGGCTGCACGCCGAGACCGTGCGGCGGATCCACGCCGACAACCCCGGCACGGGCGTCGAGATCCTCGCGACCGACTTCTCCGGCGACCCCGACCTGCTCGCCGAGGTGTTCTCCTCCCGGCCGGAGGTCTTCGCGCACAACGTCGAGACGGTGCCGCGCATCTTCAAGCGCATCCGCCCGGCGTTCCGGTACGAGCGCTCGCTCGACGTGATCACGCAGGGGCGCGACGCCGGGCTGATCACCAAGTCGAACCTCATCCTCGGCATGGGCGAGACGCGCGAGGAGGTGTCGGAGGCGCTGGCCGACCTGCACGACGCCGGCTGCGACATCATCACCGTCACGCAGTACCTGCGGCCGAGCCCCCGGCACCTGCCGGTCGCGCGCTGGGTGCGGCCGGAGGAGTTCGTGGAGATCAAGGCGGAGGCCGAGGCGATCGGGTTCCTCGGCGTGCTCGCCGGCCCGCTCGTCCGCTCCTCGTACCGCGCCGGTCGGCTGTGGGCGCAGTCGATGAGCGCGAAGGGCCGGGCGCTGCCCGCCGGTCTCGAGCACCTCGCGGATCCGTCGCGCCGCTTCGCGCAGGCCGTCGGCTGACCGCGTCCGTCCCTCCCGGGGCCGCGGACCTGTCGGCTCCCTGACGAACCCGCCCCTCCCGGGTCCGCGGCCAGGTGCGCGCCCTATCGTCGGAACCACCGCGCACGTCCCACAGCTAGGAGCTCGTCATGGCCGCATCGTCCCCGACCGCAGGATCCGCATTCGGAGACGCCGCCGACGGCGTGTGGCAGGCCATGGAGTCGCTCCGCGCCCGCTTCGAGAAGCGCGATGCCGGCACGGCCGGCCACGACCCCGGCCACCGGCTCGGCCACGGCCCGCAGGACGTGCGTCACGCGGTCCTCGCCCTCCTCGCGGAGGAGCCCATGCACGGGTACGCCCTCATCCACGCGATCTCCGAGCGCACCGCGGGCGCCTGGACGCCCGACGCCGGTGCCGTGTACCCCACGCTCCAGCTCCTCGCGGACGAGGGCCTCATCGCCGCGGAGACCACGGACGGGCGCAAGGTCTGGGCGCTCACCGAGGCCGGCCGCTCGACGGTCGCGCGCGACGGCATCACCGCGCCGTGGGCCGGCTCCCCCGACGCGCACGACCACGACGCGCAGGACCGCCGCGACCGCTCCACCCTCCCCAAGGCCGGTCTCTCGCTCGCGCAGGCCGCCGCGCAGGTGCAGCGCTCGGGCACGCCGGAGCAGGTCGCCGAGGCCGCCTCCGAGCTCGACGCGGTGCGCCGCCGCCTCTACGCGATCCTCGCCCGGGAGTGACCGCGGCCACGGCCGGCGCCGCACCCGGGACGGCTCCCGAGGGCGACGCCCCGGAGACGCGCGCCCGCTACCGCCGCATCCTCCGCTTCGCCGCCTGGAACCTCGCGGTGACGTGGTGGTACGAGCTGTTCCTCCCCCGCGTCGGCCTCCGGCGCATCGCCGAGCGCACGCGCACCCGCCGCATGAAGAGGTTCGCCCGGCGCTTCCGCGTCCTCGCGGTCGAGCTCGGCGGCCTCATGATCAAGGTGGGGCAGTTCATGTCGTCGCGCCTCGACGTGCTGCCGCCCGAGATCACCGCCGAGCTCGAGGACCTGCAGGACGAGGTGCCCGCGGTGCCCTTCCCCGAGATCCGGGCGCTCGCGGAGCGGGAGCTCGGCATGCCGCTCTCCGAGGCGTTCGCGTGGGTCGACGAGACGCCCGTCGCGGCCGCCTCGCTCGGCCAGGCGCACCGCGCGATCCTCGGCCCCATCGACTCCGCCGACACCGGCCTCACGGGCGCGGTCATCAAGGTGCAGCGGCCGGGCATCGACGACATCGTCCGCATCGACCTTGCGGCGCTCCGCCGCATCGGCGGCTGGCTCACGCACGTCCGCCTCGTCTCCGACCGGGTCGACGCGCCCGCCCTCGTCGAGGAGTTCGCCGAGACGAGCCTCGAGGAGATCGACTACCTGCACGAGGCCCGCAGCTCCGCGCGCTTCCAGGACATGTTCCGCGCCGACGCCCGCGTGGCCGTGCCGGAGATCGTCTGGGAGCGCAGCACGCGGCGCGTGCTGACGCTCGAGGACGTCACGGCCATCAAGATCACCGACCACGCCGGACTCCTGGCCGCGGGCATCGACCCCGTCGAGGTCGCCCCGGTGTTCGCGGCCGTCATGTTCGACCAGCTCTTCGCCGACGGCTTCTTCCACGCGGATCCGCACCCCGGCAACGTCTTCGTCACGCCCGTCACGGACGGCTCGGTCGAGCAGGGCTGGACCCTCACCTTCATCGACTTCGGCATGATGGGCGAGGTCCCGCCGAGCGCGCGCCGGGGCCTCCGCAAGATGCTCATCGCCGCGGCCTCGCGCGACGGGAAGGGCCTCGTCGACGCGGCCCGCGACATCGGCGTGCTGCTCCCCTCCGCCGACACCACGCAGCTCGAGCTCGCCATGACGCGCCTCTTCGCCCGCTTCGGCGGGCTCGGCTTCGCGGAGCTGCGCGAGGTGGACCCGCGGGAGTTCCGCGCGTTCGCCGAGGAGTTCCAGGAGGTGGTGCGCACCCTGCCCTTCCAGCTGCCCGACGACTTCCTCCTCATCATCCGCGCCATGTCGCTCACCTCGGGCGTCTGCAGCGCGCTGGATCCGCGCTTCAACCTCTGGGACTCCGTCGAGCCGTACGCGCAGCGCCTCATCCGCGAGGAGCGCGGCAACGTGGTGCGCGACCTCGGCACGCGCGTCTCCGACACCGCGAGCACGATCGCGCGCCTGCCCGGCCGCCTCGACGCGCTGCTGACCCGCATCGACGAGGGCGCGCTCCCCATCAGCGACCCCACGCTCGAGCGTCGGGTGGGCGCCCTGGAGCGCACCCTCCGCCGGGCGATCTCCGCGCTCGTGTTCGGCGGCCTCCTCGCGGGCGGCGTGCTCGTGCGCCCTGACGACGAGGTGCTCGGCACGGTGCTCCTCGTGGTGTCCGTCATCCCGCTCGCCCAGGCGCTGCTCCCCGGCCGCCGCCGCTGACCGCGCCCCCGGCGAGACCCGGTGGGCGTCCGCCCTCAGCGGGCCATGAGGTCCAGGAGCTCCACCAGCGCACGACCACCTTCGCGGCCGTCGACGGGATGCGCAGCGAGGGGTCCGCGGACGACATGGCGCAGACGCTCGGCGAGGACCTCCAGGTGCTCGGCACCGCCTGCCCGGTCCAGCGCCTCGCCCACCACCCGGGCGAGCGACGGTCCCCGCCCCTCGCCGGCGACCCGCCGCCGCCGCGCCAGCCTCCGTCGGCACTCGTCCTCGGGCACGTCGAGCAGCACGTGGATCGCCCGACCGCCTGCGCGCCTGGCCTCGTCCGCGAAGGCCAACAGCTCGTCGGCGTCGTCGAAGAGCTGCGGGACCACGACCGTGCCCCCGCCCGCCACCACGGTGCGGACGATCGACCGCGCGACGGGGCGCACGGTCCGCCCCGCCCCGGCGAAGTCGTCCGCCCAACCGCCGACGGAGGTCCGGAGATCGTCGACGTCGAGGAGGAACCACCCGGCCCGCGCGTCCACCAGCTGCCGCGCGAGCGTGGACTTGCCGCTGCCCGGCAGGCCGTTGAGGAACACCGCGGTGCCCGGTCCCTGCACGTTCGACCCCCGCTCGTCACGGCCTCGGAGCCGGCCGCCGCGGCGCGCACGATGGAGGCGTCGTCACGAGACCCTAGCGGGGGATCCGCCGAGCGGCGATCCACGCGGACGGCATCCGCCCCATGGCACCGGAAGGAGTCCGGGCAAAGCAGAAGGCCCGGTCTCGAGGAGACCGGGCCTTCGTTCTGTTGCGGGGGCAGGATTTGAACCTACGACCTCTGGGTTATGAGCCCAGCGAGCTACCGAACTGCTCCACCCCGCGCTACGAGGAATACATTACCAGACCTCTCGGGTGCTCATGACCACTCGACGCCGCGCACGGGCCCCGATCGCCGCGCCGGACGAGGACGGCCCCGGCAGCACCCGCATCGCGGGGCCGCCGGGGCCGTCCTGGTGGAGCGTCCGGGCTACTTCCGGGCCGCACCCAGCTCGATCGCCCGGTTCAGCGCCTCGGTCAGGCGCTTGTCGGCCTGCGCCGCCCCCACGAGGTCGTTGGCCTTGTAGGCCGCCTCCCTCTCCTGGAGCGCCTGGCCGGCCGCGGCCAGGGCCGCCTGCACGTCCTGCGCGGGAGCCGCGGGCGAGGCGCTCGGCGCGGGCGTCGGGGTCGCCCCCGTGCCGCCGTCGGTGGCCCCGCCTCCGGAGCCGTCCACGGCAGCGGGATCGGCGGGCGTCGTGCCCTCCACCGCCTCGTCTCCCGCCGTGGCACCCGAGTCGCCCTCGAAGATGCTGTCGAGGGCCGCGTCCAGCGTGTCCTCGAACGCGATCTTGTCGCCGAACGCCACGAGGACCTTGCGGAGCAGCGGGTAGCTCGTGTCACCCGTGGAGCGCACGTAGACCGGCTGCACGTACAGCAGGCCGCCGCCGACCGGGAGGGTCAGCAGGTTGCCGCGCACGACCGAGGTCCGTCCGCCGCGCTCCAGCAGGTTGAGCTGGTTCGCCACGTTCGTGTTCGAGTTGAAGTTGTTCTGGATCTGCGTCGGCGCCGGGATGGTGTCGTCGTTCGGCAGCGTCAGCAGGCGCAGCTTGCCGTAGTCCGGCGCCTTCTCCCCCGCGGTGCTGCCCGCGTCGGAGTCCACCCCGAGGTAGCCGGTGAGCACGCTCCGCGCGGTGTCCTGCGTGGCCGGCGGGATGAACGTCGAGTACAGCGAGAACCGCGGCGAGTCCTGGCCCGGCATCTGCATGGTCAGGTAGTACGGCGGCTGGAGCTTCGCCGACGTGCCCGGGTCCGTGGTGGCGGTGGGGTCGTTCGGGGTCGTCCAGAGGTCCTGGTTCGAGTAGATCGAGCCGGGATCGGTGACGTGGTACTTGCCGAGCACGCCGCGCTGCACCTTGAACATGTCCGCCGGGAAGCGCAGGTGGCTCATGAGCTCGCCGGAGATGTCCGAGATCGGCTTGAGGGTCGAGGGGAACACCTTCTGCCAGGTCTTGAGGATCGGGTCGTCGGTGTCCCACGCGTAGAGCGTGACCTTGCCGTCGTACGCGTCGACCGTCGCCTTCACCGAGTTGCGGATGTAGTTGATCTGGTCGGTCGGCACGAGCGGCTGCGTCTGCTGCGAGTCGGCGATGAGCCGGCTCATGTCGTTCTTCTGCGAGTACGGGTACTGGTCGCTCGTCGTGTAGCCGTCGACGATCCACACCACGCGCCCGTCGACCACGCTGGGGTACGGGTCCTTGTCCACCGTGAGGTACGGCGCCACCTTGCCGACGCGCTGCGCCGGGTCGCGGTCGTAGAGGATCTGCGACTGGTCGTTGATCTGGTTGGCCAGGAAGATCTGCTCCGACTGGAACTTCAGCGCGTAGATGAGGCGCTTGAAGACGTTGTCGACCTTCGGACCGCCGTCGCCCTGGAACGTCGTGTAGGTCTCGTCGGCGCCGTCGACGCCCGACGGGTAGTCGAGCTCGACGTTGTCGCCGGACGCGGGACCGCCGACGATCGAGTAGGCGGGCGAGTCCTCGCCGAAGTACACGCGCGGCTCGAACTTCCCCAGGTCGCCCGAGGCGGGGATGCCGGACTCGAGGAAGACCGGCTGGCCGTCGGAGGTGCGCTGCGTGCCGTAGGCGGCGACGAGCGAGTAGCCGTGGGTGTACACGAGGTGCTGGTTGACCCACGAGGTGCCGGTGTTGTTCGGGCTCAGCTCGCGCACCGCGACGACCGTGTCCTGGACCCGGCCGTCGATCTGGTACCGGTCGACGTCGAGGTTGTTCCCGAACTGGTAGTACTGCCGGAACTGCTGCAGCTGGCTGAACGCGTCACCCACCACCGCGGGGTCGAGGATGCGGATGTTGGCCGTGGTCGCGGCGTCCTCGCGGAGCGCGCCGGGCGTGGTGTCCGTCGTGGCGTCGTAGGGGATCTCCTCGATGTCCGCGAGGCCGTACGCCTGGCGGGTGGCCTCGATGTTGCGCTGGTAGTACTGCGACTCGAGCGCGCGCTCGTTCGGCTCCACCTGGAAGCGCTGCACCACGGCCGGGTAGGCCGTGCCGATGAGGATGCTGGCCACGATGAGGCCCGCGGTGCCGATGATCGGCAGGCGCCAGCGGCCGATGGCCGCGGTGACGAGGAACAGCACCGCGACGACGGCGGCGATGCCGGCGAGGATCGTGCGGCCCGGGATCACCGCGTTCACGTCCGAGAACGCGGCGCCGGTGAACAGGCCGCCGTTGGCCGTGTTGACGACGGCGGAGTACTGGTCGAGCCAGATGCTGACGCCCTGCAGCAGGAAGTAGACGCCCGCGGTGACCGCGATCTGGATGCGCGAGCTCTTCGAGATGCGCACCTCCCGGCCGGTGAAGCGCACCGCGCCGTAGAGGTAGCTCGTGGCGAGCACGCCGAGCATCGAGATGATGACGACGGCCGAGGCGAACCCGACGACCGCCTGGTAGAAGGGCAGCTCGAACAGGTAGAACGACACATCGAGCCCGAACTGCGGATCCGTGGTGCCCGAGGGCGTGCGGTTCAGCCACAGCAGCGTGCGCTGCCAGCCGCTCGACGCCGAGACGCCCGCGAACAGGCCGAACACCGCGGGGATGGCGAACATGGCCAGACGGCGCAGCGGCTCGATGACCTGCTGGTAGCGGTCGAGCTGCGAGTTGAGCTTCGCGTAGACGGGCCGCGAGCGGTACGCGACCTGGATGCTCACGAACACCGGGATCGCCATGGCGAGGAACCCGACGAGGAACAGCGCGATGCCCGCGCCCCACTGCGTGAGCAGCACCCCGAGGTAGCCCAGCTGGTCGTACCAGAGGACGTCGGCGTAGAAGCCGGCGAAGACGAAGAACGCGATCACGAGGGCGGCGATGATGGCCGCGGTGATGGCGAGAGGGGCTCGGCTCCGTCGGGCGGGCCGGGCGGATGTGCTTGTCACGTGTGTGCCTCAGAGTCGGGGACAGCGGAGTCCTCATCCTAGGCGGGCCTCTTGCCAGCGGCCTGCGAGCGACGGCGCCCTCTCATCTGGTAAGGGGGCCCTCGCGAGCCCGTCCCGCGGGACGCCGACGGGACGCGTCAGCAGGTGGGCAGGGCGTCCAGGTCGCCGCCGGAGGAGATGGCGTGGAGGACCGCCAGCGAGTCGTCGAGCTTCCCCACCGAGAAGACGCGGAGGCCGTCCGGCACGTGCCCGCGGACGTCGTCGCAGTTGGCGGCCGGCGCGAGGAAGTACTGCGCGCCCGCGCGCTCGGCGCCGAAGAGCTTCTGCCGGATCCCGCCGATGGGGCCGACGTCGCCGGACGCGTCGATGGTGCCCGTGCCCGCGATGGCCTTGCCGCCGGTGAGGGAGCCCTCCTCGAGCTTGTCCATGATCCCGAGCGCGAACATCATGCCGGCGCTCGGCCCGCCCACATCGTCGAGCTGGATGTCGACCGCGAAGGGGAACTCGTAGGCGGTGGAGGTGACGACGCCGATGACCGGGCGCCCGTCCCGCTCGGCGGGCGTTACCTCGACCGTGCTCTCCTGGCCGTCGCGCGTGATCCCGAAGGACAGGGGCGTCGTCGCGCCGGCGGCCGCCACGCGCGCCTGCAGGTCGGCGAGGTCGACCACGGCGGCGCCGTCGACCGTGCGGATCGCGTCGCCGACCCGCAGCGGACCGTCGGCCGCCGAGCCCGCGAGGACGCTCTGCACGTCGAGGGTGCGCGGCACGTCGATGCCGAGCTCCAGGAGGGCGGCGGCGACGGCGTCCTGCTGGGAGTTCGTCATCTGCACCTGGTTCTGGGCGTCGCGCTGCTCGGCGGTCTGGTTCGCGGGGAACACGGCCTCCAGCGGGACGACGCTGCGGCTCGGGTCGAGCCACGCGGAGACGACGGAGAACCAGTCGGGGCGCTGCTCGGGGTTGCCGACGACGCTCACCGTGAGCATGTCGAGGCGGCCGTCGGTGGGGTACGTGGGGCGGTCCGGGATGGAGATGAGCGGCCGCTCGGCGCCCTGGTGGTCGCTCGTGCCGAGGGTGTCGAACACCGGTCCCGGCTGCTCGATCACGTACGGGGACGGCATGAGGCCGAGGGAGAGCGCGAGCACGGCCCCGACGCCGGCGAGCACGCGGCCGACGCGGCGACGGCGCGGCGTCCGGGGTGCGCGGGGGGCGTGCTGGGCGAACAGGCTCATCCGGAGGTCCTCGCGGTCGGGGCGCGACGGGCCGGGATGCGGCCGCCGGGCGGGTGACGGGGCGGCCCGAGGGGCCGCTGTTCGCGGCTGGCGGAAGCCGCGACGGCTCAGCCTAGGCGAATGCGGATGGGTTTCCCGTGGGCGCGGGCTAGCGTGGATCCACCGACCGCGGGACCGCGGATCGGGCGCCTGATCCACCGGGAGGACCCCCATGGCCGACGAGCCCACCCCCGATCCCGAGGACGAGTTCCGCCGCATGCTCGCGCGCTTCCTGGGCGGCGACGGCCAGATCGACCCGGAGCGGCTCGCGGGCGCCGCGGGGCTCCCGCAGGACCCCGAGATGGTGCGCCAGCTCATCGCCCAGCTGCAGGGCGCCCTCAGCGCGAGCGGCGACGGCGTCGACTGGAAGGTGGCCCGCGAGGGCGCCCGCCAGCTCGCCGCGGCCGAGCAGACCCAGGTCACCGCCGCCGCGTCCGCGCCGCTCGACCAGGCGTTCCAGGTGGCCGCGCTGTGGCTCGACGAGGTCACCACCGTGAGCCAGCTCACGGTCGCGCCGCGCCTCGTCACGCGCGCGCAGTGGACCGAGCTCACGATGCCCGTGTGGACGCAGCTCGCCGAGCCCGTCGCGCTCAGCATCGCCGACTCCCTCACCGAGGTCCTCCAGCAGAACGCCCCCGAGGAGATGCGCGGCATGGTCGCCGGCGCCGGCCGCATGATGCGGAACCTCGGCGGCACGCTCTTCGCCATGCAGCTCGGCCAGGTGGTCGGGCAGCTCTCCACCGAGGTGGTCTCCGGCGGCGACGTGGGGATCCCGCTCCTCGACGACCAGCAGGCCGCCCTCCTCCCCCAGAACGTCGCCGCGTTCGGATCCGGCATCGACGTCCCCGACGACCAGGTCGAGATCTACCTCGCGGTGCGCGAGCTGGCGCACGCCCGCCTGTTCCGCCACGCGCGCTGGCTGCGGCTGCAGCTCATCACCTCCATCACGGAGTTCGCGAAGGGCGTGCACATCGACACCGAGCGGCTGGAGTCGCTCGCCGAGGGCTTCGACCCGTCGAACCCCGAGGAGCTCCGCCAGGCCATGGTCGACGGATCCCTCATCCCGCCCAAGAGCGAGGCCCAGCTGGCCGCGCTCAGCCGGCTCGAGACGATGCTCGCGCTCATCGAGGGCTGGGTGGACGTCGTCACCGCCGCCGCCACCGTGCGCCTCCCGCGCGCGGACGCCATCGCCGAGACCGTGCGGCGCCGCCGCGCGACGGGCGGGCCGGCCGAGTCCGCCTTCGCCACGCTCGTGGGCCTGGAGCTCCGACCGCGCCGCCTGCGCGAGGCGGCCGCGATGTGGCAGGCCGTCACCGACGCGGTCGGCGCGGAGGAGCGCGACCGGCTGTGGTCGCACCCCGACGTGCTGCCGACGAGCGAGGACGTCGACGCGCCCCACGCGCTCGTCGCGCGGCTCACGCAGGGCGAGCCCGAGCCGGACGAGGTCGACCAGGCGCTCGAGGACCTGCTGAGCGGATCCGACGCCGGCCGCCCCGTGGAGGACGGCCAGGGTCACGCCACCGAGCCGGACGCGCCGACGGACGAACGCCGGGACGACGACGACACGGATCCGCGCCCCGTCTGATCCGTGCCGCACCACCGCCGAGGCCGGCGCCGGCCTCGGCCGTCCGGGCGGCCGCCCGGAGCCGGCACCGGTCGCGCCTGTGGACGCGGCCGGCGCGCCGTCGGCGCGTCGGGCACTCTCCGCGCCCATGGCCATCCGACTCGATCCCCGCCTCCCCCTCGTCTGGCGCACGCCGGACTCCCTCCAGCTCGGCGTCGACCGCCCGCCCGTGGTGCTCTCGGCCGTCTCCCGCCTCGATGAGCGCCTGCTCCACGCGCTCCGCACCGGCGTGAGCCGCGGCGGGCTCGACATGATCGCGGCGACCGAGGGCGCCGGCCCCGCGCAGGTCACGCAGCTGCTCGACCTGGTGCGGCCCGCGCTGCTCCCGCCGGGCGATGACGGCCGACCGGCGACGCCGACGGGACGGGTCGCGGTCGTCGGCGCGGGCCCCACGGCCGACCGGATCGCCGACGCCCTCGCCCGAGCGGGCCACGACGTCCGGGCCGCGGCCGGGCCGGCGGCCGGGCCGGCGGCCGTGGAGGACCCGCCCGACCTCGCCGTGATCGTCGCCCACTTCGCGATCGCGCCGGCCGCCTACGGGCGGTGGGCGCGCGCCGACGTGCCGCACCTGCCGGTCGTGCTCGGCGACCGGACAGCGGCCGTCGGCCCGCTGGTGCAACCGGGACGCACGGTCTGCTGCTACTGCCTCGACCTGCACCGCCGCGACGCGGATCCGGCGTGGCCCGCCCTCGCGACGCAGCTGCTCGGGCGCGACAGCGGATCCGAGGACGGGCTCGTCGCGGGCGAGGTCGCGGCCCTCGCCGCGCGGCCGGCGCACCGCCTGCTCGCCACGGGCGAGAACCCGCTCGCCGGGCACCAGGCGCTTCTCGACGTGCGGACCGGGCGGGTCAGCCGCCGCGCTTCGCGCCCCCACCCGCGATGCGGGTGTCGAGCTCTGCCAGGAACCGCGACGGCTCCCGCTGCCCCGATCGCTGCGGTCCGCTCCGGCTCCACGACAGCCGCAGACCGGATCGCGCGCGCGTGATCCCCACGTAGAGCAGGCGCCGCTCCTCGTCGACCGCCTCGAGCGTCTGGGCGTAGCTGATGGGCACGAGCCCCTCGCTGAGCCCCATCAGGTAGACGTGCTCCCACTCGAGGCCCTTGGCGGAGTGCAGCGTCGCCAGCGTCACGGCGGAGACGGTCGGCTCGTGCTGGCCGGCCTGGCGTTCGAGCAGCTCGTCGGTGAACGCGCGGAAGGTGCTGCCCGGGGGCATCCGCTCGGCGAGGCCCATGATCGCGTCGAGCGACTCCCAGCGGTCGCGCACGGCGCCCTGCTGCTCGGGCGGCTGCTGGCTCCAGCCGAGGCCGCGCAGCACGTCGCTCACGGACTTGAACAGGGGCTCGCCGGAGATGGACACGGACGCGCCGCGCAGCGCGAGGAGCGCCTGCTTGATCTCCGGGCGGTCGAAGAAGCGCTGGGATCCGCGCACCTGGTAGCTGACGCCCGCGTCGCCGAGCGCCTGCTCGAGCACCGCCGACTGGCCGTTCATGCGGTAGAGCACGGCGATGTGCTCGGGCGGGATCCCCGAGGCGATCTGCTGCGCGATGGCGCCCGCGATCGCGCGTGCCTCCGCGCCGTCGGACGGGAACGCGCTCACCTGGGGCGCGCGGAAGCCCTCGCCGCGGCCGGGCACGGAGGCCGCTCCCCGCCCCTTCGCCCGCGCCGCGCCCGTGCCGTCGCCGTCGGGATCCGCGTCCGCCGAGACGAGCGTGAGCGCGCCCGGCCGGCCGCGCATCAGCCGGTTCGCGGCCTCGGTGATGCCCGAGGTCGACCGGTAGTTCCGCTCGAGCCGCACGACGGTGGCCTCGGGGAAGCGCGACGCGAAGTCGAGGAGGTAGGCGCTCTTCGCGCCCGCGAAGGAGTAGATGGTCTGGCTCGCGTCGCCGACCACGCAGAGGTCGCGGCGGTCGCCCATCCAGAGGTCGAGGATCGTCTGCTGGAGCGGCGAGACGTCCTGGTACTCGTCGACCACGAAGAAGCGGTACTGCTCGCGCACCTGCTGCGCGACCCACGGCTCCGCCTCGATCATGCCCGCGGTGGCGAGCAGCACGTCCTCGAAGTCGAGCTGGCGGCGCTGGTCCTTGATGTCCTCGTACGCCTGCAGGAGCGCCACGGCCTGGTCGGCGTCGAGCTGCGGCGGCAGGGTGCGCGTGGTGCGCGCGGCGAGGCCGTACTCCTCGACGGAGATCATGGAGACCTTCCGCCACTCGACCTCGGCCGCCATGTCGCGGAGGGCGGCCGTGTCGAGGCGGAGCCGGAGGGACTCGGCGGCGTGGCCGAGCATCCGGCCCTTGCTCTCGATGAGGCGGGGCATGGTGCCGCCCACGACCTGCGGCCAGAAGAAGTTGAGCTGCTTGAGCGCCGCGGCGTGGAAGGTGCGGGCGGCGACGGGCCCCGCGCCGAGCTCGCGCAGGCGGCCGCGCAGCTCGGCGGCGGCGCGCGACGTGAAGGTGAGCGCCATCACCCGGTTGGGCGGGTAGACGCCGGCCTGGATCCCGTACGCGATGCGGTGCGTGATGGCGCGCGTCTTGCCCGTGCCGGCGCCCGCGAGCACGACGACCGGCCCGAGGAGCGCCTCGGCGGCGAGCCGCTGCTGGTCGTCGAGCGCCTCGAGCAGGGACTCGGCGGTGGGGACGTCCTCCGCGGGCTCGTCGACGGCCTCGGGCACGGGGCCGAGGGCGACGGGCGCCGGGAGGACGCCGGAGGGGCCGGATCCGTACGGGTCGCGGCCGGGCGTCCCGGGGACGAGCTGGTCGGTCACGATCGGCCGGTCACCACTCCCGCTCGCCGTCGTCGAGGGGGCCGCCGTACCACTCCTCGATGATGGCGCGCGCGATGGACGACGGGCCGGGCAGCGCGATCTCGTCGAGCGCGCCCCGCAGCTCCTCGCGGCTGAACCAGCGCAGGTCGATGATCTCGGTGCCGTCCGGGGTCGCGGGCCCGCTCGTCGCGGAGACCCGCGCGAGGAAGCCGACCATCACCGACGCGGGGAACGGCCACGGCTGGCTGCCGAGGTAGCGCGGGTCCTCCACTGTGACGCCGGACTCCTCGAGCACCTCGCGCTTCACGGCCGCCTCGAACGACTCCCCCGGCTCGACGAAGCCCGCGAGCAGCGAGTATCGGTCGCCGCCCCACATGGCGTTGGCGCCGAGGAGCAGGCGGTCGTCCCGGTCGACGACCCCCATGATCACGGCGGCGTCGGTGCGCGGGAACACCTGCGAGCCGTCGGAGGGCGCGCGGCGCACCCAACCGCCCTGCTCGACGACGGTCGGCTCCCCCGTCCTCGGCGAGAACGCGTGGGAGGCGTGCCAGTTCGCGGTGGCGAGGGCCTCGGTGAAGAGGGCGGCGTCGCGGTCGTCGAGCTGGACGGCGGTGGCGCGCAGCTCGATCCAGCGGTCCTCGGCGGGCTGGAGCTCCGCGGCGGCCGCGTCGGTGAGGACGGCCGCGACGACGGGCGTGCCCGCCGGCTCGCCCTCGTGCGCGACGGTCGTGCGGCCGAGGTAGATGCGCACGGTGGCCGCGGTGACGCGGTCGACCGGCAGGAGCTCCAGCGCCGCGCGGTCGTCGGCCACGGAGCCGAGCGCGCGGTGGCCGTGCATCGGGAGGACGCGCGTGGCCGGATCCGCCCACAGCTCGTCGAAGAGGGCGGGCGAGTCGCGGTTCAGGCCGTCGCGGTCGACGCCCTCGCGGGACAGGGGCAGACGGGAGAGGAAGCTGTCGAGCACGGGTGACCAATCGACTTCGAGGGCGGACGGGCCGAGGGGCGGGACGGCGGTGCCGAGGCCCCGCCGACGGTGCGCGGGTGGGGCCGGAAGCGCGTGGCGCGGTGAGACGGAGGGCTCCCAGCGACCTAACCTGTAGGGCATGGCCAGATCCCACCTCACTCTAGCCGCGTTGGCGACCTCGGCCGTCGCGGGGCTCGACGTGGTCCGCAGCACCCCCTTCACGGCCGGCGGCGCGGGCGACTTCGACTCCGCGCTCCTCACCACGAGGGACGGCCGCGAGCTCCTCGTGCGCGTCCCCACGACGCAGGCGTCCGAGTCCGAGCAGTCCGCCGACCTCGTCGCGCTGCGGGCGCTCAGCACCGGGATCCGCTCCCGCCTGCCGTTCCGCGTGCCCGAGTTCCTGGGCCAGGCGCCCGTCAAGCCGACCCGCGGCTTCGTCTACGAGCACGTCCCCGGCCGGGTCATCTCGCTCGACGAGATCCCCGCGGGCGAGGGCCTCGCCCGCTCCATCGGCGCCGCCGTCTCCGCCGTGCACAGCCTGCCGACCGGGTTCGTCGCGGACGCGGGCCTGCCCGTGCTCTCGGCCGCCGAGATCCACAGCCAGACCGCGGCGCTCATCGACCGGGCCGCCGCGACCGCGCTCGTGCCGAGCCTGCTGCTCTCCCGCTGGGAGGAAGCGCTCGACGACGCGTCGCTCTGGCAGTTCCAGCCGGCGGTCGTGAACGGCGCCGTGCAGGCCTCGTCGTTCCTCGTCGACGGCGACGACGTGACCGGCATGATCGGCTGGTCCGAGCTCCGCGTGGCCGACCCCGCGCACGACCTGCACTGGGTGCTGGGCGCCCGCGCCGAGCACGTCGCCGAGAGCGTCTTCCGCGCCTACAACCAGGCGCACCACGTGACGGTCGACCGCCAGCTCAAGCAGCGCGCGCTCCTGTACGCCGAGCTCGAGATCGCCCGCTGGCTGCTGCACGGCGCCGACACGCGCAACCAGGGCATCATCGACGACGCCGTGAACATGCTCAGCGCGCTCGTCGACACCGTGCGCGCCGACGAGGGCCAGCGCATCGCCCACGAGACGCTGCCCGTGATGGACGTCGACCAGGTCGAGGAGATGCTCGACTCCCGGCCTCAGCCCACCGTCTCCCCGGACGCCGCGCGCGACGCGTCCGGCGTGCGCGCGCCCGACCAGAGCGCCACGAGGTCCTCCTCGGAGTAGATGCGCTCCGGCTTCAGCGAGCGGCCCTCGGCGACGAAGTAGAACTCCGCGTCGATGAGCTCCGGATCGATGCCCCGCCACTTCGCGAACGCGAGGCGGTAGAGCGCGAGCTGGAGCTGCTTGAGCTCGAGGTCGGCCGCGTCCTTCGGGGTGCGGCCCGTCTTCCAGTCGACGACGCGGTAGCGGCCGTCGATGAGGAACACCGCGTCGATCTTGCAGATGACGACCTGCCCGGCGAGCTCCATGTGGATCTCGACCTCGACCTCCTCGGGCTTCCGGCTGGCCCACTCGCTCGCCTCGAAGGTGGCGCGCAGCCGGTCGAGGTCCTCCTGCTCCACGGGCGGCTCGGTCGGATCCTGGTCGAGCTCGACGCCGGACGCGTCGATGACGTCGGCCGTGCCCGCGGGCCCGTAGCGCGCCTCGACCCAGCCGTGGAACAGCGTGCCGAGCCGCGTCTGGCGGTAGGGCCGCTCCGGCATGGGGCGGCGCAGGCGCGCGGCGACGCCCGCCGGGTCGCTCACGAAGTCCTTGAAGCGCGACGCCGGGATGCGCGTGGGCAGGTCGACGAGCTCGGCGTCGCGCGCGCGGGCGTCGCGCTCGGCGAGGAGCAGGTCGATGTCGCGGGTCCAGACGCTCTCGGCGTGCGGATCCGAGACGGTCACGCCCTCGGCGGCCGCGCGCACCCGGGCCTCTCGCGGGCCGAGCGGCGGGAGCGGCCAGGCGACGCGGGCGGATCCGGGCTCGAGCGGGTTCTCCTCCAGCTCGGGCGCGTCGGGCAGCGCGTCGGGCGCGATGAGGCCCACCTCCTGGATCTCGCGGAGGAACGCCCCCGGCCCCCGCGGCTTCTGCTGCGTGGACCAGAACGAGCCCGAGAGCAGCAGGTCGGACCGGGTGCGCGTGACGGCGACGTAGGCGAGGCGCCGCTGCTCGGCGGCGTTCCGCTCCTCGAGCTCCTCGCCGAATGCCTCCATGGCCTCCGCGAACTCCTTCTGCGTCTCCACGCCGCGCCAGGCGAGCGACGGCAGCTCGGCGGAGTCGCCGCGGAACTCGAACGGCAGGGCGCCGAACGCGACCCAGCCCTTCTTCTCCCGCAGCGTGCCGGGCAGCTCGCCGTCGACCATGCGCGGCACGGCCACCACGTCCCACTCGAGGCCCTTCGAGCCGTGGATGGTGAGGATCTGCACGGTGCCGGGCTCCGGCTCCTCCGTGCGCGGCGCGAGGTTGTCGCGCCGCTCCGCCTCGGCGAGCCAGGCGAGGAACGGGCCGAGCGTGCCCGCGGTGTCGCCCTGGAGGTAGCCGGCCACCTGCTCGGTGAAGGCCTCGAGGCTGGCGCGGCCGAGCGGATCCGTCTCGTTGGCCGCGACCTCGATGTCGAGCAGCAGCTCCTGCTGCACGACCGTGACGAGGTCGACCAGGTCGAGCCCCACGCGCGAGCGGAGCACCTGCAGCTGGCGGCCGGCGGCGCGCAGCCGGGCGAGGCCCTCGGCGCTGAAGCCCTCGAGCGCGCGGTGGCCCTCGGGCGCGCCGACGACGAAGTCGAGCGCGTCGACGACGGAGCCCACCTCGTCCGGCACGACGGAGGCGCGGAGGCCCGCCCGCACCTCGGCGGCGAGCTCCTTCTGCGCGGGATCCCGGGACATGAGCCAGGACGCGACGCGGGACAGGGCGTGCACGTCCTTCGTGCCGACGCGCCAGCGCGCACCCGTGAGGAGGCGCACCAGCTCGCTGCCGGCGGTGGGATCGTGCAGCACGCGGAGGACGCACACGAGATCCACCACGGCGGGCTGGTCGAGCAGGCCGCCGAGCCCGAGCACGCGGAACGGCACGCCGCAGTCGGCGAGCGCCGTCGTGAACGGCTCGATGGTCTTGAGCGAGCGGCAGAGGAGGGCGGCGGAACGAGGGCGGTCGCCGGATCCGGGCTGCCGCAGCCGGTCGGCGAACCACGCGGCGACGCTCGCGGCCTCGTCGGCGACGGTCTCCTCGTACGCCACGTCGAGCCGGCCGTCGCCCGCATCCGGCCGCGGCTCGAGGCGCGCGACGGGGATGCGCGACGCCGCGGTGAGCGGCTCGACGATGCGGTTGGCGGCCCCGAGCACCGACGCCGGGTTCCGCCAGCTGGTGGAGAGGGCGTAGACGGGCACGTCGGCGGCGGAGGCGCCCTCGGGCGCGAAGTCGGCGCCGAAGCGCGCGAGGTTCGCCGCGCTCGCGCCGCGCCAGCCGTAGATGGACTGGTGCGGATCCCCCACGGCCATGACGGGCGTGCCGCCGAAGAGGGTGGAGAGCAGCCGGGTCTGCACCACCGAGGTGTCCTGGTACTCGTCGAGCAGCACGACGCGGAACCGCTTCCGGTGCTCGGCCACCACCTGCGGCACCCGCTCGCAGATGGCGAGCGCGAACGCGACCTGGTCGCTGTACTCCACGAGCCCGCGCCGGGTCTTCTCCTCCTGGAACCGCACGGCGAGGTCGACGAGCGGCGGCAGGGCGCCGACGGCGGCGACGGCCTCGGCCGCGGGCGCCTTCCTGATGCGCGCGGATCCGAAGGGCAGCTCCTCGAGCCGGGTGAACGCCCCGGCGAGTCGCACGACCTCGGCCGGGTCGGCGACGTTCTCGCTCATCGCGCGGCTGAGGGAGATGACGGCCTGCGTGATGGGATCCACGCCCCGGCCGAGCTCGAGCAGCCGGGGGTCGGTGCTCTCCACGACGAGCCGGCGCGCGAGCTGCCACGCGGACGCCTCCGTGAGCACGACGGACTCCGCCTCGCGGCCGATGAGCGTCGCGCTGTCGCGGAAGATGCCGTTCGCGAAGGCGTTGTAGGTCTGCACGGTGGGCGTCGCGAACGCGTCAGCGGGGACGGCGGCGAGGCCGGCCTGCTGCAGCTGCTCGATGCGGGCGCGGATCCGCACGCCGAGCTCGCCCGCGGCCTTGCGCGTGAAGGTGAGGCCGAGGATCTCCTCGACGCCCACATGCCCGTTGGCGAGGAGCCAGACGACGCGGCTCGCCATCGTCTCGGTCTTGCCGCTGCCCGCGCCCGCGACCACGAGGCCGGGCTCCAGCGGCGACTCGATGACGCGCCGCTGCTGCTCCGTGGGGCTCGGCAGGCCGAGCGTCTCCGCGATGCGGCGGGCGCTGATCGGCACGTTGTCCGCCGCCGCCGCGCCGCCGGTCGAGCCGACGCCGCTCACGCCGACACCGCCCGCACGAGGTGGATGCGGTAGCGCCGGGCCGACCCCGGATCCCGCTCCCCCAGGTCCGGCGTGCCCTCGAAGGTCGCCCCCGCCATGCCGGTCGCCGCGTCGGCGATGCGCGCCCGGAACCCGTCGAGCTCCTCGCGGGTGAGCGGCTCCTGCGGCAGCTCGCGGTACGGCAGGCCGCGCGCGCCGCCCGAGACGTAGAGCAGCTTCGCGCCGCCGGCCGTCGCGTCCGCGGGGACCTGCTCGAGCGCGCCCTCGACGAACGCGAGCTGGTACGAGCCGAGCTGCGCGTGCGCGGGGATCTCCGCACGCGTGGGGAAGTGCCTCCCCGTCTTGAGGTCGACGATGACCACGCGGCCCTCCTGCGTCAGCTCGATCCGGTCGATCATGCCGCGCAGCCGCGCGACGCCCACCTCGAGCTCGAAGGAGCCCTCGGCGGCGAGCATCCGCCCGCCGGCGCCCGCGAAGTCGCGGAGGTATCCGCTGACGCCGGCGATGAGCTCGCCGGCCTGACGCCGCTCGCGCTCGCCCACCCAGGGCGATTCGAAGGGCAGCTCGCCCCAGCGCTCGTCGAGCCGGGCCTCGAGCGCGGGCGGGCGGAGGTCGGCGTCCGGATCGAGGCTCGCCTCCTCCATGACGGCGTGCACGATGGTGCCGATGCCCATGGCGGTGCTCGTGGAACCGCCGGACGCCTGGTCGATGAACCAGTTCAGCGGCGAGCGCTCGAACGCCTCGAGCCGCGAAGGCGAGACGGGCACGCGGGCCTCCGGGTCGGTCAGGTCGACGACGGGCTCGGTGGTGGAGGGCTCCCGCAGGCCGTACCACTCGGCCGGATCCGCGCCCGTGACGCCCTCCGCGGCGAGACGGGCCAGGGCCGAGGCGGCGGCGCGGCCGCGCTCGCGCGTGGCGTCGGCGGGCCGTCGGGCGGTGCGGTCGCCGGAGACGACGCGGCCGTCCTCCAACAGCACGGCGTCGCGGTGCACGACCGCGAGCTCCCGCCGCAGCGCGCCGACCAGCCCGCGGAGCGAGAGCGGGTGGTCGGGCCGGATCCGCAGCGCGGCCGGCGCGTCCTTCGCCACCCGACCCGCCTCGGCACCCGCCTCCGCCTCGGCGAGACCGGGCGCGGGCGGCACGAGGCGGAGGAACGGCGACGGCGCCTCCTCGTCGTTCGCGGTGGCGCTGAGCACCACGACGCGGGACGCGCGGGAGACGGCGAGCGCGAGCATCCGCAGCTCGTCGGAGAGGACCTCGGCGCGCTCGTCGACGTCGACGCGGTCGAGCCCGCGCGCGACGGCGGAGAGGCGCTGCGGGTGCAGCAGCGATCCGCGGAGCCGCAGGTTCGGCCAGACCCCCTCCTGGAGCGCGGCGACGGCGACGACCTCGTAGCCGGCGCCGACGACCGCGGACGGCGTGGCGACGAGCACCGTGTCGGCGAGCGGCTGCGGCGAGAGCGTGTCCTCGGGCACCTCGGCGCCGAGCAGCTCCTCGACGAAGTCGGACGCGGGTCGGCCGGGGTTCCGCTCGACGAAGCGCCGCGCGGCCGTGAAGAGCGCGACGACGCCGTCGAGGTCGCGGTTCGCCTGGTCCGCGACGATGCCCGTCTGCAGCGCCTGCTCGAACCACGGCCCCGCGAGCCGCGAGCCCTCCCACAGGTGCCAGAGCAGTTCCTCGATCGTGCCGTCCGCGGCGGCGAGCTCGCGTGCGCCCTGCAGCGTGCGGGCCAGCCGGGCCAGCCGGCGCGCGGGCGGGAGGTCGAGCGTCTCGAGCCGACCGGGCGCGGCGAGCGCCTCCACCAGCAGCTCGTCGCTCGACCGGTGCCCGTCGCCCGCGAGCTCCTCCTGGCGCATAGCGAGGCGGAGGCGGCGGAGGGCCACGCCGTCGAGGCCGCCGAGGGGACCCGTGGCGAGCTCCGCCGCGATGTCGGGCGCGAGCGGCACGCGCCCGAGCACCACGTCGACCGCGCGGATGAGGGCGAGCGCCGCGAGGTCGTCGCGGAGCGCGCGCCCCGCGACGGCCGTGCGTGTGGGCACCTCGGCCGTGGCGAGGCTGCGGGCGACCTGCGGCACGAGGGATCCGGAGCGCACCAGCACGACCATGCGCGCCCACGGCACGCCGCCGAGCAGGTGCTCCTCGCGGAGGCGTCGGGCGAGGCGGGCCAGCTCGATGGCGCGCGTGGGCGCCTCGATGACCTGGATCGGGTCGGCGTCGTCGACGAGGCCCGGCGCGGATCCCGCCTGCCGCTGCCGCCCTGCCCCTGCCGCGCCGATGCGCGCCGTGACGGCCGAGGTGAGCGCCCGGAGCGCGGGCGGCTGCCGGTGCACCCGGTCGAGCACGAGGGTGACGAGCTCCGGGAGCCCGAGCACGGTGGACAGCCGGCCGAGCGCCGCGGCCTCGGCGCCGCGGAAGGTGGCGGCCGCGACGTCCGGGTCGCCGAACGCCACCACGTCGGCTCCGCGCGCCGCGAGCGCCTGGAGGAGGGAGAGCGTGGCGGCCGTCGCCTCGTGCAGGTCGTCGGCGACGACCAGTCGGATGCCCGTGAGGGCCTCCCCGCGCGCCACGAGGAGGACCGCCTCGGCGAGCAGCTCCGCGCTGTCGAGGTGGTCGCCGCGGAAGGAGTCGACGACGTCCTCGTACTCGCGGGCGAACTCGGCCGCCGCGATCCACTCGGGCACGCCGTGCGCGCGCCCGAGATCGGCGAGCGCGTCGGGGCGCACGCGCTCCTCGGTCGCGCGCATGAGCAGCTCGCGGAGCTCGGTGCGGAAGGCGCGCAGCCGACGCACCTCGACCCCGAGCGGATCCGGCCACGCGGGCCCGGTGCCCGTCTCCTCGTGCCCGGCGAGGAGGTCGGCGATGATCTGGTCCTGCTCGGCGCCCGTGAGCAGCCGCGGCGGCGCGGTCGCCGTCTCGGCGGCGCGCCGGGCGAGCACCTCGAAGGCCACCGACGTGGCGGTGCGGGCGAGCGGGCCGAGCGTGGGCACGCCGACGCGCAGCGCGAGCTCGTCGCGGAGGCGCGTGGCGGCCGCGCGCGACGGCGCGAGCACGAGGACCTCGGACGGGTCGAGCCCGTGGACGAGGATGCGGTGGGCGACGAGCTCCCGCAGCGTGGTGGTGCGGCCCGACCCCGGGGCGCCCAGCACGGCGGCGCTCACGCCGACGGGCAGCCCCACGACCGCGCGCTGCGACGGGTCCAGCTCGACGGCGGGCGCCGCGCCGCCCGGGGCGGAGGCGATGGGCGGCTGGCGGAATCCCCGGATGGTCACGCGCCCACGCTACCGGCGGCCCCCGACGTCGGCGGATCCCGGGCCGGCGGCCTCCCGACCGGCCGACCGGCGCACCCCGTCCGCCCTCAGTGAACGCCGCGGGGCCGCTCGGGCGGGTGCCCTAACCTGAGGGAGCACCGTCGCATCCGACGCATCGAAAGGCACCTCCCGTGGAAATCCGTATCGGCCTCGTCAACACCGCCCGCGAGCTCTCCTTCAGCACCAAGCAGACGCCCGAGGAGGTCCAGGAGACCGTCGCCGCGGCCGTCCGCGACTCCGCGCCCTTCCTCTCCTTCACCGACGACAAGGGCGCGACGCACCTCGCGGTCACCGCCCACCTCGCCTACGTCGAGCTCGGCAGCGCGGACGCCCCGCGCATCGGCTTCGTCCGCTAGCCCGCCCTCGACCGTGGAGCTCCTCTTCGTCGCGCTGTTCGGCGCCCTCATCGGCCTCGTCGCGCGCTACGCGCTCCCCCACCGCGGCACGCACGGCGCGCTGCTGGTGCCCGCCGTGGGCACGATCGCCGCGATGGTCGCGTGGGTCGCGCTCACCTGGGCGGGCCTGCGCTGGGACCAGGGCGTGATCTGGATCGCGACGCTCGGCGTCTCGGCCCTGGTCGCCGCGGGCGTCGACCTCTTCCTGGGGCGGCGCCGGTCCGCCGCGGACGCGCGCGCCCTGGCCGCCATCGGCGGCTGACCCGCGCCTCGCACGCCGCGACGCCCGGTCCCCGAGGGGCCGGGCGTCGTCGCATCGGGGGCGGTCGTCGAGGACCGCGGCGCGTCAGGCGGTGAGCCCGAGCGCGTCCATGCGCCGCGTGTGCGCCGTGATGATGCCCGCGAACACGGGCTCGAGGTGCACGCGCGCGTCGGCCGGATCCGCGAGGGACGCCCGCATCGCCGTGCCCGCCACGAGCAGCGTGTCCCCCACGAGCCGGCGGCCCCACATCGCGAGCCGCGATGCGAGCCGCGGGTCCCGCCGGATCCCCGCACGCACCGCGTCGACGAGGCCCTGCTGCCCGATGCCCGAGGAGAGCAGCACGACGACGCGCTGCCGCTGGTCGGACGGGAGGGCGGAGGCGAGGCGCACGAAGAAGTCGTCGAGCAGCCCGGTGGTGATGTAGGCGGAGATGAGGCTCTCGAACCAGTCGGCGCCCGCGACGACGGCCGTGAACCGGTCGAAGGCCGCGCGGTGGGGCTCCATCACGACGCTCGGCTCGCCGCCCAGCCGCTTGATCTCCGCGGCGAGCGCCTGGTGCTTCCCGAGCGCGATGCCGGCGGCCGTGGAGACGGCCTCCTTGCCGGCGAGGTCGGGCGCCTCGGTCACGGCCCGCGACAGCGTCTCGAAGACGGTGAGCTGCAGGTACGCGGCGGCGCCGAGGAAGCGGAGGGTGTCGGGCGAGAAGTCGTCGACGCTCACGGTCGGCGCGGCGGCGCGGCGCTTCGACTCGCCGCGGGACCTGACCCGGGGCGCCTCGATCGTCGTCGACCGGCGTCCGAACATCTTGAGCACGTGGCCAGTGTAAAGGGAGCGGGAGGCGGCGTCCGGGCCCCCGCCCGCTAAACTCGCCCGTGGTCCCTCAACGGAAGGGCCCCATCGCGCCCGCAGAGAAGCAGACCGGGCGTGGACCGCACCGCTAGACAGGGCACAACGTGACTTTCACCGAACTGAACATCGACGAGGACATGGTCCAGGCGCTCGCCGACCACGGGATCCTCGAACCCTTCCCCATCCAGGAGCAGACCATCCCCCTGGCGCTGGCCGGCCAGGACATCATCGGCCAGGCCAAGACGGGCACCGGCAAGACCTTCGGCTTCGGCCTCCCGCTCATCCAGCGGCTCGGGCTCACCCCCGAGCCCGGCGTGCAGGCCCTCGTGGTCGTGCCCACCCGCGAGCTCGCCGTGCAGGTCACCGAGGACCTCCAGCTCGCCACCGCGAACCGCGCCACCACCGTCGTCTCCATCTACGGCGGCAAGGCGTACGAGGGCCAGATCGAGCAGCTCAAGGCCGGCGCGCAGATCGTCGTCGGCACGCCCGGCCGCCTGCTCGACCTCGTGGGCCAGCGCCTGCTGTCGCTCCAGGGCGTGCGCGAGATGGTGCTCGACGAGGCCGACAAGATGCTCGACCTCGGCTTCCTGTCCGACATCGAGAGGCTCTTCGCGCAGACCCCGGCCGTGCGCCACACGATGCTGTTCTCGGCCACCATGCCGGGCCCGATCGTCGCGCTCGCCCGCCGCTTCATGACGAAGCCGATCCACATCCGCGCGACCGACCCGGACGAGGGCCTCACGCAGGCGAACATCCGCCACCTCGTCTACCGCGCGCACAACATGGACAAGGACGAGGTCATCGGCCGCATCCTGCAGGCCGAGGGCCGCGGCAAGACCGTCATCTTCACGCGCACCAAGCGCGCCGCCGCCCGCCTCGTCGAGGAGCTCAACGACCGCGGCTTCAACGCCGCGGCCGTGCACGGCGACCTCAACCAGGAGCAGCGCGAGCGGGCCATGGCCGCGTTCAAGGCGGGCAAGAAGGACATCCTCATCGCCACCGACGTCGCCGCGCGCGGCATCGACGTGCTCGACGTCACCCACGTGATCAACCACACCATCCCCGAGGACGACAAGGCGTACCTGCACCGCGTCGGGCGCACGGGCCGCGCGGGCAAGACCGGCATCGCGGTCACGTTCGTCGACTGGGACGACCTGCACAAGTGGGCGCTCATCAACCGCGCCCTCGAGTTCGGCCAGCCGGAGCCGACCGAGACGTACTCCTCGTCGCCTCACCTGTTCACCGACCTCGACATCCCGGCGGGATCGAAGGGCCGCCTCCGCGCGACGCCCACGGTGAACCCCGACGGCACGCCGCGCGAGCGTCCCGGCAGCCGCGGCTCCGACGGCGGCCGCTCCGGCGGACGCGACGGGGGCCGTGACGGCGGACGGGGCGGCGACCGCTCCGGCGGACGCGAGGGCGACCGCTCGGGCGGGCGCTCGCGCTCGCGCAGCGGCTCCTCCGCGGCGTCGACCCCCGCCGAGGCCACCGCGGTCATCGGCAGCGAGCAGCCCGACACGGCCGGCGGCCACGACGCGCCGCGTCCCGACGGCGAGACGCGCCCGCGCTCGCGGAACCGCCGCCGTCGCTCGGGCGGCGACCGCCCGACCGCGACGGCCTAGCCGCACCGCACCGCACCGCACCGCACCGCACCGCACCGCGAGAGGGGCCGCATCCACCGGATGCGGCCCCTCTCGTCGTACCCGCGGACGGGTGCGGGTCAGGCCGCGGGGACGGGCACGACCGGCGCCCACCCCGTCGCGCGCTCGACGATGCGCGCGAGCACGGCCGGTTCCGTGGAGTTCTCGGCGAGGCGGTTGGGCTTCCCCGCGCCGTGGTAGTCGCTGGACCCCGTGACCTCCAGGCCGAACCGCTCCGCCAGCGCGGTGAGGCGCACGCGCGACGCGGGCGGGTTGTCGCGATGTCGCACCTCGAGGCCGAAGAGGCCGGCGGCGACGAGCGCCGTCATGCGCGAGTCCGACAGCACGCGCTCGGGGCCGCGGGCGCCGGGGTGCGCGAGCACCGCGAGGCCGCCGGCCGCGGTGATCAGCTCGACGCCGAGGATCGGATCGGGCGCGTAGTGCGGCCGGTAGTAGCCGCCCTGCCAGTGCAGGATGCTCTCGAAGGCGGCCGTGCGCGTGGCGACGTGGCCGCGGGCGACGAGCGCGTCGGCGATGTGCGGGCGGCCGATGGTGCTGCCGGGCGTGGTCTGCGCGAGCACGTCCTCCCAGGTGAGGGCGTAGTCCCGGGCGATGCGGCCGACCATGGCCTCGGCGCGCGTCATGCGCTCGCTGCGGACCCGCGCGGTCATCGCGGCCAGGTCGGCGTCCTCGGGGTCGAAGAGGTAGGCGAGCACGTGCACGCTCGCGTACTCGAGCTGCGTGCTCATCTCCATGCCGGGCACGAGCGTGATCCCGTGCGCGACGGCGGCGGCGGACGCCTCGGCCCAGCCCGCGGTCGAGTCGTGATCGGTGAGCGCCACGGCCGAGAGGCCCTGCCGCGCGGCCTGCGCGACGAGCTCGGCGGGCGTCTCGGTGCCGTCGGACACGGAGCTGTGCGTGTGCAGGTCGATGGGACCCGGCTGCTCGTCCGGCATCCTGCGATCCTATCCGCCGCCCCGAGCACCTCCCGGCCGTGCGGTGCCGACGGCGGCGCTCTCCCAGAGAGCCGCCATAGTGTGGAGCGGGTCATGGGTCGGGTCGTCGGAGCAGCAGTCATCCTCGTCACGGCCGCCGGCCTCCTCGTCATCACGTGGCCCCAGCTCCTCGGCCTCGAGCAGAGCTACCTCGTCGCCCACGCCGTCGCCATCCGCGGCGCGCTCGTCGCCGCGTCCGCCGCGGTGCTCGCCCTGACCCTCCTCCTCTGCCTGGCGATCCGGCCGGCCCGACGCCTCCTCGGCAGCCTCGCGCTGCTGCTCGCGGTCTTCATCGGCGCCAACGCCGCCGTCCTCGCGACGCGCGGCGCGGGCGACACGGCGTTCGCGGATCCGCAGGACGCCGACGTCACCGTCCTCTCCTGGAACACGCTCGGCGGCGCGACGGGTCCGCGCGCGGTCGCCGACCTCGCCATCGAGTCCGCGGCCGACGTGATCACGCTGCCCGAGACGCGCGAGGAGACCGGCGCGGAGATCGCCGTCATGATGCGCGCTGCGGGTCGGCCCATGTGGGTCCGCACCGTCGCCTTCGACGACGTGGCCGCGGCGCGCTCCACCACGATCCTCATCAGCGCGGCGTACGGCGACTACCGGCTCGACGAGTCGCGCGGCACCACGAGCGTCCTGCCCACCGTCATCATGGAGCCCGTCGACGGGAACGGGCCCGTCATCATGGCCGTCCACCCCGTCTCCCCCATCCCCGAGCAGATGGACAACTGGCGCGCCGACCTCGCCTGGCTCGGGCAGCGCTGCGACGAGGGCAACGTGATCATCGCGGGCGACTTCAACGCGACCCTCGACCACATGAGCCGCTACGGCGGCACACCCACCGAGCGCGACCAGGTCACCGACCTCGGGCAGTGCGTCGACGCGGCGCGCGCGTCCGGCAACGCGGCCGTCGGCACCTGGCCGACCGGCGTCCCGGCGCTCCTCGGCACGCCCATCGACCACATCATGGCCACGCCCGGATGGGAGGTCACGGGCTTCCGCGTCGTCGAGGACCGCGACGGCGCCGGCAGCGACCACCGGCCGATCGTCGCCCAGCTGACGCCGCTGCGCTGACCCGGGCGTCGCCCGGTGCACGCCCGACGCGCTGCCCCCGCCGCGCCGACGCGCGGAGCAGGTGGGATGATCGACGGATGGCCGAGAACACCGACACCGCGTCCGAGACCACCCCAGACGACATCGTCGCCGATCCGGCCGCGCCGCTCGCCACGACCGAGACCCCGGCGCCCGCCGTCACCGCGCCCGCGGGCGGGCCGGCCACCGGCGCACCGGTCGCGGGATCGGGAGCGGCCCCCGTCCCGCGCGCCACCTCGAACCGCAGCACGACGCCCGCCAGCACCGCGTTCAGCGACTTCGTCTCCACGAACTGGGCCGACCGCGAGGAGGTCGACCCGCCCGCGCGCGAGCAGGCGCCCTTCGCCGCGGACCGCCGCCGCCGGCTCTCCGCGCTCCACGTGGGCACGCGCCTCGTGATCCCGGCCGGCCGCCTGAAGCAGCGCAGCAACGACACCGACTACCCCTTCCGCGCCCACTCCGCCTTCGCCCACCTCACCGGCTGGGGGGCCGACAGCGAGCCCGGCGCCGTGCTGGTGCTCGAGCCCGTGGCTGCCGGATCTGCGGCCGACGGCTCCGCGCACGAGGCGACCCTGTACTTCCGCGAGCGCGCCGGGCGCGACAGCGACGAGTTCTACGCCAACGCGGAGATCGGCGAGTTCTGGATCGGCCCGCGCCCGTCGCTCCGCCAGGTGGCCGCCGACCTCGGCCTCTCCACCGCGCCCCTGGCCGACGTCGACGACGCGATCGCCGCGGCGGGCGCCGTCCGCGTGATCCGCGAGGCCGACGCCGTGATCGCCGCCCGCGTCGACGCGGCGCGCATCGGGACCGACGCCGACGGAGACCCCGACGCCGACCTCGACGGTGACGCGCTCCTCGCCCGCGACGCCTCCGAGCTCCGCCTCGTCAAGGACGCCTACGAGATCCGCCAGCTGCGCGGCGCCGTCGACGCGACCGGGCGCGGCTTCTCCGACGTCATCGCCGACATGCCGGCCGTCCTCGCCCACCCGCGCGGCGAGCGCGTCGTCGAGGGCGTCTTCAACGCGCGCGCACGGGCCGACGGCAACGCGGTCGGCTACGACACCATCGCGGCGTCCGGCCCGCACGCCTGCATCCTGCACTGGACCCGCAACGACGGCCGCGTCGTCCCCGGCGACCTGATCCTCGTCGACGCCGGCGTGGAGCTCGAGAGCTACTACACGGCCGACATCACGCGCACGCTCCCCGTCTCCGGCACCTTCACCGACGTGCAGCGCGAGGTCTACGAGGCCGTGCGCGAGGCGGCCGACGCGGCGCTCGCCATCGTGCGCCCCGGCATCCGCTTCCGCGAGGTGCACGCGGCGGCGATGCAGGTCATCGCGCGGAAGGTCGCTGACTGGGGCATGCTGCCCGTCACCGCGGAGGAGGCCCTCGAGGCGGACAACCAGCACCACCGCCGGTACATGGTGCACGGCACGAGCCATCACCTCGGCCTCGACGTGCACGACTGCGCGCAGGCCCGTCGCGACATGTACATCGACGGTCTCGTGGAGGCGGGGATGGTCTTCACCATCGAGCCGGGCCTCTACTTCCAGCCGGATGACCTCACGGTGCCCGAGCGGTTCCGCGGCATCGGCGTGCGCATCGAGGACGACATCCTCGTGACGCGCGACGGCGCCGAGAACCTGTCCGCCGGGATCCCGCGCACGGCCGACGAGGTCGAGGCGTGGATGGCGGGCCGCGCCTAGCGACCGCTCCGCGGCACCCGACGGCTAGCTGTACTTCCTCGGGAGGTCGTGAACGCGGGGGCGGATAGCGAAGACCTCCGGGACGAGATGTGGGTTACCACACTCACCGTCGTCACCGGAGGTCTTCGTGACTCACGCTAACGCCCCCTTCACTCCCGCGGGCAGGCTTCGTCTTGCTCGGTTGATCATCGAGGACGGGTGGCCGATCCGGCGCGCTGCGGAGCGCGGGGAGCTGGCCCCCGTTCCTGGGACCGAGCGCACGCACGTCGACGACCCGGATGCCGGCGCAGGGGACCTCATGGCCGCGACCGGCGCCGACACGCTCGACGACGACGCGGAGATCGCACTTGGGCGGCCGCGCGTCGACGCACCGCCGACATCCGGGCCCCTCTGGCGCGTACGCGCGACTGCAGCGCTCGACGCCGAGGTGGAAGCGCTCGCGGAGCGCCGTGGACACCGGAACAAGTCACGCATCATCCGCGAGGCTGCCGCCGCTTACGCGCGGGCATCGCGATCGGGCGCGCGCTCAGGACATGACGCAGATAATGGCCAGCACCCGGTGCGAACGTAACGATCACGCCACCCTGCACCTCGCGCTCAACCGGGAGTGCGCAGGAGCAGACGCGGATCGAGACATGAGGCACGCCAGGGGCTCGGTCGCCATCACCCAAAGCGCCTGATTCTTACCTCTATTCGTAGTACGGACTCGGGCCCTCCTGCAGCCGATAGACCACCGAACGCGCCAGCAGGACAACGTTCAAATCAACGCCAACCGACCACGCTTGAGCCCCAGTATCGGGGGCCTATACGGGCATGATCGAACCTGCCAGACTTGCGTAATTGCCGCAGCAAAATCGGCGAATAAGGCTCTACGGTTAGCGCCTTATGTCGACGACAGACTGCGGTTAGACCCGAGCTGTGCCGAACCCCAGGGGAGTCCATTGTCTATAATCAAACAACTAGAACGAGTCGCAATATCTGCGGTGATACCCGTCGCCCTCATTGCAACCACTGCTATCGCAAGCCCTGCCGGGGCAGAATCAAGACAGGATGCGCTTCCCACGTCGGGCCACAGCACCGGCGCCAAGGCTCCCGTATTTGTCGACGAAGCCCACCCCTCAACAGCTCGGCCCGAGTTGCGCTCACATTCAAGTGACGATCAACTGATTCTGGACTACTGGACCGATGAGCGAATGGCCGAGGCGACCCCCGTAGAAATGCCGAAGGTCGACGACGCCACCATGGCAGACGCGCAGCGCTACTTCAAGCAGTATGCTGACGAAGAGGTCCATGCAGAAGATGTCAAGCCTGCCCCGGCGAAAGCTGTCGGCGATGCAGCACGAGACGTCACTCCCGTGTCGAACTTCTCGCCAACAAACGGTAAGATCTACTTTCGTGACGCTAGTACCGGCGAGAACAAAATATGCTCAGGCTCTGCGCTGAACAGCCCATCCAGGCGGCTTGTTGCTACCGCCGGCCATTGCGTCCATAAGGGGCCCGGTGGTAGCTGGCACCAGAACTGGGCATTTGTTCCCGAATATCACAACGGAGCCCGCCCCCACGGCACCTTCACATCTAACTACTTCCGCACAATGGACGACTGGATTGGATTCGGGGCAACGGGACGCGGCTTTGCCTCCGACTTCGCAATGGTCACCACTAATACCAACGCGAGTGGATCAACCGTTGTCAACGCCGTTGGAGGACACGGAATGACGTGGACAGGCAATGTTTTCGACGCAACGCTCTTCGGATATCCGGCGAACGTCAGTAGCGGAGAGGTCATGCAAGCCTGCTGGGGCGGCAGCGAGAACCGGTACCTCGACTTCTACCGCTTCCACGGCATGTCGGGCTGCAACTGGGGAGGCGGAGCATCGGGCGGACCCTGGTTGCGCGACTACAGCAATTCCTCTGGGCTGGGCGTGATCATGTCCGTGTCGTCCTGGGGCCCCGCCGATGGCTATGCCAACATCAACGGGCCCCACTCCGGGGCGCTGTAGCCGACATGTACGGCGCGGCCGACAAGGACTGGTAGAACGGAGCCTATGAGCCAGACGACGTTGCGCACATTATCCGTTTGCATGACGACAGTCGGTGCTGCACTCCTACTCGGGTCGTGCTCGATGAACTCTTCGGGTTCTTCCGGTGGAAATACTGGCTCGAGTGCTGGTGCAGCGCCGAATGCAATCCCATCCGGCCCGGCAGACGTTCAGTCTCGATCTGACCTCAAGGACGAGTCGGTTCTGGACTGGAAGCGCTCAGAACTTGTCGACGACACGCACGTAAGAGTCTTCTATACGGGCGACAATCCTGATTGCTATGGGATCCGAACAGTGGTCGAAGAATACGATGATTCAATTACTGTCACTCTTCGACAAGGGACTTTACCCGATGCGCCACAGGCGTGCGCGACTGTCGCCTACGAAGGCTCCGCCCTTGTGAAGCTCAACGAGCCCCTTGCCGGTCGCACCGTCGAGGCCGGAGCTGAAATCAAGTAAGTTGGCATCAACATCACTGGATGCGAGTGACCTCGGGGGAGTTCTTTAGTAGCTGCTAAATCAAGCGACGAGCGACGCGGTCGCGTTGACCGCTAGCTGTACTTCCTCGGGAGGTTGTGAACGCAGGGGCAGATGACGAAGACCTCCGGGACGATGTGGGTTACCACACACGCATCTTCCACGGAGGTCTTCGTGACTCACGCTAACGCCCCGTCCACGCCCGCGGGCAGGCTTCGTCTTGCCCGGTTGATCGTCGAGGACGGATGGTCGGTCCGGCGCGCGGCGGAGCGGTTCCAGTGCTCACCAGCGACCGCATCGAAGTGGGCGCGTCGCTAGGCGGCCGGGTTGCCGATGACGGATCGTTCCTCTCGCCCGCGTCGACAACCGACGCGCACGGGTCGCCATCTGGAGCGGCGCATCGTCGCGCTGAGATGCACCCGACGATGGAGCCCGCACCGCATCGGCTACCACCTCCGCGTCCCGCGCTCCACGGTCGAGCGGGTCCTGAATCGGTACCGGATGCCACGGCTCGCTCACCTTGATCAGGCCACCGGACTCCCGGTCCGGCGAGCACGGCCGGTCCGCTACGAAGCTGCTGCACCCGGGGAACTCGTCCATGTCGACATGAAGAAGCTCGGTCGGATTCCAGACGGCGGCGGGCACCGCATGCTCGGCCGGGTCGTGGGGAACAGGCACAACAAGAAGCACGGCAGGGGCTACGCGCTCCTCCACCACGCCATCGACAACTACTCGAGGCTGGTCTACTCCGAGCAGCACACCGACGAACGCAAGGAGACTGCGGCCGGGTTCTGGCAGAGCGCGAATGCGTTCTTCGAGACCGCGGGCTTCACCGTCACCGCAGTCATGACCGACAACGGCGCCTGCTACCGATCCCGCGCCTTCGCCGCAGCGCTCGGCACCATCACGCACCGCCGCACCCGCCCCTACCGCCCACGGACCAACGGCGAGGTCGAACGCTTCAACCGGACCCTCGCGACCGAATGGGCCTACGACCGGCTCTACTCCAGCGATGAGGCACGCTCAGCGACCTACCCCGACTGGATCCACCACTACAACCGGCACCGACCCCATACCGCACTCGGCGGGCTGACGCCCGCCGAACGCGTTCACAACCTCACCGGGAAGTACAGCTAGGCGCCCTGCGCGCCCTGCTCCCCCACGGGCCGGTCCGTCGACGTCGGCGGCGCCGTCGGCTCGGGGGCGTCGGATCCGCCGCCCTGCTCGGGCACGCGCTCCCCGTACGGGCCGGCCGGACGCGACGCGGGCGGCCGGCTCGGCGCCGCGGGAGGGGTCACGACCGGCTCCCCGTACACCGAGGTGGTCGGGGCCCCGAGACCCAGCACGTTCCGCGCCCGGTGCAGCGAGTCGGGCTCGACCACCACGGAGTAGCTCGTCGCGATGACCTGCATGACCGAGGTGAAGTCCCGGCGCCGGCGCGTGATGCTGTAGCTGACGATGCCGAAGATCGCACCGAACCCGAGGCCGATGATGATCGCGCCGATGACCGACGAGACGTTGGGCACGGGTGAGAAGAGGAACGTGACGAGGCCGAGGAAGAGGCCGAGCCAGGCGCCGCTCGCACCGCCCGCCGCCGCGGCCCGGGCGTAGGTGAGCTTGCCGGTGACGCGCTCGACGCTCGTGAGCTCGTTGCCGACGATGCTCACCTGCGTGACCGGGAAGTCGGCCTCCGCGAGCGCGACGACGGCCTTCTGGGCCTCGTCGTAGGTGTCGTAGGTGGCCACGGGCTCGCCCTTCGGGAGCTGGGGCATGCGCGCGCGGGGGGTCCGTCCGATCAGTGGGGAGGTCACCCGTGCAGTCTTCCACGGGCGGCCGGGAGGGGGCAGGGCGAGCGACTAGATTGGCCTCGTGAGCGCCTCCCGAGTCTTCGTCGCCCGGCTCGCCGGGTGCAGCGTGTTCGACCCCGCCGGCGACCGCGTCGGGCGCGTGCGCGACGTGCTCGTCGTCTACCGCAAGGACGATCCGCCGCGCGTCGTGGGCCTCATCGTCGAGGTGCCGGGCAAGCGGCGCGTGTTCCTCTCCATCGGGCGCGTCACGAGCATCGGCTCGGGCCAGATCATCACCACCGGCCTCATCAACCTGCGCCGCTTCGAGCAGCGCGGCGGCGAGGTGCGCGTCATCGCCGAGATCCTCGGCCGCCGCGTGAGCATGCGCGACGGATCCGGCACCGCGGTCATCGAGGACGTCGCGATCGAGGAGTCCCGCCAGGCCGAGTGGGAGGTCGCGCAGCTGTTCTGCCGCCGCCCCCGCACGAGCCCCTCGCCCTTCGCGAAGGGCGCGACGATCTTCGCCGCGTGGGAGGAGGTCGCGGAGCTGCAGGACGAGGGCGTCGCGCAGTCCGCCTCGCAGTTCCTCGCCGCCTACTCCGACCTCCTCCCGGCCGACCTCGCCAACACCCTGCTCGACCTCCCCCAGGCCCGGCGCCTGGAGGTCGCGGAGGAGCTGCCCGACGCGCGCCTCGCGGACGTGCTGGAGGAGATGCCGGAGTCGCAGCAGGTCGAGATCATGGCGACCCTGGACGACGACCGCGCCGCCGACGTCCTCGACCAGATGCAGCCGGACGACGCGGCCGACCTCATCGCGCAGCTCTCCGAGGAGCGCGGCGAGGCCCTCCTCGAGCTGATGCAGCCGGAGGAGGCGGACGACGTGCGCATGCTCCTCAGCTACGCGCCGGACACCGCGGGCGGCCTCATGACCACGGACCCGGTCATCGTCTCGGGCGACGCGACGGTCGCGGAGGGGCTCGCGCTCATCCGCCGCCACGAGCTCGCGCCCACCCTCGGCGCGGCCGTGTGCGTCACGCTGCCGCCCTACGAGCCGCCCACCGGACGCTTCCTCGGCATGGTGCACTTCCAGCGGATGCTGCGCTACCCGCCGCACGAGCGCCTCGGCACGCTGCTCGACCAGGGCCTCGAACCCGTGCGCGCCGACACGAGCGCGGCCGAGGTGTCCCGGATCATGGCCAGCTACAACCTCGTGTCCGTGCCCGTGGTGGACGAGAACCACCGCCTGGTCGGCGTCGTCACGATCGACGACGTGCTCGACCACCTGCTGCCGGACGACTGGCGCAGCGCCGACGCGGAACGCGAGACGCGCAAGCGCGCGACCGCCCGGTTCCACGGCACGGCCACGGCCGCCATCCCCATCGCAGGACCCGTACGAGGACGGAGGATCCCCCGTGGCACGGCAGAGTAACCGCGACATCCGCCTGGACGCCCCCAAGGGCCTCCGCACCACCGTCCTCCCGCTGCGCACGCGCGGCAGCAGCGACCGGTTCGGCCGCTTCACCGAGTCCATCGCGCGCGGCATGGGCACGCCCTGGTTCCTCGTGGGCCTCACCGCGTTCTGCGTGGCGTGGATCGGCTACAACACGTACGGCCCGGAGTCGGCGCGCTTCGACTCGGCGGCCCTCGGCTTCACGGCCCTCACGCTGATCCTGTCGCTGCAGGCCTCCTACGCGGCGCCCCTCATCCTCCTCGCGCAGAACCGGCAGGACGACCGCGACCGGGTGCAGATCGAACAGGACCGCCAGCGCGCCGAGCGCAACGTGGCCGACGTCGAGTACCTCGCGCGCGAGGTCGTGTCGCTGCGCCTGCAGATGAAGGACGTGGCGTCGAAGGACTTCATCCGCGCCGAGCTCCGCCAGCTCCTCGAGGAGCTCGACCGCCGGGACGAGCCCGAGTCGGACGACGCCGAGGGCACCGACGGGGCGACCGGCGTCGGCACCCGCAGGACGCATGGCCGCTGACGATCCCCGCGCCCCCTCCGTGACCGCCGACGACGTCCGGCGCGCGCTCAGCCGGGTGGTCGATCCCGAGATCCGCCGCCCCATCACCGAGCTCGACATGGTCTCCGACGTGCGGGTCGAGGCCGACGGCGTCGCGCACGTCGACATCGCGTTGACGATCGTCGGCTGCCCGGCCGCCACCAGCATCGAGCGCGACGTCCGCGAGGCCGTCACCGCGGTGCCGGGCGTCGCGCGGCTCGAGCTCGCGGTCGGCGTCATGAGCCCCGAGCGTCGACGCGCGCTCACCGAGCGCCTGCGGGGTCCGGCCGCCCAGCGCGGCATCCCGTTCGGCCCCGACAGCCTCACGCGCGTCTACGCCGTCACGAGCGGCAAGGGCGGCGTCGGCAAGTCCACCCTCACCGCCAACCTCGCGGTCGCGCTCGCGGCGAAGGGCCTCGCGGTGGGCCTCGTCGACGCGGACGTGCACGGGTTCTCCATCCCGGGGCTCCTCGGCCTCGTCGACGCCGACGGCCGCACCGCCCAGCCCACGCGCGTCGGCGACATGATCCTGCCGCCCGTCGCGCACGGTGTGAAGGTCATCTCCATCGGCATGTTCCTCGACCCCGACGCCACCGGCGGCACCGCGGTGTCCTGGCGCGGGCCGATGCTGCACCGCACCATCCAGCAGTTCCTCACCGACGTCTTCTTCGGCGACCTCGACGTGCTGCTGCTCGACCTGCCGCCCGGCACGGGCGACGTGGCCATCACGGTCGGGCAGCTGCTCCCCCACGCCGAGGTGCTCGTCGTCACGACGCCGCAGCCCGCCGCCGCGGACGTCGCCGAGCGCAGCGGGCTCGTCGCGCGGCAGACGGGGCAGCGCGTGGTCGGCGTCGTCGAGAACATGGCCGGGTTCGTCCAGCCCGACGGATCCGTGCTGGAGCTGTTCGGGGCCGGCGGCGGCGAGGAGGTCGCCCGACGGCTCTCCGCCGGGCAGGATGCGCCCGTGCCGCTGCTCGCGAGCGTACCGCTCAGCCTCGCCCTCCGGACGGGCGGCGACGCGGGAGCACCGGTCGTCCTCGCGACGCCCGAAGATCCGGCGGCCCGGCGGATCCAGGAGGTCGCCGACCACCTCGCGTCCCGCGGCCGCGGCCTCGCCGGCCGCCGGCTCGGCCTGTCCGTCTCCTGACGAGCGGCGTCGCGCCCGACCCGCCGCTGGACCCTGCCCCTGCGTCACCCCGCATGCTCGGACGCATGGACATCACCGTGATCGACAGCGCCGCGGCCATGCGGCGGATCCTCGACGCCCCGCCCACCGCCCGCACCGATCTCGTCCGCACGATGTGGGAGCCGATGGCGGGCATGTACCGGTTCGCGCCGGGCGACCTCGACCTCGCCGAGGTGCACCGGCGGGGCTTCGGCTTCGACGAGCAGGACCCGAGCGGACGCGCGCGGGAGGGCCTCGACGCGCTCGTCGCCGCCGACGGGTGGTCGCGCATCGGCCGCGCCCTGTCGGACGGCGCCCGCGCGCTCCGGCAGGCCGACCCCGCGCTGGCGATCCCGGACCTCACGGTCCTCCTCGTCCTCGGCGACCCCGACGATCCGCACTTCGTCGACGAGGTGCAGGGGCTGTCGGCGTTCGGCGGCATCAGCGGCTACATCTCCGTCGCCCTCTGGCCGACTCCGCGCGTGCTCGACCGGCTCGAGGCCATCGCCGTGCACGAGCTCCACCACAACGTGCGCTACTCCCCCGGCGGCGTGGTCTGGGACCCCGCCACCGTGACCGTCGGCGAGCACGTCGTCGCCGAGGGGCTCGCCGACGCGTTCGCCGCGGAGCTCCACGGCGAGGCAGGCTGGACCCACTTCGTGGCCGACGCGACGCGCGACGACGACGCGGTGCTCGCGAAGGTCGTCGCGGCGCTCGACCGCACCGGGATGCACGACTTCCCGGCCTGGGTGCTCGGGGACGCGACGGCCGAGCGCCTGGGGATCGCGTCGGTCGGCCTGCCCACGGGCGCCGGCTACGCCGTGGGGCGTCGGATCGTCGAGGGGTACCTGGCCGAGACGGGGACGACCGCGGCGCGCAGCGTGCGCACGCCGGCGGCGGAGATCCTGCGCCTGGCCCTGCCGCGCCTCGACCCGGCACCGAGCGCGTGAGACTGGACCCGGCATCGACGACGGAGGAGCGCGACATGGAGTGGACCGTCACCGAGCTCGCCGACCGCGCGGGCATCAGCGGCCGGACCCTGCGGCACTACCACCGCATCGGCCTGCTCCTGCCGGACCGCATCGGGGCGAACGGGTACCGCCACTACGGACCCGTCGCGGTGGCCCGGCTGCAGCGGATCCTGCTGCTCCGGGAGACGGGCATGTCGCTCCCCGACATCCGCGCGGTGCTCGACGCCCCGGAGACCCCGGCGGCCGAGGTCCGCGCGCTCGAAGCGCACCTCGTCCGGCTGGCCGCGGAGCGTGCCCTCCTCGAGCAGCGCATCGCCGCGGTGGAGCACACCCTCGACATGCGGCGGCAGGGCCTCGGGCCCCGGATGGACGTGATGCTGCAGGGCTTCAACGACGCCTACGAGGACGAGGTCGTCGCGCGCTGGGGGCGTGACGCCTTCGACGCCGCGCACGGGTGGTGGCACGCCATGGGCGTCCGCCGGCAGCGCGCGTGGAAGGCCCGGGCGGAGGGGCTGCTGATGCGCTGGCGGGAGATCCAGGAGGAGGGGCACGCCCCCGGATCCGCCGCCGCCCGGGAGCACGCGGACGCGCACCTGGCGTGGTTCGCGGAGATCCCCGGCACGCCCGCCCACGCGGGGGATGTGCCGACGACCGCGGCGATGGTGCGCGGCGTCGCGGACGGCTACGAGGCCGATCCCGAGTTCCACCGCGCCTTCGGCAGCGAGGCGGCCGCGCGCTTCGCCGCCACCGCGCTCCGTGAGCGCGTGGCGCACCCCGCCTGATGGGCGCCGCACGACGAGGAGGACGGCAGCCCGCGGGCTGCCGTTCTCCTCGTCGTGCGTGGGCGTCGACTACACGTGGCTGCGGTGCGTGCGCGTCGGCACGGCGCGGTAGCCGTCGCGCGCGGTGACGACGACGGTGCCCGCGATCGCGGACACGGAGAGGGCGGCGACGGCGATGAGGAAGACGGTCATGGGGAGCTCCTGCGGGAAGACGGACGGCGGCGCACTCCGCCGCACCTCCATGGGACCACCCGTGACCGTTCAGGACAAGCTCATAGTCCTTGCCTCGCTGTGTAGCCTGCCTACATGGACATCCGCCGTCTCGAGCTGCTCCGCGAACTGGCCGACCGGGGCAGCGTGGGCGCCGTCGCCCGTGCAGCGGGACGCACGCCGTCGGCCGTGTCGCAGCAGCTGAAGGTGCTCGAGCGGGAGGCTGGCGTGCCGCTCACCGAGCGCTCCGGTCGGGGCGTCGTGCTCACCGATGCGGGCCGCGCGCTCGCCCGCACGGCCACCGACATCGCCGTCGCGGTGGCGCGCGCGGAGGCGCTCTGGGAGGACTTCCGGCACCAGCCGTCCGGCGAGGTCACGCTCGCCACGTTCCCGACCGCCGCGCAGATGCTCCTGCCGGGGCTGCTCGACCGCGTCGCCGGGATCCCCGACCTCACCCTGCGCGCCAGCGACCGGGATCCGACCTCCGCCGCGTTCGCCGACCTCACCGCCGACTTCGACGTCGTCATCGCGCACTCCCTCGCGGGGGCGGGCACCTGGCGCGGGCTCGGCCTCGTGATCGTGCCGCTCCTGGTGGAGCCGCTCGACGTGGCCATGCCGACGGATCACCGCCTCGCCGCACGCGCATCCGTGGGCCCGGCGGACCTGACCGGCGAGCCGTGGATCGGCGTGCCCCAGGGGCTGCCCTTCGACCGGATCCTCCTCGACATCGAGCAGGCCGTCGGCGCGCCGGCGCGTGTGGTGCAGCGGTTCAGCGACACCCGGATCACGGAGTCGCTCGTGGCGGCCGGGCACGGCATCGCGCTGCTCCCCCGCTACACGGCAGGCCAGCACGACGGGGTGGTCGTGAAGCGACTCACCGGCGTCGCGTCGAAGCGGCACCTGCACGTGCTGCTGCGACCGGATCGGGCGGAGCGACCGTCGGTGCGCGCGGTGGTGGACGCCCTCCGGGAGGAGGCCCGGGCGGTGGACGCGCGCGTCAGCGCCAGCGGATGAGCGAGCGGTGGACGCGCGCGTCAGCGGCGGAGGGTGAGCGGGCAGTCGACGCGCGCGTCGACGGCAACGGATGAGCGGCCGGTAGATGCGCGCGTCAGCGGCAGCGGGTGAGCCGGCGGCCGGGCGGGATGGTGCGGGTCAGGTGGCCTCGGCGTCGAAGGGCGCGGGCTGCGCGGACGCGGCGGCCGCCTCGCGCTCGAGGCGCTGACGGCGGGCGATCGTGGTCTCGACGGGGACGCGCGGCTTCGTGACGACCGGCTCGTCCTCGAAGAGCGCCTCCTTGATGATGCGGCGCGGGTCGTACTGGCGCGGGTCGAGCTTCTTCCAGTCGACCTCGTCGAACTCCGGACCGAGCTCGTCGCGCATCCGCTCGCGGGCGCCGGTGGCCATGCGCCGCGCCGCCTTCACGAGGTCGGCGAGCTTCTGGGTGTAGACCGGCAGCCGCTCGGGGCCGAGCAGGAACACGGCGATGATGCCGATGAGCATCAGCTTCTCGAACGTCAGGCCGAACATGATCACAGGCTAGTCGGTCGGCACCTGATCTCCCTCCGTGCGCGGGCGCACGTCCGCGGGCGGGTCGCTGGAGGCGTCGCGCGGCTGCGCGGACAGGCGCGAGGACCCGCTCGCCGGTCGGGAGGGCGACCGCCGGGCCGATACCCTGGGGACCCGGAAGAGGAGGTGCCGCGTGTCCGACAAGGAGACCGGATGGAAGTTCGCCGAGGACGTCGTCGTCGAGGACGAGCACATCGCCCTCGCGCGCCAGCACTCCCGCGAGCTCGGCATCGAAGCCGTCTCCCCCGCCGTCGGAGCGCAGATCTCGCTCCTCGCCGCCGCCACCCGGGCCACGAGCGTCATCGAGATCGGCACGGGCGCCGGCGTCTCCGGCCTCTGCGTGTTCCGCGGGGCCCCGCGCGCGATCCTCACGAGCATCGACGTCGAGTTCGACCACCAGCAGGCGGCGCGCGAGATCCTCGCCGACGCGGAGGTGCCCGCCAACCGCGTGCGCCTCATCACGGGCCGTGCGCTCGACGTGCTGCCGCGCATGAGCGACGCCAGCTACGACCTCGTGCTGGTGGACGCCGATGCGGCCCAGGTCATCGAGTACGTGGAGCACGGCCTGCGCCTCGCGCGCACGGGCGGCCTCGTGCTCGTGCCGCACGCGCTGTGGCGCGGGCGCGTGCAGAACCCGGCGGCACGGGATGCGCAGACGGCGGCGTTCCGCACGCTGGTGCAGGAGACGGCCGGGTCCGGAGCGGTGGTCGCCGCGCTGTCACCGGCCGGAGACGGCCTGCTGCAGATAGCCAAGACCGGGCGCTGACCGCCGCGGCGTCCGCGCCGCGTCCCGCGGTCGGGGCCGCTGGGGAGCCCGGGTGCAGACGACACCGCCCGCCCCGTCGACGACGGGGCGGGCGGTGTCGTCTGATGCGCGTTCCGACTAGCTCGCGCTGGTGACCGCGGCGAGGGCGTCGTGAAGCTCCTTCGCTTCGGCGTCGTTGACGGAGACGACCAGACGGCCGCCGCCCTCCAAGGGCACGCGCACGATGATGAGCCTGCCCTCCTTCACGGCCTCCATCGGTCCGTCGCCGGTCCTGGGCTTCATGGCTGCCATTCGGCTCCCCTTTCGTGGATGTGGCTCCATTATCCCGTATGCACAGGCACATGGATGAACGCGTGACGGCGTGCTAGGCCGCGCGGGCCCCCGCACGGCGGTGGAGGGAGCGCGGCGCGGGGCGCGGAGGAGGCGTCACGGCGGCGTCCAGTCCCCCGCGGTGGCCCGCCAGAGCAGGTCGATCCAGAGCCACTGCCCCGCGACCATCGCGAGCACCACCGCGACGCGGTACGCGCGCGAGCGCGGGACGGCCAGCGCGCCGGCGAGCGGGATCATGGGGAGCAGCAGCCGGAACACGCTCGACTGCGGGAAGAACACGGCGAAGAGGTAGAGGCCGTAGCACGCGATCCAGATGCGGAGCTCGGGGCCGAGGGCGCGGACGGAGGGCCGGGTGAGCATCAGCACGAACGCCGCGACGACGCCGAGGACCGCCACGACGCCGGCCACGCCCCCGATCCAGAAGTCGCCCGCGTCGAACCAGGCCTCGAACGGCACGAGGTGGCGGTAGCCGACGTAGGCGGCCCGCCAGGAGAGCTCCGTGTCGGTGTACGCGGTGATCGAGCCGGTGCGGATCCACGCGACCACGGGCCAGGCGACCCCGGCGGCGCCCGTCGCGATCGTGGCGAGGACGAGCCGCGCGCGCTCGGCCGGCGGGAACGGGTCGCGGCGCGCGGTGGCGAGGCGGTGGACGCCGTGCAGCAGGAGCGCGAGCGCGAAGGCCAGCCCGAGCGGCCGCGTGAGCGCCATGACGACCGCGACCGGTGCGAGCAGCGCGTAGCGGCGGTCGACGAGGAGCAGGAGCGCGGTGAGCAGCAGCAGCGTCTGCAGGCTCTCGGCGTACGCGATCTGGAACATCGGCGACACCGGCGCGACGCAGACGATGACGACGGCCGTCATGGTCGACGACGGGGAGAGGAAGCGGGACAGCAGCCGGTGCAGCACGAGCACGGCGCCCGCGCCGGCCACGAGCGAGACGGCGACGCCCGCGACGTCGAAGGGGGCGCCGGTGGCGTCCTGGATGGCGCGCACGATGCCCGGGTACACCGGCATGAACGCCCACGGGTTCGACTGGACGTGCCCCGCGGCGTCGACGGGCAGCACGGTCGGGTAGCCGAAGGTCGCGATGTCGCGGTACCACCCCGCGTCCCAGAAGGTGGCGAACTGGAGGTACGACGGGGAGGCGCTCGCCCACGGCGTGCGGATCTGGCTGCGCGCGGAGACGAGCATCAGCACGGTGGTGAGGACGCGGCTCGCGAGGTAGACGCCGAGGACCGCCGCCCACCACGGGACGCGCGAGGCCGAGGCGTCCGAGACCCGCTCCCGGGGCGCCGGCCGCCGGGACGGCCGGGTCAGCGCGCCGTCAGCCACGCCCGCAGCCCGCGCTCGCAGGAGACGATCTGGGCGACGTCGACGCGCTCGTCGTCGTGGTGCGCGAGGAGCGGATCCCCGGGGCCGTAGTTGACGGCCGGGACGCCGAGCGCGCTGAAGCGGGCGACGTCGGTCCAGCCGTACTTGGGGCGCGCCTCACCGCCGACCGCGGCGAGGAACGGCTGCGCGACGGGGGCGTCGAGGCCGGGGCGCGCCCCCTCGGCGAGGTCGACCACGGTGACCTCGAAGCCCGGGAAGAGGCTCGTGACGTGCGCGACGGCCTCGGCGCCGGACCGGCTCGGCGCGAACCGGTAGTTGACGTGCACCATGGCCTCGTCCGGGATCACGTTGCCCGCGATGCCGCCCGAGACGCCGACCGCGTTGAGGCCCTCGCGGTAGACGAGCCCGTCGACCTCCACATCGCGCGGCTCGTACGCGGCCAGCGTCGCGAGCACGGGGGCGATGCGGTGGATGGCGTTGTCGCCCACCCACGCGCGGGCGGAGTGCGAGCGCCTGCCGAACGCGCGGACCTCGACGCGCAGGTTGCCGTTGCAGCCGCCCTCGATCTCGGCGCGGGTGGGCTCGCCCAGGATCGCGAAGTCGCCCTCGAGGAGCTCCGGACGGGTGCGGGCGAGGCGGCCGAGGCCGTTGAGGCTGTCGGACACCTCCTCGTGGTCGTACCAGATCCACGTCACGTCGTGGGCGGGATCCGCGAGCTCGGCCGCGAGCACCAGCTGCACGGCCACGCCCGCCTTCATGTCGACCGTGCCGCGGCCCCAGAGGTACTCGACGCCGTCCTCGTGCTCGGTGCGCGTGGGCAGGTTGCGGTTGAGGGGCACGGTGTCGATGTGGCCGGCGATGACGACGCGGCGGTCGCGGCCGAGGTGCGTGCGGGCGATGACGGCGTCGCCGTCGCGGAGCACCTCGAGGTGCGCGCAGCCCGCGAGCGCGCGCTCGATGGCGTCGGCGAGCGCCGCCTCGTCGCCGGACACCGACGCGATGTCGCAGATGCGGCGGGTGACCTCCACGCTCCCCGCGGACAGGTCGATGTCGGGCGCTGCGGGGGTCTCGGTCGGCATGCGGTCATCCTAGGTCGGGGGCCGACGCGGGTCCTGGGGAGGACCCGGGGACGGCGCGCGCCGATCGGTACGCTGGCCGCATGGCCTCCCCCGCTTCGCCCTCGTCCGCCGTGCCCGCATCAGGATCCGCGTGGGGCTACGGCCTCGCGACGGTCGCCTCCGACGGGACCGTGCTCGACACGTGGTTCCCGGCGCCCGAGCTCGGCGCCCTGCCGGAGGGCCGCGACCGCTGGATCGCACCGGCGTGGATCGAGGAGCTCGCGGTCGCGGACCCGCGCCGCGGCGTCACGGTCGACATCGTCACCGTCGAGATCGACCTGCAGGCCGCGCCCGCGTCCACGCCGGACGCGTACCTCCGCCTGCACCTGCTCAGCCACCTGCTCGCGGCGCCGAACACCCTGAACCTCGACGGCATCTTCGGCCACCTGCCCATCGTCGTGTGGACCAACGCGGGCCCCGTGCACCCGGACGACTTCGACCGGCTCCGGCCGTCGCTCCAGCGCGCGGGCATCGCCGCGCACGGCATCGACAAGTTCCCGCGCCTGCTCGACTACGTCACGCCCGACCGCGTGCGCATCGCCGACGCCTCGCGCGTGCGCCTCGGCGCGCACCTCTCCCCCGGCACCACCGTCATGCACGAGGGCTTCGTCAACTTCAACGCCGGCACGCTCGGCGCCTCCATGGTCGAGGGGCGGATCACGCAGGGAGTCGTCGTCGGCGACGGCTCGGACATCGGCGGCGGCGCGTCCATCATGGGCACGCTCTCGGGCGGCGGCACGCAGCGCGTCGTCATCGGCGAACGGGCCCTGCTCGGCGCGAACTCGGGCGTCGGCATCTCCATCGGCGACGACAGCGTCGTGGAGGCCGGCCTCTACGTCACGGCCGGCACGAAGGTGCGGCTCGCGGGCGAGGCGCCCGCCGCCGACGGGTCGGTGCCGCAGGTGAAGGCCGTCGAGCTGTCCGGCCGTCCCGGGATCCTGTTCCGCCGCAACTCCCTGACGGGCGCCGTCGAGGCGGTGCCGCGCCGCGGCGGCGGGTCGATCCTGAACGACGCGCTGCACGCGTAGCGGGACCGCCGAGCGGTCGGACCGGTTCGGACCGGTCGGACCGGGTCGACCTCGCGGTCAGCGGCGCAGGCCGCGGCGGCGCGCGGGCTCGGGTGCCTCGGAGGGCGGCTCGATCCGCAGGACGTCGACCACCACGGCCGTGACGTTGTCGCGCCCCCCGTTCCCGAGGGCGCCGCGCACGAGACGTCCCACGGCCGTCGCGGCGTCGTCCGCGTGCAGCAGGTGGCCGCGGATCTCCTCGTCCGACAGCTCCTTCGTCAGCCCGTCGGAGCAGACCAGCAGCCGCAGCCGTGCGGTGACGGGCAGCAGCCAGTAGTCGGCCTCGGCCGCGTCGCCGACGCCCACCGCCCGCGTGATGATGTTGCCGTCCGGGTGCAGGTCGGCCTGCGCGCGCGTGATCCGGCCCGCGTCGACCATCTCCTGCACCACCGAGTGGTCGACCGTGACCTGCTCGAGCACGTCTCCGCGGAGCTGGTACACGCGCGAGTCGCCCACGTTGAACACGGCCCAGTACGGCCGGTCGGAGACGATGGTGAGGCACGCGCCCGTCACGGTCGTGCCCGCGTGCAGCTCGAGGTCGCCGGTCTCCTCGCGGATGTCCTCCACCGCGCGCTCGAGGGCCGGCTCCACGCCCTCGGGATCCGCGAACCCGCCCTCGGCCCGCGCCTGCTCCTCGGCGAGGCGTCGGATGACGGCGTCGCTGGCGACGTCGCCCGCCGCGTGACCGCCCATGCCGTCCGCGACCGCGAAGTAGGGCACGGCGGCGAGGACGCTGTCCTCGTTGTGGTCGCGGCGGAGCCCGCGGTCGGTGGCGGACGCCCAGCCGAGCACGAGCGTGCGCCCGTCGGGCAGGGCGAGGCGCGTCTCGGGGACGTCGGGGCCGATGGCGGTCATCGGGCCGGCAGGATCTCGAGGACGACGCCGTCGCCGATGTCCACGCGCGTCCCCGGGACGACCACGAGCGACTCCCCGCGGTGCAGCGCGAGGCGCTCGGCCCCCGGCACGAGCACCGCCGTCCCGTTCGTGGAGTCGAGGTCCGTCACGACGACCGCGCCGCCCTCCTGCCGGATGCCGACGTGCGTCCCCGAGATCTCGCCCAGCGGGGACGCGACGGCGACGAGCCGCGGGGCGGCGCCACGCACGACGCGCGGCGGGCGCGGGCGGCGTCCGACGACCGCGGGCACGTCGAGGGGGATGCGCTCGGCGTCCGCCGGTCCCTCCGGGTCGCTGCGGCGGGCGGGGTCGGCCGGCACGATGCGGAACGCGTGGACGGGCAGCGGGGCGAGGTCGCCGTCGCCCGCCGGCGCCGTGGGGATCGCGGCGGTCGGGGCCGCCGCGGATCGCGCGCGCGCGGAGGCCTCGGAGACGGCGGGCGCAGGGGCTGGGGCGGTCGCGGGCGGGACGGCGTGGGCCGGCTCCGGCGCCTCCGCGGGTGCCGCCGCCTCCGCGTCCGGACGCGCGTGCGCGCCCCGGCGACGACGGCCGGACGGCGGCGCGTCCCCGGCGAGCCGAGACCAGGCGACCTGTCCGCAGACCACGGCGCCCGCCAGGATCGGCAGCGCGTCCAGGACGTCCGCCGCCACCGCATCGGCCGTCCGGCCCAGACGGTAGGCCGCGACCCGGTCGAGCGTCGCGAGGTAGAACGGGACGGCTCCCCGTGCGTCGATCCGGCGGATCCCGCCGTCGGCGGCGACGTCGATCACGGCGTCGCCGCGCAGCACCACCTGGAGGCGCGCGCCGTCCGGTCCGTCCCCGTCGTGGACCGCGATGCCGAACGAGGGGACCTCCGCGTCGCCCCGCAGCGGCAGCACGGCGACGAGGGACTCCGCCTGCACGTCGGAGCCCGCCAGGATGTCCCAGACCCGCGCGACCGCTCCGGATCCGACGCCCGCGGGCAGGAGCACCGCCGCGTGCGGGACGACCAGGCCGATGCCCTCGGGGCCCGCGGAGGCCGGCGCGGAACGGTGGGAGCCCTCGCTCACGTCATCGGCTCCATCGAGGATCGGCGCCCGGAGGGGCGGGTCGGCGCCGGGCCCCGGGCGGCCGGACGCGCTGCCTCGGATCCTACCGCTCGTGCGCCCCGCACCGGGTCGCGCGGCGATGGCGTGACGCGGCGGATGATCCGCTCGGTCGCGCGGGCGCCGGGCCGCGGATCCGGTTGCCCGGCCTCCCTCGGACTGCCATGCTCGTGCGATGAGCACGCCGCACCGCCCCTCCGCCCGCGGGCTCCCCGTCGACGCGATCTCGCGCTCCATCGTGGAGCAGCTGCGCGCCGACGGCCGCCGGTCGTACGCGGAGATCGGCAAGGCGGTCGGGCTGAGCGAGGCGGCCGTGCGCCAGCGGGTGCAGAAGCTCACCGACGGCGGCGTGATCCGCATCGTCGCGCTCACGGACCCGCAGCAGCTCGGCCTCACCCGCCAAGCGATGATCGGCGTGACGGTCAGCGGCGACGTGCGGCTGGTCGCCGACGCCCTCGCGGCCATCCCGGCGGTCGACTACGTGGTCATCACCGCGGGCACCTTCGACCTCCTCGCCGAGGTCGTGTGCGAGGACGACGACGAGCTGGTGGAGCTGCTGAACGCGCGGATCCGGGCGCTCGAGGGCGTCGTCAGCACCGAGACCTTCGTGTACCTCAAGGTGCACACGCAGGACGGGCACGGGCGATCGCGGTGAGGCGGGAGACGTCCGGCCGGCTCCTCCCCCGCCCGCGTGGTCGACGCGGATCCCCCAGCCTTCCACCCGCCCGGATCCCCCGCCCCGCAGCCCCTACGTTCGCCGCATGACCGCTCCCCCCGCCGCCGCCCCCGCTCCCGCCGCCGCCCGCCCGAGGGCGGTCCCTGCCGATGTCGCTGCCGCTGCCGCTGCCGGGAGCCGGCTCCGGCCCGCGCGCGGCACCCTCGCGCCGGGTCACGCGCTGCTGCGCATCCCCTCCCCGGTCGGGCGCCTCGAGCTCGTCGCGGACGGCGACCGCCTCGTCGCGCTCTCCATCGCCACCGCGGACGCGCTGCCGCTCGACCACCTGCCCGACCGGCCGAGCCCGGTGCTCGACGAGGCGGCCCGGCAGCTCGACGCGCACCTCGCCGGTCGGCTGCCGGTCCTCGACGTCCCGGTGCGGCTGGTCGGGACGCCCTTCCAGCTGGCCGTCTGGGAGGCGCTCATGCGCGTGCCCCACGGCGGCGTCATCACCTACGGCGCGCTCGCGGAGGCCGCCGGTCGCCCGGGTGGCGCCCGCGCGGTCGGCGGGGCGGTCGGAGCCAACCGCCTCTGCATCCTCGTCCCCTGCCACCGTGTGCTCGGCTCCGACGGCCGGGTCACGGGGTTCAGCGCGGGGGACGGCGTGTCCACGAAGCTGCGCCTGCTCGCCCTCGAGGGCTCGGTGCTGCCGTCATGACCCGGGCCTCCCTGGTCACGGGCGAGGACGGCCTCGTCCGCTGCGCGTGGTCCGCGGGCGACGCCGAGTACCGCAGGTACCACGACGAGGAGTGGGGCCGGCCCCTGCACGGCGACCGCCCGCTGTTCGAGAAGCTGTCGTTGGAGGGCTTCCAGGCCGGCCTGGCCTGGATCACCATCCTCCGCAAGCGCCCGCGTTTCCGCGAGGTCTTCCACGGCTTCGACGTCGACGCGGTCGCCGCCCTGGACGACGACGACGTCGAGCGGCTCATGGGCGACGCCGGCATCATCCGCAACCGCGCGAAGATCCTGGCCGCCCGCGGCAACGCCCGGATCGTCCGGACGCTCGTCGACGAGCGCGGCGCCGGCGCGCTGGACCGCCTGATCTGGGCGCACGCCGCGGATCCGACGACGCGGGAGCGCCCCGCGACCGCGGACGACATCCCGGCGGTGACCCCGGAGTCGACCGCCCTGAGCCGGGAGCTCAAGGCGCTCGGCCTGCGGTTCGTGGGCCCGACCACCGTCTACGCGCTCATGCAGTCCTCCGGCCTGGTCGACGACCACGTCGTCGGCTGCCACCGGGCGGCCTGATCCGGCCGTCACCCGCGAGCGCGAGCCACGGCGCTCAGGGCTCGGGGCTCGCCCCCCCCGTGCGGGATCCGAGCGACCGTCAGCGGGCGGCGGCTACGAGCACCAGCTCGCCGTCGGCGCCGCGGTCGAGCTCGACGCCCGACTCCCCTGCCCACTCGAGGAGCTCGGCCACCGAGCCGAGGTCCTGCCCGCCGAGCACGAGGGCGCGCACGAGCTCGCCCTTGGCCTTCTTGTTGAAGTGGTTGAGGGCGCGCGTCGTGCCGTCCTCGCCGCGGGCGACCACCCGCACGACGGCGGAGTCCGCGTGGCCCGGACGCGGGCCGAGCGCGGCGTAGCCCTCGCTGCGGAGGTCGAGCACGAGCCCGGGCACCTCGGCCAGGGCCGCGCGGACCGACGCCGCCCAGTGCGCCTTCATCCGCACGCCGGGCAGGCGGCTGTCGTGCGACAGGCGGTAGGCGGGGATGGGGTCGGTGGCGGCGATCGGGCCGAAGAGCGCCGAGTGCACGGCGACGTGGCGTCCGGCGAAGGCGAGCTGCTCCGCATCGAGGCCCGCGGCGCCGATCGGGTCGTACAGCACCCCCGTGTAGCGCAGGAGCGCGGGCATCGTCGGGGACGACTCCACGACGCGGTTCCGCTCCACCTCGGCGGCCTGCCGCGGCCCGAGCTTCAGCGCACGCGCCGCCGCCTCCGGATCCCGCGCGAGGTCCGCCACGGCCCGCACCACGGTCCGGCGCTCGGCGGTGAGCGCGGGGAACGCCAGGCGGTCGAGGTCGAGCGGGGAGGCCGCATCCCCTCCGTCGCGCTTGGTCTCGGACGGCGGCAGCAGGACGAGCACGGGACGGGACCTCCAGGACGGGACGGATGGCAGGCGGACGCACGAAGGCGGACGGCCCCCGAGGGGACCGCCCGCCTTCGGACGATGCGACGTGACGTGACGCTACGCGACCAGAGCGGCCTTGCGCGCGACCACGGTCACGTTGTCGTTCTCGACCGAGAGGAAGCCCTCGTCGGCGTCGGCCGTGATCACGGCGCCGCCGTCCTGCGTGATGCGGACGTTGCCGGTCGCGAGGATCGCCAGGAGCGGCTCGTGACCGGCCAGGATGCCGATCTCGCCCTCGCTGGTGCGCGCGACGACCATGGACGCCTGGCCCGACCAGACCTGCTGGTCGGCGGAGACCACGGTCACCGTGAGATCAGCGCGGGCCATGTCAGCCGTTCTCCTTCTGGATCTCGGACCAGCGGCGCTCGACGTCGTCGAGGTCGCCGACGTTGAAGAACGCCTGCTCGGCGACGTGGTCGTAGTCGCCGTCGGCGATCTTCGAGAACGACTCGATGGTGTTCTTCAGTGGCACCGTGGAGCCCTCGACGCCCGTGAACTTCTTCGCCATGTACGTGTTCTGCGAGAGGAACTGCTGGATGCGGCGCGCACGCGACACCGTGACCTTGTCCTCCTCGGAGAGCTCGTCGACGCCGAGGATCGCGATGATCTCCTGCAGCTCCTTGTTCTTCTGCAGGATCGCCTTGACGCGGGTGGCCGTGTCGTAGTGCGCCTGGCCCAGGTACCGCGGGTCGAGGATGCGGCTGGTGGACGTCAGCGGGTCGACGGCCGGGTAGAGACCACGCGACGCGATCTCGCGGCTGAGCTCCGTGGTCGCGTCGAGGTGCGCGAACGTGGTGGCCGGGGCCGGGTCGGTGTAGTCGTCCGCGGGGACGTAGATGGCCTGCAGCGAGGTGATGCTGTGGCCGCGCGTCGACGTGATGCGCTCCTGGAGCACACCCATCTCGTCGGCGAGGTTGGGCTGGTAGCCCACCGCGGACGGCATGCGGCCGAGCAGCGTGGAGACCTCGGAGCCGGCCTGCGTGAAGCGGAAGATGTTGTCGATGAAGAGCAGCACGTCCTGGTTCTTCACGTCGCGGAAGTACTCCGCCATCGTGAGCGCGGACAGCGCCACGCGCAGGCGCGTTCCCGGCGGCTCGTCCATCTGGCCGAAGACCAACGCGGTCTTGTCGAAGACGCCTGCCTCCTCCATCTCCATGATGAGGTCGTTGCCCTCACGCGTGCGCTCGCCGACGCCGGCGAACACGGACACGCCGCCGTGGTCCTGCGCGACGCGCTGGATCATCTCCTGGATGAGGACGGTCTTGCCGACGCCCGCTCCGCCGAACAGGCCGATCTTGCCGCCCTGCACGTACGGGGTGAGGAGGTCGATGACCTTGATGCCGGTCTCGAACAGCTGCGTCTTGGACTCGAGCTGGTCGAACATCGGGGGCTTGCGGTGGATGGGCCAGCGCTCGGTGATCTCGATCGGCTCGCCGCCCTCGTTGTTGAGGATGTCGCCCGTGACGTTGAACACCTTGCCCTTGGTGATGTCGCCGACGGGCACCGAGATGGCGGCACCGGTGTCGCGCACCTCCTGGCCGCGGACGAGGCCGTCCGTGGGCTTCAGGGCGATGGCGCGCACGACGTCGTCGCCGAGGTGCAGCGCGATCTCGAGCGTGATCTCCGTCGCCTCCTCGCCGATGGTGATCGTGGTCTTCAGGGCGTTGTAGACCGGGGGGATCGAGTCGTGCGGGAACTCGATGTCCACGACCGGGCCGGTGACGCGGACGATGCGTCCGACGCCGGCCACGCTGTCGCTGGCGACCGGCGCAGTGGCGGTGTCAGTCATTGATGTCTCTCTTCTTCATCCGTGGTGCGTGAGGTCTTACTTGCTGGAGGCGAGCGCGTCCGCGCCGCCGACGATCTCGGAGATCTGCTGCGTGATCTCGGTCTGGCGCGCGTTGTTCCGCAGCCGGGTGTAGGTGGTCACGAGCTTGTCGGCGTTGTCGCTCGCCGACTTCATGGCCTTCTGGCGTGCGGCGTGCTCGGAGGCGGCCGACTGCAGCATGGCGTTGAAGATGCGGCTCTCGATGTAGACGGGCAGCAGCGCGTCGAGCACGTCGCCCACCTCGGGCTCGAACTCGTAGAGCGGGAGGACGGTGCCCTTCTCGGGCGCCTCGACCCCCTCGACGACCTCGAGCGGGAGGAGCCGCACGACCTCGGGCTTCTGCGTGGCGATCGACACGAAGCGGTTGAAGACGATGTGGATCTCGTCCACGCCGCCCGCCGACGCCTCGGTGACGAACTTCTCCACGAGCGCGTCGCCGATCGACTTCGCGGTCTCGAACTCGGGCTTCTCCGTGCTGCCGGTCCAGATGCGCTCCGAGGAGCGCTTGCGGAACTTGAAGTACCCCACGGCCTTGCGGCCGACGAGGTAGTAGACGATCTCCTTGCCCTGCGAGCGGAGGAGCTCGGCGAGCTGCTCCGACTCCTTCAGGACGCTGGAGCTGAACGCGCCGGCGAGGCCGCGGTCGGAGGCGAAGATGACGATCGCCGCCCGCTCCACCTTCTCGGGCTCGGTCGTGAGGATGTGGTCGACGTTGGAGAACGTCGCCACCGCCGAGACCGCGCGCGTGACGGCGCGGGAGTACGGCGCGGACGCCGCCATCCGCTGCTGCGCCTTCTGGATGCGCGACGCGGAGATCAGCTCCATCGCGCGGGTGATCTTCTTCGTCGTCTGCGCGGACTTGATCTTCTGCGTGTAGACCCGGAGTTGCGCTCCCATGAGTCTCCCTATCGGTCTCGGTCGGTGGCGGATCGGTGGGGCGAGCGCGTCAGCGCTTGCCCTTGACGATCTGCTCCTGGTTGACGTCCTCGGCCTTGGCGGGCTCGAACTTCTCGGATCCCACGGAGGCGAGCGGCTTGCCCTCGCCCGTCTGGAACTCGAGCTTGAACGCGTCCACTGCCTTGTCCATCGCGTCGACGATGTCGTCGGTGAGGACGTTCTTCTCCTTGAGCTGCGACAGCACCTCCGTGTTGCGGTGGAGGTGGTCGAGCAGCTCGCGCTCGAAGCGGAGGATGTCCTCGACGGGGACCTCGTCGAGCTTGCCCTTCGTGCCCGCCCAGATCGAGACGACCTGCTCCTCGATGGGGAACGGCGAGTACTGGGGCTGCTTGAGCAGCTCGGTGAGGCGCGCGCCGCGGGCGAGCTGACGACGGCTGGCCGCATCGAGGTCGGACGCGAAGATCGCGAACGCCTCGAGGGAGCGGTACTGCGCGAGCTCGAGCTTGAGCGTGCCGGAGACCTTCTTGATGCTCTTCACCTGGGCGTCGCCGCCGACGCGGGAGACCGAGATGCCGACGTCGACCGCGGGACGCTGGTTGGCGTTGAAGAGGTCGGACTGCAGGAAGATCTGGCCGTCGGTGATCGAGATCACGTTGGTGGGGATGTACGCGGAGACGTCGTTGGCCTTCGTCTCGATGATGGGCAGGCCCGTCATCGAACCGGCGCCCAGCTCGTCCGAGAGCTTGGCGCAGCGCTCGAGCAGGCGGGAGTGCAGGTAGAACACGTCGCCGGGGTACGCCTCGCGTCCCGGCGGACGGCGCAGGAGGAGGGAGACGGCGCGGTAGGCCTCGGCCTGCTTGGACAGGTCGTCGAAGATGATGAGGACGTGCTTGCCGCCGTACATCCAGTGCTGGCCGATGGCCGAGCCCGTGTAGGGCGCGAGGTACTTGAAGCCGGCGGGGTCGGACGCGGGGGACGCGACGATGGTCGTGTACTCCATGGCGCCGGCCTCCTCGAGGGCGCCCTTCACCGAGGCGATGGTCGAGCCCTTCTGGCCGATGGCGACGTAGATGCAGCGCACCTGCTTGTTCGTGTCGCCGGACTCCCAGTTGGCCTTCTGGTTGATGATCGTGTCGATCGCGATGGCCGTCTTGCCGGTCTGGCGGTCGCCGATGATGAGCTGGCGCTGGCCGCGGCCGATCGGGATCATGGCGTCGATGGCCTTGATGCCGGTCTGCATGGGCTCGTGCACGCTCTTGCGCTGCATGACGCCGGGCGCCTGGAGCTCGAGGGCGCGGCGGCCCTCGGTCGCGATCTCGCCCTGTCCGTCGATGGGCTTGCCGAGCGGGTCGACGACGCGACCGAGGTAGCCGTCGCCGACGGGGACGGAGAGCACCTCGCCGGTGCGGCGCACCTCCATGCCCTCCTCGATGCCGGCGAACTCGCCGAGCACGATGACGCCGATCTCGCTCTCCTCGAGGTTCTGGGCGAGGCCCAGGGTCCCGTCGGCGAACGTGATGAGCTCGTTGGCCATGACGCCCGGCAGGCCCTGCACGTGGGCGATTCCGTCGCCCGCGTCGAGCACGTAGCCGACCTCTTCGGTCGAGGCCTTGCCGGGCTCGTAGGACTGCACGAAGTCCTTGAGCGCGTCCCGGATCTCGTCGGGGCTGATCGAAAGTTCTGCCATCTTCTTTCCCTTTGCATTCACGAGAGCGGACGGCTCCCGAGGTGACGCCCGCCGGTCAGGCGAACTGGAGTCTCAAATCGTTGATCCTGGTGGCGACGCTGCCGTCGATGACGTCGTCGCCGATCTGCACGCGGAGGCCGCCGACGAGGTCGCGGTCCACGACCTCGTTCAGCTCCACCCGCCGCGAGTAGCGGCGGCTGAGGGCCTGCGCCAGGCGCTCCGACTGCTCGGGCGACAGGGGCGAGGCGACGCTGACCGTCGCGATGGTGAGGCCCGCCTGGTCGGCCACGAGGGCGGCGGCGTGACGGATGAGCTCGCCCATGCGGCGGCCGCGGGGCTGCTGCACGAGCTGCTCGACGATCACGACCGTCTGCTCCGATGCCCGGCCGTCGAGGAGACGGTGGACGAGCGTCGACTTGGCCCGGGCGTCGCCGAGCTTGTCGCCGAGCGCCAGCTCCAGCCCGTCGTCGGTGGAGACGGCGCGGCCGAAGGTGAACAGCTCCGCCTCGATGGGCGTGCCCTCGGGCGCCGAGATCGCCACGGCGCGGATGCCGAGCTCCTCGATGCCCGCCAGCAGCTCGTCGTTCGACGACCAGCGGCCGTCGACGACCGCGCGGAGGACGCGCAGCGCCGGCTCGTGGACGGTGGGGCCGAAGACCCGGTCCACGATGGCGTGCTTGACCTCCGGCGCGATGCCGGTGTCGGCCAGCGCGGAGAGCAGGTGCGTGGATCCGCCGATGGCGCGACCGGCTCCGAGGAGCTGGCCGGCCGTCGACAGGTCGACGCCCCCGAGCCCCACGAGGACGCGACGGGCCGACTCCAGCGATGCGCGCGATGCACTGCCCATCAGCTGGCGGATCCGGTCCTGCCGGCGGTCTCGCTGGCCTCCAGGTCGGCGAGGAACCGGTCGACGAGCGCGGTGGAGCGCTGGTCGTCCGTGAGGCTCTGTCCGATGACGCCCGACGCGAGGTCGATCGCGAGCGATCCGACCTCGGAACGGAGCGAGACGACCGCCTGCTGGCGCTCCGCCTCGATCTGCGACTGGGCGCTGGCGGTGATCCGGGCGGCGTCGGCCGTGGCCTGCTCCTTGATCTCCGCGGCGATCGCCGTGGCGTCGACGCGGGCCTGCTCGCGGATGCGACCGGCCTCTGCACGCGCCTCGGCGAGCTGCGCTGTGAGCTCGGCCTTGGCGGCGTCCGCCTCGGCCTGCGCGCGCTCGGCCTTCTCGATGCCGCCCGCGATCGCCTCGGTACGCGCGTCGAGCAGCGTGTACACGCGCGGGAGCGCGTACTTCCAGATGACCAGCAGGAGGACGACGAACACGACCGCCGACCACATGATGTCGTAGACAGCGGGCAGCAGGATGCTCTGCGTCGTCTCTTCACCTGCCGCCATCACGTTGTGGGACGAGATCATGCGCGTGGTCCTTACTGGAAGATGAAGTAGGTGGCGAGGCCGATCAGGCCGAGCGCCTCGGAGAACGCGATGCCGAGGAACATCGTGGTCTGCAGGCGGCCCGCGATCTCAGGCTGGCGCGCGATGGCCTCGACGGTCTTGCCGGCGACGATTCCGACACCGATGCCGGGGCCGATCGCGGCGAGACCGTAGCCGACGGTCGCGATGTTGCCGTTGATCTCGGCGAGAATGATGGGATCCACTGGGGTTTCCTTCCGGTTGGGTGATCTCGTGGGTGGACGAGATCGCTTAGTGCTCCTCCGCCACGGCCAGCTGGATGTAGACAGCCGTGAGGAGGGCGAAGATGTAGGCCTGCAGGACCGCGACGAGCAGCTCGAAGAGCGTGAACGCGAAGCCGAGGACGAGGGTTCCGGCGCCGAGGAACTTGAGGGCGCCCTGCGACTCGAAGAGGAAGAACCACGTCGCGGAGAAGCAGAGGACCAGCAGGAGGTGCCCCGCGACCATGTTCATCAGGAGTCGGAGCGTGAGCGCGACGGGCCGGATGATGAAGGTCGACAGGAACTCGATGGGCGTCAGCAGGATGTAGATGGGCCACGGGGCGCCGGCCGGGAAGAGGCTGTTCTTGAAGAAGCCCAGCCCCCGGTCCTTGATGCCCGCGTAGATGAACGTGATGTACGCGATGACCGCGAGGAGCATCGGGAGGCCGATGACCGAGGTGCCGGCGATGTTGAGGAACGGGATGATGCCCGTGAGGTTCATGCCGACGACGAGGAAGAAGATCGTCGCGAGGATCGGCAGGAAGCGCTTGCCGTCCTTCTTGCCCAGGATGTCCTCGGCGATGTTCACGCGGACGAAGTCGACGCTCATCTCCATGAGGTTCTGCGCGCGGCCGGGGACGAGCGTGAGCTTGCGCGTGCCCAGGACGAAGACGACCACGAGCACCGCGAGGACCAGGAGGCGGATCAGCATGATCCGGTTCAGGTCGAAGCCCGTGCCCTCGAAGAAGGCGATCGGCGGGAAGAACTCCCCGATGGTGGGAGCGTGGAACCCCTCACCCGAGTCTTCAGCGGCGAGGGTGATGATGCGTGGTGCAGCGATGGCTAACAGCGCTATCTCCTGTTTCGGGGCGTGGAGCGCGAGCTCTCGCGGCGACGAACGGATGGGGTGAGAAGACGCCGGCGTGAGGTGGTTCTGGGCACGGCCCGACGGGAATCGTCTGGAGAGAGACTACCAACAATGAGGGTGCCCTGACTAATCGCGTCGCACGCGACTCGGGGACCCGGGTGCGGATCAGCTGCGGGGCGGCTGCGCGTCGCTGACGTAGGGCATGCGGGCCCGGCTGATGACCACGACGTCCATCACGAGGGCGCCGACGACGCCCACCACGATGGTCACGAAGAGCACCATGAGGTTGATCCAGGGCTGCTCCTTGAGGGTGAGCGTGATGGCGAGGAACACGCCGAACTTCACGACCCAGGCGCCCAGCACGATGCCGAAGAAGAGCTGCGGGTAGCTCTCCGAGGCCCGGAAGCGCTGGGCGAAGAGGATGCTGCCGGCGGTGATCCCGAGGAACACCAGCGCCATGGCGCTGCCGATGACGGCGCTGACGACGCCGCGTCCGCCGTCGACCGCGAAGCCGACGATGCCGCCGACGACGGCGATGGCGAGGGCGAGCAGGGCGCCCGCCACCAGGATGCGGGTGAACACGGCCTGCGCGGGCGTGCGGCCGGTCGTCCCGGGGACGCTCGTGTCGTCGGTCATGCGGTCTCCTTGTGGTCCCCCGCGTGCGGGAGGTCGGTGGGTCGGGTCGGCGGGGTGCCGTGCGCGAGCTCGGCGTGCTCGAGCTCGACGGCCTCGAGCTCGGACTCCGAGAGGCGCGCGAGCGGACGGTCGCCCGCGGCCTCGTCGAGCGGGTCGTAGTGCGCCGTGTCGTCGGAGTCGGCGTCCGCGGGGACGAGCTGGGCGGCGGCCTCGAGGCGCTTGCGACGGCTGAGCGGGGCGAGCGTGACCACGGCGCAGGCGATCATGCCCACGACGATGAAGCCCACGCCCCAGGCGTAGGGCTGCACGACGAACATCAGCAGGCAGCCGGCCGAGACGACGCCCGTCCACGCGTAGAAGATCAGCGTCGCGTGCAGGCGCGAGTGGCCCATGTCGAGCAGACGGTGGTGGAGGTGCTTGCGGTCGGCGCTGAACGGCGACTTGCCGGCCCGGAGCCGACGGAAGACCGCGAGGGCGAAGTCGAGCAGCGGCACGATGAGGATCGCGAACGGCAGCAGGATCGGGAGGAACGCGGGCAGCAGCTGCGAGCGGCCGAAGGTCTCCGGGTTCGGGTCGATCTCGCCCGTGACCGCGATGGCGCTCGTGGCCATGAGGAGGCCCACGAGCAGCGCGCCCGCGTCGCCCATGAAGAGCTTCGCCGGGTGCCAGTTGAACGGGAGGAAGCCGAGGCACGCGCCGATGAGGATCGCGCTGATGAGCGACGCGAGGTTGAAGCGCTCGGTCTGGCCGGTGGCGGTGTCCGACAGCAGGAAGCTGTACAGGAAGAAGGCGCCGTTGGCGATGATGGCGACCCCGGCGACGAGGCCGTCGAGGCCGTCGATGAAGTTGACGGCGTTCATCACGAGCACGATCGCGAAGATCGTCAGCATGATCGACATCTGCGAGGAGCCGACCGTGAGGCCGCCGATGGGCAGCGAGGAGATGGCGACACCCTGCCAGGCGAGGAGGCCGGCGGCGAGGATCTGGCCGGCGAGCTTGATCATCCAGTCGAGGTCGTAGATGTCGTCGAGAACGCCGATGACCACGATCATGAGGGCGGCGCCGAGGATGGCGATCACCGGCCCGGGCCGGTCGAAGACGAGGCCGAACCAGCTCACCTGCGACGCCACGGCGAACGCGACGAGGATGCCCGCGAACATCGCGACGCCGCCGAGCCGGGGCGTCGGGCGGGTGTGCACGTCACGGTCGCGGATCGCCGGGTAGAGCCGGTAGCGGTAGCCGAGCTTCATCACGACCATCGAGAGCACGAGCGTGATGACCGCCGAGACGACCGCCATGGCGGCGTAGTAGGTCACCGGGGGTGCGCGGGCGGATCCGCGGAGGGCTGGGACGCGGAGGTCTGGGACGCCGACGGCTGGGACGCCGACGGCTGGGACGCCGACCGCGCGTCGCGCTCGGCGCCGCTCGCGATGCCGCGCGGGGCCTCGGGCTCGTCGGGGACCGCGGCGGGAGCGGCGGCCACGGGGGCGGCATCGTCGGCGGCCGGCTCCTCGCCCGAGGCGGCGACGTCCGCGTCGACGGCATCGTCGGCCGGCTCGCTCGGCGCCGCCACGACGGGCTCGAGCTCGTCGCCGATGAGCTGCTGGATCTGCGCGCGCGTGACGGCGCCCTCGCGGACGATGCGGACGCGGCCGCCGGCCTCGGTGACGCGCGACGCGTCGACGATGGTCGAGGCCGCTCCCCCGGCGGCGCCGCCGTCGAGGAAGACCTCGACGCTCTCGCCGAGCTGGTCGACGGCCTCCTGGGCCGTCGCCGCGGCGGGCCGGCCCGTGCGGTTGGCGGACGAGACCGCGAGCGGGCCCGTCTCCGCGAGGAGCTCGAGCGCGACCGGGTTCGCGGGCATGCGGAGCGCGACCGTGCCGCGGGTCTCGCCGAGGTCCCAGACCAGGGAGGGCTGCGCGACGAGGATCACCGTGAGGCCGCCGGGCCAGAACTCGTCCACCAGTCGGCGGACGACGTCGGGGACGAAGTCGGCGAGGGCGTCGAGCGTGGACTGCCCGGGGATGAGCACGGGCGGCGGGGCGTCGCGGCCGCGGCCCTTCGCGTCGAGGAGGCGCTGGACGGCGTCCGGGTTGAAGGCGTCGGCGGCGATGCCGTAGACCGTGTCCGTGGGGATGACGACCACCTCGCCGCGGCCCACCGCCTGTCGGGCGAGTCTCGTGCCGGTGAGGAGGTCGGTGTCGACTGAGCAGTCGTAGATGCGCGCCATGTCGTCGCTCATCGTAGCCGAGCGCACGCCCGCGGCCCTGAGCGGAGGATCCGCGTGGCGGCACCCGCCGCACGCGGGTCCGCGAGGCGGCGCCGAGCATCCGGGAGGATGCGCGCGACCGGGCCGGCCGCATACTGGGGCGGATGACCTCCGCGCCCTCCCCCTCGCCCGCCGCCGGGCTCCTGTTCGTGTTCGACATGGACGACGTGCTCTACGACCACGACTGGCGGGGGCCGGCGGACCGGATCACGGCGGCCACGGGGCACGACATCGCCGAGCTCCGCCGTCGCTGGTACAACGACGACGGCGAGTGGGCGGCCGAGGCGGGGCGCATCGACGCCGACGCCTACCTCGACGCGTTCTGCACGGCGGTGGGCGTGGAGATGGACGAGGACGAGTGGGTGCGTCGGCGTCGCGCCTCCATGACGGTGCGGCCGTCCGCGCTCGAGGCCGTGGCACGGGCGAGGGAGGCGGGCCGGATCACGCTGCTCACGAACAACAACGCCCTCGCCGCCCGGCACCTGCCGACCCTCGCGCCCGAGCTCGTGCCGCTGTTCGGCGTCGAGCACCTGCGGACCTCGAGCGGGTACGGCGCGCGGAAGCCCGATCCGGCCGTGTTCCGCGGGGTGCTCGCGGCCTACGGCCAGCCGGCCACGCGCACCTTCTTCGCCGACGACCGGATCGACAACGTCGAGTCCGCGCGCCGACTGGGGATCAGCGGTCACCACGTGCGCGGCGACGGCGACCTGCTGCCGGCGGTCGAGCGCTTCATCGAGGCGCAGCGGGGCTGACCGGCTCGCGGGAGCGCCGTGCGGCCGGCCTGACCGGCTCGCCGGAGCCGGGCGGAGCGCAGCGCGCCGGTGGTCAGCGGACCGCGGTCGTCGCCCGGTCGCGCCGGGTGAGGTCCTCGTGCGTGCGCGTCTGGCGCCAGCCGTCGGCGTCAAGCAGCGCACGGATCTCCGCGCCCTGCAGCTCGCCGTGCTCGATGACGAGCGCGCCGCCCGGATGCAGGAGGCGCCGCGCGGTCATGGAGACGAGCCGCACCACGTCGAGGCCGTCGGCGCCGCCGTAGAGGGCGAGCGCGGGATCGTGCAGGCGGACCTCGGGATCGCGCGGCACCGCGTCGACCGGGATGTAGGGCGGATTCGAGACGACCACGGAGACCGTGCCGTCGAGCTCGGGGAACGCGTCGGCGAGGTCGCCGAGCACGAGGTGCACGTCAGGCGCGAGGCGGGCCACGTTGCGCGCGGTCCACGCGTGCGCGGCGGGCGACACCTCGATGGCGTGCACGCGCGCGTGCGGCACCTCGGTGGCGAGCGCGAGGGCGAGCGCACCGGATCCGGTGCCGAGGTCGACCGCGACGGGCGCCTCCCCCGGTGCGGCGGACAGCGCGTCGATCGCGAGCTGCGCGACGTGCTCCGTCTCGGGCCGCGGGACGAACACGCCCGGTCCCACGAGCAGCTCGAGCGAGCGGAAGTGGGCGACGCCCGTGATGTGCTGCAGCGGCTCGCGGCGGGCGCGCCGGGCGGCGAGCTCGAGGACGCGCGCGGCATCCGCGGCGTCGACCGCGGCGCGCGTGATGGCGCGTGACTGCACCTGCCCCCGTGAGAGGCCGAGGACGTGCCCGACGAGGAGCTCGGCGTCGACCGCCGGGTGCTCGATCCCGGCCGCGGCGAGCGTCGTGCCGACGCGCATGCGGAGGGCGTCGACCGTGGCGGGGACGCCCTCCCCGTCAGCCACGGGCGCGCGGGCCGCGGGCGACGACCGGGACGACGCGCGGGGCGGTCGCGCGGATCACGCGTCCGTCCCGAGCGCGTCGAGCCGCGCCTCCTCGTCGGCCTGGATGCAGGACTCCACGACCGGGTCGAGGGCGCCGTCCATCACGGCGTCGAGGTTGTACGCCTTGTACCCGGTGCGGTGGTCCGCGATGCGGTTCTCCGGGTAGTTGTACGTGCGGATGCGCTCGGACCGGTCCATCGTGCGGATCTGGCTGCGGCGCACGGCCGAGGCCTCCGCGTCGATCTCCTCCTGCTGCTTCGCGAGGACGCGCGCCCGGAGGACGCGCATGCCGGCCTCGCGGTTCTGCAGCTGGCTCTTCTCGTTCTGCATCGCGACCACGATGCCCGTGGGCAGGTGGGTGATGCGGACGGCGGAGTCGGTGGTGTTGACCGACTGGCCGCCGGGGCCGGACGAGCGGTACACGTCGATCTTGAGGTCGTTGGGGTCGATGGCGACCTCCTCCACCTCCTCGACCTCGGGGATCACGAGCACGCCCGCGGCCGAGGTGTGGATGCGCCCCTGCGACTCGGTCGCCGGCACGCGCTGCACGCGGTGCACGCCGCCCTCGTACTTGAGATGCGCCCACACGCCGAGCGCGGGGTCGTCAGAGGTGCCCTTGATGGCGACCTGCACGTCCTTGTAGCCGCCGAGGTCGCTCTGCGTCTGGCTGAGGACCTCGGTCTTCCAGCGGCGCGACTCGGCGTAGTGCAGGTACATGCGGAGCAGGTCGGCGGCGAACAGCGCGCTCTCGGCGCCGCCCTCCCCCATCTTGATCTCCATGATGACGTCGCGCGCGTCGTCGGGGTCGCGCGGGATCAGGAGCCGCCGGAGCTTCTCCTGCGCCGCGTCCAGCTCCTGCTCGAGGCCGGGGATCTCGTCGGCGAACGCCGGGTCCTCCTCGGCCAGCTCGCGGGCGGCGGCGAGGTCGTCGGTGAGCTGGGTCCACTCCGCGTGCGCGGCGACGATCCGGCTGAGCTCCGCGTAGCGGCGGTTGACCTTGCGCGAGCGCGACGCGTCGGCGTGCAGCTCGGGGTCGCCCAGCTGCTGCTGGAGCTCCTCGTGCTCCTCCAGCAGCTGGACGACGGACTCGAACACCTGGGTCAGCCCTTCTCGTGCGCGCCGTGCCCGTGGCTCTGGTGGGACTGGCCGTTCGCGGTGTTGGGCATCGACGCCTGGACCTTCATGAGGAACTCGACGTTGGAGCTCGTCTCCTTCAGGCGGCTGAGGACGATCTCGAGGGCCTGCTGCTGCTCGAGCCCGGCGAGGGCGCGGCGCAGCTTCCACGTGACCTTGACCTCGTCGGCGCCCATGAGCATCTCCTCGCGGCGCGTGCCGGAGGCGTTCACGTCGACGGCGGGGAAGATCCGCTTGTCGGCGAGGGCGCGGGAGAGGCGGAGCTCCATGTTGCCGGTGCCCTTGAACTCCTCGAAGATGACCTCGTCCATCTTGGACCCGGTCTCCACGAGCGCCGTGGCGAGGATCGTGAGCGATCCGCCGTGCTCGATGTTGCGCGCGGCGCCGAAGAAGCGCTTCGGCGGGTAGAGCGCCGACGAGTCGACGCCGCCCGAGAGGATCCGGCCCGACGCGGGCGCCGTGAGGTTGTACGCGCGGCCGAGGCGGGTGATGGAGTCGAGCAGCACGACCACGTCGTGGCCGAGCTCCACGAGGCGCTTGGCGCGCTCGATGGCGAGCTCGGCGACCGTCGTGTGGTCCTCGGCGGGACGGTCGAAGGTCGAGGCGATGACCTCGCCCTTCACTGTGCGCTGCATGTCGGTGACCTCCTCGGGACGCTCGTCGACCAGCACGACCATGAGGTGGACCTCGGGGTTGTTGGTGGCGATGGCGTTCGCGATGGCCTGGAGCACGAGCGTCTTGCCGGCCTTGGGCGGCGAGACGATGAGGCCGCGCTGGCCCTTGCCGATCGGGGACACGAGGTCGATGATCCGCGTGGTGAGCTTGTTGGGCTCGGTCTCGAGGCTGAGGCGGTCCTGCGGGTACAGCGGCGTGAGCTTGCCGAACTCGACGCGGTTCGCGGCCTCCTCGGGCGGCAGGCCGTTGACCGAGTCGATCTTCACGATCGCGTTGTACTTCTGGCGGCTCTGGCTGTCGTTCTCGCGCGGCTGGCGGATGGCGCCGACGATCGCGTCGCCCTTGCGCAGCGAGTGCTTCTTGACCTGGCCGAGGGAGACGTAGACGTCGTTCGTACCGGGCAAGTAGCCGCTCGTGCGGACGAACGCGTAGTTGTCGAGCACGTCGAGGATGCCCGCGACGGGCAGGAGGACGTCGTCCTCGGTCACCTCGGGCTCGAAGTCGTCGCCGCCCTGGCCGCGGCCGCGCTTGCGGTCGCGGTACCGGCTGCGGCCGTTGCGGTCCTCGTCGCGGCCGAGGTCGGCGCGCGCCTGGTCGGCGCGCACGTCCTGCGTGCGGTCGCCCTGGCCGCGGCCCGACTGGCGCTGACGGCCCGTGCGGGCCTCCTCCTGCGCCTCGTCGTCGGCGTCCTGCTCGCGCGGGGCCTGGTCGCGGGGCGCCTGGTCGCGACCGCCCTGCTGCTGGTCGTCCTGGTCGCGACCGCGGTCGCGGTTGCGGCGGTTGCGGCTGCGGTTGCGTCCGCCCTCGCGACCGTCGCGGCCCTGGTCGTCGCGGCGTCCGCCCTGGTCGTCGCCGTCGCGGTCGTCGCCGGAGGTCGGTGCGTCGGACGCGTCCGATGCGCTCTCGGCGGGGCCGTCCGGCGTGCGGTCGCCCTGCGGGGCCTGGCCGTTCTGGCCGCCCTGGCCGCCCTGGCCGTTCTGGCCGTTCTGGTCGTCGCGTCCTCCGCGGCGGCGGCCGCGACCGCGGCGCTCGGGGGCCTGCTCCTGGCCGGAGTCGGCGCCGTCCTCGGCGGCGGGCGCCGCGGCGTCCTCCGTCGGCACGAGCTGATCGGCCGTCTGGCCGCTGTTGACGTGCTGGGCCGCCTGGCGCGGGGCCTCGACGGCGGGGTCCACGACGCCGGAGCTCGTGGCGCGGCGCGATCCGCGGCGTGCGGCGGGCGCGTCGGCGCGGGTCGCGGGGGCGGCATCCGCGGTGCGCGGGGCATCGGACTCGGCGGCGCGGTCGCCCGCGGCCTCGGCGATGCGGGCCTCGAGGCCGGTGCTCGCGGGCTCGGCGGCGACCGGGGCCTCGACGGGCTCCGCGATGCGCTCGGGGACGATGCGGGCGGTGGTGGCGCGGCGGGATCCGCGGCCGGAGCGGGCGGGCTGCTCGGCCGGCGCCTCGGCGACGGGCGCCTCGGCGGGGCTCTCGCCGGGAGCGGCGTCCTCGACGACGGGCTCGGCGACGGGCGCCTCGGCCGGAGCCTCGGCGGACGCGGGATCCGCGACGGGAGCCTCGGCGGCGGGAGCCTCCTCAGCGGGGGCGGTGAGTCCGCGGGCGGCCTGGATCTCGGAGATCGCGGCCACCAGCTCGCCCTTGCGGAGCTTGGAGCCGCCCGGGATACCGAGCTCGGAGGCGATGGCCTGGAGCTGGGAGACGCGGAGCGTGCTCAGGTCGGCGCTCGAGGCGCGGGTGTCGACATCGGTCATGTTCGTGGGTCCTTTCCCCGATCCGCCGGGACGAAGCCCGTGCGGAGGAGAGCCGATCGCGTGTGTCTCCGCCGAGCGGCGGACGGTCTGATTCCGTCCGGAGCTGCTGTCGCGCACGGAGGCGCGGGATCTGGCGGGGACGACAGCGGGTGAGTGGTGAGAACGACCACCGGGACCGGATCTCCGACGCTCGTGCGTGGATCCGTCGACCCCGGGGTCGTCTGGAGCCTAGCACCCGGCGCCCCGCCCGCGCAGGGAACGGCGCGCCGGGTCGGGGGGACCGCGCGATCCGGCTAGTGGGAGGGAGCGGATCCCGCGTCGACGACCTGCACGGTGGATCCCTTGACGTCGACCGCGAGCATGAGCGCCTTCCACGGCGTGCTGCCGTGCGCGGCGACGAGCTCGGCCGCGGTCAGACGCTGGCCCGGGTCGCTCCCGAGGACGAGCAGCGACGGGCCCGCGCCCGAGACGACGGCCGCGAAGCCCGCCTCGCGAAGCAGGTGGACGAGCGCGTTCGTCTCCGGCATGGCCGCCGCGCGATAGTCCTGGTGCAGGCGGTCCTCGGTGGCCGCGAGCAGCAGCTCGGGGCTCTGGATGAGCGCCGCGATGAGCAGCGCCGAGCGCGACACGTTGAAGATCGCGTCCTCGTGCGGCACTGACTCCGGCTGGAGGCTCCGGGCGAGCGCGGTGGACATGGTGGCCACCGGCACGAGCACGAGCGGCGACACCCCGCGGTGCACGGCGAGCTTCTTGTGCTGCGGTCCGGTCTCGTCGACCCACGCGATGGTGAGGCCGCCGAAGAGGGCGGGCGCCACGTTGTCCGGGTGGCCCTCCATCTCGGTCGCGAGGCGGAGGAGCGCGTCGGCGTCGATGTCGACGGTGCCGGCGAGGAGGCCCTGCGCCGCCATGATCCCCGAGACGATCGCGGCGCCCGAGGAGCCGAGGCCGCGGCCGTGCGGGATCCGGTTCTCGGCGACGAGGTCGAGGCCGGGCATCGGCTGGTCGAACGCGGCGAACGTGTGCGCGATGGCGGTGACGACGAGGTTGGTCGCGTCGGTCGGCACCTCGCCCGCGCCCACGCCGCGCACGTCGACCGTGGCGCCGGGCGCGTCGCGCACCGTCACCGTGAGGTCGTCGTAGAGCGCGAGCGCGAGGCCGAGCGTGTCGAAGCCGGGGCCGAGGTTGGCGCTCGTCGCGGGCACGCGCACCTGCACGCGGCGCCCGACGGGGAGCGCCCGGGTCATCGGACCGTCGGTCACGACGCGACCAGGTCGAGCACGCCCGCGATCTCGGCGACGTCGACGCCGACGCTCGTGGGGGCGACGTCGGAGCCGTCGGCCGTGCGGAGCGCCCACTGCGGGTCCTTGAGGCCGTGGCCCGTGACCGTCAGGACGACCTTCGCGCCCTTCGGGATCTGCCCGGCCTCGGCGCGCTCGAGGAGCCCGGCGACGCTGATGGCCGACGCGGGCTCGACGAAGATGCCGACCTCGGCGGACAGGATGCGGTGCGCCTCGAGGATCCGTGCGTCGGAGATGGCGCCGAAGTAGCCGTCGGTGAGCAGCTGCGCCTCGAGGGCGAGCTTCCACGAGGCCGGGTTGCCGATGCGGATCGCGCTGGCGATGGTGTCGGGGTCCTTGACGATGGCGCCGTCGACGATGGGCGCGCTGCCCGCGGCCTGGAAGCCGAACATGCGGGGCAGCTTCGTGGCGTTGCCGGCCTCGAGGTCCTCGCGGTAGCCGCGCGTGTACGCGGTGTAGTTGCCGGCGTTGCCGACGGGGATGAAGTGGAAGTCGGGGGCGTCGCCCAGGACCTCGACGACCTCGAAGGCGCCGGTCTTCTGGCCCTCGATGCGGTCGTTGTTCACGGAGTTGACGAGGTGCACCGGGTAGTTGGCGCTGAGCTCGCGCGCGATGTCGAGGCAGTCGTCGAAGTTGCCGCGCACCTGGAGCAGCTGCGCGTCGTGGGCGACGGCCTGGCTGAGCTTGCCCATCGCGATCTTGCCCTCGGGCACGAGCACCGCGGCGGTGATGCCCGCGTGGGTCGCGTAGGCCGCGGCCGACGCGGAGGTGTTGCCGGTGGAGGCGCAGATGACGGCCTTCGCGCCGTGCTCGACGGCCTTGGAGATGGCCATGGTCATGCCGCGGTCCTTGAAGGAGCCGGTGGGGTTCATGCCCTCGTACTTGACCCACACCTGCGCGCCCGTGCGGGCGGACAGGGCGGGCGCGGGGATGAGCGGCGTGCCGCCCTCGCCGAGGGTGATGATGGGGGTGGCGTCCGTGACGTCGAGGCGGTCGGCGTATTCGCGGAGGAGTCCGCGCCATTGGTGGGCCATCAGGCTCCTTCTACTCGGAGGACGCTCGCGACTGCCGTCACCGCGTCGAGGTTCGACACCGCGTCGACGGTGGCCCGGAGGGCCGCGTCGGTGGCGCGGTGCGTGCCGATCACCAGGCTAGCGGTGGGCCGGGCGCCGGCCCCTCCCGCCACGGGCGCCTGGTGGGTGGTCTGCTCGAGCGTCTCCACGGAGACGCCGTGCTCGCTGAACAGGTGCGCGATGCGGGCGAGCACGCCCGGCTCGTCCGCCACCTGCAGCGTGATCTGGTACTGGGTCGTGATCGCGCCGACGGGCAGCGTCTCGAGGTCGGCGTGCGTCGACTCCGCGACACCGGGGCCGCCGACGACGTGGCGGCGCGCGGCCGAGACGACGTCGCCGAGCACGGCGGAGGCGGTCTGCACTCCCCCGGCGCCCGCGCCGTAGAACATGAGGTCGCCGGCGGCTTCGGCCTCGACGAACACGGCGTTGTTCGCGCCGTGCACGGCGGCGAGCGGGTGGTCGCGCGGCACGAGGGCCGGGTAGACGCGCGCGGAGACGCCGTCGCGGCCGGTCTCGGGATCCGTGAGGCGCTCGCAGATGGCGAGCAGCTTGATCACGTAGCCGGCCTTGCGCGCCGACGCGAACTGGGCCGGCGCGAGGCCCGTGATGCCCTCGCGATGGACGGCCTCGACCGGCACGCGCGTGTGGAAGGCGAGGCTCGCGAGGATGGCCGCCTTCTGGGCCGCGTCGTAGCCCTCGATGTCGGCGGTCGGGTCCGCCTCCGCGTAGCCGAGCTCCGTGGCGGTCGCGAGGGCCTCGTCGAAGCCGAGCCCGTGGGCGTCCATCTGGTCGAGGATGTAGTTCGTCGTGCCGTTGACGATGCCGAGGATCCGCTCGACCCGGTCGCCCGCGAGGCTGTCGCGCAGCGGTCGGATGATGGGGATGGCGCCCGCGACGGCCGCCTCGTAGTAGAGCTGCGCGCCCACCTGCTCGGCGGCCTCGAAGAGCTCGGGACCGTGCGTCGCGAGCAGCGCCTTGTTGGCCGTCACGACGTCCGCGCCCGAGGCGATGGACGCGAGGATGTGCCCGCGGGCCGGCTCCAGCCCGCCCATCAGCTCGATGACGATGTCGGCGCCGAGGATGAGCGACTCGGCGTCCGTGGTGAGGAGCTCCCGCGGCACGGACGCGTCGCGCGGGGCGTCCGCGTCGCGCACCGCGATGCCCACGAGCTCGAGCCGGGCGCCCACGCGCTGGGCGAGCTCGTCGCCGTGCTCGCGCATCAGCCGCGCCACCTGGGTGCCGACCGAGCCGCAGCCCAGCAGGGCGACGCGCAGGTTCCGGTACTCGATCATCGTGCTCCGTTCACGTCGGGGGATGCGGCGGCCGGCGTGCCCGCGTCGCGCGCCAGCAGGTCGTCCACGGTCTCGCCGCGGACGATGACGCGCGCCTCGCCGTCGCGCACGGCGACGACCGGCGGGCGGCCGATCCAGTTGTAGTTGCTCGCGAGCGCCCAGCAGTAGGCGCCCGTCGCCGGGACGGCCACGAGGTCGTCGGCGCGCACGTCGCCCGGCAGGTAGTCGGCGTGCACGACGAGGTCGCCGCTCTCGCAGTGCTTGCCGGCGATGCGCACGAGGGCCGGCTCCGCGTCCGAGGAGCGGCCGGCGAGGCGCACGCTGTAGTCCGCGCCGTAGAGGGCGGGCCGCGCGTTGTCGCTCATGCCGCCGTCGACGCTCACGTAGCGGCGGATCGCCGTCTCGGCCTCCGCGGCGACGCGCGGGTCCTCCACGTCGCCCGTCGCGGACTCCGCCTCCGCGACCTCGCCGTCGACGCCGCCGACCGTGACGAGCACGTCCTTGACGGTGCCGACCGTGTAGAGCGTGGCGGTGGACGGGCCGACGATGCTCCGGCCGGGCTCCACCGCGATGACGGGCACCGCGATCCCCCGCCGGGCGCACTCGTCGCCGACGATGCGGGCGAGGCGCCGGGCGATCTCGGGCACCGGCACGGGCCGGTCGACCGAGGTGTACGCGATGCCGAAGCCGCCGCCGAGGTTGAGCTCGGGCACGGGGCCGTCGGCGAGCAGCCGTTCGTGCAGGTCGAGCAGCCGCCGGGCGGACTCGACGAACGCGTCGGTCTCGAAGATCTGGCTGCCGATGTGCGCGTGCAGCCCGGTGAAGGAGAGCGACGCGTGCGAGCGGATGCGGGCCACGACGTCGGCCGCGTCGGCGAGCGTGATGCCGAACTTCTGGTCCTCGCGGGCGGTCGCGAGGTACTCGTGCGTGTGGGCGTGCACGCCGCTGTTGACGCGGAGGCGCACCGGCTGGATCCGGCCGTGCGCGGCCGCCGCGGTGGCGATGCGCTCGACCTCGATGACGCTGTCGACGACGATCTGGCCGATGCCCGCGCCGACGGCCCGGTCGATCTCGGCGACGGACTTGTTGTTGCCGTGGAAGCCGAGGCGGGCCGGGTCCGCGCCCGCCGCGAGCGCGACGGCCAGCTCGCCGCCGGAGCAGACGTCGATGTGGAGGCCCGCCTCCACCATCCAGCGCGCGACCTCCATGCTGAGGAAGGCCTTGCCCGCGTAGTAGACGCGCGCGGTCGTGCCGACGGCGGCGGCCTCGCGCTCGAAGGCGGCCAGGGTCTCGGCGGCACGGCCCCGCACGTCGGCCTCGTCGACCACGTAGAGCGGCGTGCCGAAGCGGCGGGCGAGCTCGGGGGCGGCGACCCCGGCGATGCGGAGGACGCCGTCGGCGTCGCGGTCGGCTCCGCGGGACCAGACGCGCGCGTCCAGCGCGTTCGCGTCGTCGGGCGGCAGCAGCCAGGACGGGGCCAGCGGGTTCGCGGTCACGGAGTCACCTGTTCGTACGCGGGGCGGACGTGCGGGATGGCGAGCGGACCCGGTGCGGTCCCTGAAGCCGGAGGAGGAGGCGGTGACAGCATCCTACCGAGGCCGATCGGGGCGCCCGGGCCATGTGACGGCGACGGGCACCGCCCGGCTCAGCCGCAGCTGCCGGTGGCCCCGAGCGAGTCGCGCGTGAGCTTCATGGACGACGACGCGACGGTCATCGACGCCTTCCCGTCCGCGATCGTCACGTCCTGCACCGCGACGCCCGCCGGGAGGTACTGCGCCACGCACACGGGGTAGGTGATGTCGCGGATGCCCTGGATGGTCTGCGCGAGGTCCACCTTCAGCGACCCCGCCTGCAGCTCCACCTGGGTGGGCGTGATGACCACGGTGGACGGGTCGCGCAGCACGGGCTCCGCGGCCACCGTGTAGCCGAGAGTGAGGCCGAGGATCCTCGTGGACCCGGTGTAGCCGAGCGTGCCGTCGCCGAAACGCAGGTCGGGCGGGGTGCCGGCCGTCTTCGCGAGGAGCGCGCTCGCGGGCGCCTGGTCCATGGACACGGTCGCGACCACGCTCCCCACCGTGCGCTCCTGGTCGGTGGGCACGTCCGTCGCGACGATGTGCGCCCGGAAGGGCGTGCCGTCCGCCTGGAGGTTCGCCCCGTCGAGCACGACGCGGTCGAGCGTGCCGCGGATCAGCTGCAGGATGACCCAGTCGCCCTGGATGGACACGTTCACCTTGCCCGACACGCGGCCGGGCAGCTGCTCGGCGATGCGCTGCTCGGCCTGGTCCTCGGCGACGCCGCGGACGGTCTGGTCGATGATCCGCAGGCCGAACGCGAGCCCGACGCCGATGATGGCGAGCACGAGCAGCCAGATGAACACGGTGCCGCCGCGCGGCCCACGCCGACGCCGCCGGGCCTCCCGCGGATCGCGCCGCTCGGGCGCCTCGAAGACCTCGGTGCCGAGGAACCGCCCCGCCATGATCCGCTCCCCTACATGCGCTCGGGGGCGGAGACGCCCACGAGGTCCAGGCCGTTCGCGACGACCCGGCGGACCGCGTCGTTCAGCCACAGGCGCGTGCGGTGGAGGTCGGTGACCTCCTCGTCGCCCCGCGGGACGACGCGGCAGCTGTCGTACCAGCGGTGGTAGGAGCCCGCGAGCTCCTCGACGTAGCGGGCGACGCGGTGCGGCTCGCGCAGCTCGGCGGCCTGGGCGACGATGCGCGGGAACTCCTGCAGGAGCCCGAGCAGCGCCGACTCGGTGGGGTGCGTGAGCAGCTCCGGCGCGAAGGCGCTCCGGTCGACGCCCGAGGCGTCCGCGTTGCGGTCGACCGCGCAGGTGCGCGCGTGGGCGTACTGCACGTAGAAGACGGGGTTGTCGTTCGTGCGCTTGCCGAGGACCGCGAGGTCGATGTCGAGGTTCTGGTCGGCGGAGGAGCGCACGAGCGCGTACCGGCCGGCGTCCACCCCCACGGCGTCCACGAGGTCGTCGAGCGTGACGATCGTGCCGTTGCGCTTGCTCATCTTCACGGGCTCGCCGTCGCGCAGCAGGTTGACCATCTGGCCGATGAGGATCTGGAGGTTGACGCCCGGGGTGTCGCCGAAGGCCTGCACCATCGCCATCATGCGGCCGACGTAGCCGTGGTGGTCGGCGCCCAGCATGATGATGTTCTGCTCGAAGCCGCGCTCGCGCTTGTCGAGGTAGTAGCCGAGGTCGCCCGAGATGTAGGCGGGCTCGCCCGTGGAGCGGATGACGACGCGGTCGCGGTCGTCGCCGAACGTGGTGGTGCGGAGCCAGACGGCGCCGTCCTCCTCGAAGACGTGGCCGAGCTCCCTCAGGCGCGCGACCGCGCGGTCGACGGCGCCGGACTCGTGCAGCGAGTCCTCGTGGAAGAACACGTCGAAGTCGACGCCGAAGTCGTGGAGCTTCTGCTTGATCTCGCCGAACATCAGCTCCGTGCCGGCGCTGCGGAAGACCTCCTGCTGCGCCTCGCGCGGGAGGGCGTCGAGGTCGCCGTCGTACCCCTCCACCACGCGCTCGGCGATCTCGCCGATGTAGGCGCCGCCGTAGCCGTCCTCGGGCGTGTCCTCGCCGAGGTGGCTCGCGAGGAGGCTGCGGGCGAACCGGTCGATCTGGGATCCGTGGTCGTTGAAGTAGTACTCGCGCGTGACGAGCGCGCCCTCGGCCTGGAGGATGCGGGCGAGGCTGTCGCCGACGGCCGCCCAGCGCACGCCGCCCAGGTGGATGGGGCCCGTGGGGTTCGCGGAGACGAACTCGAGGTTGATGCGGATCCCGTCGAGCGTCGTGCCCCGGCCGTACGCGGGGCCGGCCTCGACGATGGTGCGCGCGAGGGCGCCCGCGGCGGCCGCCTCCAGCGTGATGTTGATGAAGCCGGGCCCGGCCACGTCGACCTTCGCGACCTGCGGCAGCGCGCCCAGGCCCTCCGCGATCTCGGCGGCGAGCGCGCGCGGGCTCTCCCCGAGCGGCTTGGCGATGCGCATGGCGATGTTGGTGGCCCAGTCGCCGTGGTCACGGTTGCGCGGGCGCTCGAGGACGACCATGTCGGGGCTGAGCGTGAGGGCGTCGGACCCCGGTCGTCGACCCGCCGTCTCGGCCACGATGTCGAACAGTGCGCCGGTCAGGTCAGGGGTCGTCATGGGGATCGATCCTACCGGCGGACGCGCGCCCGCCGGCCCGCGCGTCGCCGTGCGGGCCGCGGCGACGGGGAGCGTCCCAGCGGCGGAGCGACCGCCGTGGGTAGGGTGGCGATCCCGCCTCCCCTGCGCGTGGCACGATGCCGCGCGCCTGGCGCCGCACCGCGCGGCGCGACCGGATCCGAAGGAGCACCACCTTGCCCGTCCGCCTCCCCGCGCCCGCACGCCCCCTGGCCCCGCGCTCCGTGCCCGCCGTCGCGGCAGTCGGGCTCGCGCTCGCGCTCCTGCTCTCGGGGTGCACGAACCCCGCGCCGCTGCAGCCCGCCACGCCCGATCCCACGGCGAGCGCGGGCGGTGCCGCCGAGGCGCCGGCGGACCGTCCCGGCGCGAGCACGACCGCCTCGCCCACGCCCGCGCCGCCGAAGGGCACGCCGGTCACCACCACGTGCCAGAAGCTCCTGCCCGACCTCGCGTCCTTCGGCCCCGGCTTCGCCGTGACGGCGCTCCCGGCCGACACCTCCACGGACGGCCTCCGCGCCGACATCCTCGCGATGCAGGGCATCGCCTGCGCCTTCCGCGCCTCGGACGGCACCGCCGTCGAGATCGACGTCGCGCAGCCCGTCGCGGCGGAGCTCAAGTCCCGCCGGGACGCGGCCATCCTCCTGGCCGACCCCATCGCGGGCTACCCGTCGGGCGTCGAGGCCTACTTCGAGCTGCAGGACGCGGTCGGCGTCTCCACCATCTACGCGTCGAAGCACATGGTCGTCATGCGCTCGGCGTCGTTCTACGAGCCCGGCGACCACGCCGACCTCGGCAACGCCGTGCTGAAGACCGTCGGCGGCTGATCCGGCGCGGCTCAGCCCAGGCGGACCGGCGCGGTCGCGTCGTCGACCGGCAGCTCGTCGACCGTGGCGAGCACCTCCATCCGGGAGATGGTGACGAGGCTGCGCGTGTTCGTGAGGAACGCCGTGTCCGACGCGTCGCGGCCGGTCGAGATCCGCAGCAGGCTCTGCCGCGGTGCGAGGCCGGTGGCGTCGACCACGTGCCAGGCGCCGTCGACCCAGGCCTCGGCCACCGCGTGGAAGTCCTTCGGGCGGAGGCCCGGCGCGTAGACGGCCGCGAGGCGCGCGGGCACGTCGAGCGCCCGGAGCATCGCGATGACGAGGTGCGCGTAGTCGCGGCACACGCCCCGTCGGGCGAGCAGCGTCTGGACGGCGCCGTCGGTCGGCAGGCTGGAGCCGGGCGCGTACCGCAGCGTGTCCGCCACGAACGCGCGCACGGCCTGGAGCAGCGGCAGGCCGTCGAGGCCGCGGAACTCGCTCCGCGCCGTGGGGAAGAGCGTGTCCGACTCGCAGTACCGGCTCGGGCGGCGGTACACCCAGAGGTCCACGTCGTCGAGGGGCGCGGGATCCCGACGGCCGGTGACCGTGGCGCGGTACTCCATGGTGAGCACGCCCGCGCCGACCTCGAGCACGTGCAGGCGGGTGTCGTGCCGGTCGACCACCTCGGTCGCGGCGACGGGGCGGCCGTCGAGCGCGAACTCGAGGGTCTCGGAGGCGATGTCGGCGCCGCGGGCCACGGCGACCGCGAAGGCCATCTCGCTCCCGCCGGCGACCTGCAGCTCGAGGAGGGAGGAGACGTCGCGGCGCATGCGTCCATGGTGGCATCCGCGGCGGGCGCCGCGCGCCGCGCGCCCCGGTCGGCGCGCGCACCCCGCACCGCCCCGCGAGCACGCGGTCAGGCTCCGTGCGGCCCGCTGGAGTCGCGCGCGACGAGGGTCGGCTCGAGCAGCCGCGACTCCTGCTCCCGCCCGTCCACCAGGGCGAGCAGCGCCTCGAGCGCGAGGCGTCCCATCCGGTGGGCGGGCGAGCGCACGCTCGTGAGGCCGATGGACCCGGACGCGGCGAGCGGCGTGTCGTTGTAGCCCACGAGCGCGACGTCGTCCGGCACCTGGAGGCCCGCGTCGCGGAGGGCGCCCATCGCCCCGATGGCGGCGAAGTCGTTGGTCGCGAAGAGCGCGTCCGGCCGTGCTCCCGGACCGGCGGCCAGCACCGTCTCCGCCGCCTCGCGTCCCGCGGGCGCGTCGAAGCCGAGGTGGATCACTTGCTCCGGCGGCACGGGCATCCCCGCGTCCGCATAGGCCCGGAGGAACCCGGCCGTGCGGTCCACCGCCGTGGACGCGAACGGCATCCCCGCGAGGACCGCGGGCCGCGTCCGCCCCTGCGCGATGAGGTGCTCGGCGGCCAGGCGCCCGCCGGCCACGTCGTCGCACGTGATGGCGACGTGGTCGCCACGCCGGCGCGACACGAGCACGAACGGCACGCCCTCCTCCGCCAGCTCGTCGAGGAGCGGGTCGTCGAGGTGGGCGTCGCCGAAGATCATGCCGTCGACGCGGCGGTCGAGCATGCTGCGCGTGCGGGTGCGCTGGAGCTCCGGCCGGTCGAGGCTGTTGGTGACGAAGGTGGAGACGTCGCGCTCGGTCGCCGCCTCGTCGATGCCCTCGTAGACCGTGGCGAGCACGAAGTCCTGCAGCCGCGGCACGAGCACGCCCACGAGGTCGGAGCGCGACGTGCGGAGGCTCGCCGCGTGCGGGTTCCGCCGGTAGCCGCTGCGCTGCGCGATGTCGAGGATCGCGGCGACGGTCTCGGGTCCGGCCCACCGCTCGGGGTGCTCCTCGCGGGAGTTGAGCACGCGGGAGACGGTGGTGACGCTCACGCCCGCGAGCTCCGCGATCATGCGCTGCGTGGTGGGCGGCCGGCGCTTCTGGGTCACTCGGGCCTCCTCACCCGATCAGCATGGCACAGCGTCCGCGGGGCGCCGGGAGAGGCATCCGCCCCGCCGGCGCCGAAACACCCGCGCAACAGGACGGCAACACGAACGTTCCACGAGAACCATTGACGCAATCGTTTGCGGAACTCAGGATCGACGTCATGCCCCACGTCCTCGTCCTCGCCACCGGCGGGACCATCGCCTCGCGCACGCGCCCCGACGGCGCCGCCGTGGCCGCGGATCCCGCCGAGCGCCTCCTCTCGTCCATGCCCGCCCTGCCCGCCGCGATCACGGTGGAGAGCCACGACGTGCTCCGCGCCAACTCGTTCGCGCTGACGCACGCCGACCTCCGCACCATCGCCGAGGCGGTCGCCGCGGGTCTCGCCCGGGACGACGTCGACGGCGTCGTCGTGACGCACGGCACCGACACCCTCGAGGAGACCGCGGCGCTCCTGCAGCTGGTCGGCGACGACGCGCGGCCGGTCGTGCTCACGGGCGCGCAGCGCGCCGCCGACACCCCGGGCGGCGACGGACCGGGCAACCTGCGGGACGCGATCGTCGTGGCCGCGTCGCGCGCGGTGCGCGGCGCCGGCGCCCTCGTCGTCTTCGCCTCCCGGATCCACGCCGCCGACGGCGTCGCCAAGGCCCGCACGCTCGACGCGGACGCGTTCGCCCCGCGCGACGGCGAGCCTGTCGGCCGGGTCGCGGGCGACGACGTCACCCTCCTCGCGCCCGAGCGGGCGCTGCCGCCGCTGCCGCTGCCGTCGCCCCGCTTCGACGGCATCCGCGTGGACTGCGTGAGCGTGCACCCCGGATCCGACGCGGTCCTCTTCCGCGCCGCCGTCGCCGCGGGGGCCCGCGCGGTCGTCGTCATCGGCACGGGCGCCGGGAACACGAACCGCGCGCTGATCCCGGAGATCGCGGCGGCGACGCGCGCCGGGATCCTCGTCGCGCTCGGCACGCGCGTCGCCCACGGACCCGTCGCCGCGATCTACGGCGACGGCGGCGCGGCCGACGCGGTGCGCGCGGGCGCGGTCCCGCTCGGCCGCCTCTCCGTGGCCCAGGCGCGCATCGCCATCGCCCTGCTCCTCGACCACCACCCCGTCGACGACGCGCGCCGCCTGCTGGCTGCCGCCGCCGCCCCCGCGACCGCACTCCCCCACCCGGCCGACAGCCCGACGCCGGCCTGACCCGCATCACCCGATCGAAAGGACCACCCATGGCCAAGGACATCATCATCGCGTTCGGCATCGACGTCGATGCCGTGAGCGGCTGGCTCGGCTCGTACGGCGGCCAGGACTCCCCCGGCGACATCTCCCGCGGGCTCTTCGCGGGCGAGGTCGGCGTGCCCCGCCTCAACGCGCTGCTCGCCAAGCACGACCTCCCCTCCACCTGGTTCTGGCCGGGCCACTCCATCGAGACGTTCCCCCGCGAGTTCGACCAGGTCGTCGCCGCGGGCCACGAGATCGGCGCGCACGGCTACAGCCACGAGAACCCCATCGAGATGTCGCGGCAGCAGGAGGCCGACGTGCTCGACCGCTCCATCGAGCTCATCGAGTCGCGGGCCGGCCGCCGCCCCAGCGGCTACGTCGCGCCGTGGTGGGAGTTCTCCCGCGTGACGAACGAGCTCCTCATCGAGCGCGGCATCCGCTACGACCACTCGCTCATGCACCGCGACTTCGAGCCGTACTACGTGCGCGTCGGCGACACGTGGCAGGGCGTCGACTACACGAAGGACGCCGCCAGCTGGATGCACCCGCTCGTGCGCGGCGAGGAGACCGACCTCGTGGAGATCCCCGCGTCGTGGTACCTGGACGACCTGCCTCCCATGATGTTCGTCAAGGGCAGCCCGAACAGCCACGGCTTCGTGAACCCCCGGCACCTCGAGGAGATGTGGCGCGACCAGTTCGACTGGGTCTACCGCGAGCAGGACTACGGCGTCTTCACGTTCACGATCCACCCCGACGTCTCCGGCCGGCCGCAGGTGCTGCTCATGCTCGAGCGGCTCATCGCCCACATCAACTCGCACGAGGGCGTCCGCTGGGCGACCTTCGACGAGATCGCCCGCGACTTCCAGGCGCGCTCGCCGCGCGTCCGCTGACCCCGACGCCCTGGAAGGACCACGACCATGAGCACCGGCACCTCCCGTCCCACCGCCTCCCCGGCGGGCGGCGCGCCCGCATCCTCCCCCGCGCCCGCCGCCCTCGAGACCGTCAGCGTCCGGCAGACCCGGCGCGTGACCGGCATCGCGTTCCTCGCGTGGACCATCGCGGTCTACGACTTCATCCTCTTCGGCACGCTGCTGCCGGACATCTCGCGCGACTTCGGCTGGGACACCAGCGAGGCGCTGCTCGTCTCGACGCTCGTGAGCGTCGGCACCGCCGTGGTCGTGCTGCTCGTCGGCCCGATGGTCGACCGGCTCGGCCGCCGCGTGGGCATGGTCGTCTCGGTCACGGGCACGGCGATGTCGTCCGGCGCGACGGCCCTCAGCGCGGGCGCCGCCTCGCTCGTCGGCATCCGCAGCATCAGCGGGCTCGGACTCGCGGAGCAGTCGATCAACGCGACGTACCTCAACGAGATCTACGAGCTGACGGAGGACGAGCGGATCCGCCGCAACAAGGGCTTCGTCTACGCCATCGTGCAGACGGGCTGGCCCATCGGGGCGTTGCTGGCGGCGGCGTTCGTGACCCTCATCACCTCGGTATTCGGGCCGGGCGAGTGGCGCATCGCGTTCGGGCTCGCCACCGTGCCGGCGCTCGTGGTCGCCGCGGTCTGCCTCACGCTGCGGGAGAGCCCGCAGTTCGTGGCGCAGCAGCGGATCCGCCGGCTGCGCGCCGCCGGCCTCGAGGACGAGGCCGCCGCCTTCGCGCGGGCCACCGGCCTCGACGTGCAGAAGTCCGCGCCGCTCGCGCGCATCTTCCAGGGCAAGCACCTGCGCAGCACGATCGTGCTCAGCGTCGCGTGGCTGCTGAACTGGTTCGGGATCCAGACGTTCTCGGTGCTCGGCACGACCGTGCTCGAGTCGGGCAAGCACATCGACGCGTCCGACGCGCTGCTGCTCGTCATCGGCTCGAACTGCGTGGGCGTCCTCGGCTACCTCGTGCACGGCTGGCTGGGCGACCGGCTCGGGCGGCGCAACGTCATCGTCGGCGGCTGGCTCATCGCCGGGCTCGCGTTCGCGGTAATGCTGCTCGGCCCCGACGACGCGGGCTTCGTGCTCGCCGCCTACATGATCGGCCTGTTCTTCCTGCTCGGGCCGTACGCCGCCATCCTGTTCTTCCAGGCCGGCTGCTTCGACAGCGACTGCCGCGCCACCGGGTCCAGCTTCATCGGCGCCATGAGCCAGCCCGGCGCGATCATCGGCGGCTTCCTGCTCACGGCGCTGACGGCGGGGTCGATGACCTTCGGCACGGCGGCCCTGTGGGTGGGCGCGGGCGGCATCCTCGCGTCGGCGCTCGTGATGCTGCTCGCGAAGTCGACGGGCGAGTCGCGGGGAGCATCCGCGTGAGCGGCGGCGCGGGCGCGCCCGTCGCGCTGATCTCCGGCGGAGCGTCGGGCATCGGCCGGGCCACGGCGGTGCGGCTGGCCGCGCGCGGCGACCGCGTGGTCGTGGGGCGCTTCCCCGCGGATCCGCACGATGCGGGCGAGACGCTCGCGGCCGTGCGCGCGGTCGGCGGCGAGGGCGTCGCGGTGGACCTCGACGTGTCGTCCACGGCGTCCGTCGACGCGTTCGTGCAGGCCGCCCTCGACGCGTACGGCCGGGTGGATCACGTCGTCGCGGCCGCGGGCATCCTCCGCCGCGCACCCCTCGGCGCCATGACCGACGACCGGTGGGACGAGGTGCTCGGCGTCGACCTCGGCGGCGTGATGCGCCTCGTCCGGGCGGCCGAGCCCCATCTCGGCGCGGGCGGTTCCGTCGTCGCCGTCTCCTCCATCGCGGGCGGCGTCTACGGCTGGGGCGACCACGCGCACTACGCGACCGCGAAGGCCGGCGTGGTGGGACTCATCCGCAGCGTGGGCGTGGAGCTCGCGCCGCGCGGCATCCGCGCCAACACCGTCATCCCCGGCCTCATCGAGACGCCGCAGTCCCTCGACGGCGTCAACTCGCTCGGTCCCGACGGCCTCCGCCGGGCTGCCGAGCGGATCCCGGCGGGCCGCGTCGGCCGTCCCGAGGACGTGGCCGCGGTCATCGCGTTCCTCGCCTCCGACGACGCGGCGTACGTGACCGGGCAGTGCATCACCGTCGACGGCGGCCTGACGGTCGCGATGCAGGAGTGAGCGCGGTGACGGCGCCCGGACCCGCCCGCAGCGAGCGGCTCCTCGGGCGCACGGCCCTCGTCACGGGCGCGGCGAGCGGCATCGGCCGCGCGGTGGCGGCGCACTTCCTCCGGGCGGGCGCGCGCGTCGTGCTCCTCGACCGCTCCGCCGCGGTGCACGACGTCGCCGCCGACCTCGGCGCGGACGGCGCCGTCACGGCCGACCTCGCGGACGAGCGCGAGGTCGCGCGCGCCGTCGCGGAGGCGGAGGCCCTGCTCGGCCGGATCGACGCGCTCGTCTCGTCGCACGGCATCCTCACCGAGGCGCACGTCGCGGACATGGACCTCGCGACCTGGCAGCGCACGATCGACGTCGACCTCACGAGCGTCTTCCTCGTCACGCGTGCCGTGCTGCCGGGGATGCTCGACCGGCGCGACGGCCGCATCATCCAGATCGCCTCGCAGCTCGGGCAGAAGGGCGGCACGGGCCTCGCGCACTACGCGGCCGCGAAGGCCGGGGTCATCGCGTTCACGAAGTCGCTCGCGCTCGAGGTCTCGGCCTCCAACGTGCTGGCCAACGTGATCGCGCCGGGGCCCATCGAGACCCCGCTGGTCGACGGGATCTCCGAGGACTGGAAGGCCGCCAAGCGGCGCGAGCTGCCCCTCGGGCGATTCGGAACGGTCGACGAGGTGGCGCCGGTCGCGGTGATGCTCGCCGCCGATCCCGACGGCAACCTCTTCGTCGGCCAGACCCTGGGGCCGAACAGCGGCGACGTCATGCCCTGACGCCCACCGGGATCCGGACCACGGCGACCCGCCCGCGTACGACGCGGGCGGGTCGCGTCGTGCGCGGGCCGTGCGTTCTCGGACCGCGTCGGCTCAGGCCGCGACGTCCGCCCGCGCGGGCTCGCGGCGGGCGCACTGCTCGGCGAGCGCCGCCAGCAGCGCGGGGAGCTGGTCGCGCTCGGCGGCCGCATCCTCCGGGTGCCACTGCACGCCGGTGATGGGCGCCGTCTCGTGCTCGACCGCCTCCGGCACGCCGTCGGGCGCGACGGCGACGACGCGGAGTCCCGCGCCCGGCCGGTCGACCGCCTGGTGGTGGGCGCTGCGCACGACGAGCGCGGTGGATCCGAGGACGCGCGCGAGGCGGCTGTCGGCCGCGACCCGCACGTCGTGGTCGCGCATGACCGCCGTGATGTCGTCCGCCTGATTGCGGTGCTCCCCCACGCCGTCGATGTGCTGCTGGAGGGTGCCGCCGAGCGCGACGTTGACGATCTGGGCACCGCGGCAGATCCCGAGGAGCGGCGTGCCCTCGGCGACCGCGCGGCGGACGAGCGCGATCTGGCCGGCGTCCGCCACCTCGCGGTGCGGGGAGCGGCCCTCGTAGTCGGCGGGTCCGCCGTAGAAGCGGGGCGCGACGTCCTCGCCGCCCATGATGACGACGGCGTCCGCGTCGCGCGTGCGCTCGAGGAGCGACTCCACGCCCTCGTCCTCCGCGGCGAGGTTCTCCACGACCCAGCCAGCCTGGCCCGCGACCTCGGCCACGCGCATGTTGAGGCCCTGCACGAGCCGGTGGTAGTCGACGGCCTCGGGCCGGGATCGGGTCACCTGCACGACGGCGAGGCGGCGGAGGGGTGCGGGCATGGATCCAGTGTGCGGGCTCGGGTGCGGCGCCGCACCCTCCGCGTCATCTGCCGCAACACGCTCGCGGCCCGCGCCCGGCGACGCCGGTCAGGGCCAGACGAGGGTGTGCGACCAGGTGCCGTCCGCATCGGCGCGGTAGATGATCCGCAGCTGCCCGTGGTCCTCCGTCGCCTGCCAGAACTCGACGACGGTCGGCTGGAGCACGTAGGCGCGCCACGACTCGGCGACGAGCTCGGGATCCGCGTCCACCGCCTCCCGCGCACGGGCCACGCGCGCGTCGCGCTCGGCGGCGTCGGGCATCGGCTCGCTCTGGTCGCCCGCGATGACCTCGGCGCGCGACGCGGGGTGGCGCGCGAGGAAGTCGCGCTCGCTGACCTCGCGGTCGCCGTGGAAGACGGGGCCCGTCGCGCGGATCTGGCGCCCGCGCTCGCGCCAGTACGCGACGAGCGCCGCGCGCGGGTTCGCCTCGAGGTCGCGGCCCTTGGGGCTGTCGGCGAGCGATGAGAACCACAGGGCGCCGGGCTCGTCGTCGACGGTGGGCGTGACGTCCTTGAGGAGGAGGGTGCGCGCGCTCGGGCGGCCCTCGGCGTCCGCGGTCGCCAGCACGACCGCGTTCACCTCGGCGGCGTCGTGGGCGACGGCGTCGCGGATCCAGTCGATGACGAGGTCGATCGGGTCGCCGGGCAGCGCGGCCGGGTCGAGCTCGGGGAAGTCGTGGGGCTTCGGCTTCGCGCCCTTCAGGAGGTCGCGGAGGGAGGTGGAGTCGTCGTCGTCTGCCATGCGCCGAGCCTAGGCCGCCTGTGCGGGGGTGCTGGGAGGCGACGGGCAGAGGCGTCGCGGGCGCGCCGGAGCGGCCGTTCGGCACCCGGAGGGGATCGGATTGGCCCCTGCTCCACTGGCCTTTTCCAGTACCGGCGCGCCTTCTCGGCCGCGGCGGCCTCCCCTAACGTCATCGACAGGCCCGCCCCCCAGTTGGGCCCAGCATCGCGCGGCGGGACCCGAGACCCGTCTCGGGCCTCGCCGCGTGTCTATGCCGCGACTCCATCGCCCGTGGGATGCCGGCCGAGCGCGACGGCCCGACCCCGTACGCACGAGCGGCCGGCCCCGCTGACGGGACCGGCCGCTCACCGCACCAACACGGGATATGGGAAGGTGTGCCCCCAGGAGGATTCGAACCTCCGCCCCTGCCTCCGGAGGGCAGTGCTCTATCCCCTGAGCTATGGGGGCCAGGGTGCGCGCGAGCGCGGATCCAGGGTAGCACCGGCGGGGACGCCCGCCGCGCCGCCTCCCTCGTCCGCGGTGGGCGCGTGTCCGGCTCGCGCGCGGCCGTCGCATTCCCTCTCCCGAGGAGACTCCCCGCTCCGGCACAGGCGCGACCCGCCAGGATGGTCGGAGGACGACCGCCGCGCCGCCCGGGCACGGCCCCACCCGATCCCCTACATAGGAGACCACCCGTGAAGCTGTCCCGCATCGCCGCCGCCGCCACCGGATTCCTGCGCACGTCCAAGGGCCAGGACGTCGGCCGCACCGCCATCGACAAGGTGTCGGGCATCGCCGACAAGGCCACCGGCAGCAAGCACGCCGACAAGATCCAGAAGGCGCGCCGGGCCGCCGACGACCAGCTGCGGAAGCTCGGCCCCGACGGCGGCCGCGGCCAGGGCCCGACGCCGCCCCCGACCCCGCCCCGCCCCTGAGCGCCGGCAGCGTCGAGCTCACGCTGGACGCGGCGTCCGACGCCGCGGTCCGCGGCATGTGGCGCGCCCTCGCCGACGCCGCGGTCCCGAGCCTCGCCGACCACGCCGGTGCGACGAACCGGCCGCACGTGACGTTGCTCGCGGCGCACGGCCTGGTCGGATCCGCGGACGACGCCGTGCGCGCGATCGCCGCGTCCGCTCCCCTGCCGACGCTCCGGCTGGGCGGCCTCCTCGTCTTCGGCGTCCCGCCGCGCGGCCTGGTGCTGGCGCGGCAGGTCGTGGTGGACGAGGCGCTGCTCGCGCTGCACGGGCGGATCCACGCGGCCGTCGACGCCTCCCTCGTGAGGCCGGGCCCGGACGGCGCCGACGCCGACGCGGAGCCGGTCGAGGTCGTCCCCCACACGCGCCCCGGATCCTGGACCCCGCACGTCTCCCTCGCGCTGCGCCTCACCGCGGAGGAGCTGGGCCGGGCGGTCGACGCGCTCGGCCGGCTGGATCCGGTCGCCGCCCCGGTCGCGGGCCTCCGCCGCTGGGACCCCCGCGACCGCACGACCACGGAGCTCGCGTGACCCGGACGGGAGCCGTCCCCGCGGCCCCGCACGGCACCCGCGCCACTAGCCTGGACGGAGCACGACCTTGAGACGACGGAGGAGTCGCATGCCGCGGTCCGCGAGATTGCTGGGGGCCGCGCTCGCGCTCGGTCTGGCCGGGGCCCTCGTGCCCCAGATGGCGCAGGCCACGGAGCCGGTGCAGTTCGGCGGGGCGTCGATCCTCGACCCGGCCGGTGCCGTCACCTCCGCGCAGGAGCAGCAGATCCAGCAGGCGATCGACCAGCTGCAGCAGCAGACCGGGGTGACGCTCCACGTCGCGTACGTCGACACGTTCACGGGGGCGGCGAGCCAGAAGGCCTGGGGCGAGGCCACGAAGGCCGCGAACGGCTTCGGCTCGAACGACGCCATCGTCGCGGTCGCGGTCGACGGCCGGCAGTTCGTCGTCGGCGTCCCCGACAGCGTCTCCCTCGCCCAGCGCGATCAGCTCGAGAACGGCGTGGTCAAGCCCCGCCTCGAAGCCGGCGACTGGTCCGGCGCCGCGATCGACGCGGCGCAGGGGCTCCGGTCCATCTCGCAGACCGGCACCGTCGCCGAGACCGGCACCGGATCCACCCCCTCGACCGGGAACGGCTCCGGCATCGACTTCGGCCTCGTCCTCCTCTACGTGCTCGGCGCGATCCTCCTGGCCACCGTCGTGACGACCCTGCTCGGTAGACGCAAGAAGAAGAAGGCCGTCGCCCAGAAGCGGCAGGCGGTGCTTGAGGAGATGCGGACCGCCGAGCAGCGCGCCGGCAGCATGCTCGTGCAGCTCGACGACGCGCTCGAGACCAGCGAGCAGGAGGTCGGCTTCGCGGAGGCGGAGTTCGGATCCGGCGCGGTCGGGCCCTACCGCGAGGTGCTCGTCTCGGCGGGCGGCAAGGTCCGCGAGGCCTTCGCCCTCAAGCAGAAGCTCGACGACACGATCGAGGACACCGACGAGGAGCGCCGCACGTGGGCCGCCCGCATCGTCGACCTGTGCGAGGAGGCGCGCGCCGAGCTCGACGCGCAGGCCGCGTCGTTCGAGGAGCTCCGGGCGCTGGAGCAGAACGCGCCGCAGACCCTCGCCGCCATCGTCACCGACGCCGAGGCGCTGAAGTCGCGCATCGAGCGCACGCAGGAGGCGGTGGAGCTGCTCGGCCGCCGCTACGCCGGCCCGTCGATGACGACCGTCACCGGCAACGTCGACCAGGCCCGCTCGCTCCTCTCCTTCGCGACCGACACGGCGCAGGAGGCGGCCGACGCGATCCGCGCGGGCGACCGGACCTCGACCGGCGAGATCGCGGTGAAGGTCCGCGCCGCGCAGCAGTCCGTCGGTCAGGCCGGGAAGCTCCTCGACGTGGTCGACCGCGTGTCCTCCGACCTCGAGCACGCGTCCACGCGCGTGCAGGAGGAGATCGCGGACGTCCGCAGCGACATCCAGGACGCCCGCGCCGCCCAGCGCGGCGGGCGCATGCCGGAGCTGACGCGCCTCGTGGAGGCCGCCGAGCAGGCGATCGCCGACGCGAAGCCGCTGCAGGGCCGCCTCGCGGATCCGCTCACGAGCGTCACGCTCCTGCAGGAGGCGGAGGCCCGGCTCGACGAGGCGCTCGCGCCGGTACGCGAGCAGCAGGAGCAGGTGCAGCGCGCGATCGGCTACCTGCCGCGCGCGCTCTCGACGGCCGAGAGCCAGGTGGCGACGGCCCGCGACTTCATCTCGACCCGTCGCGGCGGCGTCGGCGAGGAGGCGCGCACGCGCCTCGCCCATGCGCAGCGCGCGCTCGACGACGCGCACGAGGCCGCTCCCCGGGATCCGGTGCGCGCGGTCGCCGCGGCCCAGGCCGCGACCTCCTACTCGGCCCAGGCCATCGAGGCCGCCCAGCGCGACCTCGACCAGGGCGGCGGGTACGGCGGCTACGGCGGCGTCATGATGGGCGGCCGCGGCGGAGGGGGCGACGCCTTCGGCGGCGCGATCATCGGCGGCATCCTCGGCGGTCTCCTCAGCGGGGGCGGCGGAGGCGGCGGCTGGGGTGGAGGCGGAGGCGGCGGCTTCGACGGGGGCGGCTTCGGCGGCGGAGGCGGCGGCTTCAGCGGAGGCGGCTTCGGCGGCGGAGGCGGCGGAGGCTTCGGCGGCGGCGACTTCTAGCGGATCCGCGCACCCCACGCATCGCACGCACGACGGCACGACGACGAGAACGAGAGCGACCCATGATCAACCCATTCCGACGAAGCACCAGACGAGAAGGAGCAGCACCCATGTCCAAGCAGTCCATCCTCGGCCGCATCGCCCAGCTCGCGAAGGCCAACATCAACAACCTCATCGACCAGGCCGAGGACCCGCAGCTCATGCTGGACCAGATGGTCCGCGACTACACGGAGAGCATCCGCGAGGCCGAGAGCGCCGTCGCCCAGACCATCGGCAACCTGCGGATGATCGAGGACGACCACCGCGAGGACGTCCAGGCCGCGGGCGACTGGGGTCGCAAGGCCCTCGCCGCCAGCCAGAAGGCGGACGAGTACAGGAACGCCGGCAACACCCCGAACGCCGACAAGTTCGACGCGCTCGCCCGCGTCGCGCTCCAGCGCCAGATGCAGTCGGAGAGCGAGGCGAAGGGCGCCGAGCCGACCATCGCGTCGCAGACCGAGGTCGTCGAGAAGCTCAAGCAGGGCCTCGACACCATGCGCGGCAAGCTCCAGCAGCTCTCGTCGAAGCGCGACGAGCTGAACGCCCGCCAGAAGACGGTGCAGGCGCAGTCGCAGGTGCAGGACGCCATGAAGAGCATCGACATCATGGACCCCACCAGCGAGGTGAGCCGCTTCGAGCAGAAGATCCGCCGCGAGGAGGCCCGCGTCCGCGGCGCCGAGGAGCTGCAGGCCTCGAGCCTCGACGCGCAGTTCGAGGAGCTCGAGGACCTCGGCGAGCTGACCGAGGTCGAGGCGCGCCTGGCCGCGCTCAAGTCCGGCGGATCCGCGCCGAAGCAGGTCACGTCCGGCGAGTAGCCCTACCGGCCAGATGCGCGGGCGCCGTCCTCCGGGGCGGCGCCCGTCGTCGTCCGCGGGGAATGCCTGCCAGGTGGCAGCCGTTCCCCCCTGCATGACCAACATCGGAATCATCGGCGCCGGACTCATCGGCAGCCAGCTCGCCCGCCTGTTCACCTCCACCGGCCACGACGTCGTCATCGCGAACTCCCGCGGCCCGGAGACGCTCACCGACCTGATCGCCGAGCTCGGCGAGCACGCGCGCGCCGCCACCGTGCAGGAGGTCGCCGAGGCCGGCGAGATCGTCGTCGTGACGATCCCGCTGAAGGACATCGACAGCGTGCCGGTCGAGCCCCTCGCCGGCAAGGTCGTCATCGACACCGACAACTACTACCCGGAGCGCGACGGCCACATCGCCGAGCTCGACGAGGAGACCACCACGACCGCGGAGATGCTGCAGCGTCACCTCCCCGAGTCGAAGGTCGTCAAGGCCTTCAACCACATCTACGCCGCCGACCTCACGGAGCACGGCACCCCCGCCGGCACGCCGAACCGCCGCGCGCTCGTCATCGCGGGCGACGACGCCGAGGCGAAGGCCACGGTCACCGGGATCCTCGACTCCTTCGGCTACGACACCGTCGACGCGGGACCGCTCGCGGAGGGCTGGCGCATCCAGCGCGACACCCCCGGCTACGGTCCGGCGCTCGACGCCGACGGTCTCCGCACGGCGCTCGCCGAGGCGAAGCGCTACCGCGACATGGAGTAGCCCCGCTCCTCCCCGGGTCGATGCCCGTCCTCCCGCCACCGCGGCGAGGGCGGGCATCGCCATGTCCGGCGACGCACGCGATACTGGGGACGTGCCCGCCTCCTTCGTCGTCGTCCCCCAATGGCAGGGCTCGGGCTCGTCCCGCGCCATGAGGCTCGCGGACGGGGCGGAGGCGATCCGCGGCGACCTGCCCGCGTCGGCCACCCGCGTCGTCGAGGTGCCCGTCGAGGCCGGGGAGTCGCTCGGCACCGGCATCCACCGGTACGCGTCGCTGCTCGCGGTGCGCACCCGCCAGGAGGCGGCGCTCCGGGCCGCGGACGGGCCCGTCATCACCATCGGCGGCGATGGCGGGGTCGAGCTGGCGTCCATCGGGCACGCGGCGGAGGCGCATCCGGGCCTCGCGATCGTCTGGCTCGACGCCCACGCCGACCTGCACACGCCCGCGTCTTCCCCGTCCGGGGCGTTCCACGGCATGGTGCTGCGCGCCGTGCTCGGCGAGGGCGCCGACGGCCTCGCGCTCCCGATCGGGGCGGTCACCGCCGACCGCGTCGTGCTCGCCGGCGTGCGCGCGCTCGACGAGGCCGAGGCCGCGTTCGTCCAGAGCGCCGGCATCGCGCACCTGCCGGTGGACGCGCTCGACGCGGAGTCGCTCGTCGTTGCCGTCGCGGCGACGGGCGCCACGCACGTCCACGTCCACGTCGACCTCGACGTGCTCGACCCGGGCGCCATGTCCGGCGTCGGCTTCCCCGAGCCGTTCGGGCTCGACGTGCAGGTCCTCACCGACGCGATCAAGGCGCTCCGCCGGTCGTACGGGCTCGCGGGCGCGGGCATCACCGAGTTCGCGCCCTCCTCCCCTGCGGCCGCCGTGGACGACATGGGCACGATCCTCCGCGTCATCGGAGCGCTCACCGGGCCGGTCTGATCCGCGGGGCGCGGCGTCGCGCCCCGCGCTCCCGGCCTGGCGCCGCCCGCGCTCCGGCGCGTCCCTGCTCCCGTTCGGGAGGTCGCGGCGCGCGACGCGCCCTGCGAGGCTGGCGGGGACGATCGAAGGAGACCGCCGTGACCGACGACGACGCCCGCACCGCATCCGCCCCCGACGCGCCCCGCCCGGCGGACGACGACGCTCCCCGCGTGCGCGTCGAGCGCCGCGGGCACATCCTGCTCATGGGCCTCGACCGGCCCGCCAAGCGCAACGCCGCCGACATGCGCATGCTCCGCGAGCTCGCGAGCGCGTACGGCCTGCTCGACCGCGACCCGGAGCTGCGGGTCGGCGTGGTGCACGCGATCGGCGACCACTTCACGGGCGGGCTCGACCTCGCCGACGTCGCGCCGCACATCGGCCGTGGCCCGGGCGGCGGCCTCGACACGGTGCCCGACGACGGCATCGACCCGTGGCGGGTGACGGGCCCCGGCGTCGGCAAGCCCGTGGTGCTCGCGGTGCAGGGCACGTGCCTCACGCTCGGCATCGAGCTGGCGCTCGCGAGCGACGTCGTCGTGGCGTCCGCCGGCACGCGCTTCGGGCAGATCGAGGTGGCGCGCGGGATCCTGCCGTTCGGCGGGGCGACCCTGCGCTTCCCCGCCGTCGCGGGCTGGGGCGACGCCATGCGCTGGATGCTCACGGGCGACCTCTTCGATGCGGAGGAGGCCCGGCGGATGCGGATCGTGCAGCTCGTCGTGCCCGACGGCGAGCAGCTGGAGGCCGCCGTCGGGATCGCCGAGCGCATCGCCGCCCAGGCCCCGCTCGCCGTGCAGGCGACGCTCCGGAACGCCCGGGCCGCGCAGCGCGATGGCCACGATGCGGCCGCGGCCACCCTGCCCGCAGAGCTCGTCCGGCTCGCGCGATCCGAGGACGCCGCGCGCGGCATGCGGGCCGCCGCCGAGCGCCGCCCGGCGGACTTCGTCGGACGCTGATCCGCTCGCCGAAGCGGCCCCACGGGCGTGACGGGGGCCGGGCGTAGGGTCGGGACCATGACCTCCTACGACCTCATCGTCATCGGTGCCGGCCCCGTCGGCGAGAACGTCGCCGACCGCGCGAAGCAGGGCGGGCTCTCCGTGCTCGTCGTCGAGTCCGAGCTCGTGGGAGGCGAGTGCTCCTACTGGGCCTGCATGCCCAGCAAGGCGCTCCTCCGCTCCGGCAGCGCCCTCCGCGCGGCGCGCGCCGTCGCCGGGTCGAAGGAGGCCGTCACGGGCGACCTCGACGTGGCGGCGGTGCTGGAGCGCCGCGACTCCTTCACGAGCTCCTGGGACGACCAGGGCCAGGTGAGCTGGCTCGAGGGCATCGGCATCGACCTCGCGCGCGGCCACGGGCGCATCTCCGGTCCGCGCCGCGTCACGGTCACCGCGCCCGACGGATCCGTCACCGAGCACGCGGCGACGCACGCCGTCGCCGTCTCCACCGGCACCGCCGCCCTCCTGCCCGACATCCCGGGCCTCGCCGAGGCGCAGCCGTGGACGAGCCGCGAGGCCACGAGCGTCGAGGTCGTGCCGGCATCGCTCGTCGTCATCGGCGGCGGCGTCGTCGCGGCCGAGATGGCCACCGCGTTCGCGTCGCTCGGCAGCGCAGTCACGATCGTCGCGCGCAGCGGCCTCCTCGGCGGGCAGGAGCCGTTCGCGGGCGAGCTCGTCGCCGACAGCCTCCGCGGCATGGGCGTCGACGTGCGCCTCGGCGCCTCGCCCTCCCGGGTCACGCGCGACGGGGACGAGGTGCTCGTGGAGCTGTCCGACGGATCCTCCGTCACGGCCGCCGAGGTGCTCGTCGCCACCGGCCGCACCCCGCGCACCGACGACCTGGGCCTCGACACCGTGGGCCTCGAGCCCGGCGCGTACCTCGACGTGGACGACACGATGCTCGTCACGGGCGAGGTCAACGCGGACGCGCCGTGGCTGTACGCCGTCGGCGACGTCAACCACCGCGCGCTCCTCACCCACCAGGGCAAGTACCAGGCGCGCGCCGCGGGCGAGGTCATCGCCGCGCGCGCGACCGGCGGCACGGTCGACGACTCCCCCTGGGGCGTCCACGTCGCGACCGCCGACCACCGCGCCGTGCCGCAGGTCACGTTCACCGACCCCGAGGTCGCGAGCGTCGGCCTCACGGCGAAGGCGGCGGAGGACGCCGGCATCCGCACGCGCGTCGTCGACTTCGACCTCGGATCCGTCGCGGGCTCGAGCCTGCACGCCGACGGCTACGCGGGCCAGGCGCGCATGGTGGTCGACGAGGACCGCGGCGTCATCGTCGGCGTCACGTTCGTCGGCCCGGACGTCGCCGAGCTCCTGCACTCCGCCACCATCGCGGTCGTCGGCGAGGTGCCGCTCACGCGCCTCTGGCACGCCGTGCCGTCGTACCCCACCATCAGCGAGGTGTGGCTGCGCCTGCTCGAGACGTACGGGCGGCCGACCGCGTGATCCGGGCCGGCCTCGGCGCGGTCGCGGGCGCCGTCCGCGGCGTCCTGCTGGACTCCCCCGTCTCGCGCGCGGGCAGCGGCGTCGCCACGGGCATCGCGCTGTCCATCGGCCTGCCGCTCAGCACGGGCGAGGTGCGGCGCCAGGGCGACCTCATCGTCCTCACCGGCCTGCCGTCCTGGGTCTTCGGCCGCGGCGGCACGTGCATCGGCCGGGTGTACCTCACCCGCGACAACGCGGGGCCCGCGGTGCTCGAGCACGAGGCCGTTCACGTGACGCAGTGGCGGCGGTACGGCCTGCTCATGCCGCTGCTCTACGCGTGGGCCGGGCGGGATCCGCTGCGCAACCGGTTCGAGATCGAGGCGGGCCTGGAGAAGGGCGGCTACCGGTGACGGGCCCGCTCGACGGGCGCACGATCGTCATCACGGGCGCGAGCTCGGGCATCGGCCGCATCGCCGCGCGGGAGCTGCACGCGCGCGGCGCCGACGTGGTCGTGGTCGGCCGGGATCCGGAGCGCACGCGCGGCATCGCGGCGGAGCTCGGGGCTCGGCACGTCGTCGCCGACATGGACCGGCTGGCCGACGTGCGGCGGCTGGCCGCGACGCTCCTCGAGACGTGCCCGCGGATCCACGTGCTCGCCCTCAACGCCGGCAGCCTCGTGCCGCGGCGCGCCCGCACGGTCGACGGGCACGAGACGACGTTCCAGCGCAACGTGCTCGCGCCGTTCCTCCTCACGCGCCTGCTGCTGCCGCGGCTGGAGGAGACGCAGCGCGACCTCCGCGCCGACGAGAGCCCCGTGCGCGTCATCGGCACCGCGAGCCGCGCGAACCTCTGGGGTCGCGTGCGCCTCGACGACCTCGAGTGGCGGAAGCGCCCGTGGCTCGGCGGCTGGCAGGCGTACGGCACGTCGAAGGCGATGATGATCCTGATGATGCGCACGCTCGCCGAGCGCGTCGGCCCGCGCGGCATCGAGGCGGTCTCGTTCCATCCCGGACTCGTGCGCACGTCGTTCGGATCCGACAGCACCGTGATGCGCGCGGTGCTCGCGCTCTCGATGGGCGCCTACGGGATCTCCGCGGAGGCGGGCGCGGTGCCGCTCGTGCAGCTCGCGTCGGTGCCGGATCTGGGCGCGGCGAACGGCACCTACTTCGACCAGCTCACGCCCGACGGGAAGACCACCGCGCAGGCCGCGGACCGGCAGCTGGGGCGGGACCTGTGGGCGGCGCTGGAGCTCGCGGTCGGCGCCGACGGATCCGCCCGGCGCTGAGGCGCGCACGGCAGGCGGCGTCGGCGACGCGCAGCCGCCGGTGCGTCAGCGCGTCGCGAGCAGGTGCAGCAGGTCGTCGTGCCCGCCGACGTGTCCGCCGAGCAGCACGCTGACCTCGGTGACGGGGTGCTCGTCGGACATGGGCGCCGCGAACACCATCATCTCGCTGGCCCACGCGCCGACGGCCCGGGCGACCGCGGTCATGGGCGCGGCCGGCGCGCCGTCGACGCCCCGGCCGTCCCGCGTGATCACCGTGACGACCATGCGCGGCGGATGCGCGAGCGCGACCTCGACGGACGCATCCGGCACCTCGACGAAGACGCTGCCGCGCGTGCACATCGGCAGCGCGGCGAGCGCGGCCTGCGTCTGGGCGAGACCGGTCTCGTCGGTGACGAGCAGCACCTGCCGCTTCGTGCCCTTCGCGGCGCGCGTGCGGGTGGATCCGGCCATGCTCAGGAGCCCTCGGCCGCGCCGCGGCGCCAGTAGCCCATGAACGCGACCTGGCGGCGGTCGATGCCGGTGTCGCGCACGAGGAACCGGCGCATGGCCTTGATGCAGCCGGACTCCCCCGCGAGCCACGCGTAGAGCGTCGAGCCCTCGTGGACGACGGGCGCGTCCCAGACGATGCCGTCGGCGTCGTCCTCGGCGAGCGGCTGCGCGTCGGCGGCCAGCACGACCTCGGGGGTGGCGATGGCGCCGACCTTCACGTGGCAGTCGACCCAGTGGCGCACGGCCTCCTCAAGGCGCGACCCGTTCGGGCGGCCGTCGCGCGGCAGCCACGTGAGGTTCACGCCCTTCGGCACGCGCACCTCGAGGCGGTCGCCCGTGACGGGCACCTCGATGAAGGCGCAGCCCACGGCATCGTCCGGCAGCGAGGAGAGGATGTTGCAGATGGCGGGGGCGGCGGTCTCGTCGCCCGCGAGGAGCAGCGAGCGCGCGGCGCCCGGGTGCCACTCGATGCCGAGGCCGCGCGCGGGGCTCAGGGCGTCAGGCCCGATGAGGACCATGGGGTCGCCCACGGCCGCGGCGCCGGCCCAGCGGGAGGCGGGGCCCATGTCGCCGTGCAGCGCGAAGTCGACGTCGACCTCGCCGAGCTCCCGGCGGACCGCGCGGGACGTGTAGGTGCGGAGCGGGTTGCGCTCGGCGTCGGGCAGCGCGCGCCACCACGCGAACCAGTCGTCGCCGCCGACCCCGGTGAGGTCGGGCAGGCCGTGCTCGGCGACGGGCAGCAGCAGCTTGATGCGCTGGTCGAGGCACTCGTCGCCGAAGTCGCGCAGGTCGTCGCTCTGGAACGTGATGCGGAGGAACGTGGGGCTCACGCGCTCCGTGCGGGCGACGCGCGCGGCGAACGGCCGGTAGGCGGGGCGCTCGACCTCGGGTTGCTCCTCGACCACGGGCTCCACGGCGGCGGTGCTGCGGGCGTGGGTCGCAGTGGAGGTAAGCACAGCCTAAGTATGGCATGCCTTACCTCAGCGGTCGAGGGCGGGCAGCGGATCGGGCGCCCGATCCACGGGAGGATGTCAGGGTGATCGCCCCCGTCCTCGTCGCCGTCTTCGTGGGCGCGATCGCGCAGCGCGTGACGGGCCTCGGGTTCGCGCTGGTGGTGGCGCCCGTGCTCGTGATCCTGCTGGGGCCCTTCGACGGCGTGATGATCGTGAACCTCTGCAGCGTGCTCTCGGCCTCGCTCGTCCTCTCGGCCGTGCGGCGCGACGTGGAGTGGCGGCGCTACCTGCTGCTCGCCGGCCCCGCGGTGGTCGGCATCGTGCCGGGCGCGCTGCTCGCCTACCTGCTGCCGGAGCCGGCGCTCGAGATCGGGATCGGCGTGCTGCTGGTCGCCGCGCTCACGACATCGCTCGCGCTGCGGCGGACGACGCGCGTGGTCGACGGCCCCGGCGTGATGGCCGGCTTCGGCTTCGCCGCGGGCGTGATGAACGCCGCGGCCGGGATCGGCGGCCCGAGCGTGAGCGTCTACGCGGTCGTCAGTCGCTGGGAGCAGCGCGGGTTCGCGGCCACGCTGCAGCCGTTCTTCCTCACGACGGGCGCGGCGTCGCTCATCACGAAGCTCGTGCTGGCGCCGGAGCGCTGGCCGGACCTCGGCGCGGCGGCGTGGATCGGCATCGTCGTGACGCTCGTCGCGGGCGTCGGCGCGGGCACGCTGCTCGCGCCCCGCATCCCGGGCCGCGGGGCGCGCACGGCCGTCGTGGTCATCTCGTTCGCCGGTGCCGCGACGGCCATCGTCAAGGGCGTCAGCGCGCTCGCGTAGCCCCCGCGTCGACGACGCCGCGTCTCACCACTGCGGCGGGTGCCGCCGCTGCCAGTGCAGGCGCCGCTCGAGCTGGCGGCCGATCGCGAGGAGCGTCGCCTCGCCGCCGGGCCGCCCGATCAGCTGCACGCCCATCGGCAGGCCGTCGTCGGTGAGGTGCACCGGGAGCGTGATGGCGGGCAGGCCCGTGACGTTCGCGAACGACGTGTACGGCGTGTACTGCACCTGCTGCGCGAAGTTCCGCTCGCCGTCCTCCGCGTCGTACCAGCCGATCGGGCGCGGCTCCTGCGCGAGCGCGGGCGTGAGCACGGCGTCCACGTGCGCGAACTGGGCGATGACGCTGCGCTCGTAGGCGGTGAGCTGCGCGAGCGCGCGGGCGAGGTCGCGCGCGCTGAGGGCCCGGCCGCGCTCGACGAGCCAGCGCGTGAGCGGCTCGAGGAGGTCGAGCTCGGCGCCCTCGGCGGGGATCCCCGCGGCGCCCGCCTGCCAGATGGTGCGGAACGCGGGCGCGTAGGTCGGATCCGGCCGGAGCGCGAGGTCCTCGAGGCCGTGGCCGACGGCGGCGAGCTCGCGGACCGCGAGGGCCAGCGCGTCGCGGGCGGAGGGGTCGAGGGCGATCTCGTAGGCGTCGTCCCAGGGCGTGGTGGTCATCACGCCGATCTGGAAGCGGCCCTCGCCGCGGACGGCCGCGCCGAGCAGGTCGCCGTCGTGGTCCTCGGGCGCGCGCAGGGTGAACGGGTGCGGGATGCGGCCGTTGACACGGCCGATCATCGCGTCGAGCAGCATGGCCGCGTCGGCGACGCTGCGCGCGAGCGGGCCGGGCACCACGAGGCCCGCGAGCGACTCCTGGCCGGATCCCGCGGGCACCAGGCCGCGCGACGGCTTGAGGCCGACGAGGCCGGTCGCCGCCGCGGGGATGCGCACGGAGCCGCCGCCGTCGGATCCGGGCGCGAACGGCAGCAGGCCCGCGGCGACCGCGACGGCCGCTCCCCCGCTGGATCCGCCGGCGCCGCGCGTGGTGTCCCAGGGCGTGCGCGCGGGCGGCGCGACGAGGCTCTCGGTGTAGGAGGGCAGACCGAACTCGGGCGCGCTGGTCGTGCCGAGGCTGATGCCGCCCGCGTCGTCGAGGGCCTGCGGGATGGGGTCGGTGCGCTCGGACACGTGGTCGCGGAAGAGGCGCGAGCCGAAGGTGGTGCGGACGCCCGCGCGCTCGGAGAGGTCCTTGTCGCCGAACGGCAGGCCCCAGAGCGGCGCGGTGCGCGGCACCTCGCGTTCGACGTGGCGGGCGCGGTCGAGGGCGCGGTCGGCGTTGACGGTCGTGAAGGCGCCGAGTTGCGGATCCAGCCGCTCGATGCGCTCGAGGTAGTGGGTGACGAGCTCGGTCGGGGTGACCTCGCCGCGCTGGAGCTGGTCCCACTGGTCCTGGGCGCTGAGGTGGTGGAGTGCGAACACCGGTCCAGCGTAGGCCGGGCCGGACGCGCGGACGGGGCGGGCGCCGGTCTCCCGGCACCCGCCCCGTCCTGGGGATCCGCGATCGTCAGCGGCGCGCGGCCGCCGATGCGCGGCGGCGGAACGCGACGAGCGCGAGGCCGAGCGCGAGCGCCGCGAGCGAGGTGCCGAGGACGGGCCCCGCCTCGGATCCCGTCGCCGCGAGCGTCGGCTCGGTGCTGGGCGCGGGCACGACGCCCGTGCCGGACGGGACGACGGATCCGGCCGCCGTGTCGAGCGCGAAGAGCACCGACGCGCCCGTGCTCGGCAGCAGGAACGCGAGCTGGTGCGCGCCCGCGGCGAGGTCGGCCGGGATCGTGAACCGGACGCTCGCGCGGCCCTGCTCGTCGGTCGTGTCGACCACCGCGGCATCGATCGGCGTGCGCGCGACCTCCTCGCCGTCGATGAGCGTGACCACTTCGGTGTCCTGCACGGGCGCGTTCGAGACGAGGAGCGACGACAGCTCGTAGGAGCGCTCCTGGCCCGCGCGCGGCGCCGCGCCCGTCGTGTCGACGATGCCGATGGAGCGCGTCGCGGAGTCCGGATCGACCGGCGAGAACTCCGCCACGTAGTCGACGAAGGCCGTGAGGTCGACGCGCCCCGAGTCGCTCTGCTCGGTCGTGTTCGCGAGCTCGGTGAAGCCGTCGCCGCCCTCCGCGAGGAAGCTGTTCGCGACCATCGTGAAGACGCGCGCGGGATCCACGGGCGCGCCTCGGAAGAACAGGCCCGTGATCCGCTCGCCGCGCGCGGCCGTCGGGTCGTACGTGTAGGTGAGGTCGCGCGAGATGCCGAGCTTGAGGAAGGGGCGCGTGGCACCCTCGCCCTGCCACTGCTGCTCGAGCACCGCGCGGATCCCGGCGCCCGTGATCTTCGCGGTCGTCAACGTGTTGGCGAACGGCTGCACGATGGCGGCCTCCTTGTACGTCACCTCGCCCTCCGCGTCGCCCGCGCCCGAGGACGCGACCGCGAGGTCCTGGCGGATGCCGCCGGGGTTCATGAAGGCGATCTCCGTGCCGAGGTCCGCCTGCGTGGCCCACAGCTGCGCGTCGGCGACGAGGTTGCCGATGGTGGACTCGCCGCCGCGGTTCTCCGCGCCGTCCGCCTGGCGGGCGCGCCTGATGTCGCCCGTGATCTCGCCGACCGTGCGGCTGCCGATGACCTCGGCCTTCGCGACCGCGTCGTCGACGATGCGCTGCACCGCGGGATCCGCCGGGAACGCCGGCTTCCCCGCGGCGGTGAGCAGCGGCACGAGCTCGGAGGAGATGGAGGTGAGGGCCTTGGTGGCGGGATCCACCGTGAGCGACAGGTGCCCGAGGTTCGTGCCGTAGCTGCCGGTCTGCAGCACCGGGAGCGGGAGCGCCCTGCCCGCGACGGGCAGCTCGTAGTCGTAGCCGAGGTGCGTGTGGCCCGAGATCACCGCGTCGACGTCCTGCTGGACGCCCGTGACGATGCGGCCGAAGACCGAGTCGTCGGTGAGGGACGCCTCGTCGGAGGTGGACGCGCCCTCGTGCACGACGAGCACGACCACGTCCGCCTCGCCGTTCGCGTCGTCGCCGTCGCGGAGCGCGCGGGCGGTCGCGGTGGAGGCGTCGACGACGCTGCCGACGTCGAGCGTCGCGAGGCCGGCGGGGCTCACGAGCTCCGGCAGCGACTCGGTCGTGGCGCCGACGAACGCGACGCGCACGCCGCCGATGTCCTGCACGTCGTACGCCGCGTACGCGTGCTCCGTCGTGCCCTTCTCGTACAGATTGGCCGAGATGTAGGGGAAGTCCGACGCGGGGACGACGCGGTCGTCGACGTCGTCGCGGCCCTGGTCGAACTCGTGGTTGCCGAGGGTCGAGACGGAGACGCCCATCGCGTTGAGCGCGTCGAGCGTCGGCTGGTCCTGCTGCGAGAGCGAGGTGAAGGTGCTCGCGCCGATGTTGTCGCCCGCGGAGATGAGCGTGCTGTTCGGATTGGCGGCCTTCGCCTGCTGGAAGGCGCCGGAGATGACGGCGGCGCCCGCGGTGGACGACGTGGTCTCCAGGCGGCCGTGGAAGTCGTTGATCGAGTAGACGTCGATGGCGACGTCCCCCTCGGCGGCGGATGCGGGGGCGGCGCCGAGCCCGAGGGCGGCGGCGGACAGACCGGCCAGGAGGGCGAGGGCGCCCGTGCGGACGGCGCCGGAGCGCGCGGCCCCGGACGGGTGGCGGGTGGGGGCAGAGCGCATGCGGGGACGTCCTCGTTCGGGCGGGCGGGTGGTGGGGATGCCCAATACCTTACGTAGCCGAGGTTTCCATGGGGTTAACTCCCGCACCCGCTCCGAGGGCGCCCGGCGCCTCTCGCCCGGCGGCCGCCGCCCGCCGCCCGCCGCCCGGCGCCCGCCGCCCGCGTCAGCCGCGCACGAGCCCCGCGAGCTCCGCCCGGGTCGACGCGCCCATCTTCCGCAGCAGGTTCGCGACGTGGAACTTCACGGTGTTCTCGCTGATCCCGAGGGCGGTCGCGATGGCGCGGTTGCGGGATCCGCCGGCCACCAGCGCGAGCACCTCCCGCTCGCGGCCGCTGAGGCCCGCCTCCCCCGCGGCGTCGAGCCCCGCGGCGGGCGCGTCGAGCGGCAGGCGGACGGCGATCTCGGAACCCCAGCCGGGCGTCGCCGTCACCTCGAGCGTGCCGTCGAGCGCGGCGACCCGGTCGGTGAGGCGACGCAGCGCGTCGAGGTCGGCGGTGGTCGCGCCCGCGCCGTCATCGCGGATCCCGACGAGCAGGTTGCTGCCGTCGCAGTCCCACTGGATGCGCACGCGCGTCACGTCCGGCTCCTCCACGAGCGCGAGCACGGCGCCGCGGACGATGGCCCGGCCCGCGTGCGCGACCTCGCCCGGGAGCGCGCGGCCGTCCACGGGCGGCTCGACGAACTGCACGTCGAGGTCGCGGAAGCGCACGAGCGGCCGGAGGTCGTCGCGCAGGCGGGCGAACGCGCGCGCGACGGGCTCCTCGCCGAGCGAGCGGTCGCGGTCGGAGGCGGCCCGCAGCTCGACCATGGCGTTGGTGGCCAGGTCGGCGGCGGTCTGGCGGGCGGCCGCGTCGCCCGTGCGCGAGGAGCGCAGCACCGCGAGCAGCGACTCGAGCGTGGTCGCGTGCGCGTCGCCGAGCTCGGCGACGACGCGGGCCCGCTCCGAGGAGACGGCGCGGGCCTCCGCGAGGTAGGCGGGCGGGGCCGCGGCGACCTGCTGACGGATCCCGTGGGCCACGCTCCGCCAGAGCGCGCGCACCAGCTCGCGGGCGGCGGGCACGTCGTCGTGCGCGGCGACGGGATCCACGAGGACGAGGAGCGCGCCCGTGTCGGCGCGCCAGGCGGCGACCGTGCGCGGGCGTCCGCCGACCGGGTGCTCGACGGCCCAGGCGGAGCCGTCGTCGTCGTCGGATCCTGCCGCGAGGCTCGCGAGGATCCCGTCGAGCTCGGCGATGGTCACGTTCTCGACCACCTCCGCCTCGCCGGCCTTCTTGCGCGGGCGGCCCGTGCAGTCCTCCGTGAAGATCACGAGCGCGCGATGCGCGACCACCGGCTGCAGCAGCGTCGGCAGGGCGCCGGCCACCTCCTGCAACGGGGCGGCGAGCGCGTCGTGCAGGCCGCCGAGGAGGCCGACCGCGCCGGCGGCGGCGAGCGCGGACGGACGGGCGGCGGGCGGGGCGGGGTGGGTCCGGGGCGGCATCCTGCCACCGTACGCCCACCCGGAATCATGGGAGCCGTGCGCGGCACCTGCCCGGACGGGTAGGCGGATCCACCCGTCGGGTGGGCAGCGCGCACGCCGCGGCGCGGCCACCATGGACACGATGACGAACACGACGCCCGACTCCCGTCCGACCGGCGACGCCCCCGTCGACGTGGCCGCGGCCCTCACGCTCATCTCCGACGAGAACACCCGCGTGGCCCGCGCGCTGACGGAGCCGGACCTCGCGGAGCGCCTGGACGAGGCCGCCCGCGTGATCCGCGACGGCCGCCGCGTCTTCGCACTGGGCGCCGGCCGCTCCGGCCTCGCGCTCCGCATGACCGCCATGCGGTTCATGCACCTCGGTCTCCACGCGCACGTCGTCGGCGAGGCCACGTCGCCCGCGATCGAGGAGGGCGACGTCCTCCTCGTCGCGAGCGGATCCGGCACCACGGCGGGCATCGTGAGCGCCGCCGAGACCGCGCACGAGGTCGGCGCCCGCATCGTCGTGCTCACGACGGCCGACGACTCGCCGCTCGCCGGCCTCGCGGACGTGACCGTGCCGATCCCCGCGGCCGCCAAGCAGGACCACGGCGGCACGGTCTCCGAGCAGTACGCGGGCGGGCTCTTCGAGCTCTCCGTCGCGCTCGTCGGCGACGCCGTGTTCCACGCGCTGTGGCAGGCGTCCGGCCTCTCGGCCGACGACCTGTGGCCGCGCCACGCGAACCTCGAGTGACCGACGGTCACTGGATCCCCCACCACCACGACACGCATCACGACAGGAAGAGGAACCGCATGAAGCTCCAGGTAGCCATGGACGTGCTCACGACGAAGGACGCGCTCGAGCTGGCCGGCAAGGCCGCGCCGCACGTCGACATCATCGAGCTGGGCACCCCCCTCATCAAGGCCGAGGGCCTCTCCGCGATCACCGCGATCAAGGAGGCGCACCCCGACAAGATCGTCTTCGCCGACCTCAAGACGATGGACGCCGGCGAGCTCGAGGCCGACATCGCGTTCTCCGCGGGTGCCGACCTCGTGACCGTCCTCGGCGTCGCCGGTGACAGCACCATCGCGGGCGCCGTGAAGGCCGCGAAGAAGCACGGCAAGGGCATCGTCGTCGACCTCATCGGCGTCGCCGACAAGGCGACGCGCGCGAAGGAGGTCACCGAGCTCGGGGCCGAGTTCGTGGAGATGCACGCGGGCCTCGACGAGCAGGCGGAGGACGGCCACACGTTCGGCGACCTGCTCGAGGCGGGCAAGGCGTCCGGCGTGGCGTTCTCCGTCGCGGGCGGCGTGAAGCCCGGCACCATCGGCGACGTCCAGGACGCGGGCGCCGTGGTCGCCGTCGCCGGCGGCGCGATCTACTCGGCCGACGACCCGGCCGCGGCCGCCGCCGAGCTGCGGGCCGCGATCCGCTGATCCACCCGCGCGAACCACGAGCGCCGCGCACCCGTCCCCGGACGGTGCGCGGCGCTCGTGCGTGCGGGCGCGGGTCCCGTCAGCGCAGGTCGGAGAGGACCGCGAGCTCCTCGTCGCGCGTGAGCCCGGACCGCCGCGCCCGGTCGACCCCGCGGTCCCGCTCGCCCGCCAGCACGTCGCGCATCGTCTCGGCGAGCGGGCGACGCGCGACGCCCAGCGCCCGGATGCCCGCGTCGCTCCGGGCCAGCATCCCGCCCGCCTCGCGCGGCAGCCACAGCGGCAGCGACCGCGCGCCGGCCCAGTGCCGCACGCCGGCGTCCGCCAGCCGCGCGTCCGAGGCGACGACCCGCTCGCCCGTGGATCCCGCGGCGTCCGCCGCGAGGTCCAGCGCCTCCGCGAGCGGCACGCTCTCCCCCACCGCGTCCACCACGCCGTCGAGCCCGCGGACGCCGACCTCCACGACGAGGTCGGCGAGATCGCGCGCGTCGATCACCTGCACCCGGCGGTCGGACGCGTCGGGCACGAGCACCGGCCCGTCGCCCGCGAGCGCGAACCGCGCCGGCCAGTACCCGAACCGGTCGCTGTCGTCGCCCGGACCCGCCATGAGGCCGGGGCGCACGATCATGCGGCGTCCGGCGAGCGCTGCGGTCACCGCGCGCTCGGCCGCGACCTTGGCCTGGCCGTACTCGTCGAGGTCCACCGGATCCACGACCGCCGCCGACTCGTCGTCGCCCGCGCGCTCGAAGGACGCGTACACCGACACGGTGCTCACGAGGGTCCAGTGCCGGGCCCGGTCGGCGAGCGCCGCCACCGCGGCGCGCGCGTGCGCGGCCGAGGAGGTGAGGTCGACGACCTCGTCCCAGTCCGCAGACGCCACCGCGTCGTAGGCGTCGTCGCCGTCGCGGTCGGCGACGACGTGCCGCGCTCCCGCGGGAGCGGATCCCGAGGCGCCGCGCGCGAGGCACGTCACCCGGTCGCCGCGCGCCACCAGGCGCTCGGCGACGAGCCGGCCGATCCACGCGGTGCCGCCGAGCACGAGCACGTCGCGCGGCTCCCGCGCTCCGGCCGCCGATCGCCCGGCCCCCGCGGCGCTCACGCGTCGCGCGTCGGCGTGGGCTTCCCCGGCCGCACCGACGCGGTGTCCGCCACGTCGATCCGCGTCACGCCGTCCTCCGGCTCCGACACGTGGACGCGCGGCGCCGCATCCGACTCCACCGCCTTCGGGGCCGTGGTGAGCTGCTCGTGCCGCTTCTCGTCGAAGTCCTCGGGTCGGTCCTGATCCTGCTGCATCGGTGCGCCTCTCGTCCGGTCCACCGTACGCTGCACGGGCCGCCCGCCGGTCGCGCGCGACCCCGCCCCTCCGCCGCGCGCCCTCCGCCCTCGGGTGGATGTCCGCGCAGCCGTGCCCCGGTACCTTTGCCGCATGAGCGCACCGGAGCCGATGCCCCCCGCCTCGCCGTCGACGACCGGGGCCGCGGCCGTCGGCTTCCCGGTCCCCGCGCCGCCGGCCCTGCCGCCGCTCCCCGAGCGCCCGCCCGTGCCGTACCACCACGGCCTCCGCGACACCGGCGGTCCGTGGCGCGGCATCGTCGCGCTCGTCCTCGGCGCCATCGCCTTCTTCGTCCTGTCGCTCGTCTTCGGCCTCGTCGCCTTCGGCATCGAGTTCGCCACGGGCCGCCTCGACGCGTCGGACGCGTCGTCGCTCGAGACCATGACGCCCGTCATCATGCTGGCCACCAACCTCTCGCTCGCGGCCCTCATCCCCGTCTCGATGCTCCTCCAGCGCTGGCTCTTCGGCGTGCGCATGGGCACGCTGTCGTCCGTCGTCGGCCGCTTCCGCTGGCGCTGGCTCGGCCGCGTCGCGCTGGTGATCGCGCCGGTCTTCCTCGTCTACATCGCGGTCACGTTCGCGCTCGACCCCACCGGCGAGATCCGCGTCGACGGCGAGGTGGTCGCGTTCCTCGTCATCGTGCTGCTCACGACCCCGCTGCAGTCGGCGGGCGAGGAGTACGGCTTCCGCGGCCTCGTGCAGCGCTCGGTCGGATCCTGGTTCCGCGACACGCGGGTCGCGCTCGTCGTCGGTGCCATCGTCGCCAGCTCCCTCTTCGCGCTCGCCCACCTCGCCGAGGACCCGTGGCTCATCGCCTACTACTTCGTGTTCGGCATCTCGGCCACGATCTCCGCACGGCTGACCGGCGGCCTCGAGGCGCCCGTGCTCATCCACGCGCTCAACAACACGCTGCTGTTCATCCCCACGGCGCTCCTCGGCCAGATGTCCGAGTCGCTGGACCGCAGCGACGGCACCGGCGGCCCGTTCATGATCCTGCCGATGGCCGTGGTGCTCGGATCCGCCCTCCTCACCGGGTGGTGGGCCCGCCGACACCGCGTCGAGACCGTCGCGCCGCGCCCGCTCACCGCGAAGGAGCAGCTCCAGGAGCGGCAGCGGGCGTGGTGGGACGAGGAGCGTCGTCGCCAGGAGACGATCGCCGCATGGCCCGCGCCCACCGGCCCGGCCGCTCCGTCGGCTTGAGGCTCGCCTGCATGGTGACGGTGCCGAGCCAGCGCCCGAACTTCCAGCCGACGCGGCCCATCCGCCCGCTCTCGGTGAAGCCGAGCGACGCGTGCAGCCGGATGGACGCCTCGGCGCCCTGGTCGGCGATGACCGCGATGACCTCCCGGATCCGCGCCTCCCGGCACGCGTCGAGGAGCGCCTCCAGCAGCGCGCGGCCGAGGCCCTTGCCGGTGGACGCGGCGCCCAGGTAGATCGAGTCCTCCACCGTCGTGCGCGACGAGCGGCGGTTCCCGACGGGCTCCACGAGCGCGTAGCCGAGCACCTGGCCCGACGGCGAGACGGCGACGAGGAACGGCATCCCCATCCGCTCGAGCTGGCCGAATCGGCCGCGCCACCGGGCGAGCGTCATGCGGGTCTCGTCGAAGGTGACGGTGCTGTTCATGACGTAGTGGTTGTAGATCTCCCGGATGTCCGGGAGGTCGGAGACGGCGGCTGCGCGGATCTCGAAGGAGAACACGGGCACGGGCGGCGCGGGCTTCCGGAGGTGGGCGGGCAGGCGGCGCCTCGTCTGGTATTCCTCCTCGAGCATGGGGCGATCCTACGGCCAGGGCCGCGCGCCGGTCCGGGCGGTGTGCGTGGCCGTCGGCAGCGCGGATCAGGTGCGGACGGCCGCGGGCTCAGAGCCGCCAGTCGACCGGATCCGCGCCCTGCTCGCGGAGCAGCGCGTCGGCCCGGCTGAACGGCCTCGACCCGAAGAAGCCGCGCGATGCCGACAGCGGGCTCGGGTGCACGGACGTGATGGACGGCACGGGCGCGAGCATCGGCGCGAGCGACCCGGCGTCCTTGCCCCAGAGGACCGCGACGAGCGGGCCGCCGCGGTCGGCGAGCGCACGGATGGCGCACTCCGTCACGGCCTCCCAGCCCGTGCCGCGATGCGAGGCGGGCGCGCCCGGCCGCACCGTGAGCACGCGGTTGAGCAGCAGCACGCCGCTGCGGGTCCACGCGGTGAGGTCGCCGTGCTCGGGGGTCGGGATGCCGAGGTCGTCGCGCAGCTCCCGGTGGATGTTGACGAGGCTCCGCGGCACGGGCCGCACGTCGGGCTCGACCGAGAACGAGAGGCCGACGGGATGGCCGGGCGTGGGGTACGGATCCTGCCCCACGATGAGCACGCGCACGTCGGCGAGCGGCTGCTGGAACGCACGCAGCACGCGGTCCCCGGCGGGGAGGTAGGGACGGCCGGCGGCGACCTCGCCGCGCAGCCACTCGCCCATCCGCGCGATGTCGTCGGCGACGGGAACGAGCGCCTCGGCCCAGCCGGCGTCCATGAGGCCGCGCTCGACGAGCTCCGGCAGGGTCAGCGCCACGGGCGGCCGATCAGGAGGCGCCGGCGGAGCTGACGGTGACGCCGGTCTCCGAGCCGATGACCGACCAGACGCTGCCGCGCCCCTCGACGACCAGCTGGCCCTCGCCCACGATGAGCACGGTGCCCTCGTCGATGGCGACGCCGCCCTCGACGAGCCCGGCCTCGGTGGCGGCGATGAGCCGGGTGAGGGTGCCCCACTGCGCGGCGTGCACGTCGACCGCGACGTCGATGAGGCCGATGCCCTGCTCGACCGTGACCTCGTCGAGGTCCTCGCTCGCGGACTCCTGCACGACCTCGACGTCGCCGATGCGCCAGCCGCCGACGATGGCGGTCTCGGCGGCGACCGCGGCGCCGGCGGAGAAGCCGAGGTACGGGACGCCCGCGGTGACCTGGCGGCGGATCTCGCCGAAGACCGGCTCGAGCGCCTGGCGGTACGCGGGCGTGAGGCCCCCGCCGACGACGATGCCGTCGACGTCCTGCAGCTGCGCGACCTCGATGGATCCGCCCTCGGGCGCGAGCACCGCGACCGGCTCGCACGAACCGCCGGCACGCAGCGCCTGGGCGTACTGGTCGAACCACTCGGCGCCGAGGCCGTCGTGGACGAGGACCACGGCGATGCGGGCCGGCTCCAACCGGGCGGCCGCGGTCGCCCTCGTCGTCGCCTCGGACAGGAACCGCGCGAGGAGGGGGGTGTCGTCATCCGACAGGCCGCCTCCGACCAGGTGCACACTCACCCCTCGACGGTACAGGCCGCGGGTGTCGCCCCGAGCCGGATCCGCCGCCGGGGAGAAGAAGAAAGCCCGGGCCCTCCGTGAGGAGGGACCGGGCTGGATGATGCGGTGGTGACCCCAACCGGATTCGAACCGGTGTTACCGCCGTGAGAGGGCGGTGTCCTAGGCCGCTAAACGATGGGGCCGTTTTTGCAACTCGTCGAGTATGCCACAGCGCGCGCAGCCCGACCAAATCGAGCCCCGACCGGGCCGGTTTGCCCCCGCCGCCTCGACGGTGTTGGCTCCTCTCATGCGATTGACGAAGCTCGAGCACGCCGCCCTGGTCCTGGAACAGAGCGGACGGAAGCTCTTCATCGACCCGGGCTCCTTCACCACCCCCATCACGGAGGCGATGAACGCCGACGCGATCGTCATCACGCACGAGCACCCCGACCACTGGACGCCCGAGCAGCTGAAGCGGATCCTCGACAAGAACGAGGGCGTGCCCGTCTACGCGCCGTCCGGCGTGGCGGCCGCCGCGACCGACTTCGACGTGACCGTCGTCGAGGCGGGCGACGTCGTCGAGGTCGGCCCGTTCACGCTGCGCTTCTTCGGCGGCGACCACGCCGTCATCCACGAGTCGATCCCCGTCGTGCAGAACCTCGGCGTGCTCGTGAACGACGCCCTCTACTACGCGGGCGACTCGTTCACGATCCCCGAGGGCGTGGAGGTCGACCTCCTGGCCGCTCCGGCCGGCGCGCCCTGGATGAAGATCAGCGAGTCCATCGACTACGTCCTCGCCGTGAAGCCGCGTCGCGCGTTCCCCACCCACGAGATGGTGCTGTCGGCGGCGGGCAAGGCCATGTCGAACGGGCGCCTGCAGTGGGCGACCGAGCAGGGCGGCGGCGAGTTCCACGCGCTCGAGCCCGGCGACAGCATCGACCTCTAGGCGGCGGGCCGAGCGACGCCGCTCCGCGCCTCCCCCGCCCGGACCGCGGCGGGCGCCCCGATAGCATCGAGCTCCGGGCCCGGTCGGGTCCACCACGAGCGGACGCGGGGGCACCACGCATGGACGGTCTCGCCGCGGCGTCCCTCATCATCGAGTTCCTCACCTGGATCGCGCTCGTCCCGGGCATCGCGCTCTACGTGGCGGGCGTCTCCGTCCGCGTGCTCGGCCGCCGCTGGACGGCGACGGAGGGGCTCGTGGCCGACGCGCCGGCGGGCCACGACGGCGCCGGATCCGCCCGCGTCCTCCGGTGGTTCGACGACGACGGCGACGTGCACGAGGCGCCCGCCGACACCGACGAGACCCGCGACCTGGCCGCCGGATCCGACGTGCGCGTCTGGTTCTCGCCGCGCGCCCCCTGGCGGGTCCGCACCCACGCGCCCGAGCTCGACGGCCGTGCGCTCCGCATCACCGGGCTCGTGCTGCTCGGCATCGGCGCCGTCGCGGCGGTCGCCGGCATCGCGCTGCTCTTCCTCGAGTAGCGGGACTCCTACGCCGGGCCCGAGCACGCTCGCCCGGCTGGGGATCCGCCCGCGTGGTCGGATGCGCTCCATGCGGCCGTATACACTCGTGTCCCGAAGGGGAGTACTCCCATCCGGCGGTCGTGTCGTCAATACGGTCGGACCACTCCGACCCGTGCGGCCGGTTCCGTGAGCAGCAGCTCGCGGGGTGGAGGAGACCTTCAGTACCCCACCGGACCCACAAGCGGTCCGAGTACTGGAGAACCCCCGAAATGGATGTCCCCTTCTGGCTCTGGGCCGCGACCATCGCGGCCGTCCTCGGCCTGCTCGTCTTCGACTTCTTCGCGCACGTGCGGAAGGCGCACGAGCCGACGCTGAAGGAGTCCGCGACCTGGTCGGTCGTCTACATCGTCATCGCGCTCGTCTTCGGCGTGGGCGTCGGCGTCTTCTCGAACTGGACCTTCGGCGGCGAGTACTTCGCCGGCTACGTGACGGAGAAGGCGCTGAGCGTCGACAACCTCTTCGTCTTCCTCATCATCATGTCGAGCTTCGCCGTGCCGCGGGCCTTCCAGCAGAAGGTGCTGCTCGTCGGCATCGCCATCGCGCTCGTGATGCGCGGCATCTTCATCGCGATGGGCTCCGCGATCATCGACAACTTCTCCTGGGTGTTCTACCTCTTCGGCGCCCTGCTCCTCGTCATGGCCTACAAGCAGATGAAGGAGACGCACGACGAGGACGAGTCCGACTCGAAGCTCATCCGCGTGCTCCGCCGCTTCATCCCCACCTCGGACCACTACGACGGCGACAAGCTCACGACCCGCGTCGACGGCAAGAAGCTCTTCACCCCGATGTTCCTGGTGATGCTCGCCATCGGCCTCACCGACGTGCTGTTCGCGCTCGACTCCATCCCCGCGATCTTCGGGCTGACGCAGGAGGCGTACATCGTCTTCACCGCCAACGCCTTCGCGCTGCTCGGCCTCCGCCAGCTGTACTTCCTGATCTCCGGCCTCCTCGAGCGCCTGGTCTACCTGTCGCAGGGCCTCGCGGTCATCCTCGGCTTCATCGCCGTGAAGCTCGTGCTGCACGCCATGCACGTCAACGAGGTGCCCTTCATCAACGGCGGCGAGCCGATGCTGTGGGCCCCGGAGATCCCGATCTGGTTCTCGCTGTCGTTCATCCTCCTCACCATCACGGTGGCGACCGTCGCCAGCCTCGCGAAGACGAAGCGCGACGCGTCCGCCGTGGAGGGCACCGACCAGGCGGCCGCCGTCGAGGGCGAGAAGGCCCCCGCCGACGCGGACGACGACGCGGCGCGCGGCTCCGGCCGCAGCGTGGAAGCGGACGCGGACGCCCCGCGCCGCTAGCGCTCCCGGCACGACCACGACGCCCGCTCCCGGACTCGGGGGCGGGCGTCGTCGCGCGTGCCGCCGTCGCACACTTTCGTGCGGAACCGCGGAGGTGCCCGGCGTACGGTCGGACCATGGAATTCAGATACCTCGGCAACTCCGGCTTCAAGATCTCCGAGATCACCTACGGCAACTGGCTCACCCACGGATCGCAGGTCGAGAACGACACCGCGACCGCGTGCGTGAAGGCCGCGCTCGAGGCGGGGATCACCACCTTCGACACCGCGGACGTCTACGCCAACACCAAGGCGGAGACCGTGCTCGGCGAGGCGCTCAAGGACGAGCGACGTGCCTCCATCGAGATCTTCACCAAGGTCTTCGGCCCCACCGGGCCCAAGGGCCACAACGACGTGGGGCTCTCGCGCAAGCACATCATGGACTCCGTCGACGCGTCGCTCACGCGTCTCCAGACCGACTACATCGACCTGTACCAGGCGCACCGCTTCGACTACGAGACGCCCCTCGAGGAGACCATGCAGGCGTTCGCCGACGTCGTCCGCCAGGGCAAGGCGCTCTACATCGGCGTGAGCGAGTGGACGAGCGAGCAGCTGCGCGCCGGCCACGCGCTCGCGACGGAGCTGGGCTTCCAGCTGATCTCGAACCAGCCGCAGTACTCGGCGCTCTGGCGCGTCATCGAGGAGGAGGTCGTGCCCACCTCGACGGAGCTGGGGATCTCGCAGATCGTGTGGTCCCCCATCGCGCAGGGCGTGCTGACGGGCAAGTACAAGCCCGGCCAGGAGCTGCCGTCCGGATCCCGCGCGACCGACGACAAGGGCGGCGCGAACATGATCAAGCGCTTCATGAACGACGACACGCTCTCCCGCGTGCAGGCGCTGCAGCCCGTCGCCGACGAGCTCGACCTCTCGCTCGCCCAGCTCGCGGTCGCGTGGGTGCTGCAGAACGAGAACGTGGCGTCCGCGATCATCGGCGCCTCGCGGCCCGAGCAGGTGCACGAGAACGTGAAGGCGTCCGGGGTGACGATCCCGGCAGAGCTCCTCACCCGCATCGACGACGCGCTCGGCGACATCGTCGAGAAGGACCCGCGCAAGACGGAGGACAGCTCGCCGAAGACGCGCGAGGCCTGATCCGGCGCCCCGCCCGCATCACCGCGCGGCCCCGCCCGAGATGATCGGGCGGGGCCGCGCGCCTGGTGCCGCGCGGCGACGTCCGACAGCGGTCACCCGGCTCCCGTCGCCTCACGACGGACCTGTGCGGCGTCCTCCTGTGCGGCGTCCTCCTGCGCGGCGACCTCCTGCGCGGCGACCTCCTGCGCGGTGTCGTCCGGGCGGTAGCATCTGACGCCGATGATCACCCGGAAGGCGCGTCCCGTGCCGACGGAGCACAGGAGGACGCCATGACGCCGAGGTCGCTGCCGCTCGCCGAGAGGGCCTCCGTCGCCCTCGGCTCACTCGTCGTCGCCATGGGCATCGTCGCCATCGCCGGCATGCTGCTCGCGGCCCTCGCCTTCGGCAGCGGCCTCGACATCCGCATCCCGTTCGTCCTCGCGCTCGACGGCGGCGTCGAGCCGTCCGGATCGCCGAGCGTCTCCATCACCGGATCATGGATGGGGGCAGCCGTCGTGGTGGTTCTCCTCGCGCTGCCCCTGTCGGTCGCGGCATTCCGACGCCGGACGGCATCGACCCCACGCTGACGTCCGCGCGGCCGCCAGGCCGGCGCATGTCCACCCCGCGGTCACCGCCCCGACAGACCGCGTCCGACGGGGCTCCAGCGGCTGCGGCGTAGGGTCGGGACATGGAATTCCGCTACCTAGGCAACTCAGGCTTCAAGATCTCCGAGATCACGTACGGCAACTGGCTGACCCACGGGTCGCAGGTCGAGAACGACACCGCCACGCAGTGCGTGCAGGCGGCCCTCGAGGCCGGCATCACCACGTTCGACACTGCGGACGGCTACGCGAACACCGTCGCCGAGAAGGTCCTCGGTGACGCGCTGAAGGGCGAGAACAGGGACGGGATCGAGATCTTCACGAAGGTCTACTTCCCGACCGGCGCCAAGGGCCACAACGACACCGGCCTCTCGCGCAAGCACATCATGGCGTCGATCGACGGCTCGCTCGAGCGCCTCCAGACCGACCACGTGGACCTCTACCAGGCCCACCGCTACGACTACGAGACCCCGCTCGAGGAGACGATGCAGGCATTCGCCGACGTCGTCCGCCAGGGCAAGGCGCTCTACATCGGCGTCAGCGAGTGGACCCCGGCGCAGCTCCGCGAGGCGCACGGCCTCTCCCGCGAGCTCGGCTTCCAGCTGATCTCGAACCAGCCGCAGTACTCGGCCCTCTGGCGCGTCATCGAGGAGGAGGTCGTCCCGACCTCGAAGGACCTCGGGATCTCGCAGATCGTCTGGTCCCCCATCGCCCAGGGCGTCCTCACCGGCAAGTACAAGCCGGGCCAGGACCTCCCGCAGGGCTCGCGCGCCACGGACGACAAGGGCGGCGCCGACATGATCAAGCGCTACATGAACGACGACACACTCACCCGCGTGCAGGAGCTCCAGCCCGTCGCAGATGAGCTCAACCTGTCGCTGGCTCAGCTCGCCGTCGCCTGGGTGCTCCAGAACGACAACGTCGCGTCCGCGATCATCGGCGCCTCGCGTCCCGAGCAGGTGCACGAGAACGTCAAGGCCTCGGGCGTGAAGATCCCGGCCGAGCTCCTGACCCGCATCGACGACGCCCTCGGCGACGTCGTGGAGAAGGACCCGTCGAAGACGAGCGACAGCTCGCCGAAGGGGCGCCTCGCCTGATCCGCACCCGCTGAACGCGACGACGGCCCCGCCCGAGCAGATGCTCGGGCGGGGCCGTCGTCACGCATCGGCGGTGCGCGCCGGGGAAGGCCCGCGAGACCGACGGCTCCGGCCAGCGCGGAGCATCCGCGGGCGGGATCGGACCATCCGGAAGACGCCGACTGATCCTTCCGGCAGGATCGACATGGGCGAAGGAGGCCACATGGGGATCTATGTCCGGAAGAGCGTGAAGGCGGGGCCGTTCCGCTTCACCGCCGGCAGAGCAGGCGTGAACGTGAGCGCGGGGATTCCCGGGTTCCGCGCCGGCTCCGGACCTCGGGGCAACTACGTGAGCGTGAATGCCGCCGGCCTCTCCTACAGGGCGACAGGACCATCCCGTCCTCGCGGAGCCGGGCGACCCGCAGCGGCGCCGTATCAGCCGAGCGCAGTGCTGATGGAGGACGTGACTGGCGCTGACGCAATGGAGCTCTCACCCACCGACGGTGATGATCTCGTCGAGCAGCTCAACCGGGCGGCGGCTCGACGCCGCTGGGCGTGGCTGGCCGTGCTCGTGTGCGTCGTGGTCGGGGCCGTCTCCCTCCCGTATGGAGTCGTCGTGTGGGTGCTCGCTGTACCCCTCTGCTTGTGGCTCTTCGCACGGGACGCTGCGCGACGAACGGTGGCTGTCATCTACGACGTCGACGACTCCGCAGCGGCCTGGTTCGAGGCCCTCGTCACCGCATGGACCCCTTCCGGTCCCGCGGAGAGGGTCTGGAGGGTCACCACGTCCGGGAAGGTGCGGACGACCCATCAGCACAAGACGAATGCCGGAGCTGGGGAACTCGTCCGACGCACGACCGCTCGGAGTGATGCCACAGGCACGAAGCACCTCGCGACGAATGTCGCCGTCCCGTCGGTGACCGTCGGCGACTCGGCGCTCTACTTCCTCCCCCGACAGGGTCCTCGTCCGTGACGGCAAGCACTTCGCGGCCGTCCCCTACCGCGAACTGATTGTGACCGCGGTATCGGAGCGTTTCATCGAAGACCCGGGTCCTCTCGCATCCGACGCGGAGAAGGTGGGCGAGACGTGGCGATACGTGAACGTCAAGGGCGGGCCGGATAGGCGTTACAAGAACAACACCGTGCTGCCGATCATGCGGTACGGATCCCTGCGGATCACCTCGCCCCGGGGATTGAGCTGGATCCTGCAGACGTCTCGCCATGTCGCCGCACGTCAGCTCGCTCGTGTGCTGGAATCGTCCCCCCTGAGTAGTGAGGACGGCGCTCGCTGACTCGATCGATGCTGGCCTGAGGCATCGACCCGGAGACGCTCACCCTGGCTAGGCCGCCCCCGCTCGAGCAGATGCTCGGGCGGGGCCGTCGTCATGTTCAGGGCAGGAGACGCAGCATGTGCGGACGCGCTCGCATCGCATGGATGACGAGCTCGTTCCCGCTGTCGAAGACCAGCACCACGGTCTCCAGCAGTCGACCCGAGCGGTCGAAGCCGAGACGGAGCTGCCGCGCGGGGCTGTCGTCGTCGAGATCCTCGATCCAGATCGCCCATGATGCAGCCTCAATGGCATCCTCGGGTTCGATCCCGTGCTTCATCGCGGAAGGGTGGGCCCTCACGCCGCGGAATCGTGGAGGGCCTGCCGGATCACCTCGGATCGGGATGTGCCCTCGCGCGTCGCTCGCGCGTCCACCGCGGCGAGCTCGTCATCCGTCAGCCGCACGGCGACGACCTGGGACGGTCGCGCTCCGCGACCGGGTCGGCCGCGGCCGCGCTTCGTGAGCGCGTCCACGTCGTACCCGGCCTCGGCCTCATCAGCCCACGCCTGGATCTGCTCCTCCGTCACGGGCACGCCGTCGATGGTCTCGTCGCCAGTCATGCGAATAACGTAATACGCCCACCGGCTCGGTGTCGAGAGACGCACGTGGACAGGACGTGCGGGGCGACCTCACCCGGCGCTGGAGCCCGGGAGGCGAAGCCGGCGACGACCGCTCGGAGATGGTCCGGGAAAAGGAAAAGGCCCGGATATCCGGGCCTGTCATTTCCTGCGTGTTCAGTGCTGGGGTACCTGGACTCGAACCAAGAACAAAAGAATCAGAATCTTCCGTGTTGCCAATTACACCATACCCCAAGGCCCCGATGCGCGATCGGGCCTCGTCGAGTGTAGCCCATCGGCCGGATCGACGCCAAACCGGAGCGCTCCCGCCAGGCCCCACCCGTCAGATCACGGGCAGCAGGTCCCGGTTGATCGCGCTGGCGGCGCGCGCCCCGAAGCCGGCCGCGATGATCAGCTGCTGCGGGCCCGGCTGCGAGCTGTCGCCCGCCGCGTAGACACCCGGATGCGACGTGCGGCCCTCGGCGTCGACGGCGATGTGGCCGTCGTCGTCCGTGTCGAGGTCGAGCCCCGCGAGGAAGTCGAGCGCGGTCGAGTAGCGGGGGCGCACGAAGCCGCCGGTGCGCGGGACGACGGAGCCGTCCTGCATGCGGATGCCGGTGACGACCGCGCGCTCGCCCTCGATGTCGGCGACGGGCCGGCGGTCGACGCGGATCCCGAGGGACGCGAGCCCGCGCTCCCCCGCCTCGTCGACCTCCGCGACGCCGTTCGTGAACACGATGATGTCCCGCGACCACTGCGAGAGCAGCAGCGCGCGCTCCACGAGGTCGTCCGTCTCGCCGATGAGGGCGAGCGGCTCGTCGCGCTTCTCGTAGCCGTCGCATTCCATGCAGCTGTGCACGGCGGTGCCGTAGTAGGCGCGGATGCTCGGCAGGTCGGGCAGCGTCTCCACGAGGCCCGTGGCGATGAGGATGCGACGGGCGCGCACCTCGCGGTCGGGGGCGCGACGCACGCCCTTCGCGCGGATGGTGAACCCACCCGGGGACGGCTCCGCGGACTGCACGACGGCGAGCTGGAACTCGCCCTCGTCGTAGGACTCCACCTCGACCTGGCCGAGCTTGCGGAGCTCGAGCGGGGAGATCCCGTCGCGCGTGACGAAGCCGTGCGACATGAGCGTCGCGGCGTTGCGCGGACGGCTGCTGTCGAGCACGAGGGTGCGGCGCCGGGCGCGCACGAGGTTCAGCGCGGCGGAGAGGCCCGCGGGGCCCGCGCCGATGACGACGACGTCGTAGGAGTCGCCCGTCGCGGTGGATCCGGCACCGTCAGCGCCGGCACCCGCGGGATCACTCACCGAGCATCCCCGCGAGGCGGTCGAGGCGCGCGATGGTCTCGTCCTTGCCGAGCAGCACCATCGACTCGAACAGCGGCGGCGAGATGCGGCGCCCGGAGACGGCGACGCGCAGCGGGCCGTAGGCGAGCCGGGGCTTCATGCCCATGCCGGTGATGAGCGTGTTCTGCAGCACCTCCTGCACGAGGTCGACGTCCCACTGCGTGTGCGGGACGCCGTCGAGCGCACCGCGCGACGCGGCGAGCACCGAGGGGGCGTCGTCCTTGAGCGCCTGCACCGCCGCGTCGTCGTAGGGCAGCGCGTCGGCCGTGGTGAAGAGGAACGACAGGAGGTCGGGGGCCTCGCCGAGGAGCTGCATGCGCTCCTGCACGAGCGGGGCCGCCGCGTCGAGCATCCGCTGCTCGTCGTGCGTGAGCTCGGCGCCGACGACGCCCGCGGCCTGCAGGTACGGGACGAGGCGCCGGGCGAAGTCCTCGAGCGCCAGCAGGCGGATGTGGTCGCCGTTCAGCGACTCCGCCTTCTTGAGGTCGAAGCGCGCGGGCGCGGGCGTGACGTCGGCGACGTCGAACGCCGTGATCATCTCCATCCGCGAGAACACGTCGCGGTCGTGCGTGAGCGACCAGCCGAGGAGCGCCAGGTAGTTGATGAGGCCCTCGGGGATGAAGCCGCGGTCGCGGTGGTGGAACAGGTTCGACTCGGGGTCGCGCTTGGAGAGCTTCTTGTTGCCCTCCCCCATCACGTAGGGCAGGTGGCCGAAGCGCGGGATGGCGTCGGCCACGCCGATGTCGATGAGCGCGTGGTACAGCGCGATCTGCCGGGGCGTCGACGAGAGCAGGTCCTCGCCGCGGAGCACGTGCGTGATGCCCATGAGCGCGTCGTCGACCGGGTTCACGAGCGTGTAGAGCGGGGCGCCGTTGGGGCGCACGAGCACGAAGTCGGGGAAGGATCCGGCCGGGAACGTGACCGTGCCGCGCACGAGGTCGTCGAACGAGAGGTCGGTGTCCGGCACGCGGAGACGGAGGGCGGGCGCGCGGCCCTCGTCGCGGAACGCCTGGCGCGCGTCCTCGGTGAGGTCGCGCTCGAAGTTGTCGTAGCCCATCTTCGGGTCGCGGCCGGCGGCGCGGTTGCGCGCCTCGATCTCCTCGGCCGTCGCGTAGCTCTCGTAAAGATGGCCGGACTCGGTGAGCTTCCGGATCACGTCGAGGTAGAGATCGGTGCGCTGCGACTGACGGTACGGCGCGTGCGGTCCGCCCACGCCCTCGCCCTCGTCCCAGTCGATCTCGAGCCAGCGCAGCGCCTCGATGAGCTGCTCGTAGCTCTCCTCGCTGTCGCGCGCGGCGTCGGTGTCCTCGACGCGGAAGACGAGCTTGCCGCCGGTGTGGCGCGCGTAGGCCCAGTTGAACAGGGCCGTGCGGATGAGCCCGACGTGCGGCGTCCCGGTCGGGGACGGGCAGAACCGGACGCGGACGTCGGTGCCGGAAGCGGTGGTCACGGGGTGGGTCGTTGCGTCAGTCATCCTGGTCACGATTCTAGGGCTCGGGCTGCGGCTCCCCGTCGGTGCCGGGCGTGCCGTCCATGCAGTACGGCTCGAGGAGGTCCCACCGGTCGTACTGGTCGCCGGGCGGCACGCCGCACTCGAGGAGCACGGCGCCCGCGGAGCGCGTGGGGTCGAGCCCCTCGAGGGTCCCGGATCCGCGGAAGGCGCCGTCGCAGCCCGTCACCGTGACGTGCGCGGACTGCGCGGAGCCGAGGTAGCCGATCACGTAGCGCGCCTCGCGGTCGAGCACGGGATCGAACGACGTGATCTGCAGCGGCCGCCCGAACCGGGGCCCCACGAGGTCGCGGTCGCGCAGGTCCGCGCCGAGGAAGGCCGCCCAGGTCTCCGGCGGGGCGAGGCTGTCGGCGACGGGGACGGCGGACCCGTCCCGCTCGTCCAGCTCCAGGCGGAGCGCCGGCCGCAGCGCGGTGTCGGTGCGCGTGACCCGCTGGGTGGTGGAGCCGAGGCCGGGCTGCTCCCCCGCGCTCGGGATCCGCACGGTCATGACGCGCACGGCCAGCAGCTCGTCGGCGGGTCCGGACTCCGGCTCCGCCCAGTCGATCGAGAGGTCGGCGGGCGTGCACCCCGCGGGCAGCCGGAGCTCCGCGGCGCCCGGGGTCGGCGACGCGGTCGGCGCGGAGGCGTCCGAGGGTCCCGGCGTCTCGAGCCCGTAGTCGGACACGTCGTACACGCACCCCGCGAGCACGGCGACCGCTCCGGCCGCGAGCGTGAGGCGCAGCGCGCGGCCGGGGCGGGTCATCGTCAGGCGCGGGCGCGCGCGGGGTTCGAGAGCGTGCCGATCCCCTCGATCGACACCTCGACGACCTGGCCGTCGGTGAACGGGCCGACGCCCGCGGGCGTGCCCGTGAGGATCACGTCACCCGGCAGCAGGGTCCAGACGCGCGACGCGAACGCGATGAGCTCGGGCACCGAGTGCACCATCTCGCTCGTGCGGCCGGACTGCCGCAGCTCGCCGTCCACGCGCGTCTCGATGAGCGCGTCCTCGAACGCGCCCTCGGTCTCGATCCACGGGCCGAGCGGGCAGAACGTGTCGTACCCCTTGGCGCGCGCCCACTGGCTCTCGGAGTGCTGGATGTCGCGGGCGGTCACGTCGTTGCCGATCGTGTAGCCGAACACCGAGCGGGCCGCGTCATCCACGGTGGCGTCGCGCGTGATCCGGCCGATGACCACCGCGAGCTCGCCCTCGTGCTCGATCCGCTCGCTGTCGGCGGGCAGGCGGATCGCGTCGTCGGGGCCGATGACCGACGTGTTCGGCTTCAGGAAGATGAGCGGCGTGGTGGGCGCCTCGCTGCCGTGCTCCGCCGCGTGCGCCGCGTAGTTGCGGCCCACGGCGACGACCTTGGAGCGCGGGATGACCGGCGCGAGCAGCCGGGCGTCGGCGAGCGGCACCCGCTCCCCCGTGGTCTGGTAGCCGCTGAACATCGGGTCGCCGGAGAGGACGACCAGGTGCCCCTCCTCCTCGTCGAGGATGCCGAAGCGGGGGTCGTCACCGGTGCTGAATCGCGCGATCTTCACGCTGTCGACCCTAGCCGTGCGGGCGGATCCCGTCCGCCCGCACGAGCGGCGCCCGGCGCCCGGCGCCCGGTGCGCGCTACGCGTCGAGGCGCGTGAGCCAGCCGTGGCGGTCGGGGATGCGGCCGTACTGGATGTCGGTGAGCTCCTGGCGCAGCGACATCGTCAGCTCGCCCGCGGGCGCGTCGATGTCGCCGACGTCGAGGCCCTCGCCCATCAGGCGGCCGATGGGCGTGATGACCGCCGCGGTGCCGCACGCGAACACCTCGGTGATCTCGCCGGACGCCACGCCGTCGACCCACTCGGACAGCTCGACGCGCCGCTTCTCGACCGTGAGGCCGCGGTCGCGCGCCAGCTGGAGGATGGAGTCGCGCGTGATGCCCTCGAGGATGCTCTCGGAGTCGGGCGTGACGATCCGGCCGTCCCGGTAGACCAGCACGATGTTCATGCCGCCGAGCTCCTCGAGGTAGCGGCCCTCCTCGGAGTCGAGGAAGAGCACCTGCGCGCAGCCGTGCGACGCGGCCTCGGCCTGCGGGAGGAGCGACGCGGCGTAGTTGCCGCCGCACTTCGCGGCGCCCGTGCCGCCCTTGCCCGCGCGGGAGTACTGCGTGGAGAGCCAGATGGAGACGGGCGCGACGCCGCCCGTGAAGTAGGCGCCCGCCGGGCTCGCGATCACGTAGTAGCCCACGCGCTGGGCGGCGCGCACGCCGAGGAAGCTCTCGTTGGCGATCATGAACGGGCGGAGGTACAGGCTCTGCTCCGCGGCGCGGGGCACCCAGTCGATGTCCGCGCGGACGAGCTGCGTCACCGACTCGACGAAGTCCTCGGCCGACAGCTCCGGCAGCGCGAGGCGGCGGGCCGAGCGCTGGAGGCGGGCGGCGTTGCGCTCGGGGCGGAAGGTCCAGACGGACCCGTCGGCGTGCGCGTACGCCTTCATCCCCTCGAAGATCTCCTGGCCGTAGTGCAGCACGCTCGCGGCCGGATCCAGCTGCAGCGGGCCGTACGGGACGACGCGGGCGTCGTGCCATCCGCCGTCGAGGGTCCAGTCGATCTGCACCATGTGGTCGGTGAAGTGCTTGCCGAACCCGGGGTCCGCGAGGATCGCCTCCCGCTCGGCGTCGGCGCGGGCGCGCTCCGACGGGGTCCGCTCGAAGGAGAGGGGGAAGGCGGCGGGGCTCGGAGTGGTGCTGCTGGTGGTGCTCATGGGGTCCTTCAGCGGTTCGTGGAGAGGGCGCGGATGACGGCGTCGCCGACCTCCGCGGTGGAACGGGGGGCCGTGTCGCCCGCGGCGCGTGCCGCGAGGTCGGCCGAGACCGCGGCCGTGACTCGCGCGGCCGCCTCGGGCAGGCCGAGGTGGTCGAGCAGGAGCGCGACCGAGAGGATGGCGGCGGTCGGGTCGGCCTTCTGCTGCCCGGCGATGTCGGGCGCGGATCCGTGCACCGGCTCGAACATGCTCGGGAACGCGCCCGTGGGGTTGACGTTGCCGGACGCGGCGAGGCCGATGCCGCCCGAGATGGCCGCGGCGAGATCGGTGATGATGTCGCCGAACAGGTTGTCGGAGACGACGACGTCGAAGCGGGCCGGGTCGGTGACCAGGAAGATCATGGTGGCGTCGACGTGCAGGTAGTCGACCTCGATGCCGGGGTGCTCGGCGGCGACGCGGTCGACGGTGCGCTGCCAGAGGGATCCGGCGAAGGTCAGCACGTTGGTCTTGTGCACGAGCGTGACGCGCTTGCGATCGCGCTTCTCAGCCAGCTCGAACGCGAAGCGGACCGTGCGCTCGACGCCGTGCGCCGTGTTGACCGACACCTCCGTCGCGATCTCGTGCTCGGTGCCGCGACGGAGAACGCCGCCGTTGCCGGCGTACGGCCCCTCGGTGCCCTCGCGGACCACGACGAAGTCGACCTCGCCGGGCGCGGCCAGCGGCGAGACGACGCCGGGCAGCAACGCGGTGGGCCGGAGGTTGATGTAGTGGTCGAACGCGAAGCGCAGCTTGAGCAGCAGCCCGCGCTCGATGATGCCGCCGGCCAGGCGCGCGTCGCGGGGGTCTCCGCCGACGGCGCCGAGGAGGATCGCGTCGTGCTGCGCGAGGGCGGCGAGGTCGGAGTCCGTGAGGATCTCGCCCGTCTCGAGGAAGTGGCCGGCGCCGAACGGGTACTGCGTGGTGTCGAGCGACACGTCCGCGGGGACCGCCTCCCGGAGCACGCGGAGGGCCTCGTGGACGACCTCCGGGCCGATGCCGTCCCCCGGGACGACGGCGAGCGAGATGGTGCGGGGCATGGATCCTCCCGGGCTCGGTGGGTGTCGGGCCAGGTTACCCGCACGCCGACGGCACCCGCGCGCTACGGTGTACGCACCCGACCGACCGGCGGGTTCGACTGAAGGACCCCCATGAGCATCGGCCTCGGCATCTTCCTCGTCATCGTCGGCGCGATCCTCGCGTTCGCCGTCGACATCACCGTCCCGGGCGTCGACCTGCGGCTGGTGGGCTACATCCTCATCGGCGGCGGCGCGCTCGTCGTCATCATCGGCGTCGCGCTCCTCGCCCGTCGCCGCACGGCCGTGAGCGAGACGCGCACGCGCATCGACCCCGCCACGGGACAGCGCATCACCCGCAGCGAGCGCTCGGACGACAACATCGTCTGATCCCCTCCCCGAGCGCGTCGGGCCCGTCACCTCGCGAGGTGACGGGCCCGACGTGCATCACGGCACCGGCCGCGCTCAGTCGTGCGAGCTGGCCCGACGGAGGCTCGTGAGCGAGATGACGATGGCCCCCACCATGAGCACGGCACCGATGATCGAGGTCGTGACGACGCCGCCGTCGAACGCGGTGTGCGCCGACTCGAGCAGCGCGGCGCCCACGTCGGACGGCACGCGGTCGGCGACGGACACCGCTCCGCCGAGCGTCTCGCGCGCCGCGACGGCGTCGCCCTCCGAGAGGCCGGCCGGGAGCACGAGGCCCGTGCGGTAGGTCGCCGTGAGGATGCTGCCGAGCACGGCCGTGCCGAGCACCGCGCCGACCTCGTACGCCGTCTCCGACACGGCGGACGCGGCCCCGGCCTTGGCGGGCGGGACGGCCGCGATGATCAGGTCGTTCGAGATGGTCTGCGACGCGCCGATGCCCGCGCCGAGCAGGCAGAACGCGAAGACGAGGAGCCCGACCGAGGCGCCCTTCCCGGTGGCCGCCAGGATCACGTAGGCGATCGCCGAGAACGCGAGCGCGATCGCGACCACCCGCGACGGCCGGGCGCGCGCCACGATGGGCACGATCACGAGGCCGGAGACGATCACCACGACGGATCCCGGGATGAGCGCGAATCCGGCGGACAGCGGATCGAGCCCCGCGACGAGCTGCAGGTGCTGCGTCACGAAGAAGAGGAAGCCGACGAGCGAGACCACGCTCAGCAGGTTGACGAGCACCGCGCCCGTGAAGACGGGCTCGCGGAAGAGGCTCACGTCGAGCATCGGGTTCCGGGCGCGCGACATGCGGCGCACGAAGAGGATGCCGGCCACGACGCCCACGACGGGCGCCGCGATCGCGAGCGGCGTGACGCCCTCGGTCGCGAAGGTCTTGATCGCGTAGACGATGGGCGCGACCGTCGCGAGCGACAGCAGGATCGCGACCACGTCGATGGGGCCGGGGGCCGGGTCCTTCGACTCCGGCACCAGCACGGGCGTGAGGATGAGCAGCGGCAGCAGCACGGGCACGGCGACGAGGAACACGGATCCCCACCAGAAGTGCTCGAGCAGCACGCCGCCCACGAGCGGGCCGAGCGCGGATCCGCCGGAGAAGCCGGACGCCCAGATCGCGATGGCGAGGCGGCGCTGCTTGCGGTCGGTGAAGATCGAGCGGAGGAGCGAGAGCGTCGACGGCATGAGCATCGCGCCGAAGAAGCCGAGCGCGGCACGGGCGGCGATGAGCTGGGACGCGTCGGTGGCGAAGGCGGCCAGCGCCGAGACGAGGCCGAAGCCCGCGGCGCCGATCATGAGCATGCGGCGTCGGCCGTAGCGGTCGCCCATGTTGCCCATCGCGACGAGGAGCCCCGCGAGCACGAGCGGGTACGCGTCGATGATCCAGAGCTGCGCAGCCCCCGACGGCTCGAGGTCGCGCGCGATGGACGGCATCGCGAAGCTCAGCACGGTGTTGTCGATGGAGACGAGCAGCACGGGGAGCATGAGCACGACGAGCGCCGCCCACTGTCGTGTCCCGGCGCGCGCCGGAGCGGTCACGGGGACGGAGGCGGTGCGGGGGCTGGACATGACGGGGCTTCCTGACGTCGGGAGGCGACGGCGCGGGGCGCGCGGACGGGGCCGCCGGGCGGCCGAGATCACTGTACCGTCCGGTCGGTACAGCGGGCAAGCCGCGGTTACGCTGGGGTCATGCCCGACGCACCGCCCGACTCGCCCGCGCCCCACGCCGCCGATCCGTCCGCCTCCATCGAGGCCGTCGCGCCCGGCGCCGGCTCCCCCGCGACCACCGCGACCGCCACCGCGCGCGACCGGATCCTCGATGCGTTCGAGGAGCTGCTCGTCCAGCAGGGCGAGCGGGGCACGACGCTCGAGTCGGTCGCCGCCGCGGCCGGCGTCTCCAAGGGCGGCCTCCTGTACCACTTCGGCGGCAAGGAGGCGCTCGTCGAAGGGCTCCTCGCTCGCATGTCGGCGCTCGCCCGCGAGGACGTGGAGCGGCTGCGGCGGGCCGAGCGCGGGCCGGTCGACCGGTGGATCCGCGGCTCGCTCTCCACCGCGACGCCGTTCGACCGCGCCTACGTCGCGACGTCCCGCCTCGCGCAGGGCAACCACTCGCGGGCGCGCGACACGCTCACGCACCTCCAGGACGAGTGGGCCGCCGTGATCCTCGAGGCCGTCGGCGACCCCGCCGTCGCGCGCGCCGTGCTCCTCATCGGCGACGGGCTCTACTACAACTCGGCGCTGCAGCCGTGGCTGGGCGGATCCGCGCCGGCCGACTCCGCGCTCGACGAGCTCATCCGCGTGGTCGACGACCTCGTGCGGCTCCGCTCGACCCGCGGCTGACCGGCCCCGCGGCCGAGCCGCTCGCGGCCGAACGCTCACAGCCGACCGACTCGCAGCCGACCGTCCCCGGACGCGCCGCGAGGGCGACCGCCGCAGCGGCCGCCCTCGCGCGGTCCGGCCCGACCGGGATCAGTCGGCGATGTCGATCTCGCGCAGCGACGTGGCCTGGATCGCGCGGCGCACGTTCTCCAGCACGCCGTCCGGCACGGGCGAGTCGACGCTCAGCACGCTGAGCGCGCGTCCGCCGGCCTCCTGGCGGGCGATCTGCATGCCCGCGATGTTGACCTCGGCGTCGCCGAACTCCTTGCCGTAGACCGCGACGATGCCGGGGCGGTCCTCGTACTTCATGACGATGAGGTGGCGGCTGAAGGGCACCTCGACGTCGTAGCCGTCGATCTCGACGAGCTTCTCGATCTGCTTCGTGCCCGTGAGCGTGCCCGAGACCGACACGGTCGTGCCGTCCGAGAGCGCGCCGCGGATGCTGAGCACGTTGCGGTACTCCTCCGAGACGGCGTCGGTGATGAGCCGCACCTCGAGCCCGCGCTGCTCGGCGAGGAGCGGCGCGTTGACGTAGGAGACGTTCTCGCTGACGACGTTCGTGAACACGCCCTTGAGCGCCGCGAGCTTGAGCACGCTGACGTCGTAGCCCGCGAGCTCGCCGCGGACGACCACGTCGATGCTCGTGAGCGCCTCGTGCGCGAGCCCGGAGAACACCTGGCCGAGCTTCTCCATGAGCGGGATGCCGGGGCGCACGTACGGGTCGATGACGCCGCCGGCGACGTTCACCGCGTCGGGCACGAGCTCGCCGCCGAGCGCCAGGCGCACGCTCCTCGCGACCGAGACGCCGGCCTTCTCCTGGGCCTCGTCGGTGGAGGCGCCGAGGTGCGGCGTGACGATGATGTTGTCGAGCTCGAGCAGCGGCGACCCGGTGGGCGGCTCGCTCACGAACACGTCGAGGCCGGCGCCCGCGATGCGCTTCGACTTGAGCGCCGTGTACAGCGCGTCCTCGTCGATGATGCCGCCGCGGCTGGCGTTGACGATGCGCAGGGAGGGCTTCGCGAGCGCGAACTGCTCGGTGGAGATGAGGCCCGTGGTGTCGGGCGTCTTGGGGATGTGGATGGTGATGAAGTCGGACGCCGCCATGAGCTCGTCGAGCGGGAGGAGCCGCACGCCGAGCTGCTGCGCGCGGGCCGGCGTGACGTAGGGGTCGTAGGCCACGAGCGTGGCGCCGAAGCCCGCGAGGCGCTGGGCGACGAGCGTGCCGATGCGGCCGAGGCCGACGATGCCGATGGTCTTCTCGTAGAGCTCCACGCCCGTGAAGGACGAGCGCTTCCAGAGGCCCTGCTTGAGCGACGCGCTTGCATCCGGGATGAACCGCGCGAGCGAGAGGATGTGGCCGATGGCGAGCTCGGCGGCCGAGATGATGTTCGAGGTCGGCGCGTTGACGACCATGACGCCCGCGGTGGTCGCGGCCTTGATGTCGACGTTGTCGAGGCCGACGCCGGCGCGGGCGACCACCTGCAGGCGCGGGGCGGCCGCGATGGCCTCCGCGTCGATCCGGGTGGCGGAGCGCACGAGCACCGCGTCCGCCTCCGCGAGGGCTGCGAGCAGCGCCGGGCGGTCGGTGCCGTCGACGGAGCGGACGTCGAAGTCGGGCCCCAGGGCGTCGACGGTGGCGGGCGAGAGTTCTTCGGCGATCAACACGACGGGCTTCGTCAAGAGGCGGTCCTTCGGGCGGGGGCGGCTGGGACCCTCACATGCTAGTGGCCCCAGAATGGGCGGATGAGCGATGAGACGTGGGCTGCGATCCAGCTCGCCGTGCGGATCCTGCTGGCCCTCGTGTTCGTCGGCATGGGCGTGAACCACTTCGCGCCGAAGGCCGCGCGGGTCATGGCGGAGATCATCCCGCCGTCGTTCCGGCGTCCAGGGGTGCCCTCTCCGCTGGCGCTCGTGTGGATCACGGGCGTGTGCGAGATCGCCGGCGGCGTCGGCCTCCTCGTCGACCCCGTGCGGCTCGCGGCGGGCATCGCGCTGGCCGTGTTCCTGGTCGCGGTCTTCCCCGCGAACGCCTTCGCGGCCCGGCACCCCGAGCGCTTCGGCCGCATCGCGATCCCGCTGGTGCCGCGCCTCGTGGCGCAGGTCGTGCTGATCGCGCTCGTGCTGTTCGCGGGCTGGCCGCTCTAGGCCGACGCCGGCCTCAGAGCATCGGCACCAGGGTCGCGACACCGACGGTGAGCGCGCTCGCGGCGGCGAGGCCCGCGAGCATCACGAGGACGCGCGCGGCGACCGGCCGCCCGCGCGTGGCGCGCGCGGCGACGACGAACGCCGCGACGGGGACCACGATCGCGCCGACGAGGGCCGCGACGGTCCCGCCGCGGAGCGTCCCGCCGAAGGCCGCCGCGATGTCGCGGAAGGCCGTGTACTGGTCGACCGCCTGCCACACGAGGACCCCGTGAGCGAGGGCCCCGAGGATCCCCACGACCCAGCCGGTGCGCGTGGGCCGGCCACGGCGCGGGCGGACGGGGACGGACGCCGGCGACCCTGACGCGGTGCGACGGGCGCTCACCGGGTCACCAGCCAGGGCCACGGGAACAGGATCACGGCGCCGACGGCGAGCACGAGCATGCGTCCGCCGAGGCGCATCCCGCGCCCGGCGGCGATCACGGCCGCGAGCCACAGCACGGGCGCGAGCACGGTGAGCGCCTCGGTGGCCTGCGCGACGCCCACCTGGAACGCCGATCCCGCGTTCGACGGGTTGTCGCGCACCACGAAGAACCAGGCGATGGCCTCGAGGATCGCGACGGCACCGAAGAAGGCCAGCCCGACGACCTCGGGCGACGCCTCGGGCGCGACCTCGTCGTCGGCGACCAGGCGGCCGCGCGGGGAAGGGACGTCACCGGAGGACGCGTCGGCCGAGGACGCGCCGGCCGAGGACGCGTCGGCCGAGGCGGCCCGGCGCGCGGCCGTGGCCCCGAGGGCGGACGCGCGACCGGCGCCCGCGGCGCGGGGGTCGGCGGAGGTGCGGTGCGGCTGGGCGCGCTGCGGCTCCGGCGAGCGGGCGAGCGTCGGGTCCGCCTCCTCGCCGGCCCAGCTCAGGGCGTCGTCATCGGGAGTCCGGGGCATCCCCCGATGGTACGGGCTCCGCACCGAGCGGCCGCCGCGGGCGCCACACCGCGGGCGCCCACACCCCAGGCGCCCACCTGGCGGGACGCCGGGCCCGCACGCACGGACGCCCGGTCGCACGAGGCGACCGGGCGTCCGGTGATGCGGGGGCGTCGGCTAGCGGGCGACCGAGCCGTCCGTGTAGTCGTCGTCGGCCTTGTTCCACGCGAAGAGCTTGCGCAGCTCGCGACCGGTCGACTCGATGGGGTGCTGCTCGCCCTTCTTGCGCAGCTCGAGGAACTCGGGCGCACCGGCGTCCTGGTCCTCGATGAAGCGCTTGGCGAAGGCACCCGACTGGATGTCCGCGAGGACGGCCTTCATGTTCTCCTTGACGTCCGGCGTGATGACGCGCGGGCCGGAGACGTAGTCGCCGTACTCGGCGGTGTCGGAGATGCTCCAGCGCTGCTTGGCGATGCCGCCCTCCCACATGAGGTCGACGATGAGCTTGAGCTCGTGCAGCACCTCGAAGTACGCGATCTGCGGCTGGTAGCCCGCCTCGATCAGCGTCTCGAAGCCGTACTGCACCAGCTGCGAGGTGCCGCCGCAGAGCACGGCCTGCTCGCCGAACAGGTCGGTCTCGGTCTCCTCGGTGAAGGTGGTGCGGATGGCGCCGGCGCGCAGGCCGCCGATGCCCTTGGCGTACGACCAGGCGAGGTCCCACGCCTTGCCCGACGCGTCGACCTCGACGGCGACGATGACGGGGACGCCACGGCCGGCCTCGAACTCGCGGCGCACGGTGTGGCCCGGGCCCTTGGGGGCAACGAGGATGACGTCGACGCCCTCGGGCGCCTCGATGTAGCCGAAGCGGATGTTGAAGCCGTGCGCGAAGACGAGCGTCTTGCCCTCGGTGAGGTTGTCGCGGACGCTGTCGGCGTAGAGGCCGCGCTGGTGCTGGTCGGGCGCGAGGATGACGATCACGTCGGCCCAGGCGGACGCGTCCGCCGGCGTCTTGACCTCGAAGCCCTGCTCCTCGGCCTTGGCGCGGCTCGACGAGCCCTCCTTGAGGCCGATGACGACCTCGACGCCGGAGTCGCGGAGGTTCAGCGCGTGCGCGTGGCCCTGCGAGCCGTAGCCGATGACGGCGACCTTGCGACCCTGGATGAGCGAGAGGTCGGCGTCCTTGTCGTAGACGATGTCAGTCACGTGATGGATCTCCTTGTTCTGTCGTCCCCGCGGGTGGTGCGAGGGGCGGTCGTGCCGAGGCGCCCCGCGCTCGCGCGGGGCGTGGGTCGTGGACGTTCGGGTGCGTGCATCGTGCCGTGCGCGGGGAGCCTAGCGGCTGGGCCGCGGGCGTAGCCGCACGTTCCCTACGATGTGCGGAAGACGCGGTCGGTGATCGACTTGGATCCGCGCCCCATGGCGAGGAGTCCCGACTGCGCGAGCTCCTTGATGCCGAAGGGCTCGAGCACGCGCAGGAGCGCCTGCACCTTGCCCGAGTCGCCCGTGACCTCGATGATCAGCGCGTCGGTGGCCACGTCGACCACGCGGGCGCGGAAGAGGTTCACGGCCTCGAGCACCTGCGAGCGGGTCGCGTTGTCCACGCGCACCTTCACGAGCAGGTGCTCGCGCTCGACGGCCTGGCCGGGATCGAGCTCGACGATCTTGATGACGTTGACGAGCTTGTTCAGCTGCTTGGTCACCTGCTCGAGCGGCAGCGCCTCCACGTCGACGACGACGGTGATCCGCGACAGCCCCTCGATCTCGCTCGCGCCCACCGCGAGGGACTCGATGTTGAACCCGCGGCGGGCGAACAGGCCCGCGACGCGGGTGAGGAGGCCCGGCTTGTCCTCCACCAGGAGGCTCAGGATGTGGCTCACTTCTCGGTCCTCCCGGTCTCGGCGAGGTCGTCGTCCCAGTCGGGCGCGTGGTCGCGGGCGTACTGCACGGCGCTGTTGCTGAGGCCCTGCGGCACCATCGGCCACACCATGGCGTCGCGGCTGACCACGAAGTCGATGACGACGGGGCGGTCGTTCGTCGCGAGCGCCAGGCGGATCGCGTCGTCCACCTCCTCCGGCTTCGTCACGCGGATCCCGAGGGCGCCGTACGCGTCGGCCATCTTCACGAAGTCGGGCACCATGCGGGTGCCGCCGCCCGTGTTGAGGTCGGTGTTGGAGTAGCGGCCCTCGTAGAAGAGGGTCTGCCACTGCCGCACCATGCCGAGCGAGGAGTTGTTGATGATCGCGACCTTGATGGGGATGTCGTTGATCGTGCAGGTGGCGAGCTCCTGGTTGGTCATCTGGAAGCAGCCGTCGCCGTCGATCGCCCACACGTGCCGGTCGGGCTGGGCGACCTTCGCGCCCATCGCCGCGGGCACCGAGTAGCCCATGGTGCCGGCGCCGCCCGAGTTGAGCCACGAGTTGGGGCGCTCGTACTTGATGAACTGCGCGGCCCACATCTGGTGCTGGCCGACGCCCGAGGCGAACACGCCCTCCGGGCCGGTGATCTCGCCGATGCGCTGGATGACGTACTGCGGCGCGAGCTGGCCGTCCGCGGGCTCCGTGTAGCCGAGCGGGAACTGCTCGCGCAGCCCGTCGAGGTACGTCCACCACTCGGCGATGTCCTGCTCCGCGGCGGACGCGGCCTTCGCCTCGCGGAACGCGACCACCAGGTCGGCGATGACGTCCTTCGCGTCGCCCACGATGGGCACGTCGGCGATGCGGATCTTGGAGATCTCCGCCGGGTCGACGTCGACGTGCACGACCTTGGCGTGCGGCGCGAACAGCGACGCCTTGCCGGTGACGCGGTCGTCGAAGCGGGCGCCGAGCGAGACGAGCAGGTCGGACTCCTGGAGCGCGAGCACCGCGGGCACCGTGCCGTGCATGCCCGGCATGCCGAGCTGCTGCGGGTGCGAGTCGGGGAAGGCGCCTCGGGCCATGAGCGTCGTGACGACGGGGGCGCCGACCGCCTCGGCCAGCGCGAGGAGCTCCTCGTGGGCCTTCGCGCGGATCACGCCGCCGCCGACGTAGAGGACGGGCTTCTTCGCCTCGACCAGGAGCTGCGCCGCGGCCTGGATCTGCTTGCCATGCGCCTTGACGACGGGGCGGTAGCCGGGCAGGTCGATCTTGGGGGGCCAGACGAACGGCGCCTCGAGCTGCTGGGCGTCCTTCGTGATGTCGACGAGGACGGGACCCGGGCGGCCCGTGGAGGCGATGTGGTACGCCGACGCGATGGTCGCCGGGATGTCCTCGGGCTTGGTGACGAGGAAGCTGTGCTTCGTGATGGGCATCGTGATGCCCACGATGTCGGCCTCCTGGAATGCGTCGGTGCCCATGAGGGTGGAGAACACCTGGCCGGTGATGGCGAGGAGGGGCACCGAGTCCATGTAGGCGTCGGCGATGGCGGTCACGAGGTTCGTGGCGCCGGGGCCGGAGGTGGCGATGCAGACGCCCGTGCGTCCGCTCGAGGACGCGTAGCCCTCGGCGGCGTGGCCGGCGCCCTGCTCGTGGCGGACGAGGATGTGGCGCAGCTTCGTCGAGTCCATGAGCGGGTCGTAGGTGGGGAGGATGGCGCCGCCGGGAAGGCCGAAGATGTCGTCGACCCCGAGGAGCTCGAGCGTGCGGACGACGGCCTCGGCGCCCGTGAGGATCTCGTCGCCCTGGTGGGCGGTCGGCGCCTGCGGCGTGGGGGGCGGGGTGGGCAGAGCTGGCATGGGTGCGCGATTCCTGGGAGGTGGTGCGGGAGGTGAGGAGGGGATCATCCCGTGATGGCGCCCTCGGCGGCCGAGTGCACGAGCCTGGCGTACTTGGCGAGGACCCCGCGCGTGTAGCGCGGCGGGAGAGGGGCCCACCCCTCACGGCGGGCGGCGAGCTCGGCGTCGTCGACCAGTAGGTCGAGCGTGCGAGCGGCGATGTCGACGCGGATCCGGTCTCCATCGCGCACGAAGGCGACGGGACCTGCGTCCACCGCCTCGGGAGCAATGTGGCCGATGCACAGTCCGGTTGTGCCGCCTGAGAATCGACCGTCCGTCAAGAGTAGTACATCCTTGCCGAGGCCGGCGCCCTTGATGGCGCCCGTGATGGCGAGCATCTCGCGCATGCCGGGGCCGCCCTTGGGGCCCTCGTAGCGGATGACGATGACGTCGCCCTTCGAGATGCGGCCCTCGGTGAGGGCGTCCATCGCGGCGCGCTCGCGCTCGAAGACCCGGGCGGGGCCCTCGAACACGTCGAGGTCGAAGCCGGCCGTCTTGACGACCGCCCCCTCCGGGGCGAGCGAGCCGTGCAGCACGCTGATGCCGCCGGTGGCGTGGATGGGGTCGTCCATCGTGCGGAGGACCGTGCCGTCAAGGCCCGCGAGGTCCATCGACTCGAGGTTCTCGCGCATGGTGCGACCCGTGACCGTCATGACGTCGCCGTGCAGGAGGCCCGCGTCGAGCAGCGCCTTCATGACGACGGGGACGCCGCCGACGCGGTCGACGTCGTTCATCACGAAGCGACCGAACGGCTTGAGGTCGCCGAGGTGCGGCACGCGGTCGGCGATGCGGTTGAAGTCGGAGAGCTGGAGGTCGACCTCGGCCTCGCGCGCGATGGCGAGGAGGTGGAGGACGGCGTTCGTGGATCCGCCGAACGCCATGACGACGGAGATGGCGTTCTCGAACGCCTCCTTCGTCATGATGTCGCGCGCGGTGATGCCCTTCGCGATGAGGTTCACGACGGCCTCGCCGGAGCGGTGCGCGAAGTAGTCGCGGCGGCGGTCGGCGCTGGGCGGGGCGGCGGAGCCGGGGAGGCTCATGCCGAGGGCCTCGGCCACGCTCGCCATGGTGTTGGCGGTGTACATGCCGCCGCAGGCTCCCTCGCCCGGGCAGATGGCCTTCTCGATGCGGGTCAGGTCCTCCTGGCTCATCGTGCCGGCCTTGCACGCGCCGACGGCCTCGAAGGCGTCGATGATGGTGACCTCCTTCTCCGTGCCGTCGGAGAGCTTGACCCAGCCGGGGGCGATGGATCCCGCGTAGAGGAACACGGAGGAGAGGTCGAGGCGCGCGGCGGCCATGAGCATGCCGGGCAGGGACTTGTCGCAGCCGGCGAGGAGCACGGAGCCGTCGAGGCGCTCGGCCATCATCACGGTCTCGACGCTGTCGGCGATGACCTCGCGCGAGACGAGCGAGAAGTGCATGCCCTCGTGGCCCATCGCGATGCCGTCGCTGACGGAGATGGTGCCGAACTGGAGCGGGTAGCCGCCGCCCGCGTGCACGCCCTCCTTGGCACCCTGGGCGAGGCGGTCGAGGCTGAGGTTGCACGGCGTGACCTCGTTCCACGAGCTGGCGACGCCGATCTGGGGCTTCTCCCAGTCCTCGTCGCCCATGCCGACCGCGCGGAGCATGCCGCGCGAGGAGGTGGCCTCGATCCCGTCGGTGACGTCACGGCTCCGGGGCTTCATGTCGATCTCAGGCATGGCACGAGCTTAGATCCTCGCGCGGAGCAGTCCCGGCGGCCTGGGGGTCGGCGGACCGCCGCGTCAGCCGATGCCGGGCGGCAGGCGGCCGTCGTCCGGCTCGTCCGCGCGGCCGCCGTGCCCGGGGTCGGCGGGCGATGCCACGGGCGCCGCCTCGTCGCGGGGACCCGCGCCGCCCGGGACGTGGCCGGCCTCCTCGGCGGCGATGTTCTCGGCGGATCCCACGGGCAGGGTCGACGCGTCCACCTCCTCCGCGTCCCGCAGCTCCTCGTGGGCGCGGTCGATGGCCTCCTCGAGCTCGTCGACGAGCAGGTCCTCGCGCAGGAAGTGGCGGAGGCGGTAGCCGGCGCGGCCGACCATGTGGGCGGAGATGGGCGCCGTGAGCATCTGGAAGAGGAGGACGGGCACGAGCATCGCGACCGTGCTGAGGCTCTGCGACTGGAGGGCGAGGGCCAGGAGCACCAGGATCACGCCGAGGATCTGCGGCTTGGTCGCCGCGTGCATGCGCGCCAGCGGGTCCGGGAAGCGCAGGAGGCCGACGCCCGCGGCGACCGACAGCACCCCGCCGAGGAGGAGGAGCACGAGGCTCACGACGTCGAGGGCGTCGGCGAGCGGACCGGAGGCGAGCACGTCGCTCACGAGGGGTCCTGCTTCGAGACGTAGCGGGCGACGGCGACGGTCGCGAGGAACGCGGTCATGGCGAGCACGAGCATCACCGGGACCGTGCGGGTGTGTCCGTTGAAGATCATCTCGGCGCCGAGCACGCAGATGAGCGTGGTGAGCAGCACGTCGGACGCGATGATCCGGTCGAGGATGCTCGGACCGCGCACGATGCGCACGAGCGCCATCACCGCGGCCGAGAAGAAGAGGGCGCCGACGAGCACCCAGCCGACCTGCATGACGATGCTCACGCGAGCTCCTCCCCCGTCGTCGTGATGAGCCCCGCCTCGAGGTCGCGGTCGCGCACCAGCTCGTGCGCGCGCTGCCGACGGGTCTGGAGCAGCGGCTCGCGGCCCGTCTCGCGCCGCTCGCGGTTGACGCGCCACACGTCGTCGGCGGTGCCGAGCGTGAAGACGATGCGGCTCTCCACGTCGAGCGTCGTGCGCCGCACGCGCTCGACGTCCTCCGCGGTGGAGGTGCCGAGCGCGTGGAGGTAGAGGATCGACCGCTCCCGGTCGGCCTCGACGACGATGGAGCCGGGGACCAGCGACACGACCTCGGCCGTGAGCGTCATGACGAAGTCGCTGCGCGTGTGGAGGTGCACGGCGATGACCGAGTTGACGGGCACGCGGCGCCAGTCGAACGCCTGCGCGGCGACCTGGAAGGACGCGCGCACGAGGTCGACCGCGAAGTGCCCGAGCAGGATCAGCGCCCAGCGGATGTCGAACCGGCCCGAGAGCTCCACGGGCGGCAGGTAGAACACGCGCGTGACGAGCAGCGCCAGGACGATGCCGGTGACCACGGAGATGACGGTGACGTGGCCCCACAGCAGGAGCCACAGGATCACGAGCCAGACGAGGAGCGGCAGCTGCACCAGGAGCGTGAGCCGCTCGGCGCGCGCGCGGGCGCGGCGCGGGGTCATCGGACGCCGCCCGGGAAGACGGTCTCGACGTAGCCCTGCTCGCCGGAGCCGTTGCCGGATCCGGGGCCGGTGAGGCTCTCACCCGCGCGCTCGGAGAGGGCGTAGACCGGGCCGGCGAACACGGTGAGGGCGACGCTGACGACGACCATGCCGGCGGTCGCGCCGGTCATGAGCACGGGGGTCTTCCGCACGGTGGTCGTGCCCTCGCCGCCCGGCCGCTCGGACAGCTGCTCGAGCAGCGGCGACTCGTAGTCCTCGACCTCCTCGGCCCCGCGCCAGAACGCCATGTTCCAGACGCGGGCGAGGGCGTAGAGCGTGAGGAGGCTCGTGGCCGCCCCCGCCGCGATGACCGCGTAGGTGAGCCAGCCGCCGACCTCGGCGCCGGAGTCGAACAGCGCGACCTTGCCGATGAACCCCGAGAACGGCGGGATGCCGCCGAGGTTGAGCGCCGGGATGAAGAACAGGATCGCCATCACCGGCGCCGCCTTGAGCAGGCCGCCGAGCTTGTTGATCGACGTGCTGCCGCCCGTGCGCTCGATGAGCCCGGACGCGAGGAACAGCGTCGTCTGCACGACGATGTGGTGGATCACGTAGTAGATGGTCGCGGTCATGCCGGCCACCGTGTTGAGCGCGATGCCGAAGATCATGTAGCCGATGTGGCTCACGAGCGTGAACGACAGCAGCCGCTTGATGTCGGCCTGCGCGACCGCGCCGAGGATGCCGATCACCATGGTCAGCGCCGCCACCACCATGAGGGCCGTGGAGAGCTGGTCGGTGGGGAACATGACCGTTTCCGTGCGGAGGATCGCGTAGACGCCGACCTTCGTGAGGAGGCCCGCGAAGACCGCGGTGACGGGCGCGGGCGCCGTGGGGTAGGAGTCCGGCAGCCAGAACGACAGCGGGAAGACGGCCGCCTTGATGCCGAACGCGACCAGCAGCATGATGTGCAGGATCAGCTGCACGTCCGGCGGGATCTCGTCGAGCCGCACCGAGATCTGCGCGATGTTCACCGTGCCGAGGGCGCCGTAGATCATGGCGATGGACGCGAGGAACAGCATGGAGGAGACGAGGCTCACCACGATGTACGTGACGCCCGCCCGGATGCGCGCCTCGGTGCCGCCGAGCGTCAGCAGCACGTAGCTCGCCACGAGCAGGATCTCGAACCCGACGTAGAGGTTGAAGAGGTCGCCCGCGACGAAGGCGTTGAAGACGCCGGCCGCGAGGATCAGGTAGGTCGGGTTGAAGATGGAGACGGGCGTCTCGCCGTCGCCGTCCTCGAGGCCCTGGCCGATCGAGAACATGAGGACCGCGAGCAGCACGATCGACGAGATCAGCAGCATGAGCGCCGAGAGCCGGTCGACCACGAGCACGATGCCGAACGGCGCCGCCCACCCGCCGACCTCCACGGACTGGCCGCCCTGCTGGTCCACCAGCACGAGGAGCACCGCGCTGATCGCGACGACGACCACGAGCGCGAGCACCGAGACGGCGACCTGCAGGCGGCGCTGGCGCGCGGCGACGAGGGCCGCCGCCGCGCCGAGCAGCGGCACGAGCACGACCAGCGGGATGAGGGTCGGGAAGATCGTCATCGGCTCTCCCCCTCGCCCTTCTCGGCGCGCTTCGTGCGGAAGTCGCGGTCGTCGTCGTCGTCGGCGGAGTCGTCGATGGCTTCTTCCAGGTCGGATCGGTTGCCGCGGAGCTTCCGGGCGGAGGCGATGGCCGCCTCGGCGTTGGTGCCGAACTCGGTGTCGTCGTCGTCGGGCACGGTGGGCTCCTCGCCGAGGCCCGTGCGGGGCCCGCGCATCGCGAGGTCGTCCTCGTCGTCCGTCACCACGTCGGCGTTGGCCAGCCGCCAGGAGCGGTAGATGAGCGCCATGAGGAACGCCGAGACGCCGAAGGTGATCACGATGGCCGTGAGGATGAGGGCCTGCGGCAGCGGGTCGGCGTACTCCGACGGGTCGACCTCGGGGTCGTAGATGGGCGCGAGGCCCACGCGGCCCGACATGATCAGGATGAGGATGTTCGTCGCGTTGCCCACGAGCAGGAACCCGAGGAGCACGCGCGTCATGCTGCGCTCGAGCATCAGGTAGATCCCGGTCGCGTACAGCGCGGCCATGATCACGATGAGGGTGACGGAGACGCTCACACGCTCACCCCCTGCTCGGTCTCCATGCCGTCCGCTCCCTGCTCGACCGTCCGGTCGCTCTCCTCCTGGCGGTCGACCTCCGCGCCGAGGCTGCGGAGCACGTCGAGCGTGAGGCCGACGACGACGAGGTAGACGCCGACGTCGAAGAAGGTGCTGGTGACGAACTCGACGTGACCGACGAAGGGCACCTCGGTGTCGATCCAGGTGGAGGTGAGGGCGTCGGCGCCGAAGACGAGCGGCACGATGGCCGTGCCGACCGCGAAGACGAGGCCGGTGCCGAGCACGCGGCCCGCGTCCACGGGCGCCGCGGCGCCGAGCTCGTAGCGGCCGCCCGCGAGGTAGCGCGCGACGAGCGCCATGCCGGCGAGGAGCCCGCCCGCGAAGCCGCCGCCGGGGAGGTTGTGGCCGGAGAACAGCAGGTAGACCGACACCACGATGAGGCTGTGGAACAGGAGCCGCACCACGACCTCGAGGAGGATCGAGCGGTTCTGCGGCGCGAGCGTGCGCCCGGCGAGGAGCCAGGGGCTCCGCTCGGTGCGGCCCTGGTCCTTGACCGCCTCGCGCGCCGCCATGCGCGGACCCGCGGCGCCCTGCTCCACCTCGAGGGGCGCCTCCGTGGTGGTCGCCGGGTCGTGCCGGCCGGAGAGGCGCGCGAGCAGGCTGCGGCGCGACGGCGCCGTGAGCCGGGGCAGGGAGTCGGTGCGGCGGTTGAGGAAGATGAGGCTCGCGACGCCCGTGGCCGCGACGATGAGCACCGAGATCTCGCCCATGGTGTCCCAGCCGCGGAGGTCCACGAGCGTGACGTTGACGACGTTGCTGCCGTGGCCCTGCTCGTAGGCCAGGCGCGGGAACTCGAGCGAGATGGGCGTCGCCACGCGGGCTCCGAGCGCGACGACGGCCACAGTCGACATGAGCGCGGCGACCGCGATGCCGATGGACGCGCGCCAGATCGGGTGCACCGACCGGTTGCGCTCCCCCAGCCGCACGGGCAGGCGGCGGAGCACGAGCACGAAGGCGACCAGGGTGATGGTCTCGATGAGCACCTGCGTGAGCGCGAGGTCGGGGGCGCCGTGCAGCGCGAAGAGCGCGGCCATGCCGTACCCCGTGACGCCCACGAGCACGACGGCCTGGAACCGCTTGCCGGCGCGGGCGGCGGCGATGGCGGCGACGATCATCACGACGCCGATGACGGGCTGCGCCGGGTGGTCGAAGGGCACGGCCGTGGCGGGCCAGGAACGGTTGAGGGCGAGCGCGGATCCCACCGAGCCGATGAGCACGAGCAGGATCACGCCGAGGTAGAAGGGCAGCGAGCCGCGCTGCGTGGTGGCCGTGGTGCGCGCCGCGACCCGGTCGATGAGGCGCATCGAGGCCCAGTAGACGCGCGCGGCGTCGACCCAGGACGGCACACGCGACTGCAGCGCGAAGACGCCGTCGCGGAACCGGAACATCGCGAGGCCGACGACCAGCGTGCCCGCGGAGATGAGGAGCGCCGGCTCGATCCCGTGCCAGAGCGCCAGGTGGTAGGTGTGGTCGGGCTCGCCCGAGGCGCCGGCGCTCACGGCCGGCAGCGTGTCCGCGTAGCCGGCGATCCACCCGTCGACGGACGAGGCGAGGAAGCCGAGCACGAGGCCGGTCGCCGCCAGCACCGCGGGCGGCACCAGGAAGTCGAGGTGCTCGTGCACGGGCTGGACCTCGTCCACGCCGCGCTTGCGGGCGAACGCGCCCCACAGGAACCGGGCGCTGTACGCGACCGTGAGGCAGGATCCGACCGAGACGCCCACGAGCGCGACCCAGCCCAGGCCGCCGCCGAGCTCCGCGTCGAGGAGGAGCGCCGAGAGCACGGCCTCCTTGGCCACGAAGCCGAGGAACGGCGGGAGGCCCGCCATGGAGGCGAGCGCGAGCGCCGTGATCACCGCGAGCACGGGCGCCTTGCGGCCGAGCCCGCTGATCTTGCGGAGGTCGCGGGTGCCGGCCCGGTGGTCCACCACGCCGACGACGAGGAAGAGCGTGGCCTTGAAGAGCGCGTGGGCGAGGAGGAGGGCGACGCCCGCGAGCGCGGCGTCGCGCGTGCCGTAGCCGACGACCACCGTGAGGAAGCCGAGCTGGCTGACCGTGCCGTAGGCGAGGACGAGCTTGAGGTCCATCTGCTTGAGGGCGCGCCAGCCGCCGACGAGCATCGTCGCGACGCCGAGCGACACGAGCAGCACGCGCCAGCCGGGCACGTCGGCGTAGCCGGGCGCGAGGCGGGCGATGAGGTAGATGCCGGCCTTCACCATGGCGGCCGCGTGCAGGTAGGCGCTCACGGGCGTGGGCGCGGCCATCGCGGCGGGCAGCCAGAAGTGGAAGGGCACGAGGGCCGACTTCGAGAGCGCGCCGAGCAGGATCAGCACCACGGCGACCGGGATGAGCGGGCCGCCGGGCGGATCCGCCACGAGGGCCGCCAGGCTCGTCGTGCCGCCCGCGACCGAGAGGATCACGAGGCCGACGAGCATCGCGAGCCCGCCCGCGGTCGTCACGAGGAGGGCCTGCAGCGCCGCGCCGCGGCTCGCCTTCTTGCCCGTGTAGTGGCCGATGAGGAGGTAGGACAGGACGCTCGTCGCCTCCCAGAACGTGAAGAGCACGAACACGTCGTCGGCGAGCACGAGGCCGTACATCACCCCGGCGAAGGCGAGCAGGAGGCCCGCGAACCGTCCGAGCCCGTCCTCGCTCGAGCGGAAGTAGCGCGCGCAGTAGAGGAGGACGAGGGCTCCGACGCCCGTCACGACGAGCGCGAGGAGCCAGGACAGCGCGTCCATCCGCATGTCGAGCGTGATGCCGAGCGACGGGATCCACTCCAGCCGCTCGACGACCTCGCCGTCGGGCAGCACGGCCGGCCCCTGCAGGGCGGTGAAGGCGAAGGCCGCCGCGGGCACGAGCGCGGCCACGACGAACGCGCGGACGCCGAGGGCCCGGGTGAGGAACGGCAGGACGATCGAGGCGATCAGGAACGCCGAGAGGAGGACGAGCAACTGCGGTCTCCTCTCGCGAGTCGGCTATTTCCCCAGTCTACCTGGGCCCTGCCTGGGAGACCGCGATGGATCCGCCCGCGAGCTCAGTCGGGCAGCACGGCCGGCTCGCCGCGCAGGTCCGCGAGCACCTGGAGCACGCGCGCGACGTCGTGCGGGCCGTCGACGCGGAAGTCCGCCGCGGTCGCGCCGGTGCCGCTCTTGAGGCCGAGGTCGCCGGCCTGGAGCGCGGCGAAGGCGTCCTCGTCGGTGACGTCGTCGCCCGCGTAGAAGACGGCGGACGCCTCGGCGTACCGCCGCAGGTGCTCGACGGCCTCGCCCTTGGTGGCCTGGCGGATGCTGAACTCCAGCACGTCCTTGCCGGAGCGCACCTTGAGGCCGTCGACCTCGGCGTGCGCCTCCTGCGTCGCGACGAGGTGCGCGATGCGGCTGTGCTTCTCGGTCGCGAGGCGCGTGTGCAGGGCGAAGCCCGCGGGCTTCTCCTCGATCCACACCTCGTCGAGGGAGTCGGCGACCTGGCCGAGCACGTCCGAGAGGACGCCGCGCTGCGCGAGCTCGCCCTCGTCGAGGGTGAGCTCGATGTCGTCGCTGTCGAGGCGGATCTCCACGCCGTGCGAGCCGACGAGGAGCACGTCGTCCGGCAGGTCGGCGACGGCCTCGAGGCTGCGGAGCGCGCGACCCGAGACGAGCGCGACCCGCGTGTCGGGCAGGGCGAGGAGCGCGAGCACGGCGGCGCGCGCCTCGGGCACCGCGCGCGCCTTCTCCGGGTCGTCGACCTCGGGCGCGAGCGTGCCGTCGAAGTCGAGCGCGACGAGCAGGCGCGGCGTGCGCGCGAGCTCCGTCAGCGCCTCGAACAGCCGGCCCGGGAAGCCGCGGCCGCCCTTGGCCTGGATGTCGGTGGTCAGCTCGGCCACGCCCGCTACCAGCCCTCGTCCATGAGGGGCTCGACGACCTCTTCGTCCGGGCCCTCGTGGATCGCGGCGGCGTGCGTGCGGCCGAGGTCCGCGAGGAAGGAGCTCGACCACGCGGCGACGTCGTTCTCGAACACGCGCTTGCGGAGCGACCGCATGCGCTTGCGCTGCTCGGCCTTCGGCATCTCGATGGCGCGGAGGATGGCCTCCTTGAGACCCTCGATGTCGTGCGGGTTCACGAGCAGCGCGGCCTTCAGCTCGTCCGCGGCGCCCGCGAACTCGCTGAGCACGAGCACGCCCTCGTTGGAGTGCTTCGTGGCGACGTACTCCTTGGCCACGAGGTTCATGCCGTCGCGGAGGGCCGTGACGAGCATCACGTCGGCCGCGAGGCACAGCGCCACCATCTCCTCCCGCGGGTAGCCGTGGTGCAGGTAGCTGATGGCGGTGTGGCTGATGGAGCCGTAGTCGCCGTTGATGCGGCCGACCGTGAGCTCGATCTCGTCGCGCAGCTGCTTGTACGTCTCCACGCGCTCGCGGCTGGGGCTCGCGACCTGCACGAGCGTCGCGTCCTCCACCGTGACGCGGCCCTCGGCGAGCAGCTCGCCGAACGCCTTGAGGCGGTGGCCGATGCCCTTGGTGTAGTCGAGCCGGTCGACGCCCAGGAGGATCGTCTTCGGGTTGCCGAGGTCGGCGCGGATCTGGCGGGCGCGCTCCTGGATGGCCGGGTCCTTGGCCATCTCCTCGTAGCTGCGGGCGTCGATCGAGATCGGGTAGTGCTTGGCGACGACCTGCCGGGTGCGGAGCTCGCGCACGGGCTTCGAGGGCTTCGTGCCGGGGACGGTGAGCGGGATGCCGCCGCGCACGGGCACGTCGACCGTGGATCCGCGGGTCGTGTACCCGAAGAGGCGGCGTACCGCGCGCGTGAAGTTGCCCGCGTCGGCGACGCGCTGGAAGCCGATGACGTCGGCGCCGAGGAGGCCCTCGATGATCTGCGTGCGCCACGGCAGCTGCGAGTAGATGCCGTAGGGCGGGAACGGGATGTGGTTGAAGAAGCCGATGGTGAGGTCCGGCCGCTGCTCGCGCAGCATCTTCGGCACGAGCTGCAGCTGGTAGTCCTGCACCCACACCGTGGCCCCGGGGGCGGCCGCCTTCGCGGCCGCGTCGGCGAAGCGCTGGTTGACCTTGACGTAGGTGTCCCACCACTCGCGGTGGTAGCTCGGCTGCGCGATGACGTCGTGGTACAGCGGCCACAGGGTGTCGTTGGAGAAGCCCTCGTAGTACTCGGCGAGGTCCTGCTCGCTGAGCGTGACGGGGATGATCGAGATGCCCGCGTCGACGAACGGGTCGACGTCGTGGTCGGCGATGCCGGGCCAGCCGACCCACGCGCCCTCGTTGGCGCGCATGACGGGCTCGAGGGCCGTGACGAGGCCGCCCGGGGAGTGCCGCCACGAGGTGGTGCCGTCGGCCGCGACGACCCGGTCGACCGGGAGGCGGTTGGAGACGACGACGAGGTCGTAGATGCCGGGCCGGACTTCTCCGCCGTCCGCCTGCTCGGCGGCGGTCGGCTCGGTCGGCTCGGTCGCGGAGGGCGTGGATGAGGGTGGCGGAGTCACGGTTCCCGTCTCGTTCTCGCAGAGGTCTGTCGTGCCTGCTCGGTCATCCGAGGCTACCAGTGCGGTCGGCGACCGACCGGGTCCGCGTCGGCTCGTGACGGCGGGCGTCCGCCCCTCACCTCCGGAGGACCGCGCGCGCCGCGTCGCGGAGCGCTTCGCCGTAGGCCGGGCCGTGCGACGCCGCGTGCACGGCGAGCGGGTGGAGCTGGTGCAGCGCGACGCGGTCGCGCCAGCCCGGGGCGAGGGATCCGGCGTCGGCGTACGCGCCGAGCACGTCGTCGAGGCCCGGGCAGCCGAAGAGCGCCAGCATCGCGAGGTCGGTCTCGCGGTGGCCGCCGTGCGCGGCCGGGTCGATGAGCACCGCTCCCCCGTCCGCCCACTGCACGTTGCCGGACCAGAGGTCGCCGTGGATCCGCGCGGGCGGCGCGCCGTCGTCGAAACGGCCGTCGGATGCGGCGGCGCACGCGCGCTCCACGTCGGCCGCCTGCGCGGCGGTGGCGTTCCCGGCGTCGACCGCCCGGCGGAGGTAGGGCAGGACGCGCTCGCGGGCGTACCAGGCGCCCCAGCCGGATCCGGCGTCGTCGGCCGGGCCCGCGCCGTCGCCCCGGGCACCGCCGCGGAGGACCGACAGCGGCTGCCGCCCGATGAAGGCCGGGCCGTCGTGCCCGGCGGGCGGCGCCCCGAACGCCGGCGCCCCCGCGTCGTGCGTGATCGCGAGGGCCGCCCCGAACGCGCGCGCGCCCTCCCGCGTGGGGCGCGACGGTCGCAGCCGCTCGAGGTCGAGGCGGCCGGGCGCGACGCCGAGCACGCGCACGACGCGCGCTCCCCCGGCCGGCTCCGCCTCGGCGAGCCAGGCCAGGCCCGCGGCCTCCGCCTCGAAGAAGCCGTGGGGAGCATCCGCCCGCTCTTTGCGGTACGCGTCCGCCGCGCCGTCCGATCCGTCCGACGCCATGCCGGCCTCCTCCCGCCGCGGACGTGCGCCGCGTGCGTCCAGCATGCCGACGCCGCCTGTCCGCGTCGCGCACCCGACACGCGCCGGACCGCGCGCGTACCCCTCGGGCCCAGCGGCGCCGGGTATGGTCGCCGACGTGATCCGAGTAGGCATGAGCACGACCTGCGTGTACCCCCAGCCCGTCGAGAACGCCTTCCTCATGGCCAAGCGCGCCGGATTCGACGGCGTCGAGATCATGGTGACGAACGACCAGGTCACCCAGGACGCCGACGCGCTCCGCGCCCTGTCGGAGAAGCACGGCCTGCCGATCCTGTCGATCCACGCGCCCGTCCTCCTCCTCACCCACTTCGTGTGGGGCCGGGATCCGAAGGTGAAGCTGGAGCGGTCGGCAGAGCTCGCGCGCGCGGTCGGCGCCCCGGCCGTCGTGGTGCACCCGCCGTTCCGCTGGCAGGCCGGCTACGCCGAGTCGTTCCTCGAGATCGTGCGCTCGATCCAGACGGAGACGGGCGTGGAGATCGCGGTCGAGAACATGTTCCCGTGGCAGGTGGCGGGCCGCAGCATGAAGGCGTACGCGCCCGGCTGGGATCCGCGCGACATGGACTGCGACGCCACCACCCTCGACTTCTCGCATGCCTCGCTCTCCGGCCAGGACGCCCTAGAGATGGCCAAGGCCCTCGGGCCGCGCCTCCGCCACGTGCATCTGTGCGACGGATCCGGCTCGCAGGACGACGGCCGGATCCTCGACGAGCACCTCCTCCCCGGCCGCGGCACGCAGCCGGTCGCCGAGACCCTCCGCTGGCTCGCCGAGCAGGGCTGGGAGGGCGGCGTCGTCGCCGAGGTCAACACCCGCAAGGCGAAGACGGAGGAGCAGCGGCTCGCGATGCTCATCGAGACGCGCGAGTTCGCCCAGCGCCAGCTCCGGCTCGACACCGCGCCCGAGCGCACGCCCGTCGCGCCGCCCACGCTCTCCGGGTACCGGAAGCTGCGCACCGCGCTCCGCCGCGACCGCTGAGCGGCGCCGCCGCCTGGGTCGCTCGGCCGACACGCCCGCGCCGGGCGTGCGGGCATGCCCCGACGGCGGCCGGGGTTGGATGGACGAGGGGAACGCCCCCGCACATGAGCGACGTCGCACGGGGTCCCGCCCGCCCGGCGTCGGGACCGGAGACACCATGAGCACCACCGTGCACCTCGAGATCCAGGTCGACGAGACGCGCCTCGGCGACGTCGCCGACGTCCTCGCCGAGACCCTGCAGGCCACGCGCGCCTTCGCGGGCAACGAGGGCCTCGAGGTCCTCGTCGACGACGCCGACCCCGCCCGCATGGTCGTCGTCGAGCAGTGGGCGTCGACCGCCGACCACGACGCGTACGTCGCCTGGCGCGCCACCCCCGAGGGCGCCGCGCGCCTCGGCGAGGTGCTGGCCGCGCCGCCCGTGACCCGCGTGTTCAGCGGGCGCATCGCGCTCGCGCTGTAGCCGCGACCGCACGCACGACGAGGGCCGCCCGGTGATCCGGGCGGCCCTCGTCATGCGTGCGGTGCGCCGTGCGCGTCAGCGCCCGCTGAGGTCGTACGGCCGCTGGTGCTGGTCCACGGTGGCGAGGTAACCGCCGTCCGACAACGCCGACGGCACGGCGATCGTGCCGCGGACGGTGGCCGTCGTGCCGCGCACGTCGATCTTTAGCACGGATCCCGTGCCCGCCCGAGAGAGGAACAGCTCCGACCCGTCGGCCGAGGCCGCGAGGAAGCGCGCGGAGGATCCGGTGCCCGCCGCCTGCCCGAGCGCGGGGAGCCGCACGCGCGTGACCGCCCCGTCGTAGAGGCCATCCGCACCGCGCCCGACGAGGTCGAGCGTGTCGACGCCGTCCGCCGTCACCACGGCCGCCGCGTAGGACGGCGCGACGGCCGCGCGCGTGGGCGTGCCCGTGCCGAGGGCGACGCTCGCGATGCCCGCGCCGCGCATCGACGACGAGGTCAGCACCGCCGGGTCGGCCGCCGTGGCGCCCGCCTGCGCGCCCACGGCCGTCGTGCCGTCGGGGGCCATCCGCGGCCGGTAGCTCTGCTGCGCGCGCTCCGGGTAGGGCCGCGTGGTCGCCGGGCCGAAGCCGTCGCGGGTCACCGGCACCGTCTCGACGCCGTCGTGCAGGGTCGAGCCGACGACCGTGCCGCGCGCGTCGGCGATCGGCCCGTGCGGGTAGGCGCCGAGCGGCGTCGAGGCGATCGGGGCCGGGTGCTCGTCGCCGCGCAGGATGGCACCGGCGTCGTAGGCGTCGAGGTGCCCGCCGGCGCTCACGACGAGGCGCAGCGGGGATCCCACGAGGAACGTCTCCATCTCCTCGGTGCCGCGCTCGCCCGTGGTCGCGAGGGTCACCTCGCTCGTGCGGACGGTCGCTGTGCTCGCGCGGCCCGTGCGGGTGTCGACGAGCGTGACCTGCTGCGTGGTGGACCCGTCGAGGTCCGACCCGACCGCGACGTACCGGTGGCCGGCGTCGTCCGAGATCCAGCCGGCGCGCGTCCAGGCGCCGGCCGCGGACGGGATCGGGGTCGCCGATGCGAGGCGCGGGACCCCGGCGGAGGAGATGTCGACCACGTCGAGCCGGGGGCCGCTCTCGTCGACGAAGGCGATGCGGCCGTGCCCCAGCTGCACGACGCCGGCGTGCGCGCCCAGCGTCGTGTCCCTGAGGGAGCCCGTGGTGCGGCCGGTCGCCGAGTCGACGATCGAGACGGCGTGCGCCACCGGGTCGGCGACGAGCAGCCACGACGCGCGGCCGGCGGCGGACGCGGTCTCGGGCGGGGCGGCGACGGATCCGACGCCGCCGGCGAGCAGGCCGACGACCACGAGGCCGACGCCGAGGAGGGAGGGGGTGCGCATGGGGCGACTTCCTTGTCGAGAACGGTTCTCGAATGTTAGGCGGTGCGGCGGCCTCGTCTCCGTCACGCCCCCCAGACGCGCGATGCCGGGCACCCGCGGGAGCGCCCGGCGTCGGGTCGTGCGGAAGGCGTCAGACGGCGACGGCCGCCGACGCCGGCGCGCTGCCCGGCAGGAGGCCGAGGCTCCGCGCCCGCCGCGAGCGCCGCGTCACCAGGTAGGAGACGGCGAGGCTCAGCAGCAGGAACACGGCCAGCGTGCCCGCGGCTCCCCACGCGACGGCGGGCGCTCCCCCGGCGATGATCGCCTGCATGCCCGACGCCGCGTACGTGAGCGGCAGGAACGGGCTGATGACCTGGAACGGCTCCGCCACGAGCTGCAGCGGGATGACCCCGCCCATCGCCGCGGCCTGCACCGCCAGCAGGATGAGCGAGACGACCATGCCGGTGCGGCCGAACGCCTGGCGCAGCAGGTAGTGGATCGCCGTGAAGGCCGCCGCGGTGACGGCGGCGAACCCGAGGGTCGCGGGAAGCAGCGCGAGCGACAGCCCGAGCGCGGCGTGCACGAGGGCGACGAGCAGCACGACCTGGGCGAGCGCGATGAGCGCGGCGCGGGCGAGCACGCGCCCCATGACGCGGCCCGTCGCGGCCGACGAGGCGAGCAGGCGGCGCGCGGCCGGACGCAGCACGAGGAAGGTCGCGAAGGCGCCGAGCCAGAGGCCGATGGGCACGAAGATCGCGGCGACGGCGTCGCCCGGGTTGTCGATCTCGTTCTCGCGCTGCACGGTGAGGCCCACCGGATCCGCGACGACGCCCGAGGCGGAGGCCGCCTGATCGGCGTCGAGCGACGGGATCTGCTCGGCGCCCTGCGTGAGGCCCTGGCCGAGCTCGGTCGCGCCGGAGGAGAGCGCCGTCGCGCCCGTGGCGAGGTCGCCCGCTCCCGTGGCCGCGCCGGTCGCGCCCGTGCGGAGCCGGCCGAGGCCGTCGTCCAGCTGGCGCGCGCCGGAGACGAGGGCCCCGCCGTTCGCCGCGAGCTGCGAGGCCCCGGACGCGCTCTGGCCGATGCCCTGCTGCACGCCCTGGATCCCGGCCGCCGTCTTCGTCGCGAGGGCCTGCCCCTGCGCCGCGTACTCGTCGATCCCCTGCTCGAGCGGCGCGAGCTGCGCGGCGATCGGCGCCGTCTGCGGGTTCGCGGCGAGCTGCTGCCGGATCCCCTGGACCTGCGTCGCGATCCGCCCGGCCCCGCCCGCGTACTGCCCGACGCCGTCGGAGACCTGCGAGAGCCCGGCGGCCCCGGTCTGCAGCCGGTCGAGTCCCGAGGAGAGCTGCGAGACGCCGCCCGTGTAGGTGCCGAGGCCGTCCGCGAGCTGCGACGCGCCCTGCTGCGTGCGGCCGATGCCGTCGCCCAGCTGCGTGATCCCGTCGCCGAGCGTCGTCGCGCCCGAGGAGAGCTGCGTGGCTCCGTCCGCGAGCTTGTCGGCGCCGGTCCCCGCGTCGGTGAGCGAGCCCTTGAGCCCGCCGAAGGTCGTGTAGATGCCGGAGACGAACTGCGACGTGATGGCGTTGCCGAACACGCTGGTCATGCCGACCCCGACGGCCTGCGTGGCCGCGCCCGTCAGGTAGCCGTGCGCGTCGTCCGTCTCCACGCTGATCTGCGCGCGCTGCGGGGTCTCCGTCGACAGCGACACGATCGACGAGGAGAAGTCCTTCGGCACGGTCAGCACCGCGTAGACCTCGCCGTCGTCGAGCATCCGCTGCGCCTCGTCGGCGTTCGTGATGGTCCAGTCGAAGGCCTGGTTGTCGTCGGAGGTGAGCTGCGTCACGAGCAGGCGGCCGGCGAGCACGGGCGACTCCGTGCCGTCGGGCGCCTTCTGCTGCACGATCTCGTCCTGGTTGACGATGGCGGCGGGCACGCGCTCGACGCCCTTCGCGACGTCCGAGAGCGAGCCGATGAAGAGGCCGGCGACCGCGAGGGGCACGATCGCGACGAGGGCGACGGCGAGACGTCGGCGGGTGGAGCGGGTGGTCATCGGAGGGTCTCCTCGACGGTGGTGACGGTCTGGTCGTGGCCGGGCTGGTCGGCTGGCGGCGCCGTGTCGGCCTCGAGCCGGAGGCGGACGGTCGGCCGCCCGGGGATCCCGTGGTCGTCCGGGAACCACGGCGCGCCCAGGAGGACGGTCGTGCTCTCGTGGACGAGCGCGGGCAGGGCGGCGAGGAACGCGCGCTCGGCGGCGGCGTCCGGGAAGGGGTCCACCACGTCGAGCACGAGCACGGGGGCGCGTCCCGAGGCGGCGATGGCGGTGAGGGCGATGGCGCGCTCGAGCGGCAGGAGGGATCCGACCGGGTCGTCGGCGCCGATGCGGAGCGCGCCGGCGGCGTCGGCCGCCTGGTCGATCCGCTCGAGCCACTCGGCCTGCCGGGCGCGGGCTCGCCTGTGACGGCCCATCGGCTCGGACAGGTCGATGCGCTCGGCGAGGAGGTCCCCCACCGTCAGCCCCGAGTCCACCCGGTCGACCCTGCCGAGGTCGGCCATGGCGACGCTCGTGAGCACGCGGCCGGACTCGGACGCGAGCGGGTGGCCCGCGACCTGCGCGCGACCGGAGAGCGGCGTGAGCCGGGCCCCGAGCGTGGCGCCGAGGAGCCGGCGGTCGGCGACGTCGCCCTCGACGAGCACGAGGGATCCGGATGGCGCACGCAGGTCCACCGGCAGGAGCCGGCGCCCGGGGACGCCCGCGACGAGCCGCTCGGCCGCGACGGCGGCGCCGGACGCATGCGCCCAGTCCACGTCGTCCTGGTGCTCGCGGAGCCCCTCGCCCTCGATGTCGACGTCGGGGAGGATCCGGTCGAGCCAGCGCGGGATCCACCAGGCGCGCTTCCCGAGCAGCGCCATGGCGGCCGGCACGAGGGTCATGCGCACGAGGAACGCGTCGAAGAAGATGCCGACGGCGAGGCCGAGCGCGATGGTCTTGATCACGCCCGCGCCCTCGGGCACGAAGGCCGCGAAGACGAAGAACATGATGAGCGCGGCCGCCGTCACGACCCGGGCGGCGCCCGAGAAGCCCGTGACGATGGCCCGCCGCGCATCGCCGTGGTGCACGAAGTCCTCGCGCATCCCGGAGACGAGGAAGACCTCGTAGTCCATGGCGAGCCCGAACAGGATCGCCATGAGGAGGATCGGCATGAAGCTGAGGATCGGGCCGGGCGTGACCCCGAGGACGTCGGCGAACGCGCCCTGCTGGAAGATCAGCACGACCGTGCCGAACGAGACGACGACGCTCAGCAGGAAGCCGACCGCGGCCTTCACGGGCACGAAGACCGAGCGGAACACGATCATCAGCAGGATGATCGACAGCCCCACCACCACGATCCCGAACGGCACGAGCGCCTGGTCGAGCCGCTGCGAGATGTCGTTCTGCACCGCGGTGGTGCCGGTGACGGACACGCGCGTGTCGTAGCGGTCCCGGAGGCCGGGCGCGAGGTCGCGGATCGACTGCATGAGCGCGGTCGTCTCCGCCGACTCGGGCGGGCTGTCCGGGAGCACCTGGATGATCGCGGTGTCGACCGAGGGGTTGGGCGTGCCGGTGCCGACGAAGGCCACGTCGTCGAGCCCGCGGATCTCGTCGCCGATCTTCCCGAGCACCCCGATGGGGTCGGTGGTCTGCGTGATGTCCACGAGCACGACGAGCGGGCCGTTGTGGCCGGGGCCGAACGCGTCCGAGACGGTGTCGTACGCGACGCGGCTCGTGGATCCGGCGGGCTCGGTCGCCCCGCTCGGCAGCCCCAGCTGCAGCTGCGACGCGGGCACGGCGAGGAGGCCGGCGATGCCGATGACGATCACGACGGGGATGATCGGCACCTTGGTGACGACCGCCACCCAGCGCGCGCCGAGCGTGCGCTGGGTGCCCTCGGCCTGGGCCTTCGCGCGGCGGGCGGCCCGCGAGCCCTCCTTCGGCCGGAGGCGCTCGCCCGCGAAGCCGAGCATGGCCGGCAGCAGCGTGGTGGCGACGCCCATGGCGAGCAGCACCGCGAAGGCCGCGCCGAGGCCCATGACCGTGAGGAACGGGATCTGCACCACGAGGAGGCCGAGCAGCGCGATGATCACCGTCACGCCCGCGAAGATCACGGCGCTGCCGGCGGTCGCGACCGCGGTCGCCGCCGAGCGCTCGACGGGCATGCCGTTGGCGAGCTGCGTCCGGTGCCGCATGAGGATGAAGAGGGCGTAGTCGATGCCGACCGCGAGCCCGATCATCACCGCCAGCAGCGGCGACGCGCTCGAGACCGTGACGAACTTCGAAGCCGCCATCAGGGCACCCGCCGAGGCCGCGACGCCGACGAGCGCGCCGATGAGCGGCAGCCCCGCCGCAAGCATCGAGCCGAACGTGAGCACGAGCACGAGGCCCGCGAAGAGCACGCCGAACGCCTCGGTCACGGTGACGCCGTAGTGGACGTCCTGGAAGACCTGGCCGCCGAACGACACCGTCATCCCCGCATCCTCGGCCGCCTGCGCGGACGCCTTGAGCGCGTCGAGGGTCGCGGGCGTCACCTGGTCGCTCTGCCCGGCGAACTGCACGGTCGTGATCGCCACGGTGCCGTCCGCGGACACCGCGTCGCTCGCGTACTCCGAGAAGGGCGAGAGCGCCGTCTCGACGCCCGGCACGTCGGCCGCGGCCGTCGCGGTCGCCTCGATGGCGGCCTTCTCCGCGTCGTCGGTGACCTTGCCGCCCGCGGGCGCCTCCGTCACGATCTGGGCGCTCGCGCCCGCGGCCTGCGGGAACACGGCGGCCAGCCGGTCGATGGCCTCCTGCGACTCCGTGCCCGGGATCGAGAACGACTCCTGGGTCTTCCCGCCGAGCGCGAGGCCGCCGCCCAGCAGGATGCCGAGGATGACGATCCACGCGGCGACGACGCGCCACGGGTGGAGGAACGAGATGCGTCCGAGTCGGTACAGCAGCGTGGCCATGGGCGGTGGCTCTCCTTCGGAGGGTGGTGCGGGGGGGGGGACGGGCGGAGCGGGGATCAGGCGGAGCGGGCGCCGAGGGGGGCGAGGAGCTCCCCCACGACCACGACGAGAGCGGCCCGGAGCTCGTCGTCGGGCAGCGGCTCGTTGGTGGACCAGTCGTCGCTCGCGGCGAGGATGTACGCCGCGCCGCCGAGGGCCACGCCGAAGCGCAGCTGGTCGAGCGTGCTGTCGAGGGCGCCGGCGGTCTCGCCGAGCGTGCGCACGAGGTCGTTCGCGCGCTCGATCACGGCGAGGTGGCCGAGCGACCGGCCCTGCGTGATGAACAGCGCCACCTCGTGCCGGTGCAGCAGGAGGAAGTCGATGAAGCGCTCGACGAAGAGCCGCCTCGCGTCCGCGTCGCCGCGGATGGAGTCGGCGCGCTCGATGACCTCGGCGAGCGCGTCGATCGTGGGCTCCAGGAGGGCGTCGAGCAGCGCCTCCTTGGACGCGAAGTGGTAGAGCACGCTCGACTTCGAGTAGCCCGCCTCGTCGGCGATCTGCTGCAGCGAGGTCGCCTGGAAGCCGTCGCGGGCGAAGCGCGCGGCGGCGATCGTCCGCAGCTCGTCGCCGGCGGAGGCGCGGGGGGTTCGGGTCACCCGTCGAGCCTAGGTCGACCGATCGGTCAGGTCCTGCACGATCGGTCAGACTGCCAGCCGCCTGTCAGGCGGGACGGCCGGACGGCGGGTCAGCGGATGAGCACGAACGCGAGCATCGCGAGGCCGACGGTGAGCGGCGCGACCACGAGGCCGAGCAGCACGTACCGCGACCACTTGATGTGCACCCCCATGCTCACGAGCCGCTCGTGCCAGAGCAGGGTCGCGAGCGACGCCCACGGCGTGATGAGCGGACCCGCGTTGACGCCCACCAGGATCGCGACGAGCCGCTCCGGGGATCCGGCGACGGGCTCCAGCGCCAGGTAGGCCGGCAGGTTGTCGACCGCGTTGGCGCTCAGCGTCGCGACGCCCGCCAGGCGGAAGAGCGACGCGGCGTCCTGGCCCTGGCCCGAGATCGCGGCCATGACGGCGGTGAGCCCGAGCGACTGCGCGGCCTCCATCACGATGAAGAGGCCGGACGCGAACACGACGAGCTGCCACGGCAGGAGCCCCAGCCGGAGCACCCGCGGGCGGCGGACGGCCGTGAGGATCGCGAGGACGACGGCCGCGGCGAGCGCCGGGATCCACACCTCGACGCCCGAGACGAGCGCCGGCACGAGCAGCCCCACCACGACGGCGCTGCCGACGAGGAGCACGCGGTCGGTCGGCGCCGAGGGCGCCCCCACCTCGTAGCGGGTGAAGAGGTCCTTGCGGTGGATGACGAGGATCGCGAGCACGGGCACGGCGATGGCGACGAGGGCGGGCGCGACCGTGAGCGCCGCGAAGCCGGCCGGGCCGAGGCCGCCGAGCTCGTGCTCCGCGAGCAGGTTCGTGAGGTTCGAGACGGGCAGGAGCAGCGACGCCGTGTTCGCGAGCCACACCGTGGTGAGCGCGAACGGGAGCGGCGGCAGCCCGCAGTGGCGCGCGAGCACGACGACCACGGGCGTGAGGAGCACGGCCGTGGTGTCGAGCGACAGGAAGATCGTGCAGAGGCACGCGAGCACGACGGTCGCGAGCCACAACGCCCAGGTGCGGCCGCGGCCGAGGCCCGCGGCCCGCTCGGCGATCCAGGTGAACAGGCCCGCCTCGCTGGCGAGCTCGGTGACCACCGTGATCGCGACGACGAAGAGGAGGATCGGCCAGACCCGCTCGTACAGCACGCCGAGGTCGTCGAGCGGGAGGGCTCCGGTGGCCACGGCGACGGCGCCGACGACGAGGAGCACCACCCCGATGAGGGCTGTGCGCACGGGCGCCTCCTGTCTGATCCGCGATCACTGTACTCATCGCGCGCCGGGAGCCCGCACCGCCTGCGGAAAGGGGACGGCGGCGGGAGGGCGGCGGGGCGGCGCGCGCCGGGCGGCGGTCGCGGCGACCGGATCCCGGTACCGTGGAAGCACACTGGGAGGTGTCATGCGCAAGTACATCCTGAACGGCAGCGTCCTCAGCGCCCTCATCGGCGGCTGGAGCACGCTCCAGACGACCCGTCGGGGTCCGCGCGACTGGAAGCTCGGCCTCATGTGGCTGAGCTGGGGCATCACGATGGCGATCGCCGTCGGCACCGTCATCGAGGACTCCCGCGACGGGCAGCTCGGCAACTAGCCGCCCCGCGCCGTGACGCGCATGCCCCCGGGCGTGCGCGTCACTCGTGCGTGCGCCAGCGGTCCCCGTCGACCCCGAGGTCGATGCGCTCGGCGGCCGGCACGGTCGAGATCGGTCCGGTGAACAGCCCCGCGCGCGAGTCGCCCTGCGCCGTGCCGGAGAACAGGCCCGTGGGCTCCGCTTCCGCGGTCCGCCGTCGCGCGCGGGATGCGTCCTCGTGCTCGCCCGGATCCACCATCTGCACGCGCGTGCGCGGCAGCGACTGCGGGCTGCTCTCGTGCAGGAACGTCACGAGGCGCTCGCGCACGAGGCAGCGCAGGTCGAACAGCGTCGGCGCGTCCACGGCCGAGACGAGCACGCGGATCCGCACGTAGCCGCCCACCGCATCCGTCACCTGGAGCACGGATACGCGGCCGTCCCAGAGGTCGGTCGTCGCGAGCACGCGGTCGAGCTCCTCGCGCATGCTCGCCGGGGTCGCGCGCCAGTCGAGGTCGAGCTCGACCGCGCCGAGCAGCTCGGACTTCGTGCGCGTCCAGTTCTGGAACGGCGTGGTCGTGAAGTAGGTGGACGGCAGCACCATGCGGCGGTCGTCCCAGATGTGCACCACCACGTAGGTGAGCGTGATCTCCTCGACGCGGCCCCACTCCTTCTCCACGATGACCACGTCGTCGACCCGGATCGCGTCGCTGAAGGCGAGCTGCATCCCCGCGAAGACGTTGGCGAGCGTCGACTGCGCCGCGAGGCCGGCGACGATGGACACGAGGCCGGCGGACGCGAGCACGCTCGCGCCGGCCGTCCGCGCCCCGGGGAAGGTGAGGAGGATCGCGCCGACGGCGACCACGACGATCGCGACCACGGTGAGGCGGCGGATGATGAGCACCTGCGTGCGCACCCGGCGCGCGACGCGGTTGTCGGCGACGTCCACGCGGTAGCGGCTGAGCCCGAGGTCCTCGAAGAAGATGGCCAGGGCGCAGACGAGCCAGGCGGACGCGACGATCGTCACGACGTGCAGCAGGTGGTCGAGCCCGTCGCGCAGCTCGCCCGGGGCGATGGAGGCACGGAGCGCGACCCACAGCGCCACGACGAGGAGCAGCACGCGGAATGGGCGCCGGGCGCGCGTCACCAGCCGGGCCGCCCACTCGCGGCGGCGGGCGATGACCCGCACGACGAGGGCGACGACGGCGGTGACGAGCAGGGCGGCGGCCACGGCCGCGAGCAGCGTGACGATCACGGCCACGGCGGGCTGGGCGAGCAGGGCGGGCAGGTCCATGGATCCTCCGGTCGGGTGGGCGGACCGCGCTGTCCCGGGAGGATCCAGTGTTGCAGCCGCTGCCCGGGAGGGACGTGGCCGTCGACGGGGACGGGGGCGCGCTCTCCGCGCCCCCATGCGGATCCGCTCGGCGTGTCGCGAGGACGCCCGGGCGTGTCGGCGGCGATCATGGTCCCGATCGCGGCGGTGCGATCGGGGAGGTCGGGATCATGTTCCGATGGCTGAGGCGCAGGACCCGCTCGACCGAGGCCGCGCCCGCGGCGCCGGATGCACGATCCGCCGGCACCGGCGCGTCCGGCACCGGCGCCTCCGCTGCCGACGCGCCCGCTGCCGACGCGCCCGCTGCCGACGCGTCCGCTGCCGACGCGCCGGCGTCGACGCCGACGGAGAGCCCGTCCGCGTCGCTCGCCACCGGCGAGCTCGCCGCCAGCGCGGCCCGGCTGCACGGCGGGCCGGGGCGTCCGCCGCACGTCGCCGCGCACGAGGCCGGAGCCCCGGCGGGGGCACCGGCGCACGACGCGCCCGCGGACGCCACGGTCTCCCCCGCCGACGCGGATCCCGACCTCCGGCCGCTCGCGCTGATCGTGCACGCGGCGCTCGCGCATCACTTCGGTCCCGACGGCGCGTGGGCGCTCGTGCGCCGGACGCCCGACACGACGGCCGGGTTCTTCGACGAGCTGATGACCGCGCACATCGCCCGCGACGTCGCCCTCGCGCTCGGCGCCGCTCCGGCCGCAGCCGACCTCCCGCTCACGGACGCGCGCGCGACCGGCTCCGCCGCATCGCCCTCCCGTGCGGAGTCCGCCCGGGAGGACGCGGTGACGCGCGAGCTCGCGGTGTTCGACGAGGATCCGCTCGACGGCACGCTCGCCGAGCTCGCGGGCGACCCCCGACGCGTGCCCGCGCTGCTGCGCGGGATGCGAAGCGCCTAGCCAGGACGGCCGTCGGCGACAGCTCAGCCCCTCGGGGCCACCTGCGGCCCGTCCCACGGCCCCGCGGATCCGGCCGGGTACTCCTCGAGCGGCACGTCGCCCGCGCGCCAGGCGGCGATCACCGGCTCGACGATCCGCCAGCACTCCTCGGCCGTGTCGCCGCGCACCGACAGGCTCTCGTCCTCCGAGATGATCCCGTCGATCACCTGGCCGTACGGCGGCAGGTCGCCCGCGTCGAACGCGGTCACGAGCTCGGCCCGGTCGATGACGTCGGGGTCGGCCGGCCCGTTGACGTTGAGCTCCAGGTGCAGCTCGTCGGGCGCGAGGAGGATCCGGATGCGGTCCGGCTCCCCCGCGCCCGAGAGACCCGTGGGCACGTGCGGCGCGGGCTGGAAGGTCACGACGATCTCGCGGCGGTGGTCCCGCATCGCCTTGCCGGAGCGGAGGCGGAAGGGCACGCCGGCCCAGCGCCAGTTCGCGATCTCGACCGTCAGCTCGGCGAGCGTCTCCGTGCCGCGCGACGGATCCACACCCTCCTCGTCGGCGTAGGCCGGCAGCTCGCGGCCCTCCACGTCGCCCGCGGAGTAGCGGGCCCGGCGGGAGGAGGCGACCGGGTCGCCGCCGAAGGGCCGGGTGGCCCGGAGCACGAGCGCCTTCTGGTCGCGGATGTCGCGCGCGTCCGTCGTGGCCGGCGGCTCCATCGCGAACACGGCCATGACCTGCAGCAGGTGGCTCTGGATCATGTCGGTGAGGGCGCCCGCGGTGTCGTAGTAGCGGGCGCGGCCCTCGAGCGCGAGCTGCTCGTCGTAGACGATCTCGACGCTCGCGATGTGCTGCGCGTTCCACACCGGCTCGAGCAGCCGGTTCGCGAAGCGCAGCCCGAGGAGGTTCCGCACGGTGGAGCGGCCGAGGAAGTGGTCCACCCGGTGCGTGCGCTCCTCGGGCACGAGCGTCGCGAGCAGCCGGTTGAGCGCCTGGGCGCTCGCGAGGTCGGTGCCGAACGGCTTCTCCAGCGAGAGCGACGTGCCCGCGGGCAGCGTCATGCCGGTCATGGCCTCGCACGCCCTCTCGGTGACCGCCGGCGGCAGCGCGAAGTAGACGGCCGGGGCCGCATCGCACGCCGCGAACAGGCGCTCGAGGTCGGCCTGGGCGGTGACGTCGGCCGAGAGGTAGGTCGTGCCCGCCAGCACGCGGTCGACCGCCGGGCCCTCCGCGCCGAGCGAGGCGAACGAGGTGCGGACGACGTCGCGCCAGCGGTCGTCGTCCCAGTCCTCCGTGCCCGCGCCGACGAGCTGCAGGTCGAGGTCGGGCCGGTGCGCGAGGAGCTCGCCGAGGCCGGGGAGGAGGAGGCGCGCGGAGAGGTCGCCGCTGGCGCCGAGGATGAGGAGCGTGGAGGTCGCGGGCATGCGGCCAGGGTACGCGGGGCGGACGGGATCGACAGGCGGCACATGGGACGATGGGCCATGGCCATGCGCATCGAGGACTACGCACTCATCGGGGACTGCCACACGGGAGCGCTGGTCGGGCGGGACGGCTCCATCGACTGGCTGTGCCTGCCGCGCTTCGACTCCGCGTCCATGTTCGGGGCGCTCCTCGGCACGGACGAGCACGGGTCCTGGCGCCTCGCCCCCGCGCACCCGGACGCCTCGGTCTCGATGCGCACCTACCTCGGCAACACGTTCGTGCTCTGGACCCGGTGGGAGACGCCCGAGGGCGCCGTCGAGGTCACCGACTTCATGTCGATGGGCAACCGCCGCGCCGACGTCGTGCGGCGCGTCCGCGGCATCAGCGGCACCGTGCGGATGCAGGGCGACCTCCGCCTGCGCTTCGGCTACGCGACCGCGCTGCCGTGGATCCGCAAGCACGACGACGGCGACCCGCGCCTCGTCGCGGTGGCCGGCCCTGACGCCGTCGTGGTCCGCGGCCCCGAGCTCACCGCCACGAACCACCACCACGGCGTGGGCTTCGACGTGCGGGCCGGCGAGACCGTCGACCTCACGCTCACCTGGTACCCCTCGCACCGCAGCGAGCCGCCCGCGTTCGACGTGGACGCGGCGCTCGAGCACACCACCGAGTGGTGGGAGAGCTGGGCGAGCTCCATCGAGCACTCCGGCCCCCACCAGGCCGCGGTCCGCCGCTCGCTGCTCGTGCTGCGCGCGCTCACGCACGAGGACACCGGCGGCATCGTCGCCGCCGCGACCACGAGCCTCCCCGAGCAGTTCGGCGGCCCGCGCAACTGGGACTACCGCTACGTCTGGCTGCGCGACGCGTCCCTCACCCTCGAGGTGCTGCTCGCCCACGGCTTCGACGACGAGGCCGACGAGTGGCGCACGTGGCTCCTGCGGGCCATCGCCGGGGATCCGGGCGACGTGCAGATCATGTACGGCCTCAGCGGCGAGCGCTACCTCCCCGAGCGCGACCTGGAGAGCCTGCCCGGCTACGAGGGCTCCGGCCCCGTGCGCGTCGGCAACGGCGCGTTCGAGCAGTACCAGGCCGACGTGATCGGCGAGGTGATGATGGCGCTCCAGGCCGCGCGCGACGCCGGCGTCGGCGAGACCGAGTTCTCCTGGCCGCTGCAGCGCGCGCTCATCGGCTACGTCGAGGAGAACTGGGAGCGGCAGGACAGCGGCATCTGGGAGATCCGCGGCGCCGAGCAGCACTTCACCCACTCGCGCGCGATGATCTGGGCGGCGCTCGACGCGGCCGTGCAGGGCGTCGAGCGGCACGGCCTCGACGGACCCGTGGAGCAGTGGCGGACGCTGCGCGACCGGGTGCGCGACGAGATCCTCGACCGGGGCGTGGATCCCGCCACCGGCGCCTTCCGCCAGCACTACGGCACGACCGAGGTCGACGCGTCGCTGCTGATCCTCGCCCAGGCCGGGTTCTGCGCCTACGACGACCCGCACATGCTCGCCACCGTGGACGCCATGGAGAGGACCCTCATGCACGAGGGCTTCCTGCTCCGCTACGACACGAGCGCCGGCGTCGACGGCCTGCCCGCCGGCGAGAACCCGTTCCTCGCGTGCTCCTTCTGGCTCGTCGAGCAGTACGCGCGCTCGGGCCGGGAGGCGGACGGGCGCGAGCTCATGGAGCGGCTCGTCGGGCTGTCCAACGACGTGGGGCTCCTGTCGGAGGAGTACGACCCGGTCCAGCGTCGCCAGGCGGGCAACGTGCCGCAGGCCCTGTCGCACCTGGCGCTCGTGCGCGCGGCGGACGCCCTGGAGGCCGCCGCGGCGGCGCACCCCGACGAGCTCGACCGGGCGCACCAGGCGGGCAACGCCGCGCTCGCGCACGCGGAGGCGGCGCGGGCCGCGGCGGCGCCGGCCGCCTGACGCGCGGGGGCGCGGGGGCGCGGCCGGATCCGTCCGGGTCCGGGTCCGGGTCCGGGTCCGGGTCCGGGTCCGGGCGAGCGGCGTCCGTCAGCGCGTGGTCGTGCCGAGCGACGCGAGGAACCGCGCGACCGCGGGCAGCGCGTCCGGGTGCCGCGGCGTGTCCGCATGCGTCGCGCCCTCGAGCTCGACGAGCGGCGCGTCCGGACGGAGGGCGCGCACGTGGTGGGCTGCCCGGAGCCGCTCGGCATCGCGGGTGCCGGCGACGAGGAGCAGCGGCACGGCGGATCCCGCGACGACCGCGTCCGGCACCCCCGCGCCCCGCTCCGACTCGCGCATGTAGGCGGCGAGCGCCCGGGCGTCGTCCGCGAGGAAGGCCCCGCGCGTCGCGGCGTCGACCGGGTGCCCGCTGTGGCGCTCCCACGCGTCGAGGAAGCCCGGCATCCCGCCCTCCTCGAGCGCCTCGATGCAGCCGGGGAAGAACACCCGGTCGAAGACGCCGACGCCGCTCCTCGGGGATCCGCCGAGGCTCGCGGTGGAGAGCAGCCGCTCCGGATGCGCGGCCGCCAGCGAGAAGCCGACGCGCGCGCCGAGGCTGTAGCCCACGTGGTGCACGGCGTCGAGGCCGACCGCGTCGAGCACGGCCACGACGTCGGCGACCATCAGGTCCATCGCGTACGCGGCGGGCTCGTGCGGGGTGCCGCTCCGGCCGTGCCCGCGGAGGTCGAGCGTGATCACCGGACGCTCGGGCGACAGACCGCGCACCCAGCCGAAGCCGCGCCAGATCGCCTGCGAGAGGGCCGTCCCGTGCACGAGCACGACGGGCGCGTGCGCCGGATCGCGAGGATCCTCCCCGTCGGGCCGGGCGCCGAAGGCCCGGTAGGCGATGCGCGTGCCGTCGAGGGGGTTGGTCGCGGTGTCCACGGGAATCCAGGCTACGCGGGCGCCGGCGCGGTCCCGCGCGGAGCGTCCCGCGCGGACCGTCGGCGCCGCGTGGAGCGACGGCTCCGCGGGAGCGCCCCGCCGGACCCGCGCGGGCCCGGCCGGTGAGGCGGGCCCGAGCGGCGGATCAGGCCGTCGCGCCCGCGCCGTCCTCGTCGGTGCGGTGCGGGGTGTCCTCCTCGGGCTCGAAGTGGTCGTTCCCGCCGTCGTGGCCGGCCGCGACGCCGGTGGAACCCGCGGGGATCGTGCCCTCGCCGCCGAGTCCCGCCGCGTCGTCCTGCGTCGCGTCGTCGTGCGCGTGGTCCGTGCCGTCGTGGTGCGTCATGCGTGCCTCCTCTGGTCCCGCGGCGGGCGCCCGCGTCGTCGCGGGCACCGCGTCCTGCGGCGTGATCCCATACTGCCCGGACGAGGGCGCGCCGCCCGTCGCCATGTCCGGATCGCGCCGCCTCGCAGCGTCCCGTCACCCCGTCGCGGTAGTTAGCACGCCTAATGAGCTAGCCTAAGCAGGTGCCCGACTCCCCCGACCTCAGCCAGAGCCTCCGCGCCGGCGTCATGCGCCTCTCCCGCCGCCTGCGCGCCGAGAAGGCCGACCACGAGCTCGGCGACAGCCAGTTCGTGGTCCTCGCCCTCCTCCTCCGCGACGGGCCCGCGAGCCCCGGCCGCCTCGCCGAGATCGAGCGGGTCTCCGCCCCGAGCATGAACCGCACGGTCAACTGCCTCGTGTCGGCCGGGTACGCCGAGCGCTCGCCCGCGCCGGACGACGGCCGTCGCGTCACCGTGTCCGTCACCGACGAGGGCCGCCGCGTCGTCCAGGAGACCCGCCGGCAGCGGAGCGCCTGGCTGTCGCTCCGCCTCGACGAGCTCACGCCTGAGGAGCGCGCCACGCTCGCCGACGCCGCCGTCCTCCTCGGCCGGATGGCCTCCGCGTGAGCGCCGTCTTCCGCAGCCTCCGCGCGCCGAACTACCGCATCTGGTTCGCGGGCGCGCTCGTCTCCAACGTCGGCACGTGGATGCAGCGCACGGCCCAGGACTGGATCGTCCTCACCGAGCTCACCCGCTACGACGCCACCGCGGTCGGCATCGTCATGGCCCTCCAGTTCGGCCCGATGCTCCTGCTCTCCCCCTACGCCGGCCTCATCGCCGACCGGTACGACAAGCGCCGCGTGCTGATGATCACGCAGGGCGCCATGGCGGTCCTCGGGCTGGGCCTCGGCCTCATCGTCCTCTCCGGGCGCGCGGAGCTCTGGCACGTGTACCTCTTCGCGCTGCTGCTCGGGATCGCGTCCGCGCTCGACGCGCCCGCCCGCCAGTCCTTCGTCTCCGAGCTCGTCTCCGACGACGACCTCTCAAACGCGGTCGCCCTGAACTCGGCGTCGTTCAGCGCCGCGCGGATGATCGGGCCGGCCGTCGCGGGCGTGCTCATCGCGGGCGTCGGCACCGGCTGGGTGTTCCTCATCAACGCCGTGAGCTTCATCGCGGTGCTGTTCGCCCTCACGCGCCTCCGCGTCGGCGAGCTGCGCCGCCCCGAGCGCGTCGCCCGGTCCCGCGGCCAGCTCCGCGAGGGGTTCCGCTACATCGGCGGCCGGCCGGACATCATGGTGATCCTCGTCATCGTCTTCCTCGTGGGTGCCTTCGGCTACAACTTCCCGATCTTCACCTCCACCATGGCGAGCGTCGAGTTCGGCAAGGGCGCGACCGAGTTCGGCCTGCTGTCGTCGAGCCTCGCGGTGGGATCCGTCGCGGGCGCGCTCCTCTCGGCCCGCCGCGAGCGGCCCCGCATCCGCCTCGTGTTCGTCGGGGCAGCGCTCTTCGGCATCGCGACCGCGCTGGCGGCGATCGCTCCCACGTACCTGCTCTTCGCCGGCGCACTCGTGATCGTCGGCGTCGTGTCGCAGACGCTCATGACGAGCGCGAACAGCACCGTGCAGCTCACCGTCGAGCCGCGCATGCGGGGACGCGTCATGGCGGTCTACATGGCGATCTTCGTGGGCGGCACCCCGCTCGGCGCCCCGGTCGTCGGCTGGGTCGCGAACACGTGGGGCCCGCGCGCGGCGCTCATGGTGGGCGCGGCGTCCGGCCTCGTCTCGGCGGTCATCGCGATCGCGTGGCTGGTCCTGCACCGGCACCTGCGCATCTCGTACCGGATCCACCGCACGCCGCACCTGCTCGTGACGCACGACGGCGACGGCCGCGACCGCCGGGCGGACGCCCGCGAGGACATCGAGGCGGACGAGGCGGTCGCGCGCCGCACCTAGGGGCTCCGGCGCCGGACGCTAGGGCGCGGGCGTCGGCGACGCCGTCGGCGGCACGTAGCCGACGTCGTCGAGGCAGTAGTCGAGGAACGCGCTCGTCGCGCGCAGGTACTGCCCGGTGTCGAGCGAGGCGCCGTCCGTGTCGGCGCCCGTGCGGAGCGCGTCGAGCTCGTCGACGATGGTCGAGAACGCGGAGACGAGCGGCTTCATGTTCTCCGGCGCCATGCCCGCGAGCGACGCGTCGCCCTGCTTCACCCGATCGAGGATGGTCGGGTCGACCGGATTCCCGTCGCCGAGCGCCTGCACGAGCTTCGTGGAGTCGGGCAGCACCTGCGCGAGCGTGGAGCAGGTGGCGAGCTCGGCCTCGGTGGGCGGCCCGGGCGCGCGCGTCACGGTCGGATCCGGGGCCGGGGTCCCGGACGCCCCGCCGCCGTCGGCGGGGGCGGTGGGGAGGACGGACGGGGTCGCGGCGCCCTGCGGTCCGGGATCAGCCGTGCATCCGGCGACGAGCAGCACGCCCACGACCGCGGCGAGCGCCGCCGTCCGCGACCGCATCCGCCGCCAGGATCCGTGTGTGCGTGGCATGCGCGCCTCCCCGGCGTCTATCACAGGTGATGTTCCCCGCGGAAGTCGGTCGACGCGGGTGTCAGGGCGAATGCCCCGGACCACTACCGTATTCGGATGACACGAAGCGAGAGCGACCGCAGCACCGTCCCGCCCGATCCGGAGTTCGTGGCGCAGGACTTCAGCCACGAGCAGGAGGGCTACCAGCACGGCCTCAAGCCCCGCCAGCTGCAGATGATCGCCATCGGCGGCGCGATCGGCACGGGCCTGTTCCTCGGCGCCGGCGGCCGCCTGGCCTCCGCGGGCCCCGCCCTGGCGATCGTGTTCCTCATCTGCGGCGTCTTCGCCTTCTTCATCCTCCGCGCGCTCGGCGAGCTCGTGCTGCACCGTCCGAGCTCCGGCTCGTTCATCTCCTACGCCCGCGAGTTCTACGGCGAGAAGTTCGCCTACGCCGCCGGCTGGATGTACTTCCTCAACTGGGCGACCACCGCCATCGTCGACGTCACGGCCGTCGCGCTCTACATGCACTACTGGTCCGCGTTCACGGCGGCGCCGCAGTGGCTGCTCGCCCTCATCGCCCTCGTGATCGTCCTCATGCTCAACCTCGTCGCCGTCAAGGTCTTCGGCGAGATGGAGTTCTGGTTCGCGCTCGTGAAGGTCGCCGCCCTCGTGGTGTTCCTCATCGTCGGCATCGTCTGGCTCGCGTGGAGCTTCCCCGTCACGGTCGGCGGCGCCGAGGTGCAGACCGGCTGGACCGTGCTGCAGCAGAACGGCGGCGTCTTCCCGAAGGGCCTCGTCCCGGTCGTGCTCGTCGTGCAGGGCGTCGTGTTCGCCTACGCCGCGATCGAGCTCGTCGGCACCGCCAGCGGCGAGACCCAGGACGTGGAGAAGGTCATCCCCCGCGCCATCAACTCGGTCGTCTTCCGCATCGCGATCTTCTACGTCGGATCCGTGGTGCTCCTCTCGCTGCTGCTCCCGTACACGGCGTACAGCGCCGATCAGAGCCCCTTCGTCACGTTCTTCTCCAGCCTCGGCTCGCCCCAGGTCGGCGCCATCGCGGGCTCCGTGATGAACTTCGTGGTCCTCACCGCCGCGATGTCGAGCCTCAACGCCGGTCTCTACAGCACCGGCCGCGTGCTGCACTCGATGGGCATGGCGGGCTCTGCGCCGAAGTTCACGACCGTGATGACGAAGGGCGGGGTGCCGTTCGGCGGGATCCTCCTCACCGGCTCCATCACCCTGCTCGGCGTCGGGCTCAACTTCCTGGTGCCGAAGCAGGCCTTCGAGATCGTGCTGAACGTCGCCGCCCTCGGCATCGTGGCGGGCTGGGGCACGATCATCCTGTGCCAGATGCGCCTGCGCACCTGGGCGAAGCAGGGCAAGGCCAAGGAGCCGACGTTCCGCCTCCCGGGCGCACCCGTCACCTCGTGGCTCACGCTCGCGTTCCTCGTGAGCGTGCTCGTGCTGATGGCGATCGACTGGCCGATCGGCACCCTCACGGTCGCGTCGCTCGTGATCATCATCCCGCTGCTGATCGTCGGCTGGTACCTGCAGCGCGACCGGATCCTCGAGATCGCCCGCCTCCGCGAGGGCATCACCGGCCCGTTCCCCATCACCGGGCGCGACGCCGCGAACCAGCGCAAGCGCTGACCCGCGCCGCTCAGCGCGGCCCGACGCCGCCGTCCCCGGATGAGGGGGCGGCGGCGTCGTCGTCCCGGGAGCGCGGCACGGCGACCGCACGCGACCCGGCAACCGTCCGGTCGCCGTCCGTCCCGTCGCCGTGGAGCGCCGGACGTGCACCGACCGGCGGATCCGCACCGATCCCGAGCGGCTGCGCGGGATCCGGACGGAGCCGTCCGCCGAACGCCAGCAGCTCGCGGTCGTGCTGCACGATCCACGCCACGGCCGCGTTGAGCGAGTCGCGCCGCGCCACCCAGACCCGGAGCCCGTCGTCCCCGAGCCCGCAGGCGTAGACCTCGTAGGAGAACGGATCGGCGAGGTCGGCCCGGTGCCGGAGCACCCAGCCGAGCGCCGGTCCGTCCCCCACGCGCACGAGCCACGCGCCGCGCACGGGATGCGCGTGCGGGTGCTCCGGCACGGGGCCGATGGCGCCGCTCGCGTCGCCGCTCTGCTTGCTCCACATGCGGATCCCCTCGGGTCGCCCGCCGCCGACCGGACGGCCGGGGCGACGCCCGGCCGCGTCGGTCCGAGCGTACGCGTCAGCACCGACGGCCCACCCGGACGGGGCGCGGCGATCGGGCCGCATCACGACGGGCACCGGGCGTCTCACGTGCACTCGCCGAGGACGCGGTCGATGGCGGCCCGGTCCGCGTCGTCGATGCCCAGCCGGTACCTGCTCACCACGAAGGCGAACCTCGTGACGTAGAGGCACCGGTACGCCGGGTCGGGCGGGAGCCACGTGGCAGGACCCTGGTCGGACTTGTCCTGGTTCGTCGGGCCGTCCACCGCCTGCAACTCGTCGAGATCGGTCGCCAGGCGCTCGCGGCGTGCGTCGGACCACGCCCACGCGCCGTGCCGCCATGCCCAGGAGAGCGGCACGAAGTGGTCGATCTGCACGGCAGCGCTCGTGCGGGCGCCGCGGACGAAGTCGATGCCGTGCCCGGTGTACACGTCGTCCAGGTGCCCGGCGACGACCGTGCACGCGTCGTCGGCGGCGAGCACGACGCCGACGAGGTCGCGCGCGAGCACGTCGTCCCGCTGGTCGCACCCGTTCCCGTCGGCGTCCGCCCAGGCCGGGCCGAAGGCGTCGCGGTCGTAGCGCGGATCCCGGGCCCGGGCGTCGGGGGCGAGCGCGTCGGTCATGGCGCGCACCGCGTCCACGTCGATCCGCCCGTCCCGGACGAGACCCGAGCGCGCGAGCACCCCCACCACCGCGCCGTCACGCACCTCCGCGGACAGCGGCCCGCCGCCGTCCGGCCCGTCCGAGGCCTCCCGCGCTCCGACGACCACCGAGACCGCGACGATCACCACGGCGACGCCCCCGAGCAGCACGCGGAGCGCGTCCACCCGGGACGCGAGTCGTGCGATGGGCGTCCCCCGCCGCCTGCCGCGTCCGCCGCGCTCGTCCATGGCTCCCCCTCACGTGCCGGGATACCGGACGCAGGACGAGGCGGCGGACCACGCGGGCACCTCGAGGAGGCGGCGCTCCGGCGACGGCTGGGGAGGGGGCGGCGTGCGCACTCGGCCACGGCGTCCCCGCACCGCTCCGGCGTCCGCCGGCCGAAGGATCAGATGAGGGCGCGTGCCGCCGCGGCGATCCCCACGAGCTCGCCGAGCGACGACGGGCCGGGCGTGTTCTGCCCGGCGGTCGCGAGGCGCACGAGGGCGAAGGCGACGATGGCGACGACGACGAGCGCGGCGATGGCGAAGATCCACACCTTGAGCCCGCGCCCGGCCGGCTGCAGGGGGTTCTGCTCGAGGGGGCCGTCGTGGTCGGGTCGTTCCGGGTGATCGCGCATGCTCGCACCCTACGCCGGTGCCCGGCCGGCTGACGGGCCCGGCGGGATACGGCCACCGACGCGACCGGACGGCCCTCCGGATGCGCCGACGGGCGGCCCCTCGCGCTGGAGGGACCGCCCGTCGGCGGATGCGCGCCCGCGGGCGCGTCAGGTCAGGTCAGGCGGAGATGCTCTGCGCGAGGACGCCGTCGAGGACGACGGACGCCTCCTCATCGGTGGACTTCTGCGCGAGCGCGAGCTCCGAGACGAGGATCTGCCGGGCCTTGGCCAGCATGCGCTTCTCGCCGGCCGAGACGCCCGAGTCCTGGTCGCGGCGCCAGAGGTCGCGCACGACCTCGCTGACGCGCCGGACGTCGCCGGAGCCCATCTTCTCGGTGTTGGCCTTGAAGCGGCGCGACCAGTTGCCGGCCTCCTCCTCGACGTCGCCGCGGAGCACGTCGAAGACGGCCTCCACGCCGGAGCTGTCGATCACGTCGCGCAGCCCGACGAGCTCGGCGTTGTCGACGGGCACGTCGATGACCAGCTCGCTCTGGTGGATCTGGAGGGTGATGTACTTCTTGTCGACCCCCTTGATGGTGCGGGTCTTGACCGCGGTGATCGTGGCTGCGCCGTGGTGGGGGTACACGACGGTCTCCCCTACTTCGAAAATCATGTAGTGCTGTCCTTCGATCCCTCGAGATGTGTGCCGGAGATGTCGCGCACGCGCATGCAGGCCGCGTGGGCGCCGACGTCGCGCACCATGGCCGTGCCAGGAGGCGATGCCATGGAGCGTGGCCGGTGCACCGAGATCACCGGCCGCCGCGGCGCTCCGCCAGGGGCGTCCGCGGTGATGGTCCGAGACGTATTCTCTCACGGTTCTCCCCCGGCCTCCGACGCGGTCGGCGGAGGTCGGGCGCGCCCCCTCGCCTCGCCCTAGCGGACCACGATCTCGTGGATCGAGTAGCCGTACGGCGTCGCGCGCTCGACGCCCTGGACGCGGATGAAGCGGTGCTCGCCCTGCACGTCGAACGTCTCGGTCCCGCCCGCTCCCGCCCTCTCCGTGGCGAGCGTCGTGAACGGGCCCTCCGCGGTCGTCGCGCCCTGGATCAGGTACTCCGAGGCGTAGGCGGCCTCCCATCGCACGGCGACCGACGCGACGCCTGACGCCCGTCCGAGGTCGACGGTGATCGACTGGTCGTCGCTCGCCTCGCTCGCCCACCGCGAGGAGGGGTCGCCGTCGACCGCGTTCCCGGCCCTCGTCCCCGGAGCCGCCTCGCTCGTGGCGCTGACCTGCGCCCCCTCGGCGAGGTTCCGGGCGACCACGGTGCCGTCGGCGGACCACACCGAGAGGCCGAACAGCGAGTAGCCGTACGGCGTGGCCCGCTCGACGCCCGTCATCCGCACGAAGCGCGCGCGGGCGTCCACGGCGTGGCTGTCGCGCCCGCCGTCGCCGGCCGACTCCGTGACGACCGTCTCCCACTCGTCGCCGGCCGCGGCGCGCGTCTGCAGCAGGTACCCGGCCCCGTACGCGGCCTCCCACTCGAGGTCGATGCGCGCGATCGACGCCACGGTGCCGAGGTCGACCTCGATCCAGGCGTCGTCGGTGGCCGCGCTCGACCAGCGCGAGGCCGGCGAGGTGTCGACCGCGAACTCGGCGGGGGTGCCCGCGTTCTCGGTGGACGACGCCGTGACGGCCTTGCCGTACGCGACGTCGGCGAGAGCCCCCGGGGTCGGGGTCTCGGGCTGTCCCGGTCCCGCGGCTCCGTTCGCACGCACCGTCACGGTCGACGAGCCGCGGACGCCGTCGGACTCGGCGGTGACCGGGAACGCCCCGGCGGTCGCGCCCGCGGTGTACGTGCCGTCGGCGGCGATCGTGCCGCCCTCCGCCGCGAACGATCCGGCGGTCCGGCCGCCGTTGCCCGCGTCGTCGAACGCCCACGCGGCGAACACGACGTCGCGCCCGCTCACGACCGTGGCGTCCTGCGGGGTGACCAGGAGCTCGGTGGTGTCGATCGCGGAAGCCGACGGGGTCCCGGTCACGCCGAGGTCCCAGATCGAGTAGCCGTAGTCGGTCAGGCGCTCGAGCCCGAGGATCCGCACGTACCGTCCGGTGGCCTCCACCGCCACGTCGTCGGCCGTGGCGGCGGACTTGGACTCCGTCGCCACGGTCCTCCACGGACCGTCCGCGTCGTCCGCGAGCTGGATCTCGTACTCCGCGGCCGCCGCGGTCTCCCAGCCGACGTGCACGGACGAGATGTCGTGCGAGGCGCCGAGGTCGACGCGCAGCCACTGCTCGCCCGCGCCGTGCGCGCTCTCCCAGCGCGTGCCGGACGATCCGTCGACCGCCGCCTCCGCCGTGTTGGCGCCGTCGGAGGTCGACGCCGCGACCGGCTTGCCCTGCGCGATGTCGACGCCGGGCGGAATCACCGCGACGACCGACGTCCCGGATGCGCCGTCCGCCGAGGCGCGGACGTAGCCGGCGCCCGCGGCGCGGGCGCTGAGGACGCCCGCGGCATCGACGCTCGCGTCGGCCGTGGTCTCCCAGCTGATCGGACCGATCCCGATCGGGTCGCCGTACTGGTCGAGGCCGGTCGCGGAGAACGGCGCGGTGCCGCCCTCCGTGACGCGCACGAACTCCGGCGACACCGCGAGGGCCGACAGCACGGGACGAGGTGCCACGCGGAGCTCGTAGTCGGCCGTCGTCGCCCCGGAGGCGGCGGTGACGGTGAGCGGATCCGCGTCCTCCGTGGCCGTGAACGTGCCGTCGGCGTCGATGGCGCCGCCGCCGTCCACGCTCCACCGCAGGTCGTCCATCGGGATGGTCGCGCCGTACTGGTCGTAGCCGACCGCGGTGAGGCGGAGCGAGTCGCCGCGCTGCACCGTCTTCGCGGAGTCCGGCGCCGTGACGACGATGCGGTCGAGCTCGGCGTCGAGGTGGTGCTGCACCATGGTGCGCGCGGGCACCTGGATGGTGCCGATCACCGCGTCGCCGTCGTAGACGTCGTAGCCGGCCTGCGCGTCAGTGCCGTTGAACACCGCGTAGCTGTACGCCTTCGTCGCCGCGTCGTAGTACACCTGGCTCGTCGGGTTCGCCACGTGGCGGGTCAGCACCTCGCTGCCGAGCGAGCGGTTGGCCATGGCGTTGTAGTAGACCGCGCCGGCCATCGAGTCGCTCGTGACGACGGGGTCGCCCGTCTTCGACAGCTCCGCGTGCATGTCGGCGTAGAAGTCGGGGTCGCTCTGCGCCGTCATGCCGAGCACCACGTTGCCGAGCGCGTCGCCCATGCGGCTGTACACGCCGGCGGCCTGCGCGGTGTCGACGCCGCTCTCGTAGCCGGACACGTCGTAGGCGTGCAGCCGCTCCTGCACGTCGGGGTCGACCTCGTAGGCGGTCGAGAGGTAGTCGAAGAGCTCCCAGCCCTTCGCCCACCCCTCCGGATCCGCGTCGGGGTCGCCCGCCGGCGGCGTCGCGGGAGCGAATCCGGCCGGGAGCGATCCCGGCGTCCAGTGCTCGTCGGGGAAGACCGGGCGGTCCTCCGCGTCGACCGTGAAGTACAGCTCACCGGTCGCGGCGTCGAAGAGCGGATTGGCCGCCACCTCCGCGCTCGTGTACGCCGGGTTGTTGAGGTACGCCTTGCGGACGACGTCCTTCAGCGTGTTCACCGAGTCGGTGGGGTTCTTCGTGACGACACCGCCGTACCAGGTGCCGGTGCCCGCGGCCTGCTTGGCCGCGAGGCCGAGCAGGCCCTCGATCTCGTCCTCCGCCCACCGGCCGTTGATCGGGGCGCGCTCGTCGAACATGTCGTCGAGCAGGCTGTTCGAGAAGCCGCGGTCCCAGCCGAGGTAGTTCAGCCACGGTCCCGTCGGCATCCACTGGATGCCGTGGATCCACGCCGGGTCGCCGCTGAAGTAGGTGGCGAATGCCTGTCCGGAGTCCCCGAGGATGCCCGTGGTGCTGTGCGCGTACGCCTCGGGGAACACCCCGACGCCCGTGCCGTGCGCGGCGTCCGGGTTCCCGTTGTAGTCGAGGTAGTAGTCCATGACCGCGGCGCGCTCGGTGACGTAGCCCATCGCGCCGGTCGCCTGCATCTCGGTGTCGCCGAGCGCCGACCCGAGCAGGAAGAGGCCGGCCCACGACTGGATCGCCTCGGAGCTCGACTCCTGGTTGTTGCCGCCGCCGGAGCTGTAGCCGCCGGCGTAGGAGTGGCCCTCGAACACGTCGAACGTGCGCAGGTACGGGAAGTCCTCGTCGTCCCTGTCCCAGTTCGCGTACTGCTTGGCCACAAGGGTGGCCATGGGGCCGTACTCGGCCGCCCACGCGGGGTCCTCGAACGCGAGGAGGCCGGCGGCGAGGGTGAAGTAGCCGTAGTGGAAGTGGTTGTCGGTGAACTCGTGCGATCCGTAGGAGTCGCCGAATCCGATCAGGGCCTTCCAGGTGGCGTACCGCGCGAAGAACCGCTCGTCCTCGCCGGGCGCGTAGGTGAACCAGTCGTCGAGCGCCGTCGTGAGCGAGGCCTTGAGCTTCTCGTACGACGCGGTGTCCCCGATCTGCTTCGCCATCGTCATGTACTCGGCGAGCTGCAGGACGTCCTTGCCGCCCCAGTAGGTGTCGCCGCCGTACTGGGTGCGTTCGGCGTAGCCGCGCACGAAGTCCTGCATCACGGCCACGTCGTAGTCATGGGCGCGCCCGGTCTGCTGCGGCGCGGGAGCCACCGGCGTGATCCCGGTGAAGGGGTGGGTGACCTCCCAGCCGCCGTGCCCGACCGCCGTCCTCATGAGCCCGCGCGGTGTCGCGTAGGTCGCCGGCGCGAAGTCGATGTTCGTGGTCGTGCTGTTGTAGGTGTGGGGCAGCCAGCCCTGGACGGTGTCGAGGTCGGTGCCCTGCAGCGCCTCGGTCTCGATCGCGTAGGTCTCGACCACCTCGCCGCGCTCGACGCTGTACTCGTATTCCATCGTCGTGTCGCGCGGGACCGCGAACGCGTGCGCCGACATGTCGTCGAGGTCGGCGCCGGTCGCCGGGAGGGCGCTGACCACGAGGTGGTCCGCGGCGAGGGTGGCCTCGATCGTGTCACCCGACAGGTCGAACGAGCTGCCGTGGGGCGCGTGCACGCCGAAGGCGCGGTCGTCCTGCGTGATCGTGAAGGCGTCGACCGTCGCGGGGAACCGCAGCGGCGTGCCGTCCGCCGCGGCGAACGTGGCATCGGCGCCCACGGAGATCCGGGGCTCGACGCCCTCGAACTCGAACCAGGTGTACGGCGTGCCGCGGGCGAGGGTGACGTCCATGTACCGGGTCGCGGACTGGGGCATCCGCCAGCTCACGTTCCAGTCCCCCCAGCGGAGCGCGTCGGCCTGCGTGGCGCGGAACGAGGTGCCGAAGCGGTCTCCGAGGCCCTCCGGCACGTCGGTGCGGACGATCTGGTCGACGAGCACGTGCGCCCACCCGGCCGGCATGTCGTCGACGATCTGGATGGTCGCCCTCTGCCCGGCGTGCGCCGTGACGTCCCAGGTGACCCAGCGCAGTCTCTCCGACTGCTCGCCGGTCGCCGACGCGACCGTCTCGCCCTCGATGACGAGGCGCGCTTCGGTGCGCCCGGGGTGGGCCCCGCCGCCCACCAAGAGGCCGATGAAGTCGCGGTCCACGGTGAACTCGGGCGAGGTGAGCGTGCCCATGGCGCCGTCGCCCTTCTCGGAGGTGAACGAGTTGACGAGCCCCTTCCCGAGGTACCCCTCGACGGCGGTCTGGCCCGCGGCCGTCCCCGCCGTCGGGGTGTCGAACGCGTCGCCGGTCGAGGTCCAGCCCGCGGGGAGGGTCGCGTCCTCGAAGCCCGCCATGTCGATGTCCGAGGGGTCGGGCTGCGGCGGCACGCTTCCCTGCACCTGGATCGCCGAGTCGTCGAGCATGGCGGTGCCCTGGTCGTTCCACTCGGTGGGGTACGCGATGCGGGTGCCCCGCTCGGTGTTCGACACGACGAACGGGTCAGCCCAGAGGTTGCCGGAGAACCGGCTCACGAGGAGATCCGACCACCACTCGTTGGTCGGGACCGGCTCGCCGCGCATCGACGGATCGATGTGCAGCTCCTTGTCCACCACCGCGGTCACGTCGTGCCCCGGACGGTCGAGCGACTTCGGAGGCGCCGCTGCGTAGGAGCCGGCGCCCACCGGCACGGGCGTCGACGCGCCGGGGTCCGCTACGACGGCAGCCGTGGCAGCCGGCGCTGCGGGGCTCGCGACGGTGAGGGTGAGCGCGGCCATGGCCACGGTGACGACTGCGGCGCAGGCGCGGAGGCGCAGCGGCGAGGAGGGTCGGATCATCGTTCTCTCTCGGAACGTCGGAGGAGCGGCGGGGAGGGACGCGAGAGCGGGTGCGCACGGCCCGGCGCCGTCGTGACGGAGCGCAGCGTGCATGGCGTCATGGGTCGCAGGAGGCTTCGCCCCCTCCGCCCCGATCCATCTCGCTCGACCGCACGTCGATGCCGAATTAATTCTATTAGCTAGGAAATAGAGTCGTCCCTGCCCAGAACGGGGCTGAAGCCAGCGAGTCGCTCGCTGCGCGCACGTCGGCGACGACGCCCGGTGGACCGATCCGCGTCGCAGGTCGGCCTGCACCGCGTGCGGCGACGCCCACGCCGCCCCCGTCACAGGTCGCGCCGATCAGCGCCCCGCGGTCCGAGCGTTCGCGCCCGGCGCAGGTCGCTCCGGCCGCGGCGTGTCGGAGCCTTTCGGCGACGACGATCGCGTCCGGGAGATCCGGGGTGGGAGGCCCGAGGAGCGACGACCCCGATGGATCTGGTGGTGCACCCCCTCGGACTTGAACCGAGAACCCACTGATTAAGAGTCAGTTGCTCTGCCAATTGAGCTAGAGGTGCAGGTGAGGACCCTGTCGAACGGGGTACCGGACCGAGAGATGACACTAGCACCACGTCGCGGGCGCACGCCAATCGAGGCCGTGGACACTGGGATCGGGGTCCGGCTCACGGCCCTAGCATGGAGGCCGACCCCGCGAACGAGAGGCTCCCCCATGTCCGAGACCACCCGCCTCGAGAAGGGGCAGCCCGCCCCCGACTTCACCCTGCCCGACCAGGACGGCGCGCCCGTCACCCTGTCCGACCTCCGCGGCCAGGACGTCATCGTCTACTTCTATCCCGCGGCCGGCACGCCCGGATGCACCACGCAGGCCTGCGACTTCCGCGACAGCATGGACTCCCTCCAGGGCGCCGGCTACCGCGTGCTCGGCATCTCCAAGGACCCGCAGGAGGACCTCGCGCGATTCCGGGAGGAGCAGGGCCTCGGCTTCACGCTGCTCTCCGACCCCGATCTCGAGGTGCACCGCGCCTATGCCGCGTACGGCGAGAAGTCGCTCTACGGCAAGAAGGTCACGGGCGTGATCCGCTCCACGATCGTCGTCGACGGCGACGGGAACGTCGCGCTCCCCCTGTACAACGTGAAGGCCACGGGGCACGTCGCGTCACTGCGGAAGAAGCTCGGCGTCGACGCCTGAGGCCCGAGGGCGCTGCGTGCCGTGGCTTCAGTAGCGACGGCGCGTGGCGTGCATCACGGAGCGCGTGAACAGCAGGACCAGCACGACCGCCGAGGGGACGATGAGGCCCCATCCCAGGTCCTGACGGGCGTCGGCGCCCTGGAGGCTGCCCACGCCCACGGCGATCTGCAGCACCTGCCAGGTCACGGCCGCGGGGCGGACCCAGCTCCGCCCCTGCAGGATCCCCCGCACGACGGCGGCGAGGAACACCGCGGCGAGGGCCGCCAGGGCGATGAGCGCCACGGCGCTGGCGAGGGAGGACGGCGTCGAGGTCAGCAGGTCGACCACGAGGAGCGCCGTGACCCCGGCCATGGCGAGCGCCTCGAGTCCGATCAGCACCGCCAGCAGCACCACGGCAGGGGATCTCGGGACGGCCGGTTCGGCGTCGCGCGGATCGAGGGCATCACCGGTTCCGGTCACAGCACGTTCCCATACAAAGCTATTGATTGATCGTTGGCTCTATGCGACGATATTCCAGGTCGAGTTCGTTCACAGGGTGGTGAGCAGATCCGGAACCGAGCTTACAAGGAACGCATTCCTGAAGCTGAGCATCTCACGAGGAGGGGCCACGTGCCCCGTCCCGATGCCGATCCCGGACGCCTCGCCCCATCCCCCATCACACGGCTGATCAGCCGCGCAACGAGTAACGACCTGAGGAGCACCCCTATGGATTGGCGTGACAAGGCAGCCTGCCTGACTGTGGACCCCGAGCTGTTCTTCCCCGTGGGGAACACCGGACCGGCCGTCGACCAGATCGACAAGGCCAAGGCCGTCTGCGGCCGCTGCTCCGTCACCGAGATGTGCCTGCAGTACGCCCTCGAGACCGGTCAGGACTCGGGCGTCTGGGGCGGCCTCAGCGAGGACGAGCGCCGCGCGCTCAAGCGCCGCGCCGCGCGCGCACGCCGCGCCAGCTGATCCGATCCACCGCACGACCGACGAGAGCCGGGCAGCCCGAGGGGCGGCCCGGCTCTCGTCGTCCCGGCGCCGCCCGGGGGCGCGTCCCGCGGCTCAGGACATGGCGGGCGCGAGCCAGCGCAGCGGGACCTCGATGGTCACCTCGGTGCCGCTGCCCATGAGCGTGTGCCAGTCGATCGTGCCGCCGAGCTCGCCCTGGATCAGCGTGCGCACGATCTGGGTGCCGAGGCCGGTGCCGACCTTGCCCTCCGGCAGGCCCACCCCGTCGTCGCGCACGCTCACCGTCAGCGTCTCCTCGGTGCGCGCCGCCTCGATCGCCACCTCTCCCGTGCGCCCCGCGAGCCCGTGCTCGACCGCGTTCGTGACGAGCTCCGTGAGCGCGAGGGCGAGCGGGGTCGCGTAGGCGCTCGGCAGGATCCCGAAGCGGCCGAGGATCTGCGGGTGCACGCGCGTGTTGTGCGCCGAGGCGACCTCGGCGATCAGCAGCAGCACCCGGTCGAAGACCGCGTCGAAGTCCACGTTCTGGTTGAGGCCCTCGCTGAGCGTGTCGTGGACGACCGCGATGGCGCCGACCCGACGCTGGGCGTGACCGAGCGCCTCGCGCGCCTCCTCGGTGTGCGAACGCCGGGCTTGGATCCGGAGCAGGCTGGCCACGGTCTGCAGGTTGTTCTTCACGCGGTGGTGGATCTCGCGGATCGTCGCGTCCTTCGTGATGAGCTCGCGCTCCTGGTGCCGGAGCTCCGTCACGTCCCGGCAGAGCACGACGGCGCCGACCCGCTCGCCGTGGCTGCGGATGGGGATGGCCCGGAGGGACACCGTCACGCCGCGCGACTCGATGTCGGTGCGCCAGGGGGCACGACCGGCCACGATGAGCGGCAGCGACTCGTCCACCGTGAGCCGCTTGCCGGTCAGGAGGCTCGACGTCGCGTCGGCCAGGGACTCCCCCTCCAGCTCCTCCGAGAAGCCCATGCGGTTGAAGGCGCTCAGCGCGTTCGGGCTGGCGAAGGTCGTGATGCCGTCGACGTCCAGCCGGAGCAGGCCGTCGGAGGCGCGCGGGGCTCCGCGGCGCGGTCCCGTCGGTGAGCCGAGGTCCGGGAAGTCGCCGTCGGCGATCATCGCGAAGAGGTCGTTCGCGCACTCGTTGAAGGTGAGCTCCTGGCGGCTCGGCGTGCGCGTCTCGCTGAGGTTCGTGTGCCGGGTGATGACCGCGATGGGGGTCTCGGTCGTCTCGGGGCTCCCCTGCGCCAGGCGGCGCAAGACGGGCACGGCCCGCACGCGCGTGGGCGTCTCCTCGTACCAGTCCGGGGCGGAGGAGTCGATGATGCGCGCGCTCTCGTGCGCGTCGGTCACCTGCTTGCGCCACTCCGCCTTGATGGGCTGGCCCACGAAGTCCCGGTAGAAGAGGGTCGCGGAGCTGGACGGACGGGCGTGCGCCACCGCGACGAAGCTGCCGCTCACGGTCGGGACCCAGAGCACGATGTCCGCGAAGGCGAGATCGGCCAGGAGCTGCCAGTCCCCGACGAGCAGGTGCAGCCACTCGACGTCGGCGTCGGAGGAGAGACCCTGGGCATGCACGAGATCGCTGAGCGTGGACACGGCTACAGCCTAGGCGGGCGGGCGGCGTCCTCCTCCGCGGCGGCCTCCCCCCGACGGAGGGCCCCGCGCCGCGGACGGGCGTCGCGTCTCATGCGGCGGGAGGCGTCCTCGCGCGGCAACAGGGTCGCCCGGGTGAAGCGCGACCACTCGACGAGCGCCGGCGAGCGGGGAGCGACATCGCGGAGGGTGGCGCCTGCCAGCACGGCCGCGTCGAGGGACTCGCGATCCTCCGGCACGAAGGCGGCCGCCTCCACGCTGCCGAAGCGGAACAGCGTGCGACGCACCTGCCCCGCGGCATCCCATCCCCCGGCGCTCGGCCGCACGCGGTTGACCAGCACGGACACGCGGGACGGGTCCACGATCTCGAGGAGCTGCACGTAGGAGCGGAAGAACCGCGACAGGCCGACGGCGTCCGCGGACACGACCGCGACGACGTGGTCGGCTCCCCGGAGCACCGCGTGCGTCGCGGCGTTCCGGCGCGGAGCGAAGATGTCGCTCGAGATCTCCTCGTCGTCCTCGAGGTTGAAGGACGCGTCGACGACCGTGTGGTCGCGCCAGGTGCGGCACGCCTCGAGCACGGCGGACACGCGGCCCTCGGCGAGCTCCGGCCAGCGGTCGGGACGCGAGATGCCAGTGAGGACCGCGAAGCCCGGCGCCCGCGTCGACGGATGGTGCTGCGCGACCCGCTCGAGCTCGCCCACCGTCAGGCTGTCGGCGGCGGCGAGCCGGCACGCGGCGGCGAAGCCCGGCGCCTCGTCGAGCAGGCCGAGCGTCGCGGCAACCGTCCCCCCGTAGACGTCGGCGTCGATCAGCACCGCGGAGCGGCCCGCCGCGGCGATCTCGCCCGTGATGGCGAGCGCGGTGGCCGTCCGGCCGGGAGCGCCCTGCGGGCCCCACACGGCGATCACCCTGCCGGGAGCGCTCGCGTCCCGTCCTCCCTCGTCGGCGGCCTCGGCCGGTCGGATGGGCACCGGGACGCGGGGCCGAAGCGCAGGGATCAACCGGAACCCGCGCCGCCTGACGCGCTGGCCGCCGCTCCGGGCCTCCCCTCCGCCGGCGGGGCGGGACGCGCGCGGGGACGGGGACCCGTGTCCGGGCGCCGCCGCATCGTCCGCAGGCGCCCCGCCCCGGCGGCCCCGCGGCCTCGACCGCGCCGCCTCCACGGGGAGGCGTGCGCGGTCCGACTCGACGCCGCGTCGTGCCGTGTCTGCCCCGTCGCCCGCGAGACGCGGCGCGATCGCGTCGTCACGCCGCACCGCCGACGGCGCGCGGGCTCCCGAGGATGCGGGCCGCACCGTCAGCAGCAGCTCCTCGATCTCGCGCCAGGACGCTCCCTCGTCCACCACCTCGTGGTGCCCCAGGGCGCGCGCGTTGCGCCTGTCCGTCTCGCTCGAGGCGACGGCCACGGCGCGGGCCCCTCGGGCGTCGAGCTCGGCCAGCACGACCCGGTCCAACGTCGACGCCGCCGCCGCGATCACGAGGTGGAGCGGCGATGCGGTCGCGGCTCGCACCGCGGCGACCACCTCCTGCGAGCCCGTGACGCGCGCGAGCACGGTGTGCCCCGCGTCGACCACGTCACGGAGGAGAGCGTCCTCCACGCGGGGCGGCAGCGCGAGGATGAGCGAGGCCACGCTCAGGCCCCCGCGTCGCCCACGGGCACGAGCGTGATCTCGTCGCGGGCGTCGGTCGACGCGATGACCGCTGCCACGTCCTGCCGGGGCACCGTGAGCTGGACCTGCGTGTGGTCCTGGTCCGCCACGAACCCCTGCGGCTTGATGACCTGCGCGACGGTCGCCCCGGCGACGACGACCCGGGGCGCCTCGTGGGCCGACGTGCCGGAGCCCTTCGCCGCGGCCGCCCAGACGTCGACGACCGTGCCGGGCACCACGAGACGGTCGACTCCGGCCGCCGTCGGGATCACGACGGAGGCGCTCGTCCGGGCATCCGCGGTGGAGAGGGACGACCGCGGGATCAGCTCGCCCGCCCCGACGAAGCGTGTCACGACCATGCCCTCGGCGGCGTCGGGGGCCAGGTAGAGGCCGGAGGCCGTGTCGAGGCGGACCCGCACGGGTACGAGGTCGGAGGCGTGCACGGTGCGCCCCGCCTCGAGCGGCGCACCCGCCGCCATGACGACGACGGAGGCGTCGGCGGAGCGGAGCAGCGCGACGACGCCGCCTGTCGAGGCGAGCACGAGGACGAGGCCGATGAGGAAGCGGGGATCCAGCCAGACGGGGCGGCGCGCAGGGCGTGCGGAGCGGGGTGTGGGAGGCATGCGGGTCAATGTCGGGGACGGGATCGGGCTGCGTCGGACGTTGTCCACACCCGCGGTCAGACGCGGACGAGCACGATGCCGGACAGCGGGACGAGCCGGTAGCCCCCGACCTCGGACTCCCGCCGCGGCGTCCCCGGATCGTGCACCGCGACGTCGACGTGGTCGCGGGCGACCCGATCGAGCGTCCCGCCCACGACGGTCTCGCGCAGACGCAGCTCCACCCGCGCACGCCGTCGGCACAGGTCCCGGAGCACGAACGGCAGGCCGATGCGGTCGACGATGCCGCGCTCCGGCGGGAGGGCGGACGTCGGCGCGAGGCTGTCCCTCACCTGCTCACGGTCGAGCGCGAGCGCGTCGATCGACACGAGGGGCAGGATGCACGCCCGCTGCTCCCGGCCGGACCCGGACTCCCCGGGCACGACCAGGTCACCCGACACCCAGTCGCGCCCGAGGACCTTGGCCCGCAGGTCGATCCACGTCCCGTCGGACAGCGAGACCCGTAGCGGCCGGGGGTCGGTGACGGCCGTCAGCGCGCGCAGGCGGTCGCGGAGGACGGTGCGCGCGATGCGCACGCGCTCCTCCTCGGCGCGCCGGTCCCGCTCCTCCGCCAGCTGCGCCGTCTCCCACTGCCCCTCGAGGTCGTCGAAGAGGGCGTCCCACCTCACGATGCGGCTCCGCCGGGCACGGGAAGGGGCGGTGAGGACAGCGACGAGGGCTCGGACACCCGGGCCACCTTGCGTCCGTTCCTTGACATCCGCTCTCAGTTGTCCACATCTTGCCTCCAGAAGATGCGCTCAGGCTCTCGCGATGTCACAGTTGACCAGTCATCGTGGTCCCCCGATCGGGGGGGAGCACCGGGATGGGAGTGACGCATGAGTGAAGCAGTGCCCCGGGAGGACCTCCCCGACCGTCGCAGTGCCGCCACGGGGAGCGCCGACAGCGCATCCCCGCGCCGTACCGGTTCACGGAAGCGCGCCTCGGCGTCCATCCCCCCGGAGAAGGGCGATGCCGCATCGAACCGCGCCGGCGGCTCCACCGCCGCCCCCGCGCCTACCGCGACGGTCCGCGGAACCGCACGCAAGCGGTTCGACGTGGACGACTTCTTCGGACGCCAGCCGTGCAGCAGCTCGGACCTCCCCCCGTCCGGCCCGCTCCTGGAGAACCTGACGCGGTGCGTCATCGAGATCCTCGCCGGCGCCAGGGAGCTCGACCAGATCGCGCGATGGGTGAGCGACGACGTCTACCGGCACCTGCTCAAGCGCGTGGTCCTCAGCGCACGCGCCCGTCGCACCAAGGGGCAGTCGGTCACGCGACCGGTCTTCACCATCGGCACCGTCACCTCGTTCTCGCCCCGCGACGGGGTCATCGAGGCCGTCATCGTCGTCCACGGACGCGCCCGCGCCCGTGCCGTCGCCATCCGCCTCGAAGGACTCGACCGCCGCTGGCGCGCCACGGCGATCAACGTGCTCTGATCCGGGTATCGCCCCGGCTTCCTGCTCCTCGAGCGCTGCACGGTCGTCACCGCCGTAGACGGCCGTCGTCCGGATGACGGTCACAGACCTCCGCCTCGAACACCAAGAAGGGCGCCCCTCCTCGGAGGGGCGCCCTTCTCGTGCGTCTGCGCCGGATCCGGCGCCGGCGCCTACTTCCGGCGGTCGGCCTTGCGACGCTCCTCGCGGTTCTGGGGAGCGGCGGATGCACCACCCGTGGGCTGTCCGAAGGCGCCGCGCGCGGGCGGACCCTGCGGGGACTCGGGCTCGTCCTCGCCCACGAGGACGGCATCCTCCGCGTCCTGCTCCTTCTGGGCCTTGGCCGTGGCGGCCTTCTCGATCTGGCCGCGCTGGTTGCGCACCTCGACGCCGCCATCGTCGGTGGGGGCCGTGTAGCGCAGCTTGTCGGCCGTGGCCTGGTTCGCCGCGAGGCCCTTCGCCTGGATGCGGGGGCCGACCGACTCGGCGTCGGCCGCAGCCTGCACCTCGACCTCGAGGTTGAAGAGGAAGCCGACGGTCTCCTCGCGGATGGCGCCCATCATCTGCTGGAAGAGGGCGAAGCCCTCCCGCTGGTACTCGACCAGCGGGTCGCGCTGCGCCATCGCCCGCAGGCCGATGCCGTCCTTGAGGTAGTCCATCTCGTAGAGGTGCTCGCGCCAGCGACGGTCGATCACCGACAGCACGACGCGGCGCTCCAGCTCACGCATGGCCGCCTCGCCGAGCTGCTCCTCGCGCTTGGAGTACGCCAGCTTGGCGTCCGAGAGGATCTCGCGGCGCACGAAGTCGCGGTTGACGCGGCCCTTGCTGCCGGCCTCGGTGATCACCTCGTCGATGGTGATGGAGAGGGGGAAGAGCGTCTTCAGCTCGGTCCAGAGGGCGTCGAAGTCCCAGTCGTCGCCGTTGCCCTCGCCGATGTGCGAGTCGAGCACGTCGTCGATGACGGCCTCGAGGAAGCGCTGCGAGCGCTCCTGGAGATCGTCTCCCTCGAGGATGTGGCGACGGTCGCCGTAGATGGCCTCGCGCTGGCGGTTGAGGACGTCGTCGTACTTGAGGACGTTCTTCCGGATCTCGGCGTTGCGGGCCTCGACCTGGCCCTGCGCGCTGCGGATGGCGCGGCTGACGACCTTGGACTCGATGGCCACGTCGTCCGGGACGCTGTCGCGCCCCATGAGGCTCGCGGCGGCGCCGTTGTTGAACAGGCGCATGAGGTCGTCGGTGAGCGAGAGGTAGAAGCGGCTCTCGCCGGGGTCGCCCTGACGGCCGGACCGTCCGCGCAGCTGGTTGTCGATGCGGCGCGACTCGTGGCGCTCGGTGCCGAGCACGTAGAGGCCGCCGGCCTCGATGACCTTCTCCGCCTCCTCGTCGACCTCGGCCTTGACCGCCGCGAACACGTCGTCCCACTCGGTCTCGTACTGCTCCGGCGTCTCGACGGGGCTGAGTCCGCGGGAGTTCATCGCCGCGACCGCGAGGAACTCGGCGTTGCCGCCGAGCATGATGTCGGTGCCGCGGCCGGCCATGTTGGTGGCGACCGTGACGGAGCCGAGGCGACCGGCCTGCGCGACGATGGCGGCCTCGCGCGCGTGGTTCTTCGCGTTGAGGACCTCGTGCCGGACGCCCTTCTTCGCTAGCAGCTTGGAGAGGTACTCGCTCTTCTCGACGCTCGTGGTGCCGACGAGGACGGGCTGGCCGGCCGCATGGCGCTCGGCGATGTCCTCGACGACCTGCTCGAACTTCGCCTTCTCGTTCTTGTAGATGAGGTCGGACTGGTCCTTGCGCTGCATGGGCCGGTTCGTGGGGATCGGGACGACGCCGAGCTTGTAGGTGCTCATGAACTCGGCGGCCTCGGTCTCGGCGGTCCCCGTCATGCCCGAGAGCTTCGTGTAGAGGCGGAAGTAGTTCTGCAGCGTGACGGTGGCGAGGGTCTGGTTCTCCGCCTTGACCGCGACGCCCTCCTTGGCCTCGATGGCCTGGTGGATGCCCTCGTTGTAGCGGCGGCCCATGAGGATGCGGCCGGTGTGCTCGTCGACGATGAGGACCTCGCCGTTCATGACGACGTAGTCCTTGTCCTTCTTGAAGAGGGCCTTGGCCTTGATCGAGTTGTTGAGGAAGGAGATGAGGGGGGTGTTCGCCGACTCGTAGAGGTTGTCGATGCCGAGGTGGTCCTCGACCTTCTCGATGCCGGCCTCGAGCACGCCGACGGTGCGCTTCTTCTCGTCGACCTCGTAGTCGACCTCGGGGACGAGGCGCTTGGCGATGGTGGCGAACTCGGTGAACCAGCGGTTCGCGTCGCCGGCCGAGGGGCCCGAGATGATGAGCGGCGTGCGGGCCTCGTCGATGAGGATGGAGTCGACCTCGTCGACGACCGCGAAGAAGTGGCCGCGCTGGACCATGTCGGCCGCCTGCCACGCCATGTTGTCGCGCAGGTAGTCGAAGCCGAACTCGTTGTTCGTGCCGTAGGTGATGTCGGCCGCGTACTGCTCGCGACGCTGCTGCGGGGTCTGGCCCGCGAGGATGACGCCGGTGGTCATGCCGAGGGCGCGGAACACGCGGCCCATGAGCTCGCTCTGGTAGCTGGCGAGGTAGTCGTTGACCGTGATGACGTGGACGCCGCGCGAGGCGATGGCGTTGAGGTACGCGGGGAGCGTGGCGACGAGGGTCTTGCCCTCGCCCGTCTTCATCTCGGCGATGTTGCCGAGGTGCAGGGCCGCGCCGCCCATGATCTGGACGTCGAAGTGGCGGAGGCCGAGCGTGCGGCGGGACGCCTCGCGGACGGCGGCGAACGCCTCGGGGAGCAGGTCGTCGAGGGACTCGCCGTTGGCGTGGCGCTCGCGCAGCTCGACGGTCTCGTTCTTCAGCTCCTCGTCGCTGAGGTGCGTGAAGTCCTCCTCGAGCTGGTTCACCGCCTTGGCGTAGTTCTGCAGCTTGCGGAGCGTGCGCCCCTCGCCGACGCGAAGGACCTTCTCGAGTACTGAGGCCAACGGTGTCTCCCTGCGTAGATGGGCGGGCGCCGGTTGACGACGACCGCCGTGACGGCGCGCGGATGTCGCCGCCGACGAGCAACGCCATAGTACCGACTCGTCCGGCTCTCTTCCCGGGAGCGCCCTGACCCCCGGTGGTGAGGACGCACGGAGGCCCCGCGCGCCGGAGCGCACGGGGCCTCGTGGACCGGAAACGAGTCAGCGGCGCAGCGACCGGGAGCCGGCACCGGCGCCCGCGAGCTCCTGCTCGCCGTCGGCCAGGCCGATGACGCCGTAGTCCCAGCCCTTGCGGCGGTAGACGACGCTCGGGCGGTCGGTCTCGGCGTCGATGAAGAGGAAGAAGTCGTGGCCGACGAGCTCCATGTGCTCGAGGGCCTCGTCGACGGTCATCGACTGCGAGGGGAAGACCTTGGTGCGGATGACGACCGGGCAGTAGTCGTCCTCGACGGCCGGCTGGTCAGCCGGGGCGACGCTCTTCCCGTTCACCCGCTCGATGAGCTCGACGTCGGCGGGGTCGAGGTCGATCTGCGCGAAGCCCTCGGTGGCCGCCTCCTGGAGCGAGACGGGACGGTGGTTGCCGCGGTGGATCTTCTTCTTGTCCTTCGCGCGGCGCAGGCGCTCGAGCATGCGCCCGAGGGCGAGGTCGAAGGCCGCGAACTTGTCGGCGGCGCTGCTCTCGGCGCGGATGACGGGGCCGGGACCGACGAGCGTGATCTCCACGCGGTCGTCTCCCGCGGATCCGCCGGACTTCTCGCTGTGGCGGGAGACCTTGATGTCGAGCGAGATGGACTTCTCGGCGAGCTGGACGACCTTGTCGGCCTTCTCGGTGGCGTACACGCGGAACCGGTCGGTGATCTCCGCGTTGCGGCCGGTGATGTTGATGTCCATGACGTACCTCCAGATCATGACGCGTCGCCCGCTGGAAGAGGGCGATCACTTTCACGCCTTTCGGGCGAGCCTAGACCTCGGATCCCTCGCGGCGCGCGGCATCCGGCGGGTGGACCGCGGGCGCATCGGAAGTGCACAGGGAGCGGCCATCGGGTGTCGCCGGACGACGGGTCCCGCCGCGACCCCGCTCCGGCACCGCCGTCAGGACCGCGCAGGCGACCACCTCGCCGCCCGCGCCGCGGACCGCGCGGCACGCCTCGCGGAGGGTCGCGCCCGTGGTCAGGACGTCGTCGACGACGAGGATCCGCCGCCCGCGGAGGTCGGCCCGGGCGACCAGGCTCCCCCGTAGGTTCGCCTCGCGGGCGGCGACGCCGAGGCCCGCCTGGTCGGCCGGGCGGCGCGTGAAGCGGAGCGGCGGGAGGCGCCGCGCCCCGAGGCGGAGCGCGCGGACGCCGGCGCGCGCGAGGAGGACCTCGACGGGCGCGTAGCCGCGACGGCGGATGGAGGCGGCCGGCGAGGGCACGGGCAGCACCGCGAGGGACCCGGACCCCGTCGGGCGGGTGACGCCATCCTCGTCGTCGGCGGGGAGGGCGGAGTCCGCTGCCGCCGCGAGCGCGCGGACGAGCACCGGGGCCATCGCCCGTGCCGCGTCCGTGCGGCCCGCCTCCTTGAACGCCGACAGGAGGGCGGGCCAGGGCGGCGCGTACGCGGCGCCGCAGCCGACGGGGATCCGCGCGGCGGGCACGCGGCCTCCGGGCCCCGGGCACGCCGGCAGCTCGAGGCGGCGGATGCGCGGCTCGGCGACGAGCGCGTGCGCGCAGGCCGGGCAGACCGCGCGGTCGGGGGCCCCGCATCCGGCGCAGGAGACGGGCGCGACGACGGCGAGCGCGTCGAGCAGGGCGGAGCGGAGCGGGGACGGGAGGTCGGAGGCCACGACGCGAGGATCGCCCGGGCGCCGCACGGGCGGGGGCGGCCGGGAGGATCCGTGGACGGCGTCAGCGCTTGGTGGCGATGAAGGAGACGCCGGTCGCGGTCTGCTGCCAGGTGCTGCCGCGCGGCGTGAGCAGCGCGCCCGCGGAGGTGAGGACCCGGAGGCCGCTCTCGTCGTTCGCGCCGGCGATGCCCACGCCCTCGGCGGCGGTCCCCATGTCGCGGGACCTCCCGCCCACCTCGTGCACCTCCACCTGGCGGTCGCCGTTCGGCGCCTGGGTGAGCGTGGCGACCTCCAGCTCGTCCACCCAGGTCGCGTCGAGCGGCGTGCCGGGGGCCGACGCGAGCTCGAGCGGCGTGGCCGTGAGGGAGGTGGGCACGCCGCCGTCCCGGATGATGGACGCCACGAGCAGCTGGGGACCGGCGCCCGTCTCCAGCTGCACTAGCACCCGGGCGCCGTCGCGGGCGACGTCGAGGGAGACGACGCGGCCCGTGCCGGTCCAGCTCACGGCGACGGGATGGCCGACGCCGTCCGGCCCCCAGGCGACGAGGCCGCGGGGATCCGACGCGGGGATCGACCACACGTAGCCCTGCGCGTCGAGCGACGGGGCCACGAGGCCCGGGCGGGTGTCGACGAGGACGGCGTCGCGCTCGCCGTCGCCCACCGACCACACGCCGGATCCGTTGCGCACCGCGGCCTGCTTCCCGTCCGCGCTGAGCGTCGCGGCGTCCGCGCCGAGGGCGGCGACCCGCGTGCCGAGCGTGCCGAGCGGCGCCACCTCTCCCCCGCCCAGGTAGCCGAACGCGCCCTTGGCGAGCACGAGCGGGCGGGACTCCGCCTGCGGGTCCTTCACCGGTCCGCGACCGCCCAGGTCCGGCACGGTCAGCGGCGTGCCGTCCACCAGGACCTGCACGTCGAGCACCGAGGGGATCTCCGACAGGCTCTGTCGGAGCTGGAGCTTCATGCGCTGCTGGGTGACGGCGTCGGCCGCGCGCGCCTCGGTCGAGAGGTCGACCTGCGGGGTGCCGCCCGACGTCGTCACCGCGGACGACGCGAGCCGCGTGCCCTCGGGGAAGGCCGTCACGACGGCCGGCTGCGACAGCCAGGGCGACGGGCCCTGCAGGAGCGACTTGACGATCCGCGTGCTCACGCTCTGCGACGCCCGCGTGACGAAGAAGCGGAGGTCGGGCACGAGGAACGAGAAGGTCGGGTCGAAGAAGTAGAGCGCGTGCGCGCTGAAGATCTCGCGGAAGTACGTCGAGCGCAGCGCGATGCCGTCGGGCGCGTCGGCGATGCGCCACTCGCCGCGCTCCTGCACGAGGCGGAACGACAGGCGCGTCTCCTGGTCGCTGCCGACCTCGCGGTAGTGGCCCTGTCCGTCGACCGTGGCGATGGTCGTGACGGAGTAGCTGTAGGTCCCGTCGACCTCCTCGGTCGTCGCGGCCTGGCCCTCCCACACGACGACGCTCGCGAACGGGTCCCATCGCGAGGCGAAGTCCGCGGAGAGGAACTCGCGGGCCGTGCCGTACTGGTCGGCGGAGCTGGTGGCCGCGTCGACGAAGCCCGCGATGACGTCGTCCGGGGAGTCGCCGGCCTGCGGGCCGTCGGGCTGGTAGCTGACGCCGGCCTCGTCGGCGACGGCGGCCGGATCGCCCTCGGAGACGGGGCCGCCCGAGGGGATGGAGACGCAGCCCGCGAGCAGCAGGGCGCAGGCCGTCGCGAGCGCGACGGCGGCGGAGCGCGCCGCGCGGCGACGGCGGGCGGGGCGTCGGCGGGCGGGGCGGGGGTCAGGGGCCGGGGACACGGGCGTCCTCCTCGTGGGCGGGGTCGTCGGGCGGCAGCGCGACGGGCGAGCGGTCGAACGGGACGCCGGGCTGGCGCGGCAGGGTCAGCCGGAAGCAGGATCCCTCGCCCGGCCGCGACCACAGCTGCAGCCAGCCGTGGTGCAGGTTCGTGTCCTCCAGCGAGATCGCGAGGCCGAGGCCGGTGCCGCCGGTGCTGCGCTGGCGCGACGGATCCGCGCGCCAGAACCGGTCGAACACGTGCCCCATCTCCTCGTGCGTCATGCCCACGCCGTAGTCGCGCACGGCGAGGGCCACGGCGTCGCGGCCGCTGTCGACGGTGAGGACGATGGGTCGGCCCTCCCCGTGGTCGAGCGCGTTGCCGAGGAGGTTGGTGACGATGCGGCGCACCCGGCGGGCGTCCATCTCCGCGTCGAAGTAGCCGCCCGGCGCGACGAGCCGGAGCTCCGAGCCCTTCTGCGCGGCGAGCCCCTCGAACTCCTCGATGGAGTCCTCGACGAGCCGCACGAGGTTGGTGGGCTCCGTGACCAGGTCGACCGCGCCGGCGTCGAACCGGCTGATCTCCAGCAGGTCGGCGAGGAGCGTCTCGAACCGGTCGACCTGCGTGTGCAGCAGCTCGGCGCTGCGCGCCGCCGGCGGGCTGAAGTCCTCCCGCAGGTCGTAGAGCACGCCGCCCGCGAGCCGGATCGTGGTGAGCGGCGTGCGCAGCTCGTGCGACACGTCGGACACGAACCGCTGCTGCAGCTGCGAGAGGTCGGCGAGCTGCGTGATCTGCGACTGCAGCGAGTCGGCCATCCCGTTGAAGGAGCGCGCGAGCGTCGCGATCACGTCGTCGCCCGTGACGGGCAGGCGCTCCTCGAGCTGGCCGGCCGCGAGCTTCTGGCTGGTGTCGGCCGCGACCCGGATGGGCGCGACCACGAGCCGCACGACGACCCACGCGATGGCGCCGATGAGCAGGACGAGGACGAGGAAGGCCACGAGGATCGTGCCGGCGACGAAGTCGAGGGTCTTCTGGATGTCGCCGAGGTCGTACACCAGGTAGAGCTCGTACCGGCCGGCCGACGGGATGTCGATGCTCGAGCCCACGACGATGCCGGGGCTCGTCTGCCCCGTGTCGCCCACGGGGATCGCGACCGACTGCCACTGCTGCGTCCCCGAGCCGGCGCCGACGGCCCGCCGCAGGTCCGCGCTCAGGAGGCTGTCGACGTAGTCCGCCGTGGACGCGTTCTGCAGGACGTTCCGCGCCTCCGTGCCGGGCGTCCGCCGGAACGCGAAGTCGGAGAGGTTGATGGCGCTGCCGCGGAGCTCGTCGAACACCTGCGTGCGCAGCTGCTCGAGCTCGGTCTGGTCGGACGCGTCGGAGGACGTGAACTGCTCCTGCATCCGGCTCGTGGCGCTGTTGGACTGCGCGAGGACCGTGTCGAGGCGCTGGCGGAAGAGGTCGCTCGAGATGCTCTGGCTCATGAGCACGCCGATGAGGAGCACGGTGCCGCCGGAGAGCGCGACCGTGAGCAGGACGGTGCGGAACTGGAGGGAGGTCGACCAGATCCGGACGAGGCGGCGCGGCCAGGACCGCCAGTCGACGAGCCACGCGGGCAGGGGGCGCATGGGGCTAGGCCGCTGCCCCCGCGCGGTAGCCGACGCCGCGCACGGTCATGACGATGCGCGGGTTGTCCGGGTCGTCCTCGACCTTCGCGCGCAGGCGCTGCACGTGCACGTTGACGAGGCGCGTGTCGGCCTTGTACTGGTAGCCCCACACCTGCTCGAGGAGCATCTCGCGCGTGAACACCTGCTGCGGCCGGCTCGCGAGCGCGTGCAGGAGGTCGAACTCGAGCGGCGTGAGGTTGATCCGCTCCTCGCCGCGGCGCACCTCGTGGCCCTCGACGTCGACCACCAGGTCGCCGACCTGGAGGAGGCCGGGCGATGCGGCGGCCGCGGGACGCAGGCGCGTGCGGATCCGCGCCACGAGCTCCTTCGGGTTGAAGGGCTTGACGATGTAGTCGTCGGCGCCGGACTCGAGGCCCTTGACGACGTCGGCCGTGTCGGACTTCGCGGTGAGCATGATGATGGGGACGCCCGACTCGGCGCGGATGAGGTCGCACACCTGGATGCCGTCGAGGCCCGGGAGCATGAGGTCGAGGAGCACGAGGTCCGGCCTGCCCTCGTGGAAGGCGGCGAGCGCCTGGCCGCCGTCGCCGCAGAAGGAGGGCTCGAAGCCCTCGGTGCGCAGGACGATGCCGATCATCTCGGCGAGCGCGGTGTCGTCGTCGACCACCAGGATCCGTGCTGTCATCTGACCTGTGTTCCCTGTCCTCGGAACCCCCAGGGTAGTCGGTGGATCCCGGGGCGCGGGCGGCGCCCAGCCTGCGCGCGGCGGCCCGACGGCGGCGGGCCGTGTGTGGGAGGCTGACCCCCGTGAGCGACGACCAGAGCTGGCAGGCGCCCGGCGCCGCGCCGTCCGGACCGGACCGGGTGCCGGGGAGCGACGCACGGACGGACGGGACGACCCCGCCGCCGCCGACGGCGCCTCCCCTCCCCCCGTCCGCCCCCGCGGGCTGGAGCGCCGCGCCCGCCGGATGGACGGCGCCGCCCGGCGGCTGGACCCCGCCGCCGAAGCCCGGCCTCCTCCCCCTGCGCCCCCTCGGCCTCGGCGCGATCCTCGCCGTCTCGTTCGCGACGCTGCGCCGCAACCCGGCGGCCACCGTGGGCACGGCGCTCCTCGTCCAGGGCGTCGCGAGCCTCGTGTCCCTCGTTCTCGTGGGCGGCGTCACCGGGTTCGTCGTCACGCGCGTGTTCTCGGCGCGCGAGGACGACCGCGGGCCGCTCATCGCGGGCGGCGTCGCGGCCGTCGTGGTCGCCGCGCTCGTGACGGTCGTGCTCTCCCTCGTGGCCACGGCGTTCCTGCAGGGCGTCATCGCGAACGAGGTCGCCCGCGGCACGCTCGGCGAGCGCCTGCGGATGCGGGCCCTCTGGCGGATGACGCTCCCCCGGCTCCGCCCCCTCGCGCTCTGGAGCGTCGTCATCAGCGCCGCGTGGACCCTCGTGCTCGGCGTCCTCGCCGGCATCGTGGCCCTGCTCGTGCTCGCGGGCGGAGCGGGGATCGCGTTCGGGATCCTCGTGGGCGTGCTGGGCGTGCTCGGGCTCGTGGTCGTCGCGGCGTGGGTGTCGACGCGGCTGGCGTTCGTGCCGAGCGCCATCGTCATCGAGGAGCTGCCACCGTTCGCCGCCGCGCGCCGGTCGTGGACGCTCTCGACGGGCTCGTTCTGGCGCGTGCTCGGGATCCTGCTGCTCACCGCGGCCATCGTCCAGGTGGCGACGAACGTGGTCACGGTGCCGCTGACGCTCCTCACCTCCATCCTGCAGACCCTGCTCTTCCCCAACGGCCGGCTCGACTTCCAGACGTTCGACGCCTCGTTGGCCTTCTACATCGGGTCGCAGGTGGTGGTGTTCGTGGTGAGCCTCGTCGTCGCCAGCGTCGGCGGCGTGGTCACCTCCTCGAACGCGGCCATCGTCTACATCGACCTCCGCATGCGCCGCGAGGGGCTCGACCTGGAGCTCGCGCGCTTCGCCGAGGAGCGCGCCGCCGGATCCGCGTCGGCCACCGGACCCGACGCCCGGGACCCGTACGCCGTCCGCCCCGCGGGCCGCGCGTGACGATCGGGGCGGCGCTGGCGGCGGCGGTCTCCGCCGCCCCCGGGATGCTCGCCGCGGCCGTGCCGCTCGACCCCGACGCCGACGAGGCCCGCCGCCTGGTCGGCGACGAGCTGTCGCGCCCCGAGTACCAGGCGGCCCGTCCTACCGCGCTCGACCTCGCGGCGCAGGCCGTGGGCGAGTGGATCGCGCGGCTGTTCTCCGGGGCGGGCGACGGGCTCGGCGGCGTCGTGCCGGTCCTCATCGCGCTCCTGGCGGTCGTGGTCGTCGTGGTCGCGTTCCTGGTGTTCGGCGCGCCCCGGCGGGACCGCCGGCGTGCGGCCGCCGACCGCGACGCCCTGTTCGGGATCGACGACCGGCGCTCCGCCGAGGAGCTCCGCCGCTCCGCCGACGCCGCCCGGCGCGCCGGGGACCTCGCGGCCGCGGTGTCCGACCTGTTCCGGGCGATCGCGCGCGAGCAGGCCGAGCGCACGATCGTCGAGGTGGATCCCGGCACCACGGCCCGCGGGTTCGCCCGCCGCGCCGGCGCCGCCCACCCCGCCCACGCGGATCGCCTCCTCGCGGCCGCCGCGGACTTCGACGCCGTCCGCTACCTCGACCGGCCCGGCACGGAGGCGTCGCTCGACCGGTTGGCCGTGCTCGACCGCGAGCTCCGGACCGCCGTCCCTGTGCGCCGCGAGCCGGTCGGGACGGGCACCGCGTGAGCGCCCCGGCCCCCGCGCGACCCGCATCCGGGCGAGGCGCATCCGAGACGACGGGCGACGCGCGGGACGCCGGCCCCGCGACCGCCGAGACGCGCACGGCCGGGCACGCGCTCCGCCGGGCGGCCCGCTGGATCGCCCTGGCGCTCGTCGCGCTCGCGGTCGCCCTGGTCTCCCTCGCGCTCGGCGGGGCGGCGCGCCAGACGGAGCCGCTCGCGCCCGACAGCGCCGCACCCGACGGCACGCAGGCGCTCGCCCGGGTGCTCGCCGCCGAGGGCGTGGACGTCGAGGTCGTGGGCACGCTCGCGGCGGCCCGCGCGGCCGTGGGCGACGGCGCCGACACGACCCTCGTGCTCGGGCCCACCTCCGACCGGCTGGACGACGCGCGGCTGTCCGAGGTGGCCGGCCTCACGACGCGCACCGTGCTGATCGCCCCGGACTTCCGGACGCTCAGGGCCCTCGCGCCCGCGGTCGCGGCCGGCGGCGAGGCGGAGTCGGCGAGCGGATCCCTCGACGCGGCGTGCGCGCTGCCGGCGGCCGAGGCGGCCGGATCGCTCCCCGCCGACGCGCCCGTCTTCCGCGTGATCGGCCAGGCGGCCGAGGGCGTCACGACCTGCTTCCCCGACGACACCGGTGCGGCGTGGGCGCTCGTCGAGGTCCCGTCGACGCGCGACGACGGCGGCACCGTGACGGTGCTCGGCGCCGCCCCGGTGCTCACCAACGAGCGCATCGTGGAGCGCGGATCCGCCGCCCTGGCGCTCGGCGTGCTCGGCCAGCGCCCGCGGCTCGTCTGGTACACGCCGTCGCCGGACGACGCCGCCGCCGACGCCGCGCCCACCCTCGGAGAGCTGACGCCCGGCTGGGTCACGCCCGCCATCGCGCTCGCGGCCCTCGCGGCGATCGCCGCGGCCCTGTGGCGCGGCCGCCGCTTCGGGCCGCTCGTGGTCGAGCGGCTCCCCGTCGTCGTCCGCGCCGACGAGACCGCCGAGGGCCGGGCGCGCCTGTACCAGCGGGCGGACGCGCGCGGCCACGCCCTCGACGCCCTCCGGGTCGGCACGGTCGACCGCATCGCCTCCGCCCTCGCGCTCGGCCGGCTCGCCCCCGTGGACGACGTGGTCGCCGCATCCGCCGCTGCCCTCCGCGAGGACCCGGCCCGGATCCGCGCCCTGCTCCTCGACGACCAGCCGCGCGGCGACCGCGACCTGGTCGACCTCGCGGGCCGGCTCGCCGCGCTGGAGCGCCGGGTCGCCGCGGCGGCCGCGCCGGACGGCGACGCACCACCCGCGACCGACCGCTCCGCCGACCCCGCCGACCCGCCCGCCCCGCCCAGGAGAATGGACCCATGACCGACGACCTCCGCACCAGCCTGCTCGCCGTCCGGACCGAGGTCGGCAAGGCCGTCGTCGGACAGGACGGCGCCGTGACCGGCATGATCATCGCCCTCCTCGCACGCGGCCACGTCCTCCTGGAGGGCGTCCCCGGCGTCGCGAAGACGCTGCTCGTCCGCTCGCTGAGCCACGCCCTCCGGCTCGACACCGCGCGCGTGCAGTTCACGCCCGACCTCATGCCCGGCGACATCACCGGGTCGCTCGTCTACGACTCCCGCGAGGGCGCGTTCTCGTTCCGCCGCGGGCCCGTCTTCACGAGCATCCTGCTGGCCGACGAGATCAACCGGACGCCGCCGAAGACGCAGTCCGCGCTGCTCGAGGCGATGGAGGAGCGGCAGGTCACGGTCGACGGCGAGAGCCACGCGCTGCCGGATCCCTTCCTCGTCGCGGCGACGCAGAACCCGGTCGAGTACGAGGGCACCTACACGCTGCCCGAGGCGCAGCTCGACCGCTTCCTCCTGAAGCTGGTGCTCGACCTGCCGGAGCGCGACACCGAGGTCGAGGTGCTCCGCCGGCACTCCCAGGGCTTCGACCCGCGCGACCTCCGCGCCGCGGGCGTCGCGCCCGTGCTCGACGCCGACGGTCTCCGCCGCGCGCAGGCCGCCGTCCGCGAGGTGCGGGTGGGGCCGGACGTGCTCGCGTACATGGTCGACCTCGCGCGCGCCACCCGCCGCTCGCCGTCGGTGCAGCTCGGGGTCTCGCCGCGCGGATCCACGAGCCTGCTGGCCGCGAGCCGCGCGTGGGCCTGGCTCAGCGGCTTCGAGGCCGTGACGCCCGACCACGTGCAGGAGATGGTGCTGCCGGTGCTCCGCCACCGCATCGCGCTGCGGCCGGAGGCCGAGCTCGAGGGCGTCTCCGTCGACGCCGTGCTGCGCAGCGTGCTGTCGCAGGTGCAGGTGCCGATCTAGTGGCGCGCCGCTAGATGGCCCTCACCGGCCGCACCGTCGCGCTGCTCCTCGTGGGGCTCGTGCCCGTCGTCCTGCTCGGCGACGGGCCGGACGCGGCGTACGCGGTCCTCGCCGGCTGGATCGCCCTCGTCGCCCTGCTCGTGGCGCTCGACCTCGCGCTGGCCGGCAGCCCCCGGGCCGTGGCGCTCGAGCGGAGCCTGCCCGCGCGGATCCGGCTCGACGAGACCGGCGAGAGCACGCTGCTCGTCACGAACCGGGGATCCCGGACCCTCAGGGCCGTCGTGCGCGACGCGTGGCAGCCGTCCGCCGGCGCGTCCTCCACGCGCGACCGCGTGCGGATCCCCGCGGGCGAGCGCCGCGCGATCCGCCTGTCGCTCACGCCCACGCGCCGCGGCGAGCGCCGCACCGAGCGCGTCACGATCCGCTCCGCCGGCCCGCTCGGCCTCGCCGCGCGCCAGGCGACGCTGCTCTCCCCCGGCGCCGTCCGCGTCCTCCCGCCGTTCCGCTCCCGCCGCCACCTGCCGTCCCGCCTCGCGCGCATGCGCGAGCTCGACGGCCGCACGGCGCTCATGGTCCGCGGGCAGGGCACCGAGTTCGACAGCCTGCGCGACTACGTGCGCGGCGACGACGTGCGCTCCATCGACTGGCGCGCGACCGCGCGCCGACAGGACGTGGTCGTGCGCACCTGGCGGCCCGAGCGCGACCGCCGGGTGGTGCTCGTGCTCGACACGGGACGCACGGCCGCCGGCCGGATCCTCGACGAGACGCGCCTCGACACGGCCTTCGAGGCGTCCCTGCTGCTCGCGGCCCTCGCCACGCGCTCCGGCGACCGGGTGGACCTCGTGGCGCACGACCGCCGCGTCCGCGCGCGGGTCCGGGCGGGAGCCGGCGGCGACGTGGTCTCGCGGATGGTCGACGCGCTCGCGCCCGTCGATCCGGAGCTGCTCGAGACCGACTGGACGGCCGTGCCCGGGCTCGTGCGCCGCATCGTGTCGCAGCGGTCGCTCGTGGTGCTCCTCACCGCCATCGACTCCCCCGGCAGCTCGCGCGCGCTCCTCCAGGCGCTGCCGCAGCTCACCCGGACGCACCACGTGCTGGTCGCGGCGGTCGTGGATCCGGGGCTCGCCGAGCGCGCCGCCGACCGCTCGGGCCGCGCCGCCGTCTACCGGGCCGCCGCCGCCGAGCGGGCGCTGCTCGACGTGGCGCGCGTCGAGGCGGCCGTCCGCCGGCTCGGCGCCGACGTCGTCACGGGCGCGCCCGCGGACCTGCCGCCCGCGCTCGCCGACCGGTACATCCGGTTGAAGGCCACCGGGCGGCTCTGAGCGCGGGCGTCTCCCCGGCCGGCGGCTCCGGGGCCGGCGCCGCGAGGCCGGACGGAGCGCGCGGCGGGATCAGGCGGGCGCCGACGCCGGATCCGCGGACGGCACGGGCAGCGCCCCGCCGCTGAGCGCGCGGACGGCCCGCTCGAGCGCGTCCCGCATGTCGATCTCCGGACGGTAGCTCCACTGCAGCTGCAGCCCGTCGCTGATGGCGACCGCGACCCGGGCGAACCCGTCCGGGTCCATGCCGTCCGGCAGGACCACGTCGAGCGCGCGCACCTGGTCGGCGACCGCGCCCACGACGCGCGCGTAGCGGCCGGCGATGTAGGCGTGCGCGGGGTGCTCGGCTCCGGCGGCGTCCACGACGAGCCGCGAGTAGAGGGCCACAAGGCCGGGCGTCTCCGCGTTGCGCGAGCTCGCGTGCAGGAGCATGCCCACCATGTCGGACGGGTCGGCGTCGGGCACGGCCTCGCGGTGGTCCGCCGCGGAGTGCGCGTCGCGCTCCTCGAGCACGGCGGCGATGAGCGCCTCGCGCGAGTCGAAGTAGTGGAGCACGCCGGCCTTGCTGATGCCCACGGCGTCGGCGATCTCCTGCAGCGACGACGCGGAGTACCCGCGCTCGGCGATGAGGTCCATGGCCGCCTCGAGGATCTCGCGACGTCGCGCCGCGCCCTTGGCGTAGCGCCGCGGCCCCTCTGCCCCTGCCATGCCTCGACCCTAGCGATCCCGGGCGTCCACCAATGCCTACCGATGGTCGGTTTCCCGTGCTACCGTCGTGCCGAGCCGCCGATGAGGGCGGCCCGACACCAGGAGGCACCGTGGCCGACGCAGTCCGAGAGCAGCAGACCCGGGGCGCGTCGCGTCCCCACGACGGCGGACCGGACGGTGGTCGCCCGCCGGGATCCCGCCGTGCCGAGATCGGGATGCCCATCGCGCTCCTCGGCCTCTTCGTGGCGCTGCTCCCGCCCATCATCGTGTCGCTCGCGCTCAAGGTCGCCGAGGTCGCGCCCGACAGCACGGCAGGCACGCTGAGCCTCGTGCTCGGCCTCGGAGCGCTCGTCGCCCTCGTGGTGAACCCGCTCGCCGGCCGCCTCTCCGACCGCACCCCCGGCCGCTTCGGCATGCGGCGCCCGTGGATCATCGGCGGCGTCGTGCTCGGCTACGGCGCCCTGATCCTCCTCACCCAGGCGACGACCGTGCTCGCGCTCGTCGGCGCGTGGATGCTCGTGCAGGCGTGCTTCAACGCCGCCATCGCCGCGCTCATCGCGGTCATGGCCGACTCCACGCGCCCCCGGAACCGCGGCCGCGTCGCCGCCGCCGTCGGCGTCGCACAGAACGGCTCGCTCGTGGTCGGCACCTTCATCGTGCAGCTCTTCACCACCACCACGCAGCAGGTGCTCGTGCCGGGCGCGATCGGCGTCGCCGTGGTCGTCGTCTTCGCGCTCGTCTTCCGCGACCGCGTGCTCGCCGAGCGCCCGCCCGCGCGCCTCAGCGTGCGGGAGCTCCTCGGATCGTTCGTGTTCGACCCGCGCCGCAACCCCGACTTCGGCTGGGCGTGGCTCATGCGCTTCCTCCTCACGGCGTCCTCCGTGACGGCCACCAACTACCTCGCCCTCTACCTCATCGACGATCTCGCGGTCGCGGAAGCCGACGTGGCGAACGCCGTGTTCGTCGCCACGCTCTTCAACGCGGTCGGCGTGGTCGCGACGACCTTCGTGGCCGGCTGGCTGAGCGACCGGCTCGGCCGCCGCAAGGTGTTCGTCGCCGCCGCCGCGCTCGTCACGGTCGCGGGCCTCGTGATCCTCGCCCTCGCGCCCAGCCTCGCCGTCGTCTACGCCGCGCAGCTCGTGATCGGGGCGGGCATCGGGTCGTTCTACGCGGTCGACCTGGCGCTCATCACCGACGTGCTGCCGAGCGACGCCGACAACGGCAAGGACCTCGGCGTCGTGAACATCGCGCAGGCGCTGCCGCAGTCGCTCGTGCCGACCGCCGCGAGCGGCGTGGTGGGCATCGCCGGCTACCCGGGTCTGTTCCTCGCGGGCGCCGCCGCCGGGGTCCTCGGCGCGCTCGCCGCCTTCCGCGTGAAGGGCGTGCGATGACCGCCGACCCCGCATCCGCCGCCGACCGCGGGCCCACCCGACCCGACGCCCACGTCCAACCAGGAGCACCCATGGACCCGCACGACACGCACGACGCCGCCACCCCGCTCGACCCCGACACCGCCCGCCTCGAGGGGCTCGCCGGGCGCCTCACCCTCGAGCAGAAGGTGCAGCTGGTCACCGGCCGCGACTTCTGGACCACGTGGCCCGTCGAGGCGATCGGCCTCCGCCGCCTGCTCGTCTCCGACGGCCCGAGCGGCGTGCGCGGCGAGGTCTGGGACGAGCGCTCCCCGTCGCTCAACCTGCCCTCGGCCTCCGCGCTGTCCTCCAGCTGGGACACCGGGATCGCCGCCCGCTACGGCCGCGCCTCCGCGGTCGAGGCGCGCCGCAAGGGCGTCGACGTGGTGCTCGGCCCGACCATCAACCTGCACCGCTCGCCCTACGGCGGCCGGCACTTCGAGGCGTTCAGCGAGGATCCGCTGCTCACCGCCGACCTCGCCGCCGCGTACGTGCGCGGCGTCCAGGAGAACGGCGTCGGCGCGACCCCCAAGCACTACGTCGCGAACGAGTACGAGACCGACCGCTTCACGGCCGACAGCGTCGTGTCCGAGCGGGCGCTGCGCGAGCTGTACCTCGCGGCGTTCGAGAAGGCCGTCGTGGAGTCGCGCGCCTGGCTCGTGATGAGCTCCTACAACTCGATCAACGGCACGACCTCCACGGAGAGCGACCTGCTCGAGACGCCGCTCAACTCCGAGTGGGGCTTCGACGGCGTGGTGGTCAGCGACTGGACGGGCGTCCGCAGCGTGGACGCCGCGCGCGCGTCGCAGGACCTGGAGATGCCGGGCCCGGTGGGCGCCTGGGGCGACGCGCTGCTCGCGGCCGTCCGCGACGGCCGCGTGCCCGAGGCCGACCTCGACCGCAAGGTCGTGCGCCTGCTGCGCCTCGCCGCCCGCGTCGGCGCGCTCGAGGGCTTCGACGCCGTGGCGCCCGCGCCCGTGGAGGTCGAGGACGGCGTCGCGTTCGCCCGCACGGCCGCCGCGGCCGGCGCCGTGCTCGTCCGCAACGAGGACCGCGCCCTGCCGCTCGACGCGTCGGCGCTCCGCTCCGTCGCCGTCATCGGGCACAACGCCGTCGAGGCGCGCACGCAGGGCGGCGGCAGCGCGACCGTCATCCCGGAGCACGTCGTCACGCCGCTCGACGGGATCCGCGAGGCCCTCGGCGACGGCGTCGAGGTGCGGTACGCCCGCGGCGCGGTCGTGCAGAAGGGGATCCAGGAGCTGCCGCTCGCCGAGATCCGGAACCCCCGCACGGGCTCCCCTGGCGCCCTCGTGCGCTTCCTCGACGGCGACGGCGCCGAGGTCTTCACGGAGGACCGCCGCGCCACGACGCTCATGTACTTCGGCGGCGACGCGCCCACCGGCACGGCCGCCGTCATCGAGATCACGACCCGCTGGACCCCGCCGGAGACCGGCGAGGTCCTCGTCGGGTTCAGCGCGACCGGCCGCGGCCGCGTCTACGCCGACGGCGCGCTCCTCCGCGAGGACGGCGCCGCCCCCGTGGGCATGGACCTCGGCGCGAGCCTGATGTCCCCGCCGTCCATCTCGGCCGAGCTCCGGGTGACCGCCGGCGAGCCGGTGGACCTCCGGGTCGAGTTCGAGCTGACGTCCGCTCCCGGCGGCCTCGCCGGCATCCTCGGCATCACGGTGGGCCTCGAGGCCGACGAGTCGGCGCCCGACCGCCTCCTGGACGAGGCTGTCGAGGCCGCGACCGGCGCGGACGTCGCGATCGTCGTGGTCGGCACGAACGCGCAGGTCGAGTCGGAGGGCTTCGACCGCGACTCCCTCGCGCTGCCCGGGCGCCAGGACGAGCTCGTGCGCCGCGTCGCCGCCGCGAACCCGCGGACGGTCGTGGTCGTCAACTCCGGCTCCCCCGTGCTCCTCCCCTGGCGCGACGACGTGCAGGCCGTGCTCCTCGCCTGGTTCGGCGGCCAGGAGTTCGGCGGTGCCCTCGCCGACGTCCTCACCGGCGCCGTCGAGCCCGGCGGCCGCCTGCCCACGACGTGGCCGGCCGCGGAGGAGGACGTGCCCGTGCGGTCCGTCACGCCGGTGGACGGGAAGGTGGTCTACGACGAGGGGATCCACGTCGGCTACCGCGCGTGGCTCCGCGCCGGCGCGACCCCCGCGTACCCGTTCGGCCACGGCCTCGGCTACACGACGCACGCCCTCGACGACCTGCGGGTCGCGGAGGACGGCGCGGGAGGGATCACCGCGACGGTCCGGGTGACGAACACGGGCGACCGCGCGGGCAAGCAGGTCGTGCAGGCGTACCTGTCGCGCGAGGCCTCCGCCGTCGACCGGCCCGTGCGCTGGCTCGCGGGCTTCGCGGCCGTCGAGCTCGCGGCGGGTGCGTCCGTCGACGTGGACGTGGCGGTGGGCGCGCGGACGTTCGCGCACTGGGACGGCGGCTGGCGGCGCGAGCCCGGCGCGTTCCGCCTGCACGTCGGCACCTCGGTGGCGGAGACGCCGCTCGAGGCCGACGTCGATCCGGCGGGCGGTGCGACCCCAGCCTGACCGCGCGGCGCGACCCGCGCATCCGGCACGACCCGCGAGGCGGGCGGACGGCGGATACGGACCGGGCTCAGCCCGCGACGATCCGCCGGCCGCCCGCCTCGAACTCGTCCAGGTCGCCCGTCGCGCCCGCGCGCACGGCCCGGCCGCCGACCACCACCATGTAGAAGAGGAACGCCCCGAGCGCCACGACGCCGATGCCGACCTTCACGGGCACGGGCCACGGCTGCGGGGTCACGAAGCCCTCGATGATCCCCGACGCCAGCAGCACGAGCACGAGCCCCATCGCCACCGTGATGAGCGCGCGCCCGTCCTCGGCGAGCGCCTGCCCGCGCGTGCGGGCGCCCGGCGCGATCCACGACCAGGAGATGCGGAGCCCCGCGGCGGCGGCCACGAAGATCGCCGTCAGCTCCAGGAGGCCGTGCGGGAGGATGTAGGAGAAGAACGTGCCGCCCTCGCCGTAGTGGAACATGACGGCGGTCGTCGTCCCGATGCCCTGCGCGTTCTGCAGCAGCACGTACGGCACCCACACGCCCGTGATGCCGAAGGCCACGCACTGCGCCGCGATCCACGCGTTGTTGGTCCACACCTGGCCCGTGAACGAGGCCGCCGGGTTGGCGCTGTAGTAGTCGACGAACTGGTCGTCACCGTACTTCCGGAGGTCGGCGTCGCTGCCGAGGGCCGCGATCGCCGACGGGTCGCGGAGGATCCAGGTGGCGTAGAGCGCGATGAGGCCGACCGTGGCGAGGGTCACCGCGAGGGTGAGCCAGCGGATCCGGTACAGCGCCGCCGGCAGGTCGAGCGCGAAGAACGCCGGGATGCGCGCGGCCACGTTCGTGGTCTCGCCCGTGAAGCGCATGCGGGCCCGCGAGAGCGCGATGGAGAGCCGGTCGCCCTGCGCGGTGGATCCGGCCGCCGCCTGGATCGCGGACAGCTCGGCCGCGCCCGCCTGGTAGCGGTCGACGAGCTCGTCGGCATCGGGTCCGGTGAGCCGGCGCCGGCCGGCGAGGCGGGCGAGCCGGTCCCACCCGTCCCGGTGGGCGGCGGTGTAGGCGTCGAGGTCCATCTGCTTGACTATATGCATGGCGGCAGCCGACGCGCACGATCCGGGCATCTCGGGCGATCCCGACGCGCTCGTCGTCGGCGAGGCCGTGGCCCTCGACGTCCGTCCGGCGGGCTTCGTCCTGCGGGCCGCGGGCGCCGCGATCGACGTGCTCGCCTCGGTGGCCCTCGCGGTGCTCCTCGCCTTCGGCATCCTCGGGCTCGTCCGGGCGCGTGTCCTGGACCAGTCGTCGACGGCCGCCTGCGCCGTCATCGCGGTCGTCCTCTCCCTCGTCGTGCTGCCCGTCGTCGTCGAGACGGCGTCCCGCGGACGCTCGCTCGGCCGCTGGGCGGTCGGCGCGCGCATCGTCCGCACGGACGGCGGCGGGATCGGCCTCCGGCACGCGGTCGCGCGGGCCCTCGTCGGCATCCTCGAGGTCTACCTCACGTTCGGCGGCCTCGCGGCGCTCGTCGGCCTGCTGTCGCCGCGCTCCCAGCGCCTCGGCGACCTCGTGGCGGGCACCCGGTCGCAGCACGAGCGCGTGCCGGCGTATCCGCGCCCGCTGCCTCCCGTGCCGCCCCAGCTGGCGGCGTGGGCGTCCGAGGCCGACGTGGGCCGCCTCCCGGACGCGCTCGGCCGCCGCATCGCCCGCTTCCTCACGCAGCGCGACGCCATGGCACCCGCCTCCCGGGCCCGCCTGGCGCTCGAGCTCGCCGACGAGGCCGCTCCGCACGTGTCGCCGCTGCCGACGACGGATCCCGAGTCGTTCGTCCAGGCCGTCGGGGCCGTCCGCCGCGAGCGCGAGCACCGCGCGCTGATGATCGAGCGCGAGCGGCTGGCCGCGCTGGAGCCGATCCTCACCGGCCTCCCCCACGCGTTCCCGGCACGCGGCGCGTCCACCGGGTCCTGAGGCGCCGGCACCCGGACGCGACGGCGCCGCCCGCCCCCGGGGGACGGACGGCGCCGGGTGGATCCGCGCGGATCAGTAGCGGTAGTGGTCCACCTTGTACGGCCCCTCGACCGCGACGCCGATGTAGGCGGCCTGCTCGGGGCGCAGCTCGGTGAGCTCCACGCCGAGCGCGTCGAGGTGGAGGCGCGCGACCTTCTCGTCGAGGTGCTTCGGGAGCACGTACACGCCGATCGGGTACTGGTCGTTCCGCACGTAGAGCTCGATCTGGGCGAGCACCTGGTTCGTGAACGAGTTGCTCATCACGAACGACGGGTGGCCGGTGGCGTTGCCGAGGTTCATGAGGCGGCCCTCGGAGAGCACGAGCACGCTGCGGCCGGACGGCAGGCGCCACTCGTGCACCTGCGGCTTGATCTCCACCTTCTCCACGCCCGGGAGGCGCTCGAGCCCGGCCATGTCGATCTCGTTGTCGAAGTGGCCGACGTTGGCGATGATGGCCTGGTGCTTCATGCGCTGGATGTCGTCCACGCGCACGACGTCGACGTTGCCCGTGCCGGTGACGAGGATGTCCACCGTCTCGATGACGGAGGACAGCTTCGCGACCTGGTAGCCGTCCATGGCCGCCTGCAGCGCGCAGATGGGGTCGACCTCGGAGACGATGACGCGGGCGCCCTGTCCGCGCAGCGCCTCGGCCGCGCCCTTGCCCACGTCGCCGTAGCCGACGACGAACGCGACCTTGCCGCCGATGAGCACGTCGGTGGCCCGGTTGAGGCCGTCGGGCAGGGAGTGGCGGATGCCGTACTTGTTGTCGAACTTGCTCTTGGTGACCGAGTCGTTGACGTTGATGGCCGGGAACAGCAGCTCGCCGTCGCGCGCCAGCTCGTACAGGCGGTGGACGCCCGTGGTGGTCTCCTCGGTGACGCCCTGGATGTCGGCGGCACGGCGGGTCCAGCGGTCGGAGGACGCGGCCAGGCTGCGGCGGAGGGTGTCGAGGATGACGCGGTACTCGTGGCTCGCGTCCTCCGGGGTCTCGGGCACGGCGCCCGCGAGCTCGTACTCGCGGCCCTTGTGCACCAGGAGCGAGGCGTCGCCGCCGTCGTCGAGGATCATGTTCGGGCCCGTCCAGTCGGCGCCGGCGGCCTGCGCCTCGCCCGACCAGTCGAAGATCTGCTCGGTGCACCACCAGTACTCCTCGAGCGTCTCGCCCTTCCAGGCGAAGACCGGCACGCCCGCGGGCGCCTCCGGGGTGCCGGCGCCGACGGCGACGGCCGCGGCGGCCTCGTCCTGCGTGGAGAAGATGTTGCAGCTCGCCCAGCGCACCTGCGCGCCGAGGGCGGTGAGGGTCTCGATGAGCACGGCCGTCTGCACGGTCATGTGGATGGATCCGGCGATGCGCGCGCCCGCGAGCGGCTGCGACGCGCCGAACTCCTCGCGGAGGGCCATGAGGCCGGGCATCTCGTTCTCGGCGAGGCGGATCTGGTGGCGGCCGGCCTCGGCGAGCGAGAGGTCGGCGACGCGGAAGGGCAGGGCGGTGGACGTGGCTTCCGGGAGAAGGGTCATGCCCCCAGTCTCCCACCCGACCCGTGACGCCCGCCCGGGGATGACGCGCGGTCGGCGGGCTGCTAGCGGAAGGAGCGCAGGCGCAGGCTGTTCGTGACGACGAACACCGACGAGAGCGCCATGGCCAGGCCCGCGACGAGCGGGTTCAGCAGGCCCAGCATCGCGACCGGGATCGCGGCGGCGTTGTAGGCGAAGGCCCAGAACAGGTTGCCGCGGATGGTGCCGAGCGTGCGGCGGGCGAGGCGCACGGCGTCGGCGACGAGCAGGAGGTCGCCGCGGACGATGGTGATGTCGCCCGCCTCGATCGCCGCGTCGGTGCCCGTGCCCATCGCGATGCCGAGGTCGGCCTGCGCGAGCGCCGCGGCGTCGTTCACGCCGTCGCCGACCATCGCGACCACGCGGCCCTCGGCCTGGAGGCGGCGGACCGCGTCGAGCTTGCCCTCGGGGAGGACGCCCGCGATCACCTCGTCGATGCCCACCTCGGCGGCGACGCGCCGCGCGGCCCCCGCGGTGTCGCCCGTGAGGAGGACGGGCCGCAGGCCGAGCGCGCGGAGGCGACGGACGGCCTCGGCGCTCGTGGGCTTCACGGTGTCGGCGACCGCGAGGATCCCGCGCACGGCGCCGTCCCACGCGACCGCGACCACCGTGGATCCGGCCGCCTCGGCCGTCGCCAGCGCCTCGGCGAGCGTCGCGTCGGGAGCGGCGGCCCACTGCTCCGCGAGCCACGCCGGGCGGCCCACCGCGACCGCGCGGCCGTCGACCACGCCGTGCACGCCGAGGCCCGCGGTCGCGACGAAGCCCGCGACGGCGGGCAGGGGTCCGGCGCCCGCGGCCTCGACGACCGCGCGCGCGACCGGGTGCTCGCTCCGCGCCTCGAGGGCCGCGGCCACGCGCACGAGCTCGTCGGCCGCGACGCCCGCCGCGGGCACGGCGCGCACGAGCGCCATGACGCCCGTCGTGACCGTGCCGGTCTTGTCGAGCAGCACCGTGTCGACCCGGCGGGTCGACTCCAGCACCTCGGGGCCGGTGATGAGGATCCCGAGCTGCGCGCCGCGGCCCGTGCCCACCAGCAGCGCGGTCGGCGTCGCGAGGCCGAGCGCGCACGGGCACGCGATGATGAGCGTCGCGACGGCGGCGGTGAACGCGGCCTCGGGCGGGAAGCCGAGCAGCAGCCATCCGGCGAGCGTGCCCAGGGCCAGCACGAGCACGACCGGCACGAAGACGGCGGAGACGCGGTCGGCGAGGCGCTGGATCCGGGCCTTGCCGGTCTGCGCCTCCTCGACGAGCGCGGCCATGCGGGCGAGCCGGGTCTCCTCCCCCACGCGCGTGGCGCGCACGAGGAGGCGGCCTCCGGCGTTGAGGGTGGCGCCCGTGACGTCGTCGCCGGGGCCGACCTCCTCCGGCAGGGACTCGCCCGTGAGGAGGGAGCGGTCGACGGCGCTGGATCCGTCGACGACCACGCCGTCGGTCGCGATGCGCTCGCCCGGCCGCACGACGAACTCGTCGTCGACGCGGAGCTCGCGGATGGGGATCCGGCGCTCGACGCCGTCGCGGACGACCACCACGTCCTTGGCCGCGAGGTCGAGGAGCGCCGCGAGGGCGGCGCCGGACGCGCGGGCGGCCCGCGCCTCCAGGTAGCGGCCGCCCAGGAGGAAGACCGTGACGGCGGCGGCGACCTCGAGGTAGATGTCGCCGGATCCGCCGCCGGGCGCGGAGACGAGGCTCATGGTCATGCGCATGCCGGGCTCGCCCGCGTCGCCGAGGAAGAGGGCGTACAGCGACCAGAGGAACGCGGCCGCGACGCCGATGCTCACGAGCGTGTCCATGCCGACGCCGCCGTGACGCGCGCTCACGGCCGCCGACCGGTGGAACGGCCAGGCGCCCCACACCGCGACGGGCGCGGCCAGCGCGAGCGACAGCCACTGCCAGTCGTCGAACTGGAGCGCGGGGATCATCGCCATGAGGAACACGGGGACCGTGAGCGCCGCGGAGACCACGAGCCGCTGCCGGAGCGCGAGCTCGTCGGCGTCGGGGCGGCGGCCGGGCACGGCGTCGGGGCGCGGGGCGCTCACGGCGTCGCGTCGCGGGGCGGGCAGGGCGTCGCGCGGGGCGGGATCCGCGGGTGCCGGGTCGGGCACGCGATCCGGGGAGACGGCGGGCGCGACGTCCTCCGCCGCCCCGCTCCCCCACGCCGCGCGCTCGGACGCCCGGTATCCCGTGCGCTCGATGGTGCGGATGGCGTCCTCGACGCTCGTGCCCGCGGGCAGCTGCACGCGCGCCCGGTGGGTTGCGTAGTTGACGGCGGCCTCGACCCCGGGCATCCGGCCGAGCTTCCGCTCGATGCGCAGGGCGCACGAGGCGCACGTCATGCCCTGCACGTCGAGGTCGACGCGCGTGAGCACGGCGCCGTCCTCGGGTGGGGCGGCGACGACGCCCTCGGCGGGCGCGGATCCGGATGCGGGGTCGGCCACGTCAGAGCTCCGCGACGTACCCGGCCTCGTCGACCGCGGCGCGCACGGCGGCGGGGTCGAGGGGCTGGTCGCTCTCGACGGTGACGGTGGACGCGCCGCCGACGACGAGGTCGACGGCCACGGACGCGACACCCGGCAGCTCGCCGACCTCCTCGGTGACGCTCGCGACGCAGTGCGCGCAGGTCATGCCGGTGACGGGGAAGCTCGTGGTGGTCATGGGGTCTCCTTCGTGGGGTGCGGTGTCGGCGGGCGGCGGGGGCGGCGCCGGATCAGGACCGGACGAGCCGCGCGATGGCCGCGGAGGCCTCGCGCACCTTGTCGTCCGCGACCTGGCCGCCCTCGCGCGCGGCCTCCGCGAGGCAGTGCGCGAGGTGGTCGTCGAGCAGCTTCAGGGCCACGGTCTCCATCGCCCGCGTGACGGCGGACACCTGCGTCAGCACGTCGATGCAGTACGTGTCGGCCTCGACCATGCGCTCGATCCCGCGCACCTGGCCCTCCGCGCGGCGCAGCCGCTTGAGGATGTCGTCCTTGCCCTCGCTGTACCCGACCATGGCGGCCACCTCCGTTCCCGTCGATGCTACCCCCTGGGGGTATGCAATGGAACCCCCAGGGGGTATCCGCGCAGGTCGCCCGCCGGACGCACGACGACGCCGCGCCCCTCCCGGAGGGACGCGGCGTCGGATGCCGTGCGGGTCGCGGATCAGGCCCCGCGGATCAGCCCGAGGAGCTCGTCGCGGAGGGCGGCCATCTTCGACTCGGTCGACGCCTCCACGTTGAGGCGCAGCAACGGCTCGGTGTTCGAGGGGCGGACGCTGAACCACCAGAACGCGCCGTCGTCGTCGACCGGGCCGTCGACCGTGAGGCCGTCGAACTCGTCGAACTCCCCGCGGCCGCGGAACGCCTCGACGATGCGCTCGTACGCGGCGGGCACGTCGTCGACCGTGCTGTTGATCTCGCCCGACAGCGCGTACGGCGTGTAGCGCGCGGAGAGGTCGGACATGAGGCCCTCGGTCTGGCCGAACTCGGCGAGCAGGTGCATGGCGGCGAGCATGCCGTTGTCGGCGCCCCAGAAGTCGCGGAAGTAGTAGTGCGCGGAGTGCTCGCCGCCGAAGACGGCGCCCGTGGCGGCCATCTGGTCCTTGATGAGCGAGTGGCCGACGCGCGTGCGCACCGCGATGGCGCCCGCGGCCTCGATCGTCTCGGGCACGATGCGCGAGGTGATGAGGTTGTGCAGCACGGCGACCTCGTCGTCCGGGGACTGCGCCTTCACGCGCGAGATCTCGCGGAGCGCGACGACCGCCGCGACGGCGCTGGGCGTGACCGCCTGCCCCTTCTCGTCCACCACGAAGCAGCGGTCGGCGTCGCCGTCGAACGCGAGGCCGAGGTCGGCGCCGTGCTCGAGGACGGCCTTCTGCAGGTCGACCAGGTTCGCGGGCTCGAGCGGGTTCGCCTCGTGGTTCGGGAACGTGCCGTCGAGCTCGAAGTACAGCGGGATGACCTCGATGGGCAGCTCGGGCAGGCCTGCCGCGGTGCCGAGCACGGCGGGGACGGTCATGCCGCCCATGCCGTTGCCCGCGTCGACGACGACGCGCAGCGGGCGGATGCCGGAGAGGTCGACGAGCTGGCGGAGGTAGCCCGCGTAGTCGGCGAGCACGTCGCGCTCGCGCACCTCGCCCGCGGGCTCGACGGGCGCGATGCCTCCCTCGAGGAAGCCGATGGCGCGGTCGCGGATGGCGGCGAGGCCCGTGTCGAGGCTGATGCCCTGGGCGCCCGCGCGGGAGAACTTGAGGCCGTTGTAGGTGGCCGGGTTGTGGCTCGCGGTGAACATGACCGCGGGGGCGTCGAGGGACCCGGACGCGAAGTACGTCTCGTCCGTCGAGCACAGCCCGATGAGGAGGACGTTCCCGCCGCGGGCCGTCGCACCCCGGGCGAACGCCTGCGCGAAGGCGGGCGACGAGTCGCGCATGTCGTGGCCGACGACGATCTCGGCGCCCGCGGCCCCGAGCTCGTCGACGAAGCCGGCGCCGAGGGCCGTGACCAGCTCCTCCGTGAGCTGGCTCCCCACGAGACCTCGCACGTCGTAGGTCTTCACGATGGCGGTCAGCGTCGCGGCGGCGGTCGTCGTCATGCCCCGAAACCTACCTCACCGAGCACGCCGTGCCGGACGATCTGCCAGCCCTGCGGCGCCGACAGACGCGCCGCGTGGCGGTCGCAGAGGTCGTAGCTGTGCGGCTCCGAGTCGTGGCTGAGGGGACCGAGCACGGCCATGGAATCCGCGTAGACGTAGGTGAGGGTGGTCGTGGCGCCGCCGGTGCAGCCGACGCGGGAGCAGGGCCTGTTCGTCATGTCGCGCCCACACTACCGCCGACCCGCGGGCCGTACGATGGGGCCATGCCACGATCGAGCCGCCGGGGAGGCCACGTCTCCATCCGCGGATCCTGGCGGGACCGCCACGGCCGGGGGCTCCGCTCCCCCGTCACCGGACCCGAGCTCCCCGTGCTGCGGACGCGCGTCGACCGCTTCGACGAGATCGTGGCCTCGGCCGCCGAGTACCTCCGCGGCCTCTGGCCGGACGAGCTCGAGCGCGTCTCCTTCGAGGTCGCCGCGCTGCCCGCCCGCAACAGCGAGCGCGACGGGATCGACCGCTGGAGCGTGCTCGCCGACGAGCGCCGCGTCGTCTTCTACCGCCTGCCCATCGAGCGCCTCGCGCACCTCCACGAGGAGGACGAGCACCACCACCGGGCGCTCGTCGAGGGCTGCGTCTTCCGCGCGGTCGCCGAGCTCCTCGGCAAGGACCCGTGGGACCTCGCGCCCGACAGGTACGACCCGCACTAGGCCGGATGCCGCACGGGCGTCAGGCGTCCGCGGGAGCCGCCCCGGGCGGCGTCAGGGATGGATGCGCAGCGGGTCCGCCGCCGGCAGCACCGGCACGACGGGCAGCGCGGCCGAGCGCCCGGGCTCGGCGAACGTCACCGTGGCCGTGAGCCCGGCGGATCCCGCGAGCAGGTAGGTGCGGCCCGCGACGACGGCGGCGGAGACCTCAGCGCCCGCGGGCACGGCGAGGGTGACGGGCTCGGATCCGTCGGTCGGCCGCGCCGTGACGGTCGCCTCCGCCTCGCCGGGGTTCCGCACGTGCAGCAGCGGCGCGGGGCCGGACGGCACGGACACCAGCGCGTCGCGGGTGAGCGCCCCCGCGGCGGGCAGCCAGGCGAAGTCGGTGGCGCCGCTCTCGGCCGCGCCGGACATGCTGCGCACGGCCGCGGCCACCGGGACCGAGCTCTGCACGGTGACGGCGTAGCGGCCGTCGGTCAGTCCGGTCACGGGGAAGTCGGTCACGCGACCGGCGTCGGCCTCGACCGTGAAGGTCGTGCCGGTGCCCGTCGTGCCGTCCTCGGGTGCGACGCTGACGCTCACGTCGGCGTCCTCGGAGCCGGGCACGAGGACCCGGACGGCGGTCTCGCGCTCGGGGTCGGTCCCGACGTCGGCGCCGGGCCCGGAACCGGCGGCGCCCTCGGCGGGCGTCTCGCCCGCGGCCGCCGCGGCCGGCGCGGCGGCCTGCGTGTCGATCCGGAGGCCGGTCATGGTGAGCGCGGTGGCCGGCGCGGCGGCGGGGACGACGACGTCGACCCCGCCCGCGAGGAGGCCGCGCACCGTGCTCTGCTCGAGCGTGGCGACGACCTGGCCGCCGCGGCTCTGCACGTGGACGGCGGGCGACGAGAGGTCGGGGGCGAGGCCGGCGAGCGAGAGCACGCGCCGGCTGCCGGCGGGCAGGTTGATCCCGCTGGCCCCGGGGGCGCTCACCGGTCCGTCCTCGCCCGCGATGGCGAGGTCGACGGTGGAGGCGACACCGGACGGGTTGTCGAGGACCACGAAGGTGGTGCGGCCCGTGGTCGTGGCGCCGCCGAGCAGCCACGACTCCGCGGTGGCCTCGGAGCAGGGGGCCGCGGCGAGGCCCGCGAGGTCGCTCGCGGAGGCGATCTGCGACGCCGCGCCCGCGAGCTCCGTCGGTTCCTCCCCCGTCGCACCGGCGACCGCGAGGACGGACGGCGTGGTCGACGCGCCGCCCTGGACCTCGGGGGCGCGCAGGCGCGAGGTGCGCACGCCCGGGCCGCCGGCGGGCACGTCGCCGGACGCGGATCCGCTCGTGACCGCGGAGGAGCCGACCGCGACGGCGGTAGTCGTCGCGGCGGCGTCCGCCTCCGGGGGCCGGAGGAGGGCTCCCGGGCAGACGCGCTGCTGGTCGGTCGCCACGGGGGTCACGAGCACGGACGGCGCGCTCGCGTCGCTCGACACCGGCGGGAGGAGGAGGGCGCCGGTCACGACGACGCCGAGCACGGCGACCCCCGCGATCCCGGTGGTCACGCGCGTCGCGATGCGCACGGCGTCACGCCTGGCCATCTGTCCTCCTGGGCTGGTCGTCGTCGCGGTCGCCGCGGCGGTCGTCGTCGCGGTCGCCGCGGCGGTCACCGTCGTCCGATGCGGTCGCCGTGGCGGAAGCGTCGCCGGCGTCGTCCGCGGGCCAGTCGCCGACCTGCGGGATGTCGCCGAAGGGCGCCGCCTCCACGCTCGTGCCGGTGGGCTCGTCGGGGTAGGCGGGGATCCCCCGGTCGTCGTGCTCGGGCCGCGGCTCGACGGCGTCCGCCGGGCGCACGTCGGTGCCGGTCACGGGCTCGCGGTAGGCGGGCAGCGGGCGGCTGCGCGCGGCGAGGCTGCCGGTGGGGATCGCGAGGAGGAGCGTCAGCGCGAAGACCAGCGCCTGGGCGGCGAGGACGCCCGCGCGGCCCGCGTCGTCGAGGTTGCCGGGGCCGGCGACCTGCACGTCCAGGTCCTCGCTCCCGACGAAGCGCCAGAGCAGCCCGGCCTCGGTCTGGCCGACGGCGGTGAACACGGGGTCGTCGTCGAGCGCGGAGCCCGCCCGGTCGTGCACGGCCTGCTCGGCGGCGCCCGACGGCGGGGCGAGGAGCACGTAGCTGATCCCGAGCGTGCGGAGGTCCTCGGTGGCGTCGAGGCCCGAGCGCGACGAGACGTTGCCGGCGAGCTCGGCGACGCGGGTCTGCGTGTCGGTGAGCGGCCCGATCGTGGAGTCGACCGTGGACACCTGCTCGAGCGTGCGTCCGGCGCCGCGCTCCACGTCGGCGGCCAGGGAACCGTCGTCGCCCGCGCGGAGCACGAGCGTGCCGACGGACGGGTCGGTCGCGGCCTGCGCCACGACGAGGCCCGGCAGGGACGCGTCCTCGCCGGGGCGCACGGCGGTGGATCCCGCCACCGCCGCCGAGACCAGGGGCATCGCGACGACCACGAGCGTCACGGTCGCGACGAGGCCCGGCAGCACCGAGCGCCGGCCGAGCGTCGCGAAGCCGAGCACCAGGGCGCCGGAGAGGCCGAGCCAGAGGAGGCTGAGGCCGGATCCCGGCCACACGGCGACGACGTCGGCCCCCGTGGACTGCACGACCGTGCGCGCCGCGAGCACGGCGGTGGCGAAGCCGACCACGGACACGGACAGGGCGAGCGCGGCCCGGTGCGAGCCGCGGAGGAAGAGGGCGGCGACGGCACCGACGACGAGCGGGGCGACGAGCACGGCCACGACGACGAGCGGCACGGATGCGGGGAGGCCCAGCCCGAGGCCGTCGACGACCGCGGTCCAGCCGCCGAGCCCCGACGTGGGGAAGCCGAGCGCGAGGCCCGGGACGTCCGCCGGGGTGAACGCCGCGGGGACGGCCGGGTCGGCGGCGAGCGCGAGGGGCTGCCCCTGCATCACCCGGTACGCGACGAGCGGGGCGGCGAGCGCGACGAGCGGCACGGGGATCGTGACGAGCCGGCCGACGCGGCGACCGGCGCGGACGACCGCGACGAGCCACAGCACGAGGAGCGCGGGCACGAGGGACGGGGCGGACGCGCCGACCGCGGCCATGAGGATGCCCGCCACGGCCGAGGCGGACCACGACCGCGGCGCCCGCAGCACGGCGAGCGCGAGCCACGGCAGCAGCAGGTGCGCGAGCACGGCGGGCAGGCGGCCGTCGCCGAGCGCGACGAGGAACGTGGGCGCGAGGGTCCAGGCGAGCGCGGCCAGCGCGCGGAGCCAGGCGTTGCGCGTGACCTGCGCGGCGGCGAGCCACGCGGCGAGGGCCGCGAGCGGCAGCGCGCCCACGAAGAGGCCGAGGACCGCGAGCGACGGCTCCCAGGCGGTGATGCTGCCGAGCACCGCGAGCACGGCGGCGAACGGGTCGGATGGGGCGACGGGGCCCGTGCCGATCCCCCGCACGCCGATGCCGACCTGCGCCCACAGCGCGCCCGCGTCCGGTCCGAGCGGCAGCAGCTGCCCGCCGGTGAGGGCGGTGCCGCCGAGGCGCGGGATCCACATGACGGCGGCCAGGAGCAGCGCGGTGAGGACGGTCCAGCCGCCGCCCGTGGCGAGGAACTCGACGCCGTCGGAGACGCCCATGTGCTCGACGCGGTACTGCTCGCGGGCGAGGGACCGGCGGCGGCGGCCGACCGCGAGCGGCTGCCGGAGGGACGCGATGCTCGACCACGGCGCCGTGCGCGTCGCCTGGAGCCGCCGCCTGCTGGCGACGACGCGTCCGGGCGCGACCGCGACGCGGAGGGCGGCGCCGATCTCCCCGGGCGCTGCCGTGGGCCGCTTGCGCAGGAGCTGCAGGAGGGCGCGGAGGATCGCGAGCGGCACGAGCGAGAGCCAGTGGAAGGGCACGGCGGCGGCCGGCGCGTAGGACAGGCGGCGGTGCAGCTCGGCCTGGCGCGCGAGCCGACGACGACGACGGCGCGGGGTGCGGCGGCCGAGGAACGCGGTGCCGGGGCCGGCGGATCCGGCGGACGCGACGCGGGCCGCGGGCACGACCACCACGCGGTGGCCCGCGAGGCGGGCGCGCACGCACAGGTCGAGCGCGTCGTCGATCACGGGGAGCGCGTCGTCGAAGCCGCCGAGCTCGTCCCAGAGCCGGTGCCGCACGAGCATGCCGCCCGCGGCCACGCCGAGGACGTCGCTCATGTCGTCGTACTGGGCCTGGTCGAGCTCGCCGTCGACCTCGGGCACGGCGGCGCCGAGGGTGGTGAGGGTGCGGCCGATCTCGCGGATGTAGCCGGGGTGGTCCCACTCCATGAGCTTGGGACCGGCGACGGCGACGCTGGGCGACGCCTCGATCGCGGCGAGCAGGCGCTCGAGCGCGTCGGGCGCGGGCGCGTTGTCGGCGGAGAGCAGCCAGAGCAGCTCATCGTCGCCGGTGGGCGCGGGGATCACGCGGACTGCCTGGTCCACGGCCTGCCCGAACGTCATCCGCGCGGGCGCCTGCACCATGCGCGTGGGTTCGGACGCGGCCAGCAGGGCCGCGGACGCGTCCCGGGAGCCGAGGTCGATCGCGACCACCTGGTCGGGTCGGCGGGTCTGCGCGGCGAGGGCCGCCAGGGTCCGCTCGAGGAACTGCGCGCCCTCGTGGGCGACGAGGATCGCGGTTACTCGTGGCTGCATGACAGGGAGACCCTACGTGGTGCCGGATGCGGAACCGCCGCGATCGGACGGCGCGCCGGGGAGCCGGTGCTCCCGGCGGCGCCTGCGCGGTCGGAGCGCCGCGCGTGCGGAGCCGCTCCGGGCGCGTGCGGGGTCAGACCGCGCGCTTGCGGAGCTTGCGGCGCTCGCGCTCGGAGAGCCCGCCCCAGATGCCGAAGCGCTCGTCGTTCTCCAGCGCGTACTCGAGGCACTCGGAGCGCACCTCGCACGAGCCGCAGATCTTCTTGGCGTCGCGGGTGGATCCGCCCTTCTCAGGGAAGAACGCCTCGGGGTCGGTCTGCGCGCAGAGCGAGTCGGCCTGCCAGGCGAGCGGGTTGCCGTCGTCGACGCTCCGGACGCCCGGGACGCCGAGTCGGACGGGGTCGACGAACCAGTCGTCGGGGACCCCGGCGTGGTACTCAGGTAGTGCCATGTCACGATCTCCCCACACGGCTGGAGCGCCCGGCCGGCCCCAGCTTGTCGTCATAATTACACCGGTGTAACTCGTCGGCGTCAAGCCGCGGAGGGTAAACCCTCAGGCGCTCGTCGAGGGTTGCGACGCGCCGCGGCTCGCCCGCGGCGCTACTCCGGGGATCCGGCCTGGCGGGCGACCCAGGCGCTCGCGACCATGTCGTCCAGGCTGTGGCGCATCGCCCAGTCCAGATCGCGCGCGGCGAGGTCGCCCGACGCCACGATGCGGGCCGGGTCGCCGGGGCGGCGCTCCCGCACCTCGGGCTCGAAGCCGATCCCCGTCGCGTCGCGGATGGCCGTCATGATCTCCCGCACGCTCACGCCCTGGCCGCTGCCGAGGCAGTACACGGGCTCCACGGGCTCGCCGGCCTCGAGCCGGCGCGCGGCCGCGACGTGCGACGCGGCGAGGTCGACGACGTGGATGTAGTCGCGCACGCACGTGCCGTCGGGCGTCGGGTAGTCGCCGCCGTTGATGCGCGGCGTGCGCCCGTCGAGGAGCGCGTCGAACACGAGCGGGAACAGGTTGTGCGGGCTGGTGTCGGCGTAGCCCTCCTCGCCGGATCCCACCACGTTGAAGTAGCGCAGCGACGTGTGGCGGAGGCCGGTCGCGACGCCCTGGTCGCGCAGCAGCCACTCGCCGATGAGCTTGGACTCGCCGTAGGGGGACTCGGGGGCCTTGGCCGTGCGCTCGTCGACGAGGTCGACGTCGGGCGTGCCGTACACGGCCGCGGAGGACGAGAAGACGATGCTGTCGACGCCGGCGCGCTCCATCTCCTCGAGCAGCACGGCGGTGGCCGTCACGTTCTGCTCGTAGGTGTGCAGGGGGCGCTGGACGGAGACGCCCGCGTACTTGTAGCCCGCCACGTGCACGACGCCGCGGATGTCGCCGGAGCCGAGGATGCCCGCGAGCAGCTCCCGGTCGAGCACGGACCCACGGTGGAACGGCACGCCCTCCGGGACGAACGACGCGTGGCCGCTCGACAGGTCGTCGAGGACGACCGTGTCGATGCCGGCGCGGGCGAACGCGGAGACGATGTGCGAACCGATGTAGCCGGCGCCGCCGGTGACCAACCATGTCATGCGGCAACCCTATCGACGGCCGGACGGGCGCCGGTCACGCGGCGGAGGCGTCCGGATCGACGTCGTCGGCCGCGGCGGCGGACGGCGCCGGGGTCGTCGCGAGGAACGCCTCGCCCTCCCCCGTGACGACGATCCGCCCCTCGTCGGGCGTGACGAAGACGGCCCCGCCGCGGCGGACGACGACGGACGACGTCTCCCCGCGGAGCGCCACCTCGCCGCTGGTGCACAGCACGATGGCCGGGCCGTCGACCTCGACGACGCTCGCGCCGGCGTCGCCCGGCGTCGCCTCGCGCGTGGCCGGGGAGATCCGGGCGAGCAGGAAGTCGGGCACGTCCGGCCGGTAGAGCTCGACCCCCAGCGCCGTGTGCTCGGGCTCCAGGTACGGCACGGGCAGCGCCTGGAACTCGAGCACGTCGAGCAGCTCCGGCACGTCGACGTGCTTGGGCGTGAGGCCGCCGCGCAGCACGTTGTCGGAGGCGGCCATCAGCTCGATCCCGAGCCCGTGCAGGTACGCGTGGATGTTGCCGGCCGGGAGGTAGAGGGCCTCGCCGCGCCGCAGGGTCACCCGGTTGAGGAGCAGCGACGTGACGATGCCCGGGTCGCCCGGGTACGCCGCGGCGAGCTCGCGGACGGTGCGCATCTCCGTGCCGAACTCGCGGCACTGCCGGTCGGAGGCGAGGCTCGCCAGCAGCGTCACGCGGTCGACGAGGCGGCGCACCTCCGCCCCGCCGCCCATGAGGAAGGCGAACACGTCGCGCAGCACGTCGGCCTCGGATCCGGTGAGGCGCGAGAGCACGGACCGGATGACGGCCGGGTCGGAGTCGGGCCCGGACGCATCGAGCGTGAGCAGGAGCGTGAACACCTGCCGCACCTCCGCGAGCGGCCGGAAGCCGCAGAGCGCGTGGAACTCGTCGCTCAGCGCGTAGATGAGCTCCGGCTTGTGCAGCGGGTCCTTGTAGTTGCGGTGCGGGGCGTCGATCGGGATGCCGCGCTCCTCCTCGTCGCGGAAGCCGCGGCGGGCGCGGTGCAGGTCGGGGTGCGCCTGGAGCGACAGCGGGCCGCCCGCGGCGAGCACCTTGAGGAGGAACGGGAGGCCTGGGCCGTCGCCCGGGCGCAGGCCCTCGGCGAGCGGGCCGAGCGTGGTGGCCGGGTCCCGCTGGATCCAGTCGGCCAGCGTCGTCGCGCCGCCGGCCGTCGCCGGGTCGTCCACGCGCGTGGGCGAGCCGCCGTGGGCACCGAGCCAGAGCTCGGCCTCCGGGCCCCCCGACGGCTCGCGGCCGAGCAGCTCCGCGATGGCGGTCGTCGACCCCCAGGCGTAGTCGCGGGGGGTGTTGGAGAGGGCAGTGAACACGGGCGATCCTGTCGGGCTTGGCGGCTACCTACAACGCCCACGGGCGCGCGTCCGGTCCGGACGCGACCAAAGTACCAAGCGATGACGGCGCCGCCCGGACGCCGACCTAGGCTCGCCCGCAGGCGCCCGACCCGAGGGCGCCGACGAACCGCAACGGAGCATCGTGTCCCTCACCCCCCTCATCGGCGACTTCTACGGCTACGAGTCCCGGCTCGGCGACAGGGAGAGGGAATCCCTCGCCGAGCTGCGCTCCTACCTCGAGCAGGAGGTCCGGCCGCACGTCAACGGCTGGTGGGCCCGGGCCGAGTTCCCCCGCCACGTGGTCGGCGGCCTCGCCCAGCGCGGCTTCTTCGGCATGCCGTATCCGGAGACGCGCCCGTTCGAGAACTCGGCCGTGTTCCGCGGCTGGGCGGCGCTCGAGCTCGGCCGGGTGGACGCGAGCATCGCGACCCTCGTCGGCATGCAGAGCGGCCTCGTCATGGGCAGCATCGCGGTCGCCGGCTCCCCGGAGCAGCGCGCCGAGTGGCTGCCGCGCTTCGCGTCGGGCGAGCTCCTCGGCTCCTTCGGGCTCACGGAGCCGCTCTCCGGCTCCGACTCGGCCCGGGGCCTGCGCACCGTCGCGACGCGGCGCGGCGACGAGTGGAGCATCACGGGCGCCAAGCGCTGGATCGGCAACGGCACCGTGAGCGACGTCACCGTCGTCTGGGCCAAGGACGCGGACGACGGACAGGTGAAGGGCTTCCTCGTCCCCAACGACTCCCCCGGCTTCCGCGCCACCCGCATCGAGGACAAGCAGGCGCTGCGCATCGTGCAGAACGCCGACATCGAGCTGGACGGCGTCATCGTGCCCGAGCGGAACCGCCTGCAGCGGTCGACGTCCTTCGCGGACACCGCCGCCGTGCTGCGCCTGACCCGCGCGGAAGTCGCGTGGGCCGCGATCGGCATCGCGGTCGGCGCCTACGAGGCGGCCGTCGCGTACACGGGCGAGCGCCAGCAGTTCGGCAAGCCGCTCGGCGCGCACCAGCTGATCCAGGACCTCCTCGTCCGCAGCCTCGGCAACATCACCGCGTCCATCGGGCTCGTCACCCGCGCCTCCGAGATGGTGGACGAGGGCACGCAGTCCGACGAGCACTCCGCCCTCGCCAAGGCCTTCGCCACGAGCCGGATGCGCGAGACCGTCGCGTGGTGCCGCGAGGCGTTCGGCGGCAACGGCATCGTCCTCGACTACGACGTGGCCCGGTTCTTCGCCGACGCGGAGGCCCTGTACTCCTACGAGGGCACGCGCGAGATGAACACGCTCATCGTGGGCCGCTCGATCACGGGCCACGCGGCCTTCGTCTGACGGACAGGCGGCCGCCCGACGCGCCGGGCATCCGCGGGCCCGCCGGGCGGAGCTCCCGGCGGGACGGGAGGATCCGCCCCGGCCCGTTACCCTGATGGGCATGCCCTCCGCCAGCCGACGAGCCCTCCGGGCATTCGCGACCTTCGTCCTCGTCACCACCTTCGCGGGCGACATGTGGCGGAACAGCCTCAGCTGGTGGGGCTTCAGCGCGATCGCGCTCGCCGTGCTCATCACGAGCATCACCCTGCTCGTGCGCGCCCGACCGCTGCCGCGCCTCCGGGTGCTCCCGGTGCCGTTCCTCGCCTTCACGGGCCTGTCCGTGCTGTCGATCGCCTGGTCGCAGTACCGGCCGGAGTCGGCGCTCGGGGTGATCATCCAGCTCGCCACGTCCACGGCGGCGCTGATGCTCGTGGTGCTGCTCTCGTGGGCGGAGATCGTCCAGGCGCTGGGCCGGGCGCTCCGCATCATCCTCGGGCTGTCGCTGGCCTTCGAGCTGTTCATCGCGGTCGTGGTGCGCCAGCCCGTCATGCCGTTCTTCACCGACTACGGCCCGCGCGCGCCCGCAGCCTTCGCGTGGACGCGCGGCGAGCTGCTCCTGGGCGGCCGCATCCAGGGCGTCGTCGGCAACGCCAACCTCCTCGCCATGGTGGCGCTGCTCGGCCTCATCGTCTTCGCGCTGCAGTTCGCGGCGCGCACCGCGGACCGCCGGACCGCCGCCGTGTGGATCGCGGTGGCCCTCCTCACGCTCACGCTCACGGGCAGCTCCACCGTGCTCGTCGCGCTCATCATGACCGGCGTGGTCGCCGTGCTCGCGGTCATCGCGCGCCGGGTGGGCATCCGCGGACGGCTCGTGCTCGCCGGCGGGGTCGTGGTCGCCGCGGCCGCCGGCGCGGGGATCGTCGTCACGCGCACGGCCGAGGTCTTCGAGCTGCTCGGCCGCTCGCCCGACCTCACGGGCCGCTTCGAGATCTGGGAGTCGGTCATCGGGCTCGCGCAGCAGCACCCCGTGGTCGGCTGGGGCTGGATCGGCTACTGGGCCCCCTGGATCAAGCCGTTCGAGGGCCTCGCGGTGCGCAGCGGCGTCACGTACCTCCAGGCCCACGACGCGTACCTCGACGTGTTCCTCCAGCTCGGTGCCGTGGGCGCGCTGGTCTTCGTCTGCCTCATCGTCACGACGTACATCCGCTCCTGGTGGGCCGCCATCGACCGCCCGCAGCACCGCCGCGACCGGGTCGAGCCGTACAGCGCGCTCGCGCTCGCGCCGCTGCTGCTGATGACCGCGCTCGTCGTGCAGAGCCTCGCCGAGAGCCGTCTGCTCTACGAGGGCAACTGGCTGCTCCTCATCGTCATCGCGATGGCCACCCGCTCGGGGATGATCGCGCGCGAGGACGTGCCCGGCCCGGTCGACTCCCGCCGGCCGCCCGTCGCCGCGGGTGCGGTCGCCGACGCGTCCCGCCTGCCCGCCCCCGCCGCCAGCGCCCCCGCGGTCCCGGCCGATCCCGGCGTCGCCTGACCCGCGTGGCCGCCCGGTGCCCCGTCGACCTCCCGTGAGGGACGCCGCATGACGCTGCCCGCGCGCCTGCCGCTGCCGGAGCGCCTCCCGGAGCTGCTCGGGTCGGCGCGCTTCTCCGCCGCCCTCACGCACTGCGTCATCGGCACCGCCGTCCTCTCGCACGCCGTCCGCGCCACCATGGGCTGGCCCGGGCTCATCGGCATCGTGGCCGCCCTCGTCGCGATGGCCGCGGGATCGCTCGTCGCCAAGCGCGGGGACTGGGAGTGGCGCGGCCTCCTGCCCGTCTCGCTCCTGCTGCTGGTGGGCTGGTGCGCCGCGACGCTGCTCTGGACCGCCTATCAGCCGGACGCGGTCGCCGGCGTGCTGTACCTCGCCGCGTCCGCGTTCCTCGCGGTGTACGTGGGCGTCGTCCGCGACCTGATCCAGATCGTGCGCGCCGTCGGCGACGTGCTGCGGCTCGTCCTCGCGTCGTCGCTCGCGCTCGAGGTGCTCGCCGGGCTCCTCATCGACGGCCCGATCCCGTTCCTCGGCATCCGCGGCGCCCTCGGGCGCCTCGGACCGATCCAGGGCCTCCTCGGCGAGCGCAACGCCCTCGGCGCCCTCGCCCTCGTCGCGGCCGTGACGTTCGCGGTCGAGCTGCTCACCCGGTCCGTGTCGCGCGGGCGCGCCGTCGCCTCCCTGACCGTCGCGCTCCTCGTCGCGTCGCTCACGCGCTCGTCCGTGATCCTCGGCACCTTCCTCGTGCTGGCCGTCGCCTCCCTGGCGGTGTTCGGCCTCCGGCATCTCGCGCGGCAGGCCCGGCCGCTCGCGAACAGCGCGGTGCTGGTGCTGGCCGCCGTGGTCGCGATGCTCGTCGTCGCCTTCCGCTCCCCCGTGCTGCAGGTCCTGCAGGCCCGCCCCGACTACCTGCAGCGCGTCGCCCTATGGCGCGAGATGCTGCGCCTCATCGACCTCAACACGATCGAGGGCTGGGGCTTCGTCGGCCTGTGGCGCCGCGACGCGTACCCGTACACCGCCCTCGACCTCGTGAGCCGCGGCGCGCAGGAGAGCGCCCGCAACGCCTACCTGGACCTCTACCTGCAGGCCGGGCTCGTCGGCCTGGTGCTCTTCGCCGCGTTCTGCGCCCTCGCGCTCGGCCGCTCGTGGGTGCTCGCGACCACCAAGCGCGGCGTGGGCTACGTGTGGACCGCGCTCGTGCTCGTCGTGCTCGTGGTCGTGTCCCTCGGGGAGAGCGTCACGCTCGTGGAGTGGGGCTGGGTGCTGCTCGTGATCTGCGCGGTCAAGGCCGCGCAGGGCCGCAGCTGGCGCCACGGCCTGCCCGCGCAGCCCCTGCCCGCCTGAGCGGACGTCCGGGCGCGGAGGCGCATCCGGTCGGGATCAGCGGACCGCCTCGTCGCGCGGCCGGCGGAACGAGAAGAACTTGTGGCCGGTGTACGTGGCGACCGTGATGACGATCGTCACGAGGATCTGCGCCACGATCGGCTGCAGCGGCGTCGTCTCCACGACGAGCGGCAGCAGCAGCATGTTGGCGAGCAGCGGCACGAGGTTCACCAGGGTGTACCGCGAGAAGTCCGGGATGAGGTTCCCGCTCACCTTGAAGACGAGCTTCCGGTGGAGCGTGAACGAGATCGGCAGCTGCACCGCCCACGCGATCACGAGCACCACGGGGTACGGGATCGCGTGCCCCCAGAGCAGGTAGAACAGGGCGAACCACGCGGTGCCGATGACGGTGTTGAAGCCGCCCACGAGGAGGAACGCGATGCGCTCGTCCTTGATCAGGCGGAGGAGGATGCCGGGCGGCGGGGTCTCCTCGCGGCGTGCGTCGACGTCGAGGTCGTGCTGGTCCATGCGCTCTCCTCCTCGCACGGCGAGCACGACCGCCGAGGGGCCGCGCCGCGTCCTTCCGGTGCGGCCCCCACTGTATCCGGCGTCGGCTCGACGTCCGGCGTGACGGGTCAGGCGTCCGCGCCGACCGCGATGCGGGCGACCGCCGCGTCGCGCAGGGTCGTGATCGTCGGCGACGACGTGCCCGCCAGGGCCACGAGCCGCGCCCAGGAGGTCACCGGCTTCGCCTGGCCGCCCTGGAGCAGGAACACCGTCGAGTCGGCGATGCCCTTCACGAACACCGGCCCCTGCACGGTGCCGCCGGTCGCGTCGAGCGCACGGCACGTGGTGGGGACCAGATCGGTGACGGGCAGCCCCGTGGATCCCGGGTTCGCCACCGCGACGACGCGCCCCTGCGTGGCGAGCGACGTGACCCCGCCGCAGCGGACCAGCAGCGAGAGGTTCGCCGTGGATCGCGTGTAGCCGTCGAGCGTCTGCGCCGCCACGTTCGCGAACGACGTGCCGAAGCCGAGCTCCTGCGTCACCGCGAAGGACGGGACGCCCACCTTGCTGTTCAGCCCGTTGATCAGGTACACGTCGGCTCCCGCGGGCGACTTCGCCAGCGTCCCCGGCTCGAGCGCCGTGTGGCCCGTCGCGTAGCGGCTCCCCACCGATGCGCGCATGGTGGCCACGAACGGCGACGCGCCCGAGTTGAGCCCGACCAGCGCGGACCAGCTCGAGAGCGGGTACTTGACGCCGCCCTCGAGGAGGTAGGCCGTGCCGCTGCCGGGCAGGACGAAGTACGCGCTCATGTTCCCCGCCGCGGGCACGGAGGCGAGCTGACCCGGATCCAGGTTCACGGCGTCGCCGCACCCGTATCCGTAGTCGCCCACCAGCGCGCAGGACGTGAAGGGATGGCGGCGGTCGCCCTGCACGAGGCTGACGGTCCCGTCCGACGGATCCCGCACGAGCTCGGACGCGACGTTCCCCGTGGCCAGCGCGTCGAGGTAGGAGCGGGAGACCGTGCTGATCCCGCCCAGCGCCGACAGGTTCTGGAACACCGCGAAGTCGGTGATCGGGTGCTTCTGCCCGCCGCTGACGAGGTAGACGCTGTCGTCCGTGGCCGTCTTGACGAACGAGGACACCGGGCCGTCCGACGTGCTGCCGAACCAGTCGGTGTAGAGGCGCCAGAAGTTCCGGTTGCCGTAGGAGGAGCAGGCGTCGCCCGTCCCGTAGAGGTTGGCCAGCGCCGCCGAGTTGGGGCGGTACGGGGTGTAGATGTAGAGGCCGGCCGTCGCCTGGTTCCGGATCGTCACCTGCGACGAGCCGCAGGCCGCGTTCGGGTGCCACAGGATCGTGTTGACCCGGCCGGCCTGGTAGTTCCAGCGCGTCGGCGTCGACTGGTACACCTTGAACTGGCGGGCCGCGTTGTAGACCTGGTTGAAGAAGCCGTAGTAGGTGGAGTCGCATGCCGCGGTGTCCGGGCAGCCGTAGCCGGTGGCGCTGCGGAACTGCCGATCCGTGGGCGTGCTGTCGGTGACGAGGCCCTGCTCCTTCTCGAGCAGCACGAGCAGGGCGGCCTGGCTCACGCCGCAGGCGCGGCCGACCCAGTAGACGACGTCCGCCGCGCTCATCCGGGAGGCCTGCAGGCTGGAGCACCTGCTGTCCCCGTCGCGCGCGGGGGTGTCCTGCACGTAGTTCGTGAGGCAGACGTAGCCGGACGCGCACCGCGGCACCCGGGCCTGCAGGAAGGTCTGCACGTCCCGCTGGGACATGACGGCCCCGTCGAAGAACTTCGCGTCGCTGATGATCATGCCGGGGTCGAAGTCGGCCCCGGATGCGGCCTGCGCCGGCTCGGCGGGCCCCCCGACCACGCCCGTCCCCACGAGCCCGACGCCCAGCGCCACGGCCCAGACGGCCAGGCAGGCGATCAGCCGCGATCGTCGGCGCGCGCGCCGGTGGTCCACCCCGTTGTCGTCCACTGACATCCCCTCGCGTACTGCGTGAGATGCGATTCTCACACACGGGGGAACCCCGTCCGAGCGCGGAGGGGGCGGGCTGCCCTCAGTGGACACCCCGCCGCCCGCGCGTGCGGACCGGCTAGCGCTGCCCGCGCCCGCTCTCCGGCTGGTCGACGCCGAAGGTGCGCGCCCACGATTCCGGGCTGGTGATGGTGGGCAGAGCCGCGCGGTACGCCGCCTTGAGCTGCGGCCAGCGGGCGAGGATGCGCCAGCGGAGCACGAGGCTCGTCCACAGCATGCGCCGGAACAGCGCGGGATCCCGACGGTGGAGCAGGGCGGCGGAGCCCTCCGCGTTGGACACGAGCACGCTGTCGAAGGAGGGCACGACCCACCACCGCGCGTCCTCGAACGAGAGGTGCGCCTCCGGTCCCCGGCTCGCGGACGCGCTCAGCGGCGAGAACGCGTGGCGGGCGACCGTGCGCGCCAGCCAGGCCAGGCGGATGATGCCCGCCGGCGCGGTGCCGCTGACGCGGCCGTGCGGCTTGTCGGGAGCCACGATGTCCGGCAGCGCGGCGCGGTCCTTGATCGGCATCCCGTCGCTGAAGCCCTTCGCGAGCTCCCTGGTGCGGGCGAGGCGCGTGACCATGTCCTGGTGCAGGCCGCGGGGCCCGCGCAGGATGTTCCGGTACGCCTCGTGGCGCGCCGCGAGCGCGAAGTACTGCATCGACACCAGGTGACGCACGTCGGTGGCGAGGTTCGCCGTGAGGAACCGGCCGCCGCGCTCGTACGGCGAGTGCAGCAGGGCGGCGATGAGCCGATTGCGCGCGTGGAAGAACGCCTGCCAGTCCTGCGAGTCGTCCTTGTCCACCCAGGAGACGTGCCACACGGCCGCGCCCGGCAGCGTGACGGTCGGCACGCCGACCTCCTTGGCGCGGAGCGCGTACTCCGCGTCGTCCCACTTGATGAAGACGGGGAGCGACAGGCCCACCTGCTTGATCGTGGAGACGGGGATGAGGCACATCCACCAGCCGTTGTACTCGGCGTCGACCCGGCGGTGCATCCACCGCGTCTGGCGGAGGTTCGACGCGCTGAAGTCGTGGCGCGTGGGCGTGACGGGGCCCCACATGAAGTTCCACATGTCGAAGCCCTCGGCGTACGCGTGGAGCTTGCTCTTGTCGTACATGTCGAACATGTGGCCGCCGACGATCGTGGGCGTGCGCGCGTAGTCGGCGAACTTCACGGCGCGGCGGATGCTCTCCGGCTCGAGCGTGATGTCGTCGTCCATGACGAGGACGTAGTCGCTCGCGCCCTCCTTCAGCGTCTCGTACATGCCGCGGGAGAAGCCGCCGGATCCGCCGAGGTTGGCCTGGTCGATCACGCGGAGCTTCTCGCCGAGGAGCTCCTGCGCACGCGGGAACGCGGGCTGGTCGGCGACCTTCTGCGTGCCCTGGTCCGTGACGTAGACGTGGTCCAGGAGCGCCGCGACGTCGGGCTTCTCGCCGATGTCCGTGAGGAGCTTCACGCAGTACTCGGCGCGGTTGAGCGTCGTGATCGCGATGCTCACCGATCCCGCGGCGCCCGTCGTGGGGACGGTGCCCTCGGGGGCGTACCAGCCCGCCTCGACGAGCGCGAAGTCGGCCTCCTCGCCCATCAGGTCGAACCAGTACCAGCCGCCGTCGGCGAAGTAGGTGAACGGCAGCTCGAAGCGCGAGGTCGTGGGACCCGACACCGACGCGCCGTCGACCTTCTGGATGACGCCCCGCGCGTTGGAGCGGTACACGATGACCTGTCCGCTGCCGGTCGTCTCGACCTCGAGCACGACGCCGTCGAGGCTGGTGCTGGAGCGCCAGTAGGACGCGGGGAACGCGTTGAAGTAGGTGCCGAACGAGACCTTGCGGCGGTGCGGGACCCGGAAGCCGCGGTCGCCCGTGATGGCGCTGGTGATGCCCATGTCGCTGAGGCGGACGACGGCCTTGTCCGCGTCCGAGTCGACCACGCGCAGCGGCGAGCGGCGGCGCTTCTGCGGCGTCACGGGGATGCTCGTCCAGTAGTCGGCGTCCACGTAGAGCGGGAGGATGTCCGGGTCGTGGTCGGAGGGCAGGATGACGCGCTGGATGAGGTCGAGCTGCACGGGGGCGCCCTGGTCCGCGGCGGCCATCAGGAGGCGTCCTTCGCGAGGACGGGCTTCAGCTTGTTCTCGTACATCGAGAGCGCCGCGCCGATGGCCATGTGCATGTCGAGGTACTGGTACGTGCCGAGGCGGCCGCCGAAGAAGACGCCCTCCTCCTGCTTCGCGAGCTCGCGGTACTTGAGGAGGCCCTCGCGGTCGGCCGCGGTGTTGACCGGGTAATACGGCTCGTCGTCGCCCTCGGCGAAGCGCGAGTACTCGCGCATGATGACCGTCTTGTCCGCGGGCGCGTCGCGCTCGGGGTGGAAGTGGCGGAACTCGTGGATGCGCGTGAACGGCACGTCGGAGTCGGCGTAGTTCATGACGGGCGTGCCCTGGAAGTCGCCGACCGGGAGCACCTCGCGCTCGAAGTCGAGCGTGCGCCACGACAGCGCGCCCTCCGAGTAGTCGAAGTAGCGGTCGATGGCACCCGTGTAGACGACGGGCACCGTGCCGACGACCGACGCCCGGTTGACGTCCTGGGTCTCGTCGAAGAAGTCGGTCTCGAGGCGCACCTCGATGTTCGGGTGGTCGGCCATGCGCTCGAGCCAGGCCGTGTAGCCCTGCACGGGCAGGCCCTCGTGCGTGTCGTTGAAGTAGCGGTTGTCGTACGTGTAGCGCACGGGGAGGCGGCTGATGACCTCGGCGGGCAGGTCCGTGGGATCCGTCTGCCACTGCTTGGCCGTGTAGTCGCGGATGAAGGCCTCGTAGAGCGGGCGCCCGATGAGGGAGATGCCCTTCTCCTCGAGGTTCCTCGCCTCGCCGGCGTCGAGCTCGGAGGCCTGCTCGGCGATGAGCTCGCGCGCGGCGGCGGGGCCGTGCGCCGAGCGGAAGAACTGGTTGATGGTGCCGAGGTTGATCGGCAACGGGAAGACCTCGCCCTCGTGCTCCGTGTAGACGCGGTGCACGTAGGGCGTGAAGTCCGTGAAGCGGTTGACGTACTCCCACACCGTCTCGTTCGAGGTGTGGAACAGGTGCGCGCCGTAGCGGTGCACCTCGATGCCCGTCTCCGGGTCCATCTCGCTGTACGCGTTGCCGCCGATGTGGTCGCGGCGGTCGATGACGAGGACCTTGAGGCCCAGCTCCTCGGCGACGCGCTCCGCGATCGTGAGTCCGAAGAAACCGGACCCGACCACTACGAGATCAGGGCTCATGGCACATTCCTTTGCTGGGGTGGCGCCCGACGGGCGCTCGACGGGACTGGTCAAGGGTAACGGGGGATCAGGCGCGGGCCTGGGGGACCGTCCGGTCGCGCGTGATCAGGCGGCGGTACAGGCCCCGGCGCACGGCCTCGGGGATGAGGCGGTAGCTGCCGCGGACGAGCACGTTGCGCGCCGCCTGCGCGGGCGACGTGAACCGGCGGCGGCGGAACTCGCGCTGGAGCCGCAGCTCCGCGCGCAGCTGGGCGACGCCGCCGCGCCGGGCGTAGGCGCCCGCGCTCACGCGGTACATCACGAGCGGGTCGGGGAGGTTGTCCACCCGGGCGCCCGACTGGATCATGCGGGCGAAGAGGTAGTAGTCCTCCATGAGGCCGAGCGGGAGGTACCCGCCGGCGCGCCGCACGGCCGCGCGGCGGTAGACCACGGTGGGGTGGTTGAACGGGTCGTGGAAGCGGGCGTACCGGGAGATGGCGTCGGCGCCGACGGGCGGGGTGCGGCGGCCGCCGATGGTCCCGACCTCGTCCGCGAACTCGTACATGCCGGTGCCCACGAGGTCGAGGCCGCCCGAGATGAGCGCGAGCTGGCGGGCGAAGCGCTCGGGGAGGCTGATGTCGTCGGCGTCCATGCGCGCGACGACGTCGTGCGCGCACGCGTCGAGGCCGCGCTCCAGCGCGTGGGCGAGGCCCATGTTGCGCTCGAGCCCGACCGTGACCACCGGGACGGGCGACGCGTCCGCGAGCTCCGCCATGGCGTGGGCGAGCTCCGCGGACACCGGGCCGTCGCGGACGACGACGACCTCGTCCGGTCGGAGCGTCTGGTCGTCGACGCTGCTGCGGAACGCCCGGCGGAGGAACTCGGGGCGGTCGCCCCGGTACACGGGGAGGAGGAGGGAGAAGGGCTCGGCGGGCATGCGCGTCCCTCCTGCTGCGTGCGCAGCGTCGCGTGTGACGGTGGCCGGACGCAGCCGAGACGGGCTCGGGCGTCGAGCCGCCGAGTCTACCCGGGGGCGGGCCGCAGCCATCGTGGCGCGCGGGGAGCCGGGGAGGAGCCCACCGCTCCGGCCGGCCGTCCCGGCCCGTCCGCGCCCGTCCGCCCCCGGGCCGTCGCCTACCCGGCTGGTAGCATCGACCCCCGTGCCCTCACTCGAATCCCCCACCCGGAGCACGCGGCAGGACACGCCCCGGCGCCTGACGTCCGCGCTGTCCGTCGCGGCCGCCGTCCTCCTCTTCCTCGTGACCCAGGTCGGGATGCTCGTGCACCGCGCACCCAGCGTGCTGACGTCGTTCCGCGACTACTTCGTGTACGACCAGCTCTCCTACCTGTCGATGGTGGTCAACTTCGCGCGCGGGGACTTCGCCTCGGTCGAGCCGTTCACCGAGTCCGGCCGCAACACGTACCCGCACCTCTACTACCTCGTGCTCGGCGCCGTCGGCCACCTCACGGGGATCGGGCCGGTCACGGCCTGGAACGTCGTCGGCACCCTCATCCAGGCGGGCCTCGTGGCGGCCATCGCCATCGCCTGCATCCGGGTCTCGGGCCGCGCGTGGACCGGCGTCCTCGGCTTCGCGCCGCTCATGCTCGGGACGTTCGCCTGGACCTCGGGCCCGGGCGCGTGGTTCTGGCAGATGAGCTCGCACGCCGTCCTCTGGGGGCCGTTCGGGGTGCTGTTCACGCTGAACGGCGAGGCCGCCGCGCTCTCCGTCGCCGGCATCGCGTTCCTCGCCGCCCTGGTGCCCACGCTCCGCGGGTCGTCCCGCCGCTCGCGCTTCGTCACGCTCGTGCTGGTGGGCGTCGTGGTCGGCGGCCTGCTCAACGTGCACGTCTACGCGTTCCTCGCGACCGTCTTCCTCTCCTTCTACGTGGTCGCCGCGTACGCCGTGCTCGAGCGCCCTCGACGGCGCCTCCTCGTGCTGTCCGCGGTGCTCGTGCCGGTCTCCCTCGCCCTCGCGGTCGTCGTCGCGGGGACCGTCGGGCCCCTCCCCGCCTTCGTCGTCGGCCTGGTCCCCACCGTCCCGGGGCTCCTCGCGACCATCGGACGCACCCGGGGACTCGCGCTCGTGCCCATGGGCGCAGCGCTCCTCGCGACGATGCCGCAGATCGTGACGACCGTGCTCGCGTCGGCGGCGGGAGACCCGTTCCTCTCCTACCGGGTCGCGTCGAGCAAGGACCTGGGGGTGGCCCTGCCGCTCGGTCCCCTGGCGGGCGCCGCGCTCCTCCTGCCGCTCATCGTGATCCTCGTCGCGGGCATCCGCGCCCGGCGCACCATCTGGATCGCCTACGCGTCCGGCGCGATGCTCGCCTGGGCCATGACCTCGACCAACGACCTGTGGCGCGCGAACCAGGAGCCCTACCGGCTCTGGATCGACTCGTTCCTGCTCATCGCCGTGACCATCGTCCCCGTGCTGCTCGACGTCGCGGTGCGGACGCTCCGCCCGGTCCCCGAGGACGGCGCCGACCGCCCCGCCCCGCGTCGTACCCGCGCCGTCGTCGCGGCGGCCGCCGTCGTGATCGTGGCCGTCGGCGCCGCGAGCGCCGTGGACTGGGCGCGCTTCTTCATCGCCGGGCGCGGCACCGGGCAGATCACGTTCCAGGAGCCCGCGGACCGGGCCATCCGGGACGTGACCGCCGACGTCACGGAGGGAGCCGTCGTTTCCGGCCCGTGCCTCGATCCCCAGATCGTGAAGATCGACTCCGGCCGATCCGTCGCGCACTACAACCTCGGGATGGCCTGGCCCCAGGACAAGGGCGCGGTGGACGCCGCGCGGGAGGCGCTGACCGCCGGTCGCGTCGACCCGCAGGCCACCGAGGCCGCGGGCATCCGCTGGTACCTCGCCCTCTCGGAGTGCACCGACGGGGTGGACCCCGCGGAGGTCCCCGGGCTCGTGGAGGTGGCACGGGAGGTCTACGACCCGTCGACCGGCGCGGCGGCCGTGCTCTACCGCATCGACATAGGCTGAGCCGCGCACCCGGCGACGCCCTGCGACGCCCTGCCGCCCACCACGACACGCTTCCGACGAGGGACTCCCGCACGTGACAGCAGACCAGCACCAGACGCCCGCGCCGCTCGTGAGCTTCATCCTCCCCACCTTCAACGAGGAGGCGAGCATCGACGTGTTCACGCGGACGCTCCACGAGGAGCTGGACGCGGCGCAGCTCGGCATGCGCTTCGAGTTCATCTACGTGAACGACGGGTCGGCCGACGGGTCCCTCGAGCGCCTCCACGCGCTGGCCGCCGCGGACGACCGCGTGCAGGTCATCGACTTCTCCCGCAACTTCGGGCACCAGATCGCGGTCACCGCCGGCCTCGATCACGCCTCGGGCGACGCGGCGGTCATCATGGACACCGACCTGCAGGATCCCCCGCGCGTCGCCGTCGAGCTCATCCGCCGCTGGCAGGAGGGCTACAACGTCGTCTACGCGCAGCGGCGCACGCGCAAGGACTCGCTCTTCAAGAAGGCCACCGCGGGCGCGTTCTACCGCACGCTCGCGCTCGTCGCCGAGATCGACATCCCCCGCGACACCGGGGACTTCCGGCTCATCGACCGGAAGGTCATCGACGCCGTCAAGCGTTTCCCGGAGCGGAACCGCTTCCTCCGCGGCATGGTGTCCTACGTCGGCTTCCGGCAGACGAGCGTGCAGTTCGACCGCGACGAGCGCCACGCGGGCGTCACCGGCTACCCGCTGCGGAAGATGATCAAGTTCGCCGCGGACGGGATCCTCGGCTTCTCGACGTTCCCGCTGAAGCTCATCCAGCTCGTGGGCCTCGTCGTGTCGGCGCTCAGCGCGCTGGCCGTCGTGTACGTCCTGGTGAGCCGCGCCATCGACCCGTCGAGCGTCGTCCCCGGGTGGACGTTCACCGTGATCGCCATCCTCTTCGTGGGCGGCGTGCAGATCATCATGCTCAGCGTGCTGGGGAGCTACCTCGGGCGGGTGTACGCCGAGGTGCAGAACCGGCCGCTCTACCTCGTCGCGTCGCACGTCGGCCGCCCCGCCGATCCCGCCGACGGCACGGTGCGGACGGCCTCCTCCGAGGTGCCCTACCGCCGCGACTGAACCGGCGGCGTCAGCGGCCGGCGGATCCCTCGAGGCGTCGGATGCCGGCGGTGATCTCGCCGAGGCCGTCGAGCACCTCGTGCGCGGGTCGAGGAGGGCGGGCGAGCCCCTGGCGGACGCCGTCGACCAGGCCGCGCAGGAGCAGCCCGCGGTCGCCGGAGCGGGCGATCGTGCGGGTCCAGCTGACGAGGGCGGCCCCGGCGTAGAGGACCCGCTCGGCGGGCGACAGCGCTCGGGAGCGCAGCAGCATCCAGATCTTGTTGCGGACCTCGAACACGAACCGGGCACCGGGATCCACGTCGGTCGACCCGAACGTGCGCGTGCGGTGCTCGACCGTGCTGCCATGCACCAGGTACCCGCGCCCCCGACGGAGCAGCCGGGACGAGTACTCGAAGTCGTCGTTCCAGAGGAAGTAGTCGGCCATCGGCAGCCCGTGCGCGCGGATGGCGTCGGCCTCGATCATCATCGACACGAACGACGCCGTGCGGACGGGCGTGCAGCCGTGCTCGGCGGCACGCGCGATGCTCCGGCGGCTCGCCGACGGCCTCGTGCGCGGCGTGTTCATGGGATGCGGGCGCCCGTCCGTCCAGCGCACCGCGGACGCGAGCACGACGGTGCCGCGCGGGGCGGCGGCGCGGGCGCGGAGCAGCTCCTCGAGCGCGGTGGGATCCGGCACGGTGTCGTCGTCCATCAGCCAGACGAGCTCGGCGTCGTGCGCCGTGAGCGCGCGCTCGATGCCGGCCGTGAAGCCGCCCGCCCCGCCGGTGTTCGTCGGCAGCGTCGTGAGGGCCACGTCCGGGAAGCGCTCACGGATGACGTCGGCCGAGCCGTCCGTCGAGGCGTTGTCGATGACGACCACCTCGTGCAGCCGCGCGGTCTGCGCGGCGAGCGCCGCCAGGGTCTCGACCACGAGGTCGCGCCGGTTCCAGGCCACGACTACCGCGACGACGCGCGCCCTCGCGTGCACGCCCGCTCCCCCGCTCACGCGCGCTTCCGCGCCCGCCGGCGCAGGAGCGCCCAGACGACGATGAGGACGAGCATGAGGATCCCCGAGCCCAGCTGGACCTGCCACCCGGGGCTCCAGAAGGAGACCGTGACGGTGCGGCCCTCGTCCGCCGCCGTCACGTCCACGCCGAGGAGCATGTCGTCGACGGGATCCGCGGAGAGCGTGCCGCCGTCGACCTGGTAGCCCGGCCAGGGGATGAGGGACAGGGCGACGCGCCCGCCGTCCGCCGGCACGGAGTCGATCCGGAAGGTGGTGCCCATCGGATCCTGGTGGAGGACGGTGGCCGACGTGCCCGCGGAGGTCCACGCGATGCCGCCGGCGCCGGCGACGGGCTGGTCGCGCACGATCGTGCGCGTGTGCGGGGTGTCCTGGACGACGTGCCACCCCTCGGGCACGACCGTCCAGTCCGCGGACGGCACGGCGCGCGAGGAGTCGAGGCCGCGCTGGATCTTGACGATCTGCACCGTGCTGACGCCCAGCAGGTCGACGAGGTCGGTCCCCGTCTCCGAGCGCTGCACCGGCTGGAAGAGCTGCTCGTAGAGCTGGCCGCAGGTGAAGCCGTTGTACTGCATGCAGACGGCCTTGGAGTAGCCCGGGTAGTAGACGGACGAGTAGGCGTTCTGCACCGGCTTGCCGGTGATGTACCAGGAGTTGCCGGCCAGCGACTCGTCGTAGAAGTCGTCGTCCGACCAGCCGACCACGAGGACGTCGCCACGCGAGTCGGGCAGCTGGGTCGAGTACTCGACGACGTCGGAGGGCAGCCAGTAGCTGGTGAGCGGCGAGGCCGGCGAGAAGGCGTGCTGCGGGACGAGCGCGACGAGGGTCCCCGCGACGGCCATCATCGCGAGCCCGCGGGTCACCCCGCCGGCGTCGCGGGTGCGCACGACGCGCCGGAGGAGCGGCAGGGCGGACACCCGGCCGAGGTCCGCTCCCGCGACTCCCATCGCCACCCCGACGAGGACGGCCGACACGAGCATGCCGACGACGATGGCGCGCCACTCACGGGGCGCCTGCAGGCCCATGAGCGCGCCGGTCGCGACGACGATGAGCAGGGCCACCGCGAGGTGCCGCCGCGTGACGACGGTTCGTCGTGCGCGCGACAGGCCGAGCGCCAGGATCAGCAGGACGGAGCCGGCCACGAACGGGAGGACCCGGACGGGGAAGCGCAGCGGGCCGATCTGGGACGGCGCGCTCACGGCGACGAGGGCCACCACGGCGATCACGACGAGGCTCGGACGGGAGCGCAGGAGGCGGCCGAGCTCGCGGGGCCGGATGAGCACCACCAGCGGGAGGAGCCAGGAGATGTAGGTGAGCGGGGAGCCGGGGAACTGGCTCCCGTACGTCTCCATGAACGGCCCGCCCGTCGGGATGGCCGAGATGGCGAGGTCGCTGAGGTCGACGCCGAGGAAGCCCGTGTTCACCACGCCCTCGTCGCGGCCGGACACCGACGCGGTGAGCAGGCCGGGGAGGTGGACGACGATCGTGAAGAGGCCGGCGACCGTCGACGCGGCGAGCGCCCGCCAGATCGCGCCCCGGTCGCGTCGCAGCACGGCCTCGAGGAGGATGGCCGCGAGGGCCGCCGCGAGCATGAGGGTCGTGGAGACGTACCCGATGCCGATGAGCAGCAGGGAGGCCGCGATCCCGCCGTACGGCGTGCGGTTGAGGAGGACGCTCCGCCGGGTGAGGCCCACCGCGAGGGGCCACCAGCACCAGGCCATGAGGCCGTTCACCCAGGACGGTGCGTCGTAGAAGAGGGTGAAGCCGGCCAGGGGCGCGGCCGTGGCGACGACCGCGGACCAGGCGCGGGGGATGCCGTAGCTGCGGGCGAGGACGAAGAAGCCGGCCGATCCGATCGCCAGGCACGCGAGCTTCACGATGGTGGAGTACAGGGCGGCGTCGAACAGCACGTGCGAGCCGAGGCCGATCAGCCAGATGAACGGGCTGTAGATGCCCCAGGCGCCCTCGGCCTGGTAGTTGCCGGACTGCCAGACGGTCGGGTTGAGCAGCGACCAGTTCCCCGACATGAGCCGGTCGCCGATCTCCCACCACTGCCCGAACGCCCCCGCCTCCGTGTCGTTCACGAAGTAGTACCGGCGGAAGAAGAGCATCGGGATGATCGCGCCCGCCACCGTGGCGGCGACGGCGGCCGTCGGCCACAGGAGCTTGCTGCGCATGTTGAGGAGGTGTCCGTTCGTCGTGTGCGGCCCGGGACCGGCGGGGCCGGTAGGGCGCGACTCACCCTAATGCCTGGCTCCCCGGCGGCTCGTGAGGACGGACCCGCTGCGGGCGACCGCCTCCCCGATCGCGCGCGGGCGCCGTGAGAGGATGGCCCCCGTCCGCACGCGCTCCGCGGTCGCCCACGGTCCCCGTCGCACGTCGACGTGCTCGGTGGGCAGCGACCCGAGCGCGTCCCCTCCTGCATCGCCGAAGGAGAGCCCCGTGGCCCCACGCGTCTCGATCGTCATCCCCGCCTACAACAACGCCGACTACCTCCAGGAGACGGTCGACTCCGTGCTGGCGCAGACGTACGACGACTTCGAGGTCGTGATCGCGGACCACTCCTCCACCGACGGGACCTGGGACGTGATGCAGCGCTACGCCGACGACCCGCGTGTGCGCCTCCTGCGCACCGAGGCGGGCGGCGGGCCCCTCCGCAACTGGAACCGCGTGAGCCAGGAGGCGCGCGGCGAGCTCGTCAAGCTCGTCTGCGGCGACGACCTGCTCTACCCCACCATCCTCGAGCGCCAGGTGGCGGAGCTCGACGCCTCCCCGTCGGTCGTGCTCGTGGCCTCCCCGCGCGACATCGTGGACGCGGACAGCCGGCCGATCGTGCGCGACCACGGCGTCGCCGGAGCGCGCCTCGCGATGTCCGGCGCCCAGGCCGTCCGGCGCACGATCCGCTCGGGCACCAACATCTTCGGCGAGCCCGGCTGCGTGCTCATGCGCCGGGCGGACCTCGAGGCCGTGGGCTGGTGGGACTCCCGCTGGCCCTACCTCATCGACGAGACCACGTACGCCAAGGTCCTGCTGCGCGGCGACTTCGCGTCGGTGGGCCCGAAGGCCCTCGCCGGCTTCCGCATCTCCGACTCCCAGTGGAGCGTGCGCCTCGCGGGCGAGCAGGCGAGCGCGGCCGCGGGCTTCCACCACTGGGTGCTCGAGGAGCACCCGCACGTCGTGTCCCGGGCCGACGTCCGGCTCGGCGACCTGATGGCCCGCGCGAAGGCGCTGTCCCGCCGCCTCGTGTACCTCTACCTCGGCCGGCGCATGTCGCGGTCGGCCCGGGACGCCGCGTGAGCGCCGTCCCGCCCGCGGATGCCGCCCGGGCCGCGTTGCCGCCCGACCACTCCATCTCGGTCGTCATCCCCGTGTACCAGGGCGAGCTGACGCTCGAGGCGCTGCTCGCGGAGATCCAGCCGTTCACGGTGCCGCAGATCACCCGCGAGGGCCACAGCTACGCGGTCACCGAGGTGCTGCTCGTCTTCGACAACGGGCGCGACGGGTCCCCCCGCGTCATCCGCGACCTCAAGCGCCTGCACCCCTTCGTGCGGCCCATCTGGCTGAGCCGCAACTTCGGGCAGCACGCCGCGACCCTCGCGGGCATGGCCTCCTCCGGGGGCGACTGGATCGTCACCCTCGACGAGGACGGGCAGCACGACCCGGGCTTCATCCCCGACATGCTCGACGTCGCCATGCGCGAGCTCGCCTCGGTCGTCTACGCGAAGCCCACGAACACGCCGTCGCACGGCCTCCTGCGCAACGTCGCCTCCCGCGGCGCGAAGGTCGTCCTCAACGCCATGTCGTCCGACCAGGACGCGGAGCAGTTCCAGAGCTACCGTCTGATGCTCGGCTCGGTCGGCCGCAGCGTCGCGGCCTACGCGGGCTCGGGCGTGTACCTCGACATCGCGCTCGGCTGGGTCGCGAACCGCGTCTCCACCTGCCCCATCACGCTGCGGGACGAGGGCGAGCGCCAGTCCGGCTACTCGCCGCGCCGCCTGTTCTCGCACTTCTGGCGCATGGTGCTCTCCAGCGGCACCCGGGGCCTCCGCGCCGTGAGCGTGCTCGGGGCGCTGTTCCTGGTGGTGGCGCTGATCTTCGTCATCGTCATCGTCGTCAGCCGCCTCACCGACTACTCGGTCCCGGCGGGCTGGGCGTCGACGATCGTCACGATCCTCGCGTCGAGCGGCATCATCCTGTTCTCGCTCGGGATCATCGCGGAGTACGTCGGCGTCGCCGTGGGCATGGCGCAGGGCCGTCCCGCGTACCTCATCGTGCGCGACCCGCTGGACGGGCCGCACGGCCGGCCGGCGCGCGGACACGTGTGACCGCGCCTGTCCCGGTCTGGATCATCGGCGCGCGGGGCCTCCTCGGCGCGTCGCTGGTCGACGCGCTGACGGCGGACCCCCGCTGGGCGCCCGTCGCCGCGGATCCGCTCCCCTGGGCGACCGCGGACGAGGCCGTGATGCGCCGCGCGGCGCGCACCGGCGCCGCACGGCTCCTCGAGGCGGGGCGCGCCGCCGGGCGCTGGGCCGTGATGTGGTGCGCCGGCGCGGCCGTCACGGGCAGCACGCGCGCGCAGCTGGAGCACGAGCTCGCGCAGCTCCACGCGGTGCTCGACGAGATCGCCGTCGCCGCCTCGGCCGCGCCCGCCCCGGGCGGCGCCCTGTTCTACTCGTCGTCCGCGGGCGGCGTCTACGCGGGCGCCGCGCGCCCGCCCTTCACGGAGGCCTCCGAGCCGCGCCCGCTCGCGCCCTACGGCAAGGCGAAGCTCCGGGCCGAGGGCCTCGTGCGCGCGTTCGGCGAGCGTTCCGGGGTCCGCACGCTCGTCGGCCGCATCGCGAACCTCTATGGTCCGCGCCAGGCCGTCGGCAAGCCGCAGGGGCTCATCACGCAGCTCGCGCGCGCGAACCTCTCCCCCACGCCCGCGTCCATCTACGTGCCGCTCGAGACGGTGCGCGACTACCTCTACGCCGACGACTGCGCGGGGCTCGTCCGCGACGCCACCGCGCGCCTGCTGTCGCTGCCCGCGGACACGCACGTCGTGAAGATCATGGCGTCCGGGCAGCCCGTCACCATCAGCGCGCTCCTCGGCCACTTCACGGCGCTCGGCAAGGCGCGCCCGCACGTGATGCTCGGGCTGTCGCCTCTCGCGGGCTACCAGGCCGTGGACCTGCGCCTCCAGAGCGTGGTCTGGCCGGACCTCGACGAGCGCGACACGATGCCGCTGCCCGCCGGGATCAACATCACGGCGCAGGCGCTCATCTCGGGCATGCAGTCCGGCGAGCTCACCCCGCGGTGACGCGGGACGGCGCGCCCGGCCGGCGTGCGGCTACGCCTCGAGCAGGGTGACGAGGTAGCGCCCGTACCCGCTCTTGATGAGCGGCCGCGCGAGCTCCTCGAGGGCGTCCCGGTCGATCCAGCCGGCGCGGTACGCGATCTCCTCGATGCAGCCGATCTTGAAGCCCTGGCGGTCCTCGATGACCTTCACGTACTCCGAGGCCTGCATCATGCTCTCGAACGTGCCGGTGTCGAGCCACGCGGTCCCGCGGTCCAGCACCTGCACGCGGAGGCGGCCGGCCTGCAGGTAGTGGTCGTTGACGGCCGTGATCTCGAGCTCGCCGCGCTCGCTCGGCTGGATGCCCTTGGCGATCTCGACCACGTCGTTGTCGAAAAAGTAGAGGCCGGGCACGGCGTACGCGCTCTTGGGGGCCGTCGGCTTCTCCTCGATGGAGAGGGCCGTGAAGTCGTCGTCGAACTCGACGACCCCGTACGCCGTCGGATCCGCCACGTGGTACGCGAAGATCAGCGCGCCGTCGATCTCGGTGTTCTTCCGCAGGCTCGTGCCGAGGCCGGCCCCGTGGAAGATGTTGTCGCCGAGGACGAGCGCCACGGAGTCGTCGCCGATGAACTCCTCGCCGATGACGAACGCCTGCGCGAGGCCGTCCGGCGAGGGCTGCACGGCGTACTCGATGCGCATGCCGAGGTGCGATCCGTCGCCGAGCAGGGCCCGGAACTGGTCGTTGTACTCGGGCGTCGTGATGATGAGCACCTCGCGGATGTCGGCCATCATCAGCGTCGACAGGGGGTAGTAGATCATCGGCTTGTCGTAGATGGGCATCAGCTGCTTGCTGATGCCCTTCGTGATCGGCCAGAGCCGGCTGCCGGAGCCGCCGGCGAGGATGATGCCCTTCATGGGTCAGCTCACCTTCTGCGAGTCGTGGAAGGCGCGCATGTCCGACCAGGTGGGGAGGAGTCCGGCGGCCGCCGCCTCGGCGAGCGTGGGGGCGTCGGTGTCCTTCGGGGAGAGCAGCGGCTCGCCGGCCTCCTCGGGGAAGACGAGGCCGATCTCGGGGTCGAGCGGGTCGATCCCGTGCTCCGCCGAGGGGGTGTAGACGTCGCTCACGAGGTAGGTGACGGCGGCGTCGTCGGTGAGGGCGACGAAGCAGTGCCCGAGGCCCTCGGAGAGGTAGACGGCCTTGTGGGTCTCCGTGTCGAGGCGCACGCTGTCCCACTGCCCGAACGTCGGGGATCCGACGCGGATGTCCACGATGAAGTCGAGCACGGCGCCCGAGACGGCCTTCACGTACTTGGCCTGCCCGCGGGGCACGTCGGCGAAGTGGATGCCGCGCACGACGCCCCGCTTAGAGACGCTCATGTTGGCCTGGCGGAGATCGAGGGGGTGGCCGACCGCCCGCTCGAGCTCGTCGAACCGGTACCACTCGAGGAACACACCCCGGTCGTCGGTGCGCTGGACGGGGGTGATCTCGTAGCCGTCGGGCACGGCGAGCTCTCGGATCTGCACGCCTCCGAGTCTAGCAACGGGGCGGTCAGCGGCCGGGGCCGCCCTCGCCCCGCGGACGGCGGAAGGAGAACCAGCGGTGCCCGGCGTAGCTGATGAGCGTGATCGCCACCACGATGAGCGCCTGCGCGACCAGGCGCGGCACGCCGGCCGCAACGAGCAGCGGCAGCGACACCGCGTTCAGCGTGATGGACACCGCGTACACGGAGACGAAGCGCGCGAGGTCCCGCAGCACGTGTCCGCGCACGCGGAACACCAGGTGCCGGTACAGCACGAAGGCCACGAGAACGGCCACGGCGTAGCTGCCGCCGAGCGGCACGAGGGATCCGAGGACGGGGTGGCCGGCGTCGTCGAGGGCACGGCCGGCGGTCGCCGCGAGCCCCGCGAACAGGAGGAAGGCGAACGCGGTGTTGAAGCCGCCGACGAGGAGGAACGCGACGCGCTCGTCGCGGAGGAGCGCGCGGATGCGGGAGGCGGCCATGCACGCATCCTCCCGCCTGCCCGCCGAGCATCGGCCGCACGACCCGCCGCCTCCCCCGCACGGGGACGTGGCCCCGAGAGCACCCGCGGGTACACTCGGGGCGGTCCGCCCTCGATCTCCGCGGCCGCTCCCCGACGCCGGATGCCCGCCCGGCGCCTCTACCGAAGGACGTATCCCCCATGAGGATCCTCGTGACCGGCGGCGCCGGATTCATCGGCTCCAACTTCGTGCGCCACGCGCTCTCCGACGACTACGCCGGGCTGGAGGGAGCCGACGTCGTCGTGCTCGACGCCCTCACCTACTCCGGCAACCTCGAGAACCTGGCCCCCGTCAGCGACTCGCCGCGCTACACGTTCGTGCACGGAGACATCCGCGACGACGCGGTGCTCGACGAGTGGATCCCGCAGGTCGACGCGGTCGTGCACTTCGCCGCCGAGAGCCACGTCGACCGCTCGGTGCGCGACGCGAGCATCTTCGTGGAGACCAACGTCCTCGGCACGCAGAAGCTCCTCGACGCCGCGCTCCGGCACGACCTCACGCGCTTCGTGCACGTCTCCACCGACGAGGTGTACGGATCCATCGCGGAGGGCTCGTGGGACGAGGAGCGTCCGCTCGAGCCCAACTCCCCCTACTCGGCGTCGAAGGCCGGCAGCGACCTGCTCGCCCGCTCGTACCACCGCACGCACGGGCTGAACGTGTCCATCACGCGCTGCTCGAACAACTACGGGCCGTACCACTTCCCCGAGAAGGTCATCCCGCTGTTCGTCACGAACCTCATCGACGACGTGCACGTGCCGCTCTACGGCGAGGGCCTCAACATCCGCGACTGGCTACACGTGGACGACCACTGCCGCGGCATCGCGCTCGTGCTCGTGCAGGGCGCGCCCGGCGAGATCTACAACATCGGCGGGGGCACCGAGCTCACCAACCGCGAGCTCACGCAGCTCCTGCTCGACGCCACCGGCCGCGACTGGTCGTACGTCGACCGCGTCGAGGACCGCAAGGGCCACGACCTGCGCTACTCCGTCGACATCTCCAAGATCCAGCGCGAGCTCGGCTACGCGCCGCAGGTGCCGTTCGAGCAGGGCCTCGCCGACGTCGTGCAGTGGTACCGCGACAACCGCTCCTGGTGGGAGCCGCTGAAGCAGCGCGCGGAGCTGCCCGCGTGAGCCGCGTCCTCGTCACCGGCGGGCGCGGGATGCTCGGGCAGGACCTCCTGCCCGCGCTCGCCGCGCACGAGGTGACGGCACCCGCGCGCGCCGACCTCGACATCACCGACGAGGCGGCCGTCCGGGCGGCCGTCGCCGGGCACGATGTCGTCGTGAACCTCGCCGCGTACACCGCGGTCGACGCCGCCGAGGAGCACGAGGAGGACGCGCGGGCGATCAACGCGACCGGCGCCGGGATCCTCGCCCGCGCCGCCGCGGAGGCCGGCGCCCGCATCGTCCACGTCTCCACCGACTACGTCTTCGACGGATCCGCCACCACCCCCTACCCGGAGGACGCCCCGCACGCACCGGTCTCCGCCTACGGCCGCACCAAGGCCGAGGGCGAGCGCCTCGTGCTCGCCGGCCACCCGGAGGGCGCGAGCGTCGTGCGCACCGCGTGGCTGTACGGCGCGGGCGGTCCGTCCTTCCCGTCCACGATGCTGCGTCTCGCCGCATCGCACGACACGGTGTCGGTCGTCGACGACCAGCGCGGCCAGCCCACCTGGACGGTCGACCTGGCGGCCCGCATCGTCGAGCTCGTCGACGCGGGGGTCCCGGCCGGCGTGTTCCACGGGACCGCGTCCGGCGAGACGACCTGGCACGGGCTCGCGCAGGCCGTGTTCGCGGCGGCGGGCCTCGATCCCGCGCGCGTGCTCCCCACCGACAGCGCGTCCTTCGTGCGCCCCGCCCCGCGCCCCGCGTACTCGGTGCTCGGGCACGACGCGTGGGCGCGCATCGGCCTCGCACCGCTCCGCGACTGGCGGGAGGCCCTGTCCGACGCCGCCGCCCACGGCGTGCTCCGAGCGGGCTGACGGCTACACTCGTGTCCGGTCCGATCCCGGACGCCGCAGCCGAACCCGCTCCGCACCCCGTGCGAGCCCCACGCAGTCCGAAGGGCACCACCGAAGTGTCGAGCATGACGAGTTCCCAGTCCCGGGAGTTCTCGAGGCCCGGGACGGGCGCGGGGCTCCTCGACGTGTACCGGAGGCGGTACCTCCTCTCCCTGCTCGTGCGCAAGGAGGTGCAGGTCCGCTACCGCGGCTCGGTGCTCGGCTGGCTCTGGTCGTACGTGAAGCCGGCCGCGCAGTTCGCGGTGTTCTTCGTGGCGATGGGGATCTTCCTGCAGCTCAACCGCAACCAGGTGAACTACCCCGTCTACCTGTTCTCGGGCATCATCCTCATCAACTTCTACACGGAGGCGTTCTCCAACTCCACGAAGTCGCTCGTGGACAACGGCGCGCTGATCAAGAAGATCTACCTGCCGCGCGAGCTCTTCCCGGTGTCCAGCACCTTCGTGGCGCTGGTCAACTTCCTGCCGCAGCTCGTCATCCTCCTCGTCGTGTGCCTCTTCGTGGGCTGGGCGCCGACGCCCGTGCAGGTGCTCGGCATCCTCCTCGCGATCGCCATCATCGGCACGCTCGCCATCGGCCTCGGCATGCTGTTCGGCGCCGCCAACGTGTCGTTCCGCGACTCGCAGAACTTCGTCGAGCTCATCGTGATGGTCGTCGTGTGGGCCTCCCCCGTGCTCTACCCGTACGCGCAGGTCGCGAAGGTGCTGCCGGACTGGATGCTCGTCATCTACCAGCTGAACCCCGTCACCGCCGCGGTCGAGCTCTTCCACGCCGCCTTCTGGTACCCGACCACGGGCGGCACGGGCGAGCTGCCGCCGAACCTCTGGATGTACGGGTTCATCGCCCTCGGCGTCTCGCTCCTGAGCCTCTTGCTCGGGCAGCTCGTCTTCAAGAAGCTGGAGGGGCGCTTTGCCCAGGACCTCTGAGTCGGACGCGCTCCCGCGCATCATCGTCGAGCACGTGCGGAAGTCGTTCCTCCTCCGCCACACCCACTCCATCAAGGAGACCGTCATCGCGGCCGTCCGCCGCAAGCCCCTCGCCTCCACCTTCGACGCGCTGGACGACGTCAGCTTCTCCGTGCGGCCCGGCGAGTCCGTGGCGCTCATGGGCTTCAACGGATCCGGCAAGTCCACGCTCCTGAAGCTCATCTCCGGCGTGTACCAGCCCGACAGCGGCGAGGTGCTCGCCCGCGGCCGCATCGCCGGCCTCATCGAGGTGGGCGCGGGCTTCCACCCCGACCTCTCCGGCCGCGAGAACATCTACCTCAACGCCGCGATCCTCGGCATGGAGCAGCACGAGATCGACGCGCGCTTCGACCAGATCGTGGAGTTCAGCGAGATCGAGAAGTTCATCGACACCGAGGTCAAGCACTACTCCTCGGGCATGTTCCTGCGCCTGGCCTTCTCGGTCGCCATCCACACCGAGGTCGACATCCTCCTGGTGGACGAGATCCTCTCCGTCGGCGACGAGCCGTTCCAGCGCAAGTGCCTCGCGAAGATCCGCGAGCTGCACGACCAGGGCAAGACGCTCGTGGTCGTGAGCCACGACCTCGACATGGTCTCGGACCTGTGCGAGCGCGGCATCCTCATCCGGTCGGGCAGGGTCGAGTTCGACGGCCCGTCCAAGGAGGCCGTCGAGCGGATGCGCGAGGGCTGAGCCCGCCGCGCCCCTGCGCGCTCCTCCCCGGTCGCGGCCGCCCGCGCCGGTACGATGGTCCTCCCGCGGGCCCGCCCGACACCCGCGCGACATGGAGGATCGTGACCACCACGCTGCGCGTGATCATCGACCAGCTGACCGGGCCCATCCCCGGCGGCATGGGCCGCTACGCCGAGGACCTGACGAGCGCCGTCATCGCCGCCACCCCGAGCGGGTGCGAGGTCGAGGGCGTCGTCTCCGCCGTCACCCCCGAGCAGACCGCCGACCTCGAGCAGCGCCTGCCCGGCCTCGCCCGGATCACGCGCGTGCCGCTCCCCCGCCGCGAGCTGTCGCGCGCCTGGCAGCTCGGCCTGCCCACGCCCGGCACCTCCGGCATGGTGCACGCGCCGAGCCTGCTGGCGCCGCTGCGCCGCCACGACCGCGTGAACACGAACGACCAGATCGTCGCGACCATCCACGACGTCAACGCGTGGACCCACCCCGAGAGCATGACGAGCGCGTCCGTCTCGTGGACGAAGGCCATGGCGAAGCGCGCCCGCAAGCACGCGGACGCCGTGGTCGTGCCCTCGCACGCGCTGGCCGAGGAGCTGGCGCGGTTCGTCGACCTGGGCGACCGCGTGCGCGTGATCGGCGGCGCCGTCAGCCCCCGCATCGCGCTGCCCGAGGACCCGGACGCGCGTGCGGCGGAGCTCGACCTGCCGGCCGACTACCTCCTCACGGTGGGCAGCCTCGAGCCGCGCAAGGGGGTCCAGGCGCTCGTGCAGGCGCTCGTCCGCCCCGAGACCGGCGACCTGCCGCTCCTCGTCGTCGGCCCCGCGACGTGGGGCGACGTCGAGCTCGCCCAGGTCGCGGACGAGGCGGGCGTCGACCCGTCGCGCGTGCGCAGCCTCGGCTCCCTGTCCGACGGCGACCTCGCGGTCGTCCTCGACCGTGCCACGGTCTTCGTCCACCCGAGCCTCTCCGAGGGCTTCGGGCTGCCCGTGATCGAGGCGCTGTCGTTCGGCACGCCCGTCGTGCACTCGGACGCGCCCGCGCTCCTCGAGGTCGCGGCGGACGCGGGCGTCGTCGTGCCCCGGGAGGACGTCGACGGCTACCCCCTGCGCCTCGCCGAGGCCATCGGTGGCCTCCTCTCCGACACGGCCGCGCGCGAGCGGCTCGCGGTCGTGGGCCAGGACCGGGCGCGCGCGTTCAGCTGGCGCGACGCGGCCGAGAAGGTGTGGCAGCTGCACGCCGACCTGTAGCGGGTCCGGCCGCACGCATCAGCTGGCGGAGCCCTGCGCGAACTGCTGCTGGATGGCCTGGCGGATCGCCGGGAAGTCCGGCTTCTGCGAGTTGAAGCGCGGCGGCACGATCTCGAGGTCGTCGATCGGCTGGTCCTTCGTCTTCAGCGCGAGCTGAGTGAAGGAGCCGAGCGTGCCGCGCGGGATGTCGGTCTTCACGACCTGCGTGCCGGCCTGCGCGATGGCGTCGAACTTGGTGAGCACGTTGGCCGGGTCGAACTGCCGCACGACGGCCTGCTGCACCTCGCGCTGGCGCGTCATGCGGTCGTAGTCGCTGGCCTGATAGCGGGAGCGCGCGTACCAGAGGGCGTGGTAGCCGTCGAGCTTCTGCTGGCCGGGCTCGATCCACTCGGGGATGGGCACCGGACGGAACTTGTCGTCGTGGCCGGAGCCCATGCCGATGCGGCGCTTCACGTCGACGTCGATGCCGCCGAGCGCGTCGACCATGTCGGAGAAGCCCTGCATGTCGATGAGCACGTAGTACTGGATCGTGAGCCCGGTCACGCCCTGCACGGCCTCGCGCATGGCCTCGATGCCCGGCAGGCTGCCCTTCGCCTTCGCATCGGGGTAGAGGTCCTGCTTGTAGACCTCGACCTCCGTGTAGATGGAGTTGAGCATGCAGGCGTCGACGTCGCAGTGCGTGTACCCCTTCGGGTAGCGCGCCGTGAGCGGCGACCCGTCGGAGAACGGCACGTCCTCCATGTCGCGCGGGAGGCCGACCATGGTGGCCCGGCCCGTGGCGGCGTCGATGCTGACCACGGTGATGCTGTCGGGGCGGAGGCCCGCCCGGTCGCTGCCCGCGTCGCCGCCGAGCAGCATGATGTTGTACCGGCCGTCGACGGGAGGCTCGCCGGCGTAGTCGCCGAAGATGCCGCCGAGGGCGCCGCGGCCGACGCCCACCACGTAGGCGGCGTACCCGGCGGACCCGGCGGTGCCCACCATCAGCAGCACGGAGAGGGCCGCGATGACCGGCCGGGCCCGCGGTGAGACGCGGATGATGCGCGCGAGCCGCAGGGTGTCGAGCGCGAGCACCACCCAGAGCACGGCGTAGGCCGCAAGCAGCACCTGCAGCGCGAGGAGCACCCACTCCTCGGACACCAGCTGGATCAGGGCACCGCGGGCGAAGAGCGCGAGGCCCGCGGCGACGACGCCGACCACCCAGACGACGAGCGTCGAGGCGAGCCCGACGCGGCCGAGCCGGCGGTTCCCCGCGAGCACCTGGGCGGATCCCGGGATGAGCACGTTCAGCACGACGAGCCACCAGGCCCGCGTGGTCATGATGCGCGGCGACGCGGTGTCCGGGTGCCGGATGGGCTGGGTGAGGCTCACGTGCGCCGCTGGACCTTCTGCTGCAGCGCGGCGTCCTTCTGCTCCACGAGCCCCGCCAGCTCCGTGCGGTGCCGCTCGAGGGCGTCGGCGATGCGCGCGTCCGTGGTGGAGAGGATGCGGGCGGCGAGGAGCCCCGCGTTCTCCGCGCCGCCGATGGACACGGTGGCCACGGGCACGCCGGCGGGCATCTGCACGATGGAGAGCAGCGAGTCCATGCCGTCGAGCGTCTTCAGCGGCACGGGCACGCCGATGACGGGCAGGGTCGTGACGGAGGCGAGCATGCCGGGCAGGTGGGCCGCGCCGCCCGCGCCCGCGACGATGACGCGGATGCCGCGCTCGCGCGCGGCCTGGCCGTAGGCGATCATCCGCTCGGGCGTGCGGTGGGCCGAGAGCACCTGGACCTCGTGGGCGATGCCGAGCGCGTGGAGGGCGTCGGACGCCTTCTCCATCACGTTCCAGTCGGAGTCGGAGCCCATGACGAGGCCGACGAGGGGCGAGGTGTCGGGATTCACGGGCTCCATGCTAGGCGCGCGATGCTGGGCGCCCCGTCGCGCCACGCAGCCGCGCGCGTCGCGGATCCCCCGCGGACGGACGCCCCGTGCGCTCGCGGCGGACGCCCCCGCCCGTCCCCGTCAGCCGCGGAAGAAGGCCGCCGCCGCCCGCGCCCGGTACGCGACCTCGTCGAGGTCGTCACCCACCACCGTGACGTGCCCGACCTTGCGGCCCGGGCGCGGCTCCTTGCCGTAGAAGTGGAACCGCGCCTCCGGCTGGTCGGCGAGCGCCTGCGGGTAGCGGTCGGCGATGGTGCCCGTCTCCGGCCCGCCGAGCACGTTGATCATGACCGACCACGGCGCGAGCGGCCGGGGTGACCCGAGCGGCAGGTCGAGCACGGCGCGCAGGTGCTGCTCGAACTGGCCCGTGACGGCGCCGTCCATCGACCAGTGGCCCGTGTTGTGCGGCCGCATCGCGAGCTCGTTGACGAGGAGGCGGCCGTCGACCGTCTCGAACAGCTCGACCGCGAGCACGCCCGTGACGCCCAGGCCCTCGGCGATGCCGCGCGCCATCTCCTCGGCGGCCTCGCGGAGGCGGGGCGTCGCGCCGTGGGCGGGCGCGATGACCTCCGCGCAGACGCCGTCGCGCTGGATGGACTCGACCACCGGCCACGCCACGATGTCGCCGGACGGGCGACGCGCGACGGACTGGGCGAGCTCGCGCGCGTAGTCCACGAGCTCCTCCGCGAGCAGCGCGTCGCCGGCGTCGAGGGCCTGGAACCAGTCGTCGGCGTCGTCGGCCGAGCGCACGACCCGCACGCCCTTGCCGTCGTAGCCGCCGCGCGGCGTCTTCACGACCGCGACGCCGCCGTTGTCCGCGAGGAACGCGGCGAGCGCGTCCCGGTCGGCGACCCGCGCCCAGACGGGGACGGGCACGCCGAGCTGCTCGAGCCGCTCGCGCATCAGCAGCTTGTCCTGCGCGACGAGGAGGGCGTCCGGGCCCGGGTGCACCGCGACGCCCTCGGCGACGAGCGCGCGCAGCACGTGCTGCGGGACGTGCTCGTGGTCGAAGGTGATCACGTCCACCTCGCGCGCGAAGGCGCGGACCGCGTCGAGGTCGCGGTGGTCGCCGACGGCGGTGGCGGCGAGGCCGGCGGACATGCCCTCGGCCTCGGCGAGCACGCGGATCCCGATGCCGAGCTCCACGGCGGGCGCGATCATCATGCGGGCGAGCTGCCCGCCTCCGACGACTCCGACGGTGGGCGTCATGGTGTCCTCCTCCAGGTGGGTGGGTGCGGCGCGCGGATGCGGCACGGCGACGGGCGCGGACGACCGGCGTCCCCGGCCGTCGCGCCACCGCACATCCTCCCGCATCGCGGTCGGGCCCGCAGCGCGCACGCGCCTCCGCGATCGTGCGGCGGCGTCGCCTCAGCCGCGCTCCCAGGGCGCGGTGTCGTCGCCCCACGGCGCCCGGCCGTCGTCCTGCTGCCGCCACATCGGATCCCCGGGTCGGCCGCGTCGCGACTCCTCCTGGCGACGGCGCTCCGCCACCATGTTCGCGTTCTCCTCCATGAGGTCCTGCAGCGCCTGCACCACCAGGTGCGCGGACGGGACGTCGCGCAGCACGACGGGCGACTCGAGGCCCGCGTTGACGGTGACGTTCCCGCTGCGGTGCAGGTGCTGGAGCGGTCCGCGGCGGAGGGTCACGTCGTATCCGCGCGAGTGCAGGAGCTCCTGGCGGGTGCGCACGAAGAAGCCGTGGGAGATGATCAGGCGCCGGGTCGTCACCGTGTACCGGCGGTTGAGCCACACGAGCACGGGCAGCAGCGTCACGAACACCGCGACGCCCGCGAGCGACACGAGCAGCAGCACGTTCTCCCACGGCTCCGGGAACCACGCGCCGAAGTAGCCGGCCGTGAGGCAGATGGCGATGAGGAGCAGCACGGGGAGCGTCAGCGCCCGGCCGTGCGGCCGCAGCCGCACGAGCACGCGCTCGGGCTCCGCCGTCGGGATCTGCTGGGTCGGCGCGGCGGGCGGGGCGACGGGACGGCCGACGCGCGGATCCACGTCGTGGACGCCCGTCAGACGACCGGCCTCCTCCTCGGCCAGGCGCTCGCGCTCCGCCTTCTCGGCCTTGCGCCGGGCCCGGCGTCCGCCGCGGACGGGCAGCGCCCGACCGCCCTCCCCGGGTGCGTACCGCTGCGTGTCACCCGTGTGCGCCATGCCTCATTGATACCGCAGATGCGTCACGTCCCCCGCGGCGACAGACGTCACGGCCGGATCCCGGGCCGACTCGACGGTGAGCCGACCGTGGTCGTCCACCCCCGTCGCCCGGCCGAGGAGCTCGCCGCCGCCCGGCAGCTCGACGCGCACGTCGCGGCCGATGGTCGCGCACGTGCGCGCGAGCTCCTCCGCGAGGCCGGCGGCGCGCGCGTCGCCGCCCGCCCGCTCCCACGCCGCACGGCGCGCGCCGAAGGCCCGGAGGAACGCTGCGAGGATCGCGTCCGCGTCCGGCTCGGCGACGCCCGAGAGCCGCAGGGACGTGGAGGTGCGCGTGGGCAGCTCGTCCTCCTCGAGCGTCAGGTTGAGTCCCGTCCCGAGCGCGTAGCGGCCGGGCGACACGAGCTCGCCGAGGATCCCGGAGACCTTGCGCCCATCGACGTGCACGTCGTTCGGCCACTTGAGCGTCACCACGGCGGGCGCCGGCACGACCGCGCGCAGCGTCTCGACGAGCGCGAGCCCGGCCATGAGCGGCAGCCAGCCCGGGTCGAGCTCGGCGCGCGCGGGAGCGCAGAGGACGCTCACGGCCAGCGTCCGGCCGGGCGGCGCGACCCAGACGCGCCCCCGGCGTCCGCGGCCCGCGGTCTGATCGAGCGTGACGACGACGGACCCGTCGGGCCACGCCGACGGATCGCCCGCGGCCCGCCGCGTCAGCTCGTCGTTGGTGGATCCCGCGGTGTCGAGGGCGAGGAGCCGCGGGGCGGCGAGGCGGCTGAGCGGGAGGTCCATGCGGTCACCGTACCGAGCGCCGAGCAGGAGGAGACCGCACCCCCGGCGCGCGACCTTCTGTGCACTCCCCACAAGGGCCGCGCCCCGACCCGCCGGTACAGTGAGGCGGGTGACTGCACACGAGCCAGACGAGGGCGCCGCCGCCCCGGACATGTACACGACCGCCGGGAAGCTCGCCGACCTGAAGAGGCGCTACCACGAGGCCGTCACCGCGAGCGGCGAGGCCGCCATCGAGAAGCAGCACGCGCGCGGCAAGATGACCGCCCGCGAGCGCATCGACCAACTGCTCGACCACGGGTCGTTCGTGGAGCTCGACGAGTTCGTGCGCCACCGCACGCACGCGTTCGGCATGGACGCGAAGCGGCCGTACGGCGACTCCGTCGTCACGGGCACGGGCACCGTCAACGGGCGCCAGGTCGCCGTCTACTCGCAGGACTTCACGATCTTCGGCGGCTCGCTCGGCGAGGTCGCGGGCGAGAAGATCATCAAGGTCATGGAGCTCGCCATCAAGACGGGCGTGCCCATCATCGGCATCCTCGACTCGGGCGGCGCGCGCATCCAGGAGGGCGTGGTCGCGCTCGGCAAGTACGGCGAGATCTTCCGCCTGAACACCCGCGCGTCGGGCGTCATCCCGCAGATCTCGCTCATCATGGGCCCGGCGGCGGGCGGCGCCGTCTACTCCCCCGCGCTCACCGACTTCGTGATCATGGTCGACAAGACCAGCCACATGTTCGTCACCGGCCCCGACGTGATCAAGACCGTCACGGGCGAGGAGGTCGGCTTCGAGGAGCTCGGCGGCGCACTCACGCACAACCGCGTCTCAGGCGTCTCCCACTACCTCGCGAGCGACGAGGACGACGCGCTCGACTACGCGCGCACCCTCCTCGGCTTCCTGCCGGACAACAACCTCGCCGAGCTGCCGGAGTTCCCGCGCACGGCCGACCTCGAGATCACGGCCCGCGACCTCGAGCTCGACACGATCATCCCGGACAGCCCGAACCAGCCGTACGACATGAGGACGATCATCGAGCTCATCGTCGACGACGGCGAGTTCCTCGAGACGCAGCCGCTCTTCGCGCCGAACATCATCGTCGGCTTCGCCCGCGTCGAGGGACGCTCGGTCGGCATCGTCGCGAACCAGCCGAACGCGATGGCGGGCACGCTCAACATCGAGGCGGGCGAGAAGGCCAGCCGGTTCGTGCGCTTCTGCGACGCGTTCTCCATCCCGATCCTCACGCTCGTCGACGTGCCCGGCTACCTTCCCGGCACCGACCAGGAGTGGACGGGCGTCATCCGCCGCGGCGCGAAGCTCCTCTACGCGTACGCCGAGGCGACCGTGCCGCTCGTCACCGTCATCACGCGGAAGGCCTACGGCGGCGCCTACATCGTCATGGGCTCCAAGCAGCTCGGCGCCGACATCAACCTCGCGTGGCCGACGGCCGAGATCGCGGTGATGGGCGGCCAGGGCGCCGTCAACATCCTCTACCGCGGCGAGATCAAGCGCGCCGAGGCCGCGGGCGAGGACGTCGCCGCCGTGCGCACGCGCCTCGCGAACGAGTACACGTACAACGTCGCGAGCCCGTTCCTCGCGGCCGAGCGCGGCGAGCTCGACAACGTGATCCAGCCGGCCGCCACGCGCGCGTCGGTCGTCAAGGCGCTCCGCGCGCTGCGCACCAAGCGCGCGAGCCTGCCGCCCAAGAAGCACGGGAACATCCCGCTGTGAGCGACGCGCGCGACTCCTCCCGTGCCGGATCCCCCGCGGCCCGGCCGGTCCGCGGCGGCCTCCGGGTGCTCGGCGGGTCCCCCACGGCGGAGGAGCTCGCGGCCGCGACCGCGGTGCTCGCCGCCCTCGCGGCCGGCCCCGCCGTCGAGCAGCCCGCCCGGCGGGCGCCCGACGCCTGGCAGCGGTCCCAGCGCACGGTCCGCGGCACCCTGGTGCCGGGGGCCGGTCGCTGGCGCGGCTTCTCCGGCTGATCGGCCCGATCCGACCGGACATCGTGCGGGCGCGCGTGTCCTCGGAAATGACGACTTGGCCGGTCCCTCCCGCTCCGTGAGACTCGTCGTGCTGGGGGGCCCGGATCCCGGGTCGCGCAACAGGGCGTCGTCCAACTGTGGTGAGCGGACGACGCCCGGGGGCGGATCATCCTGGTGCTCGGGTCATCGGGATGACCGGAGAGGCGCGGAGGCGTCCGGTGGATCACCGGCCTCCGCGTCTCTCAGCGCCCGGACCCGGACGCCGCCCCTCCGACCGTCCCGGTCGACCGCGGGTCAGGGGCGCGGGCGCGGGATCTCGAGCCAGAGGTCGACCTCGTCGTCGAGGTCCTCGCTGCCGAGCAGGCTCGCGCTGCCGTCCCCGGCGACGCTGAGGCCGACGACCGTCACGGCGGTGTCGGATCCCTCGGGCACCGTCCGCGCGATGATCTTGTCCGCGCGCGTGTCCCGCACCGCCTCCGCGAGCCGGTCGAGCACGACGTCGCGCGTGGCGTCGTCGAGGTCGTCGATGCCGCCCTCGTCGAGGAGCGTGACGACCGTCCCCCGGCGGCGGGCGAGCATCACCTCCTCCCGCACGGCGTCGTTGAGGAGCGTGCGTCCGCGGATCTCGTCGCGGATCGCGCCCTCGAGGTAGAGGCACTCCTGCCGCTCCTCGGGCGACAGGTCGCCCCCGGTCTCGACGATGCGTCGGAGCATCGGGACCGCCATGCGGCTTGTCTGCCGGAGACGGAACTGCCGCTCGTAGAGGTGCGCCTCCTGCGCGGCCTGCCAGTCGGCGGCCTCCCGCTCGGCACGGTGGAACTGCCGCGCATCCCGGGCGGCCTTGGACAGGGCGTGCGCGAGGACGTGCGAGACGGCCACCCACAGCGCGCTGCCCGTGACGCCGTAGTCGACGAGCCCGCCCGGCCCCGCCCAGAGCACCGTCTGGATCGCGAGCACCAGGACGCCGGCCCAGGCGAACCCCTGCCGGCGGCGCGCGGACGTGATCGTCATCAGCGTGCCCACGGCCGCGATGTGCCAGGTCGAGAAGGGCGGCGTCGCCCCGGCGGTGAGCTGGCTGGTGACGAGGATGGGCATGACGATGGCGACCGCGAGGTTGAAGGCCGCGAGCCAGGCCGGCATGACCGTGGGGCTCCTCGGCCAGAGGCTCATGCCGGTGGCGACCACGTAGAGGGCGATCGCGAGCACGGTGATGGCCGGATCCGCCGGGGCCGCGATGGCGACGAGCCCGAGGATCACGTGGTACGCGGAGAACAGCGCCGCGAGGCCCAGGATGATGGAGCGCGGCACGACGATCACCGGGCGCTCCCCTCGCCGTCGACCGGGGCCTCGCCGGGCGCCGGGCCGTCCGCGACCCGGGGCACCGCTCCGGGACCCGCTGCGTCGCCGGGCGCGGGCCACCGGATGCGCACGGCGGTGCCCTCGCCCGGCGCCGAGTCGATCGTGACGACGCCGCCCGCCTGCGCCACGCGCTCCTTGATGGAGACGCGGAGACCGAGGCGCTCGGTGGGGATGCGCCGCTGGTCGAAGCCGGCCCCGTCGTCGACGACGTCGATGGCGACGCCCTGCTCGCCGTGGCCCGCGATCACGAGGCGGCGCGTGATGGACTCGGCCGACGTGCCCGCGTGCTGGAGGCTGTTCATCATGGCCTGCACCGCCGCCGAGTAGATGGCCTCCGCCGTCGCGACGGGCACGGTGCGCGTGCCCAGGTCGCGCGTCTCGAGCACGAAGGGCGCGGACAGCGCCGATGCGGCGTCGACGATGCGCTTCGCCACGGCGCGCAGCGGGACCGCGGCGTCCTCGTCGGTGCCCTGCTCGGCGGCCGCGAGGTGGCCCATGGCGTTGGCGGCCATGACGGCGGCGAGCTCGCGGCCGGCCGGATCCCCGGTGCGCGCCGCGGAGAGCAGCGTCGTGAGCACGCTGTCGTGCACGATCGCGTCGACCTGCACGCGCTCGACCTCCGTCGCGTGCTGCCGGACGGCGTGCGAGTAGCGCGTGAGGGCCGTGCCCTGCGCCCAATCCACGCCGAGGGCCGCCTGCCGGAGCACGGTCACGAGCATGAGGACCGACCCGCCCAGGATGATCGAGTAGAGCGCCTGCAGGAACGAGTCCATGGGCGTCACGCCGCCGTGGCGCACGAGCACCTCGAGGACGCTGAGCAGCAGCGGCGCGGCGACCGTGTAGATCACCGCGATCCACAGCCGGAACGCCATCGCGGCGCACGTCGTCGCGACCGTGAGCTCCTGGTAGAGGAACGGCTGGGGGATGGCCGCGTAGGTGGCCGGCTCGATGGCGAGGGGCCACGTGACGAGGCCCGCGACGAACACGACGGCCACCGTCGCGTGCGCCGGCACCACGCCGCGGCGGATGACGCCGGCGACGCAGGTCCAGACGAGGCCGCCGAAGAAGAGCGTGAGGAAGACCGCGCTCCACGCGGGCCGCATGCCGTCGAGCTGCTCGACGATCACCTGCACGGACTGCAGCGCGAAGAGGAGACCGAAGGCGCCGGCGCCGCGGCCGAGGATCGTCTCGATGCGGGCGAGGCTGATGGGGTTGTCGGGCGTGCGCGGCGGCTCGCCGGCGCGGGCGCGCGTCACGGGTGCCGCGTTCAGCGGCGCGCTGGCCGGTGGGCTAGCGGGCATCGCCGCCGTCCTGGTCCAGCCCCGGGAGGATGCCGTCCTCCACGGCGCGGCGCAGGAGGTCGACCTTGGTGGGCGCGGGGCGTCCGACCTCGACGTACTTCACGCGGATCCGGTCGAGGTACTCCCGGGCCGTGCTGTTCGCGATGCCGAGCTGCTGCGCCACGAGCTTGAGCGGCAGGCCGGAGGCGTAGAGGTGGAGCACGTCGCGCTCGCGGCGGCCGAGCTGCGCCTTCGCGAAGTCCCGGTCGGCGTCGATCGCGGTGGCCCACTCGAGGTTGTTGAGCACGTCGCCGCGCGCGACGGTGGCGACCGCGGCCATGACGGTCTGCGTGGCGGACGACTTCGGGATCACGCCCGCGGCACCGGCGGCGAGCGCCTCGCGGACGCTCGCGACGCGGTCGGCGATGCTGTGGACGAGCACCGCGGCGCCCGTGCCCTGCGCGGCCTTGACGTTGTCGGTGACCGACGAGCCGTCGCCGAGCGACAGGTCGAGGACGACCACGTCGCACTCGCGGCCGACCAGGCCGTCCACGAGCTCACGGGCGTTGGCGGCGGCGAGGATGAACTCGTAGCCGGCGTCGAGGCACGCGGCCTTGAGGCCGAGGCGCACCGACTCGTGGTCGTCGACGACGGCGACGCGCACGGGAGGCCGCGCCTCGGAAGCGGGAGCGGATCCCTGCGTGGTCTCGGTCATCCGGATCCCCCTCGTCGCGTGCCCGCCGGCGTGCGCCCGCGGTCCCCTCGCCCACTGTAACGCCCAGCACCGCGGCCGCCGGATGCCCGGAGGCGGTCGCGGATCAGGACGCGGCGGGCACCAGCACGGCCACGCTCTCGACGTGGTGCGTGTGCGGGAAGAGGTCGAAGGAGCGCACCGAGCGGAGCTCGTAGCCGCCCTCCGCGAAGAGCGCCACGTCGCGGGCGAGGGCCACCGGGTCGCACGCCACGTACACGACCTGCGCCGGGTGCAGGTCGACGAGCGCGTCCACCACGGGCTTCTTCGCGCCCGCGCGCGGCGGGTCGAGCACGACGGTGGCGCCCTGGAGCCGGCGTCGCTCGGCGGGGCTCGCCTCGCGGACGAGCTTCTGCAGGTACCGGTCGACGCGCGCGGTGAGCGACGCGGCGCCCACCCATTCGGCGAGGTTGTCGCCCGCGAACTCGGTGGCGACCTCGTCGCTCTCCACGCTGGTGATGCGCACGGTGTCGCCGAAGCGGTCGCCCACGGCGGCGGCCAGCAGGCCGACCCCGCCGTAGAGGTCGAGGTTGGCGGCGCGCGGGTCGAACAGGGCCTCGTCGATGGAGGACTGCACGGCGTCGTACAGGGTCTCGGCCGCACGGCGGTGCACCTGCCAGAAGCCGCCCGCCTCCAGCTTGAACTCGCGGTCGCGGACGCGCTCGGTGATGGTGTCGCGGCGCTGCGGCTTGCCGTCGATGAGCAGCATGCGCACGTGCCCCTCGGCGGGCGCCACGAGGTCGACGCCCTCGACGCCGGGGAAGCGCTGGCCGAAGGGCGCCGCGCCGTTCACGCCCTCCGTCGCGAGCGGGAGGGACTGCACGGGGATGACGCGGTGCGAGCGGGAGGCGTACGGGCCCACGCGGCCGCCGTCGTCGACGTGCAGGCTGACGCGCGTGCGCCAGCCGAGGCCGCCCGCCTCGTCGTCGCCGGGGAGCGCCTCGACCTCGACCTCGCGCTCGACGCGGGCCATGCGGGAGAGGGAGTCGACGACGACCTGGCGCTTCAGCTCGCGCTGGTGGGCGAGGTCGATGTGGCCGAGCTCGGCGCCGCCGACCCGGTCCTCGGGCGCGCGGTCGACGGAGGCCTCGGCCCACACGTGGGGGCGGCGGTGCGGGGAGGCGTCGAGCACCTCGACCGTGTCGGCGCGCCAGAACGACTTCTTGGAGTCCTCCGTGATGCGCGCGCGCACCCGCTCGCCCGGGATCGCGTCCGAGACGAAGACCACCCGCCCGTCGTGCCTGGCGACGGAGACTCCCCCGTGCGCGATGTTGGTCACGTCCACCTCGACCTCGCGGCCCACCTGCTCACCCATGCCGCAACCCTGACACACGCGGGCGCCCCCGTCCGACGGAGCGGGCACCGTGGCACCCCGACCGCGCATGCCACGATGATCCGATGACGACGCGCCTGCATCTCGCCTCCACGTCCCCCGCCCGCCTGGCCCTGCTGCGGTCGGCCGGCATCGAGCCCGTCGTCCTGCCGTCCGACGTGGACGAGCCCGCCGCCGTCGCCGCCGCGGAGGCGGATCGCGGGCCGCTCGGGCCGGAGGAGATGGTGCAGCTGCTCGCGCGCGCCAAGGCCGAGGCCGTCGTGGGCCAGCTCGTCGCGGGGGCGCCCCTGACCGGCCTCGTGCTCGGCGGCGACTCCGCGTTCGAGGTCGACGGCGTCGTGCACGGCAAGCCGCACACGGTCGAGCGCGCCACCGAGCGCTGGCGGGCGCAGCGCGGCCGAGAGGGCCGCCTCCACTCCGGGCACTGGCTGATCGAGGTGGTCGACGGCCGGATCGTCCGCGGCATCGGCCGCGCCGCGGTCGCCGACGTGCGCTTCCGCGCCGACATCGACGACGCCGAGATCGACGCCTACGTCGCCACCGGCGAGCCGCTGCTGGTGGCGGGCTCGTTCACCATCGACAGCCTCGGCGCCGCGTTCATCGAGCGGATCCAGGGCGACCCGAGCACGGTCGTCGGCCTGTCGCTCCCCACCCTGCGCGCGCTGGTGCGGGAGCTCGACGTGGCCTGGCCGGACCTCTGGAACCGCCAGGGCGCCGTCGAGGCGCGCCTGCTCGGAGCCGACCCCGTCTGATCCGGCGGGCGGGTCGGCGCCTGCGGGACGACCTCAGCCCATCCCGAGCACCTCGATGCGGTCGGCGAGATACGCCGCCAGCGGCCGGGTCTCGTGCGCGTTCGGGCCCCACTGCACGCGCAGCTCGCGTCCGCGGAGGGAGAGCGGGCCGGATCCGCGCGCGAGCGACGCGGCGTCGAGCGCGATGGGCTCCCAGTCGTAGTCGACCGCGTCGCCCTCCGCGAAGGACCGCACGGCCTGGCGCCTGGCCTCCTTGCGCGCCTCGACGCCCGAGTCGAGGCCCTGCGAGCGCGTCGGCTCGACCGCCCGGGTGATGCTGCCGGTGCGGCGCAGCGACCCGTCGGCCGACAGGAGCAGCACGCCGAGCCGCCATGCGCGGCCGACCGGGACCATCGCGGGCTGCCGCTTGATGGGGCCGAAGGAGCGCTTGGCGCGCACCTCGGCGAGCGCCTCGTCCGGGGACCGGCGGGCCTGCAACTCGGCCACCGTGCGGGCGAGGAGGTCGGCGAGGTCGGCCGCGGCGGCCCGCGCGTCGTCGTCGCCGGTGCCGGATGCGGTCATGCGTCGATCATGCCAGGGCCCGGATCGCGCACGCCGTTTGTCGACGCGCGCACCCCGACGGCCCGCATGTCTGTGGCGACCCTCCGGAGCCGGGCCGATCCCAGACCCTAGGCTGGGGTCCCATGACGCGTGTGAACAAGGTCCTGATCGCCAACCGAGGCGAGATCGCCGTCCGCATCATCCGAGCGGCGAGGGACGCGGGGATCGGCTCGGTCGCCGTCTACGCCGACCAGGACCGCGACGCGCTGCACGTCACGCTCGCCGACGAGGCCTACGCCCTCGACGGGCAGACGAGCGCGGACACCTACCTCGTCATCGCGAAGCTCCTCTCCGTCGCGCGCCGCTCGGGCGCCGACGCGGTGCACCCCGGCTACGGCTTCCTCGCCGAGAACGCCGACTTCGCGCAGCAGGTCATCGACGCGGGCCTCATCTGGATCGGCCCCTCCCCGAGCGCCATCGAGCAGCTCGGCGACAAGGTCACCGCGCGGCACGTGGCCGAGCGCGTGGGCGCGCCGCTCGCGCCCGGCACGCTGAACCCGGTCGCCGGCGCCGCCGAGGTGCTCGACTTCGTCGACGTGCACGGCCTGCCGGTCGCCATCAAGGCGGCGTTCGGCGGCGGCGGCCGCGGCCTCAAGGTCGCCCGCACCCGCGAGGAGGTGCCGGAGCTGTTCGAGTCCGCCACCCGCGAGGCCGTCGCGGCGTTCGGCCGCGGCGAGTGCTTCGTCGAGAAGTACCTCGACCGCCCGCGCCACGTCGAGACCCAGTGCCTCGCCGACAGCGCGGGCACCGTCGTCGTGATCTCGACCCGCGACTGCTCGCTCCAGCGCCGCCACCAGAAGCTCGTCGAGGAGGCGCCCGCGCCGTTCCTCACCGACGAGCAGAACGCCCAGCTCTACGCGGCGTCGAAGGCGATCCTCCGCGAGGTGGGCTACGTCGGCGCCGGCACGTGCGAGTTCCTCGTCGCGCAGGACGGCACCATCTCCTTCCTCGAGGTCAACACGCGCCTGCAGGTGGAGCACTGCGTGTCCGAGGAGGTCACCGGGATCGACCTCGTGCGCGAGCAGTTCCGCATCGCCGCGGGCGGCCTCATCGACTACGACGACCCGGCGCCGCGCGGTCACTCGTTCGAGTTCCGCATCAACGGCGAGGACCCGGGCCGCGGCTTCTTCCCCGCGCCCGGCCCCGTGCACGTGTTCCAGGCTCCCGGCGGCCCCGGCGTGCGCGTCGACTCCGGCGTCCGCGCGGGCGACGAGATCTCCGGCGCCTTCGACTCGCTGCTCGCGAAGCTCATCGTCACGGGATCCAGCCGCGAGGACGCCCTCGAGCGCTCGCGTCGAGCGCTCGACGAGTTCGAGGTGCAGGGCCTGCCGACCGTGCTCCCCTTCCACCGTGCGATCGTGCGCGACCCCGCGTTCGCCCCCGCGGACGGGGCTCCGTTCTCCGTCTACACCCGGTGGATCGAGACCGACTTCGACAACACCATCGAGCCGTGGTCCGGCGCGCTGGCGGACGCCGCCGAGGCGCCCGCGCGGCACACCGTCGTGGTCGAGGTCGGCGGCAAGCGCATCGAGGTGAGCCTCCCCGAGGACCTCGCGCCCGCCGCGGGCGCGTCCTCGTCCCGTCGCGCTGCCGCAGCCCCCGCCCGGCGCAAGCAGGCCGGCGCGGTCGACACCTCGGGCGGCGGATCCGTCACCTCGCCCATGCAGGCCACCGTCGTCAAGCTCGCCGTCGAGGAGGGCCAGCAGGTCGTCAAGGGCGACCTCCTCGTGGTGCTCGAGGCCATGAAGATGGAGCAGCCGCTCACGGCGCACCGGGACGGCGCCGTCACCGGCCTCGCGGCCGAGGTCGGCCAGACCGTCCCGTCGGGGCACCGCCTGCTCGACATCGTCTGATCCCGCCGCGCGCGACGACGGCCGGTCCCCTCGGGGGCCGGCCGTCGTCGCATGTGGGCCGCGCGGCGCGGCCGGAGGCTCAGAGCACGATGTGCATCGCCCGCGCCGCGTCGGAGATGCTCCCCGACAGCGACGGGTAGACCGTGAACGCGCGGGCCACGTCGTCGACCGTGAGCCGGTGCTCCACGGCGAGCGCGAGCGGGAAGATCAGCTCGCTCGCCTTGGGTGCCACGATGACGCCGCCGATGACCGTGCCGGAGCCGGTGCGCGCGAACAGCTTCACGAAGCCGTCCTTCACGTTCTGCATCTTCGCGCGGGGGTTCGAGGCGAGCGGCAGCTTGTAGATGTCGCCCTGCGCGAGCCCCTCCTCGATCTGCTTCTGCGACCAGCCGACCGTGGCGATCTCCGGCTGCGTGAAGATGTTCGACGTCACGTTGCGGAGCTCCGTGGGGCTGACCGCGTCGCCCATGGCGTGGTAGACCGCCGTGCGCCCCTGCATCGCCGCCACCGAGGCCAGCGGCAGGAACGTCGTGCAGTCGCCCGCGGCGTACACGCTCGGCACCGAGGTGCGCGCGACGCGGTTCACGCGGATGTGGCCGGAGTCGCTCATCTGCACGCCCGCCTCCTCGAGGCCGATCCCTGCGGTGTTGGGCACGGATCCGACCGCCATGAGGCAGTGGCTGCCCTCCACGACGCGGCCGTCGGAGAGCGTCGCGACGACGCGGTCGCCGTCGCGGACGACCGACTCGGCGCGGGACTTCGACAGCACGGTCATGCCGTTGCGCGTGAAGACGTCCTCGATGACGCGGGCGGCGTCGGCGTCCTCGCCGGGCAGCACCTGGTCGCGGGAGGAGATGAGCGTGACCTTGGCGCCGAGCGCCGTGTAGGCCGAGGCGAACTCGGCGCCCGTGACGCCGGATCCCACGACGATGAGGTGCTCGGGCACGCACTCCATCGTGTAGAGCTGGGTCCAGGTGAGGATCCGCTCGCCGTCGGGCCTGGCCGTCGGGAGGATGCGCGGGCTCGCGCCGGTGGAGATGACGGTCGTGTCCGCATCGATCTCGTCGAAGTCGGTGCCCGCGCCCCCGCGCCCCGTGGAGACGATGATGCGGTTCGGCCCGTCGAGGCGGCCCTCGCCCTGCACGATGCGGACACCCGCGCGGATGAGGCTCGACTTCATGTCCTCGGACTGCTGGCGCGCGAGGCGGAGGAGCCGGTCGTTGACGGCCTGCAGGTTGACGGCGACCTCGGGCCGCACGGGCCGGCGGGTCTGCTCGCCGCGGGAGAAGAACTGGACGCCCAGGTCGGCGGCCTCGCCGAGCGCGTTGGTGGCCTCCGCGGTCGCGATGAGGGTCTTCGAGGGGACGACGTCGGTAATCACGGCGGAGCCGCCCACGCCCACGCGCTCCACGAGCGTGACCTCGGCGCCGAGCTGGGCTCCGGCGATGGCGGCCTCGTATCCGCCCGGGCCCCCTCCGAGAATGGCGATCCTCTGGTTGGCCTCGAACTCGTATCCCATGCGCACATCATCCCGCAGGCCCCGGCCCCGCGCGAACCCGTCACCCGGCCCTCCCGCGTCGCCGCCGATGCCGCCCGGGGCGCGGGTCCACGCGCATTTAGGATCGGGGCATGACCTACAGCAACCCCCTCGAGTCTCCCGACGCCGACCCCCAGGAGATCGCGCGGCAGGCGGCCCGGCAGATCGCCGAGCTCACGGGCGTCGAGCGCCACGACATCGCCCTCACCCTCGGCAGCGGATGGGGGCGCGCGGCGGACCTCATCGGCGAGACCACCGCCACGATCCCGGCCACCGAGGTCGTCGGGTTCTCGAAGCCCGCGCTCGAGGGCCACGTCGGCTCGCTCCGCAGCGTCCTGCTGCCGTCCGGCCGCCGCGCCCTCGTCATCGGCGCGCGCACGCACTACTACGAGGGCCACGGCGTCCGCCGGGTCGTGCACAGCGTCCGCACCGCGGCGGCGACCGGCGCGACCACCATGATCCTCACCAACGGCGCCGGAGGCATCAAGCGGCACTGGACGCCCGGCACCCCCGTGCTCATCAGCGACCACATCAACCTCACCGCCGACTCGCCGCTCGAGGGCGCGACGTTCGTCGACCTCACCGACCTCTACTCGGCCCGCCTCCGCGCGATCGCGCACGAGGTGGAGCCCGACCTCGACGAGGGCGTCTACTGCCAGTTCCGCGGCCCGCACTACGAGACGCCCGCCGAGGTGCGCATGGCGGAGGCGATCGGCGGGCACATCGTCGGCATGTCCACCGCGCTCGAGGCCATCGCCGCGCGCGAGGCCGGCATGGAGGTGCTCGGCATGTCGCTCATCACGAACCTCGCCGCCGGCATCCAGGAGACGCCGCTCAGCCACGAGGAGGTCATCGAGGCCGGACGCGCCGCCGAGGGCCGCATCGGCGGGATGCTCGCCCGCATCGTGGGCGCCCTGTGAGCCGGGAGGAGACGCAGGCGCTCGTCGCCGCCGCGCGGGCGTGGCAGGCGCAGGACCCGGATCCCGTCACCCGCGCCGAGGTCGACGCGCTCCTCGCGCGCGTGGCCGGCACCGCGACCGACGCGTCCGCGTCCGACCGCGAGCAGGCCTCCGCCGAGCTGCGCGATCGCTTCCAGACGCGGCTCCAGTTCGGCACCGCGGGCCTCCGCGGCGAGCTGGGCGCCGGCCCGAACCGCATGAACCGCGTGCTCGTGGCGCAGGCCGCCGCGGGCTTCGCCGACTACCTCCGCAGCCGCAGCCCCCGGCCGAGCATCGTCGTCGGCTACGACGGGCGGCACAACTCCCGCGTGTTCGCGGAGGACACCGCGCGGATCATGGCGGGCGCCGGCGTCCGCACCGTGCTGCTCCCCCGCGCGCTGCCGACGCCGCTCCTCGCCTACGCCGTGAAGCACCTCGCGGTGAGCGCCGGCGTCATGGTGACGGCCTCGCACAACCCGGCGCGCGACAACGGCTACAAGGTCTACCTCGGCGACGAGGACCACGGGGCGCAGATCGTCAGCCCCGCCGACCGCGACATCGCCGCCTTCATCCACAAGGCCGCGGGCGAGCGGACGGTGCAGCAGCTGCCCGTCGCCGACGACTACGAGATCGCGCCCGAGTCGCTCGTCGACTCCTACGTGCGCGAGGTCGCCGACCTCTTCGCCGCGCCGCTCGCGCCGCTCACCTGGGTGTACACGCCGCTGCACGGCGTCGGGTGGGAGACCGCGGCGCGCGTGTTCGACGCGGTCGGGGTCGACCGGCCGATCGTCGTGGCCGCGCAGGCGGATCCCGACCCCGACTTCCCGACCGTGGCGTTCCCGAACCCGGAGGAGCCGGGTGCGCTCGACCTCGCGTTCCAGGCGGCCGTCGCCGCGGACGCCGAGCTCATCATCGCCAACGACCCCGACGCCGACCGCCTGGCCGTCGCCATCGCGGACGAGCACGGCGCCTGGCGGCGGCTGTCCGGCAACGAGGTCGGCATGCTCCTCGGCCTCGGCATCGCCGAGCGCTACACGGCCGACGGCAACACGGGCACGTTCGCGTCGAGCCTCGTCTCCTCCCCCGCGCTCGAGGTCGTCGCCCGCGAGCTCGGCTTCGGCTACCGCGAGACGCTCACGGGCTTCAAGTGGATCTCGCGCGCCCCCGACATCGTCTACGGCTACGAGGAGGCGCTCGGGTACCTCGTGGCCCCGTGGATCACGAGCGACAAGGACGGCATCTCGGCCGCCGTCGCCGTGCTGCACGGCGTGCTGCTGCTGAAGTCCCGCGGGCAGACCATCGACGACTACGACCGCGAGTTCGCGGAGCGCTTCGGCTCGTTCGCGAGCGACCAGATCTCGGTGCGCGTCACCGACCTCGCGGTCATCCCGCGCATCATGGCGAAGCTGCGCCAGGACCCGCCGACCCGGATCGGCTCGCGCGCGGTCGAGCGCATGGACGACCTGGTCGACGGCTTCGGCGACCTCCCCCCGAGCGACGTGCTCCGCTTCCACCTGGGGGACGGCGCCCGGCTCATCGTGCGCCCGAGCGGCACCGAGCCGAAGGTGAAGGTCTACCTCGACGCCCAGAGCACCGAGGGCACCGTGGCGGAGCGGCGGGACGCGGCGCGCGCGATCATCGCCGACCTCGCCGAGGCCGTCCCGCACCTGCTCGAGGTCTGAGGCGGCGGATCCGCGGGCCGCTCGAGCGGCCCGCGGGTCGTCGTCTCCCGTTCACTGGTAGTGGCGCTATCAGTGCGCTAGCCTCGCGGCATGCGCATCACCGAGCTCGCCGCCGCCACGGGCGTCCCCGCGGCCACCGTCAAGTACTACGTCCGCGAGGGCCTGCTGCCGGCGGGCACGCGCGTGAGCGACAACCGCACCGACTACGACGACGAGCACGCGCGCCGGGTGCGACTGATCCGCGCCCTCATCGACGTCGGGCGGCTCCCCGTCGCCCGCGCCCGCGAGGTCCTCGCCGTGCTCGACGACGACGACCGCCGCGTGCAGGACGTCTTCGCGGTCGCGCAGGATGCGCTGACCCACGGCCCGCCGCCGGCGGACGCGCCCGCGCCCGACGCGCTCGCCCGGATCGACGCGGTCACGGAGGAGGCCGGCTGGTGCGTCCTCGACGGGCACGCCGGCCGCGCCCAGGCGGCGCGGGCGGTGGACGCCTTCGCCCGCTCCGGGCATCCGATGGAGGACGGCTACCTGGCGCGCTACGCGGAGGCCGCGGGGGTGCAGGCCGAGGCGGACCTCGCCGCCGTGCGCGCCCGGCCCGACCGCACCGCGATGGCCGAGCTCATGGTCGTCGGCACCGTGCTGGGAGACGAGCTGGCCGCCGGGCTCCGGCGCATCGCGCAGGCGACCGTCGCGATGCCGGCGGGGGCCGCGTCGTGATCCGCCGCGCCGTCGGGTGGCACCGGCCGCTCATGACGGTGGCCGCGCTCATGGTCGTGGTCGCCGCCGTCTGCGTCGTGGGACGCGTGGTCGACGACCGCCTCGTGGCGGGCGCGCCCGTCTGGGACAAGCCCGCCAAGTTCGCGCTATCGATCCTCGTCTACGCCGTGTCCTGGGCCTGGCTCATCGCGCACCTCCCCCGCTTCCGGCGGCCCGCGCACGTGCTCGGCACGGTGGTCGCGGTCGCGCTCGTCGTCGAGCAGGCGGTCATCGTGGGCGCGGCGGCCGCCGGGACGACGAGCCACTTCAACATCGCGACGCCGCTCGCGACCGTGCTCTGGGGCGTCATGGCCACGTCGATCACCGTGCTGTACCTCTGCACGTTCGTCACGAGCATCGCGGTCCTGCGGCTCCGGCTGCCCGACCCGGCGCTCACGCTCGGGATCCGCGCCGGCGCGCTCATCGCGCTCGTGGGCATCGGCCTCGCGTACCTCATGACCTCGCCGACCGCCGCCCAGCTCGCCGACTTCCACGGCGTGGCCGGAGCGCACGCGGTGGGCGCGGCGGACGGCGGTCCCGGGCTCCCCGTGCTCGGCTGGAGCACGACGGCAGGCGATCTGAGGATCCCGCACTTCATCGGCATGCACGCGCTCCAGCTGCTGCCGGTGGCGGCGCTGCTGCTCGGGCTGGCGGGGCGGCGGATCCCGGCGCTCGCGCCCGACCGCGTACGCGTGCGGCTGACGGCGATCGCGGCGGTCGCGTACCTCGCGGTGGTCGCGCTCGTCACCGCGCAGGCGCTCGCGGGGCAGCCGATCACCGCGCCGTCGCCCGCGGTGCTCGCGGCCGGCGCGGGGATCGCCGGGATGTCGCTCCTGGCGGCCGGGATCGCGATCGCGCGCGGGGGCGCGGCTCCCCCGGCGACGGCCGGTCGGGCGACGGCTCCGACCCCGACGGATCGGCAGGGCGCGGATCAGCCGAGCGCGGCGTCGAGCTTGGCGGAGATCTCCTCCAGGTCGAAGTAGTTCTCGATGACGACGATGTCGGCGTAGGTCGGGCCGATCCGGTCGACGAGCTCGGGCGACGTGAGGATGACCTGCGCGTCCTCGCCGATCGTCGCGACGCTCGCGAGGTCGGCCGCCGTGACGTCCGCCTCGATGCCGAGGCGCGCGAGGGCCCGCTCGGCGTTCACCTTGAGGATCCCGGACGTGCCGATCCCCACCCCGCAGATCGCGACGACCTTCATGCGTCCTCCTCGCCGGCCATGACGCGCCGGACCTCCTCGACCGTGGTGGCCGCGCGCAGCCGCGGGATCGCGGTGGCGTCGTTGAAGATGTTGGCCATGTCCGCGACCGACGTGACGTGCCGGTCGACCGTGGTGACCGCGAGCCCGACGATGACGTCGACGGGGTCGTTGTGGGCGTGCCCGAACGACACCGGCTCTCGCAGCGTGACGACCGCGAGGCCGTCCGCGAGGGTCTCCGGGCCCGGCCGCGCGTGCGCCAGGGCGAGGCCGGGCGCGATGACGACGTAGGCGCCGAACTCCTCGATGACCCGGATCATGGCGTCGGCGTAGTCGGACGTGGCCGAGCCCGAGCGCACCAGCGCGTCGCCCGCGAGGCGCACGGCGGCGCGCCAGTCGGCGGCCTCGGCGCGGAGCGTGACGGCGTCGTCCGGGAGCGGTGGGAGCACGTGCGGCCTCTCTGGTGCGGGCGGGCGATGACGGGCCGACGGCCCCGGGCTACAGGCGGGCGAACCCGTCGGAGACGATGTCGGCGAGCGCCTCGCGCTCCTCCAGCGGGAGGAAGGCCGCGGCCGCCGCGTTGAGCTGGAACACCTCGTGGTCGTCGAGGTCGTAGGCGAACGCGTCCGTGAGGAGCGCGAGCTCGCGGCTGATGCTCGTGCCGCTCATGAGGCGGTTGTCGGGGTTCACCGTGACGGCGAAGCCGAGCTGGTAGAGCAGGTCGAACGGGTGGTCGACCATCTGGTCGCCCCACGCCTCGATGGCGCCGGTCTGCAGGTTCGACGACGGGCTGAGCTCGAGCGGGATGCCGCGGTCCTTCACCCACTGCGCGAGCGTGCCGAGCGTGACGAAGACGTCCTCGCCCTCCTCGCTGTCGATCTCGATGTCCTCGGCGATGCGCACGCCGTGGCCGAGGCGGAGCGCCCGGCCGTCGAGCAGCGCGCCTCGGATGGACTCGAGGCCGTCGGCCTCGCCCGCGTGGATGGTGCGGGGCATCCACTCCCGCGCGAGCAGGTCGAACGCGCCCTGCAGGCGGGACGGCGGGAAGCCCGCCTCGGGTCCGGCGATGTCGAACCCGACGACGCCGCGGTCGCGGTGGCGGACGGCGAGCTCGGCGATCTCGGTGCCGCGGTCGAGGTGGCGCATGGCGCTCACGAGCTGGCCGACGCGGATGGAGCCGCCCGCCGCCTCGACGCCCTCCTCGATGCCCGCCTGCACGGCCTCGACGACCGCGTCGAGCGAGAGGCCCGTGGTGAGGTGCTGCTCGGGTGCCCAGCGGATCTCGCCGTAGACGACGCCGTCCTCCGCGAGGTCCTCGACGAACTCGCGCGCGACGCGGGCGAGGTTCTCCTCGGTCTGCATGACCGCGATGGTGACGTCGAACGTCTTCAGGTAGTCGACGAGGGATCCGGAGTCGGCGCTGGTGCGGAACCACTCGCCGAGCGCGTCCGCGCCCGTCGCGGGCAGCTCGAGGCCGATCTGGTCGGCGATGTCGACGATCGTGGCGGGGCGGAGGCCGCCGTCGAGGTGGTCGTGAAGGGAGACCTTGGGGAGGTCGCGGTACGACCCTCCGCCGGGCAGCGTGGAGTCCTCGGGAGCGATCGTCATGGGACGAATCTACTAGCCTCGACGAGGCCCGCGACGAGGCCGTGAGCACACTCATCATCGGGGCGCGAGGCATCGTGCCGCCCGAGCAGCCGGAGGACCCCGTGCCCGTCAAGATCCTGATCGACTGCGACCCCGGGCACGACGACGCGCTCGCGCTCATGCTCGCGCACGGGAGCCCCGAGGTGGAGCTCGTCGGCATCACCACCGTCGCCGGCAACCAGACGCTGGACAAGGTGACGCGCAACGCGCTCGCGGTCGCGACCGTCGCCGGGATCCGCGGCGTTCCCGTCGCCGCCGGCTGCGCGCGCCCGCTCGTGCGCCCCGTGATGACGGCGCCGGAGATCCATGGCGAGACCGGGCTCGACGGGCCCGAGCTGCCGGAGCCGACCGTGGCGCTCGACCCGCGGCACGCGGTGGACCTCATCATCGAGACCGTCATGGCGCACGCGCCCGGCGAGATCACGCTCGTGCCGCTGGGCGCGCTCACCAACATCGCCCTGGCCGTGCGGCGCGAGCCGCGCATCGTCGAGCGCGTGAAGGAGGTGGTGCTGATGGGCGGCGGCTACCACCACGGCAACCGCACGGCCGTGGCGGAGTTCAACGTCGCGGTCGACCCGGAGGCCGCGCACATCGTCTTCGGCGAGGCGTGGCCCGTGACGATGGTCGGACTCGACCTCACGTACCAGGCGACGGCGACCCCGGAGGTCATGGCGCGCATCGCGGCCCTCGGCACGCCGGCCGCGCGCTTCGTCGTCGACTCGATGGAGTCGTACGGTCGCGCGTACCACGACCGGCAGGACTTCCCGAGCCCGCCCGTGCACGACCCGTGCGCCGTCGCGCGCGTCATCGACCCGCGGATCGTCTCGGTGCGGCGCGCGCCGATCTCGGTGGAGCTCACGGGCACGCACACGACGGGCATGACGGTGGCGGACCTCCGGCGCCCCGCGCCCGCGGACTGCACGACGCAGGTGGCGGTCGACCTCGACCACGCCGCGTTCTGGGACGTGGTGGTGGACGCGCTGGAGCGCATCGGCTGAGGCCGGGGCAGCCTGGCCCGGACTGGGTCGCGGCACGGCGACCGGCCGGCCCCGGGTCAGCCCTCGGCGGTGATGCGCTCCCGCACGAGCGGGCCGCGGGCGACGAACTCGTCCGGGTCGCCGACGCGGTAGGCGCCCTCGAGCGACTCGAGCGCCCGGGCGAACCGCTCCGGCTCGTCGGCGGACAGGGTGAACAGCGGATCGCCACGGCGGACGCGGTCCCCCGGCTTCGCGTGCAGGTCGACGCCCGCGGCGTGCTGGACGGCGTCGCCCTGGCGCGCGCGTCCGGCGCCGAGGCGCCAGGCGGCGATGCCGAACGGGAGCGCGTCCTGCCGCACGAGCACGCCGTCGCGCTCCGCGGTCACGACGTGCGTCTCGCGCGCGACGGGCAGCGCGGCGTCCGGATCCCCGCCCTGCGCGCGCACGGTCGCGCGCCACGAGTCCATGGCGCGACCGTCGCGGAGGGCCTCCTCGACGTCGGCGTCCGGGATCCCGACCGCGGCGAGCATCTCCCGCGCGAGCGCGACCGTGAGCTCCACGACGTCGGCCGGACCGCCGCCCGCGAGCACCTCGACGGACTCGCGCACCTCGTTGGCGTTGCCGATGGCGAGGCCGAGCGGCACGTCCATGTCGGTGAGGAGCGCGGTCGTGCGCACCCCCGCGTCCGTGCCGAGCTCGACCATGGTGCGTGCGAGCTCGCGCGACCGGTCGATGTCGGTCATGAAGGCGCCGCCGCCGAACTTCACGTCGAGCACGAGGGCGCCCGTGCCCTCCGCGATCTTCTTGCTCATGATGCTGGACGCGATGAGCGGGATCGCCTCGACCGTGCCCGTGGTGTCGCGGAGCGCGTAGAGCCGCTTGTCCGCGGGGGCGAGCCCGCTGCCGGCCGCGCAGACCACGCCGCCGTGATCCTTCATCTGCTGCACCATCTCCTCGGTGGAGAGGTCGGCGCGCCAGCCCGGGATCGACTCGAGCTTGTCGAGCGTGCCGCCCGTGTGGCCGAGTCCGCGGCCGGAGAGCTGCGGCACGGCGACGCCGTAGGAGGCGACCAGCGGCATGAGCGGGAGGGTGATCTTGTCGCCCACGCCGCCCGTGGAGTGCTTGTCGACCGTGGGCTTGCCGAGCCCCGAGAAGTCGAGCGTCTCGCCGCTCGCGATCATGGCGAGGGTGAGGTCGCGGATCTCCGCGCGGTCCATGCCGCGGAGCAGGATCGCCATCGCGAGCGCGGCCATCTGCTCGTCCGCCACGTAGCGGTCGGTGTAGGCCGCGACCAGCCAGTCGATCTCGGCGGTCGAGAGCCGGCCGCCGTCGCGCTTGGCGCGGATCAGGTCGACGACGTCGAACGCGGCGCTCACGACCGGCTCCCGTAGGCGTCCAAGGTGCTCGGCCCGAAGGCGTCGGGCAGCACCTCGTCGATCGTGCGGATGCCCGAGACGGTCTCCAGCAGCATGCCCGGCACCGCGTGCTCGAACAGCAGCTGCCGGCAGCGCCCGCACGGCATGAGGATGTTGCCGTCGCCGTCCACGCACGTGAAGGCGACGAGCTGGCCGCCGCCCGTGAGGTGCAGCACGGAGACGAGCGCGCACTCGGCGCAGAGGGTGAGGCCGTAGGACGCGTTCTCCACGTTGCAGCCCGTGATGACCCGGCCGTCGGTCGCGATGGCGGCCACGCCCACGGGGAACCCCGAGTACGGGACGTACGCCCGGCCCATGGCCTCGTGCGCCGCCTCGCGGAGCGAGCCCCAGTCGATGCCGCCCGACTCCACGGGCTCCGCGCCGCTCACGACTTCACGTAGGGCTTGCCGGCCGCGGCGGGGCCGCGCACCTGCCCCACGAGTCCGGCGACCGCGGCGATGGTCACGACGTACGGCAGCATCAGCATGAACTCGCTCGGCACGGGCGACCCGATGACGCCGAGGACGTTCTGCAGGTTGCTCGCGAAGCCGAACAGGAGGGCCGCGAGCGTGGCGCGCAGCGGATCCCACCGGCCGAAGATGACGGCGGCCAGCGCGATGAAGCCCGCGCCGGCGGTCATCTCCTTGTTGAACGCGCCCACGGAGCCGAGCGTGAAGAACGCGCCGCCGAGACCCGCGATGGCCCCCGCGAGGGACACGTTCCAGAACCGGGTGCGCGCGACCTTGATGCCCACGGTGTCGGCCGCCTGCGGGTGCTCGCCCACCGCGCGGAGGCGCAGGCCCCAGCGGGTGTGGAACAGGCAGTACCAGACGAGGAAGACGGCCACGTACATGAGGTAGACGATGATCGTCTGCCGGAACAGCACCGGGCCGATGATGGGGATCTGGCCGAGCAGCGGGATGTCGATCCGGTCGAACCGCGGCGGCGAGTTGAGCCGCTCGGGGTCGGCCGAGAGCACCTGCGAGAACAGGAAGCTCGTGAGGCCGGTGACGAGCACGTTGAGCACCACGCCGACGATCACCTGGTCGACCAGGTACTTGATCGCGAAGGCCGCGAGCACGAACGACACCAGCATGCCGGCCACCATCGCCGAGGCGAGGCCGATGAGCGGCTGGCCCGTGATCGACGCCACGACCGCCGAGACGAAGGCGCCGGCGAGCAGCTGGCCCTCGATGGCGACGTTGACGACGCCGACGCGCTCCGAGAGCACGCCGCCGAGCGCGCCGAAGATGAGCGGCACCGACAGCGCGACCGTGCCCACGAGGAGCCCGGGCACGGGGATCGTCTGGCCGGCGGACGCCCAGGTGAGGAACGCCACGAGGAACAGCACGGCGAAGACGGCCGTGAGCCACAGCGGCACCTTCGCCGCGCGGCGCACCAGCAGGGCCGCGACGACCGTGAGCGCCGCGAGGGCGACGGTCACGACCACGCCGGTCGCGGCGGTCGGCAGCACGACCGAGGCGAGCTGGATGAGGTCCGTCCCCGTCGAGAGGCCGAACGTGCTCGAGCCCTCCCGGCCGAGGAGCACGAAGAGGACCAGGGAGATGAGCGTGAAGATCCCGAATGCGACGGGGGCCTTCCAGCTGGTCGCCACGGAGCGCTCGAGGGCCGCGGCAGCCGGATCCTGGGGCGCGGGCGTCGGGGCGGGGGTGGTGGGGGTCGTCGCGGTCACGATGCCGTCGCCGCCTTCCGGATCCGGGTGGTGCGACGCGCCTGGCCCGGCGCGGGGAGGCGGAAGACCGCCCGCACGAGCGGGGGCGCCGCGATGAACAGGACGATGAGCGACTGGACGACCACGACGATGTCGATGGGCACGCCCTCGGCCGCCTGCATCGAGAAGCCGCCGGCCTTGAACGCGCCGAACAGGATCCCGGCGACGAAGACGCCCCAGGGCCGGCTGCGGCCGAGCAGCGCCACCGTGATGGCGTCGAAGCCGATGCCCGCGTCGATCCCCGAGCTGAAGCCCGTGGTGACGGTGCCGAGCACCTGGCTCGCCCCGGCGAGGCCCGCGAGCCCGCCGGAGATGAGCATGGCGTAGAGGTAGGAGTTCTTCACGTCGATGCCCGCGACCCGGGCCGCGCTCGGGTTCTCGCCCACCGCGCGGAAGCGGAATCCGAGGCCGGAGCGGTTGAGCAGGTACCAGACCAGCACCGTCGCGAGGACGACCACGAGGAAGCCCGCGTGCAGCGAGTAGCCGTCGCCGAGGAGGGCGGGGAAGACCGCGCTGTCCTTCATGCCCGGGGTCTTCGGGTTGTTCGACCCGGGCGCCTGGAGGAGGCCCGGGGTCCGCAGCAGGTAGGAGAGGAGGTAGAAGGCGACGTAGTTGAGCATGATCGTGACGATCACCTCGTGCGCGCCCGTGCGCGCCTTGAGGAGCCCGACGATCCCGCCCCAGAGCGCGCCGCCGAGGATGCCCGCGCCCACCGCGAGCACGAGGTGCAGCGCGGGCGGCATGTCGAAGCTGAAGCCGACCCAGCCGGCGCACGCCGCGGCGATGAGCATCTGGCCGCGCGCGCCGATGTTGAACAGGCCCACGCGGAACGCGAGCGCGACGCCGAGTCCGGCCGCGATGAGCGGGGTGGCGAAGGTCAGCGTCTCCGTGAGCGGCTTGATGCCGTTCGCGAAGCCCGGGCGGCGGAAGTTGTAGATCGAGCCCTGGAAGAGCGCGGAGTACGCGCCCGACGCGGCGTCCCACGCCGCGCTCAGCGTGTCGGTGGGACGCTGGAAGAAGTAGCCGGCGGCCTTCTGCGTCGCCTCGTCGGTGACGGCGATGAGCAGCGCGCCGACGAGGAGCGACAGCACGACCGCGAGCACGGACAGCAGCGCGCTGCCCGACGCGATCTCGCGGAGCACCTGGCCGGCGCGCGAGCCCTCCGCCTCGGGCGCGGGGCCGTCGGCGGGGGCGGGCGCATCCACGGCCGCGACGCCCGCGGGCGCCTCCGCGCGCGTGGGGTCGCCCACCGATCCGGCCTCGCGACCGGACGCGGGCAGCTGTCCGGCGGACGGGTCCGCGGGGCCCTGGCCCTCGGGACGAGTGGTGTCGTCGGTCATGCGGTGCGCCCTCCGGCGGTCGTGGGGGTGGTGGCGGATGCGGGGACCTCGCCGGCCATCATGAGGCCGAGCACGTCGCGCGGGGTGTCGCCCGGGACGATGCCGACGATGCCGCCGCGGTACATCACGGCGATGCGGTCGGCCAGCGCCGCGACCTCGTCGAGCTCCGTGGAGACGACGATGACGGGCAGGCCCCGGTCGCGCGTCTCGATGACGCGCGTGTGGACGAACTCGATGGAGCCGACGTCGAGGCCGCGCGTGGGCTGCGCGGCGACGAGGAGCCGCAGCTCCCGGCTGAGCTCGCGGGCGAGCACGACCTTCTGCGCGTTGCCGCCGGAGAGCCGTCCGACGTGCGTGTCGATGCCCTGCGTGCGGATGTCGAACTCGCGCACGCGGTCGCGCGCGAAGGAGTCGAGGTAGGCGAGCTTCAGGGATCCGGCCACCACGAACGGCGGGCTGTCGGACCGGTCGAGCATGAGGTTCTCGGCGATGGTGAACTCGGGGACGAGTCCGTCCTCGTTGCGGTCCTCGGGCACGAAGCCCACGCCCGCGTCGAGCACGCGGCGCACCGAGCGGCCCGTGAGGCGCGTGCCGTCCAGGTCGATGGTGCCGGTGACGCGCGCCTGGAGGCCGAGGATCGCCTCGGTGAGCTCGGTCTGCCCGTTGCCCTGCACGCCGGCGATGGCGAGGATCTCCCCCGCGTGCACCTCGAAGCTCACGCCGTCGACGACGACCTGGCCCGCGGCGTCGACGACCGTGAGGTCGCGCACGACGAGGGCCGCGTCGCCGGGCGTCGCCGGCTCCTTGGCGACCGTGAGCGACACGCTCCGGCCGACCATGAGGGCGGCGAGCTCGGCGTTGCTCGCGGTGGGCTCGGCCTCGCCGACCACCTTGCCGAGCCGGATGACCGTGATGCGGTCCGCGACCTCGCGCACCTCGCGCAGCTTGTGGGTGATGAAGACGATGCCCGTGCCCGCGTCCCGCAGCTGCTTCATGATGACCATGAGCTCGTCGGTCTCCTGCGGCGTGAGCACGGCGGTCGGCTCGTCGAACACGAGCACCTTCGCGTCGCGCGACAGCGCCTTGATGATCTCGACGCGCTGCTGCACGCCCACGGGCAGGTCGTCGACGAGGGCGTCGGGATCCACGTCGAAGCCGAACCGGGCCGAGATCTCGCGCACCTTCGCGCGGGCCGCGGCCAGGTCGAGCCGGCCGCCGGCCTTCGTCTCCTCGTGGCCGAGCATGACGTTCTCCGCGACCGTGAACACGGGGATGAGCATGAAGTGCTGGTGCACCATGCCGATGCCGGCGGCCATCGCATCGCCGGGTCCGGCGAAGCGGGCGACGCGATCGTCGAGGAGGATGTCGCCCTCCTCCGCCTGGTACAGGCCGTAGAGCACGTTCATCAGCGTGGACTTGCCGGCGCCGTTCTCGCCGAGGAGGCAGTGGATCTCCCCGGGCTGGACCACCAGGTCGATGTGGTCGTTGGCGACCAGGGCGCCGAAGCGCTTGGTGATGCCCCGCAGTTCGAGCTTCATCGGATCAATCCGTTCGGTGGGTCGGGTGGACACGCGGCGGGGGGACCGGCGCCTGCCGATCCCCCCGCGGTGCGTTCGATGCTACTTCGTCAGCGACGAGGGCGACTCGACCGAGATCGAGCCGTCGATGATGCCGGCCTTGATCTTCTCGATCTCGCCGGACAGCTCCGACGGGACCTCGGACTCGTAGTCGTGGAACGGGGCGATGTCGACGCCGCCGTTCTCGAGGGTGCCGACATACGGGGTCGCGTCGAACTTCCCGTCCGCCGCCGTCTTCACGACGTCCTCGACGCCCGCGTCGATGCCCTTGAGCACCGAGGTGAGGAAGAGGTCCTTGAGGTCGGGCGCGCTCTCGTACGCGTCGGAGTCGACGCCCACCATGACGACCTTCTTGTCCCCGGAGTCGCGGATCGCCTGCCCCGCGCTGAGGAAGATCGGGCCGCCGACGGGCATGATGACGTCCGCGCCCTGGTCGATGAGCGTCTGCGCGCTGGTCTTCGCGGCGGGGTTCGCCTCGAACCCGCCGGTGAACGAGCCGGTCTGGCTGGCGACGTCCCAGCCGATGGCCTTGACGTCCTTGCCCTTCTGCTCGTTGTAGTACTTCACGCCGTCGACGAAGCCGTCCATGAAGATGGTGACGGTCGGGATCTGCAGTCCGCCGAAGGTGCCGACCGTGCCGGTCTTCGAGTAGGCCGCCGCCGCGTAGCCCGCGAGGAACGCGGCCTCGCTCGTGTTGAACGTGATGGGCTTCACGTTCGGGGCGTCGATGGTCGCGTCGTCGATGATCGCGTACTCGATGTCGGTGTTGGACGCCGCCGCCTCCTTGGTGGCGTCCGCCAGCAGGTAGCCCACGGTGACGATCAGGCCGCAGCCCTGATCGGCGAGGTTGGTGAGGTTCGGCGCGAAGTCGGTCTCCGCGGCCGACTCGACGGCGTTCGGCTTGACGAGCCCGAGGTCGTCCGCCGCCTTGTTGAGGCCCTCGTAGCCGAGCTGGTTGAACGACTTGTCGTCGAAGCCGCCGGAGTCGGAGACCATGCAGGTGCGCAGGTCGCTCTTCGCGGCGGCGCCCGTGCCTCCCGCGGTCGACTCGGGGGCGGCGCCGCAGCCCGCGAGGATCGCGGTGATGCCGACGGCGGCGAGACCGCCGAGGGCGGCCTTTCGGGTGGTGATGGTCACTGTGGCCTCCAGGTGCAGCCCGGGTCCCCCGGGCGATGTGCGTTCATGTTACCCATGCGCGGGAATGCTCCTGGCGCCCGGATCGGGACCGGGGGTGCAAGCGTTATCCACTCGCGACGGCCCCGAAACACCGCGGCAACACGGGTCCTGCTATGGCGTCGAGACGGACCGCACCTCGACCTCGCCGGACACGATCCGGGCCTTCAGCGCGTCGAGCTCCGACTGCAGCCCGGCCGGCACCGAGGCGGCGAGGTCGTGGTACCCCGCGAGGCCCACGCCGCCGTTCGCGAGCGTCCCGACGTACGGCTCCGAGGAGAAGGACCCCTTCTGGTCGTCCCCCACGATGTCGACCACGGCCTGTCCGGTGTCCTTGAGCACGCTCGTGAGCAGGAGCGGCCGGTACTCGGCGGGAAGCGTGTCGTAGCCGTCGTTGTCGACCCAGATCAGCTTGCCGCTGCCGTGCGCGAGGATCGCCGACGCGGCACCCTCCCCCACCTGCCCGGCGACCGGCATGATGACGTCCGCGCCCTGGTCGAGCAGGTTCTGCGTGGTGGTCTGGCCCTTCGACACGTCCTCGAAGTCGCCCGTGAAGGTGCCGTCCTGCGCCGCCGCGTCCCAGCCGAGCGCCTGGACGCTCGTGCCGTGGGCCTGGTTGTAGGCGGCGACGCCGTCGACGAAGCCGTCCATGAAGAGGGTGACGGGCGGCTGGTTGCCGCCGCCGAAGGTGCCGACCTTGCCCGTCTGGCTGACGCCCGCCGCGAGGTAGCCCGCGAGGTAGGAGGCCTGAGCGGTGTCGAAGACGAGCGGCTTCACGTTGGGGGCGTCGACGACCTCGTCGACGATCGAGAAGTGCACGTCGGGGTTCTGGGCCGCCGCCGCCGTGGTCGCCTCGGCCAGCTCGTAGCCGACGGTGAGCACGAAGCCGCACCCTGTGCCGACGGCCTGCTGGACGTTCGGCGCCAGGTCGGTCTCGGACGTCGACACGAGCACGTCGGCCTGGATCCCGAGCTCCTGCTCGGCGCGCTGCAGACCCTCCCAGCTCGACTGGTTGAAGGAGCGGTCCTGGAGGCCGCCCGAGTTCGTGACCATCCGGGCGCAGTACCCGCTCGCGGCAGCCGAGGTGGCGCCGGGCTCGGGGGCCGCGCCGCATCCGGCGAGGACCGCGGCGGAGAGGAAGGCGATGGACAGGGAGGCGGCGCGCGCGAGGCGGCGGATGCGGGGCATCCCCGGAATCTAACGGCGCGGCTCTCGGGCCTCTCGGCCGCCGGAAACCCCCGGAGGGGTTCGTTACCCGTTCGTTACAGGACGTCCGTCCCGCCGCTGAGCTTGAGCGCGTCCACCACGCTCTTGACCCGCTGCGCGTTCTCCTTCGTGGTGACGAGGAGCGCGTCCGGGGTGTCGACGACCACGATGTCGCGCACGCCGATGAGGCTGATCACGCGCTTGCTGTTCGCCACCACGATGCCGCTCGACGCGTCGGACAGGACGCGCGCGTCCTCGCCGAGGATCACGAGGTCGGACTTCCGCCCGTTCGAGTGCATCTTGGCCACGGACGCGAAGTCGCCGACGTCGTCCCAGGCGAAGCGGCCGGGGATCACGGCGAGGGCACCGCGCGCGGCCGCGGGCTCGGCGACCGCGTAGTCGATGGCGATCTTCTTGAGGTTGGGCCAGACGCGGTCGACGACGAGGCCGCGGTCGGCGGTATCCCACGCCTCGGCCAGCTCGAGCACGCCCTTCAGCAGCTCCGGCTCCGTGCGGCCGAGCTCCTCGAGCAGGCGGTCCGCGCGCGCGATGAACATGCCCGCGTTCCAGAGGTGCGTGCCGCCCTTCACGTAGCCGCGGGCGACCCCGATGCTGGGCTTCTCCACGAACGAGGCGACCTCGAGGGCGTGCGGCGCCTCCGCGATGCTGAGCGCCTTGCCCGTGTGGATGTAGCCGAACCCCGTGGCGGGCTCGGTGGGCGTGATGCCGATGGTGGTGATGTAGCCGGCGTCCGCCGCGATGACGGCCTCGCGCACGGTGTCGCGGAAGCGGTCGGGGTCGGCGATGACGTGGTCGGCGGCGAATGAGCCGATGATGACGCCCGGCTCCCGGCGCTCGAGGATGGCGGCGGCGAGCGCGATGGCCGCGGTGCTGTCCCGGCCCTCGCTCTCCAGCACGACGTTGAGGTCGGCGAGCTCGGGCAGCTGGGCCTCGACGGCGGCGCGGTGGGCGCGGCCGGTGACGACCATGATCCGGTCCTCGCCGGACAGCGGGGCGAGGCGCTCCCACGTGTCCCGGAGGAGCGTGCGGCCGGATCCGGTGAGGTCGTGCAGGAACTTCGGGGCGTCGGCGCGCGACAGGGGCCAGAGCCGGGAGCCCACTCCCCCAGCGGGGATGACGCTGTAGAAACGGGAGATCGCGCTCGTCTGCTCGGCCATGGGCCCACCCTAGTAGAGGGCCCGGAGCCCGCTGGATGCGCCGAGTTCACGCGCCGGCAAGGGCGCGTTCACGACGCCGCGGGGCCGTATTGGGCGCCGGTGCCTAGCGTCGGCGGCATGCGCGTAGCCGTCGTCAGCGAGAGCTTCCTCCCCACCGTCAACGGCGTCACCACGAGCGTCTGCCGTGTCCTCGAGCACCTGCGGGACCGCGGGCACGAGGTGCTCGTCATCGCCCCCGACGCCGGGGCGCCCGCGGAGTTCGCGGGCTTCCGGGTGCACGGCGTGCCCGCCATCGCCTACCGGCAGTTCCCCGTCGGGATCCCGAACCCCCAGGTGCTGCGCCTCCTGACGGACTTCGCGCCGGACGTGCTGCACGCGGCCTCCCCCCTCTTCCTGGGCGCGCAGGCCATCGCCGCGGCGACCCGCATCGACACCCCGTCGGTGGCCGTGTTCCAGACCGACGTCGCCGGCTACGCGCGGCGCAACGGCCTCGCCGCGACGGCGCCGTACGTGTGGCGGCTGGTGCGGTGGATCCACCAGGGCGCCGACCTGACGCTCGCGCCGTCGAGCGCCGCCGCCGCCGACCTCGCCGCCGCGGGCGTCGAGCGCGTCGCGCGCTGGGGCCGCGGCGTGGACCTCGACCGCTACCACCCGCGCAACCGGGCGATGGGGGACGCGGTCGCGCTCCGCCGCCGGGTCGCCCCGGACGGCGAGACCGTCGTCGGCTACGTGGGACGGATCGCCCCCGAGAAGCAGCTCGAACGCCTGCAGGCGCTCCGCGGGCTGCCCGGCGTCCGCTTCCTCATCGCGGGCGACGGCCCGAGCCAGGCCTCCGCCCGACGCGCCCTCGCGGGCATGCCCGTCACGTGGCTCGGGCGGGTGGGAGGACGCGAGCTCGCCGCCGCGTACGCCGCGATGGACGTGTTCGTGCACACGGGCACCGAGGAGACGTTCGGGCAGACGGTGCAGGAGGCGCACGCCTCCGGCCTCCCGGTCGTCGCCCCGCACGCGGGCGGGCCCATCGACCTCGTCGCCCACGGCACCGACGGGTTCCTCTTCGACCCGGCGTCCCCGAGGGACGCGGACCTGCGGCGGCTGGTCGCCGAGCTGACCGCCAGCGAGCCGATGCGCCTCCGCATGGGCGAGGCCGGCCGCCGCGCGGTCCTCGGCCGCTCGTGGGCCACCATCGGCGACGAGCTGATCGGCCACTACGGCCGCGCCGTCTCCGCGCGCCGGTCGTCGCTCGCCTCGGTGGATCCGACGGCGCCCGACGCCGTGCCCGTCGGCGCCTGACACCGCCGCCCGGGCAGCGGGTCGTCCTCGCCGCTTAGGGTCCCCTAACGGGCGACCGCCCGGGACCGGCCGTAGACTCGTCAGGACGCGCAAAGACGGCGCGGAAGGGGCTCCGCCCACGGAGCACCAGCATCAGGGAGGGTCGTTCCGTGTCCATCAAGACGGCAGGAACCCGGGCACCGCAGAGTTCACGCGCACCGAAGGTCCCCGCCGGGACGCTGTACCGGGGCCGCGAGGGCATGTGGTCGTGGGTGCTGCACCGCATCACCGGCGTGTCCATCTTCTTCTTCCTCCTCGTGCACGTGCTCGACACGAGCCTCATCCGGGTCAGCCCCGAGGCGTACAACGCGGTCATCGGCACGTACAAGAACCCCGTCATGGGCATCGGCGAGGTCGCCCTCGTCGGCGCGATCGGGTTCCACGCGCTCAACGGGCTGCGGATCATCCTCATCGACTTCTGGCGCTTCGGCGCCAAGCACCAGCGCCTCATGTTCTACGTGGTCATCGGCCTGTGGGTCGTGCTCATGGCCGGCTTCGTGCCGCGCCACCTCATGAACGTGTTCAGCGAAGCGGGATGGATCTGATCATGAGCGACATCGCACAGCAGGTGAGCATCGAGCGTCCGCGCCAGCCGCGTCCGCGCCCCCAGGGCGGGATCAACTGGGAGAAGTGGGGCTGGATGTACATGCGCGCCTCGGGCGTCGTGCTCGTCGTGCTCATCTTCGGCCACCTCTACGTCAACCTCATCAACGGCGAGGGCATCAAGGCCATCGACTTCGCGTTCGTCGGCGGCAAGCTGTCGGACCCGTTCTGGAAGGTGTGGGACATCGCGCTGCTCTGGCTCGCGGTCATCCACGGCGCCAACGGCATGCGCACGCTCGTCAACGACTACGCCGCGTCGCCCCGCACCCGGACGATCCTCAAGGGCGCGCTGGTCGCGTCCACGGTGGTCCTCATCGTGCTCGGCACGCTCGTGGTCTTCACGTTCGACCCGTGCCCCGCCGGCCAGCCCGCGGACCTCCTGCCCTCCTTCTGCGGCGACATCTGATCCCCGCCGCCCATCCGCCTCGAGAAAGAAGCCTGTGACCACTGAGACCGCGACCCCCGGTTCCGAGCCCTCCACGAGCACCATCGTGGACGGCGTCCACTACCACCAGTTCGACATCGTGATCGTGGGTGCGGGCGGCGCCGGCATGCGCGCGGCGATCGAGGCGGGACCGCAGGCGAACACGGCCGTCATCTCGAAGCTCTACCCCACCCGCTCGCACACGGGCGCGGCGCAGGGCGGCATGGCCGCGGCGCTGGCGAACGTCGAGGAGGACAGCTGGGAGTGGCACACCTTCGACACCGTCAAGGGCGGCGACTACCTCGTCGACCAGGACGCGGCGGAGATCCTCGCCAAGGAGGCCATCGACGCGGTCATCGACCTCGAGAACATGGGCCTCCCCTTCAACCGCACGCCCGACGGCAAGATCGACCAGCGGCGCTTCGGCGGCCACACGGCCGACCACGGCAAGAGCCCGGTGCGCCGCTCCTGCTACGCGGCCGACCGCACGGGCCACATGATCCTGCAGACGCTGTACCAGAACTGCGTCAAGTTCGGCATCAACTTCTTCAACGAGTTCTACGTGCTCGACCTCGTCATGGCCGAGGTCGACGGCAAGGAGCAGCCCGCGGGCGTCGTGGCGCTCGAACTCTCGACCGGCGAGATCCACGTCTTCCAGTCGAAGGCCGTCATCTTCGCCACGGGCGGCTTCGGCAAGATCTACAAGACCACCTCGAACGCGCACACCCTCACGGGCGACGGCGTCGGGATCATCTGGCGCAAGGGCCTGCCGCTCGAGGACATGGAGTTCTTCCAGTTCCACCCGACCGGCCTCGCGGGCCTCGGCATCCTCCTGTCGGAGGCGGCGCGCGGCGAGGGCGCGATCCTCCGCAACAGCGAGGGCGAGCGCTTCATGGAGCGCTACGCCCCCACCATCAAGGACCTCGCGCCCCGCGACATCGTCGCCCGGTGCATGGCCACGGAGATCCGCGAGGGGCGCGGCGCGGGCCCGAACAAGGACTACGTCTACCTCGACATCACGCACCTCGAGCCCGCCGTCATCGACGCGAAGCTCCCGGACATCACCGAGTTCGCGCGCACGTACCTGGGAGTCGAGCCCTACACGGAGCCCGTGCCCGTGCTCCCCACCGCGCACTACGCGATGGGCGGCATCCCCACGAACATCAAGGCCGAGGTCCTCTCGGACAACACGACCGTGGTGCCCGGCCTCTACGCGGCCGGCGAGTGCGCGTGCGTGTCGGTCCACGGATCCAACCGCCTCGGCACCAACTCGCTCCTCGACATCAACGTGTTCGGCAAGCGCGCGGGCAACTACGCGGCCGAGTACGTCAAGACGGTCGACTTCACGCCGCTGCCCGCCGACGCGGCCGACTTCGTGAAGGGCCTCGTCGAGGGCGCGCGGAACTCCAACGGCACCGAGCGCATCTCGACGCTCCGTCGCGAGCTGCAGGAGTCGATGGACCGCAACGCCCAGGTGTTCCGCACCGAGGACACGCTGATCGAGGTCACCAAGGTGATCGCCGACCTGCGCGAGCGGTACACGAACATCCAGGTGCAGGACAAGGGCCAGCGCTTCAACACCGACCTGCTCGAGGCCATCGAGCTCGGCTTCCTGCTCGACCTGGCGGAGGTCGTCGTGTACTCGGCGATGTACCGCAAGGAGAGCCGCGGCGGCCACTTCCGCGAGGACTTCCCCAAGCGGGACGACGAGAACTACATGGTCCACACCATGGCGTACCTCACCGGCGACGCGCACAGCACCGACGCCGGCGACCACATCAAGCTGAGCACGAAGCCCGTGGTCATCACGAACTACCAGCCGATGGAGCGGAAGTACTGACCCGCGGGGTCAGCGCCGCCGCACGTCACCGCACCACCTACGGAATAGGAACGCACCCGTGAGCACCGCAACCCTGGACGCACCCCCCGCCGGAGAGGCCTCGGCCATCCCCACCTTCACGGTGACCCTCATCATCCGCCGCTTCATCCCCGGCCAGGACGCCGAGCCGAGGTGGGAGGACTTCGACGTCGAGGTGTACCCGACCGATCGCGTCCTCGACGCGCTGCACAAGATCAAGTGGGAGCAGGACGGGTCGCTGACCTTCCGCCGCTCCTGCGCGCACGGCGTGTGCGGATCCGACGCGATGCGCATCAACGGGCGCAACCGCCTGGCCTGCAAGACGCTCATCAAGGACCTCGACATCGACCAGCCCATCTACGTGGAGGCCATCAAGGGCCTGCCGCTGGAGAAGGACCTCGTCGTCGACATGGAGCCGTTCTTCGAGTCGTTCCGCGACGTGCAGCCCTTCCTCATCTCCAACACGAAGCCGGAGAAGGGCAAGGAGCGGATCCAGTCCGCCGCCGAGCGCGCCCGCTTCGACGACACCACCAAGTGCATCCTGTGCGCCGCGTGCACGTCGTCGTGCCCCGTGTTCTGGACCGACGGCCAGTACTTCGGCCCGGCCGCCATCGTCAACGCGCACCGCTTCATCTTCGACTCGCGCGACGAGTCGAACGTGCGCCTCGACATCCTCAACGACAAGGAGGGCGTGTGGCGCTGCCGCACGACCTTCAACTGCTCCGAGGCGTGCCCGCGCGGCATCCAGGTCACGCAGGCGATCGCCGAGGTCAAGCAGGCGATCATGCGCGGCAAGGCGTAGCGCCGCCGCTCCCCCGCACGCGCACGGCCCCGCCGCTCCTCGGAGCGGCGGGGCCGTCGTCGTGTCCGGGTGCGCGTCGCCCGGGCCGCCGATCAGCGGTCGGCGAGGATCCGCTCGGCGGCGGCGCGCGCCTCCGCGGCGGTGCGCGTGGTGAGCACGGCCTCGGCGGCCGAGCGGGCGTCGTCGAGGGTGCGGCGGCTGAGCTCGAGGCGGACGTCCGCGAGGGCGGCCGGGGTCATCGAGAGGCTCGTCGCGCCGAGGCCCACGAGGACGACGGCGAGGAGCGGATCCGCCGCGGCCTCGCCGCAGATGCCGACCGGGGTGCCCGACGCCCGGCCCGCGTCGCCCAGCGCGCGTACGAGGCGGAGGACGGCCGGGTGCCACGGGTCCTGGTAGGACGCGACGGAGCCGAGCATCCGGTCGGCGGCCATCGTGTACTGCGTGAGGTCGTTGGTGCCGATGCTCACGAAGTCGGCGACCTCGACGACCTGGTCGGCGAGGAGCGCGAGCGACGGCACCTCGGCCATCACGCCGACGGTGCGGAGGCCCAGCTCCCGGCCGAGGTCGACGAACCAGGCGGCCTCCTCGGCGTCGGCGACCATGGGCGCCATGACCCAGAGGTCGGCGTCGGTGGCGGCGTCCGCGGCGGCGAGGGCCGTGAGCTGGTCGCGGAGGATCTCGGGGGCGGCGCGCAGGGCGCGGAGGCCGCGGAGGCCGAGCGCGGGGTTCTCCTCGTGCGCGCCGGTGAGGAACGCGAGCGGCTTGTCGGCGCCGGCGTCGAGCGCGCGGACGACGACCTTGCGGCCGGGGAAGGCCGCGAGGAGGGCCGTGTACTGCACGGTCTGCTCCGCGACGGACGGCGCCTCGGCGGCGTCGAGGAACAGGAACTCGGTGCGGAAGAGGCCCACTCCCTCGGCGCCGAGCTCGACGGCGCGCGCCGCCTCGGCCGGGGATCCGAGGTTGGCGAGGAGCGGGACGGGCGTGCCGTCGGCCAGCGCGCCGTCCGTGAGGGGCGCGGCGAGCGCCTCCTCGCGGGCGCGGATCCGGTCGAGGGCGTCCTGGCGCTCGGCGTCGTCCGGCTGCGCGATCACGACGCCCGCGGCCGCGTCGACGACGACCTCGTCGCCCTCCGCGAGGTCGGCCGCTCCCCTCGCCCCGACGATGGCGGGGATGGAGCGGCTGCGGGCGAGGATCGCGGTGTGGCTGGTGGGGCCGCCGTCCGTGGTGACGAGGGCGAGCACGCGGTCGAGCTCGAGGAGCGCGGTGTCGGCGGGCGCGAGGTCGCGCGCGACGAGCACGAAGGGCGCGTCGGCCGTGGGGATGCCGGGCGCGGGCACCCCGCGGAGCCGGGCGATGACGCGCTGGGCGACGTCCGCGAGGTCGGCCGCGCGCTCGGCCATGTAGCCGCCCATGCCCGTGAGGAGCTCCTGGAAGGTGGCGAACGCCTCGAACACGGCGCGCTCACCGGAGCGGCCCTGGCCGACGAGGCGGCCGACCGAGTCGAGGAGCGCGGGGTCGCGCGCCATGAGCGACTGGGCGTCGAGCACGTCCTTCGCGTCGCCGCCGGCGCGGGCACCCCGCTCCGCGAGGTCGTCGGCCGTGGCGGCGAGCGCCTCCGAGACCCGGGCGACCTCGGCCGCGGCGTCGCCCGTGAAGGGATCCGTGGTGGGCTCGGGGAGCGGGTCGGGCATCCGCATCACGGACCCGACGGCCACTCCATGTCCGACTCCGATACCGGTGATGCGCACGGGGACTCCTCGCTCGGGTGCGGCCGCGCGCACGGACGCCGTGCGCGGGTGGGCTGTCCGGTGGGGCTGCCGGAACGGCCCGTCCACGCTAGCAGGGGCCCGGAGGCCCGTATCCTCGGGGCATGACCGCCCCCGACGGCCGCGGACGGCCCGAGCGCCCCGCACCCGGATCCCCCGCGACCGGCGCGACGCCCACCGCCGACGGACCGGCCCCCACCGGCATCCCCGCACTGATCGCCCGGGTCATGGAGCTCAAGCCCGTGCGGGTGTTCCTCGCCTACGGGGCCGCGGGCGGGCCGATCCTCGCCGCCGGCATGTCGTACCAGGCGGTCTTCGCGGTGTTCGCGGCCCTCGCGGTCGGCTTCTCGGTCGCGGGATCCGTGCTGGCGGGCAACCCGGCGCTGCTCGAGTCGCTGCTCACGCTCATCCAGGGCGCGGTGCCCGGGTTGTTCGGCCCGGGCGGGGCGATCAAGGACCCGGAGGCGCTGCTCGCGTCCGATGCGGTGCGGACGACGGGGATCATCGGCTCCATCGGCCTACTGGTCACCGCGCTCGGCTGGCTGGCCTCGACGCGCGACTCCGTGCGCCGCATCTTCCAGCTGCCGCCGCCCACCACGTTCTTCCTGCTCCTCAAGGTGAAGGACCTGGGGCTCGCCCTGGTGTTCGCGCTCGCGATGCTGCTCTCGGCCGCCCTGTCGGTCGTGAGCACGGGCCTCCTGGGCTTCGTCTTCGGCCTCGTGCAGGTGCGCGAGGACTCGCTGCTCGCGATCGTCGTCGGCCGCACCGTGGGCCTCGCGCTCGTGCTCGCGCTCGACACGGCCGTGCTGGCGGGCGCCTACCGGATCCTCTCGGGCGTCCGGATCCCGCGACCGCAGCTCCTGCAGGGCGCGCTCCTCGGCGGCGTCGCCATGGGCGTCCTCAAGGTGCTCGGCACGGCGCTCCTCGGCGGGGCGAGCCGGAACCCGCTGCTCGCGTCGTTCGCGGTGATCATCGGCCTGCTGATCTGGTTCAACCTGATCTGCCAGGTCATCCTGATCTGCGCGTCGTGGATCGCCGTGGGCATGGCCGACAAGGGCATCGACGCGCGCGACCTCACGCCCGAGCAGCTGGAGGAGGAGCGGCTCGCGGAGCTCGACGCGGCCCGCCGGATCCTCGAGGAGGAGGAGCGCGAACGGGCCCGGGAGCGGTACGCCCGGTCGCGCGGGCTGCGACGGGTCCTGCTCCGGCTGCGCGGCGAGCACCGCCGTTAGGATCGAGACCATGCCCTCGAACCTCCGCGTCGCGTCCATCAACACGAACGGCATCCGGGCCGCGTTCCGCAAGGGCATGGGCGACTGGCTCGCCACGCGCGACGTCGACATCCTGGCCATCCAGGAGGTCCGCGCCGAGACGAGCGACATCGAGGGCCTCCTCGGCCCCGAGTGGAACGTGCTGCACGACGCCGCGACCGCCAAGGGCCGCGCGGGCGTCGCCATCGCGAGCCGCCGCCGCGCGGAGATCCACCGCGTCGCGATCGGCGAGGAGGACTTCGACAGCGCCGGCCGCTGGCTCGAGGCCGACTACGACGTGGACGGCACGATCGTCACGGTCGTGAGCGCCTACGTGCACTCCGGCGAGGTCGGCACCCCGAAGCAGGACGAGAAGTGGAGGTTCCTCGACGGGATGGAGCGGCGCCTGCCCGAGATCGCGCGGCACTCCGAGCTCGCCGTCGTCGTGGGCGACCTCAACGTCGGCCACCGCGAGCTCGACATCCGCAACTGGAAGGGCAACGTGAAGCGCGCCGGGTTCCTGCCGCGCGAGCGGGGCTACCTCGACCGGATCCTGGGGCCCGCCGGCGAGGAGGTCCAGGGCGTCGACGGATCTACCGGCCCCGGCCTCGGCTGGGTCGACGTGGGCCGCCAGCAGGCCGGCGAGGTCGACGGCCCCTACACGTGGTGGAGCTGGCGCGGCAAGGCGTTCGACAACGACACCGGCTGGCGCATCGACTACCAGCTCGCGACCCCGGCCCTCGCCGCGAAGGTCACCGGCTACGCGGTCGACCGCGCCGAGGCGTACGACCAGCGATGGTCGGACCACACGCCCGTCGTCGTCGACTACGCCATCTGATCCCCCTCCCCTCTCGCGCCGCATCCGGCGCCCCGAGCGCCTCGCGCTCCCCGAACGAAGGCATCGCCATGACCGCTCGTCCCGTCCTCTTCTCCGGCATGCAGCCGTCCGCCGACTCGCTGCAGATCGGCAACTACATCGGCGCGCTCCTCCAGTGGAAGGAGCTGCAGACCACGCACGACGCCGTGTTCTGCGTCGTCGACCTGCACGCCATCACCGTCCCGCAGGAGCCCGCGGCGCTCCGCGCGAGCACCCGGCGCACGGCGGCGCAGTACATCGCGGCGGGCATCGACCCGGCCGTCTCGACGCTCTTCGTGCAATCGCACGTGTCGGCGCACACCGAGCTGGCGTGGATCCTCAACACGCTCACCGGCTTCGGCGAGGCCAGCCGCATGACCCAGTTCAAGGACAAGTCGCAGAAGCAGGGCGCCGACGCGACGACCCTCGGCCTGTTCGCGTACCCGACGCTCATGGCGGCCGACATCCTGCTCTACGGCACCGAGGTCGTGCCCGTCGGCGACGACCAGAAGCAGCACGTGGAGCTCACCCGCGACCTCGCGAAGCGCTTCAACGGGCGGTTCGGCGACGTCTTCCGGATCCCGGAGCCCATGATCCAGAAGGACACGGCCCGCATCTACGACCTGCAGGACCCGACGTCGAAGATGAGCAAGTCGTCCGCCAGCGACGCGGGCGTGGTGTGGATGTTGGACGAGCCCGCGAAGACCGCCAAGAAGATCCGCTCGGCCGTCACCGACACGGGCCGCGAGATCCGCTTCGACCGCGGCGAGAAGCCCGGCGTCTCCAACCTGCTGACGATCCTGTCGGCGTTCGAGGGCACGGCCGTGCCGGCGCTCGAGGAGCGCTACGCGGGCCGCGGCTACGGCGACCTGAAGAAGGACGTGGCCGAGGTCGTCACGGGCGTCTTCGAGCCGATCCGCGCCCGGACGCTGGAGCTGCTGGACGACCCGGCGGAGCTCGACCGCGTGCTCGCCGGCAACGCGGCGCGCGCCGAGGAGCGGGCGGACGCGATGCTCAGCCGGGTCTACGACGCCGTCGGCCTGGTGCGGCGCGCCCGATGACCCTGCGGCTGGTCCTGCTCGACCTCGACGACACGCTGGTGGACCACCGCGGCGCCGTGGCGGACGGGATCGCCGCGCACCTCGCCGCGCGGGGGCTGCTGGACGCGTCCGACGCCGTCGCGGTCGACGAGGCGGTGGCGCTCTGGGTCGCGCTCGAGGAGGAGCACTACCACCGGTACCTCGCAGGCGAGCTCGACTACCAGGGGCAGCGGCGGGCGCGCGTGCGCGGGTTCCTCGCCGCGCGCGGATCCGCCGACGCCGACGCCCTCGCGCACGACGACGCGGCGACGGACGCCTGGTTCGGCGGATACCTCGCCGGCTACGAGGCGTCGTGGCGGGCGCTCCCGGGCGCGCACGAGGCGCTCGACGAGATCGCGCGACGGCACCCGGGCGTGCGCTTCGGCGTCGTGACCAACGGCGAGCGCAGCCAGCAGGAGCCGAAGATCGCCGCGGCCGGGCTCACCGACCGCCTCTCCCCCGTCGTCTGCTCGGGCGACCTGGGCATCACGAAGCCGGATCCGCGCATCTTCCTGCTCGCGTGCGAGGAGGCGGGCGTGGATCCGGCCGAGGTCTTCATGGTGGGCGACCGGCTCCGCACCGATGCGCTCGGCGCGGCCGACGCGGGCCTCGCGGGCGCCGTCTGGCTCGACCCCGACGCGGGCACGACGGATCCGGCGCGCGACCCCGCGGGCGACCCCGAGCGCGGCTGGCCCGACGTGCCGCCGGAGGACCAGGAGCGGGCGGAGCGCGCGGGCATCGTGCGCATCACCGCGCTCGGGCAGCTCGCCGACGCCGTGGACGCGCTGGCCGGCGCCTGACGCCCTCCCGCACCCGCGCCGCACAGCCGCTCCGCGACGCATCCCGTCATCGGCGGCGGTCCTCCCCGCCCCGTGGGCTAATCTCGAGGGATACACGTGCTCCGGGGTCGGTGGAAATCCGAGCCGGCGGTGACAGTCCGCGAACGGACGATGCGCGACCGGGTCCCCGGGAGCCTCGTCCGCCGATCCGGTGGGAATCCGGGACCGACGGTGAGAGTCCGGATGGGAGGCAGCACGCGGCGCCAGCGACCCTGCCGGCGTCGAGGTCCGTCGACCGCGCCCGGAGTCCGTCCACGGACGAGGACACCATGCACGACGACCCGACGGCACCGCACGCCCAGGCGGTGCCGCACGCGCAGGCGGTGAGCGATCCCGCGCTCGCGCGCGCGATGCGCCGCGGCCTCGAGCTCGCCGCCGAGGGTCCCGCCTGGGGACCGAACCCGCGCGTCGGCTGCGTGATCCTCGACGCCCGCGGCCGCGTCATCGCCGAGGGACGCCACCGCGGCGCCGGATCCGCGCACGCCGAGGTCGACGCGCTCCGGCGGCTGCCCGCGGGCGGGGCGCGCGGGGCCACCGCGGTCGTCACGCTCGAGCCGTGCAACCACACCGGCCGCACCGGGCCGTGCGCCGCCGCCCTGATCGAGGCGGGCGTCGCGCGCGTGGCCTACGCGGTCGCCGACCCGGGCGCCGAGTCGTCCGGCGGCGCGGCTCGCCTGCGCGCCGCGGGCGTCGAGGTCGTACCCGGCGTGCTCGCCGAGGAGGCGACGGCGTTCCTGCGGGTGTGGCTCGGATCCGCCCGGCTCGGCCGCCCGTTCGTCACGGCGAAGTGGGCGTCCAGCCTCGACGGCCGCATCGCCGCCGCCGACGGCACGAGCCGCTGGATCACCGGACCCGCCGCCCGGGAGGACGTGCACCGCCGCCGCGCGGAGGCCGACGCGATCCTCGTGGGCACCGGCACCGTGCTCGCCGACGACCCGGCGCTCACCGCCCGACGGCCCGACGGGATCCCGTACCCGCACCAGCCCGCGCCCGTCGTGCTCGGCGACCGCGCGATCCCGGACCACGCGGCCGTGCACCGCCACCCGCGGCGGCTCATCCGCATCGCCGGACACGACCCCGCCGCGGCGATCGCGGAGATCGGCCGACGCGGGATCCGGCACGTGTTCGTGGAGGGCGGCCCCACGATCGTCTCCGCGCTCGTATCCGCCGGGCTCGTGGACGAGGTGGTCGCCTACCTCGCGCCCGTCCTCCTCGGCGGCCCGCGCACCGCGACCGGCGACCTCGGCGTCGAGAGCATGCCGGCCGCCCACCGACTCACCCTCATCAGCACGACGCGGCTCGGGGACGACCTCCTCGTGATCGCGCGACCCACCACGGAAGGCCAGTGATGTTCACAGGGATCATCGAGGAGCGCGGACGCGTCCTCGCGCTCGACGCCGAGGGCGACTCCGCCCGGATCACGGTGGAGGCGCCGCTCGCGGTGTCCGACGCCCGGCACGGCGACTCCATCAGCGTCGACGGCGTGTGCCTCACGGTCGTCGCGCAGACGCCCGAGGGCTTCACGGCCGACGTCATGCGGCAGACGCTCGTGATGAGCTCGCTCGGGCGCCTCGGCGTGGGCGACCGCGTGAACCTGGAGCGCGCCGCGCGCGTGGGCGACCGGCTCGGCGGCCACATCGTGCAGGGCCACGTCGACGGCACGGGCCGCCTGCTCGCGACCACGCCGGGCGAGGCATGGCGGATCCTCCGCTTCTCGCTGCCCGCCGAGCTCGCGCCGCTCGTGGTCGACCGCGGATCCATCACCGTGCAGGGCGTGAGCCTCACCGTGAGCGCGGTCAGCCCCACCGACACCCCGGACGCCGACGCCTGGTTCGAGGTGTCGCTCATCCCCGAGACGCTCACGGCCACGACGCTCGGCGCGCTGGAGGTGGGCGACGAGGTCAACCTGGAGACCGACGTGCTCGCGCGCCACGTGCAGCGGATGCTCGCGCTGGGCGCGCGCGCCGCCGCCACCCCCGCCGCCACCGAGGGGGACCGCTCGTGAGCCTCGCCTCCATCCCCGCCGCGTTGCAGGAGCTGCGCGCCGGCCGTCCCGTGATCGTCGTCGACGACGAGGGCCGCGAGAACGAGGGCGACGTGCTGCTCGCCGCCGAGTCCGCCTCGCCCGAGTGGGTGGCCTGGCTCGTGAAGCACTCCTCGGGCTTCATCTGCGCGCCCATGACCAACGAGATCGCGGACCGGCTGGAGCTGCCGCTCATGGTGGCCGACAACCGGGATCCGCGCGGCACCGCGTACACGGTCTCGGTGGACGCGGCCGACCGGCTCTCCACGGGCATCAGCGCGTCCGATCGCGCCCACACCCTGCGCGTGCTCGCCGACCTCGACAGCGTGCCGACGAGCCTGCACCGGCCGGGGCACATCCTGCCGCTGCGGGCGGTGGACGGCGGCGTGCGCGAGCGCGACGGCCACACCGAGGCGGCGGTCGACCTGCTCACGCTCGCGGGCCTCACGCCCGTCGGCGCGATCAGCGAGATCGTGCAGGACGACGGCGAGATGATGCGCCTGCCCGGCCTCCTCGCCCTCGGCGAGCGCGAGGGCGTGCTCGTGGTGACGATCGAGGCGCTCAAGGAGCACCTCGAGGAGTTCCACTGCGACCGCCCGCTCGAGCCCGCGGTCGCGATCCCCGAGGCGTCGCGCGTGATCTTCGAGGTCGAGACCACGGTGCCCACGACGCACGGCACGTTCCGGCTGCGCGCCTACCGCGACCGCACCACGGGCGCCGACCACGTGGCGGTCGTCTCCGGCGACCCGACCGCGCACGGCACCCTCGTGCGCGTGCACTCGGAGTGCCTCACGGGCGAGGCCCTCGGATCCCTGAAGTGCGAGTGCGGCCCGCAGCTCGACGCGGCGCTCGACGAGATCGCCCGCACGGGCGGCATCGTCGTGTACCTGCGCGGGCACGAGGGGCGCGGCATCGGCCTCGTCAACAAGCTGCGCGCCTACCGGCTGCAGGAGGACGGCCTCGACACCCTCGACGCCAACGTGGCCCTCGGGCTCCCGGCGGACGCGCGCGACTACGGCGCGGCGTCGGCGATCCTGCAGGACATGGGGATTGAGGACGTGCGCCTGCTCACGAACAACCCCGAGAAGGTGCGGCAGCTGGAGGCGCACGGCGTCCGCGTGACCGAGCGCGTGCCGCTCGTGGTCGGCGTCAACGACGTGAACGCCGGCTACCTGGAGACCAAGCGCGACCGGATGGGGCACCGCATGGTGCTCGACACGGACATGCACATCGGCCCGGACGCCTACCCGGACGCCGAGGCGCCCGCCGGCCTGACCACCACCACGGCCGCACCGGCCGCGACCACCACCACCACTCCCGAGGAGGAGACCGCATGAGCGGACACGGAGCACCCGACATCGACCCCACCGCGCTCGACGGGACGGGCCTGGAGGTCACCGTCGTCGCCGGACGCTGGCACGAGGAGATCAGCGCGGGCCTCCTCGCGGGCGCGCAGCGCGTGCTCGACGCGGCGGGCGTCACCACCACCGTGATCCGCGTGCCCGGCAGCTTCGAGCTGCCCGTGGTCGCGCGCGCGGCGCTCGATGCGGGGGCCGACGCGGTCGTCGCACTCGGCGTCATCATCCGCGGCGGCACCCCGCACTTCGAGTACGTCTCCGACGCGGCGACCTCCGGTCTCACGCAGGCCTCGCTCCTCACGGGCAAGCCGATCGGCTTCGGGCTGCTCACGCTCGACGACGAGCAGCAGGGCATCGACCGCGCCGGGCTCCCGGGTTCGAAGGAGGACAAGGGCGCCGAGGCGGCGGAGGCCGCGGTGACCACAGCGCTGCTGCTGAGGGGGATCCGCGGGGCGTGACCTGCCGTCCGCGCGGTTTTGATATCGAGAACGGGTATCAGTAGGGTCGGACGGAGCGCTCGCGGAACGTCCGACGGCGCCTGGACGGAGGCCCGGTGCATCCCGCCCTCGACGTCCGCTCGCTCTCGATCTCGATCGGGCGCACGCCGCTCGTGCACGACGTCGACCTCCGCGTCGGCGCGGGCGAGCGGGTGGCGCTCGTCGGCGCGTCCGGCTCGGGCAAGTCGCTCACGGCGCAGGCCGTGCTCGGGACGCTGCCGCCGGGATCCGCGGTCGACGGCGTCGTGGAGCTCGGCGGTCGCGCCGTGCGGGCCGCCGCGCCGCGCCAGCGCCTCGGCCGCGTCGCCGCCGTGCAGCAGGACTCCCTCGCCGCGCTGAACCCGCTCGTCCCCGTCGGCGCGCAGCTCGTCGCGGCGCTGCGGGCGGCGCGGGCGCGAGGATCCGCCGCCGACGCCGGGCTCCTCACCCGCGCGGACGCCCGCCGCGAGGTCCTGGCCCTCCTCGACGAGGTGGGGCTGGAGGATCCCGCGGGGGCCCTCCCCGCCTTCGCCGCCGAGCTCTCGGGCGGCCAGCGCCAGCGCGTGTGCCTCGCCCTCGCGCTCTGCTGCGGGGCCGACCTCCTCCTCGCCGACGAGCCCACCACCGCGCTCGACGTGGTGACGCAGGCCCGGGTGGTCGATGTCATCCGCCGCCGCCTCGACGCGACCGGCCAGGCGCTCCTGTTCATCACGCACGACCTCGCCGTGGCGGCGGCGCTGTGCGACCGGGTGGTCGTGCTCGAGGCCGGGCGTGTGGTCGAGGCCGCGACGATGCGCGACCTCGTGCGGCGCCCGCGGCACGCCTACAGCCGCGCGCTCGTGGCGGCCGCCTCCCGACGGGCGCCCGCCGGTGCCGCTCCGCTCGGGGATGCGCGGGCGACGACCGAGCGCTCCGCGGTGGCGGGCCCGCTCGGCGCGGCGGCGGCGCTCGGCGCGGCGGCGGCGCGATGACGGACGCGCTGACGGACGCGCTGACCGCCACCGGGATCACGCTGCGGTACCCGCCCCGGCGCGACCCCGCCGCGCGCCGGGCCGCGCGCGCCGCCCGGGCATCCGGCGGCGCCGCGCCCGCCCCCGCCCTCGACGACGTGTCGTTCCGCGTCGCGCCCGGCGAGACGGTCGGCGTGGTGGGCCGGTCCGGATCCGGCAAGTCGACGCTGCTGCGGGTCCTCCTCGCGCTCGAGACGCCCGCCGCGGGCCGCGTCGCCCTCGGCGACCGGCCGGTGCTGCCCGGCCGCGCATCCGCCCTCCGCTGGTACCGGCGGCGCGTGCAGGCCGTGCCGCAGGATCCGGGCGCGAGCCTCGAGCCGCGCATGACCGTGCGGCAGCTGATCCGCGAGCCGCTCCGCCGCCTCGACGTGGCCGGCGACCACGCCGCGATCGTCGCCCGCGCCCTCGACGACGTGGGCCTCTCGGCGTCGCTCGCCGGGCGGCGCCCCGCCGAGCTCTCCGGCGGGCAGGCCCAGCGCGTCGCGCTCGCGCGGGCCATCGCGACCTCGCCCGGGATCCTCCTCGCCGACGAGCCCGTGAGCGGCGTCGACCTGCCGCTGCGCGACCGCATCATCGAGCTGCTCGACGGCCTCGTGCGGGAGCGGGGCATCGGGCTGGTGCTCGTGTCGCACGACCTCGACGCGGTCGCCCGGCTGTGCGGCCGGAGCGTCGTGCTCGCGGGCGGGCGCATCGTGGAGGAGGGGCCGACCGCGCGCCTCCTCGCCGCCCCCGCGCATCCGGCCACGCGCGAGCTCGCCGACGCCGTCCCGCGGCTGCCGGGAGCGCTCACCGCATGATCGCGCCCCACCGCGCCGGCGCACCCCACGCCGCCGTGCTGCTCTCCAGCCAGCTCGTCTTCAACCTCGGCTTCTACGCGGTCGTCCCCTTCCTCGCCGTCGTGATGCGCGACGACCTGGGGCTCGGCGCCCTCGCGATCGGCCTCGTGCTCGGCGCCCGCACCTTCAGCCAGCAGGGCCTGTTCCTCCTCGGCGGGATGCTCGCCGACCGCTTCGGCCCGCGGACGCTCATCGCCGCGGGCTGCGTCGTGCGCGTCTCCGGCTACCTCGGGCTCGCGCTCGCGGCGGACCTGCCGGGCTTCCTCGCCGGCGCGATCCTCACCGGGTTCGGCGGCGCGCTCTTCAGCCCGGCGCTGCAGAGCCTCGTCGCGGCCGCCGACGTGCGCGGGCGCGACCGCCGATCCGCCGGACGGCCGTCGCTGTTCGCGGCGCTCGTGCTGGTGGGCGAGGTCGGCGCGGCCGTGGGACCGCTCGCGGGCGCCGCGCTCCTCGGGTTCGGCTTCTCGACCACGGTGCTCGTGGGAGCGGGCCTGTTCGCGGCGGTGGGGGTGGCGCTCTGGTGCGTGATCCCGACGGAGGCGGCGCGGCCGGCGGGCACGGCCGACCGGTCGACGGGATCCGCCCCGGTCGCCGGCACCGGGCCGCACGCCGCCCCCGCTCCGCGCCCCGACCGCTGGGCGGCCGTGCGCGACCGCCGCTTCCTCGCGTTCTCCGCGCTCTTCGCGGTGGACCTCGTCGCCTACAACCAGCTCTACCTCGGCCTGCCGCTCGAGCTCGCGCGGGCGGGCGCCGGCACCGCGGCGGTCGGATCCGCCTTCCTGGCCGTCTCGCTCCTCACCATCACGCTGCAGTGGCCCGTCGCGCTCCTCGCGAAGCGGCTCGGGCCCGGCCGTGCCCTCGCGCTCGGCTTCGGCACCACCGCGACCGGGTTCGCGGCGCTCGCCCTCGGATCGCTCGTGCCGCCGCCCGCCGGGGCCGAGCTGCTGCCCGCCGCCGCGCTCGTCGTGTGCCTCACGCTCGGGCACATGACCGCGGGACCGGTGACCATGGAGCTCGTCCCGTCGTTCGCGGCGGGCCGCCCCACCGCGTCCTTCTACGGCCTGCTCGCGAGCTGCGGCGGCGTCGCCGTGCTCGTGGCCGGCGGCGTGGTCGGATCCCTGCTCGACGTCGCGCCCGCGGCGGCCTGGGGGATCCTCGCGGCGCTGCCCGTCGTGGCCGCGATCGGCCTGCCGCGGCTCCTGCCTGCGGGCGCGCCGGTGGCCTCGCGCGGCGCCACGGCCGCGGCCGCCCCGGCGAACCCCGTCGCGTCCGCCACGGCACCGGCGACCCCCGCCTCCCCCGCCTCCCCCGCCTCGCCCGACGTCGCCCCCGGGCCCGAGCGCCCCCTTCCGCCGACCATCCCGCACCACCCCGCCGATGCACAGCGCATCCCCGCCGAAGGACCCCATGCCCGCTAGCCGCCCCCGCTCCATCCGCTCCGCCCGCTCCCGCCGCCGCGCCCGCTCCGTCGGCCTCCTCGCGCTCGCCGCCGCCTCGACGCTCGCCCTCAGCGGCTGCTTCGCCGCGAGCCCCGGGTCCTCCGCCGACGGATCCGCGGGCGGCGACGGCCGCATCCGCCTCGCGATGCTGCAGCCGCCGCGCTCGGGCCTCACCCCCCTCAGCGACGACGCCTTCAAGCTGTCGCGCTGGAGCACGGCCGAGACGCTCGTGACCCTCGACGACCTCGGCGAGGCCCAGCCGCAGCTCGCCACCGCGTGGACGCGCGTCGACGACCGCACCTGGACCTTCGCCATCCGCCCCGACGTGCCCTTCCACGACGGCACGACCCTGACGGCCGCGCAGGCCGCGGCCTCCCTCACGGCCGCGGCGAAGGCGAGCCCGAAGCCGCGGATCCTCGACGGCGTCGACCTCACCGCGACCGCGGACGGCGACCGGCTCGTCGTCCGCACCGCGACCGCCGACCCGCTCCTGCCGCAGCGCCTCTCCAGCCCGCAGCTGGCGATCCTCGCGGCCTCCGCGTACGCGGCCGACGGCACGGTCTCGCCCGTCGGCACCGGCACGGGCCCGTTCCGCCTCACCGCGGTCGACGGCACCTCGTCGGCGACGCTCGACCGGTTCGACGACTACTGGGGCGGCCGCGCGGCGGCGCCCGGCATCGACGTGCGCTTCGTGCCCGACGGCACCGCGCGCGCCGCCGCCCTCCGCACGGGCACCGCCGACGTGGTCGAGGCGATCCCGGTCGGCCAGGCCGCGCAGGTGGATCCCGCGCTCATCCACGAGGTCCCCATGCCGCGCACGAACACCCTGTACCTGAACACCAAGACGGGCCCGTTCCAGGATCCGGCCGTGCGGGCCGCCGCCGAGGCCGCCGTCGACCGCGCCGCCCTCGTCTCGAGCGTCTACGAGGGCCGCGCCGACGAGGCTTCCGGGCTCCTCGGCCCGGCGCTCCCGTGGGCCGCCGACCTCCGTGACGGCGCCTCCTACCGCGACGCCCTCGCGGGCCGCGCGACCCCCGCGAAGGTCGACGGCGTGCCCATCACCCTCGGCACGTTCACCGATCGGGCCGAGCTCCCCGAGGTCGCCGTGCAGCTCGAGCAGCAGCTCGAGGCGGCCGGCTTCCGGGTGACGCAGGACGTGCGCGAGTACCAGTACATCGAGGCCGACGCGCTGGCCGGGAAGTTCGACGCCTTCATCCTGTCGCGCGCCACCGTGCTCGACTCGGGCGACCCCGCGGCGTACCTCTACAGCGACTTCGCGTGCGCCGGCTCGTTCAACATCTCGCAGGAGTGCGACCCCGCGGTCGACCAGGCGCTCACGGCCGCGTCCGCGCTGCCGGCGGGCGCCGACCGCCGGGCCGCGATCATGCGCGTCGAGGCGCTCGTGCTCGCCGACGACGCCGCCGTGCCGCTGCTGCACGAGCGCGTGATCCAGGGCGAGGCCGCCGGGGTGACGGGCGCGGTCCGCGATCCCCGCGAGCGTGCGCTCATCACCGCCGACACGCGCGTCGACGGCTGATGGGCGCGGCGCGCGAGCGGATCGTCGTCGGGGCGTCCCGGGTCGTCGCCGTCGGCGGCGTCGTGGCGCTCGTCGGCGCGCTGCCGTGGCTCTCCGGGCGCTCGCCGGAGTACACGGTCCTCCGCGCGCGCTACGCCGACCTCGAGGCCACCCCGGAGGCCCTCGCGTCGATCCGCGCCGAGCTCGGGCTCGACCGCGGGCCGCTCCGGGTCTCGCTCGACTGGCTCGCGGGCGTCGCGCGCGGCGACCTCGGCACGTCGTGGATCTCCGGCCGCCCGGTCCTGCCCGGCACCCTCGACGCGCTCGGCGTCTCCCTTACGCTCATGGCGTTCGCGATCGCCGTGGTGCTCGGGATCGCGGCGCTCGTGTGCGCGCCCGCGCTCCTCGCCGCGACGCGCGGCCGCCGCGCCCGCGGATCCGGGGCCGTGGCCGCCGCCCTCACCGCGCTGCCCGAGTTCCTCCTCGCGACCGCGCTGCTCGTGGTCGTGGCCGTGTGGCTGCGCGCCGCGCCGCCCTCCGGCTGGGACGGTCCGGCGAACGCGGTGCTCCCGGCGCTCGCCCTCGGGATCCCCGGCGGCGGGCTCGTCGGGCGGCTCGTCGCCGACGCGATCCAGGCCGCGTCCGCCGAGCGCTGGGTCGCCACGTGGGCCATGGCGGGCATCTCCCCCGCGCGCACGACCCTCGCGGTGCTGCGCCGCGCGCTCCCGTCGGTGCTCGGCCAGGTCGGGCTCGTGCTCGTGGGCCTCACCGGCGGGGCCGTCGCGGTCGAGCAGGTGTTCGCGATCCCCGGCATCGGCCGCGCGACCCTCGGCGCCGCGAGCAGCCAGGACGTGCCGGCGCTCCAGGCCGGCGTGCTCGCGCTCCTCGTGGTCGCCGTCGCGGCGGGCGTCCTCGCGGGCCTCCTCCGGCGCGCGCTCCTCGGCCCCGCGCTCCGGCTCGGCTCCCTGCCCGTCCCCGACGCACGCGTCCCCGCCCGTCGGCGCGACGCCGTGGTCCCGGCCGTCGCCGCGGCGCTCCTCGCGCTCGTCGTGGTCGCGGGCCTCGCGCGGGATCCGTACGCCACCGCGTCCGGCCGCCTCGCGCCGCCGTCCTGGGCGCTGCCGTTCGGCGCCGACGCGAGCGGCCGCGACCTCCTCGGCCGCGTCGGCCACGGCGCGATCACGACGCTCGGCACCGCGCTCCTCGTGGTGATCGCGTGCTGCGCGATCGGCCTCCTGCTCGGGCTGCTGCCGCATGCGGCGACGGGCCCCGTCGAGGTCGCGAACGCCGCGCCGCCGATCCTCGCCGGCATCGTCGTCACGGCGATCCAGGGGCCGTCGACCTGGGGCGCCGCCGTCGCCGTCGCGGCCGTGAGCTGGGCGCCGCTCGCCGCGCACGCCGGCGCGCTCATGACGGAGGCGCGGGCGCAGCCGCACGTGCGGATCCTGCCGCTGCTCGGGGTGGGACGCGCGCGGATCCTCCTCGGCCACCTCCTCCCCGCGGTCGTCGGCCCGGTCGTGCGGAACGCGATGCTGCGCCTGCCCGGCATCGCCCTGACGCTCGCCGCGCTCGGCTTCCTCGGCCTCGGCGCCGACCGGCCGACGCCCGAGTGGGGCCTCATCCTCAGCGAGGGCAGCGCCTACGCCGAGCGCGCCCCGTGGGCGGTCGGCGCGCCCGCCCTCGCCCTGGTGCTCGCCTCGGTGCTCGCGGTGTCGCTCTCGGCGCACGACCTGTCGGGGCTCGTGCGGCGGCGGCGCGGATCCGCGGCGGACGCGCGCCCGGCCGACGCCGCCCCGGCCGACGCCGCCCCGGCCGAGGGTCCCGCGCACAGGATCTCCTCAGGGGCGTAAACTCAGCACCGCCATCACGAGTGGCCCCCTCGACTCCGCCGCACCCGGCGCCCGCGCCCGACCGGCGCGCCCGCCCCCTCCGCGCGCCCCCGCCGCTCACGCCGCATCAGCCGAAAGCCGTCTCCCCGCATGTCCACGACCCCCGCGGCCCGCACCGCCGCCACCACCGCATCCACCCCGCCCGCCGGGAACTCGCGCTCGCGCGTCATCATCGCGAGCCTCATCGGCACGTCGATCGAGTTCTACGACTTCTACGTCTACGCGACCGCCGCCGTGCTCGTCTTCCCCGCGCTCTTCTTCGCGAACGACGACCCGACCGTCGCGCAGCTCGCGTCGTTCGCCGTGTTCGGCGTCGCGTTCATCGCCCGGCCCATCGGATCCATCCTCTTCGGCCACTTCGGCGACCGCATCGGCCGGAAGGGCACGCTCGTCGCGTCGCTGCTCACCATGGGCATCGCGACCGTGCTGATCGGCTGCCTGCCCACCGCGCTCACGCCCGGCTGGGAGGTCGCGGCGCCCGCGCTCCTCGTGATCATGCGCTTCGGCCAGGGCCTCGGCCTCGGCGGCGAGTGGAGCGGCGCCGCGCTGCTCGCGACCGAGAACGCGCCCGCAGGGAAGCGCGCCATCTACGGCACGTTCCCGCAGCTCGGCGCGCCCATCGGCTTCATCGTCGCCAACGGGGTGTTCCTCGCGCTGAGCCTCGGACTCACCCCCGAGCAGTTCCAGTCGTGGGGCTGGCGCGTGCCGTTCCTCGCGAGCGCCGTGCTCGTGATCGTGGGCCTCTACGTGCGCCTCAAGCTCATCGAGACGCCGGCGTTCCAGAAGGTCGTCGACTCCGGCGAGGTCGCCAAGCTGCCCGTCGCGCGCGTGTTCGTCACGAGCTGGCGCCCGCTGATCCTCGGCACCTTCATCATGCTGGCGACGTACACGCTCTTCTACCTGATGACGACGTTCACCCTCACCTACGGCACCACCGCGCGCGACGCCGCCACCGCCGAGGCCGCCGCGACCGCCGCCGGCAAGCCCTTCAACGCCGACACGTTCGCCGCGGGCCTCGGCTACGCGCGCAACGACTTCCTGCTCATGCTCATCGTGGGCGTCGTGTTCTTCGGGGTCTTCACGATGGTCTCGGGTCCGCTCGCGGAGAGGTACGGCCGCCGCAAGATGCTCATCGCGACGACCCTCGGGATCCTCGTGTTCGGCCTGCTGTTCGTGCCGCTGTTCGCGGGCGGCTTCGTCGGCACCATGGCGCTGCTCATCATCGGCTTCACGCTCATGGGCCTCACGTTCGGGCCCATGGGCGCGGTGCTGCCGGAGCTCTTCCCGACGAACGTGCGCTACACGGGATCCGCGATCAGCTACAACGTCGCGAGCATCCTCGGCGCCGCGGTCGCGCCCTTCATCGCCGTGGCGCTCTGGCAGCTGCTCGACGGGAACGTGCTGCTCGTCGGCGTGTACCTCAGCGCGATGGCGGCGATCACCCTCGTGGCGCTCGTCATCAGCCGCGAGACGCGCGACGCCGACTACGCGGGGAACGTCAGTTGACTCCGGTCATGTGAACCGTCCGCACGGAGGGGCGGGGAGCACCGGTACCGTCGGCGCGCCACGATCCGTGGCGTCTCCCCGCCCCTACCGACGGAAGCCACCGCCATGTCCGCTGCCCCTGCCACCGCCCCGCCCCTCGCCGCCCCCGTCAACCCGCGCTCGCGCGTGCTGGTCGCGAGCCTCGTCGGCACCTCCATCGAGTTCTTCGACTTCTACGTCTACGCGACCGCCGCCGTGCTCGTGTTCCCCGCGCTGTTCTTCGCGAACGCCGACCCCACGGTCGCGCAGCTGCAGTCGCTCGCCGTGTTCGGCGTCGCCTTCTTCGCCCGGCCCATCGGGTCCGTGCTCTTCGGCCACTTCGGCGACCGCTTCGGCCGCACCCGCACGCTCGTCGCGTCGCTGCTCACCATGGGCATCGCGACCGTGCTCATCGGGTGCCTCCCGAGCGGCCTCACGCCGGGCTGGGAGATCGCGGCACCCGCGGCCCTCGCGGTGCTCCGCTTCGTCCAGGGCCTCGGCCTCGGCGGCGAGTGGGGCGGTGCCGCGCTCCTCGCCACCGAGAACGCGCCGGCCGGCAAGCGCGCCATCTTCGGCACGTTCCCGCAGCTCGGCGCGCCCGTCGGCTTCATCCTCGCGAACGGCCTGTTCCTCGTGCTGTCGCTCACGCTCTCCCCGGCCGACCTCCAGGCCTGGGGCTGGCGCGTCCCGTTCATCGCGAGCGCGGTCCTCGTGCTCGTGGGCCTCTACGTGCGCGTCAAGCTCGTCGAGGCGCCCGAGTTCCAGTCCGTGCTCGACCGCGGCGAGACCTCCAGGCTGCCGCTCGGTCGCACCATCCGCACGGGCTGGCGCGGGCTGCTCCTCGGGGCGTTCGCCCTGCTCGCCACGTTCACGCTGTTCTACCTGATGACCACGTTCGCGGTCACCTACGCCACGTCACCGCTCACGGCCGAGGCCGCGGAGGCCGCCGCCACCAAGGCGGGCAAGCCGTTCGACGCGTCCACGTTCCACGCGGGCCTCGGCTTCGCACGCACCGACTTCCTGCTCATGCTCCTCGTGGGCGTCGTGTTCTTCGCCGCCGCCATCGTGGTCTCCGGCGTCCTCGCCGGGCGCATGGGCGCGCGCCCGGTCGTCCTCCGGAGCGCGCTCGGCATGGTCGTGTTCGGCCTCCTGATGGACCCGCTGCTCGCCGCGGGCCTGCCGGGCACGCTCACGTTCGTCATCCTCGGGTTCGTGCTCATCGGCCTCGCCTACGGTGCGGTCGGATCCCTGCTGCCGGCCATGTTCGCCACCGACGTCCGCTACACGGGCGCGTCCCTCGCGTTCAGCCTCGCGGGCATCGTCGGCGGCGCCGTGGCGCCCTTCATCGCCACCTGGCTGTGGGATGTCGGAGGCGGCGGCGTCATGCTCGTCGGCGTCTACCTCAGCATCGCCTCGGCCATCTCGTTCGTGGCCCTCCTCGTGCTGCGCGAGCACGGCGAGACGCGCCCTGCGGCCGGAGCCCACGCGGTCTGACCGGAGGCGTTCCACCCACGCGGGCGGAGGCGGACCGACGGGCTCATCAGGCCCGACGGATCGCCTCCGCCCCGCCTCGGAACCCAGCGGGCCGCGCGCCCCCGCGGGAGCCCCGCGCGGGCGGATCCCGCGACCGGGCTCGCCGGATCCGCGCCGCGCCGATATCGTCGCTCCCATGCAGCCGTCCCCCGCGCCCCGGGTCGTCGCCGTCGCGCGCGACGACCAGCACCGCTTCTCCAAGCCCCTCCGCCCCTCGATCACGCTCCTCGCCGGCCTCGGCGTGGAGGGCGACGCGCACGCCGGCACCACGGTGCAGCACCTCTCGCGGAAGCGCCGCGACCCGGACGCGCCGAACCTCCGCCAGGTGCACCTCGTCCACTCCGAGCTGCACGCGGAGCTCGCCGAGCAGGGCTTTGCGGTCGCGCCGGGCGACCTCGGCGAGAACGTGACCACGGCGGGCGTCCCGCTGCTCGACCTGCCCCTCGGCACGCGCCTGCACCTGGGCGCCGAGGCGGTGGTGGAGGTCACGGGCCTCCGGAACCCCTGCATCCAGATCGACGGGCTCGGCGCGGGCACGATGAAGGCCGTCCTCGGGCGCGACGCCCACGGGAACGTCGTGCGGAAGTCCGGTGTGATGGCGGTCGTGGTCACCGGCGGCGAGGTCCTCCCCCACGACGCCGTGCGCGTCGAGCTGCCCGCGGGCGAGCACCGGGCGCTGCGGCCCGTCTGAACGCGGGCGCCGACCGTGCCGCGGTCGCGGGCGCCCCGCGTCGACGGCGGCCGACGGACCCGGGTCAGGCGTCGTCCCGCGGCGCGGACGGCGTCGGGGCGCGGACATCCACGGTCGCCACGGGTGCGTCAGCCCCGGCAGCCGCAGCTCTCGCGCACCACGAGCTTCGTGCCGAGGCGCAGCGCGACGGGATCGGACGCGTTCGGAGCGCTCGTCGTGTCGATGAGGATGCGGGCGGCCGCGCGCCCCATCGCCTCCATCGGCTGCCGCACGGTCGTGAGCCGCGGCGAGGAGAGCAGCCCCGCGAGGATCCCGTCGAAGCCGGTGACGACCACGTCTCCCGGCACGGCCACGCCCTCCGCCCGCAGCAGGTCGACGAGGGCGAGCGCGAGCTGGTCGCTGGCGCACACGAGCGCGCGCGGCAGGCGGCCCGCGCGGAGGGCGGCGACCACCCCGGCGAACCCGGATCCCTCGCCGAGCACGGTGTCGTCGAGAACCTCGGCCGGCGCTTCGATCCCGTGCTCCGCGAGCGCCTCCCGGTAGCCCTCGAACCGCTCCCGGTAGTCGCCGACGCTCGTGGCGCCCACGAAGCCGGTGTCCGTGATGCCGTGATCGACGACCAGGTGGCGCACCAGCTCGCGCGCTCCCCCGGCGTTGTCGGACGTGACCCGGTGGTGGCCGTCGTCGGCCGGCGGGTAGCTGAACAGCACGATCGGCATGCGGAGCGAGACCCGCTTCAGCGACGCGGCCGCCGACGGGCCGGGGAAGATCGCGAGGCCGTCGACGCGGCCGGCCGACTCCGCGACCGCGGTGGTGGTGTCGCTCCCGCGGCTGAGCATCACGGGCCGGTCGTGCGCGCGGCACTCGAGCTCGAAGCCGCGCCGGACCTCGTCGACGTAGAGCGGGAAGGCCCGGGGATCCGCCGCGATCTCGCCCGCCTCGTCCCAGGGGATGAAGGTGCGGCCGGGCGCGAACGGCTCCCGCGCGGCCGGCGCGTCGTCGGCCGCCGGCGTCGCGGGCTCGCGCTGCAGCGGCCGGTCGATGAGGAGGTCGAAGGAGTGCAGCCCCAGCGCGCCCGTGCGGCCCCGGGCCAGTCCCCGGGCGGACGCGCTCGGCACGTAGCCGAGCTCGCGCGCCGTCTCGAGCACGCGCTCGCGCGTGGCGACGCTGATCTGGTCGGGCCGGCTGAAGGCGAACGACACGGTCGCGATGGACACCTTCGCGCGTTCCGCGACGTCGTAGACCGTGGGGCGCCGGGGGCTCATGCGACCGTCCTCTCTCCTGGAAGCGTAGGCGAGCGCGACGGAGGCGGGCGAACCGGACCGCCCGGATCGCCGCGCCCGTCCGTCGGGATCAGAGGATGCGGATGCCGTGGTGCAGCGGGTAGACGGGGTCCCCGGAGTCGGAGGGCACGTCCGCGCGCGAGGCGCGCACCGCGTCCATCGACCGCGGGATCTCCACCGGCAGCCGCCCCTCGGGCGCGATGCGTCCGGTGAGCGCCGCGACGACGGCCGCGTCCGAGCTGCCGTAGGCCACGGCGAGCGCGGAGACGAACGGCACGAGCGGCGTCATGATCGCCGGCCGATCGAGGTCCACCACCACCACGAGCGGGCAGCGGTCGGCGATGCGCCGCAGCCGGTGCACGAGCCCGGGTGGGAAGTCGAGCGACCCCTGGTGGAACCACGCCTCGAGGAAGAGGTCGGAGCGCGGCTCGAAGGGCGCGCCGAGCCGCACGATCGCGAGGTCGGCGTCCTCGGGACCGGCCGCCGCATCCGCCCAGCCGTCGAGCGCCTCCGGCCGCATGCCCTCGACGTGCACGCGCAGCCGGGGCCCGTCCACCGGGAGCGGGAGCACCGGGCGCCCCTCCACCTCCCGGTTCTCGAGCACCGTGACGGACGCGGCCTGCGCGCGGAAGCCGAGCTCGCGGAAGTCGGCCCGGCCGACGATGCGCTCGGCCTGGTCCTCGTCCACGAACGGGTCGTCGAAGAGCCCGAGGCGGAACTTCACGAGCAGCAGGCGCCGCACCGACTCGTCGATGCGCGCCTCCGTCACCCGGCCGTCCGCGACGAGGTCGAGCAGCACGTCCACGCACTCCTCGCCGCCGAACTGGTCGCAGCCGGCGTCGATGATGCGCTGCATCCGCTCGTGCGGCGTCAGCTCCTCGACGCCCCAGGCGCGCGCCGGGAGCACCTGGTCGCCCACGTGGTTGTCGTTCACGAGCTCCCAGTCGGTGACCACGACGCCGTCGTAGCCGAGCTCCTCGCGGAGGATCCCCGTGATGACCTGCCGGTTGAACCCGAAGCCCACGGGCTCGATCTCCTCGCCGTCGCGCACGAGCCCCTCGGGCATGCCGTAGTAGGGCATCATCGCGGCCGTCCCGCGGGCGATCGCCTCGCGGAAGGGGCGCAGGTGGTAGTCGAACATGCCGCCCGGGTAGACCTGCTCGCGGCCGTAGGGGAAGTGCGCGTCCTCGCCGTCCTTCTGCGGTCCGCCGCCCGGGAAGTGCTTGGTGGTGCAGGCGACGCTCGCGGATCCGAGCTCCTCGCCCTGGAAGCCGCGGATGTACGCGGCCGTGAACTCGGCCACCCGGTCGGCGTCGTGCCCGAGCGACTGCGCCTGGCGCCCCCAGCGCGGCTCGGTGGCGAGGTCGATCTGCGGGTGCAGCGCCGCCCGGATCCCCACCGCGACGTACTCCTGCCGCGCGGTCTCGGCGAACGCGCGGATGGCGTCGACGTCGTCGAGCGCGGCGAGCCCCAGCGCCTCCGGCCACTGCGAGAACGGGCCCGCCGAGAACGCGACGCCGACGTTCTCGACGAAGGCGTGCCGCGGATCCGTGCTGATGGTCACCGGGATGCCGTGCGGCGTCGACTCCGCCAGCTCCTGCAGCCGGTTGCTCCAGCGCGCCGCCTGCCGGGCGGTGCGGATCTCGTGCACGTTGAAGTGGTTCATGCCCTTGCCGACCACGACCTCGGTGGTGCCGGACTTGGAGATCGCGCCCGGCTCCTCCTTCAGCTCGCCGTCGGCGCCGACCTCGATCACCGTCTGGAACATGAGGCCGGCCTTCTCGGCGAGGCTCAGGCGCCCCACCAGGTCGGCCGTGCGCTCCTCGGGGCTCCGGCGCGGATCCTCGTAGGGCGCCATCACCCCGTCGCCGTCGAGGTCGCGGAACGGCGTGCCGTCCGGGGCGGTGAGCTGCGTGCGGGGCATGGGGGTCTCCATCGGTCGGAGGCGGGAGGGGGTCACTTGAGGCCGGCGGTCGCGACGCCCTGGATGAAGTGGCGCTGCAGCACCACGAACAGGGCGAGGATCGGCGCGATCACGAGCACGGATCCCGCGAGCAGCAGGCCGTAGTCGGTCGCGTTCTGCCCGGTCGAGTACAGCGACAGCGCGATGGGCAGCGTGTACATCTGCTCGCTCTGCGCCGCGACGAGCGGCCAGAGGAAGTTGTTCCACGAGGCGAGGAACGTGAGGATGCCGAGGGTCGCGAGCGGCGGCCCGCACAGCGGCATCACGATGCGGGCGAAGATGCGGAACTCGCCCGCGCCGTCGAGCCGGGCGGCCTCGATGAGCGCCTCGGGGATCCCGAGCATGAACTGCCGCATGAGGAACACCCCGATGGGCGCCGTGATGAACGGGAGGATGAGCGCCGCGTACGTGTTCACGAGGCCGAGCCCCGAGACCATGACGAACAGCGGCACGAACGTGACGACGCCCGGCACCATGAGCGTCACCATCACGGTGAGGAACAGGAGCCGCTTGCCGGGGAACTCCATCTTCGCGAGCGCGTAGCCGACCATCGAGCAGAACACGAGGTTGCCGAGCACCGTGATGAGCGCGACGACGAGGCTGTTGGAGAAGAACGTGCCGAAGTGCAGCGGCCCGAACCACTGCGCGAAGTTGTCGGCGACGGGATCCGCCGGCCACCACGTGGGCGGGCGCTGCAGGATCTCGCCCTGCGTCTTCACGCTGCCGAGCGCCATCCAGACGAACGGGATCAGCCAGACGCAGAGCGCGGCGGCGAGGACGAGGTAGAGGATCGCGCGCGCGCGACGCCCGCGGTCGGTGCGGCGCCGGGGGCGGCGGGGCGAGGTGCCGGTCGCGGCGTCGGCGACGACGGGCGCGGCGGCGGGGGCGGATGCGGTGGTGGTCATGCGCGGGCCTTTCAGTCCTTCGACCGCAGCAGCCGGAACTGCAGCAGGCTGAGCAGGGCGATGGCGAGGAAGAGGACGTAGCTCGCCGCGGAGGCGAGGCCGTACTCGCCGAAGCCGAACTGCCGGTACGTGTAGTACGCGACGGACAGCGTGGAGTCGAGGGGGCCGCCGCGGGTCATCACGAACGCCTCCTCGAAGAACTGCAGGAAGCCGACCGAGATGAGCACGGACCCGAGCAGCAGCGTCGGGCGGAGCAGCGGCAGCGTGACGGAGATGAGGCGGCGCCACGGGCTCGCGCCGTCCATCACGGCCGCCTCCTGCACCTCCTCGGGCACGGCCTGGAGGCCGGCCAGGAAGATGATCATGAGCGTGCCGACGTTCCGCCACACCGCCATCACGACGAGCGAGGGCAGCGCCCACGTGGTGTCGCTGAGCCAGTTGGGGCCGGTGATCCCGATGCCCGCGAGCGCTGTGTTGAGCAGCCCGTCCGGCAGCAGGATGTAGCGCCACACGACCGACACCGCGACGATGCTCGTCACGACCGGCGCGTAGAACCCGACCCGGAAGAACGAGACAATGCGGCCGCGTCCCGAGTTGAGCGCGAGGGCCAGCGCGAGCGCGATGACCATCGTCACCGGGATCCCGACGACCACGAAGAAGGCCGTGACCCCGATGGAGCGGAGGAACGTGGCGTCCGTGAAGAGCTTCGCGTACTGGTCGAGGCCGACGAAGTCGATCGCGAACGGCGAGCGGATGTCGGTCGCCCGGAAGTCGGTGAACGACATCGCGAACGAGCTGACGAGCGGCACGAGCATGAAGACCGCGAACACGGCCACGAACGGGAGGCAGAAGCCCCAGGCGACGAGCGCCTGACGACGGCGCTGCCGGGCGACGAGCGGGGACCGGGTGCGGCCGGGACGGGTCCCGGCCGCACGCGTGACGGTGATGGCCAACGGCTACTCCGCCGAGCCGATGGAGTCGGCGTCCGACTGCAGCTTCGCGAGCGCGTCGGGCACGCTGGCGGTGCCGCGGCGGATGCGCTCGAGCGCGGAGTCCGCGGCGGATCCCACCTTGACCCAGTTCGTGCTCACCGGCACCGACTTGGCCGTCTTCAGCTGCTCGCCGAACGCGGCGAGGGTGGGGTCGCCCTGGAGCGCCGGGTCCTGCCACGCGGACTGCTGCGCGGGCAGGTCGCCCGTGGCCGCGTACCAGGCCGCCTGCGTCTCGGGCTGGCCGAGCCAGCGGGCGAGCTTCCACGCGGCGTCCTGGTTCTTCGCCTGGTCGAACACGACGAGGTTGGCGCCGCCGCTGAACGACGCCGAGGTCTCCTGGGACGGCAGCACCGCGGTGGTGAACTTCGAGGCGAAGTCCGCGCCGCCGACGCTCTTCAGCTGGCCGATCTCGAACGGGCCCTCGATGAGCATGGGGGTGGATCCGTCGACGAACGACGACTCCTGCGCGCCCGAGGACACGTCGACGTCGGGGTCGGCGATGCCGTCGGCGAAGAAGCTGCCGTAGTACTCGTACGCCTCGCGCATCTGGGGGGTGTCGAGGGTCCACTTCGCACCGTCGGCGATCTCGGCGCCGTTCGACCACGGCATCCAGAGCGTGCCCTGGAAGGCGTCGTTGCCGGCGGGGAGGCGGATGCCGTGCTTAGCGCCCGCCTTCGTCTGCATGTCGGACGCCATCTGCTTCAGCTCGTCCCAGGTGGTGGGGGCCTTCGTCCAGCCGGCCTTCGCCGCGAGGTCGGTGCGGTAGTAGAGCACGCGGGTGTCGACGTACCAGGGGATGCCCGCGGCGCGGTCCTTGACGGTGTTCGTGGCGAGGGATCCCGGGAAGGCGCCGCTCGCGTCGACGTCGGTCGGCACGGTGGTGAGGGCGTCGGCGAAGTCGGCCATCCACGTCGTGCCCATCATGGCGATGTCGGGCGTCGTGCCGCCGGCGATCGCCGTCTGGATCTTGTTGTGCGCCGCGTCCCACGGGATCGCGGTGACGTCGACCTCGACGCCCGGGTTGGCGTCCTCGAAGGTCTTGAGGAACGCGGGCAGGGCCTCGCCCTCGGCGCCCATCGCCCACATCGTGACCTTGCCGGTGGCGGGCGCGGAGCCGAGGGTCGTCGCCGCCGCGGCGCCCGAGCCCTCGTCGGCGGACCGGCCGCAGCCGGTCAGCGCGACGGTGGCCGCCAGCACGGTCGCGACCGCGCCGAGACGCATGGATGTCTTCACGTGTTCCTCCTTGAACGAAACGCCCGCGTCGCGAGCCGATGATCTACTTATGCGCATAAGAAGCGCAACGCGTCGAGCATCTCATGGACCCCGTGCAGGGGGCAAGCGCGGGGTGCGCGCTCCCGCGATCCGCGCAGCCGGGAGGCGGTCGGCCCGCTGTCTGTCCGCTGTCGGCCCGATGTCGGGCGGTCAGGCGGGGTCGGCGGCGCCCGGTCTGACCGCGGGCGCGACGGCCGGCGCGTCGAGCACCGGTCCGTCGCCGGCGGCCGCCTCCGCGCGCGCCGACCGCTCGCGGTGCTCCACCCACGCCATCACGCTGCTGTCGACGCGGTCGAAGAGCTGGACACCCACCTCGAGCTCGCCGACGTCCCACACCACGCGGTTCGGCTGGCCCTCGATCGGCGAGCGGGACGGGCCGAGGGCGGCGGTGAGGGCCGCGACGAGCGCGTCGTGCTCGCGGCGGACGAGCGGATCCCGCGGGCCGCCGTGGCGCGCCAGGGAGAAGTGGGTGCTCGTGACCGCGCCCTCGTGGGTGCCGAGGCACACGTGGTCGACGGTGTCGGGGCCGCCGGCCAGGGCGCGCGGCTCGGAGCCGCCCCCGTGCGCGTCCACCTCGCCCGTCGGATGCACGCCGAGGCGGGCCAGCATCCGCTCCGCCTCCGCCGCGTCATCCGGCCATGGCGGCGTCGTGAGGGCGAGGATGAACGCGACGACGGCCGCGGTCGCCCCGTGCGGATCCGGCGCCACGTCGGCCACGGGGATCAGCCGTCCGCCGGCTGCGCGCCCTGCCGCTGCACGACGACCGCGGCCGCGTCGGCCGCGACGACCAGGGCGCCCTCGCAGTCGGCGCCCGCGGCGAGCGCGGAGGCCAGCGCGCCGCAGAACGCGTCGCCCGCGCCCGTGGTGTCGACGACGCGGGAGACCCGCGACGCGGGCACCTCGACGTCGCCCCACATCGCGCCCTCGGCGCCGAGGGTGACGAGCAGCGACGCGGGCGCGCGCGTGCCCGACTCCCGCAGCAGCCCGGCCTCGTGCTCGTTGACGACCACGGGATCCGCGAGCGCGAGCACGTCCTCGGGCAGCGCGGCGAACGGCGCGAGGTTGAGCACGATGCGGGCGCCGGCGGCATGCGCCCGACGGACGCCCTCGGCGACGGTGTCGAGGGGCAGCTCGAGCGACGCGAGCAGCACGTCGCCCGCGGCGAGCGCGTCGAGCGGATGCAGGTGGGCCGACGCTACGCGCCCGTTGGCGCCGGGCGCGACGATGATCGTGTTCTCCCCGTCGTCGTCCACCGCGATGACCGCGAGGCCCGTCGTGGCGCCCTCCACGGTCACGAGGCCGGACACGTCGATGCCGCGGTCGGCGAGGCGCGCGCGGTACGCGGATCCGTCGGCGTCGTCGCCCACGGCCCCGACCATCGCGACCTCGCCGCCCGCGTCGGCCGCCGCGACGGCCTGGTTCGCGCCCTTGCCGCCCCAGAGGCGCTCGGGGTCGGATCCCATGAGGGTCTCCCCCGGCTGCGGGTGCCGCGGGACACGCACCACCTGGTCGACGTTGAGCGATCCGAGCACCACGACGCGGCCCATGGGCACCTGCCTCCCCCGGCCAGGCCGGACGCGCCCGGGTGGCGCTCCCCGCCAGGGTACCGAGCGGATCCGCCGCGCTGGCACCGCCCGGGCGCCGACGCGCCTGCCGCTACCGTGGGGAGGAGACGACGGATCGGAGGTCGCCCGTGCCCGACCCCGACCCGCGCGCGCCCGGCCCCCGCCGCCCGCTCCTGATCTCGCGCTCGTTCTCGCTGATCTGGCTCGCGCAGGCGCTCTCCGCGTTCGGCGAGTACGTGCTGGCGGCGACCGTCACGGTGTGGCTCGCCACGGGTCTCGCTCCCGGCGACCCGGCCCTGCCGCTGTACATCGGCGCCGTCGTCGCGGCGACGAGCCTGCCGCGGCTCCTGCTCGCGCCGGTGGCGGGCGTGCTCGTCGACCGTTGGCCCGCGCGCCGCGTGATGGCCGCGGCCGACCTCGCGCGCGCCGCCCTGCTCGTGCCGCTCCTGGTGATCGCCGCGACCGGACCCGTGCCCGTGGTGATCGGGACGGTCATCGCCACCCAGTTCCTCATCGGCTGCGCGTCCCAGCTCTTCGACCCGGCGCGCGCCGCCCTCGTGCAGGTGGTCGTGCCCGCGGACCGCCGCGCCGCCGCCGCCGGCCGGTCGCTGCTCGCGAGCACGGGCGTGGGGATCCTCTCGGCCATGGCGGGCCCGGCCGTCTATGCGGCACTGGGGCCGGAGCCCGCCATCGTGATGGACGCCGCCTCGTTCCTCGTGTCGGCGGCGCTGGTGCTCGCGGTGCGGGAGCGCGGGGCCGTGGCGGCGGTCGGCGATCCGGCGGGAGCGGGTGCGGGAGCGGGCGGCGGCGGCACGCACGGCGCAGTCGCGAACGCCCGCGCGCGGTTCCGCGGGGAGCTGGCCGCCGGGATCCGGATCGTGAAGGCCTCGCCGCGCCTCCGGATCCTCGTGGCCGGCCTCGCCGCGTACGGCGTGACCCTCGGGGTCAACAACGCGACCCTCGCCCTCGTCGCCCTCACCACGATGGGGCTGACGGCCGCCGAGTACGGCGTGGTGACGGGGATGTTCGCGGTCGGCGGCCTCGTCGGATCCCTCACGGCGCCCGTGCTCGTGGCCCGCCTCCGTCCCGAGCGCGCGCTGCCGGCCGCGCTCGTCGCCCTCGGCCTCACCTACGCGGCCTACTCGACCGTGCGCGCGTTCCTGCCCGCGGCGATCCTCATGGGCGTCGCGGGCCTCGTCTTCGCCGTGTTCCTCGTCTCCCAGGGCCCGATCCTCCAGGCGGAGGCGCCCGTCGGCACCATGGGCCGGGTCTCGTCGCTCACGTCGACGGTGCTGGCCGCCTCCTCGCTCCTCGCGACCGTCGTGACGGCGCAGGTGCTCGCCCTCCTCCCGCCGGACGCCCAGCCCGCCGCATACCCGGTCGCGATGGCCGCGGCGGCCGTGGTGATGGGCGGCGCCGGGCTCGGGCTGGTGGCGAGCGGCCTCAGTCGAGGAACAGGATCCGCAGCCGCCGCGTCGTGAAGACCAGGCCGATGGCGGTCATCACCGCGAAGTAGAGCACGTGGCCGACGACCGCGAACGAGATCGCGCCCGTCGTGAAGCCGCGCACGAGCTCCACCGCGTGCCAGAGCGGCAGCGCCTGGATGACCGTCTGGATCCACGCCGGGTAGACCGACAGCGGGTAGAAGGTCGCCGAGAACAGGAACATGGGCAGCAGGATGAAGTTGATCCAGTCCATCTGCTGGAACGTCTTCATGTAGCTCGTCACCGCCATGCCGAAGCTCGCGAACGCCAGCGCCACGAGCACGACCGAGGGCAGCGCGAGGATCGCCCACCACGACAGATTCAAGCCGAGCACCTGCATCACGACGAGGAAGCCCGACGAGTAGACGACGCCGCGCAGCAGCGCCAGCGAGATCTCGCCGAAGGCCACGTCGAGCGGGCCGAGCGAGGTCGCGAGCATGCCCTGGTACAGCTTCGAGTGGTTCATCTTGAAGAAGACGTTCCAGGTGGAGTCGTAGACGGCGCCGTTCATGGCCGAGACGGCGAGGAGCGCGGGCGCGATGTAGGCGGCGTACGGCACCGGCTGGCCCGTGCTCGTGGTCACGTCGCCCACGAGCGAGCCGAGGCCGATGCCCATGGCGAGCAGGTAGAAGACGGGCTCGAAGAAGCCGGAGAGGACGACGGTCCAGTTGGTGCTGCGCGTGGCGAGCAGGCCGCGGGAGAGGACCGAGCGAGCGTTGCCGGCGTAGAGCGCGCGGGGGCCGCCGCGGCTCCGGCGGGCGGCCGGTGCGGGGGCGTCCGCGGGCATCGTGGATCCGGTCATGCGCGCAGCCTCCTCGTCGCGACGCGGCGCGACAGCGCCCAGCCCACCGCGAGCCAGAGCAGCAGGTACGCGACGTGCGCGAGCGTCAGCCAGAGCGGCTCCTGCATCCCGTAGGTGGCGACCCGCCCGAGCTCGGTGCCGTGCCAGAGCGGCGAGATCCAGCCGATCCACTGCAGCCAGATCGGGAACTGCGTGAGCGGGAAGAACGTGCCCGAGAACAGCGACAGCGGCGTGATGACGAAGCGCATCACCATGGCGATCTGGCCGGTGTCCTGCGTGAGGGTCGCGACGTAGGCCATGAGCATCACGCCGATGGCCATGCCGGTGAGCACGGCGGCGCCGATCGCGAGGACGCCCGTGCCGAGCGGCACCGCGCCGAAGAGCAGCATGAACGCGAAGTAGGCGATGCACGTGGGCGCCATGCGGATCGCCACGCCGATCACCTGGCCGTCGACGATCTGGGCCGGCGTGAGCGGCGACGCGTTCATGGCGTGGAACACGGGGTTCCACTTGAAGCCGCCGAAGATCGGGTAGCTGAACTCCTCGCTCGCGACCGTCATGGCGCTCGTCGCGAGGAGCGCGGGCGCGACGAACACCAGGAAGCTGACGCCGAGCGCCTGGTTCGCGCCCGTGCCGCGGTCGACGACCGTGGCGAGGCCGACGCCGAGCGCGTAGAGGTAGACGTACGGGCTCGCGATGCCGGTGGCGAGGGCCGTGCCGAGGTAGGCGCGGATCCCGAGCAGGCGGTGCTCGGCGGCGTACCAGCCGCCGAAGCGGCGCGGGCGGACGCCGCCGGCGAGGGCGCGCGCCCGGTCGTCGGCGCCGTCGCGGGGCCCGTCGGCGGCCGCTCCCCCGGCGGCGGCGCTGCGGTCGACGACGCTCACTCGACCAGGCTCCGTCCCGTGAGGCGGAGGAAGACGTCCTCGAGGCTGGAGCGGCGCACGAGAGTGGTGATGGGCTTCAGGCCCTGCTCGAGGATCCGGCTGAGCACGGCCTCGCCGTCGGACGCGTAGACGAGCACCCGGTCGGGCAGCACCTCCACGCGGTCGCCGTACCCGGCGATCTCGCGCGACGCGGACTCGTTGCGATCGGAGCCGAAGCGCACCTCGAGCACCTCGCGGCTGGAGTGGTCGCGGATGAGGGACGCGGGCGAGCCCTCGGCCATGATCCGGCCCTCGTCGACCACGACGATCCGGTCGCACAGCTGCTCGGCCTCGTCCATGTAGTGCGTCGTGAGCACGAGCGTCGTGCCCTGCTCCTTGAGGCGGAAGAGGCGGTCCCAGAGGATGTGGCGGGCCTGCGGGTCGAGGCCCGTGGTCGGCTCGTCGAGCAGCAGGATCCGCGGGTCGCTGATGAGGGCGCGCGCGATGGTGAGGCGCCGCTTCATGCCGCCGGAGAGGTCGTCGACCTTGGCGCCCGCGCGGTCGCTCAGCTGCGCGAACTCGAGCAGCTCGTCGGCGCGCGCGGCGACCTGCTTGCGCGGAAGCCCGAAGTAGCGGCCGTAGACGATGAGGTTGTCGCGCGCCTTGAGCTCCAGGTCGAGGTTGTCGGCCTGCGGCACGACGCCCAGCTGCGAGCGGATCTCGGGGCCGTGCGTGTCGGGGTCGAGCCCGAGGATGTCGAGCGTGCCGCCCGTGCGCGAGGAGACCGCGCCGATCATGCGCATGGTCGTGGACTTGCCGGCGCCGTTCGGGCCGAGGAGCCCGAAGGACTCGCCGGGCGCGACCTCGAAGGAGAGGCCGTCGACGGCGACGTGGTCGCCGTACTTCTTCACGAGGCGGTCGGCGGTGATGACGGGGGTGGGCACGATCAGCAAGCCTAGGGAGCCGAGCGCTTTTCCACCATGGGCGGGAATGCGCGGCGCGCGTCCGCCCCCGCCCGGCGGACCCCCGGCGCCCGGCGCGTAGAGTCCTGGAGGCGGTGCGACGCGCCCGATCCCGGGCCCCCGGCCCCGCCGACGACGCCCTGCGGGAGACCGCGGCCGCCCGCCTCGACCACGCTCACCACCCCCGGAGAACACGCATGAGCACCGCCCGCCCCTCCACCGCCGCCCCGCGCGCCCGGTCCCGCAACCCGTTCGCGCGCCGCGACTCCGCCGACGACGGGCCCCGCGCGCGCTTCTCGGAGCTGCTGCCCTACATCCTCGAGCAGCGCGGGCTGATGGCCTTCGTCATCGTGCTCAGCGTGCTCGGCGCGGCCGCCAGCCTCGGCCAGCCGCTCCTCGTGCAGCGCGTGGTGGGCGTCGTGCAGGCGGGCGGCGCGCTCGGCGCCCTCGTGTGGGCGCTCGTCGGCCTCGTCGTCGTGTCCGGGCTCCTCTCCGGCTACCAGCACTACCTGCTGCAGCGGATGGGCGAGGGCATCGTCCTCTCGTCGCGCCGCACGCTCGTGCGCCGCATCCTCCGCCTCCCCATCTCCGAGTTCGACACGCGCCGCACGGGCGACCTGGTCTCCCGCGTCGGCTCCGACACCACGCTCCTCCGCGCGGTCCTCACGCAGGGACTCGTCGAGGCGATCGGCGGCGCCGTCACGTTCCTCGGCGCGATCATCGCGATGTTCATCATCGACCCGGTGCTCCTCGGCCTCACCGTGCTGGTCGTCGCCGTCTCGGTCGTCGCGGTCGTGGGCCTCTCCGGCCGGATCCGCGTCGCCAGCCAGCGCGCGCAGCGCAAGGTCGGCGACCTGGCCGCGAGCGTGGAGCGGGCCATCGGCGCGATCCGCACCGTGCGCGCGAGCAACGCCACCGACCGCGAGATCCGCACCATCGAGGCCGACGCCGAGGGCGCGTGGGAGATGGGCATCAAGGTCGCGAAGGCGTCGGCCGTGGTGGTGCCGATCGCGGGCATCGCCCTGCAGGCGTCGTTCCTCGTGGTGGTCGGCGTGGGCGGGTTCCGCGTCGCGTCGGGTGCCATCGCGGTGGGCGACCTCGTGGCGTTCATCCTCTTCCTGTTCCTCATGATCATGCCGCTCGGCCAGGCGTTCGGCGCCGTGACCGCCGTGAACCAGGCGCTCGGCGCGCTCGGCCGGATCCAGGAGATCGTGAAGCTGCCCGTCGAGACCGACGGCGACGCGGAGCTCGCCGGCCGCCTCCGCGACGACGCGCCCGCCGCGGACGACCGCGCCGACGCGCCCGCCGTGGAGCTCGTGGACGTGCGGTTCGCCTATCCGGTGGCGGCCTCGGCCGACGGCGAGGACGGCGAGGACGGCGCATCCTCCGCGAGCGGATCCGGCGCCGACGACGACGCCGCACCCGGCGCCGACCGCACCGGCGGCGGCGTCCTCCAGGGCATCAGCTTCCGTGCCGAGCGGGGCACGCGGATCGCGCTCGTCGGCCCGTCAGGCGCGGGCAAGAGCACGATCCTCGCGCTCATCGAGCGCTTCTACGACCCGACCTCCGGCGTCGTGCGCGTCGGCGGCCGCGACATCCGGGCTCTCGACCGCGAGGACCTGCGCCGCCAGATCGGCTACGTCGAGCAGGACGCCCCCGTGCTCGCCGGCACGCTGCGCGAGAACCTCACGCTCACCGCGTTCGACGCGACCGACGAGGACTGCGTGAAGGTCCTGCATGCCGTCAACCTCACGGAGGTGCTCGCCCGCAACGAGCTCGGCCTCGACGCGCCCGTCGGCGAGGACGGCATCATGCTCTCCGGCGGCGAGCGCCAGCGCCTCGCGATCGCGCGCACCCTGCTCTCCGCGCCGCCGATCCTGCTGCTCGACGAGTCGACGTCCAGCCTCGACGGCCTCAACGAGCAGCTGCTCCGCAAGGCCATCGACGCGGTCGCCGAGCACCGCACCCTCATCGTCATCGCGCACCGGCTCTCGACCGTCGTCGACAGCGACCTCATCGTCGTCGTCGAGAAGGGCCGCGTGGTCGGCACGGGCACGCACGCGGAGCTCGTCGTCTCGACGCCGCTGTACCGCGACCTCGCGAAGCACCAGCTGCTGGTGTAGCGCTCAGGTCGTCTCCGGGCGTCCCGCCGCGGCCAGGTGCATCTCCCGCGCTGCGAGGAACACCGGCAGCGCGACGGCGAACGCCACGAGCGGCGCGAGCAGCACGTAGATCCACACCCGCCGCATCCGGAGCCGGCGCCCCTCCACGATGATGAAGGTGACGCTCGCGACCGCGGCGATCAGCAGGTCCCACGACAGCGACGACACGGCCGGGCCGCCCGCGCCGAGGTCGGCGAGGAAGTCGCGGCCCTCCGTCATCACGCGGATGTTCGCCGACCAGGTGAGCACGAGGCCGGCCGCCGCGAGGACGAGGTAGACGACGGCGAGGCGCGTGGGGCGGCGGCGGCGGCGTGCGGATCGTGCGGGCATCGGGACCTCCTGGTGGCTGACGCCAGGCTAGGCGCTGGCCGGGGACGCCGTGAGCGCGTACAGCGCCACCGCGCTGGCGGCGGCGACGTTCAGCGAGTCGATGCCGTGCGCCATCGGGATCCGGACGACCGTGTCGGCCGATGCGATCGCCTCCGCCGAGAGCCCCGGCCCCTCCGAGCCGAGCACGATGGCGAGCCGCTCGTGCGCGTCGGCGCGGAAGTCCCGCAGCGAGACCGCATCCGGCGTGAGGGCGAGCGCGGCGACGTGGAAGCCGGCGTCGGCGAGCGCCTGGCGCGTCTCCGGCCACTCCCCCGCGCGGGTCCACGGCACCTGCAGCACGGTGCCCATGCTCACGCGGATGGCCCGGCGGTAGAAGGGATCCGTGCAGCGCGGCGTCACGAGCACGGCGTCCGCCCCGATCGCGCCGACCGAACGGAAGATGGCGCCGACGTTCGTGGGATCCACGACGTCCTCGAGCACGACGACCCGCCGTGCGTCCGCGAGCAGCGACGCGACCGACCGCAGGGGCGGCCGGTCGAGCGACGCGACGACCCCGCGATGGAGCACGTACCCGGTGAGCTCCGCGAGCAGCTCCCCCGGTCCCGTGAACACGGGCACGTCCCGGTCGCCCACGAGCGCCAGGGCCTCGTCGACCGTGCCGCCGAGCGCGAGCACGGACCGCGGCGCGTGCCCCGCCCGCAGCGCCCGCTCGAGCACGAGCGCCGACTCCGCCAGGTAGATCCCGTGGCCCGCGCCCTCCGCCTTCCGGAGTGCGACGTCGGTGCGGTGGCTGTAGTCGGCGAGCCGCGGATCCGCGAGGTCCGTGACCTCGACGACGTGCGCCACTAGCCGGCGAACGGGTCGGGCGTGAGCGTGTACTTCGTGTCCAGGTACTCGTGGATGCCCTCGAGCCCGCCCTCGCGGCCGAGCCCGGACTGCTTCACGCCGCCGAACGGCGCCGCCGCGTTGGAGATGACGCCCATGTTGAGGCCCGTCATGCCCGTCTCGAGCCGCTCGATCATCCGCTGGCCGCGCGCGAGGTCGCGCGTGAAGACGTACGAGACGAGGCCGAACTCGGTGTCGTTGGCGAGGCGCACGGCGTCGTCCTCGTCGTCGAACGGCACGATCGCGACGACCGGGCCGAAGATCTCCTCGCGCAGGATGTCGCTGCCCTCGACGACCCCGGTGAGGAGCGTCGGCGGGTAGAAGTGCCCGGCGCCGTCGCGGGGCTCGCCGCCCGCGCGCACGTCCGCCCCGCGCTCCACGGCGTCGCGCACGAGCCGGTCGGCCTTGTCGACGGCGCGGCCGTCGATGAGCGGCCCCACGGTCACGCCCTCCTCGGTGCCGCGCCCGATCCGCATCGCGTCGATGCGCTCCCGGAGGCGGTCGGCGAACGCGTCGGCGATCGAGGCCTGCACGATGAAGCGGTTGGCGGCGGTGCACGCCTGCCCGACGTTGCGGAACTTGGCCGCCATGGCGCCCTCCACGGCCTTGTCGAGGTCCGCGTCCTCGAACACCACGAACGGCGCGTTGCCGCCCAGCTCCAGCGACACCCGCAGCACGTTCTCGGCCGCCTGCGCGCCGAGCTGGCGCCCGACGGGCGTCGATCCCGTGAAGCTCAGCTTGCGCAGCCGCGGGTCGGCGATGAGCGGGCCGGTGACGCCCGCGGCGTCCGTGGTGGGGATCACGTTGAGCACGCCCGCCGGCAGCCCCGCCTCGGCGAGCAGCTCGGCGAAGCGCAGCGTGGTGAGCGGCGTGAGGTCGGCCGGCTTGATCACCACGGTGCAGCCCGCGGCGAGCGCCGGCGCGATCTTGCGGGTCGCCATGGCGAGCGGGAAGTTCCACGGGGTGATGAGGAGGACCGGGCCGACCGGGTGCTGCGACACGATCATGCGACCGGTGCCCTCGGGGTTGACGCCGTAGCGGCCCGTGATGCGCACGGCCTCCTCGGAGAACCAGCGGAGGAACTCGCCGCCGTACGTCACCTCGCCGAGCGACTCGGCGAGCGGCTTGCCCATCTCCAGCGTCATGAGGAGGGCGAACTCGTCCTTGCGCTCCTGCAGGAGGTCGAAGGCCCGGCGCAGGATCTCGCCCCGTACGCGCGGCGCGGTCGCGGCCCACTCCCGCGCGGCGTCCACCGCGGCGTCGAGCGCGCGCATGCCGTCGGCCGGACGGGCGTCGGCGACCCGGGCGATGACCTCGTCGGTGGCGGGATCCCGCACATCGAACCTCGCGCCGCCCTCGGCGTCGACGCGGTCGCCGCCGATCAGCAGCGCGGTGGGCGTGCCGGCCAGGAGGTCGGTCTCGGACGGGGTGGATGCGGTCATGCTGTCCTCGCTTCTGCGTCGTGCGTGTGCGTGTGCGTGTGCTGCTGCCTGTGCGTGCGGCCGCCCGTGCGTGCGTGCGTGCCCGTGCGCGCGTGCCCGTCAGTCGGCGGGACCGGACACGATCTGCGCGCCCGCATCGCGCAGGCGCTCGAGAGCCGCGGTGCTCGTGGCCGGGGCGACGCCCGCGACCAGGTCCGCGAGCACGCGCACCCGCTTCCCCTGGTGCACGGCGTCGAGCGCCGAGGCGAGCACGCAGTAGTCGGTCGCGATGCCCGCCACGTCGATGTCGGTCACGTCGTGGAGCACGAGGAGGTCCGCGAGCGGCACGCCGTCCTCCGTGGTGCCCTCGAAGATCGAGTAGGCGGGAGCCCCCTGCCCCTTGCGGAGGTGGAAGTCGACCGCCGTCACGTCGAGATCCGGGTGGTACTCCGCGCCCGTCGTGCCCTGCACGCAGTGCTCCGGCCAGGTGGTCGAGAAGTCGGGCACCATGCCCGCGGCCGCGAAGTGCCCGCCGTTGCCGCCCGTGGCCTCATGCCAGTCGCGCGACGCGAAGACGTGGTCGTACCGGTACGGCTCGTCGGCGAGGAGGCGGGTGATCCCGCGGGCGACGTCGCCGCCGCCGTCGACGCCCAGGGCGCCGCCCTCCGTGAAGTCGTTCTGCACGTCGATGATGAAGAGCGCTCGGCTCATGCGCCGCTCCTTCCCCGGGCGATGCCCGATGCCGTGGATCCGCCGCCCGGGACCGGGCCGCGCGTCACTCGTCCCCCAGGTCCGCTCCGCAGCGGTACGCGCCGGCCGCGAGCGCGTCGAGCGCGACCTTCGCGTTCCCCGTCACGTTCCCGATCGCGTAGAAGGCGAAGGTGAGCTTGGTGCCGTCGGCCGCGTCGATGATGCCCGCGAGCGTGTAGCCCGTGTCGATCCAGCCGGTCTTGGCGACGATGTGCCCGCGCGCGACGGCGCTGTCCCCGGTGAAGCGGCTGGCCAGGGTGCCCGTCTTGCCCGCGACCGGCAGCCCGTCGTGCAGGTAGCCGAGCGCCTTCTGCCGCTGGTCGACCTGGATCATGAGCTGGGCCAGCAGGGACGGGGGCACGCGGTTGTCGGGGCTGAGGCCCTGCCCGTCGACGATGGTGAGGCTCGACGTGTCGAGGCCGTACGCCTGCAGCGCCTTCGGGATGCCCTGGGCCAGCGACTGCTGCGTGCTCCCGGCGCCCACCTCGATGGACACGAGGCGCGCGAGCGACTCGGCGAGGACGTTGTCCGAGTTGATGAGGGCGGTCTGGATGAGCGACGACACCGGCTGCGACTCGACCTTGCCGAGCACCGCGGCGCCCGCGGGGGCGGTGCCCTGGGTGACCTGCGCGGATCCGCCCAGCATGGAGCGGAACGTGCTGCCGACGCGCGCCAGCGGATCCTCGCTGCGGGCGGACACCACGGCCCCCGGGTCGGCGCGGTCGGCGTCGAGCTGGAGCGGCGTCATGAAGCTGGAGTAGCCGGCCTGCCGTTCGGTCGCGGCCCACGAGGGAGCCCAGGTCTCGCCGGAGAACAGGGACGTGTCCAGCACGATGCGGGTGATGGGGGTGCCGGCGGTGGCGGGATCCGCCGCCCACGCCGTGCGGACCTGCTGCGCGAGGTCGCTGAGGCGGGGCGCGCCGGGGTAGACGGAGCTGCCGCTCGTGAGGCGCGACAGCGTGGGGTCGCCGCCGCCGACCAGCACGACGGTGCCGGGCTCGGCGCCGCGCACGACCTTGGTGGTGATGCGCCGATCCGGTCCGAGGGCGGCGAGGGCGGCGGCCGAGGTGATGACCTTCATGACGCTCGCGGTGCGCTCCGGCGTGCCGCCGTTCCGGTCGAACAGGACGCGGCCGGTCGCGGCGTCGCGGACCTGGCCTTCGAAGGTGGCGAGCCGCGGATCCTGCGCGAGGGAGGAGAGGGAGCACATGCGGAGGTCGCGGGCGGCGGGCGGGCTCGCCGGTGCCGGCCGCGCCGGGGCGACCGAGGGCGTGGGGCTCGGCGTGGGCGTGGGATCCGCGGTGGCCGCGGTGTCCGCGACGCTCGCCGAGGCGCTGCCCGCCCGGCCGGTGGCCGCTCCCGCGCCCACGGCGCCCGCCGCGAGGAGCGCGACGACGGCCACGACGGCCGTCACCCGACCGGTGCGCCGGCGGCCAGGACGGAGCGCGGCACGCCGCGAGGTGGGAGCCGTCGCGCCGCGGTCCGCGCGCGGGGCGTCGGGGCCGTCGGCTTCGGATCGCATGGGGCCATGTTAGACGGCGCCGTGGTGGGCTCCCCCTGCGTCCGTCCTGCGCCGCGGAACCGGAGGTGCGCCTCCCTGGGGAGGGACGCCGCCGGATCGCATGGACCCGGTGCACGGCAGGATGCCGGTGCGGATCGCCGCCCGGCGGACGGTGCGGATGGGGCGCGGGTGCGCGATGACGCGCGTGGAGCCGCCTGTCAGAATCGAACTGACGACCTTCTCATTACGAGTGAGATGCTCTACCGACTGAGCTAAGGCGGCCCGGCCCGGACTCAGCGAGTACCGGGCACGAATAGAGAGCATACCGGATGCCGAGGGGCCTCCCGTCCACCGAGCGGCTCCGCCGTCACCCGCAGGTGGTGCCGTCCGCGGGCGGATCGCCGCCGAGCAGGTACCCGTCCACGGCCGCCACGATGCAGGGATCGCGCTCGTCGTAGGCGATGTGCCCCTCGCCGCGGTAGGTCAGGAGCACGCCCGACGACAGCTGGCCCGCGAGCGCCTGGGCCCAGGAGTACGGCGTGGCCGGGTCCCCCGTCGTGCCGACCACGACGATGGGCGCGGCGCCCTCGGCCGTCACGGGCGCCGGCGCCTGCCGGGCCGCGTACGGCCAGTTGGCGCAGATGGGGTCCGGCTCGGCGTCGCGGGAGGTGTCGGGATCGGCGAGCTCGCCCTGCGCCGAGCGGATCTCGCGCGCCTCGGTCGCGAGCACCGACGGGTCGCGCTCGACGGGGTGGTCGACGCACTGGATGGCGAGGAAGGCCTCGAAGTAGTTGCCCCGGTAGGTGCCGTCCGGGTTCCGCCCGAAGTAGTTGTCGGCGAGCGCGAAGGCGGTCGACGGATCCCCCTGCATCGCCTGCGTGAACGCCGTCGTGAGGGCGGGCCACTGCCGCTCGCTGTACAGGGCCGAGTCGATGGCGCTGCGCATGACCGCACGGTCGAGCTGGCGCCCGTCGCGGGCGCGCACCGGGCTCTCGTCGAGCGTGGTGAGGAGCGACGCGACCATGCCGATGCCGTCGTCGACGGATCCGCTGAACGGGCAGCCGCTCCCGGCCAGGCAGGCCGCCATGTAGGCCTCGAAGGAGTCGCGGAAGCCCGTCGTCTGCGCGAGCACCACGTCGAAGGAGCTGGCGGCGGGATCCGTCGCCCCGTCGAGCACCATGCGTCCGACGTGCGCCGGGAAGTCCTGGGCGTACTGGGCGCCGATGCTCGTGCCGTACGAGTACCCGAGGTAGTTCAGCCGCGGATCGCCCACGAGCGCCCGCAGCATGTCGAGGTCGTGGGCCGTGCTGCGGGTGTCGATGAACTCGAGCAGGTCCCCGGAGCGTGACGCGCAGGAGGCGGCGAAGTCCTTCGACGCCTGGGTCAGCTCGTCGTCGGCCTGCGGGCTGCCGGGGGCGGCGTCCGTCTCCTGGTAGAGCAGGGCGTCGAGCTGGGGGTCGTCCACGCAGTCGACCGCGGTGGAGGCGCCGACGCCGCGCGGATCCCAGCCGACGATGTCGTAGCCGTCCTGCAGAGCGCGCGAGGTGGCGGAGTCGACGCCCGACTTCACGAAGTCGACGCCGGACGCGCCGGGGCCACCGGGGTTGACGAACAGCGATCCGCGTGGCTCGCCCGATCCGCGCGCCGTGTGCCGCACGAGCGCGAGCTGGATGTCCTTCGCGGGGTCGGGAGCCGACCAGTCGAGGGGCGCCGTGGCCGTCGTGCACTGGGCGCCGTCCTCGCACGGCGACCACTGCAGCGTCTGGTCGTAGTACCTCGCGAGATCGGGGGCGACCTCCTCTGCCGTGGGGCTGGAAGTGGCGCTGCGGGGCGCGGGGATGCCGAAGGCGCCGCAGCCGCTGAGGACGAGGACGCCGATCACGAGGGCGGCGACCGCGGTGGCAGCGCGACGCGCGGTCCGACGCCGACCCTGGGCGCGGGCTTCCCGGTCGCGGGGCCCGACCGGACGCGGGCGCCGCATCATGACCGGCCCGCCGTCCGCGTGCGCGTGAGGGAGACCAGCATCGCCTCCAGCGCGAGGGCCGGCGAGACGTTGCCGTCGATGCGCCGTCGGGCGACCGCGACCGCGTCGAGCACGGCGAGGGAGGCGGCGGCGGATCCGGCGGCGGCCGCCTCGGCGATGCGCGGTGCGATCGCCTCGTTCACGGCCGGCAGGTCGGCGCCGAGCTGGTGGAGCAGCACGTCGCGGTGGAGGGACATGAGGTCGACGAGGATCCGGTCGATGCCGTCGCGGAGGCTCCGCGTGGCGCGCCGCTTCTGGTCCTCCTCGAGCTGCCGGATCTGCGAGCGCAGCTGCGGGGGGATCGACCCGCCCTCCTGCACGCCGAGCGAGCGCAGCGCGCGCTCGCGCTCGTCGGCGTCGCGCTGGACGGTGAACGCCTTCGCGTCCTGACCGGCCAGCTCCAGCAGGGCGCCGGCGGCCCGCACGGCGTCGCCGACGGTGCGGATCCCCAGGGCGAGCTCCAGCGTGCGGCTGCGGCGCTCGCGCGCCTCGGCGTCGGTGGCGAGGCGGTGCGCCATCCCGATGTGGCTCTGCGCCTCGCGGGCTGCCCGGGTGGCCGTCGCCCGGTCGACGCCGTCCCGGCGCTGGATGAGCGCGGCGACGTCCTCGACGGACGGGATCCGCAGCCGCACGCTGCGCACGCGCGAGCGGATCGTGGGGATGAGGTCGGCCTCGCTGGGGGCGCAGAGGATCCAGATGGTGCGCTCCGGCGGCTCCTCGAGCGCCTTGAGCAGGAGGTTGGAGGTGCGCTCGGTCATGCGGTCGGCGTCCTCGACGACCATGACCCGGTAGCGGCCGACCGACGGCGAGTACTGCGACGACGTGACCAGGGCGCGCACCTCGTCGATGGCGATGATGACCCGCTCCGTCGCGAGGACGCCGAGGTCGGGGTGGCTGCGCGCGGCGACCTGGCGGGCCGTCGCCGCGTCGCCCTCGGGCGTGCCGTCGCTGAGCAGCGCGGTGGCGAAGGCGTAGGCGAGGTTCGACCGGCCGGACCCGGGCGGCCCGGTGATGAGCCAGGAGTGCGCCAACGCGGTGCCGGCGGCGTCGCGGGCGGTCGCGCGGGGGCTGCTCGCGGCGGCGAGGAGGGCCACCGCCTCGGACTGCCCGGTGAGGTCGGCCCAGATGGCGCGCCCGTCGGGTGCGGTGACGACGCCGCTCACGCGGGGGCCCCCGCACGGAGCAGCACGGCGACCCGTGCGCGGATGCGCTCGGCGATCTCCTCGCGAGGCGACGACGCGTCGACGACGAGGAACCGGTCGGGCTCGGCGTCGGCGAGGGCGAGGAACGCGTGGCGCACGCGCTCGTGGAAGTCCGCCCGCTCGGACTCGAGCCGGTCGAACCGCGTGCGGGCGGCATCGAGACGCGCGCGTGCGGACGCCTGGTCGAGGTCGAGGAGCACGGTCAGGTCCGGGAGGAGGCCCTCGGCCGCCCAGAGCGACAGGCTCCGGACCTCCCGGGCGTCGAGGACGCGGCCCGCGCCCTGGTAGGCCACGGACGAATCGAGGTACCGGTCCTGCAGCACCACGGCCCCGCGCTCGAGCGCTGGGCGCACGACCGCGTCGACGTGGTGCGCGCGGTCGGCCGCGTAGAGGAGCGCTTCCGCTCGCGGGGCGATGTGGCCCCGCCGATGGAGGACGATCTCCCGGATCTCGGCCCCCAGCTCCGTGCCGCCCGGCTCGCGCGTGGGGACGACCTCCTGGCCCTGCTCCTCCAGCCACGTGCGCAGGAGCGCCGACTGCGTGGACTTGCCCACGCCGTCGCCGCCCTCCAGGGTGATGAAGACGCCGGTCACGTCGCGTCGGATGCCGCCGCGGCGGCCGCGGCCCTGTTCGCGGCCCGGGTGGCAGCAGCCTTGGTGGCGGCAGCCGATCGGGTCGCCGACGTCGTCTTGGCGGCGGTGGTCGACTTCGCAGCCGTGGTCGACTTCGCAGCCGTGGTCGACTTCGCGGCTGCCGGTGCCTTGGCCTTCGCGGGAGCCTTGGCCTTCGCGGGAGCCTTCGCCTTGGCCTTGGCGGGCGCCTTGGCCTTCGCCTTGGGCTTGGCCGGCCCCTTCGCCCGCTTGTCCGCGAGCAGCTCGACCGCCCGGTCGAAGTCGATGTCCTCGACGGACTCGCTCTTCGGGATGGTGGCGTTGGTCTCGCCGTCGGTGACGTAGGGCCCGAAGCGGCCGTCCTTGACCTTGATGCCCTTGCCGCTCACCGGGTCCGCGTCGAACTCCTTCAGCGCGCTCGACGGTCGGCGTGCGCCGTACTTGGGCTGCGCGAAGACCTCGAGGGCACCCGGGAGGTCGATCTCGAAGATCTGCTCCTCGCTCGTGAGCGACCGCGAGTCCGTGCCCTTCTTGAGGTACGGGCCGTACTTCCCGTTCTGGGCGGTGATGGGCGTCGCGGTCTCCGGGTCCTCCCCGACGACGCGCGGCAGGTCGAGGAGCCGGAGCGCCGTCTCGAGGTCGACGGTCGCGAGGTCCATGGACTTGAAGATGGACGCCGTGCGCGGCTTGACCGCGGCTGCCTTCTTCGCGGCGGGCTTCTTGGTGGGCGCCTTCGTGGCGGGCGTCGCCGCGGTCGTCGCGGCAGCTGTCTCGAGCACCTCGCCCGTCGCCGGGTCGACGCCGTCGACGGGAGCCGCCGGAGTCTCCTCGGGCTCGGGATCGAGCTCGGTCACGTAGGGGCCGTAGCGACCGTCCTTCGCGACGACCTGCTTCCCGTTCGCCGGGTTGATGCCGATGACGCGGTCGTTGACGACCGGCGCGTCGATGAGCTCGCGCGCCTTGGCGGACGTGAGCTCGTCGGGAGCGAGGTCCTCGGGGAGGTTGACGCGACGAGGCGTCGCGTCGGGCGCCGCGCCCTCCTCGTGCACCTCCAGGTACGGGCCGTACTTGCCGATGCGCAGCGTGATGTCGTCGGCGATGCGCAGGGAGTTGATCTCCCGGGCGTCGATCTCGCCGAGGTTGTCGATGGTGGGACGGAGGCCCTTGTGGGAGTCGTTCCCGTAGTAGAAGCCCTTCAGCCAGTCGACGCGCTCGGCCGAGCCGTCCGCGATGCGGTCCAAGTCGCTCTCCATGCCCGCGGTGAAGTCGTACTGCACCAGCTCGGTGAAGAACTCCTCGAGCAGCCGGACCACCGAGAAGGCGATCCAGTTGGGCACGAGCGCCGTGCCGCGAGGGGTCACGTATCCGCGGTCCACGATGGTGGAGATGATGGCCGCGTACGTGGACGGGCGCCCGATGCCGAGCTCCTCGAGCGTCTTCACGAGGCTCGCCTCCGTGTAGCGCGGCGGCGGGCTGGTCTCGTGGCCCTTGGCGTCGACGTCGACGAGGCGGAGGTCCTGCCCCTTCTTCAGGTCGGGCAGCTTCGCCTCGCGCGGCTCGGCGGTGCCGTGCCGATCCTCGTCGCGACCCTCCTCGTAGGCGGCGAGGAAGCCGCGGAAGGTGATGACGGTGCCCGACGCGGCGAACTCGGCGACCTCGCCCGCGGACGTGGGGCCCGCCGCGATGACGACCGACGCGGTCGATCCCTTCGCGTCCGCCATCTGCGATGCGATGGTGCGCTTCCAGATGAGGTCGTAGAGCTTGTGGTCGTTGCCGCGGAGCGTCGACGCGAGCTGCTGCGGCGTCCGGAAGGTCTCCCCCGCCGGGCGCACGGCCTCGTGGGCCTCCTGCGCGTTCTTGCTCTTGCCCGCGTAGAGGCGCGGCTTGTCCGGCACCGTCTCGGGGCCGTAGAGCTCCGCGGCCTGCTTGCGCGCCGCATTGATCGCCTGCTGCGAGAGCGAAGGCGAGTCGGTGCGCATGTAGGTGATGTACCCGTTCTCGTAGAGCGACTGGGCGACGCTCATCGTCTGGCGAGCGGAGAAGCGGAGCTTGCGGGCCGCCTCCTGCTGGAGCGTGGACGTGGTGAAGGGCGCCGCGGGCCGTCGCGTGTACGGCTTCGACTCGACGCTCTGCACCCGCAGCGGGACGGACGGGTCGCGCAGCGCCTCGGCGAGCGCCTCCGCGGTCGCGGCATCGAGCGGCCGGGAGTCGTTCTTCAGCGCGCCCTTGTCGTCGAAGTCGCGACCGGTGGCGATGCGGGCGCCGTCGATGCGGACTAGCCGGGCGTCGAACGGGAGCTCCTGCTGGAGCGGCGACAGCGACGCGGTCAGGTCCCAGTACGCGGCGGTGACGAAGGCGAGGCGCTCGCGCTCGCGGTCGACGACGAGGCGCGTGGCCGCGGACTGCACGCGACCCGCCGACAGCCCCGGGCCGACCTTGCGCCACAGCACGGGCGACACCTCGTAGCCGTAGAGGCGATCGAGGATGCGCCGGGTCTCCTGGGCGTCGACGAGCGCCGTGTCGATGTCGCGCGTGCTGTCGCGGGCGCGCTCGATGGCCTCCTTGGTGATCTCGTGGAACACCATCCGCTTCACGGGCACCTTGGGCTTGAGGACCTGCAGGAGGTGCCAGGCGATGGCCTCCCCCTCGCGGTCCTCATCCGTCGCGAGGAAGAGCTCGTCGGCGTCCTTCAGGGCGCGCTTGAGGTCGGCCACGGTCTTCTTCTTCTGGTCGCTCACGACGTAGTACGGCTCGAAGCCGTTCTCGACGTCGACGGAGAACTTGCCGAGCGTGCCCTTCTTGAGCTCGGGCGGCAGGTTCTTCGGCTCGATGAGGTCGCGGATGTGGCCGACGGACGCCTGCACCTCGTAGCCGCTGCCCAGGTACTGGCCGATGGTCTTGGCCTTGGCCGGCGACTCGACGATGACCAACTTCTTCGTGCCGGGCACGTGACTCCTTATATATGCGTTCGCGGGGGCCGGTCTCCGGCCCGGGTTGCGGGATGCGTGCCGGCACGGGATGCGCTCCGGGCGACGTGCGGCGGGGTCCCCGACAAGGCACACCATACACACGAGCACCGACCGTGCACCTAATCCCGGAGACGGTCGGACACGGCGTCCGCCGGGCCCCGCACGGACCCTCGGGCGCTTGCCATGCAGCCGTGGGACCGGTCCTCGGGGTGTTCGCGCTGGTGCTCCTCGCGGGTGCGTTCGGCGCCGTGCTGGTGCGGCGGTTCCGTGATGGCGCGGACGGTCGCTGAGGCGCGCGGGGACGATCACGGCGTCGCCCCGGGCACGCCGGCCGCATCGCCCTCGGGCTGCCCCGCCCTCGCCCGGGCGCTGATCGGCACCCCGAACGGAGGGTGCGGGACGCGCACCCGCACGTCGGCCGTCGTCCCGTCCACCGCGCATCCGACGAGCTCGGTGCCCAGCGGGGCCATGAGCTCCCCCGCGGCGTCGCAGGGCGGGCCGCTGACGTACCCCGCGGCCGCGTCCGCCGCAGCGAGCGCGGCGGAGTCCGCCGCGCCCGATGCGATCGCCCGGTCGACCAGGAGCGCCGAGACGGACACCGCGGCGAGCGCGAGAGCCGTCACCGCCCCGAGCAGGCCGACCGCGAGCACGGAGCCGGACCCCGAGTCCTCGTCACTCCTCATCGAGGTCCTCCGACCGCGCGCACCCCCGCGCGTGCACGGCGATGCCGGCCGCGGCCGCGGGAGCGAATCGGCTGGGCGCCGACAGGTCGACGCAGACGTCGTGCCCCGGATGCTCGACCTCGAAGGAGGCGCCGGACGCGGCTCCCTCGATGCGCGCGGCCGCGGTACCCGAGGACTCGCCCCGGCCGAGGCTCCGCGCCGCCTCCTCGGCAGCCGAGGTGAGCGCCACCTGCTGACCCACCGTCTGCACCGCTCCGAGGCACAGGCCCAGGACGAGCACGACAGCGGGGAGCACCACCGCGAGCTCCGCGGCCGCGGCTCCGATGTCCCCGTCCGCGCCGGCGCGCGTCGGCCCGATCGGGTATCGAGGACACGCGACCCGGCTCATCGGTCGTACGTGAGGGCACGCCGGACGAGGTCGAGGAGCATCCCCCGCACCTCGTCGCTCTGCAGGATGACCACGAGCAGCCCGGCGAACGCGACGGCGGCCATGGTCGCGATGGCGTACTCCGCCGTCGCCGCACCGCCGTCCTCGCTGACGCACGCGCGCACGACACGCCGCGCCGCGCGCACCACGCGCATCGCCGCCCGCGACGAGGCGGAAGGGCCTGAGGCGCCCCTGCACGTGCGGCAGGCGGATGCGCCGCCAGCGCCGCCCGACGCCCGCCCCGACGGCCCCGGGCCCGTGGACAAGCCCGAGGCCGCGGACGCTGACCCCGATGCCGCCGACGTCGCCGCCAGCGGCCAGACGGCACGCTCCCCGTCCCCCGTCGCCCCCGCCTCCATGCGCTCCCCGCGCCCCACGACCACCGCTCCACCGCACTCCTCGATCCGAGACATGTCCTTCGCCCTCCCCTGCCCGAGCTCCTGCTCGCGCCGTCCTGATGACGACCGTCCGTCGGTCGCGTGGTCACCATGCCCCGGCGAGGCGGGCGCTGATCCGCGTGCCCGCGGACGGTGGAGTCCGTCACCGCCGGCCGAGTGTTGAGGACACGACCGCCATGAGCATCGGGACGACGCCCACCGCCAGGAAGGCGGGCAGGATGCAGGCTCCGAGGGGGAGCATCAGCCGTGCTCCCAACCGCGCGGCCGCCCGTTCCGCCCACGTGGACGCGTCGCGGCGCGCGCGGTCCGCCTCGCCGCGGAGGAGCACCGCGACGGGCGCTCCCGTCCGGACCGCTGCGGCCGCGACCGTGCGGACGCGCTCGATGTCCGACCCGACGGGCAGGCCGTTCCGTTCGCATGCGATGCGGACCACCGACGTGGCACGTGGGACCGACGAGCCTCCGGCCATGGCCGTCGCCACGAGGTCGAGCACCAGGCCGGGCGCGGGATCGCCGGGCACGGCCGCCCGGACCAGCTTGCCGTTCCAGCGCCAGCCCACGACCACCAGCGAAACGCCGACCACCAGGCAGGCGGCACCGGGCACGGTCGTGAAGAGGATGCGCAGGGGATCGAACCCGAGCCCGGCGGCGAGCAGGAGCCCCGCCGCCGGAAGGAGCAGCACCGTCCGCGCCGTCGCGACGGGTCCGGCGAGCGCCGTGCCCGCGTCCCGCCGCACGCGCCCGACGGCCACCAGGGCGTCCGCGAGCCGCGTGAGCGCCGCGGCGAGGGGAGCACCCGTGCGGTCCGCCACCTCGAGCGCCGTCGCGAGCGCCCGCCAGGACCGGGCGGTGTCGGCATGCCCGGCTGCCTCGTCGCGGGACGCGGCGCAGGCGATGCGCTCCGACAGGCAGAGGGACCGCGACCCGACCGCGACCTCGCGCACGACCGCCTGCACCAGGCCGTCGGACCGCCTCGGCCGTGGACCGGGCGGCGCGAGCTGCTGCCACGCGCGCTCGGGATGCAGGCCGGCGCGGAGGAGCACGGCCAGGCGACGCACCGTCGCGGCGATCTCCTCGACCTCCTCCACGGCGGCGCCGCCCGCAGCGGCCCGGCTCCGCCGCACCCGCCGCGCGAGGGCGGCCCCGATCACGGCGCGCCTCCGCCCGCCGGGTCGTGACCCGCCGCGACGGCCGGACGAGCGGCGCCGCCCTCCCAGCGGACCGGCATGACGCGGAGCCGCCCGTCATGATCCGTCGTGAGCCGACCGGCACCGACCACACGGCGTCCGGACGGCGTGCGCGCCAGGTGCACCACGAGCCCGATCGCGCTGACCGCCTGCCGGGCGATCGCGACCGCATCCATGCCGGCCAGTGCGCCGAGGGCCTCCAACCGCGACGGCACGTCGACGATGCCGTTGGCGTGCAGGGTCCCCGCCCCGCCGTCGTGCCCCGTGTTGAGGGCGCCGAGGAGCTCCCGGATCTCGCCGCCGCGGCACTCCCCCACCACGAGGCGGTCCGGCCGCATCCGCAATGCCTCCCGCACGAGGCGGGGCAGCGGGAGCTCGCCGGCACCCTCGATGTTCGCCTGGCGCGCCTCGAGCGACACCACATGGGGATGTCGGATCCGGAGCTCCGCGACGTCCTCGACGAGCACGATGCGCTCCCGCGGGTCCGCACGCGCGAGCAGCGCGCCGAGCAGCGTCGTCTTCCCGCTGCCGCCGGCACCCGTGATGAGGAGGTTGGTGCGCCGGCGCACGGCCTCCTCCAGGAGCGCGCGACAGCCGGGCGGGAACGCGTCCGCGGCGTCGAGCGCGTCCATGCTCGGGCGCGCACGGGCTGGGAGGCGGATGGACAGCAGCGTGCCGCGCGTGGACACCGGCGGCAGGACGGCGTGGACGCGCATGCCGTCGCCGATGCGCACGTCGACGCAGGGCGCCGCCTCGTCGAGGTGCCGACCGCCCTCGGAGGCGAGGCGGACGGCCAGCGCCCGCACGGCGGGCTCGCCTCCGAGGTCGACGGCCGGGAGGCGCTCGGCGCCGGAACCGCGGTCGACCCACACCTCTCCGTCCCCGTTGACGAAGACGTCGGTCGTGCAGGGGTCCCGGATGAGGCGGGCCAGCGCGCCGAAGGCGTCCGGCGCATGACGCGACCCCACCGCCGCGATCGCTCCGGGCGGGCGGTCCGGCACGAGCGCGCTCGGCCCCGCCCCGGCGTCCGGTCCGGCGTCCGCCCCGGCGTCCGGTCCGGTGCGCGCGCCCGGACGGTACAGCGCGGCACCGGGAGCGGTGCCGTCGGGCGGGACCCGCCTGGGTCGCGGGACGAAGGCCGCGGCCGTCGTCTCCCCGAGCCCGGATGCCGCCCCGCATCCGGACACCGCCTCGGCTGCCGGCCCGCCCGGCGGACCTGCACGCCGTCCCCGCCGCACCGCGACCCCGCCGACGCCCCTCGATCCCCGCTGCTCATCCATGCGCGGAGGCTAGGCACCTGCACCGCGCGGCCTGCGGCGGTCCTGCGTCCCTCGGGACACCGGCACGCGTCCGCGCCTGGGGAGGGAAAGGCCTGAGGAGGGAAGAGGAGAGGGGAGGGAGAGTAGAGAGGGGCGGCGCCCATCGGGGGAACGGGCGCCGCCACGTGACGACGGATCGGGGGAATCCTGCAGTCGTCACACGTCGGACTTGGCCCGACTTCCCCGATCATACGCCGGGCGCCTCCCGCCACGGGAGGGTTGTGCGTGTTCTGGCCGTTCCCACACCGGTCTCCCGGGCAAGGCGCTCCCCCGGAACCCGCCGGCACCGGCTCGAGCACCGCTAACGTGGTGCGCGGAGAGGATGACGATGTCCACGAACCCCGAATCGACCGAGCCCGGATACCCGGCGACCGCCGCGCGCGAACAGGACGAGGAGGGGACGAGGTCGCCCGCCCGCCCTCCTGAGGTCCCCGAGCCCGGCCCCGTGCACCCGCCCACCGAGGCGTTCCGCGCCACCCGCATCGCCGACGAGTCGCTCGCCGAGGCCGCGGCCGCGGACCGGCTCGGCTTCTGGGCCGATCGCGCCCGCGAGCTCGTGACCTGGGAGACGCCGTTCGACACGGTGCTCGACTGGTCGGACGCCCCCGTCGCGCGGTGGTTCCCCGAGGGCCGGCTCAACGTCGCCTACAACTGCCTCGACCGGCACGTGCTCGCCGGGCACGGCGACCGCGTCGCCCTGCACTGGGAGGGCGAGCCGGGCGACACCCGCGACCTCACCTACGCCGACCTCACCGCCGAGGTCAAGCGCGCGGCGAACGCCCTGCTCGGCCTCGGCGTCACGGCCGGCGACCGGGTCGCCATCTACCTCCCGATGATCCCGGAGGCCGTGGTCGCGATGCTCGCCGTGGCGCGCATCGGCGCCGTGCACTCCGTCGTCTTCGGCGGGTTCAGCGCGGAGAGCCTCCGTGCGCGCATCGACGACGCCGCCGCCCGCGTCGTCATCACGGCCGACGGCGGCTGGCGCAAGGGCAAGGTCTTCCCGCTGAAGCCCGCCGTGGACGCCGCGCTCGTGGGATCCGCCGGATCCGTGGAGCACGTCCTCGTCGTGAAGCGCGGCGAGAACGAGGTGGACTGGGACGACGCCCGCGACCTCTGGTGGCACGAGCGCGTCGCCGCCGCCGACCCGGAGCACGAGGCGGAGGCGTTCGAGGCCGAGCACCCGCTCTTCATCCTCTACACGAGCGGCACGACGGGGAAGCCGAAGGGCATCCTGCACACGTCCGGCGGCTACCTGACGCAGGCCGCCTACACGCACCGCAACGTCTTCGACCTGCACCCCGAGTCGGACGTCTACTGGTGCACGGCCGACGTCGGCTGGATCACCGGCCACAGCTACGTCGTCTACGGCCCGCTCGCGAACGGGGCCACGCAGGTCGTCTACGAGGGCACCCCCGACACCCCGGAGCCGGGTCGCTGGTGGGACATCGTGGAGAAGCACGGCGTCACGATCCTGTACGCGGCGCCCACCGCCATCCGCTCCTTCATGAAGACGGGCCGCGGCATCCCGGACGCCCGGGACCTCTCCTCCATCCGCCTGCTCGGCTCGGTGGGCGAGCCCATCAACCCGGAGGCCTGGCGCTGGTACCGCGACGTGATCGGCGGCGGCGACGTGCCCGTGGTCGACACGTGGTGGCAGACGGAGACCGGCGGGATCATGATCTCCCCGCTGCCCGGCATCACCGCGACCAAGCCCGGCTCCGCGCAGACGCCCCTCCCGGGCATCTCCATCGCCGTGGTCGACGACGCCGGCGAGCCCGTCGGCCCCGGCGAGAGCGGCCTGCTCGTGGTGACCGAGCCGTGGCCCGGCATGCTCCGCGGCATCTGGGGCGATCCGGAGCGGTACCGCGAGACGTACTGGGACCGCTTCGGCGACCGGTACTTCGCGGGCGACGGCGCCCGGCTCGACGAGGACAGCGACGTGTGGCTCCTCGGCCGGGTGGACGACGTGATGAACGTCTCGGGCCACCGCCTGTCGACCGCGGAGATCGAGTCGTCGCTGGTCGCGCACCCCTACGTGGCCGAGGCCGCGGTGGTGGGCGCCTCCGACGAGGCGACGGGACAGGCGGTCGTCGCGTTCGTGATCCTCCGCACGGCCTCGGCGAGCGCGCTCGGCGACGAGGACCCGAACGAGGTGCTCCGCACGCACGTGGCCGACCAGATCGGCGCCATCGCGAAGCCGCGGCGCGTGTTCGTGGTGCAGGAGCTGCCGAAGACGCGCTCCGGCAAGATCATGCGCCGGCTCCTCCGCGACGTGGCCGAGGGACGCGCGGTCGGCGACACGACCACGCTCGCGGACACGCAGGTGATGCAGGTCATCAGCGAGCGCATGGCAGCGGGCTGACGCCGGGACGTCGCGGGACGCGAGGAGGGCAGGGTGCGCGCACCCTGCCCTCCTCGCGTCCGTCGGCGCGGCGGCTACTCGACGAGCGCCACCACGAGCTCGACCTCGACGGGCGCTCCGAGCGGCAGCTCGGCGACGCCCACGGCGGAGCGCGCGTGGATCCCCGCGTCGCCGAGGATCTCCCCCAGCACCTCGCTCGCGCCGTTGATCACGCCCGGCTGGCCGGTGAAGCCCTCGGCCGATGCGACGAAGCCCGTGACCTTGACGACGCGCGCGATGCGGTCCAGGCCGCCGGCGGCATCGGCCGCGGCCGCGAGCCCGTTCAGCGCGCAGGTGCGGGCGTGCGCCTTCGCGTCCTCGGCCGACACCTCGGCGCCGACCTTGCCGGTCGCGGCGAGCGCGCCGTCGACGAAGGGCAGCTGGCCGCTCGTGTAGACGAGGCCGCCGTGCACGACGGCGGGGACGTACGCGGCGACGGGCGCCGCGACGGCGGGCAGCTCGATGCCGAGCTCGGCCAGCCGGTCGGCGATGGCGCCCATCAGGCGCCGTGCTCGGCGCCGGCGACCGGACGCTTCATGTACGCGACGAGGCCGCCCTCGGGGCCCGTGACGACCTGCACGAGCTCCCAGCCCTGCGAGCCCCAGGTGTTGAGGATGGCGGCGGTGTTGTGGATCATCAGCGGCGTGGTGAGGTACTCCCACTGCCCGGGCGTTGCGGTCATCTCGGCTCCTTGCCGGTCGGGTCTGGATGCATGACGGGACGGGCGCGGGCGGCCGGCGCACAGGTCTCACGGGTTCCCATACACCCTTCCCGTACTCTGGAGTCTATGTCTGCTTCCAAGAACACGCCCGGCCGCGTCGCCGCCGCGCTCACGGGCGTCCTCGGCATGAGCGTCGTCGCCGGCGTCCTGGTCGCCGCGATGGTCACCCCCGCCATCGCCGTCACGAGCCTCGCCGCCAACGACACCATCGGCATCTTCGACGACCTGCCGGACTACCTGCAGATCGACAACCTCGCCCAGAAGACCGAGCTCTACGCCACGCAGGGCGGCCAGCCGGTCAAGTTCGCCGAGTTCTACGCGCAGAACCGCCAGGAGGTGGGCTGGGACGAGGTCTCCGACAACGCCAAGGCGGCCGCGATCGACACCGAGGATCCCCGCTTCTACGAGCATGCGGGCGTCGACGTGAAGTCGACCTTCCGCGCCCTCGCCCAGAACGTGATCGGCGGCGGCGTCGAGTCGGGCGCCAGCACCATCACCATGCAGTACGTGAAGAACGTGCTCGTGCAGAAGGCGGAGGCGCTCGCCGAGACGGATCCGGACGCCGGCAAGAAGGCCTACAAGGAGGCGACCCAGGAGTCGACCGCCCGCAAGCTCAAGGAGATGCGGCTCGCGATCGGCCTGGAGAAGAAGTTCTCGAAGAACGACATCCTGCTCGGATACCTCAACATCGCCACCTTCGGCGGCAACGTCTACGGCGTCCAGTCCGCGGCGAGGTACTACTACGGCGTCGACGCCAAGGACCTGAGCATCGCCCAGGCCGCCAGCCTCATCGCCACGGTGAACTACCCGACCGCCCTCCGCATCGACAAGCCCGAGAACGTCAAGGCGAACCAGGCGCGACGCGACGTCCTGATCGACAACATGCTGAAGCACCACAGCATCACGCAAGCCCAGCACGACGAGGCGATCGCCACGCCCGTGAAGCCGGTCATCACGCCGTCGGTCAGCGGCTGCAACGCCGCCCAGCCCTCCAGCGCCGCGTACTTCTGCGACGCGGTCAAGTACACGGTCGAGAACTCGAAGGAGTTCGGCGCCAGCGCCGACGAGGCCCGCCGCAACCTCAACCGCAACGGCTACAAGATCTACACGACGCTCAACCTCGACCTGCAGGCCAAGGCCACGGACGACATGCGCAAGCAGATCCCCACCACCATGAACAGCATCAACGTCGGATCCGCCATGACCAGCGTCGAGGCCAAGACCGGCCGCGTGATCGCCATGGTGCAGAACACCGACTACGGCAACGGCGACCAGCGCGGCGTGACGAGCGTCAACTACAACACCGACAAGAACTACGGCGGCTCCGGCGGCTTCCAGGTGGGATCGACGTACAAGCTCGTCACCCTGCTCGAGTGGCTGAAGGAGGGCCACTCGGTCAACGAGGTCGTCCGCTCCTCGAACGGCACCTGGGCGGGCAAGGACTTCCGCGACTCGTGCACGGGCGGCACGCTCGGCTCGCCGCCGTTGACCGTCACCAACGACGGCGCCGCCCCCGGGTCGAACCGGACCGTCATGTCCGGCACGGCGAACTCCACCAACACGGCGTTCATGGCCATGGCCTCCGAGCTCGACATGTGCGGCATCGCGCAGACGGCGAAGGACATCGGCATCCACCAGGCCGATCCCAAGAAGCAGCTGTCGAACTTCGTCTCGGACATCATCGGCTCGGGCGGCAACAACATCGCCCCGCTCACCATGGCGTCGGCCTATGCCACGGTCGCCAACAACGGCACCACCTGCACGCCCGTGATGATCGACAAGGTCGTCCTCCCCGACGACACCGAGGTGGCCCCGCCGCCCGCGAACTGCCGTGAGACAGTGAGCCCCGACGTGGCCCACACCGCCGCGTACGCCCTCGCCGGCGTCATGAGCGCCACGGGCGCCGCGGGTAACACCAACGACGGCACGCCGCTCATCGGCAAGACGGGAACCACCGACAAGGCGAAGGACACCTGGTTCGTGGGCTCGAGCACCGAGGTCACCACGGCCATCTGGGTGGGCAGCTCCTCGGGGCAGCAGATCCAGCAGCGCAAGACCAACCTGCCGAACGGGCAGCTCATGTCCACCGCTCGCTTCGCCGTGTGGAAGCCGTTCATGCAGGCCGTCAACGGCGTCTACAAGGGCTCCGCGTTCCCCGGCCCGGCAGCGGACCTCACCCGCACGCCGACGGTGCAGGTACCGGACGTGTCGGGCATGTCGCCCGCCGACGCCCAGTCCGCCATAGAGGGCGCGGGCCTGTCCTTCGCGCAGGGCGGCGCGCGCGCCTCCGCGAACGTGCCCGCCGGTCAGGTCGCCGGGTCCGACCCCGGCGCCGGCGCCAACGCCGCGCGCGGATCCACCGTCACGGTGTTCACCAGCAGCGGGCCCGACCAGAGCCAGCCGCAGGGCACCCCGGGCACCGTCCCGGACGTGCGCGGGCAGGACGTGACGGCCGCGCGCCAGACCCTGCGTTCGGCCGGCTTCAACGTGACCGTGGCGCAGGAGCAGGTGCAGGACAGCTCGCAGATCAACAAGGCGACCCGCACGGATCCCGCGGCCGGACAGCAGAGCGGTGGTCCCGTGACGCTCTTCGTCGGGCGTACCTGATGAGCGTCGTCGGCACGATCGCCCGCACGGCTGGCGGCGTCGTCGCGGCCGGCGCCGCGGTCTTCGCCTACGCCTCGTTCTACGAGCGCCGCCGCTTCACGCTGCGGGAGGTGACGGTGCCGGTCCTGCCGGTGGGCGCCGACCCCATCCGCGTGCTGCACCTCTCGGACATGCACATGGCGCCGTGGCAGCACAAGAAGCAGCGCTGGGTGCGCGAGCTCGCGGAGCTCAAGCCCGATCTCGTCGTCGACACGGGCGACAACACGGGCCACGAGCAGGGCATCGTCGCGGTCGAGGAGACGCTCGAGGCGTTCCGCGGCGTCCCCGGTGTCTTCGTGCACGGATCGAACGACTACTACGGGCCGATGATGAAGAACCCGCTGAAGTACTTCACGGCCAACACGCACGCCACGCAGCGGCCGGCGGACCTCGACCTCCCCCGGCTCGAGCGCCTCTACGCCTCGCTCGGCTGGCTCGACCTCAACAACGCCGCGGGCGCCGTCGAGGTCAACGGCACGCTGCTCGAGTTCTTCGGCGTCGACGACCCGCACCGCGACTTCGATCGCCTGGAGGCGATCCCCGGGGCGCTCGACGAGCTCCGGGAGGACGGCGAGGCGTACCAGGGGTCCTCGGACGCTCCGGTGGTCTCCATCGGCGTCGCGCACGCGCCCTACCGCCGGGTGCTCGACTCGTTCGTCACCAACGGCGCCCGCATGGTCTTCGCCGGGCACACCCACGGCGGCCAGGTGTGCGTGCCCGGCTACGGCGCGCTCGTCACCAACTGCGACATCCCGCGCCGCCAGGTGAAGGGCCTGAGCGTCTGGCCGCACGCGGACCGGGCCTCCTTCCTGCATGTGAGCGCGGGCCTCGGCACCTCGATCTACGCGCCCGTGCGGTTCGCGTGCTTCCCCGAAGCGACTCTGCTCACACTCACGGCGGTCTGACCGCCCGCCGCGCGCTGCCCAGGCGTACGCGGGAGCCCGGAACATCGGGTATCGTAGAACCCGGCCCTCGGGCCATCGGGGTGTGGCGCAGTTTGGTAGCGCGCTTCGTTCGGGACGAAGAGGTCGCAGGTTCAAATCCTGTTACCCCGACACACCGCCTCCTCCGGAGGCACCGCATGAACAGCAGCACGACGAAGGGCCGCTCCTCCGGGAGCGGCCCTTCGTCGTCCGAGCAGGCGATGCGGTCGCGGGTCACCGCCCTCCGGGCTTCAGCCGCAGCGCCGGCCGTTCGATGGCGTAGTACGTCGCCGCCGAGAGCGCGAGCGTCACCGCCCCCACCACGAGCGTGTTCAGGGCGAAGCCGGCGAGCGTGTCCGGCAGCACGAGGCCCGCGCGACGGAGGAACCGGATCACCGGCAGGTGCCACAGGTAGACGCTGAACGAGATCGTGCCGAGCCAGGCGATCCACCGGAGCTCGAGGACCCGCGTCACCGGGCCTAGGGATCCCCCGCGCCGCGGCAGCGCCACGAGGAGCAGCAGCGTGGCGCAGGAGGCCGCCACGACGCTCTCCTCGAACGCCTCGACGGGCGCCTCGGACGCGACCACGATGAGCACCGTCGCCAGGATCCCGACCGGAACGCGCCAGCGGGCGACACGGTCGCGCAGGCTCTCGTCGGCGGACAGGGCGAGCAGGATCACGGCCGCCGCCATGCCGTAGGCGAAGAGGTCCGCGTGCACGAGGATGCTGCGGTTCACCACCGCCTCCCACGTCACTCCCCACTCGCTCGCGAGCCGGCCACGGTGCCCGAGCGGCGCCTGCGCGGCCATCGACCAGATCTTGCCGGCCACGCCGACCAGCAGGAGCGCCGCCGCCGGCGCGAGGGCGCGGATCCACGTCGCGCGTCCTCGGAGCAGCCGCGCGGCGAGGAGCGCCACCACCGGCAGGACGACGTAGAAGGACACCTCGACCGCCAGCGTCCACGCGACCTCGATGCCGCTCCGGAGCGTGCGCGGGCTGTACCCCTGGAGCAGCAGCGCGTTGAGGACCGAGTCGACCGGGCCCAGCGTGCCCAGCGAGATGCCGTCGTCGCGCGTCTCCCGCGGCAGGATCGCGACGCGCAGCACGAGGCTCACGAGCAGCAGCACGACGACGTACCCGGGGAGCACGCGGAGCGCGCGGTTGGCGGCGTAGCGGGAGAGCCGCGGCATCGGCCCGCCGTCGACGAGCGCACGTGCGAACGGCAGGAACAGCAGGAAGCCGCTCAGCACGAAGAACAGCGTCACGCCGTGGCTGAAGAAGGCGACCTCGCCGACGAGCGGCACGTCGGTCGTCGGCCGGGCCAGCTGGCGCTGCACGTGGTACAGCAGCACGGCGACCGCGGCGACGCCGCGCAGACCCTCGATGCCCGGCAGGAGCGTGCGCAGGCGTGCGGGTGCGGACGTCGGGGTCCCGGTCATGAGGGCCTTCCCGGGTCGGTGGATCGGCGGTCGTCCAGTCTACGAGGCGCTCGATCCGGGGCCGGCGGCCGCACAGCACGACGGCCGCCGCCCGGAGGCGACGGCCGTCGGCGCGCGCTCCCCATCGAGCGCGGGCTCATTCCCCCGCGGGCGGGGCGGGCGGCGCCGGAGGCGCCTCGGGCGCGGCCGACTGGGTGGGCTGGGGCTTCGGCGCGACATAGGGCCGCTTCGTCAACGTGCTGCTCGGCGAGGGGAAGCCCTCGGCCGGGTAGCGGTCGTCGATGAAGGTCTGCAGCGGCTTGAAGATCCGGTGACGCGCGCTGTCCGCGGCCGACCCGTTGAGGACGTTGCGGCGCATGGACGCGAAGCCCTCCACGTTGCCGACCCACACGGCCGTCGTGACCTCGGTCGAGGATCCGACGAACCAGGTGTCCTTCGATCGGTCGGTCGTGCCCGTCTTGCCCATGATCTCGGTGCCGTCGCGCGGGTTCGACGCCGCACCGGTGCCGCCCATCACGGCCTTGAGCGTGAAGGCGGCCGTGTTGGCGACCTCGGGGCTCATGGCCTGCGCGCACTCGCTCTTCGGGGTCACGAGCTCGGACTCGTCCGGGAGGACGACCTTGTCGATCGCGACCGGCGGGCACATGGTGCCCTGGTTCGCGACGGAGCCGAAGGCGGTCGCCATCTGGAGCGGGGCCACGTTGTTGGCGCCGGATCCCACCACGTCGGACGGGACGCTCGAGAGCTCGCGACCGTCGGCGTTGTAGATCCCCATGTCCCGCGCGGTCTGGCTGATGTCGCACAGATCGAGCTGGCTCGCCATCGCGATGAAGGCCGAGTTCACCGAGGCCACGGTCGCCGCGAGGACGGTCTGGTTCGAGGTGGGACCGGTGTTCGTGTCGTTGGTGACCTGGTAGGCCTTGCCGGCCAGCGGGCCCCCGCACGCGGTGAACTCGTTCTGCGACCAGAGCGTCTTGGACGCGTTGACCGTCTGGTAGATCGACTTGCCGCTCTTCAGCCAGTCGACGAGCGTGAAGATCTTGTAGGTCGAGCCCACCTGGAAGCCGGCGGAGCCGCCGTGGGCCTTGTCGGCCGAGTAGTTGATCTCGGTGACACCGGGCTGGTCGGCCGCGACGCCGTAGTCGGTGTTCTGCGCCATCGCGATGATGCGACCCGTCTTCACCTCGCGGGAGACCACGGATCCGCCGATCTTCGTGAAGCGCGCCGTCGCCGGCACCTGCTTGCGCATCTGCTCCGCGGCGTTGCCCTGGATGTCGAGGTCGAGCGTCGTGTAGACCTGCATGCCACCGCGCTTGAGCACCGCGTCGCGCTCGGCCGCCGTGTCGCCGAACTCCTTGTTCGTGAGGATCTCGTTCTTCACGTAGTCGCAGAAGTACGCGGCGGAGATGGGGTCGGCCTGGATGCAGCCGCTCGTGGAGGGCGTGATCTTCGGCGTGATCGGCGTGGCCTCGGCCGCGTCGTACTGCTCCTGCGTGATCTTCTGCTCCTTGAGCATGTTCCGCAGCAGGAGGTCGCGGCGGGCCTTGTTGCGCTCGAGGTTCGCCGGGTTGTCGATCTTGTAGATCTCCGGCGCGTTGACGGTCGCGATGAGGGTCGCGGCCTGGTCGAGCGTGAGGTCGGCGGCCGAGACGTCGAAGTAGTACCGCGCCGCGGACTCGATGCCGTACACGCGGCTGCCGAAGTTCGCGATGTTGAGGTAGGCGAGGAGGATCTCGTTCTTGGAGTACTTCTTCTCCACCCCGATCGCCATCCGCATCTCCTTGAGCTTGCGGGGCATGTCGGGCTGGGTGGCCTCCTGGAACGCCTTGCGGCCCGCGGCCTGCGTCGCCTTGTCGGAGGAGTCGACCATGTTCTGGGCCTTCTGGACCAGGACGTTGCGGACGTACTGCATGGTGATCGTCGAGGCGCCGGACTGCACCTCGTCGTTGAGGACGTTCTGCGCGAGCGCGCGGGCGGCCGACAGCACGTCGACGCCGCCGTGCTCGTAGTAGCGGGGGTCCTCGGTCGCGATGGCCGCGTCCTTCGCGTACGGGGAGACGGCCTCCCACGGGACCTCCTCGCGGTCCTGCGAGAAGAACTCGGCGAAGGGCACCTGCTGGTCGCCCTTCTTGGCGAACAGCACCGTCTTCTGCGCGAGGTTGTCGATCTGCAGGTTGTCCGGGATGTCCTCGAACACGCCGATGGTGCTGTTGGCGGCGATGCCCGAGACGGCGATCGCGGGGGTCACCATCGCGGCGACGAGCACCCCGGCGATCGTGCTCATGCCGACGAGTCCGAGGAACGCGCCCAACCGGGTCGAGATGGTCAGGTCAGTTTTCCTCATGCTCTGAATCTAACCTGCGCGCCGAGGCCGGACATCCGCCTCAGGTAGGGTCCCAGCTCCCCGTGGCCGAAATGTGATGAGTGCACGTACGAGCCGAATGCGACGGGGGCCGGAGGCTGCGTGCAGGCGGCGTCCCCGGCCCCAGGAGGCGTTGCTAGTCTGCCGCCACATGGATCCCGCCGCCCCCGCTCCCCCACGCCGGTCGGCGGATGGCGGAGCCACGCCGTCGCCCTGGGGCGTGGAGCGGGAACGACGGCTGATGCGCCGGCGGCACCGCCAGGCGGGCGCGCTCCTCGCGCTCTACGTGGGCCTCGTGGCGCTCGTGACGCTGACGCCGGACAGCGTCGACCGCGGGATCTACCCGCTCCTCATGCGGGGGGTGCGCTTCGTGCAATTCCACGGCGTGCCGGCCTTCCGCTACTCGATGATCGAGGAGGGCGCCAACGTCGCCCTGTTCGTGCCGCTGGGGATGCTCGGAGTGCTCGCGTTCGGGATGCGGCGCTGGTGGGCGGTCGCCCTCGCGGGCACCGCGCTGTCGGCGTGCGTCGAGCTCGCGCAGGGGGCGTTCCTCCCCGCGCGGGTGGCCTCCCTCTCGGACGTCGCCGAGAACGGGGCGGGCGCCGTCATCGGCGCGGCCCTCGCGGCGGCCATCGCGGTGCGGACGCGCCGACGCCGGCGGCCCCGGTCGTGATCGGGGCCGCCCGCATCGGGGGTCGTATGCGGTCGCGCCTCAGGAGGCGCGACCTCGGCGCGACGCGGCGATGCCGGCCGCCGCGGCGCCGGCGAGGAGCAGGCCGCCGGCCGTGACCGCGAGCCCGGTCGGCAGCGTGCCGCCCGTGATGGGGAGCGAGCCGGTCGAGGCGGTGGCGGTGCTGCCGGGGACGACCGAGACGAGTCCGCACCAGTGCGAGCCGGATGCCGCGTCCTCGTTGGCGCGCCAGGTGCCGGTCGCGGTGGCCGGGACCGTCAGGCTGCCGATGACGGAGCCGTCGGCCGCCGCGCTGACGGAGACGGCGGGGTCCCCTGCCGCGGCGGGTGCGCCGGGGGTGGCGGAGAGGCGGAGGGCGACGGTCTCGCCGGCGGCGAACGATCCGGCCGCGCCGCTGATCGTCACGGCCTCGCCGGGTGCGACGGCCGCCGGGGTGACGGACATGCCGCCGCACGAGAGCAGCGAGTCCGTGGGCACGTAGTTCTCGGCCTGGGCGGCGAGGGGAGCGGAAACGGTGATGACGAGCGCGACGAACGCGCCCGCCAGGGTCTTGGCGAGCATCTCGGGTGGCCTTCTCGGGTACGTCCGAGGCGGACGTGCGGGGGCACGACGGGTATCGCCTCGGGGCGGTGGTGTCCGCGGCGCGATTTCGGGTCGGCGCCATCAGGCAGACAGCGGGTCGGGTAAACCCACGATCGAGATGCTATCCGCGTCCGGCCCACGCGACCGCTCCCCGGGACGGGATGGGCCCCGGACTGGGGGTGGGCGCCCGGAGACGGCGGAAGGCCCCGAGGCTATGCCTCGGGGCCTTCCATCGCACTGCTCCGTGGAGTCAGGCGATGTGTGTCGTGATGTGGATCAGACCGTTCCACGCTGGCGACGGACCGTGGTCAGCACGACCACGAGCGCGGCGCCGAGGAGCAGCAGGCCGCCGCCGGTCCAGATGAGGACGACGGGGAGCTGACCGCCGGTGACGGGCAGGCCCGAGGCGGAACCGGTGCCGTTGGAGGTGCCGGTGCCGGCTGCCGCGACGACCGAGATCGACGTGGAGACGGTGTTGCCCTGGGCGTCCGTGCCGACGAGCGTGTAGGAGCCCGAGGCGGAACCGGCCGGCAGGGTGACGGTGACGCGGAGGCCGCCGGCGTTGCTCGACGTCTTGGTGATGGAGTTCGACGTGACGGCCATCGGGGCCGTGCGGAACGAGGCGAGCGTGGCGTTGGCCGCGTCCTCACCGGTGATGGTGACGGTGACGGGGCTGTTCGGCGCGAAGGAGCCGTCCGCGAAGGTGAGGACGGTGCTCTGGCCGGGAGCGACGGTCGCGTCGCTGACGGTGACGCCGCCCTCGGGCGTGTACGGGTCCGCGTTGGCAGCGGTGGAGACGGTGAACGTCGCGGCGAGCGCGATGGCCGCCCCGGCAAGGATCTTCTTGAGCATGTGTGGTTCCCCCTGGGTGAGATTGCGCGGTGCAAGGGGGCACTCGACGGACTCGGGTCCGCCGTCGGTCAATCCCCCACTCGCCACACTACCGGGATCCGTCGCAGGAGAGCGAGCGGAATTGCGTTTCCGTGGCGTCGATCACCGGCGTCGTCACGATCGAGAGCGGCGTGTCGGTCTTTTTGTCCCCCAGGGTGTCCACCGAAATGCGGACCTCCTGACCGGGCGCGAGCGTCACCTCGACCTGCGCCACGGCGCGCCCGCCCACGATCTCGGGCTGGAAGCCCGTCTCCTGGTCGTCGATGCGCACGCTCAAGGGGATCGTGCCCGGGGGCCCGTAGACGGCCACGCGCGTCTTGACGTCGCCCGGTGGGACACCGTACTGCCCGCCGCCGGTGACGACGTACGGGAGCGATGCCGCGTCCGCGGGAGCCGTGGAGCGGAGCGTGACCTCGGTGCGGTAGTTCGGGCGGCCGTCGTCGCGGCACATCGCCATGCCCTGCGACGTCGCGAGCTTGAGGAAGTAGTCCATCTTGGCGCCGGTCGCGTCGTTGAGGAACACGCCGAAGACCGTCGACTCGCTGTTGTCGGCCGGCAGCGAGCCCTGCAGCGTGGTGCCGTCCAGCGTCGCCTGCTCGTCCGGTCGCGCGTTCCAGATGAGGATGCGGCGCTCCTCGGCGGCGCGGGTGAGCGCGGAGACGAGGGCGGCCGGCTTCACGTCGCCGGAGGAGACCTTCGAGAAGACCGCCTCCGCGACGCTCGCGAACACCGCGTCCTGCACGTCGGCATTCGGATAGCGGAGGTAGACGTCGTGGAGCAGCAGGTCGACGGCGTCGTCCGAGCGCAGGACGTCCCCGGTCGGCAGCGTGATCGGCCCCGTCGCCTCGAGCAGGTAGGACAGCGCGACCGGGTCGATGCTGATGACGCCGTCGACCGGCTCGCGGTGCTTGAGGCGCCACATCTCCGCGGCGAGCGGGGCGGCCTGGGTGAAGTCGGGCGTGAGGGTGACGTCTTGCATGTACCGACCCGTGATGGTGCCGTAGAGGCCCGCGGTCTGCGTATCCAGCGGGAGCGCGGGCTCGGCGAGGCGGGGGAACGCGCGGGCGGAGTCCTGCGTGCCGAGCGAGAACGCGCCGTCTCCGGTCTTCAGGAGCGCGAGAGCCCCGGGGATGCCGCCCGTCGAGCGCACCTCCGCGTTGTTCTGGAACATGAGGAGGTAGTCGCGGTTCCCGTCCGCGCCGAGCATGGCCGGCGCCAGGTCCGCGACGTGGCGCACGATGGCGAGCGTCTCGGCGGCGGACGTCACCGTCTTGCGCAGGCGGGTCACGGCGTCGGTGACGGGCGCGACGGTCGACCCCGTGTCGATCGCCGTCACGTCCTGGAGCGCGGTGTCGAGCGCGTCGTCCGCCTGCCGCACCGGCTCCTGCGCCGCGATGATGGGGTCCAGGTCGATGCGCCCGTCCTTCGGCGTGAGGCTGCCGAGGTCGAGGGTGCCGGCGATGCCCACCACGGGCTGGAGGGCCTCGCCGCCGATGTGGTCGACGACCGCGGCGACCGACCGGAAGGCGCGGAGGTTCGGGCCCACGCCCGGGACGACCTCCGTGGCGGCCCAGACGGGATCCGACGTGAGGGCGACGGCGCGCGACGAGTGCTCGCGCAGCTTCGCCACGCCGGCCGCCGCGCCGGCGGGGTCGCCGGCCAGGAGGTCGCGCTGCACCGACGACGCGAGCGGCACCGCCTGCTCGAGCTCGGCGCGGGCGAGCAGGGCGCGGGCCGCGATCCAGGCGATCCAGAGGACGACGAGCAGAGCGAGGCCGGCGGCGACCGCCGCGAGGATCCGGCGGCGCGTCCAGGGACGTCGGGAGCGGCGGACGTGGCGGGAGCGGATCGTGGAGGAGGTCACCAGGTGCCCCCGCCGTCGGTGGAGACGCTCACGGCGTCCCCCGTCAGGAGCCACACGTCGCGCCCCGCGGCCGAGAGGGCCACCGCCCCGCTCGCGGGGACGGCGGAGGCGCAGCCGGCGACGCTGACGGCGCCGGACGCCGGCACGATGCGACCGACGCTCGTGCCGCGGCAGGAGTCGGAGGTGCCCGCCGTGAGGATGCCGTCCGGGCCGAGCGCGAGCGCGAGGACGCCGGGCGCGTCCACGCGCCGGAAGTCGCCGCCGCCCGAGCGCACGTGGACGGCGCCCGATGCGCAGAGGACCGCGGCGGCCTGTCCGCTGTCGACGACCTGGACCGGGTCGCCGCACGGGGCGTCCCGCTGGCCCTGGGCGAGGTGCACGATGCCCGGCTGGGCGGGGTCGACGTAGGCCGTCGTGGTCGTCAGCGCCGGCGCGTCGCGCCAGAACTCGCCGCCCGTGAAGCTCTGCAGCGCCGTGCGGGAGCAGGCGGCCTTCACATCGGCGACGATGCTGCCCACGTCGGGGCCCGTGACCGAGAGCGCGAGCACGCGCCGCGCGTCGAAGGTGTCCGTCGTGCGGGTGTCCCAGGTGCGACCCCGGTCGATGGTGGTCTGGATCCGCGCGGCCTCGCCGGTGCAGGAACCGGCCGTGGCACGCCAGGCGACGTCGGCGTTCCCCGCGGCGAGGAACACGGTCGGGGCGGCGACGGATGCGACGGGTGCCGCGGACGGAGAGGCGGACGGCGCGGCGGACGGCGCGGGTGCGGGAGCGGCGGGCTCCGGCGCGGACTCGGTCGTCGCGGCGGCCTCCGGGGTCGGCGCGACGGCGCCGGTGGCCGCGCCGCTGCCGCCGCCGGTGCGAGTGACGGCGGCCGAGACCAGGATCAGGTCGATGACCAGGAAGGCGACCACGGCCGTCACCCCGACCCCGGGGAGCAGGCGGGACAGCGACCGAGGGCGGCGGGAGGGACGGCCGGTGACCGCCATCGGCTTCCGGCTGTCGGACGAGGGCCTAGCCACGGACGGCTCCCTCGGATCGGCGGGCGCAGGGGTCGGAGGAGCGTCCTCCTGGGCGGCGCGTCGGCGCCTCGGCCTGAGCCGACATGGTGTCTCCCGGTGTCGCGGGCATCGAGCGGACGGCGGATGCGGCCTCGCGTGAGGCCGACCCCCGACCGCGTCCGGACGGGGATCCGCGGTCCGACCCCGGTGGGGAGCTCGGACGCGGATTCCGCGCAGCGGGAGATGCGGGATGGAGCGGTGGTGTCATGCGGATGGTACAGGCCCGCACCGGGCTGCTCCCGACGACACGGGCTCGGCCGTCGCGCCCGGAGGCGGACGGCCGGCCGGTCACGCGGGGGCGGGGGCGGTGCCGTCCGCGCCCTCGGGGCGGACGTACGAGTACCCGTACTGGCCGTAGCCGTACGCGTCCGGGCCCTTCGTGGGCAGCATGGTGAGGACGACGCCCAGCACCTCCGCGCCGACGCTGTTGAGCGACTCGATTGCGGCGTGCACCTGGCCGCGGTGCGCGCGACCCGAGGAGACGACGAGGATCGCGCCGCCGGCGCTCTTGGAGAGCACCGCGCTGTCGGTGACGGGCAGGAGCGGCGGCGCGTCGATGAGGACGGTGTCGAACTCCGCCTCGAGCTCCTTGAGCAGCGTGACCATGGTGCGCGATCCGAGCAGCTCGCTCGGGTTCGGCGGGATCTGGCCGGCGGGCAGGACGAACATGTTGCGGTTGCCCCAGGGCTGAAGCACGTCCGCGAGCGTCGCGCGGCCGATCAGCACGTCGGTGAGCCCGACCGCTCCCTCGAGCCCGAGGTAGGACGCGAGCTTCGGACGGCGGAGGTCGGCGTCGATCACGGCGACGCGGGCACCGGCGTCGCTGAGGGCGATGGCCAGGTTGGCGGTGGTCGTCGACTTGTCCTCGGACTCGACCGCGCTCGTGATCACGAAGCTGCGCGCGCGTCCGCCGAAGTCGAGGAACTGGAGGTTCGTGCGGAGGCTGCGGAAGGACTCGGCCCGGGGGCTCCGCGGGTCCGACTGCACGATGAGGGGACGCTCCTTCGCCTTCGGGTCGAAGGCGATGCCGCCGAGCACGGGCGCGTGCGTGACCAGCCGCAGGTCCCGCTCGCCGCGGATGCGCGTGTCCAGGGTGGAGCGGAGCACCGAGACGGCGATGCCGAGCGCGAGGCCCACGAGCGCGCCCAGCGCGAGGTTGAGCGGCACGCGCGGCGACACGGGGGCGGCGGGGATCCGCGCCTCCTGCAGGGTGGTGACCTTCACCTGCGACTGCCCGCCGGTGTTCTCCGCGGTGAGCTGCCCGACGACGTCGGAGAAGCTCTTCGCGACCGCGTTGGCGATGGACGCGGCGGACTCCGCCTGCTGGTCCTCGGCCGCGATCTCGATGATGACGGTGTCGGCCGCGGCGGAAGCCGAGATGCGCGGCGCCAGCGTCTCGGCGGTCTCGTCCAGCCCCAGCTGCGCGATGACCGGCTCCAGCACGACGGGCGTGGACACGACGTCGGCGTAGCTCTTCACCGCCTGCTGCGTGAACGCGTTGCCCTGGCTGAGGTCCGTCACGGAGCCCGCGGACTGCGTCGACACGAAGACCTTCGCGGATGCCCGGTACTCCGGCGTCTGCGCGAGCGAGTAGCCGGCAGCGGCCCCCACCCCCAGCAGCAGCGCCAGAAGGATGAGGATCCACGAACGTCGCAGTATCCGGATGTATTCACGCAGTTCCACAGGCGCTCCCCCTCGTCGGTGCGGTGCCCCCCGACGGCACCTCCGCCCATGCTCCCACAGCCGGGAGCCGTCGTCCGACCTCCTCGGGTGCCGATGTCGTCGATCGCCTCGTGCCCCGTCTTCTGGGGCGGGGCAGCCGCGGGGAGGGAGGCTAGCGTGGACGGCGAGGGCCGGACCACCCACCCGCGCCCCACTCGACCGAACGCTCACCCGAAGAGAAGGTCCGGATCCCGATGCCCGACGTCTGCGCTGCCCTGGTCCCGTTGGCCACCCTGTTCATCACCGGCGTGCTCACGGCATGCGGGCTGCGCTACCTGCGCGACTGACCGCGGCGCGGCGTCCAGCCGGAGCGGTCCCCGATCAGGTGAAGTCGGCGTCCGGTCCCGCCGCGTAGCCGAAGCCCGCCGGCGCGGCCTCGACCGGACGGCCGCTCGACAGCGCTCCCCCGCTCTCGGCCAGGTAGCACGCGCCGCAGAGCGACATGTAGGTCACGTCCTCGCCGTCGATCGCGACCTGGTCGCCGGCGAAGATGAAGCGCTCGCCCACCTGGCGGGCGTTGAACACGGCCTTGCGTCCGCAGCGGCAGATGGTCTTCATCTCCTCCAGGCTGTGCGCGATCTCCAGCAGGCGACGGCTCCCCGGGAACGCGACGGTCTGGAAGTCGGTGCGGATCCCGTAGGCGATGACCGGCACGTCCTGCAGGATCGCGATGCGCAGCAGGTCGTCGACCTGCGACTCGCGGAGGAACTGGGCCTCGTCGACGAGCAGGCACGCGGTGGGGCCGCCGAGCTCCTGCAGCACGCGATCGCGGTGGATCCCGAACTCCTGCCAGACGTCCGCGTCGGGCTCGAGCAGGAAGTCGACCGGACGCCGGACGCCGAGGCGGGAGACGATGTCGCGGTCGCCCTTGGTGTCGATGACGGGCTTCGTGAGCAGGACGTGCTGTCCGCGCTCCTCGTAGTTGTACGCGGCCTGCAGCATCGAGGTGCTCTTGCCGCTGTTCATCGCGCCGAATCGGAAGTAGAGCTTGGCCATCTACCGAAGGTAGCCGTCCTCGGCGGCCCGTTCGATCAGGTCCGCCCGGCGCCCGGCAGCGCGGCCCACGAGGCGGTACTTGGCCCGGGCCCGCCGGAGGTAGGTCTTCGCGGTCTCGTACTGCACGTTCATCTGGGCGGCCACGTCGAGCGTCGAACGGCCCGTGACGTAGAGGCGGAGCGCCTGCTCCTCCCCCTGACTGAGGCGCGGGCTCGTGAACGCGGGCGCCGGCTCCGGCGCGGGGACGGCGGTGCGGGCGGCCGCGACCACGGAGCGCACGGCGGCGACGATGTCCCGGGCGGGCACGGGGCCGGCGAGGAGCGCCGCGGCGCCGGAGTCGAGCACCCGGCGACGCACCTCCGGGCTCCCGGAACGGGAGAGGACGACGACGCTCGCCCCGGCGGCCCGGCAGGACCGCACGCGCCCCTCGAGGCTGACCGCGTCGGCGAGCTCGTAGTCGAGCACGACCACCTCGGTCGGGAAGCGCGGCGACTGGACGAGCTGCAGCCAGCCCGTGGTGCCGACGACCACGTCGACCTCGGGGGCGCGCTCGCGGAGGATCGAGCACACCTCGTCGAGCGCCGGCACCTGGCCCATGAGCACGGCGACGCGGACGGGCTGCGCGATCCCCCGCCCGTCGGCGGACATCGGCCCCGCCCCGGGGAGCCGCAGGGTGGTCATGGGAGAACTGTAGCCAGCGCGCACGGCTCGGCGGCCGCCCGGACCCTCCGCGGACACCGCTGCCGCCGCCCGCCCCTGCCGCGGATGCCGCCGCTCAGAAGAGGGTGGCCTGCGTGCCCGCGGGACCGGCGGGGAGCGCGGCCGCGACCAGGGGCCCCGGCGCCGGCGCGAGGGCGGCTCCGGTCGCCCAGCTCCCGCGCCCTCGGGACGTGGTGGCACGGCTGTCCGCGCCCTCCTGGCTCCACCCCGGTCGCGCGGCTCCGGGCCGGGCGACCTGGCCCTCGATGCCGGGGACGTCGGCCCGGGAGAGCACGCCGCCCGTGCGCGGGTCCACCCGGCCGCCGCCGAGCCCGTGCCGCCGGACCAGCGGGTCCATGCGGGCCTTCAGCCACGACCGGTACGCCTGCGGGGCGTAGGCGCCGCGCGCGTACAGGTCCAGGTAGCGGCCCACCAGGTCCGGGCGCTCGCGCTCGAGCCACTCCAGGTACCACTCCTTCACGCCGGGCTTGAGGTACAGCGCCGAGTAGAGGACGCGCGTGCCGCCGGCCTCGCGGATGCGCGTGAGCGCGTGGTCGAGGTGCTCGACCGAGTCGGTGAGCATCGGCAGGATCGGCATCATGAAGACCGTGCAATCGAGACCCGCCTCGCGGATCGCGGTGACGGTCGCGAGACGCGCCGCGGTCGTGGGCGTGCCCGGCTCGACGGACTGCTGCAGGTCGTCGTCGAGCACGGCGATGCTCATCGCCAGGTCGACGGGCACGGTCGCCGACGCCTCGGCCAGCAGCGGGAGGTCACGACGGAGGAGCGTGCCCTTGGTGAGGATCGACAGCGGCGTGCCGGAGGACGCGAGCGCCGCGATGATGCCGGGCATGAGCGCGTAGCGGCCCTCGGCGCGCTGGTACGGGTCGGTGTTGGTGCCGAGCGCGACGGCGTCACGGGTCCAGGTGGGCTTCGCGAGCTCGCGGGCGAGGACCTCCGCGACGTTGACCTTCACGACGATCTGGTCGTCGAAGTCGCGGCCGCCGTCGAGGTCGAGGTAGGCGTGCGTCGGGCGCGCGAAGCAGTAGACGCAGGCGTGGGTGCAGCCGCGGTACGGGTTGATGGTCCACCCGTACGGCATGACCTTCGACTCCCCCGGCACGCGGTTCAACGCCGACTTGGCGAGCACCTCGTGGAACGTCACGCCCTGGAACTCCGGGGTGCGGACGCTCTGCACGAAATTGCTCAACCGCACGAGGCCGGGCAGTGCATCCGCGCTCGCGTCCGACAGCTTCTGCGCGCTCCATCTCATGCGCCCATTCGAACACACTTTCGAACGCGATGCGGACGGAGGCGGGAGAGGGCGGCCGCACGCGGCGCGACCGCCCCCTGCTCAGTGCTGGAGCTCGAGGACCTCGGTGGTCTCCTGGATGATCTTCGGCGTCTTCTTCGGGTCTGACGCGACGAGCGTGCCGTAGTTCGGGATCATGCGCTTCAGCGGCTTGCGCCACCCGTCCATGCGCTCCGGGAAGCAGCGCTCCAGCACGTCGAGCATGATCGGGACCGCCGTGGAGGCGCCGGGCGACGCGCCGAGGAGGCCCGCGATGCTGCCGTCGGCCGCCGCCACGACCTCGGTGCCGAACTGGAGCACGCCGCCCTTCTGCGCGTCCTTCTTCATGACCTGCACGCGCTGGCCGGCCGTGACCTGGTACCAGTCCTTCGGGTCGGCCGTGGGCATGAACTCCCGGAGCGCGTCGAACTTCGTCTCCTTCGAGGCGATGAGCTGGCTCACGAGGTACTTGATGAGGCCCAGGTTGTCCTTAGCGACGGCGAGCATCGGGATGATGTTGTGCGGCCGGATGGAGGCGAAGAGGTCGAGCAGCGAGCCCTTCTTGAGGAAGCGCGGGCTGAAGCCGGCGTATGGCCCGAAGAGGAGCGAGGTCTCGCCTCCCACGACGCGCGTGTCGAGGTGCGGGACCGACATGGGCGGGGAGCCGATGGCGGCCTTGCCGTAGACCTTGGCCCGGTGCTTGGCGACGATCTCCGGGTCGTCCGTGCGGTACCACTCGCCGCTGATGGGGAAGCCGCCGAAGCCCTTGATCTCGGGGATGCCCGACTTCTGCAGGAGGGGCAGCGCTCCCCCGCCCGCGCCGATGAAGACGAACTTGGCGTGCACCTGCACGGTCGACCGGCCGACGTCGTTGCGGATGCGGAGGCGCCAGCTGCCGTCCGGGTCCTGCGACAGGCTGCGGACCTCGTGGTTGAGGTGCAGGGCCGCGCCGTGCTCGGTGAGGTAGTCGACGAGCTTGTTCGTGAGGGCGCCGAAGTCGACGTCGGTTCCGCCCTCGAAGCGCGTGGCCGCGATGACCTCGTCCTTGTCGCGCTGCAGCACGAGGAGCGGGGCCCAGGAGTGGATGACGGCCGGGTCCTCGGTGTACTCCATGGCCTCGAAGAGGGGGTGCGCGCGCAGGGCGTCGAAGCGGCGGCGCAGGTACTCCGCGTTCTCCTTGCCGCGCACGAAGGTCATGTGCGGGGTGGGGTTGATGAACTCCTTGGGCTCCGGCACGGCGCCCGCGGTGACGAGGTGGGCCCAGAACTGGCGGGAGAGCTGGAACTGCTCGTTGATGCGGGTCGCCGCCCCGATCTCGATCTTCCCGTCCTTCTCCGGCGTGTAGTTCAGCTCGCAGAGCGCCGCGTGGCCGGTGCCCGCGTTGTTCCACGGGTTGCTGGACTCCATGGCGACCTCGCCGAGGCGCTCGAAGATCTGGATGGTCCAGTCCGGTTCGAGCTGCTTGATGAGGGTGCCGAGCGTGGCGCTCATGATGCCCCCGCCGACGAGGACGACGTCTACCGGTTCCGCTGTATCGCTCACCGGATCAGTGTACGCCCGCCTTCTCGGGCCCCCTCGGGGGCCCCGGGGAGTGGTACGGCGACCCTCACGAGCGCGGCTGGGGAGGGATCAGCGGTGTGCCGCGACGACCTCGGCGATCTGGACGGCGTTGAGCGCGGCGCCCTTGCGGAGGTTGTCGTTGCTGATGAAGAGGGCGAGTCCACGGCCCTCGGGCGCGCCCTCGTCCGCGCGGATCCGGCCGACGTAGCTGGGGTCGGTGCCGGCGGCCTGGAGAGGCGTGGGGATGTCGGACAGCTCGACGCCGGGCGCCGTCGACAGCAGCTCGGTGGCGCGCGCGACGCTGAGGGGCGACGAGAACTCGGCGTTGACCGACAGCGAGTGGCCGGTGAAGACGGGGACGCGCACGCACGTGCCGCTGACGAGCAGGTCGGGGAGCCCCAGGATCTTGCGGCTCTCATTGCGGAGCTTCTTCTCCTCGTCGGTCTCGAACAGGCCGTCGTCGACGATGCTGCCGGCGAGCGGGATGACGTCGAAGGCGATGGGGCGCTGGTAGACGGCGGGCTCGGGCAGCTCGACCGCACGGCCGTCGTGGACGAGGCGGCGGAGCGCATCCGGGCCGGCGGCGACCGCGGCTTCGGCCTGGCCCGCGAGCTCCTCGGCGCCGACGAGGCCGGATCCGGAGACGGCCTGGTAGGTGCTCACCACGAGGCGGGTGAGGCCGGCCTCCTCGTGCAGGACCTTGAGGACGGGCATCGCGGCCATGGTGGTGCAGTTGGGGTTCGCGATGATGCCGCGGCGCGCGTCCGCGATGGCCTCCGGGTTGACCTCGGAGACGACGAGCGGGACGTCCGGGTCCATGCGCCAGGCGCTCGAGTTGTCGATGACGAGCACGCCCGCCTCGGCGAAGCGCGGCGCCTGCGCCCGGGACGTGGTGGCGCCCGCGGAGAACAGCGCGATGTCGAGGCCCGTGGGATCCGCGGTCGCCGCGTCCTCCACGACCACCTCGCGGCCCGCGAACGGGAGCGTGGTGCCCGCCGAGCGCGCCGAGGCGAAGAACCGGATCTCCGCGATCGGGAACGCGCGCTCCTCGAGCAGGCGCCGCATCACGGCGCCGACCTGGCCGGTGGCGCCGACGACGCCGACGCGGAGGCCGGCGGTCTCGGGGGCGGGGGCGGATCCGATGGGGGTGGCGTCGGTCACGGGTGTCTCCTCCTGCAGTGCGCGGGCGTGCGGGTCAGCGGCCGGTGCCGGCGTGGACGACGGCGACGTCGTCCGCGTCGAGCCCGAAGGCGTGGTGGACCACGCGCACGGCCTCGTCGATGGTGTCGGCGCGCGTGACGACCGAGATGCGGATCTCGCTGGTGGAGATCATCTCGATGTTGATGCCCGCGTCGGACAGCGCCGTGAAGAGCTGCGCGGAGACGCCGGCGTTGGTGCGCATGCCGGCGCCGACGAGCGCGAGCTTGCCGATCTGGTCGTCGTGCTGGAGGCCCGTGAACCCGACGGCGTCCTTCTCGGCCGCGAGCACCGTCAGCACGCGCTGGGCGTCGGACTTCGGGAGGGTGAACGAGATGTCCGTGAGGCTCGTGGCGGCGGCCGACACGTTCTGCACGATCATGTCGATGTTGGCGCCGGTCTTGGCGACGATGGTGAAGATCTGCGCGGCCTTGCCCGGTACGTCGGGGACGCCGACCACCGTGACCTTGGCCTCGCTGAGGTCGGCGGCGACGCCGACGATGACGGGCTCTTCCACATTCTCTCCATCCGTGGGGTTGTAGACGATGGTGCCCTCGTTGTGCGTGAACGAGGAGCGGACGTGCAGCAGGACGCCGTGCCGGCGGGCGTACTCGACGGCGCGGATGTAGAGGACCTTCGCGCCGGACGCCGCGAGCTCGAGCATCTCCTCGCTCGTGATGCGGTCGATCTTGCGGGCGAGCGGCACCACGCGCGGGTCGGCCGTGAAGATGCCGTCGACGTCGGTGTAGATCTCGCAGACGTCGGCGCCGAGGGCCGCCGCGAGCGCGACCGCCGTGGTGTCGGATCCGCCGCGGCCCAGGGTGGTGATGTCGCCCGTGCCGCGGTTGAAGCCCTGGAAGCCCGCGACGATGGCGATGGCGCCCTCGCCGAGCGCGTCGCGGACGCGGCCGGGCGTGACGTCGACGATGCGGGCGGCCCCGTGCTGCGCGTCGGTGATCATGCCCGCCTGGCTGCCCGTGAAGGAGCGCGCGTCGTAGCCCATGCTCTTGATGGCCATCGCGAGGAGCGCCATGGAGATGCGCTCGCCCGCGGTGAGGAGCATGTCGAGCTCGCGCGGAGCGGGGATGGGGGTGACCTCGTGGGCCAGGTCGAGCAGCTCGTCCGTCGAGTCGCCCATCGCGGAGACGGCGACGACCACGTCGTTGCCGGCCTTCCGCGCGGCGACGATGCGCTTCGCGACGCGCTTGATGCTCTCGGCATCGGCGACCGACGATCCGCCGAACTTCTGCACGATGAGGCTCACGGGCGACTCCTGGGGCTCGGGTGGGCGCGGGCGGCCCGGATCACGATCATATGGGGGCGGCATCGGCGGATCCGCCGCATGACGCAGGGGCGCCGGGTCACTCCCCCACGAGGCGCCGGCCCTCGAAGGCACGGCCGAGGGTGACCTCGTCGGCGTACTCGAGGTCGCCGCCGACAGGGAGGCCGGAGGCGAGGCGGGTGACGCGGATGTCGAAGGTGGAGAGCAGCCGCGAGAGGTAGGTGGCGGTCGCCTCGCCCTCCAGGTTCGGGTCGGTGGCGATGATGACCTCGGTGACGGTGGCGTCGGCGAGGCGCTGCATGAGCTGGCGGATGCGGAGGTCGTCCGGTCCGATGCCGTCGATGGGGCTGATGGCCCCGCCGAGGACATGGTAGAGCCCGCGGAACTCGCGCGTGCGCTCGATGGCGACCACGTCCTTGGCCTCCTCCACCACGCAGATGGTGGCGGGGCTGCGGCGGGGGTCGCGGCAGATGCCGCACGTCTCCTCCTCGCTGACGTTGCCGCAGATGGCGCAGAAGCGCACCTTGTCGCGGACCACCGTGAGCACCTCGGCCAGGCGCGACACGTCGAACGTCTCCGTCTGGAGGATGTGGAACGCGATGCGCTGGGCGGACTTCGGGCCGATGCCCGGCAGGCGGCCGAGCTCGTCGATCAGCTCCTGGACGATTCCCTCGTACATGCGGCGCTAGTCCTGACCTGTGGGGCGGATGGTGGGGCGGGCCTTGCGCTCGACGGGCTTCTCCTCGATGAAGCTCGCCTGGAGGATCTCGCGGACGACGGACTCGCCGTAGCGCTGCGGGGCGGTCTTCGCGGCGGGGGCGGATGCGGGACCGGTGGACTCCCTCGCGTCCGGCGCCGTCGTCGATGCGGACGGCGCTCGCGTCTGCGCGGGCGCCGACGGCGCGGCGACCGCCGGGGCCGGGCGCGACACCGGCGGGGCCGAGTCGGGCGAGCCGTCGCCGGTGGCCCAGCCGGGCTCCGCGGGGCCGAACTCGTCCGGCTCCGGCTCCTCGAAGTCGGGCACGTGCGCGTCCGGGACGACCGCGGATCCGCGACGAACAGGACCGGTCGTGGTCGCGGCGGCCGGGGAGGGGGGCGCGGGGGTCGCGGCGGCGGGTGCCGACGGCGGCGTGGACGGCGTGGACTGCGTGGACGGCGCGGGCGGCACGGGGCGCTCCGGACGCGCCGCGGGGGCACGCCGGTCGGGAGCGGGATCGCTCGCGCCGGGGTCGGACGTGGGGATGGCGACGGTGGCCCATCCGCCGCCGGCCGGCGTGGTCTTCGCGGGAGGCGACGTCCTGGCGCGAGGGGCGTTGGCGGCTGCCGGCGGCGCCGACCTCGCCGCGGGGGTGGCCTCGCCGTCGCGCGCGGACGGTGCGGATGCGGCCGCCGCGGACCGGGGACCGGCTGCCGGCGCGGGTGCCGGGGTCGGTGCCGTGGGCCCGGCGGCCCCACCCGTCGGCGCCGGGGTGCCGGTCGGCGCCGGGGTGCCGGACGGTGCCGGGGTGCCGCCGTGGGGCTCGACGCGGGCGATGAACTTCACGCGGAGGCCGAGCACCTCGAGGATGGCGGTGCGGAGGATGTCGCTGACGCCCTGCCCCGGGACGCCGCGCTCCTTGAAGCGCTCGGCGTCGTTGGCGCTGACGAAGGACAGGGTGAGGACGTCGCCCGCCAGGGCACGGGGCGTGGCCGTGACGGCGACGAGCCACGCGCTGCGCTTCGCCTTCTCCACCGCCTCGACGACCGACGGCCACGCGTCGCGGAGCTGCTCGAACGTGACGGGGCCGACGGGCGCGGGCGTCGCGGGAGCGGATGCCGGCGGCGTGGTCGCGGGCGTCGCGGAAGAAGATGCCGGCGGCGTGGAGGCGGCCGGCGCGGCGACGGCCTCGGTGGTCTCCCGGACCTGCGGGGTCGCGGGCGCCTCGGTCGCGGACGCCTCGTCCGCGGACGCCTCGTCCGCGGGCGTGACGGGCTGCGCCGGGGCGTTGTCGACCGCCGGCACGGGATCCGCCGAGTGCGCCGGAGCCGGCGCCGGAGCTGGCACTGGAGCGGCAGCGGGAGCGGAGGCGACAGCGCGTGCGGGCGCAGCGGCAGCGGCAGCGGCAGCGGCAGCGGCCGGAGCCGGATCCGCCCCCGAGTCCGCGACGCCCACCCGGCGCTCGAGGCGCTCGACGCGGGCCAGGGCGCCGCGGTGCGTGTCGTCGCTGGCGGGGACGAGCACGCGCGCGACCAGCAGCTCGAGGTGCAGGCGCGGCGAGGTGGCGCCCGTCATCTCGGTGAGGGCGGCGTTGACCACGTCCGCGGCGCGCGACAGCTCGACGGCGCCGAACGCGACAGCCTGGGCGCGCATGCGCTCGAGCTCGTCCTCCGGGGTGCCGCGGAGCACCGCGGCCGCGCCCTCGACGGACGAGGCGCCCACGATGATGAGGTCGCGCAGGCGCTCGAGGAGGTCCTCGACGAAGCGGCGCGGATCCTGCCCGGTCTGGATGACCCGGTCGACTCCCGCGAAGGCGCCGGCCGCGTCGTGCCGGGCGACCGCGTCGATGACCTCGTCGAGCAGGGCCGCGTGCGTGTATCCGAGGAGCGCGACGGCGCGCTCGTACTCGACGCTCTCGTCCTCCGACCCCGCGATGAGCTGGTCGAGCAGGGACAGGGTGTCGCGCACCGATCCCCCGCCGGCGCGGACGACGAGCGGCAGCACGCCGGGCGCCACCTGCACGCTCTCCTCGCGGGACAGGTGCTCCACGTAGTCGAGCATCTGCGCGGGCGGCACGAGCCGGAACGGGTAGTGGTGCGTGCGGGAGCGGATGGTGCCGATGACCTTGTCGGGCTCCGTGGTGGCGAAGATGAACTTCACGTGCTCCGGCGGCTCCTCCACGATCTTCAGCAGCGCGTTGAAGCCCTGCGGCGTGACCATGTGCGCCTCGTCGAGGATGAAGATCTTGTAGCGGTCGCGCGCCGGCGCGAAGACCGCGCGCTCGCGGATGTCGCGTGCGTCGTCGACGCCGTTGTGGCTCGCGGCGTCGATCTCGACCACGTCGAGCGAGCCGCTGCCATCGCGGCTGAGCTCGACGCAGCTCGGGCAGACGCCGCACGGGGTGTCGGTGGGCCCCTCGGCGCAGTTGAGGCAGCGCGCCAGGATGCGGGCCGACGTGGTCTTGCCGCAGCCGCGCGGCCCGCTGAACAGGTACGCGTGGTTGACGCGGTTGGTGCGGAGGGCCGTGCGCAGCGGATCCGTCACCTGCGTCTGGCCGATGAGCTCGACGAAGTTCTCTGGCCGGTAACGGCGATACAGGGCGGTGACCACGGTCCCGAGGATACCGGGCACCCCCGGCCGTCCCGCCGCCCGCCGGTCAGGCCTCGGCCGGGGCCTCGACGGACGCGGCTGGGGAGGGAGCGGAGGCGCGGCGCCCGTGCACGCCCCCGCGCTCGCGCATCCGCCGGGGCGTCCGCGACCGCCAGCGCCCGAGGAGCGCGAACCCCTCCCGCCAGGTCGCGTCGCGCACGAAGAGGAAGTCGAGCGCGATCATCGCGAGGGAGAACGGCCACAGGCCGAGCAGCACGCCGATCATCACGTGCATGCCCGTGATGACCACGAGCGCCACGATGCGCGTCGGCCGCCAGAGGATCAGCAGCGGGAACAGGCCCTGGAACGCCACCGCGGCGAGGCTCGCCAGCGCGATGCCGATGCTCGACTGCACGAGGAGGTCGTTGATCCACGGCCACGGACGGTACCCGTCGATGACGAGCGAGTAGTAGGTGGCCGAGCCGTCCCGCCACTCCTCCCCCTGCAGCTTGAGGAACGCGGAGTTCACGTAGATGAGCATGATCTGGTACGCCGACAGCACCAGCGCGGTGTTGTGCAGGAGCACCGGCACGAGCCGCGGGATCCGCGCCACGAGGCGACGCGTCGCGACCACGGCGGACGACGGGCGCCGGGCGCCCGGCTCGGCCTCGCGGCGGCGGCGCAGGGCGTCGAGCGAGAAGTGCCGCGACAGGTCGGCGAAGAGGGCGAAGAACAGCGTGAGCCGCAGCACGGTGTCGCCGCCGTTGCTGAGCAGCGTGCTGTTGGTGGAGAGGCTGATCCACAGCAGCAGGAGGAACGGCGTCACGATCCGCGAACGCCAGCCGAGGGTGAACAGCACCGCGAGCGCCGCCAGGGCGAGGTAGGCGAGGTCGAACAGCGTCGCGTCGGTCTTGGAGAAGATGCCCTCGAAGAACGGGGGCCACCCGCGGCGGCTCGCCTCGGGGTCGATGAACCGGGATCCGACGCCCCAGAGGTAGTGCCGGTCGGCGAAGCAGGTGACGAGCACCAGCAGGATCACGGAGCCGAGCGTGATGCGGAGCGCGGCGAAGCTGTACGTCGCGTGCTCCCGCTCGGTCATCCACATGGCGACGCCGCGGGGCCAGCCGCGCGGGTCGCGGAGCGCGCGCAGCAGCTCGCGGTCCTGCATCACCTGGCGGAACCGAGCGGCCGCCTGGGCGCGCGGGCCGGTGCGAGGGGCCGCGGGGACGGGACGGTCGGCGGGACGGGTGTCGTCCGTGCGGGTGCTCATCGTGCGTACCTCTCCACCACTGCCTGGTAGGCGCCGAGCGCCCGGGGGTCGATGACGTCGTCGACGTGGCGCCATCCGAAGGTGCGGACCGAGGGCGCGAACTGGCGCTCCTGGTCGAGCCGGTGCTCGAAGTCGTTGGGGCGCGTCGTGACGATGCGCCAGCGGACGCGCTCCACGTCGCGGCCGAAGTAGGCCGTCCCCCAGTAGGTCGCGAACTCCTTCAACACGTAGTCGTAGCGGAGGAACGAGACGACGCGACCGCTCGTGCCCTCGGTGAGGCCCGTGAGCTGCTGGACGAGCGAGGTCGGCGTCTTGGCCGCGAAGCCGTCGTCGGTGCGCCGGATGAAGGTGTCCCGCGCGACGGCCCGCTGCTCCTCGCTGAGGGCGAGGTAGCGGGCGCTGTAGGTCTTGAGGAGGTTCGCGCTCTGCTTGTTGGCGCGCGACGCCTGGACGTGCCCGTCGCCCGACTCGTACTCGGCGTCCGTGATGTCCACCCACTCGCTCTTCACCAGCGCGCCCGAGCCGTCGCGCCACTGCGCCTGCATCTGGAGGTAGCGGTTCGTCTTCTGGATGGAGGGGGCGAACACGTTCCACTGCTGGCCGAAGTAGGGGCGGGCCGGGGCGGTGAGCGCGCGGGTCGTGGAGGTCTGCGGGACGACCATGAGGATCGTGGTCGCCACGTAGACGGCGACGACGAGCGCGGCGATCGCGGTGCCGATGCGGGCGCCGCGGGTCAGCGGCCGGCGGTCCCGGGCGTGCGCTCCGGGTGGGTCCGCGGCCGGCGGCGACGCGGTCGCGTCGGTGGCGGGGTCGGCCTCGGCGTCGGCCTCGAGGCCGTCCGCGTCCCGGGCGTCGTCGGTGCCGGTGTCGTGGTGGTGGGTCGTGTCGGTCATGCGCCGTCCCCCTCGTGCGTCGGGTGGGTCCTGTCGGCGGCGGGAGCGGGTGGATCCTGCCGAGCCGTCGTGCTGGTCCTGCGGTTCGTGCTGCGCCGGTCTCTCCGCGGGGCGGACGGCGGGAGCGGGAGGGCGGGCGACCCGGCTGTCGTGCCGGATCACCCGCCCGCCTGCGTCAGCGGTGCGTCACACCTGGCGGCTGCGACGGCCGCGGTGCAGGGCACCGGCGCCCGTCAGCATCATCAGGAGCGCGATGCCGCCGAGGAAGAGCATCCCGTCGGCGTCGCCGCCCGTGACCGGGAGGATCCCGCCGCCGTAGCCGCCGGTCCCTCCGCGGATCGGGGTGCTCGGCAGACCGGCCGGGACCGTCTGGCCGATGACCGAGAACCGCGTGTTCGGCACGTCCACCGGGCCGGTCACGCTGCCCGAGATGGTGACCGAGTGCTGGCCGATCTCGAAGTCCTCGTGGATCGGGAAGGTGAAGGTCACCTGCCCGTTCGCGGGGGCGATCTGGTCCGGCAGCGGCATGGGCGTGGAGTTGACCGTGGCGGAGACCGTCTCACCGGGCATGAACCCGACGGCGGTCACCTCCTGGTCGATGCCCATGCCGCGCATGACCTCGAAGAAGCGGACCGAGGCGAGGGTGCGGAGCTCGCTGCCGTCGGGGCCGCCGTCGGCGGCGTCCGTGGCGTCCGTGGCGTCGGCGGCGTCAGCGGCATCCGTCGCGTCAGCGGCATCCGTCGCGTCAGCAGCATCCGTCGCGTCAGCAGCATCCGTCGCGTCGACCGCGTCGGCCACATCGCTGCCGCCGTCGTTGTCGGCGTCGTTGTCACCGTCGGCGTCGTTGTCGCCGTCGGCGTCGTTGTCACCGTCAGCGTCGTTGTCGGCGTCGTTGTCACCATCGGCTGCGTCGACCGCGTCGGTTTCGTCAGCGTCGACCACGTCGGCGACGTCCGCGGTGTCCGCGTCCGCCACGTCGAGGTCGAACGAGATGTCCGTCGAGTCGTCCGAGTCGTTGGCGTCGGAGTCGACGCCCTCGAGGTCGAGCACGTCACCGGCGTCGATCACGTCCGCGCTGTCCAGGTCGGCGTCGATCGTGTCGGCGTCCGTCCCGTCGAGGTCCGTCGTGTCCACATCCAGGGCATCCACGACATCGACCACGTCGAGGTCCAGCGCGTCCAAGTCAGCAGCGTCCGTGTCGAGCACGTCCAGACCGCCGTCGGCGTCGAGGACGTCACCGGCGTCCACGATCACGTCCGCGGTGTCCGCGTCCGCCACGTCGAGGTCGGCGACCACGTCGGCGACGTCCGCGGTGTCCGCGTCCGCCACGTCGAGGTCGAACGAGATGTCCGTCGAATCGTCCGAGTCGTTGGCGTCGGAGTCGACGCCCTCGAGGTCGAGCACGTCACCGGCGTCGATCACGTCCGCGCTGTCCAGGTCGGCATCGACCCTGTCGGCATCCGTCCCGTCGAGGTCCGTCGTGTCCACATCCAGCGCATCCACGACATCGACCACGTCGAGGTCCAGCGCGTCCAGGTCAGCAGCGTCCGTGTCGAGCACGTCCAGGCCGCCGTCGGCGTCGAGGACGTCACCGGCATCCAGGACATCGTCGCCGGCATCCACGATCACGTCCACCGTGTCGGCGTCCGTCCCGTCCAGGTCGGTCGTGTCCACGTCCAGGGCGTCGACCACGTCGACAACATCGAGGTCCACGGCGTCGAGGTCAGCGGCATCCGTGTCGAGCACGTCCAGGCCGCCGTCCACGTCGAGCACGTCGCCCGCATCCACGATCACGTCCACCGTGTCGGCGTCCGTCCCGTCGAGGTCCGTCGTGTCGACATCCAGCGCGTCCACGACATCGACCACGTCGACGTCGAGGGCGTCGAGGTCAGCGGCATCCGTGTCGAGCACGTCCAGGCCGCCGTCGACATCGAGCACGTCGCCCGCGTCCACGATCACGTCCACCGTGTCGGCGTCCGTCCCGTCGAGGTCGGTCGTGTCCACGTCCAGCGCGTCCACGACATCGACAACGTCGAGGTCCAGCGCGTCCAGGTCAGCGGCATCCGTGTCGAGCACGTCCAGACCGCCGTCCACGTCGAGCACGTCGCCCGCGTCGAGGACGTCCGCACCCGCATCGACGACGACATCGGCGACGTCGACGACATCGAGGACGTCAGCATCGGTGTCGACCGTGTCCGCGTCGGTCCCGTCGAGGTCCGTCGTGTCCACATCCAGGGCATCCACGACATCGACCACGTCGAGGTCCAGCGCGTCCAAGTCAGCGGCGTCCGTGTCGAGCACGTCCAGGCCGCCGTCTACATCGAGCACATCGCCCGCGTCCACGATCACGTCCACCGTGTCGGCGTCCGTCCCGTCGAGGTCCGTCGTGTCCACGTCCAGCGCGTCCACCACATCGACCACGTCGAGGTCCAGCGCGTCCAGGTCAGCAGCATCCGTGTCGAGGACATCGAGGCCGCCGTCGACGTCGAGCACATCGCCCGCGTCGATCACATCAGCACCCGCATCCACGACCACATCCGCCACGTCGACGACATCCAACACGTCAGCATCCGTATCGACCGTGTCGACGTCCGTGCCGTCCAGGTCCGTCGTGTCCACGTCCAGCGCGTCCACCACATCGACCACGTCGACATCCAGGGCGTCGAGGTCAGCGGCATCCGTGTCGAGGACGTCCAGGCCGCCGTCGACATCGAGCACATCGCCCGCGTCGATCACGTCAGCACCCGCATCCACGACCACATCCGCCACGTCCACGACATCCAACACGTCAGCATCCGTATCGACCGTGTCGACGTCCGTGCCGTCCAGGTCCGTCGTGTCCACGTCCAGCGCGTCCACCACATCGACCACGTCGACATCCAGGGCGTCGAGGTCAGCGGCATCCGTGTCGAGCACGTCCAGACCGCCGTCGACATCGAGCACATCGCCCGCGTCGATCACATCCGCACCCGCATCCACGACCACGTCCGCCACGTCCACGACATCCAGGACATCGGCATCGGTGTCGACCGTGTCCGCGTCCGTCCCGTCCAGGTCCGTCGTGTCCACGTCCAGCGCGTCCACCACATCGACCACGTCGAGGTCCAGCGCGTCCAGGTCAGCAGCATCCGTGTCGAGCACGTCCAGGCCGCCGTCGACATCGAGCACATCGCCCGCGTCGATCACATCCGCACCCGCATCCACGACCACATCCGCCACGTCCACGACATCCAGGACATCGGCATCGGTGTCGATCGTGTCCGCGTCGGTGCCGTCGAGGTCCGTCGTGTCGACATCCAGGGCGTCCACGGCGTCGACCACGTCGAGGTCGAGCGCATCCAGGTCAGCGGCGTCCGCGTCGAGGAGGTCGAGGCCGTCGAGGTCGAGCACGTCGGCGTCCGCGGCATCCGCGTCGGCCGCGGGGGCCGCGATCGCGAAGGTCACCGACGTCGGGAGGCCCGTCTGCTCGCCGCCGACGCGCTGACGCGCGCTGGCGGTGAAGGTCCCGGAGGGCAGGTTCGCGAACAGCACGCGGTACCGCCCGGCTGTGGTAGCCGTGGTGGTCAGCGTCTGGTTCCCGACCGTCACGTCGACCTCGGCACCCGGCTCCGCCGTCCCCTCGACCGCGACCGTGGTGGTCCCGGCGGGGAAGGCCTGCGCGGGGTCCGGCGATGTGATGGCCACGGGCTGGACGGGTCCGACGACCGCGGCGTCCGCGCGGACGGTGGCCGACGCGAGGCTGACGGTCGGGCCGCCCGCGGTGGGCAGCAGCCCGATCCGCAGGGCGCTCACCGTGAACGAGCCGGCGTCGAGGCCGTCCGCGTCCGCGAAGTCGCCCGGCCGGTCCTGCGCGTTGACGGTCAGGCGGACTACGGAGTCGACCGCCGCGAGGACGGGGGCGACGGCGGTGAGCACGGCGCCGGTGGCGTCCGTCAGGCCGGTGACCACGCTCGTGCGGCTGACCGCGCCGCCGAGATCCGTGGCGAGCGCCGGGAGGAGCCCGGTCGTCAGGCCGGAGACGAGCGACTCCGTGAGCGCGGTCGTGAGGGTGAGGGGCGGCAGGAGGGCCGTGCCCGCGGTGCTGATGACCGGCGCCGAGTTGCCGGGACCGGTGGGGTTCACCAGGTTCGCGAGCGTGGTGTTCGTCGTGATCACGACGTCGCCGAGGTCCACGGCGGGCACGAGGACGCTGAGCCGCGGCGTCCCGATGTCGGTGCGGATCGTCAGCGCCACGGCGGTGGAGTCGAGCACCGCCTCGAGGAGGCGGTCGGGCAGCTGCCGCGTGAGGATGTCCGTCAGCGCGGCGTTCACGGCCTGCGTGAGCACCGCCGTAGTCAGCACGCGCGTGTCCGCCGGCTGGCCGTCGAGGGTCTGGATCGCGTCCAGGTCGAGCGTGAGCGTGCCCGTCCGGATGTCGATGGTCACCGCGCCGCTCGTGAGCGGCTGCGAGAGGACCGCGTCCACGGCCGCTTGCGCGTTGACCGTCGTGCGGAGGTCGGCCGTCGCGTTGGTCGTGTCGAGCAGCGGGACGCCGAGCGCCCGGGTGAGGATCCCGTCGAGCAGGCCCAGCGTCGCGGGCGAGACGACGGCGCGGGTCGAGAGGCCCGCGCTGACGCCGTCGACGGCGCCGACGAGGTTCGCGCGGAGGCCCTGGATGACCGGGCTGGTGATCGTCGCGTCCGCGGAGGCGATGCCGTACGAGCTCGTCGGCGCGGCGGCCCCGGTGTCCGTCGCGGTGGCGCCGAGCGCCCCGATCCGGAGGTCGAGGTCCGAGAGGACGCCGGCGACGCCCGCGGCCTGCAGCGTCGGCTGGAGGTCCAGCCGCGCCGCCTGGCCGGTGCCGCCGTTGACGGCGACGGCGCCCGAGTCCGTGACGGCGCCCGCGGCGGCGGTCGCGCCCGCGGTGCCGCTGGTGGACACCTGCCGGTCGGCGCCGGCGCGCACGCCGCTGAGGTCGAGGACGGAGCCGAGCGTGACGCCTGCCGAGACCTGCACCGCGGCGAGCTGCTGGAGGACGGATGCCGAGACCGGCCCGTCGAGGCTGGCGGGGTCGTTCGTCCCGCCGGGCGCGTACGCGGTGTACGCGCCGTCCAGGGCGACGGCCTGCGCGAGGCCGGTGAGCGTCACGAGACGCGCCTCCGCCTCGGACTGATCCCCCGCCGCGGCGCCAGCGGGCAGGACGCCCCCGAACGCGACGAGTGCCGCGGTGACCCCGAAGGCCGTCGCGGTCGCCAGCCTGCTTCTGCGGCTGGGCATGTGTAGAGCCATGTGCGTTCCCCTCGATTGCATGGCCGGCCGCGCTCGTGGGGCGCAGCCGTGCGTCCCGCGGGGCGGCCCCCACCACACCCACGGTCATCGAAGGTTCGCATCCGCCCCGGAGGGCGACAACACTGCTGTCTACTGATCTGCCCGGGGCCGGATGCGGTGCCGCTCCAGTAGTCGCCCCAGTGGCGCTACGGGGTGGCCGCCTGCGGGCGGGACGACGACGGGGCCCGTGATCCGGGCGGATCACGGGCCCCGTCGGGTGCCGGTGGGGAGGGCGGCGGGTCAGCCCGCGGTCGCCGCGAGCGACTGCCGGGCGATCTCGAGCTCCTCGTCGGTGGGGATCACGAGCACGGCGACGGGCGAGCCCTCGGGGCTCACGAAGCGGGCTTCCGAGCTGATGAGCTCGTTGCGGTCGTCGTCGATCCCGATGCCCATGAACTCCAGCCCCGCGAGCGACCGGCGGCGCACGAGCGGGTTGTTCTCGCCCACGCCCGCCGTGAAGACGACCGCGTCGACGCCGCCGAGCTGCGCCGCGTACGCGCCGACGTAGTGGCGGATCCGGTGCCGGTACACCCCGAGCGCCGTCTGCGCGGCCTCGTCGCCGTCGGCCGCGGCGCGCTGCACGTCGCGCATGTCGCCGAGCCCGGTGAGCCCGAGCAGGCCGCTCCTGCGGTTGAGCAGCGTCTCGAGGTCGTCGAGCCCGAGGTCGGTGTGGCGGGCGAGGTGGAAGAGGATCGCGGGGTCGAGGTCGCCGGAGCGCGTGCCCATCACGAGCCCCTCGAGCGGCGTGAGGCCCATGGACGTGTCGATGGAGCGGCCGCCCTGAACGGCGGCGGCGGAGGCGCCGTTGCCGAGGTGCAGCACGATGATCCGCGTCTCCTCGAGCGGCTTCCCGAGCAGCCGGGCGGCCGCCTCGGACACGTACTTGTGGCTCGTGCCGTGGAACCCGTAGCGGCGGATGCGGTGGGCGGCCGCGAGCTCCCGGTCGATCGCGTACGTGTACGCCTCGGCCGGCAGCGTCTGGTGGAACGCGGTGTCGAAGACGGCCACGTGCGGCACGTCCGGGAACGCGGTCTGCGCCGCCTCGATCCCCTGGAGCGCGCCCGGGTTGTGCAGGGGCGCGAGCGCCGAGAGGTCGTCGATGTCGGCCTTCACCCGGTCGGTGACCACGGTCGGCTCGACGAACACGTCGCCGCCGTGCACCACCCGGTGGCCCACCGCGACGGGCGGGCCCTCCTCGAGCGACGGGCCGTGCTCGCCGAACGCGTCCAGCATCGCCTGGAACCCGGCCGTGTGGTCGGCGATGGGCAGCTCGCGCTCCCACGAGTCGCCGCCGGCCTTGTGCCGAGTGGATCCGGTCCCCTCGCCGATGCGCTCCACCAGGCCGGACGCGAGCACGGTCTCGGAGCCCATCTCGATGAGCTGGTACTTGAAGGACGACGATCCGGAGTTGACGACGAGGACGACGGGCACGGGTTCTCCTGGGGTGCGGGCGGGACGGGAGGTCGGACGGAGCTGGCGGGACGGACGGGCGCTCAGCCCGCCTCGATCCCCTCGGCCTGGATGGCGGTGATGGCGACGGTGTTGACGATGTCCTGCACGAGCGCACCGCGGGACAGGTCGTTGATGGGCTTGCGGAGGCCCTGCAGCACGGGCCCGATGGCCACCGCGCCGGCCGAGCGCTGCACGGCCTTGTACGTGTTGTTGCCGGTGTTGAGGTCCGGGAAGATGAACACCGTCGCGCGGCCGGCGACCGCCGATCCCGGCATCTTCGTGGCGGCGACCGCCGCGTCCGCCGCCGCGTCGTACTGGATCGGGCCCTCGACCGCGAGGTCGGGCCGCAGCTCCCGCACGCGCGCGGTCGCCTGGCGCACCTTCTCCACGTCGGCACCGGCGCCCGACTCCCCCGTCGAGTACGAGAGCATCGCGATGCGCGGCTCGATGCCGAACTGCGCCGCGGTCGCGGCCGACGAGATGGCGATGTCGGCGAGCTGGTCGGCCGTCGGATCCGGGTTCACGGCGCAGTCGCCGTAGACGAGAACGCGGTCGGCGAGCGCCATGAGGAACACGGACGAGACGACGGAGACGCCGGCGGTGGTCTTGATGATCTCGAAGCCCGGCCGGATCGTGTGCGCCGTCGTGTGCGCGGCCCCGGACACCATGCCGTCGGCGAGGCCGAGCTGCACCATCATCGTGCCGAAGTAGGAGACGTCGGTGACGGTCTCGCGCGCGATGTCGAGCACCATCCCCTTGTGCGCGCGGAGCTTCACGTACTCCTCGGCGAACCGCTCGCGGAGCACCGCGTCGAAGGGGCTGAGCACGGTCGCGCGCCCGATGTCGATGCCGAGGCCGATGGCGCGCGAGCGCACCTCGATCTCCTCGCCGAGGATCGTGACGTCGGCGATGCCGCGACTGAGGATCGTGCCGGCGGCCCGCAGCACGCGGTCGTCGGTGCCCTCGGGCAGCACGATGCGCTTGCCTGCCTTCCGAGCGCGCTCGATGAGGCCGAACTCGAACATGAGCGGCGTGACGACGTCGGAGCGGCTGACGTCGAGGAGCTCGAGCAGCCGGGACGTGTCGACGTGCTGCTCGAACGCGGCGAGCGCCGTGTCCATCTTCCGGGCGGACTCGGGCGAGAGCCGGCCGCGGGTCTGCGTGATGCGCTTCGCCGTCTCGTAGGTGCCGAGCTCGGTGGAGATGATGGGCAGGGTCTGGTCGAGGCCGGAGACGAGCGTCTCGATGGTGGGCGACAGCGCGAACCCTCCGTTGAGCACGATGCCCGCGACGGTGGGGAAGGTCTCGGAGGCGTGCGCGGTGAGCACGCCGAGGAGGACCTCGCTGCGGTCGCCGGGGATCACGACGATGGCGCCCTCGGTGAGGCGCGCGAGCACGTTCTCCATCGACATGGCCGAGACCACGACCCCGAGGGCCTCGCGGCGGAGGAGCGCGGGATCGCCCTTGACGAGCTCGCCGTCGACGGCGTCGAGGAGCTCGGCGACGGTGGGCGCCACGAGGAACGCGTCCTCGGGGATGGCCCACACGGGCACGTGCGGGGCCTGCGCGTGGAGGGAGGCGGGGATCGCCGCGGGGATGGCGGCCGTGATGGCGTCGAGCGCCTCCGGGTCGGCGCGGTTGACCACGATGCCGAGCAGCCCCGCGTGCGCGGTGACCAGCTCGGGGATCGCGAGGTCGGCGATCTGGCGCATCTCGTCGGGGCTGCGGCCACCCGACTCGTCCGTGCGGCGGCCCGTGAGCACGAGCAGGACGGGCGCGCCGAGGTTCGCGGCGATGCGCGCGTTGAAGGACAGCTCGGTGGGGCTGCCGACGTCGGTGTAGTCGCTGCCGACGATGACGACCGCGTCGCACTTCGCCTCGACGGCCTTGTAGCGCTCGACGATGCGGGAGAGGGCGGCCTCGGGATCCGCGTGCACGTCGTCGTAGGTGACGCCCACGCACTCGTCGTACTCGAGGTCGACGCCGTCGTGCGCGAGCAGCGCCTCGAGCACGTAGTCGCGCTCGACGATGGAGCGCGCGATGGGCCGGAACACGCCCACCCGCTGGATCTGGTGGGTCAGGGTGTCGAGCACGCCCAGCGCGACCGTCGACTTGCCCGAGTGCCCTTCGGCGGACGTGATGTAGATGCTCCGAGCCATGCGGCAAGCCTATGGGCGTCGCCTGCGCGGACGCCCGCCCGTGTTAAAGGAGAAGACCCCTCGCGCACCTGCCAGAGCCCGGCTGCCCTTGCTGCGTCTCCGCCCTGGGGGAGTTCACCTGGATGGCACCACGCGAGGAGCCGACACCGAGTGTACCCGACCCGGGGCGCCCGTCGGTCGGCGGCGGCCCGCCCAGGAGCCGGTCACGATCCGCGCGTAGCGTGGAGCGCATGCGCATAGTCATCGCCGGAGGACACGGCCAGATCGCCCGACTGCTCGAACGACGCCTCGCCGATGCGGGCCACCAGCCCGTCGGCATCGTCCGCAACCCGGATCACGCGTCCGACCTCGCCGACGCGGGCGCCGAGGCGCTCGTGCTCGACCTCGAGAAGAGCGACGTCGACCAGGTCGCCGAGGCGCTCCGGGGCGCCGACGCCGTGGTCTTCGCGGCCGGCGGCGGCCCCGACTCCGGCCCCGAGCGCAAGCTCACCATCGACCGCGACGGCGCGATCCTGCTCGCCGACGCCGCCGAGCGCGCGGGCGTCACCCGCTACGTCATGATCTCGGCCATGGCCGTCGACGGCTTCGACCCCGACAGCGACGACACCTACGAGATCTACCAGCGCGCGAAGTCCGAGGCCGACGCCGACCTCCGGGCGCGCGACATCGACTGGACCATCGTCCGCCCCGGCGGCCTCACCGACGACGCCGGCACCGGCCGCGTGCAGGTCGGAACGTCCACGGGGCGCGGCTCGATCCCCCGCGCGGACGTCGCCGAGATCGTCGCGACCGCGCTCATCGACGGCACGGGCGTCCGCGTCCAGTTCGAGGCGATCTCGGGCGAGGAGCCCGTCGCCGAGGCCATCGCGGGCCTCCGCTACTAGCGCGACCCGCACGGGCGCCCGGCGCCCATCCGGATGACGGCCCCCTCCTCCCCGGAGGGGGCCGTCATCCGCTTCCGGGCTTGCTGAGGCACCCGGGTCGTGCCGCACGCGACGCCACGGGTCGACGGCACCCGAAGCCGTCGTCCTCCCGCTGATCGCGCGCATGGTGCGCCGTGGCGCACCGTCCGGAGCATCCCCATGCCCGGACATGTGGAACACGTTAGGCACGCCGGACCGGGTCCCCCACAGTGCGGACTACTTATTTCCGCGGTCCGATCCATCAGTAAGGGCCGGTGTCCCTGGTCCGACCGCCGAGAACGGCGCAAGATGGGGGTCACACGGCCCGCTCCGCCTCGGGGGATGCAGCGCGGGCCACGCTTTCCGCGACGGGGGTCACATGAAGCAGATGACGCACAGCTACGGCAGGTCGGGCGCCCGCCCGGCGACGACGACGCCCGGGAAGGGAGGCCGCGCGCGCGACCTGGAGACGCTGGAGCGCTGGCTCGCCGCCGGCACCAGCGCCATCGTCACGGGCGCGGTCGGGTCCGGCCGCAGCCACGTCGCCGGCCGGGTCGCCGACGCCCTCACCCGCAACGGCCTCACGGTGATCCGGGCCCACGCCTCCACACCCGACCTCGCCGACGTCCTGCGCCGGGTCATCGAGCAGCTCCCCGGCCTCCGGGCGCCGCGGCCGCTGCCCGCCGCGCGTCCCGTGGTCGTGCTCGACGACGCCCACCTCCTCTCCCCGGAGATGCGCCAGGCGCTGGTGGAGGCGCGCGCCTCGGAGCGCTGCACGCTGCTCGTCACGATCGACGACACCGGCAGCGACGCGCGCCACCTCCGCGGATCCGCCGACGGCACCGATCCGCTCGTCCGCACGGCGCAGGCCGCGCACGAGATCCTCGGCCTGTGGCGCACCGGATACGCCGAGCGGCTCGACCTCGCGCCCCTCGATGCGGCGGAGGTCGACGCGATGATCGACTCCCTCGCCGGCTCCGTCGCGCTCGACCAGGCGACGCGCGTGCAGATCCAGCGCCGCAGCGGCGGCCGCCCGTTCCTCGTGCGCGAGCTGACGTTCGAGGCTCTGGAGACGGGCGCCAGCGCGCGCTCCGTGAGCGGCTACGCGTTCCCGAGCGCGAACGCGCCCCGGGCGCGGATCCTCGAGCTCGTCTCCTCGAGGGTGGCCCCGCTCGGCGACGACGAGCGCGCGACGCTCGTGCTCCTGGCGCGCCTCGACGGCGTGCCCTACCAGCGCGCCGCGCGGCTGTTCGGCGAGACCGTCCTCCGCGTCCTCGGCGCGCGCGGCCTCGCCCGCGTGCAGGCGCAGGGCGACATGATCCTCCGCGCCGACCTGCTGGAGGCGGAGGCGGCGCTCGCCCGCACCGACCCCGGTGCGGTCGACGGCCTCACGCGCCGCGTCGTGCGGTCCCTCCTCCAGGAGGCCGCGCACGGCGTGCCGCTCAGCCCCAAGGAGAGCCTGCTCATCGCGCGCACGCTCTCCGAGGAGGACCGGGCCGCCGCGGTCGACCGCTTCGGCGCCGCCACGCTCGCGGCCGTGCACCTCGTCGCCGCGCGCCTGGCCAACGACGTGGGCATGACCCACGACGCGCTGGCCTTCGCGGCGATCGCGGCCGACGGCGGATCCGCCGCCTACGCCGCCTGCGAGACCTCGCGCGCCCTCACCGTCCTCGGGAACCCTGTGCGCGCCGTCGAGGTTCTCGACGCCGTGGGCACCGCGGGGCTGACCGCGCGCGAGGGAGTCGAGCTGCTGCACGTGCGCATCGTCGCCACGCACGCGGTGCTGCCGGGCACCGACCGGATGCGCTCCATCCTCGAGGCCGCCCACGCGGATCCCGACGCCGACGCCGACGTCCGCGCCGAGGCCGACGCCATCGCCGCCGCGATGGCGCTCGGCCTCATGGACTGGGAGGGCGCGCTCGCGCAGGCCCGCGCGGCGGCGGAGCGCGCCACGAGCACGCTCGTCCGCCTCCGGGCGCACCGCACCGTGGTCCTCGCGCTCGGGCACCTCGGACGCGGCGCCGATCTCGGGGAGGCCATCGACGCCGGCCTCGCCCTCCTGTCCGACCGGGAGGACCGGCGCGGCACGTACGACGACATCCTGCTCGAGGAGGCCCGACTGGAGCTGCTCTCGGCGAGCGCGTTCAGCCGCCGGCTCTGCCGCCTCGACCTGCCCGACCTCGAGCGCGAGCTCGACACGTGGGTCGAGTCGGCCATCGCGCAGGACGCGCAGTGGTTCATCCCCGTCCTCGGCGCGATCACGGGCGGCGTGGCCCTCGACCTCGGCCGGCTCGACCGCGCCGAGGCGGAGCTGACGCTCGCCGACGACCGCCTCATCGGCCCGGACATCGGCACGTGGCGGCTCTGGATCGGCATGCAGCGCGCCCGCGTGCTGGCGCTCCGCGGCCGCGCCGACGAGGCCGAGCGCATCGCCACGGACATCGCGCACCGGGCGGATCCGCGCTACCCGTACCAGCGCATGCTCGCGGAGGGCGTGCGCGTGGAGATCCTCGCCGCCCGCGGCCGGTCGGACGAGGCGGCGACGCTGCTCCTCGACGTCGGCGACCTCAGCGGCGAGGCGCACGCGCTCCGAGCGGGCATGCTCTTCCGGGCCTGGGCGCTCGGATCCGAGGATCCGCGCCTGGTCGAGGGCGCGCGCCGCGTCCGCGACCGCACCGACGTGCCCGCCCTGCACGGCATGGCCGAGGTCGTCGAGGGATCCCGCACGGGCGACCCGGAGCTGCTCGAGCAGGGCATGCGCACGCTCGAGGCGGCCGGCCTCGCGGTGCAGGCGCGGGCGGCGTGCGAGGACCTCGTGCGGATGCTCGCCGACGACGTGCCCGCCCTCTCCCACGCGCGCGCGGCGCTCGGCCGGATCCAGTCGCGCATCGACCGGGGCTCCCCCGCGGCGTCCGCGACGGCCGTCGCGCCCGTGCTCGACGTGAGCATGCTCACTCGGCGGGAGCTGGAGATCGGGGTGCTCGCGGCGCAGGGCCTCAGCAACCGGGAGATCGCGGGACGCCTGTTCCTGTCGGTGCGCACGGTCGAGTCGCACCTCTACCAGGCGCGCGCGAAGCTCGGCGCGCCCTCGCGTCGGGCGCTCGCCGGGCTGCTCGACACCCCGGGTGCATCGACCCTGCTCGCGGGCAGGTAGTATCGACGGGTGCCGCGACGTTCCTGACGCCTGCGGCACGCGTCCTGGAGGATTCGCCTAGTGGCCTATGGCGCACGCTTGGAAAGCGTGTTGGGTGAAAGCCCTCAGGGGTTCGAATCCCCTATCCTCCGCCAGACACACGAGAGCCCCGACGGACCAGCGGTCCGGCGGGGCTCTCGTCGTACGGGAGCCTCCTCGAGGTCCTCGCTCGGCCAGCTACCGCTGGCCGTCCCCCCGCGCCCGACGCCTGCGTCGCGCGAACCAGGCCACCCACGACGCGGCCAGCACGACCTGCACGAAGAAGATCACCGGAGCGTCGCCGCTCGCGGTGGCGAGCGGGATGAACACGGCGACCGGCAGGATCACCAGCACCGCGAGCCCGATTCGGAAAATCCAGGTATCGCGCGTCATCTTGTCATCGGCCATTACCTCATCCACCTTTCAGGTCAATTGCACTGTTCACCGTCGTAAACGAACGGATTGAACGTACCGAAGTTCGAGAATAGAAATCCGACGCACTGGTTGTGATTGTCAGCGTACACAGCAGTCGCGCCGATGGCCGCTGCGGCGATACCACATGCAGCGATAGCCTCGGGCCCCGCGAGACCGCAAGCGCCCGTTGCACCACCGAGAGCGATGATTCCCGCCGTCGCAAGGTCATGAGTCTCGCTGTGGTTGAAGTAGATGGAGCAGTACCCGATACCGCAACCGGTTGACGGGTCCGCGACCACCGGGAACATCGCGTCACCTGTCTCGACATGCTGGATGAGCACGTTGCCCGAGATCGAGTAGGAGGTCTTAAGGGACCTTCCGGAGGCGTCTCGAGCCCAGGGTGCCTCCAGGAAGTTCAGGAAACGACCGGATGCGTCCGTGACGGCCACTCCTCCGTCGGGCTGGATTATGAGCCGATCGCCTCGCCCACCGATCTGAAAAGCAAAATCCTGGGGTGCGGCCGCGTCGCCTATAGCGATGAAGGCTGCCGCCGTTCCTCGCGTGTTCGCTCCGACGACCACTCCAAAGTCGTCTGCATCGAATGCCTTCGTATCGCCATCCATCACAGAGGGCGCACTGAGGCCGTTCATCTTGGGCACTATCGCGACCGGTTCTGCGCTCGCGGCCACAGTACCTGCCTGGCGTTGGACGCCCACGCCATGAAATTGCTCGTCAGCGTGACCGAGGACTCCGCGCCCGTCAACCACGGAGAATGCGTCGAACCTTTCTTCCGCATGTGCAGGAACACTCCCCGCGCTGAACATCGCGATCGCCGCGACGATCGCGAGAGCCGCCTTGGGCCCATTCCATTTAGACAAGCGCATAAATCCTCCACGAGAACTCGAGCGATGGCCGCCGCCGCCGCTGGCCGACGATTTTTCACAAAGTTAGCTCCCGCATGTCACACTTTGGGGGGACTTGCGAAGAGCTGGCACTGATGATGGGCGTATCGCACTCGTGGCCATCCGGAGCGCATGGGTGAGAGATCTCGGGGCTGACACCCGTTGTTCTCCGCCACCCCGCACGACGTAGGAGCCGGTTGGCAAAGCCACGTGCGCCTCTCCTTTGTGCGCCGTGCGCGGCGCCTGCGTCGCGAACCAGGCGAACCATGACGCGACCAGCACCATCGGCAGGAAGGAGAACGCCGCGGCGTCGCCGGTCGAGGAAGACAGCGGCAGGAACACGACGAACGGGAGGAGGAGCACGAGCACCACCACTCCCGTCCGGAAGATCCGGGTGTCACGCCTCATCTCGTCCCCCGCCATGCGCCACCCGTCTTCCGTCCTCTCGCAGTCTCTCTCGTCGCGGATGAGCGGGTCACTCGCGCTCCCCAGCCGTCGGCGTGGGCGCCGCTCCCGGATCGCGCCCGCGCCGCGCCACACGCCGCAGCCGCCGCGTGCACCCCAGCAGGCCGCCCGTGTCCCCCATAGGGCCGATGCCCGGCGCAGGCGCGCGCGCCTAGGCTTGACGGGACGCCCCGTCCGCGCATCCGCGGTCGCCCGCCCGCCGCGCGGCCGGGCACGGGGCGGGCGGACGCGGGGACGGCGTCGGACCAGGACCGGAGGCGACGTGCAGCACCGCGGGACGGACGAGGGCGAGCGCACCCTCACGCTCATCCGACCGCGTCGCGACCTGCTCCGGCAGCTCGGCTCCGCGACCCTCGCGCTGGTGGTGCCGCTCGGCGCCGCGCTCCTCGTGCTCGCCATCCGGTCGGGCAACGCCGCGGCCGTGCTCATCGGGATGGGCGCCGTGGCGCTGGTCGCGTCGGTGCTCGCGATCCTCTACCGGTCCTCCTACCTGCGCATCGACCCCGCGTCGGGCGACGTCGAGGCGCGATTCCTCGGACGACGCACGAGCGTGCGCGGGCGCGACGTGCACGAGGTCGTGGTGGTGCACGTCTACCAGGGCCTGACCCTCGACACGCAGCCGCGGCTCTTCGCCCTCGACGCGGACGGGCGCCTCCTCCTCCGGCTGGACGGGCGCGTGTACGACCTCTGCATGATGCACGCGATGGCCGCCGAGCTCGACCGGCCCCTCGTCGAGCAGACCAAGGTGGTGACCATGGCGCAGCTGCGCGCGACCCGGCGCGGGATCCTGCCCTGGTACGAGCGGTCGCGCGTCGCCCTCGCGGGGGCGCTCGTGCTGCTCGGCCTCGGCGTCGTCGCCGCGGTCGTCGGGATCATGGCGCTGACGGGCGTGCCCGTCGCCCTGCGGCTGTGACCGGCGCCGGGGAGCGCGCGTCCGCGGAGAGCGCGCTCGCGCCGTACCGCGCGCGGTGGCGGCTGGATCCGGACGGCGCGGTCGTCGTCACGCCGAGCAGCGTCCTCGCGCCCGTCCGCCGCGACGGCGCGCGCCTGATGCTCAAGGTGCCCCTCGTGGACGAGGAGCGCCGCGGCAGCCGGCTCCTCGCGGCGTGGTCGGGACGCGGGGCCGTGCGCGTTCACGCGGCGGACGACGGGGGTGCGGTGCTCATGTCGCGCGCCGAGGATCCCGGCCTGCTGGTGCGCGAGGCGTCGGCCGTCGGGCCGGACGCGGAGGCGCGCGACGAGCGGGCCACGCGGATCCTCGTGCGCACCGCCCGGCGCCTCCATTCCGTGGCCGTGCCCGACGGGGTGCGCGCGGAGGCGGTGCCGCTCGCGACGTGGGCGCGCGAGCTGCTCGAGCCCGAGCGCCCGCTCCCCCGCGCGTTCGACCGGGGACGCGACGTGCTGCGCGAGCTGCTCGGCGGATCGCCCGGGGAGGCGGTGCTCCACGGCGACGTGCACCACGGGAACGTCTTGCGCTTCGGCGACGGCGACGGCGACGGCGCGGACGGCGCGGACGGCTCGGATGGCGACGCGGCCGATGACGCCTGGCGCGCCATCGACCCGAAGGCCCTCCGCGGGGATCCCGGCTTCGACACCGCGAACGTCCTCTGCAATCCGACGCTCGCGATCGCCCTGCGCCCGGGGCGGCTCGCCCGACGGGCCGCCGTCATCGCCGAGGAGACGGGCCGCGACCTCGACGACGTGCTCGCGTGGGCAGAGGCCTGGTGCGCGCTGTCGGCGGCGTGGGACGTCGGCGATCCGTCGCGTCGCGAGCGCGTCGCGGCGCTGGGCCGGCTGGGCGCGGCCGCCCGGGCGCTGCGGCCCGCGCGCTCCTAGGCGGCCGGGTCGCGCTCGGCCGGCGACGGGACCCGGTCCGCCCCGGGCGTCGTCCGCCCGACCGCGTCGGAGGTCCGACCGGCGACCGCGCCGAGCGCGCGCTCGAGCGGCCCGCGGCCGAGGATCCGGGTCCACAGCAGGCAGAGCACGAGCGTCACGACGACGAACGCCAGGTAGGCGCCGTCGTCCGCGATGAGGTCGCCCTCCGGCGCCACGAGGTCGATGACGACGATGTGCACGGCGTACACCGTGAGCGCGAGCTGCCCCACCGCCTCCAGGGGCACGAGCACGACGGGCAGGAGGGCGGCGGCGCGCAGGCACAGGCCGATGACCGCGACGGCGACGCCGCCGGATCCCACGACCTCGAACGGCGACCCCTCGTGCGGCAGCGTCGAGAGGATGAACTCCCACCCCGGCGGCGGCGCGGGGAGCGCGGCCTCGAGGAGCGCCGACCCGCCGTAGGCCAGCACCGCGAGGCCCGCGCCGACCGTGACGAGCAGCAGCTGCACGCGCGGCGACCCGAGGGCCAGCCGGCCGATCCCGAGCCCCGCGATCGCGAACGCCACCCACGTGAGCGCCGGGTAGTGGCCGGTGACGAGCAGGATCACGAACGGGTCCGGCCGCATGAGGGCGGCGTCGAAGTGGATGGCGAGGGCCGTCGTCGCCACCGGCAGCACGACGGCGGCGCCCGCCGCGAGCGCGAGCAGCCGGGACGCGCGCCAGCGCAGGAGCGGCAGCAGCGCGACGAAGAGCACCGCGTACACCTCGAGGATCACGGCGACGTAGGTCTGCAGCGCGGCCAGCAGCCCGCCGAGCAGGAAGAGGCACGCGGCGCGCACGAGGATCCGCAGCCGCACCCGCGCGAGGCCGGCCCCGTCGACGGGGCGGTCGCGTCCGGACATGAGCGCGATGGAGACGCCCGCGAGCGTCGCGAAGAGGATGGACGAGCGGCCGTCCGCGATCGCCAGCCACGACGCCGGGTCGTCGAGCGCGAGCGTGCGCGGCAGGGCGACGTGCGCCGCCATCATCCCGAGCACGGCGAGACCCCGCGCCGCGTCGACCCCGCGGAGGCGGGCCGGATCGCGGGCGGCGCTCATGGCCTCACCCTACCCAGCGCTCCCGCCGACGCCCGGGCCTCAGTTCGTGAGCGCCGGCACCGTGCGCGGCTGCACGATGAGCCACATCGAGAGGATCGAGACCAGCGCGCACGCGCCCATCACCGACGCCATGGGCACGCCCGAGGTGATGCCGAGCACGCCGACGATGGGCGAGATCGCGCCCGCCAGGCCGAAGTTCACGGCGCCGAGCAGCGACGCCGCCGTGCCCGCCTCGTGCCCGTGGTTGACGAGCCCCAGCACCTGCACGCACGGGAAGCCGAAGCCGCAGGCGAGGATGAAGAAGAACAGCGGGATCAGCGTCCCGAGGAGCCCCGCGTCGGTGAAGGTGCCGAGCAGCACGATGGCCGCCGACGCCGCGAACTGCACGACGACCACGCCCGCGAGGATCCACTGCGGCCCCACGCGCTTCGTCATGCGCGCCGCCACCTGGTTGCCGATCACGATGCCGAGCGAGTTGACGCCGAAGAGGATCCCGAACTGCTGCGCGTCGAACCCGTACACGTCCTGGAACAGGAACGACGAGCTGGAGAGGTAGGAGAAGAGGCCGGCGAACTGCATGCCGCCGATGATCGCGACGCCCACGAACACGCGGTCCCTGAGCACGTTCCGGTAGCGGCGGAGCAGCGCGCCCTTCTCCTCGACCACGAGGTCCTCCCGCGGCAGCGTCTCGACGATGAGGAACACCACGGCGACCACGACGGCGATGCCGTAGGCGGCGAGCGCGTAGAAGACGCCGCGCCAGTCGACGATGCGGAGCAGCTGCGACCCGATGACCGGCGCGAGGATGGGCGCGAGCCCCGTCACGAGCGCCAGGCGCGACAGCATCCGGACGAGCGGGCGCCCGCCGAAGAGGTCGCGGACCATGGCCATGGCCACGACCGCGCCCGCCGCGGCGCCCGCGCCCTGGAGCACGCGGAAGACGAGCAGCATCGAGACGTCGGTGGACAGCGCCGCGCCGAGCGACGCGAGGATGTGGCCGATCGAGGCGACGATGAGCGGCAGGCGGCGTCCGACCCGGTCGCTCCAGGGGCCGACCACGAGCTGGCCGAGCGCGAAGCCGACGGTCGTGCCCGTCAGGGTGAGCTGGATCGCCGCGTCGGTGACGCCGAACTCGTCCTTCAGCACCGGGAAGGCCGGCAGGTAGAGGTCGATCGTGAAGGGCCCGAGGCCGACGAGGGCACCCAGCACGATGATGTAGACGATGCGCTCGCGGCGGGAGAGCGCGTCGCCGGGGTGGATGGCGGCAGACGACACGGGGCGTTCCTTCGGGAGGAGAGGGGGCGCGGGGCGCCGAGGACGGGGCGTGCGGCGTGGACCGCCTCGAGGTCCAACGGACCCCCGCCCGGCTTATTCCCAGCCGGAAGAATTGCGTTCCCGCTCCCGCCAGCCGCTCCCGCCGGCCGCCTCCCGCCGGCCGCCTCCCGCCGGCCGCCTCCCGCCGTCCCCGTCAGCGCCGCAGCGCCCGGACCACCCGCTCCACGTCGTCCTCGTCGTTCCAGAGGTGGAACGCGATGCGCGCCCGGCCCGCACGACCGGAGGCGACGATCCCCGCAGCGCCCAGCCGCGAGAGGTCGGTCCCGTCCGCGTCCGGCCACGTCACGATCGCCTGCCCGCGCGGCTCGATGCCGAGGCCCGCGCTCACGAGGTCGCCGAGCTCGGCGTTCCTGCGGTGCACGGCGTCGAGGTCGAGGCGCGCGAAGAGGGCGATCGCCGGCGCCGCGCCCACCCACGCGCCGAACGCGGGCGACAGGTCGAACGCGCGCGCGTCCTCGGCGAGCGCCATGGCCGGTCCGTAGCAGGACGCCCACACGTCGGCGCCCGCGTACCAGTTGGCCTGCACGGGCACGAGGGTCCGGCGGTAGCGGTCGGACAGCGTGAGGAACGCGGCGCCGCGGGGAGCGCAGAGCCACTTGTAGGCGTGGCAGGCGGTCGCGTCGAAGAGGCTCGCGTCGACGGGCATCGCGCCGGCCGCCTGGGTGGTGTCGCACAGCGTGAAGGCGTCGTGGATGCGCGCGGCCTCCCGGATCGCGGCGACGTCGGCGACCCGGCCGTCCGCGGACTGCACGAGCGAGAAGGCCACGAGGTGCGTGCGCGGCCCGATCTCCCCGGCCAGCTCCTCGAGCGGCACGTGCCGGAGGACGACGCCGCGCGCCTCCGCCACCACGAACGGGTAGGTGAGCGAGCTGAAGTCGCCCGCGACGCACAGCACCTCGGCGCCCGCGGGGACGGCCGCCGCGAGCACGCTCACGAAGGCGGCGGTCTGCGAGCCGATGGCGACGGATCCGACGGGCGTGCCCACGAGCCCCGCGTACGACGCGCGCACGCCCTCGACGACGCCGCCGTAGCCGTGCGCGGTAGATCCGCCGGCCGACCACTGCGTGAGGTCGTCGCGGAGGCGGGCGACCGTCTCCCGCGTGGGCAGGCCCATGGTGCAGGCGGAGAGGTAGCCGGGGCCGGCCTCGAACAGGTCGCGGTGGTCCGCGAGGTCCGGCATGGCGGCGGGGGCGGGGATGGCGGTCGGCATGCCTCCAGCGTGACGACCGCGCATCCGCCGAGCAAGCCCTCTGACGGCATGAGACGCATAAGCGCCGGTTATGCTCCCCGCATGACGGATGCCCCACCCACCGGTCGCGACCTCGACTCGGCCTCGCTGCAGGCCGTGCACGCGCTCGCGGTCCGCGGAACCGTGACCGCCGCCGCCGCGTCGCTCGGCGTGAGCCAGCCCGCCCTCTCGCAGACCCTCCGGCGGCTGGAGGCCCGCATCGGCACGGCCGTGACGGCCCGCTCCGGCCGCGGCGTCGTGCTCACCGAGGCGGGGCGCGTCCTCGCCCGGCACGCCGCGACCGTCGTGCACGCGATGGAGCGGGCCGCCGACGAGCTCGACGACCTGCGGGGGCTCCGCGCCGGCACCGTGCGCGTGGCCGCCTTCCCCTCCGCCTCCTCGACGGTCGTGCCGCGGCTGCTCGGCGGGCTCGCCGCCGCGCACCCCGGCCTCTCGTTCGGCTACCTCGAGGCCGAGCCGCCCGAGGCCGTCCAGGCCGTGCGGGCGCGCGAGGCCGACGTCGCCGTGACCTTCGCCTACCCGGACGACCCCGACGACCCGGCGGCCGGCGCCCTCGACGGGCTCGACGTGCGGCCGCTCTGGCGCGAGACGCTGTGGGCGGTGCTGCCCGAGGCGCGCGCCCTGCGGCACCGCGGGCCGCTCGCGCTCCGCGACCTCGCCGACGACCGGTGGATCGCCGGCTGCGTCCGCTGCCGCCGCCACCTCGTGAGCGCGTGCGCCCGCAGCGGCTTCGCGCCGGCGACGTCGTTCGAGACCGACAACGCGGCCGCCGCCGTCGGCATGGTGCACGCGGGCCTCGGGGTCGCGCTGCTGCCGTCGCTCGCGCTCGCCACCGCGCCGCTCCCCCGCGGCGTCGTGCGGCGGCGGATCTCGGGGGTCGGCGAGCGCACGACGCACGCGGTCACGGCGCCCGGCGGCCTCGGATCCACGGCCGTGCGCGCCGCCGTCGACGCGCTGGCCCGGCTCCGCGTGGGCGACTGGGAGCTCCGCCGAGCCTGATCCGGCCGGCTGCCACCACGGCCGCGCGAGCCCCGCCACTGGCGCGATGTCGGAGGGTGTCCGTAGTGTTCGTCGGGTATGCCTCCGGCGCCCGCCGGCGGCACCACGACATGAGGGACGAGAGCGCATGCCGGTCGAGCCGGGCGACGAGATGCAGGACGAGGTCCAGGCCTCCGGCGGATCCACGGAGCGGCCCAACCGTCACCTGCAGCGCAGCCACTCGGAGCAGGCCCGGTACCTCTCGGCGTACTTCGGCTGGAGCCTGCACGGCGACGCCATCCGCTGGCACGGCCTGCTCGTGTCCATGTACGTGGAGGACCTGGCCGACACCATGGTCGCGCTCGGCTGGCTCGACCCCTCCGGCATCCTCTGGGATGCGGTGCCGGTCGACGCCGACCGGGCCGTCGCCGCGGTGCGCGAGCACCAGACCGCGCAGGGCTGGGTGCCGCCCGGCGCCCCCTGATGACGTCACCCTCCGTGCGCGCTGTGCGTGCGCCGACCCGCCGGGTCGCTCCTCCAGGACGCGAGTAGCGTCCGAGGGGATCAGGCCGTCGGGGGACGAGCTCCCGCGGGCGGCCAGGAGGACACATGACGGACCACGATGGAGCGCTGCTCGACCGCGACATGGGCCTGCTGCTCGCAGCGGCGTCCCGAGCGGTGATCTCGCTCTATCGGCCGCTCCTCAAGCCCTACCACCTCACGCATCCGCAGTACCTCGTGATGCTCGCCCTCCACGAGGAGGACCCCCGCCGCGCGGGCGACCTCAGCGAGGCCGTGCAGCTCACCCCGGGCACCCTGTCCCCGCTGTTCAAGCGGCTGGAGCTGCTCGGCTACATCACCCGCCAGCGCGATCAGGCCGACGAGCGCCGCCTCCTCATCGGGCTCACCGACCGGGGCCGCGAGATCCTGCCCGACCTGCTGCGCGTCGCCGCGACCGTGCACGACGTGGTGGTCGACCGCAGCGGCGCCGACTCGAGCGCCCAGGCGCGCCTGCGCAGCATGACGGACCTGCTGCTCGACGCCTGAAGGCCCGCGCGGCGGCCTCGGCGCGAGCGCTACCGGAGCGGTCAGCGCGCCCCGTCGACCACCCGCTGCCAGAGCGTGTGGTCGCTCCAGGTGCCGTCGACCCGCAGGTACCCGGCCGCCACCCCGATCGCGGCGAAGCCCGCGCGCCGCAGCACGTGCTCGGAGCCGACGTTGCCGACGAGCGTCGACGCCTCCACCCGGTGCAGCCCCGCCGCCCGGGCGATGCGCACGGCCTGCTCGGCCGCCGCGGTCGCGAGGCCCGCGCCCTGCCGGTCCCGGTGGATCCAGTAGCCCAGGCTCGCGCTCTGCGCGGCTCCGCGCTTCACGGCGAAGAGGTCGCAGCGGCCGATGACGCGGTCACCCTCCACGACGAGGTACGGCAGGCCGGATCCAGCGGCCCGCTCCGCCACCCGGCCCGCCAGCTGCGCGCGCTGGCCCGCGGCCGTGAAGAAGGCGTCCGTGCGGGCGGGTTCGAAGGGGCGGAGGTGCTCGCGGTTCTCCCGGTAGGCCTCGGCGAGCGCAGCGGCGTCGCCGATCCGCGCGGGCCGCATCACGATCCCGGGGGCCAGCGTCACGCGCTCGTCGGCGCCCGGCAGGGGCGCGCTCACGGGGCCGGTCGCACGTCCCGCTGCGGACGCGCGTCGGCAGCGGGGATGCGCCGGTCGGCGATCATCCGCGCGTACCAGAGCGCGCTGTCCTTGGGCGTCCGCTCCTGCGTGGCGTAGTCGACGTGCACGATCCCGAACCGCTTCGAGTACCCGAATGCCCACTCGAAGTTGTCGAGGAGCGACCACACCTGGTATCCGCGGAGGTCGACGCCGCGGGCCATGGCGCGGTGCGCGGCCGCGAAGTGGCGCGTGAGGTAGTCGATGCGCTCGGGGTCGTGCACGGCGCGCACGCCGTCGTCGCCCACGGTCACCTCGTCGTCGAACGCGGCCCCGTTCTCCGTGACCATGAGCGGCAGGTCCGGGAACTCCTGGTGCAGCGACACGAGCAGGTCCTCGAGGCCCTGCGGCTCGATGTTCCAGCCCATCGCCGTGTACGGCCCGGGCTGCTCGAGGAAGTCGACGTCGTCGGTGCCGGGGAACGGCGACGCGGCGACGTCGCCGTGGATGGAGGTGCCGCCCGCCGCGGACGAGCCGTCGCGCATCCGCACCCGGCTGGTGTTGTAGTAGTTGACGCCCAGCAGGTCGAGCGGCTGGCGGATCAGCTCCGTGTCGCCCGGCCGCACGAACGACCAGTCGGTGATGGCCGCGGTGTCCGCCATCACGTCGGCCGGGTAGACCCCGTTCAGCAGCGGGTCGAGGAAGACGCGGTTGCCGACGCCGTCGACCCGGCGCACGGCCTCCGGGCCCGTGTCGCCCTCGCCGCGGATCACGTGCAGGTTGAGCGTGATGGAGAACCGGGCGTCGACCGGCACGACCTCCTTCAGCGCCGCGACCGCGAGCCCGTGCGCGAGGTTGAGGTGGTGCACGGCCCGGAACGACGCCTCCGCGTCGGTGCGCCCCGGCGCGTGGACGCCGGCCGCGTAGCCGAGGTACGCCGAGCACCACGGCTCGTTGAGCGTCGTCCAGGTGCCGATGCGGTCGCCCAGCGCCTCGCCCATGATCCGGGCGTAGTCGGCGAAGGCGTACGCGGTCTCGCGGTTCGTCCAGCCGCCCTCGTCCTCGAGCGCCTGCGGGAGGTCCCAGTGGTAGAGCGTGGCGATGGGCGTGATCCCGCGCGCGACGAGCCCGTCCACGAGCCGCCCGTAGAACGCGAGCCCCTCCGGGTTCGCCGGCCCGCGGCCGGTGGGCTGGATGCGCGGCCACGCGATCGAGAACCGGTACGCCTCGAGGCCCAGCTCCTGCATCAGGTCGAGGTCGGACTCGAGCCGGTGGTAGTGGTCGTCGGCCACGTCGCCGGTGTCGCCGCCGAGCACCTTGCCGGGCGTGCGGCTGAAGACGTCCCAGATGGAGTCGCCGCGGCCGCCCTCGCGGACGGCGCCCTCGATCTGGTACGCGGCGGTGGCGGATCCGAACAGGAACTCGGGCGGGAAGTCGAGGCCGGTGCCCCGGTCGTCGGGAGCCGGGGTGCCGGTCGCGGCGGGCGATGCGTCGGTCATGGGCTGCGGACCTCTCCGTCGGGGCGATGGGGCCGGCGGATGCGCGTGCGCGCGGTCGACGACGACCTCCCGCCATCCTGCCGGGACGCCTCCCGCGCGTCCACCCGACCCGCCCGCGCCGCTCCCCCGGCTCCGCGTGCGCCCCACCCTCGACCCCGTGTCGACGTTGCGCGGCGCCCGCCCGCCGATTAGGTTGTAGCTAGCAACAAATCATCGACGACGCTGACAGGAGACACCATGGCGCTCACCCCCACCCGCGAGGACAAGTTCTCGTTCGGACTCTGGACCATCGGATACACCGGGGCCGACCCGTTCGGCGGCCCGACCCGCTCCGACCTCGACGTGGTCGAGGGCGTCGAGCGCATCTCGGAGCTGGGCGCCTACGGCCTCACCTTCCACGACGACGACCTCTTCGCCTTCGGGTCCACCGACGCCGAGCGCCAGAAGCAGATCGACCGCCTGAAGGGCGCCCTCAGCGACACCGGCATCGTCGTCCCGATGGTCACCACCAACCTCTTCTCCGCGCCCGTCTTCAAGGACGGCGGCTTCACCTCGAACGACCGCGCCGTCCGCCGGTTCGCGATCCGCAAGGTCCTCCGCAACATCGACCTCGCCGCCGAGCTCGGCGCGCAGACCTTCGTGATGTGGGGCGGCCGCGAGGGCGCCGAGTACGACTCCGCCAAGGACGTCCGCGGCGCGCTCGAGCGCTACCGCGAGGCCGTCAACCTGCTCGGCGACTACGTCACCGACAAGGGCTACGACATCCGCTTCGCGATCGAGCCGAAGCCCAACGAGCCCCGCGGCGACATCCTGCTGCCGACGCTCGGCCACGCGCTCGCCTTCATCGAGACCCTCGAGCGCCCCGAGCTCGTCGGCGTGAACCCCGAGGTCGGCCACGAGCAGATGGCGGGCCTCAACTTCACCGCCGGCATCATGCAGGCGCTGTACCAGGGCAAGCTCTTCCACATCGACCTCAACGGCCAGCGCGGCATCAAGTACGACCAGGACCTCGTCTTCGGCCACGGCGACCTGCAGAACGCGTTCTCGCTCGTCGACCTGCTGGAGAACGGCGGCGTGGGTGGCGGCCGCTCCTACGACGGCCCCCGTCACTTCGACTACAAGCCCAGCCGCACCGAGGACATCACGGGCGTGTGGGACTCCGCCGCGGCGAACATGCGCATGTACCTGCTCCTCAAGGAGCGCGCGCAGGCCTTCCGCGCCGACCCCGAGGTGCAGGAGGCGCTCGCCGCCGCCAAGGTCCAGGACATCTACACGCCGACGCTGAACGAGGGCGAGTCCTACGACGACATCCTCGCGGACCGCTCCTCCTACGAGGACTTCGCGGCCGACGAGTACTTCGACGCGAAGGGCTTCGGCTTCGTCCGCCTCAACCAGCTGGCGCTGGAGCACCTGATGGGCGCGCGCTCCTAGCTCGCCCCTTCACCTGCACGACCGGAGGGCCCGGCATCCACGTGGATGCCGGGCCCTCGGCCGTGGCGGGTCGGGCGGACCGGGCTCGGAACCCGCCCCTCAGCCGCGCGTCGCGGGCGGAGGGAAGAGCCGCTCGACCGGCGCCTCCACCTCCCGGGCGAGCGCCACCGCCAGGTCGACGGCCGGACGAGCGCCGGAACCCCTCGTCCACGAGCGCGGCGGGGAGCACCACGAGCAGGTCCCGGAAGACCGCGGCCGCGGCCCGGGCGGCGACGGCCCGCTCGACGCCGCCCGCAGCGTCGAGGACCTCGAGCCGGCGGGCATCACATAGTGCGAGTCTCCATCAGACCCAGGGTGCCTCGCAGATCGGCATCCGCGAGGAGATGCACGTCCCCGATGACCGCGAAGCCGCCAGCGAGCTCGGCAGGTGCGGTCGGGTTCTCCCCGCGATGCGCCGCACCGATGCGGTCTTCACGCCGATCCACGGACCCGCCCTGCTCACAGGCCGCACGCCCGCACATCATGAGGAGACGCATCTCAGGTGACGACACGCCACGACTGACGCCGACCGAGCGCGTCGAAGAAGGGCCGCTGGCGCAGCCGGGACGTGGCCGTCAGCGGTGGCTCTGCGACGTCCTCCACATGTCGCTCGAGCTGGCACGCCCACTGCCTGTAGGGTGCAACGTCAACACGGCTATCCGGAGAGAGGCTGCTTTGCGATGGAGCTGGCAGAAGGACAGTGAACCCGATCACGTCTCGTCGAACGGGCGACGCACCGGAGCCGATCATCTCGGCCGTCTCGGCACGTGGGATCACCGCCCAGGAGTCGGCGGAGAGACACTCGGAGAGCGCCGACGGAACCCGTGGCGTGTGGTCGGCTCCCGGACGCGTGAACCTCATCGGGGAGCACGTCGACTACGCCGGCGGGATGCGCGTGCCCGTGCTCCGCTCCGTGCAGGAGCGCGAGGTCAGGCGAGTCTCATCAGCGGCCCTCGCTCCCACTTCGTCGATCGAGACGATCGCGACCGCGGTCCGGGCCCGGTTCGGTGAGGAGACCGACTGGGCATCGCCGGATCTCTCCATCGGGACCCCGTCCGACGGCGCCGGGCGGCACCTGTGACGCTCCTCGAGAGCCGCGAAGACGGCGTGCTGACATGCGAGCCGATCGAATGTCTAGAGATCACGGTCACTGCCGGTCAGCATCAGGTGACGCGAGTGCTCGATCTGGTCCGACGAGGCGGGCTGCTCACCGCGGAGTCCCCGCACGATCCCGACGAGGACGTCACGATCGCCGTCCGCAGCGGAGAGCCGGACGAATTGATCTTCGAGGTGACGACGATCTCGGACATGTCGGACCTCCGAATCTCCTACGTCACGCTCCTGGACAACTTCGACCGGGTGGTCTTCCCCGATACCGGGCGGTGGTTCATGAACAGCCTCAGCCCGATATCGGCATGGCGTTTCCGCGAGACGACAGCGATCCGCATCAACTCGTTCGCCACCCCGGCGTTCGTCTTCGAGAACCTCGGCGGCAACGCTGCGTTCGCCATCGGCCTGCTCACCGGCACGCGAGAGATGGATGTCCGCGTGCACGAGCCCGCGTCGAACCGAGCACTCAACGTCCAACACCGTCGCTTCCGAGTCGAATACGAGCTCGGGGCCGTCGGGCCAGCGCTCGGCACCACCCAGCGTTTCGGGTGGGTGAGCACCCGTGAAGAGGGACACACCGCGTGGTTCGACGCGCTGAGGAGGTTCAGCCGTCTCGAACAGGACCGGCTGGCGGTCGCATATCAGCCAGATGCAGCCGCGCTCGCGACGTACTGGTGCAGTTGGGTGGATTGGAGCTCCGATCAAATGGACCGGAGGACCTTCACCGACAACGTCGCAGCGGGACTGGAACTCGGAGTGCGGCACTTCATCCTCGACGACGGCTGGTTCGGGCCAGGTCTCGACTCCGACTACGGCACCCCACTGAACATCGGCGATTGGCAGCCTGATCCCATCCGCTTCCCGGACATGCCGGAGATGCTCCGTGAGCTTCGCGCCGATGGAGCGAAGGTGCTCCTCTGGTGCGCCCCGCACGCGGTCGGGCCGGCTTCCCACTCATTCGGCGAGAACGCCTCCCTGCTCGTCGAGGACGACCGAGGCACGCCGATCGTCAACCCGACGTTGTTCTACTCCCTCTGCTTCCGGTCTCCGGAAGCACGCGCGAGGATGCTCGGCGTGGTCACCTCGCTGATCGACGCCTATGAGATCGACGGCTTCAAGTTCGACTTGTTCAACTGGCTCCCGGCAGAGGAGTGCGCCGGCGTCCACCACCTGCACGACACGGAGTCAGCGATGGAAGGACTCGTGCTGCACCTCGCCGAAGCCCGGCGCGCGATCGACGCCGTCGGACGACCGATGATCGTCGAACTCAAGCAGGACTACGCGTCACCTCAAGCCGCAGCGACGGGCACCGTGGTGCGGGCCGGTGATGCGCCGTACGCCTCGAAGACGAACCTCGAGCGCATGGTCTACATGCAAGCCCGCAACCTCCCCGCGTTGAACGACTACCAGACCTTCAGCCCGTCGGCCAGCGCGCAGGACGTCGCGCTGATCGGCTTGCGGATGATCGCCGGAGGCATCCCGTCATGGGGAAAGGACCTCAGGACGCTGACCTCTCCGCAACGCGCGACCATGAGTGCACTCCATCGTTGGTACGACTCCTTGCTAGCCCGTGGCCTCGGACACGGCCGCAGCTTCACGACCGACGGGACGGCGTCGATGGAGCTGGAAGACGGAACAGTCGTGATCCAGACCGAATCAGGCAGGGTCACCAGGTTGCCGCCGACGTGCGTCGCCCTGGTCAACTCGACGACCGACCACACCATCACGCTGTCCGCGGACACAGAACGGACGATCATCACCAGAATCGACGTGACCGACGGCTCGACCCGCTCCGTGGTCGAGGTGCTCCCAGCAGGCACGAGCGAGATCCCGCTGGCCACCGGCGAGGTCGCAGTGCTACGAGCACCCGAGGAACGATGAGGAAGCGACGACAGGCAATGCGGAACAGACGACTCCTGCGGGTACTGGCGATCTCCATCGGCATCGTGCTCGGCGCGACCACGATGACAGGGTGCTCCGACGACGACGGGACGGTCGAGGTGACCGTCGGCTACCAGAGCAAGACGATCAACACCGTCACGGCAGGGACGCTCCTCAAGGCGCGCGGCTACTTCGAGAAGGCGCTCGCCGCCGAGACGGAGAAGACCGGAGTGCGCTACGACGTGAGATGGGAGGACTACGACACCGGCGCCCCCATCACCGCGCAGATGCTCGCCGGCAAGATCGACATCGGCTCGATGGGTGACTTCCCGCTGGTCCTGAACGCTTCGCGGACCTACCCGCAAGCCGATGCCCGCACCGAACTCATTGCGACGACCGCGTTCAACATGGCCGGAGGCTTGAACGGCATCGTCGTGCCGTCGGAAAGCACGATCGAGGACGTCGCGGGGCTCCGCGGAGCGACCGTCTCGACCTCGGTCGGATCAGCCGGCGACGGCTTGCTCGCTCAGACCATCGATGCAGCAGGCCTCCAGCCGACGGACATCGACAGACAGAACCAAGCGCCGAGCGTCGGAGCGACCTCCTTGAAGGCCGGCAGCGTGGCGGCCTACTCCCAGTTCGCGCCATGGCCCGCACAAGAGGTGTGGAACGGCGACGGGCGCCTCCTCGTCGACGGGGCCACGACCGCGAACCCCACCTTCCACGGCGTCGTCGTCGGCGAGCAGTTCGCGAGAACGCAGCCCGCGGTCGTCCAAGCCTTCCTCCAGGGCATGAGCGAAGCGACGGACTACCTCCACGCCCAGCCGCTCGACGCGGCGAAAGAGGTCGCCGAAGCGACCGGCCTCCCGCTCGAGGTCGTCTACCTGTACAACGGACCCTTCGGCATCGCGAACTTCAACATGGCCCTCAAACCCGCATTGGTGACCGCACTGCAGAAGGATTCCGATTACCTGCGCAAGACCGACGGCACGATCGACCCGCACCTCACGTCCTTCGCCGACGATTCCCATCTGAAGCGCTTGTTCGGTGAGGACTACGCGCAGATGCTCGACTCCGACATCAACCAAGCAGCACCTGGAACGGTCCAGGAGGGCTGCGGCGATTCGGCCGGTGAGAACGGTCCGCCGAGTGCGATCCTCTGGAAGGGCGAAGCGGGAGCATCGTTCTACGGCACTCCGGGATGCCTGCTCGCTGCCGCGACGAAGGCGGACGCGGAGATCCGCGCCGCCTACGTGTCAGATGGATTGACCGGGACGCGCTGGTTCGCGGAGAAGAGCATCTGGACATACGACCCAGCTGCACCGACGGACAAGCGATGGGCTGCGTTCGCGACTGCCGAGAACGCCTCGAAGTACGCAGCCGACAAGCCCGAGAGCCGTCAATACACTTTCGCCGGCGCCGAGGATTTCTCGAGGGCGAGCGGATGAAGGCAGCATCACGAACGGCGATGATGCGACTGCCCGGCCGCACCGTTCCCACCCGTTCCCGCGCACGGTCGTCCAAGGACCTGCTGATCAGGGCCGCGACCGTCGTCGCCGCGCTGCTCATCTGGCAACTGCTGTCGGCTTCTGGCGTCAGGCTCTGGTTGTCGTTCGACAAACTGCCGACGCCGCTGACCGTCGCGGACGTACTGATCCGTCAACTCGGGACAGCGCTGTTCTACCAGGACGTGGCCGCGAGCTTGGCCCGGATCACGGTCGGATTCCTGCTCGCATGCGCAGTCGGCGTCCCGCTCGGGATCATGCAGGGCCGCAGTTCGACCGCCGACCGGACCCTCGGCACCCTCGTCGAGATCGCGCGTCCCATTCCCGCGATCGCATTGGTGCCGATCGCGCTCCTGCTGTTCCCGACCAATGAGCAGGGGATCGTCGCGATCACCTTCGCAGCCGCCGTCTTCCCGATCGTCATCAGCGCACGAGCCGCAGTGCGAACGCTGCCGCTCTCCTGGGAGGAGGCAGTCCAGACCATGGGCGGCGGGCGGGCGACCGTGATCCTGCGAGTCGTGCTTCCCGGCGCATTGCCGGGGATCTTCGCCGGATTCTCCGTCGGGCTGGGCGTGTCCTGGGTCTGCGTCATCTCAGCCGAGATGATCTCCGGTCAATTCGGCGTCGGGTACCGGACCTGGCAGGCGTACACGCTCGTCGACTACCCAGCGGTCGTCGCCGGCATGGTCGTCATCGGCGCACTCGGCATGATCACCACCGGATTGGTCGCTTTCGCCGGCCGACGATTGACCCATTGGGCAGAGCGCGAGGTCACATCATGAACGGAGCTGCGATCGAGCTGGAAGGGGCCACCGTCCGACTCGGTGGTCGGACCGTCCTCGACGACCTGTCAGCGACCTTCGAAGCCGGCCGCATCTCCATCGTCCTGGGGCCGTCTGGCTCGGGGAAGTCGACGATCCTGCGCGTCCTCGCGGGGCTGCAGCGTCTCACATCCGGCGACGTCAGGGTCGCCGACGAGCCGATCCTCGGACCGTCCGCAAGTCGGGGACTCGTCTTCCAACAGGACGGGTTGCTGCCATGGCTGAACGTCCGGCAGAACGTCGAGCTCCCGCTCAAGATCGCACGAGTGCCCAAGGCCCAGCGCACGGAACGCGTCACCGAGATGCTCGCGGAGGTCGAACTGTCGGCGCACGGAGACCTGCTCCCCGGCTCGCTCTCGGGTGGGATGAGGCAGCGGGCGCAGATCGCGCGCACCCTCGTGACGCGTCCCAGTGTGCTGCTGCTCGACGAGCCCTTCAGCGCTCTCGACATCAGGACCCGGGCGGCCTGCCAACAGCTGCTTCTCCGAGTGCACGACGAACACCGTCCGACGGTCGTCTTCGTCACTCACGACCTGGAGGAGGCCGACGCCCTCGGCGGGAGGCAGCTCGTACTCACCGGGAAGCCGGCGAACGGGCTGGTCGAGATCCCGGACTCGCCGAGTCGTGCGACCGAGACGGGAGCCGACGCGAACAGCGCCCATGTGCACCGTCTCAAGCTGCTCGCCCTCTTCGCTTCCGAGACAGGGGCCTCACGATGACCGACGCCGAATCGGAGAATCGAAGCGCGCAGCCCACCGCAGGGCTGCTCAGTGTCGTCGTCCCCGTCTTCGATGTGGAGTCGTACCTCCAGCAATGTCTCGAGTCGCTGGCCCGGCAGCGCGTTCCCCTGCAGGTGATCTTGGTCGACGACGGCTCCACGGATCGGAGCCAGGACATCGCCCGCCGATTCATCGCCGAGGACGACCGCTTCGAACTCGTGGTGAGCGACCACCGCGGTCTCAGCCGAGCCCGCAACCTCGGTATCACGGCGGCGGCGGGCGAGTACCTCGCGTTCTGCGACGCCGACGATGTCGTACCCGAAGGGGCCTACGAACGCGCCATCTCACTCCTCGAGGGATCGGCGGCCGACTTCGTCTCCGGGAACGTGCTGCGATTCGACTCCCAGAAGGTGTGGCCGCACCCCCGGTACCGGGAGGTCTTCGGGACCGACCGACAGGCGGCCCACATCACCTCGGTCAGAGACCTCATCCTCGACAGGATGGCGTGGAACAAGGTCTTCCGGCGTAGCTTCTGGAACTCAGCCGGTCTCGCCTTCGAACTGTCGGAATACGAGGACGCGCCGGTGATGCTCGCGGCGCACCTCAAGGCGCGAGCAGTCGTCGTGACGACACAGGTCGCCTACCACTGGCGCGTGCGTGATCGCGGTCCGCGATCCATCACGCAACGTCTCCACGAACCGGGGAACGTCGAAGCACGAATGCGGATGGCCGTGGAGAGCGCTGCAGTCGTCCGCGAATACAGTCCGAGCCTGCTGCGCGAACTCGGACACGATATGACGCTCGGCGACTTCACCGTGCTGCTCGACGCGATCAGACAGGCGCCCGAGGCCGACTTCAGCGCCGCCTCGACGCTCGCCGCCGAGTTCGTCGCCGAGCTCGACGCCGAGACGATGCTCTCGATGCCCGCGGCGAACCGAGCTGTCCTCGACGGGTTGCGTGAACGAGGGGTCCTGACACGATCCGCCGACCCGGCCCCGTCTCGACCAGAGGCGCAGTGAGAGCCGCCGCCCCGCCGACGACGACCTGGGGCCTGCTCCGGCACAACGTCGACTATCGCCGTGTCTTCTTCGCGCAGGTCATCTGCCAGGGCGGTGACTGGTTCACGATGATCCCGCTCATCCTGCTGATGCAGAGGCTGACGGGCAGCGGCGCTCTCGGCGCCGTCCTCCTCAGCGTCGAGACCTTCGTCATCGCCGGTTTGTCGTTGGTGGCCGGCTCGCTGCTGGACCGGTTCGACCGCCGGAAGATCCTGATCGTCTGCCTTCTCGGGTCGTCTCTGGCAATCGGGCTGCTCTTCCTCATCTCCTCTGCGGCGACAGCGCTGTTCGGGGTCGCCACCTATGCACTTCTCGCGGTCGGCAAGGCGTTCTTCACCCCGGCCGTGAACACGATCGTGCCCGACCTCGTCGAACGACACGGCCTGCTCGCAGCGACGACCGGTCTCGGATCCGTCTGGGGGGTGATGCTCGTGCTCGGCTCCACCCTCGGCGGCCTGGTCTCGAGCTTCGCTTCCCCGTACGTGTGCTTCGGCGTGACCTTCCTCGGCTACCTCATCGCCGGGTTGTCGTTGCTCAGGCTCCCGAAGCTCGGGCGCGCGGCGACCGACGTCCCTCGACTGCGCCTCTCCGCGTTCGTCAGCGACAGCCGTTCCGTGTTCCGGGCGGCGAAGACGAGTCGCATGATCGGTGCGCTGATCCTCGCCAAGCCCGGGACGAACATCGGCAACGGGATCCTCGCCGTCTTCCCCTCCATCGCCCTGATGCTCTCCAGCGGTGAGCCGGCTCTCATAGCGAGCTTCCTGTTCGCCGCCCGAGGCATCGGCGCTCTGATCGGTCCGATGCTCGCAAGACCGATCGTCCGCGCCGGCGTCCAGCCCAGGAGAGCGCTCTTGGCGACGATCACGCTCTTCGGCGTGGCCTACGCGCTCATGGCGATGCAGACGTTCGCCCCTCTCGCGATCATCCTCGTCATCGTCGCCCATGTCGGGGGCAGTGCCACCGCATCCCTGAGCAACTACGGTCTGCAGCAGGAATCACCCGCTGCTCTGCGGGGTCGGATCTTCGCCTTCGACAACATGTTCTCGATGCTCGCGATCGGGATCAGCCAACTCGTCGCCGCCGTCCTCATCGGAGTCCTTCCCGCCCCGACTCTCGTGCAGCTCTTCGGAGGCATCACCGTCGTGTACGGAATCGTCTGGTTCCTCTGCAGTCGGCGGGCCGAGAGCGAAGGAGGCGTCCGCGGCGCCGAGCCCGACCTGTCGCGGTCGCGAACCCGACCGACGTAGCTCCGCGATAGCGCTGAGCGAGACGACGCTCCGACTCGTCGGGGAGGGTATTGGCGAACCGGCGGCGAAGCCGTGTGAACGGAGCCCGGACGGCCGTGACCCACCTCGCCGAGTTCGAGGGCACGTTCCATGCTGGCCACGCAGCCGTCGATCAGCTGGCGGGAATCACATCGCGCGATGTCTCCATCGAATGCAGGGCGCTTCACGACCGCGAGGAGACCGCCCCACCCCGTGGACACCCGTCGATGACCCGGCTCATGTTCCATGGGGCTCTCGCGAGCACTCGCACGCGCTCCGAGGTGACAAGGCGCACTCGTCTCGAGCGATCCGCCGCCATCTCCGGACCGAGGCATCCGCGCGGTCATCCCCGAGCCGGCCGATCGCAAGGCCACCGACGTCGACGCGGCGCCAGAGGTGGGCGCCCATCCGCGTTCGACGCGGTCGACCACCGCGGCCGGAATGTCGCCGAACCCCGCTTCTGCCACATCACGCGATGGCGCGGCCTCGCCACCCGCTACGACGAGCACGCACTCCACCACCGAGCCGCGACCGTCCTGCACGGCATCATCGCCTGGACCCACGGATGGAGAGACACGCCCTAGGACGCGCACCGAGCACGACCGGGGGGCCCGGCATCCACGTGGATGCCGGGCCCTCCGTCTGCCTGTGCGCGGCGGTCAGGCCCTCGGCGGATGCGCCGGGAACAGGTCCTCCACGCGGACGCCGAGCTCGCGGGCGAGAGCCAGCGCGAGGTCGACGCCCGGCTCATGGCGGCCGTTCTCGATCGCGACGATCGTGCGATCGCTGACCCCCGTGGCCAGCGCGAGGTCCTCCGGCGCGAGCCCGGCCGCGGCCCGGTGGACAGCGAGGTCGTTCGTGCCCGGGCCGGGCCTCCCGCAGGCCCGAAGGCGTGCGATGTTCCGGAGGCCGTGGTCCGCGAGCGTGGCCACCAGCAGCAGGAGGAAGGTCGTGATCGGCGGCCGCTCGGGCTGCACCAGCTGGAGGAGCATGGCCGCCGGGATCCCGACGAGGAGGTCGCGGAAGACCGCCGCCTGGGTGGCGGACGCGATCGCCCGCTCCACGCCGCCGGGCGCGGCCGACCGCGAGCCCATCTCGCGCCGGCGGCGGATGACGAGGCCCACCGGACCGCTCGAGAGCACCACGAGGGCCGGGAGCACGGCGGCGACGGGGTCACGGCCATGCTGGACGGCGAGCACCACGGCGATCGTCGACACCCCCACGGCTGCCGCGATCCAGGGGATGACGCTCCTCGGCATGCTCCGCTCCCTCGCGCCTCGACGGGCCGCGCGACACGGCAGACGACGCGGCGGCGGGTGAGCAGGATGCTACGCGGACGCCGCCGCGCGCGAACGCCCTTCCCCCAGCCCGCGGCGCCGGACGACGGAGGGCCCGGCATCCATGCGGATGCCGGGCCCCTCCGTGCGCGTCAGCGCGGGTGATGCGGGCGGATCAGGTCGCGGACTTGGACCCGCGGCTCTTGTTGAACACGTCGAACGCGACAGCCAGCAGGAGCACGAGGCCCTTGATGAGCTGCTGGTACTCCGTGCCGAGGCCGAGCAGCGACATGCCGTTGTTGAGCACGCCCATGATCAGACCACCGACCATCGCACCCGTCACGGTGCCGATGCCGCCCGTGACGGCCGCCCCGCCGATGAACACCGCGGCGATCGCGTCGAGCTCGAAGCCGTTGCCGGCCGCGGGGAGCGCCGAGTTGCTGCGCGCCGTGAAGGCGATGCCGGCGAGCGCCGCCAGGAAGCCCATGTTCACGAAGAGCAGGAAGTCCACGCGCTTCGTGTTGATGCCGGACAGCTGCGCCGCGTTGAGGTTGCCACCGCGGGCGTAGATGTGACGGCCGAAGATGCTCCGGCCCATCACCGCCGTGTACACGAGCACCAGCACCGCGAGGATCACGAGGACGATCGGCGTGCCGTTGTAGCTCGCGAGCAGGTACGTGATGCCGAGCACGAGCACCGCGATGGTGGCGAGCTTGGTGAGGAACCAGGCGAGCGGCTCGTCCTCGAGGTTGAGCTTCACGCGGGCACGACGCTCGCGCACCGCGGACAGCACGAGGAACAGCGCCGCGATGACGCCGAGCGCCACGGTGATCGGCTCCAGGATGGCCGCGCGGTTCGTGGGGTCGGGCAGGAAGCCGGAGCCGACGGCCACGTACTCGTCCGGGAACGGCGTGATCGGCCGGTTCTCCAGCACGATCTGGGCGAGGCCGCGGAACGTGAGCATGCCCGCCAGGGTCACGATGAACGCGGGGATGCCGACGTACGCCACCCAGAAGCCCTGCCAGGCGCCGATGAGGCCGCCGATCACGAGGCTGGCGAGGATGGACGCCCACCAGGGCCAGCCCCAGTTGACGGCGAACACGCCCGAGACGGCGCCGATGAGCGCCACCACGGACCCGACCGACAGGTCGATGTGCCCGGCGATGATGATCATCACCATGCCGATCGCGAGGATCAGGATGTAGGCGTTCTGGACGACGATGCTCGTGACGTTGCGGGGCTCGAGGAGCGTCCCGTCGGTGAGGATCTGGAACAGCACCACGATCGCGATCAGCGCGATGAAGATGCCGATCTGCCTGAGGCGGCTGACGAGGAAACCCGCCACATTGCTGAGACTGGACATGCTGACTATTCCTTTTCCTTGGTCATGTAGGTCATGAGGGTCTCGGGCGTCGCCTCGGAGATCGGCAGCTGGCCCGTGATGCGCCCGGCGGAGAGGGCGTAGATCCGGTCGCAGATGCCGAGGAGCTCGGGGAGCTCGCTGGAGATGACGATGACCGCCTTCCCCTGCGCGGCGAGCGCGTTGATGATCGTGTAGATCTCGTACTTGGCGCCCACGTCGATGCCGCGGGTGGGCTCGTCGAGGATGAGCACGTCCGGGTCGGAGAACATCCACTTCGAGAGGACGACCTTCTGCTGGTTCCCCCCGGAGAGCTTCCCGGTGATGGACCCGACGCTCGGCGCCTTGATGTTCATGGAGGTGCGGTAGCCGTCGGCCACCACGTACTCCCGGTTCGCGTCGACCCATCCCGCCTTCGACAGCTTCTCGAGCGCGGCGCCGGAGACGTTGCGCTTGATGTCGTCGATGAGGTTCAGGCCGTAGTGCTTGCGGTCCTCCGTGGCGTACGCGAGGCCGTTCTTGATCGCCTCGCCCACCGTGCGCGCCGTGATCTCCTTGCCGCGCTTGTAGAGCTTGCCGGAGATGTTGGCGCCGTAGGAGCGGCCGAAGACGCTCATCGCGAGCTCGGTGCGGCCCGCGCCCATGAGGCCGGCGATGCCGACCACCTCGCCCGCGCGGACGTTCAGGTTCGCGTGGTCGACGACCACGCGGGAGTGCTCCTGCGGGTGGTGGACCGTCCAGTCCTCGATGCGCAGCACCTCCTCGCCGATGTCGGGGGTGCGGTCGGGGTAGCGGCTCTGGAGGTCGCGGCCCACCATGCCCTTGATGATGCGCTCCTCGCTGATGGAGTCGCGCCCGAGGTCGAGGGTCTCGATCGTCTTGCCGTCGCGGATGATCGTGACGGCGTCGGCGATCGCCTTGATCTCGTTCAGCTTGTGGCTGATGATGATGCTCGTGATGCCCTGGCCCTTGAGGTGCTTGATCAGGTCGAGCAGGTGGGCGGAGTCCTCGTCGTTGAGCGCGGCGGTGGGCTCGTCGAGGATGAGGAGCTTCACCTCCTTGGACAGCGCCTTCGCGATCTCCACGAGCTGCTGCTTGCCCACGCCGATGTCGGCGATCTTCGTGGCCGGGTTGTCGCTCAGCCCGACGCGGGCGAGGAGCTTCGAGGCCTCCACGTTGGTGGCGTTCCAGTCGATGAAGCCGCCCTTGCTGATCTCGTTGCCGAGGAAGATGTTCTCCGCGATGGAGAGGTAGGGGCTCAGCGCGAGCTCCTGGTGGATGATCACCACGCCCGACTTCTCGCTGTCGCGGATGCTGGAGAACTTGACGACCTTGTCCTCGAGCACGATGTCGCCGTCGTAGGAGCCGGCCGGGTAGACGCCCGACAGCACCTTCATCAGGGTCGACTTGCCCGCGCCGTTCTCGCCGCAGATCGCGTGGCACGTGCCGCGCGTGACCTCGAGGGTGACGTCCTGCAGCGCCTTGACGCCGGGGAACGTCTTGGTGATGCCGCGCATCTCGAGAATGTGGTTGGCCATGGCCTGCCTCACTTGTGTGGATGGTGGTGCCGGGTGCCCGGCGGTAGTGCGGGGCGGCGCGCGATGCGCCACCCGGAGGCGGGCCGGCCGCGGTGCGCGGCCGGCCCGACCCGGTGGTGGCCGGTCGACGCGGGAGTCGACCGGCCCGTGCGCCGCCGGGGCGACGCGGGTGGGCTACTCGCCCTTGTCGATCTCGTCCTGCGTGTAGTACCCGCTGTCGACGATGACCTCGATGAGGTTGTCCTTCGTCACGGTCACGGCCTTGAACTGCTTCGTGGCGACGTCCTTCACCTTGTTGTTGTAGGTGTCGGGCGCATCCGGCTTGTCGCCCTTGAGCAGGTCGTCGACCATCGTGACGGCCTCCTTGCCGAGCAGGCGCGTGTCCTTGAAGATCGTCGAGTACTGGACGCCGTCGAGGATGAGCTTGTCGGACGCCTTCTCGCCGTCCTGGCCGGTGATGATCGGCATGGGGCTCGTGGAGCCGAGGGCCTGGATGATGCCGCGCGACAGGCCGTCGTACGGCGAGAGCACGCCGTTCAGGACCTTGCCGCCGCCGTAGTTGCCCGACAGCAGGTTCTCCATGCGGGCCTGCGCGCCCTCCTGCTTCCACTGCTGGATCGCGACCTGGCTGAAGTCCTTCTGGCCGGAGCCGATGGTGACCTGGCCGGAGTCGAGGAAGGGCTTGAGGACGCTCATCGCGCCGTTGTAGAAGAACTGCGCGTTGTTGTCGTCCGGGCTGCCGGCGAAGATCTCGATGGTCTTCTTCTCGGTGCTGCCGGTGGGCTTGCCGTCGGCGTCGACGAGGCCCATGCCCTGCAGGAGCGAGTTGCCCTGCTGCACGCCGACCTGCTGGTTGTCGAACGTCGTGTAGTAGTCGACGTTCTCGGTGCCGTTGATGAGGCGGTCGTACGCGATGACCTTGACGCCGTCGTCGGCCGCGGTCTTGAGGACCTGGGTCAGCGCGGTGCCGTCGATCGACGCGACGATGAGCGCCTTGGCGCCCTTGTTGAGCATCGTCTCGATCTGCGAGATCTGGTCCTGCACCTTGTCGTTGGCGTACTGCAGGTCGACCTTGTAGCCGAGCTTGGTGAGCTGGTCGCTGACGTTGTTGCCGTCGTCGACCCAGCGCTCGCTCGTCTTGGTGGGCATGGCGACGCCGACGAGGGCGCCCTTGTTGTCCTCGGTGCCGCCGGCGCTGCCGCCGCGGCCGCCGCCGCCGGAGCAGGCGGCGAGCGAGAGGGCGATGCTCGTGGCGGCGATGCCGACGAGGACCTTCTTCATCTTCACGGTCGTGTCCTTTCGTACTGCTGCTGTGAGACGCGCGTCCGGCATCTGCGCCGGACCCGCACCCCTGGTGTGGGTGTTACAGGCCCTGGGCCAGGCGGTGGTACGCCTGGTTCCAGCGGACTTCCTTGGTGAACCCCTTGAGGGTCGTGTCCTCGTCGATGACGAGGAGCTCGGTGCGCGCGATCTCGGCGAAGTCCTCGAAGACCTCGACGCCGACCTGCGTGCTCATGACCGTGTGGTGGGCGGCCCCGGCGGTGAGCCAGGCCGCGGCGCTCGTCGCGAGGTCGGGCGCGGGCTTCCACACGGCGCGGGCGACGGGCAGGTTCGGGAGCGGCTCGTCGAGCGGCACGACCTCCACGACGTTCGCGACGATGCGGAAGCGGTCGCGCATGTCCGACATGGCGACGACGACCGCGGGGCCGGGGTCGGTGTCGAAGACGAGGCGCACCGGGTCCTCGCGACCGCCGATGCCGAGCGGGTGGATCTCGAGGCTCGGCCGGCCCGTGGTGAGCGTGGGGCAGATCTCGAGCATGTGCGCGCCCAGGATCTTCTCCTCGCCAGGGACGAGGTGGTACGTGTAGTCCTCCATGAGGCTCGCGCCCCCGGGGAGGCCGGCGCCCATGACCTTCGCCGCGCGGATCAGCACGGCCGTCTTCCAATCGCCCTCGGCGCCGAAGCCGTAGCCCTCGGCCATGAGGCGCTGCACCGCGAGTCCGGGCAGCTGGCGGAGGCCGCCGAGGTCCTCGAAGCTCGTGGTGAAGGCGCCGAAGCCGCCCTCCTCGAGGAAGGAGCGCAAGCCCACCTCGATGGCGGCGCCGTAGCGGAGCGACGCGTGGCGCTCGGCGCCGCGCTGCAGCTCGGGGGCGATGTCGTAGAGACGCTCGTACTCGTCGACCAGCGCGTCGATCTCGGCGTCGGTCGCGGCGTCGACCCGCTCGACGAGGTCGTTGACGCCCCAGGTGTTGACCGAGACGCCGAACTTGAGCTCGGCCTCCGTCTTGTCTCCCTCGGTGACGGCGACGTTCCGCATGTTGTCGCCGAAGCGGGCGACCTTGAGCTCGTGCACGGCGGCCCAGCCGGCGGCGGCGCGCATCCACGTGCCGATGCTCTGGCGGACCGACTCCGTGCTCACGTGGCCGACGACCGTCTTGCGCGTGACGCCGAGGCGCGACTGGATGTAGCCGAACTCCCGGTCGCCGTGCGCGGCCTGGTTGAGGTTCATGAAGTCCATGTCGATGGTGCTCCACGGGAGCGCGACGTTGGCCTGGGTGTGCAGGTGCAGGAACGGCTTCTGCAGGGCGTCGAGGCCCTGGATCCACATCTTCGCGGGGCTGAAAGTGTGCATCCACGCGATGAGGCCGATGGTCTGGTCGCTCGCGTTGGCCTCGAGGGCCATGCGGCGGATGCTGTCGGAGTCCTTGAGCACGGGCTTCCAGACGACGCGCACGGGCACGTCCGACGCCTCCTCGAGCTGTCGGGCGATCTCCTGCGACTGCTCGGCGACCTGCTGCAGCGTCTCCTCGCCGTAGAGGTTCTGGCTGCCCGTGAGGAACCAGACCTCGTAGTGGGCGAGGGACGTGGTGATGCGGGTCACTTCAGGGCTCCTTGGGGTGCTTGTCCGTAGACGTTCTGGTAGCGGTCGAACAGGGAGTCGACGGCCTCGACGGGGAGGGGGGTCGGCTCGCCGAGCTGGCGGGAGATGTGGACGGTTCGGGCCACGTCCTCGACCATGACGGCCGCCTTCACGGCGTCCTTCGCGTCCTTGCCGATGGTGAAGGGGCCGTGGCCGGCCATCAGGACGGCGCGCGAACGGTGCCCCGTGAGCGTCTCGACGATGCCGCGGCCGATCGAGTCGTCGCCGATGATGGCGAACGGGCCGACGGGGATCTCCCCGCCGAACTCGTCGGCCATGGCGGTGATGACGCACGGGATGGGCTCGCGGCGGGCCGCCCAGGCGACCGCGTAGGTGGAGTGCGTGTGGACCACGCCGCCCACCTCGGGCATGTTGCGGTACACGTAGGCGTGCGCCGCGGTGTCGCTCGACGGGGCGTTGCGGGAGCCGGGGGTGTCCGGGATCACGTTGCCGTCGAGGTCGCAGAGGATCATGTTCTCGGGGCTCAGGTCGTCGTAGCTCACGCCCGACGGCTTGATGACGAACAGGTCGGCGCCGGGGACGCGGCCGGAGACGTTGCCGCCGGTCCAGACCACGAGGCCGTAGCGCACGAGCTCGCCGTGCAGTCGGGATACCTCGGAGCGGACACGGGCGACCGCGACCTCGATCTCGGGTGCGTAGGTGCTCACGCGCGGGCCTCCCTCTTCAGCGACTTGAGCCGCTTCATGACGTCGTTGGCGCCGCGGCCGAAGTGGTCGTGCAGCGTCGAGTACTCCTCGTAGAGGCGGTCGTACGCGAGCGCGCGCTCCTCGTCCGGCTGGTAGCGGCCGCGCTCGACCTTGCCCATGGCCTCGCCCGCGACGCGCACGTCGGGGTAGGCGCCGGCGGCGACGGCGGCGTGGATCGCCGATCCCAGCGCCGGGCCCTGCTCGCTCGTGATGACCGAGATGGGGAGGCGGAGGATGTCGCTGTAGGCCTGCATGAGGAACGCGTTCTTCAGCAGGCCGCCCGCGACGATGAACTCGGTGACCGGGACCCCGGACGCGTTGAAGGTCTCCACGATCTTGCGCGTGCCGAACGCGGTGGCCTCGAGCAGCGCCCGGTAGACCTCCTCGGTACGGGTCGTGAGCGTGGTGCCGATGACGAGGCCCGACAGCTCGTGGTCGACGAGCACCGAGCGGTTGCCGGAGTGCCAGTCGAGCGCGACGAGGCCGTGGCCGCCGACGGGCTGGTCGGCTGCGAGGTCGGTGAGGTGCTGGTGAACGCTCGTGCCGGCGGCCGCGGCCTCCTCGGCGTAGCGGGCGGGCACCTGGTTCTTGACGTACCAGGCGAAGATGTCGCCGACGCCGGACTGGCCGGCCTCGTAGCCGTAGAGCCCCGAGACGATGCCGCCGTCGACGACGCCGCACATGCCGGGGACCTCGGTGAGCACGTCGCTGTTCATGACGTGGCAGGTGCTCGTGCCCATGATCGCGACCATCTGGCCGGGCTCGACGGCGCGGGCGACGGGCGCGGTGACGTGCGCGTCGACGTTGCCGACCGCGACGGCGATGCCCTCCGGCAGGCCCGTCCAGGCGGCGGCCTCGGCCGAGAGCGTGCCGGCGGCGGATCCGAGCTGGCCGATCTCGTGCGCGACCTTGTCCTCGGCGAAGGAGGCGAAGTCGGGGTTGAGGGCGCCGAGGAACTCCCGGGTGGGGTACTCGCCGTCCTGGAGGATGCCCTTGTAGCCGGCGGTGCAGGCGTTCCGGACGTAGCTGCCGGTGAGCTGCCAGACGATCCAGTCGGCCGCTTCGACCCAGTGCTCCATGAGGCCGTAGAGCTCCGGGTCCTCCTCGAGCAGCTGGAGGCCCTTGGCGAACTCCCACTCGCTCGAGATGAGGCCGCCGTAGCGGGCCAGCCACTTCTCGCCGCGCTCCTCGGCCAGCGCGTTGATGCGGTCGGCGTGCGACTGCGCGGCGTGGTGCTTCCAGAGCTTGACGTACGCGTGGGGGCGGTCGGCGTATCCCTCGACCTCGTTGAGCGGCGTGCCGTCGCCGAGCGTGGGGACCATGGTGCACGCGGTGAAGTCGGTGCCGATGCCGATGACCCGCGCGGGGTCGATGCCGGCCTCGCGGATGGCGGCGGGGACGGCCTGCTTGAGCACGTCGACGTAGTCGCTCGGGACCTGGAGGGCCCACTCGGGCGGCAGCTGCGCGCCGGTCGCGGCGAGCGTGTCGTCCATGACCGCGTGCGGGTAGTCGAGGACGCCGGAGCCGAGCTCGACGCCGTCCGAGACGCGCACCACGACGGCGCGGCCGGAGAGCGTGCCGTAGTCGACCCCGATGACGTAGCTCTCGGCGTCCGTTCCCGGCTCGCTGGCCTGGGGCTCGGTGCTCATGGGGGCGCTGGGCACGGGATCGACTCCTTCGTCTGATGCACCGCGGCCCGGGGACCGCGTGGGATGTGAACGGTCACATCGGCGGATGTCACTCTACACACGCGTGGGATCGCCCTGTCAAGCGGAGATGCCCCGACCCCTCGAAGTGGGGTGGCGGCGGCTGGGGAGGGCGCGCCGAGCGGTTCAGGACGAGGGCGGGCCCGTGGAGGCGCGCACGACGAGCTCGGGCTCGATCGTGCCCCGGTAGCGCTCCCCCGATCCGCCCATGCCGTCGAGCAGGAGCGCCACCGAGCGCCGGCCGACCTCGGCGAAGTCCTGCCGCACCGTGGTGAGCGGCGGCCAGAAGTGGGCGGCCTCCGGGATGTCGTCGAAGCCGACGATGCTGACGTCGCGCGGCACGTCGAGGCCCGCGTCGCGCACCGCGTGGATGAGGCCGAGCGCCATCTGGTCGTTGCTGGAGAAGATCGCCGTGAAGTCGCGGAGCCGCAGCATCTCGCGGCCGGCGTAGAACCCGAACTCCGCCGTCCAGTCGCCGAGGATGGGCGCCGTGGTGGGGACCTCGGCGGCGGACATGGCGTCGAGGAAGCCGCGCATGCGCGCCTCGGCCTCGATCCAGTCCTGGGGACCCGCGAGGTGGTAGATGTCGCGGTGGCCGAGCTCGAGGAGGTGCCGGGTCGCCAGCCGGGCGCCCGCCATCTGGTCGACCGAGAGGTCGTGCGCGTCGCCGCGGCCGTCGCTCTGCATGGTGACGTACGGCACGTCGAGCGACATGCTGGCGAGCACCTCGCGCACGCGCACCTGCGGCGCGACGACCACCAGGCCCTCGACCGCCTGGTCGACCAGGTGCCCGAGCGCGACCTGGATCGCCGCTCCGTCGGAGGACGCGAGGTTCGTGGTCGTCACGAGGTAGCCGGCCTCGCGCGCCGCCGCCTCGATGGCCGCGATGGACGACGCCGGCCCGTACTGCGAGCTCTGCGACGTGAGCACGCCGATGGTGCGCGAGCGGCTCGTGACGAGCGCTCGGGCGGCGCGGTTCGGCCGGTACTGCACCTGCTCCATCACGTCGAGCACGCGCTGGCGGGTCTCGGCGCGGAGCGAGGGCGAGTCGTTGAGGACGCGGGAGACCGTCTGATGCGAGACGCCCGCGAGGCGCGCGACGTCGCGGATGCTGGGCGCCCGCCCCCGTGGCGTCTCCGTGGTCATCGTCGGCCCCGTCCTGGTACGGGGCACCGCCCCGGTCGCGCCGTGCGGCGCAGGTGTCACATTGTCACATGTGACAGTCACACGGGAGACCGCCGGGGATGCGGCGACCGGGAGGCCGGACACGCGGGCCGGACGGCTGCGGCAGACTGGTCGTCCACCCGACGAGAGGCACCACCTGTGACGATCACCGCCGCGGCAGACGGATCCGCGCTCGGCAACCCGGGGCCCGCCGGCTGGGCCTGGTACGTCGACGACGAGCGCTGGGCCGCGGGCGGCTGGCCGCACGCCACGAACAACCAGGGCGAGCTGAAGGCCGTGCTCGAGCTGTTCCGCGCGACCGCGCACCTCGACGACGACCTGCTCGTGCTGTGCGACAGCCAGTACGTCATCAACTCGGTCACCAAGTGGATGCCCGGGTGGAAGCGCAAGGGCTGGCGCAAGGGCGACGGCAAGCCGGTGCTCAACGTCGAGCTGCTCAAGGAGATCGACGCCGAGATCCAGGGCCGCCGCTACCGCTTCGAGTGGGTCAAGGGGCACGCGAACCACCCGCTCAACGAGGCCGCCGACGTGCGGGCGCGCGCCGTCGCGACGGCGTTCCAGAGCCGGAGCCCGATCCCCGGGGGGCCGGGCTGGGCCGGACACGCGAGCGCCGGATCCGCGGCGCAGGCGACCGAGGAGGCGGCGGCCGTGGAGGACGACGCCGACCTCGCGGCCGATCCCGTCGTCGCCGAGGCGGAGGCCGTCGAGGCCGATGCCCCCGCCCAGCCGGGCCTGTTCGACTTCGACGCGTTCGACGAGGAGGTCGCGCCGGAGCCCGCCGACACCACGCTCACGATCGCGCTCGACCACGACGCCATGGCCCGCCTCAGCGCCCACGCGCGCGACCGCGGGGTCAGCGTCGACGAGGCCGTGCGGCTGCTCCTGCCCTGATCCGCGCGGCGGGGCGGCGCCGACGCGCGCCGCACCCGTCCCCCGCTAGTGCTTGCCCTGCTTGAGCGCCTTGCCGAGCGCGCGCTCGAGGTCGACGACGAGGTCCTCGACGGACTCGATGCCGACCGAGAGGCGCACGAGGTCGTCCGGGACCTCGAGCGGCGTGCCCTTCACGGACGCGTGCGTCATCTCGGACGGGTAGCTGATGAGCGACTCGACGCCGCCGAGCGACTCCGCGAGCTGGAAGACGCGCGTGCCCTCGACCACGCGGCGCGCGGCCTTCGCTCCCCCGCGCACCTGGAACGAGATCATGCCGCCGAAGCCCGACATCTGCGCCTTCGCGATCTCGTGGCCCGGGTGCTCGGGGAGCCCCGGGTAGTGCACGGCCGTCACATCGGCGTGCTGCTGGAGGAACGACGCGATCTCCTCGGCGTTCGAGGAGTGGCGCTCCACGCGCACCGCGAGCGTCTTGATGCCGCGGGTGGTGAGCCACGCGTCCATGGGGCCCGAGACGGCGCCGACCGCGAACTGCAGGAAGCCGACCTTCTCGGCGAGGGCGTCGTCGTTCAGGATGACCGCGCCGCCGAGCACGTCGGAGTGGCCGCCGAGGTACTTCGTGGTCGAGTGCACCACCACGTCGGCGCCGAGCGCGAGCGGCTGCTGGAGGTACGGCGAGGCGAAGGTGTTGTCGACGACGACCGTGGCGCCGGCCGCATGGCCGAGGTCGGCGAGCGCGCGGATGTCGCTGATCTTCATCAGCGGGTTGCTCGGGGTCTCGACCCAGAGGACCTTCGCGGGGCCGGATCCGAGGACCCGCTCGACCGCGGCGAGGTCGCTCATGTCGACCGTCTCCACGACGATCCCCCAGTCGCCGAGCACGCGCGTGAGGAGGCGGTAGGTGCCCCCGTACACGTCGTCGCTCAGGACGATCCGATCGCCCGGGCGCGTGATGGCACGGAGCAGCGTGTCCTCGGCGGCCAACCCCGACGCGAACGAGAAGGCGTGCTTCCCGCGCTCGAGCGAGGCGAGCAGCTCCTGCAGGCCGGTGCGCGTGGGGTTGGCGCTGCGCGCGTACTCGTAGCCGCCGCGGAGCCCGCCGATGCCGTCCTGCACGAACGTGCTCGTGAGGTAGAGGGGCGGGATGACGGCGCCGGTGGTGGGATCCGGGTCCTGGCCGGCGTGGATGGCGCGGGTGTCGAAGTCGTGCTTGTCGCTCACGGTGCTCGTCTCTGTGGTCGGGATGTGCGCGGGCCGGGCCTGCGGTTCAGTCGGTGAGGTAGGTGAGGAGGTCGTGCCGGGTGAGGACGCCGACCGGCTTGCCGCCGTCGCTCACCATGAGCGCGTCGGCGGATCCGAGCGCGCTCCACGCCTCGGGCACGGTCTCGTTCACGCCGATGAGCCCGAAGGGCGCTCCCGTGAACGCGCCGACCCGGTCGGTGAGCTGCGCGCGCCCGCTGAAGACGAGCTCCAGGAGGCTGCGCTCGTCCACGGCCCCTGCGACCTCGCCCATGACGACGGGCGGCTCGGCCGAGAGGACCGGGAGCTGCGAGACGTCGTACTCGGTCATGATGCGGATGGCGTCGCGGATGGTGTCGCTCGGGTGCGCGTGCACGAGGTCGGGGAGGCTACCGGTCTTGGCGCTCATGACGTCGGCGACCGTGCGCTGGCCGTTGACGCGGGCGAAGCCGTAGGACTGCATCCACTTCTCGTTGAAGATCTTGCCGAGGTAGCCGCGGCCGCCGTCGGGCAGCAGGATCACCATCACGTCGTCGGGGCCGAGGTGCTTCGCGGCCTTGAGGGCGGAGACCACGGCCATGCCGCTGGATCCGCCGACGAGCAAGCCCTCCTCGCGGGCGAGCCGCAGCGTCATGTCGAACGACTCCTGGTCGCTCGAGGCGATGACCTCGTCGACCACGTCGGGGTCGTAGGCCGCCGGCCAGAAGTCCTCGCCCACGCCCTCGACGAGGTACGGGCGGCCGGTGCCGCCGGAGTAGACGGATCCCTCGGGATCGGCGCCGATGATGCGCACCCGTCCCTCGGACACCTCCTTGAGGTACCGGCCGACGCCCGAGATGGTGCCGCCGGTGCCGACGCCCGCGACGAAGTGCGTGATCTCGCCCTCCGTGTCGCGCCAGATCTCGGGCCCCGTGGTCTCGTAGTGGCTGAGCGGCCCGTTCGGGTTCGAGTACTGGTCGGGCTTGAAGGCGCCGGGGATCTCGCGCGCGAGCCGGTCGCTCACCGAGTAGTAGGAGTCGGGGTGGTCGGGCGCGACCGAGGTGGGCGTGACGACGATCTCGGCGCCGTACGCCGTGAGCACGTTCCGCTTGTCCTCGCCGACCTTGTCGGGGAGCACGAAGACGCAGCGGTAGCCGCGCTGCTGGGCGACGAGCGCGAGGCCGACGCCCGTGTTGCCGGAGGTGGGCTCGACGATCGTGCCGCCGGGCTGCAGCCTGCCGTCGCGCTCGGCGGCGTCGATGATGCGCGTCGCGATGCGGTCCTTCGCGCTGCCGCCGGGGTTCAGGTACTCGACCTTCACCAGCACGGTCGCCGAGATGCCCTCGACCACCCTGTTGAGCTTCACGAGCGGGGTGTTCCCGATGAGGTCGAGGATCGTGTCGGCGTACTTCACGTGAGGTGGCGCTCCCGGTGTCAGGTGTGCGGTCCGGTGGGCCCGCCCATCCAGCATAGGCGCGCCCGTCCCGCGTGTTACGGGCGCTCGGCGAGCCGATCGGGCAGGGTGCGCCCAGGCCGACCGGGTACCCTGATCGCACATTCCCCCAGCAGAGAAGGACCCTCCGTGGCGCGACGCGACGACACCACGCCCTCCGGCGACGAGAGCGGACGGCCCGTCCCGCCGACCGCCAAGCAGGCCCAGAAGGACCTCACGGTCAAGCAGCAGCGCGAGGCCCGCCGCGCCGAGAAGGTCGCGGCGCTGAAGAAGCAGCAGGAGCGCGCGCGCCGCAACCGGCTCATCGGCATCATCACGGGATCCGTGGCGGCCGTCGCGGTCGTGGCCGTGGTCATCGGCGTGGTCGTCTCCAGCGGCACGCCGAAGCAGGATCCGGCCGACATCTCCATCGAGGGCCTCCGCACCTGGGACTCGCTCCCCAGCACGCACGTGCAGGGCACGGTCGACTACGCGGCGAAGTACGACGGCATGAACCCGCCCGCCGGCGGCGAGCACAACGCCATGTGGCTCAACTGCGGCATCTACGACCAGCCGCAGCCCAACGAGAACGCGGTGCACGACCTCGAGCACGGCGCCGTCTGGATCACCTACGACGCCGCGAAGATCACCGGCGACGACCTCGCGAACCTGCAGAAGTACGCGAAGTCGTTCGGCGGGTACGTCACCATGTCCCCGTACGAGGGCCTCCCGACGCCCATCGCCATGTCGGCGTGGGGCGCGCAGATCACGGTCGATTCGGTCGACGACCCGCGCATCAAGGACTTCATGTCCAAGTACTGGAAGAGCCCCAACGCTCCCGAGGCCGGCGCCGCGTGCACCGGCGCCCTCGAGGGCCAGGGCCGGGTCGACTGACCATGACCGACCGCGACCGCGCCGGGTCCGACCCGCGTCCGGGCGACGACCTCGTCGCCGACCACGTGCCCGACGACGACCTCCGCGAGGAGGAGCTCTCTGGGCTCGTCGCGCACGGCGAGGCGTCACGCGCCCGCGGACGGCGGCTCCGCGTGGGCCTCGCCGCCGGCGTCGTCGCGGTGGCCCTCGTGGTCGCCGGGCTCCTCGTCGGCCGCGTCACCGCGCCCGTCTCGGCGCTCACGCCCAGCACGAACAGCGCGGAGGCGGGCTTCTCGCGCGACATGCAGGTGCACCACGAGCAGGCCGTGCAGATGTCGCTCATGATCATCGACCGCACGGACGACCCCGAGGTCAAGCTCATCGCGCAGGACATCGCCCAGGCGCAGTCCCAGCAGGCCGGCCAGATGTACGCGTTCCTCACCTCCTGGGGCCTCGACCAGGCGCCGTCGCAGCCGCGCATGACGTGGATGACGCTCCCGACGCTCGACGGGAAGACCGACCACTCCGCCATGGACATGACGCCCGGCGGGACGATGCCGGGCCTCGCGTCGCAGGCCGACCTCGAGGAGCTGCAGGGCCTCACGGGCGTCGCGGCGGAGCGGAAGTTCCTGACGCTGATGATCGCCCACCACCGCGGTGGCGTCGAGATGGCCCAGGCCCTCCTCGACCGATCGCGGAACCCGCTCATCGCGAACCTCGCGAACGGCATGGTGATGATCCAGGACAAGGAGATCCTCTACATGCAGCAGCTGCTCGACGCCCGGTCCTGAGCCACAGCGCGGATCAGGCCGCCGCGCTGCGCTGGTCGCTGTAGAGGCGCGCGTACTCGCCGCCACGAGCGAGCAACTCGACGTGCGTGCCCTGCTCGACGATGCGGCCGGCGACGACCACGAAGATCACGTCGGCGTCCACCACGGTCGAGAGCCGGTGCGCGATCGCGATGGTGGTGCGCCCGCGCGACGCCGTGTCGAGCGCCTGCTGCACGACGCGCTCCGAGATGGCGTCGAGCGCGCTGGTGGCCTCGTCGAGGATCAGCACGGCGGGGTCCTTCAGCAGCACGCGCGCGATCGCGATGCGCTGCTTCTCGCCGCCGGAGAGCCGGTAGCCGCGCTCCCCCACGAGCGTCTCGTAGCCGTCGGGGAAGGACTCGATGGTCTGGTGGATGTTCGCCGCCCGGGCCGCCCGCTCGATCTGCTCCTGCGTGGCATCGGGCCGCGCGTAGCGGAGGTTCTCGCCGATGGACGCGTGGAAGAGGTACGTCTCCTGGCTCACGATGCCGATGTTCTCCAGCAGCGACTCCTGCTCGAGCTCGCGCACGTCGGCGTCCGCGAAGAGCACGCGCCCGCCGGTCACGTCGTGGAAGCGCGGGATGAGGTACGACACCGTGGTCTTGCCGGCGCCCGACGGGCCCACGAACGCGGCGAACTGCCCCGGCTCGATCGCGAACGACATTCCGTCGAGCGTCGGCCGCTCGCCCGGTCGCGTGTCGGGGTAGGAGAACCGCACGTCGTCGAACGCGACGCGGCCGATCGCCGGCCCGTCGGCCACGGGACGCGCATCGTGCCGGTCGCGGATCGCGGGCTCGAGGTCGAGGTACTCGAAGATGCGGGCGAACAGCGCGCCGGAGGTCTGCAGGTCGAGCGCCACGCGCATCAGCCCGATGAGCGGCCACATGAGCCGGGCCTGCACGGTCGTGAACGCCACGATCGTGCCGGCGGTGACGCTGACGCCGCCCGTGATGAGGAAGCCCGCGACCACGTAGACGATGGCGGGGATGATCGACAGGAAGATCTGCACGAGCGCGAAGAACCACTGCCCGCTCATCTGCTGGCTCACCTGCAGCCGGATCTGCGTGCGGTTCTCGGCCTCGTAGCGCGCGGTCTCCGCGGCCTGCCGGTTGAAGCTCTTGGAGAGCATGATGCCGGACACCGAGAGCGTCTCCTGCGTGATGGCCGTCATGTCGGAGAGCGACTCCTGCGTCTTCGACGCGATCCGCGCCCGCACCTGGCCGACGCGGCGCTGCGCGATCACCAGCACGGGCATGAGCACGACGGCCACGAGGGTCAGCTGCCAGTTGAGCACGAGCATCGCGACGAGCGCCGCGATCACGGTCACGGTGTTGCCGAGCACGCTCGACACGGTGTTGGTGAGGACGGCCGCGACGCCGCCCACGTCGTTCTGCAGGCGCGACTGGATCACGCCGGTCTTGGTGCGCGTGAAGAAGCCGAGCTCCATGCTCTGCAGGTGGCGGAACAGGTCGACGCGCATGGATCCCATGACCCGGTTGCCGACCGTGGCCGTGAGGTACGTCTGCCAGACACCGAGGCCCGCTCCCGCGACCCAGATGGCGATCATGATGCCGACCAGCTCGACCAGCACGGGGATGTCGGGGCCGCCGGTGGGCGGGAAGAGCCCGCGGTCGAAGGCCTGCTGCGTGAGGAGCGGCGGCACGACCGTGAGGCCGGCGCCGACGAGCACGAGGGCGATCGTGAGGATCAGCGCCCGCCGGTGCGGGCGGAACAGCTCCGCGATCCGGCCCAGCAGGTCCTCCACGCGCGGCGCCTCGGCGTTGGCCTTCCGCTGGGCCTCGGCGTCGGCCGCGCTGACCCGCCCGCGGCGTCCGCCGCCTCCGCGCATCCCGCCGCCCGCGGCGATGTCGCCCATCCTCGTCATTCCGGCGATTTTACGCCGGTGGGGGATCTCCCCCGACCACCGTGCGTCCGGGGGACGACGACGGCCCGGGCGCCCGCGCGTGCGGACGACCGGGCCGGGATCGGCGGACGCGGATCAGCCCTTCGTGGACCCCGCCAGGAGGCCGCGCACGAAGTAGCGCTGCAGGCTGAAGAACACGATGAGCGGCACGATGAGCGACACGAACGCCGCGGCCGTGAGCCGCTGCCAGTCCTGCCCGCGCGTGCCCGTGAGCTCGGCGAGACGCTGGGTGAGCGGTGCCACGTCGGGGGTGCCGCCGGAGAAGATCAGCGCCACCAGCAGGTCGTTCCAGACCCAGAGGAACTGGAAGATCGCGAACGACGCGATGGCCGGGAGCGCCAGCGGCAGCACGATGCGGAAGAAGACCTGGCCGTGGCTCGCGCCGTCGACCCGGGCCGCCTCGATGACCTCGCCCGGGATCTCCGAGATGAAGTTGTGCAGCAGGAAGATCGCGAGCGGCAGCGCGAAGATCGTGTGCGCCACCCACACCGGCAGGTAGCCCTGCTCCGGGATCAACGGGATCACGCCGTGGACCGCCTCCTGGAGCGGGCGGAGCGTGCGCGTGAACATCTGCAGCAGCGGGATGAGCGCCATCTGCAGCGGCACGATCTGCAGCGCGAAGATCACGACGAAGAGCACGTTGGAGCCCTTGAACTTGATCCACGCGAACGCGTACGCGGCCATGGACGCGATCACGAGCGGGAACAGCGTCGCCGGGATCGCGATGGCGAGCGAGTTCACGAAGTAGGAGCCCAGCTGCGGCGACGACTGCGACGTCGAGAGCAGCACGTCCTGGTAGTTGTCGAGCGTGAATCCGGGGTTCTGGAAGATGGTCCACCAGCCGGTGGTCTGGATGAGCCCGGCCGGCCGGAACGACGAGATGAACAGGCCGAAGGTGGGTAGCGTCCAGAGCACCGCGATGATCAGCGCGGCGACCGTGGCCCGCCGGGAGGTGAGGCGGTTCTTGACGCGCCGGCTCTTCGCGCCGACGGAGGCCGCCTGCTCGATGGCGCCGCGGCGGGTCCCCCGGTCGGCGACGGGCAGGTCGGCGGGTGCGACGCTCATCGGATCTCCCTCTGCTTGCTCATGACGCGGACGTTGTAGATGACGATCGGCAGCACCATGAGGAACAGCACGATCGCGAGCGCGGAGCCGCGGCCCTGCTCGCCGGCGCGGAACGCCTGCGTGTACATCTCGTTGGCGATGACGCTCGTCTCGAAGTTGCCCGCCGTCATGGTGCGGACGATGTCGAAGACCTTGAGCGTCGCGATGGAGATGGTGGTGACGACCACGACGAGCGACCCGCGGATGCCCGGCAGCGTCACGTTGAGGAACCTCTCCCACGCGTTGGTGCCGTCGAGCTGCGCGGCCTCGATCTGCTCGGTCGGCACGCCCTTGATGCTCGCGGAGAGCACGACCATGGCGAAGCCCGTCTGGATCCAGATCATGACGACGATGAGCAGGGCCGTGTTGATGGGCGAGGTCTGCAGCCACTGCACGGGCTGCTGCCCGAGCCAGACGAGGATCTGGTTGAGGAGGCCGATCTGCTCGCTGTCGCCCGACTTGTAGTCGTAGACGAAGCGCCAGATGATGCCGGCGCCGACGAACGAGATGGCCATCGGCATGAACACCAGGGCCTTGAAGTACTTCTCGCCGCGGGACTTGTCGATGAAGACCGCGTACGCGAGGCCGATGGCCGTCGACAGCAGCGGGACGAAGACCACCCAGATGACGGTGTTGAGGAGCGTCCGGAGCGCGGACGGCTGGGTGAACATCCAGACGAAGTTGTCCAGGCCGGCCCAGTCGCCGTCGTTGTCGCGGAACGCGAGGAGCGTGGTGCGGAAGGCGGGGTAGATGAGGCCGACGGCCAGGAGGATCAGCGCGGGCAGCACGAACGCGCCGAGCTGGATCCAGTCGCGACCGCGCTTCGGCGCCTTGTCGATGAGGAAGAGGATCAGCCCGATCACCAGCGCGAAGACGGCCAGCGCCGCCACCACCTGGAGGATCTTGCCGATCAGGTCAGCGGTCGTCATGGACGTCTCGCCCTTCGGGTCGGGGTGGATGCGGGGCGGGGCCGCCGCGTGCGCGGCGGCCCCGGGTGTCCGGCGCGGAGGCCGGGTGCCGGTCGGTCAGGACCGGCGGTCGATCAGGACGCGGGCCAGCTCGACTCGATGGCGTCGACCGTCTTCTGGGTCGAGTCGCCGCTCAGCCAGCCGACGATGCCCTTCCAGAAGGAGTCGGTGCCGACCGCGCCGGGCATGAGGTCCGAGCCGTCGAAGCGGAACGTCGCGTTCGGGTCCTGGAGGATCTCGATGCTCTGCTTCAGGATGTCGCTCGACGCGTTCGCCGGGTCGAGCCCCTTGTTCGCGCTGATGACGCCACCCAGCTTCACGCGGTTGTTCGCCCAGGTGTCGCTCGAGAGGTAGGAGAGCACCGCGGTGATCTCGTCGCTCGTCCGGAAGGCGCCGACGAGCTCGCCGCCGCCGGTGACGGTCGTCGCGTCGCCCTCGTTCGTGGGCGGCAGGAGGAAGGCGTAGACGTCGCCGTCGGGCGAGACCTTCGCGTCGGTGCCGTCGGCCTTCTTCCAGAAGCCCTCGTAGAACGAGGCCTGGTGGTGCAGCGAGCACTCGCCCTTCAGGATCGGGAGGCCGGCGTCGCCGAACTCCGTGGAGATGATGGACGAGACGTCGCCCAGTCCGCCGTTGACGTAGTCGGGGTTCTTGATGATGTCGCCGACGCCGTCGAAGGCCTTCACGATCGCGGGGTCGTTGAACGGGATCTGGTGCGTGACCCACTTGTCGTAGGTCTCCGCGCCGGCCTGGCGGATCACGAAGCTCTCGACCCAGTCGGTGCCCGGCCAGCCCGTGGCGTCGCCGGATCCGATGCCGACGCACCAGGGCTTGTGGTCGCCCTCGTCGGCGATCTTCTTGGTGAGGTCCATGAGCTGCGCGGTGGACTTCGGGATCTCGTAGCCCTTCTCCTTGAACTCGCTCGGCGAGTACCAGACGTAGCCCTTGACGCTCGCCATGAGCGGCGCGCCGTAGAAGGTGCCGTCGACGGTGCCGTAGCCCTTCCAGTCGGCGGACCAGTTCTCGTCGACGTTCTCCTCGACCGCCTCGGGGGCCGCCTGGAGGTAGCCCTTCGACGCGAGCACGTTGAACAGGCCGACCTGCGGGATGATCCCGATGTCCGGCGCCGAATTGCCCTCCGCGAGGACCGCGATCTGCGCCTCGAACTCCTTGGTGCCCTGGTAGTTCACGGTGATGCCCGTGCAGGTCTCGAAGTCCTTCCAGGACTCGACGAGGCGGTCGGCCTCGTCGTCCTGGATCGTGCCGCCGATGCTCACGTTGGCTCCGTCGAACGTGCCGTACGACGAGTACGGCGTGCAGTCGGTGTCCGCCTTGTCCTCGGCGGCGATGTCGCCCGTGCAGCCCGTGAGCGCGAGGCCGGCGATGCCGACCGCTGCGAGGGGTGCCGCGAAGCGACGTCGGAATAGGGCGTGGCCCATGTGCGTCTCCTCTTCATCGAGGGATGCGGGCTGACCCGCCGTCCCGTGGTGCAGGCGCCGGCAGGTGGGGCGCCGTCGCCGGAACTCCTTTCCCCCGTATGGGGAACCGGTTCCACAGGTCAACGTAGGGGAGCTCGCAGGTGGCGGCAAGGTGCATCCGATAACGAAACGGTCTACTTCTCGTCCGGCGCGCTGGGCGGAGGACGCCCCGATGGTCCATCATCGGAAGGCGACCCCCCTCCGTCCTGGAACCGCTTCCCGCTCACGCGCGAGGCGGCGGGTCCCTGCGGGACCCGATGGAGGGAGGGCGATGAGCGCCATCATCGACGTCGCCCGGCTGGCCGGGGTCTCCAAGGCCACGGCGTCCCGCGCGCTCAGCGGCCGCGGCTACGTCTCCCCCGCGACGCGCGCCCGCGTCGCGCAGGCCGCCTCCGACATCGGGTACGTCGTCTCCTCGAACGCCTCGAGCCTCGTCACGGGCCAGTCGAAGAACGTCGGCGTCGTGCTGCCCTTCATCAACCGGTGGTTCTTCGCCGAGCTCCTCGAGGGCATCGAGGAGGCGCTGATCGAGGCCGACTACGACCTCACGCTCTACCGCCTCACCGACGACCCGGAGCAGCGCCGCAAGGTGTTCGAGTACTTCCTCGTGCGCAAGCGCGTCGATGCCGTCATCGCGGTGAGCGTCGCCCTCACCGCCGCCGAGGTCGTGCGGCTCCGGTGCCTCGACAAGCCGCTCGTGGGGATCGGCGGACCGGTCGAGGGCATGAGCACGCTGAGCATCGACGACGAGGCAGCGGCCCGGCTCGCGACCGAGCACCTGCTGAGCCTCGGGCATGCGCGGGTCGTGCACCTCGGCGGCGACCTGCACGCGCAGATGGCGTTCTTCGTGCACGTCAAGCGGCTGGCGGGGTACCGGGCGGCGATGGACGCGGATCCGCGCGGCCTGGAGGCCCGCTTCGCGACCGCCGACTTCACCATCGAGGGCGGCTACGTCTCCGCCATGCGGCTGCTCGCCGACCCGCGCACCCGGCCGACCGCGGTGTTCGCGGCCTCGGACGAGATCGCCATCGGCACGATCCTCGCAGCGCGGCAGCTGGGGATCGCCGTGCCGGCCGGGCTCTCGGTCGTGGGCATCGACGGGCACGCGCTCGCCCCGCTGTTCGGGCTCACGACCGTCGAGCAGCACCCGCGGCAGCAGGGGCGGACCGCGGTGGGCATGGTCCTCGAGGGCCTCGCGCCGGCCGGGGCGCCCGAGCGGACCTGCACGATGCCGGTCGACTTCGCCGCGCGCGGCAGCACGACGGCGCCCCCGAGCCCGGCGGCGTCGTAGGCCGGCGGGGTCGGGGGCGCGGACGATCCGCGGAGCGGCGTCAGGCGTCGCCGACCGTGACGGCCTGGGCCTCCTCGAGCGCGTCGACCGGCTGCGCGTCGACGCGGCGGAGCCAGCGGTGGCCGGCCACGACGATCACGAGGGCGACGAGCACGGATCCCGCCGCCGCGTAGTACGGCGCCGCGTCGGAGAAGAGGCGGGCGAGCTCGGTGGCGGCGGGCGGCGCGATGGCACCGCCGAGGAATCGGACCGACGAGTACGCGGACGAGGCGACGCTCCGCGGGTGGTCGGTCGCCTCCATCACGCACTCCGTGAGGACGGTGTTGAGGATCCCCAGCAGGAGCCCGCCGACGACGATGCAGACCACGAGGCCCGCCGCCGAGCGCACGACGAGGCCGGCCGCCGCGAGGTCCACGGCGAGGAGCGGCAGCACGAGCCGGAGGACGGAGGTGCGGGCCATCCGGCGCGTGAGCAGCGGCGCGACGAGCACCGACGTGACGGCGAGGCCCACGCCCCAGCCGAAGAACGTGAGGCCGAGGCCGATGGCGTCGAAGCCGAGCGGGAACGGCGAGTAGGCCAGCAGCACGAAGAAGCCGATGTTGTAGAAGAGCGCGGCGGCGGCGAGCACCGCGAGCGCGGGCGTGCCGAGCGCGCGGAGCGGGGCCGACAAGCGCATGGGCGACCGGGGCGCGGTGTCCTTCCCGAGGAGGGCGGCGATCGCGAGGAAGCCGACGGCCATCAGGGTCGCGGTGCCGAAGAACGGGCCGCGCCAGCTCCAGCTGCCGAGGAGCCCGCCGAGCAGCGGGCCGACCGCGATGCCGAGGCCGAGCGCCGCCTCGTAGAGCACGATGGCCGACGCCGTGCCGCCGGACGCGGATCCGACGATGGTCGCGAGCGCCGTGGAGATGAAGAGCGCGTTGCCGAGGCCCCAGCCGGCGCGGAAGCCGATGACCGACTCCACGTCCTGCGAGAGGCCGGCGGCGGCGGCGAAGACGACGATGATCGCCAGGCCGATGAGCAGGGTGCGCTTGGCGCCGATGCGGCTGGAGATCCAGCTGGTGATGAGCATCGCGAGCCCGGTCACGAGCAGGTAGCTCGTGAAGAGCAGCTCGGTCTCGGTCGCGGTGGCGTCGAGGCTCTCGGCGATGGCGGGGAGGATCGGGTCGACGAGGCCGATGCCCATGAACGCGATGACGCACGCGAACGCGACGGCGAAGACGGAACGGGGCTGGCGGAAGATGTCGCGGAACGACGCGTGCTGCTGGGTGGACACGGGTGCGGTGTCGCCTCCTGGATTCGATGCGGATGGATGGGTGACGGCGCGCGGGCGCGCCGCCGATGCCCGGCCTGCGGTGCGGGCGGGCGGTCAGCCGTCGGCCGGCGCGCGGTCCACGCGAGCCAGCACGAGCTCGACGGCCCGCGCGATCACGGCCACGTCGTCGGCCGGGAGGTCGGCGAAGCGGGGCACGAGGGCCGTGGCGAGGCGGTCGCGCCAGTCGTCCAGCGCGGCCTCCCCCGCCGGTGTGATCTCGAGGAGCGTCGCGCGGGCGTCGGAGGGGTCCGTCACCTGCGCGATCCACCCCTTGTCGACGAGCGACCGCACGATCCTGGTCGTGGTCGGCTGCGCCACCCGGCTGCGCTCGGCGAGCACGCCGAGGCGCATCCCGCCCGGCCAGCTGACGAGCACGGAGAGCGTGCGCCAGACGGCGGGCGAGCTCGTCCCGCCGACCTCGTGCGCCGCGAGTCGCGTGAGCCGGTGGCCGGCCGTGACGAGGTCGCCGAGGAGGGCGCGCAGGTCGGGCTCGTTCGTGGGCATGCGTCAACTATATAGCTGCGCTATGCGAATGTCGACCCGGGCGCGACGGACGGGGGTGGACCGCTCGCGAGACCGACGGATCGTGCAGGATGGGGCGCCATCACCCCGTCGAGACGCACGCGGAAGGCTGCCATGGGACTGTTCGGACTGTTGACCGGATCACGAGAGGACCGGCCGGGCCGGTCGAGGAGGAGCCAGCGCCCCTCGCCCTGGCCCACGTCCCCCACCCGCAGCGGCACGGCACCGGACGGCGCGGGCGTGCCCCTCCCCGGGGAGGCTGACGGACCGGCCGCCGCCGCGCCCGGGAGCAACGAGGCGGCCATCGCGCAGAACGCGCGCATCGCGGCGCAGATCTACCGCGACGACTACGAGGTGCCGCTCGACTTCTCCCGTGCCTCGCTCGCGCGCGTGGACGAGATCCTCGGCCGCTTCCACGACTCCCGCACGAAGCTCCCGACGCCGTTCGGCCGCCTCACCGGGTACTACGTCTCCGAGGTCGCGCGCAAGGAGTTCGGCGGCGGGTACTTCGTCATCGACGAGGAGCCCGGCTCCATCCTGGTCATCGGCCCGCCGGAGCACGGCGTGATCTACCACGCCTACGACAAGGTCTTCGGACGCGTGCAGAACGGCCCCGAGGACGACCTCACGTTCTTCCACGACGGCATCCCGGACACGCTGCGCCGCCCCGGAGGCGGGCACCTGGTCTGACACCGCCCGCCGCTCACGGACGCCGGCCGTCACGTGGCCCGGGAACGACGCAGGGCGCCGACCCCCTGAGGGGATCGGCGCCCTGAGCGCTCAAGCGGTGGTACGAGCTACTTGACGGAGACCGTCGCGCCCGCGGCCTCGAGCTGGGCCTTCGCCTTGTCGGCGGCCTCCTTGTTGGCACCCTCCAGGACGGGCTTGGGGGCTCCGTCGACGAGGGCCTTCGCCTCACCGAGGCCGAGGCTGGTGAGGGCGCGCACCTCCTTGATGACCTGGATCTTCTTGTCGCCGGCGGCCTCGAGGATGACGTCGAAGGACGTCTTCTCCTCGACCTCCTCCGCGGGGGCAGCGGCGCCGGGGGCGGCGGCAGCGGCGACGGGCGCCGCGGCGGTGACCTCGAAGACCTCCTCGAACTTCTTGACGAAGTCGCTGAGCTCGATGAGCGTGAGCTCCTTGAAGGCCTCGATGAGCTCGTCGTTAGAGAGCTTTGCCATGGTGATTCTCCTTGGGTTGGTGTGGTGTCTGGTGGATCAGTGCATCGCGCCCCGGGGATGGGACCCGAGGGGTGCTACTGAGCCGATTCCTGCTTCTCGCGCAGCGCCTCGACGGTGCGTACGGCCTGCGAGAGCGGTGCGTTGAACAGGTACGCCGCGCCGAAGAGCGAGGCCTTGAAGGCGCCGGCGAGCTTGCCCAGCAGCACCTCCCGCGACTCGAGGTCGGCGAGCTTGTTCACCTCGTCCGCCGTCAGGGGGTTGCCGTCGAAGTAACCGCCCTTCACGACGAGAAGAGGGTTGGCCTTGGTGAAGGTGCGCAGCGCCTTCGCGACGGCGACGGTGTCGCCGTGCACGAACGCGATCGCGGACGGGCCGACGAGCTCGTCGTCGAACGACGAGATCCCCGCCTGGTTCGCCGCGATCTTGGTCAGCGTGTTCTTCACCACGGCGTAGGTCGCGTCTGCACTGATGCTCTTCCGCAGCTGCTTGAGCTGGGCAACGGTGAGACCGCGGTACTCGGTGAGCAGTACGGCGTTCGAGCTGCGGAACTTCTCCGCGAGCTCGGCGACCGAGGCTTCCTTGTTCGCCATGGCACTCCTTATCACGTGGTTCCCCGACACCGCGGAAGCGGGGCGGGGTGCTGGCAGCCCCCGGCTGCACACATGAAAAAGGCTCCGGCACAGGAGGCCGGAGCGGGAGTGACGCGCAGCCCCGAGGGACATGCGCTGCATCGTGCTTCGATCACCTGCGCGGGCCTTCACCTGAGTGAACCTTCGTTCAGCGCATCCCCTCGCGGAGGCACGCCGACGACCAGCGGTCTGTGGCTCCGCTCAGAGTAGGTGACGGAGGACCGCCCGCGCAAGTCGGCGGGCGCGGGCGGTCCTGGATGCGGCTAGTAGCCGACCACCGCGTGCGGCACGTAGTGCTCCTCGAGGAGGGCCACCTCGTCGTCCGTCAGCTCGAGATCGAGCGAGGCCACGGCGTCCTCGATGTGCGACACCCGGGTGCCGCCCACGATGGGCGCGGTCACCACGGGGTTCCGGGACACCCACGCGAGCGCGACCTGCGCGCGCGGCACCCCGCGCGCCTCGGCGACCTCCGCCACGGCGGCGGCGACCCGGCGGTCCGAGTCCTCCTGCGCGGCGTAGAGCGTCTTCCCGAACTCGTCGGTCGCGCTCCGGTCGGTCGTCGCGTCCCAGTCGCGGGTGAGGCGGCCGCGGGCGAGCGGGCTCCACGGCAGGGATCCGACGCCCTCGTCGGCGCAGAGGGGCAGCATCTCGCGCTCCTCCTCGCGGTTCACGAGGTTGTAGTGGTCCTGCATCGTGACGAACCGCGCCCAGCCGTGCTGCCGCTGCAGGTGCAACGCCTTCGAGAAGCGCCAGGCGTCCATCGACGAGGCGCCGAGGTAGCGCACCTTGCCGGCGCGCACGAGGTCGTCGAGCGCCTCGAGCGTCTCCTCGAGCGGCGTGGCGGGGTCGAAGCGGTGGATCTGGTACAGGTCCACGTAGTCGGTGCCGAGCCGGCGGAGGCTCTCGTCGATCTGCCACATGATGTGCTTCCGCGACAGCCCGCGGGAGTTCGGCCCCTCCCCCATGGCGCCGTGCACCTTGGTGGCGATGACCACCTCCTCGCGCCGCGTGAGCTCCGTGAGGGCGCGGCCCGTGATCTCCTCGCTCGACCCGTCGGAGTACACGTTCGCGGTGTCGAAGAAGGTGATCCCGAGCTCGACGGCGCGGCGGATGAGCGGCCGCGAGTCCTCCTCCGAGAGCGTCCACGCGTGGCCGCCGCGCGTCGGCTCGCCGTAGCTCATGCAGCCCAGCGCGATGGCCGAGACCTCGGTGCCGGTGCTCCCGAGCTTTACGTACCTCACGACGGGTGCCCCGCGACCGGGTCGTCGCCCGTGGTGGCCGGCGCGTGATCGCGCCAGGTGTGCTCGGGCTCGTAGCCGAGGATCCGGCGGGCCTTGTCGATGGAGAGCAGCGTCTCGTGCTCACCCAGCTCCTTGCGCACCTCGACGCCCGGGAAGACCTCGGCGGCGAGCTCCGCGGAGGAGCGGCTCATCACGGTGTCGGCGTTCGCGATGACGAAGCGGTCGAAGCCGGTGCCGTCGTGGTCGAGCGCTCGGCGCACCGCCTGCGCGCCGTCGCGGCCGTCGATGTAGCCCCACAGGTTCCACTTGCGGGCGAGCGCGTCGTCGTCGTAGCCCGGGAACGCGTCGTAGTCGTCGACGTCCATGACGTTCGAGAAGCGGAGCGCGGTGACCTGCAGCTCCGGATCCCAGCGGCACAGCTCGATGGCCATCTGCTCCTCGAGGTGCTTCACGAGCGAGTAGGTGCTGTTCGGCTGCGCCGGGTACTCCTCGTCGACGGGGATGTAGGGCGGCGGCACGTCGAACGGCAGGCCGAGCACGGTCTCGCTGGACGCGTAGACGATCTTCCGGATGCCCGCCCGGCGCGCGGCCTGGAAGACGTTGAAGCTCGTGAGCATGTTGTTGTGGAACGTGGCCACGTCGCTCAGGATCGCGGGGGCCGGGATCGCGGCGAGGTGCACGATCGCGTCGAACCCGTCGTGCAGGTCCTGGACGCCGAAGAGCGCGTCCACCACCTGCCCGTAGTCGGTGGTGTCGACGCGGACGTAGCCGGACCCGCGCTCCCCCACCTGGTCGATGTTGGTGACTTCGTGTCCGTGGGCGCGCAGGTCGGCCACGACGTGGCGGCCGAGCTTCCCCGAGCCTCCGGTGACGGCAATTCTCATCGGCGAGCATCTCCTTCGTGGGGCGGTTCCGCCCCCGTCCATCCTGGACCCGGGCGCGCGGTGGCGACAGCGGCTCCGGTGACCCGCGGACACGGCGACGGCCCGCCGTCCCCTCGCGGGGACGACGGGCCGTCGTGGTCGTGCGGTGCTAGTCGCTCGTGATGGCGAGGTCCGGGGTGCCGGGTCCGGTGCCGATGCCGGCCGCGACCGGGAGCCCCTCGCGCTGCGTGGTGAGGAACGTGAACACGCCGTCCACGTAGTCCACGTGCACGTGGTCGCCCGCGTTGAGCTCGCCCTGCAGGATGCGCTCCGACAGGCGGTCCTCGATCTCGTGCTGCACGGCGCGGCGCAGGGGCCGGGCGCCGAGCGACGGGTCGAAGCCGACCTCGATGAGGCGCTCCTTCGCGGCGGCCTCGAGCGTGATCGTGAGGTCGCGGTCCATCATGCGGTCCGACAGGCGCTTCACGAACAGGTCGACGATCTGGAGCAGCTCGGGCTTCGACAGCTGCGGGAACACGATGGTGTCGTCCACGCGGTTGAGGAACTCGGGCTTGAAGTTCTTCTTCAGCTCCTCGCTGACCTTGCCCTTCATGCGCTCGTAGGAGTTCGCGGCGTTGTTCTCGACCTGGAACCCGACCGGGGCGCCCGTGATGTCCTTGGTGCCGAGGTTGGTGGTCATGATGATGACCGTGTTCTTGAAGTCGACCACGCGCCCCTGGCCATCCGTCAGGCGTCCCTCCTCCAGGATCTGGAGCAGCGAGTTGAAGATGTCCGGGTGGGCCTTCTCGATCTCGTCGAAGAGCACCACGGAGAACGGCTTGCGGCGCACCTTCTCGGTGAGCTGGCCGCCCTCCTCGAAGCCGACGAATCCGGGAGGGGCGCCGAAGAGGCGGCTCACGGTGTGCTTCTCGCCGTACTCGCTCATGTCGAGCGAGATGAGGGCGTCCTCGTCGTCGAACAGGAACTCGGCCAGGGCCTTCGCGAGCTCCGTCTTGCCGACGCCCGTGGGGCCGGCGAAGATGAACGATCCCGACGGACGACGCGGGTCCTTGAGGCCGGCGCGGGTGCGGCGGATGGTCTTGGAGAGGGCCGAGATGGCCTCCTCCTGGCCGATGACCCGCTGGTGCAGGGCCTTCTCCATGAAGACGAGCCGCGAGGACTCCTCCTCCGTGAGCTTGAACACCGGGATGCCGGTGGCCTGCGCCAGCACCTCGGCGATCAGGCCCTCGTCGACCTCGGCCGTGGTGCGGACGTCGCCCGAGCGCCACTGCTTCTCGAGGCGGAGGCGCTCGCCGAGGAGGTTCTTCTCCTCGTCGCGCAGGCTCGCGGCCTTCTCGAAGTCCTGGTCCTCGATGGCGGTCTCCTTGGCCACGCGGACCACGGAGATCTTCTCGTCGAACTCGCGGAGCTCCGGCGGGGCCGAGAGGATCGAGAGGCGCAGGCGCGCGCCGGCCTCGTCGATCAGGTCGATGGCCTTGTCCGGCAGGAAGCGGTCGGCGATGTAGCGGTCGGCGAGGTTCGCCGCCGAGACGATGGCGCCGTCGGTGATGGACACCTTGTGGAACGCCTCGTACTTGTCGCGCAGGCCCTTGAGGATGTTGATCGTGTGCGGCAGCGAGGGCTCCTGCACCTGGATCGGCTGGAAGCGGCGCTCGAGGGCCGCGTCCTTCTCGAAGTGCTTGCGGTACTCGTCGAGCGTGGTGGCGCCGATGGTCTGCAGCTCGCCGCGCGCGAGGAGCGGCTTGAGGATGCTGGCCGCGTCGATCGCGCCCTCGGCGGCACCCGCGCCGACGAGGGTGTGGATCTCGTCGATGAAGGTGATGATGTCGCCGCGCGTGCGGATCTCCTTGGTGACCTTCTTGAGGCGCTCCTCGAAGTCGCCGCGGTAGCGGGACCCGGCGATGAGCGAGCCGAGGTCGAGCGTGTAGAGCTGCTTGTCCTTCAGCGTCTCCGGGACATCGCCCTTGACGATGGCCTGCGCCAGGCCCTCGACGACGGCGGTCTTGCCGACACCGGGCTCGCCGATGAGGACGGGGTTGTTCTTGGAGCGGCGCGACAGGATCTGCATCACGCGCTCGATCTCCTTCTCGCGCCCGATGACGGGGTCGAGCTTGCCGTCGCGCGCTGCCTGGGTGAGGTTGCGGCCGAACTGGTCGAGGACCGTGGAGCCCGCCTGCTGGCTCTGCTGGGCCTCGCCGCCGACGGCGACCGCCTCCTTGCCCTGGTATCCGGACAGGAGCTGGATGACCTGCTGGCGCACGCGGTTGAGGTCGGCGCCGAGCTTGACGAGGACCTGGGCGGCGACGCCCTCGCCCTCGCGGATGAGCCCGAGCAGGATGTGCTCGGTGCCGATGTAGTTGTGGCCGAGCTGGAGGGCCTCGCGGAGCGACAGCTCCAGGACCTTCTTGGCGCGCGGCGTGAACGGGATGTGACCCGTGGGCTGCTGCTGGCCCTGGCCGATGATGTCCTGGACCTGTTCGCGGACGGCATCGAGGGAGATGCCGAGCGACTCCAGGGCCTTGGCGGCCACGCCTTCGCCCTCGTGGATGAGGCCGAGCAGGATGTGCTCGGTCCCGATGTAGTTGTGGTTGAGCATCTTGGCCTCTTCTTGGGCCAGGACGACGACGCGACGAGCGCGGTCGGTGAATCTCTCGAACATCTGTATCTCCCTGGGCACCGGGGCAGGGGGCCGGCGCCGATATGTAGAGAGTAACGACGGGTTCGACGGGTGCATGCCCCTGTTCGCCGTGGGCGTGACGCGATGCGCGAGGCGGCGGATCGGGTGCGGGCAGCGAGGCCCGGAGCGGGATCCGCTAGCGGTCGGCCTCGGGCGCGGGAACGCCCATGCGGGCGCGCTCCTTCGCCTCGATGGCGGCGTAGGCCTTGCGCTCCTGCTTGTCCGCCTGGATGACGGCCCGCATGATGAACCAGAAGATCAGGCCCACGCCGAGCGTGGGGAGGATCGACCAGATCGCGCTCGCCCAGAAATCATCCATGCGAGAAGGATACGCCGCGCTCTAGGTGAGGATGCCGTAGACGCCCTGGCCGATCATGACGACGGCGATGCCGCCGACGATGATCCAGAGCGCATAGCGCGCGGTGGTGGGCTTCTTCGGGTTCGAGCCGTCGGGTCCTAAGGGCATGGTCGCCTACTTCACTAGGGGGAACAGGATGGTCTCGCGGATGCCGAGGCCGGTGATGGCCATGAGGAGCCGGTCGACCCCCATGCCCATGCCGCCCGACGGCGGCATGCCGTGCTCGAGCGCGCGGAGGAACTCCTCGTCGAGCGGCATGGCCTCGTCGTCGCCGCGCGCCGACTGGCGGGCCTGGTCGACGAAGCGCTCGCGCTGCACGACGGGATCCACGAGCTCGGAGTAGCCGGTGGCCAGCTCGAAGCCGCGGATGTAGAGGTCCCACTTCTCCACGACGCCCTCGATGGAGCGGTGCGCGCGCGTGAGCGGCGACGTCTCCACGGGGAAGTCGAGCACGAAGGTGGGGCGCTCGAGGCCGCCCTTCACGAAGTGCTCCCAGAGCTCCTCGACGAGCTTGCCGTGCGTGCTGAGCGGCACGACGACGCCCTCGCGGTCGGCGATGGCCTGCAGCTCGTCGACGGTGGTGGCGGGCGTGACCTCGACGCCGGCGGCCTCGCTCAGGGAGCCGTACATGGAGATGCGGTCCCACTCGCCGCCGAGGTCGTACTCGGTGCCGTCGGCCCACGTGACGACGTGGCTGCCGGCGACGGCCATGGCCGCGTCCTGCACGAGGGTCTGCGTGAGCTCGGCGATGGAGGTGTAGTCGCCGTACGCCTCATACGCCTCGAGCATCGCGAACTCGGGGCTGTGCGTGGAGTCGGCGCCCTCGTTGCGGAAGTTGCGGTTGATCTCGAACACGCGGTCGATGCCGCCGACGACCGCGCGCTTGAGGTACAGCTCGGGCGCGATGCGGAGGTACATCTCGGTGTCGAAAGCGTTGGAGTGCGTGACGAACGGGCGGGCGGAGGCGCCGCCGTGCATCACCTGCAGCATGGGCGTCTCGACCTCGACGTAGCCGCGCTGGCGGAACGTCTCGCGCATGGATGCGTTGACCTTCGCGCGGTCGAGGACGTTCTTGCGCGCCTGGTCGCGCACGATGAGGTCGAGGTAGCGGCTGCGCACGCGGGTCTCGTCGGAGAGCTCGGAGTGGAGGTTGGGCAGGGGCAGCAGGGCCTTGGCGGCGATGCGCCACTCCGTCGCCATGATCGACAGCTCGCCCTTGCGGCTCGCGATGACGCGGCCGCCCACGAAGACGTGGTCGCCCAGGTCGACGAGCTCCTTCCACGCGGCGAGCGCGTCCTCGCCGACCTCGGCCAGCGAGATCATGGCCTGGATGCGCGTGCCGTCGCCCGCCTGGAGCGTGGCGAAGCAGAGCTTGCCGGTGTTGCGGAAGTGGACGACGCGGCCGGCGATGCCGACCACGTGGTCGGTCTCGACGCCGGGCTCGAGGTGGCCGAACTCCGCGCGGACCGCCGGGATGGTGGTGGTGACGGGGACCTGCACGGGGTACGCGCCGCCGCCGGGGCCGCCCTCGGCCTCGAGGCGCGCGCGCTTCGCGAGGCGCACGGCCTTCTGCTCGGCGATGTCCTCGGCGATGTCCTCGGCGGACTCCTCCACGGCGGCGGGCGTGGCGGTGGTCGCGGGTGTTCCGGGGCTGTCGGTCATGTGCGGGCGGATCCTCGCGGGTCGAAGGGGCGTGCGGCCGAACGGCCTCCCGTCGATTCTCGCAGGTGCGGACGCGGGCCGGGCACGGTCGCGCCGACGGACGGGAGGCGGTCGCGCCGGGAGGCCGGCGTCGCCGCTCAGGCGATGACGACGGTCTCGTTGTCGATGAGGCGCGTGGTGCCGACGCGGGCGGCGATGACGGCGAGCGCGGCACCGGAGAAGCCGTCGTCGACCGTCTCGAAGGTCGTCGGATCCACCACCTGGAAGTAGTCGAGCGTGACGGCGGGCTCCCCCATGACCACGGACTGGGCGGCGGCGATGACGGCGTCGATGCCGCGGGACCCCGCGCTCTGCGCCGCCTCGAGGGCGGCGGGGATGACGCGGGCGGCGCGGCGCTCGCGCTCGTCGAGGTAGCGGTTGCGGCTGGAGAGGGCGAGGCCGTCGGGCTCGCGCACGGTCTCCAGCTCCTCGATGCGCACCGGCATGTCGAGGTCGCGCACCATGCGCCGCACGAGGTGGAGCTGCTGCGCGTCCTTGCGGCCGAAGGTGGCGACGTCCGGCGCGACGATGTGCAGGAGCTTCGCGACGACGGTGAGCATGCCGTCGAAGTGGCCCGGCCGGGAGCGGCCCTCGAGCGAGAGCGCGACGGATCCGCCCGAGACGCGGATGCGCCCGGGGCCGTCCGGGTACATCTCGGCGGCCGACGGGGCGAACACCAGGTCGACGCCGGTGGCGGCGAGCGCCTCGACGTCGGCGTCGAGGGTGCGCGGGTAGGCGTCGAGGTCCTCCCCCGCGCCGAACTGCAGGGGGTTGACGAAGACGGAGACGACCACGAGGGATCCGGCCGCGCGCGCGTGGCGGGCGTGCGCCAGGTGGCCCTCGTGCAGCGCCCCCATGGTGGGGACGAGCACGACGACGGCCTCCTCGCCGGCGGCGGCGCGCTCGGCGCGGTGCGCGCGGACCAGGGCGCGCAGCTCGGCGATGCCGGTGACGACGGTGGGCGCGGGGATCGTCATGCCGTGGTGCTCCTCGGGTGCTCGGGACGCGGACACGACAGGTTAGTCCGCGCCGAGGCCCTCGTCCGTCGGCGGAGGCACGTCGCCCGTGGTGAGGCGCGCGCCGCCGGATGGGGAGGAGCGGCGGAGGGCGTCGTCGACGGCCGAGCGGATCAGCGGGCCGAGCACGCGCCCGGGCTCCTCGACGCCGATGCCCGCGAGGAGGCCCGTCGCCTGGTCGACGATGGCGGTCGAGAACGTGGTGGCCGTGGCGATGGCCTCGGCGTAGGCCGCGCGGTCCCGCTCCTCCACGACGACCGGCTCGCCGCCCATCTCCACCACGAGCACCTGCGCGATGGGGAGCACGGGCGCGGGCGCGGTGACGGCGAACCAGCTGTCGAGCATCCGGCTGAGGTCCATGCTCGTGCCGGTGAACGACATGGCCGGGTGGATGGCGAGCGGGATGATTCCGGCGGCGAAGGCCGGGGCGAGCACCTGGATCCCGTGCCCGGCGGAGGTGTGCATGACGAGCTGGCCCGCCTGCCACGCGCCCGTCGCGGCGAGGCCGGAGACGAGGCCCGGGAGCTCGGCGTCGGGGACGGCGAGGATCACGAGCTCGCTGCGCTCGACGATCTCGGGGATCTCCAGCACGGGCACGTCCGGGAGCATCGCCTCGGCGCGTTCGCGGCTCGCCTCGGAGACCGCGGAGATGCCCGTGATCGCGTGGCCGGCGCCCGCGAGCGCGAGGCCGAGCACGGGGCCGACGCGGCCGGCGCCGATGATGCCGACGCCGAGGCGGCCGGAGCGCTGGGAGGGGGCGGTCATGCGGGGTCCTCGGGGGTGGATCGGTGGCGCGGGGTGACGGGGGCGTCCTCCGGGGCGGGCGGCTCCGGGGCCGGCGGCTCCGAGGCGGGCGGCCCCGCGGCGGGCGGCCCCGCGGCGGGCGTCCCCGCGGCGGGCGTCCCCGCGGCGGCCACCGCGGACCCGGGTGCCGGCCAGCTCGCGGCCTCGGCGCCCCAGCGGTCGGACGTGTCCGCACCCGCCGAGGCGACGGCCGCCGCGACGAGCCGGGTCGACAGCTCCATCCCCGTGACGCGGTCGATGGCGCCGAGGCGCGTGTCCACGGGACCCGCGACGGTCGCCGCGCGCACCGAGACCAGGTCGAGCCGGCGGTCGATCGGCCCCTGGGTGAGGTCGACGCCCTGCGTGCGGGCGTGCGGCACCACGATCAGGCGGCGCCAGATCACGCCGCGGCGCACGAGGAACGCCGAGTCGTCCACGGCGAAGCCCGTGCGGCGCCAGGAGAACGGCTTGAGGATCCAGGCCCGGCGCGGCGAGGTCGTGAACCCGTCGTCCGTGCCACCGCGCCCGGTCATGCCCGTGCCGATCAGCGCGAGCGCGTCCTCCCCCACGAGGTGCGGGAGCACGAGGCCGAGCACGCGGTCGACGTCGCGGCGGTCGCCGACCGGGAGGATCGACGTGTTCTGCTGTCCGGCGGCGCCCGGCGCGGAGGAGTGCGAGGCGCGCGTGATGCGGATCTCCCACCAGCCGGCCGCGCGCCAGAGCAGCGGCTGCACGACCTCGACCGCGTGGATGCGGCCGGGCGGGATCGTGTCGTTGCTCGTGGACAGCAGGCCGAAGCCGACGCGCACGCCGTCGGGCGTGCCGGCGACGCTGTAGCGGAGCGAGCGGGTGATGCGGCGGACGAAGAAGCCCGCGGATCCGATCAGGGTCGGCAGCAGCGGCACGAGCAGGTACCAGGCCTCGAAGCGGACGATCAGCGGGATGCCGACGACCACGAAGAGCACGAGCACGACCGTGGGGCCGGAGAGCAGGACCGCGCCGATCAGCCGCGGGATCGGGATGCGCACGACCGACTGCGGCGGCGCGACGTCGGGATCCAGCTCGGGCGCGAGGAGGTCGTCGACGCGCGAGCCGACGAACCCGCGGGCGGGAGCGGCGGCGCGGGCGGGCGATCCGGCCGCCTCGGCGCGCGCACCCGACGCGAGCCGCAGGACGCGCAGCCGGAACGCGTCGGCGTCGCGCGAGCGGAGGTACTGCAGCGGCAGGTTGGCGTCGTTGCCCGCGACCTGGATCTCCAGCTTGGCCGCGCCGATGAGCCGCGGCAGGAGCGGCCGCACGATGTTGACGCCCTGGATCCGGTCGAGCCGCGCCCGCCGGTTCGTGCGCGACAGGATGCCGCTGCGGACCTCGACGGTCTCCTCCGTCACGCGGAACGTGTGCAGGCGCCACGACAGGTACGAGATGCCGACCGCGAGCAGGGTGAAGGCGAGGAGGCCGAGGATCACCCAGATCAGGGCGCCCGACTCGACGAGCCACGGGAGGAGGTCGCCCTCGCCGCCGCCGTCGTCCTGGCCGGGCACGAAGCGCTCCACGAGCTGCTCGCGGAGGGACGAGACGAGGAAGCCGATCGCGACGAGGAACACGACGCCGCCGCGGAGGACCGGCGTGGCGGGGTGGAGGCGGTGCCAGCCGCCGTCGGTGAGCTCCTCGGCGATGCGGGCCTCGACGGCGGGGACGGGGTCGGCGCCGGGGCGCGCGGGATCCGCGGACCCGGCGTCGGTCACAGCCCCGCCCGGCGGGTCTCGGCGAGCGACACGAGGCGGTCGCGGAGCTCCTCCGCGTCGTCGTTCCGGAGGCCGGGGATCTGGATGCTCGCCGACGCCGCCGCGGTCACGAGCTTGAGGTCGGCGAGACCCAGGACGCGACCGACCGGGCCCCGCGTGATGTCGACGAGCTGCATCCGGCCGTACGGCACCGCGACGATGCGGGTCCACATGATGCCGCGGCGGAAGACCAGGTCGTCGTCGCGCAGCTGGTAGCCCATGGCGCGCACGCGGCGCGGCACGATGACCAGGGTCACCACCAGCTCGACCGCCGCGGCGGCGCCGAGCACGATGCGGAGCCAGCCCGGCGCTCCGACGACGGTCAGGAACACGGCCACCCCGCCGAGGACGAGCGCGGTGATCACGCCGCCCACCAGCTCGACGCCGACCAGACGCGGGGAGACGCGGCGCCACTCGACGCCGTGCGGATCGACGTTCGCGGTCACTGTGCTCCTATCGGTGGGGCGGGGCGGCGCGTCTCAGGAGAGCTCGCGCGCCGGGTCGCCCGGACGGGCGTCGTCGCCGTCGTCGGGCGGGACCGTGCACCACTGCTCGGCGACCAGCCCGGCGACGAGGAGGACGACGGCTCCCACCGTACCGGCCACCGCCAGCCCGACGGAGGACGCGCCGGGCAGCACCGGTCGCGCCAGCACGAAGGCCAGCGCTCCCCCGGTGATCCCGGCGAGCAGCGCCCCCGCGAGCGCGGACGCCTTGGCGAGCAGCACCACGCGCGTGGCGCGGAACGGGTCGACGCGGCCGGGGCGTCGTCCGCGGGTCGTCTGTCGGATGGGCCAGGCGAGCGCGAGCAGCACGATCCCGACGATGAGGAGCGTCGCGCCGAGCGTCAGCGGCGGGACGAGGAGCGGCCGCCCGCTCATGACGAGGGCGTTCTCGACGAACCAGCCGACGGCGGCGCCCGCGATGAGCAGGGCGATGAGCGTCGTGGAGCGGGTGCGCGTCATCGGGTCGCCTCCGCGGGCGCGGGATCGGGCGCGGGATCGGGCGCCTCGAGCGCGGCGAGCAGGGCGTCGACCCGGCCGTGACCCGGCAGCTCGGCCTCGGGATCCCCCTGGAGCCACGGCCCGAGGACGAAGGCGCGCTCGGCGGCGCGCGGGTGCGGGACCGTGAGGCGGTCGTCGTGGATCCGCGCGTCGCCGAACGCGACGATGTCGAGGTCGATCGTGCGGTCGCCCCAGCGCTCGGCGCGCACGCGGCCGAGATCCCGCTCGATGCCCGCGAGCGCGTCGAGGAGGGCATGCGGGCCGAGCGCGGAGTCGACGAGGACGACGCCGTTGAGGTATCCGGGCTTGGTCGCGTCCTCCCCCGCGGGCGTGACGGCCACGGACTCCACGAGGTCGGAGGAGCGGACGACGCGGAGCCCGGGCACCTCGTCGATGCGGGCGACGGCGGCCTCGATGGTGGCGCGCCGGTCGCCGAGGTTGGATCCCACCGCCACGACCGCGCCCACGGGCACGCCCGGCGCGGGCAGCGTCGAGCCGCGCTCGATCACGACGGCCACGTCGCCGAACGGCACGGTGATCGGGGCGTCCGGCTTGTGCACGGTCACGCGCACCCACCGGGCCACGGCGTGCGCGAGGACCACCGCCGCGATCCGCTCGGCCAGCGTCTCGATGAGGTCGACGGGATCGCGCCCGGCCGCCTCCGCGACCTCCTCCGCGAGCTCGCCGTAGTGGAGGGTGTGGTCGAGCTCGTCGCTGCCGCCGGCGGGGGCGAGGTCGAGCGCGACCTCGAGGTCGATCACGAACGGCTGGCCGTCGCGCCGCTCGTGCGCGAACACGCCGTGGTGGGCGTGCACGCGCAGGCCCGTGAGCAGGATGCGGTCGGTCGGGAGCCCGGTCACCATGAGCGGCCCACGACGATGGACGGCAGGTCGCCCGGGTCGGTCGGGTCGTACCAGAGCGGGAGCTTGCCGCCGACGGCGGGCAGGAGCCGGTCGGCGGTCGTGACGGTGCGCGTGACGTGGTGGTCGCGGCCGTCTTCGTCGGTGAAGGCGACCGTGAGGCGGGCGCGGACGGCGTCGCCGGATCCGTCGAGGCGCTGCACGGCCGTGACGATCGCGGCGGTGCGGCGACCCGTCTCGGTGACGCGACGGGCGGTCTGGGCGAGGCGCGCGACGCGGCGCTGCACGACGGCCCAGGCGACGGCGGCGGCGATGCCGAGCACCGCGAGCACGGCGGCCACGAGCCCGAGGGCGCCTCGGGATCCGTCGCCGTCGCGCGCACCGGGCGCGAAGGCCAGCGCCCCGACGAGCCCGAGGGCGGTGCCGAGCATGGCCACCGCGACAGGCCAGAGCACGGCGCCGACGGTGGTGAGCACGGGCGACAGGAGCACGACGGACGCGTACGCGCTGCCGAGCGCGCCGAGGAGCCCGAGGACGACGGCGACGACCTTGATCACGACGACGACCGCGCCGGCGTCGGCGCCCAGGTCGGCGGGGAACGTGAGGCCGACGCCGAGCACGACCGAGGAGACGAGCGCGGCGACCGCGACGCGGACGAGGCCCGCCTGCGGGGAGACGACGACTCGGTCCTGGCTCACGGCGCTCATGCTCCTACTCTGACAGACCGGCGACGGCGGATGCCCCGGCCGATGCGGCGGCGTCGGCCCGCCCGCGCGCCCAGGCGTCCTCGACCGCGAGCGCGGCGCGGGTGGAGGCGACGTCGTGCACGCGCACCGCCCAGGCGCCGGCCCGAGCGGACAGCGCACTGACCACCGCGGTCGGCACGTCGCGGTCCTCGACGGCCGCGTCGGCGGGCAGCAGCCGGCCGAGGAACCGCTTGCGGGAGGCGCCCACGAGCACGCGGTGGCCGAGGTCGGCGAGCCGGTGGAGGGATCCGAGGAGCTGCCAGTCGTGCGCGGCCTCCTTCGCGAAGCCGAGGCCGGGGTCGAGCACGATGCGCGCGGGATCCACTCCCGCCGTCACGAGGGCGTCGACGCGTGCCCGCAGCTCGTCTCGCACCTCGCCCACGACGTCGGCGTAGGTGGCGCGCGTCGCCATCGTGTCGCTGTGGCCGCGCCAGTGCATGGCCACGTAGTCGACGCCGGCGTCGGCGACCACGGCGGCCATGCGCGGATCCGCGAGGCCGCCGGACACGTCGTTGACGATCCGGGCACCGGCGGCGACCGAGGCCTCCGCGGTGGCCGCGCGCATGGTGTCGACGCTCACGACGACGCCCTCGGCGACGAGCGCGCGGACGACCGGCAGCACGCGGGCCCGCTCCTCGTCGGCGTCGACGCGGGCGGCGCCGGGCCGCGTGGACTCGCCGCCCACGTCGACGACGTCCGCGCCTGCGGCGACCATGCGCCGGGCGTGCGCGAGCGCGTCGTCGAGGCCGAGGTGGCGGCCGCCGTCGCTGAAGGAGTCGGGGGTGGCGTTGAGGATCCCGAGCACGAGGGGACGGACGCGCTGCGGATCCACGCTCAGCCCCGTCCGCCCGGGCCGGGCAGGAGGGCCAGCACCTCGGCGCGCGCCGACGGCTCCGCGAGCGACCCGCGGGCCGCGATCGTGATGGTGGTGCTGCCCGCCTGCCGGGTGCCGCGCGCGGTGACGCACCCGTGCGTGGCGTCGAGGATCACGGCGACGCCGCGGGCGCCGAGGCCCCGCTCGAGCGCCTCCGCGATCTGCTCGCCCAGCCGCTCCTGCATCTGCGGACGGGAGGCGAGGTCGTCGACCACGCGCGGCAGGCGGCCCAGCCCGACGATCCGCTCCCCCGGCACGTAGGCCAGGTGCGCGACGCCCGTGAACGGCAGCAGGTGGTGCTCGCAGATGGAGCGGAACGCGAGCCCCGTGACGATGACGGGCTGCGGCGCCGCGTCCGTCTCCGGCAGCGGGAACGTCTCCCGCAGGTGCCGGAGCGGATCCGTCCCGACCCCCGCGAAGAACTCCGCGTACGCCTCCGCTACCCGCGCCGGCGTGGTCGCGAGACCCTCCCGGCCCGGGTCCTCGCCGATCGCGTGGATCAGCTCGGTGACGGCCGCCTCGATGCGCGCCCGATCGACGCCCACCGGATCAGGCCGTCGCGGGGCGCGGGAAGGGCGAGCGCTTCGGCTTGCCGGCCGGCGGCTCCGAGTCCACGGCGCCATCGACGACGCCCTGGTCGATGGGCGCCTTCTGCGGCATGGGCACGGGAGGCAGGTCCGACAGCGGGCGCTTGTCGCTCGAGAGCCACTGCGGGCGCGGCGCGAGCTTCTTCACGTCGGCGAAGATCTCGGCCAGCCGCGTGTGGTCGAGCGTCTCCTTCTCGAGGAGCTCGGTCGCGAGGCGGTCGAGCACGTCGCGGTTGTCGTTGATGACCTGCCACGCCTCGTCGTGGGCGCCGTCGAGGAGCGCGCGCACCTCGGCGTCGACCGTCAGGGCCATGTCCTCCGAGTAGTCGCGGCTGCCGCCGAGGTCGCGCCCGAGGAACGGCTCGCCGGAGCTGGAGCCGAGCTTCACGGATCCGACCTTGGCGCTCATGCCGTACTCGGTGACCATGCGGCGGGCCGTGGACGTGGCCTTCTCGATGTCGTTCGAGGCGCCCGTGGTGGGGTCGTGGAACACGATCTCCTCCGCGACGCGGCCGCCCATGGCGTAGGTGAGCTGGTCGAGCAGCTCGTTGCGGGTGACCGAGTACTTGTCCTCGAGCGGCAGCACCATCGTGTAGCCGAGGGCGCGGCCGCGGGGGAGGATCGTGACCTTGGTGACGGGATCCGTGTTGTTCATGGCCGCCGCCGCGAGCGCGTGACCGCCCTCGTGGTACGCGGTGATGAGCTTCTCGTGGTCGCGCATGATGCGGCTGCGGCGCTGCGGGCCGGCCATGACGCGGTCGACGGCCTCGTCGAGCGCGCGGTCGTCGATGAGCTGCGCGTTCGAGCGGGCCGTGAGGAGCGCGGCCTCGTTGAGGACGTTCGCGAGGTCGGCGCCCGTGAAGCCCGGCGTCTTGCGCGCGAGGACCTCGAGGTCGACGCCCGAGGCGAGCGGCTTGCCGCGCCCGTGCACCTCGAGGATCTGCTTGCGGCCCTGCAGGTCGGGGGCGTCGACGCCGATCTGGCGGTCGAAGCGGCCGGGGCGCAGGAGCGCGGGGTCGAGCACGTCGGGCCGGTTGGTGGCCGCGATGAGGATGACGTTGGTCTTGACGTCGAAGCCGTCCATCTCCACCAGGAGCTGGTTGAGGGTCTGCTCGCGCTCGTCGTTGCCGCCGCCCACGCCGGCACCGCGGTGGCGGCCGACCGCGTCGATCTCGTCGACGAAGATGATGGCCGGCGCGTTCTGCTTGGCCTGCTCGAAGAGGTCGCGCACGCGGCTCGCGCCGACGCCCACGAACATCTCGACGAAGTCGGATCCGGAGATGGAGTAGAAGGGCACGCCGGCCTCGCCCGCGACGGCGCGCGCGAGCAGGGTCTTGCCGGTGCCGGGAGGGCCGTACAGGAGCACGCCCTTGGGGATGCGGGCGCCCACGGCCTGGAACTTCGCGGGCTCCTTGAGGAAGTCCTTGATCTCCTCCAGCTCCTCGATGGCCTCATCCGACCCGGCGACGTCGGCGAACGTCACCTTCGGGGAGTCCTTGGAGGCGAGCTTCGCCTTCGACTTGCCGAACTGCATGACGCGGTTCCCGCCGCCCTGCATGCCGGAGAACATGATCCAGATGAAGAACCCGATGAGCAGGAGCGGCAGCAGGATGCTGAACGCCGACAGGAGCCAGCTCGGCTGCGGCACCTGGTCGTCGAAGCCCTCGGACGGGTTCGCGGACGTGATGGCGGAGACGATCTCGCCGCCGCGCTGCGCGACGTAGTTGAACTGCACCATGGTGCCGTTCTCGCCGTCCGGGTTCGCGAGCGTGAGGTCGACCCGCTGCTCGCCGTCGATGATCTTGGCGGAGGCGACCTTGCCGTCCTGGATCAGCTCGAGGCCGTGCTGCGTGGTGATGGTCTTGTAGCCGGACCCGGTGATGAGGGTGAAGCCGACCGTGACCACGACGATGGCGAGGACCACGATGAGGATCGGGCTGCGGAGGATTTTCTTGAAGTTCATGAGTCTCGGGCGCGGGCCCGGCACCTTTCTGCCCGTGCCGCGCCGTACGGCGACGAGATGTTCCGAGGATACAAGCGGCTGTCTGAGCGCGGCCGCGGTGTTCGCCGCCAGCCGAACGGGCGGCAGCATGGAGCGGGATAAGAGGAGCGGGGCGCCTCAGCTGTAGACGTGCGGCGCGAGGATGGCCACGTCGCGGAGGTTGCGGTAGCGCTCCGCGTAGTCGAGGCCGTAGCCGATGACGAAGTCGTCGGGGATCTCGAAGCCCACGTAGCGCACGTCGACGGCGATCTTCGCGGCCTCGGGCTTGCGGAGGAGCGCGCAGACCTCGACGCTCGCCGCGCCGCGCGAGCGGAGGTTCGCGAGGAGCCAGGAGAGGGTGAGGCCGGAGTCGATGATGTCCTCGACGATGAGCACGTGCCGGCCCGAGAGGTCGGCGTCGAGGTCCTTGAGGATGCGGACGACGCCGCTCGACTTCGTGCCGGAGCCGTAGGAGCTCACGGCCATCCAGTCCATGTGGACGGGCAGCTCGAGCTCGCGCGCGAGGTCGGCCATGACCATGACCGCGCCCTTCAGGACGCCGACGAGGAGCAGCTCCTCCCCCGCGTGGTCCCGCTCGATCTCACGGCACATCTCGGCGATGCGGCCGTGGATCTCCTCCTCGGTGTGCAGGACCCGGGTCAGGTCGTCGGCGATGTCGGTGGATCTCATGTCACTCTTCCGTCGTCCTGGCGCTGAGGACGATGAGCCCGTCCCTGCGTAGAACCCTAACGCCCGGGAGGTCCACCGGCCCCTGCCCGCGCCAGTCGGTGACGAGCCGCGCGACCTCCAGCACATGCGTCCGGGAGAGGTGCGCCGCGAACTCCTCGCGTGCGGCGAGGCGGATCAGCCGGTGCCGGAGCGCCGGCGGGGCGGCGAGGAGCGAGGCGACCTCCAGCGAGATGCCGGCCTCGGCGTGGTCGGCGATCTCCTCGATCATCTCCGCGGCAAAGTGCTCGAGGGCGTCGTCGTCCTCGCGCAGCTGGTCGGCCGTGCGGGCGAGCGCCTCCGCGATCCCGGGGCCGAGCTCCCGCTCGAGCACGGGCAGCACGTCGTGGCGGACGCGCACGCGGGCGTAGGCGGGATCGGCGTTGTGCGGGTCCCGCCACGGCTCGAGGCCCTGGTCGGCGCAGGCGGCGCGCGTGACGGACGCGCGGATCCCGAGCAGCGGCCGCAGGAGGACGGCGTCGGCCGAGCGCGCGGGGACGGACGCGGCCATGCCGTGCAGGCTCGCGGCCCCGGATCCCCGCGCGAGCCCGAGCAGCACCGTCTCGGCCTGGTCGTCGAGCGTGTGCGCGAGCAGCAGCGCGCGGGCCCCGGTCTGCCCCAGCGCGTCGTCGAACGCGGCGTACCTGGCCGCGCGCGCGGCGGCCTCGGGGCCGTCGGCGCCCGGCTCCACGCGCACGCGCGTGACGAGGACGGGGTCGAGGCCGAGGTCGCGCGCGGCGTCGGCGGCACGCGCCGCGACCCGGTCGGAGCCGTCCTGCAGGCCGTGGTCGACGACGATCGCGCCGACCGCCACGCCGGCGCGCGGCCCCTCGAACGCGGCCGCGGCGGCGAGGGCCAGCGAGTCGGCGCCCCCGGAGAGCGCCACGAGGACGGGACCGGACGCGGAGGGGTCGAGCGCGGAGACGGCCCCGCGGACCGCTCGCCGGAGGTCCGCGACGGCGGGTGTGAGACGGGGGCGCTCGGAGGGCATCCACTAACGTTATGGCAGCATCCCGCCCACGTCAGAACCACGAGGAGCACGCGCATGGCCAGCTACGACGTCGTCGTCGAAATCCCCAAGGGGTCCCGCAACAAGTACGAGGTCGACCACGAGACGGGCCGCGTGTACCTCGACCGCGTGCTCTTCACGTCGTTCGTGTACCCCACCGACTACGGCTACTTCGAGAACACGCTCGGCCTCGACGGCGACCCCGTCGACGTGCTCGTGCTGCTCGAGTACCCGGTCTTCCCCGGCGTCGGCGTCTCCATCCGCCCCGTCGGCGTGTTCAACATGAGCGACGAGGCCGGCATCGACTCCAAGGTCATCGGCGTCCCCGCGAAGGACCCGCGCTGGGCGCACATCCAGGACATCACGGACGTGCCCGAGCAGACCCGCAAGGAGATCGAGCACTTCTTCGAGCACTACAAGGACCTCGAGCCCGGCAAGTGGGTCAAGACGGAGGGGTGGGGCGACGCGGCCGAGGCCGAGGCCATCGTGCAGGCCGGTTTCGACAAGCTCCAGGCCGAGGGCCACGGCGACGGCCACGGCGGCGAGCCGGAGGAGGACGCCTGATCCGCGTCCCCGCCTGAGCCCGCGCGGCTGACACGACGACGCCCGCCTCCCCGCAGCAGATGCGGAGGGGCGGGCGTCGTCGTGCGCGGGGCGGGCGGCCGGATCAGCCGGGTCGGCCCACGTAGGGCATGATGTCGCTGCCACCCCAGAGGGACTGGATCTTCACCACGTCGCCGGGCTTCGGCGCCGCGATGATCGTGTTCCCGCCGAGCGAGATGGCGTCGTGGTAGAAGTCGCCGCCGCTGTTCCAGAAGACGATGTCGCCGGCCTGGCGCTGCGAGAACGGGACGAGCTTCCCCTGCGCCTGCATCGTGTTGTACTGCGAGCTCACCGAGTGTCCGCCGACGTTGATGCCCGCCGCGCGGTACGACATCATCACGAGGCCCGAGCAGTCCCAGCCGTCGCCCTCGCCGCCGAAGGAGTAGGCCTCGCCGAGCTGCGACTTCGCGAAGGAGATGGCGACCTGGGCCGCGTTGCCCGAGGGCGCGGGGGCCGGGGCGGGGCGCGCCGGCTGCGGAGCGGGGCGCACCGGCTGCGGGGCGGGCTGGGCCGGCGCGGGCGCCGGCTGCGCGGGGGCCGGGGCGCTGGATCCGCCGCCGGTCGAGGGGCCGGCCCCGCCGCCCGACGAGCCGCCGGAGGGGGCGCCTCCGCCGGACGAGCCCGACGCCGCCCCGCCGCCGGAGGACCCGGCTCCGGAACCCGATGCCGCCGCGGCCGGTGCGGCGGGAGCCGCCGGCTGCGTGAGGCTCTGCACGTACTGCGCCTCGATCTCCGACGTGGAGTCCTTGAGGAGCGCCAGCTGCGCGATGAGCTGGTCGCTGTTGCGGGTCTGCTCCGCCACCGCGGAGGCGGCGGTCGCCGCGGCCGACTTCGCGGCGTCGAGCGACTTCTGCGCCTCGTCCGCGAGGCGGCCGAGCTCGTCCTTGGCCACCTGCGCCTGGTCGCTGAGGGACGCCGCGCTGTTGCGGTCCGCGAGCGCCTGCTGGTACACGCTCTGGGTGCTCTCGGAGAGCTTCGACATGGTGCCGAGCGAGCGGAGCAGCTGGTCCGCGTCGTCGCCGTCCGAGGTGAACAGGCTCGCCGTGAGGTCCTGGCCGCCGGCGCGGGCGAGGTGGCTCGCGAGGAGGCCCGCGCGCATGCGGCTCGTGAGGGCCGCGGCCTGCGCCTCGTCCGCCTTCTTCTGGAGGCGCTTCAGCTTGTCGGCCTGCGCGTCCTTCGCGGCCTGCGCCTGGGAGTACCGCTCCCCCGCGAGCATGGCGGCGGTGTTCGCCTGGTCCGCGGACTCCTGCAGGCCGGTGGCCAGCTGCGTCACGCGGTCGATGGCCGCCTGCGTGTCCGCCTCGTTCGCCTTCGCCGCCTGGACGTCGGCCCACGACGGGTAGTCGGTGGCGGCGAAGGCCGTCTGGGCGGCGACGCCGCTGGAGACGGCGATGACGCCCACGGCGATCGTGGAGATGACGACCGTGGTCGGGCGGAGGTGGTTCATGTCGTTCCTCATGTCAATGCGTGCTCGTGATGGAGACGCCCTGGCCGTGCATGAACGCCACCGGGTCGACGGCGTCCCCGTTGATGCGGATCTCGAAGTGGAGGTGGCAGCCGGTGGAGCCGCCCGTGGTGCCCGTGCGGGCGATGGGCTGGCCCGCGACGACCTGCTGGCCCTGCCGCACGAGGGTGCCGCCGTCCATGATGTGGCCGTACGCCGAGGAGACCCCGCCGCCGTGGTCGATGCGGATGTAGTTGCCGTACCCGCCGTTCCAGCTGGCGAAGGAGACGGTGCCCGCGTGCGCCGCGTACTGGGTCGCGCCGCAGGTGGCGCCGCGGACCAGGTCCTCGCCGGCGTGGAAGATCAGCCGCTTGTAGATGGGGTGGAACCGCTCCCCGAAGAACCCGCTGGTGTTCGCTCCCGGGAGGGGCGCCGTCCAGCCGGTGCTGCTGACCGCGCCGGGCGAGACGTCACCGCCCGCGCTGCCCTGGCTGGCCGCGAGCGCGTCGGCGTCGGCCTGGCGCTTGCGGACGCCCGCCTGGTAGTCGTCCTCGGTGGCCTCGCGGTTCTCGGAGATGACGGAGAGCTTCGCGTCGGCGTCGGCCTTCTGCGCGCTCTGGTCCTCGAGCGCCTGCTGGAGGTCGGACTGCGCCTGCGCGGCCTCCTGGAGGAGCTGCTCGGCCTTGGCGTTCAGAGCGTCGAGCTCCTTCAGCGCGACCTGCGCCTGGTCGCTGAGGGACTTGGCGGCGTTGCGGTCCTGGATCGCGATGGCGTAGATCTGGTCGGACTTCTCGGCGACCTTGCTCATGGTGCCGAGCTTGTCGAGGAGGTCGTCGCTGCCGTCCCCCTCGCTGAGGAGCAGGGTGCCGGAGAGGTTCTGGCCGCCGGAGCGCATCAGCTGCTTGGCGAGGCCCGCGGCCTGCTCCTGCGACTTCGTGGCCTTCGCGTCGGCCGCGTCGACCTTGCCCTGGAGCTGCACGGTGTCGGCGTGCTTGTCGTCCGCCGCCTGCTGCGCCTGGTCGTGCTCCTCGCCACGCTGCACCACGAGGGCCTGCGCGTCGGCGACACGCTGCTGGAGCGACGCGATCTCGTCGTTGATGCTCTGCACCAGCTGCTTCTGCGCCTGCTCGTCCCCGCGCGCCTTCTGCACGTCGTCCCACGAGGCGAACGTCTCGGCGTGCGCGGGAGCCGCGATGGATCCGGTGAGGAGGACCGCCAGTACGGCGACGACGGCCTGGATGCCGTGCCGCGTGCGGGAGCGCGGGGCGCGCGAGCGGCGCGCGCTCCGGTGGAGGTCCTGGTTCATGTGCTCCCGATCATCGTGTCGCCCGGCTGGCCGGCTGCGCCTCCCGCGGGCGGGCGGGCGTCCCGGATCACATCCGTCACACCCGCACCTGCTCTCACAGTACTGAGGGGGACGCACGGCGCACAGCGGCCGGACGCGGGGATCCGCACGGGGAGCCCCTCCCCGGGAGGGTCGACCGAAGGCTAACCCCGCGGCAGGGTCGCGCCGCGGCAGCGCGCTGGCCGTGTCGCGAACCTGGCAGGACGTCGGGCGCGCGGCGCGCGGCCCCTCCGCGCGCCCGGGGACGAGCCGCGACACGCCGTCGGATCCGCATGCCCGCGGGCCGGGACCCCGATCGCGCCCGGCCGATTTGAGTCCTCGCCCGGAGTGCGGTTATGCTGACGTGTCGGTTGCTGCGAGACCTGGGAGACCAGGGCGAGCGGCCCCATCGTTTAGTGGCCTAGGACGGCGCCCTTTCACGGCGTTAACACGGGTTCGAATCCCGTTGGGGTCACCAGGCAATGCGATCGACATGCAAGGCCCTGTAGCGCAGCTGGTTAGCGTGCCGCCCTGTCACGGCGGAGGTCGCGGGTTCAAGTCCCGTCAGGGTCGCCACGGATGGCGAGCCCTCTCCTCGGAGAGGGCTTCTCTCCGATGTGGGCGTCTTCTCGCAAGCCGCCCGCTCGCCTGGGTAGCTCAGTTGGTAGAGCGTTCGACTGAAAATCGAAAGGTCCGCGGATCGACGCCGCGTCCAGGCACCACCCGCCGGTCCCCGTCACAGACGTGAGGGCCGGCGTCCTCGTCTCACGGCCCGTCCGCCGTGCGCCGATCAGGCGTCGTCGGCCAGCGCATCCTCGAACCGGGCGAGCACCGCGTCCGAGAAGAGGACGAAGCGCACGAGCTCGATCCCGTCGGCCGCTCCCTCCGCGACGGCCGTGCGCACCGCGGCGACCGCCACCCGCGCCGCGTCGTCGACCGGCCAGCCGTAGACGCCCGCCGAGACCGCGGGGAAGGCGACGCTCCGGAGCCGCAGGGCCGCCGCGACCTCGATCGACCGGCGGTAGGCGCTCGCGAGCACGGCCGTGCGGTCCTCGGACCGCGACCAGACCGGGCCGACCGTGTGGATCACGTGGCGCGCGGGCAGCCGGAAGCCCGGCGTCGCGACGGCGTCGCCCGCGGGCAGGCCGTCGGGGAGCTCCTCGGCGCGGATCCGGCGGCAGGCGGCGAGGAGCTCCGGGCCGGCCGCGCGGTGGATGGCGCCGTCCACTCCCCCGCCGCCGAGGAGCGACGAGTTCGCCGCGTTCACGATGGCGTCCACGTCCTGCCGGGTGATGTCGCCGCGCACGGCCTCGATGTCGGTCATCCGTCCAGCCTGGCCCGAGCGGGTCGGATCAGCGCGCGACGGCCTCGGGCGCCGGGGCGCGGCTCGCCGTCAGCCAGCGCGGGCCCTCGAGCGTCCACCGCAGCGGCGAGCCGAGGACGGCGGCGCCGATGAGCCGGCTCGCGACGACCACGGGCACGAGCAGCGCGATCGGCAGGATCGCGCCCCAGGCGTACGTGTGCTCCCGGAGCAGCGGCACCAGGCCCGCGAGCTTCAGCGCCGCGCTGAGCGCCGAGACCAGGAAGATGTGGAAGACGTACACGGGCAGGGTCTGCCGGCCCACCCAGCGGAGCGCCCGCGACAGCGGGTTCGCCATGCCGGCCACGGCGAGCACCTGGTTGCTCGCGAGGAGCGCGACGCCGGCGATCGCGAAGGTCAGGACGGGCCCGTGCCCGGTCGCGCTGAGGAGCGCGAAGACGCCGGCGTACGCGAGGATCCCCGCGGCGGCGGTGACGAGGGTCGCGCGCCGCATCAGGGCGAGCCACGCGTCGCGGCCCACGACGCCGGCGAAGAACCAGACGAGGTTCGCCGCGACGGAGCCGGCCTTCACAGCGTCCAGCGGCTCGGTGAGCAGGCCCGCGGTGAGCGGCTTGAGGGCGGGCACGGCGAGGGCGAGGGCCGCGAACGCGACGAGCGCCCACGCCCGATGCCGGCCGAGGAGGCGCGTGCACGCCCAGGCGATGACGAAGAAGACCGGCAGCGCCCAGAGGTACCAGTACGACGTCGGCAGAGCGACGCTCAGGAGCAGCTGCCCGGGCGTGGGGGCCTCGCCGCCGCCGCGCGCCTGCGGGACGAAGAGGCGGGCGAGGAAGAGGAGCGTCCAGATCGCGTAGACGGAGAGGATGCCGAGGGTCCGGCCGCGCGTCTGCGCGAGCGGGCGGCTCACGGCGCGCATCGCGAGGAAGCCGGAGATGAAGAAGAACAGGGGCATGCGGAGAGGCGCGAACGCGGCGCTCACGTCCCACCACAGGGCGGCGGGACCCTCGTTGACCTCGTTCTCGAACATGAGGGACAGGTGCAGCAGGACGACGAGCACCATGCAGGCGCCCTTGCCCGCATCGATCCACTCGAAGCGGGGGCGGGCGGCGGCATCGGGCGCGGACGCGGGACGGAGGGCGGAGTCCGAGCGCGCGCGGGAACGCGGGCTCATGGAGGGGAGGGCCATGGCTCATCTCTGGGGCGCCTGGGCGGGAGCGGGCGACACCTGCGGGCGGCGCGGGTTCGGGTCCGCTGATCGTATCCCCGGGTCGGCGGGTGCGGCCTCCCCCCGAGCGGGGCACGGGGATCCCCCGCGCGGACGACGCTGTCCGGCGGGCGGCGACCGGAACCGTTCGGGTCGGCTCCGGGCGCATCGGTCAGGTTCGGAAGCCGGGGGAACCCGGATGGGCCGATCCGCGATCGCCGGCGCGGGACGGCTCCCGGCGGACCGTCATGTCCTGGGGCGCCCGGGCGCGGCCTACGCGGCGGCGGCGCGGGGATACTGGAGGTGTCGGTGATCCTCGCGGCCGGCGCCGACAGGAGTCCCATGGCCACGCCCGCATCCCGCCCCGCACCCGAGCGCATCGACGGCTACATCGCGCTCCGCAGCTACGCCGCCATCGGGGACGGGCGCACCGTCGCGCTCATCGCGGAGGACGGCGACATCGACTGGCTGCCCCTGCCCGACCTGCACACCCCGCCCGCGTTCGCGGCGATCCTCGACGCCCCGCACGGCGGACGCATCAGCCTGCGGCCCGACGAGGACTTCGAGGTCAGCCGCGCGTACGTCTCCGGCACCAACGTGCTCACCACCACCTTCACCACGGCGTCCGGCAGCGTGCGCGTCACCGATGCGCTCGTCACGGGCGTCGCCGGGCGCCTGCCATGGGCGGAGCTCGGGCGGCGCATCGAGGGGCTCACGGGCGAGGTCGCGATGAGCTGGCTCGTGGCGCCCGGCACCGCGCTCGCCACCTCGTCGCCGTGGGTGCAGTCCACGCACAACGGGCCGGTGATCCGCGTCGACGGCGTGACGCTCGCGGTCGTCGGCCTCGACCACGGGCCGGCCGAGCCCGGCACCCAGTCGGTCTCGGGCGCGTTCACCACGACGGAGGGGTCGCGGCACGTGATCACGCTCGTGGGCACCGAGCGGGAGCCCGTGCGGATCCCGAACCCGGAGATCGTGGACGAGGGCATCGACCGCACCATCCGCAACTGGGAGCAGTGGAGCACCGAGTTCCGGTACGAGGGCGAGTGGTCCGACCAGGTGCAGCGCAGCGCGCTGGCGCTGAAGCTGCTCGTGCACGCGCCCACCGGGTCCATCGCCGCGGCCGCCACCACCTCGCTGCCCGAGCGCATGGGCGGCGGCAAGAACTGGGACTACCGCTTCGCCTGGGTGCGCGACCTCGCGTACACGGTGAACGCGCTGGTGAAGTTCGGGCTCCGCGAGGAGACGCACGCGGCCGTCTCGTGGATGCTCCGCACGATCCGCGACAACGGCCCCGAGCTGCACGTCTTCTACTCGCTCGAGGGCGGCGTGCCCGAGGGCAGCTCGAACCCCGAGGTGCCGGGCTGGCGCGGCGTCGGCCCCGTGGTGGACGGCAACGACGCGCAGGCGCAGCTGCAGCTCGGCGTGTTCGGCGACCTCTTCGACGTCGTGCGCACCTACGTGCGCGACGGCAACGTGCTCGACGCCGACACCGGCCGCCTCCTCGCGACCTTCGCCGACCGCGCCTGCGACATGTGGCAGAAGCGCGACGCCGGCATGTGGGAGCTCGAGGACGAGCAGCACTACACGACCTCCAAGCTCGGCTGCTGGCAGGCGCTCGACTGCGCCGTCGAGCTGGCCGAGGTGGGGCAGATCCCCGGCGTGCCGGACCGGTGGCGGGCCGAGCGCGACCGGATCCGCGCCTGGGTCGAGGAGGAGTGCTGGGACGAGGGCCGCGGCGCCTACGTGATGCACCCGGGCAGCCAGCGGCTCGACGCGAGCATCCTGCTGCACTCGATCTCCGGCTTCGACCGCGGCGAGCGCATGTCCCGCACCCTCGACGCCCTCCGCTCGGAGCTCGGCCGCGGCCCGCTCCTCTACCGCTACTCCGGCATGCCCGAGGAGGAGGGCACGTTCACCGCGTGCGCCTTCTGGATGGCGGGCGCGCTCGCGTGCGTGGGACGGATCGACGAGGCCCGCGACCTCATGGACCAGCTCGTCGAGCTCGGCAACGACGTGGGCCTCTACTCGGAGATGATCGACGCCGACGACCACGCGTTCCTCGGCAACCTGCCGCAGGGGCTCAGCCACCTGGCGCTCGTGAGCGCCGCGCTGACGATCGAGGAGCTGTCGGGCGGGAAGGCCCGCTCGACGCGGACGCCGCGCGCGGAGCGGTAGGGAGCGGGCGGGCGCCCGGCGACGTCGGCCGCGCGGGCGCCGACCCGGTCGGTGTCGACCCGGCGGGCTCCGTCCGGCGTCAGGCGCGCGGGCGCATCGGCCCCGCGAACTCCGTGCGGACGCCGCGGGAGAAGAGCACGGAGTCGGGCGCGCGGTCGACGATCCCGGGGAGCCCGGCGGCCGCGACCAGCTCGTCGTCGAGGTCCACCAGCTCGGCGCGCTCCAGGGTCCACGCGTCGTGCGTGTTCGGCCAGTAGCGCGTGACGCCGCCGCGGGCCACGTGCATGCCCCAGCGCGCGGTGAGGAAGTCGGCGAGCGGATCGCCCTCCACCTCCTCGCCGAGCGGACGGACGGAGATGCGGGACGACGGGCGCGCGCCCGTGTGCCGGCGCGACGTGTACGTGACGACGCCGTCCTGCTCGGCGTGCGTCATCGACGCCCACATGTACGGGAGGCCGAGGCCGACGCGGGCGCCGATCACCGGCAGGAGCTTCGCGGCCTCGAGGGAGCGGAAGACCACGCCGCGGCGGCCGTCGTCGCCGACGCTGTAGAGCCGCACGTTGAGCTCGGCGAAGGTGCCGGCCCACGGGACGGCGGGCAGGGGCGGGAAGGCGCTGCGCGACAGGACGAACGGGATGAGGCCGACCCAGCTGGATCCGTCGTGGACGTCGGGGCGCGTGCCCGGCGGGAGGAGCGGGGCGACGAGCGCCGGATCCACGCGCCAGTGCACGAACGCGAGGTCGCTCCAGAGCTGGCGGATGACCGCGCGGCCGGGGAGGTCGGGCGCGGCGGCGGAGATCGGGTCCGCGGGGCGCCTCACGAGGCGCTCCCCGGGCGGCCGGCCTGGCGGATGACGTCGATGAGGCCGCGGCGCATCTCCTCGGAGCGGGCGATGCCGGGGACGACGTCGCGCTCGAGGTCCTGCGCGCGGGCCCACGCCTCGGCGCCGGCCTCGGTGCGGGCGACGACGTGACGGCGGCGGTCCCGCGGATCCGGCGCGCGCGACACGAGGCCCTCCCGCTCCAGCCGCTCGAGCGTGCGCGACATGGTCTGCGTCTCGACGTGCGCGGAGCGGGCGAGCTGGATCTGGCTGAGCGGCCCGTCCCGCAGCAGGTGCAGCGCGATGAGGCCCGCGTGCGTCACGCCGAGCGTGGTGAGCGCCTCCGCCCACGCGTGCTCGACCGCGCGCGCGGCCGTGGACAGCAGCCGGCCCGTGGGCCAGCTCGCGAGCTCGTCCTCGGCGGACATCCCTCCGGCCATGGGCGACACCTCCTGCTACAGTGATCGTCAGCAGGCTGACTATCTGCCTGCTGACATTCACATCGTAGAGGAGCAGGCCGCATGGGCACCATGAAGGACGTCGTCCGTCAGATCGTCGTCATCTCGAGCATGGCGTTCGCCGTCATCGGCTCGGCGTTCGGCTCCGGCGCCTTCAGCGACCAGAGCATCCAGACCGCGTCGAGCGGCGCGCTCAGCGCGAGCTACACGCCGGTCGCCCCCGCGGGTCCGGCCTTCTCGATCTGGAGCGTCGTCTACCTCGGGCTCGTCGCGTACACGGTCTGGCAGGCGCTCCCCGCCCAGCGCGCCGACGAGCGCCAGCGCCGCGTCGGCTACCCGGTCGCGGTGACGCTCGTGCTCAACGCCGTCTGGATCCTCACCGCCCAGGCCGGGCTCCTCGTGCTGAGCGGCGTGGTCATCGTGGCGCTGCTCGCGACGCTGATGTGGGTCTTCCGCGCGCTGATGGCCACGCGCCCGCGGACCGCCGTCGAGGGCGTGGTGCTCGACGGCACGACGGGCCTCTACCTCGGCTGGGTGAGCGTGGCGTCGATCGCGAACATCGCGTCGATCCTCCGCGCCTCCGGCCTCGAGCCGGGCACGACCGGCCGCGACGCGTGGGCGATCGCGCTGCTCGCGGTCGCGGGCGCTGTGGGCGTCGTGCTCGCGCTCCGCGACGGCGGGCGGCTCGCGCCGTCGGCCGCGATCGCGTGGGGCCTCGCCTGGGTGGCCGTCGGCCGCCTCACGGGCGAGCTGCTGTCGACGCCCGCCGCGATCGCCGCGATCGTGGCCGCGGCGGCCGTCGTGGTCATGACGCTCGTCGCGCGCGGCCGCGCCGGGTGGACCGGCCGGGTCGCGCGCCGCGCGAGCGCGATCGCCGCCAGCTGATCCCGGCGCGGCGGCGCGTGCAGCCCGGTCGCGGAGCCGGCCGCCCGCTCAGCCCGCCGCCGCGTCCCGGTAGGCCCGGTCGGCCGCGTGCTTCGCCGCCACCAGGCGCGAGATCCGGCGGTCGGTGTCGGCGTCCGGACGCGTGAGCTCCGGGTGCGCGGCCCGGAACGCGACGATGCCGCGCACGGCGAGGTGGAACGGGATCCGCGGCTGGAACGCCGGCACGAGCCGCCGGATCCGGGTGGTGTCGAAGACCGCGCTGTGCGAGAGGTCGCCCACGACGAGCTCGGACCAGCCCCAGTCGGGCTCCACGACGGGGAACTGCTCGGCGGGCACGTGCACGATCCGCGCCTCCACCTCGAGGGCGTCGGCGACGAGGTGGTGGATCCGGTCCCACGTCATCACGTCGTCGCTCGTGATGTGCAGCGCCTCGCCCGTGGCGCGCTCGTCGCCGAGGATCCCGACGAGGCCGACCGCGAAGTCGTCGGCGTGCGTGAGCGTCCAGAGCGAGGTGCCGTCGCCCGGGACCACGACCTCCTCGCCGCGCGCGATGCGGTCGACGACGGTCCAGTCGCCCGCGAGCGGCGGGCTCGCCTCGTCGTAGGTGTGCGACGGGCGGACGATGACGACGGGGAAGCCGCTCGTCGCGTGGTGCAGGAGGAACGCGTCCTCCATCGCGATCTTGTCGCGCGCGTAGGAGAGGAACGGGTTCGCCCGCAGCGTCGACTCGGTGATGGGCGTCTGCAACGCGGGCTTGCGGTAGATCGACGCCGAGCTGATGGCGACGAACTGGCGGGTGCGGCCGGCGAACACGTCGACGCGGCGGTCGGCGCCCGCGGCGTCGAAGGACAGGAAGTCGACGACGGCGTCGAAGGACCGGTCGCCGAGCGCGGCGCGGAGGGCGGCGGGATCCGTGACGTCCGCGACGAGCGGCGTGACGCCCGCGGGGAGCCCGCGGCCCTTCGCGTCGCCGCCGCGCGTGACGACCGTCACGTCGTGGCCCGCGGCGATGGAGGCCCGGACGCACGCGGCGCTGATGGTGCCCGTCCCGCCGAGGTAGAGCACGGACAGGGTGGCGGCACCTGGGGTCATGGGGTCCTCGTCGTCGAAGCGGGGGCGCCGGTCGGATCCGCGCCCTGCGTGCACGCTACGCCCGCGTCGGCCCCTCCCCACCCGCCGCCGAGGGGGAAAGGTTGCGGACATCCGGGGCGCGGTGGACGCCCGTCGCGCCGCCCGCGTAGGTTCCTCGCGACCGCACCGACGCACCGCCAGCGGCTCGCGTCGACCCGCCCGCGGCGGCCGTCGCCGGGCGCGTGGCGCCGACCCCACGAGAGGCACCCATGTCCGCGACGCCCGCCGACCGCCGACCGACCCGCATCCCCGACGCCCGCCGGGCGGAGGCCGTCATCACCGTCCGGGGCGCCGACGGGCGGCCGCTCGCCCACGCCGATGTCGAGGTGGAGCAGGCGTCGCAGGAGGTGGCGTTCGGCAACATCGCCTTCGACCTCATCCCGCTCGCGAACGGCGAGACGGATCCGGACGCCCCCGGCGTGGAGACCTTCGGCGGCGCCCGACTCGAGGGCCTCGAGCGGCTCGCGGAGCAGTGGCTCGCGCTCTTCGACACCGCCACGCTCCCCTTCTACTGGGGCCGGTTCGAGCCCGTGCGCGGGCGGCCCGACACCGCGCGCCTCCTCACGACGGCGCGCTGGCTCCGCGAGCGCGGCATCGCCGTGAAGGGGCACCCGCTCGTCTGGCACACCGTGACCGCACCGTGGCTGCTCGACCTCCCGCTCGACGAGGTGGAGCGCGTGCAGCGGGAGCGGATCCGGCGGGACGTCGGCGACTTCGCCGGCGTGATCGACACGTGGGACGCGATCAACGAGGCCGTGATCATGCCCGTGTTCGACCGCGAGGACAACGGCATCACGCGCCTCGCCGCCGACCGGGGCCGGCTCGCGATGGTGCGCCTGGCGTTCGAGGAGGCGCGCGCCGCGAACCCGGACGCGACGCTCGTGCTCAACGACTTCGACCTCTCGCCCGCGTACGAGCGGCTCATCGAGGAGGTGCTGGACGCGGGGATCCGGGTCGACGCCATCGGGCTGCAGACCCACATGCACCAGGGCTACCGCGGCGAGGAGGAGGTGCTCGGCATCGTGGACCGGTTCGCGCGCTTCGGGCTGCCGATCCACATGACCGAGACGACGCTGCTGTCGGGCGACCCGATGCCGCCCGAGATCACCGACCTCAACGACTTCCGGGTCACGAGCTGGCCGTCCACGCCCGCGGGCGAGGAGCGGCAGGCGGACGAGATCGAGCGGCACTACCGCTCGCTCGTCGGGCACCCGGCCGTCGCGGCCATCACCTACTGGGGCCTCACCGACGACGGGATGTGGCTCGGCGCTCCCGGAGGCCTGGTGCGCGCGGACGGCACGCCGAAGCCGTCGTACGAGGCGCTCCGCCGGCTCATCCGCGAGGAGTGGCGGCTCGCACCCGCCACGATGCGGACGGACGCGGAGGGCCGCGTGCGCGTCACCGCGTTCGCGGGCGGCGTGCGGGTGGCGCACGCCGGGCGGGAGGCCGTGGTGCCCGTGGCGGCGGGGGCGACGGAGGCGGCGGTGACGCTGGGGTAGCTCGCGGAGCGGCCCGACCCCCGAAGGGGGACGGGCGACACGGCTCAGGCTGCGTTTAGCATTGCCGGAGTCACCACGAGGTGTTCTCCCGTCGTACCCGCGACGGTCACTCCCGGACGAGGCCCACCCAGCCGCCGCCCACCACGGAGCCAGGCACCCGACGAGGTCTTCCCGGACCGCGTCGCACCCCGCACCACCCACCTGTAACCCGAAACGCAGGCACACACCCGATGAACCCGTCATCGGCGCTGGTCCGTACCCGACGGCCGCGCCTCCCCGCATCCGACCGACCCCGCATCCCCCGACCGCTCCCCGCGCTGCCCGCGCTCCCCGGCACGCGATGAGCACCACCCGGAACCGTCCCGCGACCCGGGGCGGCGGCACCCGCGTGCGCCCGGAGCGGCGTTCCGCGCACCGCCCGATCATCGGATCCGGCGTCGCGGCCGCCCCGCCGCTCACCCTCTCGGGCCGTCGCTGGGCGCGCGACTACCGCACCCGCCTCATCGCCTCCGACTGGGCGATCATCATCGCGACCGTGCTCGTCGCGCAGCTCACCCGCTTCGGCACGGGCGACGCGGCCGTCGACGCCGGGTCCCTGCAGCTCGACTACGGCATCGTCTCGGTGATCGTCGTGGCCGCGTGGATCGCCGTGCTCGGCGCCTTCCGCACCCGCGACGCCCGCATCGTCGGGGTCGGCGTGGCGGAGTACAAGCGGGTCGTCAACGCGTCGGCCATCACCTTCGGGGCGCTCGCGATCGCGTTCCTCCTCCTCAAGGTCGACATCGCCCGCGGCTACGTCGTGCTCGCGTTCCCGCTCGGCGTGATCGCGCTGCTCGTGGCGCGGTGGAGCTGGCGCCAGTGGCTCATCCGCCGCCGGGTGCAGGGCGACCACCTCTCCCGCGTGGTCGTCGTCGGCACCCGCGCCGACGTCGAGGACGTGGCCGAGCAGATCCTGCTCCGCCCCGGGTCCGGCTACACGGTCGTCGGCGTCGCCATCGACGAGCACCTCGACGGCCTCGACATCGTCGGCCGCCGGATCCCCGTCGTCTCGGACCTCGGCTCCGTCGCCGCGGCCGCCTCCCGCACCGCCGCCGACGCCGTCATCGTCGCCAGCCAGCCGCGCGCCGGCAGCAACTCGGTGCGCACGCTCGGCTGGGAGCTCGAGGGCTCGTCGATCGAGCTGGTGCTCGCGTCGCGTCTCACCGACGTGGCGGGCCCGCGGATCCACTTCCGCCCGGTGGAGGGCCTGCCGCTCATCCACGTGGAGATCCCGCAGTTCGAGGGCGGGAAGCACGTGCTGAAGCGCGCGCTCGACATCGCGGTCTCCGGCCTCGCGCTCGTGGTGCTCGCCCCCGTGATGCTCGTCATCGCGGTCGTCGTCCGCCTCGACAGCCCGGGCGGTGCGATCTTCCGCCAGGAGCGCGTCGGCAAGGCCGGTCGCGAGTTCCACATGCTCAAGTTCCGCTCGATGCGGGCCACCGCGGAGGCGGAGCTCGCGGCGCTCGCCGCCGCGAACGAGGGAGCCGGCCCGCTGTTCAAGCTGCGGGAGGACCCGCGCGTCACCCGCGTGGGCGCCGTGCTCCGCCGGTACTCGCTCGACGAGCTGCCGCAGCTGTGGAACATCCTCGTCGGCGACATGAGCCTGGTGGGCCCGCGCCCGCCGCTGCGCCGTGAGGTGGAGGGCTACGAGAGCCACGTGCACCGCCGCCTGTTCATCAAGCCGGGCCTCACCGGCATGTGGCAGGTGAACGGCCGGAGCGACCTGAGCTGGGACGAGAGCGTCCGGCTCGACCTGTACTACGTCGAGAACTGGTCCCTGACCGGCGACGTCATGATCATGTGGCGCACCTTCCGGGTGCTCACCCGACCCGTAGGGGCGTACTGAAATGTCTGTCATCGAACCGCGTCGACTCCGCATCGCCATGGTCGGTACCCGGGGGGTCCCCGCCGCGTACGGCGGATTCGAGACCGCCATCGAGGAGATCGGGCAGCGGCTCGCCGCCCGCGGCCACGACGTCACCGTCTACTGCCGCTCGGCGAACCGCTCGCGCCCGCGCACCCACCTCGGCATGACGCTCGTGCACCTCCCCGCGCTCAAGACCAAGTCGATCGAGACGCTCAGCCACACCGCGCTGTCCGCGATCCACCTGGCCCTCGGCAGGCGCCAGGACGCGGCCTTCGTGTTCAACGCCGCCAACGCGCCGTTCGTGCCGATCATCCGCTCGCGCGGCACGGCCACGGCCGTGCACGTCGACGGCCTCGAGTGGAAGCGCGGCAAGTGGGGCCGCATGGGCAAGAGGTACTACCGCGTCGCCGAGCAGATGGCCGTGAAGGGCGCCGACGCGCTCATCTCCGACGCGCAGGGCATCGCCGACTACTACGACCACGAGTTCGGGATCCCGACCGAGCTCCTCACCTACGGCGCGAACGTCCTGCGCGATCCCGCGAGCGACCGCCTCGCGGAGCTCGGCCTCGAGGCCGGCCAGTACCACCTCGTCGTGGCGCGCTTCGAGCCGGAGAACCACGTCGACGTCATCGTCGACGGGTACGCCGCGTCCGACGCGACCCTGCCGCTCGTCGTCGTCGGATCCGCGCCGTACTCCGCCGCGTACACCGACCGCATCGAGCGGGTCGCCACCGCCGACCCGCGCATCCAGCGCCTCGGCGGCGTGTGGGACCAGGAGCAGCTCGACCAGCTCTACGCGCACGCGCTCACCTACATCCACGGCCACTCCGTCGGCGGCACCAACCCGTCGCTGCTGCGCGCCATGGGCGCCGCGACCGCGACGCTCGCGAACGACAACGTGTTCAACCGCGACGTGCTCGGCGAGGACGGCCGCTTCTGGTCGGACGCCGCCGGCGTGGCCGCGCTCGTCGAGGGCGCCGAGGCCGCCGCGGAGGAGGCCGTCGCGATCGGCCGCCGCCTGCAGGAGCGCGCCGAGGAGACCTACGACTGGGACGCGATCGCCGACGGCTACGAGGAGCTCGCGGCCCGCATGACGCGCGGCTACTCGACGCACGGGATGAGCCGCGGCGTCCGCTCGGCCACGCGCTGGGAGCCGGAGCTCCGCGCGACCGACGCGAGCCGCACCTCCTTCCTCCTGGAGGAGAGCCGATGAGCGCCCCGACCGCGACCGACCCGCGCGCCGAGTCCTACGCCGACGTCGTCCGCCGCCTGGCGAGCGCGCAGAAGAAGGCCGCCCGCGGCGCGCCCGCGTACTCGATCCGCGTCAACCGGCCGGCCGGCCGGCTGCTCGCCGCGTGGGCGTACCGCCGGGGGCTCACCCCGAACCAGGTCACCGGGATCAGCGCCGCCTTCACGTTCACCGGCATCGCCCTGATCGCGCTGGTGCAGCCGGCCGCCTGGCTCGGCATCGCCGTGTGGCTGCTGCTCGCGGTGGGCTACGCGTTCGACTCGGCCGACGGCCAGGTCGCCCGGCTCTGCGGCGGCGGCTCCCTCTCGGGCGAGTGGCTCGACCACGTCGTCGACTGCATCAAGATCTCGTCGCTGCACCTCGCGGTGCTCGTGTCGATGTTCCGCTGGCCCGCGACGGACGCCGACGCGTGGCTCCTGGTGCCCGTGGCGTACGCGGTCGTGGCCGCCGCGAGCTTCTTCGCGATGATCCTCAACGACCAGCTGAAGCGCGTCCACCGGGTCTCCGGCGCCCCGGCACCCGAGGCCGGGCGCTCGACCCTGCTGCGCTCGCTGCTCGTGATCCCCACCGACTACGGCTTCCTCTGCATCGTGTTCGCGCTGCTCGGGGCCCCCGTGGTGTTCCTCGCCGTCTACGCGCTGATGATGCTCGCCAACGCGGGCCACCTCGCGCTCGCGTCGGTGAAGTGGTTCCGCGACATGGGCGCGCTCGACGCGCGCCGTGCCGAGGCCGCCGCGTCGGCCGCGTCCGCCGCGTCGGCCGCTCCCGCCGGTCCCGCCGCCTCGGCCGGTCCCGCCGCCTCCGCCGGTCCCGCCGCCCGGGTGACCGCGTGACCGCGCCCGCCGACGTCCACCGGGCGCTCGCCGAGGCCGACGAGGCGGAGGCGGACCTCCGCGGCCGCACGATCCTCGTCGCCCACCCGAGCGCCGAGCTGTACGGATCCGACCGGGTCCTGCTCGAGAGCGTCGCGGGCCTCGTCGCCGCCGGCGCCCGCACCATCGTGACCCTGCCGTCCGACGGACCGCTCGTCGACGCGCTCACCGGCGTCGGCGCGGTCGTGCACCACGCGCCCACGCCCGTGCTCCGGAAGGCCATGCTCCGCCCGCGCGGCTTCGCGTCGCTCGTCGGCCAGTCCGCGCGCGGGCTCACCGCCGGCATCCGGCTCGTGCGCCGCACCCGCCCCGACGCCGTCTACGTGAACACCGTGACGATCCCGCTGTGGATCCTCGTGGGCCGTCTCACGCGCCGCCCGGTCCTGGCGCACGTGCACGAGGCCGAGGGGTCCGCGTCGCGCGCCGTCGGCACCGCGCTCGCCCTCCCCCTCCTGCTCGCGACGCGCGTGGTGGCGAACAGCCGCTACAGCGTCGAGGTGCTCGGCCGCGCCCTCCCCCGGGTCGCGCGTCGGGCCGTGGTCGTGCACAACGGCGTGCCCGGCCCCGCGGCTCCCGTCCCCGCCCGCGACGCGCTCGACGGCGGGCTGCGCGTGCTCTACGTCGGCCGGCTCTCCGACCGCAAGGGCGTGGACGTGGCCGTCGAGGCGATCGTCGAGCTCCGCGACCGCGGCGTGCCCGCCACGCTCGACGTGGTCGGGGCCGTGTTCCCCGGCTACGAGTGGTACGAGGAGCAGCTGCGCACCATGATCCGCGTGCTCGGGCTCGACGCGCTCGTCACGCTGCACGGCTTCCACCCCGACGTCACCCCGTACCTGGCCGCCGCCGACGCGTGCGTCGTGCCCTCCCGGGTGGACGAGCCGTTCGGCAACACCGCCGTCGAGGCGCTGCTGGCCGCGCGGCCCGTGGTGGTCAGCGACACCTCCGGCCTCCGCGAGGCGGCGGGCGGGTACGAGTCCGCGCGGCTGGTGCCGCCGTCGGACCCGGCCGCGCTCGCGGACGCCCTCCGGGACATCGCGTCGGACTGGGACGCGTACCGCGCCCGGGCCGCCCGCGACCGCTTCCGCGCCGAGCACCGGCACGGACCCGCGCTCTACCGGCAGCGCATCGCGCGGTCGGTGGCCGGGATGCTCGGCGCCGCCACCCGACGCTGAGCGCGCGCCGGTCCCTCCCGCAGGGGCGGGCCGGCGCCCGCCCACGCCCGCCGGGAAGCGGGCCGCACGCACGACCACGACACGACCACGACACGAGAGACAGGGGGGCGGGCACATGGATCCGCACGACTACTGGACAGCGCTGCGCCGACGATGGATCTCCATCCTGGCGCTGACGCTCGTCGGCGGCGGCGCCGCGTACGGCTACGCGACGACGCTCGCGCCGAGCTACCGCTCCACGAGCAGCGTGTTCGTCTCGAGCACGCAGGGCGCCACGACGACCGAGCTCGTGCAGGGCTCGACCTTCTCGCAGAACCTGGTGCAGTCGTACGCGCAGCTCGCGACGACGCCCGCGGTGCTCGCGCCGGTGATCGCGCGCCTCGGCCTCGACACCACGCCGAACGCCCTCGCCCGCGCCGTCACGGTGGACACGCCCCTGAACACGGTCATCATCGACGTGTCCGTGACCGACGGCTCACCCGAGGAGGCCGCGCGCCTCGCCGACGCCGTGAGCGACTCGCTCGCGGACGTGGCGGGCGGCCTCGCCCCCGCGACCGGATCGGGCGACCCGTCGATCTCGCTGACGACCGTCGCCGCGGCCCAGGTGCCCCGCGCGCCCGTCAGCCCGAACACGCGCCTCATCGTGCTCACCGGGCTCCTCGCGGGCCTCGCCGCCGGGGTGCTCCACGCGCTCGGCCGGCAGCTGCTCGACACGCGGATCCGCACCGAGCGCGACGTGGAGCGCGTGACCGACGCGCCCGTCATCGGCTCCGTGCAGCGCCGCGAGCGCGGTGCCGGGATCACGCTCCTGGCGGCCCCGCGCAGCTCGGCCGCCGAGGGCTACCGCCGGATCCGCGCCAACCTCGAGTTCGCCGACGTCGACACCCCGATCCGCTCCCTCGCGATCACCAGCGCGCTCCCCGGCGAGGGCAAGACCACCACCGCCGTGAACCTCGCCCTCGCGCTCGCCGAGCACTCGACGCGCGTGCTCCTCGTGGACGCGGACCTCCGCCGCCCGACCGTCGCGCAGACGACGGGGCTCGAGGGGGCCGTCGGCCTCACCACGGTGCTCGTCGGCGGCGCCAGCCTCGATGACGCCGTCCAGGGCTGGGCGGGCGGCGTCGACGTGCTCGCCGCGGGCGCCGTGCCGCCGAACCCGAACCAGCTCCTCGGATCCGCCGCGATGGCCGCCCTCATGGCGGAGCTCCGCGGGCGCTACGAGTACGTCGTGCTGGACACGCCGCCCATCCTCCCGGCCGCCGACGCGCTGACGCTCGCGCACCTGACGGACGGCGCGCTCCTCGTGACGCGCGTGCGCGCCACCCGGCGCGGGCAGCTGGCCGAGGCCGCCGACGCGCTCGACGGCGTGCACGCGCGGACCCTCGGGGTCGTGCTCACGCGCGTCGCGCCCGCGCGCCACTCCTCCTACTACGGGCCGGATGCGGAGACGGGGGCCGAGGACCTCGTGCCCGTCGCCCCCGCCGCCGTCGCGACCGACGCGTCGCGCGGCGTGCCGCTCGCGCCGGTCGTGTCCGCCCACTCGGTGACCGCCCGCACCGCCGGCACCGACGCGACGGAGGGCGCGCCCGGCACCCGCGCCGGCGGCAGCCGGACCCACGCGCGATGAGCGGCCTCCGCGTCCCCGCGCTCCGGTCGACGCGCGTGCGGCTCTACGAGTCGCTGCGCACCGCCCACCTGGAGCGCGCGCACGAGCTCGCGCCCGCCAGCATCGTCTACCGGGTCACGCGGTACGACTTCGACGCCGACCTCGCGCAGGGCCTCGACCTCGTGCAGGCGGGCCGGATCCGCACGGCGCTCGTCCTCCTGCGCTCCGACGTGCGGATCCTCGAGGTGAACGAGCCCCTCATGCTCTCGAGCCTCCCGGCCACGGCCGCCGCCCTCGCCGCCGTGGGCGTCCGCCGCCTGGTCGGCGGGCCCCGCGTCGAGGTCGTGACGTACGCCATCGGCAACGCCGACCCGTTCCCGGCGCCCGTCGGAGCGCGCCTGCGATCGCGCGTCCGTCGCGCGGGCGAGCGCGTGCTCGCCCGCGCCGTGATGCGCCGCGTCGACCGCGTCGTCTACGGCACCGACGGTGCGCGCGACACCTACCTCGCCGTGCTCGGCGGATCCCGCCCCGGCGTGCCCGCCGCGCTCGTGCCCGCGCTGCCCGCGCGCCACGACCACCGGGATCCCGCGCCCGTCGCCGACAGCGCCGTCTTCGTGGGCGCGCTCAGCGAGCGCAAGGGCATCCGCGTGCTCCTGGCCGCCTGGCCCGCCGTGCGCGCGGCCCGCCCCGGTGCCGTGCTGCGCGTGCTCGGCAAGGGCCCGCTGCAGGAGGAGGTCGAGCGCGCCGCGGCCCAGGATCCCAGCATCGTGCTCGAGGTCGACCCCGGCCGCGACCGGATCCACGCCGCCCTGCACGCCGCCTCCGCGCTCGTCCTCCCCTCGCAGCCCAGCCCGACGTGGCGCGAGCAGGTGGGCCTGCCCATCGTCGAGGGCCTCTCGCACGGCTGCACGATCGTGACCACCGAGGAGACCGGCCTCGCGCCGTGGCTGCGCGCGCGCGGGCACGGCGTGGTGGCCGACCCGTCCTCCCCCGCCGAGCTCGCCGCCACCCTCGCCGCGGTGCTCGGCCACCCCGTCGACCCCGCCGCCGTGCTCGCCGAGCTGCCCGCGCGCGACGGGCGCCTCGCGGCGGACGACGTGCTGTTCGGGACCGCGCCCGCCTCCGCCGCCGCTGCCGCCGCCCGCGTCCCGGAGCGCGCGTGAGCGGCGGGCGCGGCGCGACCGGCCGCCGCACCCCGTCGCTCGCCTCCGCCATCGGCTCCACCGCGGCCGTGAAGGTCGGCGTCATGGCGCTCTCCGGCGTGCTCGGGATCCTCACGAGCCGCATGATCATCCAGTCCTTCGGCACCGACGCCTACGCGCAGTACGGCCTGCTGAGCACGTTCCCCACGCTGCTGCCGTTCGCCGACCTCGGCATCGCGGCCGTCGTGATCAACGCGGTGGCGGGGTCGAGCGCCCCGCGCACCGACGACCACGTGAAGCGCGCCATCGTCACGGCGTTCCGCATCCTGCTCGTCTCGGGCGGGATCATCGCGCTCGTCTCCCTCGCGATCACGCTGCTCGGCTGGTGGCCGGCCCTCCTCGGCGAGGGGCTCATGTCGGGCGGCGGCGAGATCGCGGCGTTCCTGTGCCTCGCGGTGTTCGGGCTCGTGATCCCGCTCACGGTCGGCCAGCGGATCCTCGTGGGCCTCAAGATGACGAACGTGCAGGTCGCGAGCCAGGCGGTCGTGGCGCCGCTGATGATCCTCGTGATCGGCGCGTTCGTCGTGCTCGCGGTGCCCGCCGGGACCTACCTCGCGGTCGTGTCGTACGGCGCGAACGCGATGGTGTCGGTGATCTGCCTGGTGGTCGCGGCGCGCGCCCTCCGCCCGCAGCTGGGCCAGGCCGTGCGCGCCATCCCCCGCATCCGCAGCTACCCCGGCGTGCCCGCGATCGGCCTCGCCTGGCCGATGCTCGTGCAGATGGTCGCGCTGCCGGTCGCCATGCAGACGGGCCGCCTCCTCCTCAGCCACCTGGCCGGGCCGGACGAGCTGGCGCAGTACAACCTCGCGTCGCAGCTGTTCGGCATCGTGCTGCAGACCATCGCGGCCGCGGGCCTCGCGCTCTGGCCCGTGTACGCGAGCGCCCGGTCGGCGTCGCGCGTGGAGTCGCCCGCGGCGCCCACGCTGTGGTTCCTGCTCGGCGGCCTGCTGCTCGGCGGCGCGCTCGCGGGGGCCTCGCCGTGGATCGCCGCGTTCGTCTCCGGCGGCGCGATCACGCTGCCCCTGCCGCTCGTGATCGCGTTCGTCGTGTTCGTGGCGCTGCAGGCCGCGAAGTACCCGGCCGGCATGTACATGACGGACAAGCGCGGGCTGGTGTTCCAGGTCGTGCCCGTGCTCGTCATGGTGCCGCTCAACCTCGGGCTGTCCTGGTGGATGATCGGCGTGGCCGGCGCGGCCGGGCCCGTCATCGGCTCGTGCGTCGCCGTGGCGCTCTGCCAGGTGATCCCGAACCTCGTCTACGTGTCGCGGGACCTCACGCGGCGTCGCGCGGAGGCGGCCGCGGTCGCCGACGGGTCGCGCGACGAGGAGGGGGACGACCGCGACGACCCCACGGTCGACGCGGAGTCCGCCACGGCATCCCGCACCACGAGCGCGGGCTCGCCGCTCTGACCCGGGCGCCGGCGCGACGGCGCCCGTCGCCGGATCCGCGCCGCAGCCCGCCGCACCCGACCGCACCTCCCGAACGCCCCGCCCCGCCCCGCCCCGCCCGAGAAGGACACGATGCCCGCCTCCCGCCCCCGCCCCGCCGTCGAGGTCCTCTTCCCGGTCGAGCGCGACCTGCCCCGCTGGCGCGCGCGCCACGCGGCCGACGAGGTCCCCGGCGAGTGGCCGTACGGGCTCGACGCCCTGCGCTCCCACGACGCCGACGTGACGATCGCCGCGCTCCGGGTGCCCGGCCGCGTCGACGCGCTTCGCGACCGGATCCCCGCCCTCCGCCGCCGCCCGGCGCGCCCCGCGGATCCGGCCGCCCGCGACATCGGCATCACCTGGGATGAGAACGCCGCCCGCCGCATGCTCCTCACCCGCCCGCACCGGGAGATGTACACGGGCGTGATCTGGGTGACCGACATGCTCGCCCGCGGCACCGGCGGCGACCTCGGCCGGATGCGCGACGTGCTGCGCCGCATGGACGGCCTCTGGGTGCTCAGCCGCGGCCAGGTGGATCCGCTGCGCGAGTTCGTCGGACCCGACGGCCCGCCCGTGCGCTTCTGCGCGTTCGGCGTCGACGAGTCCTTCTACCCCGCGCGTCCGTCGGCCGACCGCCCGTGCGTCGTCAGCGTGGGCGGCGACCGCGACCGGGATCCCGCCACGCTCTTCCCCGCGCTCGCGCGCGTGCACGCCGCGGTGCCGGAGGCCGAGATCGTCGTGCAGAGCGCCTCCGACCTGCCCGCGCCGGAGGGCGTCCGCAAGTTGCCGTACTTCACGCACGGCGAGCTCGCCGACCTCTACGCGCGCGCGAGCGTCGTCGCCGTGGCCACCCGCGACAACCTGCACGTGTCGGGCATGACCGTGAGCCTCGAGGCCATGGCGACCGGACGCCCCGTGGTCGTGACGGGCACGCCCGGCACGGACGACTACGTCGTGCCCGGGCGCACGGGCGTCATCACCCCCGTCGGGGATCCGGAGGTGATGGCGGACGCCGTGATCGGCCTGCTCCGCGACCCGGCGCGCGCCCGGGAGCTCGGCGCCGCGGGCCGCCGCGAGGTGGAGGCGCGCCTCACGACGCGGCACCTCGTGGCCGGCCTCGCCGACCTGCTCGAGCTCGGGCCGGCCGCACGCGGCTGACGTGCCCGCGGCGGGCGCGCCCCGGGATCAGCCCCGGCCGGCCCGCCGCCGCAGCTCGGCGCGCGCGATGCGGTCCCCGTCGCGGAGCCCCCGGAGGCCCGCCGTGAGCGGCGCCCGCGACGCGAGCAGCTGCCGGCGCCCGCCCTGCAGCAGGATCTCCCATGCCACCCGCGGCGCGTTCCGCCGCCAGGCGCGGAGGTCGGCGGTGTCGAGGTGCCGCGCGGCGAAGAGCATCCGGTTGCGGATGTTGTGGAAGTAGTAGACCGGCGACTTCGCCTGGCCCGCGGACTGCCCGGCGGCGCCCTGCGTGCCGCCCTCGGCGTGCACGGCCTCGACCTCGTCGAGCAGCGCGAGCCGCCCGCCCGCCGCGACGACCCGGTGGGACAGGTCGACGTCCTCCCAGTACAGGAAGTAGGCGTCGTCGAACCCGCCCGCCCGCTCGAACAGCGCCACGGACAGCAGCAGGCACGCGCCGCTCAGCCACGGCTCGATGCGCCGGGCCGTGCCCTCCACCCGGCGGCGGCGGGAGCGGATCCGGCCGTCGTCGAGGTAGAGGTCGCTCCCGGCGGACCACAGCGATCCGTCCGGGCGGAGGATGCGCGGCGCGACCATGGCGTCGTCGTCCGCGAGCGACGCGGCGAGCAGCGCGGCCACGGCGTCCGCGGCGATGAGCGCGTCGGGGTTGAGGAGCAGCACGTGGCTGCGGCCGATCGCGGCGGCCCGCGTGACCCCGCGGTTCATCCCGGTGCCGAAGCCCTCGTTGCCGTCGGGCAGCTCCAGGTGCCAGCCCTCGGCGTCCGCGAGCCGGGTGACGGCCGCGCGCTCGGCGCCGGTGCTGAGGTTGTCGACCACCACGACCGCGAGCTCGGGACGGGCGCGCGACAGGGGCGCGAGGTTCGCGGCGAGCAGGTCGTGGGAGCCGTAGTTGACGACCACGACGGCCAGCGGGGCGAGGGACGCGAACGTCATCGCGGGTCCTTCCGGGTCGGCGACCCGGGGCGCACGCGCGCCGGGGTCGCTGGGATGATGGGGGGATGAGCTCCGACGCCGTCGCCGACCCCCGCCGCACCGACGCCGAGGGGGCCGGGGCCGCCGGGGCCGCGGCCGCCGAGGACGCTGCCGCCGAGGACGCCGACGGGCCCACCGCCGGCGGGCTGCCGACGCTGGTAGTCGCGGTGCTCACCTACCGCCGGCCGCGCGACATCCGTGCCCTGCTGCCGATGCTCGTGGACGAGGCCCGCGGGGCGGCGGGCGCGACGTCGGCCGCGCGCATCGTGGTGGTCGACAACGACCCCGACGCGGGCGCCCGCGACGTCGTCGCGGAGGCGGCGGCGCAGGCCGCGTCCGCCGGCGTCGACGTCGCTTACGCGCACGAGCCGGAGCCCGGCATCTCCGCGGGCCGCAACCGCGCGCTCGACGCGGCGCCGCACGACGACCTGCTGGTCTTCATCGACGACGACGAGCGCCCGGCGCCGGGCTGGCTCGACGCCCTGCTGGCGCTGCAGCGGGAGACCGGCTGCGCGGCGGTCGCCGGGCCCGTGGAGTCGCGCTTCGAGGTGGAGCCCGACGCGTGGATCCACGCCGGCCGCTTCTTCGAGCGCCGCCGCCCCGCGACGGGCACGGTGCTCGAGGTCGCGGCGACCAACAACATCCTCCTCGACCTCCGACGCGTGCGCGCCTGGGGCCTCCGCTTCGACACGGGCTTCGGCGCCACGGGTGGCGAGGACACGCTCTTCACGCGCGCGGTCGTCGCGCACGGCGGCCGGATGCTGTGGGCCGCCGACGCACGCGTGCTCGACATCGTGCCGCGCGCCCGCGTGACGCACCGCTGGGTGGTGCTCCGGGCGATGAGCAGCGGCAACAGCTGGAGCCGCACGACGCTCGCGCTCGCGGGATCCGGCCGGGAGCGCGCCGTCGCGCGGGCGACCCTCACGGCGCGCGGCGCGGTGCGGATCGCGGGCGGCCTCGCGGGCGTCGCGGCGGGAGCCGCCGCGGGCGTCGCGGGCGCGGGGCTCGGCCGGCGTGCGCGCGGCGTGCGCACGCTCGCGCGCGGCGCGGGCATCGTCTCGGGCGCCTGGGGCCACGCCCACCGGGAGTACGCGCGGCCGTCCGCCTGAGCGGGGTCGCGCGGGACGCGGGCGCCGGGCCGCCACGGAGCCCGCGGGTCCCACGGGTCCCGCGGGTCCCGCGGATCCGCCGCATCCGCCGCCGCCCCTCCCCCGGTCAGCCACAGGCCCGGCGGCCCGCGACGATCGCGACCGCGCGCCGGTACGCGGCGACGTGCCGGGCGCCCGCCTCCGGCCACTCGCGGCGGGACAGGTCGGGCCGTGCGCCGGGCGCGAGCGCGCGCACGGCATCCAGCGCCGCGGCCACGTCCGCGGCCTCGAGCTCGCCCTCGTAGGCGTGCACCCAGCCGGGCCCGACCTCCGCGGCGAGGCGCGCGTTCACGCGGTTGGCGGGCATCAGCACGGGCCGGTCGAGGCTCAGGGTCGTGAGGGCGCCGCCGGAGTTGTGCATCTCCCGGTAGGGCAGCACCACGAGCTCGGAGGCGCCGACGAGCTCGACCACCTCGGCGTCCGCGAGGAAGCGGAGGTCGAGCCGGACGCGGTCGTCGGCCGCCGCGAGGCCCTCGAGCGAGGCGGCGAGCTCCGGCGACGACGGGCGGCCGCCCACGCGCAGCGACGCGTCCCGGGGCATGCCGCGGAACGCCGCGAGCAGCCGGTCGACGCCCTTGTAGCGGCGGATGAGGCCGAAGTAGCCGATGCGGCCGGGCACGACGTCGGGTCGCGGGTGGTGGCGGAACCAGTCCCGGTAGTGGCCGTGGACGATGGTCTCGTGCGGACGGTCGGCGCGCTCCGGGGTGTCCTCGTTGAGGTGGATCCAGAGGGTCGTCCGCCGCTCCATCAGCCGCAGCAGCGCGCGCTCCCGGCGGGAGATCCCGTCGGGCAGCTCGAGGTTGTGCAGCGTCCGCACGAGCGGCGTGCGCGTGATCGCGAGCCGCGCGACGAGCGCGACCGTGAGGCCCTGCCGCACGAGCCGCTTGAGCGGCCCGTGCCCGGAGACCAGGATCTCGGGCCAGTGCACGTGCAGCACGTCATAGGGCCGCAGCAGCGCGCTCGTCCAGGAGAAGGTGCGGACCGCGACGCCGGGCTGGCGGGCGATGCTCTCGGCGAGCATCACGAGGTACGGGTTCGTGGTCGGCCGGGGCGTGGGGAACGACTGCTGCACCACGAGGGCGCGGGCGCGCCGGGTCGGGGCGGTCGGATCGGGTCGGCGGCTCACGTGGTGCTCCAGGTCGATGGGCGGGCGGCGCGGCGCGGGAGGCGGGTGCCGCCGAGGGGCGGGGACGCGCGAGGCGGGGGGACGCGCGAGGCCGGGCCGGCCGCATCCGGCCGACCCCGCCGCGCGCGCATCAGGGTCGGAACGCGCTGAACTCGGTGACCGAGATGGTCTGCGGCGCGTTCGTGGCGCTGCCCGAGATGTAGCCGACGAGGCCCACGCCGCCGGGCGCCTGCAGGCTCGCGGTGGAGTCGGTGGCCCGCACCGTCCACGCGGCGGGCTCGGGCGTCCCCGCGATCCAGACCTTGGCCGCGATCGTGGTGGGCGACGTGCCCGTCACCTGCAGGCGCACGCTCACCGCGGTCCCCGGGGCGACGGTGCCGGGCACCTGCACCTCGGGCGCGATGACCGTGCTCGACGACGAGTTCCGGTACGCGAGCAGCGACACGGCGACCGTGCCCGTGCTCTTCATGCGCACCAGCGCGCGGTACTCGTTGTCGTCCGCCACCCGGCGCCCGGTCGCGTAGAGGTACGTGCCGCCGCCGGTGGCCGCCTTGTCGAGCGAGAAGGTCGTCCGCAGGTCGGTGTCGGTCGACCTCACGCCCTGGAGCGTCCCGCCGCCCTGCACGCCGGTGCTCGGCAGCGCGATCCTCGCGGCGCCGTCCTTGACGCTCAGGTAGGACGCGAGGCCCCAGCGGGTCCACGCCCCGCCCACGTCCGCCGTGCCCCAGCCGTTCGTCGCGCTGCGCGTGAACGCGTCGCGGGCGAGCGGGGCGGCGACGGGCGCCGCGGCGATCGTCACGGTGCCGGTCGAGGTCGCCGTGGCGCCCGCGGAGTCCGTGACCGTCAGCGTCACCGTGTAGGTGCCGGGGGCGGCGTAGACGCGGCTGGCAGTGCGGCCGGCGGCCGAGGTGCCGTCGCCGAACTGCCAGGCGTACGAGGCGATCGGGCCCTCGGCGTCGGAGGACGCGGAGGCGTCGACCGCGACCGCGGATCCGGTCACCGCGCTCGTGAAGGACGCCGTCGGCGGCCCGTCGACGACCACGGGGGCCGTCGACGTGACGCTCTGGACGCTCGTCGCCGTGGCGCCCTCGCCGTCCGTGACCGTGAGGCGCACCTGGTAGGTGCCCGCCGCGGCGTAGGCGTGCGCGGCGGTGGCGCCGGTCGCGGTGGCCCCGTCGCCGAACTGCCAGGCGTAGGACGCGATCCGGCCGTCGGCGTCCGCGGACGCCGTCCCGTCCACCGCGACGGACAGGTCCGTGACGCGGCTCGTGAACGAGGCGGTGGGCGCCTGGTTCGCGGGGGGCGCGGCGGTCGCCGTCACCGACGTCGTGCTGACGCCCGTGAGGCCCTCGTCGTCCGTGACCGTGAGGGTGACCGGGTAGGTCCCCGCCGCGGCGTAGGTGTGACGCGCCTCGGCGCCCGTGGCGGTGGATCCGTCGCCGAACGCCCAGGCGTGGGTCGCGATGCGCCCGTCCGCGTCGGCGGACGCCCGCCCGTCGACGGCGAGCGCGAGGGCGTCCGTCGTGGAGGTGAAGGCGGCCGTCGGCGCCTGGTTCGCGCGCGGGGCGACGACCGTGACGTCGGCGGTCTTGACCGCCGTGGCGCCCTCGTCATCCGTCACCGTGAGGCGCACCGGGTAGGTGCCGGCCAGGGCGTAGGCGTGCGTCGCCTTCGCGCCGGTCGCCGTGCCGCCGTCGCCGAAGTCCCAGGCGTAGGAGGCCACCGTGCCGTCGGCGTCGGCCGACGCGGACGCGTCCACCGCCACCTGCAGGTCCGTCGGCTCCGCGTCGAACGCGGCCGTCGGCGCCTGGTTGGGCGCGGCGCCCTGGCCGAGCGCGTAGTGCTGGGCGACGGTGCTCGCCGAGAGCGCGGTCGTGTACACGGCCGCCTCGTCGATGGTCGCCTGCACGTAGGGGCTGGAGGATCCCCAGGTCGGGTCGCCGCCGAGCTTCCAGAAGCCGTCGTAGCCCTGCGCCTGCGTCTGCGGATGGGTGCCGATGAGGGCGCCGTCGACGTAGAGCTTCAGGCCCTCGCCCGACTGCGTCGCCACCACCTGGTGCCAGCGTCCGTCGGTGTAGGAGCCCGGCGTGGTGACCGTGTTCTCCTGGCCCGTCCACGTGCCGAAGGTGATCCGGCCGTCGTCGCGGAGGAACACGTGCCGGTCGTAGTTGTTCGACAGTCCGTTCGGGTTGTCGCCGAAGCCGATGAGCTTGCCGCCCCGGTTCGTCGTCGAGCTGAACCAGAGCTCGAGCGAGTACACCTGCGGGTCGGAGACGCGGCGGGTGCCGGACACCATCCCCGACTGGCCGTCGAAGCGCGCGGCCGCGCTGCCCGCGGTCGTGAGCACGCCGGGCACGCCCTGCGTCACGCCGCCCACGTAGGCGGCCGGGCTCGCCGTGGTGCTCGCGTCGGCGGCCACGGTGGTGCCGCCCTTCTCGTCGAGGCGCCAGAAGGAGTCGGCGTCGTCCTGGAACACGCGGCTGCCGTACGAGTCGGCGGGCGCCTGCGGCAGGGTGGACGCGCGGCCGGAGGCGACGTAGTGCGCGTCCACGCGGCTCCGGTCGAGCGCGGTCGGGTACACCGCGACCTCGTCGATCTCGCCCGCGAACCACGGGCCGCCGCTCCACGAGTTGTCGCCGCCGATGCGCCAGAAGCCCCGGTAGTCCTGCCCGCCGGTCGTGTCGGCGCGGTAGCCCGCGCGGACGCCGTCGACGAAGAGCTGCATGCCGCCGGAGCCGAGCGTGCCGACCAGCTGGTGCCACTTCCCGTCGTTGAGCGCCGTGCTGGACCTCAGCTTCCGCTCGGTGCCGGGGTACACGCCGAACGTCACGTAGCCGCTGCCGTCCATGTAGAGGTGGCGGTCGTAGTTGCTCGAGGTGCCCGTGCTCCTGTCGCCGAAGCCGACGATCTTCCCGCCCGCGGTGGTCGTGGTCTTGATCCACGCCTCCACGGAGAAGGTCTGCGGCGCGGGGATCAGCTGCTGCGTGGCCGAGAGCCCCGCGTCGGTGCCGCTGAACGTCGAGGACGTCGTCGGGTCGCCGACGACGGCCCCCGGCGCGCCGCGGCTGACGCCGGCGCCCGCCACCTGGTCGGCGAAGCCGGCCCAGTCGTAGACGGTCGGGCCCGACGGCTCGCCGAGGCGCCAGAAGCTGGAGGCCCCGTCGGCGCGCACGGCGTCGACGTAGCCGCCCGGGTCGACGCTCGTCACGGTGACCGGCGCGGTGTCGCCGAGGACGGTGTTGCCGAGCGGGTCGGTGGCGCGGATCCGGTACGTGTACGTCGTGCCCGCCGTGAGGCCGCGGTCGACGAAGCCCATCGCCGGGCGGTCCCACGGGCGCGAGTCCTGCGTGGTCGTGTACACGGGCGTGGTCGTGTTGCCGTCGCGGTAGACGGCGTACGTGAGCCGGCGGTTGTCGCGGTCGGCGTTGGCCGGCCACGTGACGCGCGCGGTGCCGGGCTCGAAGCTCGTCACGGTGGGCTTGAAGAGGGCGCCGGCGTCGACCGGCCCCTGCGTGTTCGGAGCCCTGTCCTTCACGGCGAAGCGCACGATGCCCTGCTGGCGCTTGCCGTTCACCTGCGTGAACTCGCCCGCGTAGGAGAGGTAGCCGTCGCCGGCGGCGACGCTCCACGGTCCCTGGCTCTGGCCGGTGACCGTGCCGACGTTGAAGTCGGGGTACCAGTCGAGCAGCGTCGGGGCCGGGGTGCCCTCGAAGTTGTGGTAGCCCATGGGGTCGCGCGTCAGCGTCCCCGTGACGGCCTTCGAGAACGCGAGGCCGCGGTAGAAGGTCCAGGTCGGCTCGGTCTGGCCGAAGCCGCCGACGTTGCCGCAGTAGTGCGGGTGGCCCGCGACGTAGACGGTGTCGCCGAACGGCACGGCGGAGTGCGTGTCGCCGTGGCAGTCCTCGACCCACGTGGTGGTGCCGGTGGCCCAGTCGGCGCGGAAGGCGCCCTCGAGGTTTCCGGTCTTGCCGTACGTGTAGCCCGTGCCGTAGACGCTGTCGGAGTCGCTGGTGAGGCTCGTGATCGCCGCGTCCTTGCCGGCGTTGCGCACGAGGGAGTTGATCCCCCACGGCAGGTTCCGGCCCGTGGCGGTGCTGACCGCGCCCAGGCCGTAGCCCGGGTCGCTCGAGCCGTTGAGGCTCGTGAAGCTGCCGCCGAGGACGAGCTTCTGGCCGTCGGGCGAGATGACCATCGAGGTCACCGTCCCGTCCGACGTCGTGGGCGCGAACGCCGTCTCCACGCCGTTCGAGGCGTTCACGGCCGCGATGCGCGACCGGACGCTCTTGCCGATCGAGGAGAAGGCCCCGCCGATGTAGACGGTCGACGCCGTCGCGACGATGGTGCTCACCGAGGCGTTGGTGCCCGCCGTGAAGGAGCCGATGACCTGGCCGGTGACCGGGTCCAGGGCCGCCACGCGGTACTTGTTCACGCCGTTGACGGAGGTGAACGTGCCGCCGATGTAGATGCGCTTCCCGTCCGGCGACGCCTCGATGGCCTTGACCTGGCCGTTGACGACCGGCGCGAAGGAGGTGATGAGCGCGCCCGTGCGGATGTCGTAGGCGAGGAGGTTGGAGCGCGGGACGGCGCCCACGCCGGGCGCGGCTCCGGCCGGCTGGGCGGTGGCGAAGCTGCCGCCCACGAAGACGGTGTCGCCCACCACCTCCTGGGTCCAGACCACGCCGTCGATCTGCACGGTGGGCAGGGCGTCCGCGGAGACGGTGGTGGGCGTGGCGGGTTCGACGGGGACGGTGTCCGCCACGGCGGGCTGGACGCCCACGAAGGCCGATGCCAGGACGGCGACGGCGGTGGCGAGCGCGAGCGGACGCAGGCGCGCGGGCAGGGTAATGCCCATGGTGAGGCCTCATTCGGGTTCGGGTGACGCGCGCCGGCCTTTCGGGTTGCCGGTGCGCTGACCGGATCCTACTTTCGCGGTCGATCCGGCCGGATCCCCCAGTGCGGGGGTGGCCTGCGCCGGCCCCGCGGGGACGGGGACCGGCGGCGGATCAGGGCCGCGGCGCCTGTCCGGAGAAGACCACGGCGGGGGTGCCCGCGCGGTGGTCGTAGGCGATGCGCACGTCGTCGCGGCGCTCGACCGGGACGGTGAACACGTAGGTCGCCGTGGCGGTCCCGCCGGCCGGGACCTCGGCGGGCAGCGGCGTGCTGCCGGTGCGGAGCGGGTCGGCCGGGAGGAGGTCCGCGCCGGAGGCGACGGTGATCACCGCGGCGGCGAGGGAGACGGGCGCGCCGGTGCCGTTCGCGACGGTGACGACGAAGGACAGGGCGGGGCCGGCGATCTCGCCCGCGCCGTCGGCGACGCCCTCGACGGCCCGCAGCTCGTCGATGGACACGTCGACGCCGGGCACGGGCTGGGCGGTCGCGTCGAGGCCCACCGCGGGCGCCTCGGCGGGCGGCGACTGGCCGTCGGCCGGATCCTGCGACGTGACGGGAGCGGGCGCGTCGGGGTCGGCGCCGCCCGGCCCCGTGCCGCCGTCGGCCCCGCCGCGGGAGGCGAGGACGGCGGCGACCACGAGGACCGCGACCACGACGGTCGCGACCACGAGGATCACGAGGCGCCGGCGGCGTCCGGTCGCGGCGGTCGCGGCGGTCGCGGCGGTCGCGGCGTCGGTGGTCGCGGTGTCGTCAGGCGTCGAGCGGTCCATGCGGGCTCCGTGCTGGTCGGGTGCGGGGGCGGGTGCGGGTGCGGGTGCGGGCGGGGTCCGCCCCGGACGGCTCGCCGCGGGCGGTCGCGGGGTCGGCCGCGCGCGGGATCAGGCACAGCCCGACGGCGAGCACGAGGAGCGGGATGCTGCTGTACAGCGGGCTGAACGGCAGGTTCCAGAGGGTCTTCACGGCGACGTACACGAGCACCGCCGCGCCCGCCCGGTGCGCCACCGACCGGGCCGCGCCCGTGAGGACGACGACGAGGATGACGACCGAGAGCGCGATCCCGATCAGGCCGAAGCGCGTCCAGAGGTCGCCCACGAGGGAGTGCAGCTCGAACCCCTCGCCGAAGAGGTAGTCCTCGACGTAGCCGTTGTCCGGGTCGTAGCCGAGCGCGGCCATGCCCGTCTTGGCGATGCCGAGCTCCGTGGAGGTCGGGAACGTGCCGGAGCCGAAGCCCCACGGGTGCGCGCGCAGGAGCGCGACGAACGCGCCGACCTCGGGGCGCCCGCCCGTGATCACGGACCCCGACTCGTCGAGCTGCGCCTCGGTCCGCTGCCGGGTGGCCTCGCCGAGGTAGCCCTCGAGGATCAGGGCCTGCCCCACCTGGGAGACGACGAGCGCGAGCCCGCCCAGGCCGAGCAGCGTCAGCGCGACGCTCCCCCGGCGGCCGGGCGTCGACGGCCGCATCTCCCACAGCACGACGAGCAGCACGAGGAGCAGGATCGCCAGCTCGGACCGCGCGTCGTTGAGGCCCGCGAGCACGACGAGCACGACGAGCGCCACCGCGGCGGCGCGTCGGCTGCCCCACCGCCAGGCCAGGGCGAGGACGAGGACGGTCACGGGCACCGTCAGGCCGAACTTCCAGGGGTTGCTGGAGAAGAGGGTGGAGGAGGGGTTCACCCCGGCGAGCATGCCGACGCCGAACCACACCGCGACGGTCGCGTCCCGCATGAGCGTCCGCGCCCAGAGCAGCACGCCGATCCCGGCCAGCAGGCCCAGCACCATGACGGTCACGTACGTGGTCTCGGTGCGGGAGACCACGTGGTCGCCGCGGGACGCCTCGGTGAGCCAGAGGCCCGCGCCGACGGCGAGCACGATCGCGCCGGCGACGACCACGGCGCCGCGGTACCGGGCGAGGCGCGGGATCCAGAGCGGCGCCAGCACGACGGCGAGCACGTGGCCGACCTCGAGGCCCTGCTGGAGGGGGATCCGGAGCGCCAGGGCGACGATCGTGACCGCGGCGAGCGCGCGGAGCAGCGGATGCGCCGCGGCGGCCGAGGCGGTGGACGGCGCGGTGGACGGCGCGGCAGCCGACGCGGCAGCCGACGCCGCAGCGGTGGACGCCGGATGCGGCGCATCCGGCGCGAGGGCGGTGCCGGGCGCGCCGACGGCGGCCTCGGCCGGGCCGCGGGGCGCGGGTCGACGACGTCGTGCCGGGGTCGACCGGCGGGGAGAGGAGACCACGGGTACCGTCCTTCTGGGCGCTGGTCCAGCTCACAGGATAGGTCGGCGGACGGCCGTGTCCACCATGCGGGAGCGACGCGGGACGGGAGCCGGATCCGCCGTCCCCCGCTCTGGGGTCAGGCACCCCCCGCACTGGGTGTGCACAAGATGAGATGCCGGAGAGCCTTCTGTGGTAGCGCCGATCCGTATAGAGTCGGGTCATCACCAGGCGCGGGTCCCGAAGGGCCGGCGAGCGGCCCGCGGCACGCGGATCCGTCGCGGTCCTCCCGTCGTCCGGTGCGAGCGGCGACCGGTCCCCCGACCGGGCGCCCGTTGCCCGCCTGCCGTCTGATCCTCCGCGCTCCCGCGCGGACGGGGTCGGTCGCGATGACACCCGAGGACCTCTTGATCCCCCTGGCCGAGTCCCCCGTCCCCCTGCCCGCCCCCGCACCGCGCGGCCTCCTCGGGCTGCTGGCGCCACCGCCCTACTGGTGATGCGCGCGCCCGGTACTGATCGGCACCGGGCGACCCCGATCGCGCCCCGACGCGGACGTAGTGTCCTGCACATCGCGTCGCCACCCGCCGGACGCGGATGACCGATCCGCTCCGCGCCGCGCACCCGGGAGGGCCCGGGACGCCTGCGCGGGCGATCGCCCGTCTCGGGCCACCACGGGCCCCGACCATCCGGTCGGCCGCGCCCGCTCATCCCCCACGCCTGCCGGCTCGCCGGCGGGTCCCCGCTTTCCGAAGCAGAGGAAGAACGTCATGACCGCCTCCACCCCCCTCCCCCGCGCCCCGCGGGACCGCGCGCCGCGTCGCCGGCTGCGCGGCATCGCCGCCGCCGCCACCGTCGTCGCGGTCGCGCTCGGCGCCGTCGTCGCGTCCGAGACCGCACCGGCCGTCGCCGCCGCGACGAGCGACTCCTTCAGCCGCCAGAGCACGGGCGGCTGGGGCACCGCCGAGACGGGCGGCGCGTACACGTCGTACGGCCCGGCCGGCGCCGCCTTCTCCGTCGACGGCGGCCGCGCCCGCATCGCCGGGATCCCGGCGGGCACGTCCGCGGGCGCCTGGTCCGCCGGCACCGCGATGCTCGACGGCACCGCCGGAGCGACCGTCGCCCTCGTCGGCACGACGCCGCTCGGCCTGTACCAGGCGGTCGAGATCCGCCGCCAGGCCGACGGCAGCTCCTACCGCGGCAAGGTGGAGCTCGGCCGGTCCGGCGCCCTCCGCGTGAGCCTCTCCCGCACGGCGTCGAGCGGGGCGTCCACCGCGCTCGGCAGCGTCGTCGCGGCCGGCACCGCGGAGGCCGGGACGGACGTGAACGTGCGCGTGCGCGCCACCGGCACCGCGCCCGTCGCCCTCGCGGCGAAGGCGTGGGTCGCCGGCACGGACGAGCCCGACTGGCAGGCGACCGCGACCGACGCCTCGAGCGCCCGCATCGCGAAGGCCGGCGCCACGGGCGTGTGGTCCTACGCATCCGGCAGCAACAGCCGCACCACGACGGTCGCGTTCGACGACCTCTCGCGCGTCCCCGCCGGATCCACGGCGACGCCCGCGCCGAGCCCGACCCCGACGCCCACCGCATCGGCCGCGCCGTCTCCCGCCCCGACGCCCACGCCGTCGACGCCCGTCGCCGTCCCCGCGACCGGCGCGCGCGGCTCGGCCGCCGTCGGCTCCGCCGCCTACCCGGTGCCGTCCGGTGCGCTCTTCGTGAGCAGCGGCTCCGGGGACGACGGGGCCGCGGGCACGCAGGGCGCACCGCTCCGGACGATCGTCGCGGCGGTCGGGAAGGCACGCTCGGGCCAGACGATCGTGCTCCGCGGCGGCACCTACCACGAGGCCGTCGTGGTGCCCTACGCGAAGCAGCTCACCATCCAGGCGTACCCGCGCGAGGCCGTCTGGCTCGACGGATCCCGCACGTTCTCCGGCTTCGCGAAGAGCGGCAGCTCCTGGGTCGTGTCGGGCTACACGCCGAAGCACCCGACGACCATCGCCGGCATCCGCGACAACCCGCGCTTCGTCCGGCCGGAGGCGCCGCTCGCGGCCCGCCTCGACCAGGTGTTCGTGGGCGGCACGCAGCTGCGCCAGGTGGCGTCCGCGTCCCAGGTCGTGCCCGGCACCTTCCACGTCGACACCGCGGCGAAGACCCTCCGCATCGGCACGGACCCGACCGGCAAGGAGGTGCGCGCGAGCGACCTCCGGCAGGCGCTGCAGGTCCAGTCGGCCGGCACGACGCTCCGGGGCTTCGGCGTGCGCCGCTACGCGACCGCCTACGAGGACCGCGGCACGATCCGCTTCGACAACGTGCGCGCGACCGTCCGCGACCTGGTCGTGCAGGACAACGCCATGACCGGCATCACCATCGGCAACGACGGCGCCCTGCTCTCCCGCGTCACGGTGCAGCGCAGCGGCATGCTCGGCATCAGCGCCGCGTACGCCTACGGGATGGTCGTCGAGGACAGCGTCATCACGGGCAACAACTCCGAGCGCTTCAAGGCGGCGCCCGTCTCCGGCGGCATCAAGATCGGCCGCTCGCGCGACGTCACCGTCCGCGACAGCGACACCAGCCGCAACAACGGCAGTGGGATCTGGTTCGACGAGTCCTGCTACGACATCACCGTCACGGGCAACACGTCGAACGACAACGAGTACACGGGCATCCAGCTCGAGCTCTCCGACACCGCGGTCATCGCCGGCAACAGCACCACGGGCGGCCAGACGGGCATCAACGTCTTCGACACCGGCAACGTGAGGATCTTCAACAACACGCTCGGCGGCAACTCGAAGTTCGGCATGACGCTGCTCCAGGACGAGCGGCGCCAGTCGGTCGCGTCCTTCGAGGGGCAGGATCCGCGCCGTCCCGCGATCGACCCCACCGTGCCGTGGCTGACGCGCAACATCCAGATCAGCAACAACGTCTTCGCGACGGGCGGCAGCTTCCTCATCTACGCCCTCGACAAGAAGACGGGCATCGCCGTGGACCGGTGGAACCTGACGATCACGGGCAACCTGTTCGCGAAGCGCGTGGCGACGACCGACCCGGCCATGGTCGCGTGGGGCCAGGGCGACAACAGGACCCTCGTGCGCTACGAGACGCCCGCCGCGCTCGCGGCCGCGAAGGGCAGCGGCTGGCGGAACACGCAGACGACCGGCGCCACCACGGTGTCGGGCATGTCCGCGTACCTCGGCCAGGCGGCGTCCCTCGCGGTCGCGCTCCCGTCGGCGATCGCCTCGCTCCTCGGGCAGGCGACGGGCGTCAAGCGGGTCGGCATCTTCTAGGCCGCCCCCCCCCGTTCGCGGGCTCCCGCTTCCCCCGGCGGGAGCCCGCGACCTATGCTCGGGGTCAGATCCACCCGCTCCACGCCGCCCCCACCCAGGGCGGCCGACGTACCCGCGTCGCGCGAGCGGGTCGGCCTCCGCCCGGCGTACCCGCTCCGGGCTGCACCCGATCCCGCATCCGCGCGTACCCGCGCCCGGTCGCGGTCCACCCGGAAGAACGACGAGCCATGACCCGAATCGGCTACGCCGCTGGAGCATTCGACCTGTTCCACGTCGGCCACCTCAACATCCTCAAGCACGCGAAGAGCCAGTGCGACCTCCTCATCGCGGGCGTCGTCTCCGACGAGATGCTCGAGCTCACCAAGGGCATCACGCCCGTGGTGCCGCTCGCCGAGCGCCTCGAGATCGTGAGCCACATCAGCTACGTCGACCAGGCCCGCGCGGAGACGCTGCCCGACAAGCTCGACACCTGGCGCGAGGTCGGCTTCGACGTCTTCTTCAAGGGCGACGACTGGCGCGGCACCGCGAAGGGCGAGCGCCTCGAGGCGGAGTTCGCCGCCGTGGGCGTGGAGGTCGTGTACTTCCCGTACACGATGCACACCTCCAGCACCCGGCTCCGGCGCGCGCTCGACATCCTCAGCGGCATGGGCGCCCCCGCGGCGGCACCGCTCGCCGTGCCGGCCGCCGCGCCCGCGCTCGCCACGCCGTGACCCCGGGCCGATGACGCGCACGACTCCCCCGACGGCCGGCGCAGTGCCCGGCGCCGCGCCCGCGGCATCGCCGTCGATGGCCTACATGCCGCAGCTCGACGGCCTGCGCGGCATCGCGGTCGCGCTGGTGATCGTCCACCACGTCACGCCCCCGGTGGAGACCGGCGGCTGGATCGGCGTGCACGTCTTCTTCGTGCTGTCCGGGTTCCTCATCACGTCCCTCCTCCTGCGCGAGCACGCCCGCACCGGGCGCATCGACCTCGTGCGCTTCTCGCTGCGCCGGGCGCTGCGGCTGTACCCGCCGCTGCTCACCGCGCTGCTCGTGCTCGCGCCCCTCGGCATCGCCGTATCCGGCGTCGTGGGCTACGCGAAGGCGTCCGGCCTGTCGGCGCTCTACCTGATGAACCTCTACGCGACCGTCACCGGGAGCGGCGTGCAGGGCTGGGCCCACACGTGGACGCTCGCGCTCGAGGAGCAGTTCTACCTCGTGTGGCCCGTCGTGTTCCTGCTCGCGTTCGCGGGCGCCCGGCGGTCGCCGCGGATCGCGGTGGGCGTGCTCACGGCGCTCGCCCTGGCGTCGATCGTCGTCGGCAGCCTGCCCGGGACCGGGATCTCCAGCGTCAACCCGCTGGTGAGCGCGGGCGGCCTCGCGATCGGCTGCGTGCTGGCGCTGACCCGGTCGTCGTGGGCGGCCGCCGCCCGGCACGCGCTGGTCGCGCCGGCCGGCATCGCCGCGCTCGCCGCCGCCGTCGTGGTCGGCGGCGTGACCCCCAAGGCCGGCCCCGGCCTCGCCCTGGCGGCGCTCGGATCCGTCCTCCTGCTCGCCGCGCTGGTCGAGGGCGGCGGGCGCGTCACCCGCGCTCTCTCCTGGTCGCCCCTCGTGGCGGTCGGCGCCATCAGCTACGAGCTGTACCTGTGGCACTACCCGCTGCTGCAGTACCTGACGGCGATCACCGGGGGCACGCCCGCCTCCGTCGCGTGGATCGCCATCCCGGCGACCGTGCTCGCGTCCGTCCTCAGCCACCGCTTCGTGAGCGCGCCGCTGGATGCGCGGTTCAAGGCGCGGCTGGCCGCCAGAGAGGGCGCGCGGGTCGACGCGGGGGCTGCGCGGCGCTGATCGGCGCCGCCGGTCGATCGGCCGCTGATCAGCCCGCCGCCGTGGCCGCAGAGCCCGTGGCCGGGGGCCCGCCGCGGGTCAGCCCGCCGCCCCCAGCCGGTCCGCCGCGCGCTCGGTCGCCTCGAGGAGCGCCGCGAGGATCCCCGGCTCGTCGAACGCGTGCCCCGCATCCGGCACCATCGTGAAGCGCGCCTCCGGCAGCGCCCGGTGCAGGTCCCACGCGGTCGCGGGCGGCGTGCACATGTCGTAGCGGCCCTGCACGATCTCGGTGGGGATGCCGCGCAGGAGGTGCGCGTCGCGGATCAGCTGGCCGTCCTCCATCCACCCGCCGTGCATGAAGTAGTGGTTCTCGATGCGGGCGAACGCGAGCGCGTACGTCGGCTCGGCGAAGCGCGCCACCACCTCGGGCTTCGGGAGCAGCGTGATGCCCGACGCCTCCCACGTGCTCCACGCGACCGCGGCCGGCCCGTGCACCGCGGGATCCGGATCCGCGAGCAGCCGCGCGTACGCCGCGATGATGCCGCCGCGCTCCACCCCGGGCACGGGCGCCGTGAACGCCTCCCAGCCGTCCGGGTAGACCATGCCCGCCGGGCCCTCGTAGAACCAGTCGAGCTCGCTGGCGCGCAGCGTGAAGATGCCGCGGAGGATCAGCCCGGTCACGCGCTCGGGGTGCGTCTCGGCGTAGGCGAGCGCGAGGGTCGAGCCCCAGGATCCGCCGAAGACGAGCCAGCGCTCGACCCCCAGGTGCTCCCGCAGCCGCTCGAGGTCGGCGACGAGGTGCCAGGTCGTGTTGACGGACAGGTCGGCCGACGGGTCGGAGACGTGCGGCGTGCTCCGGCCGCAGCCGCGCTGGTCGACGAGGACGATGCGGTAGCGCGCCGGGTCGAACAGGCGCCGATGCGTCGGGCTGGTGCCGCCGCCGGGGCCGCCGTGCAGGAACACGACGGGGATCCCGTACGGGTTCCCCGAGGTCTCCCAGTGGAGGAGCTGCCCGTCGCCCACGTCGAGCATGCCGGTGTCGTACGGGTCGATCTCGGGGAAGAGGGTCTGCATGCGACGAGCCTAGGCGGCGGCGCGCCCCCGATCCGGGGCGGCGAGGGACGCGGGCGCCGGACGCCGCGTACCCTTCCCAAGACACCACCCTCCCCGCCGAGAGACGAGGACCCCTTGCCCGCCCTGCCCGAGAGGCGCCCGTCGACGCGGACCACACCGCGGGCGACGCTGCGGCCGCTGCTGCCGCTGGCCTCGTTCGCCGCCCTGGCCGTCGCGCGTCCCACGCTCCGCCTGCACCTGGCGCTGTACATGCGCGACATGGAGGCGGCGATCTTCCCCCCGCACGACGACGCCTCCGCCATCGCCGGGCCGGATCCGGAGCGCGTGCTCTTCGTGGGCGACATCGGCGTGGCCGGGTACGGCGTGCTCCTCGCGGGCATGGCGATGCCCGCCCAGGTGGCCGGCAGGCGGGCGGCCCGCACGGGTCGCGGCGTGGAGTGGGAGACGGTCGCGTCGTACGACATGACGGCGCGCAAGGCCGCCGCGGCGGTCGCCACCCGGACCGGCGGCCTCGATCTCGCCGTCGTGGCGCTCGGCATCCCCGACGTGCTCGTCGCGACCTCGGCCGCCGAGTGGACCGACCGGCTCACGGCCATCGTCCGGAGCATCCGCGCGCAGGCGGGCGACCGGTGCCGGATCGTGCTCTCGGGCATCCCGCCCATGGACCGCTTCCAGCCGATCCCGATGCTCGGACGGAAGCTCCTGCTCGCCCAGGTGACCCGGCTGAACCGGGCCACGAGCCTGCTCGACGACCCCGCCCGCGGGATCGTCTTCGCGCCGTACCCCGACATCTCCGGCACGCGCATGCACGTGCGCGACCGCTTCTCGTACCGCGTGATGCACGCGCACTGGGCGGACGCGACGATGCCGTTCCTGGGGGATCCGCGGTCACCGCGCGACTGACGCGCTCCAAACCCGCAAGCGGTATGACCGGTTATACTCGCCGCCATGAAGACCGCCATTTCCGTCCCGGACGCCGACTTCGAGAGATTCGATCGCCTCGCCAAGCGCCACGGCATGACCCGCTCCGAGTTCTACCGGGTCGCGGGCCAGAAGCTCGCCGACGAGCTGGAGGGGGCGGGCAAGGCCGAGCTGACCCGCCTCGCGGACGCGGCCATCGCCGAGGTCGGGCAACCCACCGCGGGCGAGGACTTCCTGCGCGAGTCGGAGCGCATCGCGCGGACCGGCTCGGAGTGGTGATCTCGCGAGGCGACGTCGTGTGGGTCGACTTCGGCGCTCCGCGCGGGTCGGAGCCCGCGAAGATCCGACCGTCCCTCGTCATCCAGGACGACTGGCTCACCGAGAGCGCCAACGCCACGATCGTGCTCATCCCGTTCACCTCGCAGGTGCGCCTCCAGGTCTTCCCCGGGAACGTGTTCATCCCGGCGGCGGCGTCGGGGCTGGGCAAGGACTCCGTGGCGGTGATCCCCCAGCTCGGGCCGGTCGGTCGTGAGTTCATCGACCCCTACCCCGTGGGCCATCTCCCGGGCTACCTGATGGCGGAGGTGTCGGCCGCGGTGCGGCTGCTCCTCGCGGTGTGACGTCCGGCCCGCGGCGCGGCTGTCGTGACTACCCCCGGTGCCGGGCGATCGCATCCCACTGCTCGAACTCCGGGACAGGATCCCAGTTGCCGGAGAGGTCGACGTCGTGGTGCTCCCACTGCTGGACGTCGGGGCGGGACTTCGATTTCAGCCGGCGCGTCATCGAGCCGTCCAGCTTGTAGAGGATGGTCTCGACTGCCAACCATGCGTGCCGTCACCGAGAAATAGACTCGTTACCCTGCACCAAGACTTCCTCTCGTCAGGTGCCATCCCCTGTACTTGCCGAGAGCCGCCAATTGCCCGAATTCGGGAACGGGCTCCCAGTTGTCAGACATGTCCACATTGCCGTACTCCCACTCCTCAAATCCTGGCTAGATCTTTCGCTTTCGTCGGTACTTTGGCCATTCCTCTTCAGGAGGCAGCAGCTTGCCGAATACTTTTTCCAGTCGACCATCCAGCCAGTCCTCCGGACCGTTCTGCAACGTCTTCACTGGATGATCCGTGTACTTGATCTCGCGAGAGAGCTGAACATCCAATCTTCCCGGACCCGGCTCATAGATGATGCGGTACTCCGTCGGATGCCCTGCGCCTTGCAGCGCAAGCCGCTTTTCCACTTCTCGCAGGTCTGCGACCATGTGATGCTGCATGCGGAGCACTCGTGAAGAACTGACATCGACACCAGACAGGTCATCCGGGTAGACAACTCGGCCGTCCTGCTCGAAGAAAATATTCGCATATCGCTGCCCGGGTTCCGATGCCGCGTAGATGTACATCGCGCTCACCCCTTCGGCCCCGTCTGCGTACTCGACACCAAGTGGTATCCAACTGTTGATGAGACCCTGTATGGCTTCTCGCTCAATGCTTGACACTCTCGCCCCTATTGATAGAATTCCGCGAATACAGACTTCCCGTTGACCACAGAATCAACATGGAAACTATTTGGTCGGCCCGTGAGGGCGTTGGTATCGATTCGTATGTCGACGCCGACGTGGCCGGGAGGAGTAGATTTCAGCGCTCTCGCCCATTGCCGTTCGATGTTCGCATAACCGCGCCTGTTTATATCCCCGAATTGGGAGACGAGATTATCGAGCTGGGGTGACCCGCCGAACCAGTCCGCGATCAGGTGTCCCGCGTGGTCGCCGAAGAGCTTGCCGATCGTGCGTCGCACGTATCGTAGTCGGCCGATGTGCGTCTTGAGTTGCAGGTTCTCCGCGATCACCCGGTCGATGTGGCCGTGCTCGTTGGTGCGATACAGGTAGTCGTGCTCGCCCGTCTGATACCAGATGTTCGGCCGCAGGGAGCCATCCGCATTGAGGTGGCTCCCGTCCCTAACCACGGGAAGATCCTGGATCTCCTCGTGACTGAGCGGCCGCCAGTAATCATCGGCCTCCGGGCCCCGCGGCGCGCCGGGCTGGTCCACGTCCGGGATCGAGTACTCAGACTTCGGCTGCGCATCCTCAGGGACACCGTCATGGCCAGGCTCATGCCCGTCAGGATGCATGACCTCGTCGGAAGCATGCTCGCCTCCACCAGCCGCGCGCCCGCCATCGTGCGCAGGCGACGCGCCTCCGTGGTCACCGTGGTCACCGTGGTCACCGTGACCGGCATCGTGCTCGCCCTGCGCGCCCTCGTGTGCCGCACCTCCGCGAGCATCCTCCCCACCATGCACCCCGCCAGGACGCTCCACCACATCCGTCGACGCCGCATGACGCCCACCCGCGTCGGTCGCATGATGCTCGACCCCGCGCACCGCGTCGACCACCGCACCACGCCCGACCGCAGACGCGCCCGCCGAAGCGGACTCACCACCCACATGCGCACCCGCCGCACCACGCTCCAGAGCACCCCGCTCGGCCACGTCCGCCGAATTCGACATCGTGCGGGTACGCGCGCCGTCCCCGAATTCCACATGCAACGTCGGGATCCGGAACCCGTCCGGCGTCACCATGTGACGCACCACGACCGACGGCACCCGATCCACCGCATCCCGCAGCGCATTCATCACCGGAGCCGTCGCCGCGTGACCCAGCGCATCGGCCCGCGCCGCCACCTGCGTCATCAGATCCCCGACCCGCACCAGCCCCGACCCCGCCACCACGCTCGCCCGCGCACCGGCACCCACCACACGCCCCGCGATCGACGCCGCATCCGCCGCCTCCGCCACACGACCACCGACCGACGCGACCCGCGCCCCGACCGACACCACCTTCGCCCCCGCCGCGACCTCACCGGCCCCGGGGATGAACAACGACCCCACGTTCACGAACAACGACCCCGCCGCCCGCGCCGGATCCGTCTGCCACTGCTCCTTGCTGCCGACGAACCCGTCCACCATCTGCTGCTGCTTCTCCAACGTCGACTTCGAGAAGTCCCGCATCCACCCCGGCGTCACACCACTGGAATCATCCGCGAGCACCTGGAACAACGGCGTCGGCGCGATCAGGGAACCGAGCCCCTCCACCACGCCCAACGCCGCCTTGCCCGCGTGATCCCAGTCGCCCCACTGCCCCGTCTCCGGGTTGTACGACACGAGGCTCCCCAGCCCCTCACGTCCGTAAATCCGGGGATAATTGCTTGCACGCCCGCTGTGGCACCTCAGGCTCGGGCTGTTGCATCCGAAATGCAGTTCAGTTTGTTCACATGAAGGAATTCACCTGGACTCACCCCGGCAATCGCATTGCCATAAATCAACAAGCTATTTGCAACATTCGACAAGATAACCGTATCGTGCCTATTTCTACCGTCTAACGCTCGAAACGACCGAATCCCTCCCAATCACCAAAAACGGGCACCTTCTCCCAATTTCCGGACACATCGACGCCGCGATATTCGGAGATATGCGTCTCGTTAGTTGTATAATCGTTGACAAACTGCTTAACATACCCGTCAGGACGTATGACCATCTCCTCGACGAGCCGTGATTCATTCATGCGGTGGAAGCTCGTATCGTCGGCGTAGCGATGCTCAACGACACTCTCCATGAACATCCGGGAGTCGCTCTTTCTGAACCCGTAAGAGAAACGCTTCGAATGGTGCTGGTCTAGGAACTGGACACCAATGAACTCTGCGTGCGGTAGCACCTCCAAAACGAACTCAGGCGCAGCATGCGGACCGGCACCATCTCGCATGGCGGCGACGGAGAACCAATGATGTGGCTGCTCCACCAGCCCATCGAATCGCTGGCGCGCCTCATCTTCCGTCAACGACTTGAGCATGCCGCGCTTGTTCCCGCTCCACCGCGTACCGTAGATGTAAAGCAAATCGATCGTCTCCCTCAGTTATATATGCGACCGGCGCTGTCCCGAATAATGACATCATTATCCCGGGCGTAATCAAGCACCTCCTGGGGTATCTTATTCAGCTGCGGCGGCACCTCTAGAATCATTTCACCCTGCAGGGTGCGGCCACCTAGAATGCGGTTCGCGTCACTGAACATCGTAGGTGCTCCGTATCGCTTGGGTACTTCAGCGATGACTGTGCCAGGGGAGTACTTCAATATGAACTCGTCAACGTAATCTTTACCCGTTTTCGCCAGAATCTCACTGAATTGCGTAAATTTACGTGAGACAATTTCGTGGTTAGGTATATACGAGTCCACCCGGGACCCGTCCGCGAGCCGCACTTCGTTGTGCGGAAAGAATCGATGACGCTCGTAGTTGAAGCGAATGCCCTCAAAGAGCCTTCGGGTCTTCCACGAGATATCGGGCCTGTCCAGCAGCTTGTTGAGCCACTGCGGAACGTCGTCGACATTACCAGCGTGGGCACTCGACCCTTCGTGATGCTCGTGACCATGCGCGTCACCGGCATCGTGGGCACTCGGCTCGTGGGTCGGGTCCGCTCCCGGATGGCTGCTCTCGTGCACGGCCCCCGGATCGTGGTCGGCATGGCCGACGCCTCCGTGGCCGTCCTGGACGGTTCCCGGCTCCACACGATGGGAAGCTGCGTCGCCTGCGTCCGCCGCGTTGGACATCGCGCGTGCACGCGCGCTGTCCCCGACCTCCACATGCAACGTCGGGATCCGGTACCCGTCCGGAGTCACCACGTGACGCACCGCCACTTCCACGTGCGGCACACGAGCCACCGCATCCCGCAGCGCATTCATCACCGGGGCCGTCGCCGCGTGACCCAGCGCATCCGCCCGCGCCGCCACCTGCGTCATCAGATCCCCGACCCGCACCAGCCCCGACCCCGCCACCACGCTCGCCCGCGCACCAGCACCCACCACACGCCCCGCGATCGACGCCGCATCCGCCGCCTCCGCCACACGACCACCGACCGACGCGACCCGCGCCCCGACCGACACCACCTTCGCCCCCGCCGCGACCTCACCGGCCCCCGGGATGAACAACGACCCCACATTCACGAACAACGACCCCGCCGCCCGCGCCGGATCCGTCTCCCACTGCTCCTTGCTGCCGACGAACCCGTCCACCATCTGCTGCTGCTTCTCCAACGTCGACTTCGAGAAGTCCCGCATCCACCCCGGCGTCACACCACTGGAATCATCCGCGAGCACCTGGAACAACGGCGTCGGCGCGATCAACGCACCCAACCCCTCCACCACGCTCAGCGCCGCGTACGACAGATGTAATGCCGGACCGGAGACGCCCGGGCTCATAATTAGGACGCGAAGCTACTACCACACAAGACACCGCATCTACGCGGTTGAGGTATTCACCCTGTCCACGCGGTACCCGCGCCTACGTGCAACACATTCACCTGTCGAACTTACCGAAACGCTCCCAGTCTCCGAACTCGGGGACGTCCTCCCAGTTCGGACTTACATCAACACCCCGATACTCCGACAGGTGGCGCTCTTTCTCGACCAGATCGTAAGCGACCTCTTTGACGTATCCCGTCGGCTCAATGACGATTGACTCCGACCACACGGATTCATTAAGCGGATGGAAGCGCTCTGCGTCAGGGTAGCGATTCTCTTTGACATTTGTCATAAACATGCGCCCACTCAGATTCCTAAACCCGTATGCGAATCGCTGCGTATGGTGCTGATCCACGAATATGACTTTCACGTACTCAGCATGAGGCAAGACCTCGAGGATGAACTCGGGTGCAGCCAACTCACTCGCTCCGTCGCGCTTGACACCGACAGTGAACCAATGATCTGGTTCGGCGACTAAACCCTCGAATCTCCGGCGAGCCTCCGATTCGGCAATAGACTCAAGTGGACCTTTCTTTCGCCCACTCCACCTCGTGCCATATACGTACTTCAAAATTATTCACTCCAGCGGGTTGTAAATATGACCAGTAGCGTCTCTGATGACTACGTCATGCTCAGTCGCGTATTTAAGAACGTCTTCAGGAATGGGCTTGACCTGAGGTGGAATCTCAAGAACACTGGCACCCTGCAACTCGTCACCTCCGAGAATTTTATTAGCATCAGCGAATATCCTCGGGGGGCCGTGACGATCCGAGACGTGAGCGATCTGTTTTCCTGGCGCGTACTTGATACGCAACTCGTCTATGTAGTCTTTTGCGGTTCTGTCCAAAATGTCTGAGAGTTGCGTGTATTTACGTGAGACGATCTCCACGTCAGGGATATACGAGTCGACGCGAGAACCATCCGCGAGCCGCACTTCGTTGTGCGGAAAGAATCGATGACGCTCGTAGTTGAAGCGAATGCCCTCGAAGAGCCTTCGGGTCTTCCACGAGATGTCGGGCCTGTCCAGCAGCTTGTTGAGCCACTGCGGAACGTCGTCGACATTACCAGCGTGGGCACTCGACCCTTCGTGATGCTCGTGACCATGCGCGCCACCGGCATCGTGGGCACTCGGCTCGTGGGTCGGGTCCGCTCCCGGATGGCTGCTCTCGTGCACAGCCCCCGGATCGTGGTCGGCATGGCCGACGCCTCCGTGGCCGTCCTGAACGGTTCCCGGCTCCGCACGATGGGAAGCTGCGTCGCCTGCGTCCGCCGCGTTGGACATCGCGCGGGTACGCGCGCTGTCCCCGACCTCCACATGCAACGTCGGGATCCGGTACCCGTCCGGAGTCACCACGTGACGCACCGCCACTTCCACGTGCGGCACCCGATCCACCGCATCCCGCAGCGCATTCATCACCGGGGCCGTCGCCGCGTGACCCAGCGCATCCGCCCGAGCCGCCACCTGCGTCATCAGATCCCCGACCCGCACCAGCCCCGACCCCGCCACCACGCTCGCCCGCGCACCAGCACCCACCACACGCCCCGCGATCGACGCCGCATCCGCCGCCTCCGCCACACGACCACCGACCGACGCGACCCGCGCCCCGACCGACACCACCTTCGCCCCCGCCGCGACCTCACCGGCCCCGGGGATGAACAACGACCCCACGTTCACGAACAACGACCCCGCCGCCCGCGCCGGATCCGTCTCCCACTGCTCCTTGCTGCCGACGAACCCGTCCACCATCTGCTGCTGCTTGTCCAACGTCGACTTCGAGAAGTCCCGCATCCACCCCGGCGTCACACCACTGGAATCATCCGCGAGCACCTGGAACAACGGCGTCGGCGCGATCAGGGAACCGAGCCCCTCCACCACGCCCAGGGCCGCCTTGCCCGCGTGATCCCAGTCGCCCCACTGCCTCGTCTCCGGGTTGTACGACACGAGGCTCCCCAGCCCCTCGACCATCCCCTTCGCCGCATCGCCCACGCCGCCGCCGAACGACGTCACGCAGTTGGGCCGCCCCGCCGCCGTCTGCCCGAACGGCAGCGGCTTGCCCTCCTTCGCGGCGGTCGTGAAGTCCGTGCCGTGCACGGTCTGGGGGCACGAATTCGCCGGCGGATGCGCCGCCGCGATCTTGTTCACGCAGTCGGCCTGCGCCTCGTCCAACGCCGTCGCGAGCGTCGCGACCGCCATGATCAGCTTGTCGTTGCGCTGACTGTAGGGCGCGTACTCCGTCCATTCCACGTGATGCGCCGGTGCCGAGTACATGCCGCCGGGCGAGGATTGCACCGAGCCGTAGTCGGTGAGCTGCGTCGTGGGCTGCGGCCCGATCGCCGGCATGTCGTACCCCTGCTCCGCCTGCGCGACGAAGGCGACCGCCTCGGCCTTCAGCTCGACCAGCTTCGCGACGATGGGCGCCACGGTGTCGGCGAAGTCCGTGAGAGCCTTCCCCACCTTCGTGAACCCGTCCGCGAGAGCCGTGGTCTCCTGGCCGACCGGCCCCATCACGGCCAGCAGCGCCTCCGACTCCGGCGCCTCGTAGACCGTCGACATCGTCTGCCACTTGGTCACGGCCGTGGCGCCGTGCTGCGAGACGCCCGCCGACGCGGACGCGAGCGTCCAGGCGGCGCTGCGGATGAGCTCCGGCGCCATGTCGACGCCGGGGATGCCGTCGGGATCGATGAGTCCGTCCGCGCGGCGTGTGCCGCCGCCCGCGACCGCGGCCATCACCGGCCCCCGGCTCGGGAGGTGAACCAGCTGAAGTCGCCCGCCGCGCGCCCCTCGCCACCCACGGCCGCGTCGACCGCGGCCGTCTGCGCCTGCGTCACGTCGGACGCCATCGTGTCGTCGGCCTCCACGTAGTCCGTGGTCGCTGTGGCGGCGCCGAAGATGCATGCGGTGATGCGGTTCGTGACGTCCGTGACCGACGCGGTCTGCGCGTCGAGGAACGCCGACAGCGCCGCGGGCACCGCCGAGCAGGTGGACGACGCCCCGGTCTCCACGTCGGTCTGAGCACCGCCGATGCCGCTGATCGCCGCCGACAGATCCTGCGATGCCTGCTGCACCGCGGTCAGGACGTCCTGGACGCCCTGCGGATCGATGCGGTAGCCCTCCGCCACGGACGTCTCCTCCCGGTCGTCCGTCGGCCGCCGCGCGATCGCGCTCGGGGCTCCCGCTCCGGCGCTCGCGCACCCGGTTCCCCATGGCATGCCGAGCACCCCCGCTCGGGGGCGCTGCTCGGACGAGATCAGTCTCCGGGCGTCCCGCAGGCGCTGTCAAACGGTGCGGGAGACGCCGCCGCGTGGTGTATGCGCGGCGGCGCCTCAGCTGCTGCTACTTCTTCGCGGTCTTCTCCATGCGCGGCGCCGAGCCGTCCGCGATCCGGGCGTCGCGGTACGCGCGCGCCTCGTCCTGGCGGTCCCTCTCCTCGCCCGACGCCACGGGGGCGCGCACGTGCGCCTGCGTGTAGCCGAACGCGTCCACGAGGTCCTGCGCGTGCGGGCGCAGGCGCGCGACGAGCCGGTCGATGTAGGCCGTCACGGCGCGGGCGCGCGGCGAGCTGATGCGGCCGTGGATCAGGTACCAGGCCAGGTCGTCCTCGATGAGGCGGAGGCCGAACAGGTCGCGGGTCCAGGTGAGGATCCGGCGCGTGCCGTCGTCCATGGCGCGGCCGGTCTCCGACGCGGGGTCGAGCGCCTCGGTGAACGCCTCCCACTGCAGCAGCTGCGCGTGCGCGCGGGCCGCCTCGATGAGCGCGTCCTGGTGCCGGTTGAACAGCGCGGCGGCCTCGGCGGGCGGCATCGTGCGGGTGGCCCGCAGCGCCGTCGCGATCTCGGCGACCATCGTCTCCACGCGGCCGGTCAGGAGCGCGCGCTGCGTCTCCGGCTCGCGGAGCTGGCCGACCGAGCGGGCGGTGGATCCGCGGTCCGCGAGCGCCTGCCCGATCCGGCGGAGGCCCGTCGAGCGGAGCGTGCGGTCGGTGGCCTGCTCCACGGCGTAGCGCGCGAGCACCCCGAAGTCGGCCTTCGCGAACCGGCGGTTGACGTCGGTGAGCAGGCGCTTGGCGACGAGCTGGAGGAGCACGGTGTTGTCGCCCTCGAAGGTCGCGTAGACGTCGAGGTCGGCGCGGAGCCCGACGAGCCGGTTCTCCGCGAGGAAGCCCTGGCCGCCGCACGCCTCGCGCGCCTCCTGGATGGTGTCGAGCGCGTGCCAGGTGCTGAGCGGCTTGAGCGCGGCGGCGAGGGTCTCGAGGTCCTGCCGGTCCTGGTCGGTGTCGGTCTTCCCGGAGAACACCGAGTCGAACTGCGCGAGCAGCTTCTCGTGCGCGAACGAGGCCGCGTAGGTGGTCGCGATGCGCGGGATCAGCCGGCGCTGGTGCCGCTGGTAGTCGAGCAGCACCTCCTCGTCGGTGCCGCCCGCGACGAACTGGCGGCGCTCGTTGCCGTACGTGACCGCGATCTGCAGCGCGATCTTCGCGGCGCTCGTGGCGGCGCCGTCGAGCGAGACGCGGCCCTGCACGAGCGTGCCGAGCATCGTGAAGAAGCGGCGGCCGGGGCTCGTGATCTCGGACGTGTACGTGCCGTCCTCGGCCACGTCCCCGTAGCGGTTGAGGAGGTTCGCGCGCGGCACGCGCACGTGGTCGAAGTGGAGCCGGCCGTTGTCGATGCCGTTGAGGCCGCCCTTGAGGCCGTCGTCCTCGCCGCCGACGCCGGGGAGGAACGCACCGGTCTCGTCGCGGAGCGGCACGAAGAAGCAGTGCACGCCGTGGTTCACGCCCTGGGTCACGAGCTGCGCGAACACCGTGGCGGCGCGGCCGTCGACCGCCGCGTTGCCGAGGTAGTCCTTCCACGCCGCGCGGAACGGGGTGTGCAGGTCGAACTCGCCGGTCTCGGGGTCGTACGTCGCGGTGGTGCCGATGCTCGCGACGTCGGAGCCGTGCCCGGTCTCCGTCATCGCGAACGCGCCGGGCGTCTCGAGCGTCATGATCCCCGGCAGGAGGTCGCGGTGGTGGCGCTCGGTGCCGAGGTGCATCACCGCGGAGCCGAAGAGGCCCCACTGCACGCCGGCCTTGATCTGGAGCGACGGATCCGCGGCCACGAGCTCCTCGAAGCCCGCGATGTTGCCGCCGTGGTCCTCGAGCCCGCCGACGGACACGGGGTAGGCGCGGTGCACGCCGCCGTGCTCGACGAGGATCTTCAGCTGCTCGCTCACGCGCGCCCGGTGCTGGTGCATGTCGAGGCCCTCGACGCGGTGCAGCTCGGGGCGGCTCGTCAGCTCGCGGGACGAGCGGCGGACGTCGGCCCAGCGCCCGAGGAGGACGCGGCCGAGGGCCTCGACGTCGATGCGCGGCCCGCGGCCCGGGGCGTCCTGGCGGCCGTCGGTGCGGTCGAGGTCCTGCGCGACCTCGGCGTCGACGTCGCCCGCGACCGGGACGGGGGTCCCCCGGAGCGCGCCCGCAGCGGGACCCCGCCCCCTCGTGCCGCGGGTGGTGCTTCGTGCCGCCGTGTCGACCATGGATCCTCCGTGCCGTCGTCTCGGCCGGCGTCCCTGCCGGCATCGGCCACGCTACGTTCGGATCCTCCACCTGCCGAAAAACACGTGCCGGGCCTCCAACGCGCTCCCGCGGGGATGCCCGCGGCTTGTGGGAACCCTCAGCCGCGGGCGCCCGCGCGGTCTCGGCGCGCGCTGCCCGGCCCCTAGGCGCGGTGCCCGCGGGCGCTCACCCGCTGCGGCACGCCCCACGGGTTCGCGGTGCGCAGCGGCTCGGGCAGGAGCGCGTCGGGCACGCCCTGGAACGCGACGCCGCGGAGCAGCCGGTCGAGCGAGGCGGTGCCGACGCTCGTGCCGCGGTCGAGCGTGGTGGCGGGCCAGGGCCCGCCGTGCTGCTGCGCGTCGGTGACGGAGACGCCCGTGGGCCAGGCGTCGACGAGCACGCGGCCGGCGCGGGCGGCGAGCACGCGGATGAGGTCGGCTGCCGCATCGGCCGCGTCGCCCGCCTCGGACTCGTCGGCGCCGAGGTGCACGCTCGCGGTCAGCTCGCCCGTGAAGGTGCGCGCGGCGAGCTCGGCGAGGTCGGTGCCCGCGGGGTACTCGACGAGAAGCGCGAACGGGCCGAACACCTCGTGGCGGAGGGCGTCGCCCGCGGCCTCGAAGTCGGCGAGGGCGACGGCCGCGAGGGTGGGCGTCACGGATCCGTCGTCTCCCGCGGGCGCGCGGCCCTCGGCGACGAGGCGCACGCCGTCGACCGCGATCGCGGCGGCGCGGCCTCCCGCGTAGCCCTCCGCGATCCTGGCGTTGAGCATCCCGTGCGGCGCGACGGCGCCGGCCTCCTCGGCGAGCACGGCGTCGAGTCCGTGGCCGGCGGGGATCAGCACGATGCCGGGCGCGGTGCACAGCTGCCCGGCGGATCCGGCGGCGCTCGCCACGAGGGCGCGCGCGATGTCCGCGCCGCGCTCGGCGGCGGCCCGCTCGGTGATGACGACGGGGTTGACGCTGCCCAGCTCGCCGAAGAACGGGATCGGGTCGGGGCGGGCCGCGGCCACGTCGGCGAGGAAGCGTCCGGCGCGGAGCGAGCCCGTGAAGGTGGCGGCGCGGATGCGCGGGTCGCGGAGCACGGCGAGCCCGGCCTCCTCGCCCTCCACCAGCTGGAGCGTGCCCTCGGGCAGCCCCGCGGCGACGAGCGCGGCGGACGCGGCCGCGGCGACCCGGCGCGACAGCTCGGGGTGCCCCGGGTGCGCCTTCACGACCACCGGGCAGCCGACCGCGAGGGCCGATGCCGTGTCGCCGCCCGCGACGGAGAACGCGAACGGGAAGTTCGACGCCGCGAAGTTGAGGACGGGGCCGACGGGCACGAGGTAGCGGCGGAGGTCCGGGCGCGGGGTGGGCGCGGCGTCGGGATCCGCGTGGTCGATGCGCGCATCGAGGTAGCGGCCGTCGCGCACCGCGGCCGCGAGGATCCGCAGCTGCACGGTCGTGCGCGTCAGCTCGCCGCCGAGGCGGCCGGGCGCGAGCGCGGTCTCCCGCTCGGCGACGGGCAGCAGCTCGGGCCGGATCGCCTCGAGCGCGTCGGCGACGGCCTCGAGCGCGCGGGCGCGGACGGCCGGGGCGAGGGCGGCGAGCGGAGCGGCGGCCTCGGCGGCGGCCGCCGCGACGGCCTCCACGGTCGCCGCGACGGCGGGGTCGGTGGTCGCGTCGGTCTCGTGCGGGGTCATGTCTCTCCTCGTGTTCGTGCGCGCCGGTTCAGAACCGGAAGCCGCTCGGGAACGGGTCGGTGGGGTCGAGCAGGTACTGGCCCATGCCGGTGATCCAGGCGCGGCCGGTGATGGCGGGGACGATGGCGGGCCGGCCGGCGACGGTCGTCTCCCGCAGGATCCGCCCGGTGAAGCGGCTGCCGATGAACGACTCGTTGACGAACTCGTCGTCCACCGCCAGCTCGCCGCGCGCCCACAGCTCGGCCATGCGCGCGGACGTGCCGGTGCCGCACGGCGACCGGTCGAACCAGCCGGGGTGGATGGCCATGGCGTGCCGCGAGAGCCGGGCGTCGGATCCGGGTGCCAGGAACTCCACGTGGTGGCAGTGGTCGACGCCTTCTATCTCCGGGTGCGAGGGCGGCGCCTGCTCGTTGATCGCGCCCATGATCGCGAGCCCGGCCTGGACGATCTCCTGCTGGCGCTCCCGGTCGAACGGCAGCCCCAGGCGCTCGAGCTCCACGACGGCGTAGAAGTTGCCGCCGAACGCGAGGCTGTACGGCACGGCGCCGAGGCCGGGCACCTCGATCGTCGCGTCGAGCCGCTCCACGTAGGAGGGGACGTTCTCGATCGTGACGGATGCGGCCCGCCCGTCCTCCACGTCGACGCGCGCGATCACGAGCCCGGCCGGGGTGTCGAGCCGGATGGTCGTGACCGGCTCCTGCACCTCGACGAGCCCGGTCTCCACCAGCACGGTCGCGACGCCGATGGTGCCGTGGCCGCACATCGGGAGGCAGCCGGACACCTCGATGTAGAGGACGCCCCAGTCGCAGTCGTCGCGCGTGGGCGGCTGCAGGATCGCGCCGCTCATCGCCGCGTGGCCGCGCGGCTCCGTCATGAGCAGCAGCCGCAGGTGGTCGAGGTGCTCGATGAGGTGCAGACGCCGCTCGTTCATGGTGAAGCCGGGGATCACGCCGAACCCGCTCGTGACGACGCGGGTCGGCATGCCCTCGGTGTGCGAGTCGACGGCGTGGAAGACGCGGGAGGACCTCATCCGTCGATCATCGTCCGGCGAGGTGGTCGAGCGCGCGGCGCGTGTCGCGCGTGACCTGCTCGGCGACCGCGGCGGGCAGCGGCGCGCGCGGCGGACGCGTGGGGCCGCCCGTGCTCTCGCCGGCCACGTCGATCGACAGCTTGATGGCCTGCACGAACTCGGTGCGCGAGTCCCAGCGGAACACGGGCACGAGGTGCTGGTACAGCGCCTTCGCCTCCTCGATGCGACCGCTCGTCGCGAGCCCGTACAGCTCCACGGCCTCGCGCGGGAACGCGTTCGGGTAGCCCGCGAACCAGCCGACGGCGCCCATGATGAGCGACTCCAGCAGCAGGTCGTCGGCGCCCGCGATGACGTCGAGGCCCGTGAGGTCCTGGATCTCCGTCACGCGCCGGATGTCGCCCGAGAACTCCTTGATCGCCACGACGTTCTCGAGCGCGTCGAGGCGCTGGAGGAGCTGGGGCGTCAAGTCGACCTTGGTGTCGAACGGGTTGTTGTAGGCCATGATCGGCAGGCCCACCTCGTCGACGCGCGCGTAGTGCTCGACGACCTCGTCGTCGCTCGCCCGGTAGAGGGTGGGCGGCAGGAGCAGCACGCCGTCGGCGCCGTCCTCGGCCGCGACCTCGGCCCACTTCTTCGCCTGGTGCCAGCCGACGCCGTGCACGCCGGCCACGACGACGCCCCGCCCGCCGACCGCCTCGACCGCGACCTGCACGACCTTCCGGCGCTCCTCGTCGGTGAGCGAGGAGTACTCGCCGAGCGAGCCGTTGGGGCCGACGCCGCGGCAGCCGTTCGAGATGAGCCAGTCGCAGTGCGCGGCGTACGCGTCGTAGTCGACGGCGAGGCCGGCGGGAGCGGCGGCGTCCTCGCGGAACGGCAGCGTGGTGGCGACGACGACGCCTCCGAGGTCCAGGGCGGGTGCGGTCATGGCGTGTCCTTCCGGTCGGTGGTGCTAGGGGATGCGGGGGTGGTCGGGGGTGCGGGGTCGGGCGGCGGGGCGTCGTCGGGCGGCGGGTCGTCGACGCCGGGGGCCTGATCGTCGACCTCGATGGCCGGGTCGTCGACGCCGGGCGCGGCGAGGGACGGGGGCCCGGCGTCGCGGAGGTCGTAGGCGGCGGCGAGCTCGCCGAGGCGCACGGGCGAGGCGATGGGGCGGCGGTCGGAGCCGGGGCCGAGGGCGGCGGGCGTGGCGGCGGGACCCGCGCCGGGCGCGGATCCGGCGGGCGCGCATCCGGCGGGCGGCGCCTCCCCCGCGAGCAGCTCCTCGACGGTGCGTCCGCACACGCGGCCCTGGCAGATGCCGAGGCCGGCGCGCGTGGCGAGCTTCATCGAGCGCAGGTCGGTGGAGCGCGCGGCGCGGGCGGTGGCCCGGATCCGGCCGACCGGCACCTCCTCGCAGCGGCAGGCGAGCGTGTCGTCGCGCAGCCAGCCGGTCCAGCCGGGGCGGATGCCGTGCGCGGCCTCGATGCGGCCGGCCACGTCGTGCGCGACGGCCCGGCGGCGGACGGCGGGCGCGACGGCGGCGTCGGACGGGGATCCGCCCGCGGCGCAGTGCCCCGCGACCTCGCCCTCCGCGAGCGCCTGGTCCACTCCCCCGATGCCCGTGATCTCGCCCGCGGCGAACACGCCCGCGGGCCCGGCGCCCTGGTCGGCGTCGACCTCGACGAAGCGGTCGGACCCGATGCGGCAGCCCGCCGCGATCGGCAGCTCGAGCCGGGGCGTGAAGCCGTGGCCGACGCACACGGCGTCCACCGCGACCCGCCGCTCGGTGCCCGGGACGGGCGCCCACGACGCGTCGAGGCGCTGCACGGTGACGGCCTCGACGCGGTCGGTCCCGTGCGCGGCGACGACCGCGCTGCCCGTGGCGTACCCGATCCGCTCGCGCGCCAGCACGGAGACGTAGCCGGCGAGCTCGGCGGCCTTGTGCGGCGCGCGGGCGAGGCCGAGCGGATCCCGCAACCAGCCGCGGGCGAGCGACGGCACGCGCGCGGCCTCGTGGATCCCGACCACGCGCGCCCCGGCCTGCACCAGCGACACGGCGACGGGGAGGAGGAAGGGTCCGGCGCCCGCGACGATCACGCGGTCGCCGATCGCGACACGCTCGCCCTTCGCGAGGGCCTGCGCGGCGCCCGCGGTGAAGACGCCCGGCAGGTCCCAGCCGGGGAACGGCAGCGTGCGGTCGTGCGCACCGGTGGCGAGCACGAGCGCGTCCGGGCGGAGGGTCCGGGGCGCGCGACCGGATCCGTCGACCGGGCCGACGAGCACGTGGACGACGGCGGCGGGCGCCGGCGCCTCCACGTCGGCCGAGGGCACCTCGATCGCCCACACCTGCGCGCCCGTCACGATCTCGCAGCCGTCGTCGGCCGCCAGCCGCGCCCGCATCCCGGTGAACGCGTCCCAGCCGTGGTGCAGGATCCGCTCGCGCGCCGCCGGTCGCGACGCCGGGAGGTGCCGCCAGTACTGGCCACCCAGCTCGTCGGACGCGTCGAGCAGCGTGACGCGCGCCCCGCGCGCGCGGGCGGCGACCGCGGCGGCGAGCCCCGCGGGCCCGGCGCCGATCACGACGACGTGCCGCCGGTCGTCCCCGGCGCTCACGAGGCGTCCCCGTCGGTGGCAGGCGCGGCGGCGGCGGCAGACCCAGCGGCGGCCGACCCAGCAGCGGGCCCCGCAGCGTCCGCGTCCGGCACGGTCGCCCCCGGCCCCGTCTCCACGACGTCGCCGTCGACCGCGCGCCGCTGGCAGGCGCGCACGTCGGGCAGCCCGTTCACCGTCACGGTGCAGTCGAAGCACACGCCGATCCCGCAGAAGACGCCGCGCGGTCGGCCGGCGCTCGCGGTCGTCCGCCAGGCGAGCGTGCCCGAGGCGAGCAGCGCGCCCGCGATGGTCTGGCCGCGCAGGCCCTCCACCGGATCCCCGTCCACCGTGAAGCGCACGGCCTCCGCGGGCTCGGGGCGGATCGGGTCGCGCGCCGGATCCACGCGCCGCGGCGTCACGCGCGCACCCCCGCGGAGGAGGGGGACGCGGCCCCGGGCACCGGGGCACCCGGCATGTCCAGCCCGAGCGACGCCCGCGCGACCGAGAACGGCGTGACGTCGAGCGGCGTCGCGGCCCCGGTCATCAGCGCGGCGATGAGGTCGGCCGTCGCGATCGACAGCCCGATCCCGGCGCCCTCGTGCCCGCTCGCGTGCCAGAGCCCCGGCAGCCGCGGGTCGGGCCCGACGACCGGCAGGTGGTCGGGCAGGTAGGGCCGGAAGCCGCCGTAGGAGCGCATCGCGTTCGCCTCGGCGAGGAAGGGGAAGAGCCGCACGGCCTTGGCGGCGAGCTCCTCGAGCACGGCCACGCGCAGCGACGCGTCGAAGCCGACGCGCTCGCGGCTGGATCCGATGAGCACGGTCCCCGACGGCGTCGACTCCACGACGCCCGAGGTCTGCAGCGCCCCGTCGCCGGAGCCGACGGCGCCCACGTAGTCGCCGTCGTAGACCTTGTGGTGGATGCGGTGCGGCATGCGCGTCGTGACCAGCACGACCCCGCGCCGCGGCAGCACCGGCAGCTCCACGCCGAGGGCGCGCGCCACCTCGCCCGACCAGGGGCCGGCCGCGACGAGCACGTCGTCGGCTGCGATGTCGCCCGCGGTCGTCCGCACGCCGCGGAGCGCGCCGTCGGGTCCGAGGACCGGCCCGGTCACCTCGACGCCGGTCCGCACTACGGCGCCGGCCCGGCGGGCGGACGCGGCGAGCGCCTCGGTCGCGATCGCGGGCTGCACCTGCGCGTCCTCGGGGTAGTGCACGGCGGCGGTGATGCCGGGGTTCAGCCACGGCTCCAGCTCGAGCGCGCGGCGCACGTCGACGGGGACCGCGTCGACGCCCGCGGCGCGCTGGGTGGCGGCGAAGGCGAGGAGCGGATCCGCGCCCTCGGCCGTGGTCGTGACGACGAGCCCGCCCTTGGGCTCGTACTCGATGGAGGGGAGCGCGTCGCCCAGCTCCTCGGCGATCTCGGCGGCGACCTCGGGCCAGCGGCGTGCGGCCAGCTGCGCCAGCTCCAGCTCGGCGCCCGGGCCCTTGTCGGAGACGAGGATGTTGCCCTCGCCCTGCGCGCTCGTGCCCGACGCGACGGCGGCCCGCTCGACGACCGTGACGCGGATCCCGGCGCGCGCGAGCGACCGGGCGCAGGCCGCGCCGACGATGCCTCCCCCGACGACCACCACGTGTCGCGTCATGCGGTCCCTGCTCTCACGGGTCATGGCGCCCGATGTCGGGCGACGGGGCGGGTGGCGGTGTCAGTAATATGTCACACATCAGCGACGAGGGGAAGTCGGGACCCGCGATACCCGGCAGACGCGCGCGTCAGGCCCGCGCGTCAGTCCCGCGCGTCAGTCCCGCGCGACGGGTCCGGCTGCCGGATCCACGGCGACCCGGTCGACGTGGCCGCCGCCAGCAGCGTCCCCGCCGTCGTCGCCGTCCCCGGCGTCCGCGTCCTCCTCGCCGTGCCCCGCCCACCAGCCGGTGGCGTGCCGGATGTGCCGCACCATCACCGCGTGCGCCTCCCGGCCGGCCCCGCGCACGAGGGCGCGGAGCAGCTCGTGGTGCTCGGCAGCCGACGCGTCGAGGTGGCTGCTCTCCTTCATCGACGCGAGCCCGACGAGCCGCGTGCGCGAGCGGAGGTCGGCGATGGAGGCCGTGAGCACGGGATTGCCGAGCATGCGCGTGAGGGACAGGTGGAACTCCTGGTCGGCCTCGAGGTAGGCGCGGAGGTCGCCGTCGCGCGCACCCTGCTCGATGCGGTCGGCGAGCGCCTCGAGCGTGGGCAGCGCGTCGTCCGGCACGCGGCCCGCGAGCCGCTCCATGGCGGGCGCCTCGAGCAGCTGGCGCACCTGCACGAGGTGGCCGAGCTCCTCGTCGCTCACGGCCGTGACCCGGAACCCCTTGTTGCGCACGGTCTCGACGAAGCCGCGCTTCTCCAGCTCCAGCACGGCCTCGCGCACGGGCGTGGCCGACACGTCGAAGCGCACCGCGAGCGTCGGCACGGTGATGAGCGTGCCGGGCTCGAGCTCCCCGGAGACGATGGCGGCGGAGAGGGCCTGGTGGACGTGCTCGCGCAGGCTCGCGCGCGGGGGTGCGGGACGCAGGGCCGAGAGGCTCACGCGGGACCTCCTCGGGGTGTCAGGACGGGGACCGCTGCTCCCGCATCCAGGACTCCAGGCCGAGGGCGTCGATCGGCAGCGCGTCCGACAGCACGTCGGACCCCGTCTGCGTCACCACGATATCGTCTTCGATCCGCACGCCGATGCCGCGGAGCTCGGGCGGCACCATCGCGTCGTCCGGCTGGAAGTAGAGGCCCGGCTCCACGGTGAGCACCATGCCGGGCTCCACGAGGCGGTCGTACCCGGCGACGCCGGCGCCCGAGCAGTCGTGCACGTCGAGGCCGAGGTGGTGCCCGATCCCGCACACCAGCCAGCGCCGGTGGTGCTGGCCGGCGGGCGACAGGGCCTCGTCGACCGAGACCGGCAGGAGCCCGAGGTCGTGGAGGCCCTGGGCCACCACCTCCATCGACGCGTGGTGGAAGTCGACGAGCGGACGCCCGGGCGCCACGGCGTCGAGACCCGCGCGGTGGGCGCGCTCGACCACGTCGTGCACGAGCCGCTGCTCGGGCGTGAAGGTGCCGGAGACGGGGATCGTGCGCGTGACGTCGGCCGTGTAGAGGCTGCGCGCCTCCACGCCCATGTCGAGCAGCACGAGCTCGCCGTCGCGGAGCGGGCCGTCGCAGCGCACCCAGTGCAGGATCGTCGCGTGCCCGCCGCCGCCCACGATGGTGGCGTAGCCGGGGCCGTTGCCGACCGTGCGCGCGTGCCGGTCGAACGTGCCCTGCAGCCAGCGCTCGCCGCCGGACGCCTGGGCCCGCGGGATCGCCCGCACCACCTCGGCGAAGCCCTCGACGGTGTCGTCGACCGCGCGGCGGAGCTCCTGGAGCTCCCACGCGTCCTTGATCACGCGCAGCTCGCCGAGCGCCGCCACGAGCGCGTCGTCGCGCGGCACGTCGGCGAGCGCGGAGGGGACGCCCGTGACGGCACCCGCCCGGCGCACGTCGCGGACGCCCGCGAGGTCGCGCGCGATGCGGTCGGGGTCGCGCACCGGGATCCCGAGGGCGCGCTGCCAGTCGGCGTGCGCGGGCGCGGGCCCCACCCACAGCTCGCCGTGGTCGGCGTCGGAGAAGAAGCGCGGGTCGCCCGGATGCGCGGGCGCGGGCACGTGCAGGACGGCGTCGTGGCCGCCCGGCACCGCGTGCATCACGAGCACGGCGCCCTCGACCTGCACCCCCGTGAGCCAGACGAAGTCGCTGTCCGCGCGGAAGGCGTAGCGGCAGTCGTCGTTGCGCGTGGGCGCGTAGCCGCTGACGACCGCCATCGTGACGCCGGGCATCGCGGCGCTCAGGCGGTCGCGGTGCGCGGCCGCCGCCTCGACCGCGCCGGGCACGGTCGGCGGCGTCCGGTCGGGCGCGATCCAGCCGCCGGCCATGAGCTCCCGGAACGCGGGCACCTGGGCGAGCCGCGGCGGGCGGCGCTCCTCGGGGGTGACGCCGGTGGGCGTCTGGGGGGTCGTGTCGGTCATCGGGGGATCCCTCCTCCATCGCGGGCGATCATGTCCATCAGCCGGCCGAGGACGCCGGGCGCCCCCAGGCCGTCGTGCTCGTGCTCGTTCGTGATCCACGCGCGGGCGTTCGCCACGCGCGCGACCGTCTCCTGCTGCAGGCCGGCGTCCACGTACATGTCGTCGTGGTAGATCGCGGCGGCGACGGGCACCTCGTTGGCCGCGAGCCGATCCGGGTCGTAGAGCTCCGGCCAGTCGTCGCGGCGGGCCATCTCCTCGACGGCGCCGCGGAACGGGCGCAGCAGGCGGATCTCCTCGAACATCCAGGGGTACATCATCTCGCCGGTGAGCAGCAGCGGCCGGGCGTCGGGCGAGAACGCCGGGTGGCGGGCGCGCTCCCGCGCGGCCGCCCACGCCGTCGCCGGCCGGGTGCCGGAGGCGTAGATGCTCTCCTGCAAGCCTGCGAACAGCGGGTTCGCCGCGTACGAGGTGAGGCGGAGCACCTCGGCGAGCAGCACGTCGGTGGGATCGCCGCGGTCGTCGAGGGCCTCGTCGAGGAGCGCGTGGATCCGCTCCCGTCCCGGCGCCATGCCGAGGTCGATGCCGAGGGTCTGCAGGCGCCGGACCGTGAGGACGTCGCCGTCGGGCAGCGTCACGTCGCCCGCGGCGAGGCGGTCGGCGAGCCGGGACAGGATCGCCACGTCGCCCGGGTAGCGCGCGTGGTACCCGGCGTTCTTGGCGGCCGTGCGCGGGTAGGTGCGCCGGTACACCTCCTCGGCGTCGGGGTCGAGCGACGCGAGCCCGCCCGTCACGTAGCACGCCGACAGCGCCTCGGGCGCGTGCGACAGGTACGTGAGCGTGAGGAACCCGCCGTAGCTCTGGCCGAGGGTCGACCAGCGGCGGCCGCCCTCCAGGTGCTGCCGGAGCGCCTCCGCGTCCTGCACGATCGCGTCGGCGCGGAACAGTGCGAGGTACCGGGCGGCGGATGCGTGGTCGTCGCCGAACCGCAGCATCGTGCGCGCCGTCACGGGCGTGCTCCTCCCGGTGCCGCGCTGGTCGAGCAGCACGACGCGGTGGGTGCGGAGCGCGTGGCCGATCCACCCGCCGTCATCGACGACCCGCGGCGACTTCCCGCCCGGCCCGCCCTGCAGGTAGAGGAGCGCCGGCAGGTCGTCCGCCCGGCGTCCGGGCGCGACGAGCTCGCGGGCGAACACGGTGATCGTCGGGGTCGGCTCCCCCGCGCGCGCCGCCGCCCAGTCGAGCGGCACCTCGATCTCGTGGTCGGTGACGTGCACGCCGGGGACGGTCGCGGATCCGACGATCACGCGGCCGACCCGCCCGCCGCGCCGCGGCCCGACGCGCGGCGAGCCGCCGCGTCGACGCTCGCCGTGTCGATGCTCGCCGTGTCGAGGCCGGCCGCGCGCCGCGAGGCGAGCCGCTTCCGGTCCCACTCGGGGTCGATGCGCGGCACGGCGTCGAGCAGCGACCGGGTGTACGGGTGCTGCGGCCGCTCGAACACGTCGTCGCGCGTGCCCTCCTCCACGACCTTGCCGGCGCTCATCACGGCGACGCGGTCGGAGAGCTGCCGCACGACGGCGAGGTCGTGCGCGATGAAGACGTAGCTGAGTCCGCGCTCGCGCTGCAGGTCGCGCAGCAGCGCGATGACGCGGGCCTGCACCGTCACGTCGAGCGCGGAGACCGCCTCGTCGCACACGATGAGGCCGGGCTGCACGGCTAGCGCCCGCGCGATGCCGATGCGCTGGCACTGGCCGCCCGAGAACTGCGCGGGGTAGCGCTGCGCGTGGTCGGGGTCCAGGCCCACCCGGTCGAGCAGGTCGCGCACGAGCTTCCCGTGCCCGCCCGGCGTCGTGATGCCCTGGTACCGCAGCGGCGCGCTGATGATCTGCTCCACCGTGTGCCGCGGGTTGAGCGACGACGCCGGATCCTGGAACACCACCTGCACCTGCCGCCGGAACTCGCGGAGGCGCGCGCCGGACGCGTGCGTCATGTCCTCGCCCTTCAGGGCGAAGGTGCCGGAGGTGGGGTCGAGCAGGTGCGCGATGATGCGCGCGGTCGTCGACTTGCCGGATCCGGACTCGCCCACGATGGAGAGCGTCTGCCCGGTCGGCACGTCGAGGTCGACGTGGTCGACGGCGAGGAACCGGCGCACGGGCGGGCGGAGGCCGGGGCCGCCGCGCGTCACGTACTCCTTGGTGAGGCCGCGGGCCGAGAGGAACGGCTCGGGCGCGGCCGGGGCTGCCGGGGTCGGCGCGGCCGGGCTGCTGGCGTGGGTGCTCATGAGGCGGTTCCCGTCGTCGGTCGGTCGTAGGCGGCGTCGATGCGGGGGATCGCCTCGAGCAGCGCGTGCGTGTACGGGTCCTCGGGCGCGGTGAACACGCGCTCCGTGGTGCCGCTCTCGACGCGGTGCCCGCCCTGCATGACGAGCACCTCGTCGGCGAGGGAGGACACGACGGCGAGGTCGTGGGTGATGACGAGCATGCCCATCCCGGTGTCGCGGCGGATCTCGCGGAGCAGGTCGAGGATCTGCGCCTGCACCGTCACGTCGAGCGCGGTGGTCGGCTCGTCGGCGATCAGCAGCTCGGGCTCCAGGCACAGGGCCATCGCGATCATGATCCGCTGCCGCATGCCGCCCGAGAACTGGTGCGGGTAGTGGTCGATCCGCGTGCCGGCCTCGCGGATCCGCACCCGCTCGAGCGCCTCCACCACCACCTGGCGCACGGCCCGGCGGGATCCGCCGCGGTGCGCCCGGTAGGCCTCCTCGATCTGGAGCCCCACCGTGTAGTACGGGTTGAGCGACGAGAGCGGATCCTGGAACACCATCGCCATGCGGTCGCCGCGGAAGCGGCGGAGCTCCGCGTCCGGCCGGCCGACGAGCTCCTCGCCCGCCAGCTTGATGCTGCCGGTCACCCTCCCGCCGCGGGGCACGAGGCCCATCACGGCGAGCGAGGTCATCGACTTACCGGAGCCCGACTCCCCCACGATGCCGAGCGTGCTGTCCGGCTCCACCCGGAACGACAGGTCCTTCACGACCTCGACGGGCCCGCGCGAGGTGGGGAACGCGATGGTGAGGCCCTCCACCTCGAGGAGCGGGGTCCCGGGGACGGCCCGGGCGGGCGGCTGGTGCGGTGCGGTGGCGGTCACGCGGTGATCCTCACTCGGGGGTCGAGCACGGTGTACAGCACGTCGACGACCACGTTCCCCACCACCACGAAGGCCGCGGCGAGGAGCGTGACGCCCATGATGACGGGCTGGTCGTTCTTGGCGATGGAGTCGGCCGCGAGCTTGCCGACGCCGTTGAGGCCGAAGACCTTCTCGGTGATCACGGCGCCGCCGAGCAGCCCGGCGAAGTCCATGCCGAACAGGGTGACGACGGGCGTGAGCGACGGCCGGAGCGCGTGTCGGCGGATCACGAGCGCCGCCGGCAGGCCCTTGGCGCGCGCGGTCCGCAGGTAGTCCTCCTGCAGGGTGTCGATCACGTTGGCCCGCACGATGCGCGCGTAGATCGCCGCGTAGCCGAGCGCGAGCACCAGCCACGGCATGATGTACGACTCCAGCCAGCCGACGGGGTCGTCCGAGAACGCCACCGCCTCCGGGAACGGCAGCACCTGCAGCTGCACGACGAGCACGTACTGCAGGAGCAGCGCCGCGAAGGTGATCGGCACGCTGATCCCGGTGAGCGCCGCCGCCATCGCGGTCCGGTCCCACACGCTGCCCTGGCGGATGGCGCTGACGAGGCCGCCGGCGACGCCGAACACGAGCCAGAGGACCGCCGCGCCGACCGCGATCGTGATGCTCACGGGGAGGCGGGACAGCATCAGGTCGAGCACGGACTGCTGCGTCTGGAAGCTGAAGCCGAGGCAGGGCGCCGAGCACTGGATCGCCGTCGGGCCGTCGCCGTAGGTGCGGCCCGTGAAGATGCCGGCGATGAAGTCGCCGTACTGCGCCCAGAACGGCCGGTCCAGGCCGAGGAGCTGGCGGATGGAGTCGATCTTGTCCGGCGTGCAGGTCTTGCCGCAGATGGTGACGGCGGGGTCCGGCTGGAGCAGGAAGAAGATCATGTAGGTGAAGAGGCTGATGAGCGCGAGCACCACCAGGGCCGCGCCGGCCCGGCGGATCAGGTAGCCGATCATGCCGCCTCCCCCTGCTCGAGCGCGGTGCGGAGGTGGTCACCGAAGACCGTGAACGCCAGCACCGTGAGGAAGAGGAACGAGCCCGGCACGATGAAGTACGCGGGGTCGACCGTGTACCAGTTCACCGAGTCGGCGATCATCTGGCCCCACGACGGCGTCGGGGGCAGCACGCCGACGCCGAGGAAGGACAGGCCCGCCTCCGTGCCGATGTACCCCGGCACCGCGAGCGTGGCCAGCACGATGATCGTGCCGCGCAGGTTCGGCATCACCTCCCGGAAGATCACGCCCATCGAGGAGGCGCCGGACGCCCGGGCCGCCTCCACGAAGTCGCGCGTGCGGATCGTCATGGTCTGGCCGCGCACGATGCGGGCCGTGTACGGCCAGCCGAAGACGCTGAGCGTGAGGACGAGCAGCGCCGGCCGGCTGCCCGCGGGCAGCGCCGACAGGATCGCGATCATGAAGATCAGCGCCGGGAAGGCCATGAGGAAGTCCATGACCCGCGACACGACCTGGTCGACGATGCCGCCGAAGTAGCCGGCGACCATGCCCGCGATCACGCCGACGGTCGTGGTGACGATCGTGGCGGAGACCGCGATGAGCATCGAGACGCGGGCGCCGTAGGCGATGCGGGCGAAGATGTCGCGCCCGTTCTGCGGCTCCACGCCGAACCAGTGCGAGGCGCTGACGCCGCCGAACGGGCCGATGGGGAGGCCGCCGAGGACGGGGTCCACGGCCGTCGCGTCGAAGGTCGTGGGGCCCCAGCCGGTGATCCCGGACAGGAGCGGCGCGAACACCGCGAGCACCAGGACCAGCACGACGAACACGACGCTGGCGATGACGGACGGCTTCGACCGGAGGGCCTGGACCACCCGCTTGGCCGGCGTGACGGCGGGCGGCCGTCCCGTCGGGTACGGGGATGCCGAGTCGGGCACCGAGGCGCCCTGCAGCGTGGCGGTCACGGCCTACTTCCCCGTGTGGAGGCCGATGGTGGCGAAGTCCGGGGCGCCGTCGTAGATCGGGCTCGAGTACGCGTTCCGCACGTTCTGCCCCAGCACGAGGACGGCCTGGCCGTAGAGCAGCGGCACCACGGGCGCGAGCTGCTGCACCTGCTCGTCGAGGTCGCCCCAGGCGGCGTCGGCGGCCTTCAGGTCGGTCATGGCCGAGACCTCGTCGATCTTCGCGTTGATGCCGGGGTCGTTGATCTGCGAGAGGTTGCTGTTGCCCTTCTCGGGGATCTGGCGCCCGTCGAACAGGATCGGCAGCACCGTGCTGGCGGAGTTCCAGTCGGGGCACCAGCCGGCCTCGGCCGCGTCGTGCTGCTGCGACGTGGTCGCGATGGTCTCGTTGTAGGTCGCCGTGTCGAGCAGGTTGATGGCCACCGTGATGCCGACGCGGGCGAGGGACTGCTGGAGCGCCTCCGCCGCCTTCTGCGAGGTGGGGACGCTGGCCACGTCGAGCGTGATCGTGAAGCCGTCCGAGAGGCCCGCCTCGGCGAGGAGCGCCTTGGCCTTGTCGACGTCGCCCGAGCTGTCGGTGCTGGGGTAGAGGTCGAAGTCCTTGTGGCCGGGGACGCTGCGCGTGAGGACCGTGGACGCGGGCTCCGCGATCATGGGACCGCCCGCCACGTCGGCGAGCGACTTCTTGTCGACCGCGTACGCGATGGCCTGCCGCACGCGCACGTCGCCGAGGTGCGGCTTCGTCGTGTTGAGCGCGAGGTACGTGGTGCACCCGGTGTCGCCCGAGACGGTGCGCGCCTTGATCTGCGGGGTCTGGATGCGGGAGACGGATGCCGCGGTGATCCCGTAGGCGAGGGCGTCCTGGTCGTCGCCCTGTCCGGCGATCATGCGCTCGTCGATGGTCGCCTGGTCGAGCCCCATCGTGAACTGCCACTCGTCCGGCTTCGCCGTCCGGACCTCGTCGGTGGAGGCGTCCCACTCGGGGTTGCGCACGAGCGTGAGCGACTGTCCCTGCGTGCGGGCGCTCACCTTGTACGGCCCGGAGGAGATGGGCTGCTGGTCCATGTTCGTGACCGTGACGCGGTCCTTGTCCACCGGGAACGGCACGAAGGTGCTCTGCGCGGTGACGCTCGCGAACTCGGGCACGGAGCGGTTGAGGTGGAAGACGATGGTCTTCTCGTCGGGGGTCTCGATGGAGGCCAGGTCGCCGGACTGGTACGGGCCCTTGTAGGCGTCGCCGCCCTCGAGGTACATGCGGGCGTAGGGCGAGCCGATGGCGAGCGCGGGGTCGAAGGACCGCTCCACGCCGAACTTCATCGACTGGCTCGTGATCGGGGAGCCGTCCTCGAACTTCACACCGTCCTTGAGCGTGAACGTCCAGACGGTGTCGTCGGCGTTGGGGGTGCCGGTGTCGGTGGCGAGGTCGGGCGCGATCGTGGCGCCGTCCTTGCCCGTGGTCGTGGTGAGCGAGCGGTAGATGAGCCGGTAGAGGTCGGCCAGGTCGGTCTCGTAGCCCATCGCGGGATCGAGGTGCGGGAAGTCCGCGACCTGCAGGACGTGCATCGTGCCGCCCGTGTCGGCGGGGCCCGTGATGTCGGAGGTGGACTTCGCTCCTGCGCCGGCGCAGGAGGTGAGGGCGAGGCTGGCGGCGACGGCCAGCCCGACGGCGGTGATTCGTCTCTTCATCGGACTCTCGTTTCGTGGATGGCGGCCGGAGCGCACCGGGGCGGGAATGACGGACGGGGTCGTGCGATGGGAACTGCGGGAAGGAGGTGCGGGAGGAGGTGCGGGCGTCCGCCCCGGGTCGGGTGGACCCGGGCGGCGCGCGTGCGGGGCGGCGGATCAGCCGGTGTCGGCCGCGCGGATCCAGACCCGCATGGCCCCCGGCGCCCGGTTGCCCCAGAGGGCGTAGGGCACGAGGACCGCGTCGACGGGATCGGGTGACGCGGCGGGGGCGGGGGTGCCGGGGACGACCTCGGGGTAGAGCTCGTCCGGGGCGGGGGCGGAACGTCGGAGGCGCACGGCGAGCGCGACGCCGGGTGCGGGTGCGGCGGGGTCGGCGGCTGCCGGGTCGGCGACCGGACCCCACGGCTCGGCGATCGGGAGCGGCACGATCCGTGCCGTCGCGAGGTCGCGCGGGTCGAGGAGCAGGTCGTCGACGGACGCGCCCGCGTCCTGCTGCTCGACGGCGTAGACGACGGGTCCGCGGGCGACCGCGAGGCTGCCGCGCGTCGCGTCGAGGTGCGGGTGGGATCCGAGGGCGCGCACGGGCATGTCGAGCTCGACCACGAGGGCGTCGCCGGCGGCCCAGGGGCGGGTGACGCGGATCCACCCGTCGCCCGCCCTCGCGTCGACCGCCGCGGTCGTGCCGTCGGCCGCCTGCACGGAGGCGGTCGCGGTGCGGCACCAGCCGGGCCGGCGGATCACGAGCCCGGTCGCGGCACCGGATGCGCGCAGCACCTCGATGCGCACGGCGCCGTCCCACGGGTAGTCGGTGGAGACGCGCACGTCGAGCGCGTCCGTGCGGATGACGCAGGCGGCGGGATGCGCGATCACGAGGTCGTCGCCGTCCTGCACCGCCACGTGGTCCTGCAGCTCGCTCATCCAGCGCACGATGTTCGGCGGGCAGCACGGGCAGGTGAACCACGGGCGGCGCATGAGCTCGCCCTCGGTCTCGGCGCCCGACTGCGCGTGGTGGTCGGGGCGCCGCTGCAGCGGGTTGTCGTAGAAGAAGCCGGTGCCGTCGGCGGAGAGGCCGACCGCGTAGGCGTTCAGCAGCACGGTCTCGTGCGTGTCGAGGAAGCGCGGCTCGCCCGTGGCGAGGAACAGGCGCCAGGCCCACTGCATGACGGCGATCGCGGCGCACGTCTCGCTGTAGGAGCGCTCGCTCGGCAGCTCGTACGCGTCGCCGATGGCCTCGTCCGAGTGGCGGCTGCCGAGGCCGCCGGTCACGTAGAGGCGGGTGCGCACGGCGTCGTCGAAGAGGCGGACGGAGGCGGCGAGCAGCTCCGCGTCGCCCGTCTCCACGGCCACGTCGGTGGCGCCCGCGGCGAGGTACGCCATCCGGACGGCGTGGCCCGTGACGGCGGGCATCTCGCGGAACGGGTGCGCGTCCTGGAAGTACTCGGCCGGGAAGATGCGGATGGCGACGGTGCCGTGCCCGCGCCGGTCGACGAAGGCGGATGCGAGGTCGAGGTACGCGCGCTCCCCCGTCTCGCGATGGAGCTCGACGAGCGCCATCTCGACCTCGGGGTGCCCGCACACCTCGACGCGGCCGTCCGGCCCGAACTCGCGGACGGCGGCGTCCGCGAACCGGCGGGCGACGGCCAGGAGACGGCCGTCGCCGCCCTGCCGGGAGTCGGCGACGGCCGCCTGGATCAGGTGCCCGAGGTTGTAGAGCTCGTGGCCCCAGGCGAGGTCGGTCCAGGGCTCACGGTCGGATCCCGGTCGCTGCACGTACGAGCCGATGTACCCGTCAGCGGCCTGCACGCGCTCGAGCACGTCGGTCGCCTCCGCGAGGAAGGCGCGCGACGCCGCGTCCGCGGTGCCGCGGCCCACCTCGTAGGCGATGCCCTCGAGGGTCTTGTAGACGTCCGTGTCGAGGAACGGGTAGCGCGGGACCGGGCGCTCCCCCGGGCCGTCGACCGCGGCGCGGAGGTCGTCGAGGTTGCCGGCGGCGGTCATGGAGGCGATGGCGTGCGGGATGGTGCGCGCGCGGTTGCGCTCCTGCCACGCGGCGAGGAGCCCGGCCTCGAGGGTGACGGCGGCGGAGCCGAGCGGGCGGCGGCGGCCCGTCCTCGGGTCCACCGCGGGACGCCCGGCGGCCTCGCCTGCCGCACGCGCATGAGCTCCTGTCACAGCCATCCCGCTCCCTCGCTCGGCCTCGGGCGGCCGGTGGTAGGTGACATATTACAAATACGCCATGCGTTGTTGGCAATGGTGATGAAGCGTCTGCGGCCTCCTGTTACACGCTGTTTACACGAGAGGCGTCCGGCGCCGTCTCCCTCTTGCACGGTCCGCTAGCGGCAACGACGACTCCCCACAACCCGCGCCGACGGCCGTGGGCGGACCAGTACGATCGTGGGCAACGGCGACAGCTCTTCGGGTGAGCTGTCCCGCCAGCGCCGGACCGGTCTTCGGGTAAAAGTCGGTCGTGTGCGCGGCTCGGTCCCGCAGCCCTCGAGGCTCGGGACCGGGTCCCTCTCCCGGTCAGACGGTCGGCGCGGCCTCCGCCCGGACGACCTGGAGGAGCCCCTCGCCGTACGTGTCGAGCTTCTTCTGGCCCACGCCCGTGATGCCGGCGAGCTGCCCGAGGTCCTGCGGGCGCACGGTCGCGACCTCGCGCAGGGTGACGTCGGCGAACACGACGTACGCGGGCACGCCCTGCTCCTTCGCCTGCTCCGACCGCCAGGCGCGGAGGGCCTCGAACAGGCCCTGCGCCTCCTCGGGCAGGTCGACGACCTGGCCGCCCTTGGCCCGCGTGGTGCGGGTGCCGCGGCCGCGCACGATGCGCTCCGGCTCCTGCCGCATGGGCACCTTCCGGGCGCCCGTGAGCACGTCGCCGCTGCCCGCCGTGATCACGAGGGTGCCGTAGCCGTCGTCGCTCACGCCGAGGAGGCCCTGCGCGAGCAGCTGCCGGACGACCCCGCGCCACTGCACGTCGGTGAGCTCGCCGCCGATGCCGAACGTGGTGAGCTGGTCGTGCCCCTGCTGCCGCACGCGGTCGGTCTCGTTGCCGAGCAGGATGTCGATGAGGTGCGCGGCCCCGAAGCGCTGGTTCCGCTCCCGCTGCAGCCGCACGATCGTGGACAGCAGCTTCTGCGACGGCACCGTGGCGTCCCACGTCTCGACGGGCTCGAGGCACGTGTCGCAGTTGCCGCAGGGCCCCGTCTCCTCGCCGAAGTAGCGGAGGAGCTGCACGCGCCGGCAGCCGACGGTCTCGCAGAGGGCGAGCATCGCGTCGAGGTGCTGCGACAGGCGCCGGCGGTGCTGCGCGTCGCCCTCGGACTGGTCGATCATGCGGCGCTGCTGCACCACGTCCTGCAGGCCGTAGGCGAGCCACGCGGTGGACGGGAGGCCGTCGCGGCCCGCGCGGCCGGTCTCCTGGTAGTAGCCCTCGATGGACTTGGGCAGGTCGACGTGCGCGACGAAGCGCACGTCCGGCTTGTCGATGCCCATGCCGAACGCGATGGTGGCGCACATGACGATGCCGTCCTCGCGGAGGAAGCGCGCCTGGTTGCGCTGGCGCACGGCGGCGTCGAGGCCCGCGTGGTACGGCAGCGCGGTGATGCCCTGCTTGTTCAGCGCCTCGGCCGTCTGCTCCACGGTCTTCCGCGAGAGGCAGTAGACGATGCCCGCGTCGCCCGCGTGCTCGTTCCGGATGAGGTCGATGAGCTGCTTGCGCGGCTCGGCCTTGGGCACGATGCGGTAGCGGATGTTCGGCCGGTCGAACGAGGAGACGAAGTGGCGCGCGTCCTGCAGGCCGAGCCGCGCCGTGATGTCGGCGTGCGTGGCCTCGTTGGCCGTGGCCGTGAGCGCGATGCGCGGCACGTCCGGCCAGCGCTCCTGGAGCATGGACAGCGCGAGGTAGTCCTTGCGGAAGTCGTGGCCCCACTGGGAGACGCAGTGCGCCTCGTCGATGGCGAAGAGGGCGATGGGCGCCTCGTCGAGCAGGCGCCCCATCCGGTCGAGGATGAGGCGCTCGGGCGCGAGGTAGAGGAGGTCGAGGTCGCCGTCGAGGAGCGCGCGCTCCACCTCGCGGCTGGTCTCGAGGTCTTGCGTGGAGTTGAGGAACGCGGCCTTCACGCCGACCGCCCGGAGCGCGTCGACCTGGTCCTGCATGAGCGCGATGAGGGGCGAGATGACGACGCCGGTGCCCGCGCGCACGAGGCTCGGGATCTGGTAGCAGAGCGACTTGCCGCCGCCCGTGGGCATGAGCACGAGGGCGTCGCCGCCGCCGATGACGTGCTCGACGATCTCCTGCTGGTCGCCGCGGAACGCGTCGTAACCGAAGACCGTGCCGAGGCGCTCGAGGGCGGGGGCCAGCGCGGGGGACGACGGCGCGGCGTCGACGGGAGCGGGAGGGGAGTTGGTCATCGGGGCAATGGTATCCGGGGCGCCCGGCGCGGACGGGGGCGATGCGGTGGCTCGGGACGACGACGGCCCCTCCCGGGTGGGGAGGGGCCGTCGGAGCGGATCGGGCGGGATCAGATGGCGGTGGGGTCCGCGCTCGCGCCGGGCGTCGCCTGCGCGGCCTCGGCGGCGGCCTGCTCCTTGAGGGCGGCCACGTCGACGGCGCGCACCTCCTCGATGAGGGACTCGAGCGCCGGGGCGGGCAGCGCGCCGGCCTGGCTGAAGATGAGGGTCTGGTCCTTGAAGATCATGAGCGTGGGGATGGCGGAGATGTTCGCCTGCTGCGCGAGGAACTGCTGCGCCTCGGTGTCGACCTTGCCGTGGACGATGTCGGCGTGCTTCTCGCTCGACTTGTCGAAGACGGGGGCGAACTGCTTGCAGGGGCCGCACCAGTCGGCCCAGAAGTCGACGACGACGATGCCGTTGGAGTCGACGATGCTCTCGAAGTTCTCCTGTGTGAGCTCGGTGGTGGCCATGGTGCGTCCTCTTCTCGTGTCGCTCGTGCGGTCAGGGGGTCCAACCGGGCGGGACCCGCGGGCATTCCACGCGGGTCCCGTCGGCGGACGGTCTACCAGACGAGGACGATCGACGGCCAGAGCGTGCTCGCGCCGCGCGCCGCGGAGTCGCCCGCGTAGGCGGCGGTGAGCAGGTGGATGCCGCGGGACAGGCGCGGCAGGGTGACGGTCGCGCGGCCCGCGTCGGCCGCGGTCAGGTCGACGGAGGCGATGGCGCGGCCCCCGTCGAGGATCTGCACGCGGCCGGTCGGCGCGGTCGCCGCCGAGGCGAGCTTGACCGCGTACCTCACCGGCTGCCCGCCGCGCACGAGCAGGCGGTCGGCGTACCCGACGAGGTGCGCGGCGTCGCGCACGGTGTCGAGCCCGACCTTCACGGGGTCGTGGTCGCTCGAGCGGAAGGCGCTGGATCCGTCGGTGGCGGCGCCGCCGTACTCGCGCGCGGCCCACTCGGGCGCGTTGACGTCCCAGACGCCCACGCCCGTGACGCGGTCGGCGCCGGCGCGCGTCGCGAGGACGTGGTCGAGGGATCCGACCTCGCCGTCGAACGAGTACGTGCGCTCCCCCGGGGCCTTCGCGGGCACCAGGTCGACGAAGCCCGCGTCGCGGAGGACCTGGATCGGGTCCTCCTCCGAGTACGCGTTGAAGTCGCCGAGGAGGTAGACGAGGTCGGATCCGCTCGACGCCTGCAGCTCGCCCGCGAAGCGCGCCACGGCCTTCGCCTGCGCGACGCGGTCGGCGTTGAAGAAGCCCTGGCCGTCGGCCGGCTGCGTGCCCGAGCCCGACTTCGACTTGAGATGGTTCGCGACGACCGTGAAGGTCTGGTCGCCGCCGCGGAACGACTGCGCGATCGGCTCGCGGGCGTTGCCCCAGACCGACTCGTCGATCTGCGTGGCCGCAGCGCCGACCGGCGTCACGGCGTCCGTGCGGTAGATGATCGCGTTCTGGATCTCGTCCGTCGGCGTCGACTGCAACGCGGCCGGGGTGCGCACGTAGTCCCACACCGGCTTCCCCGCCGCGTCGTTCAGGCCGCGCACGAGGTCGGCGGTCGCGGTGTCGGCCGGCTCGCCGAAGCGGGTCGAGTTCTCGATCTCCATGAGGGTCACGACCTGCGCGTCGAGCCCCGTGATGGCCGTGACGATCTTGGCCCGCTGCCGCTGGAACTCCGCGGCCGTCTTCGCGCCGCGCTCGCCGAGCGTCGTGAAGTAGTTGAGGACGTTGAAGCCGGCGATGTGCACGTCGCCGCCCACCTCGGGCGAGGACGCGGGCCGCGGGTTCGCGCTCGTGAAGGTGGGCACGCGGCCGGTCGCGTCGAGCGAGGTGAGGGGCGTCGTGGGCTGGAGGCGCCAGTCGTCGAAGCCGTAGGCGAGCACGTAGGGCGTGGTCGGGAAGACCGGCGCGTCGCCGTTGCGGACGACCCGATCGGCCGAGTAGTAGGGCTGCGTCGCGCCCGCGGGGTAGGCCGCGTTCGTGAGCTGGATGTTGTAGCCGTCGTCCAGCAGGAGGCGGCGCGCGCGGTTGTCGGCGGCGATCCGGTCGGCCTCGGCGCCCGGGCGCACGACGTCGGTGGCCTTGACGGGGAGGTCGGCGCCGGCGCTCAGCCAGAGGGTGCCGTAGGTGTCGAGCTGATGCGCGGATCCGACCCGGTAGTCGCCCGTCGGGGTCACGAGCATGCTCTCGAGCGACTCGCGGTCGGCGCCGCGGAGCGTGTCGGGCAGCGCGGTCGGGGCCGGGACGCCGACCGCGGCCTCGACGAGGTCGGTCGCGGTCGCGGCGATCTGGGTCTGTCCCTGGCGCTCGGACGCGGTGCCCGTGACGCGCACGAGGTCGCCGATCGCGACGGCCGGGTCGGCGCTCGCGAGGTAGACGAATACGCCGTCGGAGGCGCCGGGCGTCGCGTCGGTCGGGCCGCCGGAGCCGCGGGTCTGGATCACGATCCCCGCGTAGCCGCTCGCGCCGCGGTAGTCGGCCGTGACGACGCCCTCGACGGTGACGGCCTTGCCCGCGAACGGGGTCGCGCTGCCGGTGCCCTGCACGTCGGCGATGGAGACGGTCGCGGCCTGGGCGGGACCGGCGACGAGCGCGGAGAGGCCGAGCGCCAGCGCGGTCGCGACGGCGAGCGGGCGGGCGATGCGGCGGGCTTGCCCCGATCGGCGCTCCGGGGATCCGGATGCGGGTGCGGTCTCGGTGCAGGTCATGGCGTCGTCCCCCTCGGCGTCGCGGTTCCCCCACATGGGGGATCCTCCTGCGAGCGTAGGCGGGCCGCGGGCCGGGCGGGAGGCCGCGGCCGGATCGTCACCGGGTCGTCATGCGCCCGTCATGCAGGGCGCCCGGCCGCCGGCCGCGGGGCATGCGCGCGGCGCGGATCGGACGACGACGGAGGCACCGGACCACGTACTATCGTCAGGACAAACATCCGCGCTCGACGGCCCGAGGAGCAGTGCGACGCCGCATGGTCCAGACCCGCACCACCCCCGCCGCGTCCGCGGCCCGCACGACCCGACCCCTGGGATCCGCCGCGTGAGGGCCACCGTCGCGGGCGCGCCCGTGAGCTTCGGCGTGTTCGAGCTGACGCCCGAGGGCGCCGAGGTCGTGACGCCCGACGACATGGTGGAGGCGCTCGCGGAGACCGGGTACGCGGGCATCGACCTCGGCCCCGTCGGGTACCTCGGCCGCGGGCGGGAGCTCCGGGACCGGCTCGCGGGAGCGGGCCTCGAGCTCGCGGGCGGCTGGATCCAGCTACCCCTCTCCGACGATGACGCGTTCGCGGCCTCCCTCCCCGATCTGCACGCGTCGCTCCGCGTCTTCCAGGAGGCGGCCGAGGCGGGGCCCGCGCGCCTGCCGCTCCCGACGCTCGCCGACGGCGGATCCGCGGCGCGCGCCGCCGCTCCCGGCCGCGGCCACGAGGCCGACCCGCTCGACGACGCCGCCTGGTCGCGGCTCGTGCGCAACACCGCGCGCGCCGCGGACATCACGCGCGCCGCGGGCTTCGAGCCGACCTTCCACCACCACGCCGGCACGTTCGTCGAGTCGCCCGCGGAGGTCGACCGGTTCCTCGACGCCGTGGACGTGGGCCTCACGCTCGACACCGGGCACCTCGTCATCGCGGGCGGCGACCCGGTCGCGGCCGTCGCGCGGTGGGGGTCGCGGATCACGCACCTGCACCTCAAGGACGTCGACGGCGCCGAGCTCCGGCGCGTGCTCGCGGCCGGCGGCGGCATGCGGGAGGTGTGGTCCTCCGGCGCGTTCGCGGCGTTCGGCCGCGGCGACGTCGACCTCGCGAGCGTCCTGACCGCGATCGAGGCCCAGGGCTACGACGGCTGGATCGTCGTGGAGCAGGACGTGCTCAACGCCCCCGACGCCGACATCCGCGCCTTCCGCGCCGAGCGCACGGAGGACCAGCGCGTGAACCGCGAGGCCCTCCGCGCCTGGGCCTGAGCCGCCCGATCCGCCCCGCACGCGCCCCCGCGCGCACGACCCCTGAGAGACACGAGGATGCCGCCATGACCACGACCCCCCTGCGCTTCGGCCTGATCGGCACCGGCCGCATCGGCCAGGTCCACGCCGCGAACATCGCCGCGGATCCGGACGCCGAGCTCGCGTGGATCTGCGACCCCTTCGTGGACGGCGCGCACGCCCTCTCCGCACGGCTCGGCGGACGGGTGACGGCGGACGCGACGGAGATGATGGCGTCCGGCGGCATAGACGCCGTGCTCATCGCGTCCCCCACGCCCACGCACGTCGACCTCATCGCGGCGGCGATCGACCACGGCCTGCCCGTGCTCTGCGAGAAGCCCATCGACCTCGACATCGCCCGGGTGGACGCGCTCCTCCCCCGCGTGCGCTCCGCCGGCGTGCCCGTCGCGCTCGGCTTCAACCGGCGGTTCGACCCGGCCTTCGCGGAGGCGCGCGCCCGCGTGGCGGCCGGCGAGGTCGGCGAGCTGGAGCAGCTGTCGATCGTGAGCCGCGACCCGTCCGCGCCGCCCGCCGCGTACGTCGGCGTCTCCGGCGGGATCTTCCGCGACATGACCATCCACGACCTCGACATGGCGCGCTTCTTCCTGCCGGACATCGTGGAGGTGCAGGCCACCGGATCCACGACCTTCGACCCCGGCGCGCGCGAGCACGGCGACTTCGACACGGCCGTCGTGACGCTCCGGGCGTCCACCGGCGCGCTCGTCGTCATCACGAACTCGCGGCACAGCGCGGTCGGGTACGACCAGCGGATCGAGGCGTTCGGCTCGCGCGGATCCCTCCAGGTGGCGAACGCGCTCACGAGCCTCGTCAGCGTCTCGACCGCCACGAGCGTCGAGGGCAAGCCGCCCTACCAGGACTTCTTCCTCGAGCGCTACGCCGCCGCGTACGTCGCCGAGCTGCGCGCCTTCATCCGCCTGGCCCGCGGCGAGGAGTCCGACAGCCCGACGTTCGAGGACGGCCGCGCGGCCCTCGTGCTCGCGGACGCCGCGCAGCGCTCGGCCGTCGAGCGGGTGGCGGTGCCCGTCTCGCTCTGACGCCGGACGCCCCGCGGGACGCCCCGCCGGATGACGCCCTCCGCCCCCGACGGCGGACGGGCGGCGTCGTCGCGCGCCGACACGGCCCGGCGAGAGGGCAGACTGGCATGTCGGGCCGGCCCAGTCGGCCCGCCGACGACGTCATGGACCCCGCGCGGGCGTCCGCTCGACAAGGAGCCTTCGATGAAGAACCGATTCCTCGCCCCCCTCGGCCTCGCGGTCGCCGCGGGCCTCCTCCTCACCTCGTGCGCGGGCACCGGCCAGGATCCCGCACCCGCCGCGGGCGGCGGCAGCGGCGGCGGCGGGGACCTCACCTTCGCGGTGGTCACGCACTCGGGTCCCGGCGACGCCTTCTGGGACCGCGTCAAGGCGGGCGCGGAGAAGGCCGGCGCGGGCGACGGCGCGAAGGTCACCTACAGCGCCGACCCGGATCCCGCCAAGCAGTCCCAGCTCATCGACAACGCGGTCGCGCAGCGGGTGGACGGCATCGTCGTCTCGATGGCGAACCCCGACGGCCTGAGGGACAGCGTCGAGAAGGCCGTCGCCGCGGGCATCCCCGTGGTCACGATCAACTCCGGGATCGAGCGCTCGGCCGAGTTCGGCGCCCTCGTGCACGTCGGCCAGAGCGAGACGGTCGCGGGCGAGGCGGTCGGGAAGCGGCTCGGCGACGCCGGGCTCGGGAACGTGCTGTGCGTGATCCAGGAGGCCGGCAACGTGGGCCTCGAGGAGCGCTGCGCGTCCGCGGCGAGCGCCTTCCCCGGGCGGATGGCGAACCTCCAGGTCGACGGCACGAACGACGCCGACGTGAAGGCGACCATCAAGTCGAAGCTGCAGGCGGATCCGTCCATCGACGGCGTCCTCACGCTCGGCGGCCAGTACGCGATGGACGCGGTCGGCGCCGTGGACGAGTCCGGCAGCGGAGCGCGGATCGGCACCTTCGACCTCTCGGAGGACGTCGTCGCCGCGGTCGAGTCCGGCTCGATCCTCTTCGCGGTCGACCAGCAGCCCTACGTGCAGGGGTTCATGGGCATCACGGCGCTCGACCTCCACGCCACCACCGGCACCGTCTTAGGCGGCGGCCAGCCCGTGTACTCGGGGCCCGCGTTCGTGACGAAGGACGACGCGGCCGAGGTCGCCGAGTTCGCGAAGGACGGCACCCGCTGACCGGCCCGGCCGGGCCCGCCCGGCCCGGCACCCCCGATCCCCCATCCCCGCACCGCACCCCTCACCCAAGGAGCACGCGTTGACCCCGACGGACACCGCGCCGACCGCCCCGAGGCCGCGCCTCGGCGACGGGCCCATCCGGAAGATCCTCGCCCGGCCCGAGATCGGCGCCCTCGCCGCCGCCCTCGCCGTGCTCGTGTTCTTCTCCCTCTCCACGCCGCAGTTCCTCACCCTCGGCGGGGCGGGAGTGTGGCTCGAGTCGGCGTCGACCTTCGGGATCATGGCGGTCGCCGTCGCGATGCTCATGATCGGCGGCGAGTTCGACCTCTCGGCCGGCGTGATGACGGGGTTCTCGGCGCTCGTGGTCGGCATCCTCACGTCGCACTACGGCCTGAGCATCTGGGTGTCGGTCGTCGTCTCGCTCGCGGCGGCCCTCGCGATCGGGGCGCTCAACGGGTTCCTCGTGATGAAAACGGGGCTGCCGAGCTTCATCGTCACGCTCGGCACGTTCTTCGCGCTCGCGGGCGTCGACCTCGCGGTGACCAAGGCCATCACCGGCCAGGTCGCGATCCAGGGCATGACCAAGGTGCCGTCCTACGACCAGATCCAGCCGATCTTCGGCTCGTCGCTCCAGATCGGCGGCGGCAACTTCTACGTCTCGGTGCTGTGGTGGCTCCTGGTCGCGGCCGTCGCCACGTGGATCCTGCTGCGCACCCGCGCCGGCAACTGGATCTTCGCGGTCGGCGGCGCGAAGGAGTCCGCCCGCCAGGTGGGCGTGCCGGTGTTCAAGACCAAGATCGGCCTCTTCATGGGGACCGCGGGCGCGGCCTGGCTCGTCGGCATGATCTCGCTGTTCCGCACCTCCACGGTGCAGGCGAACACGGGCGTCGGGCAGGAGTTCATCTACATCATCTGCGCGGTCGTGGGCGGCTGCCTGCTGACGGGCGGGTTCGGCTCGGCGATCGGCGCGGCGCTCGGCGCGCTCATCTACGGCATGGTCTTCCAGGGCATCACCTTCGCCCAGTGGGACACGAACTGGCTGCGCACGATCCTCGGCGGGATGCTGCTCGCCGCGGTGCTCCTGAACGACCTGGTGCGCCGCCGCGCGGGAGGCGGACGGTGACGGCCATCCTCGAGGTGCGCGACCTCGGCAAGTCGTACGGCGCCGTCACCGCGCTCACGGGCGTCTCGACCGTCGTCGACGCGGGCCGGGTCACGTGCGTGCTGGGCGACAACGGCGCCGGCAAGTCGACCTTCATCAAGGTGCTCGCGGGCGTGCACGCGCCGAGCGCGGGCACGATGCTGCTCGACGGCGAGCCCGTGGTCCTCGCGTCCCCGCGGCAGGCGCTGCAAGCCGGCATCGCGACCGTCCACCAGGACCTCGCGGTCGTGCCGCTCATGCCCGTGTGGCGGAACTTCTTCCTCGGCTCCGAGATCACCACGGGGCGGGGGCCGTTCCGCCGGCTCGACGTGGCGGCCATGAAGGCGATCACCCGCGAGCAGCTCGCGCGGATGGGCATCGACCTCCGCGACGTCGACCAGCCCATCGGCACGCTGTCCGGCGGCGAGCGCCAGTGCGTCGCCATCGCCCGGGCCGTGCACTTCGGCGCCCGCGTGCTGATCCTCGACGAGCCGACCGCGGCCCTCGGCGTCACGCAGTCGGGCATCGTGCTCCGCCACATCGCCCGCTCGCGCGACCAGGGGCTCGGTGTGGTCTTCATCACGCACAACCCGCACCACGCGTTCCCGGTGGGCGACCGGTTCCTGCTGCTCAACCGCGGATCCAGCCTCGGCACGTTCGAGAAGGACGAGATCACGCTCGGGGAGCTCACGACCCTCATGGCCGGAGGGGCGGAGCTCGACTCCCTGGCGCACGAGCTGGCGCGCGACGGCGACCCGGACGGGGGTCGGACCCCGGCGGGCGCGTGAGCCGCCCCATGCCAGGATGAGGCGTTGACCTGACACCGAGGGAGCGATCCGGATGACGCAACCGGAGCAGATCCTGCCCCCCGACCTGTTCCTCGCGCTCGACCGCTCCGGACCCGTGCCGCTCTACTACCAGGTGGCCAACCTGCTGGAGACGGCGATCCACGACGGCACGCTCCCCGCGGGAGCCCGGCTCGAGAACGAGATCGCCCTCGGCGCCCGGCTCGGCCTCTCGCGGCCGACCATCCGCCGGGCCATCCAGGACCTCGTCGACAAGGGCCTGCTCGTCCGCCGCCGCGGCATCGGCACGCAGGTCGTGCACGGCCGCGTCACCCGCAACGTCGAGCTGACGAGCCTCCACGAGGACCTCGAGCGGCAGGGCCAGAAGCCGGCCACGCAGCTGCTGTCCTCCTCGCGCGGCGAGGCCGACGAGCGCGTCGCGGAGTCGCTCGGCGTCGAGGTCGGCAGCCCCGTGCTGCACCTCACGCGGCTCCGCACGGCCGACGGCGTGCCGCTCGCGATCCTCGACAACGTGCTCCCGGAGCCCTTCGTCGACCTGGATCCCGAGGAGCTCACCACCCGCGGGCTGTACCAGCTGCTGCGCGGCCGCGGTGTGATCATGCGGGTAGCCAAGCAGCGCATCGGCGCCCGCGCGGCCACCGCGTCCGAGGGCCGCCTGCTCGACCTGCCCCGGGGCGGCGCCGTGCTCACCATGTCGCGCACGGCGTTCGACAGCTCGGGCCGCGCGGTCGAGCACGGGCAGCACTGCTACCGGCCGGACCTCTATTCGTTCGAGATCACGCTCGTCGACCGCTAGGCCCGTCGGCCGGTCGCCCCGGCGGCAGAGGTCGGGGTCGGGTCCGGTAGCAGAATCGGCTTCCGCGAGTCAAGGGTCAGGCCCGGGCGAGCAGGACGACGCGACCTGCCGCTACCGTCGGCACCAGGATCGTGGACCCGCACGAACCCGAATCGGAGGACGCGACCGAGACCGCCCGCGAGGGCCGACGGTCGCGCGATCCCGCCCGCAGCGGACCCGGACGACGCTGCGGGCCGAGCCCGGGACGACCCCACCACAGCGTCGTCCCGGGCTCACCTCCGCCGGCCCGGCGAATGCCGACGCCTGGTCGGGAAGTGAAGAAGTCGGCCGCGCGCGCGGCGAGATGCGGGCCCGCGTGATTAGGCTCGATCCACGCCATCGAGCCGCTCCCCGCGAGCTCGTCGCGCGCCGCGTCCGAGGGCATCCCGCCGGAGGACCCGGCCGCGGACGGCGCGCACGCGGGACGGGCCCGCTGCTCCACACCCGAGAGAGAGCCGCGCATGGGCCACCTCGTCTACGACTCCGGCACCCGCACCGAGATGGACGACCGGGCGCTCGCCCACCTGCAGATCGTGATCCTCAACAAGCTCCGGCGGAAGGAGGCGTTCGCGTTCTCCTGGAAGAACCCCGCCTCCGAGGGCGACGGACGCCGCACGATCTGGATCGCCCCCGAGATCCCGCTCGAGTTCGTCTACCTCGGCGGACGCGCGCCCTCCATCAACATGGTGTGGGTCGAGGCGATGATGCTCGCCGCCAACACGTCCGCCGGCCTCCACCTCGTCCGCGAGCCCGCGGCCGCCCCGGACAGCTCGACCACCCCCTGACGCACCGCGTCCCGCAGACCCGCACCCCGATCGGAAGGGCCGCCATGGCCATCACCAACCTGCCCTACGACGACGACCGGATCCTGGAGGCCGTCGCCGAGGCGCACGTGCTCAGCCGCGAGACCCGCGACGTGCGCGTCGACTTCACCGGCACGGGCGTGTCCGAGGAGGACACGGCCACCGTGACGGCGACGCTCACGTGGACCGTCACGGCGGCGGAGGCGGTGCGGATCCTCGACGTGGCGCGCGTGCAGGCGGGGGACGAGGCGGGCGCGGCCGACGGCCCGAGCGCGATCCTCGCCGCCTGCGACGAGACGTCCTGACGCCTCCGCCCCTCCCCACCGCCGCGTTCCCGGCCTAACGTGGAAGGGGTGAGCGATCCCGACGACGTCTTCAGCGCGCTGGCCGACAGCCTCGCCGAGTCCGACATCCTCGACGCGCTGGCGGACCTCGTGACCGCCAGCACGCGGCACACCTCGGCGGCGGAGGGCGGCATCGTGCTCGCGGACGCGTCCGGGCGGCTGCACGTCGTCGCCTCGACGAGCGAGCGCGCGGCGGACGTGGAGGAGGCGCAGCTCGGCACCGACGAGGGCCCGTGCCTCGACTGCGTGCGCGACGGCGAGGCCATCGAGGTGGCGGACCTCGACGACCGGCTCGAGGACTGGCCGCGCTTCTCCCGCATCGCCGAGGCGCGCGGGTTCCGGGCCGTGCACGCGACGCCGATGCGGCTGCGCGGCCGCACCCTCGGATCGCTCTGCCTCTTCTCGACCGAGCCCGGCGCGCTCAGCGACCGGGAGGCGGCGCTCGTGCAGACGCTCGCCGACCTCGCGACCCTCAGCGTGCTCCAGCACCACGCGCTCGACCGCAGCCAGCTCCTCAGCGACCAGCTGCAGCACGCGCTCGACAGCCGCGTGGTCATCGAGCAGGCGAAGGGCGCGGTGGCGCAGCGGATGGGGATCTCGGTCGACGAGGCGTTCGCGGTGCTGCGCCGCGAGGCCCGGCAGACCTCCCGGCGGCTGCGCGAGGTGGCGGCCGAGGCGCTGCGGACGAGCACGACGGACGGCTGATCCGACCCGCCACCTCGGATCCAATATCCTATAGGATCTCCTCGGAACGTTCGCGTGCTCGACGAGGAGGACTGCACGGATGACCCGACTGTGGAACGACCCCGCGGACTTCGCGGACGACATGACGGACGGCTTCGTCCGCGCCAACGGCCGCTGGGTGCGCCGCGTGCACGGCGGCGTCTCGCGCTCGACCCGCTCGCCCGAGGCCGAGGTGGCCGTCGTCATCGGCGGCGGATCCGGCCACTACCCCGCGTTCGGCGGACTCGTGGGACCTGGCCTCGCGCACGGCGCCGCGATGGGCAACCTGTTCGCCTCGCCCTCGTCGCACCAGGTGGAGTCGGTGATCCGCTCCAGCGAGCAGGGCCGCGGCGCGCTCCTCCTCTACGGCAACTACGCGGGCGACGTGCTGCACTTCGACGACGCGCAGGAGACCGTCCGCGCCGACGGGATCGACTGCCGCACCGTCGTGGTCACCGACGACATCTTCAGCGCCTCCCCCGACGAGCAGGCCAAGCGCCGCGGCATCGCCGGCGACCTCACCGTGTTCAAGGCCGCCGGGGCGGCGGCCGCCGCGGGCTACGACCTCGACGACGCGGAGCGCGTCGCCCGCCTCGCCAACGCACGCACCCGCTCGATGGGCGTCGCCTTCACGGGCTGCACGTTGCCGGGCGCCGACGAGCCGCTGTTCTCGGTGCCGGAGGGGCGCATGGCGATCGGGCTCGGGATCCACGGTGAGCCCGGCATCGACGAGACCGACATCCCGTCCGCCGACGGCCTCGCCGAGCTGTTCGTGCAGCACCTGCTCGCCGCGGCCGAGGTCCCGGACGGCGTGGAGGTGCGCGGCGCCCGCGTCGTGCCCGTGCTCAACGGCCTCGGCTCGGTGAAGACCGAGGAGCTGTTCGTCGTCTACACCCGCGTCGCGGACCTGCTGGAGGAGGCGGGCGTGGTGCTCGTGGATCCGCAGGTCGGCGAGTTCTGCACCAGCTTCGACATGGCCGGCGCCTCCCTCACGCTGTTCTGGCTCGACGAGGAGCTCGAGCGGCTGTGGACCGCACCCGCGGACACCCCGGCGTTCCGCAGCGGCGCGTTCGACGGATCCGCGCTCGAGACCGTGGACGCGCGCGAGGCCGACGAGGCGGAGGACGCGATCCCGGAGGCGTCCGAGGCCTCGCGGCGGGCGGCGGGCCGGATCGCCTGCGCGCTCGACGCCGTCCGCGCCACACTGGAGGAGCACGCCGACGAGCTCGGCCGGCTCGACGCGGTCGCGGGCGACGGCGACCACGGGATCGGCATGCTCCGCGGATCCCGCGCGGCCTCCGCCCGGGCGACCGCGGCCGTCGAGGCGGGCGCCGGCGCGCGCACCGTCGTCCGGATCGCGGGCGAGGCCTGGTCGGACAAGGGCGGCGGCACGTCCGGCGCGCTCTGGGGGCTGATCCTCCGGGCGGTCGGCGATGCGCTGGCCGACGACGGCGACGTCCCCGCGACCGCGGAGGCGGTGAGCGCCGGGATCGGCGCCGCACGCGACGCGGTCATGGGCCACGGCAAGGCGGCGGTCGGCGACAAGACCATGGTCGACGCGCTCGTGCCGTTCGCCGAGGTGCTCGCCGGCCGGCTCGGATCCGGTGCCGGGCTCGGCGACGCCTGGGCCGCCGCGAGCACGGCGGCCCGGGAGGCGGCGGACGCGACGGCGGCCCTGAAGCCCGGCATCGGCCGCGCGCGGTCGCACGGCGATCGCTCGGTCGGGACCCCCGACCCTGGAGCGGTGTCGCTCGCGCTGATCGCCGCCGCGGTCGGCCGGAGCCTCGGCGAGGGCTGACCCGGGACCCGGCAGCCGCCGGCCCCCGCACGACGGGCACGACCAGCACGACACGCACCAGCAGGACCATCAGGAGGAGGAGCGCATGAGCAGGACATGGCGGATCGTCGTCGGCGCGGACGACGCGGGCTACGAGCACAAGGAGGCCATCAAGGCGGATCTCGAGGCGAGCGACCTCGTGGTGTCGGTCGTCGACGTGGGCGTCGACGCGGACGGCCACACCAACTACCCGACGGTCGCGACCACGGCCGCGGAGATGGTCGCGCGCGGCGAGGCCGACCGGGCCGTGCTCATCTGCGGCACGGGCCTCGGCATGGCCATCGCGGCGAACAAGGTGGCCGGCGTCCGCGCCGCCACCGCCCACGACGGCTTCTCGGTGGAGCGGAGCGTGCTCTCCAACGACGCGCAGGTGCTCTGCATGGGCCAGCGCGTCGTGGGGCTGGAGCTCGCGCGCCGGAACGTGCGCGAGTGGCTGACGTACGAGTTCGATGCGACGAGCGCGTCGAACGACAAGGTCGACGAGATCCGCGCGTACGAGGCGAAGTAGGGCCGTGCCCGCGCATCCGGCCCGGCGGCCGACGTTCGTCGGGGTGAGCCTGAAGATGCACCTCGGGCACGCGGAGACGGTCGCGTGGTGCCGGGCCGTCGCGGACGTCGCGCGGACGCACCCGGCGACCGCGGGCGGCGAGGCGGAGCTCGTGGTGCTGCCCTCGCACCTGTCGGTCCCGGCCGCGGTCGGGATCCTCGACGGTCTCGCCGCGGTGGGAGCGCAGGACCTCGCCGCCGAGGACTCCGGGGCCTTCACGGGTGAGGTGTCGGGCGGGCAGGTCGCCGAGGCGGGCTGCCGCTTCGTCGAGGTGGGGCACGCCGAGCGGCGGCGCCTGTTCGGCGAGACGGACGAGGTCGTGCGGCGGAAGGCCGATGCGGCGCTCCGGAACGGGCTCGTGCCGATCCTCTGCGTCGGCGAGGAGGAGCGCGGGGACGCGGATCGCGCGGCCTCCGCGTGCGGCCGGCAGCTCGACGACGCGCTCGCCCTGCCCCGGGAGCGCGGGCACGGCGGGCGCGGGCACGGCGGGCGCGGGCACGGCGGGCGCGTGCACGGCGGGCGCGTGGTCGTCGCGTACGAGCCGATCTGGGCGATCGGGGCCGAGGAGCCCGCGTCCGACGCGCACATCACGGCGGTGTGCCGCCGCCTGCGGGCGCGCGTCGACGAGCTCGACGCGCACCCCGGATCCGCCGTCATCTACGGCGGCAGCGCGGGGCCCGGACTGCTCACGCGCATCGCGGAGGACGTCGACGGCCTGTTCCTCGGACGCCGCGCGCACGATCCCGCGGGCCTCGCGGCCGTGCTGGACGAGGTGCACGCGCTCGCGTCCCGGCCGGACCACGACCCGGGTGACGGCAGACTGTCCTGGTGACCACCGGCCTCCCGCTCGACGCCTCCTCGATGCACGCGCGTCGCGGCCTCCGCGACCGCGTCTACGACCTCGTGCTCGACATGCTCCTCGGCTCCGAGATGGAGCCCGGCTCCCGCCTCGCCATCGACCAGATCGCCCGCGAGCTGCACGTCTCGCCGACTCCGGTCCGCGAGGCGCTCGTGCAGCTGGAGCGCACCGGGCTCGTGGCGCGCGAGGCGCACAAGGGCTACCGCGTGGCGCCGCCCATCGCGGGCGAGCAGCTGGAGGCGCTGTTCGACGCGCGCGTCGTGCTCGAGGGCGGGGCGACGGCGCTGGCGTCCGCGGATCCCGCGCGCCTCGTGCCCGCGCTCGAGGAGGCCCTCGCGGCGCACGAGGAGACGACCCGGCGGATCCGCGCATCCGGCGACGCCGCCGACATGCCGGTCGGCCTCATCCGCGAGTACTTCGTCGTGGACTGGGACTTCCACCACCGCATCTTCGAGGCCACCGGCAACCCCTTCCTCCTCGACATGTCCGACGCCATCTCCACGCGCGTGCACCGCATGCGCCAGAACCTCCGCACGGGCGTGCACGACGCGGACGACGCCGTGCACGAGCACCGGGCCATCATCGCCGCGGTCGCCGAGGGCCCCGAGGCCGCGGCCGCCGCGATGCGCGCGCACATCGAGCGGGTGCGCGAGCGGTCGCGACGGGACGCGGACGACGCACCCGCGAGCTGACGCCCGTGTCGCCCGGCAGGGCTCGCGCCGCAGGGCTCGCGCGGTCGGCGCGGCCCACCGCCGCTATCCGATCGGCGCCGGCCCCAGCTCGTCCATCAGCTGCTTGATCGCCACGTACGCCTTGTTCCGGTATGCGACGAGCGCCTCGGTGCGCTCGGCCGGCACGTCGAGGTAGCCGGATCCGGTCTTGGTGCCGTACTCGCCCGCGTCGACGTGCTCCTGCAGCGACGCCGGCGTCGCGAAGCGCTCGGGCCAGCGGGTCTGCAGCGACGCGTAGCAGAACGCGTACACGTCGAGGCCGGCCATGTCCGCGATGGCGAACGGGCCGAAGACCGGGAGGCGGAAGCCGAAGGTGGTGCGGACGATCGTGTCGATGTCCTCGGGGGTCGCGATTCCCTCCTCCACGATCTGCGTCGCCTCGTGGAAGAGCGCGTACTGGAGGCGGTTGAGCACGAAGCCCGTGGAGTCCGTGACGCGCGCGGTCTCCTTGCCGGTCGACGCGACGAGCGCCTCGGCGGCCCGGATGGCGGACTCGTCGGTGCCCGCGTGCGGGATCAGCTCGACGCCCGGGATGAACGGCGCCGGGTTCGAGAAGTGCACGCCGAGGAACCGCTGCGGGTTCGTGACGGCCTCGGCGAGCGAGCCGATGAGGATGGTGGAGGTGTTGGACCCGATGATCGCGTCGGGCCGCGCGGCCGCCGAGATCCGCCGGAGCGTCGCGTGCTTGATCTCGAGCTTCTCCGGCACGGCCTCCTCGATGAGGTCGGCGTCGGCGACGGCCTCCTCGATGGACGCGGCGGGCGTCACGGCCGCCCGGATCCGCTCCACGGCGTCCGTCGGGAACAGGCCGTCCGCGACGAACCGCTCCGCCTCGGCGATGAGGCGCGCGTGGTTCGCGACCGCGATCTCCTCCGAGATGTCGGCGATGCGCACGCGGGCGCCCGCGAGCGCGAGCACCTGCGCGATGCCGCCGCCCATGTAGCCGGATCCGACGATGGCGATGTCCTTCGGCGTGCTCTGCGCGTCGATCATGACGCCCCTTCCCCTCGTGCGCCCTGCGGGAGCAGGGTGCGGATGTAGTCGCGGTTCTCCGCGCAGACGCCGAGGCTGTCGCCGCCGTACTGCTCGGTGAGGATGATCCCGTCGAAGCCGAGCTCGACCGCGTCGCGGATGACCTGCCGGTAGTCGATGAGGCCGGCCCTCATGGTGGTGGGCACGCTCGTGGCCCAGCTGCCGTCGGCCGCCTCGTCGCGCATGTAGTTCTTCACGTGCCAGTAGTTCGCGTACGGCAGCGTCTTCGCGTACAGCTCGCGCCAGCTCTCGACCGGGCGGTGCAGGCGGATGAGGTTCGCGACGTCGGGGTTGAGGCCGACGTTGTCGAGGCCGATCTCCTGCACGAGCCGCACGGCGCTGTCGGCCGTGCCGAGGTAGGTGTCCTCGTACATCTCGAGCGCCATCCGGAGGCCCAGGTCGGCGGCGTGCCGGCCGAGCTCACGGAGGCGCGTGACGGCGGCGGCCCACACCTCCGGATCGTCGGGGTCCTTCGGGCCCTCGGCGGTCCAGAACCACAGCGCCTTCCGCTGCGCGTCGCTGAACGGCTGGTGCAGCCCGGTCGAGAAGACCTCCATGCCCATCTCGGCGATCGCGTCGATGGTGCGATGCGCGTAGGCGAGGTTGCGCTCCTCGTGTCCCGGCATGATCACGCTCTGCCGCTGCAGGTGCACGGACGGGATGCCGACGCCGTGGCCTCGGGCGACGGCGACGAGCTCGTCGCGGCGGGACGGGTCGAGGTCCGCGGGCCGGATGTGGCTGTCGGCGAGCTCGGCGAGGGTGAAGCCCTCGCGCGCGATGTCGGCGAACATGCGGTCCCAGACCGCGGTGTCGGCGTCGTGCAGGGCGACGCCGTCGCGGCCGACCGTCGCGAAGCCGTGCAGGCAGGTGGCGATGGGCCAGTCCGCCGCGGTGAACGCCGGCGCGGCCGGGGATCCCGGGGTGGTCACGGTCGTCGCGGTCGTCTCCGGCATGCTGCTCCATCGCGGTCGTCGGGTCCCGGATGCCCGGGATCCAGATCCTATAGGAAATAGCATTCGGGCGGCCAGGGCCGTCGCTACGACCGCGACCCCGTCAGCCGAGCAGCGGCCGCTGCGCCCTCTTCCGCTCCACGTACTCGGCGTGCGCCGCCTGCGTCGACGGCATCTCGGAGACGCCGGGCACGGGCACGTCCCACCAGCCCTCGCCGTCGGGGCCGTAGACGAGCGGGTCGCTCTCCACGTGGATCACGGTGGTGCCGTCGGACGCCTTCGCGCGGCGCACGGCATCGCCGAGGTCGCGGGCGGCGTCGGGACCGGGCGGGACCTCGATCACGTCGACGCCGTAGCTGCGCGCGTTCGCCGCGAGGTCGACGGGCAGCGGCTCGCGGCCCTCGAAGTTCCGCGTCGCCGGGTCGAGCTGGCGGTAGCGCGTGCCGAAGCGCTCGGTGCCGACCGTCTCGGAGAGGTGGCCGATGGACGCGTAGCCGTGGTTCTGGATCACGACCACGATGATCTTGATCCCCTCGGCCACCGCGGTCACGAGCTCGGTGTGCAGCATGAGGTACGAGCCGTCGCCGACCATGACGATCACGTCGCGGTCGTCGCCGTACGCCTCCGCGCCGCGCTTGACCCCGAGCCCGCCGGGGATCTCGTAGCCCATGCACGAGAACGCGTACTCGACGTGGTAGCCGAGCGCGTCGCGCACGCGCCAGAGCTTGTGGAGGTCGCCCGGCAGGGATCCGGCCGCCTGCACGACGACGTCGCGCGGGTCGCTCGCGGCCTGGACGGCGCCGATGATCTCGGGCTGGCCGGGCAGCGCGCCGCCCGTGGGCGCGAGCGCGCGGTCGACGAGCGCGTCCCACTCGCGCTTCTCGCGGGCGATGCGGTCGGCGTACGCGGCGTCGACGCGCGTGCCGGCGAGCGCGTCGGTCAGCGCCTGGAGGGTCTCGCGCGCGTCGGCGACCACGGGCAGCTGTGTGCCGTGCTTGTAGGCGTCGAACGCGGCGACGTTGACGTTCACGAAGGTCACGTCCGGGCGCTGGAACGCCGTGCGGCTCGCGGTCGTGAAGTCGGAGTAGCGCGTGCCGATGCCGATGACCACGTCGGCCTCGGCGGCCAGGCGGTTCGCGGCGGTGGATCCGGTGGCGCCGATGCCGCCGAGGTACTGCGGGTGGTCCCACACGAGCGCGCCGCCGCCGGCCTGCGTGGTGCCGACCGGGATGCCCGTGGCCTCGGCGAAGCGGAGGAGCGCCTGCTCGGCCGCGGAGTAGATGACGCCGCCGCCCGCGACGATGAGCGGGGTGCGCGCGTCGCGGATCGCCTGCACGGCCCGGGCGAGCGGCCCGCGCTCCGGCAGGGGCCGGCGCAGGTGCCACTCGCGCGGCGCGAGGAACGCGAGCGGCACGTCGAGCGCCTCCGCCTGCACGTCCTCGGGCAGCGCGATGGTCACGGCGCCCGTCTCGGCCGGGTCGGTGAGCACGCGCATGGCCGCGAGCGCGATCGAGTACAGCTGCTCGGGCCGCTGCACCCGGTCGAAGAAGCGCGAGAGCGGACGGAACGCGTCGTTCACGCTGATCCCGGTGTCGTGCGGGTGCTCGAGCTGCTGCAGCACCGGATCCGCGACCCGGGTGGCGAAGGTGTCGCTCGGCAGGAGCAGCGCCGGCAGCCGGTTCGCCGTGGCGAGGGCGGCGCCCGTGAGCATGTTCGCGGCGCCGGGCCCGACCGAGGCGGCGCTCGCGTAGGTCGCGAGCCGCCGGTGCATGCGCGCGAAGCCGACCGACTGGTGCACCATCGCCTGCTCGTTGCGGGCCTGGTGGTACGGCATGAGGTCGGGATCCTGCGCGTTCGCCTGCATGAGCGCCTGGCCGATCCCGGCGACGTTGCCGTGGCCGAAGATCCCGAAGACGCCCGGGATGGTGCGCTCGCGGTGGTCGCCGTCGACCGTCCACTGGGCCGCGAGGAACGCGACGAGCGCCTGGCTGACGGTCATCCGGGTGGTGGGCTCGGTCATCGGGTCGGGGCTTCCTGGTCGTGTGCGGGCGTCGCGTCGTCGGCGAGGTACGGCAGGCGCGGGTCGATCTCCTGCCCGGCCCAGGTGCCGCGGATCCAGCCGTGCGCCGGGTGGTCGCTGATGAGCCAGGCGCGGTCGGCGCCCGGGCCGGCCATCACGTTGAGGTAGTAGAGGTCGTAGCCGGGCGCCGCGACCGCGGGCCCGTGGTAGCCGTAGGGCACGAGCGCGACGTCGCCCGTGCGCACGACGGCGTCGATCGCGATCTCCCCCGCGGGCGACGAGGACGTGTGGAACAGGCCGAAGGGATCCGCGTCGGCCGGCGCCTCCAGGCCCTTCCCGACGGCGGTCTCGAAGTAGTAGACCTCCTCCAGCTCCGACTCCTCCCCCGGCCTCTCCTCGTCGTGCTTGTGCGCGGGGTAGCTCGACCAGTTCTCGGCCGGGGTCACGACCTCGCAGACGATGAGGCGCTCGGCGTCGAGGGACCCGGGCGTGCCGGGGGTCCCGAAGTTGTGCACCTGGCGGCTCGACCGGCCGGCGCCGCGCAGCTCCACGGGCACCTCCTCGTGGGCGATCCGGCGGCTCGGCACGCGCCGGGTGGCGGGCGACTCGGCGACGGCCACGCGGCCGGATCCGGTGAGCACCGCGCTCGACGTGCACGACAGGTAGAGCACGTCGGTCGGCCCCGCGAACACCGAGGCGCGGCCGTCGAGGTCGGTGACGCGCTCCTCGCCGTCGCCCTCGCGGTGCCGCACGGCGAAGGACCCCGCGAGCGGCACGACCATGCGCTCGACGCCCGACGCGGGCAGCTCGAGCGCGTCGCCGTCGGCGAGCACCGCGACCCGGAGCCCGGTGTGCTCCCAGCCGGGCACCGATCCGTCGACCACGGTCTCCCAGCCGTCCCGGCCGAGGGTGCCGCGGGGGTGCAGCCACTCGTTCGTCGTCATGCTCGTCTCCGTCGTCGTCATGGGGTGCTGGCGGTGGTGCGGGTCAGGGTCAGGTCTGCGGGAACCCGAGGTCGACGCCGCCGTGCGACGGGTCGAGCCACCGGCTGGTGATGGCCTTCTGCTGGGTGAAGAACCGCACGCCCTCGGCCCCGTGCGCCTTGGTGTCGCCGAAGAGGCTGGAGCGCCAGCCGCCGAACGAGAACGTGGCGACGGGCACGGGGATGGGGACGTTGATCCCGATCATGCCGACCTGGACCTCGTTCTGGAAGCGGCGCGCGGCCCCGCCGTCGTTCGTGAAGATCGCGGTGCCGTTGCCGAACGCGCCGGCGTTGATGAGCGCGACGCCCTCCTCGTACGAGCGCACGCGGACGACGCCGAGCACGGGCCCGAAGATCTCCTCCGTGTAGGCGCGCGAGCTGGTGGGCAGCTCGTCGATGAGGGTCGGGCCGAGCCAGAAGCCGTCGGCCTCGCCGTCGACCTCGATGCCGCGGCCGTCGACGACCACGCGCGCGCCGTCCTCCTCCGCGATGGCGATGTAGGAGGCGACCTTGTCGCGATGCGCCTCGGTGACGAGCGGGCCCATGTCGCAGCCGCGGCGGCCGTCGCCGACGCGGAGGCCGGTCATGCGCGTCGAGATCCGCTCGATGAGCGCATCCGCGACGGGCTCGACCGCGACGACCACGGAGATCGCCATGCAGCGCTCGCCCGCCGAGCCGAAGCCCGCGTTGACGGCCGAGTCGGCGACGAGGTCGAGGTCGGCGTCGGGCAGCACGAGCATGTGGTTCTTGGCGCCGCCGAGGGCCTGCACGCGCTTGCCGTGCTTCGTGCCCGTCTCGTAGACGTGCTGGGCGATGGGCGTGGATCCGACGAACGAGATCGCGCGCACGTCCGGGTGCGTGAGCAGACCGTCCACCGCCTCCTTGTCGCCGTTGAGCACCGTGAAGACGCCGTCGGGGAGGCCGGCCCGCTTCCACAGCTCGGCGATCCAGATGGCGGCGCTCGGGTCCTTCTCGCTCGGCTTCAGGATCACCGTGTTGCCGGCCGCGATGGCGATGGGGAAGAACCACATCGGCACCATGGCCGGGAAGTTGAACGGCGAGATGATCCCGACGACGCCGAGCGGCTGCTTCGTGGAGTACACGTCGACGCCCGTGGAGACCTGCTCCGAGTACTCGCCCTTGAGGTGGTGCGCGAGGCCGGTCGCGAACTCCACGACCTCCTGCCCGCGCGTGATCTCGCCGAGCGCGTCGCTCACGACCTTGCCGTGCTCCGACGTGATGATCTCCGCGAGCTCCCCCTTCTCGGCCTCGAGCAGCTCGCGGAAGCGGAAGAGGATCGCCTGCCGCTTGGCGAGCGAGAGGTCGCGCCAGGCGGGGAACGCGGCGTGCGCGGACGCGACGGCGCGCGCGATCTCGTCCGCGTCCGCGAGCGCGACCTCCTTCGTGACGACGCCGCGCGCGGGGTCGTAGACGGGCGCGGTGCGGCCGGAGGTCGAGGGCGAGCGGGCGCCGTCGATCCAGTGCGGGACGACGGGGAGCGGGGCGGTGTCGGTCATGGTGTCCTCTGGCGGTCGGCGGGTGGCGAGCGGGTCGGGTCGGTCTTCGGGGTCAGGAGCGGGCGCGGCCGTGCACGAGGGCGGCGGCCTGGTCGACCGCGCGGGCGACGTCACCGTCGGCCGGGTGGATCAGCGTGCGCCCGACGACGAGGCCGCGGACGCCGGGGAGGCCGAGCGCGTGCTCCCAGCCGGCCCAGGTGTCCTCGCTCGCGCCCTGCGGATCGCCGCCGAGCAGGAGCGTGGGCAGGGTGGTGGCGGCCATGACGCGGGCCATGTCGTCGACGACCGGCAGCTTCATCCACGTGCGGGCGGACGACGAGCCGAGGCCCGAGGCGATGGCGATGGACGTGATGACGGCGTCGGCCGACAGGTCGTTGACGATCCGGCCGTCCTGCCACGCGCTCAGGAAGGGCTCGAGCATGATCGGCAGGCCGGCGCGCACGGCGGCGTCGACGGCCCGGGCGTTGGCCTCGAGGGTCGCCGCGGTGCCCGCGTCGCCGAGGTTGACGCGCACGAGGGTCTTGGCGAAGTCGAGTCCGTCGCGCACGATGCCGTCGACGTCGTAGGCCGTGAAGCGGTCGTCCATCTCGAAGACGGCGCCGCGCAGGCCGCCACGGTTCATGGATCCGACCACGACCTTGTCGTCGAGGAGGCCGAGGAGCGCGAGGTCGTCGACGATGTCCGGGGTGCCGAGCACGCCGTCGACGCCGTCGCGGGTGAGGGCGGTGGCGAGGCCTTCCAGCAGGGCGTAGCGGTCGGCGAGCGCCATCGGGTCGTCGCCGACGCCGAGGGCGCCGCGCGCGGGGTGGTCGGCGGCGACGATGAGCAGGCGGCCGTCGTCGCGGATCAGCGGGCGGCGGATCCGGCCGGCGAGCGCGCGGGCGACGGCGGCGGGATCCGTGGCGCGCACGTCGCGGAGGGCGGCGAACGCGCCGGGCAGGTCACCGGCCCGGACGAGCTCGGCGGGCGTCATCGTCGCATCGACGGCGGTCATCGGATCCCCTCCAGCACGGCCTCGACCTCGGCGGTCGTGGGCATGGCGGTGGAGCACTCGCGGCGGGACGCCACGATCGCGCCCGCGACGTTGGCGAAGCGCAGGATCCGCTCCAGGTCCCACCCGGCGAGCAGCCCGTGCACGAGCGCGCCGCCGAAGCCGTCACCCGCGCCGAGCCCGTTGACGACCTCCACCGGGTACGGCGGCACCTCCACGGTCTCGTCGCGCGTCTTGGCGAGCACGCCCTTCGGCCCCTGCTTCACGATGGCGAGCTCGACGCCGCGGTCGAGCAGCGCGTCGGCGGCCCGCAGCGGATCCGTCTCCCCCACGGCGATCTCGCACTCCTCGCGGTTGCCCACGGCGACCGTCACGTGCTCGAGCGCGCGGCCGACCTCGACGGTGGCGTCGGCGGGCGATGCCCAGAACATGGGCCGGTAGTCGAGGTCGAGCACCGTGAGCGGTCGGCGCGCGCGGGCGACCCAGGCGGCGCGGTGGGCGGAGCGGCTGGGCTCCTCGCTGAGGCCGGTGACGGTGGACCAGAAGACGCGTGCGCTCTCGATGGCCGCGGTGTCGAGCGTCTCGGCCTCGATGCAGAGGTCCGGTGCCTTCGGGCGGCGGTAGAAGTAGAGGGGGAAGTCGTCGGGCGGGAAGATCTCGCAGAAGGTGACGGGCGTGGGCAGGTCGTCGACCGGGGGCACGAAGGCGGCGGAGACGCCGAGCCGCTCGAGCTCGCGGGTGACGTAGCGGCCGAACGGGTCGTCGCCCACGCGCGAGATGAGCGCGGCGGACCTGCCGTGCCGCGCGGCCGCGACCGCCACGTTCGCCGCGCTCCCGCCGAGGTACTTGCCGAATGTCGCGACGTCCTCCAGGCCCACGCCGTCCTGGAGCGGGTAGAGGTCGACGCCGACGCGGCCGATGGTGATCACGTCGTGGATCGGGGTCGGGGCGGAGGCTGCGGTCGGGGCGGAGCTCATGGCGGCTGCTTCCTCTCCGGCGGCGGAGGGCGAGGGGCGGATGCTGCGGTCCACCCAACGTAGCGCATGTTCTGACATAGGCACATGGGTGCTCGCGCGCCGGGGCTGCCGCCGGTGCCGGACCGGCCCCGCGTCTGCGTCTGCATCTGCATCTGCGTCAGCGTCAGCGTCAGCGTCAGCGTCAGCGTCAGCGTCAGCGTCAGCGTCAGCGTCAGCGTCAGACGAGCGGCAGGTGCATCACGTGCAGGCCGACGAGCCCGTGCTCCGCGTGGTCGAACGCCTGCGGGACCGTGCCGACGATGCGGAAGCCGAGCGACTCCCACAGGTGCACGGCGGCGCGGTTCGTCTCCACGACCGCGTTGAACTGGATGGCCAGGTAGCCCTCGGCGCGCGCCCACGCGATGACGTGCTCGCCGAGGGCCCGGCCGACGCCGCGGCCGGAGCGCGCCGGATCCACGAGGAACGAGCCCGTCGCGACATGCGCACCGCGACCGGGCCGGTTCGGGCCGGCCTTGGCGGATCCGAGCACGGTGCCGTCGTCGTCGACCGCCACGAAGGTGCGGCCCGGCGCCTCCGCCATCCAGGTCGGCCGCGCCTCCTCGAGCGACTGCCCGGCCGGGAGCGCGTAGGTGCGGCCGGCGTCGACGATCGCCCGATAGAAGGGGAAGATGCGGGGCCAGTCGGCGTCCGTGGCGGGGCGGATCTGCATGCGGTCGAGGGTATCGGCGACCGCTACCGGAGCCTCAGCGCGGGCAGCACCACGTCGTCGACCACCCGCACGAAGAGCTCGCGACGCACCGCCTCACCCCCCGCGGCGAGCCGGTGCGTGCTCATCGCGGGGATCACCTCGGCCAGCAGGTCGACGCGCGCGGACGCCTCGGACGGCACCTCGCCGCGGTCGACGGCACGCCGGAGGATCCGCCGGTACGCGTCGGCGTACGGGTCGGTGACCTCCGCGCGGATCGCCGCCGCCATGCGCGCCGACCCGCGCAGCGCGGGCGCGAGCCCCGCGAAGACCGCCAGCCGTCGGGCGGATCCGCCGAGCCACGGCGAGTCGATGACGGCGAGCAGGTCGCCGCGCAGGGATCCGGTGTCGGGCAGGAGCGCGGCCTCGGGCGGCGGGCCGGCAGCGCGGAGGGCCGCGAGCACGAGGTCCTCCTTCGTCGCCCAGCGCCGGTAGATGGTGGTCTTGGCGCGGCCGGTGCGGGCTGCCACCTCGTCGAGGGTCATGCGCTCGTAGTCGCGCTCGGCCACGAGGTCGAGGGCGGCGGCGAGGATCGCGGCGTCGCCGGAGCGGTCGACGGGGCGGCCGACGCGGGGTCGGGGTGCGGCGGCCGGTTCGTCCATCCGGTCCAGGATAGGCCCGTCGCCGAGTTCCGCTACTCCGGAGTATCGTTACTGCTCGCGGACCGCGTCGCGGTCGCAGGAGGAGGAAGCATGCGGATCCAGGACGCGGTCGTCGTCATCACCGGAGCGTCGTCGGGCATCGGGGCCGCCACGGCGCGCGCCGCCGCCCGTGCCGGCGCGCGGGTCGTGCTCGCGGCGCGGCGGGAGGAGCGGATCCGGGAGCTGGCGGCCGAGATCGGCGGCGAGGCGATCGCGGTGCGCTGCGACGTGACCGACCGGGCGCAGGTGGATGCGCTCGCCCGCGCGGCCCTCGACGCCTTCGGCCGCATCGACGTGCTCGTCAACAACGCGGGCCAGGGCCTCCAGGCCTCGATCGAGGACCTCGCGCTCGACGACCTCCGCGCCGTCCTCGAGCTCAACCTCGTGGCGCCGCTCGCCGCGATGCAGGCCGTGCTGCCCACCATGCGCGCCCAGGGCGCCGGCGCGATCGTCAACGTCAGCTCGGGCACCACGTTCGCCGACATGCCCGGCACGGGCGGCTACGTCGCGTCGAAGGTCGCGCTGGAGCGCCTGTCGGCCATCGCGCGCGCGGAGCTGGCGGGCACGGGCGTCGTCGTCTCGACGCTCATCCCGTTCGTCACCGAGACCGAGTTCATGTCCTCGATCCGCGCGGGCCGCGCCGAGGCCGAGGCGATGACGGCGGGCGCGACCTTCGACACCCCGGAGACGGTGGCGGACGCGGTGCTCGCGCTCATAGAGAGCGGCGTCGCGCAGATGGACCTGGTGCCCGCGGCGTACGGCGGGTCGCGCTGAGCCGGGCTCAGACGGGCGGCTCGTCCGCCACCCGCTGGAACATCACATGGTCCTGCCACTCCCCCGCGATCCGCAGGTAGCGGGGCGCGAGGCCGTAGCGCGTGAAGCCCGCGCGCGCGAGCACACGCTGCGACGCGGCGTTGTGCACCAGCGTCTCGGCCTGGACGCGATGGAGGCCGAGCCCGGCGAACGCGAGGGCGACGGCCCCCTCGACGGCCGAGGTCGCGATCCCGCGACCGGTGCGATCCGCCGCGAGCCAGTACCCCATCGCGCACGACTCGAAGGCGCCGCGGACGATGCCGGTGAGGTCGAGCCGGCCGGCCACGGATCCGTCGTCGTCGAGGATCGCGAGCGGCACGCCCTGCCCGCGCGCGTGCTGCGCGAGCGCCGCGTCGATGTGGGCGCGCTGCCCGGCGGGGGTGTCGTGGTCCGGGTGCCGGATCGGCTCCCACGGCGCGAGGTGCGCGCGGCTCCGCAGGCGCAGCTCGGACAGGGCGGGGGCGTCGTCGGGCGTCAGCAGTCGGATCCGGTCGGGCACGGCACCGAGGATGCCAGACCGCCGTGCCGCCCCGCGCACGACGACGGCCGCCCCACCCGCTGAGGGGTGGGACGGCCGTCGGGTCGTGCGTGGTCGCTAGACGCGCGCGAGGTCGGCGATGACGCGGTCCCCGGCGGCGGCCATGACCGTCGTCGCCTTGATCTCGGCGCGACCCAGGAGGTCGTCCATGCGACGGCGGCGGGCCTTCGTGATCAGCGTCACGACGGTGCCCTGCTTGCCCGCGCGGCCCGTTCGGCCGGCGCGGTGGAGGTAGCTCTTGTACTCGTCCGGCGCGTCGGCCTGGATGACCAGCCCGATGTCGTCCACGTGGATGCCGCGGGCGGCCACGTCGGTCGCCACGAGCACGCGGACCTTGCCGCTCGTGAGGAGCTGCAGGTTGCGCGTGCGGCGCGCCTGGTTGAGGTCGCCGTGCAGCGACGTGGCCGGGATGCCGGCGTCCTCGAGCTGGTCGGCGAGCTGCTCGGCGAACGCGCGGGTGCGGGCGAAGATCAGCGTCTTGCCCTCGCCGCTGGAGAGCTGCTCGATGATCGCGGCCTTGTCGCGCTGCTCGATGAGGAGCACGCGGTGGTCGATGGTCGACGACGCCTGGTCCTCGCCCGCGACCTCGTGGACGCTGGGCGACGGCAGGAACTCGTTGACGAGCGTCGCGACGCCCTTGTCGAGCGTGGCGGAGAAGAGCAGGCGCTGGCCGTCCTTCTTCACCTGGCGGAGGATCCGCTGCACGGGCTCGAGGAAGCCGAGGTCGCACATGTGGTCGGCCTCGTCGAGGACCGTGACGACGATCTCGGAGAGGTCGAGGCGGCCCTGGTCGATGAGGTCCTCGAGGCGGCCGGGGGTCGCGATGAGGATGTCGACGCCGCGCTGCAGCGCACCGACCTGCTTGAACTGCGGCACGCCACCGAAGATCGTGGTGGTGAACAGGCCCACCGAGCGGGCGATGGGCTGCACCGTGCGGTCGATCTGCATGGCGAGCTCGCGCGTCGGGGCGAGGATCAGCGCGCGGGGCTTGCGGCCCATCTTGCGGTTCTTCGCGCCGTCGTTCTCGAGCAGGCGCTCCACGAGGGGCGCGCCGAACGCGATGGTCTTGCCGGATCCGGTGCGGCCGCGGCCGAGCACGTCGCGACCCGCGAGCACGTCGGGGATCGTGGCGGCCTGGATCGGGAACGGGCTGGACGCGCCCAGCTCCTCGAGCACGCGGACGATGTTCTGGCCGAGGCCGAGCGCGGCGAAGGTCACGCCGTCGACGTCCTTGGCCGTGGTGGCCTGCGCCTCGAGGCGCTCGAGCACGACGTCCTCGGACGGCGCGTGGCGCGGGGCGCCCTCCTTGCTCGGGTAGAAGTCGCTGTCGCGCTTGGGGCGCGCGTCGTCGTAGGACGGGCGCTCGCTGCGCTGGGGCCGGTCGCCGTAGGAGGGACGCTCGGAGCGCTGCGGGCGGTCGCCGTACGACGGGCGCTCGGCGCGAGCCGGGCGGTCGTTGTACGCGGGACGCTCGGATCGCTCGGCGCGGTCGCCGTAGGAGGGGCGCTCCGTGCGAGCCGGGCGGTCGTTGTAGGAGGGCCGCTCCGTGCGAGCCGGGCGGTCGTTGTACGCAGGACGCTCCGTGCGAGCCGGGCGGTCGTTGTACGCGGGACGCTCCGTGCGGGCCGGGCGGGAGTCGTTGTAGGACGGACGCTCGGTGCGGGCGGGGCGGTCGTTGTACGACGGACGCTCGCTGCGCTGGGCGCGGTCGCCGTAGGAGGGACGCTCGGCGCGGTCGTCGTACGCGGGACGCTCGGAACGAGCCGGACGATCGTTGTACGCGGGTCGCTCCGTGCGAGCGCTCCGGTCGTTGTACGCGGGACGCTCCGTGCGGGCGTTCCGGTCGTCGTACGACGGACGCTCCGACCGCTGCGGCCGGTCGTTCCCGTAGGACGGGCGGTCGTTGCGCGGCGCGCGGTCGTTGTACGACGGGCGCTCGGAGCGCTCGCCGCCGCGGGCGGGACGCTCGTTGCCGTACGACGGACGCTCGGAGCGCTGACCGCGCTCGGCACCGTACGAGGGACGCTCGCTGCGCTGGCCGCGGTCGGCGCCGCCGCCGTACGAGGGACGCTCGCCGCGCTGCGGGCGGGCGTCGCCGCGCTCGGGGCGCTGGCCGGCGCGGTTGGGGCGGTCGCCGTACGCGGGACGCTCGCCGCGACCGGCGGGGCGCTCGGCGCGGGGCTCCCAGTTGGGGCGGTCGGCGCCGCGCGCGGGACGGGCGGCGCCGCCGCGCTGGGGGCGGTCGTCCTGGCCGGAGCGCTGGGCGCGCTCGTCGGCGTTCCAGCGCTGCTTCTTGGGCGCGGGATCGGAGTTGTAGCCGCGGTGGTTCGGGCTGCGGGATCCCGCGGAGGCGCGCTTGGCGCCGCGCGGGGAGTCGTTGTTGTAGGGCATGAGGGATTCCTCGTTCTGCTCGGATGCATGACAATGCGCATGTGCGAAGCAGCGCGCTACAGGATCAGGGTGCGCAGAGCTGCTCTCAACCCGGGCAGTCGTCGACCGGGGGCCGTGTCATCGCGTGACGTACCCCTCTGCGGAACGAGAGGGGGAAACCGGCCCACCTGACTGACAAATCCATCCGCCCGGATGGATGGTCCGGTAGCGGTGTCAAGAGCCGACTGGAGCACACTACCGGACGCCGGTCGCCGACACCAGCGCGCGTCCATCCTCCTCGTTCCCGGCGCCGTCGGGCTCAGGCGGTCGACTCGGCACTCATGCCCCACTCCTCGGCGAACTCCTCGACGGTGAGCGTCGCGAGGTCCTCCCGGACCGTCTCGTGCAGGACGCGCGCCTCGTGCAGCGATCCCGCCTCGATGCGCCGCAGCTCGCGGCCGCTACCGCGCTCCGTCAGCAGGAGGTCGTGGGTGGGCGGCGTGCCGTCGCCCGATCCGAGCAGGACGCCCATCGCCATGTTCAGCGCCCACCGACCGGCGTACCCGATCCTCCCGCGCCTCGTCGGGACGATGGCGATCTCCCAGCGCCCGCTCGCCGCCTGGGCCGTCGATCCGCTGCCGCCGGTCACGCTGCACCGCGTCCCACAGACTGGACCAGCGCGAGGGCACGACGCCGCAGATCCGCCTCGATCGCACGACGCACGACACCGGGGACCAGCCGCCCGGCGAATGTGAGCGGGACCATCTTCTCGATACGCAGCACCACCGGGTCCCCGTCGAATACCGCGAACTCGGTGTGACGCGGGCCCCTCCCCTCAGCTTGCTCCTCGAAAGCGACCGCGCGGCGCGCCCCCTGGGGACCGCCGGCATCCCGCGACATCTCGCGCGCGCCCTCGGGGAAGAGGACGCCGACGATGCCGTCGCTCGTCAACGCGTCCCAGACGGCGTCGGAGGAGCAGGGAGCGATCTGCTCGTGCACGACCGTCCCCGCAGGCAGACGGGGAGCGGTCCGCGGAGCGCTCTCCTGGTCACCCCCATCCAGGTCCCAGTCCCGCATGACGCGCGCCGCGGTGCCCACGGTGTCGTCCCGCAGCGCCTCGAGCAGGGCAGTGTCGGGGGCCCTCGAGGGGATCGACCGCATCAGCCGTAGCGCGCGTGCGGACCAGCGTGGAGGGACCAGGTTGGCGGGGTGGACCGCGGAGGGGCCACGCTCGATGGGGGGCGACGTGACGCCGATCTCCGCGAGGAGCGACGCCGACTCCTCGGCCACGCGCTGCCGCGCCTCGTCGATGCCGACGCCCGCGGCGTGGAGCCGACGCGCGCTGGGTCCGCCGACCGCCAGCAGCGCGAGGAGCAGGTGCTCCCCGTCGATCTCCGCATGACCGAGACGCGCGCACTCCTCGGCGGCGGCGAGCGAGATGTAGGTCGACTCCGTGAGCATCGTTCCGGTCATCGTGCGTTCCTCTCGTTCCCGTTGTCGCCCGCGATTCGACGGGCGTACTTCTTATGGACCGCCTGACGCGTGACGTCGAGGTGGTCCCCGATGTCCGCCCAGGACATCCCGCGCTCCAGCGCCGCGCGCACCTGCAGGTACTCGAGGGAGTCGGCGAGCTTCCGCAGGGCGACCACTGCGCGCAGCCCCCGTTGCGGTTCCGTCACGTCCGCGGCCGTCTTCGCCACCCCCTGCGCATCCATGCGTCCACGGTAGGACGCCACCCGACCAACGTCAACCCAGGTTGACGATCACGGCGCGTATCCCGCCGCCTGCAGAGCGAACATCGCGGCGTACACGCCGCCGCTGCGGACCAGCTCGTCGTGCGTGCCGCTCTCCACGATCGACCCGGCGTCCAGGACGTGGATCCGGTCCGCGACCCGCACGGTCGAGAAGCGATGGGAGACGAGGAGGCAGATGGCTCCACCTGACACCTCGCGCAGGCGCGCGAAGAGGGCGCTCTCCGTCTCCGCGTCCACGGCTGCCGTCGGCTCGTCGAGCAGGATCACCCCGGAGCGCCCGGCCAGGGCTCGGGCGACAGCCAGCCGCTGCCACTGGCCCGTCGAGAGCTGCTGGGCATCCTCGAACCAGCGGCCGAGGCGGGTCTGCGCACCAGAGGGCAGGCGCTCGACGAAGTCCGCACCCGAGCGGCGCAGTGCCGCGTCCGAGTTGGGGACGTCGCCGAGTCGTTCCACCGCGCCGAAGTTCACGTTCTCCTCGACGCTCGTCTCGTACTGGACGAAGTCCTGGAAGGCGACCCCGATGCCCCGGCGGAGACTCTCGACGTCGTATTCCATGAGCGGGTGCCCATCCAGGAGGATCGACCCCGAGGTCGGGTCGTAGAGCCGGTTGACGAGCTTCGTGATGGTGGACTTTCCCGCCCCGTTCCTTCCCACGAACGCGACCACCTCCCCGGGTCGCACGGTGAAGGACACATGCTCGAGCGCGGGTGCCGTCGTGCCCGGGTACACGAAGCCCACGTCTCGGAACTCGATGCCCGTGCGGAGCTCGTCCGGGAAGGCCCTCACGCCGTCGAGGACCAACTGCTCCGGGGCGTCGAGGAAGCTGAAGAGCTCGCCCAGGAACAGCCGGTGCTCGTACATCTGCCCGAGCCCCAGGAACACCGCCGTAGACGCACCCTGCACCGCCGTGACGGCCGCGATGTACCCCGCCAGCTGGCCGACGTCGCCGGTCCTCGCCGCGTTCAACGCCGCCAGGAGGATGGCCGTCCCCGACACCGCGACGTTGACGACGCCGGCCAGCCCGGTGACCCACGCCTCGCGACGCTGGATCGACCTGTCGACGTCGTAGAAATCCCGGAGGACGCGCGCGTAGCGACCGACGAGCATCTCGCCGAGGCGGAAGGACTTGACCTCCTTCACGTTGCGGTCGTTCGTCGTCAGGAACTGCAGGTACGACGCCCACCTGCGCATGGATGACCGGTCGTGCTCGACCTTCCAGGACACGCGGCCGAAGAACACCTCCGCGGCGAGCGCCGGCAGGCACGACACTATGAGCAGCACCGCGATCCACGGATCCCATGTGAACAACACCGCCGCGACGGAGAGCAGCGACACCGCACCGACCAGGACGCCCAGGGCGTCCATGAACAGCTGGTACGGCCGGGTCCCCGCCTCCCGCGTGGCCCGCTGGAGGGAGTCGTATGTGCTCGCCGATTCGAACTGCTGGAGGTCCATCGCCGTGGCCTTCGCGACCACGGCCAGGTTGATCCGGTTGGCAAGGCGGATCTGGAGCAGGCTCTGCGCGTAGCCCTGAGCAGTCGCCACGATGAAGGCGGCCACGCCGACGAGCAGCATCGCGACCGCCGGTACGGAGACCGCGTCGAGGTCGCCGGTGGCGCCGTACCGCGTGACGCCCCCGACGACCTGCTCGGTGAGGGATACCGTCATGGAAGGGACCAGTCCGGCGAGCGTGGAGAGGACCACCACCGCCGTGGTGAGCGGCGGGCTCTCAGCCCAGACCAGATGCGCGGCCCGTGTCCAGCTCCCGCCGCGTCCGGCGGGCGCCCTCGCGGTCATCGCGACCCCGTCGCGGACGGGCGTCGCGAGATGGCCCTCCTGGTGAGCGCCCAGAGGTCCATCACCTCCGTCTCCTCGTCACGGCCGCCGGTGAGCGTCCTGTTGCACTGCATGTGCAGGACGCTGCGGAGCATGTGGTCGAGGTCCCCGATCAGGCGCCCCTCGCCGGCGGCCTCGTCCGCGGCCGCCCGGTAGTCCGCGGCCGCGGATCTCAATCGGGAGAGGCCCGGCCCCAGCATCCGACGCGTCGTCGTGACCGCGGCGTCGTGGCCGGAGCGCCAAGGCGCGAGCAGCTCCGCCAGGTCACGTCCCTCCTCGTGGAAGCGCTTGCGCGTGCCCGAGGAGACCGCGCCGACTGCGAGCGCCCGTTCGGCGTCTCCATGCTCCTCCCACCCCTGGAGGATGGCGTCAAGGCCCAGGAGACACAGCTGGTCGCGGCTGCACCCGACGGCCCCCGACCGCATCGCGACCAGCGCGTGGACGATGAGGTCGCTGGAACGAGAGAAGAGCGTCTCCGCGTGCGAGATAAGGTCAGGACCCCCGTAGCGCTCGTTCTCCCGGTCGTACTCGACGATCTCGAACCGTGACAGCTGACCCGCGGCGCGCGCGTCCTCGAGCGCGCCCATGACCGCGCTCACGAGTTCGGCATGTGCGTGGGCGGCTTCAGCCGTACGTCGGATCCGGACCCGAAGGTGCGGGTAGGGGTCGGCGTACTCGACGAAGAACCAGTCAGGCGAGCCCACGGCGTCGAGCATGGGACGGACCACGCGGACAAGCAGGTCCTCGTGCCGTCGGAACGCCGCGTACAGCTTCGCGCTCAGCCATGCCTGCCGATCCTGCGGGGCGGGGGCGAGCGCGTCACGACGGACGCGCGCGTCCGCAGCCACGACGACCGGTGCGTGGGCCCCGTCGCGCCGGATGAACGGCAGGACCAGCTCGGATGCGTAGCGGCGGCCGCGCACATCCGACAGGAGCATGCCCTGTGGGGCGGGCAGGCACTCCTCGAGCATGACGGCGCTGCCCGCGCGCCCCTGCTGCTCGACGGCCCGGACGAGCTCGTCGCGACCGACGTCCGACTCCAAGTCGATGAGGAGGCGGTTGTCGGAGTCGGAGATGTAGACATGGCGCGGGACCCGGTGCCGGGTCCGCCAGGCGGCGAGATGCGCGTCGGGGACCACATCGTCGACCCGGTCGATGCGCCACCGTGCCGCACGCAGGACCACCCGGCCGCGGACGAACCTCGGTACGTGCCGGAGGTGGTCCAGGTGATGCAGGTCCAGCGAGGGCACGCCCGCAGTCGAGTCCTGCGTGGCCTCCAGGAGGAAGCGGACGGCGTTCGGGGCGGCGTAGTGGTTCAGCATGTGCGTCTGGACAACCCGCAGCTCTCGCGCCTCGCCCCGCACTCGGAGGTAGAAGCGCTCGTCCGCGAACCCGACCAGGATGTCGTCGAGGGCGATGGCGCGCACGTCCCCGCCCGTCTCGGCTACGTTGACGGCGATCTCGTGGTCGACGAGGGGCGGCACGACGGTCACGTTGGCCGCGCGTCCCGTGGTCGGCAGGTAGCGCAGCTCCGCGACCATGCAGTCGCTCGACGGGTGCGTCCTGGCGTAGGCGCCGCTGATGCGGGCGGCGGCACTCGCGTCGAGGAGGTGGAGGAACCTGCCGAAGGTCCTGCCGCCCTCCGCGGTCCCGTCGCTGCCGAGCACAGCCCGCCATCTGCCCGCGTCGACGGCCTCGGCCGAGTCCGCCTCGATCTGGACGTAGGCGTCCACCAGCGGGGAAGACGGGCGTCCCGGCGTCGCGTCTCGGCCGACCAGGCTCACGAGGTCGTCGTCGACCACGACCTCGCGGTCCCCCGCGAGCAGGGCGTCGGCGACCGCGCGCGACGACACCTGCTCCCACCGGGACGGTTCCCGGGTCGAGGCCACCGGATGCCAGGTGCTGGCCCGGGGGACGGCGTACTCGTTCGGGGGCCCCACGCCGGCGTCCTCGGAAAGGAGCTCCTTCACCGCCACCTCGGCGTGGACGCCGTAGCGCTCGACGCAGCGCTCGTGGAACTCCTGCAGGTGCGGTGGACGGGGCGACGGCACGAGGGCGGCGAGGACGGTCAGGCAGTCCCCCACCTCCTCCACGACGGCGGATCCGATTCGCGCCTCGCTCAGGCGGACCTCCGCGTCCACCTGGACCCGGTCTCGGAAGTCGCCGGCGGTCACGGCGTCCTGCTGGGCGAAGACGCCCTCGAGGCGATCGACCGTGTGGTCGTCGAGGTGCGAGATGCCCGACATCGCACGGTGGAGTTCGTCGAGGGCCCGACCCAGGGGGAGCCCCGCGAAGCGCTCCCGCCAGGCGCGCCAGATGTCGGGCTGCCCGACGGCGGGCAGGACGTCGTGGACAAGGACGTTGAGCTCGAGGAGCGTGTCCACGAGCTGCTCCACGGAGGCGCGAGGCCACGCGCTCGCGGGCGAGGCCACGGCATCCACGAGCCCGTCTCGCGTGGTCCCCGCGCTGCACGCCTCGATTGTCCGCCGCACGGCGGCCGTGAAGCGCATGTCCACGCTCCGGTCGTCGACCCGGCCTGCGACGTCGGCATTCGGGAGGAGCAGGCGGCCGCCGTGGATCAGGATCTGCGGATTGACGCGCAGCGGGAGGCCGGCACGGAGATGCTCGTCGCCGATGATGGCGGCGCGAAGCCCGAGCAGCCACGACGCGTCCGGTCGCACGTGCAGGGCGAACGGCTCCGGGGCGCGGAGCAGCGACGTCCCCTCGCCGACCTCCACGAGGGCGACCCCCGCGAAGGCGCCGTACGGCGTCGGTCGGCTGCTCGCACGGGCGAGGAAGCGATAGAGGGACGAGTACCGGCGCCGCGCCGCGGGACCGTCCGGTCGCGTGGGCCCGCCTCCGAGGGACGCGTGCAGGTCCATGGAGCTGATGAACAGCGCGGTCCCGAAGACACCGCGAGGGTCGGTGCCCGCGAGCTCGCGGGCCGCGTCGGCGGCCGGCCGGTCGAGGTGCTCGAGTAGGTCGTCGATCGGGAGGAGCGGGCTCCGGAGCAGCCCGAAGCCCATAGGCTCGTACGTCGTGTCCCGGGTGGTGGGTCGCATGCCGGTCATCCGATCATCAGAAGCCGCGTCCACGTGGGACGCCCAGGGCTCAGGAGGGCGTGCAGGGCGAGGGCGACTCCCGCCGCCCCGTTGAGGAGGGTGGGGTTGTCGACGGCCTTCGGACCGGGCTCGATGTCCTGGACGCCGAACTCGGCGCTCGGGTCCACGGTCGCCAGCAGCTGTTCCGCAACACCCTCGAGCCCGCCGCCGGCGCGCTCGTTGCCGTGGTCGTCGGCGAGGTGCCGGAGGATCACGGCCACGCCCGCCGATCCGTGGCAGAGCGTCGGTGTGCTGAATGCCCGACCGGCGCCGATCCGGGCCATCATCGCCTCCGTCGCCTCGCCGATCGCGTCGGCTAGCTCGGCCGACGGCGCGCGGCGGTGCGCGAGGGATAGGGCGGCGACGACGCCGGGTGCTCCGTAGCACCATGCGGTCCGGCTGTGGGCCCAGGAACCCGCAGCGGGGAGGGCGGTTCCCGTAGGGATCAGGGTGGGCCAGTTGGGCCCCGCGTCGTCCTGGGTGCGGGTGCGGAGGAGCCACGCGACGATGTCCTGGATGCTCCGCATCACGTCCTTGTCACCCCGGTCCCAGAGGCTCAGCGCGGCGAGCGGTCCGGCCGCCCCGTGTGCGAGGCCCGTGTCCGAGTAGCCCGCGGGCGCGAGCTCCAGCCGCTCCTCGACAGGGACGAGCTCGGGCAGGATGCGCCAGGGCGGCGCGGCGGATGCGGTCGCCCCATGTCGGAAGAGCCGCCCCAGGCCCGTGTGCAGGTGATCTCGCAGCGGCGCTGCCGAGGCCGCGTACTCCTGGGGCAGCGCGTCGATCCACCCCAGCAGGCCGGCCGGCCCGCTGATGACGTCGTAGTCCTGCGGCGCGGTACCCGAGACGGGTGCGTCGGCGTACTCCTCCCGGGCCTCGGCCAGCGTCGTCGGCACGACCCCGGCCAGGACGCGGGAGAACCGCGGCTCGACCTCGGCGCAGGCCTGCAGCGCGAATGCGAGCCCTGCGGAACCGGAGAACAGGTCGGTCGTCTGCAGGGGCTGCACCTGCGTCAGCCGGACGGCGGCCAGCATGTGGTCGGTGGCCCACGCCGCCGCGCCGTCGACGTCCCAGCGGGGCGCGGTCGCCGACGTCGCGTGCAGGAGGGCGATGCCGGCGTGGCCGTTCGCCAGGGTAGGACCGTCCCAGGTCGCGGGAGCGTCCGGCAGCGGCGGTCCCGTGGCTCCCGATACCTGCTCGGGGTGGGCGAGCCGGCCCGAGATCAGCTCGCCCGCCCGCTGGAGGCGCCGTTCGGTGGAGGGTCGGAGGTGGGTGGACTGCCAGGACACGGTGCATCCGTTCGAGTGGGGTGGGGCTCGACTCCGCCGGACGGCGTCATCGAGCCCCCGAGCGGACGGGGATCAGCAGAACAAGCCGCCCGGACCGCAGCTCGCGCAGGTGTTGGTGCATCCGACGCACGTGGACTTCGAGCACTTGACGGTCCGCGTCCTGAGGGGCGTCCAGCTGGCCGGCTGAACGGTGCCGGAGGCGGATGGCGTGCTGACCCGCACGTCGATGTCGAATGCGTCGTCGGTGATGGAACCCATGACGTTTCCTTCCTGGTGATGGGCGCGAGCCCGCGAAGGGGTCGTCGGCTCCACCGACTCGGACGCCTCGGCGACCGCCCCGCTCATGAACCTAGGCCGGGCCCTGCAGGAGGAAAAGGCCCGTGAGGAAGGTCTGGACGGAGGTATCGCCATCCGGGCGGAATGCGATACGAAGGTCGCTAGCGCCGGCTATACAGCGCGCGCTGATGCTCACCCAGCCGCCCCTCCCTCCGGACGACACGGACGGGCGCGACGCCGGACCGCTCCCCGACGAGGCGGCCCCGTCGAGCTGTCAGCCTCGTCCGGCGGGCTCCCCGACCGGCAATCCGCGCTCGCCCCGTGCCCGGATCCTGAGCCCCGCCCGCTCCACGAGCGAGTACAGCGACGGAAGCACGACGAGCGTCAGCACGGTCGACGACAGCAGGCCGCCGATCACGACGATCGCGAGCGGCTGCGAGATGAACCCGCCGTGCCCGGTGAGGCCGATCGCGAGCGGCAGCAGCGCGAAGATCGTCGCGAGCGCCGTCATGAGGATGGGCCGCAGCCTCCGCGACGCGCCCTGCAGGATCGCCTCCCGGAGCTCGAGCCCGCGCGTCCGGTACTGGTTCACGAGGTCGATGAGCACGATCGCGTTCGTCACCACGATGCCGACGAGCATCAGCAGGCCGATGATCGACGCGACGCCCAGCGGGATCCCCGTCACCACCTGCAGCAGCACCGCGCCGGTCGCTGCGAACGGCACGGAGACGAGCAGCACGAGCGGCTGGATGAGGCTCCGGAACGTCGCCACCATGATGATGTAGACGATCAGGATCGCCGCCAGCACCGCGAGCCCGAGCTGCCCGAACGCGTTCGACTGCTGCGACGCGACGCCGCCGAGCGACGCCTGCGCGCCGGCCGGCAGCTGCACGTCGGCGACGGCCCGCGACACCTCGGACGAGGCGAAGCCCACGTCGTCGCTGCCCGGCGTCGCGCTCACGGTGGCGCTGCGGAAGCCGCCCGTGGTCGTCACGGTCGCGGGGCCGTCGGTGACCTCGACGGTCGCGAGGTCGCTGAGCGGCACGAGGCCGCGCGCGGTGGGGATCCGGAAGTCGCGCAGCCCCTGCAGGCTCTGCGCGGCGTCCGGGTCCTGGATGTAGATGGACAGCGTCTTCTCGTCGATCACGACCTGCCCGACCGAGGCCGGCAGCCGGCTCGCGGTGACGATGCCGCCCACGGCCTGCTCGCTGAGGCCCGCGGCCGCGGCCTTGGCCCGGTCCACGTTCACGGCGATGAACGGCTGCGTCTCCGAGAGGTTGCTCGTGGCCTGCTCGATGGAGGGCAGGTCCTTCACGGCCGCGAGGATCGCGTCGGCGGACGCCTTGAGGTCGTCCGCGTCGTTCGCGGTGATCTGCACCGCGATGTCGCTCGACGAGAACCCGCCGGAGGCCGCCGCGAGCGACACGTCGCCCACGTCGGTGAGGCCGTCGACCGCGGAGCGCACGCGCTCGCGGATGGCGTCCTGGTCGGCGTCCGAGTCGGTCGTGAGCGCGAACGTGATCCCGCCGCCGCCGCTGAACGCCGCCGTCAGCGACGTGCTGTCCGAGCCGATCGAGGTCTGCACGGTGTCGACGCCCTCGACGCCGATGAGCGCCTGCTCCACCTTCGTGGCGGCGGTGTCCTGCGCCTCGAGGCTCGTGTCGCTCGGCAGCTCCTGCGAGACGGTCAGCGTGTTCTGCCCGCTGTCGCCGAGGAAGTTGGTCTTCATGCTCGGGATGAGCGCGACCGTGCCGCCGAGCACGAGGATCGCGAGCACCAGCGTGACCGCGGAGTGCTTGAGCGTCCAGGCGAGGATCGGCAGGTAGCCGCGCTGGAGGCGCGTGGGCGCGCCCATCCCCTCGCCCTCGTCGTGCGCGGCGTGGGATCCGCGGGCCGGCCGGTCGGCGAGCTCGCGGTCGTCGACGGGGCCGGCGATCGCGGCGTGGGCTCCCGTGCGGGCGGCGCCCTCCACGGCGGAGGTCGATGCGGATGCGGCGGCGGCCGCCTTGCGGCGCGCCCGGCGCGACTCCCCCTCCGGCCGCAGGAACCAGTACGCGAGCACCGGCACGATGGTCAGCGCGACGAACAGCGAGGCGGCGAGCGCGATCGTCACCGTGAGCGCGAAGGGCCGGAACAGCTCGCCCGTGATGTCGCCCACGAGCGCGATCGGCAGGAACACCGCGACGGTCGTGGCGGTCGACGCCGTGACCGCGCCCGCGACCTCCTTCACGGCGGCGCGGATCGCCTCGAGCCGGTCGGGCGTGAAGGAGAGGTGCCGCTTGATGTTCTCGATCACCACGATCGAGTCGTCCACGACGCGCCCGACCGCGATGGTCAGCGCGCCGAGCGTGATGATGTTGAGCGTGTAGCCCGAGGCGAGCATGCCGATGAAGGTGATGAGCACCGACGCCGGGATGGAGATCGCGGTGACGATGGTCGACCGGATCGACAGCAGGAACACGAGGATCACCAGCACGGCGAACACGAGGCCGAGCAGGCCCTCCGTGGTGAGGCTCGAGATCGACTGCTCGATGAAGGGCGCCTGGTCGAACACGACCGTGAACTCCGTGCCGTTCCCCAGGTCCTGTGACAGCTGCGGCAGGAGCTCCGTGACGAGGTGCGACACGTCGACCGTGTTGCCCGCCGGCGTCTTCGTGACGGCGATGGTGAGCGACGGCTGGCCGTCGACGCGCGAGATGCCGGTGGTCGGATCCTGGCCGAGCTCCACCTTGGCGACGTCGCCGATCGTGAGCGCGCGGCCGCCCGTCGCACCCAGCAGCGGCAGCGCGGCGAGGTCCTGGGTGGATCCGAGGCGCGTGCCCGACTGCACGGACAGCGTGGTGCCGTCCTCCGTCACCGAGCCCGCGGGCAGGAGCTTCCCGTTGGCGTCGAGCGCGTCGCGGATGGCCTGGTTCGAGAGGCCCTCGGCCTGCACCTTCGCGGGATCCGGCGTGATGACCACGCGCTGCCCGACCGTGCCGAGGAGGCTCGCGTCGCGCACGCCGTCGAGCTTGCGGATGTCCGACAGGGTCGAGCGCTCGAGCGCGGCCGTGAGGTCCTGCGGGCTGAGGTCGCTCGTCACCGCGATCTGGATGACCGGCAGGTCGTCGATGCTGCCCGCGATGACCACGGGGTCGATCCCGTCGGGCAGCGTGGTGCGGATCCGGTTGATGGCCTGGTCGATCTTCTGCTCGGCCGTCGCCAGGTCGGTGCCGTACGTGAACGACGCCGAGATGACCGAGGAGTCGGTGCGCGAGGTCGCGGTGGAGGACTCGAGGCCCGGCACCGCCTGGATCGCGCGCTCGATGGGCGTCGACACGTCGGTGTCCACGACCGCGGGCGATGCGCCCGGGTACGCCGTGACCACCGCGAGCTGCGGGAACGACACCGACGGGATGAGCTCCTGCTTGAGCGTCGTCAGCGCGATGCCGCCGAAGACCCCGATGACGATCGTGACGAGCGCGATCAGCGCCCGGTTGCGGAGGCTGAAGACGGAGAGGAGATGCAGGGGGTGCTCCTTGTGCGATGCGGGCCGCGGGGGCGGCGGTCGCTCGGACCGCTGATCGCCCGCACCGGGAACCCGCCCCGTCGTGAGGAGTATCGCATCCGCGACCGGGAGATCCCCCGTTCGCGACGGGTTTTCGAACGCGAGGCGCCGCGCTCGGCCGATGCCCGGCCGCACGGAGCATGCTGGGGGGATGGCGCACCGGGCATCGACGACCAGGGACGCGGTCCCCGAGCCCAAGACCTGCGCCTCGTGCGGTCGCACCATCGAGTGGCGCAGGAAGTGGGAGCGCGACTGGGACCAGGTGCGCTTCTGCAGCGACGCGTGCCGGCGCCGCGGGGTCTCCGACGTCGACGCCGCGCTCGAGCGGCGGATCCTCGACCTCCTCGCGCACCGCGCCGGCGGCGCCACCATCTGCCCCTCCGAGGCGGCCCGGGCCGAGTCGCCCGACGACTGGCGCGACCTGATGGAACCCGCCCGCCGCGCCGCCCGGCGGCTCGTGGACGCGGGCGAGGTCGAGATCACCCAGAAGGGCTCGGTCGTCGATCCCTCCACCGCCCGTGGGCCCATCCGCATCCGCCGTCGGCGCTGACCAGGCACACTAGGGGGATGCATCGACCGACCCTCACCGTCCTGGCCGCCGTCGCGAGCGCGGCGCTCCTGTCCGGATGCGGGGCCAGCGCGCAGTTCACGGCGCCCACGACCGAGATCTACGCGACCACGGCGGACGCCCAGACCGCCATCGGCACGGCGCTGCCGACGTGGATCCCGGCCGACGGCACCCTCATCCGCACCAAGTCCGAGGCGAAGGCCGGCAGCATCGTCTCCGTGCAGACCGGGCAGGCCGCGCCCGCACCCGGCGGCTGCACCGACCTGCAGATGTCGACCATCGAGGACACCTGGTGGCCGCCGAAGATCGACCCGGCCACCGTCACCTGCGCCGGCGGCTGGAACGTCTTCGGCGCGAACGGCCACCTGTACGGGTGGAGCACCACGGTCCTCCCCTAGGCCGCCGCACCATGTCCGCCCCGGCCGCACGCCCGTCACGACCCCGTGACCGCCTGCTGCTCACCGGCGCCGTGCTCTGCTTCGTCATCCTCGCGGCGGCGGCTCCGACGGCGCTCGCCGCCCTCTTCGAGAGCGCGGTCCTCGTCGACCGGCTCCCGCAGCCGGACCTCGGCACGCCGACGTCGCCGGAATACGAGGCCCTCGTCCGCCGCGCCGTCCTCGCCGGCGCGGTCGCCGCGCTCGCGCTGACCGGCGGGATCGTCTGCCTCCTCCGCCGCTACGCGGTGCCGGCTGCGCGCCGCTGACGCCCGGCGGCGAGCGCCCGCAGGACCAGGATCACGGCCACCCCGACGGCCGCGCCCACGAGCGTGTCGACCACCCGGTCCGTCACGAGCGGCAGCACGGGCAGCGTCCGGCCGAGGCCGCCCATCACGAGCGCGAGCGGGGTGATGAAGACGAGCGCCAGCCCGTAGTGCCGCCCCACCGCGAGCTCGGCCGCGAACTGGCAGGCCACGGCCACCGCGATCACGGCGGGCGCCGGCAGGTGCAGCGCGAGGATGCCCGAGGCCACCACCGCGCCGGCCAGCGTCCCGAGCACCCGGTGCGCCACGCGCGTGAACGACAGCGGCCCGCGGACGACCGGCAGCACGGCCACCAGGGTCACGACCGCCCAGTAGTGGTGGCCGAGCCCGAGCGCCACGGCGATCCCGCCCGCCACCAGCGCGCCGACGACGTTGGCGGCCACCGCGGTCCACGCGGCGGGGTCGCGGTGCACGGCGGCGTCGCGCACGGGTATCCGCGGCAGCGCGCGGAAGCGGTGGGCGTGCGCCTCGGGCGCCCAGCGGCGGAGCAGCCAACCCGACATGCAGACGCCGGCGGAGAACGCGATCGCGGCCACGGCTGTCACGAGCGCGTCGCGCGCCTGCGCCGGATCCACCGGCACGGCCGCGCACACCACCAGCCCGAAGACGGGGAACAGCGGATGCGGCGGCACCAGGCTCATCGCCGTCGAGACGAGCGACGCCCCGCCGAGCACGACGACGAGGCCCGCCGCCTCGAGCGCGAGGGGCGCGTCGGCGAGCGACAGGACGACGCCCGTGGCGATGGCGACGAGCATCATCGCGGCCCCGGCGCCCACGCTCGCGAGCCGCAACCGGTACCGCTCGTTCCGGCCGTACAACCCGGTGAAGGCGCCGAAGGACGCGTAGAGCGCGAGATCGAGCCGGCCGATCGCGAGGAGCACCAGGAGCGGCACGAGGAGGCCGACGCTCGCGCGCATCGCCGCCTCGAGGTCGAGCGTGCGGGTGGACGACGGCCGTGGGGCGGGCGATGCGGGCACGCGGCCATCCGATCTCCCCGGGAGAGGAAACGGGGCAGTCCACGGTACGCCCGTCGCGCGGCGGTCCCGGACACGGGCTCGGTCAGCGAACCGCCCACATGCGACGACGCGCCCCCGGTCTCCCGGGGGCGCGTCGTCGAGCGGCCCGTCGTGCGGGCGGGGCGGCTAGGAGCGCGCGGCCCGCAGCACCGTGAAGGAGCGGTCGCGCACGAGGATGCTGGTCGCGTCCTCGTCCGTGTTCTGCTCCGAGTCGGACGAGATGGCGAGGTGCCACGAGACGCCGAGCCCGGAGGGCAGCTGGAACTCGACCGGGCCCTCGGCCGCGTTGAACGCGACGAAGAACGCGTCGCTGTCACGGCCCTTCATGATCACGCCGATGCTGAACGCGTTCGGGTCCGTCCAGTCCTCCGGGTTCAGGGTCTGCCCGTCGGCGCGGATGAATCGCACGGCCTCCTCGGCGCCCTCGACGTCGTCGCCGCGGAACCAGATGGGGCGCAGCGCCCGGTTGCCGCGGCGCAGGCGGATGAGCTTCCGCGTGAAGTCCTGCAGCTCGCGGTCCGCGTTCTCCCAGTCGAACCAGGAGATCTCGTTGTCCTGGCAGTAGGCGTTGTTGTTGCCGCCCTGCGTGCGCGCGATCTCGTCGCCGCCGAGCACCATCGGGATGCCCGAGGAGAGCAGCAGCGTGCCGAGCATGTTGCGGCGCTGGCGGTCCCGGATCGCGTTCACCTCGGCATCGTCGGTCGGGCCCTCCACGCCGGCGTTGGAGGAGCGGTTGTCGCTCTCGCCGTCGTTGTTGTCCTCGCCGTTGGCCTCGTTGTGCTTCGCGTCGTACGACGTGAGGTCGGCGAGCGTGAAGCCGTCGTGCGCCGTGATGAAGTTCACGCTGCACAGCGGCGAGCGGCGGCCGGACTCGTACACGTCGGGGCTGCCGGTGATCCGCTGGGCCAGCGCGCCGAGCACGTTCTGCCCGCTGTGCCAGAAGTCGCGCACGTCGTCGCGGAACTTCCCGTTCCACTCCGACCAGTCCGCGGGGAAGCCGCCGACCTGGTAGCCCGCGGTGTCCCACGGCTCCGCGATCATCTTCACGGGCGCGAGCACCGGGTCCTGGTGGATCAGGGTGAGGAACGCGCTGTGCAGCTCCGCGTCGCCGTCCTGGCGCGTGAGCGTCGTGGCGAGATCGAAGCGGAAGCCGTCGACGTGCATCTCCTCGACCCAGTAGCGGAGCGAGTCCATGATCAGCGCGAGCGCCGCCGGGTGCCCGACGTTGAGGCTGTTGCCCGTGCCGGTGGTGTCGAAGTACGACGCCTCGTCGCCCTCCACGAGCCGGTAGTAGGAGGCGTTGTCGATGCCCTTGAGCGACAGCGACGGGCCCATGTGGTTGCCCTCGGCGGTGTGGTTGTAGACCACGTCGAGGATGACCTCGAGGCCCGCGGCGTGCAGGGCCTTGACCATCTCCTTGAACTCGACGACCTGCTGCCCGCCGTCGCCCGCGGAGCTGTAGTCGGAGTAGGGCGCGAGGAAGCCGATGGAGTTGTAGCCCCAGTAGTTGCGGAGCCCCTTCTCCTCCAGGTGCGAGTCCTGCATGAAGTGGTGCACCGGCAGGAGCTCGACGCTCGTGATGCCGAGGTCGGTGAGGTACTCGATGGCCGACGGGTGCGCGAGGCCCGCGTACGTGCCGCGGATCTCCTCGGGCACCGACTCCATCCGCTCGGTGAAGCCCTTGACGTGGACCTCGTAGACGACGGTCTCGTCCGACGCCGTGCGCGGGGCCTCGTCGTCCTCCCAGTCGAAGCGGCGGTCCGCCACGACGGAGCGGGGCATGGAGGCGGCGGAGTCGGCCTCGTTCATGACGGACGGATCGTCGAAGGTGTGCGCGAAGACGTCCTCGCCCCAGGTGGGGTGCCCCTCGATCGCGATGGCGTACGGGTCGAGCAGGAGCTTCGCGGGGTTGTGGCGGAGGCCGCGGGACGGGTCCCACTCGCCGTGCACGCGGAGGCCGTAGCGGGTGCCGATGCCGGCGCCCTCGACGAGGCCGTGGAAGACGTGGCCGGTGCGCTCGGAGAGGCGCGTGCGGGTCTCGGTGCCGGACTCGTCGAACACGCAGACCTCGACGGCCTCCGCGGTCTCGGAGTACACGGCGACGTTGAGGCCGCTGGGCAGTCCGCCGTCGCGGGCCACGACGGTGGCGCCGAGCGGGTACGGACGGCTGATGTAGGAGCGGCTGATGGGAGGCAGGTCGATGGTCACGGCTTCAGTATGCTCGTGCCCGCCCAACCCGTTCGTGCACGAAGGGGATTACCCAGACAGCGGTCCGAGACCGGCGCTCGGCGGCTACGGCGGACCGCTGCCCGGGCATCCGCTACCGCCCCTGGAGGGAGGAGAAGGCGCACTGCGCCTCGGCGCCCCACGTGGCGAGGAGCACGCCGCGGCCTGCGGAGGGACGCGCGACGACGGAGCGCTGCTCGCCGGCCGCCGTGATCACCGGGGATCCGGCCGCGCCCTTCCCGAGCGCGCACGGCAGGGACGTCTGGCCGCCCGTGTCGTGCTGGGGACGGCCGGCGCACGCCTCGAGCGCGGCCGTGGCGGATCCGGCGGCCGGGTACCCGAGGATCGCGAGGCGCGGCGCCTCCCCGGTCGCCGGCACGAGGGGCGTCCCGAACACGGGCTCGGCCGCGCCGACCTGGGCCGCGAGCACCTCGCCCGCGGGCCCGCTGACGCGCGCGAAGCCGGCGTCGTCGGAGGCGCGGCCCGTCGTGGTCCACGAGGAGGAGACGGCCGCGACGCGCACCGGCCAGATGCCGTGGGGCGCCGTGGCGCCCTGGGCTCCGGGGATGAAGGTGGCCAGCGTGGTCGCGGCACCGGTGCGCCGGTCGACGAGGCAGTGGGCGGCGGTCGCGATCGCGTCGCCCTCCGGGGTGTCGACCACGCTCGCGGTGCAGGCGTGGTTCCGCCCGCCCGACACGTAGAAGAGGACGCCGACGAACGGCTGGTCGGGGTGCGGGACCGGGGTGGAGGCCGCGGCGTTCCCGTCCTCCGACGTGGACAGGGCGGAGGCCGAGGCCGAGGCGGACCCGGCGGCGGTCGGCGAATCGGCCGCGAGGGCGGCGGCACGGGCGGCGGGCGTCCAGTGCGTGGCGGCAGCGGCCTGATCGACGGATGCGGGGGCGACGACGGACCCGTCGGCGACGGGCGCGGCGGACGCCGACGACGGCACGGCGAGACCGGCGGCGGCGAGCCCGCCGGCGAGCGCCAGCGCGGCGAACGCGTGACGGGGTCGGCCGGCGGCCGCCGACGGGGTCGAGACGGGGGTGGATCGCGGACGGATGCGCATGAGTTGTTCCTCCAGGATCGGTCGGCTGGCGACCCTCCGCCGGGGCCCGTCGAGACGGGACATCGGGACGAACGCCGCTCGCGGGAGGTCGCACGGATGCCGGAACGCTACCGCGGGCCGCACCCGCGCCATCGGCCGCCTCCCCAGGGCGGTCGGCTCCTCATACGAGGATCGAGCGGTCCTCCACGTCGCGCCCGAGCCCTGCGACGGGGGCGAGGCCGCGCCACGCCTCGTCGAGGATGTCGAGCGCGCGGTCGGTGGCGGCGGGCGGGGACGTGATGGGGATCCGGAGGAACCGCTCGAACGCGCCGTCGTGCCCGAACCGGCTCCCGCCCGTGATCGACAGGCCGCGCGCCCGGGCGGCGAGCGCCAGCTCCGTGCTCACGGGCGCTCCGATCCCGACCCACACCGCCAATCCGCCGTCGACGTGCGGCACCTCCCAGCCGGGGAAGCGCCGCGCGAGCTCGGCCTCGACGTGGTCCCGCGTCTCGCGGAGGCGCGCGCGGCGCTCGGCGAGGATCCCGTCCATGCCGCCCAGCACCTCCGCCACCACGAGCTGCTCGAGCACGGGCGTGCCGAGGTCGCGGGCCGAGCGCGCGCGGGCCAGCTCCCGGAGGAGCGGCCGGCCGGCGCGGATCCAACCCACGCGGAGCCCACCCCACACCGTCTTGCCCACCGACCCCACGAGCACGACGGCGCCCGGCGACCCGTGGACGGCCAGCGGCGGATGCGCCTCCGCCCGGTCGATGTCGAGCTCGGCCGTGGTCTCGTCCGCCACGACCGTCACGCCGTGCGCCTCGGCGAGCGCCACGACCCGCGCGCGCTGGCCCTCCGGCATCGTGCGGCCCGTCGGGTTGTGGAAGTCGGGCATGAGGTAGGCGAGCGCGGGACGGGTGCGGCGGATCGTCTGCTCGAGCACGTCCTCATCCCAACCGTGGGCGCCGACGCCCGCTCCGACGAGGCGCGCGCCCGCGTCGCGCAGGGCCTGGATCGCGTGCGGGTAGCTCGGCTGCTCGACGAGCGCCCGGTCGCCGCGGTGCAGCAGCACCGACGCCAGGAGCCCGATCGCGTGCTGCGCGCCGACGGTGACGAGCACGTCGTCGGCCTCGGTCGGCAGGCCGCGGGCTCGGTAGCGGGCGGCGATCGCCTCGCGCAGCTCGGGCAGCCCATCCACGTCGTAGCCGTGCCCGTCGAGGTGCGCGGGGAGCCGGGCCGCCGCGCGCATGGCGGCCTCGGCGAGACCGGGCGCGGCGGGCACGGCTGCGCGGCTCATGTCGGCGACCTCGCGCCCCTCCCCCCGGGCGTCGGGCGCGCGTCGCGGGATCCGCGTCACGCTGCCGGAGCCGCGCCGGCTCGCCAGGTGGCCGGTCCCGCGGAGCGCCGCGTAGGCCGCCGCGACGGTCGTGCGGCTGAGCCCGAGCGACGCGGCGAGCTCGCGCTCCGCGGGCAGGCGCGCCCCCACGGGCACGCGGCCGTCGAGCACGAGGCGGCGGATCCCGTCGGCGAGCGCCTGGTAGGCCGGGCTGCCGGGCCGGGTCCACTCCCCCAGCAGCGCGGTGAGGGCGGTCGGGCCGAGCACGGCGGAGGGCGCGGATCCAGAGCGGGTCATGAGGCCACAGCCTGGCGATTGGCACCTTGTCCCGCAACCGGCGACGCGATTGGATCTCCCTCATGCTCCGTCGCTCAGTCCAGTTCGCCGTCGGCATCTTCCTCTACGGCTTCGCCATCGGCATGATGCTCCAGGCCGCCGTCGGCGTCTCGCCGTGGGACGTCCTCAGCCAGGGCGTGACGCTGCGCACGGGCCTCCCCTTCGGGCTGGTCACGAACATCATCGGCGCGCTCGTGCTCCTGCTCTGGATCCCCATCCGCCAGCGCCCGGGCTGGGGCACCGTCCTCAACGTCCTCTTCGTCGGCTACAGCGCGCAGTTCGCGCTCGCGGTGGTGCCGGCCGTCGACAGCCTCGGGTTCCGCATCCCCCTCTTCGCCGCGGGACTCGTCCTGCTCGGCATCGCGACCGGCCTCTACATCGGCGCGCACTTCGGGCCGGGCCCGCGCGACGGGCTGATGACGGGGATCCACCGCCGCACGGGCTGGCCGGTGTGGCGCGTGCGCGTCGGCATCGAGCTCGTCGTGCTCCTGATCGGCTGGGCGCTCGGCGGCGACGTGGGCCTCGGCACGCTCGCGTTCGCGCTCCTGATCGGCCCGATCGTCCAGCGCACGCTCCCCCTGTTCGACCTCCCCGTCCCCGTCCGCGAGCGGCGTCGGCGACGCGGCGACGCCGCCCCCGCCGACCCGGCTGGCACCCTCTCGACGGGACCCGTCACGACGGCCGGCTAGTCCGCACGGCGACGCGGATCCAGCGGCCTCACGGCCCGCTCCCCGCTCCGTCGCGTCCCGGGCGCGTCGCCATGTATCGTGGCCGCTCGTGACTCCGGACCCCCAGGCTCCCGAGAGCAGTCCCGCCAAACGGCTGCTCATCGGCGAGAAGCTCGCCAGCGACAAGCTCGAGGGCCAGCTGCTCCCCAAGCACCTGGCGCTCCCCATCTTCGCGAGCGACCCGCTCAGCTCGGTGGCCTACGCGCCGCAGGAGCTGCTCCTCATCCTCACGCTGGGCGGCCTCGCGTTCCTCAGCTTCGCGCCCTGGGTGGCGGCCTGCGTCGTGATCCTGCTGGTCGTCGTGGTGCTCAGCTACCGCCAGCTCATCAAGGCCTACCCGTCCGGCGGCGGCGACTACGAGGTCGCGCACAAGAACCTCGGCGAGAAGGCCGGCCTCGTCGTCGCGTCGGCGCTCCTCGTGGACTACATCCTCACGGTGGCGGTGTCGGTGGCCTCCGGGGTCGACAACATCATCAGCGCGGTCCCCGAGATCGCGCCGTTCCGCGTCGAGATCGCGGTCTTCTTCGTCGCGCTCCTCGCGGCCGTGAACCTCCGCGGTGTGCGCGAGTCGAGCAAGGCCTTCGCCGTGCCGACGTACCTCTTCATCGGCAGCGTCGGCGTCATGATCGTGGTGGGCCTCGTCCGCACCGCGCTCGGCGACCCGCCCGTCGCCGAGTCCGCGGCCTACACGGTCGACACCCCGACCCTGTCGCAGGTCGCGTTCATCCTCCTGCTGCTCCGCGCGTTCTCGAGCGGCTGCTCGGCGCTCACCGGCGTCGAGGCCATCTCCAACGGCGTGCCCGCGTTCCGCACCCCCAAGGTGAAGAACGCGCAGGCCACCCTCGTGATCATGGGCGGCACCGCCATCGTCCTGTTCGTGGGCCTCACCACCCTCGCCCTCATCGCCCGCGTGCACTACGGCGAGCACCCGTGCGACCTCCAGGGCTGGGCCGAGTGCGCCACCGAGCCGCAGAAGAGCCTCATGGCGCAGGTCGCGGCGGCCACGTTCGGCGGCGGCAGCGTGATGTTCTACCTGCTGCAGGCCACGACCGCGGCGGTGCTCCTCCTCGCGGCCAACACCGCGTTCAACGGCTTCCCACTGCTCGGCTCCGTGCTCGCGAAGGACGCCTACGCGCCCAAGTCGCTCCTCACGCGCGGCGACCGCCTCGTCTACAGCAACGGCATGCTGCTGCTGGCGCTCGGCGCGACGCTCATCCTCGTCGTCTACCAGGCGAACCTCACGCAGCTCATCCAGCTCTACATCATCGGCGTCTTCGTCTCGTTCACCCTCGGGCAGACGGGCATGGTCGTGCACTGGACCCGCATGCTCCGCGAGGGCTGCGCGAACCGCGGCGAGGTGATCCGCGGCCTCGCCATCAACGCGTTCGGCGCGCTGCTCACCGCGCTCGTGCTCATCGTCGTCACGATCACCAAGTTCACGCACGGCGCCTGGCTCGTCTTCGCGATCCTGCCGGTGCTGTTCCTCCTCATGCTCGGCGTCAACCGCTACTACCGCGACGTCGAGAAGGAGATCGAGGTCGACCCCGTCACGGTCTTCGGCTCCACGGGCGACCACGCGGTGGTGCTGGTCGGGCGGATGCAGAAGCCGGTGCTCAAGGCCCTCGACTACGCCATCGCCGCGAACCACGACAGCATCGAGGCGGTGCACGTGTCCGTCGACGACGAGGCGACGACGCTCCTCGAGCGGCAGTGGGTCGAGATGGAGATCGAGATGCCGCTGCGCATCGTCGCCTCGCCCTACCGGGACATCAGCTTCCCGCTCATCAAGTATCTGAAGTCGCGTCGCGCGGATCACGGCAGCGAGATCATCACGGTCTACACGCCCGTCTACATCGTCGGCCACTGGTGGGAGACGCTGCTGCACAACCACAAGGCCCGGCGGATCCGCCAGAAGCTGCTCCTCGTGCACGGCGTGACGCTCGCCCTCGTGCCGTGGCTGCTCGACTCGTCCGAGATCATCTACGGCCGCCGCTCGCGGCCCGTCCCCGGCCAGGATCGGCGCGGCGAGCCCGTGCGCCCGGTCAGCCGCCGGCCCGGGCCGCCGCCGCCCACGCCCGTGAAGCACACGAGCGGCCGCGAGACGCCGTAGCGCAACGCAGGCGCATGCTCGCGCGTGCAAATCATTAGGGCGCTAGCTTTCTGGGGCAAGCCCCTATGCACTTCCCCCTCTCCCGGAGTTCTGTGGCAGACAGCAGGGCCCGAGCCCTGCGGCAGCTCGAACCCCACGAGAACCGAGAGGGAACCACATGTCGAACGACCTCCGACCGGCGTCGCCCGTGAGCGGTGGATCCGCCGCCGACGACGCATACCCGGCCGTCGCCCCCGCGTCCACCCTGGGCACGACCGGGACCACCGGCACGACCGCCAGCAGCAGCACCAGCAGCACCGCGGACACCGCGAAGGAGCAGGCCGCGGGCGTGGCCGACGACGCCAAGGCCGGCACGCAGCACGTCGCCGGCGTCACGAAGGACGAGACCCGCAAGGTCGCGTCCGAGGCCAAGGCGCAGGCGCAGGACCTCGTCGCCCAGACGCGCGACCAGCTCCGCGAGCAGACCGGCGTCCAGCAGGAGCGCGCCGCCGGCAGCCTCCGCACGCTCAGCGACGAGCTCCGGGACATGGGCGACCGGTCCGAGAGCACCGGCCTCGCCGGCGAGCTCGTCGCGCAGGCGTCGCAGCGCGCCGGCAGCGCCGCCTCGTACCTCGAGGGCCGCGACCCGGGCACGCTCCTCCAGGACGTCACGGACTTCGCGCGCCGCCGTCCCGGCCTGTTCGTCGGCCTGGCCCTCGTCGCCGGCGTCGCCGCCGGTCGCCTCGCGCGCTCGCTCACGAGCGAGGCGCACGACGCGAAGGAGGCGGAGGAGTCCACGACCACGACGACCGGCACGTCGACCGCGACGACCGCGCGCGCCACCGCGCCCGGAGACGTCGCCCCTGCCGCGCCCGCTGCCGCGGCCTCCGACCTGCCGTCGACGCAGCTCGGCGCGGACGACCCGCTCGGCGTCGGACCGTACGACGACGCCGACGACACCGCGTCCGTCGCCCCCACCCCGCTTTACGACCAGACGCGCCCCGTCGACCCGCTCACGGAGACCTTCGGCGCGGGCGACCGCACCGACGGATCGCGCGCATGACCGACGGACGCACCCCCTCCGAGGAGAAGGCCGCGACCACCAGCCTCGGCGACCTCCTCGGGAACGTGACGAAGGACGTCTCCACGCTGATGCGCCAGGAGATCGCCCTCGCCAAGGCGGAGATCAGCGACTCGGCCAAGAAGGCCGGGAAGGGCGCCGGCCTCCTGGGCGGCGCGGGATACGCGGGCCTCATGGCCGTGTTCTTCCTGTCCGTCGCCCTCATGGTCGGGCTGGGCTACCTGTTCGACGACCAGGCCTGGGGCGCGGTCGTCGTGGCCGTCGTCTGGGCCGTCATCGGCCTCGTGATGTACCTGCAGGGCCGCAAGCAGCTCAGGACCGTGCAGGGCGCGCCCCGCACGGCCGAGAGCGTGAAGAAGATCCCCGAAGCGATGAAGAGGAACGAGGCAGACCGATGAGCGACAACCCGGAGCAGATCCGTGCGGAGATCGAGCGCACGCGGAACGATCTGAGCATCGACGTGGACGCGGTGGCCGACAAGGTCACGCCCGCGAAGGTGGCGCAGCGCCAGACCGACAAGGTGCGCGGCGCCCTGTCCAACGTGAAGGACAGCGTCCTCGGATCCGCGAGCGACGCGCAGTCGCGCGCGGGCGACGCCGCCGGCGGCGCGAAGGCGAAGGCGAAGGGGAACCCCGTCGGCCTCGGCCTCGTCGCGTTCGGCGCGGGCCTCCTCATCGCCTCGCTGATCCCCGCGAGCGACAAGGAGAAGGAGCTGGCCTCGACCGTCAAGGACAAGGCCCAGCCCCTGGTGGAGAAGGCGACCGACGCCGCCAAGGACGTGGCGGGTGAGCTGAAGGAGCCCGCGCAGCAGGCCGCGCAGCAGGTCGCGGGCACGGCGCGCGACTCGGCTGAGACGGTCAGGTCGGAGGCGCAGTCGGCCGCGCAGGACGTCGAGGACAGCGCGCGGGACGCGAAGCGCACCGTGCAGGACGACGCCCGCGGCTGATCCCCGCACGCGCTCCGGAGGGGGGTCGGGTCGCGCGACCCGGCTCCCCTCGCGCGTGCTCCCGGGCAGGTCGCGGGCCACGCCGGACGGACGGGTGTCCTCGAAAAGGGGGACACGGATGTAGGGTCGTTGGTGCACGAACTCTTACCCCGGGAGGTCGTGCGGGCCCGACCGGACGACGGACGCATCGACGCCGATGCGCACCGAGCCGGCCGGTCGACGTCCGGGCCGACCCGTGAGGTCCGGATCGAGGCGGGGGCACGCGCCGCGAGTTCCCGCAGACGGCGCGGGCCCCCGCGACTCCCCGACGCCCTGGGGCAGCGCGACGCGCGCGGCCCCTCAGCCCAGCGCCGCCCCTCAGCCCAGCGCGGCGACGACCTGCCGGGCGACGCGGCGGCCCGCGCGGTTCGCGCCGATGGTCGACGCCTGCGGCCCGTAGCCCGCGAGAAACACCCGCGGGTCCCGCTCGGAGACACCGGACTCGACGCGCACGCCGCCCTCCTTCTCCCGCAGCCCGAGCGGTGCCAGGTGGCGAATCTCGGGACGGAAGCCCGTGGCCCAGATCACGGCATCGACCTCGTCCCGTGCGCCGTCGGCCCACACCACGGCCCGTTCCTCGAAGCGGATGATCGGGCCGCGGCTCGCGAGGAGGCCGCGCTGGATGCCCGCGGCGATGCGCCGGGTGCGCGGTACGCCCGTGCCGCTGACGATGCTCGGCAGGGCCTCGCCGGCCCGGGCCGCCCGGTCCTGCAGGTCGACGGCGCGGACGGCCGCCTCCACGTCGAGCTCGCCCGCCTCCAGGAAGTCGACGGGACGGCGGGTGGACCACATGGTGCGCGCGGCGACGCCCTCGAGCTCCAGCAGGAAGCCGATCGCCGACGTGCCGCCGCCGACGACGAGCACGCGCAGGCCCCGCAGATCCGCCGCCGAGCGGTAGCCGGACGTGTGCAGCTGGCGACCGCGGAACGACGCGAGCCCGGGATAGGACGGCACGAACGGCGCGCCCCAGGTGCCGGTGGCGTTGACGACCAGCCGGCTCACGCGATCGCCGTCGGAGGCGCGGACGAGGAGCGGCCGCACGCCGTCCGACGGATGCGCGGCGCGACGCCGTGAGGCCGTGGGCGGCGGTACGTCGGCGTCGAGCACCGCGCGCACCTCGACCGGCCGCACGACGCGCAGGTCGAAGCGCTCCTCGTAGAGCGCGTAGTGCTCGCGCACGACGTCCCGTGCGGGCCGCATCCGGTCAGCCGTCGCGAACGACAGGCCCAGCTGCGACATGCCGGGGAGGTCGGCGACGCGATGCGCGGACCCCAGCCGGAGCGCCGCCCAGCGGTGCTGCCACGCGCCGCCGGTGGACGGCCCGCGGTCGAGCACGACGGCGTCGGTGCCCATGCGGAGCCCGAGCCGCTGCAGGTGGTACGCCACGGAGAGGCCGGCCTGCCCGGCACCTATGACCACGACCTGGGATTCGGCGGGTGCGCGGCTCATGGGACTGCCAGGCTAGCGCCCGCTCCCGCGCGGATCCCGTGCGGAGGGCGGAGCCGTACGATGCGGCCAGGAGCGTCCGGCGGGAGGACACGCCCGGGACGCCGGAGGCCACATGTTAGGGTAGCCCCTAGGTTTTCTCCAATCCCTGTCCGCTGTTTCCAGCGTTGTCGCCGCCCGTCGGGGCCTGAGTCGTAAGGGGGTCTCGCATGGGGCGCGGCCGTCAAAAAGCTAAGCACACCAAGATCGCGCGAGAGCTGAAGTCGTTCAGTCCCAATGTGGACTACACGCAGCTGGAGCGTGAGCTGACCACCCACGGGGCGGTCGACGAGCAGTACGCGGCCGAGGCCGCCAAGTGGGACGAGTACGCCGACGAGCCGGACGCCTACGTCCCGGGCGACGAGCAGAAGCGCGCCTGATCCCATCCCCGGCGAGAGCCGGGTGAGCTGCGGACCCGTCTCCTCGCGAGGCGGGTCCGTTCACGTGCGCCCGGTGCCGTCGCGCCCGGTGCCCGCACACGCGGGGCGCGGGCTGTCGACGTCCCGGGCGCCTCGAAGGCGGGCGGATCAGTCGCGGTAGCGGCCGGTGAGGCGCACGGCCCCGCCGTCCACGCCCTTCGCGCCCTGCTCGAACCCGGTGCCCGCGGGCGCCTCGCCCATCGCCACGCGCCCGGCCTCCCACGTCGGGATGCCCGCGGCGGTGAGCGCCTGCGCGATGCCCTCGGCGGCGGCCGGGTCGACGACGACGAACATCCCCACGCCGAGGTTCCACGTGCCCTCGGCGCTCTCGAGCGTCGAGCCGGCGATGCCCGACAGCGCGCGGAACACGGCGGGCGGCGACCAGGTGGAGCGCTCGACCTCGCTGAAGGACCCGCGCGGCAGCACGCGCGCGAGGTTCGCGGCGATGCCCCCGCCCGTGACGTGGGTGATGGAGTGCACGGCCGGGCCGAGCTCCGGCTGCGCGAGCACGTCGAGCAGCGGCGTCGTGTAGAGGCGCGTCGGCTCGAGGAGCACCTCGCCCACCACGCCGCCGAGCTCGGCGGACGTGTCGCCGAACCCGATGCCCGCGACGCGGAGGATGTGGCGCACGAGCGAGAAGCCGTTGCTGTGCAGGCCGCTCGATGCGAGGGCCAGCACGACGTCGCCGTCGCGCACGCGCTCCGCGCCGAGCACGGCATCCGCCTCGACCGCGCCGACCGCGGCACCGGCGACGTCGTAGTCGTCCGGGCCGAGGAGGCCCGGGTGCTCCGCCGTCTCGCCGCCGACGAGCGCGGTCCCGGTGTCGGAGCACGCGCGGGCGATGCCGGCGACGATGTCGGCGATGCGCGCCGGCACGACCCTGCCGCACGCGATGTAGTCCGTCATGAAGAGGGGGCGCGCGCCGACCACGACGATGTCGTCGACGACCATGCCCACGAGGTCCTGGCCGATGGTGTCGTGCTTGTCGATCGCCTGCGCGATGGCGACCTTGGTGCCGACGCCGTCCGTGGACGTCGCGAGGAGCGGGTGGCGGAAGCGCGTGAGGGCGCTCGCGTCGAACAGCCCCGCGAACCCGCCGAAGCCGCCGACCACCTCGGGGCCGTGCGTGCGGGAGACGGCCTCCTTCATCAGCTGGACCGCGAGATCGCCGGCCTCCGTGTCGACGCCGGCCTCTGCATAGGAGCTCTTGGTGGTCACGAGACACAGAGTAGCGGCCGGGCGCGTCGCTCCCGTGTGGGAGACTGGCCGCTCCCCCACCTCTTCTACTCTTCAGGAGTCAGCCGAAGCATGTGCGGCATCGTCGGCGTCGTATCGTCCGAACCCGTCAACCAACTCGTCTACGACAGCCTCCTGCTCCTGCAGCACCGCGGTCAGGACTCCACCGGCATCGCCACCGCGGAGGGCAACACCTTCCACGTGAAGAAGCTGAGCGGCCAGGTCCGCGAGGCCTTCCGCACCCGCGACATGCGCTCGCTGCTCGGCACGATGGGCCTCGGCCACGTGCGCTACGCCACCCGCGGCAGCGCCGCCGACGAGGACGAGGCGCAGCCCTTCTACGTGAACGCGCCCTACGGCATCGTGCTGGTGCACAACGGCAACCTCACGAACACGCGGGAGCTCGCGCAGGAGCTCTTCCACGTGGACCGCCGGCACACCAACACGAGCTCCGACACCGAGCTTCTCGTCAACGTGCTCGCGCACGAGCTGCAGTCGCAGGTGTCCGGCATGGCGCTGGATCCCGACCAGGTGTTCACCGCCGTCGAGCGCGTCCATGAGCGGGTCGAGGGCTCGTACGCGTCCATCGCGATGATCGCGGGGCACGGCATGCTCGCGTTCCGCGACCCGTTCGGGATCCGCCCGCTCACCCTCGGCCGCCGCGAGCTCGAGGGCGGCCGCATGGAGTGGGTCGTGGCGAGCGAGTCGCTCGTCATGGAGTCCCTGGGCTACGAGATCGTGCGCGACGTCGCGCCCGGCGAGGCCGTGTTCATCACGATGGACGGCGAGATGCACGCGCGCCAGTGCCACCCGACGCCGCGCCTCATCCCCTGCGCCTTCGAGTTCGTGTACCTCGCCCGGCCCGACTCGGTCATGTCCGGCATCGGCGTCTACGACGCGCGCCTGCGCATGGGCAACCGGCTCGCCGCCACCATCGCGGAGCACAGCCCGGCGGGCGACATCGACGTGGTCATGCCGATCCCGGACTCGTCCAGGCCGTCCGCCATGCAGGTCGCGCAGACGCTCGGGATCGAGTACCGCGAGGGCTTCTACAAGAACCGCTACGTGGGCCGGACCTTCATCATGCCGGGCCAGGCGCAGCGCAAGAAGTCGGTGCGGCAGAAGCTCAACGCCATGAGCTCGGAGTTCAAGGGGAAGAACATCCTCATCGTCGACGACTCCATCGTGCGCGGCACGACCAGCCGCGAGATCGTGGACATGGCGCGGCAGGCGGGCGCGAACAAGGTCACCTTCACCTCGGCGGCGCCGCCGGTGCGCTACCCGCACGTGTACGGCATCAACATGCCGTCCAGGCAGGAGCTCATCGCGCACGGGCGGAAGATCCCCGAGATCGCGCAGGAGCTCGGCGCCGACCACCTCATCTACCAGGAGGTCGCGGACATGCGGGACGCCATCCTGGAGGGGTCGACGGGCGTCGAGGACCTCGAGATGAGCTGCTTCACGGGCGAGTACATCACCGGCAACGTGACGCCGGAGTACCTGTCCTGGCTGGAGCGCACGCAGCTCAGCTGATCGGCGCGCGTGGAGGGCGGGCCGCGCGGATCCGCGACGCGGGTCAGGCGCCCGGCTCGCCCCGCTCCCGCTCGGCCGTGAGGACCCGGGAGCGGCGCGACGCCGCGCGGTCGAGCAGCAGCGCGAGGAGCGCCGCCAGCCCGCCGAAGAGCACGACCGCGAACAGCGCCAGGAACGCGAGCACCTGCGCCTCGGAGAACTCGGCGTTGGCGGGGAACGTGAGCGTGAGGATCATGGCCACGACGATGCCGAGCACGGCGCCGACGCCCATGAAGCGGAAGTAGCGGGGCGAGCGCCGGACGAGGACCTCGGTGCGGCGCTCGTCGTCGGGCTGGGGTCGGGCGTCGGTCATGGGTCCATCATCCCCCGCGCCCCGGACACCCGGCGACCCGGGTGGCCCGTCAGGGCGGACCGGGCGCCCCGCGGACGGCGCCGCATCCGCTCAGCGGTCGGCGGGCAGCTGCCACGGCACCGGCAGGAGGCCGCGGAGATCCGCCCGGAGGCCCGACGCGCGCACGGCTCCCGCCTCCACGCCCGCGTCCCAGGCGAGGCCGCCGGTGGCGAGCGCGATCCAGGTGGCGGGATCGGTCTCGATGACGTTGGGCGGCGTCCCGCGCGTGTGGCCCGGCCCCTCGATGCACTGCACGGCGCCGAACGGCGGCACGCGGACCTCGACGGTGCCGCCGGGCGCGAGGTCGGCCAGCGACTGGAGCAGGAAGCGCACGGCGGTGGCGCGCGTCTCGCGGTCGGCGTCCGCCCCCGCGGCGAGCGCGGCCCGCACGGCGGGCTGTCCGACGGTGGGGTGGATGCGCGCCTTGGCCATCGCCCCAGGATGCCAGAGCCGGCGGGCTCACCGACCCCGCGCGCCCCTCCAAGTGGGGCGCCGGGAGGAGTCCGCATTTAGGGGGACATCCATTACCGTGTATGGAAGTGCCCGGCGGTGACATCACCCGCGGGGCACCGCACGGCGTCCCCCGCCGCCGCCTTCCCGGGCGTCGACGGATCGGACGATGCGCCTCCCGACGGACCCGAACGACGTCGGGAGGGGCAGGGAGCCGACCCGGACCGTACCCGCGGCGGGTCGGCCTCCCGCCGTCCGCGCCTCGTGCACCCGGGGCGCGGATGCGCGTCTCCGCAGGGCGCCGCGCGAGCCCCGTCCGCCGGGCACCGCGTCGATAGGGTGGGGGCGTGAAGATCCTGGTACTCGGTTCCGGTGCGCGCGAGCACGCCATCGTCACGGCCCTGCTCCGGGAGGACGCGGGGCACGAGGTCGTCGCCGCCCCCGGCAACGCGGGCATCGCGCGGGACGTGCCCGTCGTGAAGATGGACATCGACGACCCCGTCGTCGTCGCCGAGCACGCGCTCGCCGAGGGCTTCGAGCTCGTCGTCGTGGGGCCCGAGGCGCCGCTCGTGGCCGGGGTCGCCGACGCGCTCCGCACCCGCGGCGTCCCCGTCTTCGGGCCGGGCCGCGCCGCCGCCGCGCTCGAGGGGTCCAAGACCTTCGCCAAGCGCATCATGGAGGAGGCGGGCGTGCCCACCGGCCGCGCCGCCCAGGCCGGCACCGTCGACGAGGTCGAGGCCGCGCTGGACGAGTACGGCGCTCCCTACGTCATCAAGGCCGACGGGCTCGCCGCGGGAAAGGGCGTGCTCGTCACGGCCGACCGCTCGCTCGCCCTCGAGCACGCCCGCCACTACCTCGGGCAGGGCACGGTGCTCGTCGAGGAGTTCCTCGCCGGCCAGGAGGTGTCGCTCTTCCTCCTCTCCGACGGGCACGACGTGCTGCCCCTCTCCCCCGCGCAGGACTACAAGCGCCTCGGCGACGGGGACGCGGGACCGAACACGGGCGGCATGGGCGCGTACTCGCCGTTGCCGTGGCTGCCGGAGGGCTTCGTCGACGAGGTCATCGACACCATCGCGCTCCCCACCGTGCGGAAGCTCGCCGCCGAGCAGACGCCGTTCATCGGCCTGCTCTACTGCGGCCTCATCCTCACGTCGGACGGCATCCGGGTCATCGAGTTCAACGCGCGGTTCGGGGATCCGGAGACGCAGGTCGTGCTGCCGCGCCTCGTCACCCCGCTCTCGCGGCTGCTGCTGGCCGCCGCGTCCGGCGAGCTCGGCGGCGTGCCGCGGCCGGAGTTCTCCGACGACGTGGCCGTCACGGTCGTGCTCGCGAGCGAGGGCTACCCCGAGTCGCCGCGCACCGGCCGTGTCATCACGGGCCTCGACGAGGCGGGCCGGGTCGAGGGCGTGAGCATCGCGCACGCCGCCACCGCCGAGTCCGACGCCGGGCTGGTCGCCACCGGCGGGCGCGTGCTCAGCGTGGTCGCGACGGGCGCGGGCTTCGACGAGGCGCGGTCGCGGGTGTACGAGGCGGTGGGGCGGATATCGCTCGACGGCGCCCAGCACCGCACCGACATCGCGGCGCAGGTCATCCGATGAGCGGCGCGGTCCCCACGGGCGCCGTGCCGGCCGGGCACGCCTCCGAGTGGGAGCTGCCGGGCTGGGAGCACGCCTACTCGGGCAAGGTGCGCGAGCTCTTCAGCCCCGCCATGGACGACACGGAGGACCGGGCGCTCGAGGGCGAGCCGCACGTGCTCGTCGTCGCGACCGACCGCGTGAGCGCCTACGACTTCGCGCTCGAGCCGGGCGTCCCCGGCAAGGGCGAGCTCCTCACGCAGCTGAGCCTGTGGTGGTTCGACCGCCTCGACGTGCCGAACCACCTCGTGGACGGCGACACCCTGGCGCGCATCGGCGTCCCCGAGCCCGTCCGGGGCCGGGCGATGCTCTGCCGCGTGCTCGAGATGCTGCCCATCGAGTGCGTCGTGCGCGGCTACCTCGCCGGATCCGGCTGGGAGGAGTACCGCGAGCACGGCACGGTGTGCGGCATCCCGCTGCCCGCCGGCCTGCAGCAGGGCGACCGGCTGCCCGAACCCATCTACACGCCGGCCTGGAAGGCGCCGCAGGGCGAGCACGACGAGAACATCACGTTCGCCCGCACGGAGGAGCTCGTGGGGCACGAGGAGGCGGCGCGGCTGCGCGACCTCTCGCTCGACGTGTACCGCCGCGCGTCGGCCATCGCGGAGGAGCGCGGCGTGATCCTCGCGGACACCAAGTTCGAGTTCGGCATCGACCCGCGCACGGGCATCACGACGCTGGCGGACGAGGTGCTCACGAGCGACTCGTCCCGCTACTGGGATGCCGAGGCGTACGCGACCGGCAACCGCACCGACAGCTTCGACAAGCAGATCGTGCGCGACTGGCTCGCCGCGAACTGGGACCGGACGGGCACGCCCCCCGTGCTGCCGGACGAGATCGTGGAGCGGACGGCGGCGCGGTACCGCGAGCTGATCGCGCGGCTGACCGGGCACTAGGCCGGTCGTGCCCGCCGCGGGTCGGCCCGTCCGCCGGGTGGACGCGCGCGGCTGCGGCTGGGGCTAGAGGTTCTCGTAGTTCCGGACGACGCGGTCGATGGCGACCTCGGCGACGTCGCGGGCCTCCTCGTCGGCGAGGGCGTCGAGAGCGCCCTCGATGTCCTCGCCGCCCATGCGGAGGACGGCCAGGCGCTCGAACTCCTCGACCGCCTCGGGGGTGGGCTGCGCGTCAGGTGCGGACGCGGTCGGGTCGATCGACTCGGACGGCTCGGTGGCGTGCTCGGTCATGGTGGTCCCCTCCAGTCGTGCGTGGGCGGGCGGATCGCGCCCCTTCCCTGCCGCCAGGGTCCCACATCCCCGCGGACGTCCGCCACGATCGCGCCCGCGGCACACCCGGGACGGAGCACCGCGTCACCACGGACGCGACGCTTGTAGGTTCGAAGGGAGACGCCGGTCGACGACCGGTCGACCGACCGACGAAGTGGATCCACCCCCTGTGACCTCCGGTTCCCCGCGCGACCGCATCCTCCCCGCACTCCCCAGCATCCGGGTCCGGCTCGCGTCGACGGCGGTGCCGCTCGCGGAGGACGCGCCGGGCCCGGCGACGCGGCGGGTCGTCGCAGCGCTCGCCGCGACGGACGGCCCGGCGCACGCGTGGCCGACGGAGCGCGCGCTCGAGCTCGCCGCGGCGCTGGGCGCCGACGGCGCGCTGCCCGGCAGCGGGCGCACGCGCGATCTGTGGGAAGCGCTCGCCACGCTCGCGGCCGCGGACCTCGGGATCGCCCGGGCGGTGGAGCCGCACCTCGACGCGCTCGCGATCCTCGACCAGGAGTGGGAGGCCGGTGGCGTGCGCGCCGCCGCGGATCCACTCGCGGGCACGTGGGGGGTCTTCGCGGCCGAGGGAGGCGGGGATCCGCTGCGGGCCGTGCCGGCGGAGGACGCCGGCGACGGGCCGGCCGACGGCCCTGCCCCCGCCCCCGGCGGCGCCGTGCTGACCGGGACGAAGCCGTGGTGCTCGCTCGCGGGATCGCTGTCGCACGCGCTGATCACCGCGACGGCCGCCGACGGGACGCGCGCGCTCTACGCGGTGCGCCTCGACCACCCCGGCGTGGAGGTCGTGCCCGGCGCCTGGGCGGCGCGGGGGCTCGTCGAGGTGCCGAGCGGTCCGCTGCGGATGACCGGCGTGCCCGCGCGCCGCGTCGGCGCCCCCGGCTGGTACCTCGAGCGCGCCGGGTTCCACTGGGGCGCGATCGGCGTCGCCGCCTGCTGGCACGGCGGCGCGGTCGGGCTGGCCCGCACGCTGCTGGCGGCAGCCGAGCGGCCGGGCGCCGACCGCCTGACGCTGATGCACCTGGGCGCGGTGGACGCGGCCCTCGCCGCGTCGCGCAGCGCCCTCGACGAGGCCGCGCGGCTGGTGGACCGGGGCCTCGCGGAGGGCGAGGAGGGACGGCTGCTCGCCAAGCGGGTCCGCGGCATCGCCGCCCGCGCCGCCGAGGAGACGCTGATGCACGTCGCGCACGCGCTCGGACCGGCGCCGCTCGCGCAGGATCCGGTGCACGCCAAGCGCGTCGCCGACCTCGAGCTGTACGTGCGGCAGCACCACGCCGAGCGCGACGACGCGTCGCTCGGCGGCGCGCTGGTCGAGGCGGCGACGCGGGAGGTCGCGCGGGAGGCCGCGCGGGAGCCCGTCGAGCGCCCGGGTGACGCCGCGCCCGCGACCGGCGTCGCGTTCGACGCGCGCGAGCCGGGCGTCGACGCGGACGTGTGGCCCGCTGATCCGCGCTGGGACGCCATCCCCGAGCTGCGCCTCGACGACGTGCCGGCCCTGCTCGTGGTGTCCGCGCACGCGGACGACGAGTCCGTCGGCGCGGGCGGACTGCTCGCCGCGGCCGCCGCCCGCGGCGTGCCGGTGACCCTCGCGATCGTGACCGACGGCGCGGCATCGCACCCCGGATCCCCCACCGTCACGCCCGCCGAGCTCGCCGCGATCCGCCGCGACGAGGCCCGCGCGGCGCTCGACGCGGTCGCCCCCGGCGCGCACCTGGTGCTGCTCGGCCATCCCGACGGCGGTGTGCGCGAGGCACGCGACGCCGTGCGCGCGGACCTCGCCGCGCTCGTCGCCGAGGCGGCGGCGGGCACCTGGGTCGCGGCACCCTGGCGCGGCGACGGACACCGCGACCACCGCGTCACGGGCGAGGTCGTCGCCGAGCTGGTGGCCGCGCAGGGGGCGGAGCGCGGCATCCGCCTCGTCGAGTACCCCGTCTGGATGTGGCACTGGGCGACGCCCGACGACGCGCGCGTGCCGTGGGCCGACCTGCGGGCGCTCCCGCTGGATCCGGCCGCGCGGCAGGCGAAGCGCGCCGCGATCGACGCGCACGCGAGCCAGGTGCGGCCGCTCTCCGACGCCCCCGAGGACCGCGCCGTGCTGCTGCCCGCGTTCCTGCGGCACGCCGAGCGCGACCGGGAGGTCCTCATCGTCCCGGACCGCTCCGCCGAGCCGACGCCCGCCGGATCGCCGTCCGCGGCCGAGCGCTTCGACGCCGCGTACGCGCGCGACGAGGATCCGTGGCGCGTCACCACCCGCTGGTACGAGCGTCGCAAGCGCCTGGCGACCCTCGCGGCGCTGCCCGACGAGCGCTACGGGCGCGCGCTCGAGATCGGCTGCTCCATCGGCGTGACGAGCGCGGGCCTGGCCGAGCGCGTCGACGAGCTCCTCGCCGTGGACGTGGCCCCGACCGCCGTCGAGCGCGCCCGTGCCCGGCTCGCCGACGCCCCGCACGTGCGGGTGGAGGTGCGCGACGTGGGCGCCGACTGGCCCGCGGGCGCCTTCGACCTCGTCGTGATGAGCGAGGTCGGCTACTACCTCGACGACGACGCGCTCGACCGCGTGCTCGCGGCGCTGCCCGATGCGCTCGGCCCCTCCGGCACCGTGGTCGCCTGCCACTGGCGGCACCCCGAGGGCGACTTCCGCCGCTCGGGCGACGAGGTGCACGCGCGGCTGGCCGGCGTGCCCGGGCTGACGCGCATCCTCCGGCACGAGGAGGACGACTTCCTGCTCGAGGTGCTGTCGGCGGATCCGCGCTCGGTCGCCGCCCGGACGGGGCTCCGGTGACGGGGGCGTCGGCCGCGTCCGACCGCGCGGAGGAGCCGGAGCGGGGGCGGCGGCGGATCCGCGCGGTCGCGGTCGTCATCCCCGCGCGCGACGAGGAGGCGCTCGTCGGGCGCTGCCTCGCGTCCGTCGAGGTCGCCGCGGAGCGCGCCCGGGCCGCGGGCGTCGACGTGCGCGTGATCCTCGTCGCCGACGACTGCCGCGACCGCACCGCGGAGATCGCCCGGGCGGCCGGCGTCGAGGTCATCGAGAGCTCGGCCGGCCGGGTCGGCGCCGCGCGGGCGCGGGGAGTCGACGCCGCGCGCGCCGGCTGGGACGGTGCGGACGCCGAGCTGTGGCTCGCGTGCACCGACGCCGACTCGGAGGTGCCGGCCGCGTGGATCACCAGCCAGCTGCAGCTCGCGGACGCCGGGACCGACGTGGTCGTGGGCACCGTCCGGCCGGAGCTCGAGGCGCTCAGCCCGGCGCAGATCGCGGCCTGGCGGGCGACGCGCGTGCCCGGCGAGGCGAACGGGCACGTCCACGGCGCGAACCTCGGCGTGCGCGCGGACGCGTACGCGGCGGCCGGCGGCTTCCCCGCGGTCGTCGAGCACGAGGACGTGGACCTGGTCGCCCGGCTCCGCTCCCACGGCGCGCGGATCACGGCGTCGGCCGCGGGCGAGGTGCTCACCTCGAGCCGGCGCGACGGCCGGACGCCCGGCGGCTACGCGGGGTACCTGCACGTGTCGCTGCTGGCGCGAGCGGCCGAGCGGGCTGCGGAACGCGCTGCGGCGACGCGGACGACGGAGCGCGCGGGCTGCGACAGCCCCTGCGTCTCCGCTGGCTGACCCGACGACCGCCCCTCAGCTCCCGGTCGCGCCGTCGCCGGCCATTGCGCGCGTCCCCGCCGCCGTGCCCTCCGTGACCGCGCGCACGACCGCCGCCGCCGTGCGGAGCTGGTCGGCGGTGAACCCGTCGAGCGCCCGGTCGACCTCGACCTGCGCGCCCTGCAGCATGGCCATCACGCGCGCCTTGGACCCCGCCGTCGGCCGCAGCGTCACGATCCGCCGATCGTCGCTCTCCCGGCTCCGCACGATGTGCCCGCCGCCCTCGAGCCGGTTGACGAGCGCGGTCGTGGCCCCCGAGGTCAGGTGGAGCCGTTCCGACAGGCGGGCCGGGGACAGCGCCCGGCCGGCGGTCTCGGCCCAGATCACCTCGGCGAGCGCCGTCGTGTCGGTCGTCGGCAGCCCGAGCGCTGCGGCCAGCTGCCGCACCGACTCGTCGAACGCGGTCGTGTGGTCTCGGAGCCGCTCGAGCACCTCGGAGCGGTCCCCCGGGACCGCGATGGTGTGGGACATGTCGTGTTCCTCCGAGTCGACGCGAATGCTTCACCATGAAGTATCTGCGCCATAGAGTCTACTCGTGCCCGGGATCCCGGGTCCGCTCGACGACCGAGGAGATCACCGCATGGCTGACACCACCCACCACCGCCCGAGGGTCCTCGTGACGGGAGCCAGCATCGCCGGTCCGGCGCTCGCCTGGGGCCTGCACCGCGAGGGCTTCGACGTGACCCTGCTCGAGCGCTCGGCCGAGCCGCGCCAGGCGGGGCAGAACATCGACGTGCGCGGGCTCGGCCGCGACGTGCTCCGGCGCATGGGCGTCGAGGACATCGTCATGGCGAACCTCACCGGCGAGGACGGGACGCGCTTCGTCGACGAGGAGGGGCGCGTCCTCGCCACGTTCCCCCGCACCGCCGGGAAGGACGGGCCGACGGCGGAGGTGGAGATCCTGCGCGGCCGGTTCGCGGCGATCCTCGTCGACCTCGTGCGGGACGACGTCGAGCTCCGCTACGGCGACTTCGTGACGGGAGTGCGCCAGGACGCGACCGGGGTCGACGTCGAGCTCGCGAGCGGATCCCGCGAGCGCTACGACCTCCTGCTCGTGGCCGAGGGACGCAGCTCCCGCACGCGCCGGCTGGCCTTCGCCGAGGAGACCACGCTCCGCGACCACGGCGTGAGCATCGCCTACGGGACTATCGACCGGATCCCCGGCGACACCGGCTACTGGGACTTCCTCACGGGGCGCGGCGCGCGGAACGCCACCATCCGGCCCGACGACGTGGGCACGATCCGCGCGAGCCTGTCGTTCGAGTCGGAGCCCTCCGGGTTCGAGCAGCTGCCATTCGACGCGCAGATGACCGTGCTCCGCGCGCGCTTCCGCGGCGCGGGCTGGCAGGTCGAGCGGATCCTCGACGGGTTCCAAGCGCGCCCGGACGAGTTCTACACGCAGCGCATGGAGCAGGTGATCGTCTCGACGTGGTCGAAGGGACGCATCGCGCTCCTCGGCGACGCGGCCTGGGGATCCGGCCCCACGGGCATGGGCACGACCCTCTCGCTGGTCGCCGCCCACGTGCTCGCGGGCGAGCTGGGACGCGCGCTCGCGGACACGGGCGACACCTTCCCGGCCGCGTTCGCGCGATACGAGGCGCAGCTGCGGCGCTACGCCGACAGCGCGCAGGGGCTGCCGCCGGGCGGGGCGCGCATCACGCACCCGTCGTCCGCGCTCGGGCAGAAGGCGCTGCGCGGCGCCGTGCGGGTGGCCGCGTCGCGGCCCGTGCGCGGGTTCGGCGACCGCTTCCCGCTGACGAGCGCCCGGCACGCGCCGACGCTCGCGGAGTACCCGGCGCTGCGCGGCTGAGGGGCGGAGCCGGGCGGAGCCGGGCCCCGCCTCCCGGCCGCTCGGCGGATCGCCACGGCGGGTCCGTGGCGGCGCGCGTGCCCGCGCGATCCCGCATCGCGACGCCCCGTACGCTCGCGACATGGACGCGTTCGAGCTCGCCCGGCAGGTGACCGCCCTGCGCGCCGCGGCCGACCGTCCGATCGTCGTCGGGGTGTCCGGCTACGGCGGATCCGGCAAGTCGACGCTCGCCCGGCAGCTCACGGCCGCCCTCCCCGGCGCGGTGCGCCTGCGGGGCGACGACTTCCTCGACCCGACGCGGTCGCACCGCCGGTCGTCGGATTGGGACGGCGTCGAGCGGACGCGGCTGGTGGAGGAGGTGCTGGGTCCGCTCCGCTCCGGCCGACCCGGGTCCTTCCGGCGCTACGACTGGGGCCGGCGCGCGCTCGGCGCTCCCGAGCCGCTGCCCGGGACGGACCTGCTGGTGGTCGACGTGATCGGGTTGCTGCACCCGGAGGCCCGCGCCGGGATCGACCTCGCCGTCTGGTGCGACGTCGACCTCGCGACGGCGTCCGCCCGCGGCATGGCCCGCGACGCCCGGCTCGGCCGCGACCACGTCGCCCTCTGGCATGAGGTCTGGATCCCGAACGAACGCGACTTCGACACCCGCTTCGCTCCGCGCGCGACGGCCGACGTGCTGATAGATGCCGGGCCGGTCACCTCGGAGCCGACGACCTGACGGCCTGACGGCCTGACGCGTCAGCGCGTCTCGTCGGCCTCCGCGCGGGCGGACCGCAGCGCCGCCCACCGCCGGTGCGCGAGGACGTGGAGCAGGAGGGAGACCGCGGCGATCACGGCGAGCGCGCCCGCGAGCGTCCACATGCCGGTGTCCCCGCCGATCGCCGCCACCACGGCGCTGGCGACCGCCAGGATGGCCAACCCGACGCCCACCGCGAGGAGCCCGTTCGTCGGCCCCTCCTGCCGGGGCGCGACGGGCCGCTCGGGGACGCGCTCCCACGTCACGATGAAGAGGGTCGCGATCGGGCCGAGGAACAGGGAGACGAGGAACCACGTCCACCTCGACCGGTTCTTCTGCTCGGCGAGGCCGGCGTTGACGAGCGCGAGGGCGGGCCAGCCCCAGGTGCCGATCCACAGTTGATCCATGCCGTGATCCATGCGCCGACCGTAGGGCATGAGCGCCGCCGCGCATCGGCCCGGCTATTTCCCCACCCGCTCCACTACCCTCGATCCATGCACAGAACCGCGCGGGAGCCCGCTCCCGACAGCCACAGTCCCGGCGCCCGGACGACCCCGGGCACGCCCCGCACCCTCCGCGCCGCCCGCCTCACCGCGATCCGCCGGGCCGGCACCCGCTCGTGAACGGCGACCTCCTCCTCAACATCGTCCTCGTCGTCGTGTTCGTGCTCGTCGGCGGCGTGTTCGCCGCCACGGAGATGGCGCTCGTCACCCTCCGCGAGGGCCAGCTCAACGCCCTCGCCGCCCGCGGCCGCCGCGGCGAGAAGGTCGCCGCGCTCGCCCGGAACCCCAACACCTTCCTCGCGGCGGTGCAGATCGGCGTGACCGTCGCCGGGTTCGCATCGGCCGCGTACGGCGCGTCGTCGATCGCGCCGTCCGTCGTCCCGCTGCTCGAGTCGTGGGGCCTGGAGGCCGGCTTCGCCTCCACGCTCGCCACGCTCCTGCTGACGCTGGTGATCGCGTACCTGTCCCTCGTGCTCGGCGAGCTCGCGCCCAAGCGCCTCGCGATCCAGCGCAACGCCGGGTTCGCGTACGGCGTCGCGCCCGTGCTCAACGGCTTCGCGATCCTCATGCGGCCCGTGATCTGGCTGCTCTCCGCGTCGACGGACCTGGTCGTGCGCCTCCTCGGCGGCGACCCGCACAAGACCGGCGAGGAGATGAGCGAGGAGGAGCTCCGCGACATCGTCTCCAGCCACGAGGGCCTCCCGGACGACGAGCGCCGGATCCTCGACGACGTGCTCTCCCTCCGCCACCGCCAGCTCAGCGAGGTGATGAAGCCGCGGCCCGAGATCGCCGCGCTCGACGGCGCGGGCACGGTGCGCGACGCGGGGATCGACGTGCAGGACCGGCCGTACTCGCGCTATCCGGTGATGGACAAGAGCATCGACGACGTCATCGGCTTCGTGCACGTGCGCGACCTGTACCAGGCGATCGCGGCGGATCCGGAGCGGCCCGTCGCCGAGATCCTCCGCCCGATCCCGTACCTCCCGGCGACCGCGCGCGTGCTGCCGACGCTCACGATGATGCGCGCCGAGGGCCACCAGATCGCCGTCATCGTGGACGAGTACGGCGGCACCGACGGCATCGTCACGCTCGAGGACCTCGTGGAGGAGGTCGTGGGCGAGATCTTCGACGAGTACGACACCGACTCCGCCGCGCGCGACCTCGCGGAGGACGGCGGCACGATCGACGGCCGCCTCAACTTCCAGGACTTCGAGGAGGCGACGGGCGTCAGGCTCCCCGACTCGGCGTCCGACACCGTCGCGGGCTTCGTGATCGAGAACCTCGGGCGGCTCGCGCAGGTCGGCGACTCGGTCGCGGTCGACGGCGTGACCCTCCAGGTGACCGCGCTCGACCGGCGCCGGATCTCGGAGATCCTCGTCGTGCCGCGCGAGGAGCCGGCGGACGCGGACGACGACGACGGGACGGCCGAGCGCACGACGGCGTAGCGGAGCCGGCGCGGCAGCGCGTCAGGGCGTCGGGCGCGCGGATCAGGGCAGCGGGACCACGCGGTCCGCGACCGTCCGCCCGCCGACCTCGGCCCGGCCGTCGGCGAGCAGCCGCGTCACCAGCTCGCTGCCGCGGCCCTGCGTGATCCGCAGGTCGCGACCGAGGTGCGCGGTGATGCGGAGCGCGGCGGATCCCGTCGCCTCGTCCTCGGCGATGCCCAGCGCGGGAGCGCCCGTGCGCGAGCGGATCGCGCCCGCGGCCTCGTCGATCCACGCCCAGGCGTAGAGGTGGTCCACGGTCGCGTCCGCGACGGCCACCCCGCACGACGCCAGCCACCACGCGGCGCCGACCGTCTGGTGCCCGGCGAACGGCAGCTCGCGCGCGATCCCCGCCTCGCGACCGTCCGTGCGCGCCGACGCGAGCACGATCCCGAGCTCGTTGCCGTGCTGCCCGTGCGCGTCCGCGAACACCCGCACGACGTGCACCTCGTCCGGCCGCACGCCGTCGAGGGCGACGACCGGACGCCCGGTCACAGGTCCGCGTAGCGCGCGCGGGCGCCGCAGTACAGGCCGTACGCGATGAGGCCGAGGCCCGTGATCGCGAGGACGGCGACGCCGGCGGGGAGCTCGGCGAGCGACTGGAGCGCGCCGTCGAGGCCCGTGGCGCGGCGCGGGTCGGCTGTCACGGCGCCGACGACGAACAGCACGCCGACCGCGACGAGCGCCACGCCCTTGGCGATGTAGCCGGCGACGCCGAGCGCGGTGATGCCCCGGCCGAGCGAGCCCGCGGGCACGGAGATGTCCTCGCGGAAGCGCTTCGTCCCGCCCTTGTGGGCGAAGTAGACGCCCACCGCGATGACGCCGAGGCCGACGAGCACGAGCATCACGACGCCGCCGGGCGCCGCGAGGACGCGGGCGCTCAGCGACTGCGTCTGCGCGGTCGAGTCGCTGGATCCGCCGGTCGCGAAGCGCAGGGCCGTCGACGCGATCACGAGGTACGCCACGGCCTTGCCGAGCTCCTTGGCGCGCGCGGCCCAGGTGCCCTTCGCGTCGTCGCCGCGCGCGAGCACGGTCTCCACGAGCTGCCAGAGGCCGAGGCCGACGAGGCCGACCACGATGACCCAGACGAGGATGCGGCCGCCCGGCGTCTGGGCGATGGAGCCGAGCGCGCCGGACTGGTCGGCCCCGCCGCCACCGGTGCCCGTGGCGAGGCGGAACGCGATGACGCCGATGAGGAGGTGCAGCAGGCCGTTGACCGCGTGCCCGAGACGCGCGGCGACGGCGAACCCGGGCTCGCGCTGGAGGCGGGACGCGGCGCCGCTGGCGCTCATCGGTCGGCGTGCGTCGTGGTCGCGGGAGCCGAGGAGCGGCCGGTGAGCAGCGAGGTGAGGCCGCGCACGCCGCGCTTCCCCGGTGGCGCCTCCGCCTGCCGTGGGCTCGCGTCGGCCGGCTCCTCCTCGTCGGGCTCCATCACGATCTTCCAGGCGGTCCAGGCGACGGCGGTGAGCGGCACCGAGAGGATCGCGCCGATGATGCCGCCGAGGATCGTGCCGGCGGTGAGCGCCAGCAGCACGACGAGCCCGTGCAGCTTGAGCGCGTTGCCGAGCACGACCGGCTGCAGCAGGTTGCCCTCGAGCTGGTTCACGGCGACGACGATGATCACGACCACGATGGCCGTGTTGAGGTCGTTGGTGACGAGCGCGACGAGCGCCGCGAGGATGCCCGCGACGGTCGCGCCGACGATCGGCACGAACGCGCCGATGAACACCACGAGCGAGAGCGGCAGCGCCAGCGGCACCCCGAGGATGAAGAGGCCGGCGCCGATGAACACCGTGTCGACGAGCGCGACCGTCGCCGTGCCGCGGATGTAGCCGCCGAGCACCTTGGAGCCCTCGTGGCCGACGCGCACGGCGCGCTTCCGGCCGCGACCGCGGAACGGGCGGATGAGGAACGCCCAGATCTGCGGCCCGTCCTTGACGAAGAAGAAGAACACCACGAGCCCGAGCACCGCGCCCGTCACGACCTCGGCCGCGGCGGAGACGCCCGCGATGGCGCCGGATCCGAACTGGCTGCTGGTGAGGAAGTCGACCGCGGACGTGCGGAGCGAGTCGATCTGCGCCGAGTCGATGGGCAGCCCGCCCTCCTGGATGAACGCCTGCAACTGGTCGACGCCCTCGCTGGTGGCCTTCACGAGCGTCGGCCACTGGCTCTGCACGCCGAAGACGACGAGCGTGATCGCGCCGCCGAAGAGCACGAGGCCGGTGAGGAGCGCGATGGCGGCGGCGAGCGCGTCCGGGACGCCGCGGCGCTCCATCCACAGCACCATCGGGCGCACGGCGCACGCGAGGATCAGCGCGATGATCACCGGGATCACGACGAGCTTGAGCGAGATGGCGGCGTACACGATCGCGATGGCGACCACGAGGACCGCCAGGATCTGCACGCAGCGGATGGAGAGGCGGCCGAGCTTGTCCTGCCAGACGGACTGCGGGGTGGTCATGCGCTCCACCCTACGGGCGGGCGGCGCGCGCGTCCGGGCTGCGGCCGGGCCCGGACACCGGCGCGGCCGGCCGATACCCTCGACCCATGGGACCCCGCCTCTCCGTCGTCCGCGAGGGCGCGCTCGCCGTCGCCGAGCACGAGCGGATCGCGGCGCTCCTCGCGCTCGCCTTCCCCGACTTCGCGGCGGGCTACGCGGGCGCGCGTAGCTGGGCGGGCGCGCAGCCCGAGCTGCGGATCCTCGTGCACGACGGCGACGCGCTCGTGGCGCACGCGGGGATCCGTCGCGTGTTCGTGGAGGTGGGCGACGGCCGGGGCGACCCGGCGGACGACCTGCTCATGGGATCCACCGGCATGGTCGCCGTGCACCCGGAGCGGCAGGGCGAGGGCCTCGGCACGCTGCTCGCCGACGGGATCCGCGGCGCCCTCGCGCGCCTCGCCGTCCCGTTCGGCCTCCTCGAGACGGGCGCCGAGACCACCGGCTACTACGCGCGCCACGGCTGGCTTCCGCTCGACGGCCGCACGGGCCACTACAACGGCTTCACGCTCCTCGGCGCCGCGGGCGTCGTGCACCAGGACCACGGCTGGATGGCGCTCCCCGTCACGGCGCCCGCGGACGCCCTCCCCGCGGGCGACCTCCACGTGAACGGCCAGCTGGTCTGATCCCGATGGACGCCGTGATCCACCGCCTCCGCGCTGAGGACTGGCGCGAGTACCGCGCCCTCCGCCTCGAGATGCTCGAGGACACCCCGCTCGCGTACCTCGAGACGCTCGAGCACGCGCGCGCCCAGCCGGAGTCGGACTGGCGCGCCCGCACCGCGCGCGCCGAGCAGCCGGGCAGCACCGCCTACGTCGCCGTGGAGCGCGCGACCGGCCGCTGGCTCGGCGCGATGAACGCGTTCGTGGCCGCGGATCCCACGCGCGTGATGCTCGTGAGCGTCTACATCACCCCCGACGCCCGCGGCCGCGCGGCGGGCGTCACCGACATGCTCCTCGACGCCGTGATCGCGTGGGCGCGCGACCGGCCGAACGTCCGCGCCGTGCGGCTCGAGGTCCACGAGGACAACCCGCGCGCCCGCGCGTACTACGCGCGCCGCGGCTTCGCGCTCACGGGCCGCAGCGTCCCGTACGCGCTCGACCGCACGCAGAGGGACCTGGAGATGGAGCTGCCGCTGGGGTGACCGTCCGTCAGGGCTGCGGTCCGCCGCCGATCGGCGCGGCGAGCGCTCGCCGGTACATCGCGGGATCATGCCGCGTCGTCCGCGACACGACGAGCGTCGCCGGGTCGATCCGCTCGGCGTGGTACCCGGCGTAGGGCAGCTGCACGATGCTCGCGAGCCCGGCCCGCCAGGCGTCGGCGAGGGCCTCGACGCAGATCCGCTCCGGGTGCTCGGCGAGCGGCAGCCGGTGGTCGTCGTGCAGGGTCGCGTGCCACGCCTCGAACGCGTCCCGGTCGATGCCCTCCCCGAGGGAGAGGCGCCCGGCGGCCTGCACGTCGGGGGCGATCCCGCGGAGCAGGCGCACCCTCTCCTCCTGCGGAGCGTGCATCGCCTCACGGAGCGCCGCGAGACGAGGCCAGGCCCTGGCCCACTCGCTGCGCCAGCGCTCCACCGCCTCGGCGTCGCCCAGCCCGGCCGGACGCGCCGAGGCCCCGACATCGGGCACGCCGTCGAGCGCCGGCACGTCGTCGATCGCCAGCCGCCACGCCTCCCGCACGAACAGGAGGGACGTGAGCTCGCGGGGCTCGTCGATCCGGAGCACCATGTCGTGCGGCCACGGGTCGCCGGGGATGGGGCGGGTGCTGCGCATGCGGTGTCCTTCCGGTTCCGGGGGTTCGGCGTCGATGCGCCCACGGTGCCATGGCCGGCACCCCCGCGACGAGGCTCGGAGCCGCTGCGCAGGTCCCGCCGGAGCACGACGACGCCCGTCCCCTGCCGAGCGGGGACGGGCGTCGTGTGCGGCGATCCGCGGGTCAGCGATCCGCGGGTCAGCGAGCCGCCCGGTGGGTCAGGACGCGGCGGCCGCGGCGAGGTACGTCGCGTGGAGATCGGCCTTCCACTGCGGGCCGAAGGCCGAGTGCGTGAAGTGCTGGTAGGCGAACGAGGTCATGCCGCGCTGCACGTCGCGCACCGGCGCGTCGTCCGTCGAGACCCACGGGGATCCGCTGATGCCGGCGCGGGACTCGATCTGCAGCCCCTCGATGGCGTCGTCCCGGTTCATCCACGGGTTCGGCTCGGCGCCGCTCTCCACGGAGACCGCCTTCGTGCCGTCGTGGCCGCCGTCGAGCGGGTAGCCGGTCGAGCGGAAGTCGTCGTCGTCCTTCGCCCCCGTGAAGGACACGCCGGATGCGCCGACGGTCGACGAGAGCGTGGCGCCGGCGGCGGCTCCCGCCGGTGCCTTCACCTGGAAGAACGCGGAGTCGAAGGCGACCTCGCGGCCGGTGACCCACCGGGCCGGAGCCGACACGGCCACCGCGCCCCAGACGCCGTGGGGCGCGGTGCCGTCGTACTGCGGCACGAACGCGAGCTGGGAGACGAACTGCCCGGCCAGCGCGGAGACGCACCGCCCCGCCGTGGCGACGAGGTCGCCGGACACGGATGCCACCACGTTGCCCGTGCAGCGCTGGTCGACGCCGCCGCTGCGGAAGAACACCACGCCGAGGTGGTCCTGCGGCGCGAATCCGGGGACGGGCTGGGACTCGTCGAAGCCCGGGATCCCGGTCGGCGCCGTCACCGCGGAGCCCGCGCGCGACGCGACCGCGCTGTCCGGGGCGGCACCGGGGCCGTCACCGTCGGCCGGGTCGGGATCGACGAAGGCGTTCGACTTCGCCGCCTGCATGCGCGCGGGGGTCCAGTAGGTCGACGTCGAGGCCGTCGAGCCGCGCGCGACCGACTGCTGGAGGACGCCGGACCCGACGGTGCCGGGGACGACGGTGGCGGTGGCGGCGGTCGCGGCGCCGGCGCCGCCGCCGGCGAGCATGCCGACGGCCAGTGCGGCGCAGGCCGCCGTGCCGAGGATGGTGGAGCGGGTGGCGAGTGCCATGGTTCCGTCCTGTTCTCGTGTGAGGGGGTGCGCGCCGATCGACGCGCGGCATGACGCTGGCACGGCCGAGCCCCCGGGCGGGGGCGCATCGCACAGGAGCAGGGCACCCGGCGGGCCCGGTGCGGTCGCGTGCGGGCCGGCGGCACACGCGAGGACGCCCGCCCCCTCGTCGAGGGGACGGGCGTCGTGTCACGCGATCAGCGGATCACCGCCACGGCTCAGGGGGCCGCGACGGAGACCTCCTCGGCGTCGCGCGTCGGGCCGGGCGTGGCCTCCGCGACGGGCGCGGATCCGGCGAGCGGCGGCAGGCCCGCGGCGACGGCCGCACCGAGCCAGGCGTCCACGTTCGTCCAGTACTGGATGACGCGGGCGCGCAGCTCGGGCCTCGTGACCTTGCTCACGTGACCGACGATGTTGCCGACGAGGCGCTCGCGCTGGGCGTCGTCCATCGACTCGTTGACGAGCATCCGGGCCTGGACGAAGTCGTCGTCCTCCGCGTGCAGCGTGGCGGCCGCGCGGACGAGCTCGCCGTCCTGCTCCCAGCCGGCGCTCTCGGCGGCGCGAGCCGGGTCGGCGTGCGCGCCGCCCAGCGAGTTGGGCGCGTAGACGGGCGTGCCGGCGTCCTGGAACGCGTAGCGGCCCTGGCCGTCCTTCGAGTAGCTGTGCACGGGCGACTTGGGCGCGTTCACGGGCAGCTGCGCGTGGTTCGTGCCCACGCGGTAGCGGTGCGCGTCGGCGTAGCTGAAGATGCGCGCGAGGAGCATCTTGTCGGGGCTGGTCTGGATGCCGGGGACGAAGTTCGAGGGCGCGAACGCGGCCTGCTCGATCTGCGCGAAGTAGTTCTCCGGGTTGCGGTTCAGGGTCATGGTGCCGACCTCGATGCGCGGGTAGTCCTTCTGCGACCAGACCTTCGTGAGGTCGAACGGGTTGAACCGGTACGACTTCGCCTCCTCGTAGGGCATGATCTGCACCTCGAGCTTCCACTCCGGGTAGTCGCCGCGGTCGATGGCCTCGGTGAGGTCGCGGATGTGGAAGTCGGCGTCCTCGCCGGCGATCTGGTCGGCCTGCTCCTGCTTCAGGATCTCGATGCCCTGCTGCGTCTTGAAGTGGTACTTCACCCAGAAGCGCTCGCCGGCCGCGTTGATCCACTGGTAGGTGTGGGAGCCGAAGCCGTCCATGTGGCGCCACGAGCTCGGCAGGCCGCGGTCGCCCATGAGCCAGGTGACCTGGTGGGCGGTCTCGGGCGAGAGCGTCCAGAAGTCCCACTGCATGTCGTGGTCGCGGAGGTGCGAGCCCGGCAGGCGCTTCTGCGAGCGGATGAAGTCGGGGAACTTGATCCCGTCGCGGATGAAGAAGACGGGCGTGTTGTTGCCGACGAGGTCGTAGTTGCCCTCGTCCGTGTAGAACTTCAGCGCGAAGCCGCGGGGGTCGCGCCACGTGTCGGGGCTGCCCTGCTCGCCGGCGACGGTGGAGAAGCGCGCGAGCATCTCGACCTCGGCGCCGGGCTGGAAGAGGGAGGCGCGGGTGTAGGCGCTGACGTCGCCCGTGGTGCGGAAGATGCCGAACGCGCCGCCGCCCTTGGCGTGCACGACGCGCTCCGGGATGCGCTCCCGGTTGAACTGCGCGAGCTTCTCGACGAGGTAGTGGTCGTGGAGGGGGATGGCGCCGTCGGGGCCGACGGACAGCGAGTGCTCGTCGCTGGCGACCGGGGCGCCGGAGTCGGTGGTCGTGTACTTCTGGTCGGTCATGGTGTTTCTCCTGTCAGCGGTGGAACGGGGCGGTGCTGGCTCGGGCAGTCGGCCGTGGGGCGGGCCGGTGGCGACCGCTAGGTCGCGACGGTGGCACCGGGATCCGCGGATGCGGTCCGGCAGGCGGGGCACAGGCCCCAGTAGGTGACCTCGGCGCTCGCCACGAGGAACCCCGCCGAGTCGGACGGCGCGAGGCAGGGGGACTCCCCCACCGCGCAGTCCACGTCGACGATCTTCCGGCATGACGTGCACACGAGGTGATGGTGATTGTCGCCCGTACGACGCTCGTAGCGCGCGGACGATCCCGCGGGCTCGATGCGGCGCACGAGACCCGCGGCCGCGAGCGCGCCGAGCACGCCGTAGACCGCCTGGATGCTCGTGCTCGGGAGATCGCCCTTGACCGCGCGGAGCACCTCGTCGGCGTCCGAGTGGGGCTGCGCGTCGACCGCCGTGAGGACGGCGACGCGCGGCCGGGTCACCCGGAGACCCGCCTCCCGGAGCGCGGCGCGCAGGGCGTCGGCGTCGAGGGGCGGCGCGTGGTGGTGCGCGAGGTCGGTGGGCATCGCCGCAGTCAAGCACACTTCCCTTGAGCCATTCAAAAGAAGCGGGACGACGGCGCGTCGCCGTCCCGGGACGTGCCTAGGCTCGACGGGCGGCCCATCCGGCCGCGGGAGATCGGAGCACCGCATGAAGCACATCCACACCGGCACGGGCCTCGACGTCGGCCGCATCGGCCTCGGCTGCATGGGCATGAGCGCCTTCTACGACGGCCACGGGCAGGACGAGGCGGAATCGATCCGCACCCTCCACCGCGCCGTCGACCAGGGCGTCACGCTGTTCGACACGGCCGAGGCGTACGGGCCGTTCACGAACGAGCGCCTGGTCGGATCCGCGCTGGCCGGCCGCCGCGACGACATCGTCATCGCCACCAAGTTCGGCCTGCTGAAGCACGCGCCGGGCAAGGACGCCGAGGACTACGAGCGCGGCATGGACAGCTCGCCCACGAGCATCCGCATCGCCGTCGAGGCCTCGCTGCAGCGCCTCGGCACCGACCGCATCGACGTCCTGTACCAGCACCGCGTCGACCCGGCCGTGCCGATCGAGGAGACCGTCGGCGCGATGAAGGAGCTCGTCGACGAGGGCAAGGTCCTGCACCTGGGGCTCTCGGAGGCCGGGCCCGACACGATCCGGCGCGCGCATGCCGTGCACCCCATCGCGGTGCTGCAGAGCGAGTACTCCATCTGGACGCGCGACCCCGAGGGTCCGGTGCTCGAGGTGCTGCGCGAGCTCGGCATCGGCCTGGTGGCGTACTCGCCGCTCGGCCGCGGCTTCCTCACCGGCGCGATCTCGAGCGCCGCCGACCTGTCCGAGGCCGACTACCGCTCCTCCTCGCCGCGCTTCGCGGAGGAGGCCTTCGCGCAGAACATGCGCATCGTCGACGCCGTGAAGGACGTCGCGGGCGAGCTCGACGCGACGCCGGCCCAGGTGGCGCTCGCGTGGATCCTCGCGCAGGGCGACGACATCGCCGTGATCCCCGGCACGAAGCGCGTCAGCCGCCTCGACGAGAACGTGGCGGCCGACGCCGTGACGCTCTCCGCCGACCAGCTCGCGCGCCTCTCGTCGCTGCCCACCCCGGTCGGCGACCGCTACGCGGACATGGGTCCCGTCGGGCGCTGATCCGCTCGCATGCCCGCGGGCCCGGTCGCCCAGGCGGCCGGGCCCGCGTCGTGTCGCCGGCGGGAGACGCGGAGTCAGGCGTCGCGCTCGAGCCCCCGCCGCCGGTTCGCGAGCACGGGCAGCGTGCCGCGCGCGGCCTCGACCGCCGACGGATCCACGTCCACGACGAGCAGCTCCTCCTCGCCGCCGAGGCGGTGCAGCACCTCGCCGAGCGGGGAGACGACAGCGCTCCGGCCGATGCCCGTGGGCGCGCCGGACGCGGGGTCATGGCCGCGGGATCCGGCCGGCAGCGTCGCGGGATCGCCCTGGCCGACCGCGACCACGAAGGTCGTGGAGTCGAGCGCGCGAGCCCGGAGCAGCAGGTCCCACTGGTCGGCCTTGCCGGGGCCGGCGCCCCAGCTCGCGCACACGATGCTGACGGCGGCGCCGCGTTCGGCGCCCGCGAGGAAGAGGGCCGGGAAGCGCACGTCGTAGCAGGTGGCGAGGGACGCGCGGGTGCCGCCGACCTCGATCACCGCGACCGCATCGCCCGGGTCGACGGCGTCGGACTCGCGGAACCCGAAGGCGTCGAAGAGGTGGATCTTGTCGTACGAGGAGGCGCCCTCGGCCTGCGCTCCCGTGGGCCGCGCGACCAGGAGCGTGTTCCGCACCCGGCCGTCGGCGCCCGGCGTGAACATGCCCGCGACGATCACGACCCCGAGCCGGTCGGCGATCGCCCGCACCCCGGACGCCCACGGCCCGTCGAGCGGCTCCGCGACCTCCGGCAGCGGGTTGCCGAACGCGCGCTGCGCCGCCTCGGGGAACACCATGAGCTCGGCGCCCTGCCGGGCCGCATCCTCCGCGAACCGCTCGATCCGTGCGAGGTTGTCCGCGGGATCCGGCGAGCTGATGATCTGTGCGAGCGCGATCTTCATGGTCCTCCTCGTGATGTATACATAGCGTATGCGAGAACGCGCGGGCGATCCAGGCACCTCGGCGAGCACCCTCTCCGGCCGCGCGCGGGCCTACGAGTTCCTGCACGCGCACGTCCTCACCGACCCCGACCAGCAGGGCGCGTTCCTCAACGAGCAGGAGCTCGCGGAGCGCATCGGCGTCTCGCGCACGCCCGTCCGCGAGGCCCTGCTGCTGCTCGCCGCCGACGACCTGGTGGAGATGATCCCCAAGCGCGGTGCCCGGATCCCCGTCATCACCGGCCGCGAGATCGCCGAGCTGATGGAGCTGCGTAGCGTGCTCGAGCGGCACGCCGCGACGAGCGCCGTCGAGCACGACCGCACCCCGCTCGACGCCATGCGCGAGGTGCTCGAGCAGCAGCGCGCCATGGTCCAGAGCCCGCCGCGCGAGAGCGGCCGGGAGTTCATCGAGCACGACCGGCGCTTCCACCAGCTGCTCGTCGACGCCGCGGGCAGCGAGCTGATGAGCCGCACCTACGCGAAGCTCCGCGCCCGGCAGATCCTCGTGGGCGTCGAGGCGCTCTACCGCGCGGTGGACCGGCAGGACCGGGTCTGCGAGGAGCACGCCGGCATCGTCGACGCGCTCGCGGCGGGCGACGCCGAGGCGGCCCGCGACGCGATCGACCGGCACCTCGCCGTCACGCTCGACGTGCTGCTGCGCGCCTGACGCGGCGGCCCGAACCGCACACGGCGACGCCCGGACCCCGACGGGATCCGGGCGTCGCCGCGTGCGGGGAGCGTCAGACGCGCGGCGCGGCCACGCCCTCGGCGCCGGTCCGCACGTACTCCTCGTCCTCGGCCACGTCGGAGTCGCGGCCCATCGCGAGGCCCACGAGCGTGAGCACGACCGCGGCGGTGAGGTACAGCGCGATGCCGACCCAGCTGCCGGTCTCCTCGTAGATGATCGTGAACATCAGCGGCGCGATGGCCCCGCCGATCACGCCGGCGATCGTGTACGCGAGCGAGGCGCCCGTGTAGCGGAGCCGGGGCGAGAACTGCTCGATGATGTACGCCGCCTGCGGCCCGTACATGAAGGAGTGGAAGAACAGGCCGAGGACGATGCCCACGCCGAGCACGAAGGTCGACGAGCCGTCCGTGATCGCGAAGAACACGTACGCCCACACGGCCGCTCCCACCGCCGCGGTCGCGTAGAGCGCCCGGCGGTTGATCCGGTCGCTCACGGCCCCCGCGAACGGGATCGTGAACAGCTGCACGGCGGATCCGACGAGCACCGCCACGAGCACCTGGCTGCGCTCGAAGCCGAGCGAGTTCACGCCGTAGGTGAGCGTGAAGACGGTGAAGAGCGCGTAGAGCACGTCGGGCCCGACGCGGCTGAGGATCGCGGCCACGAGCGGGCGGGCTTGCGTGCGGAAGATCTCCGAGATGGGCGCGCTCGGCCGGTCGCCGCGCTCCTGCAGCGCGCGGAACACAGGGGTGTCCTCGAGCTTCAGGCGGATCCAGAGGCCGAACGCCACGAGCAGCGCGGAGAGGAGGAAGGCCACGCGCCAGCCCCAGTCGAGGAAGTCGTCCTCGGTGAGCAGCACGGTGAGCAGCGCGAGCGCGCCGTTGGCGAGCAGGTTGCCGGCGGGCGGGCCGACCTGCGCGGCCGACGACCAGAAGCCGCGCCTCCGCGGATCCCCGAACTCGCTGGAGAGCAGCACCGCGCCGCCCCACTCGCCGCCGACGCCCACGCCCTGCGCGAAGCGGAGGAGCACGAGGATGATCGGCGCCGCGAGCCCGATGGTCGCGTACCCCGGGAGCACGCCGATGAGGAACGTCGCGATGCCGATGAGCAGCAGCGTGAGCACGAGGACGGGCTTCCGGCCGATCTTGTCGCCCAGCCGCCCGAACACGAACCCGCCGACGGGGCGCGACACGTAGCCGACCGCGTAGGTGGAGAAGGCGAGGATCGTCGCCGTGTACGGATCGGAGGCGGGGAAGAACACGATCGGGAACACGACGGCGCTGGCCGCCGAGTAGACGGCGAAGTCGTACCACTCGAGCGAGGTGCCGGTGAGGCTCGCGGTGAAGGCCTTCACGAGCTCGCGGCGCGACGGCTTCGAGGTGTCGTGGGGCGCGCCGGATGCGGGCGCGTAGGCGGCAGATGCGGTGGTCGCCGCAGCGGCGGTGGGGTCGTCGGCCATGGGTCTCCTCGGGTGCGGGACCGGGTGGGGAGCCGCCGCGGATCCGGCTGGCGGACCCCGCCGGGCGTCCGGTCGGTGTGCTGTATACAGTAGGCATACCGGACGCCGATGACCATGGCCGGGGCGACCGGATCCGCATCTCTTCACACGCTCGAAACACCACCGGAGGACCGATGACCACCCTGCGCTTCCAGCTGCCCGACGGATCCACCACGAGCGTCGAGGTCGTGAGTCTCCTCAACGCCGGCTACGCGGGCCGCGACCAGGCCGAGGTGCAGGCGCACATCGCGGAGCTCGCCGAGCTCGGCGTCCCCGGCCCCGAGGTCACGCCCGCGCTCTACCCGGTGGCGCCCTACCTCGCGTCGCAGGCGGACGCCGTCCCCGCGCAGCACGGCCGCACCTCCGGCGAGGCCGAGTGGGCGCTCGTGATCACCCACGACGACGTGCTCCTCACGGTCGCGTGCGACCACACCGACCGCGCGCTCGAGGTGCACGGCGTCGCGTGGAGCAAGAACGCCGGACCCGACGTGCTCGGCCGGAAGGCGTGGCGCCTCGCCGACGTGCGCGACCGGCTCGACGCGATCCGCCTGCGCGGCTGGGTCGGCGAGGAGGGCGCCGAGGAGCTCATCCAAGACGCCACGCTCGCCGCGCTCCTCACGCCCGACCACTGGCTCGACGTGCTCGCCGAGCGCGGCCTCCGGGTGCCCGGCACGGTGCTCATCTCGGGCACGGTCGCGATGGTCCCGGGCGTCGACCAGTTCGCGTCGCGCTGGCGCGTGCAGCTCGAGGACCCCGCCACGGGCGAGACCATCGACGCCGCCTACCGCGTGGAGCTGCTGCCCGAGGCGATCGGCTGACGCTGCCCGCGACCGCCCCGTCGGTCCAGCCCGGCGGGACGCGGCCGTCCGGTACGCTGAGCGCATCCACCCGCCTCCAGGAATCCGGAGTCCCATCGTGCCAACGATCGTCGTCGAAGTGATGCCCAAGGCCGAGCTGCTCGACCCCCAGGGGAAGGCCGTGGCCGGCGCCCTCGCCCGCCTCGGCAAGGACCGCTTCACCGGCGTCCGCATCGGCAAGCGCTTCGAGCTCACCGTCGAGGGCGAGGTGGACGACGCGCTGCTCGCCGACATCCAGTCGCTCGCCGCCGACATGCTCTCCAACTCCGTCATCGAGGACGTCATCAGCGTCCACGTCGCCGGGCTCGACGGGTTCGGCCTCACCGCCGAGGCGGACATGTCCACCGGCAACGTCACCGACGAGCACACGGTCGCCGACGGCGGCACGGCCGACACCGACGTCGCCGCGCACCCGCTCCCCCACGGCTCGGCCGCGGCGGAGCAGCGCTGATGCGCGTCGGGGTCATCACCTTCCCGGGATCCCTCGACGACCGCGACGCCCAGCGCGCCGTCCGCCTCGCGGGCGCCACGCCCGTCGCGCTCTGGCACGGCGACCACGACCTCCAGGGCGTCGACGCGGTCGTGCTCCCCGGCGGATTCAGCTACGGCGACTACATGCGCGCCGGCGCCATCGCGGCGTTCGCGCCGATCATGCGCGAGGTGGTGGACGCGGCCGAGCGCGGCGTCCCCGTCCTCGGCATCTGCAACGGCTTCCAGATGCTCACCGAGGCGCACCTGCTGCCCGGCGGGCTGATCCGCAACGAGGCCGGGAACTTCGTCTGCCGCGACCAGCGCCTCCGCGTCGAGGCCACCGGCACCGCGTGGACGAACGCGTTCACCGCGGGCGAGGAGATCACCATCCCGCTCAAGAACGGCGAGGGCGGCTTCATCGCCGACGCCGACACGCTCGACCGCCTCGAGGGCGAGGGCCTCGTGGCCTTCCGCTACCTCGGCGGCAACCCGAACGGATCCCTGCGCGACATCGCCGGGATCACCAACGCCCGCGGCAACGTCGTCGGCCTCATGCCCCACCCCGAGCACGCCGTCGAGGAGGGCTTCGGACCGGACACCCCGGCCGCCATGCGCTCCGGTGTCGACGGCCTCCGTCTCTTCACGTCCGTCCTCGAAGGAGTCCTCGCGCAGTGAGCGTCCACCCCGATCCCGCCTCCGTCCCCACCGACCCCGCGGGAGAGGGACGCAGCGCCCGCCGCCACGTCGCCGACACCGTCGAGATGGCTGAGAACACCCCCGAGAAGGAGCAGCCGTACGCGGCGCTCGGGCTCACCGAGGGCGAGTACCTGAGGATCCGCGAGATCCTCGGCCGCCGCCCCACGAGCGGCGAGCTCGCCATGTACTCGGTCATGTGGAGCGAGCACTGCTCCTACAAGTCCTCGAAGAAGTACCTGCGCCAGTTCGGGCAGAAGGTGTCCGAGTCCATGAAGAAGGACCTCATGGTCGGCATGGGCGAGAACGCCGGCGTCGTCGACGTGGGCGAGGGCTGGGCCGTCACCTTCAAGATCGAGAGCCACAACCACCCCTCCTACATCGAGCCGTTCCAGGGCGCGGCCACCGGCGTCGGCGGCATCGTCCGCGACATCATCTCGATGGGCGCCCGCCCGGTCGCCGTGATGGACGCGCTCCGCTTCGGCGACATCGACGACCCGGACACCGCGCGCGTCGTGCACGGCGTGGTCTCCGGCATCAGCTTCTACGGCAACTGCCTCGGCCTCCCGAACATCGGCGGCGAGACCTACTTCGACCGCGTGTACCAGGGCAACCCGCTCGTCAACGCGCTCGCGGTGGGCGTGCTCCGCCACGAGGACCTCCACCTCGCCAACGCGCGCGGCGTGGGCAACAAGGTCGTGCTGTTCGGCGCCCGCACGGGCGGCGACGGCATCGGCGGCGCATCCATCCTCGCGAGCGACACCTTCGCCGACGGCGGCCCGACCAAGCGCCCCGCGGTGCAGGTGGGCGACCCGTTCGCGGAGAAGGTGCTCATCGAGTGCTGCCTCGAGCTGTTCCGGGAGGATCTCGTCGAGGGCATCCAGGACCTCGGCGCCGCGGGCATCTCCTGCGCCACGAGCGAGCTCGCCTCCAACGGCGACGGCGGCATGCACATCCGGCTCGAGGAGGTGCTGCTGCGCGACCCGTCGCTCACCGCCGAGGAGATCCTCATGTCGGAGAGCCAGGAGCGCATGATGGCGGTCGTGAAGCCGGAGAAGCTCGACGGCTTCCTCGCGGTCGTCGCGAAGTGGGACGTCGAGACGAGCGTGCTCGGCGAGGTCACTGACACCGGCCGCCTCGTCATCGACCACCACGGCGAGCGCATCGTCGACGTCGAGCCGCGCACGGTCGCGGTCGACGGCCCCGTCTACGACCGGCCCGTCTCCTACCCCACGTGGATCGACGCCCTCCAGGCCGACTCCGCCTCGCGCCTCGCGCGCCCCACCGCGCCCGACGACATCCGCGACCAGTTCCTCCAGCTGCTCGGCAGCCCGAACCTGGCCGACGCGTCGTGGATCACCGACCAGTACGACCGCTACGTCATGGGCAACACCGCCCTGTCGTTCCCCGACGACGCGGGCATGGTCCGCGTCGACGAGCAGAGCGGCCTCGGCTTCTCGGTCGCGACCGACGCGAACGGGCGCTTCTGCCAGCTCGACCCGTACCGCGGCGCGCAGCTCGCCCTCGCGGAGGCGTACCGCAACGTCGCCGCATCCGGCGCCACGCCCGTCGCCGTGAGCGACTGCCTCAACTTCGGCAGCCCCGAGGACCCCGAGGTCATGTGGCAGTTCAGCCGCACGGTCGAGGGCCTCGCGGACGGCTGCCTCGAGCTCGAGATCCCCGTCACGGGCGGCAACGTCTCCCTCTACAACCAGACGGGCACGCAGGCCATCCACCCCACGCCCGTCGTGGGCGTGCTCGGCGTGATCGACGACGTCGCGCGCCGCATCCCGTCCGGCTGGCAGGACGAGGGCGACAACATCTACCTCCTCGGCGTCACGCGCGAGGAGCTCGACGGATCCGCGTGGGCCGGCACCGTGCACGACCACCTCGGCGGCGTCCCGCCCGTGGTCGACCTCACCGCGGAGAAGGAGCTCGCCTCCCTCATCGCCGCCGGCGCCACGCAGTCGCTCGTCGCGAGCGCGCACGACCTCTCGGACGGCGGCCTCGGCCAGGCGCTCGCGGAGTCCGTGATGCGCTTCGGCGTCGGCGCGCGCGTCTGGCTCGACGGCATCGTCCAGCGCGACGGCGTCGACCAGGCCACCGCCCTCTTCTCCGAGTCCACCGGCCGGATGCTCGTCACGGTCCCCCGCGAGGACGACGTCAAGTTCCAGGGCCTCTGCGAGGGGCGCGGCTACCCCGTGCTCCGCATCGGGGTGACGGACGCGCAGGCGCCCGGCCTCGAGCTGCAGGGCCTGTTCACCCTGTCGGTCGAGGAGCTGCGCGGGATCCACCGCGCCACGCTGCCCGCCCGCTTCGGCACGGCCGTGGAGGCCTGAGCATGACCGATCCCGCAGCGCCCCCCGTCTGGTCGCCGTCCCTCGCCGAGCTCACCGAGCGCGTGCCCCTGCCCGCGGGCGCCGACATCCAGATGGGCCCGGTGCTGTACGAGCACGAGGGCACCGAGCTCGAGGGCCTGCTCGCCCGCGACGCGTCGCAGGGTGGCCGCCGCCCGGCCGTGCTCGTGATCCACGACTGGTTCGGCGTGGGCGGGCACGTGGCCGCGCGCATCCAGATGCTCGCCCGCCTCGGCTACGTCGCGTTCGCCGCCGACGTGTACGGCCGCGACGTGCGGCCCGGCCCCGAGGAGGCGGCAGACGTGGCTGGCGCCTACTACGCCGACCTGCCGCTCATGCGCGCCCGCGTGCAGGCCGGCATCGACCGGCTCGCCGCCGAGCCCGACGTCGACCCGTCGCGCATCGCCGTCATGGGCTACTGCTTCGGCGGCAGCGCCTCCCTCGAGGTCGCCCGCGCGGGCGCCGAGATCAAGGCCGCCATCTCGCTGCACGGCAGCCTCGTGGTGCACGAGCCGGCCGACGTCGCGGACGTGAAGGCCGCGATCCTCGTCCTCACCGGCGCGGACGACCCGATGGTCCCGGACGAGAAGGTGGCCGCGTTCCAGGACGAGATGCGCACGCGTCCCGCGATCGACTGGCAGGTCGTCACCTACAGCGGCGCGATGCACGCGTTCTCCGTGCCCGGCGTCGACTCGCCCGAGCACGGCGCGCAGTACCAGGACCGCGCCGAGCGCCGCTCCTGGCGCGCGCTCACGGACTTCCTCGCGGAGCACGTGGGCTGACCCGCTCCCCGCACCGATCCGCGCGCCGCCGGAACTCGCCGGCGGCGCGCGCGTCTGTCCGGGGGCCTGGCATCGCCTGGCGGATCCCTCCGCGACGGGCCGACACGCCGCCCCCGGGTTGCCATCCCCGCACCCCTCGCGTAGACCTGTCCGTGCAGTTCACGCATCCGCCATGCGCCGTTGGTGCCCCGCAGGGGCACGCACGCGCAGGCTGATCATGCGAGACACGTGCGACCCGAGGAGATCTCCATGATGGCGAGCGGCGGATCCAGCCGACGCGACCTGTTCGACGGCGCCGGATCCTCGGATCCGGGCATCGGACGCCCCACCCGCGGTTCCGGCACGGCGCTCCTCGAGCGGCCGCGCGCGGACGAGACGACCACCACGACCGACGGCCCGGACGGCACCGCGGAGGCCGACCCCCCTCCGTCTCGCCCGGCGGCAGCGGCTCCCGTCGCTCCCGCCCCGCCCCAGCAGGCGACCATCGGCTCGGCCGAGGGCGACCTCGTGCACGTCATGACCTGCAACATCCGCCTGGCCCGCCCCTCCACCGAGCCCGGCGACCCCGACCACTGGGCCGACCGCGAGCCCGTGCTCGCCCGCTTCCTCCAGCTCGAGCAGCCCACCGTGCTCGGCGTGCAGGAGGCCCTCTCGGCCCAGCTGCCCGCCATCGCGCGCGCGCTCCCCCACCACCGCATGCTCGGCTACGGCCGTGACGGCGGGTCCGGCGGCGAGTACAGCGCGATCTTCTACGACGAGCGCCGCCTCGACGTCGTCGCGTGGGACCAGTTCTGGCTGTCCGACCTGCCCGAGCTCATCGGCTCGCGCTCGTGGGGCTGCAGCACCACCCGCATCGCGACGTGGGCGCGCTTCCGCGACCGCCGCAGCGGCGCCGAGTTCGTGCACCTCAACACGCACCTCGACCACGAGTCGGAGCTCGCCCGCGTGAAGAGCGCCGACCTCATCACCGAGCGCCTGCAGGAGGTCGCCTCGGGCGCCCCGGTCGTCGTCACGGGCGACTTCAACGCGCCGGCCGAGGAGTCGGCGGCGTACGACATCCTCACGCGCGACGCCGGCCTCGCCGACACCTGGACCACGGCCGCGCACCACGCGACGCCCGGCATCGGCACCTTCACCGCGTACGGCGACCCGGTGCCCGAGGGCGAGCGCATCGACTGGATCCTCGCGGGTCGCGGCGTCGAGGTGGTCGACTCGGCCATCAACCCGTACACGTGGCAGGGTCGCTCCCCCTCGGACCACGCCGCCGTGCAGGCGCTGGTCCGCCTCGCGCGCACCGCCTGACCCGCACGCCCCGGGCCCGCAGGCGGACGGCCAGGGCCACTACGGCTACAGTTGCGGGTACACCGAGGGCGAGGAAGGTCGGAAGACCGAGGCGCCCATCGAGAAGATCAAGGCACATCTCCCCTCCATGTCGGAACTCCCCCCCACGAGCCGCAGGGCCGCACGCGCAGCCCTCGGCGCCGCATCCACCGCGGGCGTCGACGACGGCCCGTTCCGCGTGCTGTTCGTCTGCTCCGGCAACATCTGCCGCTCGCCCCTCGCAGAGCAGGTGCTCCGAGCGAGGGTCCGCGCGATCTTCGGCGGCGACGCCTCCGAAGCCGACTCGGTCGTGCGCTTCTCCAGCGCCGGCACGATCGCGGCCGACGGGCAGCGCATGCCGGAGCAGGCGGCCGAGCTGTCCGTCCGCTACGGCGGCGACCCGAGCGAGCACCAGGCCCGGTTCCTCACGCCCGACATCATCCGGGGCACGGACCTCGTGCTCACGATGGCCCGCGAGCACCGCAGCGCCGTCGTGCGCCAGGTGCCGCGTGCCAACCGCTCCACCTTCACCCTCCGCGAGTTCGCGGCGCTCTCCGCGCACCTCGTCGAGGTGAGCGGGAAGGAGAAGCACATCACGTGCGACGGCGACGTCCCGGCGCAGCTGCGCGCGCTCATCCCGCTCATCGCGGCGCAGCGGGGCGTCACCCTGCCGCCCGCGCAGGAGGACGACTACGACGTGGTCGACCCGTACCGCCGCTCGCAGAGCACGTACGACGCCTCCGGGGAGCAGGCCGGACGTGCGATCGATTCAGTGCTCGAGTCGGTGCGGGCCGTGACCCGCACGGGCGCGTCCCGCCTCCGGGGCTGACCCGAGCGCCGTCGAGCCCTCTCGCATCGCGCGCACGCCGGTGGCGTCCGACCGCTGCTTCGACGACGACCCCGTGGTCGTCATCGCGCTCGGGTGCTCATCCGTTCGCCGCGCCGCGGCCCGGCGATCAGGCGGGCGGGGTTGAATGGTGGGCATGACCCCCGCGATCGGCCCGACGACCGGCGACGACATCCACCTGATCTCGCTCAACGTGCGGATGCCGTGGCACGGCACCCGCCCCGGCGAGGCCGACCACTGGCCCGAGCGCCAGGAGCCGCTGATCCGGTTCCTGCAGCAGGAGCGCCCCACGGTGCTCGGCGTGCAGGAGGCGGTGTGGCCGCAGATCCAGGTGATCGACAAGGCGCTGCCGCCGTCGTACCGCATGGTCGGGCAGGGCCGCGAGGGCGGCAGCCACGGCGAGCACGGCGCGATCTTCTACCAGGCGTCCCGCCTCACCCTCCTCGAGCACGACGTGATGTGGCTCTCGGACACCCCGGACGTGATCGGCAGCATGACGTGGGGCAACCCCATGCCGCGGATCCTCACCTGGGCCCGCTTCCAGGACGAGGCGACCGGCCTCCCGCTCGTGGTGCTCGACACGCACCTCGACCACGACGTCGCCGAGGCCCGCGACCGCGCGGCCGAGGCCATCGCGGAACTCGTCCGCACGCGCTTCGCCGGGCTCCCGCTCGTGCTCATGGGCGACTTCAACGCGCCCGTCGACTCCACGCCCTACGACGCGCTCACCCGCCGCGGCGGCCTCCGCGACTCCTGGCTCGACACCGCGCGCCAGGCCACCCCGGCGTTCGGCACGTTCCCCGACTACCGGCCGCCGGTGGTGGGGGCGCCGCGCATCGACTGGATCCTCGTGAGCGAGCGCGTGGACGTGCGCGCCGCCGCCGTCAACGACTTCGCCTGGCAGGGCCGCATGATGAGCGACCACCTGCCCGTGCAGGCGCTCGTGCGCCTGCGCTGACGTCGCGCGTCACGCCTCGCGCGTCACGCGTTGGGCGCGGCCTCCCCGGCCTCGTAGCCTGGGTGGATGACCACCGCACCGAAGGTATTCGCCATCCACGAGAACCCCGAGTGGTTCGGGCCGTTCGCCGCCGCCCTCGACGCGCGCGGCGTGCCGTACGAGGAGTGGCTCCTCACCGACGGCGTGCTGGAGATCGACGAGGCGCCGCCCGAGGGGATCTTCTGGTCGAGGATCAGCGCCTCCGCCCACACGCGCGACCACGCGCTGTCCAAGGACTACACGCGCTCGCTCATGAGCTGGCTGGAGTCGCACGGCCGCCGCACGGTCAACGGCCGCCGCACGATCGAGCTCGAGGTGAGCAAGGTCGACCAGCTCACGGCCCTCCGCGCCGCCGGGATCGAGGTGCCGCGGACGCGCGCCGTGATCGGCAGCCACCGGATCGTCGAGGCGGCGCGAGGACTCCCGACGCCGTTCATCACCAAGCACAACCAGGGCGGCAAGGGCCTCGGCGTCCGGAGGTTCGACAGCGTCGAGGAGCTGGCCGCGTACGTGGAGGGGCCCGACTTCGAGGAGCCGCAGGACGGGATCACGCTGCTGCAGGAGTTCCTGGAGGCGGCGACGCCGCGGGTGACGCGCGTGGAGATCGTGGGCGGGCGGTTCGTCTACGCGATCCAGGCGGACACGGCGCGCGGCGGGTACCAGCTGTGCCCGGCGGACGCCTGCGCGATCGACCCGGCGACGGGCGCGCTCGTGATGCCGCCCGGCGCGACCATCGCGCAGCAGCCGGGCGACACGATCTTCTCGCTGCGGGAGGACATCACCGCGGAGCACCCGCTCGTGCAGCGCTACGTCGCATTCCTCGCGGGGCTGGGGATCGAGGTGGCCGGGATCGAGTTCATCGAGACCGCCGACGGCCGGCTCGTGACCTACGACGTGAACACGAACACCAACTACAACGCGGGCGTCGAGGCGGTCGCTCCCGCCTCGGGCCCGGGCGCGGTAGCTGCGTTGCTGGAGCGCGTGCTGCGGGAGGAGTACCCGGAGGGCTGAGGCCTCGCGGCCGTACCCGCGGATCCCATCCGGCGCTTGACGAGGTGACGCGGCACGGGGATGCTGGGCACGTCGTCGGGATGCCCCCGGATGGGGGCACCTCGGCTCTGCGCACCGAGCGTCGGCGCGAGGACGCGGCGATGGGAGGAAAGCGACGGATGGATCACGCGGCGATCTTGAACGACCTCATCCGGAACTGGGTGTCACTGGGCCTCGAGTATGCGGACGGCGCCCCCGATCTGACGAAGATATTCGTATATGGTGCGTCTGAGCGAGACAGCGCTTACGCGAACATGTTCTTCGAGCCGAGGGGATCCGTCGTGTATGCGAACGAGCTCGAAGGCGTGGACGCCAGTCGGGATCGGGCCGTGACAGTGCAGCGATTCATGCTCCGCGACCTCAAGGCGGCCGAGACACAGCTTCAAGAACTGGGCGCACCAATTCCGACACAATATCGAGTGACGTATGACACCGTCATACGTCAGCTCGATATGCAGCTATCATACGAACCCGTGTACGCGAACCGCCCCACGAAGATCATGGAAGAAGGCGCCGAGGACTGGCTCGACGGGCGCTTGAGGAAGATATTCGGTGACGATGACGCCCCTGCGCCGAGCGGAGGCTGAGATCGGCCACGCCCACGCCTTCGAGGACTCCCGGTGAAGTACATCTACTGCGAAAGATGGGACGGCGAATTCAACGAGCCCATCAATCCATTGTCGGAGGCCGACGCACGGAACCGTTTCGACGGCCTGGTCCCCGAGCCCGACCATTGGTTCTCCGTCGCGGCACTCAAGGATGACGCCCGAGATCGCACGGTGCCTGAATTCCTGCTCGAAGTCATCCCTCATGCCGACTTCGTCAATGTCTCATTTCTCGACGAACTCGGCCGCCAGCGCTTTCGATACGGGTTCACGAACCTGCAGGGCCGGCTCTTCATGTCCAACGTGACGGAGCACCGCTATCCCGCCGATCGGTCCTTCCATCGGATCAACGAGGCCAACGCCGTAGAGGAGTTCGTCTTCAAGCCCGAAGGCTACGCCAAGCACGTCGTCATGGATGACGCAGATCCACTCACTCACGTCTCAGAGTACCGAGAGGTGAAGATGGATCGCCATTGGGAACGAGTGCCCCAGTTCGGCGACTGGGAGCATCTGGGCAAGTTCGATCGATGATCTCCGCTGCAATGGCGAGTGGATGATCATCGCTTCCCATTGAGAGAGAAAAGGCGACGGATGGATCAAGAGCAGGTCTTGGCGGAACTCATCGAGAGCTGGGTATCCCTGGCCCTCGAGTACTCCGACGGCGCTCCGGACCTGACCCGGATATTCGTCTACGCCGCCTCCGAGCGAGATAGGACGTACGCGAACGTCTTCTTCGAGCAGGATGGCTCCGTCATCTACGCCAGCGAGCTACGCGGCGTGGACGCCGACCCGGACCGGACCGTGGCCGTGCAGCGCTTCCTGCTCAAGGACCTCAAGGCGGCCGAGACGCGGCTCCGCGAGCTCGGCGCCCCCGTGCCGACGCAATACCGCGTGGCGTACGACACCGTCATACGACAGCTTGACATGCAGCTATCACACGAACCCATGTACGCCAACCACCCCGCGAAGATCATGGAAGAAGGCGCCGAGGACTGGCTCGACGGACGCTTGAGGAAGATATTCGGCGACGATGACGCCCCTGCGCCGAACGGAAACTGACCGAGGACAGCCATGGCGAGGACAGAATACGAAATCCTGCAAGAACTCACATCCAAGTGGGTGCCCCTGGCCCTCGAATACAGCGGGGGCGCCCCGGGCCTGACCAGGACATACATCTACGCGGGTTCTGAGATCGGGCACGTCTACGCCAACGTTTTCTTCGAGCAAGAAGGGGCCGTCCTCTACGCAAATCAGCTGCGCGGTGTGGACGCGAGCGACGAGCGCGTAGTCGCAGTACAGCGATTCTTGCGCAACGACCTCAGAACCGCAGAGGCCCAGTTCGACGAGGCCGGCGTCCCGCGCCCGACGCAATACCGCATCACCTACGACCTCGTCTCGCGCCAACTCGACATGCAGATGTCCCACGAACTCCTCTACTCCAATCACCCAACCAAGATATTGGAAGAGGGCTCGGAGGACTGGTTGGATGGGAGGCTTGAGAAGGTCTTTGGACGGACCCCCAGGGATTCCGCGGAGTAATCCGCACGCGTCCGGGTGAGGCCTTGATTCACGCAGACGAGCGCCGATTCGAGCTCCGAGGGGCAACGCGGCGGGTTCTGATGCAACGACTGGCGGAAGAGAAGACTCGGTGATCTGCTCGCATTCGGCCATAGCCGCGCGTGAGTCCGGATTGATCGAGAACGCGGCGCCGCAGGCGCCGCCTCAGGCCGCCGGCCCGCCGTCCTCGGGCGCGACCGCGGAGGTGGCGGCGCCCTGGTCCTCGGCGATCTGCGTGTGGTGGTGGATGACCTCGGCGACGATGAAGTTCAGGAACTTCTCCGCGAAGGCCGGGTCGAGCTTCGACTCCTCGGCCAGGGCGCGGAGGCGGAGGATCTGGCGGCGCTCGCGCTCGGGATCCGCCGCGGGCAGCCCGTGCGCGGCCTTCAACCGGCCGACCGACTGGGTGAACTTGAAGCGCTCGGCGAGCAGGTGCACGAGGGCGGCGTCGATGTTGTCGATGCTCCCGCGGATCTCCCCCAGCTCCTCGAGGGCGGCACGGGCGTCGTCGTCGAGGGGAGCCCCTGCGGGGCCGGTGTTCTCAGGCATGGCACGACCCTACCCATCCGCCCCTGGACGACGGAGGCGGGCGTCCCCATCGGGACGCCCGCCTCGCGGGTCGAGCGGTGACGGTCAGTCGACGATGGTGACCTTCACGTCGATGTTGCCGCGCGTGGCGTTGGAGTACGGGCAGACCTGGTGGGCCGCGTCCGCGATCTCCTGGCGGCGCTCGGCCGGCACGTTCGGGAGGTAGACGTCGAGCTCGACCGCGAGGCCGAATCCGCCCTGGCCGTTGTCGCCGATGGACACGCTGGCGGAGACGCCCGCGTCCTTCGTGTCGACGCCGGCGTTCTTGCCGACGAGGTGGGTGGCGCCCAGGAAGCAGGCGCTGTACCCGGCGGCGAAGAGCTGCTCCGGGTTCGTGCCCTCGCCCGAGCCGCCCATCTCCTTGGGGGGACGGGTGTCGAAGTCGATCTGGTCGTCCTCGCTGCGGACGTGTCCGTCGCGTCCTCCGCCGGAGGCGTGCGCGATAGCGGTGTAGATGGGTTCCATGGATCCATCAGACCACGACCGGGCTGGGAGCGTGCGCCGCTCTCCATGCACGTTCGCGGCACGGACGGTGGATCGCGGGCGAACGCGGAGGACGATCCGCGCGACCGCCAGCGGCGTCCCGGGCGCGTCGCGCCGAGCCGGATCCGGTCAGGGCAGGAGGCCCGAGCGGTAGCCCCAGACGACGGTCTGCAGGCGGTCGCGCGTGGCGAGCTTCGTCATGATCCGGGTGAGGTGCGACTTCACGGTGCTGGTCTCGATCACGAGCCGCGCGCCGATCTCGTCGTTCGAGAGGCCGTCGCCGAGGAGCCGCACGATGTCCTGCTCCCGGGGCGTGAGCACGTCGGCGCCCGGATGCACGGCCGAGGCGGCCCGGCGGCGCGTGAACTCGGCCATGACGCGGCGCGTGGTGACGCCGTCGAGCGCGGACTGCCCGACGGCGAGCGCGCGGACGGCCTGGATGAACTCCTCGGGCTCGGCGTCCTTGAGCACGAAGCCGCGGGCGCCGGCCTCGAGCGCGCCGAAGACGTACTCGTCGAGGTCGAAGGTGGTGGCGACCAAGACGGCGGGGGCGGGGTCGTCGGCGACGTCCGCGGCGTCGACGTCCGCCCCCGTGATCGCGCGGGTGGCCTCGATGCCGTCGCCGCCGGGCATCCGCACGTCCATCACGACGACGTCCGGCGCGAGCCGGCCGACGAGCGCGACGGCCTCACGGCCGCCGGACGCCTCGCCGACCACCTCGATCCCGCCGGCCGTCTCGAGCACGACGCGGAAGCCGGCGCGGACGATGGACTGGTCGTCGACCAGCACCACGCGGATCACGCGGCGCCCGCCCGGTCGGCGGCGACGGGCTCGACCGGCAGCTCGAGGCGCACGCGCCACGTGCCGGTCGCGGTGGGTCCGGCCTCGAGGCGTCCGCCGACGAGCGCGGCCCGCTCGCGCATCCCGACCAGGCCGTAGCCGGGCGCGGTCGCGGGGCGGGCGGCGGGCAGGGCGTTCTCGACCGTGAGCGCGATGCGCGTCGGCTCGGCCTGCACGGTCAGCGTCACCTCGGACCCCGGCGCGTGCCGGCGCGCGTTGGCGAGGGACTCCTGCACCGTCCGGTACGCGGTGACGTCGGCGAGCGGCCCGAGCGGCGGGGCGTCGCCCGTCACGCGCTCCTCGACCTCCGTGCCCGCCGCACGGGCCGCCGCCACGAGGCCGGGCAGGTCGGCGAGGCCGGGCACGGGGACGGTGCCGACCCCGTCGGCGCCCTCGGCATCGGAGGTCTGGCGGAGGATCCCGACGATGGAGCGCAGCGCGTCGAGGGTCTCCCTGCCCTGCAGGCGGATGCCGCGGAGGGAGTCTTTGGCGCGCTCCGGATCGAGGTCCACGAGCCGCTCGGCGGCGCCCGCCTGCACCACGAGCGCGGTGAGGTGGTGCGCGGCCACGTCGTGCAGCTCGCGCGCCATCCGGGTGCGCTCGGCGGCGACCGCGGCCCGGCCGAGCGCCGCCTGGTGCTCGAGGGTCTCGGCGGCCCGCGCGAGCACGTCGCCGTCGTGGCGGCGGCGGAGCGCGACCCAGGATCCGACGGCGGCGCTCGCGGCGGCGATGAGCAGCCCGCTGACGAGGATCGACGCGGCCGAGACGACCGTGTCGATGCCGTACCGCGCGTCCACCGCCGTGGGCACGAGCAGCGCGCGCACCTGCCCGGTGGCGGCGAGGGACGCGCCCACCGCCTCGATGGCGATGGCCGCGACCACGATGCGGACGGCGGACGCCGGCGGCAGGAGTGCCCCGACCGTGTAGGCCGCGACGACGGGCGCGGCGGCCCAGAACCCGAACTGCGGCGGGAGCACCGCGACGAGCGCCGCCTGGAGGAGCGAGACGGCCAGGAGGGTCGACCGCGGATGCCGGCGCCGCCACGCGAGGGGCGCGCACTGCACGACGGCGAGGACCGCGATGACCGCGCCCTGCGCCGGCGACATGCTGCGGGCGGTGCCGTCCGCCCAGACGAGCGCGCCGAGCACGCCGAGCAGCGGGATGGTGAGGAGCGCCCATGCGGCCGCGGCGGCCGCGTCGCGCCGGGCGGCGGTGCGGATGCCGACGCGGGCGAGCGCCTGGCGGATGCGGTCGGCGAGCGCGCCCCGCGGCCGGACGGGGGCGGGGGCGACCGCGGGAGCCGCGTCCGCGCGGGCCGCGTCCGCGCGGGCCGCGTCCGCGCGGTCGGGTGTCGGGTCGGTCACCTCCCGAGCATGCCAGGCGTCGCGCCCGTCCCCGCCGCGCATCAGTAGCTCACGCTCGGCGCGAGGAGCCGGAAGCCGATCGCGAAGGCCGCGATGCCGACCAGGGCGACGACCACGAGGATCCGGCCCGTCACGATCCCGACGCCGCGACGGGTGCGGATCGCCTGCCACGCGGCGAGCGCCGCGGGGATCACCGCGAGCGCCCCGACGACCTGCAGCACCTGGAGCGTGCGGAGCTGCCCGGCCGGGACGTCGACGAGGGAGAGCGCCTGCACGGCGGCCGCCGCCCAGCCGAGGAGCGCGACGAGCGTCACCGCCTGGCCGATGCGCGACAGCAGCAGCGCGCGGCTGCGGCGGGTTCGCGGCACGGCGACCGCGTCGGCACCGGAGGCGCGGGCCCGTCGGCGGCGCCCGATGCCGGCGATGGCCGCGGCCGGCCAGGCGACCACCGACACCGCGAGCACGGCGACCGCGGCGAGGAGGCCGGGGATCGCCACCGACGCGGCCTGCCACGGCTCGGCCCGGAGCATCGTGAAGGACGCGCCCCACGCGATCGCGTCGACCGGTCCGCCGTCGGCGGAAGCGCGGGTCGCGAGCAGGGCGTCGCCGCCGACCTCGCGCCACAGGTGGTCGCCGGCCTTCTCGTAGACGCCCGTGGTGATCCCGAGCGGCTTCGGCGTGACGGCGATGGTGCCGTCGGCGCGCGGCACGATCTCGGTCTGGCCGCTGAGGTTCAGCAGCGCGCCCGGGTTCGAGAACGGGGAGCGGGAGGAGAGCCACGTGCCGGCGAGCTCGGCGGCGGCCGCGGGGTCGCCCGTCGGCGCGACGGTCGCGGCGGCGGATCCGGCGGATCCGGCGGCGTCGTCCACGCGCAGGTAGCGGTCGGCGAAGCCCTGCAGCACGGCGGTGCGGAGCTCGAGCGTGTCGACGGCGTCGCGGCCGTTGCCGTTGAACGTGATGAAGACGCCGGCGTCGCTGTCCGGGAACATGCGCATGGCGGTGTGGAAGACGTTGGTGTCGCCGTCGTGGCCGAACGCGCGGATCCCCGGCGTGCTGTCGTCGAAGAAGCCGAGGTCCATGCGTTGGCCGGCCGCGAACGTGCCGAGCTGGTCGGCGCCGAGGGCGGGGCGGTGCATCTCGTCGAGGGTCGCGGGATCCAGCAGGGCCTGATCCTCGGGCAGGTCGCCCAGGTGGGCGAGCATGAAGCGGGCCATGTCGTCGGCGGTCGCGGAGAGCGCGCCGGCGGGCGCCGCGTTGACGACCTCCGTCGGGTACGCGGGCTGGGAGTCGTCGGGGTAGCCCTTCGCGAGGCGGGCGTCGAGGTCGGCCGGCAGCGGCTGCGCGAACGACGACGAGGTCATCCCGGCGCGGTCGAGCACCTCCTGCTGCACGAGGTCGACGAACGGCTTCCCGGCCACGCGCTCGGCGACGTAGCCGGCGAGGCTCGCGCCGTGGTTCGAGTAGGCGGGGGTGGTGCCGGGGACGAAGACCTGCTCGGGCGGATCCGTCCTCATCACGTCGCCGAGGGCGCGCTCCGAGCCGGGCACGCCGATGAGGCCCGTGATGACCTCCTCGAACCCGGCCGTGTGGGTGAGCAGGTGCCGGAGGGTCACGGTGCCCTTCGGGGTGTCGAGGTCGAAGTCGAGGTACTGCTGCACGTCGGCGTCGAGTTCGAGGCGGCCCTCCTCCACGAGCTGCATCACGGCCGTGGCGGAGACCACCTTGGAGACGGAGCCGACGCGGAAGAGGGTGTCGGCGGGATCCACCGGGCGGGCGGATCCGCTCTCGGTGCCGGTGTCGGCGAGGCCGTAGCCGCGGGAGGTGAGCACCTTCCCGTCGGCGACGACCGAGACGGCCGCGCCGGGGATGCCCGTGGTCGGCAGCGCGGCGCCGACCACGCCGTCGAGCCACGCGTCGACGTCGTCCTTCTGGAGGTCGTGCCCGCCCGGCTGGTGCTGCGGCGGGGCGGGCGGCGGCGGATCCGCGGGGCCGGCGGACGTGGCGGCGCCCATCGCGAGCGGCAGCGCCAGGACGAGGGCGACGGTGCCGACGACGGGCGCGAGGCGCCGGGATCGGACCCCGGAGGTGGATGGGTGCGGTGTCGTGTGCATGCCTCCACGCTCCCGGGTGCGCGGCGCGCGCACAGGGTGCCGGAGTCGTCATCCGGGTTGCGACTCGAGTCGCAGGATGCTCACTCCGGGTCGGGCGCGTGCGCGCGGAGGAGGGCAGGGAGCTCAGCCATGTCGGTGAACACGATCGCGCCCTCCTGCTCCAGCCACGCGGCCGGCGTGAGGCCGCCCGCGTAACCGAACGCGCGCATCCCCGCGGCGCGTGCGGCGCGGACCCCGTACTTGCTGTCCTCGATGACGACCGCGCGCTCGGGCGCCGCTCCCATCCGCGCGGCCGCGTGCAGGAAGATGTCGGGTGCGGGCTTGCCGTGGGCGACCTCCGACGAGCTGTGGATGCGCCCCTCGAACCGGCCGAGCAGGCCGGTGAGCCCGAGCGTCGTCCGGATCTTCTCGTGGCTCCCGCTCGATGCGACGCAGGTGGGGACCGTGATCGCGTCGAGCGCGTCCTCGATCCCCGGCACCGCCCGCAGCTCCGCCTCGAAGGCCTCGACGAACCAAGGCCGGTACCTCTCTTCCCAGTCGGGCGCCATCGTGATGCCCAGGTGCGCCTCCACCTGGGCCTGGAAGCTGCGCGCGGACGTGCCGAGGAAGCGGTCGACGATCTCCGCCGTGCTGAGGTGCCAGCCCAGCTCCGCGAGGATCCGCTTGTCCACCTCCACGGCGAGGACCTCGCTGTCCACCAGCACCCCGTCGCAGTCGAAGATGACGAGGTCGAGGTAGTCGTTCATGGGCGTCCTTCCTGAGGTGGGGCGTGGGTGGATGGCAGGATCATGCGGCGGTGCTCGCGACGACGGCGTCCGCGAGGTCCTCCAGCGAGGCGGTGACCGTGCCGGGCCAGGTCACCCGGGAGTGGACCTCGATGCGCACCGGATGCATCCCCGCCACGAGCGCCCCGACCAGCTCCGCGTCCGACCCATCGCCCACGAAGAGCGTCGCGTCCGGCTCCGCGTGGAGGGCCGCCATCGCGGCGCGGAACGCCCGGGGGTCGGGCTTCATCACCCCCGTCTCGGCGGACAGCGCGACCGCGTCGAACGCCGAGGTGAGACCGGATGCGTCGAGCATGTCCCGCACGTCGGAGCTGCAGTTCGACACGAGGCCGAGGCCCATGCCGCTGTCCCGGATGCGCCCGAGCTGCCGGACGATCCGGGGCGCGGCGAGCTCGAATTCGCGGCCGTGGATGGCGCGCCGCGCCGCGAGCGCCTCGCGTCGGCGGGTGGACGACCAGCTGCGGTCGAGGAGGCTCGCGAGCTCGTCGAGGTAGCTGCTGACGTCTCCCGTCTCGCGCGCGAACCGGGTCGCCTGCCACGGGGTGCGGAGCAGGCGCGGATCCTCCCCCAGGCTCTCGCACAGCGCGGCGAACGCGTGGTCCTTGGTGCTGCGCGGCAGGTCCACCAGCGTCTCCCAGAGATCGAACACGATCCACCGGATGTCGGACCGGGCGAGCACCGCGCGTGGATGGGGGGCGTGCGGCACGAGCAGGGGCCGCTCCCACAGCGTGTTGTCCACGATGACGTCGGCGTGCTCCCGGGGCGGGTGGGCGCGCAGGTGCTCCTGCTGGCCGGGTATGTACTTCTCGTGGTACTTCCGCATCACGTCGGGCCCCTGCTCGGGGACGTCGCGCCGGAAGCCGCGGTCGAGCATCTCCTGCGGATCCACGTGGAGGTGGACGACGCGGTCGAGGTGGGCTCGGAGCTCGTCCCGCAGCAGGAAGATCCCCTCCACGATCACGATGTCGCCGGGCCGCACGCGGTACTCGCGTTCGATCGAGTAGGTGTCCGTCGCGAGATCGAGATGGCGGAGGCGCGTCTCGAGCGATCCGGCCTGCCGCAACGGGGCGAGGACCTCGGCGACGAGCCGCCGGGTGTCGATGCTGCGCGTCAGGTACGCGTCGCGCTCCGACAGGCTGCTGTCGTACCGGACGCTGCGGGGGTTGTGGAAGTCGTCGACGTGCACCACGGTGCAGCGTCGGCCCGCCCGCACGACCTCGGCGCGGACGGCCTCTGCCAGGCGGCTCTTCCCCGATGTGTCCGGACCGGTGATCCCGAGGAGGAAGGGCCTGTCGGTGGCGGCGCGCGCCACCGCATCGGCGGCGATGGCCTCGGCGGACGCGGCCTCGGCGGACGCGCCCTCGGCGGTGGGGCGGGGCAGCGCGCTCACGACGTGCCCGCCCTGGCCGGGTCGAGCAGCCCGCGCAGGCGATCCGACAGGTGCGCGTAGAGGTCTTGGCCGTACTGGGCGTTGTCGCGGTGCCCGGGGGGCGTCGGATCCAGGCGCAGGGCGGTCACGTCATCACGCCGCCGCCCCTCCACCAGGAGTCGACCCCGGACGTCCGCGTCCACGCGTCGCCGGGAGTCGGCGGCCCGGAGGACCCCCTGCCCGCGCATGGTCAGCACGGGCGCGCGACCCACGTATCCGAGGGCCTGGACGATGAGCGCCGCCTCGCCGAGCCGGTCGGCCTCGTGCTCCACGTCGGTGTCCCGCACGAGCTGCACGTCGGGCACGGCGCCGTCCCACAGCCTCGTGTAGAGGAGCTTCGACTCGTGTCGGAGACCGGTGTCCCGGAACACCGCGCCCGTGACGCCGCAGACCGCCTCGGGCGTCGCGAGGATCTCCCGCTCGGGCACCTGGGACCGGCGCGCCTCCTCCAGGGACCCGTAGAACAGACGCGCGGGAGAGCGCTCGAGGACCTCGATGCGGTGCCCGGCGAACGTCCTCGGGTCGGCGGCGCGCATGTCGAGGAGCACGCGGAGCGCGGACATGGCGGAGTGGGAGGATCCCGCCACCACGATCGGCGCACCGGGTCGCGCGCGCACGAGCTCCAGGATCCGGGGCCTGGTCCGCGGATCGAGCACGCGACCGGAGAGCAGCGTGGTGTCGGGCCACGGCGCGAGCGCCGGATGCGGCGGCTCCCGCCGTCCGGTCGCCAGCACGACGTGCCGGGCGCGGAGCGTCTCGCCGGAGGTCAGGCTCACCGAGGGGTGCGATCCCCCGATCTCCACCTCCGACGCGTGCCGGCCGGACAGGACGGCACCGTCGGGCAGCGCGGACGTGACCGCCTGCCCGATCCGGTCGAGCGCGGCCGCGAGCTCGCGCAGGTCCACGGGTCCCTCCGCCGTGGCGACCTCGCGCACGACCGGGGAGCGCCACAGCTCCGGCCAGTCCCCCGCCAGGTCCACGTCCTTGAGGAAGCGCGCGCCGACGGACGTGCTGAGGATCCCGTAGTCGTGGTAGTCGCCGCCGCCGAGGCTCGGGCGGCGCTCGACGATGCCGAGGCGCGTGCCGAGCAGCCACGGCGCCGACGCGAGGAACGACGTCGTCCGGAAGCCGCCGCCGACGAACAGGATGTCGAGATCCGGCTCCTCAGCCCGCATGGGTGGCCAGCAGGGCGTCGAAGCGGTCGCAGATGAGGTCGGCCTGCTCCATGGTGAGGATGAGCGGGGGCCGGATCTTGAGCACGTTGCCCCGCCCGTAGCGCGACGTGCGCAGGATCAGGCCGAAGTCCATGGCCCGACGAGCGAGCTCGTTCGTGAGCGCGACGTTGGGGCTGCCGTCCGCATCCGCGATCTCCACGCCGATCATGAGACCGAGGCCGCGCACGTCGTCCATGAACGGGTACCTCTTCTTCATCTCGTGCAGGCGCGCCAGGATGCGCGCGCCCGTCGCCCGGACGTTCGCGAGGAACGCCTCGTCGTCGATGATGTCGAGCGTCGCGTTCGCCGCGGCGGCGGCCATGATGTTCGAGCCGTACGTGAAGGAGTGCTGGTCGCTGGGCAGGTCCGCGAGCTCGTCGCTGGCGAGGATCGCCGCGACCTGCGCTCCGGAGCCGCCGAGTCCCTTGGCGACGGTGATCGCATCGGGCTCGACACCGAAGTGCTCGGCGGCGAACATCCGCCCGGTGCGCCCGATGCCCGTCTGGATCTCGTCGAGGATGAGCTTGATGCCCATGTCGTCGCAGAACTGCCGGAGCTTCTGGAAATACCCCATCGGGGGGATGATGTTCCCTCCGTTACCCGATATCGGCTCGACCAGGAAAGCCGCGACGCTGCCGCTGCTCGCGTATTCCATGAAGTCGTAGAGGCGCTCCGTGCAGAGCGACCCGCATGATGCGGCGTCCTGCGCGTAGAAGCACCGGTGGCAGTAGGGGTCGGGCACCTGGAGGGAGTTGTGGAAGAGCGTCTGGAACGGTTCGCGTCGGAAGGCGTTGCCGGACATGCTCGTCATCATCATGGTCTGTCCGACATGCGCGCGGAAGAGCGTGATGACGTCGCGCTTGCCCGTGGCGCGCTGGGCCATCTTGATCGCGCCCTCGTTCGCCTCCGAGCCTCCGGAGACCTTCAGGTGGGCGCGGGTGATGGAGGACGGCGCCAGATCCACCAGGCGGCGGGAGAGATGGTTGATCTGATCGGTCTGGAAGCTGCTGGTCACGTGCACCAGCCGCTCCGCCTGATCCTTGATGGCGGACACCACGGCGGGGTGCGAGTACCCCAGGCTGAGGTTGAAGGTGGCGGATGCGCAGTCGAGGAAGGCGTTCCCCTCCTCGTCGAAGAGGTACACCCCCTCGCCGCGGACCATCTTCTGCTCGGAGACCGGGTAGTACACGGCGCCAGGATCCGTGCCATGCATTTCCTGAAGGGACACGTGCGCACCTGCAATCGATTCAGTGAGGACTCGGGAGCCGCAGCGGAAAGGCGCCACCCGACGGCCGGCGCGACGGGGACACGACTCGTCCCGCATTCGCGTCACCGTGGAAGCGCGCTGCGACCCATCGAGTAAAACATCATCCTCGAAGGGTGCGAACCCCCCAAGGAAGGGTATTCCCGGTATTTCGAAAACGCACCGCGGGCCGGCGCTCGCGGTATCGTGCGGGCCGCCGTGGAATGGATTCCCGGCTGGCGGCGGCGGCCGCCGGTGGAGGGAGCCGGGCAGCGGGATCGTCGGCGGCGACGAGCTCCACCTTGAAGCGCTCGGCGTCCTCGAGGAACGCGGCGCGGTGGTCCGGTCCGCCGGCGAACGGGTGACGGTCGGCGTAGAGGCGCGCCCAGCCGTGGTCGGGCGCCGCGTCCCAGAGCCGGTCGACGTCGGCCGCGGATCCGGCGTGGAAGGCGAGGTGGCTGAGGCCCGCGCCGCGGCGGTCGTGCGCGGCGTCGCGGGGTGCGCGGGCGATCACGACGTACGCGTCGCCGAGGCGGAGGCTCGCGCCGTCGGACCAGCGGGCGTCCTCCCGGTAGCCGAGCTCGCCGAGGATCCAGCCCCACGCCGCCAGCGCCCGGTCGAGGTCGCGCACCTGCAGCTCCACGTGGTGGAGCGATCCCCGGGCCGGACGTCGGGCCCCGACCCCGGAGTCGTGGTCGCGCGTCGGCTGCGTGCCTCCGTCGCCCATCACTCCCCCTGCCGTCCTCCCGAGGGTACGCGGCGGGCGCGTCCGCCCGCCGACCTCGACGCGCGGGCCCGCGACGCCCGCCGACGCCGTAGGGTGAGGCCGTCGCCCTGCATCACCGGGGCCGAACGACGTGCCGACCGGACACCCGAGTCCCGTGCGCGGTCCCGCCCCGATGCCCGCGCCGACCACCCACCGGCCGCGACGCTCCGCTGCTCCTCGCAGCATCGGGTGTCCGCATCCTCCGACCGGCGACGACGCCGGACGGATCGCGCGGACGTCCCCCCTATGCGCACCACGGAGGCATGGAATCGTCCACGTCCGCTGCTACCCCGCCGTCGACGCCGCCCGCGTCCACGCGAGCCCACCCCCGCCCGACGCCGCCGAACCCGGCAGCCGCAGCTACCTCGACTTCGCCGTCACGACCGAGGAGGCGGGGGTGCACTCCGTCACGGTGACCTACGACCACGCCGCCGAGGTCCCGCTCGCGCTCGGCTTCGCGCTGGACCGCGCGCAGACGCGCACCGTCCGCTACCCGCCGCTGGAGCCCGGGGCCGCGCGCCGCTCCACCACGCTCGACCTGCGCATGGAGCGGGGGCCCGCGGTGATCCGCGTGGCCGAGGGGACCGCGGGGACGCCGCTGCGGGTGCACTCCATCCGCATCACCGGGAGCGACGCCGGGCCCGGGCCTGCGCCCGCGGGCATGGCGCTCCTGACCGCCCACCGGGACGGCGCCGTCCGCGTCCCGACGGCGGCGCGGCGCCCCCGGACCGGACCGCATCCGCGCCCCCGTCCGGCCCCCGGCACGCCGCGCCGGCCTCCCGCGGGATAGCTCCGCCGGAGTCCCGAGCGTGCGCGCGCATGCAGGTCTCGGGCCGGATGCCCGGCGCATCCGGATCGCCGGACGCCATGCGGATCGCCGGACGGCGCCCGCCCGCCGACGTCGTCAGGCGCCGGACATGCCCGTGACGAGGATCCGGCTCATGCGGGCGGCGTGCGGAACAGCACCGGGCGGTCCTCGTGGGCGGCGATGCGCGCGTCGAGGCCGGCGCGGACGGTCGGCCACTCGTCGACGAGGATCGAGTGGACCGCGGCGTCTCGCCAGGTGCCGTCGGCGCGGCGCTGGTCGCGGCGGCGCACGCCCTCGAGCGTGGCGCCGAGCTTCCGGATCGCGGCGCGCGAGCGGTCGTTGCGCGCGTCGGCCTGGAGCTCGACGCGGCCGAACCCGGAGTCGAACGCGAGGCCGAGGAGGAGGCGCTTGGCCTCGGCGTTGACGACGGTGCCCCAGACGCGCGGGTCGTACGCGGTCCAGCCGAGGTGGATCCGCTCGCGCCGCACGTCGAGGTCGGTGAGGGTGCTCGTGCCGACGAGCGTCCCGTCGTGGGGGCCGCCCACGAGGATCACGGCGTACGGCAGGTCGTCCCAGCGGAAGTAGCCGCGGGCCCACTCGGCGAAGGCGTCGGGATCCGCGCGGAGGCCCGCCGCGCCGCCGCCGAAGCCGCCCGCGAAGACCGCGGGGTGCGCGATGGCGGCATGGAGGGCGGGCACGTGCTCGGGCGTGAGCGGATCGAGGCGGACGTGGGTGCCGACGAGCGGCACGGGCGCGGGGATGCTGGCGGTCACGCGGCCAGCCTGGCAGAGGTCCGGCCGGGACCCGCGGGTGTCGCGGGCCCCGGCCGGACGGTGGATCCGGTCAGCTGCCGGTCGTGGGCGCCGGCGTCGTGGCCGAGCCGCCGCCGGACTGCTGCGGGGCGGCCGGGGCGGCCGGCGCGGTGGCGCCGCCGGTCGTCCCCGGGGCCGCGGGAGCGGCGGGCGGGGTGGGTGCCGTGCCGTCCTTGCCGACCGGCGGGGCGGGCGGCGCGCAGCCGTCGGCGGGCGGGGCCGGCACGGTCGCCGTGGATCCGTCCGCGTTGGTCGGAGGCGTGGGCGGGGTGGGCGGCGTGGCCGGCGTGCCGTCCGCGTTCGTCGGCGGCGCGGGCACGGTGGCGGTGGATCCGTCGGCGTTCTTCGACGGCGTGGGCGGCGTCGGCGGGGCGGGCGGCGTCGCCGGCGTCCCGTCCGCGTTCGTCGGCGGCGCGGGCACGGTGGCGGTGGATCCGTCGGCGTTCTTCGACGGCGTCGGGAGCGCGGGCGGCGTGGATCCGTCCGGCAGCGCGGGCGGCGCCGGGCAGGTGGCGGTCGTGCCGCTCCCGGATCCGGTGGCGCCGCTGGTGTCGCCGCCGTTCCCGTCGGCGAACGCCGCCGAGGAGAGGAGCGCGACGAGGCCGAGGGAGGCGCCGGCGATGCCGACGGCCATGCCCGCGCGGCGCTTCCGCGGCGCTGGCTTCTGCGTGCCGCGGCCCTTCTCGAAGACCGTGATGGTGTCGTCCATGGTGTTCCTTCCGTGTCCGCCGCGGCGCGGGATGCGCCGGGTCGGTACTGCCAGGCTCGGCAGCGGATCTGAAGTCCTGCTTAAGTTCCGCGTCCCGGGCGGACATGCGGCCGGGATCGCCCATCCGGGCCTCCTAGGGTCGCCTCATGCTCCCTCCCGCACGCGTCCTCGTGGTGGAGGACGACGAGGCCATCCGCGCCGCCGTCGTCTCCACCCTCACCGCCGAGCGCTTCGTCGTCCGCGGCCTCGCCTCGGGCGTCGAGCTCGAGGAGGAGGTCAAGGGCTTCCTGCCCGACCTCGTGGTGCTCGACTGGATGCTCCCCGGGCCGAGCGGCATCCAGCTGGCCGAGCGGATCCGCCGCTGGAGCGACGCGAGCGTCATCATGCTCACCGCGCGCGACGCCGTCGAGGATCGCCTGCGCGGCTTCGGCCAGGGCGTCGACGACTACATCGTGAAGCCGTTCGCGCTCGCGGAGCTCGTGGCCCGCGTCGGCGCGGTGCTGCGGCGGCGCGGCCGGCTCGCGAGCGTGGTGGAGATCGGCGACCTGCTGGTGGATCCCGACTCCGGCCTCGCGCGCCGCGGCGGCGAGGTGCTCGACCTCACCTCCATCGAGTTCCAGCTGCTCGCCTACCTCGCCGCGCACCGCGGCCGCACGCTCTCCAAGACGCAGCTGCTCACGCAGGTGTGGGGGTACGACCACGCGGATCCGAACCTCGTCGAGGTCCACATCAGCGCGCTCCGCAAGAAGATGGAGGCGCGTGGGCCGCGGCTCCTGCACACCGTCCGCGGGCTCGGCTACCGGGTGGAGGCGTGAGCGCGGTCGCCCGCGCGCGGCGCCTGGCGCACCGCCGCGCTCCCGCGCGCACGCCGGACGCTCCGCTCCGCACGGGCTCGCTCCGCACCCGCACTGTCCTCGCCGTGCTCGCGCTCCTCGCGGTGCTGCTCGTGGCGCTCTCGCTCACGGTGCAGACGATCCTCGGGGCGCAGCTGCGGCAGCAGATCCAGGACCGGCTGGCCGACCGCGCGTCCGCGGCCGCGGCGCTCGTGGGCGTGCTCGACGACGACGCGCTCGCCGAGCGGCTGAGCGCGCAGGGCGTGGCCGTGCAGATCACGACCCCCGACGGCGGGGCCGTCTCCGTGCGGCCCGGCCGGGATCCGCTCGGGGCCACGCTGCCCGGGCCGGATCCGCTGGGCGACGCGCGCGGATCCGTCACCGCCCCGGCCACGCCGCGCGCCGACGCGGTCTCCGTCTCCGCGAGCTCGGTGCGCTCCACCGCCGACGGCATCACCCTCCGCTCCGACCTCAGCGACGGGACGGTGCTCGAGCTGTCGGCGGGCACCGGATCCGTGGACGACACGCTCGCCTCCCTCCGCGGGATCCTCGCCGTCACCTCGCTCGTATTCCTCGCGCTCGCGGCGGTGGCGCTCGTCGTCGTGGTCCGCGGCACGCTCCGCCCGCTCGAGGTCATGACGGGCGTCGCCCGCTCCATCGGCCGCGGCGACCGCGGCCGCCGCCTCCGCCCCACCCGCCCGACCACCGAGCTCGGCCGCACGGCCGTCGCCTTCGACGAGATGCTCGACGACATCGAGCACGCCGAGCGCCAGGCCCTCGCGGCCGAGGCCCGCATGCGCGCCTTCGTCGCCGACGCCGCCCACGAGCTGCGGACGCCCGTCGCCGGGATCCGCGCCTCCGCCGACGCCCTCGTGCGCACCGACCCGAGCGCCGAGGAGCGCGAGCGCCTGTCGGTGCACGTCGTGCGCGAGGCGATCCGCGCGGGCCGCCTGGTCGAGGACATGCTGATGATGGCGCGCCTCGACGAGGGCCTCTCCGTCGAGGGACGCCCGGTGCGCGTCCCGCCCGTGCTGGAGGCCGCGGTCGCGCAGCAGCGGGCGCGGACCCCGGGCATCCGGATCGACGCCGACGTGCGCGGCGCTCCCCCGGCCGTGCGGGCGGATCCCGACCGGCTCGCCCAGATCCTCGACAACCTCCTGCAGAACGCGGCCCGCTACGCCGCGGCCGAGGTGCGCGTGGCGGCGGAGGCGGCCGACGACGGATCCGTGCACGTCACGGTGTCCGACGACGGCCCCGGCGTCCCCGACGCCGACCGCGAGCGCGTCTTCGACCGCCTCGTCCGCCTCGACGACGGCCGCGACCGCCAGCACGGCGGCGCCGGCCTCGGCCTCTCCATCGCCCGCGCGCTCGCCCGTGCCCAGGGCGGCGACCTCGTCTGCCTGCCCGCCGTCCCGGGCGCGGGCGCCCGCTTCCGGCTGACGCTGCCGGTGGTGGATGCGGCCTGACGACCGCGCCGCCGCCGCACCCCCGGCCTACGCTGACGACATGAGCACCGACGCCCACGCCCCGCGCACCCTGTCCGAGCACCGGCCGAAGGACGCGGAGGACCTCGTGATCGAGGTCCCGGCGGCGCGGCTGTCGGCCGTGCGCGTGCCCGCCCGCACGGGGGATCCGGCGACCGCGCCCGTCGCGCTGCTCGTGCCGGGCTTCACCGGGTCGAAGGAGGACTTCTTCCCGCTGCTCGGCCCGCTCGCCGACCGCGGCTTCACGGTGGTGGCGTTCTCGCAGCGCGGGCAGTGGGGATCCACCGGCCCCGGCCAGGCCGAGCCGCCCGTGGACGCGTCGGGCTACGAGCTCGAGACCCTCGGCCAGGACGTGCACCACGTGGTCGACGCGCTCGCGGGCGTCGGTGGATCCGGCGGCCGTCACGTCGCGACCGATGCCGCCCCCGCCGCGCCGCTCGGCCCCGTGCACCTCCTCGGCCACAGCTTCGGCGGCGTCGTCGGCCTCCAGGCCGTGATCCGCGATCCCGGCCGCTTCGCCAGCTACACGCACTGGAACTCGGGCCCCCGCAGCCGCGGCGAGCGGTCCGAGCAGATCGCGGCGGTCCGCGCGTCGGGCAGCGCCGGCCTCTGGCCGCTGTGGTTCCTGCCCGAGCAGCTCGACGGCGCCGACCCCGAGGTGGAGTGGTTCCGCACCCGCCTGTTCGGCACCGCGTCGGCGCAGCTGCTTGGCGCGCTGGAGATCATGCAGGCGCAGAGCGACCGTGCCGACGAGCTCCGCGCCACCGGCCTCCCCGTGCTCGTGTCGCACGGCGACGCCGACGACGCGTGGCCCCAGGACTGGCAGCGCGACATGGCCGAGCGCACGGGCGCCCGCTACGAGGTGGTCGCCGACGCGGGCCACTCCGCCCAGGTCGACCAGCCGGAGGCGAGCGCGGAGCTCCTCGCGGGATTCTGGCGGGGCGCGACGCCCGCCAGCTGAGGAGAACGAGCCCGAGCCGGTGGGCGGCTGACTACCGTGACGCGGACGTCCGCGCGCGAAGACCGCCGGGCGGCGTCCGGCACGCGCTCCTCGTGGGTCGCGTCACCCCACCCCAGGAGGACCCGCATGTCCGAGATCCAGACCCTGGCCGTGCTGGGGATCGGCACGCTCGGCTCGCAGATCGCCTTCCACGCCGCGTTCCGCGGTCGGCGCGTCACGGCCTACGACATCAGCGAGACGGCGCTCGACGCCTCCCGACGGCGCCTGGCCGGGCTGCCCGCGGCGTACGTCGAGGATGCGGTGGTCGGCGCCACGCCGAGCAGCACGGCGGCCGCGCTCGCCTCCCTCCGCATCACGACGGACCTGGCCGAGGCCGTGCGGGACGCGGATCTCGTCATCGAGGCGGCGCCGGAAGTGCTCTCCGTGAAGAGGGAGCTCCATCACGCGGTCTCCCGTCTCGCGCGGGACGACGCGATCATCGCCACGAACTCGTCGTACATGGTGCCGAGCGATCTCGTCGACGTGGTGCACCTGCCCGGCCGGTTCCTGGCCCTGCACTTCGCGAACCGCATCTGGCGCTACGGCACCGCGGAGATCATGCCCTCCCCCTCGACCGATGCGGCCGCCGTGGAGGCCGTGCGTCGGTACGCAGCGGACACCGGGATGACGCCGGTCGTGATGACGAAGGAGAAGCCCGGGTACGTGCTCAACACCATGCTGGCGCCGTTCATGCGCGCCGCCGCCGAGCTCCTCGTGGGCGGGTACGCCGACGTCGAGACCATCGACGCGACCTGGCGCACCGCGACCGGCTCCCCGTACGGCCCGTTCCAGATCTACGACGTCATCGGCCTCCGCAACTCCTACGCCACCGCGCGCATGTCGGACGATCCGACGGTGCGGGCCTGGGCCGAGTACCTCCACGAGAACTACGTGCGGCACGGCAAGACGGGCGTCGAGACGGGCGAGGGGTTCTACCGGTACCCGGGCGGGTGAGGCCGGCGTCGGGCCCCGCCCCTCAGGACAGCCGGCCGGTGTCCTCCTGGAACCTGCGGATCAGCTCGCGGAGCGCGGGCCGGATGGCGTCGTCCGGGCGCTCGCCCTCGAGGTTGTCGAAGGTGTCGCGGTAGCCGGGGATCCGCTCGGCCACGCGGGCGTCGTACTTCGCCATGCCCATCGTCCAGTCGGGGAACTGACGCTCGGTGATCCGCTCCTCCATGAGCGTGGCGATCCGGCCGTGGCGGTCGTCGGCGAGGATCGCGGCCATGCGCTCGCGCACGTCGTCCTCCTCGCCCTCGATCAGCTGGAGGAAGCGCCCCTGGCGGTGGACGAGGAGGCCGGTGAGCCCGTGCGCCGCGTTGGTCGCGCGGCTCTGGGCCAGGAGCTGCGCGAGGTCGACGTCGTCGAAGGACCGCTCGGCGGTGCTGGAGTAGACGATCGAGAGCATGGGGTCCTTCCGCGTGCGCGGGGAAGCGCGTCGTGGGACGGGGCCGGATCCCGCCGCCCCTCCAGCCTGGTCCTCCGGCACGCCGGCGGCCAGGGCGGACCGGGATACGTCGCCGGACGGATGCCGTCGGCGCCACGCCGCCGATAGCCTCCGGCCATGATCATCTGGCTGAACGGCACCCACGGCGTGGGCAAGACGACGACCTCGCGGCTCGTGCAGGAGCGGATCCCCGACAGCCGCGTGCTCGACGCCGAGAAGGTCGGCGAGGTGCTCATGGACATCCGGCCGCCCCTCCCGCAGCTGGACGACTTCCAGCACTGGACGCCGTGGCGCCCGCTCGTGGTCGAGACGGCGCGGCGCGTGCTCGACTACGCGGGCGGCACGCTCGTCATGCCCATGACAGTGCTCGTCGAGGCCTACTGGCGCGAGATCAGCGCCGGCCTCGCCGCGCACGGCATCCCCATCCGCCACTTCGTGCTGCACGCGGACACGGCGACGCTCCGCGACCGGATCCAGCACGATGCGGACCTCGGCCCGTCGGCCTTCCGCTTCTCCCGCGTGGAGCCCTACGAGGAGGCGGCCCGCACCTGGCTGCACGCGGAGGCGGAGGTCGTCGACACGTCGCGGATCACCCCGGCCGAGGCGGCCGACCGGATCGCGGGCGCGGTCCTCGTCGGGGCGTCCGGCGCCTGATCCGCCGGCGGGCCCGCGCGTCAGCCCCGCGACCTCCGTCGCCACACCGTGCGCGGCTCGAGCCCGAGGCCCCGGGCCTCCAGAGACTGCGCGACGCGGGCCGACCGGCGGATGCACGACACCAGCAGCGCGAACGCCGCCGCCGCGAAGGGTCCCCGCCGCGGACGACCGCGCCGGTCGAGGGGCGCGCGCACGGCCTGCGCCGCGCGGATCGTCGCCCACTCCGCGGGGAGCCGCTGGAGCATCCGCTGACCGGCGAGCACCGCGAAGGTCACGCGCGCGGGCAGCCGCAGGTCGAGGTGCAGGCTGATCATGAGGTCGACCGGATCCACGGCCGCCAGGAACGCGACCGACAGCGTGCCGAGCGCGAGCGTCCGCAGGGCGAGCGCGGCGCCCATGTCGAGGCCCTCCTCGGTGATCCGGAACGCCCCCGCCCGCGCGAGCACCGCGCCCGGCCGGCTCATCGCGTTCACCAGCAGGATCCCGAGGGCGAAGCCGCCGAATGCGAGCTGCGCGCGGAGGACGGCGCCGACGCCGACGCGCGCGCCGACGAGCGCCAGCGCCACGGCGAGCACGAGCACGCCGAGGGCGACGGCCGGATCCCGCACGGCGATGAGCGCGGCCGACACCGCGAACAGCCCGGCGAGCACCGCCGACGGGTTGCGCCGGGCGAGCCAGCTCGCGCGCGGCCCGCTCACGCGTGGCCCGCTCGCGCCGAGGCCGCTGACGACCGGGCCGCTCACGCGATCCCGCCCGCGACGAGGAGGGCCGGCGACGCGACGAGCGCGTCCACCCCGCCGTCGTGGATCACCGTGCCGCGCCCGAGCACCACGGCCCGCGTGGCGTGACGCCCGATGAGCGCGAGGTCGTGGCTGGAGAACACGACCGCGCGCGTGCGCGACGCATCGGCGAGCGCCCCCATGGCCGCCTCGGCATCGCGGCGGTCGAGCCCGAAGGTGGGCTCGTCCGCGAGGAGCACCGGCCGGTCGTGCACGAGCATCGCGGCGAGGCTCAGCCGCCGCTTCTCCCCGCCCGACAGCCGGTGCGGCGACGCGTCCCGCACGTGCTCGAGGCGGTGGCGGCGGAGCGCGTCGTCGATGCGCGGGTCGTCGTCCGCGAGGCCGACGGCGATCTCGTCGCGCACGCTGGCGGCCACGAACTGGTGCGCCGGATCCTGGAACACCATGCCGGGCCGCGCCCCCGCGACACTCCCGGCGACCGGGGGAACGAGCCCGGCGAGGGTCCGCAGCAGGGTCGACTTGCCGGATCCGTTCGCCCCGATGAGCGCCACCAGCTCGCCCGGCCGGAGCGCCAGGTCGACGCCCGCGAGCACGGGCGGGAGCGGATCCGGCGCGCGGCGGAAGCGACGCGGCCGCACGGCCGCCGGGTGCACGGCGAGCCCGACGGCACGCAGCACCGGCTCCGCCGCGGGGGCCGCGAACGCGCGCGGGACCGGCGTGTGCGCGTCCGCCGCCCACCCCGGCACCCAGCAGCCGGACTCGGCGAGCGCCGCCGCGTGCTCCCGCAGCACCTCGTGGGTGGGGCCGTCGGCGAGGAGCCGGCCGGCGGGATCCAGCGCGATGGTCCGCGCCGGCAGCCCCTCCGGCCCGAGCGCGTCGAGCCGGTGCTCCACCATCAGCACGGCGACCTCCGCCGGCAGCCGCGCGATCGCGTCCCGCACGGCGCGCACGCCCGCGGCGTCGAGCATCGCGGTCGGCTCGTCGAGCACGAGGAGCGCGGGCCGGGCGGCGAGCGCGGCCGCGATGGCGACGCGCTGCGCTTCTCCCCCGCTCAGCCGGTCCGTCTCCCGGTGCCGGAGGTGGCCGGCGCCCACGGCCTCGAGCGCCTCGTCGATGCGGGCGTCGACCTCCGCCGGATCCACGCCGTGGTTCTCGAGCACGAGCGCCACGTCCTGCTCGACCGTGGGCAGCACGACGGCGGCCGACGGATCCTGCGCCACGAAGCCCACGTGCCGCACCCGGTCGAGCACGGGCGCGTCCACGAGCCCCGCGACGGTCGCGCTCCCCGTCATGGTCGCGTGCACGGAGTGCGGCACCACGCCGGTGACGACGTGCAGCAGGGTCGACTTGCCGGATCCGGACGGGCCGATCACGAGGATCCGCTCCCCCGCCCCGATCCGGCAGGTCACGTCCCGCAGCACCTCCCGCGAGCGGAACGCGACGCCCACCCCGTCGAGCGCGACGACGGGGCCTCGCGCGTCCGTCACCCCTACGTCCGGCCGACGGCGAAGTCGTCGACCGCGCCCGTGCGGACCAGCGCGTCGACGATCACCTTCGCCAGCAGGCCGCCGAGCACGACGCCGGAAGCCACCTGGATCACGAGCCGCACCCAGAACAGTTCGGTGCCGTACCAGTCGGAGCGGAACGCCGAGAAGAAGAAGACGAGCAGCGCGCCGAGACCGCCCGAGACCGCGTAGTGCAGCCAGCCGTAGCGGCGGTAGCGTCCGGCCGCGAACGGGATCTCGCTGCCCGCGCCCTGGATCGCCGCCGACACGAAGAGGATCGGCCCCACGGCCGACCCGAGGAACACGACCTCGATGACCGACGCGATCACCTCCGCCGCGACGCCCGCGAACGGCCGCCGGATGACGGCGATCGCGATGGGCGCGACGAGCAGCCAGCCGCCGAGCAGCACGTGCTGGGTCAGGTCGCCGAGCGGCCCGGCCGCGACCGACAGCGCGGTCCAGCCCTGCACGAGCACCCAGTAGAGGAAGCCGAAGACCACGCCCAGCGTGACGAGCAGCACGATGTCGCGGAGGTCCCAGCGCGCGCGGCGCGGGGCGGTGGGACGCGGATCCCGCGCCTCGACGGGCGCGCTCATGCGCCGGCCGTCCGGCTCGGGCTGTTCAACGAGACGGTGAGGTGGCTGGTGACGTGCGCCACCGAGCGGCCCACGAGCACCCAGCCGGCGGCGGCCGTGGTGATCACGTCGGCGAGGTCGCCGCGGAGCGCCGTCACGAAGTGCTGCGACCCGGCGAAGGTGCCGACCGTGCGGGCGTGGTCGATGGCCGCGTGGATGTCCTTCATGTGATCCGCCGAGGCCGCGTCGGACAGCGGGTACAGCGCCCACTGCGCGGACGCGGCGATCCCGGTGGCGTCCGCCGCCGGCACCTCGCCGACGCGCACGACGCCCGTGCCGCACGCGACCTCGCCCGGGCAGCCCCGCGAGAACGCGATGGTCGCCTGCACGTGCGCGCCGGATCCGGCGGCGTGCGCGAGCAGGGCGACGAGCCAGCGGACGATGTCCTGCTCGGACCCGCCGACGAACGTGCTCACGTCGTCGGTCTCGACGACGAGGCCGTCGGCGGGCGTCGCGGCGAGCGCGCCGAGGATCACGTCGACGAAGTCGTCGCGCATGACGGCGAGGCTGAGCCGGGCGCCGACGCCGAACTCCTCGGGGGTGGGCGCCGCCTCGAGGCGGGTGGTGGGGGATGCGGTGCTGGTCACGCGCGTGCCTTCCGTGGTCGCGGATGCACGGGTGGGACGCGCGCGGATGCGCGGTCCCTCAAGAGATGCCTCCCTGCGCTGGCATGATCCAGATCAGGTTCTTACGGTCGAAGACTGGTGGTCTTCCTCTCAGCCCGGCCTACCGGACTCCCGTGTTCGGGATGACCATACCGCCGCCGCGACGGAGTCGGCGCGACGCCGGGCCTGGCCGTGGAGGACGGTGGGACCTACGCCTCCGCCGCCGCCGCGACCGCGCGCCGATAGAGGATCCCCTGCCGCACCGCCGTCACGAGCATCACGACGCACCCGACCACGAGGAGCAGCGGCAGTCCCACCCGCATCGCCACGAACACCGACTCGAACAGGAACGCGCCGGCGAACCGCCACCCCTCCATCTCCCAGAGGCCGGGCGTCAGGTACCACTCGTCCGGGCGCAGGATCGCGCGGACGCCGGATCCCTCCGTCGCGGCGAGGACGAACACCACCACCAGCAGCGGCAGGAGCACCGCCGCGTTCACGTCGAGCGCGCGCTTGTACCGCTCGGCCCGCGACCGGGCGTCGGAGAAGATCTCGGCGTCCGCATCCGCCGTCGTGGACGCGAAGTGCTGCGTGCCGCTCCTGCGGCTGCCGCTGATGTGCCTCCAGCCCGCGTCGGCGAAGAGCTGCACGTAGTCGGCGAAGTCGGCCGCCGTCATGCTCGGCCGGTAGTCGATCCGCACGACGGCGGATCCGGGCTCGATGTCCGTCGACGTGTAGACGAACCCGCGCCTCCGCATCAGCCGCCCCTCGGCCGCCATCCGGTCGAGCCAGCGCTCCTCCTCGTCGAAGTCGACGAAGAACCTGATCACCATGGTCATCCCTCCCTGCTCCCCCGGCCGCGGTCGTGCAGCCGCACGAGGTGGGCCATGCGCTCGGCGTCCTGCGCGAGCACCTCGGATCCCCGGTCGGTGATGAGGTACACCTTGCGCCGCGGATCCTCGCTCGCCACCCGGGTGATGAGCCGCTGCTTCACGAGCGTGTCGAGGGCGCCGTAGAGCGTCCCCGGCGCGAGGCGCACCGCGCCCTCGCTCATCTCCTCGACGCGCGCCATGATCGCGTACCCGTGCGCCGGCTCGCGCAGGGCGAGCAGGATGCAGGCCACCGTCTCGGTGAGCGGCAGCAGCGGGTCCCTCGTCATCGCGCCCTCCTCATATCGTCCGACTGTACAGTCGGACGATATACAGCGCAACGGAATAGCCCGATCGGGGGCGTCCTACCGCTCGACGACCAGCCGCCGTGACACCACCTGCTGCGCGAGCCGCGAGCCGCGAGTCGTGCAGCGCTATCCAGCCACCACCGCGGACGCGATCTCCAGCAGCGCCTCGTGTGCGCGACGCGCCCTGGCCACGTCGTCCGAGGAGACGGGGCGATGCGCGTAGCCCGCCTTGGTCTTCAGAGCGAGCAGCCTCTCGAGGTGCTTGGCCGCATCCGGGTCCGCCCGGCGGAGCATCGCCACCGACTCCTGGTGGTTGCCCGTCGGGGAGTACTCACCGCTCGCGACGATCGAGATGACGTCCCCGGAGGCGATGCCGGAATGCACCGCGAGGGTGACGTAGGCGTCGCCGAACTCGTCGGCGTCGTCGGAGGCCGCGTCCGCGAACAGCTCCGCGGCGTCCGCGAACTGCCTCGCCTTGCGGAATCGACCGTCCGCTTCGGTCCGCCCTGCTTCGCGAGCCGGTGTCATGCCGCTCCGACCTCCTTGCGGAAGCCCGCCGCGCTTCCCGTCAACACGATCCCCTCGTCGGCGATCGACCTGAGCAGCGGCTCCTCCGCGGCCGCCCCGCGGATGTCGTCGCGACCGTACTCGATGATCCGTGGATCGTTTCCCGTCCACCGATGGATCCGGCGTGCGAGCTCCGAGACGTCGTCGGACCATTCGTCGGAGGCGGGCCGATCCCGGACGAGCAGCAGGTCGAGGTCGCTGTCGAGCCGCATGGAGAGCCGCGCCCCCGAGCCGAAGAGGACGGCGAACAGGGGTGCGACGCGGAAGGCCGCGAGGGAGGCCCGGATGCGGTCGTGGAGCTCCCGATCGAGACGCGCGAGCTCCAGGATCGCCGGAGCTGCGAGATGGTCCCGGTTCAGCTTGTGCAGCACGGCCTTCCCGGCCGACTGGGTGTCGACCACGCCTTGCTCCGCCAGCCGGCGCAGGACCCGGCGGATGCCCTCGGGCGATCCCGAGCCCGCGAGGCTGCGGATCCGCGCGACCGTGAACCACGAGTCCGACCGGGCGAGCACGCGGAGGACGTCTCCATCGATCGTGGGAGTGATCGTGCGGAACGGATGCTGCAGTTGCATGCCCAGGATCGTAGTCGATCGCCAACTATCCTGGTCGATCGATCGGGTCTGACCTGATGCGCGCGCGAGCCTCGGGGCGTCCTACCGCTCGACGACCAGCCGCCGCAGCTCCGCCGACGACACGTAGCCGAAGCGGTGCAGCTCGCGCCACGCCGCCACGTACTGCTCCTGGCCCATGTCGAGATCCGCCTGGAGTCGCTCGCGGTTCATGGTGCGCGCGTCGGCCCGGCTGAGGAAGCGCGCGAGGTCGGCGGCGTCCGTGCCGAGGCGGGCGTCGTCGGCCCAGCCGTCGTGGATCAGGGTCAGGCCTCGAGGAGGTCGTGCAGCACGACGACCTGCTCGCGCTCCGGGCCCACGCCGACGGCCGAGATGCGGGCGCCGCTCATGCGCTCGATGGCCATCACGTAGTCCTGCGCGTTCTTCGGCAGGTCGGCGAAGGTGCGGCAGCCCGTGATGTCCTCCTGCCAGCCCGGCAGCTCCTCGTAGACGGGCGTGGCGTGGTGGAAGTCGGACTGCGAGACGGGCACCTCGTCGTGGCGCACGCCGTCGACGTCGTAGGCGACGCAGACCGGGATGGTCGCGAGGCCCGAGAGCACGTCGAGCTTGGTGAGCACGAAGTCGGTGACGCCGTTGATGCGCGCCGTGTAGCGCGCGATGGGCGCGTCGTACCAGCCGCAGCGGCGCGGGCGGCCGGTGGTGGTGCCGAACTCGAAGCCCTTGGCGCGCAGGTACTCGCCCGACGCGTCGTGCAGCTCGGTGGGGAACGGGCCGGCGCCGACGCGGGTCGTGTACGCCTTGACGACCGCGATGATCCGCTCGAGCCGATTCGGCGCGACCCCCGAGCCCGTGGCCGCGCCGCCGGACGTGGCGCTGGAGGACGTGACGAACGGGTACGTGCCGTGGTCGATGTCGAGCATGGTGGCCTGGCCGGCCTCGAAGAGCACGGTCTTGCCCTCGTCCAGCGCGGCGTTCAGCTCGAGCGACGCGTCGCCGACCATGGGCCGCAGGCGCTCGACGTAGGAGAGCAGGCTCTCCACGATCTCGTCGGCCGAGATGGCGCGGCGGTTGTAGATCTTGACGAGCATGTGGTTCTTGGCGTCGAGGGCCGCCTCCACCTTCTGGCGCAGGATGTTCTCGTCGAAGAGGTCCTGGATCCGGATGCCGACGCGGTTGATCTTGTCGGCGTACGTAGGCCCGATGCCGCGGCCGGTGGTGCCGATCTGGCGCTTGCCGAGGAAGCGCTCCGTGACCTTGTCGATGGTGCGGTGGTAGTGCGTGATGACGTGCGCGTTCGCGCTGACGCGGAGGCGCGAGACGTCCACGCCGCGGGCGGCGAGTGCGTCGAGCTCGTGGAACAGCACCTCGATGTCGACGACGACGCCGTTGCCGATGACGGGCACGACGCCCGGCGTGAGGATGCCCGACGGCAGCAGGTGCAGCGCGTACTTCTCGTCGCCGACGACGACCGTGTGGCCGGCGTTGTTGCCGCCGTTGAACTTCACGACGTAGTCGACGCGGCTGCCGAGGAGGTCGGTCGCGCGTCCCTTGCCCTCGTCCCCCCACTGGGCTCCGATGATCACTACTGCGGGCATGGCTCACTCCTCGTCGGGGCGGGTCGGTCGGGGTGGATCGGGTGGCGTGCGGTGGTGCGGGCGGAGCTGCGGTGCGGGGTGCTGCGCGGAGCGGGCGGGTCAGTCCTGGCCGCGGATGACGATGGCCTCCGTGGGCGGGAGCGCCCCGGCGGTCGCGGCCTCGATGTGGCCGGCGGCCGTGGGATCCGCGTCGCGCAGGAAGGCGCTGAGGCGCGAGACCTCGTCCTCCTCGCCGATGGCGGCGGCCGCGCGACGCAGCGCGTAGAGGGAGCGGAGGACGCCGCGGTTCGGCTCGTGGCTCCACGGCACGGGGCCCTGGCCCTTCCAGCCGGACTTGCGCAGCGAGTCGAGCCCGCGGTGGTAGCCGACGCGCGCGAACGCGTAGGAGGCGATGCGGTCGCCCTGCACGTACGCGGAGTCGGCGAGCAGCGCCCAGACGAGCGACGACTGCGGGTGGTCGGCCGCGATGGCGCCGAGCGTGTCGTGATCGCCGTCGGCGTTCGCGATGCGGGCGGCGACCTCGGGCTCGTCGGCCAGGCGCGTCTCGGGGACGCCGAGCAGGTTCTCTCCAGTCACACTCGATCCTACCAAGGCGGTCCGGCCGGTCCTCCTGCGGCAGCCGCCCGGGCGGCCCGGCCGTGTCGGCGCCCTCCGGTAGCGTGACGGGCACCGCCGGCAGCCCCACGGAAGGACCCGCGTGCGCATCCTCCACACGAGCGACTGGCACCTCGGGCGCACCCTCCACGGCGAGGACCTGCACGCGCATCACGCCGCGTTCCTCGACCACCTGGTCTCACTCGTGGAGGAGCGGCCGGTGGACGTGGTGCTCGTCGCCGGCGACGTCTACGACCGCGCGGTGCCGGGCGTGCCGAGCGTCACGCTGCTCGGCGACGCGCTCGCGCGGCTGAGCGCGCACGCCACCGTCATCGTCACGCCCGGCAACCACGACTCGGCCGCGCGCCTCGGGTTCGCGTCGGGGCTGCTGCGCGACGGCCTGCACATCCTGGCCTCGGTCGAGACGCTGGATCGGCCCGTCGTGGTGGAGGACGCCGACGGGCCGGTGGCGTTCTACGGGGTGCCGTACCTGGATCCGGATGCCGTGCGCGCGTCGCTCGCCGCCGCCGGCGCCCCTCCCCTGCCGCGCTCGCACGAGGCCGTGCTGGGCGCGGCGATGGACCGGGTGCGCGCCGACGCCGCCGGACGACCGGAGGCGCGCGTGGTCGTGGTCGCGCACGCCTTCGTCACGGGCGCGGCGCCCAGCGAGAGCGAGCGGGACATCCGCGTGGCCGGGTTCGACCAGGTGCCGGCGTCGGTGTTCCGGGGCGCGGACTACGTGGCGCTCGGGCACCTGCACGGGGCGCAGGAGGTGCGGGCGGCGGGATCGGCACGGCCCGTCATCCGATACTCCGGCTCGCCGCTCGCCTTCTCCTTCGGGGAGCGGATGCAGCGCAAGTCGAGCGCGCTCGTCGAGCTGCGGGCCGACGGGTCCACGACGGTCGAGCTGATCGACGCCCCCGTGCCGCGGCGGCTCGACGAGGTCACGGGCACGCTCGCGGAGATCACGGACGGCAGGCACGCCGACCTCGCCGACGCGTGGCTGCGGGTGCACGTGACGGATCCGGTGCATCCGGCCCACCTCGTGGCGCGTGTGCGGGAGGCGCTGCCGCACGCGCTCGTGGTGCTGCACGAGCCGGAGGGGCGCGTCGAGGGCGTGCGGTCGCGGGTGGTGGACGCCACGACGGATCCGCTCGAGGTCGCCGCCGACTTCGTGGAGCACGCGACGGGCGCGCCGCCCACCGACGCCGAGGCGCTCGTCCTCCGCCAAGCGTACGAGCAGGCCCTCGCCGCGGACCGGAGCGCCTGATGGACCTGCACCGCCTCACCCTGCGCGCCATCGGTCCGTTCGCCGGCGAGCACGTCATCGACGTGGCCGAGCTCGGGAGGTCGGGGCTGTTCCTCCTGGAGGGGCCCACCGGATCCGGCAAGTCGACGCTCATCGACGCGATCGTGTTCGCGCTCTACGGGTCGCTCGCGAGCGAGGGGTCGAGCCGCGACCGCCTGCACAGCCACCACGCGGCGCCGGGCGTGGAGCCGTACGTGGAGCTCGTGTTCGAGACGGCCGCGGGCATCCACCGGGTGCGCCGGAGCCCGCAGCACCAGCGCCCGAAGGCGCGCGGCACGGGGACCACGAACCAGAACGCGACCGCGAAGCTGTTCCGGCTGTCGTCGCCCGAGGCCGACGCGGGCGAGGTGCTCGGCACCAGCACGCAGGAGGTGGGCACGGAGATCGCGCGCATCGTGGGGCTCACGCGCGCGCAGTTCGTGCAGACCGTCGTGCTGCCGCAGGGCGAGTTCGCGGAGTTCCTGCGCTCGACGGGCGAGCAGCGGCGGCTGGTGCTGCAGTCGCTGTTCGGCACGGCCGTCTACGACGTCACCGCGAAGCAGCTCGCCGAGATGCGGACGGCCGCGAAGGCGCGCACCGACGCGGCGGACGCGAAGGTGGCGGAGGCGCTCACGGGCCTCCGCGAGGCGACGCGCGTGGAGGCGCTCGCGGTCGACGACGCGGCCGACACCGTGCGGCTCCTGGCCGAGCTGGCAGATGCGGCGGACGCGGCGCGCGAGGAGGACGAGGCCGCGCGGCGCCGGACGGCGGCGGCGCTCGCGGAGGCGGAGCGGATCACCCGGGCGCTCGAGCGGCGCCGCTCGCTCATGGCGCGCGCGGAGGCGCTGCGCACCGAGGCCGACGAGGTCGCGCGGCTCGCGGCGCGGCTGGAGGAGGCGCGGCGGGCGGAGGCGGTCGTCGGGCCGCTGGCCGCGCGCGACCGCGCCGAGGCGGCCGGGGAGCGGGCGCGCACCGCCGAGGACGCGGCGCGGACGGCGTGCCGGGAGGCGCGGCCGACGCTCGCGGACGCTCCCGCGACCGACCTCTCCGCGCGACGTGACGCCCTGGTCGCGGAGCTCGCGACCCTCGCCGACGCCGAGGCGCGCGAGCGCGGCCTGCCCGGTCGACGGTCCGAGGTGCGCGCCGCCGAGGCCGCCGTCGCCGCGCGCGAGGCGGAGGCCGCCGCGGCCGAGGAGACGCTCGAGGAGCGGCCGGCCGCGCGGATCCCGCTGGTCGAGGCGCGCGATGCCGCGGCCGGAGCGGCGGGCGGCATCGAGGCGGCGCGCGCTGCGGTCGCCGACGCGGAGGCCACCCGACGGAAGGCCGCGGCGCTCGTCGCGCAGGACGCGCGGATCACGGCGGCCCGGGCCGCGCTGGACACGAGCTCGGCCGCCGCGGGCGATGCCGTGCGGCACGAGGCGGAGCTGCGCCAGCGCAAGGTCCGCGGGCTCGCGGGCGAGCTGGCGCGCGAGCTGGTGGCGGGCGCGCCGTGCCCGGTGTGCGGATCCACGGAGCACCCGCTCCCCGCCCCGAGCGCCCCCGGGCACCCGGACGACGACGAGATCGACGCCGCCGCCGACGCGCGCGAGCGGGCCGGGCGCGCGCAGGCCGAGGCCGCGGCGGCGCTGGCCGCGGAGACGGCGCGGCGCGAGGCCATGGCCGCCGAGCTGGACGGCGTCACGCGCGAGGAGGCGGAGCACGAGGTCGCCGACCGCACCGCGCGCCTCGCCGAGGCGGAGGCCGCGGGCGGCGCGCTGCGGGAGGCCGAGGCGCGGCTCGCGGCCCACGACGCCGACACGGAGCGGATCCGCGTCCGCCGAGAGGACGCGCGCGCCGCGCTCTCGGGTCTCCGCGAGCGCGTGAGCCGGGCGCGCGAGCGGCTCGCGGAGGACACGGAGGCGGTGCGCGCGGCGCTGCGCGCGGCCGGCGTCGACCCCGGGATCGCACCCGCCGACGCCGCCCGCACCGCCGACGCCGACGGGCCCGGCGACGGCGACGCCGACGCCGACGCCTCCGCCACCCCGCGCGTCGCCGCCCTCGTCGCCGACCGCGCCGACGAGCGCGCCCTCGTCGAACGGCTCCTCGCGCTCGCGGCCGACCGCGCGCGCACGGCCGCCGACGCGGAGGCACGCGCCGCGGAGCTCGCCGACGCCCTCGCCGCCCGGTCGTTCGCGTCGGAGGACGACGCCCGCGCCGCCGCCCTGCCGCCGGCCGAGCTCCCGGCGCTCGCGCAGCGGGTCGCCGCGCACGAGCGGGAGCAGGCGGTGGTCGCGGCGGGCCTGGTGGATCCGGAGGTCGCGACGCTCACGGGCGCCGAGGACGCGGATCCGGCCGCCGCCCGCACCGCCGCGGACGCCGCCGAGGCCGCCGCCCGCGCCACCGCCGAGCGCGCCGCCCGCGCCCGCGATCGCGCCGACCGGAGCGCCGCCGCCCTCGCCCGGCACGACGTCGCGCGCCGCGCGAGCGCGCAGGCGGGCGAGGAGGCGCGCGCCGCCATCCGCATGTCCGAGGTCGCGAACGCCACCACACCCGAGAACACCCGCGGCCTCACGCTCGGCACGTACGTGCTGCTCCGCCGCTTCGAGGACGTGGTGCAGGCGGCGAACGCGCGCCTGCGGATCATGTCGAGCGGCCGCTACGAGCTGGAGGTGAGCGAGGAGCGGGAGGCGACGAGCAGATCGCGGAAGACGGGCCTGGCACTGCAGATCCGCGACCACGTCACCGACCGCGTGCGCGAGCCCGCGAGCTTCTCCGGCGGCGAGACCTTCTACGCGTCGCTCAGCCTCGCGCTCGGCCTCGCCGACGTCGTGCAGGCCGAGGCGGGCGGGCTCCAGCTCGGGACGCTGTTCGTCGACGAGGGATTCGGCACGCTGGATCCGGAGACGCTCGACGCCGTCATGTCCGAGCTCGGGCGCCTCTCCTCCGACGGCCGCACGGTCGGCATCGTCAGCCACGTGGAGGAGCTCAAGCAGCGCGTCGCCGACCGGATCGAGGTGCGACGCCTCCCGGACGGCTCCTCGACGCTCACGTCCACGGTCAGCTGAACGGGTCGCGCCGCTTCGCCGCGAGGTGCCGCCGCCAGTAGAAGGTCGCCCCGCCGCCGAGGCCCGCGGCCAGCACGAAGGCCACGACGCCCACCACCCCGAGGCCGCCGCCGGTCTGCACGGTGACGACGCCGAGCGCCACCATCACGAGGCACGAGCGCAGCAGGATGAAGGCCAGGGACCGGTCGCTCGTCATGCGGCGCCTCTCGGGAGTCGGGGCGCAGGGGTCGCGCGCGGGACGAGCCTACGGGCCGGCGCCGTGCGGATCCCGCGCACGCGGGTCCACGGCATGACCACCGTCCGGGGGACACGCGTTCGCTCAGCGGATAGCCGCGGAGCGCGCACCCGCTCTCCCATGGGCCCGTGCCGAACCACAGGACGCCTCCCGAGCCGCGGAGGCCCCTCCCCGCAGGAGCGCCATGCAAGATGAGCGGGAGGGTGGAGACGAACGACACCCAGAGACATCGGGGACCATGACGACCACGCTGACACCCACCGGAACGAGGGATCCCTCGCGCCGCCCGCGCACGCCGCAGACCGCTACGGTCGATGACGCCCTCGCGACGCCGGTGGCGACGGACGCCGTCGACGCCGCTGCGGTCGTCGCCGCGGCCACCGCGATGATCGACTCCGCAGCCGACGACGCCGCCGCAGCCGCCCCCGTCGACCTCCGCGAGGCCCCCGACCGCTCCCCCGCCGACGCCGAGCCGGACCCGTTCGTCCGCGCCGTCATGGCGGGCGCCGACATCGACGAGGCCACCGCGAGCTTCGGGCCCGTTCTCGAGGGGATCCGGTTCGCCCGCGACCGCCGCACGAACTCCTTCTCCTACCGCTACGCCGTCCTCGGCAGCGAGCGCGTGACCCTCCGCACCTCGCGCATCGCGGGCACGCAGTGGGCCGAGAGCCCGCAGCGGCCCGAACACGTGGTCACCTGGTTCCTCGAGGGGCAGATCACCGTCGACCGCGGATCCCGCGCCGTCTCCTCCCAGGGCCAGCTCCCGTTCCTCTTCCCCACCGGCCGCCCGTTCCAGTACCAGGCGAGCTCGACCCGCCAGAACTGCGTGCACCTGGACGCGGCGTTCCTCGAGGAGACCGCGACCGAGTTCCACCACGGCCCCGCCCGTCCGCTCCTCTTCGAGCACCGCAGCGTGCCGACCGCCGAGACGGCCGCCGTCTGGCGCCGTGCCGTGGCCGCCGCCGCCCCCGTCATCACGGATCCCGACGCGTCCCCGCTGATGCGCCTCGAGGCCGACCTGGCGATGGCGCGCGCGACCCTCCGCCTCTTCCCGTGGGACGACGTGGAGCTCCCGTCCGAGCTGCGCGCACCGCGCATGGCGCACATCCGCGTCGCCGTGGAGTACCTGCACCACAACGCGCACCTGCCGATCACGCCCGCCGAGGCCGCGGCCGCTGCCGGCATCTCGACGCGCGTCCTCCAGCTCGCGCTCCGCCGCCACCACGGCCAGACGCCCACGGAGTACCTGCGCGGGATCCGCCTCCGCCGGGTGCGCGCCGAGCTCCTGGACGCGACGCCCGCCACCACGACCGTCCGCAGCGTCGCCGAGCAGTGGGGCTTCGCGCACCTCGGCAGGTTCGCGGCGTCGTACGCCTCGGCCTTCGGCGAGCTCCCCAGCGAGACCCTCCGGAGCTGACGCCGGCACGGGAGGCGCGGGCGTCGACTCCCGAGACCGTGAGTGCGCTCAGCAACTTGCACACGACTGTGCAAGATAGCTAGCCTGGTCGCATGACCTCCCTCGCCTCCGCCCGCGCGCCCCGCAAGGACGCCGCGACGAACCGCCAGGCCCTCGTGGACGCGGCCGTCGTCGCGCTCGACCGCGACCCGGACGCCTCCCTCGAGACCATCGCCACCACCGCCGGTCTGAGCCGCCGCGCCGTCTACGGGCACTTCGCCACCCGCGACGACCTCGTCCGAGAGGTGGTGCAGCGCGGCGCCCGGCGCATCGTCGAGGCGCTGGCCGGCATCACGCACGACGACAGCCGGATCCACGTCGCCCTCATCGGCGCGCGCCTCTGGGCCGAGGTCGAGCAGGTGCGCGTGATGGCGCGGGTCGCCGTGCGCGGGCCGCTCGCCCGCGAGGTGGGCGGCGAGCTGGCGCCGCTGCGCGCCGAGCTGCTGCGGGTCGTCGAGCGCGGCATCGCCGCGGACGAGCTGCGCGGCGACATCCCCGCGCCGACGCTCGCGCGCCTGATCGAGGGCGGCGCGCTCGCGGTGCTCGACGAGGCGACGCGCAGCGACATCGGCCGCGCGGAGGGCCACACCCTCGTGATCCTCACCTCGCTCGCGCTGTGCGGACTCGACTGGCGGGCGGCGGGCGAGCTGATCGCCGCGACGCCCGAGCTGCGCGAGGTCGCGCCGCGCGCCGCCGAGGCGCCCGCGCCCATCGCCCCCGCAGCAGCCGCCCCCGTGCCCGTCGCCCCCGCGCCCACCGCGGGAGCCGCCTCGTGATCGTCACCCTGACCGACGCGCGCGTCGGAGACGGCCCCGCACCCGCCCTGCCCGCGATCTCCCTCTCCTACGGCGGCCCGGAGCCCGTGGTCGCCGTCGCCGAGACCGAGCTGCGGCCCACCGTGCTGTCGCTCGTCGCGTCCGGCCGGATGCGGATCGACGGCGGCGCGCTCGCGCTGGACGGCGACGGCACCGCCGGCACCGACGCCGGCGCCGACGCCAAGGACGTGGCCGCGCGGATCGCCGAGCGGGTCGCGCTCGTCGACACCCCGCGGATCAACGAGCCCGCCGACGACGTGTCGCTCCGCGCGGTCGTCGCCGAGGAGCTCGCCCTCGCCGGGCACCGCTCCGGCCGGCACGAGGTGGGCGTCATCCTCGACGATCAAGGCCTCGCCGACCTCGCCCGCGCCCCCTTCTCCGCGGTCCCCGCGGTCGCCCGCATCCGCCTCCTCACGACGCTCGCCGCCAGCCGCGCGGGCGTCGAGGCCGTCGTCGTCACCTCGCCCGAGCGGCACGGCGGCGCGGTCGGCGAGTGGATGCGCGTCCTCCGCGACCTCGCCCGCTCCGGCACCGGCGTCCTCGTCGTCACGAGCGAGGCCGCCGCCGAGGCGATCGCCGCGCTCCCCGCCGACGACGCGAGCGCCGCGCCCGCCACCCCCGAACCCACCCCCTCGATCGACGGAACGCAGACCCGATGAGACTCCTCCCCCTGGTGCGCGCCGAGCTGACGCGCCTCACCGCCACCACCATGTCCAAGATCGCGCTCGTCGCGCTCGTGCTGGTGCCCGTGCTCTACGGCGGCCTGTACCTCTGGGCGAACCAGGATCCGTACAGCAGCCTCGACAGGGTCCCCGCCGCGCTCGTCGTGGCCGACCAGGGCGCCACGGTCGACGGGAAGCCGGTCGACTACGGATCCGACGTCGCGAAGGACGTGCTCGACGACGCGTCCTTCGACTGGCACGAGGTCTCCTCCGCCGAGGCGCGCACCGGGCTCGAGGACGGCACGTACGACTTCACGCTGACGATCCCGTCCGGCTTCTCCGCCGCGCTGAGCTCGGCGTCGGGCACGGACCCGCAGCAGGCCCGCGTGGTCATGGCCACCGACGACGCCAACAGCTACCTCGCCACCACGATCGCGCAGCAGGCCGGCGCGCGGATCACGAAGTCGGTCGCCTCGCGCGTCGGCACCGAGGCCGCGGGCAAGCTCCTCCTCGGTCTCGCGGACGTGCGCTCCAGCCTCGGAGACGCGGCGTCCGGCGCGCAGCAGCTCGTCGACGGATCCGCGTCCGCGCGCTCCGGCGCCGATTCGCTGGCGGACGGCAACGCGAAGCTCGCGACCGGTGCCGACACGCTCTCCTCCGGCCTCGGCCAGCTCCGCACGGGGACGGCGCAGCTCCCCGCGCAGACCCAGAAGCTCGCGACGGGTGCCGACCAGGTCGCGTCGGGTGCGGCCACGCTCTCCTCCGGCGCGACCGAGCTGTCGACCGGCGCGGCGGCGCTCACGCCGGGCGCGCAGCAGACGGCGGCGGGCGCGCGCCAGGTGGCCGACGGCAACGCGCAGATCGCGACCCTCGGATCCACCGCCACCACGAGCGTGGACCAGCTCGCCGGAAGGGTGCCGGCGCTCCGGACGGCCATCCAGGACCGCATGGCCAAGGCGGGCATCCCGCAGGCCGACATCGACGCGGCCCTGGCGAAGCTCGACGTGCTGGGCACCGACATCACGGGCGCCGCCGCGAAGGCCGACGGCCTCAACACCCGGCTCCAGACCCTCGCCGCCGGCAGCGAGCAGGTCGCCCAGGGCAGCGCCCAGGTGGCCGATGGCGCGGCCAAGCTGCAGACCGGATCCGCCTCCCTCGCGACCGGCGCCGGCACGCTCGCGTCCGGCAGCTCGCAGGTCGCGACGGGCGCGGATGCGCTCGCGAAGGCCTCCCCCGCGCTCGCGTCGGGCATCGCGAAGGCCGCCGACGGCAGCGCGACCCTCGCGACCGGCGCGCACTCCGCGTCCGACGGCGCGACCTCGCTCGCGTCCGGGCTCGGCACGCTGCAGGACGGCACCGTGAAGCTGCGCGACGGCCTCGACTCCGGGCTCGACCAGATCCCCGCCTCCACCGAGGCCCAGCGCGACGCGCAGGCCGACACGATCGGCGACCCGGTCGCCCTCCGCCAGGACGCCGTGACCCAGGCCGGCGAGTACGGCGCCGGGCTCGCGCCGTTCTTCATCAGCCTCGCCGCGTGGATCGGCATCTACGCCCTGTTCCTCATCGTGAAGCCGCTGTCGCGCCGGGCGATCACGGCCCGCAAGGCGCCGCTGCGGATCACGCTCGCCGGCTGGCTGACGCCCGCGCTCCTCGGCGTCGTGCAGATGGCCGGCCTCTACGCGATCGTCGCCGGGGCGCTCGGCTTCCACATCGCCCACCCCCTCGCCATGTACGGGACGATGGTGCTCGCCTCCATCACGTTCGCGGCGATCATCCTCGCGCTCAACGTGCTGCTCGGCAGCGTCGGCCAGTTCCTCGGCCTCGTGCTCATGGTCGTGCAGCTCGTCACCGCGGGCGGCACGTTCCCCTGGCAGACCCTGCCCGGCCCGCTCGCCGCGCTGCACCACGTGCTGCCCATGAGCTTCGCGGTGGATGCCCTCCGCCAGCTCATGTACGGCGGCGACCTCGGGCACGCCGCCCAGGACGCCGGCGTGCTCGCGCTCTGGCTGGTCGCGGGACTCGCGGTGGCGCTGGCCGGCGCGATCCGCATCACGTCGCACCGCACGCTGCGCGACCTGCGGCCGTCGCTGATCGGGTGATCCGTCCGGCGCGCGCGGGGACGGTCCCCGCGCGCGCCGCGCCGCCGCCCTACCATCGGCGGGTGCCACTCGATACGCGCCCACTGACCGAGCGGGTCGATCGTCGCGCGGTGCGGGAGTACCGGCGCACCCTGCCGGAGGGCGCCATCCCGCTCCTCAGCGACACCGTGCTCGACTTCCTCCGGCTCGCCGGGTGGCCCCTCTTGTTGGTCGTGACGATGCTCCTGGGGATCGACGCCGGCAATTGGACGCGGGCGCTCCCGATCGTCGGCATCCCGCTCCTCCCCGTCCTCATCGGAGCGACGATCGCGGCGCGTGCGCTGCGCAAGCGCTCCGGGGTGCGGCAGTACCGGTTGCACCGCTTCGCGGAGGCGAACGGGCTCACCTACTGGCCCGTGTCGCGGCCACCGCGCTACCCGGGGATGGTGCTGGCGCGACCCTTCCCCTACGAGCACCGCGTCCACGACCGGTTCCTCCGTCGGGACGGACGCCCGTTCGACCTCGGCGACTACTCCTGGAAGAGGAGCAACCAGCGCATCGAGCCGACGCACCGCTGGGGATACGTGATGATCCCCCTGCCCACGCGACTCCCCCACATCGTGCTCGACTCGCGCAGCAACGACTCGCTCTGGCACCCCGGGCTGCCCGACGCTCTGGACCGTGACCAGCGCGTCTCCCTCGAGGGTGACTTCGATCGCCACTTCACCCTCTACTGCCCGCGCGGCTACGAGCGGGACGCGCTGTACCTCTTCACGCCGGACGTCATGGCGCGCTTCATCGACACCGCGTCCGGGCTCGACGTGGAGATCATCGACGAGTACCTGCTGATGTACTCCCCCGGCGGCCTCGTCACCACGGATCCCGCCGCATGGGAGGCGCTCATGGTCACCGTGGACGCGGTGCAGGAGAAAGTGGCGCGATGGAGCCGTTGGCGCGATGCGACCCCGGCCGAGGAGACGGCCGCCGCGGGCGTCGCGAGCGGTGCGCGTCACTCACCTCGCCATGTGGCGACGCGGGGGCGCCTCACGACGCACCTGCACTGGTGGCAGATCGCGATCATCGCGATCGCCATCATCGTCGTCGTCCTGCGCCTCACGTAGGGCTCGCCTCCCCCATGGGCGCGATCCTGAGATGCCGGGTGCGGGGCGCGTGCAGCCGGGACACCTCGATCGGCGACAGGCCCCACCGCCCTACCATCATCGGATGCGACTCGACACGCGGCCCCTGACCGCCCGCGTCGACAGGCAGGCTCGCGAGCAGCTCCGGCGGCGGTACCCCGAGAGGAAGCGCCTGCCCGACCTGCGCAGCCTCTACTACGCCGTGCTCCCGGTGCTGTGGATCGCGTCGGTCATGTCGATCACCGCAAGCGAGGGGTCCCACGCGAAGGCCCCGCCGGCGTGGATCCTCGGGTCGCTCTTCATCGGCCTGCACCTGAAGCGCGTGCTGCCCTTCTTCCGCACCTCGGACCGGCGCCGCTGCCGGCTCAAGGGCTTCGCCGACGCGAACGGCTTCTGGTACGACATCACCCGGCACAGCCCGGACTACCCGGGCATGATCTTCGCGCGCTCGTCCTGGGGCGAGTCGGAGATCCGCGACCGGTTCGAGCGGCGCTCGGGCCCGACCCTCGACATCGGCGACCACCAGCGGCGGAAGCTGCCGTTCCTCGCCGCCCGCGTGCACCGCTGGGGGTACGTGATGATGCGCCTCCCGGTGCCGCTGCCCCACATCGTGCTCGACTCCCGCCGCAACAACTCGCTGTTCCACTCCGATCTGCCGGAGGCGGTGGGCCGGCATCAGCGGGTCTCCCTGGAGGGCGACTTCGACCGCCACTTCACGCTCTACTGCCCGGTCGGCGCGGAACGGGACGCGCTCTACCTCTTCACCCCCGACGTGATGGCCCGCTTCATCGACACGGCCGCGGGGCTCGATGTCGAGATCGTCGACGACCACCTCTTCCTGTACTCCCCCGGCGGGATCATCACGACCGACCCGGCGGCCTGGGAGCGCCTGATGGAGACGGTCGAGGCCGTGGAGGAGAAGGTCGCCCGCTGGGGACGCTGGCGCGGGTCGCCGATGCGCGAGACCGCGGACGCCGAGGACGGGGTCGGGAGCCCTCGCGCGGCGATCACCGCCCCGCGCCTGCGGACGCATCCGCACGTCTGGTACCAGGCCACGTGGCTCGTGGTCATCGTCACGTGCGTGGTCTGGTTCCTGTCCGCGCCGAGGTGATGCGCGCGAGCGGTCGCCGCTCGGCCGTCGCGGATCGGGGAGAGGGCGCACGGCGGGTCGCGTGGCGCCCCTACTCTTCCCGCGACCCGCACATCCGGGAGGACGCACGCCGTGCGCCGAGCGGGTCTGCCCTCGAGAGGAACCACGTGCCATCACGCACCGCTGCCCGCACACTCACCCTCACCGCCGTCGTGGCCGGCACGCTCGCGGCGGTGACGCTCGCCGGGCCCGCCGCCCTGGCCGCCCATCCGAAGGCCGCCCATCCGCCCGCTGCCGCGACCTCGCGGGCCGCGGCCGTCGGCGGGACGGGCGACCGCCGCACCGTCACCGAGCCCGTCGACCCGGCCACCACGTGCGCCACCGTCAGCGCGCAGCTCGACATGCCGGACCGCTCCGCATCCGCCGCCGACGAGGCGCAGGCGCCCGACACCGCCCGCATCCAGGCCGCGCTCGACTCCTGCGCCCAGTCCGGCACCGCCGTCGTGGCCGTGCGGCTGGCCTCCTCGAGCCGGGGCGCGAGCTTCCTCAGCGGGCCGCTGCAGCTCCGGCAGGGCGAGACGCTGGTGCTGGATCCCGCGGTCACGCTCTTCGGATCGCGGAACCCGGCCGACTACCAGATCCCCAAGGGACCGACCTGCGGCACCATCGGCGGATCCGGCAAGGGCTGCGCCGCGCTCATCACCGCCACCGACCCGCACTCGGGCGTCGCGTCCCGCGGCGGCCTCGACGCCCGGCGCGGCCGCATCGACGGCCGCGGGGACCACGCGATCCTCGGCGGCACGACGACCTGGTGGCAGCTCTCCGACCAGGCTCGCGCGGGCGGCTCGCAGAACGAGCCGCGGCTGATCCAGGCCACCGGCGCCGACGACTTCACGCTCCACGACATCGACCTCGTCGACGCCGCCATGTTCCACGTGTCCTTCCACGACGCCACCGGCTTCACGGCCTGGGGCGTGCGCATCCAGACGCCCGCCACCGCGCGCAACACGGACGGCATCGACCCGGCGGGCGCGACGGACGTGACCATCGCCCACTCGTACGTCTCGGACGGCGACGACGGCATCGCCATCAAGGGCGGCACGCACGCGTCGAGCCACATCAGCATCATCGACAGCCACTTCTACGGCACGCACGGCATCTCCATCGGCAGCGAGGTGACCTCCGGTGTGAGCGACGTGCTCGTCACCGGATCCACGGTCTCCGGCGCGGACGCCTACGGCACTGCGAGCCCGTCCAGCGCCGGGGTGCGCATCAAGAGCAACCCGCAGGTGGGCGGCCCGGTCACGGGCGTGACCTACCGCGACGTCTGCCTCAGCCGCACCCTGGCTCCCGTGCTGTTCGACACGCACTACGCGGGCGGCAGCGGCAGCGCGATCCCGTCGTTCAGCGGCATCGTGGTCGACGGCCTCCGCGCCGTCGACTCCCCGGCCAAGGCCGTGTCGACGCTCGCCGGGTACGACGACGCCCACCGGCTCGGCGTCTCGCTCTCCCGCGTCGCCGTGGATGCGCCCGCCGTCACGGCCGCCTTCGCGGACATCGCCACGGCCGGCGCGACCTTCGGCGGTTCCGCGCTCACCTCAAAGCGGGCGGACGTGCACGTCACCGCCTCGGCGAGCGCGGGCGCCGCGCCCACGTGCGCGTTCCCGGCGTTCCCGCTCCTGTCGGGCCTCGCTCCCACCGCGCCCTGACCCCGCCGGCTGGAGCGCCGGACGCGAGCCGCAGCCATCGGGTCAGCTCACGCGAGGCGCTCCAACGGGTTCTCCGCGAGCTTCCGCACGAGCCCGCCGTCCACGAGGCGGCGGGCGGCCGTGTCGGGCTTGCGCTCGGCCTGGTCGACGACGCAGGCGCCGAACTCCGCGGCGAGCGCTCCCCGCGGGTGCGCCGCGAGCACCTCGCCGAGGAACCCCTCGGGCAGCGCGTCGGGCCGGGCGCCGGAGATGTCGAGGCCGGTCGCGACCTCCAGGAGGTGCCCCTCGACGTCGAGCGCCGGATCCACCTGCGGCCAGTTGTGCCGCACGATCGCGTCGAGCACGCGCTGCCGGCGCGGGGCGGGCCAGCCGGCGCCCGTGGTGAGCGCGACGGCGACGTGGCCGCCCGCGTGCTCGTAGGAGACGGTGTGGTTGTCGAACTCGGTGACCGTGCCGATGTCATGCAGCACCGCGGACACGTACAGGATCTCGTGGTCGACGCCCGTCAGCCCCTCGACCACCGCGAACGCCTCCGCGAAGAGCCACGAGCGGATCCCGTGGGCCGTGATCGCGGCGGACTGGTACGAGGTCGCGAGCTCGAGGGCACCGCGGGCGGCGCCCGTGTCGGGCACGGGGAAGTCGGCGATGCGCATGGCCCATGCTGGCATGCGGCTGGATGCGGTTCTCGCATGATCCGGCTGCAGAACGTCACCTACCTCGTCCGCGACCACGACGAGGCGCTCGCGTTCCTCGTCGACGCGCTGGGCTTCGTCGTGCGCCAGGACGAGACGGCGCCGGACGGCTGGCGCCGGGTGGTCGTGGGCCCCGAGGGACCGGGCGCGGGCCTCATCCTGGCGCTCGCCGGCGACGCCGCGCCGGTGGGGCGGCAGGCGTGCGACGACGTCGCGTCCTTCCTCGAGACCGACGACTTCGCCGCCCGGCATGCCCGGATGCTCGCCCACGGCGTCGTGTTCCGCGAGGATCCGCGCCACGAGCCGTACGGCACCGTCGCGATCTTCGAGGACCCGCACGGCGCTCCGTGGGACCTCATCCAGCCGCCGGTCGGCTGACGCGCCGCCGCACGTCCACCGCGGTGTCGCACCGCATTCACCCGTCGGCCCTACCGTCGTCCCCCGTGACCCAGGACCCGACGACGCCTCCCCGTTCCGCGCTCTCCCGACGCGGCTTCCTCCTCACGACCGGTGCCGCCGGCGCGCTCGGCGTGGCCGGGCTCGGCGGTGCGCTGCCCGCCGTGGCCGCGACCGCGTCCGACGACGCGCTCGGCGCCAGCGCCGCGAAGGCGCCCGCTCCGCAGCAGGGATCCGGCGCCCGCTGGAAGCCCGACACCGCATCGCCCCGCTTCACCATCGCCGTGCTGCCGGACACGCAGTACCTCTTCGACGGCGCATCGATCCACCCCGAGCCGCTCGAGGCGTCGCTCCGCTACGTGCTCGCCGAGCGCGACCGGCACAACATCGTCTTCCTCGCGCACCTCGGCGACGTGACGCAGAACGGCGCCGAGAAGGAGATCACGGCCGCGAGCGCGCAGTTCACGCTGCTCGACAAGGCGGGCGCCGCGTGGAGCGTGCTCGCCGGCAACCACGACGTCGTCTCCTCCACCGACGACCAGCGCGGCCGCACGCCCTACCTCGACGCGTTCGGCCCGAAGCGCTTCCGGAAGTCGCCGAGCTACCGCGGATCCAGCCCCGACGGCTACAACTCGTTCCACACCTTCACGGCGGGCGGCCGCGACTGGCTCGTCCTCGCGCTCGACTGGCGCACGAGCGCCCGCGGCGTCGAGTGGGCGCGCGGCGTGCTGGCGGCGCACCCGACGCTGCCGGTGATCCTCACGGCGCACGACATCGTCGACTCGAAGCCCGACGGATCCGCCGTGCTCGACGCCTACGGCCAGGGCCTCTGGGACTCGTTCATCTCGCAGCACGACCAGATCTTCCTCACGCTGAACGGCCACTACTGGAAGCCCGGCCGCACCACGCTGAAGAACCGCGCGGGCCACGACGTGCACCTGCACCTCGTGAACTACCAGGACCGCTACTACGGCGGCGCCGCGATGATCCGCCTGTACCACGTGGACCTCGAGCGGGACGCGATCGACGTCGAGACCCTCTCGCCTTTCCTCCTGGGCGGCGGGCTCGGCACCGGCAACGAGCTCGCGGACGAGGAGGCGCAGCTCTCCGGCGACGTCGACCGGTTCACCGTGTCGGTGGACTTCGAGCAGCGCTTCGCCGGATTCGCGCCCGCCCCCGCGCGCGCCGCCCGGCCCGCCGCGCAGATGCTCGTGCCGGGCACGGTCGCGTACTGGCGCTTCGACGGGCACACCGACGGATCCGCGCTCGGTACCACCACCCGCATCGCGGACGCGTCCGGCCACGGCAACGACCTCGTGGTCGCGAACCGCGCGGGCGCGGCGCCCGGATCCCTCCGCTTCTCGTCCGCGCACCACGACGACCAGCCCGGCTTCGGCAGCCTCACGCTCACGGGCGGCAAGAAGACGGGCGACTTCCTGCGCACCGTGCCGGGCGCCCCGCTGGATGCCGCGACCCTCTGCCAGGGCTACACGGTCGAGGCGTTCGTGCGCATCCCCGCGGACTTCGACGGCGACGCGGACGGCTTCAGCGCGATCCTCTCCCGCGCCGCCTCCGCGAAGGACGCGGGCAGGACGCCGGGCGACGCCGGCGACCCGGACGAGCCCGCCGCGACCCTCAGCGTCTCGGGCAGCCGCGAGATCCAGTGGTGCGTCTACCCGACGACCCAGCAGGGCTCGCTCACCAACTGGTCGCACGAGCTGCCCGCCGCGACGTGGTGGCACGTGGCGGTCGTGAACGACGGCCAGCACACGACCATGTACGTCGACGGATGCCCGGTGGTGCGGAACCCGTCCACGTCGAACCGCGGGCTGGCAGCGGCGTCGCCCGCGACCTCGTGGCTCCTCGGCGCGAACCTCTACGGCGGGAAGCTCGACCACGTGCTCCCGGCGTCGATCGGCGACGTGCGCATCGTGGAGCGCGCGCTGAAGCCGTCGGAGTTCATGATCGCGTGAGGACGGGCCGCCTGATGCCGCGGGCGGCCGCCCGAGGCCACAGCTCCGGGTGGTCGTCCTCGAGATCGGCGACGGGGTCAGACGGGCTGGCGATCGATGAACGCAGACATCCACGGCACGGTGAAGGCGATCCGCCCATGCTCGGGTGCGTAGATGATGCCCTTGTCGGTCAGGTTCTGGCGGATCTTGCTGAGGCGTTGCGTGGTCCGGTCGAGTCGGCGTGCGACGTCGGCGGTCCTGGATCCGGTGTCGCCGTCGGCGGCCATGGCGCGGAGGTATTCCTTCTCCAGGGGTGTGGCCCGGTCCCAGCGGGTGCGATAGAAGCCGTCGTCGAGGTGGCGGAGGGCGACTCCGGCGCCGTTCTGTGCGTCGTCCCGGGAGATCGGCGATGACGCGGACTCGAGCCAGGCTTCCGAGCCGTATTCCTGGAGGAAGTAGGGATACCCGCCAGTGAGCGTGACCACGAGGTCGATGGCGTCGTCGGCCCACGTGACACCTTCGTCGGCAGCGGGCACCGTGAGGGCAGCGGCGGCGGCTTCGGGTCCGAGTTCGCGGATGTGCCGGTACTGGAAGAGGCGCTCGGAGTAGGACTTGGCTTCGGCGAGCCGCGTGGGGAGGCTGGGCAGTCCGGCGAGGACGAACAGGACCGGCCACTGCCGCTGGGACGCACGGTGGGCGACGGTGCAGATGGCGACGAGCTCGTCCGCGGTGAGGTCTTGGGCCTCGTCGATCAGGATCGCGAGGCCGAGCCCCTCGTCGTGGACAGCGTCGAGGATCCCGTCGACGACGGTGGTGAGGTCGAGTTCGAGGTTGCCGGAGTCCGCGAGCTCGGCTTCGATGTCGTCGAGGGTGAGGCCGAAGGTGGTGGTGCCGTCCGTGTCCACGCGGGCGGAGAAGGAGAGGGCGGTCTTGAGCGCGCGGAGGAAGGGGCGCTTGCGGTTGCGTCGGGCGATGCGGGCGACGTGGCTCTGGAGAGCGGAGGAGAGCGCCGCGCGCATGGACGTTCCCGCGGCCGCTTCGATCTGCGCGACGACCCATCCGGTCGTCTCGGCTTCGGCAGACATCCGGCTCAGCAGGACGGTCTTGCCGACGCCGCGGAGTCCATAGAGGACGAGCGAGCGCGGCGCACGTCCGGCAGCGGCCCGTGCGACCGAGACGCGCCAGGTCTCGAGCTCGGCATCGCGGCCTACGAGTGCTGGGGGTCGGGCGCCGGCGCCGGGCGCGTAGGGGTTCGACGTGCCGTCCATGGTCGATCTCCCCTTGTCTCTCTACGTCTGTCAGATCTTGACAGACATGGGGATACATCGAGAGACCATCGCGCGCCTGTCGTCGGTCGGACACGACCGGCGGGGATCCGCTCCGCGATGCCTGCCCGAGAGACAGAGAGGCCGGGAGGCCAGCGAGGCCCGGTTCGAGGATGAGGTCGCCAGGGGCGGCCTCCGAGGGCCTAGAGCTCCGGGTGGTCGTCCTCGAGCAGGTGGAAGCGGCGGTCGCGGTAGACGAGCGGCGGGGCGGGCTCGCCGAGGATCACGTCGAGGACCTCGGCGACGACCAGCACGGATCCGCCCACAGGCACGGTCTGCAACGTGCGGCAGCGGAGGGCGGCGCGCGCGTCGGCGAGCAGCGGCTCGCCGGTCGGCAGCTCCTGGAAGCCCTGCTCCTCGGTGAACCGCGGGGATCCGGAGACGGCGAAGGAGCGCGCGAGCGCGGCGTGCTGCCCGGCGAGCAGGTGCACGACGTAGCTGTCGGCGGAGAGGATGGCGCCGGCGGATCCCGTCGCGCGCGTCACCGAGAACGAGAGCGCGGGCGGATCCACCGACAGCGACGCGACGCTCGACGCCGTGAGTCCGGACGGCCCGTCGGCGGTGCGCGCCGTGATGAGCGCGACGCCCGCCGGGTGCCCGCGGAACGCGGCCTTGAAGAGGTCGGTGTCGGCGCTCACGCCTGCTCGCCCTGGGGAGGGAGCGCGGCGATGACGGGGTGGTCCTTCGGCACGACGCCGATCTTCGTGGCGCCACCGGGCGAGCCCAGGTCGGCGAAGAACTCGACGTTCGCGGTGTAGTAGTCCGACCACTTCTCGGGCAGGTCGTCCTCGTAGTAGATGGCTTCGACGGGGCAGACGGGCTCGCAGGCGCCGCAGTCCACGCACTCGTCGGGGTGGATGTAGAGCGACCGCTCGCCCTCGTAGATGCAGTCGACGGGGCACTCGTCGATGCAGGCGCGGTCCTTCACGTCCACGCACGGGAGGGCGATCACGTAGGTCACAGGGCGTCCTCACGGGCAGGGGCCGTCGGGACGGCGGGGGTGGTGGTGCGCATGGTGTCCACGTTAGAACCTCACGTACCCTTGAGGTCAATCGGGAGGGGACGTCGTGGCGGATGCGCAGGAGCCGACGGCCGCGTCCGCGACGCCCGGCCACGCTCCCCGTCACGCCCCCGACGAGCTGCTCACGGTCGGCGAGATGAGCCGCCGCACGGGCGTCGCCGCGTCCGCCCTCCGCTTCTACGAGGACCTCGGCCTCATCGCCGCCGAGCGCACCGCGGGCAACCAGCGCCGGTACGCGCGGCACATGCTGCGGCGGGTGTCGCTGATCACGGTGGCCAAGCGCCTCGGGATCCCGCTCGCCGACGTGCAGGCCACCTTCGACGACGTGCCGCTCGACCGCCCGCCGAGCCATGCCGACTGGCAGCGCGCGTCGCGCCGCTGGAAGCGCCTGCTCGAGGAGCGCCGTCGCAGCATCGAGCGCCTGGAGCGCGAGCTCACGGGCTGCATCGGCTGCGGCTGCCTCTCGATGCGCGCCTGCGGCCTCCTCAACCCGGACGACGCGCTGGGCGACCGGGGCGCGGGGCCCGTGCGGGTGCAGGGCGGCTGAGCCGCCGCCTCAGCGCCGCTTCCGCCGCACCGCGAACAGCAGCGCGACCGCCGCGATGGGCCAGGCGCCCACGATCAGCGGGTCCATCCACGCGTGTTTCATGTCCGCCCGCCCGCGCCCGACGCGCGACGCGACCGGGTGGTGCCGGCCCTCGGTGAGGATCCCCGTCTCGGTGAGCGGGTCGTCCGGCCGACCGCTCACGAGGGATCCGAGGTGCGCACCCGCGGCGTCCACCCGGTCGCCGAGCATCAGCAGCAGCCAGTGCACGGACCGCCCCTCGCTGAAGGTCGCGTAGGCGTAGCGCTTGATCGCGCCCGAGACGCCGTGCAGAGGGGCGACCGTGCCGAAGACGGGCGGCAGCTCCGTGTGCTCGAGGGAGCGCTCGCGCGGCCGCAGCTCCTGCTGACGCTCGGGCATGTCCCAGTGCGCGCCGGAGACGAGGTCGGTGCGCTCCCGCGGGAAGGCGGGACGGTCGGCGGGGTCGAGGTCGGCGCCCCAGCCCGGGATCCGGGCCCGGAGCGCGTCGGCGTCTACGGGTCGGTGGTGGTCGCTCGCGCGGTACGGCATGGCTGGCTCCTACTCCTCGTCGAACGTGATGACGGTCTTGACGCAGTCGTCGAGCTTCGCGGAGAACGTGTGGTATCCCTCCGCAATGTGCTCGAGCGGGATCCGGTGCGTGATGATGTCGCGCGGCGAGAAGTGCCCCGCCCGGATGTGCTCGATGAGCCTGGGCCACTGCCGCTTCACGGGCGCCTGGTTCATCCGCATCGTGATGCCCTTGTTCACGGCGTCGCCGAACTTGATCGCCGCGGGCACCGGCCCATAGGCGCCCATCACGCTCACGGTGCCGCCCTTGCGCACGCCGTCGATCGCCCAGTTGAGCGCCACCGGGGAACCGCCCTGCACCTTGATCTTCGTGCCCGTGATCTGGTGCAGCGCGTGCCCGTCCGCCTCCGCGCCCACCGCGTCGATGACGACGTCGGCGCCGAGCCCGTCGGTCATCCGCTTGAGCGCGAGCACGGTGTCCTTCACCGCCGAGAAGTCGAGCGTCTCCGCGTGCGCGAAGGTCTCGGCCATGCGCAACCGATAGTCGAGCTGGTCGACCACGATCACGCGGCCGGCGCCCATGAACCAGGCCGAGCGCGCGGCGTAGAGGCCGACGGGTCCGGCGCCGAGCACCGCGACCGTGTCGCCCTCCGCGATGTCGCCGAGCTGCGCGCCGAAGTAGCCGGTGCTCAGGGCGTCGGTCATCACGAGGGCGTCCTCCTCGTGGATGTCGTCGGGGATCACCATGGGGCCGACGTCCGCGAACGGAACGCGCACGTACTCCGCCTGGCCGCCGTCGTATCCGCCGGTGGTGTGCGAGTAGCCGTAGATGCCGCCGACCGCCGTGGCGTTCGGGTTCACGTTGTGGCAGTTCGAGTACAGGCCGCGGGCGCAGAAGAAGCAGGATCCGCAGTAGATGTTGAACGGCACCATCACCCGGTCGCCCACGGACAGGCTCTCGACCGACGAGCCGACCTCGTGCACGACGCCGATGAACTCGTGGCCGAACGTGGTGCCGACCCGCGTGTCCGGCAGGAGGCCGTGGTACAGGTGCAGGTCGGATCCGCAGATCGCCGCCCGGGTCACCCGCACGATCGCGTCGTTCGGATGCTCGATGCGGGGGATGTCCTTCTCCTCCACGCGGATCCGGTAGGGCCCTCGGTAGACCATCGCTCGCATGTCGCTCCCTCCGTCGGTGCGTCGAGCCGACTCCGCGTCGATGCCGTCGCCTACCCCCTTGACATGGGGGGGCGGGAGGCGATCCGCGCGGCGGCGCCCGTCGTCGCGTCCGGCGATCAGCCCCGGTCGAACCGCATCCCGCAGTCGCGCGCGTCCGCATCCGCCGCCACTTCGCCCGTGCGCGCGAAGTCGCCCCAGACCTGCCGCACGGCGCGGCCGCGGGCGGCGACCTCCGGCCACGCCTCCGGGGGCACGAGCCGCATCCGGGTCCACGCGTCGCGGGTGCCGAGGATCAACGGGAGGTCGGACGTGTGGCCTGCGCCGATGGGGCTCGACGCCGGGGCCGCGCGGAGCACGTAGCGGACGGCCCGGCCGCCGGCGCGCCGGTGCCGCGCGACGAACTCGGCGACGGGCCGCGCGTAGACGCGGCGCGTGGTGGGCCGGACGACGACGCGCATCAGCACGCGACGGAGGGCCGGCCCGACCACCGGCACGGCGAGCAGCGGGCCGACCACCGGCAGCGCGGGCAGGTACATCGCGGTCTCGTCGCGGGTCGTGCCGATGAGGAGGTCGATGTGGGGCGCCGCCTCCCGCCACGCGGCGTCGCGGTCGGCCTCGGCGGGCAGCGGCGCGTGGCCGTAGCGCGGACCCCATGGGAGGCCCGCGCGGATCCCCGACGCCCACGACGCGCGCTCCGCCCGGGCCTGGCGCCGCATCACGTCGGCGAGCGGCGCGTCGGGACGGAGCCCGCGCGTGACGCGCGCCATCGTGCGGAACATGCGCTCGCGCCCGCCCGTGATCCCCACCGGCGGGCTCTGCACGATCGCCCGCCGGAAGAGGCCGCGCGCGCCGTCGCTCACCATGAGGTGCAGGATCGCGTCGCCGCCGGCCGACTGGCCCATCGCAGTGACGGATCCCGGGTCGCCGCCGAACGCGGCGATGGAGTCGCGGATCCAGCGCAGCGCCTCGATCTGGTCGAGGAGGCCCAGGTTCGCGGGCGGGGCGTCGGACGAGCCACGACCGGAACCGCCGCGACCGCCGCCGCCGCCGCCGAACCCGAGCAGCCCGAGCCGCGCGGTCACCGCGACCACGATCACGCGCTGCTCCACCACGAGCGCCCGCGGGTCGTGGATCGCGAGGTCGCCCGCGCCCGTCGTGTACCCGCCGCCGTGGAACCACGCGATCACGGGCAGCACCTCGCCGGGAGCGATGTCCGCGGGCAGCGTGACCGAGAGCCGCTGGCAGTCCTCCGAGCGCTCGATCCCGTCGAGGGCGCCCTGCATGAGCGTGTCGAGGATCCGCGACGACGGCTGCGGGCACGCGGGCGCCGGGTGCACGGCCGCGAGCACGACCGGTCGCCCGTCGGGTCCGCGCGCGGGCACCGCCGACACGGGCGGGACGCCGCGGGCCGCCGTCGCGTAAGGAATCCCGAGGTAGCGGATCACGTCGCCGTCCCGGAGCCCCGTCACCGGGCCGGATCGCGTCGATGTCGGGCCGGGGAGGGTGGGAGCGGGCATCCGGCCACGCTATCCGGCGCCCGAGGAAAAACCGCGTGGTTTCGGGGAGCCCCTCCCGCGGGCGTAGCGTCGAGGGGTACCGCATCCGAAGAGGGCGCGGCCGGATCGACCTGATCCCTCCCCTCCCCCACCGGACAGCATTAGGAGAACCATGCGCACCGTCAACGCCTACGCGGCCCCGTCCGCCACCGACCCCATCGTCAAGACCACCATCGAGCGCCGCGACGTCGGCCCGAAGGACGTCTCCATCGACATCGCCTACTCGGGCGTCTGCCACTCCGACATCCACACCGTCCGCGGCGAGTGGGGCCCCATCCAGTACCCGCAGGTCGTCGGCCACGAGATCGTCGGCCGCGTCACCGAGGTCGGCTCCGAGGTGTCCAAGCACAAGGTCGGCGACCTCGTCGGCGTCGGCTGCATGGTCAACTCCTGCAAGGAGTGCGAGCAGTGCACGGCCGGCCAGGAGCAGTACTGCCTGAAGGGCAACATCCAGACCTACGGCGGGGTGGACCCGGCCGACGGCACCATCACGCAGGGCGGCTACTCCGAGGCCGTCGTCGTCGACGAGGACTTCGTGCTCCGCGTCCCCGAGTCCCTCGACATCGAGAAGGTCGCGCCGCTGCTCTGCGCCGGCATCACCACCTACTCGCCGCTGCGCCACTGGAACGCGGGCCCCGGCACGCGCGTCGCGGTGGTCGGCATGGGCGGCCTCGGCCACATGGCCGTGAAGATCGCGCACGCCATGGGCGCCGAGGTCACCGTGCTCTCGCAGACGCTCTCCAAGAAGGAGGACGGCCTCCGCCTCGGCGCCGACCGCTACTTCGCGACGAGCGACGACTCCACGTTCACCGAGCTCGCGAGCTCGTTCGACCTGATCATCAACACGGTCTCGGCGAAGCTCGACATGAGCAAGTACATCGGCCTGCTCGCGATCGACGGCACGCTCGTCAACGTCGGCGCCCCCTCGGAGCCCCTCGAGATCCCCGCGTTCGCGCTCATCCCCGCGCGCCGCAGCTGGGCCGGATCCATGATCGGCGGCATCGCCGAGACGCAGGAGATGCTGGACTTCTGCGCCGAGCACGGCATCGTGCCCGAGACCGAGCTCATCTCGGCCGAGCAGATCAACGAGGCCTACGAGCGCGTCCTCAAGTCGGACGTGCGCTACCGCTTCGTCATCGACGCGAAGACGTTCGCGTAGTCCACGCGACACCGGAAGGCCCCGCGGATCCTCGTGATCCGCGGGGCCTTCCCGCGTCCGGGCCGATCGGGCGTCCGGTCGCGACGGTCTCGGTCCCCGCGGAGCAGCGCGTGCAGCGCGTGCAGCGCGTGCAGCGCGTGCAGCGCGTGCAGCGGGCGGATGCCGCGGCCTCGCCGCCGCGCGCCGGCGATGGAGCCGCTCACTAGGATCGGGCCGTGACCGACGCTCCCGAGGACCCGCGCACCCGCTGGCGGTCACCCTGGCTGCTCGCCGCCTTCGTGACGTGCGCCGCGATCGGGGTGCCGATCATGACGGCCGCGTGGACCGCGATCCCGTTCGCCAACGAGGAGGACTCCGAGTCCGCACGGCACGGCTTCGCCCCCTCGGGCCCCGGCCTCCTCATCGTCACGCTCGTCTTCATCGCGATGGCGCACCTAGTGGGATGGGGGCTGCTGCGGGGGATCGCGAGCGGCGCCCCGGGTGGTTCACGGCGGCACACCATGCTGGCCCTGTGGACGGCCGCCGCCGTGTCGGCCGCGGGGCTCGTCGGCGCGCTCGCGCTGACGGGCGGGCAGCTCTTCGCCCCGTACCCGCGCCCGTTCATCCCCTGACGCGCGCCTGCGCGACGGGCGGAGGGGCGGCGGATCCTCGGCGCGCGCCGCCCATCGGAGCGCGCCCCTAGGCTCGCCGGATGGACAGAGACCGGATCAGCGACCTCGCCCACGCCGACCACCCCATCGCCTCGCCGCTGGGCGACGACAGCGTCGATCGGCTCCTCGACGCCGCGGTCGCCGGGCGGAGCAGCGTCCTCGACCTGGGCTGCGGCGACGGCACGTGGCTCCTGCGGGCCCTGCGCCGGGATCCGACGCTGACGGCGGTCGGGGTCGATCACTCCGACGCGGGCTTCGGCCGGGTGCGCGCGCAGGCCGAGCGCGAGGGCCTCGCCGACCGCCTCACGCTCGTCTGCGCCGACGCGAGCATGTGGAGCTCCCCCGACCGGTTCGACGTCGTGCTCAGCGTGGGCGCGACGCACGCCTTCGGCGGCCTCGAGCCGACCCTCGCCGCGATGGACGGGCATCTGCGTCCGGGCGGCCGCGCGCTCGTCGGCGAGTGCTTCTGGGAGCGGGAGCCGACCCCGCGGGTGCTGGAGCTGCTCGGCTCCGAGCCCGAGGACTACGACGACCTCGCCGCCACCGTGGAGCGCGTCGCCGCGGACGGGTGGATCCCGCTGCAGGGCCACGTCAGCACCCTGCGGGAGTGGGACGACTACGAGTGGTCGTGGACGGGAGCGCTCGCCCGGTGGGCGCTCGAGCACCCCGACGACCCCGACCGCGAGCAGGTGCTGACCGCGTCGGTCGAGCACCGACGCGCGTGGCTGGACGGGTACCGCGGCACGCTCGGCTTCCTCACCCTGGTGCTGGGCCGGCCGCTCGCGCGCTGATCCTCAGCGCGGCAGGTCGGCGTGGACCACACGCGCCCCGCCGAGGCGCTGATCGCCGAGGCGCACGCCCTCGGGATGCGGGTGCTGCTCGACATCGTGCCCGACCACACGTCCGACGCGCACCCCTGGTTCCGGGCGGCGCTCGCCGGCGACCCGGCGGCCCGCGCCCGCTACCTGTTCCGCGACGGGACGGACGCCGACGGCCGCCCCGGCCCTGGTACCTGCACATGTTCGCTCCCGAGCAGCCGGGCCTCGACTGGTCGAACCCCGAGGTGCACGCGGAGTTCGTCGACGTGCTGCGCTTCTGGTTCGACCGCGGCGTGGACGGCTTCCGGGTCGGTGTCGCCCACGGCTCGCGAAGGCGGAGGGCCTGCCCGACGCCCGCGATAGCGTCGGGGCATGCGCCTGATCCTGATCCGACACGGCCAGACCCCCTCCAACGTGCGGGGCGTCCTCGACACCCGCATCCCCGGCCCCGGCCTCACCGACCTCGGGCGCGAGCAGGCCGCGCGTCTCCCGGAGACCCTGCGGGACGCGCGGATCGGGGCGCTGTACGTCTCGACCATGCGCCGCACCCACGAGACGGCCGCGCCCCTCGCGCAGGCGCTCGGCCTCACGCCGGTCGAGCGGGCGGGCATCCGCGAGATCGCCGCGGGCGGGCTCGAGATGCGCGGCGACCGCGCGTCGGTCGCGGAGTACCTGGAGACGATGATCCGCTGGGTGGGCGGCGAGGACGACCTGCGCCTGGCGGACGGCGAGACCGGCCGCGAGTTCGCCGCGCGGTACGACGCCGTGGTCGCCGAGGCGGAGGCGACCGGGCACGGCACGGTGGCGCTCGTCAGCCACGGCGCCGCCATCCGCTGCTGGTCGGGCATGCGGGCGCGCGGCCTCGACGCGGCCTTCGTGGCCGACCACGAGCTGGAGAACACGGGCGTCGTGGTGCTCGAGGGATCCGGCGCGGACTGGACCCTGGAGTCGTGGGAGGGCGAGCCCACCGGCGGCGTCGGCGGCGACGCCCCGTCCGGGCCGGCCGGCGAGCCGCGGCCCTAGGCGGCCCGACCGGCGAGCCGCACGGCGCGCGTGGTCGGCCCGGTAGATCCGCGCGCCCTCACGAGAACCGGAACACCGGCCCCTTCGGGCGGAACGGCAGCGAGGCGCCCGCCGGGATCAGGAAGGCATGGTCGCGCCGGATCCGCACGACGTCGATGGCCCCGTCGGTGATCACCAGGATCGGCCCGTCCTCGGGGAAGTCGGCCGCCCGCTCGAGCAGGTGGATGCCCGGCTGCAGCACCGTGCCGCCGCGCCCCCGCACGCGCACGCGTCCCGCGATGTCGTCCACGTCGAGGTACCCGGCGTCGTAGGCCGCGGCGTCGCAGAACACCACGCGCGCGGCGGGCACGTCGTGGGCGCGCGCGTACGACGCGATGGCGCCGAGGGCCTTCCCGAGCAGGCGGACGTCCATGGATCCGGAGGTGTCGAGGACGACCCCGAACGTGCGCTGGGCGGTCGGCACCTCGGGCGTCAGCCAGCCGGGTCGCGGGATGTCCGGCGTCGCCGCCTGCCGTCGCGACGGCCGGGCGTAGGTCTGCACCGGCTCCAGCGCGGGGAACATCTCCTCGAACCACCGGGCGAGCTCGACGTCCCAGCGGAGGGGCGGCTGCGCGAGCGCGCGGATCTCCGCCACCAGCGCCGAGGGGAGGTGCCCGCGCCCCTCGGCCAGGTGCAGGTCGAGCCCCGAGCCGAGCGACCGGCGGAGCAGCTCGTCGAGGTCGACCGCGGACCCGGCGCTCGCGACCCGTCCGCCGGAGTCGAGGACGTCGGGCTGGGCGCGGCCGCGCAGGGTCGCCATCCTGCGGTACCGGCGCGCGTCCGTCGCGATGCGGTCGTAGACCTCCTCGCTCGACAGCCCGGCGAACTGCGGATCGTGGAGGAGGCCGGCCGGCATCTCCCCCACGCCTATCTCGAGCAGCCAGCCGTTGATCACGAAGTCGGTCGCGAGGTTGAAGAGGAAGGGGTCGCGCCCGCCCACGCGCGCGTGGTGGGACAGCGCGGCGTGCAGCGTCTCGTGCGCCAGGATGAAGCGCCACTCCTGCTCGGAGTGCACGGCGAGCGGGTTCACGTACAGCTCGCCGGCGACCGGATCCACCGCCGCGATGGGGATGTCCCACCCGCGCGCGAGCTCGGCGTCGGCGACGAGGGTCAGGGTGGACGTGGTCGCGCCGAGCAGCGGGTACGCCGACAGGAACCAGCGCCGCGCGCGCTCCCAGGGCGGCAGCGGCGCGGAGGGGTCGTGGAGGGAGCGCCGGGCCCCGCCGGCGACGTCCATGGCGGCCGTCACCGCGTCGGTGAGCCCGTAGGCGAAGAGCTGCGGCCAGTCGGGCGGGCTGCCATACGCGCGTCGGCCCCGCGTGACGCACGATGCCGCGCCCGCGGTGCCGCACGTCTCGAGCCCCGACGGGACGCCCGACAGCCGCCACTCCGCGACGAGGCGCTCGGGCGCGCCGACGGGCCAGAGGACGGGGAGCGCGAACGGGCTGCGCCCGAACTTGAGGGAGGCGAGGAAGCGGTCCACCTCGACGTCGGCCGCGGTCGCCTCCACCCGGGAGGAGGACGGCGGGCGCGGATCGAGGTGGCCGAACCCCAGGTGCAGCACCAGGTGCGCGAACACCCACGCCCACTCCTCCGCGCTCGCCCGGCGCACGGGGTCGACCACGATGTCGCACGTCTCGGAGTCGATCTGCGCCCACCCGTCGTCCGGGCGCACGTTCGCGTGCCGGACCAGCGACAGCTCCTCCGCGATGTGGGCGAACATGGGGTGCCGGCGCACGCTGCTCCAGCCGAGCATCACCGCCGCGAGACCCGGGTCCTTCGGTCCCGTCGAGTTCCTCCGGGGCGTCACGCCGAGCGCTTCTCCGCCAGCCGGGGCACGTCCCGCACGAGCTCGACGAGGAACCAGGCGGGCAGGGTCGGCGCGCCCGTGTCGTCCGGCGCGACCACGATCTGCGCGATCTCGAGCGAGAGGTCGGCCAGCTCGATCAGCAGGCCCTTGGCGCGGATCGCGAACTGCCGCCCGGCCGGCGACGCGTGGCTCATGTCGGCGGGGAGGTCCTTCGCCAGCCGGGCCCGGAACGAGAGGGCGTGGAAGTGCAGGAGGTCGCGGTCGGCGACCTCCGCCGGCCAGCGCAGGTCGCCGCGGAGGATGGCCTCGAGGTCGTACGCCCGCGCGCGCATCTTCCACCAGGCAGCGAACGACGCCGCGTGCGACGCCGAGACGCAGCCGGCGGCGAGCATCGCGACGACGTCCGGGTCGGGATCCTCGCCCCACGACGTGAGCGCGTCGGCCAGCGCGTGCCACGACCTGGGCGTGGAGAACGCCTCCTCGGTCTTCGGCGGCTCGACGTGCAGGTGGTCGGGCCGCTGGGTGACGTACTCCACCACCGCCGGATGGATCTGCGCGTCCACGGCCCACGCGAGCCAGTCGTCCACCGACGAGCGCAGGTGCACGTGCACGAACCGGTTGACGAGCGGCGCGGGCATCGGCTTGATCGCGGCCTGGTCGGTCGCGCGGTTGCCCGCCGCGATGACGACGCTGCCGGTCGGCAGGCGGTGGTCGCCGACCCGGCCCGTGAGGACCAGCGAGTACAACGACTTCTGCACCTCGGGCCGGGCCCCGTTGAGCTCGTCGAGGAACAGCACGAACGGCTCGGTGCGCACGAGCAGCTCGGGAGGGGCGAACCGGGAGAAGGTCACGCCGTCCTCGCGCGTGACGAGCTGCGGCACGCCCGCGACGTCCTCCGGCGCCAGCTGGGTCGCCATCAGGGTGACGCAGTCCATGCCCAGTTCGCGCGCGAAGGCCTCGACCATGGTCGACTTCCCGATGCCCGGAGCGCCCCACAGGTGCACGGGACGCGCCAGCGAGACGCGGAGGAGGACGTCCGGCAGCTGGGCCGGGGTGATCGGGTGGAGGGCGCGCACGGGACATCCTCCCGTGTCGGGTGCGGGCGCCTCCGTGGCGTTCCACACGCGCGGTCGGCGGGCCTCCGCGGGCGCGAGCCGTCAGCCCGGTCGAGCCGTCAGCCGTCAGCCCGGTCGAGCCGTCAGCCGAGGTACGCCAGCACCGCGAGCACCCGCCGGTGGTCCTCGCCCGTGTCCTCCAGGCCGAGCTTCGCGAAGATGCTCGTCACGTGCTTCTCGACCGCGCCCGTGCCGATGACGAGCGCCCGCCCGATCGCCGGGTTGGTGCGGCCCTCGGCCATCAGCCCGAGCACCTCGAGCTCGCGCGGCGTGAGGGCGCTGAGGGGATCGCGTCGTCGGGCCATCAGCTGGGTCACCACCTCGGGGTCGAGCACGGTGCCGCCGGACGCGACGCGGCGCACGGCGTCGTCGATCTCCTCCAGGCGCGTCACCCGGTCCTTGAGCAGGTAGCCGATCCCGGCGGTGCCGCTGCGGAACACCTCCTCGGCGTACGCGGCCTCCACGTACTGGGAGAGCAGCAGCACGCCGATCCCCGGCACGCGGCGGCGGGCCTCGACCGTCGCGCGGATGCCCTCGTCGGTGTACGACGGCGGCATGCGGACGTCCATCACCACCACGTCGGGGGCGTCGTCGGCGAGCGCGGCGAGGAAGGCATCCGCGTCCTTGTACTGGGCGACCACGTCGATCCCGGCCTCCACGAGCACCCGCGCGAGCCCCTCCCGGAGCAGCACCGCGTCGTCGACCACGATGGCCCGGATGCGCGCTGCATCCGGGCCGTCGTCCATGGCCCCGATCGTATCGAGCGGGCGGGTCACGCGGCGGGCGGGGCGGCGATCGCGCCGTCGGATCCCGTGCCGTCGGCGGCCGACCCGGCCGCGGCGGTGCGCGGGTCGGTCGGCACGCCGTTCAGCGCGACGAGCGGCACGCGCGCGGTGATGCGCGTCGGTCCGCCGGCGGGGCTGGAGATGCTGACGTCGCCGTCGAGGGCGCCGAGCCGACCGAGGAGCCCCTCGAGCCCGTGGCCCTCCTGGACGGACGCGCCGCCCTGCCCGTCATCCGTCACGCGGGCGGCCAGCACCCGGTCGCCGTCGAGGTCGCTCACGAGCGCCAGCGTCACGTCGGCCCGGGTCGCGCCCGAGTGCTTCGCGACGTTGGTGAGCAGCTCGCTGACGGTGAAGTACAGGTTCCGCTCGACCTCGGTCGGCAGCGCCAGGCTCTCGGGGAGCTGCACGTCGAGCGCCACGGGGACCGTCGAGCGGGACGCGAGCGCCTCGAGGGCGGCCACCAGCCCGCGGTCGAGGAGGATCGGCGGGGCGAACCCGCGGGACAGCGCGCGCAGCTCCTCGAGCGTGTCGTGGGCGTGGGCGGACGCCTCGGCGATGAGCGTGCGGGCGCGCTCGGGATCCGCGTCCAGCGCGCGCTCGGCGGCCGCGAGGTCCATGCGGAGGCGCACGAGCCGCTGCTGCGGACCGTCGTGCAGGTCGCGCTCGATCTGGCGGAGCGTCTGCCCCTCGGCCGTGACGGCGCCGGCGCGGGACCGCTCGAGGCCCTGCACCCGGCGCTCGAGGGCGTCGGACCGGAAGCCGCCGAGGAGGGCGTGGTCGGTCCAGTAGTGGGCGAGCGTGGCGCCGCGGGTCCAGAGGGGCAGGAGCACGACGGACAGGATCATCGTCACGCCCGAGAGCACGAACGCCAGCGTCCAGGTGCGCGCGGGGTCGTAGCCGAAGCGCTCGAGGAGCAGGTTGATCTGCCAGCCCTGCGCCAGCACCGCGATCCCGCCGAGGGCCGGCGCGATGAACCCGAGCGCCAGGAGGACGCCCGCGCCGAGCGTGACGATGGCCACGACCGGGTACACGACGACCGCGTGCAGCAGGTACAGCCAGTAGTGCGGATTCGCGACCGCCGAGAGGAGGCGCATGGCGCGGTTCTGCGTCCAGCGCGGGGTCCAGTCGACCGGCCGGATCGGCCGCGGCTCGGCCCACCCGATGCGGACCCGCTCCACCGCCCCCAGCCCGCGCGCCGCGAACAGCGACCCGAAGAGCACGACGGAGAGCGCCAGGGCAGCGAACAGGCCGGACGCCGACCACAGGAGCTCGCTGATCAGGCTGAAGACGATGTTGGGGAGCGCGAGGTAGACCGTGGCGCACAGGATCCCGGTCAGGAGCATGTAGCCGATGTCGCGGGGGAAGCGCCGCCAGGCGGAGGAGTAGAGGGAGCGGCGGCGCGCGACGGGCGGGGCCGCGTCGTCCGGGTCCACGTCGTCGCTCCCGCCCGCGGCGTCGGACGGGGGACCGCCGGCGTCGGACGCGTCGGCGGCGTCGGGCAGGAGCTCTTCGGATGGCACGGGCGTCGATTCGGCCTCGGTGGTGGGCGGTGTCGTGTTCATGATCCCAGCCTCGCGAGCGACGGGCACGTGGCCCATCCTGCTCGCTCCCGGATCGAGGTGGGGTATGCCCCCGTGCGGCGGGCGCGGGCGCGGGCCGCGGAGCCGACGTCGCCCATCGTCTCCCCGGAAGCCGCACCTAGGCTGTTCTGCAAATGAGGGAACCGAGGACGCCGGCGATGGCCGGGCGGGGCACGCGCGTCGCACGCGGCGCCGTCACGGCCGCCTTCGCGATCCTCGTGTCGATGCTGTCGCACCTCGCCGGCGGCGGCCCCGTCCCGGGAGCGGTCGGCCTCGTCGTCGCGGCGGCGCTCGCGCTGCCGACGTGCGTGCTGCTCGCCGGCCGCACCGTGTCGACCGGGCGGCTCGCGGTCGCCGTCGCGTGCAGCCAGGCGGTCCTGCACCTCCTCTTCACCGTCGGCGCCCCGACCACGACGACCCTGCAGGTCGTCGGCGGGCGCCACGGCATGGGCGGGCACGTCGTGAGCGCCGGCGGGGCCGCGGCCGGCGCCGGCGACATGGGCGGCATGCACCACGGATCCGCGATGTGGGTCGCGCACCTGCTCGCCGCCGTCCTCACGATCGTGGCGCTCCGCTCCGGCGAGCGCGCCTTCTGGGACCTCGTCGCGCTCGCGCGCACGAGCCTCCGCGCGCTGATCCTCGTGGCCGCGCTCGACGTCGTGCCGCGCGCCGAGGTGCGCCACCGCGTCGCGCGCGCGATGCGCCCGGAGATCCGCGACCTCGGCGTCTGCGTCGCCGCGTCGCCCCACCGCGGGCCACCCGCCGCGGCCTGAACCGGCCCCGGTCCGGCGCGCTCCCGCGCGCCCCGACGACGCACGACGCCTCCCGGCGCCGTGCCCTCGCGCGTCCTCGGACGCGCACCCCGACGCGCCCGCGCCCTCCGCGACCCGGCAGATCCGACCCGCTCGGATCGCCCACCCGGAGAGCCGCCGTCCCGCCGCGCCCGATCCCGGCGCCCACCCAGGACACCCCATGCCCCCACGCTCCGCCCTGCCCTCCCCAGATCCGGTCACCGACCACGACCGCCCCGATCCCGACGACCCCGTCTTCGTGCCCCGCACGCTGACCGTCCCGCGCATCCGCGCCCGCCCCGCGCTGCTCTGGGCGTGCCTCCCGCTCGCCGTCGCCGTGACGCTGGCCGCCGCCGCCTTCACGGGCGCCACCACGCGGACGCTGCTGGTGGATCCCGGCGACGTCGTCACCTACGGCCTGCCCGTCGCGCGCGTCATCCACGACGCCGCCGCCGCCGTGACCATCGGCCTGCTCGTGGTCGCCGCGTTCGCGCTGCCCGGGCAGCGGAAGCACCCCGGGATGGCGAGCTTCGCGCAGTGGCGGGCGACCCGCTGGGCGACCCGCGCCGCCGCCGTGTGGCTCGCCGCCAGCATCGCCGTGCTCGCCCTCTCGGGCGCGAACGTGATCGGCGTCCCGCTCACCTCCCCGACCTTCCGGGGCCAGCTCGGCTACTTCGCGTTCCAGCTCGAGCTCGGCCAGACCCTGCTCGCGTCGCTGGTGTGCGTGGCCGTCGCGTTCGGCATCAGCGCGTGGACGCGGAGCGTCTCCGGCATCGGCGTGGCCGCGGCCGTCGCCCTCGCCTCGCTGCTCCCGCTCTCGCTGTCGGGCCACGCCGCGGGCACGTACGAGCACGCGAACGCGGTGGACAGCCTCGGGATCCACCTCGTCGGCGTCACCGTGTGGGCCGGCGGGCTGGTCGCGGTGATCCTCTGCCAGAAGCTCACGAAGGGCGCGCTGCCCGCGGTCGTCGCCCGCTACTCGACGCTCGCCGGATGGGCGTTCGTCGCGGTCGCGCTGTCGGGGATCGTCAACGCGTCGCTCCGCATCGGCACGCCGCTCGACCTCATCACGACGCCGTACGGGCTCCTGCTCCTCGTGAAGACGGCGATCCTCGTGGCGCTCGGCGTCGCCGGGTTCGCGCACCGCCGGATCCTCATCCCGGGGCTCGTCCGCGACGCGACCCGGCGGACGGCGTTCCTCCGCCTCGCGGTCGGCGAGGTCGTCGTGATGTCCGTGGCGATGGGCGTCTCGGTGGCGCTCTCGCGCAGCGCCCCGCCCGTGCCGCAGACGACCATCGCCGACGTCGACCCGCTCGCGTCGCTCATCGGCTTCACCTTCCCCGACCCCGTGACGCCGCTCCGGATGCTGACCGCCGTCCACCCGGACTTCCTGTTCCTCGGGGTCGCCGCGGTCATGGCCGGGCTCTACCTCGTCGCGGTGCGGCGCCTCCGCCGGCGCGGCGACGCCTGGTCGGGCACGCGCACGGTGCCGTGGCTGCTCGGCTGCGCGATGCTCGTCTACGCCACGAGCGGCGGGCCCGCCGTGTACGGGGCGGTGCACTTCAGCACCCACATGATCCAGCACATGATGCTGATGATGTACGTGCCGCCGCTGCTCGTGCTCGGCGCCCCCGTGCTCCTGCTGCTGCGCGCGCTGCCGGCCCGGAAGGACGCCAGCCGCGGCGTGCGCGAGTGGGTGCTCGCCGCGACGCACTCCCGGTACTCGCGCCTGGTGACGAACCCGATCGTCGCCGCGGTCGTCTTCGCCGGCAGCCTCGTGGCCTTCTACTACACGCCGTGGTTCGAGTGGTCGCTCGCCACCCACCAGGGCCACATGCTGATGACCGTCCACTTCCTGATCAGCGGGTACCTCTTCTTCTTCGTGCTCATCGGGGTGGATCCGGGCCCCACGCGCCCGCCGTACCCGATCCGGCTGATGCTCCTGCTCGCCACCATGGCGTTCCACGCGTTCTTCGGCCTCGCGATCATGTCGGGCACGCAGATCCTCGCGATCGACTGGTGGCACCAGCTCGGCCTCGCGACCGACGCGCAGCTGCTCGCCGACCAGGCTGCGGGCGGCGGCATCGCGTGGGGCGCGGGCGAGCTGCCCGTCGTGCTCGTGGCGCTCATGGTCGTGCGGCAGTGGTCCGGATCCGAGCAGCGCGCCGCCACCCGCTACGACCGGGCGGCCGCCCGCGACGGCGACGCCGAGCTCCGCGCCTACAACGCGCGGCTGTCCGCGCTCGACGAGCGCGCCGACGAGCGGCGGCCGACGCCGTGATCCGCCGCGCGCGCGACCGCGTCCCCGACCTCCCCCTCCTCCACGACACCGACACCGACCCCGACCCCGTCCGACCCACCGACAGGAGCACCGCATCATGAGCAAGAAGTCCAGCGCCGACCGCGACCGCACCCGCGAGATCCGGGAGAAGGCGAACGCGCAGCGCCGCCTCGAGGAGGCGAAGCGGAAGCGCCGCCGCCTCCTCACCCAGCTCGGCGTCGCCGGCGCCGTCGTGATCCTCGTCGCCGGCATCTGGGGCGGCGCGAGCCTCCTCCGCCAGCAGGCGTCGGCCGGCAGCGTGGCGCCCATCGCGGACGCCACCGTGCAGCTGGCGAGCGCCGGCGAGGCGCACGTCGCGACCGAGCCGGATGCCGTGTCGGTCGGCGCCGCGGATGCACCCGTGACGCTCGACATCTACGAGGACTACTCCTGCCCGCACTGCCAGGAGTACGAGGCCGCCACCGGCCCGCTCCTCGACCGGGTCGCCGCATCCGGGCAGGTGCGCGTCGTGTACCACCCCATCCGGATCGTCACGAACTACGGCCGCGTCGCCGGCAGCACGGCCGCGTGCGTCCTCCAGCACGACCCGTCCGCCTGGCCCGGCGTGCACTCCGCCCTCTTCGCGAACCACTCGGCCGCGACCGACTCGTGGACGGGGAAGGACTTCTCCTCCTGGCTCGGCTCGCAGGGGGTCACGGACGCCGAAGCCCTCACCTGCACGGAGAAGGGCGCGTACGCCGGCTGGATCACGGCCAACACCGACATGGCGACCGCCGCGGGCGTCACCGGCACCCCGACGCTGATGATCGGCGGGCAGAAGACCACCACGGTGAGCGGGCAGCAGCTCGTCGACGCGCTCACCGCGGCGGGGGCGACGCTGTCCGCGGGCATCGCGGAGGGGTGACGATCGCGGCCCGCCCGGCACCGGGCGGGCCGCGGCGGCGTCAGCCCGCGGGAGCCTCCGCCGGCCGCCGCCCGATGGACGACTGGAACCGCACCAGGTAGCCGTCGGGATCCTGCACGAGGAACTGGCGGACGCCCGTCTCCTCGTCGCCGATCCGGTACCAGGTCGTCTCCGGCTCGAGGAAGAGCGCGACGCCGGCCGCGGCGAGCGCCTCCGCCACCGCGTCGGCGTCCTCGACGGCGATCTGGAAGTTGATCCCCCGCCCGAACGGCCGCTCCAGCGGCCCCGTCACCCAGTTCCGGATGATGCCGGCCTGCTCGAGCATGAGGTGCGCCCCGCCGCGCGCGATGTACGCGAAGCCCTCGTCCGGGCGGTCGTACCGCACCTGGAAGCCGCACAGGTCGCGCCAGAACGCGAGGCTCGCGGCGAGGTCGGTGACCAGCAGCTCGGGGACCAGGTCGGGCTCGTCGTCGGGATCCATGCGGCCATGCTCGCAGACGGGTCGCGGGCCGGACCGACACCGGCTGGCGTCACGCGACCAGGTGCTCGGCGATCGGCCATCCGTTCATGACGACGTGCGCGGCGATGATGGCGGGCAGGTTCCGGTGCCGCCACCACAGGATCCCGAGCAGGAGCCCGAACGACCCCTGCGCGACGACGACGCGGGCCACGTCGAGCACCGGGGCGCCGGTGCCGTGGGAGGCCAGGTGCATGAGCGCGAAGACCAGCGACGCGAGGGCGATGCCGGGCGCGGGGCCGAGCGACGCTTCGAGCCGCGTCTGCAGCCACCGCCGGTAGAAGAGCTCCTCGCCGATCCCGGCCGTCAGCGCCGTCGCCACCGCGGTGACGAGCAGCGTCGCGGGGTCGACGCCGTCGAGGTCCGGCCGCGGGTTCCACGGCGCGACCTGCGCCAGGAGCGCCCACACCACCACGACCACGATCGGCGCCCACCATCGCTGCGCATCGCGGACGCGGTCGATGCGGACGCCGCGCAGCACGCCGACCACGGCGGCGGGGAGGGCGATCAGCAGGAGGGCCTTCAGGAGCACGTAGCCCTCGCTCCGCGCCAGCCCGAGCGCTCCCACCGCGAGCGGGAAGGCCGCGGCGAGCGCCAGCAGGATCCACGTCGCCGCCCGGTGCCGCGCCGGCTCGGACACGATCGCGGGCTGCTCCAGCACCCGGCGCGGCAGCGTCAGCGTGAGGGCGATGCCCACGGCTGCGGGGAGGAGCACCGCCCACCACGGGACCGAGGGCGCACCCGCATCTGACGACGTCGGCGCTCCGTCGGGCACGGCGACCAGGACGATCCCGAGAGCCAGGACGCCTAGGGCCGCGCAGAGCACGAGGACCGTCCGGCCGAGGATCCGGTGAGGCACGCGCGCGCTCATCCGCGCCCCGGCGCTGGCTGCCCGTCCGACCCCTCGCCGCGGAAGCGGGCCGGGACGAAGCCCGCGAAGTCCTCGCCGATGCCGCCGGGTTCGGAGAAGCCCTCCACGAACGCGGTCGCCTCCGCGATCAGCTGCTCGCGCGTCAGCCGTCCTCCGCCGACCGTGAGCCCGTAGGTTCCGACCGCCGGGCCGCTCAGCCAGTCGAGGTCGTAGGCCGGGGTCGCGCCCCGCGGCTCCCGCTCGGCGATGCGCCACCGCTCGCCGAGCACCGCGACCTCGGACGCCTCCATCCCCCGAGCCTACGGACGCCGGACGCCCCGTCCTCGCCCGGAGCCGGCTCCGGCTCCGGCTCCCGCCCGGCGGGCACCCGGCCGCCGCCCGTTACCGTCGACGGATGATCTCCACGCTCCCGCCCACCGCCGAGCTGCACCTGCACGTGGAGGGCACCCTCGAACCGGAGCTGGTGTTCGAGCTGGCCGAGCGCAACGGCGTCGAGCTGCCGTACGCCGGCATCGAGGACCTCCGCTCGCGCTACGCCTTCACCGACCTGCAGTCGTTCCTCGACCTCTACTACGCGTGCACGGCGGTCCTCCGCACGCGCCGCGACTTCCACGACCTCGCCGCCGCGTACCTGGAGCGGGCCGCGGCCGACGGGATCCGGCACGTCGAGATGTCGTTCGACCCGCAGGCGCACACGTCCCGTGGCGTGCCCGTCGACGACGTGGTCGACGGCCTCCTCGACGCCCTCCGCGACGCGCGCGTGCGCCACGGCATCTCCGGCGGCCTGATCCTCAGCTTCCTGCGCGACCGCCCGGTGGAGGAGGCGATGGCGACGCTGGAGTCGGTCGCCGGCCGGGCCCACGAGATCCTCGCCGTCGGGCTCGACTCGGCCGAGGTCGGCTACCCGCCGTCGCTCTTCGTCGACGTCTTCGCGCGCGCCCGCGAGCTCGGCCTGCACGCCGTCGCGCACGCCGGCGAGGAGGGCCCGCCCGCGTACGTCTGGGAGGCGCTCGACCTGCTGCACGTCGAGCGGGTGGACCACGGCGTGCGCTGCCTCGAGGATCCCGCGCTCGTCGACCGGCTCGTCGCCGACCGGATCCCGCTCACCGTCTGCCCGCTCTCGAACGTGCGCCTCGGCGTGAACGAGACCCTCGACGAGCACGCCCTGCCGGAGCTCCTCGCGCGCGGCGTGCTCGCCATGGTCAACAGCGACGACCCGGCCTACTTCGGCGGCTACCTCGGCGAGAACCTCCGACAGCTGCGTGTGGCGCACGCCTTCGACGACGACGCGGTCGCGCTCCTCGCCCGCAACTCGTTCCACGCGGCGTTCCTGTCGGACGAGCGCCGCGCCGAGCTCCTCGCGGCGGTCGACGCCTGGCGCGCCTCCGCGCTCTGAGCCCGACCTGATCTCGGCGGCCGGGTCGGCAGGTCGGTCGGTCGGGGACGGCGGCGACCGCCCTCAGTCGACGACGGCCGCGACCGCCTCGACCTCCACGAGCTGGTCGTCGTACCCGAGCACGGTGACGCCGAGGAGCGTGCTCGGCGGATCGTGCGGGGCCAGTGCGTCGCGGACGACCTCCCACGCGGTCACGAGGTCGGCCTGCCTGCTGGAGGCCACGAGCACGCGCGTGCTCACGAGGTCGGCGGTCGTCGCGCCCGCCGCCTCCAGCGCGATGCGCAGGTTCGCGACGCACCGCGCCGCCTGCGCGGCGTGGTCGCCGACGCCGACGGTGCGGCCGTCCGCGTCGAGCGGGCACGATCCCGCGAGGAACACGAGCCGCGCGTCGGCGGGCGCGGTGGCGGCGTAGGCGTACTCGGCGGCGTCCGCGAGGGAGGCGGAGCGGATCAGGGTCACGGCGGTCATGGGGCTCCTCGTCTCGGGCGGGCGGATCCGCGGCGCGTCCCAGCCTGCCAGCGCGTAGCCGCCCGCACGTCCGCGCGCGTGTCCGCCCGGCGCGTCCCGCATGTCCGCCCGGCGCCACCGCTATCCGCTCCGCCCCCGCGCAGCCGGATCCGCAGGCCGCGTCCCTAGCATCACCGCGTGACCGTCTACGTCCGCTTCCAGAGCGCCGTCCCCAACCGCCGCGGGACCTTCCCGGGGGTGTTCGCCCTCGCCGACGGGCTGCGCCAGAGCGGCCGGCCCTCGGCCGAGGAGGGCGAGTGGATGGACGCGGTGAACGCACGCGCGGCCGAGTCCTACGCGGATCCGCGCTCGGTCGACCCCGACTGCTACGACCGGGTGCGCAACCCCGGCGCCCGCGCCTGGTTCCTCGCCAGCGCCACGGACCTCCTCGGGTTCACGGCCGACTACCTCGCCCTGCTCGACCGGCACGACGTGCCCTGGCAGGAGCTCCGCACGCGGACGCCCGGCCGCATCGTCTACGCCGACGACGTGCAGGTCATCGCGACCCCGCACACGATCGACGACTGGCCGTTCCGCTAGGAGGTCCGATGCTCCCTTGGCCAGACGGCCGTCTGCCCTTCATCTGCGCGACTGGGGACTGTCCGCACGGAGGCGCCCCGGCTCCTAGCTTCTCAGTGCGGTGACCGACACCGCACCCAAGGAGGCACATCACCCATGTCCATCCGTTCGAGGGCCACCCGGCCCCTCATCCCGCGCAGGATGTTCGCGACCATCGCGCTCACCGCCGTCGCGACCCTCGGCTTCGTCATCGCCGCCCCCAGCAGCGGCGCATTCGCCATCGACCACGACTCTCCCCAGGCCCGCGTCGCCTTCTCCCTCGAGCACGGCCACTACCTCGACGACATCAGCGCCGGCCGGATCACGGACGCCGACATCGACGCCGTCGGCAAGACGGGCCTGACCTTCTCCGGGCGCCACATCGACAAGTGGCTGGACCTCTCGCCCGAGGAGGAGGCCGCACGGCAGAAGGCCGCCACGGCACTGCGCTCGGCGGCCGCGGGCGACCCGGACGTGGCGGTGATGGCGCAGAAGATGCGATCCCTGCAGTCGCAGGTCTCCGCTGCCAAGGCCAGCAACTCCGCCGCCGCGGCCGACGCCTCCGCCGCCGCGGTCGAAGACTCCGCCACCGCGGCCAAGGACTCCGCCACCAGCTCCTACCGGCCGGCCCCCCTGTCCCCCAACGCGCCGGTGACGGAGAGCAAGTGGTGGAACCCCTTCCACATCCACATCCCGCCGATCCACATCCACATCCCGCCGATCCACATCCCCATCCCCCACTGGAGCTTCTTCATCGGCAACGCCATCATCCGAGGGATCATCTCCGCCCTCGGCGGCTCGATCGCCGGCGTGATCTGCGTGCTGATCCCCGACCTCACCAAGCTCACCTGCGTCTTGCTGGCCGCGGTGGCGGCCGGCTTCATCGAGTTCATCAAGACCAACGGGATCTGCGGCGGTCACGGCCTCACCTTCCGGCTCCCCATATTCTCGATCCACTGCGGGCGCGACTGACGGCACGCCCGACGGTGCGCTTCCGGCGCACGCACGACGACGGCCCGGGGCCGAGCGGGGATCCTCTCCGCTCGGCCCTCGGTCGTCCCCCGCTCGGTGCGTGGACGCCGCCGGCCCCCTCCGCGCCCGCCGGGCTACCCTCGCCGGATGCCCGACTTCGTGCGCTTCCAGAGCGCCGCCCCGAATCGCCGCGGCACCTTCCCCGGCGTCTTCGCCCTGGCGAACGGCCTCCGGGACGAAGGCCGTCTGTCCGCGGAGGAGATGGCGTGGATCGGGGCGTCCAACGCGCACATGAACGCGACGTACGCGGATCCGTCCACGGTCGTCCCGGGCTGCTACGACCGCACGCTCAACCCCCGGGCGCGCGCCTGGTTCCGCGTCGGATCCGTCGACCTGCTCCGCGTCACGCGCGAGTACCTCGACCTGCTCGACCGGCATGACGTGCCCTGGCACGAGCTGCGCACCCGCACGCCCGGGCGCATCACCTACGAGGACGACGTGCAGGTGGTCGCGGTGCCGCACACGCACGACGAGTGGCCGTTCGGCTAGGTCCGCGGGCTCAGGCCGGGCGGGATGCGCGGGCCGCCCGCGCCGCCCGCGCTGCCCGCGCTCGGGCGAGGATCCCCTGGATCACCGCGGTCTTCGCGTCCGCGTAGGCGTCCATCGGCTCCCACCGCCGGGTCATCAGCTCCCGCTTCGTGCGCGCGTAGAGGTCGCGGTCGGCCCGGTCGGCGCGCAGCCGGTCGCGGTGCAGCAGGTACGCCTCCACCGCGGGATCGCCCTCCTCGTAGACGTGCACATGCGCGTCCCGCGCGGGCGTGCGCACCAGGCGGTGCCCGGGCTCCCGGACGCGCAGCTCGTACCCCGCGGCGACGAGCCGGGCGACGTGGTCCTCCTCGGCCGTGATGTCCGCCACCACGAGCACGACGTCCACGATGGGCTTCGCGGCGAGACCCGGGACGAGCGAGACGGCGTCGTCCGGAGCGCGACCGCCACGGCGACGGACGCCAGCACCAGACCCATCCCGAGGACCTGGACGGCGGACAGCCTCTCGCCCGACCATCCGATCCCGATGCCGACGGCGACGAGGGGGCTGAGCAGCCCGAGGAAGGCGGGCACCCGGGCCGGGAGCGCACGCAGGCCGCGGAACCAGAGCGCGTACGCGAGCGCGGTGCCGACGAACGCCAGGTAGGCGTATCCCGCCACGTTGACGGCCGTGAGCGGCGCCACGGGCAGGGGCTCGGACACCGCGGTGGCCACGGCGAGGAGGATCCCGCCCGCGAGCAGCTGCCACGACGTGGTGAGGAGCGGCGGGTGATCCGTGCCCCACCGCTTGGCGAGCACCACACCCACCGCCATGCAGGTCGCGCCGGCGAGCGCGGCGGCGACACCGACGGCATCGAGCCGGGCATCGGCCCGGAGGACGATGAGCGCCACGCCAGCCAGCCCGACCGTCCCGGCGACGATCACCCGTAGCGCCATCCGCTCGCCCAGGATCCGGGCGGCGAGCGCCGAGACGAGCAGCGGCTGGATCCCGCCGATGACGGCCGCCACCCCGCCCGGCAGACGGTCGGCCGCGACGAAGAGGAAGGCGAAGAACGCCCCGATGTTGAGCGCCCCGAGCACGGCGGACCGCCACCACCACGAGCCGCGTGGGAGGCGACGTCCGATCGCGAGCAGCACCAGTCCGGCCGGCAGGGCGCGGAGCGTGGCCGTGAGCAGCGGATGCCCCGGCACCAGGAAGGCGGTCGAGGTCGCGTAGGTCGTCCCCCAGAGCGCGGGAGCGATGGCGGTCAGGAGGATGAGGCGGAGGCGGTAGCTAAGCACTGAGTCAATCTAGCTCACCGCTTAGCGGGTATGGTCGAGAGCATGGACCACGTCGACCGCATCCTCGAGCAGTGGCGCGCCGAGCGGCCCGACCTCGATCCCTCGCCCATGGCCGTCGTCGGCCGGCTCGCGCGGGCGTCGGCTGCCCTCGCGGCGGGGACAGACGCCACCTTCGCCCGGCACGGGATCGACGCATCGACCTTCGACGTGCTCGCCACGCTGCGGCGCCAGGGCGCGCCCCACCGACTGGCGCCGGCAGAGCTCGCGCGGGAGTCGATGATCACCACGAGCGCGGTCGCCCAGCGCCTCAACCGCCTGGAGGCGCTCGGCCTCGTGACGCGGCTCCCCCGCCCCGAGGACGGCCGGGGGAAGCTCGTCGAGCTCACCGCCGAGGGCCGGCAGCTCGTCGACCGCGTGCTCCCCGACCACCTCGCGACCGAGGAGGAGCTGCTCTCCCCGCTCGATGCCCGGGAGCGGCGCACGCTCGCGGAGCTGCTCGGACGCCTCGACCCGACGAGCCGCTAGCCCGGCGCGCTACTCCGGGAACGCCACGTGCTGCATCACCCACGCGTGCATCACGACCGCGGCCGCCGCCGACGCGTTGATGGAGCGGGTGGATCCGAACTGCGAGATCGCGACCGTCATGTCGGCCGCGGCCACCGCCTCGTCGCTGAGGCCCGGGCCCTCCTGGCCGAAGACGAGCACGCAGCGCTCGGGGAGGCGCGTGGTCTCCAGCAGCACGGATCCGTCGACGTTGTCGATCGCGACGACCGGCAGGCCCTCGCCGCGCGCCCACTCCACGAGGTCGGCGATGGTCGCGTGGTGCACGACGTGCTGGTACCGGTCGGTGACCATCGCGCCGCGCTTGTTCCAGCGGCGCCGGCCGACGATGTGCACCGTGTCAGCCGCGAACGCGTTGGCGCTCCGCACGATCGATCCGATGTTCATGTCGTGCTGCCAGTTCTCGATGGCCACGTGGAACGGGTGCCGGTGCTGGTCGAGGTCGGCGACGATCGCCTCCATGCGCCAGTAGCGGTAGCGGTCGATCACGTTGCGGGTGTCGCCGCGCTCCAGCAGCTCCGGATCCAGGTGCGACTCATCCGGCCACGCCTCGGGGCCGCCGGGCCAGGGGCCGACGCCGTGCGTGCTGTGCTCGTGGGTGGGCGCTGGCTCGACGCTCGATGCCGGCTCGCCGCTCGATGCCGCCTCCACGCGGGGCGCCGCATCGATGCTCGGCTCCACCTCGACGGCGGGCGTCGGCTCCTGGCCGTGGGGCTCGGGCATCAGATGTAGATCGCCGGGTCGACGAAGAACGCCGGGTCGACGTGGGCGTCGGGCCCGCGCCCGGCGCGCTTCCCCGTCTCGACCGCCGGGATGCCGGTGAGCACGGATCCCGCGGGCGCGTCTTTCACGACCACGGCGTTCGCGCCGATGACGCTGCCCGCGCCGATGACGATCGGCCCGAGCAGCTTCGCGCCGGCGCCGATGGTGACGCCGTCGCCCACGGTCGGGTGCCGCTTGCCGCGCACGAGGCTCTTCCCACCGAGCGTGACGCCGTGGTACATCAGCACGTCGTCACCGATCTCGGCCGTCGCGCCGATCACCACGCCCATGCCGTGGTCGATGAACAGCCGCCGCCCGATGCGCGCCCCCGGGTGGATCTCCACCCCCGTCAGCGCCCGCCCGACCTGCGCGAGCAGCCGGGCGGCGAGCCGGATGCGCCGGCGCCAGAGCGCGTGCGACACCCGGTGCAGCCACACGGCGTGCAGCCCCGGGTAGCCGAGCATCATCTCCAGGTACCCGCGCGCGGCCGGATCGTGGGCGCGCGCCGAACGGAGGTCCTCGACGACGCGGGCGACGACTCCCACGCCTAGTCGCGCAGGTCGTCGAACAGCACGGTCGAGAGGTACCGCTCGCCGTAGTCGCAGACGATGGCGACGATGGTCTTCCCCGCGCTCTCGGGCCGCCTTGCGATCTCGAGCGCGGCCCACACGATGGATCCGGACGAGATGCCGCAGAGGATCCCCTCGTCGGTCGCGAGCGCGCGCGAGACGCGGATGGAATCCTCCAGCGAGACGTCGACGACCTCGTCGTAGACCTCCCGGTCGAGGATCTCGGGCACGAAGTTCGCCCCGATGCCCTGGATCTTGTGCGGGCCGGGCTTCCCGCCGTTGAGGATGGGCGAGTCGAGCGGCTCGACCGCGACGATCCGCACGTCGGGCTTCCGCTCCTTGAGCACCTGGCCGACGCCCGTGATGGTGCCGCCCGTGCCGACGCCCGCGATGAACACATCGACGGCGCCGTCGGTGTCCGCCCAGACCTCCTCGGCCGTGGTCTCGCGGTGCTTCTGCGGGTTGGCCGCGTTCGCGAACTGCTGCGCCCAGATGGCGTTGGGCGTCTCCGCGACGATCTGCTGCGCGCGCTCGACGGCGCCGCGCATGCCCTCGGGCCCGGGCGTCAGCACGATCTGGGCGCCGTACGCGCGCAGCACCAGCCGGCGCTCGATGCTCATGGTCTCGGGCATCGTGAGGATGACCGTGTAGCCGCGCGCCGCGCCCACCATCGCGAGCGCGATGCCGGTGTTGCCGCTCGTGCCCTCGACGATCGTGCCGCCCGGCTCGAGCTGGCCCGACGCCTCGGCCGCGTCGATGATCGCGACGCCGATGCGGTCCTTCACGCTGGACGCCGGGTTGTGCGACTCGAGCTTCACGAGCACGGTCGCGTCGAGCCCCTCCGTGAGCCGGTTGAGGCGCACGAGCGGCGTGCCGCCGACCAGCTGGGTGATGTCGTCGTAGACGCGACCTGCCATGGGTTCCACCTTCGTCGTGATCGTGATCGGTGCGGGGCCGAGCCGCGCGCACCTGCTCGTCGTCGAGCCTATGCGAGCGCAACCGCGCGGGTGGCGACGGCATTCCGGGCCGGGCGGACCGTCTGTCGGGAGGAGCTGTGGAGGGGGCCGTCGCCGCCTGCACCGAGCGGGTGAGGATGCGGCCGACCACCCCGAGGCGATCCCGCTGCCGACGCGGTCCGCACCCGAACCGGGATCCCTCCTGCTCACGAAGGAGAGACATGCCCGTCCACCGCACCGCTCCGCATGCGTGACGCACCCCGGCCGGAGCAGGGAGATGAGGTCCGGCGGAACCCTCCCGACTGGACGCCGCCCGGCTTGTGGGCGCCGCTGTCCGGGCACCTCACGGTGGCTCTGCTCAAGGCGCCTCTGGTGGTGCTGGCATGCCAGGCCCTCCTGCTCGTCCCCGCCTGGGGCCCCGGTTCCCTCGACCGGACGATCGGAGGGGTGACCGCCATGACCCTGGTCTTCTGCACCGTCGAGGTCGTGGTCGAGCGTCCCTTCGTCGTCCGCGGTCGGCTGGTGTCCCCGGGCGGATGGGGCTTCGCGGTCCTCCCGTGGCTCGCCGGGTCCACGGCCGCCGCCGCGGTGGTCATCGTGTGGCTCGGCATCCCGACCGGTGCCGTGCTCGCCTCGGTGATGGCCGGCGTCGAAGGACTCGAGACGCTGTGGAGACGAGCCTGGCGACCCGGCCAGACCGACGCCGAGTTCCACGAGAAGTGGATCGCGTTCCGGGAGCTGACGAAGGAGACCTTCGCGCCGGACGTCGCCGAGATCCGTCACCGGCTGGACGAGCGGGCGATGGACGGGTACCGCCGGAGGATCGCCGAGCGCGACGCGGAGCGGGCGCGGGACGAGGATCAGGAGCGAGAGGCGCAGCGGGCGCGGGACGAGGAGCGGCAGCGCGACGACGGGGACCGACCGCCGCGCGACGCGTGACCGCGACCCGCGGACACGGCAGGGTGGACCCATGAGCGCGCGCATCGAGGTGGAGGGGCCGGGCGGCCCCGAGGTCATGACCCTGACGGACGGCCCGGTGCCGGATCCCGGGCCCGGCGAGGTGCGGATCCGCGTGCACGCCGCGGGCGTCAACTTCATCGACACCTACCGCCGCAGCGGCGTCTACCCGATGGCGCACCCGTACGTCCCCGGATCCGAGGCCGCCGGCGTGATCGAGGCGCTCGGCGACGGCGTGGCCGGCGTGCACGTGGGCGACCGCGTCGCGACCGCCGAGGCCGAGGGCACGTACGCGCAGCACGCGCTCATCCGCGCGGAGACGCTGCTGCCCGTGCCCGACGGCGTGGGCATGGAGGTCGCCGCGGCGCTCCCGCTCCAGGGCCTCACCGCGCACTACCTCGCGACGAGCTCGTACCCGGCCGGTCCCGGCGATCGCGCGCTCGTGCACGCGGGCGCCGGCGGCGTGGGCCTCCTCCTCACCCAGCTGCTCGCGGATCGCGGGGTCGAGGTGATCACGACCGTCTCCACCGAGGAGAAGGCGGCGCTCTCGCGCGCAGCCGGCGCCACGCACGTGCTCGGCTACGACGACGTGCCCGTGCGCGTCCGCGAGCTCACCGACGGGCGCGGCGTCGACGTGGTCTACGACGGCGTGGGCCGCGACACGTTCGACGGGTCGCTCGCGTCCCTGCGGATCCGCGGGACGCTCGTGCTCTTCGGCGGCGCGAGCGGGCAGGTGCCGCCGTTCGACCTGCAGCGGCTCAACTCGGGCGGATCCCTCTCGGTCACCCGCCCCACGCTCGCGCACTTCCTGCTCGACGCGGAGGAGCGGCGGTGGCGCGCGGGCGAGCTGTTCGCGGCGGTGCTCGACGGATCCCTCGACGTGCGGGTCGGCGCGACGTACGCGCTCGCCGACGCGGCCCGTGCGCACGAGGACCTCGAGGCCCGGCGCACGACGGGGTCGATCGTCCTGATCCCCTGAGGCCGGATCGGCGGGCTCGCACCGGCACCGCCTAGCCTCGTCGCATGCCCGCATCCGGATCCGCGCCGACGCGCCTCGGCTTCCTCACCACCGGCCCGTTCGACCCGGCCGACCCCGCGACCGGCCTCGAGGAGGCGCTCCGGCTCGTGGAGCTCGGCGACGCGCTCGGCCTCGACACCGCCTGGCTCCGCCCCGACCACCTCCGGCACGCCATCTCCTCCCCCGTCGCGATGCTCGCCGCCGCCTCGCAGCGCGCCCGCCGCATCGGCCTCGGCACCGCGTCCATCCCCGTGCGCGCCGAGAACCCGCTCCGCCTCGCCGAGGACCTCGCGACCGTCGACCTCCTCTCCGGCGGCCGCCTCCGCCCCGGCCTCTCGGTCGGCAGCCCGAAGCGCGTCGCCGCGGTCGACCGGGCCGTGCACCCGACGACGGGCGAGCACGAGGAGCCGGGACGCGAGCGCCTCCTGCGCTTCCGCGACCTGCTGCGCGGCGGCCGGGTGCCGGGCGCGGACGACCGGCCCGACGGATCGCACGACGCGCACGACGCGCACGACGAGGAGGACCTCACCCCCACGGTGCAGCCGACGTCCCCCGACCTCGCCGACCGCTTGGGGTACGGCGCCGCGACCCTCCGCACGGCGGCGTGGGCCGGATCCAACGGCTTCCGCCTGCTCTCCTCGGACGTGACCGAGCGCGGGTCGGGCGCCGCCGGCTTCGCGGCCGACCAGCGCGGCCTCATCGACGCCTACCGGGCGGCGCACCCGGATCCGGCCGCCGCGCACGTCACGCTCGCACTCGTGGTGGTGCCCACCGACGGCGCGACGGCCGAGCAGATCGCCCGGTACCGAGCCGACGCCGCGTCGCGCGCCGAGCGGGCCCGGCGCGCCGACCAGTCGGAGGATCCCGGTGCCGCCTCGAGCATGGTCCGCGCGCCGGACCTCGTGGGCCCGTCCGACGAGCTCGCCGCCGCGCTCCTGGCGCACCCGGCCGTGCAGGCCGCCGACGAGCTCGCGATCGCGCTGCCCGCCGGACTGCCCGCGGCCGATCTCGCGCGGATCCTCACCGACGTCGCCGAGCGCCTCGGCCCCGCGCTCGGCTGGTCGCCCGCGGCCTGACCCGCTGCACGCACGACGACGCCCCTCCCGCGCACGGCGGGAGGGGCGTCGTCGATCCGGGCGGGGATCAGTGCATGCTCACGGCCTCGGTCGAGGCGCCCTCGCGGAAGCGCTCGATCGGGACGCGCACCATCGACCAGGAGATGACCGAGGCGCAGGCCACGCCGATCGCCGCCGCCAGGAACACCACGTGGTACCCGTCGACCTGCTGCTGGAGCCGGTCCTGGACGCCGTCGGTCGTCGCCGCCGTGACCGCGGACGCGAACAGCGCCGTGAAGACGGCCGTGCCGATGGATCCGCCGATCTGCTGCGTGCCCGTGAGCGCCGCGCCCGCGACGCCCGCGTCCCGCGGCTCGATGCCGGAGAGCGCCACGTTCTGCATCGGCACGAACACGCACGCGAGCCCGATGCCGAGGAGGATCTGGCCGGGCAGCACCTGCACGACGTACGCGCCGTCGACCGTGATCCGGCTGAACCAGAGGAGCCCGGCGGCAGCGATCAGCGGCCCGACCGTCATGAGGATCCGCGGGCCCACCCTCGGCAGGAGCCGCGCGACCTGCGGCGCCGTGAGCATGATGGTCGCGGCCATCGGCAGCGACGCGAGGCCGGAGATCAGCGGCGACATGCCGAGCACGATCTGGAAGTGCAGCGTGAGGTAGAGCAGCCCGCCGAGGAGCGCCGCGCCCACCATCACCGAGGTGAGGTACGCGCCGCCGCGGGTGCGGTCGGCCACGACGCGGAGCGGCAGCAGCGGGTTGCGCGCCTTCGACTCCCACCAGACGAACGCGACCATGATGCCCACGCCGAGCGCGAGGAAGCCGATGGTGTCGAGCTGGCCCCAGCCGTTCTCGGCGCGGGAGAAGCCGTAGACGATGGAGGCGAGGCCGACCGTGACGAGCAGCGCGCCGGGCACGTCGTAGCTGCGGTCGCCGTCGGCGCGGCTCTCCTTCACGAGCGGGATGCCCGCGACGATCGCCACGATCGCGATGGGCACGTTGACGAGCAGGCACCAGTGCCAGCTGAGGTACTCCGTGAGCACCCCGCCGAGCAGCAGGCCGACGGCCGCGCCGGATCCGGCGATCGTGCCGTAGACCGCGAACGCCTTGACGCGGTCGGGCCCGGACGGGAACGTCACCGACAGCAGCGCGAGCGCGGCGGGCGCGAGGAGCGCCGCGAAGACGCCCTGCAGTCCGCGGGCGATGAGGAGCATCTCGCTCGAGACGGCGAATCCGCCGAGCGCGCTGGCCGCGGCGAAGCCCACCATGCCGAGGAGGAAGGAGCGCTTGCGACCCCAGTAGTCGGCGACGCGGCCGCCGAGCAGGAGGAGCGAGCCGAACGCGAGCGCGTAGACGGTGACGACCCAGGTGCGGTCGGCGTCGGTCATGCCGAGGTCGCGCTGCGCGGCGGGCAGGGCGATGTTCACGATGGTGCCGTCGAGCACGACCATGAGCTGGGCGAGCGCGACGACGGCGAGGAGGATCCACTTGCTGCGGGCGGAGGTCGCGTCCGGGGCGGCGGGGGCGGCGGCCTCGGCGGAGGCGGCCGGACCGGCGGGAGAGGTGGAGGGCGGTGCGTGCTCAGGGGTGCGTGCGTGCGAGATCTGATGCTCCTGGATGGTCGTGCGGCGCCCGGGCGGGCGAGGACGGTCCAATCTAGGGCGGGTCCGTGCACAGAGTCAAACGAACCGGTTCGTTTGACATACGCTGTTCACATGGCAGCGACGACGGGGTCCGCCCGATCCACCACCGACGAGAAGCAGGACGACGTCCGGCACCGCATCCTCCTGGCCGCACGCGAGGAGTTCGCCGCGCACGGGCTGGCGGGGGCGCGGGTCGACCGCATCGCCCGCTCGGGCCGCGCGAGCAAGGAGCGGCTCTACGCGCACTTCACCGACAAGGAGTCGCTGTTCCACGCGGTGCTGAAGCTCAACGGCGTCGAGTTCTTCTCCGCCGTGACGCTGGATCCCGCCGACCTCCCCGGCTTCGTCGGCCAGCTCTTCGACCACGCGTACGAGCACCCGCAGCACCGCCGCATGCTCGCGTGGGCCCGGCTCGACGGCCTGGAGCTCGACGTGCCGCACAGCGCGACGTCGCCGTCGGCCAAGGTGCAGGCGGTCCGTCGCGGGCAGGAGGAGGGGCACATCGACCCGTCGTGGGATCCGCAGCGCCTCCTCACGATGCTGTTCGCGCTCGCGCAGGCGTGGGTGCAGTCGCCGTACCCGGCCATGCACGCGGACGGCCCGAAGGCGCGCGCCGCCGACCGGGCGGCCGTCGTGGAGGCCGCCCGACGGATCATCACGGCGCCACCCGCGCGGTAGGCGTCCGGCCGGCGGCGCATCCGTCACGGCACCCTGCGGATTCGCCGGATGAGGGAGACGCCTCCCAGGACCCGCCCGTAGCGTTGGGGCATGTCCGACACCCTGACCCGCGAGTTCGAGGCGGGGTCCAGCCACTCCCACCCCCTCCGCCGGTTCCTGCGTCGCTGCCGGGCCTGGATCGAGCTGCACCCGAAGGCGCGCTGGCTCTACCGGATCCTGGTCGGCCTGCTCGGCGTGGGCATCGTGCTCGTCGGCATCGTGCTCATCCCGCTGCCCGGTCCCGGCTGGCTCATCGTCTTCCTCGGCATCGCGGTGCTCGGCACCGAGTTCCCCGCCGCGCACCGCGTGAACGTCTTCCTCAAGCGCCAGCTCCACCGCTTCTGGGACGCGTGGCGCCGCTGGCGCGCTTCCCGCGCCGCCCGCAAGGCGGAGCGCGTCCGCCGCTGACCACCGCACGACGAGAGCGGCCGCCCCTCGGGACGGCCGCTCTCGTCGTGCGAGGCGTCGCGGTGGATCAGCTCGCGAGCGCCGGGTAGTCGGTGTAGCCCTCGGCGCCGGGGCCGTAGAACGTGGCCGGGTTCGGCTCGTTCGTGGGGGCGCCGGACTCCCAGCGCTCGACGAGGTCGGGGTTCGCGATGACCATGCGGCCCACGGCCACGACGTCGGCCGTGCCCTCGTCGACGAGCTGGACAGCCTCGTCGTACTCGGTCTGCACGCCGAAGCCGCTGTTGATCATGAGCGGTCCGCCGAACGTCTTCCGCAGGCCCTGCACGAGCTCGCCCGCGGGCTCCGCGTGCAGGATGCTCACGTACGCCATGCCGAGGGGCGCGATGCCGGACAGCAGCGCCTCGTAGGTGGCGCGCGTCTCGTCGGCGTCCTCCTCGAGCACGTCCTGGATGTTGTGCGACGGCGAGATGCGGATGCCGACGCGGTCCGCGCCGATCTCGCGCGCGACCGCGTGGGCCACGTCGATGCCGAGCTTGGCGCGGGCCGCGGGCGATCCGCCGTACGCGTCCGTGCGCACGTTCGACACGGGCGACAGGAACTCGTGCAGCAGGTAGCCGTTGGCGGAGTGGATCTCGACGCCGTCGAACCCGGCGTCGACCGCGTTGCGCGCGGCGACCGTGAGCTCGTCGACGATGAGCGGGACCTCGTCGGTCTCCGGCTCGCTCGGCACGGGGTAGGGCTTCTTGCCGGTGGGCACGTGCACCTCGCCCTGGATCGCGATGGCGCTCGGAGCGAGCAGCGGGAGGCCGCCCGTGATGTCCTCGTGCGAGACGCGGCCGCCGTGCATGAGCTGCATGACGAGGCGGCCGCCCGCGGCGTGCACCGCTTCGGTGACCCGGCGCCAGCCGGCGATCTGCTCGTCCGTCACGATGCCGGGCTGTCCCGGGTACGCCTTGCTGCGCTCGCTGGTGAACACGCCCTCGGTGACGATGAGGCCGGTGGATGCGCGCTGGCGGTAGTGCTCGACGATCAGGTCGCCGGGGACGCCGTGCTCGTCGGCCCGCATGCGGGTCAGGGGCGCCATGGCGACGCGGTTGGGGAGCTCGAGGGCGCCCAGGGTGACGGGGGAGAAGAGCTTCACGTGGTGGATCCTTCGTCTCGCGGGTGGCCCGGCGCGCACGGCGACGGATCACGTCGGGATGCGGGCGGGGACCAGCGGCCCGGGCGGACCGCCTTCCGGGAACACGGACGGGCACGGACGCCATTCCTCGCCCGCTGCTTCTCCCAGGCGCTCGTCAGGGTCGACGGCGGCCGGGCGCGTCGGCGCGGCGGGGCGACGTCCACGAGCGGTGCACGAGCACGATGTCGTCCGCGGCCAGATCGTGCCAGCCGCGCAGGAGGCGACGGGAGTCCCAGGCCACGGAGGCGTAGGGCAGCCACTCGAGGAAGACCGGGCCGAAGGCGAAGCCGTTCTTCACGACGCCGCGGAGGAGGGCGCGCCGGAACCCCAGCGTGCCGGGCTCGGAGAAGCGCTGCACGCGGATCCCGACCATGGCCTTGCCCGGCGTGGCACCCGTGCGGCCGAGCCACCACGCGGAGATGAGCAGGTAGGCGACCACGCTGATGGCGGCAGCCACCAGGGCCCCGCTGAAGTACGTGCGGAACACGTCCCGGGCGGCGGTGCTGCCGAGCCCCTCTGCATCGATGCGCTGGAGCGCCAGGGCGCGGAGCGAGAGGATCCACGCGAGCAGGCAGACGAAGACGACGACCAGGGCCACCGCGCGGTCCAGCATCACCCCCACCGCGCGTCGGCCGACACCGGCCAGGCGCCACTCCGGAGCGATGTGCGGGGGCAACGGCCGCTGGTGGTACGGGAGGAGGCCGATGTCGAAGCCGGGCTGCGGGCCGACCGCACCCGCCGCCGTGCGGTCGTGTCGTGCGTGCTCCTGGTCGTGCGCGTCGCTCATCGTGTCCCCTCGCGTCGGTGGCGCGCCCCTCCGACGCGGCGCAAGGGTACCGATTCCGAGCACGCCGGCAACCCCGCGGCCCGCAAGGGTGACGTGCGCGCCGGGACGTGCTATGCGAGGGGCTCCTCCGCCTCTGCGCGCGCCGCGGCGCGGCCTGCAGCACGCAGCGAGGGCCCGGCACCCTCGCGGATGCCGGGCCCTCCCGGTCGTGCTGGACGTGCGGTGACGCTCGCGTCAGCCCTGGATCTCGCCGCGGGACACGGCCTCGGCGTACTTGCGGAGGTCCGGTCCGGCCTCGAAGTCGATGAACCGGCCCTTGAGCTGCTCGAAGAGGCGCTGGTACACGGTCTCCCAGTCCTTCCCCTCGAGCTCCTTCGCCGCCTGCTGCACGGCCTCCTGGAGCACGCGGTCGCTGTCGTCGAGGATCTTGTCGCGCGCCTCCTGGTTCCAGCGGATCTCGTCGGTCTGCACGATCAGGCCTGGACGTCCCCGCGCCAGGCGCCCTCTTCGGAGCCGCGCTTCTCGATGAACTCCTTGAAGTTCTTGAGGTCGCCCTTGATGACGTGGTCGTCGACGCCGATGACGGCGCCGACCTTCTCCACGAGGCCCTTCGCGGCCCAGTCCAGCTGGACGGTGACGCGGGTCTCGGTGTCGCTCAGCTTGTGGAAGGTGACGACGCCGGCGTGGTCCTCGTCGCCGCCCGTGGAGTTCCAGGCGACGCGCTCGTCGGGGTGCTGCTCCGTGATGTTCGCCTCGAACGTGCGCTCGACGCCGCCGATCTTGACCTTCCACTCGGTGAGCGTGTCGGTGACCTGCGTGATCGACTCCACGTAGCTGAGGAAGTTCGGGAACGACTCGAACTGGGTCCACTGGTTGTAGGCGGTGCTGACGGGGACGTTGACGTCGACGGTCTCGATTACCTGGGGCATTGCTTCTCCTCGTTCGATCTCGGTGCGTGGGGTCGGGTCGCGATGCGACCCGGGAGCCCGGGCTCCGGTGAGGACACCGGGGTGGGCACGCGTCCGACGCTACGCCCGGCCCGCGACGGGAATCCTGCACCCGGGGAATGCACAGGCAACGATCACGCGGCGGTCACGCCTCGCGCGGGGACGGGGTCGCCGGGCCCAGCATCCGGGTGAGGAAGGCGCGCGCCCACGTCGCGTAGACGCGCGACGCCTGGGCGGAGTCCGGGTCGCCGAGGTCGATGACGCTCTCGCTGGGGAACGGGACGGATGCGACCGCGGGCCGCGACGCGATCACCTCGGCCGTGACCCGGTTGAGCAGGCGACCGTGCCGGGCGGCGATGGTGCGCCAGGGGCCGGGGAGGCCCGCGCTGTCGTTCAGCGGCGGCACCTCGGAGACGAACACGTGCGCCCCCGCGGGGAGGCCTCGGATGAGATCGTCGATGGTGGCGCACAGGAGCCGTCGCCAGGTGCGCTGCGGCGTGAGCCGGATGCTGTCGCCGACGCCCAGCATGAGCAGCACCACGTCGACGCCCTCCAGGAGCTCGGGATCGCGGACGGTGCCGGCCGCCGTGTGGATCGTGAGGTCGGAGAAGGGGCGCGTCGACCACTCGACACCGCGGGCGGTGCGCCGGGACAGCTGGCGAGCGAAGTGGCCGGCCATGCCGAGCTCGTGCGAGAGGACGCCGAAGCCGACGGCGGTGGCCTCGCCCATGACGAGGATGCGCTGCGGGGCGTCGCCCGGGACGGTGCCGGAGCCGGCGTCACGCGGGAAGACGTTGCTCTGCAGACCGGCGCGGAGGGCCAGGTACTGCACGAAGATCACGGGTCGGACGACGCCCTGCACGACACGCCTCAGCCGACCTGCCACGCGCCGCACCCCCCGGTGATCGTCGGATCCAGGCTACTCCCCCGGGTCAGACGCCGCGCCCGCGCAGGAAGGGCATGGGGGACGTGGCCACTCCGCCCTGGCGGATCTCGAAGTGGAGGTGGCATCCGGTGCTGTAGCCGTCGTTCCCGACCGCGCCGATCTGCTGGCCCGCCTGCACGGTCTGGCCCGTGCGCACCATGACGCCGTAGGAGTACATGTGGCCGTAGACGCTGGTGACGCCGCCGCCGTGGTTCAGGGTGATCGCGTTGCCGAACCCGCTGGATCCGCCCGCGAACTGCACCGTGCCGGCCGCCGTCGCGTAGATGGGCGTGCCGCAACCCGCGCCGAAGTCGTCGCCCGCGTGCAGGCGCCAGACCTTGGCGATGGGATGCAGGCGCATCCCGAAGGACTGGTAGGAGCCGTAGCTGCGGATGGGCATGGTCCAGCCGGAGGCCGAGGGCGCGCCGCCGGCCGACGGCGGACGGGGTGCGTTGGCCGGCGGTCGCGCGGCGGCGTTCGCCGCGGCGGCAGCGGCTGCGGCCGCGGCACGGGCCTCGGCCTGGCGGCGCGCCTCGGCGGCGGCCTCCTCCTGGCGCTTCCGCTCGCCGATCGCGAAGCCCTCCTCGACCGAGATGCGCGAGTCGCGGAGCGTCGTGAGCTGGGCCTGGAGCTCGGAGCTGCGGGCCTCCTGCTCGGCGAGCGCCTGATCCGCCCGGGCCTGGGCCGCGGACGCCTCCTGCAGCTTCGCCTCCGCGTCGGCGGCGAGCGCCGCGAGGGCGTCCTTCGCGACGGCGGCCTGCTTGCCGAGCGACTCGGCGGTGCGCGCCGCGGTGACCGCGTTCGTGAACGCGGTGTCCTGCCGGTCGGCGAGCTTCGTGGCGGTGCCCATGCGGGCGAGGAGCGCGTCGGCGTCCTCGCCGCTCGCGAAGAGGCGGAGGGAGACGTCGCCGCCGCCGCGCCGCGCGAGCTGCGCGACGAGCTGGCCGACCTGGCGCTTGGCGTCGTCGGCCTCCGTCCGGGCCTTGTCGGCCTTGGTCTCGAGCGCCTGCGCCTTCCCGGTCGCCTCGTCGAGCGCGTCGACCGCGGCCGCGTGCTCGTCGGCGCGCTGCAGGGCGAGGGCGGTGGCGGCCTCGACCTCGCCGGCGAGGCCGGAGATGAGGGAGGTGATGCGCGTGACCTGGTCGGCGGTGGCCTGCTCGCTCGAGCGCGCGGCCTGCACCTCGGACCAGGTGGGGTACTCCTCCGCCGCCTGCGCCGACGGCACGCCGAGGCCGATCAGCAGGCCGCTCGCGGCGAGCACGGCGGCCGTCCGGATGCGCGGCGCGGTGCGGGCCCGCGGGCGCGATGCGGCGCGGCGGGAGGGGCGGGCGATGCGGGAGATGGCGGGCCTCGTCGGTGTCGGTGGAGCGCGGTTCTTTCGACGGTAACCGAAATACGCAGGAACACCATCATCCACTTTCGTTTCCGCAGTTGAGGAAATCCACTTCGCGGCACGGGAGGGGACGCGGTCCGGCGAGGCGGGTGCACCTCCGCGCTCCGGACACCGGCGACCCCGCGTGGCAGACTCGATCGACACGAGGAGCGCGACGCCGCATGAGCCACGACACCACCCCCGCATCGCCCGGAGCCGGAGCCGGAGCGGACCCCGACGTCACCGCGCCGCGCGACACCGAGCTGCAGAGCACGACCTGGACCCTGGTCCTCGCGCTCAGCGCCGAGCAGGTCTCGGGCGACGGCACCCGGTCCGCCCGCCTGGCCGAGGCGCAGGCCGCGTTCGAGCGCCTGCTGCCCGCCGACCACGTCGTCGTCCGCTGGACCCGCGCGGTCGGCCGCATGATGACCGAGGAGGCGCGCCTCTGGACCCGGTGGGAGCTGTTCACGCCCACCGTCGCGACCCCGCTGAAGCTGTGGTCGGAGGGCTACGTCGACGAGGCCTGGTTCGCCGAGCGGCTCGAGGACGACCCGTTCGTGCCCGTCGTGATGAAGGCGCCCGAGGGCCAGGCGGGGGTCGGCGCGTGAAGGTCCTCGTCACCGGATCCCGCGGCAAGGTCGGCCGCGCCGCCGTCGAGGCGCTCGTCGCCGCCGGGCACGACGTGACGGGCGTCGACCTCGTGCGGCCCGTCTTCGACGCGGGCGTCGTGGTCCCCGGCCGCTACGTGATGGCCGACCTCACCGACCAGGGATCCGCGTTCGCGCTCGTCGCCGGCATGGACGCCGTCGTGCACGTCGCCGCGATCCCGCAGCCCACCGGGCACCCCGCCCACGTGGTGCTGCAGACGAACCTCATGTCGACGTTCCACCTCATCGAGGCCGCCGTGCGCTTCGGGGTGCCGCGCTTCGTCAACATCTCGAGCGAGAGCATCGTGGGCAACTTCTTCCCCGAGCGGCCGTTCCTGCCGGACTACGCGCCCGTCGACGAGGACCACCCGCTGCACCCGCAGGATCCGTACGCGCTCTCGAAGGCGTTCGGCGAGCAGCTGATGGACGCGGCCGTGCGCCGGTCCGACATCCGCGTGATCTCGCTCCGCCCGAGCACCGTGCACAACGAGGACAACTACGCGTCGAACCTCGGGAAGCAGGTGCGCGACGCGTCCGTGCTCACGGCGAACCTGTGGAGCTACATCGACGCGGACGACCTGGCGGACGCGATCGTGCTGTCCGTCGCGTCCGACCTGCCGGGCCACGAGGTGTTCTACATCGCGGCGGCCGACAACGCGGGCGGTCACGACTTCGCCGCGGAGCTGCGCCGCCACTACGGCGACGCCATCGAGCTGCGGTCGCTCGAGCGCGTGGACTCCTCGGGCATCTCGACCGCGAAGGCCCGCCGCCTGCTCGGCTGGGAGCCGAAGCGGAGCTGGCGCGACCACCTCGACGCCGACGGGGACGCGCTGCCCCGCTAGGCGGATCCGCCGGCGGGCGCCGGTCCCGTCGAGGCGCGGGCGACGAGCGACGTCGACACGACCGTGGTGCCGGCATCGCCGCCGTCGAGCCGCTCGATGAGCCGGCGCGCGGCCGCGGCGCCGAGCGCGGCCCGGTCGACGGCGATCGTGGTGAGCGCCGGCGCGAGGAAGCGGCTGGTGCCGAGGTCGTCGTGGCCGACGACGCTGACATCGACCCCGATGCGGAGGCCGGCCGTCTCGGCGGCCGAGTAGACGGCGGTCGCGAGGTAGTCGCTGCTCGTCACGATCGCCGTGGGGCGCGTGGCGGCGGGCTCGGCGAGCGTGCGGGTGAGCGCTTGCACGGCGGCGTCGTGCTGCATGGCCGTCTCGATGACGCGCGGAGCGAGACCGCGCTCGGCGCAGATCCGGTGGAAGGCCGCCACGCGCTCGTCGTCGGCGCTGCGGTCGCGGGGCGCCGCGACGATGGCGATGCGCCGGTGCCCGAGGCCGGCCAGGTGCGCCATGGCCTGCGCGACCGCCGCCTCGCCGTCGACGTGCACGCGGCTCGCGTCGATCCCGGTCGCGTGGCGCGCGCCGTTGATGAGCACGACGGGCTTGCCGGTGGATCCGTCCCAGTCGGCCGCCGCGCTCCCCCCGCCGATGGGCGCGAGCGCGAGCCCGTCCACCCCGCGCGCCGCGAAGGTCGCGACGAGCTCGGCCTCGCGCGCGGGCGAGTAGTCGGCGGATCCGATGACGACGCCGAGACCGGCCGCCGCGCATGTGGCGTCGAAGCCGTCGATCACGTCGAGGAAGAAGGGGTTCCGCATGTTGCGGATGAGGAGGCCGACCGCGCCCGAGCGGCCGGTGCGCAGCGCGACCGCGGAGGTGGACGGAACGTAGCCGAGGCGCGCGGCGGCCTCCTTGACGCGCGCCCGCACGACCTCGCCGACGCCCGACCGGCCGTTGAGCGCGAAGCTCGCCGCGGTCGCCGAGACGCCGGCCTCGCGGGCCACGTCGGTGAGCGAGACCCGGCGGCGCGGGGCGGGGTCTCGGGTCATCCGTCATTCCTAGCGCCTGGGGGCCCGCGCGCCGGCCGGGGCCGGGCCGAGGACCGGTTCGACCGCCGGCGTTAAGGCGGCGTTCACGTGGCGGACCGGAGCGGGCCGCTCCTCGACTTTAACGTTTTAGTCATCCCCGACGAAAGGCCCACCCGCATGTCCCTGCTCCGCACCCGCGTCGCCGCCACGGCCATCGCCGCCGTCGCCGCGCTCACCCTGGCCGGCTGCACCTCGGCCAGCACCGGCACCGGATCCACCGCCGCGGCGGGCTCCGGCGACACCTCGGCCGGCACGCTCATCACCTACAACTCCCCCACCTCCTTCGCGAACTTCGGCGCGCTGCTCACGCAGTTCGGCTCCGAGCAGTCGGTCGCCGCGCCCAGCGACACCAAGAACTCCGGCCAGGCGCTCGCCGCGCTCGTCGCCGAGCAGGCCGCACCCCAGGCCGACGCCGTCTACCTCGGCATAGCCTTCGGGCCGAAGGCCGTCGCGGCCGGCGCCACCGAGCCCTACGAGCCGGCCGGCTTCGACGCGATCCCCGACGGCCTCAAGGACCCCGAGGGCCGCTGGTTCGCCGTGCACACGGGCGCCATCGCCTTCATCTGCAACAACGAGGCGCTCCACGGCCTCCCCTGCCCCACCAGCTGGGCGGATCTGCTGAAGCCCGAGTACAAGGGGATGACCGGCTACCTCGATCCGTCGCAGGCCGCCGTCGGCTACTCGGTCGCCGCCGCCGTGAACCTCGCGATGGGCGGGACGATCGACGACTTCGGCCCCGGCATCGACTACCTGAAGCAGCTCAAGGCGAACGGCGCGGTCACGCCCGCGCAGACCGCCACGGCCAAGGTCGTGCAGGGCGAGATCCCGATCCTCATCGACGCCGACTTCAACGGCTACGCGGCGAAGTACAACGACGGCGCCCCGCTCGACGTCGTGATCCCCGCCGAGGGCTCCCTCCAGGTGCCCTACGTCGCGGCGCTCGTGAAGGACGCCCCGCACCCGGAGCTCGGGAAGGAGTGGCTCGACTACCTGCTCTCCGCGGAGGGCCAGTCGACGCTCGCGGGCGGCTACGTGCGCCCGATCTCGGGCGAGGTTCCCGCGGAGATCGCCGACAAGGTCGAGAGCGCGGAGGACTTCGCGCGCGCCCAGGTCGTCGACTACGCCGCCCTCGCCGACGCGCAGGCGGCCTTCGTCACGCGCTACCAGGCCGAGGTCCGCTAGACCGTGCCCACGCGCCCCCTCCGGGTCGGCTGGGGCGGCCTCGTCGTCGCCCTCCCCGCCCTCGCGCTCCTCGTCTGGTTCCTGCTGCGGCCCCTCGCGGGTCTCGTGATCGACTCGCTGCACCGCACGGTCCTCGGCGTGCGCGAGGGCGGGCTCACGCTCGACAACTACGCGGCGCTCGTGGCCGACGACCGGCTCCGCGCCTCCCTCGTCACCACGGTGCTGCTGTCCGCGGGCGTCACGCTCGTGACGCTCGCCATCTGCACGCCCGCCGCCATCACGCTCGCCCGCTCCGGGCCGCGCACGTCCGCGCTGGTGGACGCCGTGCTCGTCTTCCCGCTCGCGTTCCCGGGCATCGTCATCGGCTTCTTCGTGATCGTCATGCTCGGCCGCAACGGGCTGCTCTCGCAGGCGATCGAGGCCGTCACGGGCGATCCCGGCGGGCGCTGGGCCTACACGGCCGGCGGGCTCGCGGCGGCGTACGTCTACTTCTGCATCCCGCGCGTGATCGGCACGCTGCGCGGCGCCGCGTCCGGGCTCGACCCCGAGCTCACCGCCGTCGCCGCGTCGCTCGGCGCGTTCCCCGCCCGCGTCGCGTGGTCGGTGACAATGCCGCTGCTGCGCGGCCCGCTGCTCGCGGCGGCCGGCGTCTGCATGGCGACCTCGCTCGGGGCGTACGGGACGGCCGCGACGCTGTCCGAGGGGATCCGCGTGCTGCCGCTGGATGTGGCCGACGCCCTCTACAACCAGGGCGACCAGGGCCTCGCGGCCGCGCTCTCCGTGGTGCTCGCGCTGCTCGCGGTGCTGTCGCTCGTGCTGTGCGCGGTCGGGGCGCGGATCGTCGACGGGCGGGGGGCCCGCTCGGGCGGGGCGTCGGATGCGCTGGTCGCATCGGTCGCGCCGGTCGCCGTGCCGCCCGCGCACGCCGCACCCGCGGCCGCTGCTGCCCCGGACCCCGCCGCGGCGCCCCTCGCCGCCGGCCGGGGCATCCGATGAGCCGCCGGCCCGGGCACCGCGATCGCGTCGGCCCCGCCGCCCTCGCGCTGTGCGTCGCGTTCGTGCTCGTCCCGATCCTCGGCACCCTCGCCGTCTCCATCTCACCCGACGCCTCCCGCGGGCCGCTCGTCGGCGGGATCACCGCGGACTGGTACGCGATGGCGTGGGAGCTGCTGCGCCCGCGCGTCGGCCCGACGCTCGCCGTGACCGCGGTCGTGCTGGTGCTCGCGCTCGTCGTCGTGCTGCCGCTCTGCCACGCGCTCGCCCGCCGGCTGGTGCCGGGCGGGTCGGCCGTGCGGCAGATCACGATGCTCCCGCTCGCGGTGCCGGGCGTCGCGCTCGGCCTCGCCCTCGCGGCGTCGGATCCCGCGCTCCGCTCCAGCGGCACCCTCCTCGTGGTGGGCCAGCTCCTCATCGCGCTGCCGTTCCTGGTGGCCGGGCTCGTGCCGTCGCTCGCGGCGGTGGAGCTCGTCGAGGCGGAGCGCGTGGCCGCGACCCTCGGCGCGGGACCCGTGCGGCGGCTCGTCACGATCACGCTGCCGGCGATCCGCCTCCCGCTCGCGGCCGCGCTGCTCATGGCCGCGGCGCTGTCCATCGGCGAGTTCAACCTCAGCTTCTTCGTGGTGCCGCCCGCCAACCAGACCGCGCCGTTCGCGCTCTACTCCGCCTTCACCACCCAGCGGCTCGAGCTCGGCGCCGCGGGATCCCTGCTCTTCGGCGTGGCCCTCGTGCCCGCCGCCGTCGCCGCCGCCCTGCTGGCGCGCAACGCCCTCTCCCGGAAGGAGAACGCATGACCGTCATCGACGCCCCAGCCGTCCCCGCGACCGCCGCCGTCCCCGCGCTGCGGCTGGAGGGGATCGGGCACCGCTACGGATCCACCCAGGCGGTCGCCGACGTGAGCCTCGAGGTCGCGCCGGGCCGCGTGCTCGCGCTCGTCGGCCCCAGCGGCTGCGGGAAGTCCACGCTGCTGCGCCTCATCGCGGGCCTCCTCACCCCGTCGAGCGGATCCCTCCACCTCGACGGCGAGGACGCCACCCGCCTCCGCGCCGAGCGGCGCCGCATCGGCTACGTGCCGCAGTCGTACGCGCTGTTCCCGCACCTGAGCGTGCGCGACAACGTGGCGTACGGCCTCCGCGCCCAGAGGGTGCCGCGCGCCGAGCGCGACGAGCGGGTGGACCACGCGCTCGAGCTCACCCGCATGACCGCGTACGCCGACCGCTCCCCCGCCCAGCTCTCCGGCGGGCAGCGCCAGCGGGTCGCGCTCGCCCGCGCCCTCGCGATCCGTCCCCGCGTGCTCCTGCTCGACGAGCCGCTCTCCGCGCTCGACCCGCAGCTGCGCGACGGCATGCGCCGCGACCTCCGGCGCCTGCTCGCCGAGGCGGACTGCTGCACCATCATCGTCACGCACGACCAGGCCGAGGCGCTCGCGCTGGCCGACGAGGTCGCGGTGATGCGCGACGGGCGCCTCGTCCAGCGCGACACCGTCGACGGGGTGTGGAGCAGGCCCCTGGATCCGTTCGTGGCGGAGTTCGTCGCGGGCGCCGCGGCCCTGCCCGCCATGGCGGCCGACGGCGAGCTCGTCGTCGCCGAGGGCTGGCGCATGCCGCTCGCGCCGTTCCTCGCGGACGGCGCGGCCCCGGTCGACGGCGCGTGCTTCGCGGTGGTCCGGCCGGTCGACGGCGCGAGCCTGCACGAGCGGCCGGTCGACGGATCCCGCGCCGCCGTGATCGTCGACGTCGAGCCGCGCGGATCCAGCTGGTCGCTCCGGCTGCGGCTCGTGGGCGACGGATCCAGCGCGGTCGACGGCACCGAGCTCACGGTCTCGAGCGCCACCCCGCGCCTGCCGGGCCACGCCGTGCACCTGCGCCTCGACGCACCGGGCACGACCGTGCACGCCTCCCCCGCCGCCTCCCCGGACGCGGCACCCCCGACCCCCGGCCCGGACGCGCGACGCCGCGACCGCGCCCGCACGAGAGGACGACGCGCATGACCTGGACCCTCGACATCCTGGGCGTCGCGGCCACCGCGCCCGTCGCCGGATCCGCCGCCAGCGGCTACCTGCTCCGCGGCCCGCACGGCTCGGTGCTCGTGGACTGCGGCCCCGGCATCGTGCGCGAGCTGGCCGAGCGCGGCGCCCTCGACGACCTGGTCGCCGTGGTCGTCACGCACCGGCACGCCGACCACGCGCTGGACCTCGGCGCCCTCGCGTTCCGCCTGCAGTTCCCGCGGCCGCGCGAGAGCCGCGTGCCCCTCCACCTGCCCGCCGAGAGCCTCGACTACGTGGAGTCCTTCGACGAGCTCATCGGGATCCCGACCGTGCCGACGCTGCAGGCCCCCCTCGCGCAGGCCTTCGACGTGCGCGGGCTCGACCTCGCGACGCCGACCCCGTTCGAGGTCGCGCCGGGCCTCCGCCTCACCGCCTTCGCCGCGCACCACGCGGTGCCGAGCGCGGCGCTGCGCTTCGAGGACGCGGATACCGGCGCGACGATCGCCTTCTCGAGCGACACGTCCGACTGCCCCGGCCTCCGCGCCGCCGCGCACGAGGCGGACCTGTTCGTCTGCGAGGCGACCTACCTCTCGGCCACGCCGCAGGAGCTCGAGGGCCACGGGCACCTCACCGGGCAGGGCGCGGGCCGCGTCGCCGCGGGATCCCGGGTCGGCACGCTGCTCGTCAGCCACATCGCGGACCAGACCCTCGCCCCGCGGATCCTCGCGGACGCCGCGGGAGCGGCCGGCACCCCGGTGTCCACGCTGCTCGCCCGCCCGGGCGCGCGGTTCCCGCTCGAGCGGCGGACCCCGGCGCGGGAGCGGGCCGCTGACCGCTGACCGGCGGGGCGGGAGACGGACCCGAGTAGCGCGACCGCCCGTCCCCGCATCGGTACGCTCGCGAGGTGACCAGCACCGGGGACGCCGCCGACGCCGCGGGCGCGCACCCGGGATCCGCGCCCGGCACCACCCCGGCCGGCGTCGAGGCCGCGGTCGCCGACGTGGCGGACGCGACGGACGCGACGGACGCGGCGAGCGCAGGGCACGCCCCGAGCCCCCGGGACACCGCCGCGGGCGCCGCGCTCCAGGTCGGCACCATCGTGAGCGTCAGCCTCGGGTCGTCGCTCGCCGGCCTCGCGATCCCCGCGGTCGGCCCCGTGCTCGTCGTCGCCGCCCGGCAGGTGATGATGGCGGCGCTCGTGCTGCCGGTCGCGCGGCCGCGGATCCACCGCATGACGCGCGCGCAGCTCGTGCCGGCCGTGCTGCTCGGCCTCTCGCTCTCGCTGATGAACCTGTCGTACTACGCCGCCGTCGACCGCCTGGGCCTCGGCATCGCGGCGACCATCGAGTTCCTCGGGCCGCTGTCCATCGCGCTGCTCGCCTCGCGCCGCCTGCTCGACGCGGCGTGCGCGCTCGTCGCGGCCGCGGGCGTCGTCGTGCTCACCGGGCTCGAGGGGCGGATCGACGCGTTCGGCCTGGTCTGCGGCGCGACGGCGGCCGTGACCTGGGCCGCCTACATCGTCTTCACACGGCGGGTGGCGGAGCGGCTGCCGGGCTTCCAGGGGATCGCGGTCGCCAGCGTCGTGAGCCTCGTCGTGCTGGTGCCGTGGGCGCTCCTCACGCTCGACGTCGCGGCGCTCGACGGGCGGATCCTCGGCCTGCTCGTGGCGATCGGCCTGCTCTCGTCCGCGGTGCCCTACTCGCTCGACACCGTGATCCTCCGCCGCATCACCCCGCGCCTGTTCGCCGTGCTCACGAGCCTCAGCCCGGTGGTCGCGGCGATCCTCGGCGTGATCGTGCTGCACGAGACGCTCACGCCGGTGCAGCTCGGCGCGATCGTGGTGGTGTGCGGCGCGGCGGGCGTCGCCATCGCGACGCGCCCGCCGGCCGCTCGGCCGCCCTCCTGAGGGCGGGGCCGACCTCGACTCCTAGCTGTGCCCGAAGGGGGTGCACTGCCCGGCCGGGCCACCACGGTAGGTGACGCAGCGCGGGGAGTCGTTCGTGACGTGCCAGTGCTCGCCCGGTCGGACGTTGACCCGGTAGGTGTTCAGTCCGCCGATGTCGCTGCAGGACCGCGAGGCATTGAGCTGTGCCCCGTACCGGCCCGCGGCCGCCGCCTCGACGGGGACGGCGTTCCATCCCGCGGACAGCGGGACGCAGTACACGTGCCCGTTCGAGAAGGTCCGCACGTTCATCCCGTGGAGCTGGCCTCCCGATACGTAGACGTCGACGCCGTTCCACGGCGCCGTGTGCGGGCCCGCTTCCGGGGAGGCGCTCGCCGACTGGGCGGCGAGGGGCAGGACGCTGACGACGCCCGCGAGGGCCAGCGCGCAGGCGAACAGCCGCATGCCGCGGCGGGGGGGCGCGGAGGGACAGGGAGGAGGGAGCGGTGGGCATGGTGGTGAGCTTTCTGGAAAGGGGTGGGATCCGGTGCGTGCGCACCGGCCGATGCACCGTATCCGCGGCCGCCCCGCGTACGCGCTCACTCTCCCCACCGCCCGTCGCGCCCGGCCGCGGCGAGCGGCCGAGCGCGAGATCGGGCTCGCCGTCTACGAGCGCCGGTACGGGGTGCACTGCCCTGCGGGGCCGCCGTGGAACGGCACGCAGCGGGGGCTGTCGTTCGTGACGTGCCAGCGCTCGCCGGCTCGGACGTGGATGATGTAGGTGTTCGTGCCGCCGAAGTCGGTGCAGGACTTCGAGGGCGCCAGCTCGGCGCCCGACCGGCCCGCGACCGGCGCCTCGATGGGGACGGCGTTCCACCCCGGGGACAGCTCGACGCAGTACTGGTGCCCGTTGGAGAAGGTGCGGACCGCCATCCCGAACAGCTTGCTGTGCGTGATGTAGACGTCGACCCCGTTCCAGGGCCCCGAGTGCGGGCCCGCTTCCGGCTGGGCGCTCGCGGACTGCGCGGCGAACGGGAGGACGCTGACGGCGCCCGCGAGGGCCAGCGCGCAGGCGAGCATCCGCATGCGGCGGCGCGGGGCGCGGACGGACGGGGAGGAGGGAGCGGTCGGCATCATGGTCGGCCTTCTGAGAGGAGGGGGTCCGACGCGTACGCGCCGGCGGCTGCACCGTACCGGCCGGCCCCCCGGCGGGGTGCCGGCTCTCCCCACCGCCGCGCGGGACGACGACGCCCGCCCGCCCTCACGGGCGGACGGGCGCGACGAGTGGGCGACGGATCAGCGCGCCCCGAGCTCCGTCAGCACGTCGGCGAGCTGCTCCACGGCCCAGACGAGGTCCTCCTCCTCGACCACGATGGGCGGCGCGAGCCGGATCGTGGAGCCGTGCGTGTCCTTGGCGAGCACGCCGCGCTCGGCGAGCCGCTCGCAGACCGCGCGGCCCGTGGCGAGATCCGGGTCGATGTCGATGCCGGCCCACAGCCCGCGACCGCGCACCTCGAGCACGCCGTGGCCCACGAGATCCGCCAGCCGCGCGTGCAGCACGCCGCCGAGCCGACGCGCGCGCTCCTGCGGCTCGCCGGTCGCGAGCATGTCGACCACCGCGTGGCCGACCGCCGCGGCCAGCGGGTTGCCGCCGAACGTGGATCCGTGCTGCCCCGGCTGGATGACGCCCAGCACGTCCGCGTCGCCGACGACCGCGGAGACGGGCACGATGCCGCCGCCGAGCGCCTTGCCGAGGAGGTACAGGTCGGGCACCACCCCGGCGTTGTCGCACTCGAAGGTCGCGCCCGTGCGGCCGAGGCCCGACTGGATCTCGTCGGCGATCATCAGCACCCGCTCGCGCGTGCAGATCCGCCGCACGTCGGCGAGGTACCCCGCGGGCGGCACGACGATGCCGGCCTCGCCCTGGATCGGCTCGACGAGCACGGCGACCGTGTCCCCGTCGATCGCGGCCTCGAGCGCCGCGGCGTCGCCGTACGGCACGGTCACGAACCCGGGCGTGAACGGCCCGAAGTCGGCGCGCGCCTCCTCGTCGTCGCTGAAGCTCACGATGGTGGTGGTGCGGCCGTGGAAGTTGCCGGCCATCACGATGATCTTCGCGCGGCCCGCGGCCACGCCCTTCACCCGGTAGCCCCAGGCGCGCGCGACCTTGATCCCGGACTCCACGGCCTCGGCGCCCGTGTTCATCGGCAGGACCATGTCCTTGCCCGCGAGCTCGGCGAGCGCGGTCACGAACGGGCCGAGCTTGTCGTTGTGGAACGCGCGGCTCGTGAGCGTGATCCGCCCGAGCTGCTCGGTCGCGACCCGCACGAGCTCCGGGTGCGAGTGCCCGAAGTTCACGGCCGAGTAGGCGGCGAGGCAGTCGAGCAGGCGCCGGCCGTCGAGGTCGGTGACCCACGCGCCCTGGCCGGACGCGACCACGACGGGCAGCGGGTGGTAGTTGTGCGCGGCGTGCGCCTCCTCCGCGTGGATGGCCAGGGCGCCGGCGTCGGAGGCGGCGGGGCGGTCGATCGTGTCGGTCATCGCGGGCCTACTGCCGCAGCTCGAGCGTGCAGCACTTCACGCCGCCGCCGCCGAGCAGCAGCTCGGACAGGTCGACGCCGATGGGCTCGTAGCCGCGCTCGCGCAGCGACGCCTCGAAGCCCACGGCCTTCTCGGCGATCACGACGTGGAGGCCGTCACTGTAGGAGTTGAGGCCGAGGATCGAGGCGTCCTGCTCGCTGACCTCGATGGCGTCCGGGTAGCGGCGCTCGATCTCGTCCAGGCTCGCGGCGTCGAAGGCGCTCGGCAGGTAGGCGATGTTCGCGTCGTCGAGCACCGCGATCGCGGTGTCCAGGTGGTAGAACGACGGGTTCACGAGGCGGAGGGTCACGACCTCGCGGTCGAAGATCCGGGCCACCTCGGCGTGGCTCGTGCTGTCGCTCCGGAAGCCGGTGCCCGCGAGGATCGTGTCGCCGACGAGGAGGATGTCGCCCTCGCCCTCGTTGACCTGCTCGGGCACGCGCACGTCGAAGCCCGCCTCGCGGAACCAGTCCATGTACGCGGGGCCCTCGGGCTGGCGCTCGGGGAACTGGAACGCGGCGCCGTACGCGATGCCGTCGAGCGTGAAGCCGCCGTTGGCCGCGTAGACCATGTCCGGCAGGCCGGCGATGCCGTCGATCAGCTCGACCTGGATGCCGAGGCCCACGTACGCGTCGTGCAGGGTCTGCCACTGGCGCACCGCGAGCGAGGTGTCGGTCGGGACGGCCGGGTCCATCCAGGGGTTGATCTTGTAGACCACGTCGAAGTGGTCGGGCCGGCACATCAGCACGCGCTTCGCGACGGGGGTGCGGCCGGATGCGGTGTCCGCGGGCCGGGAGAGGGTGGAGGGCATGGTGCTCCTGCTTCGTGCGGCGCCGGGGCGCGGTCGTGGAGGCGGACGATGTCCCAGAGCCCCGAGGGGACGCCTTCCCGTCAGCCTGGCAGGCGCATCACGCCCGTTCGAGAGGGTGCCGCGCGGATTCCGCGCGTCCGACCCCCGTCCCACGCAGGATCCCGCCATAGGCTCGGAGCATGGACAACCTCGACCACCGGATCATCGACCTCCTCCGCCAGAACGGACGCGCCGGGTACGGCGACATCGGCGGCACGGTCGGGCTCTCGGCCAGCGCGGTGAAGCGCCGGGTCGACCGGCTGGTGGCCGACGGCGTGATCCGCGGCTTCACGATCCAGGTCGACCCCGCGGTCGACGGCCTCAGCACCGAGGCCTACGTGGAGCTGTTCTGCCGCGGCACGGTCGCGCCCGACGAGCTGCGCCGGATCCTGCAGGGCGTCCCCGAGGTCGTCGACGCGGGCACCGTCACGGGCGACGCCGACGCCATCGTGCGCATCCGCTCCCGCGACATCCCGAGCCTCGAGGACGCGCTCGAGAAGGTGCGCCTCGCCCCGAACGTCGACCACACCCGCAGCGCGATCGTGCTCTCGCGGCTGGTGAACCGGACGCTGGAGTAGGGCTAGCCGATCCGCCTGCTCCGCGGACCAGTGCGCCATGTAGCATCCGGTCCCCACCATCGACGACTCGGAACAAGAGTGCCCTCTCGCTCATGGCAACGCCCCTCGTCGTTGGACACGCGTCCTCGCTTCCGCGCGTCTGCAGTTCGTGGTGACAACCGCTTCATGCGGAGATGATCGAAAGGATATGAAGTGGGCGTGGATTGGGCGGAGGTTGCCGATCGAGCCGTCGTTGCCTTCCTGTTGGTCGCCGTACTCGAGGGCGCCGTATTGGCCGGGTTCCTCGTGTGGGTCGGAACAGGTGCTTTCTCATCGAGGAACGCGGCCCTCCGACAGGCATCTGAGCGCATCAGCGAGTTGAACGGAGGGAGGGGCATCTCCTTCGTGCAATCCGCTGCGGGCATCATCGGGCACAGCTTCTCCACCCTCTTCCGCCCCGTCGCCGGACTGCGTCGCGCAGATGCGAGCTGGGCGCGCGACGTGCAGAAGCGCGCGAAGAATGCGCTCACTGCAGAGGACGAAGTCACTCTCTTGGCGATGCTCACTTCTGTATCCGCTGGAGTGGGCATCGCTGCTGAGGCCGTCGGCGACGCCCGCAGCCAGGATCCTGCGGCGTCCTCAAGGCGCCCTTCGCCGTCGGAGACGAGGACCCGCATGCAGGTGCTCCGGGAGCGCACGCGCGAGGACCTCGAGGATGCCCGGAACCTGAGCGACGTGCGTAGCCGACTGAAAGCAGCGCGATGGGGCCTTCTCGTCGCCGGAATCCGCTCTCTGAAAGAGGAACGACACCGGGCACACTGGCAACGGCTGGGGGCGACATGTGCTGACTACATCGGTCGCGGAGCGGCCTTCAACCTCGTCGTGACGATGTTGATCGCCAGACGGGTGGCGGATATCGAGACCCTCCTCAGCATCACTTCGTTGCTCGGAGGAGCCATCGGAGCCATCGCGTTCGCGGCGATGCTACTGAAGAAATGCCAGGGCGCCACCACGCCCGAATCGTCGAGATTCCTCTCGCGCTTGACGCAGCGACCACTCGTGATCGCGCTCTCGGCTCCTACCTGGACCGCGGGATTTACAGCCGGCGCGTACGCCTTCATGCAGTGGCTGCCGACTGTGCTGCCGGTGTGACGGAATCGATCAGGCGAACAGCGCCACCAGGATCACGACGTAGATGACGACGAAGAGCGCCGGGATCGCGTAACGGACGAGGTTCGTGAGGCCCTCGGCGGCGATGACCACGCGGGCCGCGTGCGAGGAGGCGCCGGACTCGCGGAGGTCGCGGGCGATCGCGATGGCCTGCGAGTTGATGGAGAACTGCACGGCCGCGCCGAGGGCGCCGGTGGCCAGCAGGATCAGGGCGGCCGCGAGGCGCGTGCCGAGGTCGGCGTCGGCGAGGCCGGTGCGCAGCAGGAACACCGTCGCGGTGAGCAGGAGGATCGGCCCGAGCTGGCTCGTGATCATCTGCTTGCGGGCGCGCGACCACATCGTGATCAGCTCGAGCTCGGACATGCGGGACCTCCTGTCGGCGGCCGTGCGTGCCGCGCGTCCATCCTCCCCTGCCGGCGCGCTCGGCGGGTGCGCGCGCCGTGCATGTCGCGCCCGGCGGCGGCCGCGGCTCGCTAGCCTCGGCGCATGGATCCCGCGCCCGGCTACCGCATCGACCCGGGCTCCGCGATCCCGCCCTACGAGCAGCTCCGCGCGGAGGTCGCGCGCCGGGCCGCGGTGGGCGAGCTGCCGGTCGGCGCGCGGCTGCCGACCGTGCGGGCGCTCGCCGAGCAGGCGGGCGTGGCCGTCAACACGGTCGCGCGGGCGTACAAGGAGCTCGAGGCGGACGGCGTGATCCAGACGCGCGGACGCGCCGGGTCGTTCGTCGCGGCGCAGGACGACGTGCCCGCGGCGCTGCGGGCATCCGCCGCCGCGTACGCGCAGCTCGCGCGGCGGCTCGGCGCTTCCGACGCCGATGCACGACGCCTGGTGGACGAGGCGCTCGCGGCCGGCTGATCCGCCGACGCGGGCTCCGGAGCCCCGGGGTCGCCGCGATTCCACCTCCCGTTCACCCGGAGGCCCGACAGTACGCACGCCGCCCCGTCCGATCGGAGACCACATGCCCGAGTCCTCCCCGGAGGCGGCGACGCCGCACGACGACGCACGGGCCGCGGGCGCTCCTCCGGAGGAGGCCGCCGCGGTCGCCGACGCCGCGGACGCGGGCGCCGCCGAGGCCGCCGCCCCCGCCCACGCGCAGCGGGTCCTCGACGGGGCCGACGCCGTCACTCCCGCGCGCACGCTCGTGGACGTGCTCCGCGCGACCGTCGCCGCGCACCCCGACGCCTCCGCCATCGAGGACGGCGACGGCGCCCTCAGCTACCGCGAGCTCATGGCGCGCGTCGTGCAGGTCGCCGCGTCGCTGCGGGAGGCGGGCGTGGAGAAGGGCGACCGGGTCGGGATCCGGATGCCGTCCGGGTCCCGCGACCTCTACGTCACGGTGCTCGGCGTGCTCGCGGCCGGCGCCGCCTACGTGCCGGTGGACGCGGACGACCCCGAGGAGCGCGCGCGGCTGGTGTTCGGCGAGGCGCGCGTCGCGGGCGTCGTGACGGGCACGGGCGAGTTCACGCCGCGCGCCGGGGACGCGGACGCCGACGACAACGCCGACGACGACAACGCCGCCGCCGCCGCCCGGGTCACGGCCGCCGCGCTCCGCATCCTCCCCGCCGCCGCCGCGCACGCCTCCACCTCCGCGCTGCCGCTGGTCGCGCCGCCCGCGCCCGAGGACGACGCGTGGATCATCTTCACCTCCGGGTCCACCGGCACCCCCAAGGGCGTCGCGGTCTCGCACCGCTCGGCCGCGGCCTTCGTCGACGCCGAGGCGCGCCTCTTCCTCCAGGACGAGCCGATCGGCCCCGGCGACCGCGTGCTCGCCGGCCTCTCGGTCGCGTTCGACGCGTCGTGCGAGGAGATGTGGCTCGCCTGGCGGCACGGCGCGTGCCTCGTGCCGGCGCCGCGCAGCCTCGTCCGCAGCGGCATGGACCTCGGGCCGTGGCTCACGACGCACGGCGTGACCATCGTGTCCACCGTGCCGACGCTCGCGGCGCTATGGCCCGCGGAGTCGCTCGAGAACGTGCGGCTGCTCATCTTCGGCGGCGAGGCCTGCCCGCCCGAGCTCGGCCAGCGCCTCGCGACCGACGGGCGCGAGGTCTGGAACACCTACGGCCCCACGGAGGCGACCGTCGTCGCGTGCGCCGCGCCGCTCGGCGGCCCCGGTCCCGGTCCCGTGCGCATCGGCCTGCCGCTCGACGGCTGGACCCTCGCGGTCGTCGACGCCGACGGCACCCGCGTGCCCGAGGGCGGCGTGGGCGAGCTGATCATCGGGGGCGTCGGGCTCGCGCGGTACCTCGATCCCGCCAAGGACGCCGAGAAGTACGCCCCGTTCCCCGCGCTCGGCTGGGACCGCGCCTACCGCTCGGGCGACCTCGTGCGCTTCGAGGCGGAGGGCCTCGTGTTCCAGGGTCGCGCCGACGACCAGGTGAAGGTCGGCGGTCGGCGCATCGAGCTGGGCGAGATCGAGGCGGCGCTGCAGGGCCTCGACGACGTGCAGGGCGCGGCCGTCGCCGTGCAGACCACGGGCGCGGGGAACCAGGTGCTCGTCGGCTACCTCGTGCCGCGGGATCCCGCGACCTTCTCGCGCGAGGACGCCGTGCAGCGCCTCCGCGTCGCGCTGCCGGCGGCGCTCGTGCCGCTCATCGGCGTGGTCGAGTCGCTGCCCACGCGCACCTCCGGCAAGGTCGACCGGGCCGCGCTCCCCTGGCCGCTGCCCGGCGCCGCGGGCGACGAGGGCGCCGACCTCGACGCCGAGCTGCGCCCGCTCGCCGAGATGTGGTCCGCCGCGCTGGGCACGCCCGTTGCGAGCGCCGACGCGAACTTCTTCGACCTGGGCGGCGGATCCCTGTCGGCGGCGCAGCTCGTGGCCCGGATCCGCTCGGTCGACCCCGAGTTCACGGTCGCCGACGTCTACGCCCACCCCCGCCTCGGCGCCATGCACGCGGCCATGGCCGGACGCGCGCCGCGGGCCGTGCGCACCGGGCCGCAGGTGGACGTGACGCCGACGCCGCGCCGCACGCAGTGGATCCAGACCCTCCTCGGCGCGCCCCTGCTCGCCCTGCAGAGCCTCCGCTGGCTCGCGCTCCTCCTCACGGGCTCCGCGCTGCTGCGGCCGCTCGGCGGCTTCGACGCGCTGCCGGACGTGTCGTGGTGGCTGCTCGCGCCCGGCCTCCTCCTCTTCGCGACGCCGTTCGGCCGCATGGCGATCTCCGCCGCCTCCGCGCGCCTGCTGCTCCGCGGCCTGACGCCCGGCGACCACCCGCGCGGCGGGAAGTGGCACCTGCGGCTCTGGCTGGCCGAGCAGATCGCGCAGCAGATCGGCGCGGTCGGGCTCGCGGGCGCGCCGTGGATCACCTACTACGCCCGCGCGCTCGGCGCGCGCATCGCCGACGACGTCGACCTGCACACGCTGCCGCCCGTCACGGGCATGCTGCGCATCGGCCGCGGCGCCTCCGTCGAGCCCGAGGTCGACCTCTCCGGGTACTGGATCGACGGCGACACCGTGCGCATCGGCGCGGTCCGCATCGGCGCGGGGTCCACGGTCGGCACGCGCTCGACGCTGCTGCCGGGCACGCGCATCGGCAAGGGCGCGGAGATCGCGCCGGGATCCGCCGTCTTCGGGCGCGTGCCGTCGGGCCAGCGCTGGGCCGGATCCCCCGCCGCGCGCGAGGGCAAGGCGCGCGTCTGGTGGCCCGACCACCGGCCGCCGCGGAACACGCGCTGGGTCGCGGCGTACGGCGCCGCCTCGGTCGCGACCGCGCTCGTGCCGGTGGTGGCGTTCGTCGCGGGCGGCGGGATCCTCGCGGCCGCCATCCGCGGATCCGCCGACCTCGGCGACACGTGGTGGCGCGGCCTCGGCGCGCTCGTGCCCGCCGTGCTCGTGACCGGGCTCGTGCTCGCGCTGCTCGTGGTGGGATCCGTGCGCCTCCTCGGCCTCGGCGTCACGGAGGGCATCCACGCCGTGCGCAGCCGCGTCGGCTGGCAGCTCTGGACCACCGAGCGCCTCCTCGACCTCGCGCGCACCGTGCTCTTCCCGCTCTACGCCGGCCTCTTCACGCCCGTCTGGCTCCGCCTCCTCGGCGCGCGCGTGGGCAAGGACGTCGAGGCGTCGACCGTGCTCCTCATCCCGGCCATGACGACGATCCGCGACGGCGCCTTCCTCGCCGACGACACGCTCGTGGCCGGCTACGAGCTCGGCGGCGGGTGGATGCGCGTCGCCCGCGCCGAGATCGGCCAGCGCGCGTTCCTCGGCAACTCCGGCATGGCGGGGCCCGGCCACAAGGTGCCGAAGGACGGCCTCGTCGCCGTGCTCTCGGCGGCGCCGACCAAGTCGAAGGCCGGATCCTCGTGGCTCGGCTCCCCGCCCGTCCGGCTCCGGCGCACGGTCGCCGCCGCCGACGACTCCCGCACGTTCCGGCCGCCGACGCGGCTGCGCGTCGCGCGCATCCTCTGGGAGCTGCTGCGCGTCGTGCCCGTCTTCGTGACCTGCGCCATCGGCCTGGCCGTGCTCGTGACGCTCGCGGCGATCACCGAGGCGTGGGGTCCGCTCGTCGCGTTCCTGCTCGGCGGCGTGGTGCTGCTGGTGGCGGGCGCGGTGGCGGCGGGCATCTCGACGGCGGCCAAGTGGATCCTCATCGGCCGCATCCGCGCGGAGGAGCACCCGCTGTGGTCGTCGTTCGTGTGGCGCAGCGAGGTGTCGGACGTGTTCACCGAGATGGTGGCCGCGCCCTGGTTCGCGTCCTCGGCCGCCGGCACGCCCGCGCTCGTCTGGTGGCTGCGGAGCCTCGGCGCGCGCATCGGATCCGGGGTGTGGTGCGACTCGCACTGGCTGCCCGAGGCCGACCTCGTGACCCTCGGCGACGCGTCCACGATCAACCGCGGCTGTGTCGTGCAGACGCATCTGTTCCATGATCGGATCATGAGCATGGACACCGTCACCCTCGACGCCGGTGCGACCCTCGGGCCGCACAGCGTCATCCTGCCCGCCGCGCGCATCGGCCCGCAGGCCACCGTGGGCCCCGCGAGCCTCGTGATGCGCGGGGAGCTCGTGCCCGAGGCGAGCCGCTGGAGCGGCAACCCGATCGGCCCGTGGCGCGAGGTGAAGACGGGTCGGTACCTGCCCGCCGAGGCCGCGCCCGCCGCCGGCGACGCCGCCCCGGCCTCCGCCGACCCCGCCGCTCCCGCGACCGCCGGTCCCCGGTGAGGACCGCCACGGGTCCCGAGGCCGGCGACGGCTACACCCCCGAGGTCGGCTCCACCGCGTACTCCGTGGAGCGCTACGACCTCGACCTCGACTACCGCGTGGCCCGCAACCGGCTGAAGGCCCGGGCCGTGATCACCGCCACGGCCCGCGAGACCCTCCCCCGGTTCGAGCTCGACCTCACGGGCCTCCGCGTGGGCGCCGTGCGCGTCGACGGCCGGCGCGAGACCCGGCACGTGCAGCGGGGCGGGCGCCTCGTGGTCACCCCGGCCGCGCCGATCCCCGCGGGCGCGTCCTTCACGGTCGACGTCGCCTACTCCGGCGAGCCCGGCCCCCGCCGTACCGTCTGGGGCGAGCTCGGCTGGGAGGAGCTCGGCGACGGCGTGCTCGTCGCGTCGCAGCCGAGCGGCGCGTCGACGTGGTTCCCCTGCAACGACCGGCCGGACGTGCGGGCCGCGTTCCGGATCCGCGTCGCGTGCGAGGTCGACTACACTGTGGTCGCGAGCGGCCGGCTCGTCTCCCGGCTCGAGCGCTCGGGCCGCGCCACCTGGACGTACGAGCAGGACGCGCCCACCGCGCCGTACTTGGCGACCGTGCAGATCGGCCGGTACGCGGAGCGGCGCGTGCCCGCCGGATCCACCGAGGCGGTCTTCGCGTACCCGAAGCCGCGCGAGGCGCGCGTGCTGCAGGACCTCGCGCTCGTGCCGCGCATGATGGCGTTCTTCGAGACGCTGTTCGGGCCCTACCCCTTCGGCGAGTACCGCGTCGTGGTGACGGACGACGAGCTGGAGATCCCGCTCGAGGCGCAGGCGATGGCCGTGCTCGGCTCCAACCACGCCGACGGCACCGGCGGATCCGAGCGGCTCGTCGCGCACGAGCTCGCGCACCAGTGGTTCGGCAACTCGGTGGGCCTCGCGTCGTGGCAGCACATCTGGCTCAACGAGGGCTTCGCCTGCTACGCCGAGTGGCTGTGGTCGGAGGAGTCCGGCGGGCCGACCGCGGATCAGCTCGCCCGCCAGCACCACGCGCGCCTCGACCGCTACGGCACGCAGGTCGGCATCGGCGACCCCGGCCCGGAGGCGATGTTCGACGACGTCGTCTACAAGCGAGGCGCCCTCGCGGTGCACGCGCTCCGGCTGACGCTCGGCGACGCCGCGTGGCGCGCGCTGCTGCTCCGCTGGACGGATCCGGCGTGGACGGCCCCGCGCACCACCGCCGACCTCGTCGGCGCGGCCGGGGACGCGGGCGCGCTCCTGCGGGCGTGGCTCGCGGACGTGCCGCTGCCGCAGCTGCCGAAGGTCGGGCGGCGCTGAGGGGTCGCTGGCGACACCTCGGGGTCTGTGCCATCGTCGTTATACTTCGGGTCGATGTATAACAACGATAGACGTCATCCGAGCGAGTCGCTGAGCCCCTACACACCGGGATCCGTGCCGACGAGCCTCCCCGGCCGAGCGGACAAGCTGCAGCAGTTCCGCGAGGCCGCCCAGCGCATGGCATCCGACGGGCTGTTCATCCCTCGAGTGCACGTCGACCACGGACCCCGTGGGATCGGCAAGACGTCGTTGCTCCGGGAGGCGCAACGCATCTTCGGCGGGTACCGCATCCGGACCGTGCTGATCACGGCGGATCCCGACGAGGATCTGGTGCGATCCCTGCTCGGTGAGCTCCGGCAGGTGGTGGGAACCGGCACGCGTCTGCGGAAGGCCGCACTCGAGGCGATCGACTCGGCGACGGTCACATTGGGGGCGCCCGGCATCGTGCAGGTCGGCGTCTCGCTGACCCCGGAGCGCACGCCGACGGCCGCGTCGGCGAAGCAGATCCAGCAGGCGATCCGCGCCGCGATCGACGCGGTGATCCATGACGGGGACGCGGGGATCGCACTGCTCATCGACGAGATCCAGGAGGCGGACCCCGAGAGCCTGCGCACGCTCGCCTACGCATGGCAGGAGATGGCCCCGCTTCGCGCCTTCGAACCTGGGCAGCCACGGACCGCGCTCTTCGCCGTCGGGCTGCCTGGCGCCCCGACGAAGATCAACAAGGCGGTGACGTTCAGCGAGCGCTTCAGCTTCCAGCCCCTGCACGGCCTGTCCGACGCCGGCGCGCGGGAGGCGCTCCAGGCCACGGCTGCGACCGTCGCCGTCGCCTGGGACGTAGCGGCCCTCGATCGGGCCGTATCGGAATCGAGCGGCTATCCCTACAAGGTCCAGCTGATCGGCGATGCGTCTTGGAGGGCGGCCTGCAGGCGACTCGCCCGAGAGGGCTTGCGACCGGATGACGCCATCGCGCTCGACGATGTCGTGGCCGCGCTGCCGTCCGTCGATGCGGAGATGGAGACGCTCTTCACCGCACGCTGGAGGTCGGCCAGCCCAAGCCAGCAGGACATGCTCGTCGCGGTCGCGCGGCTGGGCGGAACGGACGTGAAGCGCGCCGACCTCGCCGATGCCCTGGCGACTACCACTCGAGCCATCTCGGTCGCCCGCCAGAAGCTGCTGGACAAGGGGCTCCTCGACGCGAACAAGCACGGGCACCTGTCGTTCACCGTGCCGGGGTTCACGGAGTTCGTGCTGGACCAGGCGGAGAACGAGTGAACCCGCGTCTCCCCTGCCGCGTCCCGTTCAGCGGTCGAGCGCGCGGATCTCGACCCTGAGCGACTCCTCACCGGCGCGCCGCACACGGCGGGCGATGGCGACCACGAGGTCGGGCGCGAGCGCGACCTCCATGAGGCGGTAGCGCGCGGGCTCGCCGTCGATCCAGGCGAGCAGGCCGCGCGCGTCGTCCGCGTCGTCGGCGAACCGCACGCGCTCCGGCTCGACGCGGAGCCCGCGGCCGTCGGCCTTCAGCACCGCCTCGATCCGCACCCATCGCCCGAGCGTCATCCCGGGCGGCGTCGCGCGACCGCGCGGCTCGGCGTCGATCCCGATCGGGCCGTCGGCGCTGACCGCGACGACCACGGCGTCGCCCGCGTGCGCGACGCTGGCGTGCAGGCCGTCGAGCGCGCGGGATCCGCCGAGCACCGGCCGTCCGTGCGGTCCGCCGCAGGTCGCGCAGCGGGCGCGGACGGTGACGGCGGCGGGATCCGCGCCCACGATCTCCGCGGCGAGCGCCCGCAGCGCGTCGCGCCCAGCGGTGGTGCGGGCGGCGCGATCGGCGGATGCGTCGACCGGCACCACCGACACGTGCACGGCGGCGGGAGCGGGGGTCACGTGACGACCCTAGGCGGCGCTCAGAGCGCCATGCGGGCGAGCGCCACGGCGGCCGCCACCAGGGCGACCGCGGAGATCACGGCCGACGGGCCGACCCACCACCAGCCGCGGCGGGCCCGCGTGCCCTCCACGACCGCGGCCACGGCGAGCAGGAGGAGCCCCAGGGCGACGCCGCCGCGCGCGGGGGATGTGGCGTCCTCGCCGGCCAGCGCCACGAGGCCGGACATCATCAGGGCTCCCGCGAGCAGCACCCAGCCGAGCACGTGGACGGCGTGCGCGATCCGGCTCCGCAGGTCCCGCGGCCGCAGCGGCTTCGCGCCGCGCCAGCCGTCGGGGGCGCGGAGGCCGCCGACGATCGTCATGACCTCGGCGAGCTCGGCGGGCCGCTCACCCGCGGGCAGCGCGAGGAAGCGGCCGAGGTGCTCGTCGCGCACGCCGGAGGGCGCGATGAGGCGCGCCAGCAGCTCGCGCTCGCGCGCGGTGGTCCACCCGGGGAACGCGATGCCCCAGCGGGCGGCCTGGTCCGGGGCGCGGACCTCGCGGTACCAGGACGCCAGCAGCAGGCGCGCGACCGCGTCTCCCGGTTCCCGCCGCACGCGGGTGCGGAGCTCGACGATCGCCTCGCGCCGCCGGCCGTCGTCCCACAGCGTCCGGGCGCGGTCGACGGTCTCGGAGCGCTGCATCCGTCCAGGGTCGCGGATCCGGGCGGGCCGCGCGCGGATCATCCCCGGTGCCGGCTGTGGAGACGGGCGCCGCCGGTGCACGAGGATCGCGGCCCTAGGCGATCCTCGCCAGGCTCCAGTACGCGGCGATCAGCGCCACGGCGACGACCCGCACCTCACATCGCCCGGGCGCGGGCGATGGCCTCCCTCTCGCGCATGCGCTCATCGTGGCAGGTCGGCGAGGCCGACCGGGCTCAGCCCAGGTCGCGCGCCAGCGTCTCGTCCGTCTCCGTGGCCTGCCGGGTGACGCCGTCGTCGTCGACGTAGGCGTACGTGGTGGTCGTGACCTCGCCCGTGCCGCGGTAGCCGAGCCGCTCGTACAGCGCGCGGGCCCGCGGGTTGTCGAGGCCGACGCCGACCGTGAGGCGGCCCGGCGCGACGCGTTCCTCGGCCGCGCGGATGATCGCCGTGCCGACGCCGCGCCCGCGCTCCGCCGCGTCGACCCGCAGGTTCCGCAGCTCCGGCGCGGCGCCGCGGAGGTCGAGCTGGCCGGAGCCCACGGGACGGTCGCCGTCCCACGCGACGAGCAGGGTGGATCCGCCCGCCTGCTGGAGCGCCCACATCGTGCGGGCGAACCCGCGGCCGGGCGGCTCCCCCTGCTCGAGCCGCCCGACCTCCGAGGCCCGGAGCGCGCGGACCTCGATCGCGGTCACCTAGATGACCGCCTCGCTCCAGTCGTCCGGGTTGCCGAAGCGGTGGGCCGTGATGCTGATGGCCTGCTCGCGCAGGAACGTGAGCATCTCGACGCGGCCGGCCGCCGTGACCTCGTCGGCGTACACGGCCACGTCGGGCGTGCCGCGGAGCGCGTCCGACAGGGCACGCGCCTCCACGAGCCGCGCGTCGCGCGCGGCGACGAGGCGCACGCGCTCGGTCGCGATGCCGTCGGTCGCGACGCGGGCGAGCCACGCGTCGTCCGTCTCGATGATCACGTGCACGCTCGGCAGGTCCTCGAGCACCTGGCCGAGGCCGGCCGGGAGGATCCCCGGGACCGACACGTGCATCTCCGCACGGGCGAGGCGCCCGGCCGCGAGCACGCGCAGCAGGTCGGCGAGCGCGCCCGACTCCGTGAGCCGCACCGTGACGGGCAGCGGCCGGTAGCGGAACAGGTTCCGTTCCACGCCGAGGCCGCTCGGGTCCTTCACCTGGCCGAACTCGTCGTGCCAGGCGACGGCGTCGCTGAGGGCGGAGCGGCGGACGAGATCGAAGTCCTCGTAGCGGATCGCGGGCTGCGCCGACTCGATGAGCTCCGTGACCCGCGGCGACAGCCCGCGCAGGTGCAGCGAGCTGGAGTGCCGGCCCTCGTCCGCGACCCAGGAACCGAGGCCCATGAGGTAGTTCGGCCCGCCGGCCTTGGTGCCGGATCCGACCGAGGAGCGCTTCCAGCCGCCGAACGGCTGGCGCTGCACGACCGCGCCCGTGATCCCGCGGTTGACGTAGAGGTTGCCCGCCTCGACGGTGTCGAGCCATTGCTCGAGCTCGCGCGCGTCGAGGCTGTGCAGGCCCGCGGTGAGGCCGTAGGGGATCGCGTTCTGGAAGCGGATGGCCTCCTCGAGGGTGCGGGCGCGCATCACGCCGAGCACGGGCCCGAAGAACTCGGTGAGGTGGAAGTACGACCCGGGCTTCACGCCGTCGCGGACGCCCGGCGACCAGAGGCGGCCGGTCTCGTCCTTCGCCAGCGGCTCCACGAGCCACTTCTCGCCGACGCCGAGCTGCGTGAGCGCGTGCTTGAGCTTGCCGGCGGCCGGCTCGATGATCGGGCCCATCTGCGTGGTCGGATCCGACGGGTAGCCCACGCGCAGCGACGACACCGCGTCGACGAGCTGGGTGAGGAAGCGGCGCGACTTCCCGACCGAGCCCACGAGGATCACGAGGCTCGCGGCCGAGCACTTCTGGCCGGCGTGGCCGAACGCGCTCTTCACGACGTCGGCCGCGGCCAGGTCGAGGTCGGCGCTGGGGGTCACGATGATGGCGTTCTTGCCGCTGGTCTCCGCCAGCAGCGGGAGGTCCGAGCGCCAGGAGCGGAAGACCTCGGCGGTCTCGTAGCCGCCCGTGAGGATCACGCGGTCGACCGCCGGGTGCGAGATGAGGTGCTCGCCGAACTCGGCCTCGCCCGCGTCGACGAGCGCGAGCAGGTCGCGCGGCACGCCGGCCTCGCGGAGCGCCTCGACGAGCACGGCGCCGGAGCGGCGCGCCTGTCCGGCGGGCTTGACGACCACGCCGCTGCCGGAGGCGAGGGCCGCGAGCATGCTGCCCGCGGGGATCGCGACGGGGAAGTTCCACGGCGGCGCCACGACGGTGACGCGCGACGGCACGAACCGCGCGCCCTGCACACGGTCGAGGTCGCGGGCGCGCTCGGCGTAGTAGTGCGCGAAGTCCACGGCCTCGCTGACCTCGGGGTCGGCCTCGGCGATGGTCTTGCCGGTCTCCGACGCCATGACCTCGATGAGGCGCGCGCGGTTGCGCTCGATGGCGACGCCCACGCGGTGCAGCAGCGCGGCGCGCTGGTCGCCGGGGCGGGCGCCCCACGCGGCGGCGGCCGTGCGCACGCCGTCGATGACGTCGTCGAGCTGGTCGGTGGAGTCGATGCGCGCGGCGTCGATGGTCGCGACGCCGAGCCGCGAGGCCTCCACGCGCGCCAGGATCTCGCGGCCCCAGGCGCGGTTGGTCGGCAGCGCCGGATCCGTGTCGGCCGCGTTGTGGAACGGGGTGGTGGAGGCCTCGGGGTCGACGAGCGCGTCGGGCGTCAGCAGCGAGCCGCGCGTGAAGCCCTGCACCACGTTCGTGAGCTGCGGGTCGATCTCGTCCGCGGGCTCCTCGGGCGTCTCGGGCTCGGCGAGCGGATCCACGTCGTCGAGCTCCGGCGGGAAGCGGCGGTCCTGCGTGCGGTTCGGCGCCGGGATCGCGTCGTCCACGCCCGCGAGCGACGAGCGGAACCGCGACTCCTCCCGCGCGAACAGCGCGCTCGACGTGCTGAGCTCGAACACCGCCGACATGAAGTTCTCCTGGCTCGCGTTCTCCTCCAGGCGGCGGATGAGGTACGAGATCGCCACGTCGAACTCGGTCGGGTGCACGACGGGCGTGTAGAGCAGCAGCCCGCCGACCGTGCGCTTCACGGCCTCGGCCTGGCCGGTGGCCATGCCGAGGAGCATCTCGAACTCGATCCGGTCGGTGACGCCGCGCTCCTCGGCGAGCAGCCACGCGTACGCGACGTCGAAGAGGTTGTGGCCGGCCACGCCGACCTTCACGGCGTCGGCCGCGGCGGGCTGGAGCGCGTGCTCGAGCATCCGCTTGTAGTGCGTGTCGGTCTGCTCCTTGGTGGCCCAGGTGGCGACGGGCCAGTCGTGCATCCGGCCGTCGACCTGCTCCATCGCGAGGTTCGCGCCCTTCACGATGCGGACCTTGATGGGCGCTCCGCCCGCCGCACGGCGCTCCTGCGCCCACGCGGTGAGCCGCTGCAGCCCGGCGAGCGCGTCGGGCAGGTACGCCTGCAGCACGATGCCGGCCTCGAGGCCCTTCAGCTGCGGCTGGTCGAGCACGCGCGTGAATACCTCGATGGTGAGGTCGAGGTCCTTGTACTCCTCCATGTCGAGGTTGATGAACTTGGGGGTCGCGGCCTCCGACGCCAGCTCGTACAGCGGGGTGAGCCGCTCGACGACCTTCTCGACGGCCTCGTCGAACGCCCACATCGACAGCTGCGAGACGACGCTCGACACCTTGATGGAGACGTAGTCCACGTCGTCGCGGGCGAGCAGCTCGCGCGTGCCGGCGAGGCGGCGCGCGGCCTCCTTCTCGCCCAGCACGGCCTCGCCGAGCAGGTTGAGGTTGAGGCGGGATCCGCCCTCGCGCAGCTTCTGGATGGCCGGGCCGAGCTTCTCGCTCGTCGCGTCGACGATGAGGTGCCCGACCATCTCGCGCAGCACGCGGCGCGCGACGGGCACGACGACCTGCGGGAGGACCGGGCCGAGGATGCCGCCCGCGCGGATCGCGCCCTGCATGTACCAGGGCAGGAAGCCGGGGGTCTTGGAAGTGAGCGCGGCGAGGCTGTTGCCCGCGACCGGCAGGTCCTCGGGGCGCACGACGCGGTCGACGAAGCCGATGGTGAAGTCGAGGCCGTTCTCGTCCTTGAGGACGCCCGCGAGGCGCTCGGCGGACGGATCCGCCGGGTGCTGCGCCGCCTCGGCGAGCCAGGTGCGCACGAGCGCGACGGACCGGTCGGCGAGGTCGTCGCGGTCCGGGGCGGCGGCTCCGGCGAGCGTCGGGATCGCCGCGGTCTCGGGGGCGGATGCGGTCTCGGCGGTCATGCGGGAACCTCTTCGTCTCGTGTGGGCCGTCGGCCCCGTCGTCGTCGTCCGCGCGGCGAGCGCGTCCACCCAGTGTGCGACCATGCTCTCGTCGGATGCGCTGAACGTTTCCGATGATCATCGTGCGGCTCCGCCGATGATTCCATGCTCGCCTGGGATCCCGCGGGAGGCGCACGTGCTCGAGATGCGACGGCTCCGGCTCCTGCGCGAGCTCAAGCTCCGCGGCACGATCGGCGCGGTCGCCGACGCCCTGTCGTTCAGCCCGTCGTCGGTGTCGCAGCAGCTGTCGCAGCTGGAGCGCGAGGCGGGCGTCACGCTGCTGCGCCACGTCGGGCGGCGGGTCGTGCTCACGCCGCAGGCCGAGATCCTCGTCGAGCACACGACGGCCCTGCTCGAGCGGCTGGAGCGCGCCGAGACCGAGGTGAACGCGTCGCTCGCGAACGTGTCCGGCACCATCCGCATCGCCGCGTTCCAGTCGGCGCTGCTCGCGCTCGTGCCGCCCGCGCTCACGATCCTCCGCGACGACTACCCCGACCTCCGGGTCGAGATCACGATGCGCGAGCCCGAGTCGGGCCTGCACGACGTGTGGGCGCGCGACCACGACCTCGTCATCGCCGAGCAGTACCCGGCGCACGCGGCGCCGCGGCCGGCCGACCTCGACCGCGAGGAGCTGTGCGTGGATCCGCTCCGCCTCGGCCTGCCGCCCGGCCACGACGACGTCCGCTCCATCTCGGACGCGCGCCGCCTGCCGTGGGTGATGGAACCCGCGGGCACCGCGTCGCGCCACTTCGCCGAGCAGGTGTGCCGCGTCGCGGGCTTCGAGCCGGACGTGCGCTACGTGACGGCTGACCTGCAGGCGCACATCGACCTGGTGCGCGGCGGGCACGCGGCGTCCGTGCTGCCGGACCTGGTCTGGGCCGGCCGCGAGCCCGACGTGCGGCTCGTCGGCCTGCCGGGGTCGCCGCGGCGCACGGTGTTCACGTCGTCGCGCGTCGGGAGCCTCGACCGGCCGGGCATCCGCGCCTGCCGGGACGCCCTGGCGCGCGCGGTCGAGCTGATGGGACCGGCCGCGGGCTGACCCGTCGCCTGCTCCGCGGGCCGCGCGACGACGGGCCAGGATCCCTGGGGGATCCGGGCCCGTCGCGGTCCGTGGCGCGGGGTCAGGCGGTCGGCGGCCCGTCGCCGTCCGCGTCGCTCGTGCCGGGCGTGCCGGGCGTGCCGGGCGTGCCGCCGGCGGGCGCACCCGCGCCGGCCGGCTTCCGCCGCCCGGTCACCACGATGAGCACGACCGCGGCGGCCGCGAGCACGACGATGCCGATGCCCACGCCGACGATGACGCCGAGGTACGGCGCGACGCCCTGCTCCTGGCCTGCCGCGGTGCCGGCCTCGCCGGTCGCGGATCCGCCCGCGGAGCCGGAGCCCGCTCCCGCTCCCGCAGCGCCCTCCTGGGCCGCCGCGCAGGCGGGCCCGGACGCGGATCCCGCCGCCGTCGCCGCGCCCGCGGGCGCCTGGTAGGTGAACGTGATCGAGTCGGACACCGGATGCCCGTCCGCGGAGACCACGCGCCACGTGACGGTGTACTGGCCGCTCCCGCCGAGCGCGACCGGCACGGAGACCGTGCGGCCGGCGTTCACGGCGCAGCCGGTCTCGAAGTGCGTGCCCTGGCCGTCGGGGCCGGTGACCTGCACGATCGAGGATCCGCCCGCCCCGGCCGACGCTCCGCCGGCGTCGCCGCCGCCGGACGCGCCGAGGTCGAGGATCACGTCGTTGAAGGTCAGCGAGACCTCCGACGGCGGCGCGTCGATGGTGGATCCGGCTGCGGGCGAGCTCGACACGAGGTAGTCGTGCGCCGAGGCGGGGAGCGCGGCGTCCGGCCCGCTCCCCTGTCCGATGCCGACGAGCGCGAGCGCGGCCGTCGCGAGGGCCGCGCCGGAGAGCGCGGCGGCGACCCGCACGAGGCGGCGGCGCGGAGCCGCGGGCGCTCCCGCGGGACGGGGCCCGCGGCGGATCCGGTGTCCGGGCGTCACGCCTGGCCGCCGCCCTCGCGGCGCACGCGGGTCAGCGCGAAGACCGCGACGACGAGCGCGACCGCGCCGAGCGCGAGGCCGCCCACGCCGAGGCCCACCGCGACCGCGCTGCCCGCGGCGTCCGAGGAGGATGCCGTGGTCGTCGCGGCGGCGGCGTCGGGCGCCGGGGAGCTCATGGCGCTCATCGCGTCGGCGGGCGGCGCGTCCTGCACGTAGAGCGTGGGCGCGGGGTGCTCCGGCTCCTCGCCGGACGCGGGCGTCGCCTCGTCCCAGTCGACGACCGACCCGTCCGAGTAGCCCTGGTGCGCGGGCAGCATGATGCTCCCCTCCGCGGGCACGGGCCCCACCGAGACCGTGAAGCGCTGGAACTCGCCCGCCTTGATGCCCACGCCGTCGTCCGCGGTCCAGGTCACCTCGATGGGCGCGTCGGTGATGGTCGCGTCGTCGGTCTTCACGGGGGTGTCGAGCTTCTCGGTGGTGACCTTGGCGGTCCAACCGGGGACGGGCTCGGTGGAGAGGCTGGAGAAGGGGGTGTCCTTCGGCAGGTCGACCGTGACGCTCGTGGTGGTCGCGGTCGCGGACTCGGTCGGGACCTTGAACGTCAGCGTGCTGTAGCTGCCTGCCGCGGCCTGGTCGGGCGAGACGCGCACGTGCGCCGAGGCGGCGAGCGGGAGGGCGACGGCGAGCGCGACGCCGCCGACGAGCGCGGTGGCCGAGCGGAGGATCCGACGGCGGGGAGCGGGGGTGGATGAGGTGGTCATGGCTGGTGTCCTGTTCCGGGCCGCGCGGTGGCGGCCCCGGGAGCGGGCGCGGCCGTGGCGGCGTCCGGAGGGAGGGAGAGAGGGAGGGAGGGGTGAGGGCGGCGCAGGCGCGGGCATGCGGCCCCGGTGCGACGACGGTCGCGGGTCAGGCGGCGACGAGCACGCGCGGCGGACCGCGGTGGCGCAGCCGTCCGATCCGGGCGACGAGGTCGCGCAGCGGTCGGGGCGAACGGGCGATGCGGGCGAGCGCGTCGGCCGGCCGCCCGTCGGGGCGCAGGAACGGGATCGCGAGGGCGAGCAGCACGCGCAGGCCGGATGCCCGGACGAGCGCGCGGAGGGCCGCCTCGCCGTGCCGGAGCGCGAGCACGGTGACCGCGAGCGCGGCGCCGTGCGACAGGAGCATGCCGGCGTCGAGCGCGGACGCGGTGCCGACGGGCACGCCGTCGAGGCCGGGGACGGCGAGCGGCAGGGCGCCGTGCCCCGCCATGCCCGCGTGCGGATCCGCGGCGGTGAGCGTCCCGGAGGCGTCGCCCGCCGCCGTGAAGAGCCCGTGGAAGAGGAGCTGGCTGACGCCGACCGCGGCGGTGAGCCGCCAGAGCGACGCGCGCGTGCCGGCGAGCGCGATGGCCACCAGCGACGCGAGCGCGAGGCCGAACGCGACGACGGCCCACGACGGGGCGGCCCCGCCGCCGGCCTCGTGGAACAGGGCGGCCACGAACGTGGCGGTGGTGGATGCGGCGAGCCCCCGGATCACGCGCTGGACGCGCGGGGCGATCGAGGGCGGGACAGGCATCGAGTGGAGTGTAGATGACGGGGCAGGGAGCGCGCGGCGACGACGGGGAGCCCGCCGTCGCCGCGCGCGGTCCTACTGCGGCGGGTGCGCCGGGTCGTAGGCCTTGGTGGTCGGGATGTCGGCGTACGCGCCGAGCCCTCCCTCGCCGTAGCCCCGGTCGAGCTTCGACGTGTCGCCCGTGATGTCGAGCTTCACGGTCGGCCCGAGCGTGCCTCCGCGGCGGAAGGAGTCCTTCGAGCCGACGGCGTCGATGAACGACTCCACCAGCCCGCCCGGGAGGATGTAGCTCGAGTACGCCTGGAACGCGCCCGGCGTCTGGTTGTAGTCGGGCCCGTACGCGGTGCCGCCCGCGTAGTTCAGGTTCGTCGGGTTGCCGAGCACGAGGCCGGATCCGCTGTTCATCGGCTTGTAGTCGCTGCGGAGGCCGTTGCCCACGAAGCCGTACACGCCCTCCGGGCCGTCGATCCCCTTCGCGAAGGTCGACCGGTGGCTGATCGTGAACAGGTAGTACTTGCCACCCTGGATCACGACCTCCGGCCGCTCCGTCTGGTCGGTGACGCACCCCGACTCGAGCAGCGGATCGAGGAAGTGCCACTTGGTGAGGTCGTCGTCGTCCGCGACCGCCAGGCCGATGGACGCCATCTGGTAGTTCGCGCCCGAGGCGGTCACCTCCTTCGGGTCCTCCGCCGCGGGGTCGCCCTTCCGGTAGCCGAGGTCGGTCGCGTCGCACTGCTGCTCGCCGCGCTTCCCGGCCACGTTGGCCTCGAACACCATGTAGGTCTTGCCCGGGTGCTTCGGGTCCTTGAACGTCGACGGGTCGCGGAAGTTGACGCCCGCGTTCTGCTCCTTCGTCTGGTACTTCTGGCCGTCGGGGCGCAGGAGCGGGGTCACCGTCTCGAAGCCGGCGACCTTGACCGCGCCGTCCGTCTTCTCGATGCGCCCCTGGCTGAGCGAGATGACGGGGTCGGCCGCCTTCACGTCCTGCCCCTTCGCGTCACGGTAGAAGGCCACGTCGGTGAAGAACATCTTGATCGTGCCGTCCGGCATGATCCGCGTCGATCCCGACCACTCCGCCTGCTGCGAGAACGACTGGTCGGGGAAGACCCCGTCCGTCACGCCGTCCTCGAAGACGTTGCCCTGGTAGGTCCAGCCGCCGTTCTCGGGCCGCTGCTCCGCCGGGATCCCCGTGGGCCGCGTGAAGTAGCCGATCTTGGCCGCCGTGTGACGGTCGTCGAAGGACAGCGTGCGCGGGGCCGTGAGCGCGAAGATCACGTCGTAGCCGTCGACGCTGTAGGTCTGGCCGGACGCGTCCGTGAGGGGCCAGGTGTCCCAGACGTACGCCTTGTCCGTCATGGTCGGGAAGTCCTTCGGCACCTGCGGCATGGTCTGGGCCGCGGGCATGGAGTTCTGGCGGGGCGCAGCCGTGGGGTCGGACAGCTTCGCGATCTGCTTCGCGTCGGCCCGGGTCCAGTGGGCCGTGAAGTCGTCCTCCGGCGCGTACGCCTTCTGGGTGTGGACGGTGGGCCGCGGCGGGGTCGAGCCCGCAGCCTGGGCGGATCCGCCGGCGATCAGCGCGGACGCCACCACCAGGGTCGCCACAGCGGACGCGGACAACCCGCGCCTGATTCTCTTGGTCACCTGTTCTCACTCTCGTTCTCGTATCGATGAGTCCGATCGCATCGCGCGGTGCACGCTCCCCCGGTCGGGGAGCCTAGGGGGTGTCGGGGCCCGAGCGCGCCCCGGACGGGGTCGGCGGCGGATCCCGGGCGTGTCCCCCGAACGGGGTGGACGCGACCGATCCGAACCGGTACGGTCGCAGCTCGGTCGTGCGGCGGTGCATGCTCTCCCGCTCCGTCCCGCCACCCGTCTGCCCCCCGATCGACCACGCGAGGAGCTCGACGACATGACCTCCATCCCGCCGCGCCCGGAGCACGCTCAGCCCGCGACCGCATCACCCGCTCCATCCGCGCCGCCCGCCGCCGGCCTCGCGCTCCGCATCCGCGACCGCGTCCGCCCCCTCGCCCGTCGCCACCGGCGCGCGCTCGTCACGGTCGTCGCGATCCTCCTGGTCGCCGCCCTCGTCGTCGCCGTCCGCGGCATCACGGGCGCCGACCACGGTCCCGTCGCGCCCCCGCCTCCTGCGCCGCGGTCCGCGCCCGACGGCATCCGCATCGCCCCGTCCGACGAGTTCATGAACGACCCGCAGCGGCCGTTCCAGCTCGACGGCGTGTGGCACGCCTACGCGCTCGTCAACGGCGACCACCCCGGCGGGAACGGATCCTCGTGGCGGCACTTCACGTCGCCGGACATGGTGACGTGGCACGACGAGGGCATCGCGATCGACAAGTACGACACCCCGCTCGGCGACGCCGAGACCGGCAGCGTCGTGGTCGACACCGCGAACACCTCCGGGCTCGGCGCCGGCACGGTCGTCGCGATCCTCACGCAGCAGTCGGACGGCGTGCAGCGCCAGTCCCTCTACTACTCCACCGACGGCGGATACCGGTTCGCGGCGTACACGGGGAACCCCGTGATGGAGAACCCGGGCGGCCCCGACTTCCGCGACCCGAAGGTCGTGTGGGACGCCGCGCACGGCCGCTGGAGCATGGCGCTCGCGGAGGGCCGACGGATCGGCTTCTACACGTCGCCCGACCTGCTGCGCTGGACCTACCGCTCCGACTTCGCCCGCGACGACCTCGGGACGCTCGAGACGCCGGACGTGTTCCCCCTCACGAGCCCGGACGACCCCGGCCGCGTCCGCTGGGTCCTCGCCGCCGGCGCGGACGGCGCCGCCCAGGGCCGCGGCACGGGCACCGCGTACTGGGTCGGCGACTTCGACGGCGAGCGCTTCACGCCGGAGGACGACGCCCCGCGCTGGCTCGACCGCGGCGCGGACCTCTACGCGGCCGTGACCTGGGCGGATCCCGCCGGCGACGCCGCGGCCCCCACCCGCCGGTACGCGATGGGCTGGGCGAGCAGCTGGGCCTACGCGGGCCGGCTGCCGCTGCGCGACGGCGGTTCCGGCGGCGCCCAGTCGATCGTGCGGGAGCTCCGCCTCGTGCGCGACGGCGCCGGATGGGCGCTGCGGTCCGCGCCCCTCGACGCCCTGGCCGGACGCGAGGGCGAGGCCCGGCCCATCGCCGACGCCCGGGCGTCCGGCACGATCCCGCTGGCCGAGGCGCCGCGCGGCCCGTCGCGTCTCCGCCTCACCCTCGTGCCCGACCCGGCGGATCCGGCGCGCGAGACCCGCGTGCGCCTCTCCTCCCCCGAGGGCGGCACGGTCACCGTCGGCTACGACGCGGAGCGGCGGCAGGCGTTCGTCGTGCGCGACGACGACCCCGACGGGATCATGCCGGACGCCTACGATCGGCCCGCGACGGCGCCGCTCCCCGACTCCGCGCCGGGGGATCCGGTGACGCTCGACCTCGTCGTGGACGACCGGGTCGTCGAGGCCTTCGTCGACGGCGACGCGGCCGTGCTCACGACCGCCACGGTCGGCTCGCTCGACGCGGCCGCCCTCTCCGTGGAGGCCGTGGACGGCACGACGCGCGTGACCGACGCGAGCTGGACGCCCTTCGACGCGGCCGGCTGACCCGCCCCGCGGTACCGCACCGGGATCAGGCCGCCCGGTCGTCCTCGCCGCCCGCGCCGTCGCCCCGCCCGCATCCCGCGTCGGCCTCGGCCGCCGCGCCGTTCAGGCGGCCGACCACGTCGTCGAGCGCGTCGCGCAGCGCCTCGAGCTCCGCGATGGAGAGCCCCGTGCGCGCCGCCGCCTGGGCGGGCACGTGCACGGCGCGCCCGCGCAGCTCGCGTCCGGCGTCGGTCAGCGAGACCACGACCACGCGCTCGTCGACCGTGCTGCGCGCGCGGCCGACGAACCCCGCGCCCTGCAGGCGCTTGAGCAGCGGGGTCAGCGTCGCCGGCTCCAGCTGGAGCGCGGCCCCGAGGTCGGAGATCGAGCGGTCGTTGCGCTCCCAGAGCGCGAGCATCACGAGGTACTGCGGATGCGTCAGCCCGAGCGGCTCGAGGATGGGCCGGTACACGGCCACCACGGACCGCGCGGCGACCACCGCCTGGAAGCACACCTGGCTCTCGAGCGCCAGCGGATCCGTCGTCGTCATCGCGTCCTCCTCGACCGTCATCCCGTGGACTGCTACGTACACTGGGTAGATGTTACGCAAGCGGGGAAATGCCGATGGCCCGGAGGGCGGGAGCCGCGCCGGCGGCTTCGGCCGCGCCGTCGAGCGCTTCAACCAGCGCCTGCGTCCCTACCTCGGCGCGCCGCCCCTCGGCCCGTACGACGACGAGCCCGTGCAGGAGCCGATGAGCCGCCTCTGCCCGATGTGCGGCGAGCCGATGCCCGATCACGTCATCGACCGGTCCGGCCCCCGCACGCAGGTCCGCTGCCCGGTCTGAGCCGCAGCGCCGACGCACGCGCGGCGGAGCGGATCCGCGGCGAGCGGGCTCAGCCGGCGACGACGAGCTCGACGTTGATGTCGTCCGGGTCCTGCACCGACAGGATCGACATGCCCGTCGGGAAGTCGACGACCTCGCCGTGGGAGATGCCGCGCTCCGTGAAGAGCGCGGCTGCGCGCACGAGGTCGTCGCGCGAGCCGACCTGCAGGCTCACGTGGTCGAGGCCGCGTGCCTCGGGGTCGAACGCGGCGTCGTCGCCCGCGATCGGACGGAGGCCGAGCAGCTGCGAGCCGATGCCGTAGATGACGCCGCCGAAGTACTGCGCCGGATCCTCGCGCACGGCGGGGTCGCTCGGGTCGCCCTCGCTCTCGATGGCGGGGGTGAGCCCCAGGACGCCCTCGTAGAAGGCGCGCGACCGGGCGAGGTCGGTGACGGAGAGGCGCACGTGGTGCACCCCGGTGATGGCGTCGAGGGGAGCGGTGGTCGCGGTGTCGTCGGTCATGCTCCGACGCTAGGACGGTCGTCCGCGCCCGTCGCCCGCGCGTTCGGTTTCCGACCAGCGCGGATCAGTCGTGCAGGTCGATGCCCCAGGTGCCGGTCCACTCGGATCCGGGTTCCAGGGTGATGAGGCCGTCGCCCGAGTTGAACGCGTCGGCGGGCGCCGTCATCGGCTCGACCGCGACCGCCCACACGTGGCCGTCCGCGACCGGGTACCACGGCGTCACGAAGACCTGCCAGTAGGTGAACTCGCCGTCGGCCCAGATCTCGGTGCGGCGGCCGTCGGGCGCCTGGACGCCGTGCCGGGTGACGCCGTCGACCACGCGGGCGTCGGCCCACGCGTCGTCGAGCTGGGCGTCGCGCACGCGCACGCCCTGGCGCAGGTCGAACCGGGTGCCCGCGACCGGGGTCTGGACGCCCGTGGGGTTGAGGCGCACCGGGTCCACCTCGATGTGGGTGGGCGCGTCGATGACGACCTCGAGGTCCTCGGTGGGCACGTCGCCGACGCGGAGGAAGGGGTGCGTGCCGACGGCGACGGGCGCGTCCTGGACGCCGACGTTGCGGATCCCGTGGGTCACCCGGACGCCGGACCCCGTGAGCTCGTAGCGCACGCTCGTCTCGAGGGCGAAGGGGTAGCCGTGCTGCGGGTGGACGTCGGCGGCCAGCGTGATCGACACGTCGTCGCGCTCCACGAGGCGGTACGGGGAGTGCTGGAGCAGGCCGTGGATCGCGTTCTCGCGGTCGACCTCGGTGATGTCGAGCTGGTGCACCACGTCGCCCTGCTGCCAGACGCCGTCGCGGATCCGGTTGGGCCAGGGCGCGAGCACGATGCCGCTGCAGAAGGGCGGGCGCGCCTCGTCGGGGTAGGACTGGACGAGGTCCGCGCCGTCGACCTGGAGCACGCGGAGGGCGGCGCCGACCTCCGCGATCACCATGCGCTGCGTGCGGCCGTCCACCTCCGCGACGAGCTCGTGCTGCTGGCCGGTGGGGAGGCGGGGGGAGTACGACACGTCTTCGGGCACCCGCCGAGCCTATCCGCACGAGGCGCTGTGGCGCCTCCCAGGGGCACCAGCGCGCGGATCCCTAGGATCGTGCGCATGGCACGTCATGAGAACGAGAAGGTACGCGCGATCCGCGAGAAGGCACGCATCGAGCGGGCCCTCGACGACCGGCGCCGCAAGCGCCGTCGCCTCATCACCCAGTTCTCCGTGGCGGGCGGGCTCGTCGTCGTCATCGCGGCCATCGCCGGCGGCGTCTACCTCCTCGGCCAGTCGCAGGCGGCGAGCGCCGCGGGCCCGAAGCAGGACACGACGGCGCAGCTGTCCACGGGCGACACCGTGCGCGTCGCGACCGAGCCGCACGGCGTGAGCGTGGGCGCGGCCGACGCCCCCGTCACCCTGGACGTGTTCGAGGACTACTCGTGCCCCCACTGCGCGCAGTACGAGGCCGAGTCCGGCCCCCTGCTCGACAGGATCGCGGCCACGGGCCAGGTGCGCATCGTGTACCACCCCATCCAGATCGTCACGAAGTACGGCCAGGTCGCCGGCAGCGCCGCCGCGTGCGTGCTCGCCGAGGAGCCCGACAAGTGGCCCGCCGTGCACTCGGCCCTGTTCGACAACCACTCCACGGTCACCGACTCGTGGACCCACGCCGACTTCGTCACCTGGCTGACGACCCAGGGCGTCTCCTCCGGCGACGCGCGCACCTGCGTGGCCGAGGGCAAGTACTCGTCGTGGATCACCGATAACACCTCGGACGCGACCGCCGCCGGCGTCACCGGCACGCCGACGCTCCGCATCCAGGGCGACATCGTGAAGACGGTCGCCGGCCAGGACCTGGTCGACGCCCTCACGAAGGCCGGCGCGAAGCTCCCCGACGGCATCGCCGCCGACAGCTGAACCGCGCGCGGCACCGGTCGGTCCCGATGCCGGTGGGGATCGGCGCCTCCCGCGGTCAGTGCCCGCGGTGGTCCTGCACGGTCATGCGCGGGCCGAACCGCGGCTTCCGGAAGCCGCTCGCCTCGATGAGGCGCATCACCCGCTGACGGTGCCCGCGCCACGGCTCCAGCAGCTCGAGCATGCCGTCGTCGTCGACCGGATGGCCCACGAGCGCCCACCCCACGGTGTCGTGCACGTGGTAGTCGCCGACGCTCACCGAGTCCGGATCCCCGTGGGCGCGCTGCGTGGTCTCCGCCGCCGTCCAGATCCCGACGCCCGGGATCGACCGCAGCCGCCGCGAGATCTCATCGCTCCCCCGCCCGAGCGCGAGCGTGCGCTCGAGCCCCGCGGCCGAGGTGGCGACGGCGATGAGGGTGCGCGACCGCTTCGGATCCACGCCCGCGCGGTGCCACTCCCACGACGGGATGAGCCGCCAGCGCTCGGGCGACGGCAGCACGCGCATGCCGACAGGGGCCGGGCCGGGCGCGGGATCGCCGTGCGCCAGGATCAGCTGCCGCCACGCCCGCCGGGCCTCGAGACCGGTCACCTTCTGCTCGAGCACCGCCGCGGCCATCGCCTCGAGCACGTGGTTCGTGCGCATCAGCCGGAGCGCGGGCAGGCGGCGGCGGGCGTCGCGGAGGAGCGGATGCGCGGACACGTCGAGGTCGGACCAGTCGTCGCCCTCCCCCAGCAGCTCGGGCACGCCGTCGATCGCCCACTCGGCGCCCGGCCCCCAGGCGCGGGCGTCGACGCCGCCGTCGGGCCGGGCATCGAGACGCAGCGACGCGTCGCCGAGCGGCGTGCGGGCCGTGCGCCAGACGCCCGCGCGACGGGAGCCGGGCGGGGCCGGATCCCAGCGGCAGGTCGGATCCGCGGCGCCGCGGAAGAGGGGGCGGAGCACGAGCCGGAGGTCGACCTCGCGGTCGGGCACGTAGGCCGTGCGCGCGTCGGGGGCGGTCGCCTCGCCGCCGCCGTCGTCCATCCCCTCAGGGTACGCACGGCCCCCGACCCTCCTCGGCCGCGTCCGCGGCCGCGTCCGCGTCCGCCGAGCGGATCCGGGCCGTCGTCGCGCCCGTCCGCGCGCCGCTACCCGTCGACCGCCGCCGGGACGCCCGGCGCCGTGCCCGCCACCACGAGGTCGGCCAGGCCGCGCGTCCCCTCGATGAGCACGGCGTTCGCGCCGTCGACCTCCCGGGCCCAGGCCTCCGCGGCATCCGGCGCCCGACCGCCCGTCGTGTGCCGGTCGACCAGGCGCGCGAAGCGCTCCTCGCCCGGCGTCGCGCAGAACCACGCCTCGTCGAGCTCGGCGGCCAGCAGCGCCCACGGATCCTCGTCCACGAGCAGGTAGTTGCCCTCGATCACGACGAGCCGCGTGCCCGCCTCCACCGCGACCGCCCCCGCGACGCCCTCGTCGACGGTCCGGTCGAACGACGGCGCGTACACCGCGTGATCGGTCTCGGACCGGATCCGTCGCACGAGCGCGAGCACGCCCCAGCCGTCGAACGTGTCGATCGCGCCCTTGCGGTCGTGCCGGCCCAGCCGGTCGAGCGTCGCGTTCGCCAGGTGGAAGCCGTCCATGGGCACGTACGCGGCGGTGCCCGCACCCGCCCGGGCGTCGACGCGCGCCGTGAGCGCCCGCGCGAGCGTCGTCTTGCCGGCGCCGGGGCTGCCCGCGATGCCGAGGACCGCCCGGCGGCCGTCGTGCACGAGGCCGAGCGCACGGCGTGCGAGCACGTCGAGGTCGTCGACCGGGCGGGGCGAGGGGTGCGGGCGTCCGCCCGGGTCCGTGTGCATCCGCCCAGTCTCGCGGGACCGTGCCCCATGATGGACGTGTGCGCATCGGAATCCTCACCTCAGGCGGAGACTGCCCCGGACTCAACGCGGTGATCCGCGGGGCGGTGCTCAAGGGAACGACCATCCACAAGCAGGAGTTCGTGGGCTTCCGCGACGGCTGGCGGGGCGTCGTCGACGGCGACGTCATGCCGCTCGCGCGCCGCGACATCCAGGGCATCGGCAAGCAGGGCGGCACGATCCTCGGCACGAGCCGCACGAACCCGTTCGAGGGCGACGGCGGCGTGGAGCGGATCCAGGAGAACCTCGACCGGCTCGGCATCGACGCGATCCTCGCCATCGGCGGCGAGGGCACGCTCGCGGCCGCGAAGCGCCTCACCGATGCGGGGCTCAAGATCGTCGGCGTGCCCAAGACCGTCGACAACGACCTCGACGCCACCGACTACACGTTCGGCTTCGACACCGCGGTGCAGATCGCGACCGACGCCATGGACCGCCTCCGCACCACGGGCGACTCGCACAGCCGCTGCATGGTGGCCGAGGTCATGGGCCGCCATGTCGGCTGGATCGCGCTGCACTCCGGCATGGCCGCCGGCGCGCACGCGATCCTCATCCCCGAGCAGAAGACGTCGATGGACCAGATCATCGGCTGGGTGCGCGCCGCCTACGACCGGGGTCGCGCGCCGCTCGTCGTCGTCGCGGAGGGCTTCATCCCCGAGCACGCGTCCGACGCCCACGGCGAGCGCGGGCTCGACGCCTTCGGTCGCCCGCGGCTCGGCGGCATCGGCGAGCAGATCGCGCCGATCATCGAGGAGCGCACCGGCATCGAGACGCGCGCCACGACCCTCGGCCACATCCAGCGCGGCGGCACCCCGTCGTCGTACGACCGCGTGCTCGCGACGCGCCTCGGCCTCGCCGCGGTCGACAGCGTGCGGGACGGCCACTGGGGCCGCATGGTCGCGCTCCGCGGCACCGACATCGTCCACGTCGGCTTCGAGGAGGCGCTCGGGCGCCTGAAGACCGTGCCGCAGCACCGCTACGACGAGGCCGCGATCCTCTTCGGCTGATCCGGCCGGGTCACGCCGCCGCGCGCGACGCCTCGCCGGCCCCGACCGCCGGGCGTAGCGTGACGGCATGACGTATCGCGCGCTCGTGGCCGAGAAGACCGTCGCCGACGACGGCACGACGGGCATCGAGGTCGCGCTGCGCGACCTGCCCGACGAGCGGGCGACCGGCGGCGCCGACGGCCCGGGCGACGGCGAGGTCGTGCTCGACGTCCTGTTCTCGAGCGTGAACTACAAGGACGGCATGCTGCTCGGCGGCCGCCCCGGCATCGCGCGCACGAGCCCGCTCGTGGCGGGGATCGATGCGGTCGGCACGGTCGCCGCGAGCGGGTCCGCCTCCATCTCCCCCGGCGACCTGGTGGTGCTGAACGGCGCCGGCCTCGGCGAGAGCCGCGACGGCGGGCTCGCCGAGCGCGTGCGCGTGCCGGCCGATGCGCTCGTCCGCGTGCCCGACGGCATCTCCGCGGCGCGCGCCGCCGCGATCGGCACCGCCGGCTTCACCGCGATGCTCTCGGTGCTCGCGCTCGAGCGCGGCGGCGTGGAGCCCGGATCCGGCGACGTGCTCGTCACGGGCGCCGGCGGAGGCGTCGGATCCATCGCGGTCGCCCTCCTCGCGCGCCTCGGCCACCGCGTGGTCGCGTCCACCGGCCGCGTCGACGAGCTCGGCGACCGGCTGCGCGCGCTCGGCGCCGCCGAGGTCATCGACCGGAGCGCGCTCGGCGAGCCCGGCAAGCCGCTGCAGGGCATGCGCTGGGCGGGCGCGGTCGACAGCGTGGGCAGCGCGACCCTCGTCAACGTCCTCGCGCAGACCCGGTGGGGCGGCGTCGTCACGGCGGCCGGCCTCGCCCAGGGGCCGGACCTGTCGGGCACCGTGCTCCCGTTCATCCTCCGGGCCGTGACGCTCGCCGGCATCAACTCCGTCGAGGCGCCGGCCGCGCTCCGCCGCGAGGCCTGGGCCAGGCTCGCGACCGACCTCGACCTCGCGCTCCTCGACTCCGTCACCACGACCGTGCCCCTGGGCGGCGCCATCGCGGCCGGCGAGCGGATCCTCGCGGGCGCCTCGAGCGGCCGCGTCGTCGTCGACGTGCGCGCCTAGCACCCGCCGACGCCGGGCCCCGTGCCCGTCCCCCGCGCGCTAGCCTGGGCGCGACGCGGCACGCTGCCGCCGGAGTGAGGGATCATGACCGCAGTAGCCGCCACCGGGACCATCTTCGTCGGACTGGCGGCCCTGCTGCACGTGTTCTTCTTCCTCCTGGAGAGCGTCTGGTTCGAGAAGCCGTTCGCCTGGAAGCGCTTCGGCGTGGCCGACCAGGAGAAGGCGCTCATCATCAAGCCGTGGGCGTACAACCAGGGCTTCTACAACCTGTTCCTCGCGCTCGGCGCCGGCCTCGGGCTCATCCTCTACTTCGTCGGCAACGTGCCCGCCGGCCTCACGCTCGTGCTCTTCACGACCGCGTGCATGGTGCTGGCGTCGATCATCATCGCGAGCACCGGCAAGAAGTACCTGATCCCCGCGCTCGTCCAGGGCGTGCCGCCGCTGCTCGGCCTCGTCTTCTTCGCCGCGGCCTCCTGAGCCGCACCCGGGCGTCGGCCGGACACGGCGCGCGAGCCCTTCCGCCGGGCCCGCAGATGAGGTTAGGCTCACCTACATCATGACCGTCGTCCCGCTCACCGAGGCCCTCCGCGACCGCGCGCGACCGCGCGCCGAGGCGACCGACGCGGACGAGTTCATGACGGCGCTGGTCACCGGCCGCGGCTGCCGCGACGACTACGTCGCCCTCGTCGCGCAGCACTACTTCATCTACCGGGCCATCGAGGCGGCGACCGAGCGCATGGCGGCGGATCCCGTGGCCGCGCGCTTCATCGACCCGCACCTCACCCGCCTCCCCGCCATCGAGGCCGACCTGGACTTCCTCGTCGGGCCCGACTGGCGCGACGTCGTCCGCCCGCTCGCGAGCACGGCCGCGTACGTCGAGCGGATCGAGCGGGTCGCCTCCGTCTGGGTCGGCGGCTTCGTCGCGCACCACTACACGCGCTACCTCGGCGACCTCTCCGGCGGGCGCCTCCTCCGCACCCTCCTCCAGCGGCAGTTCGGCTTCGACACCAACGGCGTCGGCCTGTACCTGTTCGCCGAGATCGCGGAGCCGCGCCGCTTCTGCAGCACCTACCGCGAGGCGCTCGACCAGGTCCCGTGGGACGACGACGAGCGCGCCCGGGTCGTCGCCGAGGTCGAGCACGCGTACCGGCTCACGACCGACGTGTTCGCGGAGCTGGCGCGCGGGCGCACCACGGCGCCGTTGCGCCGGGCCTGACCCACGCGCTCGGTCCCCCGCTCGCGCGGCGCCCGCCCGTCGCGTCGGGTACGTGGACGCCCGTCGCCCGCCGTCCCCCGCGCGTCCACCCCGCCGCCCGGTCGCGTGTCCGAGGGCGGGCATAGGCTCCGGGCATGGACGGCTACGACCTCGACTTCCTGCCCATCCCGCTCCCGCTGCCCGATCCCCCGGCCGACGCCCGGCCGGTGCGCCTCGACTACCTGCACTTCTCCGTGCTCATGGACACCGACCGGCGGCTCGCCGCGCTCACGGCCGTGAACATCGACGGCGCGCGCCTCGTCGACGTGGAGCGCACCGACGACTGGCACCTGGATCCGCGTCTCCCGGAGGAGCAGCAGTGCGGCCCGGAGCTCTACGCGCGCAACGACATCGACCGCGGTCACCTGGTGCGGCGGCGGGATCCGGTGTGGGGCGGCATCGCGGAGGCCGCCCGCGCGAGCGCCGACACCTTCGCGTACACGAACGCGGCTCCGCAGGCCGCGGAGTTCAACCAGTCGAAGGAGCTGTGGCTCGGCCTCGAGGACTTCGTGCTCGAGAACGCCGACCTCGGCGACCGGCGCATGACGGTCCTCACCGGCCCCGTGTTCTCGGCGGACGACCCCGTGTACCGGGGCGTGCGGATCCCGCTGATGTTCTGGAAGATCGCCGCCTGGGTCTCGGGCGGCCGGCTGGCCGCGACGGCGTACCTCCTCGACCAGGCGCCGCAGCTGGGCGACCTCGACCGGAAGCCGGCCACCGCGGGAGCGCCCGAGCTCGGGCCGTATCGCACGTATCAGGTGGCCGTGGCGGAGATCGGCGCGCTCACCGGCTTCGACGTGGCGCAGCTCGCCGCCGCCGACCGCCTCGGGGTGCCCGCGACCGCGCGCGTCGGCACGCCGGAGGACGGCCGCGACTCCTGGGTCGAGCTGGAGCGGTACGCGGCGATCACGCTCTGACGCGCCTCGCGCACGACGGAGGCCCCCGCCGGACGGCGGGGGCCTCCGTCGTGCGTGGCCGGATCAGGCCGGCGGGCGGGCGTCCGCGGCCGCGCGGGCGGCGGCGGGGAGCGCCCGGATCACGCGGTCGAGCGAGGCCTCGTCCATGGCGGCCGAGACGAACCACGCCTCGAACACCGACGGCGGCAGGCTCACGCCCTGGTCGAGCATCGCGTGGAAGAAGGCCGGGTAGCGCCAGGTCTCCTGCGCCTGCACGGTGGCGTAGTCGACGATCCCGCGCTCGGGCGGCGTGCCGAAGGTGAAGCTGAAGAGGCTGCCCGCGCGCTGCACCGAGTACGCGAGACCGGCGCGGTCGAAGGCGAGCTCGACGGCGTAGATGAGGATGTCCGCCGCGATGTCGAGCGCGCGGTACACGTCGGCGTCCGCGAGGCGCAGCGTCGTGAGGCCCGCGGCGACGGCGACCGGGTTCCCGGAGAGGGTGCCCGCCTGGTACACGGGGCCGAGGGGCGCGAGGTGGTCCATCACGTCGGCCCGGCCGCCGAGCGCGGCGACGGGGAGGCCGCCGCCGATGACCTTGCCGTACGTGACGAGGTCGGGGGTCCAGGCGTCCGGGTGGTCGGCTGCGAGGCCGGAGTTGTCGAGGCCCCAGTAGCCGGCGGGGTGCACGCGGAAGCCCGTGAGCACCTCATCGGAGATGAGCAGGGATCCGTTGTCGTGGGCGATGCGCGCGAGCTCGGCGGTGAAGCCGGGCAGCGGCGGGACGACGCCCATGTTGGCGGCGGCGGCCTCCGTGATGACGGCGGCGATGCGCGGGCCGTGCTCGGCGAACACGGCGCGCACGGCGTCGAGGTCGTTGTACGGCACGACGACGGTCTGCGCGGCGATCGCCTCGGGGATGCCCGCCGAGCCGGGCAGCGCGAGCGTCGCGACGCCGGAGCCCGCCTCGGCGAGGAGGCTGTCGGAGTGGCCGTGGTAGTGGCCGGCGAACTTCACGAGCAGGTCGCGGCCGGTGAACCCGCGGGCGAGGCGGATCGCGGTCATGGTGGCCTCGGTGCCGGTGGACACGAGGCGGAGCTTCTCGATCGGGCGGCGGTCGGCGGAACCGTCGACGCCCGCGACGCGCACGCGCTCGGTGACGAGCTCCGCGAGCTCCGTCTCCGCGGGCGTGGTGGCGCCGAAGCCGAGGCCGAGCGCGGCCGCGTCCTGCACGGCCCGGACGACCTCGGGCCGGGCGTGGCCGAGGATCGCGGGGCCCCACGAGTTGACGAGGTCGACGTACTCCACGCCGTCCGCGTCGGTCACGTAGGGGCCGGCGGCCTTCACCATCATGCGGGGGGTGCCGCCGACGGAGCCGAAGGCCCGGACGGGCGAGTTCACGCCGCCGGGGATGACGTCGCGTGCGCGGTCGAAGAGGTCCTGGGAGTGGGTCACGGTGAAGTCCTTCGGTGCCGGGCGCGGATCCGCTCGGGTCGGGGCCGGATTCGCGTCCGGCGAGGAGGAGGGTGGGACGGCTCAGCGCCGGGCGAGGCGCTCGGCGAGCTCGACGGCCCAGTAGGTGAGGATCGCGTCGGCGCCGGCGCGCTTGATGCCGAGGACGCTCTCGTCGATGGCGCGCTCGCGGTCGATCCAGCCGTTCTGCGCGGCGGCCTCGATCATCGCGTACTCGCCCGAGATCTGGTACGCCCAGACCGGCACGCTGCTCGTGGCGGCGACGTCGGCGAGGATGTCGAGGTAGCTCATGGCGGGCTTCACCATGACGACGTCGGCGCCCTCCTCGATGTCGAGCTCCACCTCGCGGAGGGCCTCGCGCCGGTTGCCGTTGTCCATCTGGTACGTGCGGCGGTCGCCCACGAGCTGGGAGTCCACGGCCTCGCGGAACGGGCCGTAGAAGGCGCTCGCGTACTTGGCGGCGTAGGCGAGGATCGCGACGTCGTGGTGCCCGGCGTCGTCGAGGGCCTCGCGGACGGCGCCGACCTGGCCGTCCATCATGCCGCTGAGGCCGAGGAGGTGCGATCCCGCCTCCGCCTGGGCGAGGCCCATCGCGCGGTAGCGGTCGAGGGTGCGGTCGTTGTCGACCACGCCGTGGGCGTCGAGGACGCCGCAGTGGCCGTGGTCGGTGAACTCGTCGAGGCACAGGTCGGTCTGCACGACGAGCGCGTCGCCGACCTCCTCGACGGCCACTCGCGTGGCGACGTTGAGGATGCCCTCGGGGTCGCTCGCGCCCGAGCCCTCGGCGTCGCGCACCTCGGGCACGCCGAACAGCATGACGCCGCCGATGCCCGCCTCGGCCGCCTCGACGAGCGCGCGGCGGAGGCTGTCGAGCGAGTGCTGCGAGACGCCCGGCATCGACGTGATGGGCGAGGCCTCCGTGAGGCCCTCGCGCACGAACATCGGCAGCACGAGGTCGGCCGCGTGCAGGCGCGTCTCCGCCGTGAGCCGGCGCATGGCCGGCGAGGTGCGGAGGCGGCGCGGGCGGTAGTAGGGGGAGGTCATTCCGTGGTGTTCCGATCGAGGAGGTCGGCGAGGCCGCTGAGCCCCGCGGTGTCGGTGCGCGGCTCCTGATGGCGGGCGAGGTCGACGAGGGACTGGATGAGGGACGCGGCCGAGCGCTCCGGCGCGACCACGTCGACGCGGACGCCCGAGCGGCGGGCGTCCTTCGCGGTGCGCGGGCCGATGCAGGCGATGACCACGCCGTCCGGCACGTCGCCGAGCTGCTCGTGCACCTGCTCCGCGACGCTGCCCGACGTGACGAGGATGGCCCGGACGCGGCCCGACGACACGTCCTCGCGGATCCGGTCGCTCACCGGCACGCCGACGGTGCGGTACGCGACGACCGAGCGCACGTCGTGGCCGCGCGCGATGAGCCCGTCGGTGAGCGTGGGCTTGGCGATCTCGGAGCGGAGCGTGAGCACGCGGCGGCGCGGGGACCCGGCCGCCATCTCCGTCCACTCCTCGAGGAGCGCGGTGGCGGAGGACTCGATGGACGGCACGAAGTCGACCGTGTAGCCGGCCGCGACGAGGGCCGCCGCCGTGGTCTCGCCGACCGCCGCGATGCGCGTGCCCGCGGGCACGACGGCGCGGTGCGAGGCCAGCACGTCGACCGTGGTGGCGCTCGTGACGGTGAGCCAGTCGAAGGAGCCGGCCGCGAGGTCGGCGAGGGCGCGCTCGAGCCCCTGTGCGTCCTGCGTGGCGGCGAAGTTGATCATGGGCGCGACCACCGGGGTCGCCCCCTGCGCGCGCAGGTCGTACGCGACGCCGTCGCCCCACGGCCCGCCGCGGGGCACGAGCACGCGCCAGCCCTTCAGGGGCTTCTGGTCCGTCGAGGTCATCGGGTCCCTCCCAGCGGCGCGAGTCCGGCCGCTCCGGCGTCGAGCAGCTCGCGGGACACGGGCCCCGAGAGCGTCGAGGCGTACGCGGTCAGCTGGTCGATGCCCATGCCAGCGGTGTCGAGCTCGTGGCTCGCGGTCATGCGCTGCGACCCGTCGGGCCGGTACACGACCGCGGTGAGCTCGAGGCGCGCGCTCGTGACGGTGGCCCGCGCGCCGATGGGCGCCGCGCAGCCGGCCTCGAGGGCGGCGAGCACGCCGCGCTCCGCGAGCACGGCCGCGTGCGTGAAGGGGTCGTCGACGGCCTCGACCGCGCGGCCGACGACGGAGTGCGTCTCGGCGTCCTCCGTGCGGATCTCGAGCGCGAGCGCCCCCTGACCCGGGGCGGTGGGCCAGCGGTCGAGCTCGAGGTGCTCGGTGACGGCGTCGAGTCGGCCGATGCGCTGCAGCCCGGCGGCCGCGAGGACCACGGCGTCGAGGTCGCCCGCGGTGACGCGGGAGAGCCGGGTGTCGATGTTGCCGCGGATGTCGACCACGTCGAGGTCCGACCGCTCGGCCAGCACCTGCGCGCGACGCCGCGGCGATCCCGTGCCGACGCGGGCGCCGCGCGGCAGGGTCGCCAGGGTGAGGCCGTCGCGCGCGCAGAGCACGTCGCGGGGATCCGCCCGCACGGGCACCGACGCGACCGTGAGCCCGTCGTAGGGCGCGGTCGGCAGGTCCTTCAGCGAGTGGACCACGAGGTCGCACTCGCCGCGCAGCAGCGACTCCCGCAGCGCGCTCGCGAACACGCCGGTGCCGCCGAGGCTCGCGAGCGACTCGCGCGACGTGTCGCCATGGGTGGTCACCGGCACGAGCTCGACCTCGAGTCCCGACGCGTCGGTGATCTCCGCGGCGATCGCGCGCGTCTGGGCCAGGGCGAGCGCGCTCCCCCGGGTCCCGATGCGCAGCGTGCCGCGATCCTCCGACGTGAGGGGACCGTCCGTCACGGTGCCAGCCCGGAGACCGCCGGCTTGAAGCCCAGCCGGACGTTCTCGCAGCAGCCGGGACGGCAGACGTCGTACCAGGGGCCGAGGTCGGTCATGTGCGGGCGGTCCTCCGCCTTCACGCCGTCGCGGCGCTCGAGCACGAGGTCGATGAGGCCGTCGACGTACGCGGCGTGCACGCCCGGCGTGGGCACGCGCACCGAGTACAGGCCGTTCTCCTGGGCGGACTCGGTGGCCTCGTTGTCGAGGTCCCACTTGACCTCCATGTGGTCGCTCACGAAGCCGAGCGGCACGATCACGACGGCGCGGCGGCCCTGCGCGGGCAGCTCGCCGATGGCGTCGTTCACGTCGGGCTCGAGCCACGGCATGGAGGGCGGGCCGGAGCGCGACTGGTAGACGAGCTGCCAGGGCACGTCCTGGTCGATGCCGAGCTCCTTCCGGACCTCGTGCATCACGACCTCGGCGACGGCCAGGTGCTGCGCCGCGTAGGCGCCGTCCTGGTCGAAGCCGCGCTCGGCGGGGCCGGACTTCGAGGCGTCCGACGACGGGATGGAGTGCGTGGAGAAGAGGATCTCGACATCGGTCGACAGGTCGACGGGCGCGCCCTCCGCCTCGAAGTGCGCGATGACGTCGCGGATCCCGTCGCGCGTGCCCTCGATGAACGGCGTGACGAAGCCGGGGTGGTCGAAGAACTGGCGCACCTTGTCGATGCGGACGACGCCCTGCAGGCTCGTGTCCTCGAGCGCGTCCGCGAAGTCCTCGCGGTACTGGCGGCAGGAGGAGTACGAGCTGTAGGCGCTCGTGGCGACGGCGATGAGCTGGCGGTAGCCCTTCTCCTCGGCCTCGCGGAGCGCGTCGTTGAGGTAGGGGCCCCAGTTGCGGTTGCCCCACAGGACGGGCAGGTCGATGCCGCGCTCGGCGAGGCGCGCCTCGAGGGCGGCCTTCAGCTCGCGGTTCTGCTCGTTGATGGGGCTGATGCCGCCGAAGGCCCGGTAGTGGTGGGCGACCTCCTCGAGGCGCTCCTCCGGGATCCCGCGGCCGCTCGTGACGTTGCGGAGGAACGGGATCACGTCGTCCTGGCCCTCGGGACCGCCGAAGGAAGCGAGCAGGATCGCGTCGTACGCGACGGGCTCCTCGACGTGAGGCGGACCCATCTTCGCGGCCTCGCTCGCGGCGGAGACGAGCGCGCCCGGCGCCCGCGGGGCGTCGGTGGCGGGGGCGGGCTTGCGACCCAGGTTCACTGCGGCCATTACTGGAGGACCTCCACGAGCTCGGCGGTGGTGATGCGGCGGCCCGTGTAGAACGGGACCTCCTCGCGCACGTGACGGCGCGCGTCCGTGTTGCGCAGGTCGCGCATCATGTCGACCAGGTCGACGAGCTCGTTCGACTCGAGCGGGAGGATCCACTCGTAGTCGCCGAGGCCGAACGACGAGACCGTGTTGGCGACGACGCTGCGGAAGGCCGCGCCCTGGCGGCCGTGCTGGGCGAGCATGCGCCCGCGCTCCTCGGGCGGCAGCAGGTACCACTCGTAGGACCGGACGAAGGGGTAGACGCAGAGCCAGTCGCGCGGCTCCTCGCCCCGGAGGAAGCCGGGCACGTGGCTGCGGTTGAACTCGGCGTCGCGGTGGACGCCCGCGGCGCTCCACGACGGGATGAGCGCGCGGATGAGGCGCGCGCGGCGGATCTCGCGGAACGCCCACTGGAGCGTCTCCATCTGCGGGCCGTGGATCCAGACCATGAGGTCGGCGTCCGCGCGCATGCCGGAGACGTCGTAGAAGCCGCGGACGGTGACGCCCTCCGCCTCGACGATGTTCACGATGCCGTCGAGCTCGTCGACGGCGCCCGGGACCTCGCGGCCGTCGAGGTCGTCGGGGCGCTGGGGATCGCGACGGAGGACGGCCCACAGGGCGTAGCCGCTGGGGGACGCTTCCGCGGGGGGCTCGATCGGGGGGACCTGAGATGCCGCCGACTCGGCAGCCGGGATGCTCATGGTCTCCATGGTACGTCGCCCGGGCACCCCGTCCCGCATCGGGCGGGCGGCCGTCAGATCATCCGCAGGTCGGCGCCCTGCCGGCCCGTCAGCGCGCGTCGCGGCCGGTCAGCGCGCGTCGCGGCCGGTCAGCGCGCGTCGCGGCCGGTCAGCGCGCGTCGCGGCCGGTCAGCGCGAGGAGGCGGACCTGCAGCGGCGCGTCCTCACCGACGGGCACGGGCGAGGCGAACAGGCCGCTCGCCTCGAGGGTGTCGCGCTGCGGCTCGAAGACGGTCCAGGTCGCGCGGACCAGGTCGTCGTCGATGCGCTCGTCGGCGCCGATGGCGCGCGCGAGGTCCCAACCGTGGATCACGACGTCGGACAGCTGCTCGCGCAGGTACTCGCGCGTGGGGACGCGGTCGGTCGACAGCGCGACCGGGCGCTCGGGATCGGCGTCGCGCCAGGCGGCGAGCGCCTCGCGGGAGTAGCGGCCCCACTCGGCGACGAGGTCGTCGTCGAGCCGGCGGATCAGCGCCTGCCCGGTCTCGGCCGTGTGACCGGCGAGGAGGAGCGGCACCCACTGCTGCTCCTCGATCACGTGGGCGACGAGCTCGCGGACGTCCCACTCGACGTCGGGGGTGGGCGCCGACCAGTCGGTGACGGCGCGGAGGCGGTCGCCGAAGCCGTCGTGCGCGCGGCGGATGAGGTCGGTCCAGTCGTGCTCGGTGTCCATGGTCGCGCTCCCGTCGGTGGTGTCCCGGGGGAACGTCCAGGGCGGTCGCGCGCATTCCCGGAGCCGGTCCGGGGAGCGGGGCGGTGCCGCCGCCCGGCGCGGTCGCGCCGGCGCGGATCAGGCCGGCGCGGATCAGGCTGGCGGCACCCGCGCGGCGGAGAACTGGTGGCGGGGCGCCCGCAGCGCGCGGAAGGGATCCGTCCCCGCGAGCCCCTGCAGCCCCGGCGCGAGGACCCCGAGGACGCCGACCACAGCGACCAGCACGACGACCAGCCGCGGCCACCCGGAGGCGACCGTGTGCGTGACCGCCATGGGCTCGAGCAGGTTCACGCCCACGAGGAAGACCGTCGCCGAGACCGCGAGCGACATGGCCGCGCCGTCCGCGATGCCGACGACCGCCAGCACGACGAGCACCCACAGGCCGTACCAGGGGTAGACGACGGGCGACATCGCGACGATGCACGCGAACGCGAGCGCCAGCCGGGCCTCGCCGGAGAGCGTCCGGGTGGTGAGGATGCACCACGCCGCGCCGGCGAAGCCGATGAGGATGCCCGCGGTCTTGATCCCGCCCTCCACCGCTTCGCCGGGGCCGCCGAGCACGTCCACGAGCGGACCGATCGCGCCCGCCGCGAGGCCGAACGGCATGAACCAGGACACGACCGACACGGGGCTCGAGAGGGCCGAGATCCAGCCGAGGCCGACGCCGAGCAGCTCCCCGCCGAGGGCGAGGAGCCCCATCGCGACGATGCCCGACGCGGTCCAGGCCGCCCAGACGCGCGGGTCGCGCGTGGGCGCGCGGAGGCCGACGACGGCGCCCGCGGATCCGTCCACCGCGACGCCGGCGGGCGCGCGGTCGTCGACGCGGCGCGCCCGCATCTCCGCGTGCACGATCGCGACGACAGGCAGCGCGACGAGGGCGATGGGCTTCACGGCCACGGCCGCGGTCACCAGCAGCACCGCCAGCACGGGCCGCGAGTCGATGGCCGCCAGGAGGCCGGCGACGAGCAGGCCCATCATGAGCGCGTCGTTGTGCGCGGCGATCACGAAGTTGAAGCTCACGAGCGGGCTCGCCGCGAGGAACCAGAGCGCCCGCACGGGATCGATGCGGCGCCGGCGGGCGATCCGGTAGCCGCACCACACCATCAGCACGACGCCCGCGACCGACACGAGACGCGCGGCCACCACGGCCCACTCGATGCCGATGGCCGTGTCGATGGCGCCGAGCGCCCGCTCCACGACGAGGTACAGCGGCCCGTACGGCGCCGGGTTGTGCGCCCAGAGCGGGTCGACGCCCGTCGAGCGCCAGTCGGCGAGCACCGCGGGACCGTGCTCGTAGGGCGAGAGCCCGGCCCCGAGCACCCGGCCCTGCGCGATGTAGGAGTACACGTCGCGGCTGAACAGCGGGAGGCTGAGGAGCAGGGGCGTCGTCCAGAGGGCGGAGAGGCCGATGATCGCGCGGATCGCCCGGTTGCCCAGTCGCGGGAGGAGCGCTCCGAGGAGGAGCCACGCGGCGATCATGAGGATGCCCCCGACGACCACCGCGACCGACGCTATCCCGGTCGCCGTCGGCGACACCCGCAGGCTGCCGAGCACGGCCAGGTGCGAGAGGCGGGACTCCGTGGGCGCGTGGCCGACGATGAAGGACGACACCGCGAGCGTGAGGGCGCCGCCGAAGCCGACGAGCCCGGGCAGCACCAGCGGGTGCCGCCCGAGGGCGTCGGGATCACGCGGGGTCCGCGACGCGGGTAGGTCCACGGCGGCGCGGGAGTGCGCGGGCACGACGAGGGGTCCCGTCCGGTCCGGGTCAGCGGCGCGCGGCGCGCGACACGGCCCAGACCACGCCGCCGATCACCACGACCGCGCCCACGCCGACGGCCACGAGCAGCAGCGGGTCCTCGTCCGCCGTGCGGCGGATCCGGCGACGCAGGTCGGCGATGCCGTCCTTCGCGCGGCGCCGCACGTTCAGCTTCGACTCCAGCGCGTCGAGCGTGGCGGCGATCTCCTCGCGGGTGTGCTGGATGTCGAGCTTCAGCTCCGCGCGCGAGCGCGGGCCGACGGGGCGGGGGCGATCAGTGCTCATACTTGCCGGTCCCCTTCACCGCGTCGACGTCCTCCTTGAGGCTGTCCACGGTCTCCTCGGGCGTCGGCGGGACGCCCTTCTTGAGCCACCGGATGCCGAGCAGCGCGAGCACCACCGTGATCAGGAGGAAGACGCCCGCGACGATGAGCGCGGAGAGCCACGGCGAGAAGGCCTCGGACAGGCCGAGGATCGCGGCGGCGACGAGCACCAGGAACGCGATGAACGCGAAGAAGAGCGCCACGACGAGGAAGCCGGCGCCGATCCCCGCGTGCTTGAGCTTGGAGACGAGCTCGTTCTTGAACGACTCGATCTCGTCCTTGACCAGCTGGACGATGAGGGTCGGCAGGTCGGCGACGAGCCGGACGAGCGAGCGCTTGCTCTTCGGATTGAGATCCTGATCCGTCATGCGGGGTTCCCTCCTGGGGATGGGCGGGCGGGTCAGCGGGAGGTGCCGGAGCCGTTCGGCTCGGGCGAGGCGGGGTCCATGGTGGGGTACGAGGTGGACGCGCTGGAGGGCGTGGATCCGGTGGAGGGGTCCTTCTTGCCGCCGGTGACGGTGCCGACGACCTTCTTGGCGCCGCCGACGACCGCGTGCGCGACGTCGGGGGTGTGGTCCTTCACGAAGCCGGCCGCGTTGTCGACCTGGCGCTGGACCTTCGGGTCGTCCCAGACCTTCTTGGCGTTCGTGCGGATCTGCTCGTAGCGCTTGCGTCCGGCGCGGGCGCCGAGGACGTAGCCGACACCGGCTCCGGCGACGAAGAGAAGCTTGCCTTTCATGGGAGATCTCCGATCGTTGAGGGGGCACGTGGGGCGCACGTCCGTTCAGCGTATCCCTCCGGCGCACCCGCGTGGTCGGGGGCGGCCGGGCGGGCGCTGCCCGGCCAGGGGGCCGGCGCGGATCGCATCAGCGGCCGAGGACGCGGTCGGCGGCGGCCGACGCGTCGGCGACGACGGAGGCGAGGCCCGTGCCCGCGACGGCGGATCCGGTGATCTCGAGGCCCGGGTGCTCGGCCGCCTCGTCGCGCACCGCCTGCACGCGCTCGCGGTGCCCGGAGGCGGCGAACGGGAGGGCGTTGGTCCAGCGCACGCGGGCGGATCCGGTGGCCCGGCCCGCGAGATCCGTCCCGAGCAGGGCCGACGCGTCGCGCACCGCGATCGCCGTGAGCTCGTCGTCCGGGACGCCCGCGGTGTCGTCCTGGCCGCCCGCGCGCCCGTAGGAGAGGCGGAGCACGTGGCGGTCGCCCGCCAGCTCCTTCAGCCACGGCCACTTGGCGGTCGCGTGCGTGAGGGCCTTCGCGCGGACGTCGGGCACGTCGGCGGAGACCAGCACGCCCGTGCCGCGCGGGGCGGCGTCGAGCTCCGGCGCGCGGACGACGAGCGTGACGAGCTCGACGGAGGACGGCTCGGGCCAGCCCTCGGTGACGGCGCGCGGCGCGAGGCCGGAGAAGAGGCGGATGAGGCCGGCCGCCGGGATCGCGAGGACCACCGCGGCCGCGTCGATGCCGCGGCCGTCCGCGAGCTCGACGTGCCAGTCGTCGTACGCGGCGGCGCCCTCGTGCGACCGGTGCCGGTGCACCGACCCCGCGGCGAGGGAGGTGCGCACGTCGACGCCGAGGCGCTCGAGGTCGGCGACGAGCGCGTCGACCAGGAGGTGGACGCCGCCCACGATGCCGCTCACGGCGGATCCCGCGGGCGAGGCGGCGCGCATGGACGCGACCGCGCGCCCGAGCGACCCGTGCTCGGCCAGGCCGGCGCGCAGGCCCGGGGCCACGGAGTCGGCGTCGACCTCGTCGGGGTGGGCGCTGTGCACGCCGGAGACGATGGGGGCGACGAGCCGGTCGACGACGCGGTCGCCCATGCGGGCGCGCACGAGGCCGCCGAGCGTGCGCTCCTTCGCGCCGACGGAGGCCGGGAGCACGAGGTCGGCCTTGGCGCGGGCGACGCCGAGGCGTCCGATGGCGGTGGCGATGGTGCTGTCGAACGGATGCGCGGGGATCCCGAGCAGGCCCGTCCGCGGGAGCTGGATGGCGCGCTCGGCGAGCTGCACCCACGCGCCGTCCGGGTTCGGCTGCACGATGCGGTCGGCGAGGCCCAGCTCGCCGAGGTACGCGGCGACCGTGCCGCGGCGGGTGGCGAAGCTCTCCGCGCCGCTGTCGAGGCGGAGGCCGTCGACCACGTGGGATCCGACGGTGCCGCCCAGCTCGGGCGACGCCTCCACGAGGATCACGCGCTTCCCGGCCAGGGCGCAGGCGCGGGCCGCGATGAGGCCGCCCACCCCGCCGCCGACCACGACGACGTCGGTCGGGTCGACCTCGCCAGCCGCCTGCCGCGGGTCGCTAGCCACGGACCAGGTCCACGATGCGCGTGAGCACGGTCGGGTCGGTCTCGGGCGGCACGCCGTGCCCGAGGTTGAGGATGTGCGCGGGCGCCGCCTTCCCGCGCTCGAGCACGTCGCGGACGTGCGCCTCGAGGACGGGCCAGGGCGCGGCCAGCAGCGCCGGGTCGACGTTGCCCTGCACGGGGACGGATCCGCCCAGGCGGCGCGACGCCTCGTCGAGCGGGATGCGCCAGTCGACGCCCACCGCGTCGACGCCCACGTCGTGCATCGCGCCGAGGAGCTCGCCCGTGCCGACGCCGAAGTGGACGAGCGGGACGGTGCGCCCGTCGGCCGCCGTGATGGTGCGCACGTGGTCGAGCGCGAGCGCGGACGCCGGGGCGACGCGCTGCGTGTAGTCGGCGAGCGAGAGGCCGCCGGCCCAGGAGTCGAAGAGCTGCGCGGCGGAGGCCCCCGCCATGACCTGCGCGCGCAGGAAGACGCCCGTGATCTCGGCGCACCAGCGCATGAGCGCGTCCCAGGCGTCGGGATCCGCGTGCATGAGGCCGCGCGCCGCGATGTGGTCCTTGCTCGGCCCGCCCTCCACCAGGTAGGCGGCGAGGGTGAAGGGCGCGCCCGCGAAGCCGATGAGCGGGGTGTCGCCGAGCTCCGCGACCGTCCGCGCGACGGCCTGGCGGATGGGCTCGAGCGCCGCCGGGTCGAGCGCCGGCAGCGCGGCCACGTCGGCGGCGGTGCGGACGGGCTTCTCGAGCACCGGGCCGCGGCCCGCGACGATGTCGACGCCGACGCCCGCGAGCTTGAGGGGGATGACGATGTCGCTGAAGAAGATGCCCGCGTCCACGTGGTGTCGGCGGACGGGCTGCAGCGTGATCTCGCTCGCCATCTCCGGGTCGAGGCACGCGTCGAGCATGCGGGTGCCGACGCGCAGCTCCCGGTACTCGGGCAGCGAGCGGCCGGCCTGGCGCATGAACCACACGGGTGCGCGGTCCCCGCGACGGCCGCGGTACGCCTCCACGAGCAGCGACGACGCGGTGCGGGTGTTGAGCGGGTGCTCCGCGGGGAGCGGGAGGGCGGCGGATGCGGGCGCGGGGGCGGAGGATGCGGGCGTGATCACGGAGGAGATCATCGCATCCCCCGCCTGCGCGCCCGCTCGACTGGGGACGCGGCAGGAGGACGGGACGGCTGCGGGCGGCCGACGGCCGGGTCCGGCGGCGGCGAGGCAGGGCACCCTCACCGGCCCCGACCACACGGCCGGGAGGTTTACCATGGACTGTGCTCATATGTCTGACGGCGAGTCATCACAACGCCAGCTTCGAGGTCCTCGAGAAGCTGTCCGTGGCCGCACCCTCCGTCGCCGGCACGCTCATGGAGCAGAACGACTTCATCGCGGGGGCCGTGGTCCTCGCCACCTGCAACCGCTTCGAGGCCTACCTCGACGTGGAGGAGCCCCTCACCGCCGCCCGCGCGCTGGCCGTCGAGGCCACGGTCGACGTGGTCAGCGGCGCCAGCGGCATCGACCGCGACGACGTCCGCGGCAGCGTCGACGTGAAGTGCGGGGACGCGGTGGCCGAGCATCTGTTCGCCGTGTCCTCCGGGCTCGAGTCCGTCGTCGTCGGCGAGGGCGAGATCGCCGGCCAGGTGCGCCGCGCGCTCGAGGGCGCGCGCACGGGCGGCACCACGAGCACCGGCCTCGAGCGGCTCTTCCAGACCGCGTCCAACACGTCGCGCGGCGTCAAGACCCGCACGGGCCTGCAGAGCGCCGGGCGCTCCATGGTCCGCCTCGCGCTCGACCTCGCCGAGAGCCGCATCGCCGACTGGTCGGCCACGCGCGTCCTCCTCGTCGGAACGGGCGCCTACGCGGGCGCGAGCCTCGCGGCGCTCCGCGACCGCGGCGTCGTCGACGTGCACGTCTACTCCCCCTCGGGCCGCGCGCAGAAGTTCGCCGGCCCCCACGGCATCCCCGCGGTCGAGGGGCGCGACCTGCTCCGCGCGCTCGCCGCCTCCGACATCGTCGTCACCTGCAGCACCGCGCCCAAGTCCGTGCTCGCCGCGCACCACCTGCAGGCCGCGGCCGCCGTGTCCGGCGACGGACGCCGTCGCCTCGTCATCGACCTCGGGCTGCCGCGCAACGTGGATCCGGACGTCGTCACGGTCGACGGCGTCGAGCTGCTCGACCTCGAGACCATCAGCCTCCACGCCCCGCTCCGCGACCTCACCGCCACGGACGACGCGCGCGAGATCGTGAGCACGGCCGCCGCCGAGTTCCGCGCCGCGAGCGCCGAGGACGAGGTGGCCCCCGCGGTCGTCGCGCTCCGCACCCACATCTTCGACGTCCTCGAGGGCGAGCTGGAGCGCGTCCGCAAGCGCGGCGACTCGTCCGAGGCCACCGAGAAGGCGCTCCGCCACCTCGTGAGCGTCCTCGTGCACCAGCCGTCCGTCCGGGCCCGCGAGCTCGCGCGGCAGGGCGAGGGGGCCCGCGTGGTCGACGCCGTGCAGGCGCTCTTCGGTCTCGACGTGGAGATGCCCGCCGCGGTGTCCTCCCCCGTCGCCGTCGCGCTGCCCCGCACCGGTGAGGCGGGCTCGGCGTCGTGAGGCCCCGCGTCCTCCGCGGCCCGCGCCTCGACGCGCCGCTCCGGATGACGGATCCCGTGCGCACCGAGCGCCTCGTGCTCCGGCCCTACACGGCCGACGACCTCGACGACTTCGCCGACATCCAGCGCCGCCCCGAGGTGGTCGAGTACATGTTCTGGCCGCTCCGCGACCGCGCCGCCTCGAAGCGGCACCTCGCCGACCGCCGCCGCAAGACCCGGCTCGAGCAGGGCCACGACTTCCTCGGTCTCGCCGTGGAGCTGCCCGACGAGCCGAGCCTCGCCCCGCGGGCGGGCACCGGCCGCGTCATCGGCGACGTGTCCCTCCTCCTCCGCAACGTCCCGTCGCGGCAGTTCGAGGTGGGCTGGGTGATGAACCCGGACTTCGCCGGCCGCGGCTACGCCACGGAGGCCAGCCGCGCCCTCATCGACATCGCCTTCCGGCGCGCCGGCGCCCACCGTGTCGTGGCGCAGCTCGACTCCCGCAACTCGTCCTCCGCGCGTATGGCCGAGCGCCTCGGCATGCGCCTCGAGGGGCGCTTCCGCGAGGAGCACCTCGTCAAGGGCGAGTGGGTCGACAGCCTCTACTACGCCGTGCTGGCCGACGAGTGGGCGGCCATGCCGCCGGCACCCTGACCCGGAGCCGCACCGTGCACGGAGACCTGCCCGCGATCGACCCCGTCGACGTGCGCGGCCCGATCCGCACGTCCCGCCTCGTCCTCCGCCCGTTCGCGCCCGACGACCTCGTGGCCGTCGACGGGTACGCGACCGCCCCGGGGGCACGGGCGCACCTCGCCGGTCCCCCGGCGGGCGCGCGACCCGACGCGGCGCGCCTGCTCGCCGATCGCCTGGCGTGGACGCGGCTGGCCGCGGTCGGCGACCGGTTGGCCCTGGCCGTCGAGCTGCCGGCCCAGGGCCCGCGGCCCGCGCATGTGGTCGGCGAGGCGCACGTGCGGCTGCGCGAGCCCGCCTCCCGCCAGGCCGAGCTGGGCGTCGTCCTGCACGAGGACGTGCGCGGCGCCGGCATCGCGGGAGAGGCGGCCGACCGGGTCCTCGAGCTCCTGTTCGAGGAGGTGGGCGTGCACCGCGTCACCGCCCGGGTGGACGCGCGGGACGCGGCCGCCCTCGCGCTGGCCACGCGCCTCGGCATGCGCCGGGAGGCCCTGCTCGTGCACGACCGATGGGCCGAGGGCGCGTGGGCCGATACCGTGGTCGTCGCCCTGCTCGACGTCGAGTGGGCGGCTCGCACGAGCCTCGACGGACTGTAGGAGGACCGCGTGACCTCGACCCCCGACCCGGCCCGCGGGCCCGTCATCCCCGTCCTGGACGACGACGACGATGACGACCTCGACGAGCTCGACGACCTCGACCGGACGGACGGCTCCGGCGCCCGCGGATCCGACGGGCCGCTCGGCGCGCCGCGGGAACGGCCGCTGCGCGTGGCCGCGCTGGCCCTCATCCGCGACCGGCGGGTGCTCATGGTGCGCGTCACGGGCCAGGACGTGCTCTACCTGCCCGGCGGCAAGATCGAGCCGGGCGAGGGTGCGCGGCAGGCGCTGATGCGCGAGGCCGCCGAGGAGGTCGGGCTCGACATCGACCCGGCGACCGTCGAGGACCTCTTCACCGTCCTCGCCGACGCCCACGGCGTGCACGCCGGACGGCTCGTGAGCATGACCGTCTACCGGGCCGAGCCGCGGGACCGGTCGCAGCAGCCCGTCGCCTCCGGCGAGATCGCCGAGGTCGAGCTCGTCGGATCCGCCGACGCCGACCGCTGCCCGCCCGCCGGACAGGAGGCCCTGGAGCGCCTGGTGGCGCTCCGGCTCATCGACTGAGCGGCGCGTCCCCGTCGGCGGAGGGGTCGCCCGCGTCCGCGGCGTCCGCGGAGCCGGGCGCCACCGGGTCCTCCCCCGCGGACGGCGCCGCCAGCTCGGCCGCGCGCGTGGCGCGCACCTTCCGCCGCTGGTCCACGAACGCGAGCACGGCCGCGACCGTGGCGATGCCGCCCGCGACGAGCGTGCCGGTGACCTCGCCGACCCCGTCCACCTTCATGGCGGCCACGAGGATCGCGACCGTGAAGCCGGCGATGACGACGCCGACCGCGAGGATCAGCCAGGAGAGGAGGCCCTTCGCGCGCGCGTCGGGGGTGCGGGTGGCCATGCGCCCATCCTCCCACGCGGGTGCCGGGCCGTCCGGGAGCGCAGGTCGCGGGCACGCCCGGACGAGGGCGACCCTCCGGCCCGAGCGTCCGGTGTGAGCCGGGTGACGCCCGCGCCCGACCGGCGTAGCGTCGGAGACGTCACATCCACCGAACGAAGGAGCGCCCATGAGTGCGGACGACAAGGCCCAGAACACCGGCGAGAAGCTCGCGGGGAAGGCCGAGGAGGCCTTCGGGAAGCTGACCGGCGACGACAGCAAGGTCGCCGAAGGCGAAGCGAAGCAGGCCGGGGCAAGCGCCAAGCAGGCCGGCGAGAACGTGAAGGACGTCTTCAAGAAGTAGGACCTTCGGAGGGACGTCCCTCCTGAGAGGCGAGGGGCCGGATGCCGAGCATCCGGCCCCTCGTCATGTCCGGGCGCGGGAGGCGCGGCGGATCAGGTGCCCGGATCGGTGTCGGCCAGCGTCCGGAGCGCGCGGCGGTCCGGCTTCCCGGACGGGAGCGTCGGCAGCTCCTCGACGCCGCGGACGGACGACGACCCGGCGACGCGGCCGAGGCGCGCGGCCAGCTCGCGGCGCACGCGATCGGCGAGCCCGGGATCCACCCCGCCGGGCACGAACACCACGGGACGCTGGCCCCACCCCGCGTGCTCGCCGGGCACCGCGACGGCCTCGCCGAGGCGCGCGTCCCATCCGGCGAGCGACCGCACCGCCTCCTCCACCGCGGCGAGCCGGAGCTTCTCGCCGCCGGAGATCACGACGTCGTCGAGTCTGCCGCTGATGCGCAGCACGCCGTCGACGAGCTCGCCGCCGTCGCCCGTGCGGTACCAGCGGCGGCCGTCGTGCTCCCCGAACGCCGCATCCGTCGCGGCCGGGTCGCCGAGGTAGCCCTCCGCGAGCATCGGGCCCGCGAGCTCCACCTGCCCGTCGACCACGGCGACCTCGGCCGTCGCGACGGGCACGCCGTCGTAGACGCAGCCGCCCGCGGTCTCGCTCGACCCGTAGGTGCGGACCACGCGCCAGCCGAGCGCAGCGGCACGGTCGACGAGCTGCGCCGGCGTGGCCTGGCCGCCCACGAGGATCGCGTCGAGGCGGCCGACGCCGTCGCGGATCCGGCGCGCGTCGTCCCCCGCGGGCGCGGCCTCCGCGGCGTCCACCAGCCGGTGCAGCTGCGTGGGCACGAGCGACGTGAAGCGGGCGACGCGCGCGTCGAGACCCGCGGCGGCGTCCGCGAACGCGTGCGGGTCGAACCGCCCGGGCGGCAGGACGACCGGCGCCGTCCCCGCGGCGATGGACCGCACGAGCACCTGGAGGCCGGCGATGTAGTGGGTGGGCAGCGCGAGGATCCACCGCCCCGGCGCCCCGAGCGCGGTCTGCGACGCGGCGGCGCTCGCCAGCAGCGCGTCCGCGGAGAGCGCCACGCGCTTGGGACGCGAGGTCGTGCCGGACGTCTCGACCACGAGCGCGACGCGGCGCTCCACCTCGACGGGCGGCGGCGGATCCCCGGCGGCCGCGGCCGCGTCGACCGGCCGCGCGAGCAGCGCCGGCCCGTCGCCCGCGAGGGCCGCCCGGAGGAGCGGCACCACGTCCGCGCCGGATGCCGTCAGCCGCTCCAGCCGCCTCACGGCACCAGGCCCGCGCGGATCAGAACTGCCACGGGAACGGCGACCAGTCGGGCGCGCGCTTCTCGAGGAAGGAGTCGCGGCCCTCGACGGCCTCGTCCGTGCCGTAGGCGAGGCGCGTGGCTTCGCCCGCGAAGACCTGCTGGCCGACCATGCCGTCGTCGACCGCGTTGAAGGCGAACTTGAGCATGCGGATCGCGGTGGGCGACTTGCCGAGGATGGTCTCGGCCCAGTCGAGCGCCGTCGTCTCGAGCTCGGCGTGCGGCACGACGCGGTTCACGGCGCCCATCTCGTACATGCGCTGGGCGCTGTGCTCCTCGGCGAGGAAGAACACCTCGCGCGCGGCCTTCTGGCCCACCTGGCGGGCGAAGTACGCGGATCCGTACCCGCCGTCGAACGAGCCGACGTCGGCATCGGTCTGCTTGAAGCGGCCGTGCTCGGCCGACGCGATGGTGAGGTCGCACACGACGTGCAGCGAGTGCCCGCCGCCGGCCGCCCAGCCGGGCACGACCGCGATGACGACCTTGGGCATGAAGCGGATGAGCCGCTGCACCTCGAGGATGTGCAGGCGTCCGGCGCGGGCGGGATCCACGCCCTCCGCGGTCTCGCCCTCGCCGTACTTGTAGCCGTCGCGCCCGCGGATCCGCTGGTCACCGCCGCTGCAGAACGCCCAGCCGCCGTCCTTCGGGCTCGGGCCGTTGCCGGTGAGGAGCACGACGCCGATGCGCGGATCCTGACGGGCGTCGTCGAGCGCCTGGTACAGCTCGTCGACGGTCCGCGGGCGGAAGGCGTTCCGCACCTCCGGCCGGTCGAACGCGATGCGCGCGATCCGCCCGGTGAGGTCGTGGTGGTACGTGATGTCGGTGAAGCCCTCCGCGAGGGGCACGTCGCGCCAGCGGGTGGGATCGAGGATGTCGGAGACCTGCTTCACCATGACGCCCAGCCTAGGCGCCGGGTGCCCGGCCGTCCGCGGCCGGGCACCGGTCGCCGGGCGCCGCGGGTGCGAGGCTGGACCCATGCTCCCCGCCCTGGACGATCTCCTCGCCACCGCCCGCGTCGTCGCCCTCCCCCTCCGCACGCGCTTCCGCGGCCTCGACGTCCGCGAGGCCGTCCTGATCGAGGGCCCGCACGGCTGGACCGAGTTCTCGCCGTTCGTCGAGTACGACGACGCCGAGGCCGCCGCCTGGCTGGAGGCCGCGATCGACTTCGGCTGGACCGAGCCGCCCGCGGCGCTCCGCGACCACGTGCTCGTGAACGCGACGATCCCGGCGATCCCGGCCGAGGGCGTGGCCGGGGTGCTCGCGCGGTTCCCCGGCTGCCGCACAGCCAAGGTCAAGGTCGCCGAACGCGGCACGACGCTGGCGGACGACGTGGCGCGGGTCACCGAGGTGCGCCGCCTGCTGGGGCCGGAGGGCCGCGTGCGCATCGACGCGAACGCGGCCTGGAACGTGGACGAGGCCGAGCACGCGGTGCACGTCCTCGCCGAGCACGACCTCGAGTACGTGGAGCAGCCGTGCGCGACGGTCGAGGAGCTGGCCGAGCTGCGCGAGCGGATCCGCCACCTGGGCGTGCCGGTCGCCGCCGACGAGAGCGTGCGCAAGGCCGACGACCCGCTGCGGGTGGCGCGCGCCGGCGCCGCCGACCTGCTCGTGATCAAGGCGCAGCCGCTCGGCGGGATCCACCGGGCGCTCCGCATCACGCGGGACGCGGGCCTGCCGGTCGTGGTGTCCAGCGCGTTGGACACGAGCATCGGCATCTCGATGGCCGCGCACCTCGCGGCCGCGATCCCCGAGCTGCCCCACGACTGCGGCCTCGGCACGGTATCGCTCTTCGTCGAGGACGTGGTGGCGGAGCCGCTCGTGCCGGTCGACGGCCGGATCCCGGTGCGCCGCGTGACGCCGGACGCACGGCTCCTCGACGCCCATGCCGCGGACGCGGACCGCCGGGAGTGGTGGCTCGACCGGATCCGCCGCACGCACGCCGTGCTCGCGACGCGCGCCTGAGCCGGCTGAGCCGGCTGAGCGGCCGGGCGCCGCCTACAGGCCGCTGTAGGTGTGCAGGCCCTTGAAGAAGACGTTGACGACGCCGAAGTTGAACATGACGGCGGAGAACCCGATGACCGCCAGCCATGCCGACCGCGATCCGCGCCAGCCGCGGGTGGCCCGCGCGTGGATGTAGCCGGCGTAGAGCACCCAGATGATGAAGGTCCAGACCTCCTTGGTGTCCCAGCCCCAGTAGCGACCCCACGCGCGCTCGGCCCAGATGGCGCCGGCCATGAGCGTGAAGGTCCAGAAGATGAAGCCCACGATGTTGAGGCGGTACGCCATCGACTCGAGCGTGACGGAGTCGGGCAGGGTCGCGAGGAAGCGCATCTTCGCCGCCTTCGCATCGGCGGCGAGCGACTCGCGCCGGAACTGCAGCAGCTGCACGCCGGAGAGCGCGAAGGCGAGCGCGAAGAACCCGGTGCCGAGGGCGGCGACGAAGACGTGGATCACGAGCCAGTACGACTGCAGCGACGGCGGCAGCGGCGACACCTCGACGCGGTACTGCACGACGGCGACGCCCAGGAGGATGAGGATGAGCCCCGTGACGAACGTGCCGAGGAACCGCAGGTCGCGGCGCGTGAGCACGATGAGGTAGACGCTGAGGATGAGCAGCGTGCCCGTCATGGCGAACTCGTACATGTTCGCCCACGGGACCCGCGAGGCCGCGAGCCCGCGGAGCACGGTCGCGACGGCATGCGCCACGAAGCCGACGACGAGCAGCACCATGGCGACGTTGAGGCTGAGGGACCTGCCGGCGGCCACGGGCGCGTCCGGCCCGGAGGAGGCGGGCTCGCGCTCGAGGGTGGCGGTGCCGCCGCGACGGGCCGCGGTGGCGCCGACGGCGGAGGGCTGCCGCGCCGTGGCGGCGTCGGCGACGAGCGCGGAGCGGCGCGCGAGGTCGAGGGCGAACGCGATGAACGCGGCCGCGTAGAGTCCCATCGCGACGAGGAGCGCGATGAGGGAGACGTCGTCGAGCATGGCCGTGTTCACGAGGGGAGCCTAACTTCTGCATCTGACACCGTGCCCGGCGCGAGGCCGGCCACGTGCTTGTCCGCCAGCGCCGCGACCGCGGCCTCCAGCGTGGGGTCCTCGCCGCGGGCGAGCCCGGCGTACTCGAGGGTGGTGGATCCGTCCGCCTGCGGCACCGCCTTGACCCAGACGCGCCGACGCGGCACGAACAGGGACGTGAGCAGGCCGCCGAGGATCAGGATCGCGAACAGCAGCACCCAGCCCTGGGTCGGGTCGTGGTGCACGTCGAACGAGACGAAGCGCGGCACGGCGTCGAGGGTGACGGTGCCGAGCCCGTCGGGCAGGTCGACGGTCTGCCCGGGCGACATCCGCAGCGCCTGCACGCCCGTCCGCCCGCCCGTGAGCTGGGTCAGCTCGTTGACCTGGAGGTTGTAGACGGAGGTGGGCACTCCCGCGTTGATCCCGAGGTCGCCCGTGTAGACGTTCAGCGTCAGCACGGGATTGTCGAGATCCGGGTAGGAGGACCTGAAGGGCGTCTTCGAGTCGTCGAGCGTCGGGTAGAAGAACCCGATCATGCCGACCTGCTCGCGCAGCCCGTCCGGCACCTTGACGACGCCCTGGGACATGAGCTTCGCGTCCTGCGGGAGGAACGGCACGTCGGCGCTGTAGACGCTCTTGCCCTCCGGATCCCGCACCGTGACGTGCGGCGCGTACCCGTTGCCGAGCAGGTACATGTCGGTGCCGCCGATGGCGAGCGGGTCGTTCACCTTGACCTCGCGGTCCTGCGGCTGGCCTCCGGGCACGTCGGCGGTGACGTCGGCCGTGAAGTCGAGCGGCTGGCCGATGGCGTTCGGGTTCTCCTGCTCGTACTGCACGTGCAGCGCGTTCAGCTTCACGCGGTACGGGGTGAGCGCGGAGTCGTCGAAGAACCGGCCGGGGTTGAACGAGTCGAAGGTCGAGAGCGTGTTCACGAACGACTGGCCCTCGACGAGCACCTTCTGCCCGGAGTACCCGAAGCCGCCGCCGACGCCGACCGTGATGAGGATCCCCACGAGCGCCGAGTGGAACACGAGGTTGCCGGTCTCGCGCAGGTACCCGCGCTCGGCCGAGACGGAGAGCACGCCGCCGGAGGCCGACGCGTCGTCGACGAGCAGGGTGCGGTAGCGCTGCTTCGTGAGGAGCGCGCGGGCCTGGCGGATAGCCTCGACCGGATCCCCCGTGGTCGTCCGCGTCGTGTAGCCGGCCAGGCGGGACAGGCGCGCCGGCGTCTTCGGGGGCGCTTGGCGGAGCGCGTCGAAGTGGTGCTTGGCCCGCGGCACGACGCAGCCGATGAGGCTGATGAACAGCAGCAGGTAGATGGAGGAGAACCAGACCGAGCTGTAGGTGTCGAACACCTGCAACCAGTCGAGGACCGGGTAGAGGTCCGGGTTGTCCAAGCGGAACTGCGTGACGCCGTTGGGGTCGGAGCTGCGCTGCGGCACCAGGGATCCGGGGATGGCCGCGAACGCGAGCATGAGCAGCAGGAACAGCGCCGTGCGCATGCTCGTGAGCTGCCGCCAGGCCCAGCGGAGCGTGCCGAGGAAGCCGAGCTTCGGCTGCTCGATGGCCGCGCCAGCGGCGGAGGATGGGCGCGGGGCCCGCTGCGGAGAGTCGACGTGGTCAGATGGCCGGGACATACGTGGCGATCACCCCCTGGAGGCGGAGCATCCACGCCGACCAGAGGCCGGAGACCATGAGCACGCCGATGAGGACGAGCAGCGCTCCCCCGACGAGGTTCACGGTGCGGATGTGGCGGCGGAGGAACCCGACGGTGCGCGTCATCCAGCCGAGGCCGAGGGCCACGAGGAGGAATGGCACGCCGAGCCCGATGCAGTAGGCGACGCCGAGCAGCACGCCGCGGCCCGCATCGGCGGACGTGAGGCTCATCGAGATGACGACGGCGAGGGTCGGGCCGATGCAGGGCGCCCAGCCGATGCCGAACACGACGCCGAGCAGCGGTGCGCCCGCGAGCCCGGTGGCCGGCCGCCACGAGCTCTTCACCTGCCGCTGGAGGAAGCCGAGCCGCCCGGTGAAGACGAGCCCCATGACGATGAGGACGACGCCGAGGATCCGCGTGATGAGGTCCTGCCAGCGCATCAGCCAGAAGCCGGCGGTGGCCGAGACGAGCGTGGTGACGATGAAGACGGCGGAGAAGCCGAGCACGAACAGCGCCGTGCCGAGGAGCAGGCGGCGACGCGTCGCGGATCCGCCCTTGGCCTCGGCCATGCCGCCGATGTAGCCGAGGTAGCCGGGCACCAGCGGCAGCACGCAGGGGGAGGCGAACGAGACCAGGCCCGCGAGCAGCGCCAGCGGCACCGCGACGAGGAGCTGGCCCGAGAGGGCGCTCTGGATCTGATCCACCTAGCCCGCCGGCTCCGCGACCGTGTCGGAGACGAGCGTGCGGAGCACCCCGGGGTCGATCTTCCCGAGCACCCGCGAGGCGACGCGACCCTGGCGGTCGAGCACGATGGTGGCGGGCACGGCGTTCGGCGCGATGGTGCCGGCGAACGCGAGCTGCATGCTCGTGTCCTCGACGTCGAGGACGGACGGGTAGGTGATGCCGTAGGTGGAGTCGAACGACTCGACGTTCGGTGCCCGGTCGCGCGTGTTCACCCCGAGGAACTTCACGCCGTCGGGCGCGTGCTCCACGCTCGCGGCCTGCAGGTCCTTCGCCTCGAGGCGGCAGGGCGGGCACTCGGCGTACCAGAAGTTGACCACCGTGACGGATCCCCGGTACGCGTCGGACGACACCTCGGTGCCGTCGGCGAGGGTGCCGGAGAAGTCGACCGGGGCGGCGCGGTCGGACAGCGGCACCTCCGTGAACGTGCCGTCTCCCGCGATGTAGCGCTTGTTGTCGCCCGCGCGGAACTCGGCCGCGAGCGGATCCTGCGTGCAGCCGGTGAGCGCGACCGCGGCGAGAGCGGCGGACCCGACGGCGGCGAGGACGGTGCGGCGGCGGACGGGCATCAGACCGCGCCCTCGTCGACCGCGAGGTCGGACAGGCCGGCCGCCGCGTCGATGTAGCCGGTCTCGACGAACCGGTCGCCCACGCGCTCCACCGTGGTGATGCTCGACAGCGCGCAGCGGCGCTTGCGCGGGTCGTGGAAGAGGCGCTCGCCCGCGAGGGAGAGGTGCACCATCCAGATGGGCAGCTGGTGGCTGACGATGACGACGTCGCCGTCCGGCACCGAGCGGTGCGCGGCCTTGACGGCCTCCGCCATGCGGGCGGCGATGGAGCGGTACGACTCGCCCCAGCTCGGCTTCACCGGGTCGACGACGAGCGGCCAGAGGCGCGGGGAGCGCGCGATGCGGGCGGGCGAGGGGAAGCGCGATCCCTCGAAGCGGTTGGTGGGCTCGATGACGCGCTCGTCGGTCGCGACCTCCAGGGCGAAGCGCTCGCCCCAGGGTGCGGCGGACTCCTGCGCGCGCTGCAGCGGGGAGGCGATGACGCGGTTGACGGGTGCTCCGGCGTCCTCCAGGGCCTGCGCGGCCGCGTCGGCCATGCGGTGGCCGAGGTCGGAGAGGCCGTATCCCGGGATGCGTCCGTAGAGCACTCCGTCGGGGTTGTGCACCTCGCCGTGACGGACGAGATGGATTCGTGAGGCGACCACCTGTCAAGTGTAGGTGTCGCGCGGATGTACAACCGCCGAGCAGCGAGCGCAACCCCATGCGCGAATCATTCGTCCGCAATACGATTGGGCGCACCGGCGGGGGCCGGTGCTTCGCCTCCGACTCCGACCGGTTCTTACATGCGTATACGAATGATTGGGCCCCAAAGGAATCGCACGCTAAGTTAGGTGCTCGAGGTCGTGATCCGACCTCCCGGCGAGAGCCCCGTGGCACACGGGACCTCGCAGAGACCCCCGTCTAACGGACGCGGGCCCGCATGACGATGCCGTCCGGGACGGCGCGGAAGGAACGGGCACCATGACGATGACACCGACCAGGCCCACGGCCACCGACACCACCAGCACCGATTCCGCCCTCGATCCGATCGAGGCCGTCGGCCCCGTCGATCCGTACGCGGACTCCGACCTCCCCGAGCCCTCGCTCGTCACGCCCGGTGCCAGCACCGATGCCGTCAAGGACTACCTCCGCCAGATCGGCCGCGTGCCGCTCCTCACCGCCGAGCAGGAGGTGAGCGTCGCCCGCCGCATCGAGGTGGGCGTGCTGTCCCAGGAGGTGCTGGACACCCGCACCGACCTGACGCCCGCCGAGCGCCGCGAGTACCAGACGCTGGCCCAGGACGGCATGCGCGCCAAGCAGCACCTCGTGAACGCCAACCTGCGCCTCGTCGTCAGCATCGCCAAGCGCTACACCGGCCGCGGCCTGCCGTTCCTGGACCTCATCCAGGAGGGCAACATGGGCCTCGTCCGGGCGGTCGAGAAGTTCGACTACCAGGCCGGCTTCAAGTTCTCGACCTACGCGTCGTGGTGGATCAAGCAGTCCATCACCCGCGGCATGGCGGACACGAGCCGCACCATCCGGATCCCCGTGCACACCGTCGAGCACATCAACCGCATCAACGCGGTGCAGCGCGAGCTCGCGGTGGAGCTCGGCCGGGACCCCTCCATGGAGGAGATCGCGCGCGAGTCGGACACGCCGGTCACCAAGGTGCGCTACCTGCTCGACCGCGCGCAGGAGCCCATGTCGCTGCAGGTCCTCGTGGGCGGCAGCGGCGGCGACGGCGACACCGAGATGGCGGACCTCATCGAGGACGCCGACGTCACGCAGCCCATCGACGTGGTGACGCAGCAGCTCATGGCCGCGCACGTCACGCGCCTCATCGACGGGCTCGCCGAGCGCGACGCCGAGGTCGTGCGCATGCGCTTCGGCCTCGCGGGACTCGAGCCGCGCTCGCTCGCGTACGTGAGCCAGCAGCTCGGCGTGACGCGCGAGCGCGTGCGCCAGATCGAGAAGAAGTGCCTCGCGAAGCTCCGCATCCCGGAGCTGGAGACGTACATCCGCGGCTGATCCCGCCGCATCCCGAGGGCCGTCCGCGCTGCGTCGCGGGCGGCCCTCGCGCGTGCGCGGCGCATCGACGCCCGGGTCCGGGCCGGATCCGCATGCCCACGGGCGCCCGTGTTCCTGCGGATCCGCCGAGTACTACGCCCGCTAGTCGTTAGTGCGCATACAGTTGTTTCCCACCCCTCCGACGGCGCGCATCAACGCCGCGGACGACACGAAGCGAGCTCGACGACGAGCCGCGAAGAAGGAGGAGCCATGGCTCTCACGCAGGCCGCACCCGGCGTCACCGACGTCCCCCGCATCAGCTGGTCCCCCGTCGCCGCAGGGCTCTGGGTCGCCCGACGCGGCGACGAGTTCGCCGGCATGAGCGAGGAGCGGTGGGGCGCGGGCTTCCACGTCACCGACCGCCTCGGCCGCGACGTCGGCGACTTCCCCACCCTCGCCGAGGCGCGCGCCGCCCTGTCCTGACCGCCCTCCCGACCGCGCTGCCCCTCCGGCGGCCGGTCGGCACCGCGGGTCGCCGGGGATAGGGTCGAGCAGGTGCCTCCCTCCGGAAAGACCCCGCCCGCCTCCGCCGCCGACGACCGCGCGGACGGCTTCGTGCGTGTGCGGGGCGCGTCGGAGAACACGCTCCGGGACGTGGACGTGGACATCCCGCGCGACCGCATCGTCGCCTTCACGGGCGTCTCCGGATCCGGCAAGTCGTCGCTCGCGTTCGGCACCGTCTACGCCGAGGCCCAGCGGCGGTTCTTCGAGTCGGTCGCGCCGTACGCCCGTCGGCTGATCCGGCAGGAGCAGACGCCGCACGTCGAGAGCATCACCGGCCTGCCGCCCGCGGTCGCGCTCCAGCAGCGCCGCGGAGCGCCGAGCACGCGCTCGACCGTCGGCACCGTGACCACGCTGTCCAACTCGCTGCGGATGCTGATGTCGCGCGCGGGCGCCTACCCCGCCGGGCAGGGCCGGCTCGACTCCGACGCCTTCTCCCCCAACACCGCCGCGGGCGCCTGCCCCGTGTGCCACGGCCTCGGCGTCGCGCACACCGTGACCGAGGCATCGCTCGTGCCGGATCCGTCGCTGTCGATCCGCGACGGCGCGATCGCCGCGTGGCCGGGCGCCTGGCAGGGCAAGAACCTGCGCGACATCGCCATCGCGCTCGGCTACGACGTGGACGTGCCGTGGCGCGAGCTGCCGCAGGAGCGACGGGACTGGATCCTCTTCACCGAGGAGCAGCCCGTGGTGCAGATCACGCCGCAGCGCGACCGGGTGGCGAAGCCGTACAACGGGCGCTTCTGGAGCGCGCGCTCCTACGTGCTGCACACGCTGGCCGACTCGTCGAGCCCGCGTCTCCGCGAGGCGGCGCTCGCGCACATGGTGTCCGGCACGTGCGAGCGGTGCGGCGGGAGCGGGCTGACGCCCGAGGCGCTGGCCGTGACCTTCGCCGGCCGCAGCATCCAGGAGCTCAACGCGCTGACGCTCGCGGACCTCGCGACGGCCATCGCGCCGACGGACGGCATGGGCGACGTGGCCGTGACGATCACGACCGACCTCGTCGCGCGCCTCGCCGTGCTGGTGGACCTCGGGCTCGGCTACCTGAGCCTCGGCCGCGTCACGACGACGCTGTCGCCCGGTGAGATGCAGCGGCTCCGGCTCGCGACGCAGCTGCGGTCGGGGCTGTTCGGGGTCGTGTACGTGCTCGACGAGCCGTCCGCCGGGCTGCACCCCGCCGACGCCGAGCCGCTCCTCGAGGTGCTCGAGCAGCTGCGCGACTCCGGCAACTCGGTCTTCGTGGTCGAGCACGACATGGAGGTCGTGCGGCGGGCCGACTGGATCGTGGACGTGGGGCCGGGCGCGGGGCAGGCGGGCGGATCCGTCGTCTACAGCGGGCCGGTCGACGGGCTCCGCGAGGTGGAGGGATCGGCGACGCGGCCGCACCTCTTCCCCGACCTGGCGCCGGCGCGGGCGGAGCGCACGCCGCGGACGCCCACCGGGAGCATCCGGGCCACGGGCGTGACGCTGCACAACCTCGTCGACCTCGACGTGGAGATCCCGCTGGGCGTGATGGTCGCGGTGACGGGCGTCTCCGGATCCGGGAAGTCGACGCTCGTGAGCCGCGTGCTGCCGGACCTGCTGCGGGCCTCGCTCGCGCCCGACCGCGTGGTGGTCGAGCCGGGGGACGACGCGGACGGGGACGCGCCCGACGACGCGTCCGGACCCGCCCGCATCGCCCGGGTCGAGGGCGCCGAGGCGGTGGACCGGCTCGTCGCGGTCGACCAGCGCCCCATCGGCCGCACGCCGCGCTCGACCCTCGCCACCTACACGGGGCTCTTCGACGCGGTCCGGCGCACCTACGCGGCGACCGACGAGGCGCGGGCGCGCGGCTACGGCGCCGGGCGGTTCTCCTTCAACGTCGCGGGCGGGCGGTGCGAGACCTGCCAGGGCGAGGGATCCGTGACCGTCGAGCTGCTCTTCCTGCCCGGCTCCTACGGACCGTGCCCCACCTGCCACGGCGCCCGATACGAGCCCGGGACGCTCGAGATCGAGTACCGCGGGCGCTCGATCGCGGACGTGCTGGCGATGACGGTCGACGAGGCGCACGGGTTCCTCGCCGACGTGCCGCTCGCGGCGCGCGCCCTCGCGACCCTCCGCGACGTGGGCCTCGGCTACCTGCGGCTCGGCCAGCCCGCCACGGAGCTGTCGGGCGGAGAGGCGCAGCGGATCAAGCTGGCCACCGAGCTGCAGCGCGCGCCCCGCGGCCACACCCTCTACCTGCTCGACGAGCCGACGACGGGGCTGCATCCGGCGGACGTCGTGCTGCTCCTGCGCCAGCTGCAGGGACTCGTCGACGCGGGGAACACGGTCGTGGTGGTGGAGCACGAGATGGACGTGGTGGCGGACGCCGACCGGGTCATCGACCTCGGGCCGTCGGGCGGCGACCAGGGCGGACGCATCGTGGCGCAGGGCACCCCGCGCGAGGTCGCGGACACGGCCGGCAGCCGCACCGCCCCCTACCTCGCCCGCCGGCTCGACGCGTCCTGAGCGGCGGCCCCGCGTGCCATCGCGGCCCCCGGCCCGCGTCGGTAGTCTGACCTCCGGCGTCCGCGCCCGCGCGCGTCGACGCCCGACGGCATCCGCACCTCTTCCCTAGGAGCACCTCGTGACTGACTCGACCGGAACACCCTCCACGCCCGCGGGCTGGTACGCGGACCCCGCCGGATCCGACCGCCTGCGCTGGTGGGACGGCACGCGCTGGACCGACCACCTGACGGATGCGCCGGGCGCTGGTGCCGGTGCGGCGTCCGGCGCGTCGGACGGCCAGGCGGCGTCGCAGCCGTACGCGCAGCAGCCCTACGCCCAGCAGCCCTCCGCCCAGCAGACGTACGCGCAGCAGCCGTACGCGCAGGCCGCCTACGCGGCACCGACCCCGCCGCCGCAGGTGCCCGCGAGCACCTCGCCGTGGACCTGGGCCATCTGGGTGCTCGCGGCGCTGCCGGTGGTCTCGCTCGTGATCTCGCTCAGCGTGGACTACCGCAGCCTGCTGGACTCGAGCCCGCGCGGGATCAGCCCCGAGGCCGCCGTGACGTCCGCGCTCCTCAACTTCCTGCAGTTCCTCCTGTGGGGCGCGACGGTCGTCCTCGCGTTCTTCGACTGGCGGGACCTCACGCGCCGCGGCATCGTGAAGCCCTTCCACTGGGCGTGGGCGTTCATCCCCGTCAACGGCGGGGTGTACCTCATCGGCCGGTCGATCGTCGTGCGCCGCCGGATCGAGGGCGCGCCGTCCTCCGCGCTCACGCCGATCTGGGTCTGGATCGGGCTCAACGCGCTCGTGTCCATCATCGCGATCGCGAAGGGCGTCGGTGTCCTCCTGGACACGATGCAGCGGTACAGCCCCCGCGGCTACTGATCTGCGGGCACCCGCCCGCCGCACGCCCCGCGCCCCGGTCGGCGCGTCCGCTCACACGAGCCGGATGCGCTGGCCGGGGCGCAGCTGCGCGGCCAGCCGGACGTCGTCGCGGGCGACCACGCCGATCACCGGGTAGCCGCCCGTCATGGGGTGGTCGGCGAGGAACAGGATCGGCCGGCCCGATGGCGGCACCTGGAGCGCGCCCGTGACGACGCCCTCGCTGGGGAGCTCGCCGGGGATCCGCCGCTCGAGCGGTGCGCCGTCGAGCCGGACGCCCACGCGGTCGGCCTCCGCCGTGACCTCCCACGTCCCGTCGAGGAGGGCGTCCCAGGATCCGTCGACGAACCAGTCGAGGCGCGGGCCGGGCGAGACGCGGAGGACGACCTCGCCGTCGGCGGGCGCGGAGACCGGCAGCGAGTCGACGGGCGGGACGGGGCCGGCGACCGCGGATCCGACGGGCAGCGCGTCGCCGACCGCGACCGGCGCCGGACCCACGCGGGAGAGCAGGTCGGTGGCGCGGGATCCGAGGACGGGCGGGACGTCGATCCCGCCCCGGACGGCCAGGTACCAGCGGATGCCGCGCTCGGCGGCGCCCACCTCCAGCACGTCGCCCGCGTCGAGCAGCATCGCCCGGGCGTAGGGCGCGGGACGCGCCTCCCGGCCGACCGTGCGCGCGAGCGGGCCGACGGCGCCTGTCACGGCGACCCACACGGCCGCGGTCGCGCGCAGCACGGCGCCGCCGAGCACGATCTCGAGGCCCGCGGTGCCGGGCGCGTTGCCGACGAGGAGGTTGGCGTCGGCGAGGGCGCGCGGATCCAGCGCGCCGGAGGGCGAGACGCCGATGCCGCCGTGGCCGGGTCGTCCGGCGTCCTGCACGAGCATCAGCGGGCCGGTGCGCTCGACGACGAGCGCGGGCGCGGCGGCGGTCGTCGCGCGACGGCCGCGGCGCCCGGGGGCCGGCCCGACGGTCCCGGGCGCGCTCACGCCCCGACCTCGCGGAAGCGCACGGCGGATCCGGGCTGGAGGAGCGCCGCCGGCTCGCGCTCCGGATCCCACAGCACCGCGGTCGTGGTGCCGATGAGCTGCCAGCCGCCCGGGGAGGCGCGCGGGTAGATCCCGCTGAACTCGCCCGCGAGCGCGACGGCGCCCGCGGGGACGCGCGGCCGCGGCGACGCGCGGCGCGGCACCACGAGTCCGGGGACGCCGGCGAGGTACCCGAAGCCCGGCGCGAACCCGCCGAACGCGACCGTCCAGGTGCCGGAGGTGTGACGCCGGACGACCTCGCGCGCGTCGATGCCGAGGAGCGCGGCGACGTCGGCCAGGTCCTCGCCGTCGTAGACCACGTCGATCTCGACGGGCTCGCCCCCGCGCGCCCCTGCCTCGTCGGCGGGCGTCGCGGCGAGGGCCCAGGCGCGGGCGGCAGCCACCGGGAGCACGTGCGGATCCACCGTGACGAGGATGCTGCGTGCGCCCGGCACGACGTCGACCACGCCCGCCGGCCTCGTGGCGTCGAGCACGGGCTGGAGCCGGAGGACCTCGTCGAGGGAGTCGAGGTCGAGCATGACGGCGGCGTCGCCGCACGGCAGGAGGCGGAGGGTCACAGCGCGCGCCGGTCGCGGGCGGGGAGGGCGCGGTCGGCGGCGTCGGGCACGGGGCGGATCTCCACGCCCGCCTCCTCGAGGGCCGCGCGCACCGCCCTGGCGAGGCCCACGGCGCCGGGGGTGTCGCTGTGCAGGCAGATCGAGTCGGGGTCGAGCCGCACGACGGATCCGTCGACCGCCACGACCGTGCCCTCCGTCGCCATGCGCACCGAGCGGGCCGCGACCTCGGCCGGATCGTGGACCACCGCGCCCTCCTGCCGCCGCGACACGAGCGCGCCCGCGGGCGTGTAGGCGCGGTCGGCGAAGGCCTCGACGCGCGTCGGCAGCCCGGCGGTGGCGGCGAGCCGGAGGATCTCGGAGCCGGGGAGCCCGAGCACGGGGAGCGTCGGATCCAGCGCCACGACCGCGTCCACGACGGCCTGGGCCTGCACGGGATCGTGCGCGATGCGGTTGTACAGGGCGCCGTGCGGCTTGATGTAGCTGACGCGCGCGCCGACCGTGCGGGCCATGCCGCTGATCGCCGCGAGCTGGTAGAGCACGTCGCCCGTGAGCTCGGCGGGCGAGGCGTCGAGGTCGCGGCGGCCGAACCCGGCGAGGTCGCGGTAGGCGACGTGCGCGCCGACCGCGACGCCGTCCCGCGCCGCCCGTTCGAGCGCGTGCAGCATCACGAGCGGATCCCCCGCGTGGAACCCGCAGGCGACGTTCGCGCTCGAGACGATGGCGAGCATCGCGTCGTCGTCGCCCAGGGTCCAGCGGCCGAACGACTCCGCGAGGTCGCTGTTGAGGTCGATCCGCATGGCGTTCCCCCTGCACCCGGTGCGACGGCCGCGGGCCGCGGCGCCGTCCCCACCAGGCTAGGCGTCCCGTGGGGCGACCGGCCGGACAGCGGCGCGGATAGACTCGATGACCGTGACCTCACGCACCCTCATCAAGAACCTGGCCGCCCTCGACGACGGGGACGTGGCCGTCTCCGGATGGGTCGAGACCGTCCGTGACCAGAAGAAGATCCAGTTCGTGATCCTCCGCGACGAGTCCGGCGCGGTGCAGCTCACGTACAAGCGCCAGGGCGACGAGGACCAGACCGCCGACACCATCTCCGGCCTCGCCGCCGGCACGTTCCTCACCGCCACCGGCACGCTCAAGCACGACGAGCGCGTGAAGCTCGGCGGCCTGGAGATCGGCCTGTCCGGCATCGAGGTCGCGGGCGCGGCCATCCCCGAGACCCCCATCGCGGCCGACTCCTCCATCGACAAGCGCCTCGACTGGCGCTTCATCGACCTCCGCGCGCCCCGCAACTCGCTGATCTTCCGCGTGCAGACCACGCTCGTGCACGCGCTCCGCACCTACTGGGTGGAGCACGACTTCATCGAGGTCTTCTCCCCCAAGCTCATGGCCACGCCCTCCGAGTCGAACGCCGAGCTGTTCAAGGTCGACTACTTCGACGGCGTCGCGTACCTCGCGCAGAGCCCGCAGTTCTTCAAGCAGATGGCGCAGTCCGCGGGCTTCGGCAAGATGTTCGAGGTCGGCCCGGCGTTCCGCGCCGACCCGTCCTTCACCTCGCGCCACGCGACCGAGTTCACCTCGGTGGACGCGGAGATCAGCTGGGTCGAGAGCCACGAGGACGTCGCCCGCCTCCAGGAGGAGCTCATCGTCGCCGCGCTCACCGCGGTGAAGGAGAAGCACGGCGACGAGATCCGCGAGCTGTTCGACGTGGAGGTGACCGTGCCGAGCATCCCGTTCCCGCGGATCCCGCTGCTCGAGGCCAAGGACATCGTCGCGAAGCGCGGCCACGTGATCGACCGCGCCGACGACGACCTCGACCCCGAGGGCGAGCGCCAGATCGCGGCGCACGTGTTGGAGGAGTTCGGCCACGAGTTCGTGTTCCTCACCGACTACCCGTCGACGATCCGGCCGTTCTACCACATGCGGAACGCCGAGGACCCGTCGATCACGAACAGCTACGACCTCATCTGGAACGGCGTCGAGATCACCACGGGCGCCCAGCGCGAGCACCGCGTCGAGGTGCTCGAGGCGCAGGCCCGCGAGAAGGGCCTCGACCCCGAGGAGCTCGGCTCCTACCTCGACTTCTTCCGCTACGGCGTGCCCCCGCACGGCGGGTTCGGCATGGGCCTCAACCGCGTGCTGATGCTGCTGCTGCACCAGTCGAACCTGCGCGAGGTCACGTACCTGTTCCGCGGCCCGAACCGGCTCGCGCCGTAGGCACCCGCTCCACCGGACGGCCCGATCCCCTCGCGGGGTCGGGCCGTTCCGCGTCTCCCGGACCCCGCGCGACCCGCGCGCTCCCGGATGCGCATCGCGCGGGGGAGCCGCCGGGCCATGGTCGCCACCAGGGCCGAGTACCGGGCGGCGGGGCCGCTCGCGCGACGGGCCTCGACGCGGTCGGCGCGGCGTTCGAGGAGATCGAGGCCCGTCGCGTCCTCCGCCTGGCCATCTGACCGGTCGGCAGCCGGCCCAGCGCACGCGACCGGCAGGATGGAGCCGTGCCCGACCACCTCGCCCTCCCGCCCGCCGTGTTCCTCGACGGCACCTACGGCGTCGGCAAGAGCGCCGTGCTCGAGCACCTCGGCGACCTCCTCGCAGCGGACGGGACGCCGTTCGCGCTCATGGACGTCGACTGGTTCCACCGGTCGTGGCCGACGGCGGCGGGGGATCCGGAGAACGTGGTGATCGAGGCGCAGGCCATGGCCGCCACCTGGGCCGAGTACCGGGCGGCGGGGCCGCGGCAGCTGGTGGTCAGCGGCGTGATCGCCGAGCGCGCCGACCTCGACAGGTACCGCGCGGCGCTCGGGATCGATGTGCGGTGCGTGCGCCTCACGGCGTCCGACGCGGTCGTCGAGGCGCGGTTGCGGTCCCGGTACGACGCGGATCGCGTGGCGGCGCGCGAGTGGCACCTGGCGCGGTTCCGCGACCTCGCCGCGCGCCAGGAGCGGGCGGACCTCGCCGAGGCGGTCATCGCGACGGACGGCGTCTCGCCGCGCGACGTCGCCCGCGCGGTGCGTGCCGCGCTCGGGTTCTGACGCCCGCCGCCGGCCGCCCGGCGTCGGCCGCCCGGCGTCGTCCTCCCGGCGTCGTCCTCCCGGCGTCGTCCTCGTCGGATCGGGCGCCCGCTCGTCGGCGCGCCCGCGGTCCCCGCCCGCACGGCTTTCCTCACGTGCCGTAATGTGCAGCACATCACCACGATCCGGGAGGGCCAGCAGTGGGTCAGCTCATCTACGACACGTCGACGCGCACGACGATCGACGACCGCGCGCTCGCCCACCTCCAGATCGTGATGCTCAACAAGCTCCGCCGGAAGGAGAGCTTCGCTTTCTCGTGGAAGTACCCGGCCGCCGAGGGCGACGGGCGGAGCACCGTCTGGATCGCCCCCGAGCTCCCCCTGCACTTCCGCTTCTCCGGCAGCCGGCCCCCGGCGATCAACCCGGCCTGGGTCGACGTGCTCATGGACAGCGCCAACACCGCGGCCGGCCTGCACCTGGTGCCCGAGCCGCCGCAGCGCGAGGCCGTCCCGCGCGTCGTGCACGAGCTCGGCGTGGACTGACGCCGGCCTCGCGCGCGTCCGGCGGCGGCACCGGCACCGGCACCGGCACCGGCACCGGGGCGCGTCCGGCCTAGTCGCGCGCCGTCGCGATCCGGCGGCGGGCGCGGTAGGCGATCCCGGCCGCGATCGGCAGCGCCACCGCCGCGCCGAGCGGACCCACGGACGCCGTGGCCGCGACGACCGCCAGCGTGGATCCACCCGCGAGCAGGAGCGCGTCCGCCTGCCACGCCGCGACCACGAGCGCCGAGGCGTCGCCGGCCGGGGTGGCCACGGGCGCCATCACCTCGAGCGGCAGCGGCCCCTTCGCGGCGTCGAAGGCGCGCACCGCCACGAGCAGCAACGCGACCCCGGGCGCGGCGGGGAGCCCGGCCGGATCCGCGCCCTGCGCCACCGCGACGCCCGCGCCCGCCAGCGCGCCCACGACCCCGGCCGCGGCGGGCAGGATCGCGTGCAGCGCGAGCAGCCGGCCCGTGGGGATCCCGTACAGCGGTGGCGCGGACGACACGTCGACCACGTGCCGGAAGCCGTCGGCCCACACGCCGAGCGCGAGGAAGCCGACGAGCGCCGCCGCGACGCCCGGGCCCCAGCGCCCGACCCCGTCGCCGCCGACGGCCGCGGCGACCAGCCCGCCGGAGGTCGCGATCCCGATGGCGGCCGCGGCGACGCGGACCGGCGTGCGGAGGGATCCGACGACGTCGCGCCGGAGGATCAGCGCGGGCAGCGAGCGCCCGCCCACCGCGGCGAGCCCGCGCCCGACCCGCGGCACGGGCCGGAAGCCGCCGGCGGCCATCGCCAGGTCGCCCGTGGTGGCGAGCGTCGTCGCCGCCTCCCACCGTCGGGCCTGCGCGACGAGGTCGGGTCCGCGCAACCCGCGGAGCAGCAGCGGGGCCGCCGCGACCGCGACGACGGCGAGCGCGACCAGGATGCCGAGCGCCGCGACCGATCCCGCCGGCAGCCCCGCGGATCCGGTCGCCGGCCCCGCGGATCCCGCGACCGGCCCGGGGAAGAGCGCCGCGAGCGCGCCCCACGGCGGCACGGGCGCGTGCGCCAGGAGGCCGAGCCCCGTGGATCCGAGCAGCACCGCGCCGACCGCGGCTCGCGCCCCGGGGCCCAGCCGTTGGCCGAGGAGCCAGCATCCCGCGACCGCGACGCCCGCGAGCGCCCCGCCCGCGGCGAAGGCGACGACCGGGACCGGATCCGCGTCGCCCGCGATGAGCAGCGCGATCGCCGGCAGCACCGCGACGAGCGCGCCGAGCGCCGCCCAGCCGACGAACGCCTGCGCGGTGGGCCGCCGCAGCACGACCGCCCGCGGGAGCGCGCTGCCGCCGAGGGCCGAGGCGAGGAAGGGCGACAGCAGCGCGGGACCGCGCGCGCCGCCGGCCGCGAGGAGGGCCGTGGCGGCGATCCCCCACGCCGCGGCGGTCGCGGTCGGGCCGTGCGCGCGGAGAGCGGCGGCGGCCGCCGGCTCCGCGAGCTCCAGCACGACCGCCCGCAGCAGAGGGAAGCCGACGATGAGCACCACGAGCGCGCCCGCGTACACGGCGTACGCGACGTCCATGGCGGAGGCGCCGCCGCGCTCGTCCCGGATCCCGCGGACGACGCGGAGCGCGCGATTCGGCCTCACGCCGCGTCGCCGAGGAGCGCGACGCTCCGGCGGGCCACCGCGTCCCGCAGCACCGGGCTGTGCGTCGCGAGCACGAGCGTGCGCCCGGCCTCGAGCTCCTGGCGGAGGATCCCGATCACCAGCTGGAGCCGGTCGGGATCCAGCCGCTGCTCGGGCTCGTCGAGGAGCAGCACGTCGTAGGGCCGCACGGTCGCCATGGCGAGGGCGGCGAGCTGCGACTGCCCGGAGGACAGCTCGTGCGGGAAGCGGCGGGCGAGCGGCGCCAGGTGCCAGCGCTCGAGGTGGTCGGCGGCCCGGGCGCGCGCCTCCTCGGCGTCCATGCCCCACGAGGCGGCGATCACGGCGAGGTGCTCGGCGAGCGTGAGGTCGCGCGCGACGGGCGGATGGCCGACGGCCCCGGACACGGCCCGCCGGAACTCCGCGCGCCGCTCGTCGACGGGCCGGCCGGCGACGCGGACGGATCCCGTGCTCGGCCGCGTCAGCCCCGCCAGCACCCGCAGCAGCGTCGTCTTGCCCGCGCCGTTCGGTCCGGTGACGGCGACGGCCTCGCTCGCGGAGGCGGTCAGGTCGGTCGGCCGGAGCAGCGGGATCCCGTCGACGACCACCGACACCCGCTCGACCTCGACCGCTCCCGCCATGCGCCCATCCTCCCGCACGACACGCGCCGGGCCGGGTGCCGGCACCGGCCGTGCCCGCATCCGCGTGCGCGTCAGGCGCCGACCGATGCGCCCCGGCCCGCGCGCGGCACCAGCCCGCCGTCGCCGAAGACGCGCGCCGCCCATCTGCGCCCCATCTCCGCGTACAGCGCCGCATCCGGATGCAGCCCGTCGGGCAGCGGGAAGCGCTCCACGTCGTCCGGCCCGTACAGCGCGAGGCCGTCGAGGTGGGCGATCCGCTCCCCCGACGCGGTGCGCACCCGCGCGACGTGCGCCACGTGGATCCGCGACTCCGCCAACGTGAGCGCGCCCCGCCCCACGTCGGCCGGGTCGCCCGCCGCGAAGCAGCGCACCGTCCCGTCCTCCCGCAGCTCGACCCCGGGCGGCCCGGGCACGTGCTCGCTCCCGGGCCAGAGGATCGACGACGCGAGCACGATCGGCGTCTCCGGGTGCCCGCGCCGCACCCGGTCGAGGAACCCGTGCAGCGCGGGCACGAACGTGCGCTGGTCCATCGACCGCGCGCCCACGATGTTCACGCCGACGCTCAGCGAGATCACGTCGGCGGGCTCGTCGGCGATGGCATCGGCCACGAAGGGGTCGAGCATGCACTGCCCGCCGAAGCCGAGGCCGACCAGGTCGAGGCCGGCGCGGCGCGCGGCGACGACGGGCCAGGGGCCCGTCGGGTCGGGCGCCTCCACGCCGTGGCTGATGGAGCTGCCGTGGTGGATCCACCGCGGCAGCCCGAGCGGATCCGCGGCGCGCACGGGCCCGGCGCCGCCCACGGCCTCGATCCCTAGCAGGTCGACCAGCATCCCCTGCGGCAGCCAGACCGTGACGGTCGAGAGCTCGCGCCCGAGTCCGCGGAGCACGACGGTCGACGCGCCGCCCTCCGCCCCCGACGCGGTCTCCTCCGCCCGGTCGCCGAGGGGCGAGATGCGCCGCACCACGTCGACGGGCGCCTCCACGGGCGCGAGGTCGCGGCCGTCGACCTCGGCGACGAACGTGTTGCGCGGCCCCGGCAGCTCGTCGTAGTGGATCCGAGTGCACCGCACCCGGAGCCGCACCTCGTCGGCGGCGGTCGTGAACCGGATCCGGACGCCCGCCGCCGTCGAGACCTGCGCCCGCAGGAGCTCGCCGGCAGGCGGGAAGTCGCGCCACCGGTCGACGGGGAGCCGCACCGGGCGCACGCCGCCCGGCACCGGCACGAGCCCCAGATGGCCGTGCACGCGGACGGATCCGCCGCCCAGCTCGACGACCTCGCCGCTCACGCCGCCCCGCCCGCCACGTGCGCCCGACCGTGCGTCCGGACGTGCGCCCGCACGTGCGCGACCGTCCGCGCGATCACCTCGTCGCGCTGCGGCAGCTGCGCCCAGCCGTGGTCCGCGCCGTCGACGACCACGAACTCCGCCCGGTCGCCGAGCGCGTCGGGCTCCAGGTACCGCCGGGCGTACGCGACGGGCACGAAGTCCTCCGTCCCGTGCAGGAGCAGGGCCGGGCCGTCGTATCCGGCGGCGCGCGCGTACGGGTCGAAGCCGAGGGCGTCGTCCCGCATGGCCGGCCCCATGCGCATCCCGGCGAAGTCGAACCAGCCGTCGGCGTCGAGCGACGCGAGCGAGCGGCCCTGGATGGTGCCGCCGCGGATGTCGTCCACGAAGACCGCCGCGGTCGACCACATCGCGAGCGACCGGATCCGCGCCCCCGCCGCCGTCTCCTCCGCGGCCACGACCGACGCCACGACCGCGCCGAGGCTCATGCCCACGAGGTGCACGTCGTCCGGATCCACCTCCGGCAGCGCCCGCACGGCCTCGAGCACGCGCCGCGCGTCGGCCACGTCGCCCGTCACCGTGGTGTCGAGGAACTCCCCGTCGCTCTCGCCGTGGCCCGCGCGGTCGTAGGCGACCACGCCGATCCCCTCCGCTGCGAGCCGCCGCGCGAGCGCCACGAACACGCCCGTCGTCTCGACCCGCGAGCCGCCGAAGCCGTGCATCAGCACCGCGACGGGCCCGGGTCCCGGGGCGTCGACCAGGTGCTGCGACCCGCGGAGCACGAGGCCCCGCACGCGCGCCTCGAACGGACGGATGCGCATCACGCCGGCCGGGCCGCTCACGCGACCGCCTCCACGGTGCGCACGGACGCCGTCGCGGGCACGGTGTCGCCCTCGACGTCGAACGCGGTCCCGCGCGCGCGGCGGAACCCGATCCACCCGATGAGGAAGCCCGCCGCCGCGACCGCCGAGACGCCGACGTAGACGCCCTGCGGGTTCAGCGCGAGGAGCGCCGGGGTCACGGCGTTGAGGCCGGCCGTGGCGAAGCGCGCCACCCCGTACACGGTGCCCTGCGCCGTGGACCGCAGCAGCGTGGGGAACGACTCCTGCGTCCAGACCTTCATGATCGTCTCGAAGCAGAACGCGCCCGCGAAGGTGGAGAGCACGATCGACACGACGAGCGTCGGCAGGCTGAAGCCGAGCACCACCGGGATGAGGTTCGCCGCGACCACCACGACCGACCCGACCACGAAGTACGGCATCCGGAAGCGGGTGTCCGCGACCGACATGAACCACAGGGCGCCCAGCACCGCGGCCGGCATCGCGAGGATCGTCCACGACTGGTACTCGTCGACCCGCGCGCCCGCGACGCTCACCGCGACGTACGTGCCGAAGCTGCCGGCGACGCTGATGGCCAGCGACGCGAGCGTGTAGTAGACGAGCAGGGTCGCGAACGGGCGGCGGTACGCCGGCCGGCCGAGGTCGCGGATCCGTCCCCGCTGCGCCCGCACGGTGCGCGCGCCGTCGGAGCGCTCGCGGCGCGCGACGAGCCACGACGCCGACTCGGGGATGGTGGCCCGCATCAGCAGCACGAGGGCGCCGACGACGCCGAACGCGCCGAACATCACGTGGCCGCCGGTGGGCCCGGACTGGCCGAACAGGATGCCGATGACCACGGCCAGCAGGATCCCGAACCCGCCCAGCAGGTTCGAGAAGACGAGGATCTTGCCGCGGTTCCGGTCGGTCGCCGCCTCCGAGATGGTCGCGAGCGCGACGGGGAGGTCGGCGCCGACGCCGATGCCGATGAGCGCGATGCCGGGGAGCAGCGCCGCGGACGAGACGCCGAGGAACGGCGTGATCGAGCCGATCACGATCAGCGTCATCGTGACGAGGAAGACGCGACGTCGACCGAACCGGTCGCCCGCCCATCCGCCGAGCAGGCTGCCTGCGGCCACGCCTGCGGTGAGCACGGCCGTGAGATAGCCCACCTCCGCGCCCGTGAGCCCGGGCCCTCCGGTCGGCGGCGCGAGGAAGAGCACGAGCGCGATGCCCACGCCCGTCGTCGCGGCGGCGTCGACGAACGTCGCCATGCCGCACACGAAGCCCACCCACCAGGCGTTCGGGGCCCTCCGGGCCCCCTCGACAGCAGTCATCCCATACTCCTTCGTATGCGTCGTGAGATCGCGGGCCGGTCGGGCACCGGCCGCGCGCAGGATGCTACAACGATCTAGCACCTCCACGGAAGCACTCTCCCCGGAGATCAGGAGGCGGCGGGCCCGACCGAGGCGCCGGGTGCGAGCACCATCGGGATCCGGTGCACGGCAGGCGCCGCCTCCCGGTCGAACAGCAGCTCCACCGCTCGGCGCCCCAGCTCCAGCTGCGGCAGCGCGACCGAGGCGAGCGGCGGATCCAGCGCGCGGCTGATCGCGCTCCCGTCGAACGCGACCACCGACACGTCCTCCGGGACGCGGAGCCCGCTCCGGTGCAGCGCCTGGTACGCACCGGCGGCCACGGCGTCGTTGGCGCAGACGAGGGCGGTCGGCCGGGCGCCGGATCCGAGGAGCGCCGCCACGGCGTCGCGCCCGTCCGCGGTGTCCCAGTCGCGCTCCACGTCCTGGACGCCGGCGAGCTCCACGCCCGCCTCGGCGAGCGCGCGTCGCACGCCCGCGAGCCGCTCCTCGAGCGCGAGCGGCGCCCATCCGCGCCACGCCGGGCCGCCCGTGACGCCCGCGGGGAGTCCGCCCACGAACCAGATCCGGTCCCGGTGGCCGAGGTCGAGGAGCATGCGCGCGGCGTCCGATCCGGCCGTGTCCTCGTCCGGCACCACCGCCGACGCCGTCCCGCTCCCGGGCACGCAGTTCAGCAGCACGTGCGGCACCTGGTCGAGGAGGGCGGGCGGCTCGACGACGCGGGTGAACATGGACGCATAGAGCACGCCGTCGATGGTCCGCCCGAGGAGGCTCTCGAGGAGCTGCTCCTCCTGCCGGGCGTCGCCCTGCGTGTCCACGGTGAAGAGGATCGTGTCCCGCTCCCGCAGCGCGTCCAGCGCCCCGCGCACCATCGAGTTCGCGTGCGACGTGCTGCTGACGAAGTCGGAGACGAGCGCGACCGTGCCGGACCGGCCGGTGCGGAGGGTGCGGGCGGTCATGTTCGGGCGGTAGCCGAGGTCGCCCGCGGCCCGCTGGATCCGCTCGATCGTGTCGGCCGAGAGGCGCTGGTCGGTCCGCCCCGTCAGCGCGAAGGACACCGCGGATCGCGACACCCCGGCACGCTCCGCCACCTGCGCGAGGGTGATGCGTCGCCGGGGGCCACGCGCGCTGCCGTCCCGGGCGGTCGCGCGGTCGTCGCCGACGACGTCAGACCTCGAAGTCGACCGATGCCGCGGACGCCACGAGGCTGCGCACGACGGCGGCGACGCGCTGGTGCTCGGGGTGCTGGTCGTACGCGTCGAGGGCGGCACGGTCGTCGAAGTCGGCGATGAGCACGAGGTCGTGGCTGCGGGCGGATCCGACGACGTCGCGCCCCACCTGGAACGAGCGGATGCCGGGCACCAGCGCCGGCAGCGTGCCGAGGGCCTCGGCGGCGCGGGCCGCGTCGCGGTCGAGGGCGGCGGGGTCGCGGTCGGCGAGCTTCCAGGAGACGACGTGGCGCAGGGTCATGCGACGACCCTAGCCGCGCGCGACGCGGGTCGGCGGACGGCCCGGGTCAGCGGGCGACGAGCGCGGCGCGCAGCCGGTCGGCGTCGATCCGCCAGTGGTTGTGCACGCGGCCGTCGATGAGGAGCACCGGGATCTCCTCCGCGTACTCGTCGGCGAGCGCCCGGTCGTCGAGGATGCTGCGCTCCTCGAGCGTGACGTCGGCGGCGCGCGCCGGGTCGAGCTCCCCGAGCACGCGGGTGACGACGTCGCGGGCGTCGTCGCACAGATGGCAGCCGGGCTTGCCGACGAGGGTGAGGACCGTTGCGCTCATCCGCCCAGCGTAGGCGAGCGCGGCCGTCGCGCCGCTCCCGGGACGGGCGGCGGCCGGGCGCGGGAGCGTCGCCTACGCTGGCCCGATCATGGTCGAGCAGGCGGTCGCCCCGGTCCTCGCGTTCTTCGACGTGGACAACACCCTGATCCATGGCGCGAGCGCCTTCCACCTCGTGCGCGGGCTCCGCGCGGCGGGCCTCCTCTCGACGCGGGACATCGTCGGCGCCGGGTGGAAGCACGCGCGCTTCAAGGCGCGCGGCGAGAACGACCGGCACCTCGCATCCGCCCGCGCCCGCGGCCTCCAGGTGGTGACGGGCGTCACCGTCGCGCAGATGGCGCGGCTCGCCGACGACGTGTACGAGCGCCACACCGCCGCCACCGTCTGGCCGGAGACGCTCGACCTCGCGCGTGAGCACCTCGCGAAGGGCCACCAGGTCTGGCTCGTCACGGCGTCGCCGTCGTTCCTCGCCGACGTGATCGCGCGGCGGCTCGGCCTCACCGGCGCGCTGGGCAGCGCGCTCGAGATCGCGGGCGGCGCGTACACCGGCCGCCTCGCGGGCGAGTTCCTGCACGGCGAGCACAAGGCCGCCGCGGCGCGAGCGCTCGTCGCGCGCACGGGGGCGGATCCGGCCGCGTGCTGGGCGTACTCCGACTCGCGGCACGACATCCCGCTGCTCACGCTCGTCGGCCACCCGGTGGTGGTGAACCCGGACCGGGCGCTGGCCGCCCACGCGCGCGCCGCGGGCTGGCCGTCGATGCGGCTGCAGCGCGCGAGCATCCGCGACGCCCGTCGACGCGTGCGCCGCGAGGCCGCGGAGGCGGGCGGCCCGGCCGCGCCCTGACCGTCCGCGCCCTGACCGGCCGCGACCTCCCCGCCCACGACCCCCCGCGCCGCGCCCACCACAGGCGGACAGACCCGCACCCGCACAGACCCACGCCCGGACAGCCCCACGCCCGGACAGACGAAGAGGACGCCGCCCCGTCTCCGGGTCGGCGTCCTCTCGTCGCGTTCAGCGCCCTCGTGGACGCGTGCGCTCTACTTCTTGTTGCGACGCTGGTGGCGCGTCTTGCGAAGCAGCTTGCGGTGCTTCTTCTTCGCCATGCGCTTGCGACGCTTCTTGATCACTGAACCCATAGGGGCACCTCATCTGTTGCCGGACGGAACACGCGGGCTCTGGTGACCCGCGGAAAATAGCCTCAGAGGAGTCTAGCCGACATCCGACATGCCGGAGTGACGCGAGGCCTCCCCGGGCTGGCCGGGCACCGCGTTCGAGGGGTCGATCGCGGCGAGCACGGCCGACTCGGGCACGCGGAACGAGCGACCGAAGCGGATGGCGGGCAGGTCGCCCGAGTGCACGAGGCGGTAGACGGTCATCTTGGAGACGCGCATCATCTCGGCGACCTCGGCCACCGTGAGGAATCGGACGTCGGACAGGTCACGCGACATGGGCGGATGGACTCCTCGTTCTGCGTGACCGGCTCACGGACCTCGTAGCCCCCGCGATGCGGGCGCTGGTGCGCGAGTCTAGGGGTCCGGATGGACGCCTGTCCATCGTGTCACATCCTGCATCACGCGTCCCGGGAGTTCCCCGCCTTCCGGCCGCGCAGCCGACCGAGCGACGCCTGGCCCGCGCTGCCCGCCACGCGGGTGGCGTCGTGCACGGCCGCGGCCGCCTGGTAGCGGGTGTCCGCCCAGATGCGACCGAGCGACGCGGCGAACGGGTAGCCGGCCGGGTCGTGCTCGCCGTCGCCGTCGGGATCCGCGGAGAGGCCGCCGCCGAGCAGCCCGGTGTCGGGATCGACGCGGCCGTCGTCGACCGCGCCGCCGGCGCCGCGATCGGCCGCCGCGAACGGCGCGACCCAGGCCTCGAGCGCCTCGAGCGGCGCGGGCTCCAGCCGGTAGTAGCGGTGCTGCCCCTCCTCGCGGACGGACACGAGGCCGATGTCGCGCAGCACGCGCAGGTGCTTCGACACGGTCGGCTGGCTGATCCCGAGGGTCTGCACGAGCTCGGAGACGCTGATCTCCCCCGTGGGCGCCTCGGGCACGGCACGTCGGTCGAGCAGCACGCGGAGGAGGTCGCGTCGGGTGGGATCCGACACGACGTCGAAGATGTCAGCCATGCCCGAAGGGTATTCCGTCGCGCACTCGCAGTACCATGACCATCCGGGCCGACAGGGCTCGGAGCGGACAGGGGACCATGCGCGTCAAGCCGGAGAGGGGCCGTCCGCTGCTCGGCCGCATCCGCGACTTCCTCGACTACTTCGCGCACTCCACCCCGGCCCGCTTCGCGATCCTCATCTTCGCGGCGCTCGTGTTCACCCTCACGACGATCCTCATGCTCCCCGGCATGACGTCCACCGGCGACACCGCCCCCTTCGCCGACGCGCTCTTCACGGCCGTGTCCGCCATCTGCGTCACGGGCCTCGCGACGGTCGACATGGCCACCTACTGGACCCCGCTCGGCCACGCCTTCATCGCGCTCGGCGTGCAGATCGGCGGCATCGGCGTGCTCACGCTCGCGTCGATCATGGGGCTCATCGTCTCGCGCCGCCTCGGCCTCAAGGCGCGGCTCATGGCGGCGAGCGACAGCAACCCGCTGCGGATCCACCACGGCCCCGTCGCCGAGGGCCAGGCCGTGAAGCTCGGCGAGATCGGCACGCTGCTGCTCACGGTCGCGATCAGCGCGCTCGTCATCGAGCTGTCCATCGCGGCGCTGCTGTTCCCGCGGATCCTGCTGGAGGGCATCCCCGTCGGCCAGGCCGCCCTCGACTCCTTCTACTACTCGCTCATGGCCTTCACGAACACGGGCTTCGTGTTCAGCGAGGCCGGGTTCGAGCTGTACCACCAGGACTACTGGTTCCTCAGCCTGCTCATGATCGGCGTCTTCCTCGGCAGCATCGGCTTCCCCGTCATCTACGCCGTGTACCGCGGCTGGCGGAAGCCCAGGCGCTTCTCCGTGCACGTGAAGCTCACGCTCTGGACCTCGCTCATCCTCATCGTGCTGGGCACGCTCGCCTACGTCGTGCTCGAGTGGGACAACGAGAAGACGTTCGCGCGCATGGATCCGGTGCAGCACGGCTTCCAGGCGCTGTTCCTCTCGGTCATGACGCGCTCCGGCGGCTTCTCCACGCTCGACATGGGCGACTTCGGGAACGCGAGCCTGCTGGTCACCGACATGCTCATGTTCATCGGCGGCGGATCCGCGTCCACGGCCGGCGGCATCAAGGTCACCACCCTCGCGATCCTGTTCCTCGCGGCCTTCGCGGAGGCCCGCGGCAGCGAGTCGATGGAGGTGTTCGAGCGCCGCATCCCGAGCGACGTGCTCCGCCTCGCGGTGAGCATCGTGCTCTGGGGCGCGACGACCGTGGCGCTCAGCAGCATCGTGCTGCTCCAGATCTCGGGCGAGCGCCTCGACTACGTGCTCTTCGACGCCATCAGCGCGTTCGCCACCTCGGGCCTCAGCACGGGCTTCACGGCCGAGGCCACGGATCCCGCGAAGTACGTGCTCGCGGTCACCATGTTCCTGGGGCGCGTCGGCACCGTGACCCTCGCGGCCGCGCTCGCCGCAAGCACCCGCCGACAGCTCTTCCAGCGCTCCGAGGAGCGCCCGATCGTCGGCTGAGCCGGCGGTCGCCCCACCCGTCCCCGCATCCACCGCAGCAGGAAGGCCCCACCATGGGCGAACGCATCCCCCACAACGCCCCCGTGCTCGTGATCGGGCTCGGCCGCTTCGGCGCCGCGACCGCCGGCCAGCTGGCCCGGCTCGACCGGGAGGTGCTCGCGATCGACGCGAGCGAGGGCCTCGTGCAGAAGTGGTCGGACCGCGTGACGCACGCCGTGCAGGCCGATGCGCGCAACATCGAGGCGCTGCAGCAGCTGGGCGCCAAGGACTTCTCCATCGCGGTCGTCGCGGTCGGGTCGTCGATCGAGGCGAGCGTGCTCATCACCGCGAACCTGGTGGACCTCAAGATCCCGCAGATCTGGGCCAAGGCCATCAGCCAGTCGCACGGCAAGATCCTGGAGCGCATCGGCGCGAACCACGTGATCTACCCGGAGGCCGAGGCGGGCGAGCGCGTGGCGCACCTCGTGTCGGGCCGGATGCTCGACTTCATCGAGTTCGACGACGACTTCGTGCTGGCGAAGATGTACCCGCCGAAGCCCATCCGCGGCATGGCGCTCGCGGAGTCGTCGGTGCGGCGGCGCTACCGGATCACGGTGGTCGGCGTGAAGACGCCCGGCAAGCCGTTCACGTACGCGACCGCCGAGACCGTCGTCTCGAACCACGACCTCATCATCGTGTCGGGCACGTCGGCCGACATCGAGCGGTTCGCCTCGCTGTCCTGATCCGCGGGTGCGCGCCGGCGCGGCTCGACCGGCGGCCAGCTCAGCCGGCCGCGAGCTCCCGCGCCCGGGCGAGCGCGGCGTCGGTCGCGCGGTCGAACAGCCCCGACAGGTCCGCCGCCTGCAGCACCTCGACGGCCCGCTCGGTCGTGCCCTTGGGGCTCGTGACCCGGCGGCGGAGCTCCGCGGGCTCGTCGTCCGACGCGGCGAGCAGCTCCACCGCACCACGGAAGGTCCCCTGCACGAGCACACGCGCTTCGTCGGGGCTGAAGCCCTTGGCCTCGGCCGTCCGCGTCAGCTCCTCGATGAGCAGGAACACGTAGGCGGGGCCGGATCCGGAGATCGTGCTCAGCGCGTCGATGCGGCCCTCGGGCACCTCCACGACGTCGCCGACCGTGGCGAACACGGAGCGGGCGAGCGCGAGGTCCTCGGTGCTCGAGTGCGTGCCGGCGGCGAGGCCCGTGACCCCGCGGCCGACGAGCGACGGCGTGTTGGGCATCGACCGCACGACCACCACGTGGTCCGGCAGCAGCGACTCGAAGGTCGCGACGGTCACGCCGGCGGCGACGCTGATCACGAGCGCGCCGGGCTCCAGATCGTCGGCGATCTCGCGCAGCAGGTCCGGCACCAGGTGCGGCTTCACGCCCACGACCACGATGCGCGCGCCGCGGACCGCGCGGCGGTTCGCGTCGGCGTCCTCCTCGACGCTGGCGGCGGATACGCCCTCCCGCGATCCGAGCGCGTCGGCGCTGGCGGCCGAGCGCGTGGTGACGCGCACGTCGCCCTCGACCTCGACGCCCGGCTGCAGCAGTCCGCCGAGGATGGCGCCGTTCATGGATCCGGTGCCGAGCATCGCGAGCGACGGGAGGCGGACGACCTCGGCGGGGGCGGACGGGGCGGGGCGGGAGGCGTCGGGCATGCCCCGATCCTAGGGACCGGGCGTCGCCCGATCGGGTGGTCGACCGCCCCCGCCGCGTGGCTAGGCTGAGGCGACCGGGGCACGCGCGCCCGGGCGGCCCGAGCCGCCTCGCCGGTCGAGGAGGTCCCGCCTTGAGCGAATCGCACGGCAGCAAGGCGATCCTCGCCGCCCTCGCGGCCAACGTCGGCATCGCGATCACGAAGTTCATCGCGGCGTTCTTCTCCGGATCCTCGTCGATGCTCGCGGAGGGCGTCCACTCGCTCGCCGACTCCGGCAACCAGATCCTGTTGCTCATCGGCGGCAAGCGCGCCAAGCGCGTCGCGGACGAGGAGCACCCGTTCGGCTACGGGCGCGTGCGCTACGTCTACGCGTTCATCGTCTCGATCATCCTGTTCTCGGTCGGCGGCGTGTACTCGCTGTACGAGGGCATCCACAAGATCGAGCACCCGGAGCCGCTCGACGTGCCGTGGCTGCCGATCGTGGTGCTCGTCATCGCGATCGCCCTGGAGTCGTTCTCGCTGCGCACCGCGATCAAGGAGTCGAACCCGCTGCGCGGGAACCAGACGTGGGTGCAGTTCGTGCGCCGCGCCAAGAGCCCCGAGCTCCCCGTGCTGCTGCTCGAGGACACGGCCGCGCTCTCCGGCCTCGTGTTCGCGCTCCTCGGCGTCGTCGCGTCGATCGTCACCGGGAACGGCATCTACGACGGCATCGGCACCCTGCTCATCGGCGTGCTGCTCGTGGCGGTCGCCGTGGTCCTCGGCGTCGAGATGAGCAGCCTGCTCGTCGGCGAGGGCGCGTCGAAGCCGGACCTCGCGGCCATCCGCGCCGCCATCACGGCCGGACACGAGGCCGAGTCGATCATCCACATGAAGACGCTCTACCTCGGCCCGGACGAGCTGCTCGTCGCGGCGAAGATCGCGATGCCGGCCACCAGCTCGCTGGGCGACGTGGCCGCCGGGATCGACGCGATCGAGCGCCGCGTGCGCGAGGCCGTCCCGGTCGCGCGGGTCATCTACCTCGAGCCCGACGTGCGGGTCGCGACGCGCTGATCCGCCGCTCCCGCGCCCGGCAGGCAACACGATCCCTGATGTGCAGAGCCCGCCCCTCGCGCCCTCGGGCGCTGCCACCATGGCGGCCGGCGGGTCAGGGGACCCGCGGGTCGCGAGCGCTCGGGCCCGACGCACGAGGCGCGACGGATCCCCGGAGACCGAGGAGAACGACCATGACACGTGCCATCACGACCGCCGCCACCGCCGCTCTCACCCTGGCGCTCGGCCTCGCCGCGACCAGCGCCGCCCACGCGGACACGCGCTACGCGCCGACCATCACCGGTGATCCGGCCCAGTCGCAGTCGATCGCCTGGGGTTCCGGGGACACCCCGCCTCCGCTCCCGGGGCACCACCACCGCCCCGCCGCGACGCACACCACCCCCGGGCAGGCGCACCGCCACGGATGACACGGGCTCCGGCCGGTGCACAACCCGGTCCCCATCCGACCCCGCGCTGCGACCATGTCGCCCGGACGGTCGTCGCGATGCGTCCACGGCAGATGCTCGAGCACAGCGCTCCGATCACGCCGCCACCGGAGGAGACCAGCGATGACGCACGCCACGGGGGCCGCAGCAGCGGCCGCCCTCGCCCTGGGGCTGGTCCTCACGGCGACCACCGCCGCCCAGGCCGAGGCCGCTCACTCGCCGACGACCACCACCGCCACGGCTCGGATCGCCGCGTTCGGCGGCGACTACCTGCCCACGCGAGCCCACCGGTTCCGCGGCATCCCGCCGCGCCACGGCTCCCACCTCAATGACGACCCGACGCACGCCGGGCTGGCTCCCATCTGCCGCCACTGCGCCAGCTGAAGCCGTGGACGGGGCCGCATGTCCGCCCGACGCGGGGCCCGCGCGATGCCCGCCACGACATCTCGCGACCACGCGGCCGCGAGATGTGCACAGGCCGCACGACGCACGCCCCTCGCTGCGACCATGACGGCCGGACCGGCATCGCGCCCTGTCCGCAACCGATGCCGAGCACACCGCTCCGATCACGCCGCCACACGAGGAGACCCCCGATGACCCACGCCACGAAGACCGCGGCAGCGGCCGCCCTCGCCCTGGGGCTGGTCCTCACGGCGACCACGGCCGCCCAGGCCGAGGCCGCTCACGCACCGACGACCACCACCGCGCGGACCGCCTCGGCGGCCACCGGCGGGGACGTCGCGACGCTGCTGGGATTCGACTACGGGGGATACGGTTATCACTCGCACCGCAACATCAAGCCCCACCCGAAGTCGCCTGCCCCCGAGTGCCCGCGCTGCTGATCCCGGGCCGGCTCCGGACGCCGGATCAGGCGTCGGTGCGGCGCTCCGCGAAGAAGCCGTCCAGCAGGCGCGCGCACTCCTCGGCCGCGACGCCGGCGAACACCTCCGCACGATGCGGCAGGCGACGGTCGCGGAGCACGTCGTAGAGGGATCCCGCCGCGCCGGCCTTCTCGTCCCACGCGCCGAAGACGACGCGGGGCACGCGGGCCGCGAGGATCGCCCCGGCGCACATCACGCACGGCTCGAGCGTGACGACCAGAGTCGTGCCCACGAGATGCCGATCGCCGGTCGTCGCGGCGGCCTCGCGCAGCGCCTCCACCTCGGCGTGCGCCGTGGGATCCTGGCGCGCCTCGCGGAGGTTGCGGCCGCGTCCGACGACGGCGCCGGACGCATCCACCACGACCGCGCCCACGGGCACGTCGCCGGTGGCCGCGCAGGCCCGGGCCTCGTCGAGCGCCACGGCCATCCAGCGATCGAAGTCGTCGGGCACGTGGAGGTCCAATCGCGTTCCCCCTTGCTGATTGAATGGAGCCTATGCGAGTCCACGTAGCCGACCATCCGCTCATCACGCACAAGCTGACGGCGCTGCGGGACCGCACCACCCCCTCACCCGTGTTCCGGAGCCTCGCCGACGAGCTCGTCACGCTCCTCGCGTACGAGGCCACCCGCGACGTGCGCGTCGAGACCATCACGGTGCAGACCCCGGTCGCACCGGCCGAGGGCCTCACGCTCAGCGACCCGAAGCCGCTCGTGGTCCCCATCCTCCGCGCGGGCCTCGGCATGCTCGACGGCCTGATGCGCCTCATGCCGAGCGCCGAGGTCGGCTTCCTCGGCATGGTCCGCAACGAGGAGACGCTGCAGCCGGACATCTACGCCGAGCGCCTCCCCACCGACCTCTCGAACCGCCAGTGCTTCGTCGTCGACCCGATGCTCGCCACGGGTGGCTCCCTCATCGCGGCGATCGAGTACCTCTTCGACCGCGGCGCCGTCGACGTCACGTGCATCTGCCTCATCGCCGCTCCCGAGGGACTGAAGGCCGTCGAGGAGGCCACCGCGGGCCGCGAGGTCACCATCGTGCTGGGCGCCCTCGACGAGAAGCTCGACGAGGTCGGCTACATCATCCCCGGGCTCGGCGACGCGGGCGACCGCCTGTACGGCACCGCCGCGCACTGACCCGCATCACGCGTGCGACGGCGCCCGCCCCCTCGGGGACGGGCGCCGTCGCGCGTCCACGCACGATTCCTGCGCGTCCCGCACGATTCCGGCCACCGCTGTTGACACGGGCGCACGGATCCGTGCATGCTCTCCCCATGACTCTGAACGCGCACGTCCTGACCTCCTCCGAGGCCTCGGGAGTCGCCGGCATGATGATGCCCGGCCGTGTCGCGATGTCCTGTCGAATGTCGGCCTGACCCGCCCCCTTCGCCTGAGCGGTCCTGCGACGAGTCCGTCGCCGGCCCTCCCCGCCGTCACCGGCGCATCCGCCCCCTGAGGCGTCTCGCACTCCCCGTGGTCCCGCGCACCCCTGCTGCGCCGCACCCGCATCATCACAAGGACACCGCCATGTCGCTCGCGACCATCGACCCCGCCCGCACCCTCCTCCGCTCCGCTCCCACCGCACCCGTCCTCCGGGCGGCCGCCCCGCTGGCGCCGTCCGTCCGGCGTCCGCAGCCGGCGCCGGCTCCCGCGGCTCCCACCGCCGTGCCGACGGCCGCCCCCGCCGCCCGTCCGGCCCGCCTCCGCGCCGTGCCCGAGGGCACCGAGGCCCGCGGCTTCGCCCTCTACGTCGGCCTCGATGAACTGAAGGCGGCATCCGCGGGCACCGACCTCGGCACCGTCGTCGCCGCGCTCAAGCGCCTCGCCGCGGAGCTGGCCCCCGGCATCGAGACGCACGCCGCTGTCGCCCTCGCCCCCGAGGGCGCCGGAGGCCGTGACCTCGACGTGGTGCGCCTCGCCCTGCAAGATCCCGCGGCCGTCGCCCAGCACCGCGAGCAGCCGGACGAGGAGGAGCGCGCCACGAGCGGCGTGGTCGTCGACCTCTCCCGCAAGCGCGTCGTCCTGGACGAGGAGGTCGCGCCCCTCACCTACAAGGAGTTCGAGCTGCTGCAGTACCTCGTCCTCCGCGAGGGCCGCACCATCGAGCGGTCGGAGCTCATCGCGTCGCTGTGGTCGACCGGCGACGAGGACGACGTGCCGAACGAGCGCACCATCGACGTCCACATCCGCCGCCTCCGCTCGAAGCTCGGCCGCTACGAGGAGATCGTCCGCACCGTGCGCGGCGCGGGGTACCGTTTCGACCGCCACGCGGACGTCGCCGTGCACCACACGAGCACCGCGTCGCCCGACCTCTTCTGACGCGGAGCCGCCCCGCCCAGGCCCTCCTTGCGGAGCTGTCGGCGGACTCCCAGCGCGCAGGGCCCCCATCGGGTAGCGCAGCGTTACGGGATCGTTATACAGTCTTCTCGTCCCCACCGTTTGCTGTGGCGGTGGAGACGGAATGTGATCGCAGGACACTCCTGGTGCAAGGGAGAGGGCCGGCCCCATGCCTCTGGGGTCGGCCCTCAGTCATGTCCGGGGCGAGTCGCCGCCGGGCATCACGCCATCTCGCCCTCACTAGACTTCCGATCGAGAGCGCTCCCCGGTCGTCACGCGGGCGCGCACCGACGAGGAGGCCTGGTGGGCGAGACCGCGGACGCCGTGCGGGCCTGGGAGTCGCTCTTCCGCGCCCAGGTCAGCGTGATGCGCCGCCTCTCGGCCGAGTTCCCCAGCCGCGACCTCTCGTTCAACGAGTACGACGTGCTCTTCAACATCTCGCGCCAGCCGGAGGGCCGCCTGCGGCTGCGCGACCTCAACCAGCACGTGCTCCTCACGCAGCCGAGCGTCAGCCGCCTCATCGACCGGCTCGTGTCGCGCGGCCTCGTCGTCAAGTGCGGCGACGAGAGCGACGGGCGCGCCACCATCGTGCGGCTCACGGACGCCGGGGACGCCGCGTTCCGGGCGGTCGCGCGCGTGCACATGGAGTCGATCGCCGCGACGGTCGGCGGAGCGCTCAGCGCCGACGAGCTCGAGACGCTGCGGACCCTCACCGACAAGCTCCGCGGCGGCGTCGCCGAGTTCTAGCGCGCCGACCGGCCGCGGCCGACCGCGTCGTCGGACCGCGCGAAGGGGCCGCCCCGGGCGACGAGGAGGCGCAGGAGCGCCATCGCCGTGTCGACGGACGTGACGACCACCGCGGCCCAGCCGACCAGGGTCGTCGCGGCGTCCCCCGCGGGCCCGTCCATCGCGGCGAGAGCCAGGACGACCACGACGAGCGCGGCGACCACGATCGCGGCGACGGCGTCGACGGCACCCCACGGCGTCGCGACGGAGCCGGGCGTCGGCCGCCGTCCGCCGCGCGGCGTCAGGCGGCGGAGCCCGTCCCGGATCCGGGAGACGCCGTACGCGGACTCGCCCAGCTCCAGCGGGACGTAGGTGGCACCGAACACGACGTCCGCGAGGGTCCGCTCGCGGATCTTGCGGAGGGTCCGGATGTGCAGGGGCAGCCGCACGAGGAGGGGCAGCGCCCACCACCAGGCCGGCTGCAGGGTGCCCTCGAGCGACGCCGCGGCCAGGTAGAGCAGCGCCAGGCCGTAGGACAGGACGCGCAGGACGGGCCCGACGCCGATGCGGAGCACGGCGAGGCGCGCCCGGCGGCGATCCCCCGCATCGATGCCGGCGGCGGAGCGCGTGAGGCGTCCGACGCTCGCGCTCCACCTGTCGCGCCGGATCCGGAGCGTGGCCCAGCTCACGGCCGTGTCCACGCGGGCCGTCGCCCCGGGCACCAGGATCGTGCGGTCCGCGCCCGCGAGGAGCGCGGTGACGATGCCGTCGGCCGAGGGGCGCGGATCCGTCGCGGCCGCGTCGCCGGCGGGGAGCCGCAGGAGCGTGGCGGGCGCGAGCGGCACGGGACCCGCGAGGCCGAGGTCGGTGCCCGTCTCGACCGCGCCCATCGCCCAGTGGCGCTGCAGGAGCCGGAGGCCGGCCGCGAGGGGGCCGCCGCGCCCGGTCGGACGCGGATCGAGTCGGGCGGATGCGGTCGTCACCCGCGGCTCGCGGTCGAGGGCGGCGGCGAGGAGCTCGAGCACGCCCGGATCCAGCTCGGCGTCGGGCGACACGAGGAGGACGGACGCGTCATCGCCGACGAGCCGCAGGGCGAAGTCGTAGGCGGAGCGGAGGGAGTCCTCGCGCGGGCCGCGGTCGATCACCGTCACGGTCGTGCTCGACGGTCCCGGGCCCGGGACCCGGTGCGCGTGGCGCCCGTTGAACGTGCGCGCCACCGCGAACGTGTCGTCCCGGCTGCCCGCGACCACGACGAAGACGCGCTCGGGCGGGACGCTCTGGGCGAGGATCGAGGCGAGCGAGCGCGCGATGGTGGCGCCGGCGTCGCCTGCGACCATGACCGCCGAGACCGGCGCGGTGCGACCGATCCGGGGCTGTGCGGGCGGGGGCAGGGCGGTGCTGTCGTTGTCCATGGGCCTCTCCACGACGATGGATCCGTGTCGGCGGTCGGACCCGGACGGACGCGCACTGCCGTGTGCAATGTTACGTGCCGCCCGGCCCGGTCCGCGCAGCGACGTCGCCCGGGTCGCGCGCCGCGACACCGTCCTAGGCTCGACGCATGAGCGACGACGACGCCCCCGACCGCGGATCCGACGCCCGGGAGGACGCCGCCGGAGCCCCCGGACCGACCGTCGTGTGGCTGCGCGACGACCTGCGCGTGGCCGACAACCCCGCGCTCCACGCGGCCGTCGAGCGCGGCGAGCCGATCGTGGTGCTGTACGTGCTCGACGAGGAGAGCGACGGGATCCGCCCGCTCGGCGGTGCCGCCCGCTGGTGGCTGCACATGAGCCTGTCGCGCCTCGGGGAGTCGCTGCGGGAGCTCGGATCGCCGCTCGTGCTGCGGCGCGGCGCGGCCTCGGGGATCCTCGACGACCTCGTGGAGGAGCTCGGCGCGGGTGCGGTGCTGTGGAACCGGCGCTACGGCGGAGCGGAGATCGCCCTCGACACGGCGATCAAGAAGCGCCTCGGCGACCGCGGGCTCGACGTGCGCAGCTTCCAGGGATCGCTGCTCGTGGAGCCGTGGACGATCGCGAACAAGCAGGGCGAGCCGTTCCGCGTCTACTCGCCGTTCTGGAAGACCGTGCAGGAGCGGGAGGAGCCGCGGAGGCCGTTCCCCGCGCCACACGAGCTCGACGCGCCGCGGAAGGCGCCCCGCTCGGACGGCCTCGACGACTGGGAGTTGCTGCCCACGAAGCCGGACTGGGCCGCCGGCCTCCGGGAGGCGTGCGACCCGGGCGAGGCCGCCGGTCTCCAGCGCCTCGAGGACTTCGTGCACCACGAGCTGGAGGACTACGCCGCCCAGCGCGACGAGCCCGCCGCGATGACGACCTCGCGGCTCTCCGCGTACCTGCGCTGGGGCGAGGTGAGCCCGTTCCAGGTGTGGCACCGGATCCAGCTGACGCGCGGGAAGAAGGTCGGCGGCGACGAGGTCAACGCGACCAAGTTCCTCTCCGAGCTCGGCTGGCGGGAGTTCAGCTACCACCTGCTGTACCACCAGCCCGACCTCGCGACCCGGAACTTCACGCCGCGGTTCGACGCGTTCCCGTGGGCCGAGCCGAGCGACGACACCCTCGGCGCGTGGCAGCGCGGCGAGACGGGCGTGCCGCTGGTGGACGCCGGCATGCGCGCGCTCTGGAAGGACGGGCACCTGCACAACCGGGTGCGGATGGTCGTCGCCTCGTTCCTCATCAAGAACCTGCTGATCGACTGGCGCCACGGCGAGCAGTGGTTCTGGGACACGCTCGTCGACGCGGACTCCGCGAACAACGCGGCGAGCTGGCAGTGGGTCGCGGGATCCGGTGCCGACGCCGCGCCCTACTTCCGCGTGTTCAACCCGGTGCTGCAGGGGCAGAAGTTCGACCCGTCGGGCGAGTACATCCGCTCCTACGTGCCGGAGCTGGCGCACGCGCCGCGCGACGTCGTGCACGAGCCGTGGAAGGCGATGGGCGACCTGGTCGCGAGCGCGGAGGACGACGCCGACGCGAGCGCCGAGGGCGGGCTCGCGGCCTACCCGTCGCCCATCGTCGACCTGAAGGAGTCGCGGCGCCGCGCGCTGGCGGCCTACGACGAGGTCAAGGACCGCTGACGCCACGGGCCCGCGCGGCGATCGCTCCACGCGGGCCCGGCCGGGCGCATCCGGTCAGGCGTCGTCGCCCTCGCGGTGTCCGAGGCGCTCCTCGCGCTCGTGCCGCTCGCGGATCCCGCGGCCCCGCTTCACGTCCTCGCGCTCGGCTGCCGCCTTCTTGTCGCTGACCTTCGTGTCGCGCGGCGGCAGCTGGATGGTCTCCTCGGCCGCGATCCCGGCCTGGAGCTGGCGGCCCCGCTCGAGCTCCGCGTCGAACTCGGCGCCGAACAGCAGCGCGAGGTTCGCGATCCAGAGCCAGAGCAGGAAGACGACGACACCGGCGAGCGCGCCGTAGTTCTTCGCGTAGCTGGAGAAGTTCGTGACGTAGAACGCGAAGCCGACGCTCGCGAGCACCAGGACGACGAGCGCGATGGCCGCGCCCATGCTCATCCAGCGGAACCTCGGCTGCTTCGCGTTGGGGGTGGCGTAGTAGAGGATCGCGATGAGCAGCACGATCGCGAACGCGAGCACCGGCCACTTGGCGATGGACCACACGATCTGCACGGTCGGGCCGAGGCCGAGCGCCGCGCCGATGGCCTCGGTGACGGGGCCGGAGATCGCGATGATGAGGGCGCACACCAGCAGGATCACGATGCCGATGACCGTGACGGCGAGCTGGGTGGGCTTGAGCGTGAGGAACGGTCGGCCCTCGGGGATCTCATAGATGCGGTTCATCGCCCGGCTGAACGCGCCGACGTAGCCGGAGGCCGACCAGACGGCGAGCACGATGCCGGAGACGAGGGCGAAGCCGGCGGCGGGGGAATCCACGAAGCCCTGGATGATGGGCGCGAGCAGCTCCACCGCGCTCGGCGCGATGGGCTGGATCACGTCGGTGACGGCGTCGACCGTCTGCTGCCCCTGCCCGAACACCCCGAGCAGCGAGATGATCGCGATGAGCGCCGGGAACAGCGAGAGCACCGCGTAGTAGGTGAGCGACGCCGCGATGTCGGTGCACTGGTCGGATCCGAACTCGCGCATGGTCTTGCGGAGCACGTACTTCCAGGACGGCTTCTCGATCTCCGTCGGGGAGTCGGGCTTGCGCGCGTCCTCCTCGTCGGGCCGGTCGTCGATCGTGCCGGCGGTGTCGTGTCGTGCCACTGGTGCCTCCGTGTGGTGTGCGGGTCGGGTCCCCTGTCCCAGAGTGGCCCGCCGGGACGGGAGCGCATAGCCCGCCGGGGTCTCGTACACTCACCCGGGGGAGTCGCGCTCCGGGATCCGGCACCCGCCGGAACATCCGCCGGACGCCGCGCGTTGCCCCTCGTGATCGCCTCGTGCGATCACCGTGCTCCGCCTCCGCGCGCACGGAACCGCCCGCCGAGGAGCACGCATGCTGCGCACCATGATGACCGCGAAGATCCACCGCGCCACGGTGACGCACGCCGACCTCCACTACGTGGGCTCCGTCACGGTCGACCGCGACCTGCTCGACGCCGCCGACATCCTCGTGGGCGAGCGCGTCAGCATCGTCGACGTCACCAACGGCGCCCGCCTCGACACGTACACGATCGCCGGCGAGCGCGGGAGCGGCGTGCTCGGCATCAACGGCGCGGCCGCGCACCTCGTGGACGTGGGCGACGTCGTGATCCTCATCGCGTACGGCCAGATGGACACCGCCGAGGCGCGCGCCCTCGAGCCGCGCGTGGTGCACGTGGACGCGGCGAACCGCATCCGGCTGGTGGACGCGGACCCCACCGCGCCTCCCGCGCCGGACCTCGAGCGGTCCCCGCTGGCCGAGCCGGTGTGACCCGGGCCGATCGATCGGGTCACGCACTGTATCGGGTCCCCCAAACGACGGACACAGGTCGTGACCCCCAGTCCGGGGCACATTCCCGCATACCCGGGGGTGATCCCAGGATGCCGGGCTACCGTGTAGGCATCCGGTACGGCTCTTCGGGTGAGCGGTACCGCACCAGCCGGTTCGTCTGCGGGTAACAGACGTCCTCGTGCGCAGACCGGCCCGGGCCTCGAAGGTCCGGGCCGGTCTCATCTCCCCCGCCGGGATGGACGCATGCGCGTCCCCGGGCCCTCAGCCGTGCCGCCGCTCGCTCAGCGCCCTTCGGCGCGCCGTCGCCGCCGCTCGTCGCGCTCCGCGTCGGCCGCCGCCGCCTCCTCGGGTGTCGGCGCCGCCCCGCCCCGATGCCGCGGCTGCCACCAGGCGCCGCGCCCGTCGACGGGATACGCGTCCTGCAGCGCGTCGACCAGCGACTGGAGCTCGACGCGGAGGGCGTCGGTGACCTGGCGCGGATCCGCGTCGGGCGCCACGGCGATCGGCTCCCCCACGCGCACGTGGACGGGGACGCCGACGCGGTCGCGCAGCCGGATGCGCCGGTTCTTGGTCAGCAGCCGGTGCCCGCCCCAGACGGCGACGGGGATCACCGGCACGCCGGCCTCCGCGGCGAGGCGCGCGGCCCCGGTCTTCAGCTCCCGCACGCGGAAGGACGCGCTGACCCCCGCCTCGGGGAAGACGCCGACGAGCTCGCCCGAGCGCAGGGCCCGGACGGCGTCCGCGTAGGCGGCGGCGCCCGCGCCCATGTCGACGCTGATGTGGCGCATCCGCCGCAGGACCCAGCCGACCCCGGGCTGGTCGAACGCGCCCTTCTTCGCCAGGAAGCGGATCCGCCGGCGGTGGTGCAGCCAGGTCGCCCACTCGACGAGGGCGAACTCGAGGTAGCCGAAGTGGGTCATCGCGATGACGGCGCCGCCGGTGTCCGGGATGCTCTCGCGGCCCTCGGCGACCAGGCGGAGGCGGAGGGATCCGAAGAGCGCGCGGCCCAGGATCACAGCGGTCCCGTAGACGGGCTCGCGGGGGAGGCGGCTCATGCGTCGACCCTACGGGGACGGGATCGACGGATGCCGGGCGCCGACGGTCGGCGGATCGTCCGTCGGCGCCCGATGCGCGCCCGATCGGCGCCCGCCGTCAGCGGCGGCGCTTGGCGGGATCCAGCCAGTAGTTGGAGAAGCCGGTGTCGGCCGGGTTCACGTTCTGCCCGGGCGGGACGATCTCGTCGATCCGGTCGAGCGTCGCGGCATCGAGCTCCAGGTTCGCCGCGTCGAGCTGGGACTCCAGCTGCTCCATGGTGCGCGGGCCGATGATCGCGCTGGAGACCGCCGGGTGGCGCAGCACGAACGCGAGCGCGAGGTGCACGAGCGGCACGCCGAGCTCGTCGGCGAGGGCGCCCAGCTGGTCGGCGGCCGCGAACTTCGGGTCGGACGGGTCGTAGCGCGACGGGTCGCGGTCGTTGCGGTGCGTCTTCGGGATGTCCTGGCCCTTCCGGTACTTGCCGGAGAGCCAGCCGCCCGCGAGCGGGCTCCACACGAGCGTGCCCATGCCGTGGCGCTGGGTGGTGGGGAGGAGGTCCGCCTCGATGCCGCGGGTGAGGAGCGAGTACGGCGGCTGCTCCGTGACGAAGCGCGCGGTGCCGCGCTCGCGCGCGATCCACTGGGCCTCCACGACCTGGCTGGGCTGGAACGTGGAGGAGCCGATGTAGCGCACCTTGCCCTGCGTGACGAGGTCGGTGAGGGCGCCGAGGGTCTCCTCGATGTCCGTGTGCTCGTCCGGCCGGTGCATCTGGTACAGGTCGATGTGGTCCGTGCCGAGGCGGCGCAGGGAGTCCTCGACAGCGCGCATGATCCAGCGGCGCGAGCCGCCGCGGAAGTTCGCCTCGGGCTTCATGCCGTTGAAGAACTTGGTGGCGAGGATGAGGTCGTCGCGGCGGCCGGACTGCGCGATGGCCTTGCCGACGATCTCCTCCGACTCGCCGTACGCGTAGATGTCGGCGGTGTCGATGAAGGTGATGCCGGCGTCGATGGCGCGGTGGATCACGCGGATGGACTTCTCGTGGTCGGTCTCGCCCCAGGCGCCGAACATCATGGTGCCGAGGCAGAGGCGCGAGACCTCCACGCCGGTGCGTCCGAGGTGGGTGGTGGGCTGCTCCGTGGACTGCTCTGTCATGAGCGCCACGCTACGCGCGAGGCGTCAGGGGCGGCCGTCCGGGGCGGGGGCGACATCGGACTCCGTGGAGGCGCCGGGCTCGACCGTGGCCTCGGCCTCGTCGTCCATGGTCTCCAACGTGATGTCGGCCTCGGGGGCCTCCTGCCCGTCGGCGTCGAGCGGCACGATGTAGTCGCCGAGGCGACGGCGGGCCGCCTCTTCGCGCTGCACGCGGATCCGCTCGAGCTTCTCCTCGCGGAGGCGCAGGCGCTCGGTGTCGACCTCGACGCGGCGGACGGTGACGCCGCGCGTGGGGCCGGCGGCCTTGGCCGGCGTGGTCTTGCGGCTGGGCTCGCGCTTGGCGGCCTCGCTCGCGGGCTTGCGCGACGGGGCGGTGCCCGACTTCGCGGCCGCCGAGGCGGGCTTGGTCGAGACGGCCGGCGGCTTGCCGGAGCCCGGGCAGCGCTCGTGGTTGCGACCGTGGTCGAGGATGTTGCCCGTGGCCATGCCGACGGGGTTCGCCTTGCCGCAGACCGAGCACTTCGTCGCGGGGGTTGCTGCCACGTTCGATACCGCTTTCCATCACCGCGCCGTCGCCGGACCGAGGATGCCGGTCGGCCGGACGGCGCCTGTCAACGGTACCCGACACGGGAGGTGCGGGGATACCGCAGCACCCCGACCCGTGCGCGTCAGGCCGGGACGCAGGCGGTGCGCATCCGCACGACGACCGCGCCGTCGGCCTCCTCGGCCTCCAGCTCGACCGTGACGGAGGCGAGCGCGGCGAGGCCGTCGAGGTGCGTGCCGCCGCACGGGATGCGCGCGGTGCCGTCCGGCAGCTCGCACACCCAGGAGCGGCGGGAGGTGAGCAGGTCGCCCTCGCGCTCGATCCGCGCGGGCGCGCCGGACGCGACCCAGGCCGCGAGCGTGGCGTCGACCCGCTCCCGCACCTCGTCGAGGTGCTCGACGAGCGCGTCCGTCGGGAACCCCTTCTTCCGCAGCGACTTCCCGAGGCGGTAGGTGTCGACCGACGACCACCGGCCGATGCGGGACGTGTCGATCGCGAGCGCGTCGAAGCCGGGCGCGCCCAGCGCGTCCGTCGGGACCTCCTTGGTCCAGGCGTCGGCGAGCGCGCGGTCGAGGGCGAGGGAGGCGAGGTGGCAGCCCGTGTGGCCGGCGCTGAGCGCCCGGCGGTGCTCGGGATCCACCGCGACCTCGGCCGCGTCGCTCTCCCGGACGTCGGCGTCGCCCGGGACGAGGTGCACCGCGACGAAGGACCAGCCGTCGGCGCCCTTCTTGACGGGCACCTCGGCGCCGACGTGGAGCGCGGCGACGCCCTCCCCCGGATCCGTGGACGCCGCGCCCACGACGCAGTCGAGCACCTCGATCCCGGCGCCCCGCACGCGGAGCACGGCGCGGTCGGCGGGCTGGTCGGGCCAGGCGGAGTCGACCGGGTGGCACGCGGTCGCGTCGAGCACGACGGCGAGCGTGCCGTCAGCGCGGCAGTCGACGCGGAGGACGGTGCCCGTGGAGGAGGTGGATCCCGCCGGGTACGTCACGCGCGTCGGCGGCAGGGAGGCGGCGGGCGCGGCGGCGCTTTCGGGGATCGTGGTCATGGGGCTCCCGGGTCGGTGTGCCCCGATCCTCGCAGAGCCCGCGACCACGGACACGCACGTGCGCGGCACTCCGAGGTACTGTGCACCGCGTGATACCGTGCGACGCATGGGACAGGACACCTGATGGACACCACGCAGCTCCTCAAGGGGGCGCTCGACACCGCCGTGCTCGCCGTCGTGCAGCACGACGACGGGTACGGCTACGACATCGTCCGCCGCCTCCGCGACGCCGGGCTGGGCGACGTCGGCGACGCCTCGGTGTACGGCACGCTCCGCCGCCTCTACGCGGCGGGTGCTCTCTCGAGCTACGTCGTCCCGTCGGAGGGCGGTCCGCATCGCAAGTACTACGCGATCAACCCGGAGGGCCGGGAGCTGCTCGCCGGGCAGCGCGCGACGTGGGCGGCCTTCGCGACCGCCATGGGCGGGCTGCTCGGAGAGACCGAGACGACCCCGTCGCCGTCCGCCCACACCCGGAGGGCCGGCGGCACCAGCGAGGGGCGCGGTGCCGCCTCCGGGAACGTCCGCACGATCGGAGGAAAGCCGTGAACACCGCAGATCCCGCCCTCGACACCCGCATCGCCGCGTTCGCCGCCGCCGTGCGCGCGCACCTCGACGACCTCGACCCCGAGGACGTCGACGACCTCACGGGCGGCCTCGAGGCCGACCTGCAGGAGGAGGCCGCGGATCACGACGGCGTGCTCCGGCTCGACGACCCCGTGCGCTACGCCGACGAGCTGCGCACCTCCGCGGGGCTGCCGGAGCGCGCGGTCGAGGCCGCTCCGACCTCGACGCTCGCGCAGCTGCGCCAGGGCGTGCGCGATCGCGGCGACGCCCTCCTCGCGCGGATCCGGGCGAGGCGCGAGCTCTCCGCGACCCTCGACCTGCTGATCGCCTTCCGTCCGGTGTGGTGGCTGCTGCGGGCGTGGGCGGCCTACCAGTGCATTCTCGTCGTGCTCGCCGTGTTCTTCAGCGTGCACAGCGGGTCCCTCCTCATGCCGCGCGGACCGAGGGGCTGGCTCCTGCTCGTCCCCCTCGTCGCGATCAGCGTGCAGTGGGGTCGCGGACGATGGGCGCCGACGAGGTGGCTCCGGCACCTCCGCGCCGCGGTCAGCGTGGTCACGGCCCTGGCGCTCGTGGTGCTGATCCCGCTCGCCGCACACGATGCCGGCGAGACCCGGTACGTCGCCCCCTCGTCCTCGAACACGTCCTACGTCCCGCAGGGGCTCACGCTCGGCGGCAAGAGGATCGGCAACGTGTTCGCCTACGACGCGGAGGGGAACCTGCTCGATCGCGTGCAGCTGTTCGACCAGGACGGGGAGCCGCTCACCGTCGTGCCCCCGGCGTTCGCGGAGCAGGATCCGGTGACCGGCGAGCAGGCTCTGCCGAGCTCCGGCGCGTGGAACGCCTTCCCGCTGTCGCCCCTCGACGCCGGGCGCACGAACGGGCTGACGGCCGAACAGATCGGCAAAGGACGCCCGACGGCGCGACGGAATCCGACCCAACGCCGCGCCCTTCCCCCGGGCGCACCCCGTGAGCACTCCTCGACCATCAGCGTCCCGTACCGGACGGCGACCGGGCGGCGACCGGGCGCCTGACGGCGCGCGAGCGGGAGATCCTCGTATTGGTCGCGCGCGGGCCCTCCAACGCGGAGATCGCGGGGGCGCTGCCCCTCGCGCCCACGACCGTGAAGACCTACGTCAGCCGCAAGCTCGGTGTGCGCGACCGCCTGCACGCCACGATCTGGGCCTATGAGAACCGCGTTGTGGCGCCGCTCGCGACGACGCGCTGAGGGGCCGGATCCGGGCACTGTCCGGATACGCGTACGACCCACCAGTGGTGGACCGTACGGCATTCCGTCTCAACCAGAGAGATGCACCTGGAGGTGCCGTGCGCCCGGAGGGATTCGAACCTCTAACCTTCTGCCCCGTAGGCAGAGCCACCGCGCCCACGAAGCACTAGACTGACGAACATTTAGAGCCACAGGCGCAAACCGATGCTGCATGGGGGAACATATATGGTCAACATGCCCGTTCTTCAGAGCGTTAACATAACAAACTACGGACTATACCCCGGTTTAAGTAACGGCCACAACGCGATCGAGGTGGACCTTTCGCGCGGAATCACGCTAGTGCTCGGAGCGAATGGAATCGGCAAGTCCACTTTTGTCTCCCTACTCTTCCGCATGCTTACGGGACCGTTTGACATTCCCGGTGCGGATAACGACTCGCTCGGGAGAGCAAACCTTGCAGTCCGAGAACTTTCCGCCAAAAAGCGGCGGCACTTCGCGGACCGAGTGAACGACGGCGCACGTGAAGCACGCGCAACAATAACGCTATCGTGTGGCGTCACACGCTTTACAATCACACGTCGCCTAAAGGATATGTCACTTGTCAGCGCCGGAGATGAGGGCGTCGCCAAAAATCTATACGCATCCGAAAGTCAACTTCAGGACGCCCTAGCTAGCGCGGCGGGCCTCGGTTCGTTTTCTGATTGGGTGCTACTTCTCCGCTATGTCACCTTCTACCAAGAGGACAGAAGAGCGCTCGTTTGGGACGCAGCGGCCCAAAGACAGGTTCTTCGACCCCTGTTCCTCCCGCCATCGGATTCCCTATCCTGGGTGGCGCAAGAACGTCGAATACTACAGCTAGACAGCGAGCGCCGAAACGTCAGTGCCGTCGTCTATCGCACAACGACATACCTTGACGTTCAACAGAGCAAACAATCCATGCTTAATGACGTAACAGCTGAGCTAAACGAAAAGGAGGCAGCGCTTAGCGCCTTACTAGAACAACTTGAAGACGATACTGAGGAAATAGTCCAATTAGACCAGGCCCGCAAAAACAGTCGCCTTGAATACCTTCTCGCCGAAAGCGCCCTCGAAGACGCTAAGCGTGGCTATGAGCATGTTAAGCTTGCGCACATAGCAAACGCCCTACCGGACCAAAGTAGCTCGGCACGATACATCCTTACCCAGATGCTGTCTTCTGGAACCTGTGTCGCTTGCGGCCAGGATGCAGCCGAATACGCCCAGACACTTGAGCATCGGCTGCAAACAGGACTATGCCCCCTCTGCGGCCAGGACCAGCATATTCCAGAGCAGCCGCGCACCTCCTCACTGGACGAGCGCCGCCTGGAAGAGGCCCTCCATAAACTGGAAGCTCTTTATGCTCAAGTTGCTGCAAACAAGCAGAGGGCAGACGAAGACGACCGTCGCTACCGCGAGTCACTCGACAGTTCGCGCGGCCGCCGATACGACGTAAGGCAGCTCGAGGCACGAGTCGAAGAACTAAATAGCTCCCTTCCGGAACCTTCCGAAGAGATGCGAGAAGCAGAAACTGAGCAGAAAGTGCTGAAACGACGACTAGCTCGCCTTGACGCCGAACTACTCGAGCAACGCACAGAGTTCGAACGTTTTATCGCCGAGATGACAAAGCGAATCTTATCCCGAGCCGCGGAACTCGAGCAGGCATTCACTCGCTACGCTTCCGCATTCTTACTGGAGTCCAACACCCTGACTTACGCCCCCCTTGCTGAGCGAGTGGGACAGATGGGTAATTCGGTTCCATTTCCGCACTTTGGGCTTACAATGAGTGGTAATGACTTCGCGAGCCCCACTCCGCGATCGTCGGCTGATTCGGTGTCCGAAAGTCAAAGAGAGTTTATTGACCTCGCGTTCAGAATGGCATTGGTTAGTGTCGCCAGCGCGCATTCGGCCGGCACGCTCGTTATTGACTCACCTGACTCCAGCCTTGACGCCGTGTTTGAGACCAAGGCTGCAGAAGTTCTCAATGCATACGTCAAGTCCGGAAAACTAAGCAAGCTTGTTTTAACTTCAAACTTATCTAGCGGAGGCTTTATACCAAAACTGGTTTCCGAGTTTAGAGACAGCAACCCCGATGGCCCCGGCCTCGTTGACATGTTTGCGCTGGCTGCCCCTACAGCAGCGGTGAGGTCCCTGATGCCAGAATACCAGGCAGCCAAAGCACGCCTCTTCGAGGACACCGGTTTCGGCGTAACACCAAACTCGTGACGGAACAACAGGACGACCAGGCAGTCAGGGACGAAGTCCACTGCGTCCAGCTCATCGCCGCTGCCCGCAAAGCTGGCCTCGAGCCCATTCGCTTCTCGTACCTCCACGCGTTCGCGTATTTGGCCGAAGCACTCTCCTCCGTCTGGGGCGTCGAAGCGTCGACTACGGAGGTCCTCAAGCGAGACGGACTGCCCTTCTTCCCCCGCCTGCAAAGAGCCCTAGATACACTGGTGTGGCGCGGCGTCGTCAAGATAGACAACTTTTCTTACGTCCAAGACCATCTGCAGCGATGGGCTCTCGAGGCGACCTGTCGTCTGGAAGAGGGTAGGTCTCATGAGCTGTTGAGGAGGCTCGACCTCTTTGAAGATGAGCGCGAACGTAGCGATTTGTACCTCGAAATTGGGCTCGGTCTTGCCCAGAGTGATGACGTTATCGACTTGTTCCGATACGACGCCTCCTACTCAGACCCCTCCGTGAGCGTTAATCGTTTGATTGAGTTCTCGCCAGGTGCCTCCGAAAACCTGACGGCTAAAGTTGCCGACCGCTTCTCCGAGCTGGTCGACCCCGGGCACGCTTTAGCGAGCGGAGAGCGAGTTGGTTTGTACATAGCCCATCTGCGACGCACTGCCTCCAGTCATGGCTAGCGGCTTCGATCAAGTCTTCTCCCAAGCAGCGATGCAGGCCACGATAGCTTCGAGCCGCGGTGAGGGCATGGATTCGGGACTCCCAGATGCTCAGCGCTTCCTCAGCGGTGCGGTTAAGATTATTTTGGCCCGAAAAGAAAACAAGCAGCTGGCGAATTCAGACTCGACCAAACCAGCCATTTTTTTCCTCGGCCCTCCCCCACCAGAAGCATCCGACTCCACAACAAAAAGACGTCTTCTCTCTCAAGGACAGATAGACTTTACCGGCAAACAGTGGTTTGTTAACGTATCCGCTTCCTCCGGCGACTTTAAGGATCACGACCTGGACGGAGAGGGCCTTCTCCAGAGCGCGAGTGAACACCCAATGTTAAGTCAGGTGCCGACCTTGCTTTACTTACCCGATGCGGATTCAAGCCCGTTGGTCTTTTTCGAATCGGGCGTCGCGAACGAGGAAACAAGTCGCGCAGAGTACGACTTCGTGGATATTTCTGTGGCCTCCCCCGCAGACACTCGTGCTGCGATCGACCGCCTCTACCACCAGTCATTGAAGACGCCAGGAGGCATGTACGGGAGCACTAAGCTCTGGCGAGACGGGGCGAAGTATAGGCCAGTTCCAAATACCGAAAAGGCCATTCAAGCTCTGGTGCGAGCCGCGTTTATTGGAGCTTTTCCCGGCTTGCATGCAACTGAAGAAGAAATGACAGACGCTGGACGATTTGATATCGCTTTAGTTTCCGTTTCTGAAAACACAAAGGTATACCTTGGACTACTTGAGTTGAAGGTCCTTCGCAAGGGGGAAAAAGCTGAAGAAAGCATCGCAAAGGGCATGCACCAGGCGCACGCATACGCTAAAGAGTGGTCTATTCCATGGGCTCAGTTGTGCTGCTTTGACATGCGAGACGTAGCACCCGACGATGACCCGTATGTACCATTCAGGGCCAAGGCAAGTACGCTAAACGTGGCCCTCGACCGTTGGTACCTGCACTCTACTCACGATCGCTATCGAGAACATGTAGCCAATTCAAAGATTAATGCGAGCTAAGGCCGTTGCAGCACGAGTAACGTCTCGGCAAGTTCCATTGCCCCGCCTTGCTGAGGCGATGCTCTCATAGACCGGAAAGGCTCTTGCCGTATGAGCAGGTATCCCATCGCGGTCGCGAGCTCCTCAAGAATCAGGGCGACCGGAACATCCACATTCGCGTATCGACTATCGCCAACCACCAGCCAGCTCTGACCCTTAGGGCGCAAGACCCCTAACGTTGACCTCAGAATAGCGTCCATCTCGGCAAAGTATGCGCCGATCATGGCCGGTATGTGAGGACTCCAAAGGTGCTGGCTAGATTGCTCCAACCGCTCCAGCGTCATTTTTAGTAACGGCGATTCTTTCGGAGCTGGCGAGTAATCGCGGCTAATTTGTACGTGGGATGAGATCGTGGCAGACCTAAGGGACCTATTCTCCTTCATATCCTTGAGGTACCCCAGCATCCACAGCTCTATGTTGTATACATCCGTGTAGTCAAACGAGTTTGGATAAGGGGGCGAAAAAACGCATAAATCAACAGCCTCGATGGATCCCATCGTCTTCCGCGCGTCGCCTCGGATTAATTCATACGTTAGGCACGCACGAGCATTGTGGTTACACACATCCGATAATGCGTCGCGTAGGGCGTCCGACATAACGGACGCTGCACGGTCGGTAGAAGTCTCGCGTTCCTTCCAAGAATTTCGATAACGGCGTCCCTTGCCGCTTACTCGGGCATTACTAAGGTCGACTAAGACACCGCCTATTATGACCTTGACTAGGCGAGCGTTTTTGTCATCCACAAGCTCAGTAGCTTCTTCGAGAACTTGCTCTATGAACCAATTCAGCTTTTTGGAGAAAAGCCATCGCTCATTATGCCCCGGTTCGACGAATGTCGGAGGCAGCCATCGTCTGGTATGGGCGGCCGGCTCCCAACCCGCTACCTCATGCCGGAGAACCTCTATTCGGCGCAGAATAACGTCAATATCGGAGCGGAGGCTCGATATTTCATAGTTAGTTAGCTTAGCTTCTATAAGATCAGCGAGAAATGGATTTACCTCGCACGTGACAGGGTGGACGCCTAAGAATTGTGCAGCGAGGGAAGTTGTTCCAGATCCGCCGAAGGGATCGAGGATTCGATCTACGTCGAGCTCAGATTCGTCTATCGCTCGGAAAATAAGCTCCGGGGCAAACGCTTCTTTAAAATTTTTCCAGGATTGGAATGGGATGGGCGCCGACTTATGGTTCGTGCCGATAGCATGCAGTGCTCGACTCGCGGTCCACTGTGCGAACGCTGCGTTCTGACTCATCGCGACTTTCTGAGAATTCCGGACTGGGATGCAACCAACTCGCGCCGTTGAACGCTGCCGGTAGCATCTGGAGTCTACGGGGCCGGAAGGGTATTTGGACTTGCCGGGAGGTGCGTAGCTTACGTGCTTATTTTCGCACGACGTGGCACTTAACTTACTCGAGCGCCTGCGGCTCGTAGACCAGGACGGCCGCCACCAGCGACGATCAGCTCCGCCGTGTTCGAGCGCGGTCGGATCGAAGTGTCTGTGGGCCGACTCTCGCCGGCACAGGCCGGTGGGAGCGCCTCGTCTGACAACGCCGCCAACGCGAAAACGATGCCAGGGCGACGGGTGAAGACGGGTGCGACACGCCGAGCGGCCCAACCCGCCGGCCGTACGCGAAGGCGCCGCCACTAGACAAAGTCACGCACGCCGGCCCACCTTAGACGTCCCGCTGGGCTCTGACGTAGCCGCCTAACGTGCCACGTTGCACCTGGATTGCGCCACGCTCGCTGCCCTCGACCACGGCCACGCGGCCGCGGCACCGGCACCGACGCGGACCTCGCCCGGCTCACGGCCGGCGAGCGGGAGGTCCTCCTGCTCGTCGCCCGTGGGTTGTCGGACGCGGAGATCGCGGGCAGGCTGCTCCTCGCGCCGACCACCGTGAAGACCCACGTCAGCCGCACGCTCGACAAGCTCGGCGTACGCGACCGCCTGCACACCACGATCTGGGCATACGAGAACCGCGGGGTGGAGCCGCTCGGGCCCACGCGCTGAGCGACGGGGTGATGGCCACGCGTCCCGCCGGCCGGTCATCCCGCCAGCCGAAAGCTCGGGGGAAAAAGAGAACGGCCCGCACGAGGCGGGCCGTTCCATTCTGTCTCAACCAGAGATGCGCACCCGGAGGTGCTGTGCGCCCGGAGGGATTCGAACCCCCAACCTTCTGATCCGTAGTCAGATGCTCTATCCGTTGAGCTACGGGCGCAGTCGTACGGCGATGATCCCCGCGAGCGGCGATCAGGCCGGGAGACAGACTACATGCTCGCGGGCCGCCCCGCGAATCGGGCGGCCGGACGCGGTCCGAGGCGAGGCGATGTCCGGCCCCGGCCCTCCGGCGGTCGCCCCGGCGCCCGCTGATTAGGCTGGATCGACCCGAACCGCGAGGAGCGACCCTTGGCATCCTGGACCGATCACGTCGTGTGGTGGCACGTCTACCCGCTCGGCTTCACGGGTGCGCCGCAGACCCGCGACGACCTCGCCGACGGCGTCGACGCCGCACCCGCGCACCGCCTCGAGCGCCTCCGCGCCTGGCTCCCCTACCTCGTCGACCTCGGCGCCGACGGCCTGCTGCTCGGTCCGGTGTTCGACTCCGAGACGCACGGATACGACACGCGCGATCACCTGCGGGTCGACCCGCGGCTCGGCGACGACGCCGACCTCGACGCGCTGCTCGCCGACGCCTCGGAGCGCGGCGTGCGCGTGCTCCTCGACGGCGTCTTCAACCACGTGGGCCACAGCCACCCGCGCTTCGTGCAGGCGCTGGCCGACGGGCCCGGATCCGAGGCGGCGTCCTGGTTCCGCTGGGACGAGGCCGGCGAGCCCGTCGGCTTCGAGGGCCACGGCGCCCTCGTCACGCTCGACCACGGCTCCGAGGCCGTGCGCGCGCACGTCGCCGAGGTGATGGTCCACTGGCTCGACCGCGGCATCGCCGGCTGGCGGCTCGACGCCGCGTACGCCGTGCCCGCCTCGTTCTGGGCGGCGGTGCTGCCGCGCGTGCGCGAACGCCACCCGGACGCCTGGTTCGTCGGCGAGATGATCCACGGCGACTACGCCGGGTACGCCGCCGAGTCGACCATCGACTCCATCACGGCCTACGAGCTCTGGAAGTCCATCCGCAGCTCCATCGCCGAGCGGAACCTCTTCGAGCTCGACTGGACCCTGACGCGGCACTCCGAGCTGCTGCCGTCCTTCACGCCGCAGACCTTCGTCGGCAACCACGACGTCACGCGCATCGCCTCGGCGGTGGATCCGCGCCACCTGGGCCACGCGATCGCCCTCCTGCTCCTCCTCCCCGGCATCCCGTCGATCTACGCGGGCGACGAGCGCGGACTGACGGGCGTGAAGGAGGACCGCGCGGGCGGCGACGACGCCGTGCGACCCGCGTACCCGGCGGCACCCGACGAGCTGCCGGCCGATGCGGACGATCCGGACGCCGCCCGGATCCGCAGCCTGCACCAGCGGCTCGTCGGCCTCCGTCGCCGGCACGCCTGGCTCGTGGACGCGGGCCTCCGGACCTCCGACCTGACCAACACCGCGCTCACCGTCACGCTGCGGCCGTCGCTCTCCGGCGCGGCGGGCGGCGTCGCTCCGGGAGCACCCGACGCCCTGCGCCTCGTGCTCAACCTCGGCGACGAGCCGATCGCCGTCCCGGGCGGGATCGCCGCGGTCGAGGCGGGCGAGGTGGACGGCGACGGCCGCGTGCCCGCGCACGCGTGGGCGGTGCTGGCGGGCGCCTGACGCGCCGGGACGTCCCGGGCACGCGACGCCGCCCCCTCGCAGGCGGGGGCCGGTCCGGCCAGATCAGCGGACCGGCCGGACAGCCGAACCGGCCAGACGGCCGGACCGCTCAGACAGCCGGACCGCTCAGACGGCCCGGTGCGGCCAGCCGTAGACCTCGGCGAGGAGGGCGGCCCGCGCGGCGTAGGCCGCGGCCTCCTCGACGGCCTCGGCGTCCGGATCCTCGTCCGCCGCCGCGAAGTGCCCGTCGGCGATCTCGGGCTCGTCGTCGTCGTCGAACGGGCGGTGCGTGAGCGGCCACTCCACGGCCGTCAGCGGAGGCCACGCCTCCGGGGACGTGGCGTCGGTCGCCGGCGACTCCTCGGACGCGCCGCCGGTGCCGACGGTGGGGTGCAGCGCCTCGTCGACCTCGTGCTCGTCCACGGCGCGCAGACCCTGTCCATCGCCGTACGGCGCGAAGAGGAACTGCGAGAAGTGGCGGGTCACGGCGTCAGGCTAGTAGCCCCGGGCTCCCAGGAACGGTCCGATCCGAGGGTTGTGGAAGGCTGCCCACTACCTGTTCGCGCACGACCCCGGATCAGGCCCCCGAGCGCCCCGGCTGGCCCAGCGGGACGGCCTCCGGACGCTCCACGGTGCTGCGGATCTCGCCCGTCGCGGCGGGGTCGAGGATCGCGTCCATGACCTCCAGCACGTGGAACGCGAGCTCCCCCGACGCCCGATGCGGGACGCCCCGACGGATGGCGTCGGCCATCTCCGCGAGGCCGCATCCCCGGCCCGCGTCGACGAAGCCCGCGCTCGGCTCGACGTCCGTCCACTCCCGGTCCGCGGACGTGGCGACCTGCACCCTCCCGGAGAAGTGGTTCGGGTCCGGCACCGAGAGCGTGCCGGCGGTGCCGTACACCTCGATGTTCGGGATCCGCGTGGCCCAGATGTCGAAGCTCATGGTGACCGTGGAGACGGCACCCGACGCGTGCGTGAGCACGGCGCTCACGTGGGTGTCGACGGTGACGGGGATCGCGCGCGCCTCCGGGTCGGACGCGGCGGACCGCACCCGGTCGGAGCGGAGCGACGCGCCCTGCACGCGGACGACGGGCCCGAGCAGCGTCACGAGCGCCGTGAGGTAGTACGGCCCCATGTCGAAGAGCGGCCCGGCGCCCGGCTGGTAGTAGAAGGCGGGGGCAGGGTGCCAGAGCTCGTGGCCGGGCGCGCCCCAGAAGGCGTTGGCGGCGACGGGCTTCCCGATGGTGCCGGCGTCGAGCACCTGGCGGGCCGTCTGGATCCCGGTGCCGAGCACGGTGTCGGGGGCGGATCCGACGCGCAGGCCCTTCTCCGCGGCGAGCCGCAGGATCGGCTCGGCCTCGGCGGGGCTCAGCGCGAGCGGCTTCTCGCCGTAGACGTGCTTGCCCGCCTCGAGCACGCGGAGGTCGACCTCGGCGTGCGCGGCGGGGATCGTGAGGTTGAGCACGGCCTGGATCCGCGGGTCGGCGATGAGGTCGTCGACGCTCAACGCGTCCACGCCCTGCGCCTCGGCGACCGTGCGCGCCCGCTCGAGGTCGAGGTCGGCGACGGCGACCAGGCGCACGCCCGGCAGGGATTCGAACGCCGCGAAGTACTGCTCGCTGATCTTCCCGACGCCGATGATCCCGAGGGTCATCGCGTCGTCGTCGTGGTTCAGCGTGCCGCCCACAGGAGGCCCCTCTCGATGATGGTGCGGACGTTCGGGTCCTCGACGACCTCGATGCGGTGGCCGGGCGCCGAGACGAAGATGCGGCCCTCGCCCCACTGGCGGGTCCAGATCGCGGGTGCGGTCACCGGCCGGTGCCACGGATCCCACGGCCGCACGGTCTGCGTGGTGGTCGCGAGCACGTCGTTGTACTCGTCGCTCAGCACCCAGTACTGCTCGGTCACGAGATCGAAGTCGGCGATCCCCTGGGTGATCTCGTGCGTGCGCCCCAGCTCGGTCATCTCGACCGTGTACGGGATGTAGTTGTCGGACTGCTCGCCCGTGCGCTCGGCCGGGTCCTTGCCCGCGTGATGGGCGAACTGGCCGCCGATCATGTGCAGGTAGTCGGCGGTGTTCCGGTACGAGTCGGCGATGCCGCCGTGCCAGCCGGCCATGCCGGTGCCCGCGATGACGGCGGCGCGGAGGCCGGCCATCTCCTCGGGCTCGATCGTGGTCATGGTGTTGGCCTGCACGATGAGGTCGGTCGCGGCCATGACATCGGCGTCGGCGTAGACGGCCGAGCCCTCCTCGACGCGGACCTCGAAGCCGCTCTCCTCGAGGAACGGGATGAACAGGCCCGTGGTCTCCACGGGCATGTGGCCGTCCCAGCCGCCGCGGACGACGAGCGCCTTCCGGGCGACGGTCACGAGCGGGCCGTCCCGGTCGGGCGACCCGGATGCGGGCGGACGGACGTGCGGGGGATCTGCATCTGCGACTCCTTCGTCGGGCGCGGCCGGGCGACTGCCGGCGCCCCTCGAACGCTACGCACCGGCGGTCAGGGCAGGCAAGCAGCGCGCGGGGGATCCGAAACGTTTCACTCGCGGGGCGACACCGCGGCGCCCGCGATCGCGCTCCCGTCCGCGGGCGCCGCGGTGCTGGCGCGCACCACGAGCGCGGTCGCGAGGTCGAGCCGGGTGGGCTCGTCGCTCCGGCCCTCGCGGATCCGCAGCACCATGCGCGCCGCCGCCTCCGCCATCTCGCGCACCGGCTGGCGCACCGTGCTGAGCGCGGGCGAGACGATGCGGGCGAACGGGAGGTCGTCGTAGCCGAGCACGGAGAAGTCGTCGGGGATCCGGATCCCGCGCTCCCGCGCCGCCTCGTACAGCCCGAGCGCCTGCTCGTCGTTGCCCGCGAAGATCGCGGTGGGACGGTCGGCGGCGTCGAGCAGCTCGCCGCCCGCGCGGTGCCCGGCGGTGCGCCCGAAGTCGCCCTCGACCTCCACGAGCGAGACCCCGGATCCGGCCGCCTCGAGCGCGCTGCGGAAGCCGGACATGCGGGCGCGGGAGTAGAGCCGGTGCGGCGGGCCGCTGATCGCGCCGATCCGCCGGTGCCCGAGCCCCAGCAGGTGCTCCCCCGCGGCGTGGCCGCCCTCCCAGTTGGTGGATCCGACGGCCGGCACGTCCGCGGCCGGCGACCCCGCGGGATCCACCACCACGAACGGGACGCCTCGGCTCCGCAGCTGCCGCTTCTGCGCGGGCGCGAGGTCGGAGAACACGAGAACGAGACCCATCGGGCGGCGCTGCATCACTCCCGCCATCCAGTCGCCGTCGAGGGCGGTGTCGCGCCCGTGCTCCGTGACGATGACGCTCAGCGCGTGCTCGCGCGCGACGGCGGAGACGCCGCGCAGCAGGTCGACCGAGAAGCCCGTGTCGACGACCTCGAGCACGATCTCGATCAGCGCGCCGTGCGGCCGCTCGGCCCCGCGGCGGCTGTAGCCGTGCCGCTCCATGAGCTCCTCGACGCGCGCCCGGGTCGCGGGCGAGATCCCCTTGCGCCCGTTGAGCACCTTGCTGACCGTGCCGATGGACACGTTCGCCTCGCGCGCGATGAGGCCGAGGGTGGTGCCGGAGCCGTGATCGGGGTCCGGCGCCCGCGTCGCATCGGGAAACGTGTCGCTCATGGGGGTGATGCTAGGCCGACCGGCCCTCGACGACGAGGCCGCGACCGGCCGGGTCCTCGCGAGGCTAGGCGGTGAGGCCCGGCACCGGCACGGCCGGGTCCTCGGCCGACGGGCGCTTCGGCGGGACGTTCGCCGGATGCACCTCGACATCGGCCGCCACCTCGACGCCGACGACCCGGGGAGCGAACCGATCGCCGTCCACCACGATCCAGTTGCCGACGAGCAGGAACGCGTCGTCGCCCGCGGTGAGCGGACCCGTGACCTGGAACGCGCCGTAGGCGGGCTCGTCGAACGTCACGCGGACCGCGGTCCCGTGGGCGAGGCCCGACACCGACGAGGGCAGGGCCGGCGCGCTCGCGCTCGCGTCCTCGGCCCTCACGGAGATGCCCTGGATCTCGCCCGCGGCGCCGAGCGCGGTGTCCGCGACGGACATCTGACCGTTCGCCCCGGTGCGCACCTCGCCGTCGACGACGTAGAGGCCGTACCGAGGCGAGCGGGTGACGACGCGGACGAGGTCCCCGGGAGACAGCGCGGAGAGCGCGTCGCGGATGGCCTGCACGTCGCGCCGAGAACGGCCCGTCGTCAGCTGGTCGAGCGTCTGGCGGTCCATCCGAGGATGGTATCGGTTCCGGATGCGCCCGACCCCCGGGGCGCATGGCGCACGAGGCCGAGACGGGGAGGGAGAGAAGTGGCGGAGACGGTGGGATTTGAACCCACGGTACCCATACGGGTACTCCACCTTAGCAGGGTGGTGCACTAGGCCGAACTATGCGACGTCTCCAGACGTACCCGTCCACTGTACCGGACGCGGGGCCGTGCTCACATCCCGCGTCCCGGGCGGTCGGCGGGATCCGTCGACCTCCGCGCGCGCGTCGGGGTCACCTGGACGCCTTCGAGCACGTGACCGTGCCTGCGTCGGTGCCCGTGATCGCCTCGGGCAGCACGGTGGGGCCGGAGGGCGCGGGCGCGGATCCGCCGCCCGCAGCGGGCGCGCTCGCCGACGGGGCCGGTGCCGGTGTCGATGCCGCGGGCTGCTCCGCGACCGCACCGAGCCCCGTGTTGCCCGCCTTGACCTGGAACGGCGCGTCCGTCCTGAGGAGCTGCATGAGCTCGTCGCCGTCCGTCTTCAGCGGCTGGACCTTGCCGGCGTAGACGCCCGTGCCCGAGGTCGTGCCCGGGTACTGCACGAAGTGCACCTGGTCGAGCGGGATGTCCTTGAGGGCCAGCGCCATGGACGCCATCGTCTGGTAGTCGAGCGACGTGGAGCGCTGCATGTTGTCGACCGCCGCCTTGGCGAGGCCGTAGACGCGCGTGGGATCCGAGAGCGTGCTGGACTGCCGCATCGTGCGCACGAGCGACGACAGGAACACCTGCTGGTTGCTGATGCGGGCGAGGTCGCTCTGGTCGCCCACCGCGTGGCGCGTGCGGAGGAACTGGAGCGCCTCCTTGCCCTTCAGCGGGGTCACGCCGGCCGGGAGGTCGAGGTCGGTCCGCTTGTCCTTGAGCGGGCTCGCCAAGCAGACGGGCACGCCGCCCACGGCGTTGGACATCTCGATGACGCCGTTGAACTCGATGAGCGCCGCGTACGGGATGTCGAGACCCGTGAACTGCGCGACGGTCTTCGCGACGCACGGCAGGCCGCCGTCGGAGAGCGCGGAGTTGAGGGGCGCGGCGGACAGGGGCGAGGTGGTGCCGGATCCGTCGCTGCGCTGGCATGCGGGGATGGGCACGATCAGGTCGCGCGGGAGGCTGACGACGGTGGCCTGCGAGTGGTCCGCGGAGACGTGCAGCACCATGTTCACGTCGTTGAGCGCGCCGTCGGTCTTGCCGTAGCCGTCGCCCTGGCCCTGGCGGGTGTCGGATCCGGCGAGCAGCATGTTGAAGCCGCCGTCGAGGGCGCCGACGCCCACCGTGGTCTGCTCGGTGCCGTCGCTGATGTCGACGGTGTTGGCCTGCACGGACTTGTCGAGCTCCCAGAGGGCGATGGTGGCGACCGAGAGTCCGCTCGCGACCAGCACCACGAGCGTCATGGCCGTGCCGATCAGCAGCGTCCGCGCCGCCGAGGACTTGCGCAGCCGGCCGTGGCGGGCGATGACCGGCGGCGTCTCGGATCGACGGGGGCGCAGGGGCGCGTCGCTCATGCGGGTCCTCTCCGGGCGGAGGGCGTGGGATTCGAACCCACGAGACATCTCTGCCCACCAGTTTTCAAGACTGGCTCCATCGGCCGCTCGGACAGCCCTCCCGATGCGCGCCCTCCCGCGGGGCGGATGGGGCGATCGTGAAGGATCCTACCGGTGGCCGGTCGGCCCGCGGGGTGCGGCCGGGTGACCGCGCGGGATGCGTCACTCTCGCACGTCGCGGATCCGAGCGGGCTGAATCCTCCCCAGGTGGGGAATCTCGCGGCGACCGGAGTCAGAGACGGGCGAGGACCACCGCCGCGCCGTTCTCGGCGATGGGGCCGGTGACCTCGGTGGCCACCGCGATGACCTCGGCGGGCGCCTGGCCCATCGCGACCCCGCGGCCGTGCGCGCCCGCCCACTCCAGCATCTCGATGTCGTTCCGGCCGTCGCCCATCGCGAGGACGTGCGTACGGGCGATGCCGTGCAGCTCGCGCACGCGCTCCATGGCCGTGGCCTTGTTCACGCCGTCGGGCGCGATGTCGAGCCAGGCGGTCCAGCCGATCGAGTAGCTCACGCGGTGCAGGCCCATGCGCTCGACGACGCCCTGGAAGTCCTCCACGTCGTGCCCGGGCGAGATGACGACGACGCGCGTCGCGGGCACGTGGAGCAGCTCCTCGAACTCGACGTGACGGCCGTTGGCCTCGAGCACGCCGGCCGGGAAGTCGCCGCCGGAGTAGAGGTACACGCCCTCCTCGTCCTCGACGGCGTAGCGGCCGCTCGCGAGGTGGGGGCGGATCCGCTGCAGCACGTCGGCGGGGTCGAACGTCTCGACGAAGCGTCGGCTGTACCCGGTGGGGGCGTCGGCGTCGCGCTCGAGGGTGATCGCGCCGTTGGAGCAGACCATGTACTCCGGCCGGATGCCGAGCCGGTCGACGATCGGCAGGGTGTCGGCGACCGAGCGGCCGGTGGAGGGCATGACGACGTGGCCGACCTCCTCCACGCGCCGCACCTCGCGGATGACCTGCTCGTCGAGCGAGCCGTCCTCGCCGAGGAGCGTGCCGTCGATGTCGAGGGCGATGAGGAGGCGGTCGGCGTCGGCCACGCGCGGGGTCATCGCGCCGCCTTCGCCGTGGCGGGCTCCAGCGTCTCGAGGCCGCCGAGGTACGGGCGCAGCGCCTCGGGCACGCGCACCGAGCCATCCGCCTGCTGGTGCGTCTCGAGGATCGCGACGATCCAGCGCGTGGTGGCGAGCGTGCCGTTGAGCGTGGCGACGGGTGAGGTGCGCCCGTCCTCGCCGCGGAAGCGCGTGCCGAGTCGTCGGGCCTGGAAGGTGGTGCAGTTCGAGGTGGAGGTGAGCTCGCGGTAGGCGTCCTGCGTGGGGATCCACGCCTCGACGTCGTACTTGCGGGCGGCGCTCGACCCGAGGTCGCCCGCCGCCGTGTCGATGACGCGGTAGGCGAGGCCCAGGTCCTGCATCATGCGCTCCTGCAGGGCGAGCAGGCGCTCGTGCTCGGCCTCGGCGTCGGACGGGTCGACGTAGCTGAACATCTCGAGCTTCTGGAACTGGTGCACGCGGATGATGCCGCGGGTGTCCTTGCCGTAGGAGCCCGCCTCCTTGCGGTAGCAGGTGGACCAGCCGGCGTAGCGGATGGGGCCCGCGGCGAGGTCGAGGATCTCGTCGGCGTGGTACCCGGCGAGCGCCACCTCGCTCGTGCCCGTGAGGTAGAGGTCGTCGTCGTCGAGGTGGTAGACCTCGTCGGCGTGGGCGCCGAGGTAGCCGGTGCCGGCCATGATCTCGGGCTTCACGAGCGTGGGCGTGATGAGCGGCACGAGGCCGGCCTCGAGCGCGCGCGCCAGGCCGAAGTTCATCAGCGCGATCTCGAGCCGCGCGCCGATCCCCTTCAGGAAGTGGAAGCGGGCGCCGGAGACCTTGGCGCCGCGTCCCATGTCGATGGCGTCGAGGATCTCGCCGATCTCCAGGTGGTCGCGCGGGTCGAAGTCGAACGACGGCCTCTCGCCGACCTCGCGCACGAGCGCCCAGTTGTCCTCGCCGCCGGCGGGCACGCCCTCGATGACGATGTTCGGGATCCGCCGCATGGCCTCGTCGAGCGCGGCCTCGGCCTCCTGCGCGCGCTCCTGCGCCGCCGTGACGCGCGCCTTCAGCTCCTGCACCTCGGCGATGAGGCGCGGCTTGTCGGCCTTGTCGGCCTTCGCGACGAGCTTGCCGTGCACGTTCTGCTCGGCGCGCAGGGCCTCGAACTCCGTGATCGCCCGGCGCCGCTCGGACTCGGCGGCGACCGCCTGGTCGACCACCTCCACGGAGGCTCCGCGCAGCTCCTGCGAGGCGATGACGAGGTCGGGATGGTCGCGGAGGGTCTGCGGATCGATCACCCCGTCACTCTAACGAAGCGGCCCGGGCGCGTCGGGGCGCGTCGACCGGTCAGGCGCCCGCGCCCGGCTCGGCCGAGAGGATGCCCCGCAGCCAGTCGCGCGCCTCGAGGAACACGTCGTCCTCGTACCGGGCGCGGTACCTGCTCCGCGCGCCGTCGGCCCGCGGATACGAGCCCAGGAACGTGACCCGCGGGCTGAAGCGGCGGATCCCGAGCAGGGCGTCGGCCACGCGCTCGTCGTGCACGTGCCCCTCCGCGTCGATGACGAAGCGGTAGCGCCCGAGCTCGTCGCCGATGGGCCGCGACTGGATGAGCGTGAGGTTCACGCCGCGGGTCGCGAACTGCTCGAGGAGGTCGAGCAGGGATCCGGCGCGGTCGTCGGGCAGCTCGACGATGAGGCTCGTCTTGTCGGCGCCCGTGCGCGGCGGCAGCGTGGTGGCGCGGCCGACGAGCACGAAGCGCGTGACCGCATTCGGATTGTCGCCGACGCCGCGGGCGACCGCCTCGAGCGGCCGGCCCTCCGTGATCCGCGGCGGCGCGATCGCCGCGTCCGCGGTGCCGCCGTCCAGCAGGGACAGGGCCGCCGCGACGTTCGAGGTCGCCGGCACGTGCCCGTGCCTCGGCAGCTCGCGCTCGAGGAAGCGGCGGCACTGGCCGTAGGCGACCGGATGGGCGGCCACGGTGCGCACGTCGGCGAGCGCCGTGCCCGGCCGCACCACGAGGTCGAAGGACACCGGCACGAGGTGCTCGCTGAGGATCCGGAGGCCCGGGACGTTCGCGAGCGCGTCCTGCGTGGCCGTCACCCCGCCCTCGACGGAGTTCTCGATGGCGATCATGGCGGCGACCGAGGTGCCGGACACCACGTCGGCGAGGGCCTCGGAGGCGTTGTTGACCGCGCGCCAGGTGCGGCCGCGGGCGGCCTCGACCTGCATGAGCGCGGCCTCCGTGAAGGTGCCGGACGGGCCGAGGTAGCTGTAGGTCTCGTCGGGTCGCGGGGTCTCGGCCATGCCTGCACCCTAGATGGGAATGGGCGGGCCCCGGTGCCAGGATGGGAGCATGCATGACCGCGCAGGCACAGTCGCCCTCCCGTCCGACCTCGTCGACCTCGACGAGCTGATCCGGGCGTACCACGACCTCCACCCCGACGTGGAGGACCCGGAGCAGAAGGTGGCGTTCGGCACGAGCGGCCACCGCGGCAGCTCCCTGAAGACCGCGTTCAACGAGGACCACATCCTCGCGATCACGCAGGCGATCGTGGAGTACCGGGCCGAGCAGGGCATCACCGGGCCGCTGTTCATCGGCCGCGACACCCACAGGCTCTCGAAGCCCGCCGAGGACACCGCGCTCGAGGTGCTCGTCGCCAACGGCGTGCGCGTGCTCGCCGACTCCCGCGACTCCTGGTGCCCGACCCCCGCCCTCTCGCACGCGATCCTCCGCTGGAACCGCGACGACGCACACGGCGACGACGACGTGGCCGACGGCATCGTCGTGACTCCCAGCCACAACCCGCCGGCCGACGGCGGCTTCAAGTACAACCCGCCGCACGGCGGCCCGGCGGACTCCGACGCCACCGGCTGGATCGCGTCGCGCGCCAACGCGATCATCGCGGGCGGGCTCGTGGACGTGAAGCGCGTCCCGCTCGAGGAGGCCCGCGGCCGCATCGAGGGCTACGACTTCCTCGGCCACTACGTGGACGACCTCGGCTCCATCATCGACATGGAGGCCATCCGGAAGGCGGGCGTGCGCATCGGCGCGGATCCCCTCGGCGGCGCGTCCGTCGAGTACTGGGCCGCCATCGGCGAGCGCCACGGCCTCGACCTCGAGGTCGTGAACCCGGAGGTGGATCCCGCCTGGGCCTTCATGACGCTCGACTGGGACGGCAAGATCCGCATGGACCCGTCCTCCTCCTCCGCCATGGCGAGCGTGCTCGCGCGCAAGGACGACTTCGACATCCTCACGGGCAACGACGCCGACGCCGACCGGCACGGCATCGTCACGCCGGACGCCGGGCTCATGAACCCGAACCACTACCTCGCGGTCGCCATCGACTACCTGTACGCGCACCGTCCCGAGTGGCGCGCGGATGCCGCGATCGGCAAGACGCTCGTCTCCTCCAGCGTGATCGACCGGGTGGCCGAGTCGCTCGGCCGCCGCCTCTGGGAGGTGCCGGTCGGCTTCAAGTGGTTCGTGCCCGGCCTCATCGACGGATCCGTCGGCTTCGGCGGCGAGGAGTCCGCGGGCGCGAGCTTCCTCCGCATGGACGGGACCGTCTGGACCACGGACAAGGACGGGATCCTGCTGGCGCTCCTCGCCGCCGAGATCGTGGCGGTCACCGGCAAGACGCCGAGCGTGCTCTACCGCGAGCTGACGGAGCGCTTCGGCGACCCGGTCTACGAGCGCGTCGACGCCGCGGCCACGAAGGCGCAGAAGGCGACCCTGGGCAAGCTCGACGGCGACGCCATCACGGCCATCGAGGTCGCGGGCGACCCGATCACCGCGAAGCTGAGCACCGCGCCCGGCAACGGCGCCGCGGTCGGCGGCGTCAAGGTCGTCACCGGGAACGCGTGGTTCGCGGCGCGCCCGAGCGGTACCGAGGACGTCTACAAGATCTACGCCGAGTCGTTCGTGGGCCTCGACCACCTGCACGCGGTGCAGGCGGAGGCCAAGCGGATCGTCGACGCGGCGCTCGGCGCCTAGCGGCTCGACGCGGGATCGACCGGGCGATGCGCAGCCGCCGCGATGGGAGGCTTCGCATCCACGATGCCTACGCTGGGGGAATGCGCCATTCCGGGGATGTGGATGCGTTCGTCTGGGACGAGCCGTCGATGCGCCCCGGCGACGGTGCGGCCGGCGCGACCCCGGTCGTCGACCGGCACATGCGGCTCCCCGACGGCCACGCGCGCCGGCGGGTCGTGGCGCTCGCGGGGCTGCTCGCCGTCGTGGTCGCCGGCATGGTCGTCACCCACAGCGACGGCCGCGGGCTGTGGCCCGACATCTTCTACGCGGCGGCCTTCCACCTCGCGCTCATCGCGGCGCTCCCCCGCGTGGACACGGTCGTCCACGGCGCCGCCGTGCTCGTGTGGTGCACCGGGATCGAGCTCCTGCAGATCACCGGGTGGCCCGCGCTGTGGGCGCTGCACGTGCCCCTCTGCCGGCTGCTGCTCGGCACCGGGTACGACCCCGTCGACCTCGGGGCCTACGCGCTCGGCGTGCTGCTGGTGCTCGCGGTCGACCGCCTGCTGCGCATCGGCCGCGGGCTCGACGACCCGACCTAGGCCACGCTCCAGAAGTGCACCTGGGCGCCGGGGTGCTCGGTGGTGATGGCGGCGTCGAGGTCGCGGAAGTCGTTGTCGAGGTTGTGGCCGACCATCTTCACGATGTTCCCGCCGGCCCTGGGCTCGATGGCCGAGACGATCTGGGTGTGATCGGGCGAGGAGTTGCGGTTCCAGTCGAAGATGACGATGTCGCCGACCTTCAGCTTGTCGCGGTCCGCGAGCTCGAGGCGCGTGATGCCGAGCGTGGACGCGTTCGAGGTGAGCCACTTGTCGAAGGTGGGCACGTGGATCCACGGGTAGGTCCAGTCGGACCCGCCGCCGCGGTTGTGCCACTCCGTCGTCATCTCCCAGCCGCGCTGGATGAGCGTCTGGCTCACGAAGTTCACGCAGTCGCCGCCGGACGGGTTGAAGTTGCCGTACTCCTTGAGGTTGTAGGAGTCCCAGTGGGCGAGCGCGTACTGGAGCTGCTTGTCGACCGGGGTCTGCGCGGCGTACGCGGCGGTCGCCGTCGTGAGCGCGGCGTCGCCCGCCATGACCTGGATCTCGGCGGACCGGTCCTCGTAGTCGGCGGAGCGGGGCGCCACGACCGTGACGGATCCGTCGCCCGCCACCTTGAGGTCGGTGCCCGCGGTGCCCGCGAACATGACGGCGGTCGCGGCGGAGAGGCCGACGCCGGCGAGCGTGACGGTCTGGCCGCCCGAGACGGAGAGCGTGGCCGGTTCGACGGAGGAGACGGCGGGCGCGGATCCCGACGCGGCGGGCCGGCCGTCGGCGCCGAGAACGGCGCGCGGTTCGGGCTCCTGGCGGGTGCAGGCGGCGAGGGCGGCGGTCACGGGGACCGCGAGCGCGGCGGCGAGGATGCTGCGGCGGCGGATGTCGGCGGTCACGAGCTGCTCCGGGAGGTAGAAGGGGTGCGCCGGGATGCCGGGCGCGACCAGGGTACCCCGCGACCCCGTGCGTCCCCCGGACGGCGCGACGAGGGCCGCCCGAGAGGGAGCACGCGCGGCCGCGGGCGCGAGGACGCCCGAGTGGCCAGTCGATCGACTTGTGGAGAATCGGATGCCTTCCACTCCCCGAGAACCATCCTCATGGAAGCGGCGACCGACGCCGCGTGCACCGCCACGAAGGACATCCACCGAGGAGGCACCGATGACACGCATCACCTCAGCACCATCTCGCACCAGGAACGACCGCGGACGGATCGGACGCGCGCACCAGCACGTCGCCGCGCTCGCCATCGCCATCACCACGGCACTCGCCGTGGTGATCGGCTGCTCCATGCCGGCCCAGGCAGCCGAGAGCCACCCCGCCAGCGCGGCCGCGACCGCGCACGTCACGGCGGCCGAGGCCCGAGCGGGAGCGGCCATCACCGCCACCGCCGCCGCGGTCACGACGAGCGGCGGCACGAGCACCACGCTCACCCCGACCGACCCGGGAGTGAAGGACCCGCACGCGCTCGGCGCGAGCGCGAAGTCGGCCGGCTGGGACAGGCACGGACCGTGGGTCGACATCAGCAAGGACGCGTGGCCGATCATCACCGCCAGCGGGGGCGCCGGTGCCACGGTCAGGTTCTGCGCGATCGCCAAGATCGGCCCCTTCCTCTGCTTCCTCGGCGTGATCGCGATCGCCGCCGTCACCGAGTGGGTGAAGCACCACCCGCCGTGCCCCGGCGACCAGAAGTTCAAGTTCTACTTCGGCGACACGCCCAGCTACTGCCACGACTGATCCACCCCCTGCGATGCGCGTCCCTCCCCCGGAGGGGCGCGCATCCGCGCATAGGGTGGGGTGATGAGCGTCGACGTGACCCACGACCCCGACGGCTCGCGCTACACGCTGTGGCTCGACGGCGAGCGCGCGGGCTTCGCGGACTACCTGATCCAGGGCGACCGCATCGTCTTCACCCACACCGAGATCGACCCCGCGAAGCGGCGGGGCGGCCTCGGAGGCGAGCTGGTGCGGGCCGCCCTCGACGACGTGCGCGGCGGATCACGCACGGTCGTGGCCGCGTGCCCCTTCGTGGCGGAGTGGATCGACGAGCACCCCGACTACCGGGAGCTCCTCGAGCGCGGCTGAGGCGGGTCCGCCGGGCCCGGGCCGGGCTGCCCGCGGGGCGCGTCGCCGCGCCCCGCGAGACCGCTCCGCGATGGGATCGAGCCGTCACGGAGCCGCCCGCGGCAGTCGAGCGCAGCCGCTCGAGGCGGTTCGGTCGTGCCGCTGCCGACGCTCGGCCCCGAGGGGCCGGAAGGCCGACAGCAGGACACTAGGCGTCCCTCGTCCGGGGGAGCGCATCGCGTCGCCGAGCGGACATCCGCGGTTCGCGGGGTGGACAGCGGGCAGCGCGCGACGCCGGTCAGGGGACGCGCGTCAGCCACTCCGGCGTGGAGAACTTCTCCTCCACCAGCTGGCGGGTCTTCGCCCACTCCTCGGGCGTCACCTCGCCGGGCTTGCCGCCGTAGAGGCCGGTGAAGGTGGTCTTCATCCGGTCGATGATGTCGGCGCGGCTCATGCCCGTCTGGCTGCGGAGCGGGTCCACGCGCTTGGCGGCGCTCGTGATGCCCTTGTCGCTGATCTTCTCGCGGCCGATGCGGAGCACCTGCACCATCTTCTCGCCGTCCATGTCGTAGCTCATGGTGACGTGGTGGAGCACGGCGCCGGCGCCGAGCCTCTTCTGGGCGGCGCCGCCGATCTTGCCGGTGGGGCTCGTGATGTCGTTGAGCGGCTGGTACGACGCGTCGATCCCGAGGGAGCGGAGCGCGGTGATGACCCACTCGTCGAGGTAGGCGTAGGAGTCCGCGAAGGTCATGCCCTGCACGAGGTCGACGGGCGCGTAGATCGAGTACGTGATGACGGCGCCCGCCTCCATGTACATCGCGCCGCCGCCGGAGACGCGGCGCACGACGTCGAAGCCGTGGGCCGCGGCCTGCTCGGCGTCGACCTCGTTGCGGAGCGACTGGAAGCTGCCGATGACGACGGCCGGCTGATCCCACTCCCAGATGCGGAGCGTCGGGTTCCGGCGACCGGCGCCGACCTCCTCGGCGAGCACCTGGTCGAGCGCCATCTGCTCGACAGGCCGGTAGGCGCGGTCGTGGATGACCTCCCACTCGTAGTCGCCCCAGTTCGTGGCGCGGGCCAGCGACCGGCGGATCGCGACGGCGACGGCCTCGGGCGAGAAGCCGAGCAGCACGGCCTGCGGCGGGAGCGCGCGACGGATGGCGGCGGCGATCGCGGCCGCGTCGCTGTCCTCCGGGAGGCCGTCGACGGCCCGGTCGATGGCCTCGAGCGCGTCGTCGGGCTCGAGGAAGAAGTCGCCCGCGAGACGGAAGTCCGAGATGCGGCCGTCGGTCACGTCGAGGTCGACCACGACGAGCTTGCCGCCGGGGACCTTGTACTCACCATGCATCCCGCCAGCCTAGGCCGCGGAGGACCCGGCGCTCGGCCCGGAATCGCCGCGGGCACGCCGATGTGGGACGGTGGGACGTGCGCATCACCTGGGCGGTCGTCCGCCTCCTCACCGCCCTCGCCGTGCTCGTCGCCGTCGTCAGCCAGTACGTCGTGAGCTCGGCCTACTGGCGGAGCGTCGGCGTCGAGGGGATCGAGGGGAAGACGCTCGACTTCCTCCTCTACTTCACGATCGAGTCGAACCTGCTCGCGGGCGTCGTGATGGCGGTGGGCGCCGTGCGGCTGCTGCGTCGCGCGCCCCTGCCCGGTCGCGGCTGGACCGTGCTCCGGCTCGTCGCGACGACGTGCATGGTGACCACCGGGGTCGTCTACAACCTGCTGCTGCGCGGGCTGCCCACGATCCCCGGCGCCTCGCTGCCGTGGTCGAACGAGGTGCTGCACGTGGTGGTGCCCGCGCTGGTGCTGCTCGACTGGCTGCTCGCGCCGGATCGGCGGCCGCTCGGCTACGGCGCGGTCGGCCGGGTCGTGGTGTTCCCGCTCGTCTGGGTCGGCGTCACGCTCGCCCGGGGGCCGTTCACCGGCAACGAGGTGACGGGCGCGGCGACGTACTACCCGTACCCGTTCCTGGATCCCGCCACGGGCGCGGGCGGCTACGGCACCGTGGCCGTCTGGGTCGTCGTGATCGCGGCGTTCATCTGCGGGCTGGCGCTGCTGCTGATCGCCGCCGGCCGCCGCTCCTCCCCCGCCCGGCCGGCCTGAAGCGCCCCCGCCGGGCTCGGCCGATTCGAACATGCGTTCGAACATCCGGGCTATGCTCGCGCCATGAGCATCGCGTTCCAGGCCTCCCTCTTCGACGACCTCCAGGCGGAGCCGGGCCTCGGCGCGCTCGGCCGGGAGGTCGAGCGGCTCGACCTCGGGCAGGGCGCCTGGCTCGACATCCGGCCCGGCTGGGTCACCGACTCGGACGCGCTGTTCGAGCGCCTCGTGGAGGACGTCGAGTGGACGGCCGACACGCGGCTCATGCACGGCCGCGTCGTCGAGGTGCCGCGCCTGCTCTCGTGGTTCGGCCCGCGGGCCACGCTGCCCGCGCCCGTGCTGGTCGAGGCGCGCGACGCCCTCAACGACCACTACGGCCGCCCGCCCGGGCAGGTGCTCGAGACCGCCGGGCTCTGCTTCTACCGCACGGGCGACGACAGCGTCGCGTGGCACGGCGACCGGGTGGGGCGCGCCATCGACCGCGACACGATGGTCGCCATCGTCTCGGTCGGGGCGGCGCGCACGCTCTCGCTGCGACCCAAGGGCGGCGGTGAGGTGCGGCGGTTCCCGCTCGGGCACGGCGACCTCGTGGTCATGGGCGGCAGCGCGCAACGCACGCACGAGCACGCCATCCTCAAGACGGCGAAGGCGGTGGGGCCGCGGATCAGCATCCAGTTCCGGCCGGTCTGGCCCGTCTAGGGGCACGCCGCCCGACGGCGCCGCGGATCCCGAGACGGGACGCGGCCGCATCGGGAACGCTCCCGCTGTTCAGGAGGTCTTCCGCCGGAAGTCGCGTCGAGCGACCCGCTGTTCCCCTCGGACGGGGAGGATCGCGCCTGGCATCGACGCTCCCGGGCGCGACCCGCCCGGATCCCCCGCGTCGAGCCGAGCACGCGCCCCGCGGAACGCCGCGACGGCGTGCGCCCTCCGCGTCGCCGCTCCGCGGGATCCCCGCCCGCATCGCCCGGCACGATCCAGGAAGAGAGACAGCCACCGTGAGCACCTCCAAGCCCGAAGAGCACGCCCCGGACGTCGACCTCGAGGCCGGCGTCGACGCCGCTCCCCCGCTCGACCCCTCGCGCCCGTACCGCGGCGCCGTCCGCCCGGGCGTCAGCCGCCGAACCGTCCTCATGGGCGGCGCCGCCGCGATCATGGCGGGCGTCGCCGCGGGATCCGTCGCCGGATCCGGCACCGCGAGCGCCACCGCCGCGGCCGCCGCCACCCGTCGCGGGCTCACGCACAGCATCCGCGACGTCGAGCACGTGGTGATCCTCATGCAGGAGAACCGCTCGTTCGACCACTACTTCGGCACGCTCCCGGGCGTCCGCGGCTTCGGCGACAAGCAGGCCGTCGAGCTCCCGGGCGGCGGCACCGTCTTCGCGCAGCCCGACGCGACCCGCCCCGACGGCGGCCGGATGCTGCCCTTCCCGCTCGACTCGTCGCGCTACAACGCGCAGGGCGCCGGCGGCCTCGACCACTCCTGGAAGGGCGGGCACGCGGCCTGGAACAAGGGCGCGTGGGACAACTGGGTCGTCGCCAAGAGCGAGCAGACCATGGGCTACTTCACGAAGGACGACCTCCCCTTCCACCACGCCCTGGCGTCCGCCTTCACGATCGCGGACCACTACCACTGCTCCCTCATCGGACCGACGACGCCGAACCGCCTCTTCCAGTGGACCGGCACGATCGACCCCCGCGGCACGGCCGGCGGCCCCGCCATCGACAACCCGGACGACTACGCGCCGGTCTTCAGCTGGACGACGTACCCCGAGCGCCTGCAGCAGGCCGGGATCAGCTGGAAGACGTACGCGAACGACGAGGTCGGCGACGAGGGCACGCACCCCTACGTGGGCGACTACGGCGACAACCCGCTGTGGCTCTTCCACCGGTACCACGAGGCGCTCGCGTCGTCGGATCCGGCCACGCGCGCGCTCGCGGAGGCCGGCGGCCTGCACGACGGGTGGAAGCCCGACTCCGGCAAGGGCCTCGACGTCACGCACCTCCTCAGCGAGTTCGGGCGCGACGCCGCCGCCGGCACGCTGCCCGCCGTGTCGTACGTGGTCGCGCCCTACGGCTGGAGCGAGCATCCGAAGGCGAGCCCGGACTACGGCGCGCACTACACGAACGCGGTGATCCAGGCGCTCATGAGCAACCCGGACACCTGGGCGCGCACCGTCCTCCTCATCAACTACGACGAGAACGACGGCTACTTCGACCACCAGCTGCCGCCGCTCGCCGAGCCAGGCACAGCCGACGAGTACGTGGACGGCCTGCCCATCGGCTACGGCACGCGCGTGCCGCTGACGGTCGTGTCGCCGTGGAGCCGCGGCGGCTGGGTCGACTCGCAGGTGTTCGACCACACCTCGGTGATCCGCTTCCTCGAGACGTGGACGGGCGTGCACGAGCCCAACATCTCCGACTGGCGGCGCACGATCTCGGGCGACCTCACCTCGTGCTTCGACTTCGCGCACCCCGACTTCTCGATCCCGTCGGCCGCCGAGGTGCTGCCCCTGAGCGCCACGCAGGCGCTCGTCGCCGCCGCCGACGCCGACATGGCGAAGCCGCCGGTGCAGGAGCCCGCCGTGGGCGCGCAGCGGATGCCCGTGCAGGAGGACGGCACCATGCGCCACCGCCCGCTCCCCTACCGGCAGGACGCGGACGTGGCGGTGGACCGGGCGAGCGGCCGGGTCACGATGACGATGCGCAACGGCGGACGGCAGGGCGTCTCCCACCAGGTGTTCCCGAACATCGCGCTGCCGTTCGCGTCGACGCCGTTCACGGTGGCGCCGCGCGGGACGGCGGCGTACACGTGGGACGCATCGGCGCACGCGGGGGCCTACGACTTCAGCCTCTACGGGCCCGACCGGTTCCTGCGCCGCTTCGCCGGCACCGTGGTCGCGGCCGGGAAGGACGACGTGCCCGTGCCCCGGGTCTCGGTCGAGACGATCCCCGGCGGCAAGCCCGTGCTGCGGCTCACGCTCGCGAACGACGGGACGCCCTCGGTGCACTACACGCTGACGGCGAACGACTTCCTCACGCGCGAGCGCCACGAGACCGTGAAGCCGGGCCGGAGCACGACCGTGAACTGGCCGGTGGACGAGTGGGGCTACTACGACGTGGTGGTCACCGCGGGCGACGGCTTCCGGTACCGGTACGCGGGTCGCGTGGAGTAGCGCGGCGACGCACGACGACGCCGGCCGGCCCCGAGGGACCGGCCGGCGTCGTCGTGCGGGCCGCGTCAGGCGCGGGCGCGGTCCTCGTCCACCGTGGCGGCCGGGCGTCCGACGGCGCTCGCGGGGCCGAGGTGCGCCACGGACGGATCCGGGCGGCCCTCCTCCACCCGCTCCGGGTCGAGCGGTCGGGCGGCGAGCACCACGGCGTCGGCGTCGGCGAATCCCAGGTGGGTGAGCAGCGGGACCCAGAGGGCGCGCAGCCGATCCACCTGGTCGCCCGCCGCCGGACGCGGCGACCGGTACGAGAGCACGCCGAACGTGGCGCTGAGCAGCACGTCGACGGTGTGGTCGAGATCCGGGACGGGGAGATCCCGGGCGGCGAGCTCCGCCTCCAGGTGCTCCCGCGTGAAGCGCCACACGTCGAAGCGCCGCTCCACCGCGAGGCCGAGGCGCGGCATGTCCTGCAGGAGGCGGACGGCGCCGGCGGCGACCGGGCAGACCTCCACGGTGCGGCCGGCGGTGAGGAGGAAGACGACGAGGTCGGACAGCGCACCCGAGCCGTCGAGCGCGGCCTCGATGCGGAGCCAGCGGTCCTCCTGATCCTCGACCACGGCGCCCGCGAGGCTCTCCTTGGACGCGAAGAGGTGGTAGCCGATGGCCGACTTGGGCTTCCCCATGGCCTCGGCGACGCGGGAGAACGACGTGCCCTCGTAGCCGTGGGCCGCGAACAGGCCTCCCGCCGCCTCGACGATCTCGCGTCGGGCCCGGGACACCGCCTGCTGCCGTCGATTCATGTCACGCTCCCGTCTGCCCCGGCTCGGGTGGGAGGGAGTCTACGCAGCCGGAGCCGCGGGACGCCGACGCCCCTGTGAACGGGTGCCGCCGGGATCGGCGGCGAGGGCCTCCGGACGCCGCCCTCCACAGGTGGTGAGAACGGTTCTCACGGAGGGATAGCATCCGCACGCGCCCTCGCGCAGACCCCCTTGAATCGAAGCTGGATCCCGCATGCCCTCTCGTCCCTCGTCCCTCCCACCCGTCGAGGCCCGCGGGCCCGCCGAACGCCCGCCCACCGCGGGCCGGATCCTGGCCCTCGCCCGCCGCCGCCCGCTGCCCGCGCGCGCCCGGTCCGTCGCCCTCGGCACGGGCATCGTCGCCCTGGCGGCCGTCGCCGCGCTCGTCGCGACCGCGCTCGCGGGCACCGGATCCGCGTCCGCCGCGTCCGATCCGGCCGCCGAGCGCGCCGCCTCCGGACTCCGCGCGCTCGAGGGCTCCGCACCCTCGTGGTCCGCCGCCGTCCCCGCCGTCCGACTGGGCGACGCGCCCGCGGACGCGACGGCCGCCTTCACGGTGCTGCTGGATCCGGCCCGACCCGACGCCGCGCCGGCCGTCGCCGCGTGGCTGCGCGACCGCGGCCTCGACGTGGGCGACGCGCGCGGCGAGGTCTCCGCGCTGCCCGTCTCCGGCACGCTCGCGCTCGCGTCGCGGGCCTTCGACACCGGGTTCGCCCGGTTCCGCGTCGGCGGCCGGGAGGTCGTCGCACCGGAGCGGACCCTCGCCGTCCCCGCGGCCCTCGACGCCGTGCGCGGCGTCGCCGGCACCGTGCAGGGCGACGTGCTGATGCCGTCCGACGCGGAGTCGGACGCCGCGCTCGCGGCCGACACCGCGGAGGCGCCCGCCGCCGCGACCCCGATCCCCGCGCCGATCCCCGGCCAGGCGTCCGGCGGATCCCCCGCCTCCTCCGCCGACGACGGCACGTGCGCCGCGTGGTGGGGCCAGCGCCTCACCGACGCGTGGCCCGCATCCGTCGCCGTGGCCCACCGCTCCAACTCGCTGTGCGGCTACGGCCCGGCGCAGCTCCGGCGCGTCGACGACGTGCCCGCCGAGGACCGGGGCGCCGGCGCGACCATCGCGATCGTCGCGGCCTACGACGACCCCGACACGAAGGCCGACACCGACACCTACTCCCGCACGGTCGGCGAGCCGGTCTTCACGGCCGGCCAGTACCGCGACCACCCGTCCGCCTCGCCGCGCACCGGCATCTGCGGCGGACCCACGGCGTGGACCGACGAGCAGCACCTCGACGTGCAGGCCGTCCACGCGATGGCGCCCGACGCGGCCGTCTCCTACTGGGGCGCCGACGACTGCACCAGCACGAGCCTCTACACGCGGATCCTCGACGCGGCGGAGGACGGGCCCGACGTGATCAGCCTGTCCTTCGGCGCGATGGAGGGCCTCGACACGGCCGACGACCGCGAGCTCCTCAACCGCGTGCTCGTGGAGGCGGCGTCGCGCGACGTGTCGGTCTTCGCGTCCACCGGCAACGACGGCGACTACAGCGGCGTCGGCGACCACGGCGGGAACGCCACCGTGGCGTCGCCCGCGTCCAGCCCCTACGTCACGGCGGTCGGCGCGACCAGCACCGGCCTCGCCCAGGACGGCTCGATCGCCGTCGAGGCGGGCTGGGAGACCGAGACCCGCTTCGCGCGCAACGGCGCCCTGATCCCGCCGGGCTTCGCGTTCGGCGCGGGCGGCGGCCAGTCCGCGGTGTACGCGCGACCCACCTGGCAGGCCGACCGGCTCGCGGTGGCGGGCACCGGCAGGCTGCTGCCGGACGTGGCCTCGCTCGGCGACCCGGACACGGGCTTCATCACCTACGGCCCGCATCAGGGCCGCACCGAGTACGCGGCGCACGGCGGCACGAGCCTCGCGACGCCGATGGTCGCCTCCATGGTCGCGATCTCCAAGGCCGTCACCGGCCGGCGCTTCGGCCTCGCGAGCCCCGCGCTCTACGCGCTGATGGGCACGGGCGCGCTGCGCGACGTGCAGCCCTCGTCCGCCGCCACGTGGTCCCCGAAGGGGCCGTCGGCGGGAGCGCTGTGGCCCGAGACGCTCTTCCTGTGGGACACCGGGAGGCAGGGGCTCCGCTCCGCGCCCGGCTGGGACGACGTGACCGGGGCCGGCGTGCCCGCGGGCCGCGCGTTCATCGACGGCCTCGGCGCGGAGGCGGGACGATGAGCCGGGCTGCGGTCCGGGCCTCGCTCCCGACGACGCGGCGGCTCGGCGCGCGCGGATCCCTCGGGATCCTCGGCGCGACCGGCGCCACCGCCCTCGCGGCGCTCCTCGCCCTCGGCGGGCTCGCGCCCCTGGCGGCGCACGCGGCCGACGTCGTGCTCGCGCGCGCCTCGGGCGTGGAGGTCATCGACATCGACGGCGACACGCTCACGGCGCCGACACCGCTCGCCGAGTGGTCGGCGGGCCAGGCGGTGGCGCGGGAGGCCGCATCCACCGGCGACGTGATGAAGCTCAACACGACGCAGACGACCGGGCTCCGCTCCACGGCCGGCCCCACGGGCGCGTCCAGCAGCATCGCGAGCGGCCGGTTCCAGCTCCGCGACCGGCCGGCGATCGTCTTCTCCGGCCTCACCGTGTCGTGCACGCCCGGCGGCACGCCCGCCGTGCACCTCGACCGGCTGACGATCGGCGGCGCGGACGTGACCGCCGAGGCGGACGCGACGCCCGGCTGGTCGCGCGACCTGCCGGCGTCGGTCTACGGCGCGACCCGCGTCATCGTGGGATCCACCGCGAAGGGCGACGACGGGTCCGCGACCACGCTCGGCATCGACGTGGAGGCGGAGGGCGGGGCCTCGGAGATCTGGCGCGTGCGCGCCGGATCCGTGACGTGCCAGGCGGCCGCCGCCGTGCCCGTCCCGACGCCGTCGGCCTCGCCGACGCCCGCGCCCGCTCCGGCTCCCGACCCGGACCCGACGCCCGCGCCCGGGCCGACCCCGGCGCCGGATCCCGCCCCCGCACCCGCCCCCGGCCGCGTCGCGACGGGCGTCACCGTCACCGCCCCCGACGGCACGCGCGTGATCGACGGGCAGCCGCGCGTCGAGGGCCTCGACCGCAGGTCCACCGCCGACGCGCTCGCCGCGACGGACGGATCCGCCGAGCACGCCTCCTCCACGCGCGTCGAGACCGGCGCGGACGGCACCACCACGATCGGCGTCGGCTCGTTCGAGCAGCTGCCGGGCGCCCCCGGCGACCCGCTCGCCCAGTACCGCTGGACGGCGTTCCGGGTCTACGGGCTCACCGTCACGGTCACGCCCACGGGCGAGGTCGCGACGGAGTTCACGGATCCCGGCAGCGCGGTCTTCGTGGACGGCCGCTGGATCGACACCACCACCGACCTCTACACGGGCGTCGACGAGAAGGGCGCGCCCCGCGTCACCGTCGCGTTCGGCGAGCACGAGACGGCGGCCGACGGCACCGTCACGGTCACCGGCGTGCACTACCGCGACCTTACGGGCGCCCACCCGGACGTCCGCCTCGGCACGGTCGTCGTGCCGCCCGCGGCCGGGCAGGTCGTCGGCGCGTACGGCGTCGGCGTCACGGCGGCCGACGGCACGGCGCTCGTCGCGCCGCAGCCGGCCGCGACCGTCGCCGCGCCGCACGCCACGGCTGCCGCCGCGACCGGCACGGGGACGGATCCCGACACCGCGTCGGCCGTCGCCGTCGACCTCGGCACGGGCTCCGCCGCGGGCACCGCCACGGTCGACGTGGGCGGGTTCCGGCAGGTGCCGGGCGCCGCGACGGATCCGCTCGCCGACTACCGCTGGCCGGCCCTCCGGGTCGCCGGCCTCCACGCGGCCGTCTCGGCCGCCGGCGCGATGACCGTGTCGTTCGCGGATCCGGGCAGCGCGGTCTTCGTGAACGGCGTGTGGATCGACACGACCACCGACCTGTACACGGGCGTGGACGAGCACGGCACCCCGCGCGTCGAGGTGCGGTTCGGCGAGCGGTCGGTCGCGAAGGACGGCACGGTGACCCTCACCGCGCTGCACTACCGCGACCTCACCGGGCGCTTCCCCGAGGTGCGCCTGGGCGTCGTGACGGTGGCGGCGGGCAGCGGGTCGACGCCCGTGCCGGATCCGTCGCCGACGCCCGTCACGATCGTGCCGGACACGGCGCCGGCCGGCTGGTCGGCGTACGGGATCCGGGCGACCGGGCCGAGCGCCGTGGCGGCGACGCCGGTGGCGCGGCCGGACGACGCGGCCGCCGCGGCCCCGGCCGCGCTCAGCGCCTCGGAGGCGACCGCGACCGACCCGGGCGCCACCGCCGGGGACGGCGCCGCGGGGCAGATCCGCGCGACGGGCATCCACCTCGCCTCGAGCGGCGGATCCGGCAGCGCCTCCCTCGACGACATCGCGCTCTACCCGGGCAGCCGCACGGCGGTCGCGATCCGGGGCCTGCGGGTGCAGGTCGACGGCGGCACCGTGCGCGTCTCGAGCGACGGCGGCAGCATCGCCGGCGCCTCGCTCGCGGCCGGCGACATCGCCCCGGGCACGCGGTTCGCGCTGCCCGACGGCGGATCCGCGGCGCTCGCGGAGGACGTGACCACGGGCGCGTCCCGCACGGTCACGGGTCTCCACCTGGTCGACGCGTCCGGCCTCGACGCGGACGTGTCCGCGGCCGTGGTCACGACGGCCGCGGTGGCCGACGCCGGCGGCTCGGGGTCGGACCCGGGCGCCGGCAGCGGCTCCGGGACGGGCACGACGCCCGGATCCGGCACCGCCACCGCGGGCACCGCCTCCCCCGGCGCCCTGTCGGCGGACGGCTCCAGCCCGGTCGGCACCTCCGGCGCGAGCTCGGCCGCGAGCCTCCGCGGCTCGCTGCCGCGCACCGGGTCCTCGCCCGCGGCGACGCTCGCCCTCGCGGCGCTGCTGCTGGTCGTCGGATCCGCGGGCGCGCTCGAGGCCCGACGCCGCCGCCGCGCGCCGACGACGAGCCGCCCGACGCGCGCCTGATCGGGTCCGGCCGGACACGCGCTCCGGCCGGACGCCGCGCGCTCCACCCCCGCTCCGCCCTCCCTCCGCCCTCCCTCCGCCCACGCGGAGCGGAGGGCGGAGCCGTGTCCGCACCCGCCGCACGCTGTCGCCGCAGGCCCCGTCCCGCACCGTCGCCGACGATGGAGGAAATGCCTCCGCACATGCGCGGAGAAAGCGTAAGAAATCAGCGGTTATGTACATGGAAATGTGTTAGGAGAAAAAACGGGAATATCTTTCCGACCGGATTCCACTCCGGTCGGCGAGACGAGAGCACGCTGCCCGGCGGGGTCCTCCCACCCACCCGCACATCCGGAGGCAGCGATGTCCAGCACCACCGTCCACCCGTCCACCGGGATGAACCCGTCATCCCCCCACCACCGCCCGCGGCCGATCCGCCGTGGCGTCCTGCTCACTCTCCTCGCGGTCGCGGTCGTCTCCGTGTACTCGACGGGGATCGTGCCGACCGGGATCGTCCCGGCCGATGCCGCGACGCTCGCGTCGTCGGCCACGCACCCCGTCATCGCGCCGGCGATCCCCGCAGCCGTCCGCGCCGGGACCGTCGACCAGGACGTCCGATCCGGGCGCATCACGGTCGACCAGCTCGCCGACGCCGCCGAGGTCAACTCGGGATCCGCGGCCGCGCTGCCCGCCGCCTCCCTGCCCGCCGAGCACGCGCGGCTCGTGACGGAGATCCGCGCGCAGGTCGCCCAGATCCGCCTCGAGCGCCCCGACGCCCAGCCGACGTCGATCGAGCTCGGCGCCGACGCCGCCGGGAGGCTCACGATGGCCGCGGGTGGGCATGGCACCGCCACCCTCGACCCCGCGCACCCCGGCGCGGCCCCCGCCGCGAACCCGCTGGTCGCCTCGGACAGCTGGCGCTCCTTCTGGCACGCCGTCTCGCACCCGCACATCAAGTTCCACATCTCGGCGATCGTCATGAAGACCGCCGTCTCCACGATCGGCGCGCTGACCGCGGGCTCCCTCTGCGCCATCACCGGACCGATCGGATGCGCCTTCGTCGGCGGCTTCATGACCGGGCTCGTCGCGTTCATCCTGGGCACGCGCTGCGGAAACGACGGGATGTGGGTCGTGTTCCCCGACACCCAGTACGACAGCTACTGCGGGTGACGATCCGACGCTGATCCGCGCGCGGCCGCTCGCCGGCCGCGGCACGTGGCGACGCGGGCCGTCGGGAGTCCCCTCCCGGCGTCCCGCGTCGTGCCACATGCGTCACCCGCGCAGCAGCAGCAGCACGTCCGTGGGCGGCTTCGGCCATCGGTCCGCCGGGCGCATCCGTCAGCGCATCGCGACGCGCCGGTCGGCTGATTCGTCGACCAGCTCCCGCTCCACATCGGCCATGATCTCGGGCAGGCGGGTCGAGGTCTGCACCCGACGCACGAGCGCCTCCGCACGAGGGACGCCAGCACCGTTCAGCAGCGACGCCCACAGGGCGCACAGCCGCGAGTCGAGGGGCTCGTGGGGCTGCTTCGCGACGTGGCAGAGCACGAGGCCGCGGGTCGAGTCGAGGAGGAGCTCAGCGAACGATTCGACCTCATCCTCGGAGCCCGGCGACGACGGCAGGTCGGCCGCGAGGCAGTCGCAGACGTACCGGATGCGCTCCACCCCCGTGCGGCCCTCCGCCGGTGCCCCATCCTCGACGTCGAACGCGGGCAGGTCGAGCAGCAGCCGCAGGGCGCCCGCCCGCTCCGGGTGTGACTCGATCCCCCGCATGCGCGAGAGCAGCAGGGAGATGAGGCGCTCCGTCCCCATGGGCAGCCCCGCGCGCTCCAGGGCATCGTCGATCGTCCGCCACCGCATGTCGTCGTCGGTCAGGACGGCCGCGGCCAGCGCGGCCTTCGAGGAGAAGAGGTGGTAGCCGATGGCCGACTTCGGACGATCGATGGCGCGCGCGATGCGTGAGAACGTCGTCCCCGCATAGCCGAATCGCGCGAAGAGGGCCCCCGCCGCCTCCACGATCTCGTGTCGCGACCGCAACATGTCCGCTCGTCGACTGTCCAACTAGCCACCCTCATCCGTACCGGATACGCCCATTCCCATCCGGGAGGGCCGACTTGGACGGTAACAGCGCGCCCATGAGGCGGAGGGGATCCCGGTCAGGCTCGCACTCGCCTGTGCACAACTCCCAGACGATCGTCTGGCAGCACCTAGCGTGCACGTCACACACCGCAACACGACGCACCTCCCGACGGCATGGGCCGCGCCGTCCCCAGACCGGATTCCCTGCACACGCCACGCACCCTCACTCGAACGGAGCTCATCGTGTCGAACGGCCCCGCATCAGGTCCTCGCGATCACATCCGGCGCACCCGCGCCAGCAGCGTGGCCTTGGCCGCGACGATGGCTGTCGTCGGCGCCATCCTCGTCGCCCCGGCATCCGCCGAGGCCTCCACCCGACCGTCCTCGATCGAGGTCATCGCCGCCTCGCTGAAGGCCGGCACGATCATCTCCGACATCACGACGCGGAAGGTCACGGTGGATCAGCTCGTCGACGCCGACCTCACCGCCTGGGCGGGCGGTGGACCCTCGGTCACCACCCCGACCCGCGACGAGGTGACGAAGCGGATGACCGCGGAGGTCACGTCGCTCGAGGTCTCGGGCGGCCTCCCGGCGACCCCGGACGTCGACAGCACGGCATCCGAGCGGGGGCGCGTCTCGGCGTCGGCCAGCACGATCGACTCCTCCCTCTTCTCCTTCCGGCGCTTCGTCAAGCACTGGACTACCATCACCCTCGACGGGCGGATCGCGAAGCTGATCGTCGGAGGCGAGGGCGGCATCGCCGCGGCCTTCATCTGCGCGACCCCCGGAGTCGGCACGCTGATGTGCGGGTTCGCCACCGCCATCATCGGCGTCCTCGTGGGCATCTACGTGTACTACCCGATCTGCAGGGGGAAGAACATCTACATCAAGCTCCCGGACGTGCACAACAGCCACTGCTAGAGCAGCCCCATCGCGGATCCGGTCGGGACGGTGCGCTGAGCATTCGGCGGCCGTGGCGACCGGACACGCACCACCGTCACCCGCGCCACCCGCGTCACCAGCGCAGCAGCAGCACGTCCGATCCGCCCTCGCGCCCGACGACCACGAAGCCGAGCGACTCGTACAGGGCGCGGGCGCGGTCGTTCCCGTCCTCCACGCTGAGGCTCACGGCCGGGGCGCCGGATGCGCGGACCGCGTCGACGAGCGCCACGAGCATCCGCCGCCCGAGGCCCCGGCCGCGCGCGGACGGGACGAGCGCCATGCCGAGCTCGGGGACGTCCGTCGCGACGAAGCCGTAACCGCGGTCGTCGTCGGCGAAGAGGCGCGCCCAGGCGGCGCCGACGGGTTCGCCGTGCCCCTCCGCGACCACGCCCACGTCCCCAGCGCGCGGCCAGCCGGCCACGTAGTGCGCGAGCTCCGGGGCGGCCATCATCCGCTCGCGCGTCATGGAGCCGTCGTCGCGCCAGTCCATCGACGCGAGCAGCATGTCTTCGAGGAACGGGAGGTCGTCGGCGCGGGCCGGGCGGAGGGTCGCGTCACCGGCGGTCATGCGGGCTCCGCCTCCGCGTCCACGTCCGCGTGGGGCGCCACCCGCGACTCCAGCCAGCTCCGCAGGTCGGTGACCACCTCGTCGCGGTTCGTCTCGTTGTAGATCTCGTGCCGCGCGCCCGGGTAGACGATGAGCAGCACGTCGCTGAGGCGCGAGCGCCGGCTGTAGTCGCGCGCGAGGAGCTGCATGCCGCGGCGTCCGCCGAGCGAGTCCTCCTCGCCGCCCTGGATGAGCACGGGCAGGTCGGTCGCGAGCCTCCGGGGCGGGCGGCCCATGATCTGCACGGAGTCGCGCATCCGGTACGGCTTCAGCGCGTTCACGTCGAAGTTGCGGTCGTCGGCGCCGAACGCGCGCTGCGCCTCCGGGTCCCGCGACAGCCATTCGAAGCCCGACGCCGCCGGGTGCCGCCAGCGCTTGTTCAGGTCGCCCGTGTTGATCACGCCGGGCATCGCGAGGGACGCCCCGCTCAGCACGAGCCCCGCGTAGAGCCCGGACGCGCGCGCGACGATGCGCTGCGCGAGGAGCGCGCCCCAGCTGTGGCCGAGGAGCACGAGCGGGAGGTCGGGGTGCTCGCGCCGGAGCTGCTCGCTCACCAGCTGGATCCCGTCGAGCGCGGCCAGGTGCCGCCGGGGCCCCAGCACGCCGATGCCGAGGTGCCCGAGCCCGGTGGCACCGTGCCCGCGGTGGTCGTCGGCCGCGACCGTGTACCCGGCGGCGTTGAGCTCCCGCGCCAGCCGGATGTAGCGCAGCGCGTGCTCGCCGACGCCGTGCGCGATGTGCACGACGGCCCGCGGGCGCTCCGCCTCCCACACGTAGTAGTGGAGGGTCACGCCCTCCGCGTCCACGATGGTGCGGTGGTCGGCTCCGCCGGTGGGGCGCTCGTCGTCGGGCATGGATCCAGACTAGGTGCGGCCACGCTCGACCGGCCGGATCAGGACTCGCGCGTGATCTCCACCCGCACGAACAGCTTCGACCGGAACGGCCCCGCGTAGATGCCGCGGAGCGGCGCGACGTCGCGGTAGTCGCGACCGCGGCCGACGAGCACGTGCCGGTCGCCGATGTCGATGAGGTTGGTGGGATCCCAGCCCCGCCACTCGCCGCAGTACCACTCGACCCACGCGTGCGACTCGCCCGTGACGGTCTCGCCGACGGCCGCGTTCGGCTTCGGGTGCAGGTAGCCGCTGACGTAGCGCGCGGGGATCCCGACGTGCCGGAGCGCCCCGATGACGATGTGCGTGATGTCCTGGCAGACGCCGCGCCCCTGCTCCCACGCCTCGCGCGCGGTCGACTGCACGCTCGTGACGCCGGCCATGTACTCGACCCTCTCGCCGATCGCGCGCGCGATCTCGGCCGCCGCCTCGCAGGGCGTGCCCGCGCCGCCGGCGATCTCCTCCGCGAGCGCGACGACCTCCTCGTGCGGCGCGGTGCGCGCGGTCTGCGCGACCTGCTCCACGTGCTCGGTGGCCCGCTCGACCTCGACCGCGAGGTCGTCCCAGCCCAGCTGGTGCGGCTCGTGCGCGCGCGGCCGGACCTCGACGAGGCTCGTCGCCGTGAGCTCGAGCGAGCGGTGCGGGCTCAGGATCTCGAACGACGACACGCGCGTGCCGAAGTAGTCGACGTAGGTGTGGTGCCCCGGCTTCGGCTGGATGTCGAGGTTCGAGTACAGGACGAACTGGTTCTCGCTCGACACGGGCAGCATCCGCGCCTCGTTGTACGACGCGGTCACCTCGCCCTCGTAGTGGAAGCCGGTCCGGTGGGTGATGCGCAGGCGGTTCACGAGTTCTCTCCGACCCAGCTGGGTGCCGCGTTGGTGGGGAAGTAGCGCTGGCGGACGGCCTCGCTGGTGGCGGATGTCGCCTCCTGCACGGCGTCCATGAAGCGCGGGAGGTCCTCGAGGATCTCCTGGATGGGCCGGTACTCCAGCTCGCTCCGGATCTGCCCGAGCAGCCGCTGCGCCTGGTCGGACACCCCGAGGCGGTCGGTGCGCGGCTCGATGTCGTGCAGGCACTGCTCGGCGCGGCGGATCGAGTGGGTGATCGACCGCGGGAACAGCCGGTCGAGCAGCAGGAACTCGGCCGCGTTGCGCGCGCTCGGCACCCCGCGGTACGTGCGGAGGTAGGCCTCGTACGCGCCGCAGGAGCGGAGGATCGTGGTCCACGACGGGCCGCTCGCCTCGGTGAGCGCGCGGGTGGCGAGGAGGCGGGCCGTCATGTCGGCGCGCTCGATGGAGCGGCCGAGCGTGAAGAACTGCCAGGCCTCGTCGCGGCTCGTGCCCGACTCGACGAGCCCGACCGCGAGCGCCGAGCGCTCGCGCACCCAGCCGAAGAACTCGTGCACCCGGTCGTTCGCGATCTTCCGCGGCATGCGGGCGCGCGTCGTGTTGAGGCACTCCCACAGCTCGCTGGAGACGATCTCGCGGGCCCGCCGCGCGTTCTCCCGCGCGGCGCCGAGCGAGTACGCGATGGACGCGGGCTGCGTGCGGTCGACCGCGAGGAGCGCGAGCACGTCGTCGCGGCCGAGCACGTCGTCGGAGGGGACGTCGCTGCCCATCACGCTGAGGAGCGAGCGGCAGGCGGTGTCCTCGTCGATCCACGGGTCCTCGAGCAGGAGCTGGAGGTGCACGTCGAGGATGCGGGCCGTGCCGTCGGACCGCTCGATGTAGCGGCCGATCCAGAACAGCGACTCGGCGATGCGCGACAGCATGGGCATCAGCGGTCCCCCTCGGCGGTGGTGGCGGGTGCGGTGGACGCGCGTGCGGCGGCGACGGATGCGGCGGGCGGCGCGGCGGCGGCCTGCTGCTGCTGCTCGTGCTGGTCGCGGTTGCGCGGGGCGTCGTGCGGCGACTGGTCGGGCGCCTTGTCGCCGTCGACGATCGGGATCGACGTGGTGACCGCGGCCTGGTCGGCGACGAGCGTCTGCACGCTGCGCTCGCGCGTGGCCGTGGGGAAGCCGGAGTCGCCGACGACCCAGGTGTCCTTGGATCCGCCGCCCTGACTGCTGTTGACCACGAGCTGCCCCTCGGGGAGCGCCACGCGCGTGAGCCCGCCCGGCAGCACCCAGATGTCGCGGCCGTCGTTCACGGCGAAGGGCCGGAGGTCGGCGTGCCGCGGGCGCATCCCGTCCTCCACGAGCGTCGGGATGGTGGACAGCTGCACGACGGGCTGCGCGATCCAGCCGCGCGGGTCCTTCAGCAGCCGCGCTCGCAGCTCGGCGAGCTCGCCCGCGCTGGCGGCGGGGCCGACCACGAGGCCCTTGCCGCCGGATCCGTCGACGGGCTTCACGACGAGCTCGGGCAGCCGGTCGAGCACCTCCTCGAGCGACTCCGGGTCCTCGAGCCGCCAGGTGTCGACGTTCGGGATGATCGCGTCCTCGGCCAGGTAGTAGCGGATGAGGTCGGGCAGGTACGTGTAGACGAGCTTGTCGTCGGCGACGCCGTTGCCGACAGCGTTCGCGATGGTGACGTTGCCGAGGCGCGCGGCGAGCATGAGGCCGGGCGAGCCGAGCATCGAGTCGGCGCGGAACTGCAGCGGATCCAGGAACTCGTCGTCGACGCGGCGGTAGATGACGTCGACGCGCATGGGGCCGCCCGTGGTGCGCATCCAGACGCGGCCACCGGAGCAGAACAGGTCGCGGCCCTCCACGAGCTCGACGCCCATGAGGCGCGCAAGCAGCGTGTGCTCGAAGTAGGCGCTGTTGTAGACGCCGGGCGTGAGGACGACCACGTTCGGGTCCTCGACGCCGTCCGGCGCGCTCGCGCGGAGCGCCTGCAGGAGCTTGTTCGGGTAGTCGCCGACCGGGCGCACGCGCATCGAGACGAATAGCTCGGGGAGCGTCTGCGCCATGACGCGGCGGTTGGAGATGACGTAGCTGACGCCGGACGGGACGCGCACGTTGTCCTCGAGCACGCGCATCTCGCCCGCCTCGTCGCGCACCAGGTCGATGCCGGAGACCTGGATGCGGACGCCGTTGGCCGGGTCGATGCCCGCGGCCTGGCGGTGGAAGTGGCTGGACGAGCTGATGAGCCGGGCCGGGATCACGCCGTCGCGGATCGCGCGCTGCGGCCCGTAGACGTCGGCGAGGAACGCCTCGAGCGCCCGGACCCGCTGGGCGACGCCCTTCTCGAGCCGGCTCCACTCGGCCTGCTCGATGACGCGCGGCACGGCGTCGAGCGGGAACGGCCGCTCCTCGCCCGCGAAGTCGAAGGTGACGCCCTGCGCGAGGTAGCTGGTGGCGAGCGCGTCGGTGCGGTCCTTCAGCTCCTCCTTGGTCATGCGGGAGAGGGCCGCGTGGATCTCGCGGTAGGCCGCCCGCGCGACGGCGGGCTCCCCGGCGACCGGCGGATCCCGGAACATCTCGTCGAACGGCATCGCACCGCCGGTGGCGCGGCGTGCGGCCGCGAGCGTGCCGTATCCCTCGAACAGATCACCCATGGCCGCAGACTAACGGCGGCGTGTGTCGGGGGTGTTTCCGCGCGCGGGGTGCGGGTCCGGGGCGCGCGGCCGGGGCGTGCCGGGTCAGGCGTCGGTGCGCTTGAGGACGTGCACCGGGATCGCGATGGAGGCCGCGACGAGCAGGATGCCGGAGAAGAAGCTCAGCAGCTCGAAGCCCTCGATGGAGAAGGCGAACGCGAACAGCGCCATGCCGCCCAGGAAGAGGGCGAACGCGATGATGAAAGCGACGATGTTCACGAGGGCACCTGGATCCGTTGACGAGACTGGGGGCGACCGACCCGCGCGAGGCGCGATGTGCGGTCACCGTCGAGTCTACGAGATCGCGGGGCGCGCGTCGCCCGGCAGGTCGACGCGTCAGCGCGCGGCGTGCTCCGGGCGGATCCCGCCGGCCAGCGCCTGGAACGCGCGCTGCGGACCGGGCGAGCGGGTGAGCGAGGAGGCGACGGCGTCGAGCATCGCCCGCTGCGCGCCCGACGGGTTCAGCAGCGCCTTGGCCGCCTGCCGCAGCTCCGTGACGGTCGCGACGTTCGGGGCGAGCGCGATCCCGAGCCCGGCCTCCTCGAGCGCCGCGGCGCCCGCGAACTGGTCGGTCGAGAGCGGCAGCACGAGCATCGGGACGCCCGCGGTCGCCGCCTCGGTGACGGAGTTGTTGCCGCCGTGCGTGACGGCGAGGTCGGCATGGGCGAGCAGCGTCACCTGCGGGAGGAACGGGCGCACGAGCCAGTCGGACGGGATGTCGCCGAGCGCGGCCCGGTCGGTGGATCCGGTCGCGAGCGCCACGCGCACGTCGAGGTCGCGCAGGGCCGCCGCGATGCGCGCGAGCACGTCGTCGCGCACGGAGAGGAAGCTGCCGAGCGAGACGTAGACGATGGGGTCGCCGCCGGCGTCGATCCAGTCCTGCACCTCGGCCTCGGGCGCCTCGCGGCGGACGGCCGAGCCGATGAAGGCGTGCGGCGGCAGCAGCTCGGAGCGGTCGGGGTCGTGCAGCTCCTCGGGGTAGTTGAGGAGGAGCACGTCGCCGGCCTCCGCGAAGGCGTCGCGGCTCGGGCGCATCGACGGCGCGAGGATCGCGAGGGCGTCGTTCCACTGCGCGGTGAAGCGGTCGCGCACGCGCACGCAGAGCGCGTGCAGCTCGTCGAGGTCCTCCTCCTCGGGCTCGAAGGCGGCGGGCCACGCGGGCGGGAAGCCGTAGACCTCGTCGCCGACGGGCAGCGCGCTCGGGTGGCCGAGCACGACGTCCGCGTGGCGGGTGCCGGAGGCCAGGAGCGCGAGGCGGGCGCTGAAGGCGAGGTGGTCGACGATCACGTGGTCGGGGCGCACCTCGTCGAGGATGCGCTGCACGGCGCGCGCGGTCTCGACCGGCTCCCACAGCAGGTCGTCGCTCCGGGCCTCGGCCTGGAAGCGGAGGGTCTCGACCATGCCGCGGCGCGTGGCGGCGAAGAAGCCGCGGAGGGCGTCGTCCTCGCCGGTCGGCTGCTCCTCGGCCTTGATGGTGCCGGGGTTGGATCCGCGGCCGAGGCGGAGGTCGACCCGCTCGAAGCCGGAGGCCTCGACGATGCCGGCGGTCGCGGATCCGGTGGCCACGACCACGCGCTCGCCCGCCTGCTGCCAGGCCGACGCGAGCGTGATGAGCGGGAAGAGGTGGGACGCGTAGTCCGGGCTGATGACGAGCAGGGTCATGAGGCGCTGAGCTCCCAGAGGGTTCGGTCGTCGGCTGCGGCGACGTCGCGGTAGACGCGGGACAGGGTGCCCGCCATGGCCTGGATGGTGAAGGTGCGGGCGACCATGTCGCGCGCGCGGTCGGCGGCGTCGTCGGCGTCGGGGCCGGCCGCGATGTCGAGCGCGCGGGCGATCCCGGTGGCGAGCTCCCCCGGATCCGTCGTGTCGACGAGCAGGCCGGTCACGCCGTCCTCCACGTAGGTCGCGGGGCCGCCCGACGCGGGCGCGACGACGGGCAGGCCCATCGACATCGCCTCGAGGAGCGCGACGCCGAACTCCTCCTTGATGCTCGCGCACGCGTACGCGCCGCCCGGCGCCGTGAGCCCGGGGCGGCCGTAGCGCACGGCAGCGAGCCAGCGGGTGACGGTGTCGTTGCCGCGGTGGCCGGCGAGGAGGAGGCCGTGGCGGGCGGCGTCCGCGGGGCCGCCCGCGCCGGGCACGGCGTCGAGCATCCGCGCGAGCTGGTCGCGCTCCTCAGTCGTCGGCGCGTCGAGGTCGCCGCCCACGATCAGGAGGTTCGCGCGGGAGCGAAGCGCGGGATCCGCCGCCCAGACGTGCGCGAGCGAGGCCATGCCCTTGACGCGGGCGAGGCGGCCGACGCTGATGACGAGCGGGAGCTCGCGGCGCTCCGCGGGGAGGCCGGCGAGCAGGGCGTCGAGCTCGACGAACGCGCGGGCGGGGGCGCCGTCCGCGTCGGCGCCGAGCATGGCGTCGTCGCGGGAGCGCTCGATGGCGGCGACGTCGATGCCCTCGGCGACGACGCTGTGGCGCTCGGGGTGCGCGTCCACGTCGATGCCGACGAGCCGGCGCATGTCGCGCTTCAGCTCCGGGCGCGGGAAGAGGACGGTGTGCGCGGCGTCGGCGGCCAGCCGCTGCACCAGCCGCACGCGGAACCAGTAGTGCTCGCGCGCGTCGACCGCGCCGAAGCCGTCGCGGGTGAGGGCGCCGGAGCGGTCGAGCGCGTCCACGACGCCGTGCGGATCCGGCGCGACCGTGAAGACCACCGGGATGCCGAGCTCGCGCGCGACCGTGGACGCGGCGAGGGTGCCGACGTCGGCCATGCGGAGGTGCACGGCGTCGACGCGGCCGGCGGCGCGGAGCACGCGGCGGATCCCGCGCTCGGCCTCGACCCGGTGCGGCCACGCCTCGGGCAGCGAGCGCGGGCCGCCGAGCATCGGGATGTGCGCGAAGACGTGGCCGTCGTCGCCGGCGGAGACGCGGGCGAGGGAGGCGAGCGCCTGATCGGGGGTGCCGCGGGAGAGGGTGAGTACGCGGTCGACCGGCCGGTCGGCGACGGTGGTGGCGGCGACGTCGTGGCTGCCGGTCGACGCGCCCGCGGGATCCACGAGCGCGTCGCCCAGCCGCACGAGCAGCGTCGCGATGCCGCCGTTGTCGCCCGCGCCCACGTGCGTGAGCCCCGCGTCGATGTCGGCGTGCAGGAAGAGCTGGACGATCGTGAGGCCGGGCCGCTCGGGCGCGGCCGGGTGGTCGCCGTGCTGGCGCGCGATGTCGAGGACGGCCAGGCGCGCGACCGCGGCCACCTGGTCGTCGCCGCGCGCGATGTCGGAGACGATCCCGAGGGTCGCCTCGCCCGCGGGGCGGTCGCCGAGCGCGGCCACGGCGGCGGCCCGGGTGAGCGGGCCCTCGCGCGGGTCCTGCGCGGTGCGGAGCAGCACGCGCTCGGGGATCCGGCCGTGCACCAGTCCGACCGTCTCGACCAGCCGCGAGCGCGCGCCGTCACCGCGCACGCCGAGCAGCGCGTTCTCGAGCGCGAGGGAGAGGTGGTCGGGGGTCGAGCCGGCCCACTGCTGCAGGGTCCGCTGCGCGAGCATGCCGGGGAAGCCGCCCTCGACGACCATCGCGACGAGGCCGGACACCGCGTCGAAGCGCGGCAGGCGCGTGCCGAACGCCCAGGCGGCGTGCTCGCGGATCCACCGCACGTCGTGGTCGAGGAGCGCGACGAGCGCGAGGTCGGCGGCGTCGTCGAACACCTGCGCGAGCGCGTGGATGGCGGCGACGGCGGTGAGCTGGTCGGCGGGATCCGCGGCGGCGCGGGCGAGGAGCCGCACCGCGCGTCCGCCGCCGTCGCGGCTGGCGGCGACGGTGAGCTCGTCGGCCTCCTGCATCACGTCGAGGATGCGCGCGGCCTGCGCGACCTGGTCGAGGCTCGTCTGGATCCCCATGCTGGTGTCCCCTCCCGGGTCGCGTGCTCCTGCGACGGAGCCGAGAACCGTCTCACACGGGAGCGTCCGCCCCCGGGACAGCCTCCCGGCCCTCGCGAGTATTCCGCAGTCGGCTGCGAGAACTCCAGCGCGGCCGTCGCGCGCGACCCCGCGCGTACGCTGACGGCATGCCCCACCCCGCGCCGACGGCCCCGCAGATCCGCTTCGGCATCGTGGGGAGCGGCTGGCGCAGCGCCTTCTTCCTGCGCATCGCCAGGGCCCTCCCGGAGCGCTTCGCCGTGACCGGGCTCGTGACGCGCAGCGCCGACACCGGGCGCGCGCTCGAGGAGGAGTGGGGGATCCGCACCTTCCGCACCGCGGCCGAGCTGCTGGCAGCGGAGGCGCCGTCGTTCGTGGTCGTGTCCGTGCCGCGGACGGCCGCGCCGGACGTGATCGCCGACCTCGTCGACCGCGGCGTGGCCGTGCTCACCGAGACGCCGCCCGGCGAGACCGTGGAGGACCTCGAACGGCTCGACGCGCTGGTGCGGCAGGGCGCGCGGATCGAGGTGGCCGAGCAGTACCCGCTCTCACCGCTGCTCGCCGCGCAGCTCGCCATCGCCGCCGGCGGTCGGCTCGGGCGGATCAGCCAGGCCCAGGTCGCGCAGTGCCACGACTACCACGGCGTGCGCGTGATGCGCCGGGCCCTCGGCATCGGCTTCGAGGACGCGACGATCACCGCGTCCCGCTTCTCCTCGCCGCTCGTGGCCGGGCCCGACCGCGACGGCGATCCCGTGCGCGAGGAGGTCGTGACGGCCGAGCAGACCACCGCGCGCTTCGACTTCGGCGACCGCCTCGGCGTCTACGACTTCGCCGACCGGCAGTACTTCTCCTGGATCCGCCGCAACCGGCTCCTCGTCCGCGGCGAGCGCGGCGAGATCGTCGACGAGCACGTGAGCTGGCTGCTCGACGCGACGACGCCGACGTGGGCCGACATCACGCGCGTCGAGACGGGACAGGGCGGGAACCTCGAGGGGCACCACCTGCGCGGCCTGCTGCTCGGATCCGAGTGGGTCTACCGGAACCCGTTCGCGCCCGGCCGGCTCGCGGACGACGAGATCGCGATCGCGCAGTGCCTCGTCGAGATGCACGCGCACGCGGCCGGCGGCCCGTCGACGAACTCGCTCGCGGAGGCGTCGCAGGACCACCACCTCGCGCTGCTGATGCACGATGCCGCGACCACCGGGAAGGCCGTCCGGAGCACACGGCGCGCCTGGGCCGACTGACCCCTCCCTCTCCCCCTCCCACGGAAGGCACTCGCATGCGCATCGACCTCACCGGATCCACCGCCCTCGTCACGGGCTCCACGCAGGGCATCGGCTTCGCCATCGCGGAGGGGCTCGCCGACGCGGGCGCCCGCGTGATCGTCAACGGCCGCGACGAGGAGCGCACGGCCGCCGCCCGCGACCGGCTGCTCGCCGCGCATCCGGGCGCCGCCGTCGAGGCGCTCGCGGCCGACGTCGCCACCGAGGACGGCGCCGCCCGCGCGGTCGAGGCCTTCCCCGAGGTCGACGTGCTCGTCAACAACCTCGGGATCTTCGGCTCGGCCGACCCGTTCGCCATCACCGACGACGAGTGGCGCCGCTACTTCGAGGTCAACGTGCTCGCGTCCGTGCGCCTCACCCGCGCGTACCTGCCCGGCATGATGGCGCGCGGCTGGGGCCGGGTGCAGTACATCGCGAGCGACTCGGCCGTCGTCACGCCGGCCGAGATGATCCACTACGGCGTCTCGAAGACCGCGCTCCTCGGGGTCTCGCGTGGCTTCGCCAAGGCCGCGGCCGGATCCGGCGTCACCGTCAACTGCGTCATGGCCGGCCCCACGCACACCGGCGGCGTCGAGGCGTTCGCGCGCGAGCTCGTGGGCGACGACCTGCCGTGGGACGAGGCGCAGCGGGAGTTCATGCGGGAGCACCGGCCGCAGTCGATCATCCAGCGGCTGATCGAGCCGGAGGAGATCGCGAACATGTGCGTGTACCTCGCGTCGCGGCAGGCGTCGGCGACGACCGGCGGCGCGCTGCGGGTCGACGGCGGGTACGTGGACGCGATCCTGCCGTAGCCGGCCGGGCGCGCCGGGCGACGCCGCAGCCGTGCCGGATCAGCCCGCCAGGTGCCGCCGGATCGCCTCGACGCCGACCTCGACCTCGCGGAACGACGTCGTGAGCGGGCTGAGCCCGAGCCGGAGGCCCGACGGCGCGCGGAAGTCGGGGATCACGCCCTCCTCCCACAGCGCGCCCACGATGTCGCGGAACCGCGGGTGGTCGACGCTCACGTGGCTGCCGCGGCGCTCCTCCTCGCGCGGGCTCGCGACGCGCGCGCCGAGCGGCACGAGGTCGCGGTCGACGAGGGCGAGCGCGAAGCCGGTGAGGGCGAGGGACTTCGCGCGGATCGCGGGCATGCCCGCCTCCTCGATGAGCGCGATCATGTCCTGCATCGCGAGCATGCCGACGATGGGCGGCGTGCCGCTGAGGAAGCGGCGGATCCCGTCGGCCGGCACGTACTCCGGCCCCATCGCGAAGACGTCCTGCGCGCCCATCCAGCCCTGGATCGGCTGGCGCAGCTCGGCCTGGAGGCCGGCCCGCACGTAGCCGTGCGCGGGCGCGCCGGGCCCGCCGTCGAGGTACTTGTAGCTGCAGCCGACCGCGAGGTCGACGCCCCACGCGTCGAGCTCCGTGGGGATCACGCCGACGGAGTGGCAGGTGTCCCAGAGCGCCAGCGCGCCCGCGTCGTGGACGATGCGCGTGATCTCCGGCACGTCCGCGAGGAACCCCGAGCGGTAGGCGACCTGGCTGAGCACGACGAGCGCGGTCCGTTCCCCCACGGCCTCCGCGACGAGCTCGGGCGCGACCCCGGCGTCCGGCGCGACGTCGATCCACCGGATCGTCATGCCGCACTCCTCCGCCACGCCCTCGAGCACGAAGCGGTCGGTGGGGAAGTTGTCGGTGTCGATCACGAGCTCGTCGCGGCCGGGGCGCGCGCGGACGGCGGCGCGCACGAGCTTGTAGAGGATCACCGTGGTCGAGTCGCCGACGAACGTCTGGCCGGCCGCGGCCCCGTACGCCACGCGGCCGAGGTCGTCGCCGATGCGGGTGGGCATGTCGAGCCAATCCTCGTCCCAGCCGCGGATGAGGCGGCCGCCCCACTGGTCGCGCACGAACGACGCGACGCGGTCGACGCTCGCGATCGTCGGCCGCCCGAGCGAGTTGCCGTCGAGGTAGGCGACCACGTCGTCGGCCCGCACGAACAGGTCGCGGAAGCGGGCGAGCGGGTCGCGCGCGTCGAGGTCGGCGGCGGTCGGGATCGGCGCGGTGCCGGGCACGGCAGCGGGCGCGGTGCCGGGCGCGTCGGCAGGCGCGGTGCCGGGCGCGGCGGCGCGCGCGGCGGCGCGCGCGGCGGCAGGCCGTCCGGGGCGGGCAGCCGGCGCGTCGGGGCGGGCGGCGGATGCGGCGTGCGCGTCGGGGATCACGTCCGCAGCCTACGAGCCGCCGCGGGACGCGGACGCTCCGAGCCGGGCCGCGGGTCCCCGCCGGCTAGCGCGCCCGGAAGTAGTACGCATCCGCGGTCAGTCCCGGCGCCGTCGCCCAGAGGCCCTCCCCCGCGCCGTCGATCGGGATCTCGACGACCACGTTCCCGCTCGCCGTGCCCTGGGGGTCGAGCGGCTCCTCGTTGTCGGTGAAGGCCGGGGCCGGCGCGAGCGCGGAGGCGTCGGCGGCCGAGTACTGCGATCCGTCGGGCGCCAGGTACCCCAGGGCGAGCTCCGACAGCGGGTCGCCCTCGTCCGAGCCGAGGTACGTGACCGTGACGGGCACGACCGCGTACTGCATGCCCTCCGCGGGCTCCGGGTTGGACGGGTCCGCCGCGAGCACCGCGGCCGTCGCGTCGAGGACCGGCTGCCCGAGCGTGACCGACCACTCGGGCCCGTCGGCGCCCCCGCCCGTGACGGGCGTGCCGATCGGCAGCGGATCCTCGGGGCTCGTCCCCCGGGCGCCCGCCGCGTCGCCGCCGGGGTCTGTGCCGGTGCCGGGGTCGGTGCCGTCGCCGGAGGTGGATCCGGGGCCAGGGGAGACGCGGGTGCCGTCCGAGGACTCGACCGCGTCCGAGACGGCGGTCACGAAAGCGAGCGTGTAGACGATCGCGAGGACGATGCCGAGCACGAACGCCACGACGCCGAGGATCAGGCCGGTCAGCGCAAGCGGCCTGCCGTCCATGCGCCGCACCAGCGAGATGATCCCGAGAGTGATCGCCGCGAGGGCCGGCACGAACGCCACGTAGTTGAGGAACGGGATGAGGGCGGCGATGACCGCCGCGATGCCCACGACGAGCGCGGCGATCGCGAGGCCCGTGCCGCCGCGCGGACGGGACGGCGGACCGCCCGGGTAGGGCGGGGTGCCGGCGGGCGGGGTGGAAGCGGGGGCGGGGGCGGATGGGGCGTAGTCGGTGGGCGGGGCGTACGCGGCGGCGGCGTAGCCGGAGGGCGGCGCGTAGCCGGAGGGCGACGCGTGGCCGGAGGGCGGCGCGTGGCCGGAGGGCGGCGCGTAGCCGGAGGGCGACGCGTAGCCGGAGGGCGACGCGTAGCCGGAGGGCGGCGCGTAGCCGGAGGGCGGGGGGCTCACCGGATCCGCCGCGGGTCCGTCCGCCCCGTCCGACGGGTCGGCGTCGTCAGGGACCCGGCCCGCCGCCGCATCCGACGTCGCCGGCTCGTCGACGCCGTCCGCCCCCGCGGGCTCGTGCCCCTGCTCATCCTCCGGGCGGGATCCGGGGGTGCGGTCGGCGTCGCGGTCATCGTCCATGAGTCGTTCCTAGCGGAGCCGGTGCCCCGGGCGGCAGGGCTGCGGAGCAAGCGCCCCGAAAGGGGGGCGCGCCGCGATGGCTCCGGCGATCCGCGGCCGTCACGGTCCCCGCGAGGCGGTCCGTTAACCTCGGGGGCGTGCCCCTGCCCGCGTGGACCCCCGACGGCCCCGATCTCGTGATCCACGCGGAGAACCTCGAGGCGGTCCGCGCGCTCCCCGACGGCGCCTTCCAGCTCATCTACCTGGATCCGCCGTTCAACACCGGCCGCACGCAGGAGCGGCAGAACCTCACGGTGACGCGGAGCCCGGATCCGGACCCCGACGAGGCCGCCGTCCCGGCCGCGGCCCCCGCCGACGCGACCCCCGGCGCGGCGCCGCCGGCGGCCCCCTCCCCCGAGGCGCGTCCCACCCTCGCCACCGCGAGCGTCGCGACCCCCGAGCCGGTCCGCCCGCCCGGCGCGCGCCTCGGTTTCCACGGACGCAGCTACGACAGCGTCAAGGGCATGCTCTACGGCTTCGACGACTCCTTCGCCGACTACTGGGACTTCCTCGAGCCGCGGCTGATCGAGGCGTGGCGCCTCCTGCACCCCACGGGGACGCTGTACCTGCACCTCGACTACCGCGAGGTCCACTACGCGAAGGTCGTGCTCGACGCGCTGTTCGGCCGGCGCTCGTTCCTCAACGAGATCGTGTGGGCGTACGACTACGGCGCGAAGTCCCGGCGGCGCTGGCCGGCCAAGCACGACACGATCCTCGTCTACGTGAAGGACCCGGTCCGCTACCGCTTCGACTCCGAGGGCGTGGACCGCGAGCCCTACATGGCGCCCGGCCTCGTGACGCCGGAGAAGCGCGAGCGCGGCAAGCTCCCGACGGACGTCTGGTGGCACACGATCGTCTCCCCCACCGGCCGCGAGAAGACCGGCTACGCGACCCAGAAGCCGCTCGGCGTGCTGCGCCGCATCGTGCAGGCGTCGAGCCGGCCGGGCGACTGGGTGCTCGACTTCTTCGCCGGATCCGGCACCACGGGCGCCGCCGCCCGCGAGCTCGGCCGCCGGTTCGTGCTCGTGGACGAGAACCCCCAGGCCATCGACGTGATGCGCGCCCGGCTCGAGGGCGCCGGCACGGTCTTCGTCGCGCCGGATGCGGGTCCGGTCGCCCGGAAGGCGAAGGCCCCGGACGCAGCCCCGGCGAAAGCGAAGCCGACGGCCACCGCGACGCCGACGCCGCCGCCGCGTCCCTCGGCGCCGAAGCCGGCTCCGCCGCGCACGTCCCCCGCCGCCGACTGATCGCGGGGCCCCGCGCTACCCCTGCTGCGCCAGCGCGAACGGCAGCACGCGCGTGGCGCCGGCCTTCCGCAGCAGCCGGCCGGCGACCGTGAGGGTCCACCGGGTGTCGACCAGGTCGTCGACCAGGAGGACGGGACGCGGATCCGCCGCGAGGTCGTCCGCGAGGTGCGCCGGCACCTGGAACCGCGGATGCACCCGGCCGAGCCGGTAGACGCTGTTGCCGCGCGCGGCGCCGGGGGCACCCGGATCCACCAGGTCGAGCGACCCGAGGAACGGCAGCCGGCCCACCTCGGCGATGCGCTGGGCGAGGCTCCCGACGAGCTGCGGTCGGCTCGCCGACGGCACGTGCACGACGGCGCGCGGACGCTCGGCCCAGCCCCACTCGGCGAGCACGCGGACGCAGGCCGCGACGAGCGCGTCGTCGACGGGCGCGTCGTCCGCGCCCGCGGCGAAGACCGTGCGGAGCCGCCCGCCCCAGCCGAGGTCGGTGAGGCGCGCGAGGGCGCGGCCCTCGTCGACCTGCTCGCCCGCCGCGATGGCGCCGCTGAGCGGCACGCCGACGCTCGACGCGCCCGTGGGCCAGCGGAGCCGCGGCTCGACGGGCAGCCCGACGCGGTCGAGCGCCTGCGACGCGGTGGCCGACGCCTGCTGATCCAGCGACGCCGGGTACCACGCGCCCGCGCACCGGTCGCAGCGCCCGCACGGCGCCGCGGTGTCGTCGTCGAGCTGGCGCTGGAGGAACTCCATGCGGCAGCCGAGGGTGGTCTCGTAGTCGAGCATGGCCTGCTGCTCCCGCACGCGCGCCGCCGCGACCTGCTCGTACCGGGCGCGGTCGTAGACCCACGGGACACCCGTGGCGGACCAGCCCGACGTGTCCCGACGCACGGCGCCGTCGACGTCGAGCACCTTGAGGAGGAGGTCGAGCCGGCTGCGCGAGAGCGACACCCGCGACTCGAGCGCCGGCACCGACAGCGGACGGTCGCTCTCGCCGAGCGTCTGGATGACGGACGCGGCCTGCTGCTCGTCCGGCATGGACGCCGTGGCGAAGTACTGCCAGATGTCCGGATCCTCGCGGCCGGGCAGGAGCAGCACGTCGGCGTCGGCGGACCCGCGGCCCGCGCGGCCGACCTGCTGGTAGTAGGAGACGGGCGACGACGGCGCCCCGAGGTGCACGACGAACCCGAGGTCGGGCTTGTCGAAGCCCATGCCGAGCGCGCTGGTGGCGACGAGCGCCTTGACCTCGTTGCGCTGGAGCTCGCCCTCGGCCTGCTCGCGGTCGGCCGGATCGTCGCGCCCCGTGTACGCCTTCACCGCGTGCCCGGCGTCGCGCAGCAGCCGCGCCGTGTCCTGCGCCGCGGACACCGTGAGCGCGTAGATGATGCCGCTGCCGGGCAGCTCGTCGAGGTGGCTGAGCAGCCAGCCGAGCCGGTCGCGGCTGTTCTCGAGCCGCAGCACGCCGAGGCGGAGCGAGCGCCGGGCGAGCGGCCCGCGGATGGTGACCACGGGCACGCGCTCGGTCTCGACGGCGCCGCCGCCGGTGGATCCGACGCTCAGCTGCTCCTCCACGTCGGCCACCACGCGCGAGTTCGCCGTGGCGGTGGTGGCGAGCACGGGCACGCGCTCGTCGACGGAGGAGATGAGGTCGCGCAGGCGCCGGTAGTCGGGCCGGAAGTCGTGGCCCCAGTCGGAGATGCAGTGCGCCTCGTCGACCACCAGGAGGCCGAGCCGGGCACGGAGGGCCGGGAGCTGCTCGTCGCGGAAGCGCGGGTTGTTGAGGCGCTCGGGCGAGACGAGCAGGAGGTCGACCTCGTCGGCGTCGAGCGCGCGCAGCAGGTCGTCCCACTCGTGGGCGTTGCTGGAGTTCATGGCGACCGCGCGGACCCCGGCCCGACGGGCGGCGGCGACCTGGTCGCGCATGAGCGCGAGGAGCGGTGAGACGAGGAGCGTGGGCCCGAGGCCCTGCTGGCGGAGGAGCAGGGTCGCGACGAAGTAGACCGCCGACTTGCCCCATCCGGTGCGCTGCACGACGAGGGCGCGGGACCGGTCCTGCACGAGCGCCTCGATGGCCTCGAACTGGCCGTCGTGGAAGTCGGCGCCCGCGACGCCGACCAGCCGGGACAGGTGCTCCCGGGCGGCGGACCGGAGGTCGGAGAGCGCGGCGGAGGAGGACGGCGTGGCGGTGTCGGGCATGGGGCCATGCTCCCATCCGCCCCCGACCGGGCCCTCCCCGGCGACCCCGCGGAGGGAGAGCGCGCCGGCGCGCGACCTGGGGAGGGACTACCGCTCGGGCGAGGACCCGGGCTCGATGGCGCGCGACGGCCGGGCGGGACCCTGGGCCCGCGCGGCCTGCACCGCCTGCTCGGCCTGGAGCTGCCGCAGCCGCGCGATCCGGGCGTAGTGCCGCTCCTCCTCCTCGAGGTCGGCGAGCTGCTGCTCCGTGCTGCGCACGCGCAGGTCGACCGCCATGGCCGCGCGCTCGTAGGCGGCGCTCCGGTCCGGCGGTCCGACGGGCTCGCGCCGGGCGTCCCAGTCGTGGCCGACGCAGAACCACACGATGCTGCCGATGAGCGGCAGGAAGACGATGAGCAGGATCCAGACGAGCTTCGGCAGGTGCTTCACCTGGTCGTCCGGTCGCGTGATGAGGTCGACGAGCGCGCACACGGCGACGAGGAGGGGGAGCAGCCCGAAGAGGATCACGGTCAGGCAGCCTAGGTGCGGAGCCGTGCCCGACGGAAGGGCCTTGCACGATCGCGACGGAGGGCCCCGCACCCCCGCGATTCGCTCAGTGGACACGGACCGCGCATCTGCCAGCCATCCAGGAGCCGCCGGTCCTACATTGCAGTCGAGGGCCGCATCCGGTGGCCTCAGTGAGGAGGAGATCATGGGTCTCGACGACAAGATCAAGAACGCTGCTCAGGACATCGCGGGCAAGGCCAAGGAGGCGCTCGGCGACCACAAGGGCGACGACAGCCTCAAGGCCGAGGGCCAGAAGGACCAGGCCGCCGCGTCCGCGAAGAAGGCGGGCGAGGACGTCAAGGACGTCTTCAAGTAGACCCTCACCGGTCTCGGACGGAGGCGGCGATCCCCACGGGATCGCCGCCTCCGTCATGTGCGGGACGGGACGCCTCAGGCCCGCGCCGGCGCTCCCGCCGCCTCGGCGATCCGCTGCACCAGCTCCGCGTCGAGCACCGCGACCTCCTCGCCGTCGTCCACCGCGTGCGCGCGCACCACGACGGAGACGACGCCGCCCGCCGGGTCGACGTCGACCACGAGGAAGCCGGATCCGCGCACGATGCGCTCCGTGCCCGGCGTGGCCGCCACGTCCGTCTCGTTCGCGACGCCCGGCGCGACGAGCACCGGCACGCCCGCGATCGAACCCACGATGTGGTGGTGGTAGTGCCCCGAGAGGATGACCCGCACGTCGCTCCCCCGCACGATCTCCGCGAGCCGGCCCGGATCCTGCAGCGCGAGCGACTCGTGCAGCGTCGTGGGCGCGGGCACCGGCGGGTGGTGGAGCACGAGGACCGTGCCGCGCTCGGACGGCGTGGCGAGCAGCTCGCGGAGCGCGTCGAGCTGCTGCTCGCGGAGGGCGCCGTAGCCCTTGCCGGGCACGGAGGTGTCGAGGGTCGCGATGCGCCAGCCGTCGACGATCGTCACGCCGTCGACGGGCGGGACGGCGGCGGGATCGCGTCCGTCGTCGGTGCCCGGGCTGCCATGTCCGTCGCCGAGCACGAGGCGGAAGGCCGAGCGCACGTCGTGGTTGCCGGGCGAGAGGACGACGGCGGCGCCGCGCGACGCGGCCCACGGATCCAGCCGCTCGCGCAGGAGCGCGTACGACTCCGGGGTGCCGTCCTCCGAGAGGTCGCCGGAGCCGACGAGGAGCCGCACGTCGGGCACGCGGTCGGCCGCGGCGAGCACGCGGTCGAGCGCGGCGGCTGTGTCGACGACGCCCTGATGGAGGCCGCCGTCGCGGAGGAGGTGGGTGTCGCTGAGGTGGACGAGGCGCAGGGATCCGGTGGGCAGTGCGTGCATGCCACGACCCTACGAGGGCGGGCCGACACCGCGGCGCACGGCGGGCGGACATCCGGTGACGGCGTCCCGCGGGCCCGGCCGGCGCGCATGCCCCGGCGGTAGCCTCGTCCCACGACGAGAGGGAACCCCATGGCGACGCGCGACGAGATGGACTGCTGGCTCACCGACATGGACGGCGTGCTGGTGCACGAGAACCAGGCCCTGCCCGGCGCGGCGGCCCTCATCCAGCAGTGGCAGGACCAGGGCAAGCCCTTCCTCGTGCTCACGAACAACAGCATCTTCACGCCGCGCGACCTCTCGGCCCGGCTCCGCGCGTCCGGCCTGCACGTGCCCGAGTCGGCGATCTGGACCTCGGCCCTCGCGACGGCCGCGTTCCTCGAGCAGCAGATGCCCGGCGGATCCGCGTTCGTCATCGGCGAGGCCGGCCTCACGACGGCGCTGCACGAGGCGGGCTTCATCATGACCGACACGCAGCCCGACTTCGTGGTCATCGGCGAGACGCGCAACTACTCGTTCGAGGCGATCACGCGGGCGATCCGCCTCATCAACGGCGGCGCGCGCTACATCGCGACGAACCCCGACGCGACCGGCCCGAGCGCCGAGGGCGTGCTGCCCGCGACGGGCGCGGTGCTCGCGCTCATCTCGAAGGCCACGGGCAAGGAGCCGTACATCGTCGGCAAGCCGAACCCGATGATGTTCCGCTCGGCGCTCAACAAGATCGGCGCGCACTCCGAGAGCACCGGCATGATCGGCGACCGGATGGACACCGACATCATCGCGGGCATCGAGGCGGGGCTCCACACCGTGCTCGTGCTCACGGGCATCAGCGACCGGGCCGAGATCGAGCGCTACCCGTTCCGGCCCGACGAGGTGCTGTCGGGCGTCACGGAGCTGCTCGATCCGGAGCCGGTCGAGTCCGAGCTCTGATGCGCCGTCGCTGATCCGCCCGGCCGCGCCCCCTCCCCGGCACCCCGCGAGGCGAGCAGCGCCCGGATGCCGCGGGAGCGCAGCATCGCGAGCCCCACGAGCACCTCGCCGAGGCCGCCCGCGATCACGACCACCCGCAGCGCCGTCTCCTGCCCGAGCGGGTGCAGCGCGACCGTGAGCGCGCCGCCGAGGAGCACGGCGGGCGGGTAGAGGCCCTGGCCGAGGAGCTTCTTCGCGCCGAGGATCGCGCCCTGCCGGGCGGGCGGCGTGCGCTCCTGCCAGACGGCGGTGAGCGGCGCGCCCTGCACCTGGAGCGCGACGTTGCGGACGACGGCCGCGGCGATCCACACCCCGAGGAGCGCGGTCGACGCCAGTCCGACGCGACCCACGAGCCCGAGCACCACGGCCGCGCCCGCGATGGCGGCGAGCCGCGGGATCCGGTCGCCCCGGGCGGCCACGAGCGCGGCGCCGACGAGGAGCCCGGCGGATCCGGCGACGCTGAAGGCCGCGAGGCTCGCGCCGGAGCCGATGCCGCGCGCCCCGAGGAGCAGCACGTACGCGGTCGTGGCGGAGGCGGCGATCCCGTTGGCGAGGTTGAGCGCGCCGAAGCCGAGCTGGAGGCGGCGGAGGCCGGGGTGCCGGAGGATCCACGCGATGCCGTCGCGCGCGCCGCGGAACGGGTTCGCGACCCGGCGGTCCGGGGGCGCGTCCCACCGCACCACGACGAGCGCGGCGACGCAGCCGAGCGAGGTCACGGCGTCGACGAGGAACACGGCCGACGGGGCCACGGTCGCGGAGAGCGCGGCCCCGAGGACCGGTGCGAGCAGCGTCGGCCCGTCCTGGAGCAGCGACGTGACGCCGTTGATCCGGGTGAGGTCGGCCTCCTGCCGCATCCGCCGCACGCTCGCCGTGAGGGTCAGCGCGAGGGTCGACGACGCGAGGGCCGACAGGAGCGTGAGCGGGTAGACGACGGCGAGCAGCCGGCCGGGGCCCGCCGCCGAGACCGCCGCCATGCCCACGGAGGCGGCCGCGAGCACCGCGTTGCTCGCGAGGGCCGCGCGCCGATGGCCGACCCGGTCCGCGAGCCAGCCGGTGAGCGGCGCGCAGTAGATGGAGGCGACCGTGGCGACGACCGTGAGCGCCGACAGGGCCAGCGCGCTGCCGGTCTCGGCGAACACCTGGAGCGTGAGCGCGAACGACGCCGCGCTCGCCCCGAGGGAGGAGACCGCCTGCGCGCCCCAGAGGAGGAGGAACGCGCGGCTGCCGGGTCGCACGGGAGACGCCATCCGATCCCCCGCCCGCCGCTCGTCCGTGCGGCGGCCTGCGCGCACGGGGTGTCGAGGATAGGGCGGGGCGCGGATCCGGCGGCGTCACCATCCCCACGCGCGACGAGCGCGCGGCAGGCGGCAGGCGCACCGGAGGCGCACCGCAGGCGGCGGGTGCGCGGCAGCCGGCCCGACCGGCTAGGGGATGACGGGCGGCTGCGGGACGCCGATGCTGCCGGCGAAGGTGCCGCCGCCGGCGCGCGAGACGAAGCAGTAGGCGTCGCGGTCGCCGGCCGTCCACTCCTCCTGCGTGATGGGGTACGCCGACTGGTACTGCACGTCCGCGTAGGCGCGGGCCGCGCGGTAGTCGATCACGGTGTCGGCGATGCAGAGCCCGTCGGCGGAGTCCCGCACGGCGTCCTCGCCGGGGAACGCGTCGCCGGTCTGGGGCAGCGCGACGCGGGCGACCATCTGCGCGTGGTGCTCGGATCCGCAGTCCACGACCGTGAACTCCTCCTCCCACGGCATCGTGTACGGCTCGAGGCACTCGCCGCCGAGCAGCGCGTCCCAGGCCCGCACGCCGGCGGCGGCCGGGCCCTGCACGGGATCCGTCGGGGTCGGGGTCGGCGACGGCGTCGGGGTCTCCTCGGCGGCGGCCGTCGCGGTCGCCACGGGGGCGGCGTCGGAGGACGCGGCGGATCCCAGCCGCTGGCCCAGGAGGAAGAGGACGACGAGGAGGAGCACCAGCAGGATCGCGCCGCCGACCCAGAGGGCCGTGCGACGGGGGCCGCGGGGTCCGGTCGCGCCCCGGGGCGGGGACGCGGGCGACACGGCGCGGGCGTCGTCGCGGACGGGCGCGCGGGGTGCGGGCGGGCGCGGGGCGGGCGACGCGGCGGACGGAGGCGGGACGGGCGCGGATGCGGATGCGGCGTCGGGACGCGAGGCCGGCGCCGGCGCCGCGTCGGGACGCGGGGACGCGGGCACGGCGACCGTGGGGGCGTCGCGGTCCGGGTGCGCGGCCGGGGCGGCGGCACCGGCGACTGCGGCGGCCGCGCCGACCGCGCCGACGGTCGGGAGGACGCGCGTGCGGTCCTCGTCGCCGTCCTGCTCGGGATGGTCGGCCTCGGTGACGCGGCGGTCCGCGTCCTCGTCATCGTCGACATCGCCGAAGAGGAGCGCGATGGCGTCGACGGGCTCGGCGTCGGACGCGACGGGATCGCGGTCGTCACGGTCGTCGGCGACGGGCGAGCCCGGGGCGTCACGGTGCTCGTCGGCGTCGGCCGGGGCGGGATCGCCGTCGGACAGGCGGGCCCCGTCCGCGACGGGAGCGGGGCCCGACGACGCGGCGTCCGCCGGGGCGACAGCGGCGACAGCGGCAGCGGCGGCTTCGGCCGGAGCGGGCGCCGCCACCGGGGCACCGGCGGCCCACGCCATGGCGGCGGCACGCGCGGCCGCGGCGGCGGGCGCGAGCGGGGCGGAGGCGTCGTCGCGCTCCTCTGCGTCACCAGCGGCAGCGGCAGGCTCGGCGTCCCCGTCGTGCGCCGCCTCGATCGCGGCCGGCCCCGCGGGGTCGGCGCGGCCGGCGGCATCCGCCGCGCCCACCGGATCGTCGACGACCCCGGCGTCCTCGTCGACGCCCTCGTCGACGCGGGGCGTGAGGCCCACGAGGTCGTCGGCGGGCGTCTCCGCGGGCATCTCGGCGGCCGGCTCCTCGACGAGCTCGGCGTCCACCACGGCGGGCTCCACGGCGCCGTCGGCATCGGGCTCCGGGAGGCGCTCGACGCCGTCCCCGTCCATGATGGGCTCGAGCACGAGCTCGGCGGTCGCGTCGCCGACGGGCTCGGGATCCGACTCCAGCTCGCCGGTCAGCACCTCGCCGGACGTCGGCGCGTCGGACGTCGGCGCATCCGGCAGCGTGGCATCGGACGGCGGCGCATCCGCCGGCACGGTCCCGGCGGGCAGGTCCACGGGCGCCGGGACGTACCCGGGGTCGGGCTCGCCCGCGAACTCGAGCTCGTCGGCGATGCCGGGTGCCGCGGCGATCTCCGGCTCGGGCGCCGGGCCGGGCGCGTCGTCAGCGGGGTCGGCCTCGGCGGAGGCGTCCGCCTGGTCGAGCGGGGCGATCCGGTCGGCGTCCTCGGTCGCGTCGAGCGGGGCGATGCCGGCGAGGATGTCGTCCGCCGGGGCCTGCGGCGCGTCGGCGGGAGCGGGGTCGATGCCCTCCTCCTGCGCGGCGGCGATCTCATCGGCCTCCGCCTGCTCCGCGTCGTCGCGGTCGGCGGGCGCGGGCTCGACGCCCTCGATGCCGCCCCAGCCGGTCGGCGCCAGCGGGCGGACGGGCCGCTCCCGGTCGGCGTCCGTCGCGGGACGGACGGCGAAGGGGTCGTCGTCGCGGTCGCGGTCGCGGCCGGATCCGCCGCCGGGAGGCGCCTGCCCGTCCACTACGCGAGCCCCAGGTCCTCGAGGCCGATGGCGTAGAGGTAGCGGTGGCCGGCGGCCTCGATGACCGCGCGGGCGTCGGTCGAGCGGTCGACGACCACGGCGACCGCGGCGATCTCCGCGCCCACCTTCTCGAGCGCCTCGATGGCCTTCAGCGGGGATCCGCCGGTGGTGGAGGTGTCCTCGACGACGATGACGCGCTTGCCCTGGAGGTCGGGCCCCTCGACCTGGCGGCCGCGGCCGTGGTCCTTGGGCTCCTTGCGGACGACGAACGCGTCGTAGCCGCGGCCGACCGCGGCGCCCTGGTGCAGGATCGCGGCGGCGATGGGATCCGCGCCCATGGTCAGCCCGCCGACGGCGGCGACGTCGGGCACCTCGGCGATGAGGTCGAGCATGACCTGCCCGATGAGCGGCGCGACGCGGTGGTCGAGGCTCACGCGGCGCAGGTCGACGTAGTAGGTCGCCTTCTTGCCGCTCGTCAGGGTGAAGTCGCCGTGGAAGACGGCGTCCTCCTTGATGTGGGCGATGAGCTGCTGGCGCGCGTCGGAGGTCGTCACGCAGCCGATCCTACGGGCGGGGGCCCGCGCCGACAGGTGCGACGGGCGGGCGCGACGCGACGCGGATCAGCTGCCGGATGCGGTCGGCAGGCCGAACACCGTGCCCACCGCCGCCACGTCGTCGCCGCCGTGGCCCGCGGCGGACGCCTCCGCGTACGTCTCGCGGAGCGCCTCGAGCATCGCGGTGTCGAAGTCGTGCGCGTCGGCGCCGTCGAGCGCGGCGAGCATGAGCGTCACGTCCTTGAGCAGGCCGTCGAGCGCGAACGACGGCGCGAGCTCGCCCGCGAGCATCGACCCGCCCTTGAGGTGCGCGTACGGGGTGTCGGCGGCGCCGCCCGCGATCGCGTCGAGGAAGAGGCGCGGCTCGACGCCGAGCAGCTGCGCGAGGCCGAGCGACTGGCCCGTCGCAGCGGTGATGGACGCGATCCAGGCGTTGCAGGCGAGCTTGAGGGCGGATCCGGGACCGGCGGTGGACCCGGCGACCACCGTGCGCGAGCCGGTCGCCTCGAGGACGGGGCGCGCGACGGCGAGGTCGTCCTCGGATCCGGAGACGAGGTGCACGAGGAGGCCCTGCTCGGCGGGGCCGCGCGTGCCGAGGACGGGCGCGTCCACGAACCGGATGCCGTGCTCGGCGGCGAGCGCGGCGATCCGGCGGGTGCCCTCGACGCCCACGGTGGACGACTGGAGCACCACGGCGCCGGGGCGGAGCGCGGGCGCGACGTCGGCGAGGACCTCGAGCACGGCGTCGTGGTCGAACAGCATGACCACCACGATGTCGGCGTCGCGCACCGCGTCGGCGGCGCTCTCCGCGACGGTCGCGCCGTGGTCCGCGAGGGGCGCGGCCCTCTCGGCGCTGCGGTTCCAGACCGTGAGCGGGAGGCCCGCGCGAAGGATCGAGCGGCTCATGCCGGAGCCCATCACGCCGGTGCCGAGCAGCGCCACGCGGGGCGGCCCGTCGGATGCGGGGGCGGAGGCGGGCGCGGCAGCGGTGTCGTCGGTCATCCCCCGACGGTACGCCCGCCGGATCGGAGACCATCGCGCCCGCGCACGACGACGGGCCGCCGATCGCGGGGATCGACGGCCTGTCGGGCGGTGCGGACGGCTCAGACCGCGGGCGCCTCGGCGTCGTCGTCGGAGCCCTCGCCCGGCAGCACGATGTCGGCGATCGTCACGTCGACCCGCGTGACCGGCCGGCCCACGAGCTCGGTGACGGCGTCCGTGATGGCGGCGCGCACGTCGGCGGCGACCTGCTGGAGCGGCACGCCGTATTCGGCGACGAGCGTCACCTGGAACGCGACGCCGGACTCTTCGGTCTCGACCGAGACGCCCTGCGTGAGGTCGGTCTGGCCGATGCGGTCGCGGAGCTGGCCGATGACGCGGGCCGCGCCGCCGCCGAGCGCGTGCACGCCGGGGATATCGCGGATCGCGAGGCCCGCGACCTTCGCGACGACGCCGTCGGCGACGACCGTGTCGCCCTCGGCGAGCGCCCCGGAGGAGACGGTGCCGGAGGATGCCGGCGCGACGCGCGTGACGTCGGCCGGGGTGGGAGCGGGGGTGGGAGTGGGAGTGCTGGGGCTGGTGCTGGGGTTCGTGTCGCTCATGCGGTTCCTCACCGTCGGGGCCCGTCGGACGGGCGTCTGCTGTGGTACTCATGGATCAGACGCGGCTCGTCCCCGGTTCGTCACGGACCGGACCCGGATCCGGCTCGTCTCCCAGCGCACACGGAGGTACGGCATGGCCCTCTCCTCCTCCCTGCAGGACGCGGGCGACGGGATCCTCGCCGAGCGCGCGGCCGACGGCGACACCCGGGCCTTCGAGGTCCTGGTCCGCCGGCACGCCTCCTACATGCGGGCCTTCGCCATCCGGCTCACCGGATCCCGCGCCGACGCGGACGACGCGGTGCAGGAGGCGCTCATCACCGCGTGGGACCGGCTGCCCACGCTCGAGAAGCCGGACCGCGTGAAGAGCTGGCTGCTGCAGATCGTCAGCCGCAAGTCCCTCGACCGGATCCGCGCGCGCCGCCCCGCCGACGACATCGACGACCACGAGATCGCCGACCGGCTCACCTCGCCGGAGCGCGATGCCGAGACGTCGTCGCAGATGCGCGCGCTGGCGGTCGTCCTCGACGCCCTGCCGCGCGAGCAGCGCGAGGTGTGGATGCTGCGCGAGGTGGGAGGCTTCTCCTACGAGGAGATCGCCGAGAGGCTGGGCGCGACGCCCTCGACCATCCGCGGCCGGCTGTCCCGGGCGCGCACCACGGTGATGACGAGCATGGAGGCGTGGCGATGAGCGGCACCGGACCGCACGGGGGACCCGCCCTCGACGCCGACGGCGAGCCCCTCGACATGGCTGCCCTCGCCGACTACCTCGACCGCGGGCGCACCCCGCGCATCGCCGCGTACGAGGACGACCCCGACATCCGCAACGCGCTCCGCGCCCTCGAGCACATGCGCGACCTCGGCCGCGAGCTCGTGGAGGCCGAGGCCGAGGAGGCCGAGGCCCCGGGCGACGACTTCTTCCGCGGCGTGCTCGCGCACATCAGCCGCGAGTCGCGCGCCGGGCGCGACATCCCGCTCTCCCACCCGGATCCGGGGGTCAGCCTCGCGCTCACCGAGGGCGCCGTGCGCACCCTCGTGCGGCAGGCGGGCGACGAGGTGCCGGGTGTGCTCATCGGCCGCTGCACGCTCGACGGGGACGTGACGCGCGCCGGCGAGCCGGTCCGGGTCGCGCTCACCATGAGCGTCGTGTGGGGGGATCCGCTGCCCGAGCTGGCGCAGCGCGTGCGCGAGCGGGTCCACGCGGCCCTGCTCCGGCACACCGAGCTGCGCGTCGAGGGCATCGACGTGACCGTGGTGGACGTGCAGGCGCCACCCGCGCCCGAGGAGGAGGCAGCACGATGACCCTCGACGACGACGCGTCCGCGGCACCCGGCACCGGCCCGCTCCCGGACCCCGCCGACCTCTCCCGCGACCTCACCACGGTGCTCCGCGGGGTCGCGGGCGTCGCCGACGTCTTCGCGCCGCGCTCGCCAATGCTGCTCGCCGCCCAGCAGGTCGTGGAGGGCGTCGTCGCCGGGTCCTCGACCGCGGCCGAGCAGCTCGTCACCGTCGAGACCGGCGAGGGCACCGTGCTCGTGCAGGCGTCCATCGCGGTGGATGCGGCGGGCCGCGCCAGCGACACCGCGCGCGCCGCCGTCGACGCGATCCGCGCGCGCCTCGCCGAGGCCGTCGGCGCGGACGCCGCGGCGCTCGCGACCGTCACGGTGCGCGTCGGCAGCATCGGCTGATCACGAGGACGTCGTCAGAGGGTGACACCAGCTAGTCCGACGGTTTCTCCGCGTACACGGGGACTCGGCGGAGATAAATACGCCCGAAAGTAGTGCCGCGCAGCACCTCCACTGCCCTGAGGCAGTCCTTTGCTTGCGAATGCCGTCTTTCCAGCGCCGCGAGTTGCTGATCTCTCGCCGCGAGCTGCTGTTCTCTCGTCGCAAGCTGCTGCTCTCTCGTCGCAAGCTCGATCTTCATCTCGTCAAGGCGACATGTCGCTTTCGCGAGATCTCCTTCAACGATCGAGGCGGAGCGAAGGGCAGCGTCACGCTCCTCGATCCTGTCTCGGATCTCTCTGCCCAGAGCACGGTTCCGACGCACGAGCGCCTGCATCATCTGAAGCCACTTACCGGTGCTGGCCCAGCCGTAATAGGCCGTGCGCTCCACGCCACCGGCGATGTCGTGGTGGAGCTTCCCTGCCAGGTACTGCTGGAGCACGAGCGCTAGCCCGAACTCACTGACTGCGGGCTGACGCAGCATCTGATGCCGATCGGGCTGGAGGATCCCGGCGTCGACTATCGCGCTCAGGCCGCCGACGTCGAGCGCGTCCTCCGGCCGGGAGGTGTCGGTCACGAGCCGCACTCCGAACGCGGGGATGCGCGTGTCGACCCAATGGCAGTCGTATGTCAGCCATAGAACCCTGGTGGAGCGCTGGGGCTCCCTGTACCGCCGGATGATGTCGTGCTCGCGGGCAGCTTCCTCCCCCTCGACGTTCTCCAGCTCGATTCGGATGAGGTGAAGTACCTGCGGCGTGCGCACAAGGAGATCGACATGCCCCGCCGCCAACTTCGGCGCGACGACGGTCTCGTATCCGAGGGAGCGCGCATGCTCGTCGACGGCGGAGACCAGCGCCCTCTTCCACCCTCCCCCTCGTCGTCTTCCGCGCATCTCCGCACACTGCTCCTCCGCGAGGCCCGGGCCCTCGTCCGGTCGCGGTGTGTGGGCCAGGATGTCGCGTTGAGAAGACGTCCCTCGATGAAGACGCCTCGGGTGCACAGGTCGATCGCAGTCCATGCATCTCAGGCCTTCGCGGGACTCCGTGGAATGCCAGCGGTCATACTGCCCAGGTCTGCGTATGTCGATCGCGGTCCCTCCGGGTCCGATCGCCACGACCATGTTCTGGGGATCCGCCCATCTGCTCATGCCCCTCATCAATAACGGAGACGACCGACAGTCCGTGTGTTCTGTCGACCGGGCACGCGCGCGGCCGGGCCGGTCCCCCGCTCCCGGTACCGTGGACGCATGCGCGTCGCCACCTGGAACGTCAACTCCATCCGCACCCGCGTGGGCCGCGTCGTCGACTGGCTCGTGCGCGAGGACGTCGACGTGCTGGCCATGCAGGAGATCAAGTGCAAGCCCGAGCAGTTCCCGATGGCGGCGTTCGAGGAGGCCGGCTACGAGGTCGCCGTGCACGGGCTCAGCCAGTGGAACGGCGTCGCGATCGCGAGCCGCCTGCCGCTCGAGGACGTCGTGACGACGTTCGAGGGGATGCCGCGGTTCGGCAAGCCCGACGCGTCCGGCCAGCCGCCGCTCGAGGCGCGCGCGATGGGCGCGACCGTCGCGGGCATCCGCCTGTGGAGCCTGTACGTGCCCAACGGCCGCGGGCTCGACGACCCGCACTACTCCTACAAGCTCGAGTGGCTCGAGGCGCTGGCTGCCGACACGCGCGCCTGGCTCGCGGCGGATCCGGAGACGCCGCTCGCGCTCATGGGCGACTGGAACGTGGCGCCGCTCGACACCGACGTGTGGGATCCGGCGCTCTTCGAGGGCAAGACGCACACCTCGGAGCCCGAGCGCGCCGCGTTCGCCGCGTTCCTCGAGGCCGGGCTCGCCGACGTCGTGCGCCCGTCGATCCCCGAGGGCTACACGTACTGGGACTACCAGCAGCTGCGGTTCCCGCGCGACGAGGGCATGCGGATCGACTTCATCCTCGGCAGCGCGCGGTTCGCGGAGCTCGTGGACGCGCCCCGCATCCACCGCGACGAGCGCAAGGGCGACGGCCCGAGCGACCACGTGCCGGTGGCCGTCGACCTCGACGTGGAGACCGAGCTCGACGACGACCGGCCGATGATCTTCTGATCCGCGCCGCGGCCCCGGCCGGAGTCGCGAGCCGATGGCCGCTCCCGATGCCGATTCCGGCTCCGCGGGGCGTGCCCCGTAGTCTCGTGGCGTGACCTCCGACGACGACGCGACCCCCGAGCGCGGTCGCCGCGCCGACCGCGGACGCCGCTCCGCCGCTCCGCCCGCCCGCGCCCGACGCCTGCCGACTCCGCCGAAGGCGGCCGTCCCCGCCGTCCCGCGCCGGACGGTCCGGGACCCGGCCGAGACCGAGGTCATCCGCCGCCCGTCGGAGCGGGACGTCGCGCGCGACCGCCGCGACGCCGCCCGCGACCGCCGCGACGAGGACCTGCCGGGCCCCGCCTGGCTGCCGCGCTGGATCCGCCGGGTGGACCGCCGCGTGCTCGTCACCACCGCGGTCGGCATGCTCGTGGCCGCCCTGATCGGCGGGGCCGTGGCCGCGTACGGACTGGGCCTCATCTTCGTCACCGACGCCTGCGACGTGGACGCGTACGTCTGCGACGACACCCTGTTCACGCTCGGCTACGGGCTCGCCGTCGCCGGCCCGCTGCTCCTCACGGGCATCGCGCTCCTCGTCGCCCTCGTCGGCATGATCCGGGGGCGCACCCGGCCGTGGCTCGTGCTCCTGATCGGGGTGGCCGCGTCGCTCGCGGCGTACGTCCTCGGCGCGGTGCTCGTGCTCGTGGCCGTGCCCGGATCCTCGCCCCTCACCTGACCCGGGAGCCGCATACACCGTCCCGAGCGGGCGCTCCGGCGGCGCGGGCGCCGCACCGCCGTTCCGCTAGCGTGGGAGGCCGGACGCGCTCGACGCGGATCCGGGGGATCGGCCGCACCACGCGGCATGCGAGGGGGCGTAGTGGACAGCGGACGAGTGGCTCTGGTCATCGAGGACGACGGCGACATCCGCCAGCTGCTCGAGGTGGTCCTGCGCCAGGGCGGCTTCGCGGTGCACTCCGCCGGGACCGCGTCCGAGGGCGTCCGCCTCGCCGCGGAGGTCGCGCCCGACGTCATCACGCTCGACGTGGGCCTGCCCGACTTCGACGGCTTCGAGGCCGCGCGCCGGATCCGCCTCGTGAGCGACGCGTACATCGTCATGCTCACGGCGCAGGGCGAGGAGGTCGACACCCTGCTCGGCCTCGAGGCCGGCGCCGACGACTACATCGTGAAGCCCTTCCGGCCGCGCGAGCTCCGCGCCCGCATCTCGGCGATGATGCGGCGCCCGCGCGGCGGCGGCGACTCCCCCGCGGCTCCGGCGGCTCCCGCCTCCCCGGCCGCCGACGCCGCGGATCCCGCGGACGAGCCCGTCCAGCCCGCCGCGTTCGCCACCACCACGACGGTGTCGCCCGCGCTCCCCACCGACGCCGCGCCCGACGACGACGCGGACGCCGACGTCCTCCGCCACAACGGCCTCGTGCTCGACGGGGGCACCCGCCACGTCACGGTCGACGGCGAGCAGGTCGACCTCACCCGCACGGAGTTCGACCTGCTCGCCTCCATCCTCGCGAGCGGCGGCCGGGTGCGCACCAAGGGCGACCTCGTGCGCGACATCCGCGGCGGCCCGTACGCCGTCTCCTCCTCCACCGAGCCGGAGGAGCGCGCCGTCGAGGTGCACCTCGGCAACCTCCGCCGGAAGCTGCACGACGATCCGCGTCAGGCGCGGTGGGTCCAGACGGTGCGCGGCGTCGGCTACCGGCTCGCGCCGCCGCGCGACTGACACCGGGGCGACCGGACGCGGGCGCGCGAGGCCGCCGCGGAGCCGGTGGGCTCCGCGGCGGCTGCGCCGTGGATCGGGGTCCCCTCGGGTGGGATCCCGGTCCCGTCATCCGATCCGGCCTGTCGCGGGAGCCGGTCGGGCGTGCACCTCGACCGTCGGGTCGGCCGCGGGCACGGGTCTGGTGGGGCGGCCTCAGTCGGGCGCGGCCCCGGACGAGGCGCGGATCCAGGACCGCATCGCGTCCATGCTCCGCTCCCCCGTCTCGCCGATGCCGGCGAGGAGGAACCGCGCCGCCTCCGGACGCCCGCCGCGGATGGCCGACTCGAGCTGGGCGGCCGCCGCGCTCAGGCGGAGCGCGCCCACCATCGCGGCCGAGGACTTGACGCTGAGGCAGGCGTCGAGGGCCGCGTCGCGGTCGCCGTCGGCCACCGCGTGCGCGAGGCGGTCCCAGCGGCTCGGCCACAGGTCGACGTAGAAGCGCAGGAAGGCGATGCAGGCGTGCTCGGCGTCCGGGAGCGCGTGCGGCTCGGCGGCCTGCAGCGCGCGCGAGGGGGCGCCGACCGGGCGGGGGGACCCGGCCGGCGCCTGCCCGCGTCCCGGTGCGGGGGCACCACGGGACGCGAGGCGGTCGTCCGGACGGGGGGATCCGGACGACGGGTTCCCGCGGCGCGGCTCGGGGTGGCCGCGCTGCGGGGTCACGTCTCCTGGTGCGGGTACGCCGGGAGACGCAGCGGGGGTGTCCGTCGGGGGGACGACGGACAGTCGGGCGGGACCGGGCACGTCCGACAGCTCGACCAGCAGCTGCTCCAGGACGCGGACGTCGAGGAGCGGGGGGAGCTGCGGGGCACGGGCGGCATGGGCGTTCACGCCCGGCCGCCGACGAGCGGAGCGGAAGGACCGGCCAGGCCGACGGCGGGTACCGTCAGCGCATCCGCGGACCCGGTACGGCACCCGGTGCGCGCGGCTCGGGTGCCGCTCGCGGGGTGGTCGTGGGGGGTCATCCGGTCCTTCGATCGCTCGTGTCGGACGGGTGGGAGGCCCGCCGTGGCACGAGCCTGCCAGCGCCGCATGCCGGTTCGACTCAAGTTGTGGACAAGATCAGCTCAAGTCGGCGCGCCCATGGCAGGGCGGACCGAGGCGGGGCACGCCGGGGCTCAGGATCCCGGGGCCGGCGGCCGGACGCGGAGCGGGATCCGGACCCGCATGGTGGTGCCGACGCCCACGGCGCTCTCCACCTCGATCCGCCCGTCGTGCGCGTCGACGATGGAGCGCGTGATGCTGAGGCCGAGCCCGACGCCCGCGACCGTGCTGGCGCGCGCGGAGCTGGTGCGGAAGAAGCGCGTGAAGAGCTGGGCCGTGTCGTCCTCGGACATGCCCACGCCGTCGTCGCTCACGCAGAGGTGCAGCTGGTCGCCTTCCACGCCGACCTCGGTCGTGACCGTGCCGCCCTCCGGCGTGTACTTCACCGCGTTGCTGAGGAGGTTGTCGAGCACCTGGCCGATGCGCACGGCGTCCACCTCGGCGACGAGCTCCTCGTACTCGGGCTCCACGAGCGCGACGCCGCTCGAGCGCGCGTGCGGCCGGATCACGTCGAGCGCGTTCTCCACGATCTCGCCGACGTCGACGAGGTTGCGGTTCACGGCGAGCCGGTGCTGCGCCGCCGTGAGCAGGTCGCCGATGAGGCCGAGGAGGCGCTGCGCGTTGCGCTCCACGATGGCGAGGCGGGCCGCCGTGATGCGGTCCTCCAGGTCGTCCTCGACCAGGTCGTCGGCGATGAGCTCGATGTAGCCGAGGATCGAGGTGAGCGGCGTCTTCAGCTCGTGCGAGACGCTCGCCACGAACTCCTCGCGCTCGGTGACGGCCAGGGCGAGGGCCGTGACGTCGGTGCTCACGACGACCATGCCGAGGGAGCGCCCGTCCGCGGCGACGAGCGGCGAGACGGAGGCGAGCACGGCCTTCTGCGCGCCGCCGTCGCCCACCCAGTACACCTGCCGCGCCATGGCCTCGCCCGCGCGGGCCCGCGCGACCATCTGCCGCTCGGGCGGCACGACCGTGGTGCGGTCCTCCTCGTAGACCAGGCCGCCGATGATCGGGTCGGCCGGGTCGAGGGGGTCGGCGAGCGTCATCAGCTCCACCGACGCCCGGTTCCGCAGCATGATCCGCCCGGTCGGGTCGAGCACCACCACCGTGTCGTCGATGGCGTCGAGCACGCCGTCGATGATCGTGTTCCGCTGCTGCAGGTCGTCGAGCGTGGCGGTCAGCTCGCGCTCGATCTCCTCCAGGCGCGCGTGCTGTCGGAACAGCTGCTGCGCGAGGAGGTTCACGGCGACGGCGACGAGCAGCATCACGACGGGCAGCACGACGAGGTGCGACCACTCGGTGGTGTTCGAGGGCAGCGAGCCGGATCGGATGAAGGGGAGCGCGAGGACCACCGCCGTGCCGATGGCGCCCAGCCAGAGCACGTGCAGTGCGAACGCGTACGCGAGCCAGACGACGGGGAAGACGAGGAGGAACGACGTCGACGGCACCTGCGCGCGGATGGCGTCGTGGCAGAGGGCCAGCGCGACGAAGTCGAGCATCGGCAGGAGCGCGACCCAGCCGCCGTCGACGCGGTGCCACGGCACGGCCGCGGCGGCCACCGTGACGAGGACCGCGATCACGGCGCCCGCCACGAACCCCGGGTCGGCCACCGAGGCGAGGTCGCCCAGGCCCGCGACGAGCCCGACGACCGCGAGGCTCAGGATGAAGGGCATCTGCGCGTGCAGCGGCTTCGAGAGCGTCATGCTGCGGAGCGCGGCGGGGAGGCGGGAGGCACGGTCGCGCCGGACGGAGGAGGGGGCCTGCTCGCTCACGTGACCCCCCGGTTGCGGTCATCCCCGTGCCGCTCGTCGATCCTAACCGGCGGTGGAGGATCCGCCCCGGACGCCTGTACCCCGTGATAAGGGGGGCCGTAGGGTCGATGGATGACCGATCTGCCCCACGAGCGCCGCGTGGAGATCGCGCACCTCGTGGCCTCCCCCGTGCACCGCCTCGAGGGGCGGCCGGCGGACGGCCCTCGGGACGAGCCGGGAGAGCCCCCGTCGCGCCGCAGCGTGCGGATCCGGGCCGGCCTCGGAATCGTAGGCGACCGCTACTTCGGCCAGCGCGCGCACCGCACAGCCGCGGTCACGGTGATGGCGGTCGAGGCGGTGGAGCGCGTGGCGGAGGAGCTCGGTGTCGAGAGCGGACTGGATCCGGTCGAGACGCGGCGGAACGTGCTGCTCCGCGGCGCCCCCGTCGACGCGCTCCGCGGCATGCGCTTCAGCCTCGACTCGGGCGACGGACCCGTGGAGTTCCAGGGGCACCGGCCCGCGAACCCGTGCGCGTGGATGGACGTGATGCTCGCGCCCGGCGCCTTCCGCGCGCTGCGCGGCCGGGGCGGCGTGCGCTGCGAGCCGCTCGGGGACGGGATCCTCACGGTGGGACTCGCCATCCTCCGCACCGAGCGGCCTGTGGAGGGCGTGCCCGGCGAGCCCGCCCCGCGCGGAGCGACCCGCGGGGACGCGCCGCGCGGGGACGCGCCGCGCGACGGGGTGCGCCTGTTCTGACGCGCCCCGCCGCGCGGCGGCCGACGCCCGTGCGCCGCGCGGTTCCGCGGATCCGCCCTAGTGGACGGGCGTGCCGCCCGTGACCGCGATCGTCTCGCCGCTCGTGAAGCTCGACTCCTGGCTCGCGAGGAACACGTACGTCGCCGCGATCTCCGCCGGCTGGCCGGGGCGGCCGTAGACCGACTGGGATCCGAACTCCTCGACGTCCGACGCCGACTGGCCGACGGGCTGGAGCACCGTCCAGAACGGGCCGGGCGCGACCGAGTTGACGCGGATCCCCTTCGGCGCGAGCTGCTGCGCGAGCCCCTGCGTGAAGTTGCGGATCGCGCCCTTCGAGACGGCGTAGTCGATCTTGTCGGGGCTCGGCTGGTACGCCTGCGACGAGCTGGTCGTGATGATGCTCCCGCCCTTGGGCAGGTGCGGGATCACGGCCTTGCTCAGCCAGAACAGCGAGTAGACGTTCGTCTTCATCGTGCGGTCGAGCTGCTCGGAGTCGAGGTCGAGGATGTCGTCCTCGTTGCGCTGGTAGCCGGCCACCATCACGAGGCAGTCGAGGCCGCCGAGCCCGTCGACCGAGGCCTGGACGATGTCCTGGCAGGTCGTCTCGTCGGAGATGTCGCCGGGCACGAGCGCGGCGGTGCGCCCGTCGGCCTCGATGGTGGATGCGGTGTCGCGCGCGTCCTCGAGCTCCTCGTCGAGGAAGTTGAGCGCGATGTCGGCGCCCTCGCGCGCGAACGCGATGGCGACGGCCTTGCCGATGCCGGAGTCGGCGCCCGTGATGAGCACCTTGCGGCCCTTCAGGCGGCCGAAGCCGACGTAGCTGTCCTGGCCGTGGTCGGGGGTCGGCTCGAATCTCAGCTCGTCGCCGGGGCCCGTCTGCTCCTGCTGCGGGAACGGCGGGGACGGGTACTGCGCGATCGGGTCCTGGATCTCGTACTGGTTGCCGCCGTTGCGGATCTCGCTCATGGGATGCGCCTTCCTTGGTCGGTCGTGGGGTCCCTTCCACCCTGGCCCGGCGAGCGCGCGGCGTCCGGGGGAGGCGGAGGGGTCGTCGGCCGTGCGCTCCTACGATCGGTGCATGACGACGACGCCCGAGTCCGACCTCCCGCCCGTCGAGTTCGCGTTCCCGGGGCCGCTGCGGGATCAGCTCGTGGCGGCGATCGTGTCGGGCGAGAAGACCTCGACGAGCTCGCTGCTCATCCAGTACGCGGTCGACGGCGAGGAGGTGCCGGTCGTCGGATCCCGCGGCACCGTCATCGACTCGGAGGGGCGGCCGGTGCTCGTGACCGAGACGACGGCCGTGGAGATCCGCCGCCTGGCCGACGTGCCGCTCGCGCACGCGGTGGACGAGGGTGAGGGCTTCACGACGGTCGCCGAGTGGCGGGACGGCCACGAGGAGTTCTGGACGTCGCCCGAGGTCGTGGCGGAGCTGCCCGCGGGGTTCCGCCTCGACGACGACACCGAGATCGTCATGGAGCGCTTCCGGGTGGTGGGCACGGCGGATCGACCCGCCTAGGGTCGGGTGATGCGCCCCCTCCTCTCCGCCGCCCTCGTGACCGCCGCTCTCGTCGCCCTGTCAGGCTGCGCGTCCGCGGATCCGCGCCCGGCCTCGGCCCCGACCGGCGAGGCCCGCTCGGCCCCGGCGACCGGCGTGCTCGCGACGGAGACCACCGTGGGCATCACCCTCCCGCCCGTGGGGACCGGCTTCGACTACCAGCTCGGCGGCGCCTCCCCCGTGCCCGCGGGCGCGGGCATCGTCGTGCGCGACAGCACGGACGAGCCCGCCGCGGGCGCGTACGGCGTCTGCTACGTCAACGGGTTCCAGACGCAGCCGGGCGAGACCTGGCCCGACGACCTCCTGGTGCAGGGCGACGACGGGCCGCTCGTCGACCCGAACTGGGACGACGAGTTCCTCCTCGACACCTCGACCGCCGCGAAGCGCACGGCCATCGCCGCCCGGCAGGCGACGGCGGTCGATCGCTGCGCCGACGCCGGCTTCCAGGCCGTGGAGTTCGACAACCTCGACTCGTGGAACAGGTCCGAGGGGGCGCTCGACGAGGACGACGCGCTCGCCCTCGCGACCCTGCTCGTGGATCACGCGCACGGGCGGGGCCTCGCCGTCGCGCAGAAGAACACCACCGACATCGGCGCGCGCGGCCGGGACGAAGCCGGCTTCGACTTCGCCATCGCCGAGGAGTGCGACCGCTGGAAGGAGTGCGCGGCGTACACGGCCGTCTACGGACCGCACGTGCTCGACGTCGAGTACACCGACGACCTGCGCGACACGGTCGAGGGCGCGTGCGCGCGGATCCTGGCGCTGGACCCCGCGCCCCGCGCCATCGTGCGCGACCGCGACCTGGTGCCGGCGAGCGAGGACGGATACGCGTTCGCCGCCTGCTGAGCGGATCCCGGCGCCCCGTGACACGATGCGGGGATGGACGACGACGACCGGCGCGCGGAGATCGCGGAGCTCGTGGAGCTGCGCCGCCGGGTCTTCGGGCCGGACGCGGAACCGGGCGACGCCGACGCGCTCGCGCGGCTCCGGGAGCTGGAGGGGCGCGGGCGCGCGCGACGCGAGCGGACGGCGGATCCCGAGGCCGGCGACGGCGACGATCCGCGCACGGATGACCCGGGCACCGACGACGACCCGCACGTCGACGACGCCCGCGACGGCGGACCCGCGGACGCGCCGCCGCGTCACGGTGCGCGCCGGCCGCGCATCCGCCCGCGCCTCGCCGCCGTGTGGGCCGCCTCGGTCGTGATCGCCGCGCTCGCCTCCGCGGGCGCGACCGCGTGGTGGCTCGACGACGATCGCGACACGGTCGCGGAGCTCGCGCTGGAGCCGCCGCCGGTGCCCGACAACGCGACCTACCTGTCGGTCGACACCGGAACCATCGCGAAGGGCTCCCTCTTCGCGCCGTTCCACGGGATCTCGGTGGCGCGCGTGCCGATGATCGAGTCGTCCACGGGGGTCGAGGAGATCTGCCTGGTCGCCGGGCCCGCGGAGCAGGACGGGGCGGTGAGCGGTCCGGCCGGCTGCGCGACGGGCGCCGTCCCCGCCCGCACCGCGATCGTCATCACGGCCGACCAGCCGCAGGAGCTCCGCGACGCGTTCCCGCTCGGCACCACGCTGACCTTCGAGCTCGAGGCCGACGGCGATACGGTCCGGGTGCGCACCGTCGGGTGACGCGGGACCGCGTCGTCCTCTCCCGATCCGCGGACCGGCGAGCGACGGCGGATGCGATAGGTTGTGTGCTGTTCGGGGAGCGCGCCTATCGGGGCGCCTCGTCTGGTTCGATTTCCGGAGCTCTCCACCACTGGCCGCCGTTGCGGCGCGCGCGCCCGCCGAACCGGATCCGGAAGGGGTCGGCTACTCCTCGGGTCGCGCGTACGAGACCGGCAGCAGGTCGCGGATCGCGACCATCTCCGGCCCGTCGGCACCGGGCACGGCCACGCGGATGCCGGGCTGGAGGTCCAGCATCACCTGGCGGCAGCGACCGCACGGCGGGGCGACGCCGCGACCGCCGTCGCCCACGGCCGCCATCGCCACGAGCGGTCCGGCATGGGCCGCGACGGCAGCGCCCAGCGCGACGAGCTCCGCGCACGGTCCGCCCGTGAAGTGCAGCACGTTGACGCCGAGGTGGATGCGGCCCGCCGCGTCGAGGGCCGCGGCCGCCATGGTGTGGTCCGGGTCGGCGCCCAGCGTCCCGGCGAGCGCCTCGGCCGCGTCGATCAGGCGGGCCTCGGAGTCGTGGAGGGGCATGCGCACATCCTGGCGCACGGGTGCGCGCCCCGCGTCACTTGTCGCCGACCCGCACCGGCGGCAGTCCGCGGTCGGCGCGCTCGGCGTTCACCAGCTCCTCCACGAGGGCGGTCTTGCCCGCCGTGTAGGCGAGCCCGTCCTCGGCGGTCGCGGCGAGCCGCGCCTTGAGCGCGTCGTAGCGGCGCCGGGCGTCGGGATCGCGCAGGAGCCGGTCGCGGAGGAGGCGCTGCGGGCACGTCGCCCACGTCTCGGCCGCGAACACGTGGAGGATGTGCGTCCGCACGCCACCCGCCATCCGCACGTGCACGCCGTGGTTCCGCGGGCCGGTGCGGTGCTGCGCGTAGCCGAGCGGATGCAGCTCCGGGTCGAGCCCGAACGGGTCGACGCCCGGTGCGGCGGCGGCGGCCAGGTCGAGGACGGGCTTGGCGCGGAGTCCCGGCACGGCCGTGCTGCCGATGTGCTCGACGGCCGTGAGCGCGTCGCCGGCGGCCCCGCGGATCCGCTCGGCCTCGGCGCGGAACGCCTCCGCCCACGCCGGGTCGTGCTCCTCGAGGCGGATCATCGCGCCCACCCTAGCGACGGACCCGGCCGCCCCGACCACTCCGGCCGCCCCGGCCGCCCCTAGGCTCGACCACCATGCCCTCCTCCCCCTCCGCGCGGCGCGCGCTCCTGCTCGGCGGCACCGGCGCGATCGGCGGCGCGACGGCCGCCCGGCTCGCGCGCGACGGCTGGACGGTCGACGTGACCGGCCGGGATCCGCTCGGCATGCCCGCCGAGCTGACCGCGCTCGGCGTCCGCTTCCACGCGGTCGACCGCGCCGACGCGCGCGGCATCGAGCGGCTCGCGGGCGACGGGGTCGACCTGCTCGTCGACCTCGCGGCCTTCACCGCGGCCGACGTCGAGGCGCTGCTCCCGGTGATGCGGGCGAGCGGATCCGTGGTCGTCGCGTCCTCCCGCGCGGTGCACGTCGACGCGGAGGGCCGGCACGTCAACGGCGACGAGCCGCCGCGCTTCCCCGTGCCGATGCCGGAGTCGACGCCCACGCTCGCGCCCGCCGCGCCCGGCACCGACCCCTTCACGCGCGAGGGCTACGCGCCGTCGAAGGTGGCCGTGGAGCGCGCGGCGCTCGACAGCGGGCTCGCCGTCACGGTGATCCGGCCCTCCAAGGTGCACGGCCGGTGGGCGCGGAACGCCCGCACGCGCGGCATCGTCGAGCGGATGCTCGGCGGCGCCGGGACCGTCGAGCTCGCCGACCGCGGCGCCTCCGTCGACCACCTCACGGCCGCGGCCAACGCGGCGGCGCTCATCGCGCGCGTGGCCGACGTGCCGGGCGCGCGGATCCTGAACTCGGCCGACCCGGATCCGCTCACGGCCGCCGAGATCGTCCGGGTGATCGCCGACGAGCTCGGCTGGCGCGGCCGCATCGTGCCGCTGGAGCCGGGTGCCGAGGGCGGGGCGCACCCGTGGGCCGCGCCGCACCCGATCGTGCTCGACACCCGGGCGTCCCTCGCGCTCCGCTACGCGCCGGTCGGCCCGGGCGCGGAGCTCCTGCGCGAGGAGGTCGCGTGGGTCCGCGACGGGGTCCGTCGGCGCGACTGAGCGCGCATCCACGCGATCGCGGGGCGCGGTCGCGGGGCGCGGGGCGCGGCCCGTGGACGCCCGACCCGTGGCCCGCGCCGACCTGCCACGATGCCGGCATGCCCGTCGTGACCGTGCGCCCCCAGACCCCGACCGAGCTCGCCGAGATGCTCCTCGCCGCGGAGGAGGACTACGCCGAGCGCCAGGTCGAGGCGGGGATCTGGTCCGCCGCGGACGCCCGCCGCCTCTCCGCCGCGGAGACCGCCCGGCTGCTCCCCGAGGGGATCGCGACGCCGCGCACCCTGCTCCTGCGCGGGCTCGACGAGGACGGCGTCGGGGTCGGCAGCGCCTGGGTCGCGCTCGACCACCCGAACGGCTCGCCGGACACGGCGTTCCTCTTCGAGTTCCTGGTGGACCCGTCGCGGCGCGGATCCGGGTACGGCCGGGCGCTCCTCGCCGCGGTGGAGGACGCGACGCGCGCCGCCGGCGTCCCCGCGCTGGCCCTCAACGTCTTCGGCGCCAACCGCGTCGCGATCGCCCTGTACGCGTCGGCGGGATACGGGGTGACGGCCCAGCAGATGCGGAAGGCGCTCTGACGCGCACCGCGACAGGCCTGGCCGATCCCCGTCGGATCCGCCGCCGACCCGGTCGTCGCGGGCCGTCCCTGGCAGGGTCGAGGAGCGGGCTCCCACCGGATCCCGCAGAGCACCCGAGGAGCACCATGCCGCTGATCCGCTTCCTGTTCGTCGCCGTCCCCGTCATCCGCCGGTTCCTGCGCAGCCGCCAGGGCAAGGCCGCCATGGCCAAGGGCAAGGCCCAGCTGGCCAAGCGCTCGCAGAAGCGCGCCGCCCAGCGCGCCGCCGCGACCCGCCGCCGCTAGGTCCCGGGGGCGAGCAGCGCCGCGATCACCAGCAGCACCGGGATCGACGTGACGGTCGTGATGAGCACCGTGTCGCGCGCCAGCACCACGCCGCGCTCGTAGCGCGAGGCGAAGTTGAAGATGTTCTGCGCCGTCGGCAGTCCCGCGATCACCGTCGCGGCGAACGTCTGCTCGGCATCGAGGTGGAAGGCGAAGCGGGCCAGCAGGAACGCGGCGAGCGGCATGACCACGGTCTTGATCGCCGACGCCACCACGATCTCGCCCCGCCCCGATCCCGGCGCGAGCGGCTTCCGCCCCACGAGCGACATGCCGAACGCCATCAGCACGATGGGGATCGCCGCGCCGCCGATCAGCCGGAACGGCTCGTACACCGCGTCGGGCACCGGCAGCCCCGTCACCGCGATGAGGATGCCGAGCAGCGACGCGATGATCATCGGGTTCCGCAGCGGCTGCGTGAGGATGCCGACCACCGACGCGGATCCGCGGCTCGAGATGTCGAGGATGGTGAGCGTGGTCGGCGCGAGCACCAGCAGCTGGAGCAGCAGCACGGGCGCGACCAGCTGCGCGTCGCCGAGCACGTAGATCGCGACGGGCAGGCCGATGTTGTTGGCGTTCACGTAGCTCGCCGAGGCGGCGCCGATGGTGGTCTCCGCCACCGGACGGCGGAACAGGATCCGCGCCACGACGAGGTACAGCACCGCCGCGACGGCCACCGCGGACGCCGACGCGAGCAGGAACGACGAGAACACGACGTGCAGGTCGGCCTTCGCGAGCACCGTGAAGAGGAGCGCGGGCGTCGCGACGAAGAACGCGACGCGGTTGAGGGAGTGCTGCGCGCCCGGCCCCGCGAGGCCCGAGCGGCCGACGGCGTAGCCCACCGCGATGATGAAGCCGATGATGGCGAACCCGGTCAGCACCCCGATCATCCGGCTCCCCTCGCCACGCGTCGCCTCCACCCTACGGGCGCTCGCGGGCGGCGCCGACACGCGCGAGCCCGTCCGGCGTTCAGCGCCGGGACACCGGCCGGGCCCCGACGCGTCACCGTCACCGCATAGCGTCGGGAGCGTCGCGACCGCGACCGCTCCCCCGCCGGCGCCGTCGCGCCGCGCCCGCTCCGCCAGGAACCCATGCCCCTCCGCTCCCTCCGCCTGCCCGCCTCCCTCGTCCTCGCGCTGGGTCTCGCCGTCGGCGGATCCGCGCTGCCGGCCCTCGCCGCCACCGGCGCGGGCGCCGGGACCGGCGCGGGGACCGCCGCGTCCGCCGACCGCCCGCACTACAGCAGCAAGACCCCGTACGCGCCGCAGGGGTCACCCGCCGACCTGGCGCCCGCGCCCGCCGGCTTCGTGCCGGTGTACACGGAGTCGGTCGCGCGCCACGGGTCGCGTGCGCTGTCGAGCTTCAAGTACGACTCGCTGACCACGCAGGTGTGGGAGCAGGCCCGCTCCGAGGGCGCGCTCACGACGCTCGGGCAGACGCTCGGCCCGGAGGTCCAGAAGCTCACGGCCGCGAACCGGAAGCTCGGCTACGGCAACCTCACCGGTCAGGGCGCGGACCAGCACCGCGGCATCGGGAGCCGGGTCGTCCAGCGGCTCCCGGCGCTGTTCGCCGGCGTCGACGCGGGATCCGACGCCATCGCGCTCGAGAGCTCGGGCGAGGCGCGCGCCACCGCGTCGGGGAAGGCGTTCGCGAAGGGCCTGACGTCGGCGGATCCGCTCCTCGCCTCGCACCTGCCGAAGGACATCGCGAAGGACCCGGACACGCTGTACTTCCACAAGTCGGACGCGAACGCCGACTACCAGGCGTACGAGGACGGCCCCGCGGTGACCGCCGCGGTCGCCGCCATCACCGACCAGCCGCGCAGCCACGAGGTCGCCCGCCGCACGCTCGAGCGCATCTACACGCCCGCGTTCGTCGACCGCCTCGCCGCGGGCAGCTACCGCTTCGTGGACGGCGGCGACGGGAAGACCACCGTCGACGACGAGGTCGACGCCGCGATGATGCTCTACAACCTCTACATCATCGCCCCCGACATGGCCGACGAGGTCTCCGTCGACTTCGACCGCTACATCACGAGCGCCGACGCCGAGTGGTTCGCCTACCTCCTCGATGCGGAGGACTTCTACTCGAAGGGCCCGGCGTTCCAGGGCAGCGACATCACGTACCGGATGGCGACGCCGCTCCTCGACGACTTCCTCGACTCGATGGACGCGCGGCTCGCCGGCTCGCCCACCGCCGCGACGTTCCGGTTCGCGCACGCGGAGACGATCATCCCGTTCGCCGCGCTCCTCGGCCTGCCGGGATCGACGCAGCAGGTCACGCCCGAGGCCCCCTACGACTACGCGACCAACGCCTGGCGCGGCGAGACCGTCACGCCCATGGCCGCGAACGTGCAGTGGGACGTGTACCGCGCCGCCGACGGCCGCGCCATCGTGCGGATGCTCTACGACGAGCGGGCGATCCCGTTCCGCGCGGGCTGCGCGCCCGTCGCCGCCGGGTCCCTCTTCTACGACGTCGCCGAGGTGCGCCGCTGCCTCACGGGCGCCGCCGCGGCGCCCGTGGCGTCGGGCGCTCCCGCCGACCCCGCATCCGCGGCCGGGGTCGCTCCGGCCGGATCCGCGTCGTCGCACGGCGCGGAGCTGCCCGCCACCGGCATGTCGGCCGACGAGCTGCCGTTCCTCGCGGTGCTGGCCTTCGCGCTGGCGGCGGCGGGGATCACCGCGGTCGGCATGGTGCGGCGGCCTCACCGGCCCTAGTCGGCCCCGGACGCTCCGCCGTCGGCGCGACCAGCCCCTCCATCACGTCGAGGAACGGGCTCAGCCCCGGGGGCTCTGCCCTCAGATGAGGATCTTCCGATTCAGGATGCGCAGCACTTGCTCGGAGCGGATCTCCAACCGATCGAGCAGCGTCTCGACCGTCGACGTCCGATGCGCCTCGGACAGGCCCTCTGCCACCGCCCGGAACACGACGGGCGCGATGGACACGAAGTCCGTGGCCCACTCGAGGAACGCATCCCCCAGCAGGCCCGCTTCTCGCGCGACGGCGGCCCATTCGAAGGCACCCATCGATTCCGCCTCGTACCGCCCGGCGATGGCCATGGACATCCGCGTCGCACCGAAGGCGCGGAGCAGGTCCCGCGGCGCATCCCCCCGGGGCCGGACGTAGGGCAACAGGGAGGAGAAGTCATACATCTCCGTCAGGTCGGATGCGGGGGCCGCATGCCGCAGCGAGAAGTTCTTGCCGTGCGCATCCGTGTTCAGCAGGAACCACGACGCGAAGAACGCCTCGACGAAGCGGGACTTCGCGAGCGAGGAGATTTCCCTGTCGGGGATGCGGTCGAGCTGGTCGAGGATGTCGCGATATCCGGGGCCGCCGTCCCTCTGGTACTTCTTCAGCCGTGGCGTGCCGGTCGCTTGCACGAGATCCTCTTGATGGAAGCGCGTGATGCTGCCATCTGGCGCAGCTCGTCGATCGAAGCGGGTCACCACGAGGGATCTCTCACCACCGAAGTCCAGCATCTCGGTCCGCGCAGCGGGGATGCCGAGCAGCGGGAGCGCCGACATCGTCACGTGCTCGACGATCTCGCCATCAGCCAGGCCGACGACCTTGGGCTTGAAGATGTGGGTCGACGGGTGCACGCCGGTCGGCGCGAACCACTTTCCGTCGCGAAGGGCCAGAGCGAACTTGTCTTGCGCGCCGCCGAGAGAGAAACGTCCCGCCTCGCCGCCCACGAGCGCCGGGTCAGGGAGATCATCGCGAATGGCCCGGATGCGCTCCGCGATGGAATCGTGACGGAGCGGATGGGGGCTTCCGGCGGAGCGACGTCCGACCCCTGTCGGGTAGAACTCCAGGGCGCCGGCCACGTCTGCTCCGTGCACGGCGAGGAGCTGGAACGGCTCCGTGTCGTCGAGGCCCGCTTCCCTCGCCCATCGATCCCGCACGGGGCCGCTGTCCGGCAGCAGGTTGTCGATGAAGTGGAACACCAACCCCCCTTCATGCCGCCGCTGCACGACCGGTAGGGACAGGGAGACAGGCGGGCCCTCTGCGTCGCTCCACGCTTCGGCGTAGTCGAGGACGTAATGACGTGGACGGATCTGCTCCACCGTGGCGACGAGCTCGCCGTAGAGGTGCACGTCGAGGACGCGGATCACTCCATGTCCTCACGGTCTTCCCCGCGGCCAGGCCGGGTGCCGGAGGGGAGCTGTCCTTGTCCGCGCATCTGCTGCTGGGAGCGCGAGAGCCGTTCCAGCGCCCCTGCCATCTCGGCGTGCATGGCGGTCGACGTGGACGAGACCGCCTTCCCATCGGGCGCCTTCACCCGCGACGCAGGGCGGGAACGATGCTCGAGGGCGGAGAGGAGGTCCGACGCATCCAGGACGACGGGCTCGTAGACCGGGATCGTGACCCGCGGCCGCCGGGGCGCAGCACGCTCCTCCGGCGTGACATGCACGTGCAACTCGAGTTCCCGGAGGACGCGGAGCACCTTCGAGAGGGTGGGATCGCCTTTGCCCGTCTCGAAGCGCGTCAGCCATTGGCGCGTCACCTCCGCCTTCGCCGCCAGCTCCTCCTGCGACCAGGCCAGATCGAGACGTCGCTGGCGCGCGACGAGACCGAGATCCGACGGCCACGAAGCGCGCATGCCCGCTCCCCTCCCCTGCCGATGTAACGCAAGTGTCCCACAGGGCGCGTGGAACGCACGCGTGACACCTACCAGGTGGAATTCGTGTGTTCCAAGCTGACTACAGCACGAGGAGGCGGCGCACGAACGCCGCCCTCCCGATGGGGGGCGTCAGGCCGTCGGCGTGACCAGCCCCTCCATCACATCGAGGAACGCGCCCCAGCCCTGGATCGTCATCTCGCGCTGCTCGGGCGTGAACTCGCCCGCGGTCTGCGTCATGGTCATGCGCGTGGCGCCGCCCGCGACCTCCTCGAGGTCGACGGTGAGCGGCGGGCCGGCGGGCGCATCCGGCTGGTCGGTCATCGTCATCGCGAGGCGTGTCGGCCGGTCGAGCTCGACGTACTCACCCACCCAGTCGATGGATCCGCCGTCGGGGAGGCGCATCACCGCGCTCCAGGCGCCGCCGACGCGCACGTCCATGCGCAGGGTGTCGAGCGGCACGTCGACCTCCGCGGTGCCGAACCAGGCGGCGAAGTCGGCCGGCGTGGTCCACGCGTCGAAGACGCGCTCCCGTGAGGCGGCGAACGTGCAGGTGATGACGATGGGCTCGCTCACGGCGACCTCCGGCGGCTCGTCGGGACGGGGACGGGCCGCCGCTCGTGGGACGACGGCCCTGCCGCGAGTCGACCACCCGCTCGCGCCCGTGTCAACGGGCGACCGCGGTGACGGGCGACCGCAGCGACAGGCGGCCGTAGCGACAGGCGACCCCGCAGCGACGAGCGACCGCGCGGACGAACCGTCAGCGCTCGGAGCGGCTGTCCCGCGCGTCGCTCGACGGCACCGCGATCCGCGACGCGTCGTCCGTCGCATCCGGCCCGGCCGCCTGCTCCGGGCGCGCACCCGGGCGCGCCCCGGCCCGCTGCTCCGCCTCGAGCCGCTCGGCCTCCTCGCCGCCCACCGCCTCGCCGCGGGCGACGAGCCCGGCGACGTCCGACAGCGGGATCTGCTTCAGCAGCAGCGAGAGCACGAACGCGATCGCGATGAACGGCACGAGGTACCAGAACACCGGCGCCAGCGCGTCGGCGTACGCGTCGACGATCCCGTCGCGCACCGCGTCCGGCAGCCCGTTCAGCGTCTGCGGGTCGATGCTGCTGGCCGAGGCCGCCGCATCACCCGGGGCCGCGCCCGCGCCGGCGAACACGCCCGTGAGGTTCTCGGTGAGGCGCGTCGTGAACAGCGTGCCGAACACGGCCGTGCCGAGCGCCGCGCCCACCTCGCGGAAGTAGTTGTTCGTGCTGGTCGCCGTGCCGATCTGCGCGGCGGGCACCGCGTTCTGCACCACGAGCACGACCACCTGCATGATCAGGCCGAGCCCCAGCCCGAAGATGAAGAGGAACACGCAGATCAGCCACACCGGGGTCTGGGCGGTGAGCGAGGTCATCAGCACGAGCGCCAGCATCGTGAGCAGCGTGCCGACGATCGGGAAGATCCGGTACCGGCCCGTGCGGGTGATCAGGATGCCCGAGGTGATCGACATGCCGATGAGGCCCACCATCATCGGCAGGAGCAGGAGGCCCGAGACCGCCGCCGAGGTGCCGGTGGACATCTGCAGGAACGTGGGCACGAAGCCGATCGCCGCGAACATCCCGATGCCGAGCGCCAGGCCGATGGCCGTCGCGTTCACGAAGACGGGGTTGCGGAAGAGGCTGAGCGGGATGATGGGGTCGTCGGCGCGCGCCTCCGTGAACACGAACAGCGACGCAGCCACGACGAGCCCGATCCCCCAGGCCCAGGTCGCGAGCGAGCCCCAGCCGTAGGCCTTGTCGCCGCCGAAGTCGGTGAAGAAGATGAGGCACGTCGTGGCGGCGGACAGGAACAGCACGCCCGCCCAGTCCACCTTCTTCGTGGCCCGCTTGCTCGGCAGCGTCAGCGTGACGAACGCGATGGCGAACGCCGCGATCCCCACCGGGATGTTGATGTAGAACGCCCACTGCCACGTGAGGTGGTCGACGAAGAAGCCGCCGAGCAGCGGGCCGCCGACGGCCGAGAGACCGAAGATGCCGCCGAGCGGGCCGAGGTACTTGCCGCGCTGGTTGGCCGGGACGATGTCGGCGATGATCGACTGCGACAGGATCATGAGCCCGCCGCCGCCGAGGCCCTGGGCCGCGCGGAACACCACGAACGACCAGAAGTCGCCCGCGAACGCGCAGCCGACCGACGCGAGCGTGAAGATCGCGATGGCCGCGAGGAACAGGTTCCGCCGCCCGAGCACGTCGCCGAACTTGCCGTAGATGGGCATCACGATCGTGGTGGCGAGCAGGTACGCCGTGGTGATCCAGACCTGGTGGTCGACGCCGCCGAGCTCGCCGACGATGGTCGGCATCGCGGTGGAGACGATGGTCTGGTCGAGGCTCGACAGCAGCATGCCGGCGATGAGCGCCGAGAAGATGATCCAGATGCGCCGCTGCGTGAGGAGGAGGGGCGCGGGGGCGGTGGCGGTCATGGGGTCCGTTCGTGCTGGCGGGTGGTCACGGTCGTGGGGTGCGCGATCTCGCGGAGGGCGTCGAGGCGCCGCCGCAGGATGGTCGGCATGGGATCGGCGTTGCCGGGGGCGAGGAACTCGCGCGCGCTCGCCCGGCCGAGCGCGGCCATGACCTGCACCACCACGGATGCGCGGAGATCGCCCTCCGGCAGGCCCTCGCGGCGCTCGACGAGGCGCACGTCGCTCGCCTCGTCCTCGATGGACGCGTCGAGCGCGCGGACGAGCAGGCCGGGCTCCCGGCGGAAGGCGGCGTGCATGTCCTTCATGGAGGTGCCGTCGGTGTCGAGGCGGGCCCACCGCTGGAGGCAGAGGTCGGCGAGGTCGGCGAGGAGGTCGGGCGAGGTGGCGCGGGACGGCTTCCCCGCGGCCACGAAGGCCTCCTCGAGGTCGGCGGTGTCGAGGCGCGCGGGACGCCCGAACACCGCGTCCTCCTTGGAGGCGAAGTAGTTGAAGAAGGTGCGGCGCGCGACGCCCGCCCGCTCGCAGACCTCCTCGACGGTGAAGCCGGCGAGGCCGCGCTCCGCGGTGAGGCGGCGCGCCAGGGTCGTGAGCGTCGCCGACGTCGCCGCCCGGCGTCGCTCGCGCAGTCCTGTTGCACCATCAGTCACGGAGTGCATGTTTGCACCATCTGGTGCTCAGTGCAAGTGGCGGATCCCCGTCGGGCTCAGATGCGGAAGCCCTCCGGCCAGCCGTGCGCCTCGAGGTACGCGCGGACGCGCTCGACGTCCTCGTCGGACGGCATCTCCGAGGTGACGCCCGCGATGGCGTCGGCCACGTCGAGGCGGCTGGCGGGCAGCCCGCCCTCCGAGGCGAGCCGGGCGCTCACCTCCTGCACCTCCTCGTCGCTGAGCCGCCGGCGCAGCAGGGCGAGCAGCGGCACGAAGTCCTGCTCGGGGAGCCCGGCCGGGTATCCGGCGCGCAGCCACGCGACGATGCGCGAGATGAGACCCGTGCGCTCGGTCGCACGCGCGTCGGCGCTGTCCGGCTCGTGGAGGTCGTCGGGCGATCCGAGCGGCCAGCCCGCCGCGGCGAGACGGGCCGAGACGCGCACGAGGTCCTCCGGCATCGCCGGCCCGAGGAGCAGCTCCTCGACGCGCTCGCGGAGCTGACGGCGGCCGATCTCCTCGCCCGCCGCGTCGGCCGCGGTCGCGTCGTCGACGAGCTGGTCCACCACCTGCTCGAGCTCCTCGGCGGTGAGGCTGCGGCGGAGGATCCCGAGCAGCGGCACGTAGTCCTGGTCGGGCACGCCCGACGGGTAGCCCGCGCGGAGCCAGCCGACCACGCGCTGGACGATGCCGCGCTCGGGGGCGGGGCCCTCGGCGGGCCCGTCCTCCGTCGATGCACTGGTGGTCATGGTCAGCCCTTCGAGGTGAAGGTCGGGATGACGTGCTCGAAGCTCACGGTCTGGCCGAGGCCCGTCGCGATGATGAGCGTGAGGCCCGCGACCACGGCGAGGACCACGACGGCGTAGCAGACCGCGCCGACGAGCTGCAGGAGCGGCGCCGGGAGGCCGGGACCGGATCCGGTCGCCCGGCCGCTCGTGTCGGGGCTGGCGAGCGCGAAGGAGCGGACCCCGAGCGCGAAGAGGGCGGGCAGGCCCGCGCCGAGGAGGACGGCGACCACGGCGACCTGGCCGACGGCGGAGAGGAAGAGGGGGAGCATGGCGTGGCCCTTCAGGCGTCGGCGGGCTGGGTGGCGGGGCGGGCGGGCGCGTCGTCCGACCACTCGTCGTTGACGTTGTGGGCGCCCACGTCGTCCTTGCGGGAGCGCACGTAGACCGTGATGGCGACGGCGAGGAGCACGATCGTCATCGCGATGCCGCCCGCGGCGCCGCCGATGAGGTGGCCGAGCCACCACATGACCGCGCCGACGAGGGCCGCGGCCGGGAGGGTGATGATCCACGCCACGACCATGCGCAGCGCCACCTTCCAGCGCACCTGCGCGCCCGGGCGACCGAGGCCGGAGCCGAGGATGGATCCGGTGGCCACGTGCGTGGTGGAGAGCGCGAAGCCGAGGTGGCTGGACGCGAGGATGACCGCGGCCGACGAGCTCTCGGCCGCCATGCCCTGGTGGGTGTCGATCTCCACGAGGCCCTTGCCGACCGTGCGGATGATGCGCCAGCCGCCGATGTAGGTGCCGAGCGAGATGGCGAGCGCGCAGCTGATCTTCACCCAGAACGGCACCGAGGAGGTGTCGGTCCAGCCGCCGGCCGCGATGAGCGCGAGCGTGATGACGCCCATCGTCTTCTGCGCGTCGTTCGTGCCGTGCGCGAGCGAGACGAGCGAGGCGCTGCCGATCTGGCCGATGCGGAAGGTGCGGTCGAGCCCACGGCCGGCGAGGTTCCCGATGATCCGGAACACCAGCCAGGTGCCTATCGCGGCCACGGCGCCGGCGAGGAGCGGCGACATGAGCGCCGGGAGGATGACCTTGCCGACCACGCCGTCGAGCTTCGATCCGTCGCCGGCCCAGTTGACGCCGTTGACGCCGAGGCCCGCGAGCGTGGATCCGATGAGGCCGCCGAACAGCGCGTGCGACGAGCTGGACGGCAGGCCGAGGAGCCAGGTGAGGAGGTTCCAGACGATGCCGCCGATGAGGCCGGCCAGCACGATGAGGAGGAGCGCGGATCCGCCGCCCTCCAGCAGCGCCGGGTCGGGCGCCCCCGTCTTGTCCTGGATCTTGACCACCGCGTTCGTGACCGTGAGCGCGACCTCGATGCTGAGGAAGGCGCCCACCAGGTTGAGCACGGCGGAGAGCGTGACCGCGACCTTGGGCTTCAACGCGCCGGTCGCGATGGACGTGGCCATCGCGTTCGCCGTGTCGTGGAAGCCGTTGGTGAAGTCGAAGGCGAGCGCCGTGATGACGACGAGCACGAGGAGAATGAAGGGATCCACGGCGACGAGCATGCGCCCTGCCCGGGCGTCCCCTCTACGGGGGGCCCTCGGGTTCACCCGCTGTTCACCCGCGGCTGTGGAGAAGCGCGTCGCTCGGACCACCCGGAAGGACCCCATGCCCGACACCCCACCCGCATCCCCGACCGTCGCGCTGGTCCCGGTCGACGTCGACCAGGACCGCGCGGCTCTCCGGGAGTTCCTCACGTCGAACGCGTTCCCGTTCCACATGCGGTCGGCACCGACGGCCGCGGAGGTCGACGCGCGCATCGCCGACGGCGACTTCGCGGGGCCCGAACACGAGGCGCTGTGGGTGGAGGTCGAGGGATCCGGCCGCGTGGGCCTCGTCGTGCTCGACGACCTCGAGGACCCGGGCGTGCTGTTCGACCTGCGCCTCGCGGAGCCCTGGCGCGGCCGGGGCCTCGGCGTGCCCGTGGTGCGCGCGCTGACCTCTCACGTGTTCGGCTCGTACCCGCACGTCACCCGGTTCGAGGCGCAGACCCGCGACGACAACCGGGCGATGCGCCGGGTGCTCGTGCGCGCGGGCTTCGTGAAGGAGGCGCACTACCGCGACGGCTGGCCCGTCGCGGGCGGCGAGCCGCGCGCGTCCGTCGGCTACGCGATGCTGCGGCGCGACCACGAGACGGGGACCACGACGCCGGTGCCGGTGGACGATGAGGCGTAGGCCCCCGCGCCCGCGCACGGATGCTGCGCGGGCGCCGGGATCCACGCGCGGAACCCGCTAGCGGGACACGATCTGACGCCCACCCCGCGGATACGGTGGAGGCACCGCACGCACCCGCACGATCGGAGGTCGATCCATGTCCAGCGCCGCAGCCCCCGCAGCCGTCATCGGCGAGCCCGAGGTCGTCGAGGACGTGCGCTCCGTCGCCTCCTCCCCCGCCTGGCTCGCCCTCAAGGACGCCGCCGTCGCGCTCCAGCCGATGCAGGTCAAGGACGGGTCGATCCCCGACGCGGCGCACCACGCGGAGGCGACCCGCCTGATCACGACCATCCGCGACGGGATCCGCGCGCTCGCCCCGCTCTTCCCGCACGACGCCGCGTACCTCGCGGCTCTCGACGTGGACTTCGCGCGCTGGGTCGACGCCGGCCTCGGCGTGCCCGACTTCCTCGACTCGCTCACCGCGTTCCAGCCGCAGCGGGACCGCGTCGACGGCATCCGGCACCTCGTCGTGTTCCCGATGACCACGCAGAACGGCAGCGCGAGCCGGCTCGTCGAGGCCGTGCTCATCGAGGTGGTCTGGCCCGAGTTCGTCGCCGAGCTGGAGGCGGGCGACTACGGCAACGCGCTCTTCGTCCCCATCCGGTTCGTCGACTTCACGCCCGGCTACGACACCAACTCGGCCGTGCTGTTCCCCGAGACCGTCGCCATGCGCGAGGTGCCGACCTTCACATGGGGCGCGATCTTCGCCGACCGCGAGGCCGCCCGCTTCCGCCGCGTGGTGCGCCACGCCGCCGAGGTCACGAAGCTGGAGCTGCCGGACGACGCCCGTCGCCTGCTGGAGGACCAGCGGCTCGCGGAGGAGACCTTCGTGATGTGGGACCTGATCCACGACCGCACGCACATGCGCGGCGACCTGCCGTTCGATCCGTTCATGATCAAGCAGCGGATGCCCTTCTTCCTCTACTCGATCGAGGAGCTCCGCTGCGACCTCACCGCGTTCCGCGAGGCCGTGCGCATCCAGCGCCGGCTCGCGGCGACGGATCCCGAAGAGCGCACCGCCGCCGACGACGCCCTGCTGGAGCGCGCCGGCATGGTGCAGCACGCGGTGATCTTCGACCGCATCTTCCGCTTCGCCATCACCGGATCCCGCGTCCGCAACTACGACGGCCTCGGCGGCCAGCTGCTGTTCGCCTGGCTGCACCAGCACCACGTGCTGCACTGGACGGACACGCGCCTCACGATCGACTGGGACGAGGTGGCCGACGTGGTCGTCGCGCTCGCCGACCGGGTCAACGACCTCTACTGGCGCTCCATCGACCGGCCGAAGACCGCGCACTGGCTGGCCGCCTACGCGATGGTCACCGAGACGGTCACGCCGCACCCCGCGTCCACGTGGGCGAAGGGGCCGGACGCGCTGCCGCTCGACGGGCCGCCCAAGGGCCTGACGGATCTCGTGCTCGACGACGAGTTCCCGCTCAGCATGTTCTTCGAGGCGCTGGAGAAGAAGATGCGCGACGTGATCGGCTCCACCGCCGGCATCACGGGGCAGGCGGCATGAGCGTCGACGGCCGCGTGGTCGTGGTCGCCGGCGCGTCGAGCGCAGCGGGTCGGGCGGTCTGCTCCGAGCTGACCGCGGCGGGTGCGCGCGTCGTCGCGGTCGGCTCGGACGCCGGCCGGCTCGACGGCGTGGACGCGTCGCGTCGCGAGGTGTGCGACCTCGCCGACCACGCGGCCGTCGTGGAGCTGGCGGCGCGGATCCGCGCGGACCTCGGCGGCGTCGACGGGCTGATCCACCTGGTCGGCGGCTGGCGCGGCGGCAACGGCCTCGAAGGCCAGACCGACGACGACTGGGACTTCCTGCACGAGCGGCTCGTCACGACGCTCCGCAACACGACGCGCGCGTTCGACGCCGACCTGCAGGCGTCCGACGCCGGCCGCCTCGCGATCGTCTCCTCCACCGCCGTGCAGCGCCCGTACCCCGGCGGCGCCAACTACTCGACCGCGAAGATCGCCGCCGAGACGTGGGTGCGCGCGGTCGACCGCGGCTTCTCGAAGGCGGGCTCCCCCGCCCGCACGACGATCTTCGTGGTCAAGGCGCTCGGCGGCCTCGAGCGCGCGCTCGCCCGTCGCGTGGTCGGGCTGTGGACCTCGGTGCCGCCCGAGCGCGATCTGATCGAGGGCTGACCGGGGCTCGCCGCCGGCTCCGGCGGCGGTCCACCGCATCCGCCGCGTAGCACACGTCCGGGCTCGGCACGAGGCCCGCCCCCGTCCTCGATCCGAGCCCGTCGCCGGTATAGCGTCGCTCCGTGACCCCGCCCGCCAGAACCGCCGAGCACGACGCCTTCGGCCCGTGGATCGACACCGTCCGCACCCTCGACCAGGTCCCGCGCCTGTTCCGCCCGCACGGCGCCGACCCGTTCACGGCCCGTCTCGTGCTCAAGGTGCCGCGCGACATCGCGCGCCGCGACACCGATCCGACGATGGACCTCTACGAGCACCTCATCGTGGTCGGCGACCGCGAGCTCGAGGTGCTCTCGCGACGCGGACCCACGTTCGTCGCCCGCCGCATCCCCTACGCCGACGTCGTGGCCGTGCGCGACCGCGTCGACCTCCTCGACGGCCTGCTCACGCTGCACACGATCGACGGCACCGCCCTGGAGATCCCGTTCAACGGAGCGTCGGCGGACGTGGTCGTCGACCTCACCGAGCTCCTCGTGGGCCTCGCGGGGGCGGCGGGGGGCGTCCCCGTCCACGCGCCCGGGCGGGCCGAGCGGGTGGCCCCGCGCATCGACATGGGCACGGACGAGGCGGGCATCGCCTCCGCGTACGACGACCTCACGGCGCGGGATCCGCAGCTGCGGTACCTCTCCTCGCGGCCGCGCACGCCGCTGCGGACGACCGCGACGGGCCTGGTCGGCGCGCTCCAGCGGCTCCGCCCGATGAGCCTCGCCGGAGCTCTGGCCGCGTGCACGCCGCGCGAGCTGCTGATCGTCTCGCGCCGCGACGCGGTGCTGCGCCGCCGGACGGCGACCCTCTCGATCGACCGGCTGCGGATCCTCCGCCACGCCATCACCTCGACGACCTCGGAGCCGCACCCGCGCTGGCGGGGCATGTCGACCCTCACGATCCGGGCGGGTGCCGCGACGTTCGAGCTGATCGCGGAGGCGTCCGAGCCGCTGGAGTGCGACCTGCTCACGGTCAGCCGCTGACGCGGCCCGCGGCCTCGTGGTCATCGCCGTCGGGATCGCGATCCTCGCGACCGCGGATGACCACTTCAGGGGGACGGGCGCGCACGACGACGCCCGCCCGTAGGGTCGAGGCATGACCGACGCCGTGATCCTCACCGGCACGGTCGGATCCGGCAAGACGTCGACGATGCACGCTCTCGGCGCGCTCCTCGGCGAGCGCGGTGTGCCGCACGCGATGGTCGATGCGGACGCCGTACGCCTGCTCCGTCCGTCGCCGCCCGACGACCCGTTCCACCGGGAGCTCGAGCTCCGCAACCTGCGTGACCTGTCGCGCAACTTCCGTGACGCCGGGGCCCGCGTCGTGATCGTGGCCGCCGTGGTCGAGCAGGCCGCCGACCTGCCGCGCTACGCGGAGGCGCTCGGGTCCCGGGAGCCGCTCCTCGTGCACCTCACCGCGGATCCGCGGATCGTGAGCGCCCGCCTCGACGCCCGGCACGACGGCGATGCGGACGCGCGCGCCTGGCATGCGGCCCGCGCGCCGGAGCTCGCGACCATCCTGGAAGCGGCCGACCTCGGGGGCACGGAGGTCGACACGACCACGCGCTCGCCCGCCGAGGCCGCCGCGCTCATCGCCGAGGGCATGCGGTGGTGAGCGCCCGTAGGGTCGAGGGCATGACCGACGACCTGCCGCTCGCCTTCACCGCGCCGCTGTGGGCGTGGGAGGCGCGGCGGGAGCTGTGGACGTTCGTGTCCCTGCCCGCGGAGCTGACGCCGATGCTGCGGGAGCTGGGGCAGGCCGGCCGCCGCGGGTTCGGATCCGTCCCCGTGCGGGTCCGCGTCGGCACCACCACCTGGCGCACCTCGGTCTTCCCGCAGGGCGACGGCACCTGGGTGCTCCCCGTCAAGCGGCAGGTCCGCGACCGTCAGGGGCTCGAGGTCGGCGACGACGTGCACGTCGACCTCGAGCCGCTGCCGTGAGCGGCGACCTCCGCTAGCCGCCGGTCGGCGGCGTGTAGAGCTGGAGGTCGTTGCCCTCGCTGTCCTGGAACGGGAGGATGCGGCCCCACTCGTGGTCGCTGATCTCGCCCGTGATCTCGGCGCCCCGTGCCTTGATCTTCGCGAGCTCGTCCTCGATCGACCCCTCGGGTGTGAACGAGATGACCGCGCCGCCGCTCGACGAGCCGCTCGCCTCCTCGCGCGCGTTGAGCCCGATCATCAGGCCGTCCGCGTCGATCTCGCTCCAGTCGTCGTCCTCGCTCGTGACCGTGAGCCCGAGCGTGTCGCGGTAGAACGCCACCGCGCGCGTCATGTCCTGCACGGGCAGCCAGACCGTCGCCACCGAATCGACCATGGGATTCCTCCTCGTCTCGAGGCCGGTCGGTCGACCGGCTCTCCCCTCCTGCCTACTCCGGGGGCGGGGGCTCTGCCTCCACACGCGGCTGAGGTCGGCACCGGCGACGCAGGCCCATGAATGAGGCGCCGACCGTCGCGAGTCCCACCCCGACGGCGAATGCGGTGGCAAGAGAGGCGTAACCCTGCCCGGCGACGACGACCCCGGCGACGATGCTGGCCGCTCCTCCGCCGACGTTGATCACGAGGTCCGTCGTCCCCTGCGTCGCGAGTCGCTCCTCGGGCTCCAGCGCCTCGACCACGAGCGCGGATCCTGCGACCATCCCCATGGACCACCCGATGCCGAGCAGCGCCAAGCCGAGCCCGAAGCCAATTTCGTCGCCGGAGGCCGACAGCGCGAGGATGGCCCCCGCGGAGCACACGATGATCATGCTGGCGATGGCCGACCCTCTCGCGCCGTGCCGTGCGATGACGAGACCGAACAGCGGGCTCAGGCCGTACATGGCCGCGAGGTGGCCGCTCATCACGAGGCCGACGACCGCATCGGGTGCCATGTCGTGATGGAGGTGCACCGGCGCCATGGCCATCAACGCGACCATGGTCACGTGCACGATGGCGCTGAGACCGAGGCCGGCGGACGCAGTCGGTCGACCGCGGAGGACGCGCAGCACTGTCGCCGTCGAGGACCGCGCACGGGCGCGGCCCGGCCGGGATGATGAGCTCGGAACCGCGAGCATGACGACGAGGGCAGCCGTCGCGTACAGTGCCGCGAGGAGCATGAAGGCCCCGGACGACGCACCCAGTCCCGTCAGCGATACCAGATTCGGTCCGACGATCGACCCGACGGTCGACGCCCAGAGGACCAGCGCGATCGCGAGAGCCGCGTCACGGGGCCGGCGGGCTGTCTCGGCCGCGGCGAAGCGCGCCGCGAGGCCCGCCACGGTACCGCCTCCCACGAGAGACAGACCGAGGAGCACTGCCTCCCACGCCGATGCGGCGATGGCTGCGGCGCACACGAGCGCCCCGAGCATCGCGAGGGCGTAGGCCAGACCGAGGGACCACCGCCGGCCTGCTCGGGCTGCAAGTCGAGAGACCGGGAGCGTGAGCACGCTGGCTCCGACCACGATCGCCGTCTGCGCAAGACCTGCGATCCTCTCCGAACCCGACAGCTCGAGCACGGCGACGCTCGCAATCGTGAGCGAGAGGCCCGCACCGGTGGAAGCGGCCACCTGGGCCGCCACGAGCGCCACGAGCGGTCGCGACCGGAAACGGCCGACATCAGCCTTCGCCCCGCTGCCGCTCACGCGCCCGCTGACGGGATCCCCCGTCGCCTGTAGAAGAACGGCGCCTCATCCCCGGCGACGAAGACGGCCTCGTACTGCTCGAAGTCCTGGTAGACGAAGGCCTCGTACTCCGTCACGATGCGCCCGTCCGGATGTTCGATGGCAACGCCGTGCCAGGGGCTGATGCGGGTCGCATCGTCCTTGATTCGAGGGGAGTACTGCCCCGGCTTCGGATGGACCGTCCCGCGTACCGCATGCGGGAATGCACGCCCGAGCACATCGAGCTCGCGCAGCTTGGTGAGGAGCACGGCGTACTCGAAGGCGGTCCGATCGGCCCGCTCGTCGAGGATCTCGTCTGCTTCTCGCAGGAGCGCCGCGACGTCCACCCCCTCGATGCCGCCTCGCTTGTAGAGCTCGATGAAGGCTGCCGAGATGGCTGTCGTCTCCGTCCCCTGCCGGAGGGCTCGGACGAGATCCCGCCGATGGGTGAAGCGGTTCGAGGCCCACAGACGAGTCACGTCCTCCCTCACGGCCAGGTCGATCGAGGCAAGCTCCTCGCTCCTCGCCTGCATCAGGTCGTGCATGTCCACCGCCTGGATGCGCCCGCGTGCACCGAGCAGGTCGATCTGCTTCCTCACGTTGTCGCCATACGGCATCGCCTCGTCATCGCTGTAGCCGTAGAAGGGCCGATAGGCGCGACCGTCCAGCACCAGGGTGAACAGCACGCCGGGTGCGTAGACGACTGACACGGCGTCGGAGATGTTCTTCAGGAGCTGCAACGCGTAGAGCTCGCCGAGATCAGGGGCCACCCGCCGATGTGCCGCAGGGTTGTGCGGCCGACCCGCGAAAGACGGGAGCACCACCTCCACCGGGCGCCCACACCGGATCGCGTCGGCGACGCGCGCCAGGACGTCTCCGGATGCATCCCAGGGGAACTGCGCCGGTCCCTTTCGGAATCGGTCTTCGTTCATCACCCCGAGCACCGCCTCGGGCGTACATGGGCCCGCTGCGACCCGGCCCCCCGAGCGCCATCCGTGACGCCGCTGGAACGCGTCGACGTCGAACCTCGGCAGGGTGCAGGACGCGATGGGATGCCAGCGCCTCGCCGCGGCCAACAGCTTCGCCGGATCCGCCTTCCACCCCGGGTCCGTGTAGGACACATGCTCGAAGGCCTTCGACGATCGATCCTGGTCCTCTTGCGTTGATGGCACGGTTCTTCCTCGTCTTCATCGAGGGCGCGATGCGCGTTCCTCGATCGCCGAGAGTAGGAGGAAACGAGGGCGCGGATGACGATCCCGGGCCGAATCCGCTGGGTCTTGCACCCGCCGCAGCGCATGCGATATGGCCGCACGCCAGACCGAGATGGTTGACAACTGTCCACCACAGTCATATGGTTGCTTGCAGTCAACTACCGGAGGAACATGTCCCAGCACCACACCGACGCGGCACCCGCGAAGGCCCCACGCCGCACCGTCTCCGCCGACGGATCCATGTCGAAGCGCCAGGTCCTCGAGTCCCTCTCGGGCCTCCTGCTCGGCATGTTCGTCTCGATCCTCGCCGGCACCGTCGTCTCCACCTCGCTGCCGATCATCATCAGCGACCTCAAGGGCGACCAGTCCGGCTACACCTGGGTCGTCACCGCGACGCTCCTCGCCACCACCGTGAGCACGCCGCTCTGGGGCAAGTTCGCCGACCTCTTCAACCGCAAGCTGCTCATCCAGCTCGCCCTCGGCACCTTCGTGCTGGGCTCCGCGCTCGCCGGCTTCTCGCAGAACACGGAGACGCTCATCGTCTTCCGCGTGCTCCAGGGCCTCGGCGCCGGCGGCCTCGCCGCGCTCAGCCAGATCATCATGGCCGACATCATCAGCCCACGTGACCGCGGCCGCTACGCCGGCCTCTTCGGCGCCGTCATGGCCGTCGGAACCGTCGGCGGCCCGCTCCTCGGCGGCGTCGTGACGGACGCGATCGGCTGGCGCTGGAACTTCTTCATCGCGCTGCCGATCGCCATCATCGCGATCATCCTGCTGCAGGTCACCCTGCACCTCCCCGCGCACCCGAAGCGCAAGGTGCACGTCGACTACCTCGGCGCGGTCTTCATCGCGAGCGGCGTCTCGCTCCTGCTCATCTGGGTCTCCCAGGCCGGCAAGCAGTTCGAGTGGGCCTCGGGCACCTCGTACCTCATGGTGGGCGGCGCGGTCGTGCTCCTGATCGCCGCGGTCGTCACCGAGCTCAAGGTCGCCGAGCCGATCATCCCGCTCACGATGTTCCGCAACCGCACCTTCACGCTCTCGGTCGTCGCGAGCCTCGCGGTCGGCATCTCGCTGTTCGGCACCTCGGTCTTCCTCGCGCAGTACATGCAGCTGTCGCGCGGCGCCACGCCGACCCAGTCGGGCCTCCTCACGATCCCGCTCATGGCGGGCCTGCTCATCTCCTCGACCGTGTTCGGCAGCCTGATCAGCCGCCGCGGCAAGTGGAAGACGATCATGATCTCGGGCGCCGTCCTCATCGTCGCCGGCACGGCGCTGCTGTCGACGCTCCGCTACGACACCGACTTCCTGCTCGTGGGCATCTACATGTTCGTGCTCGGCGCGGGCCTCGGCATGCTCATGCAGAACCTCGTGCTCGTCGTGCAGAACGCCATCGAGGTCAAGAACCTCGGCGTCGCCACCAGCGCGGTCACGTTCTTCCGCAGCCTCGGCGGCACGGTCGGCGTCTCGGTGCTCGGCTCGGTGCTCGGCACGATCGTCGCGTCGGAGATCACCGCCGGGATCATGGGACTCGCCCCCGCCGACCAGGCCGCCGCCGCGCAGGCGCTCGGCTCGGGCGTCATCCCGCAGGTGTCGCAGCTCAGCCCCGCGGTCCGCACCGTGGTCGAGAGCGCGTACGGCGTCGGCATCGGCGACGTGTTCCTCTACAGCGTGCCGCTCGCGATCGTGTCGCTCATCGCGGTGATCTTCCTGCCCAACGCGCAGCTCGGCAGCAAGAACGCCGTGCAGATGAAGAACGAGAAGGCGGCGAAGGACGTGCGCCGCGTGGACGCCGAGGACGCGCTCATCGCCGCCTCCGCCGGGGCCGTCGCGCTGACGCCGGCCGGCGAGGCGAACCCGACCGGATCCATCCGACTGCCCGAGCACGAGGACGCCGGGGTCGACGCCCGCCGATGACCGATGACGACCGGATCGCGGCGGGCATCGCCGAGGTCGAGGAGCAGATGACGGCCCTGGCCGCGCGGATCCGCGCCACGACCCGGGAGGCCGCCGCCGCGATCCACCCGGAGCTCCCGCCCATCGGCTACAAGATGCTCCGCGTGATCCGCCGCTGCGGCAGCGCCCACGCCAGCGCCGTCGCCGACCAGCTCGGCGTCGACCGCAGCGTGGTCAGCCGGCAGCTCCGCCAGCTCCAGGACCTGGGGCTGGTGGAGGTCGGGGCCGACGCGCAGGACGGCCGGGTGCGCGTGCTCGCGCTCACGAACGCCGGCCGCACCGGGATCGACGCCGACGACGCGCAGGGCAGCCGCCTCGTCCGCGTGCTCGGCCGGTGGGAGCGCTCCGACCTGGAGGCATTCGCCGGCTACCTCGCGCGGCTCAACGTGGCGGCCGAGGCCGACTCCGGGCCCGCGACCGGTGCGGTCGGCTGCGAGGCGGACGCCCCCGGCGCCGCTCCCGCGGCCGAGGCCCCGCGCGCGCCCGTGCACGCGGCCTGAGACCGAGCGGCGCGACCGCTCGGAGGATCACGACGCGGCAGGTGCCGGCGCCGACGCGGGCGCGCCGCCGATCGCCGCGTGCAGGGCTTCCATCGCCGGCAGCGCGCGGGCGATGGCGCGTCGCTCCTCGGCCGTGAGCCGACGCAGGGCGCCCACGAGCACGCCCTCGGCGGAGCGGTCGAAGGCGCGGAGCAGATCCCGCGCGCGATCCGTGAGCCCCACCTCGGTGCTGCGGCCGTCGCCCTTCACGAGCCGCCGGTCGACGAGGCCGTCGCGCTCCATGGCGAGCACCAGGTTGCTGACGGTGGAGCGCGCGAGCCCGAGCGCGCGGCCGAGGCCGGTGGGCGTGGCCCAGCCGATCGCCTCGAGCCGGCGGAGGACCTCGACCTGCGCGTCGGGGAGGTCGGGCAGGTCGGCGGCGCTCCGGGAGGCGTTCATGAGGCGGCGGCGGAACGGCCCGAGCTCGGAGCCGAGGCGCCGGGCGACGGCCCGCAGCTCCTGGTCGGACGCGTCGGCTGGCATGCACCGAGGATACCCAGGTAGATGCGCTTGTGACAAACGCATTCCGGTGTCAGGATCGGCGGCATGGACAACATCACCACGAGCGTCGAGCACCCCGTGCCCGCTCAGGACCTCAGCCCCCTCGTCGGACACCGCCTCATCTACACGTACGCCAACGGCTGGCAGTACGAGATGTACGTGAAGAACGCCACGACCATCGACTACCGGATCCACTCCGGGATGGTCGGCGGCCGCTGGGTCAAGGACCAGACGGTCGACCTCGTCGCCCTCGCCGACGGCGTCTTCAAGGTGTCGTGGAACGAGCCCACCGGCACCAGCGTCGTCGTCAACATCATCCCCGCCGCGCGCGTGCTGCACGGCACGATCTTCTTCCCGCGCTGGGTGGAGGAGGACGGCTCCAAGACCGTGCTCTTCCAGAACGACCACCTCGAGCAGATGCGCGCGTTCCGCGACGAGGGCCCCACGTACCCGATCTACGTGGTGCCGGAGTTCGCGCACATCACCCTCGACGAGTTCGTGGGCGCCGACGACGAGACCGTCGTCGACACCGCCCCCGGCGACCTCCCGGCCGGCTTCGCCGACCGGCGGAACTGATGGCAGCGGCCGGAGCGCCGCGCGTCACCCCGCTCGCCCTCGACCACGGAGGGCACACGATCCGCGGCTGGGAGCACGGCACCGTGCGTCCCGGCGCGCCCGCCGCGCTGCTCGTGCACGGCTTCGGCGACTCGGGCACCGGCGGCCACGGCCTCTGGGTCCCCGTCGCCCGGGCGCTGGCCGCGTCCGGCACGGCGGCGCGCGCCTACGACCGGCTCGGGCACGGCGTGAGCGACGGCGACTTCGCCGACGTGCGCCTGCTCGACGAGGTCGACCAGGTGACCGCCATGATCCGCGCCCTCGCCGAGGACGTGGACGGGCCCGTGCACGTGGTCGCCCACAGCCTCGGCGGCGTCGAGTCCGCGCTGGCCGCGGCCCGCGTCCCGGAGCTCGTCGCGAGCCTCACGCTGTGGTCGCCGGCCGGCGTGGTCGTCGACGACATCACGGCGAACGACCGCGTGATGAGCGTGCCGCTGGCCGCGGCCCGCGAGCGCGGCGTCGTCGACGTCCAGGGCATGGGCCTCGGCCTGGGCTTCCCGGACGAGGTGCTCGCGGGCGTCGACGTCTACGGCCCGGTGTCCGGCTATCCGGGCCCGGTCGACGTGGTGCACGGCACGGCCGACGAGGTCGTGCCCGCCGCGTACGGCGCCCGGTACGGCGAGCTGATGCCGGACGCGACCTTCACGGCCGTGGAGGGCGCGGATCACGGCTGGTCGTCGGTGGACCTCCGCCGGATGCTCATCGAGCGACTGCTCGCGCACGTGGCGCGGGCGTCGGGGCAGGCCCGCCCGGCATCGGCCTGACGCGCCCGGCGCGCATCGGGGAGGATGGGGGCGTGCTCGCACCCCTCCTCCTCCCCGTCCCCCTCCCGGCTCGCGTGGACGGGGTCACCCTCCGCCGCGCGACGGCCGCCGACCTCGCGCCCGTCATGGACCTGATGGCCGACGACCCGGTGGGCGCCGCGCGGGGCGACCGGGCGGATCCCTCCGATGCCGACCTCTACCGCGCGGCGCTCGACCGCATCGTCGCCGACCCCGCGAACGACCTGCTGGTCGCGACCGACGCGGAGGGCGCCCTCGTCGGCACGCTGCAGCTCACCCTGATCCCGGGCATGTCCCGCCGCGGCAGCTCCCGCCTCCAGGTCGAGTCCGTGCACGTGCGGAGCGACCTGCGCTCCTCCGGCATCGGCGGCGCGATGATGCGCTGGGTCGCGGACGTCGCCGCGCCCGCCCTCGGCGCGACCCTCGTGCAGCTCACCTCCGACGCGGTGCGCGTCGACGCGCACCGCTTCTACGAGCGGCTCGGGTACGCCCGGTCGCACCTGGGCTTCAAGCTGCGGATCCCGCCGGCGGGCTGACCGCCTCAGCCCTCCACGCGCACGCGGAAGTGCCGCGCGAACACGGGGCCGAGCGCCATGAGCTGGGTCGAGTCGAGCACGGCGCCGCGGAGTCCGCTGCCATCGGCGCGACCATCGACGGACCCTCAGTCCGTGAGCGCGCACCCTACCGTGGAGGACGCGACACCCGAAGACCCGCAGGACGGCCTGCGCCTCCTCCTGATCGGCCCCTACCGTGGGAGTCCCGAGCGCGCGCTGCGCTGTGGATTCGGCGGCGGACAGGAGGAAACGTGGAAGGACATCGATCGCTGGACATCCTCGTCGTGCACGACGAGCAGTTGATCCGATCGGGCATCGCGCAGGTGCTCTCGGACAGCGGCGACCTGCGGGTCGAGTGCGCACGGGGTGTCGACGCCATTCCTCGGATCAAGCACCGTGACTCGGACGTCGTGCTCCTCGGCGCTCGGCACCTCCCAGATCCCCACTTCGCAGAGGTCATCCGGCACTGCTCGCGGTCAGATCCACGTCCCGTGTCAGTCATCGCCGAGAGCGACGCCATCGGCTTGGCACGCCAGGGGGTCGAGATGGGAGCATCGGGAGCCCTGTCACTGGACATGGACCCCGAGAGCCTGAGAGCTCACGTCCGATCGCTCGCAGCAGGAGCCGTCGTGCTGGCGTGGGGCCGGTCCAGCCGGAGCCTGCTCCCGGACGCCTCGCGGACTCGTGCCTCCGCCGCGTTGCATTCGCTGAACCCGATCCAGCTGCAGATGCTCAAGGTGATGGCCGAAGGGGCGACCAACTCCGACATCTCCCGGGATCTCCGCGTACCTCTCGGCACGGTGAAGGACTCGGTCAGCGTGATCCTGCGCACCTTGGGTGTGACCACGCGCGTCGAAGCGGTCGCGGTCGCCGCTCGCGCGGGTCTGCCCTTCGCGGCCTGAGTGACGAGCGCCCGAGTGGCCGCTCCGGTCAGGCCTTCGGCGACTCGGAGCCGAACACCTTCAGCAGCCGGAGCCCGGCGGCGAAGACGATGGTGGCCACCACGAAGCCCGTGAACCTCACTCCCGGCTCGTCGGGGAGAAGCGCCATTGCGAAGAGGAGCACAGCTGCCAGGGCGACGGTCTTGATGAGGCTCCGCACGCGCATTCCCCCGGTTCCCGGTCAGACGAAGAGTGAACCTATGCACCCGAAGGCGCCGGCGGCGATGAGCCTAGCAGCGAGCACTTGCGCGTTCCCCTTGCTGAGGTAGTTGTCGACCAGGAGCGCGCCGACCGCTACACCAGCCCCGCGATAGCACTTGAGCTCCTCCTCGCTCGGGCGCTGCGCGACCACGCGGGTCTCGACGCAGTCCCGATACGCCTGGCTGTCTTGCGGCAAGCTGGCGCACAGGTCGCTGATGCTGTCGATCGCGCGGGCCGGTGCGGCGGGCAGAGCCGTGAGCGAGACGCCACCCGCCAACGCGACGGCGAGTAGGAGGGCGACGGGCCGAGATGCTGAGCGTGTCGTCGTGTTCATGGGGCGATCGTGCTCGGGAGGCCATGACCTGCGCATGCCCCCGCGGGACGATCCGTCATCCACGTGGCTGGACAAACCAGCCGCCCGGCGGGCCGCATGACCGCCTCAGTCCTCCACGCGCACGCGGAAGTGCCGCGCGAACACGGGGCCGAGCGCCATGAGCTGGGTCGAGTCGAGCACGGCGCCGCGGAGGCCGTCGGGGGTGTCGAGGTCGTGGATCTCGGCGCCGCGGAGGTCGAGGTGCGTGAGCGACGAGTCGGCGAGGTCGAGCGTGCCGATGGTGGTGCGCGCGAACGCGACGCGCATGCCGGACGTGCCGCGGAGGTCCAGCTCCTCGATGGCGCAGTCGGTGAGGAGCAGGTCGGTGATCTTGGAGCCGCGCAGGTTCACGAAGCCGAGGCGGCAGTCCGCGATGTGCACCGAGGAGAGGGACGCGTCGTAGAGCTCGGCCGATCCGACGCGCGAGCCCTCGAGGCGCACGTCGCGCATCCGGATGCGCGGCGCCTTCAGCACGGGCGCGTCGAGCCGGGAGGCGAGCACGTCCACGAGGCTCGCGGCCGTGAGGTCGGCCTCGTGCAGGCGGATGCGCTCGAGCACGCACTCCTCGAACCCGATGTCGACGAGGTCGGCGTCGCTCAGGTCGGCGTCGGCGAAGCGCAGGCGCTCGAAGGACGCGTGCGCGTCGAGGTCGGACGGGTCGCCGTCGGCGAGGCCGCCCAACCGCGGGTCGCTGATCCGGGGCGGGAGGATGCGGGTCGATGCGGCCATGCGGTGCCTCCGGGGGCGGGTCGATTCGGGTGCGGGCGCGCCGTCGGCGGGCCTCGCCCCACGGTACGGGAGACCCCCGCGATCGCCCCTTGACGCCATTTCCCCAGCCGCAGGATCATCGGTGCATGGTCGCTGTCGAGCACTTCGAGATCCCCGCCGACGACATGGCGCGGACGTGCCGCACCCCACCATCGTGATCACGGTCGGCTCCATCGAGGAGACGGTCGCGCAGGTCGAGGCGCACGGCGGATCCGTGCTGGGCGCCATCCAGATGCTCGACGAGCGCGACCGCTGGGCCTACGTGCGGGACAGCGAGGGCAACGCGATCGGCCTGTTCGACCACGGGCCGGGCACGGCGGACGGCGACGCGACGGACGCGACCTCCGACTAGCGGAGGTCGCGGCCCGACGCCGCGCTACGCGTTGTCGTCGCCGGTGTCGATCGCCGTCTGCCGCGACGGATCCGCGAACGGCAGCCCCTCCGCACCCGACACGTCGGCCATGTCCTCGCCGAACTGCCGCGTGTGCACACGGTGCGCGATCCGCTCGTCGTCCATCCGCTGCGACAGCGCCGCGTAGGTGGTCTCGAGGTGCGGCACGCGGCGGATCACGTCCATCACGAGCCGGAACCGGTCGAGGTCGTTGAGCATCAGCATGTCGAACGGCGTGGTCGTGCCGCCCTGCTCCACGAAGCCGCGCACGTGGATGTTCGCGTGGTTCGCGCGCTTGTACGTGAGGCGGTGGATGAGCGACGGGTAGCCGTGGAACGCGAACACCACGGGCTTGTCGCGCGTGAACAGCGCGTCGAACGAGCCGTCGTCGAGGCCGTGCGGGTGCTGCGTGGAGTCCTGCAGCCGCATCAGGTCGACCACGTTGATGAACCGCACGCGCAGCTGCGGGATCTCCCGCTTGAGGATCTGCACGGCCGCCATCGCCTCCACCGTCGGGATGTCGCCCGCGCACGCGACGACCACGTCGGGCTCGAGCCCCGGCACCTCGGTGCCCGCCCACTCCCAGACGCCCACGCCGCGCTCGCCGTGCGCCCGCGCCTCCTCGAGCGAGAGCAGCGTCGCGGTCGGCTGCTTGCCCGCGATCACGACGTTGATGAGGTCGGTGCCGCGGAGGCAGTGGTCCATGGTCACGAGCAGCGAGTTCGCGTCGAACGGCAGGTAGACGCGCACGATGGACGCCCGCTTGTTCACGACGTGGTCGAGGAAGCCGGGGTCCTGGTGCGAGAAGCCGTTGTGGTCCTGCCGCCACACGTGCGAGGAGAGCAGGTACGTGAACGACGCCACCGGCCGCCGCCACTCCACCTTCGAGCTCGACTCGAGCCACTTCGCGTACTGGTTGAACATCGAGTCGACCACGTGGATGAACGCCTCGTACGAGGTGAAGAGCCCGTGCCGGCCGGTGAGGAGGTACGCCTCCAGCAGCCCCTGCGTGAGGTTCTCGTTGAGGATCTCGATGACCCGGCCCTGGTGCGCGAGGTGCTCGTCGACCGGCAGCACCTCGCCCTGCCACGCCTTCGCCGTCACCTCGTACACGTCGTCGAGCCGGTTGCTGGCGGTCTCGTCGGGGCCGAAGATCCGGAAGTCGAGCGGGTTGCGGGCGATCACGTCGCGGAGCCAGCCGCCGAGCACGCGCGTCGGCTCGGCGAGCGCGCCGCGACCCTCGCTGAGGTCGACGGCGTTGACCTCGAGCGGCGGCAGCGCGAGGTCGCGGCGCAGCAGGCCGCCGTTCGCGTGCGGGTTCGCGCTCATCCGCCGGTCGCCCTCGGGCCGGTTCGGCTGGAGCGCGGGCGTCGGCCGGCCGTCGCGGTCGAAGAGCTCGTGCGGGCGGTAGCTCTCCAGCCACTCCTGGAGCTGGCGGAGGTGGTCGTCGTCGTCGCGCACGCCGGAGAGCGGCACCTGGTGCGCGCGCCACGTGCCCTCGACCTGCTCGCCGTCGACCTCCTTCGGCCCGGTCCAGCCCTTGGGCGTGCGGAGGATGAGCATCGGCCACGCCGGGCGCTCCTCGCTGCCGCCCGTGCGGGCCGCGAGCTGGATCCGGCTGATGTCGTCGAGCGCCTCGCCGAGCGCGAGCGCGAACCGCTCGTGCACCGCGAAGTGGTCCTCGCCGTCGAAGCCGCCCGAGACGATCCGCGGGGAGTAGCCGTAACCGGTGAAGAGCGCCAGCAGCTCCTCCTCGGGGATGCGCGCGAGCACCGCGGGGTTCGCGATCTTCCAGCCGTTGAGGTTGAGGATCGGCAGCACCGCGCCGTCCGACTCCGGGTCGAGGAACTTGTTCAGGTGCCAGCTGGAGGCGAGCGTCGCGGTCTCCGCCTCGCCGTCGCCGATCACGCAGGCGACCACGAGGTCCGGATCGTCGAGCGCCGCGCCGTACGCGTGCACGAGCGAGTAGCCGAGCTCGCCGCCCTCGTTGATGGACCCGGGCGTCTCCGGCGCCGCGTGCGACGGCACCCCGCCGGGGAACGAGAACTGGCGGAACAGGTGCCGCATGCCGGCCCGGTCCGGCGTCGCGGCCGAGAACAGCTCCGAGTACGTGCCGTCGAGGTACGCGTTCGCGACCATCCCGGGGCCGCCGTGGCCGGGACCGGCGATGTAGATCATGTCGAGATCGCGCTCGATGATCACGCGGTTGAGGTGCGCGTAGACGAAGTTGAGGAGCGGCGTCGTGCCCCAGTGGCCGAGGAGGCGCGGCTTGATGTCGTCGCGCGTGAGCGGACGCTCGAGCAGCGGGTCGTCGAGCAGGTAGATCTGGCCGACGGAGAGGTAGTTGGCGGCGCGCCACCAGCCGTCCACGACGTCGAGGTAGAGGGGCGCGGCGGGGTCTCGGGGTGCGGTGTCGGAGGCCATGCATCAGCCTACGGCGGTGGTCCGCCGGTGACCCGGGTGAGGCGGATCCGATCAGCGGGCACGCAGGGGCGGGCGGTGGTCCGTCGGTCCGTCAGCCGAGGCAGGCGCGGTCGTCGAGCGGCGTGGCCGTGGTGCGGGCGACCACCATCTCCTCGCCCGCGAGGATCTCCGAGTTCCCCGCGTTCGCCGCCTGCAGGTCGGCGACGCAGAGGCCGAAGCGGGCGGCGACGCCGGTCATCGTGTCGCCGGGTGCGGGCGTGTAGTAGGTCAGCCCGCCCACCACGGAGGCGATCTCGCCCTGCGCCTGGGAGCGCGGGCCGCCGTCGGTCGGCACGACGGGCTCGGGTGCCTCGGGTGTGCGCGTCGCCGGGAATGCGTCGGCGCTCGCCGACACGGTCGCGGCCGGCGCCGGTGCGTCATCCGTGGACGTGCACCCGCCGAGGGCGATCGCCGCCGCCGCGAGGAGGGCGGCGGCGAGGAGCGGACGATGCGTCATGATCGCGAGGCTAGCGGTCGCGGGGGCGCCGGTCACCGCACGCAGACCGACTCGGCCGAGAGGTGGAGGCCGTCGGAGGCGCCGCGGATGCTCGCCGAGGCGACCCCGTCGGCGCGCCCGTCGCCCGCCGTCCAGTAGTCGCGGCCCATCGCGCGGCCGGCGGGGACGAACCCGGCGTCCGTCCACGACCTCGTGATCGCGTCGAACGGGGGCTGCGGCTCGTCCATCGCGGTGAAGATCGGGATGAGCACGCTGCCGGTCGCCTGCGTCCCCGCGGCGCCGTCCTCGCACTGCGTCGCGACCGTGGTCACCTCGGCGGGCACGCCCGTGGTGGCGGCCGCGGCCTCGAGGAAGGCGCGCACCCCCGCCTCCTGTTCGCTGACGTCGACGAGGTCGTACGGCGGCGCGGGCGTCGCCGGGGCGGCCGGGGTCGAGGTCACGTACGGGTCCGGGAGGTCGTCGGGCTCGGGCGACCCGAGCGGGAGGCCGAGCCAGCCCGTGAGATCCGCGCTCGGGCCCGTGTCCCGGCCCGCGGAGTACGGGGCGCGCACCAGGAAGTCCAGCCTCGGCGCCGCGCCCGCGTCCGCCGCCTCGTCGGGCGTCGCGGCGAGCACCGCGGCCACGCCCGCGGGATCCTCGGACTCCACGAATACCCCGCCGCGGCTCGCCGCAGACCCCAGCGTCGCGGACAGCTCGGAGACGTCCGGCCGCGCGTCGATCCGATCCAGCAGATCGAGGACGCCAGGCGCGGGTGCGGTGGCCGAGACGTCGGCGCTCGTCGTGCCGCGCCGGATCCGCATCTCGCCCGGGCCGAGGGACGGCCAGAGGAGGTCCGCCGCCGCCCGCATCGTCGTGCCCTCCCGGAGCTCGACGTACGGGTGGCCGCCCGTGACGTCCACGGAGGCGACGACCGGGATCCGTCGCCACACCTCCGCGAGGTCGACGGACACCGGATCCCGCGGGTCGAGCGTGACGGGCGCCTTCCCGTCCCCCGCGGGCAGCGCGAGCGACAGCACCAGATCCGCCCCCGTGATCCCGTCGGCGAGGGCGGCGCGGACGGCGACGGCGACGGCCGGATCCGGGGTGTCGGCGGTCGCGTCGACCTCCGCGGTCCACTCGTCCGTCACGAACCCCTCGCCGCCCGGGATCAGGCGCGTCGTCACATTCGCGATCCCGTCGACGGCGGCCAGCCGCACGCGCAGCTCCTCCATGGACGACACCGCGGCCTCGGGCGGATCCGGGTACAGCCACGAGCACCCGCTCAGCGCCGAGGCGAGGATCAGGACCGCCGCGAGCGCGGATGCCGTCCGCCGCCGTGCCCGCATCCTCATCCCCATGCCCTCACCGTACGGAGCGCGGTCGCGCGCCGGCATCCGCCGGAGGCGCCACCGGCATGCCCCGGGAGGATGGCGCGCGCCGACGAGCGCAGGGAACGGCCGAGGAGCGGCGGCGATTCTCCCCAGCCCCGGGCACGGCGTGCCCGCTGAGGAGGATCCGCCCGCCCGTCGCCCGCATCCCCCTATGGTCTCCCCGATCCGACCGGATGGACCGCGCGGACGCCTGAGATGCCCGGAGGCACCATGACCCCCCTGCTCCCCCGACGCCGCACCCGCTCCACCGCCATCACCAGCGCCTTCATCCTGGCGTTCTCCTGCGCCGTGGCGCTGGCCGGCCCCGTCACCGCCCACGCCGCGGGCGGCGGGACCGTCAACGAGATCACCGTCCCCCGCAACGACGTCTCCGGCTTCGGCGGCGGCACGATCTTCGCCCCGAAGGTGGACGCCGGCACGAAGCTCGGCGCCGTCGTCGTCACGCCGGGCTACAGCGACACGCAGGCCGACATGCGCTGGTACGGCACCGACCTCGCCGCCGCCGGCTTCGTGGTCTTCACCATCGACACGAACGACACGCAGGATCCGCCGCAGGCCCGCGCGAACGAGATGCTCGCCGCCGCCGACTACCTCACCGGCTCCAGCGCCGTCGCCGACGAGGTCGACCCCGCCCGCGTCGCCGAGCTCGGCTACTCCATGGCGGGCGGCGGCGTGCTCGCCGCGGCCGAGGCCCGCCACACGCTGAAGGCCGTGATCGCCCTGATGCCCTTCGACGTGCGCGTCAACTACACGAAGGTCACCACGCCGTCCCTCATCATCACCGGCCAGTCCGACCACGTGGCATTCCCGTTCCTCATGGGCAAGCGCATGTACCGGTCACTCCCGGGCGCCACGCCCAAGCAGTACCTCGAGCTCCGGGGAGTCGGGCACGCCGGCGGCGAGCGGACCCCGAACGACACCATCCGCACGGCCGTCACGACGTTCCTCGACCGCTACCTGAACGACGACGAGTCGGCGGCCGCGAACATCTGCCCGGCACCCGCGGCCACCGGCCCGATCAGCGCGTCGATGAGCTACTGCGGCTGACACGCCCCGCTCGCTCGCGCGCTACGACGGCGCCGCCTCCGCGAGGAGACGGCGCCGTCGTCATGCCCGGAAGGGCGGGTCAGGCCGTCTTCGTCGGCCCGTAGAACGCCTCGATGTCGGCGAGCTCGCGCTCGGCCGTCTCCTGGATCAGCGCCATCAGGTCCTTGTCGAGGCCCGGCGCGAACTGCTCGAGCCGCTCGGGCGCGATGGTCGACGGGACGCCCGCGGGCGCCTGCTCGGTGGCGGTGAGGTCGGTGCCGTCGTTCGAGGGTGATGCGCCCTGGAAGATCCGGCCGGCCTCGCTCTTGCCGTCGAGGTCGAAGCTGTACTGCTTGCTCTGGAGCCCCAGGTCGACCAGCTTCTTGACCTCGGGGAACTGCTCCGCGTTGGTCTTCGGGATCGGCAGCAGCTTGCCCCAGTCGACGCCGAGGGTCTCGAGCGCCTTCGCGTACGCGTTCTCGTGCGCCTGGTCGCGCACGATGAGGTACGCGACGGTGGCACGGGCGACGGGGTTGTCGGTCATCTCGTAGATGCGGCACTTCTGCAGGCGGCCGGTCGACTCGAGCATGACGTTGTAGAGCAGGTCGAGCGGGAGGTTGCCCGAGTTGTAGACGTAGCTGCCGCTCCACGGGTTGCCGGCGGAGTCGACGGGCAGCGCGCCCTGGGCGCCCACGAGGTGGTGGTGGATGTTGCCGTGGTCGAGCGCGATGCTCAGCGGCGTCGCGCCGCCCTGGCCCGGGGTGTCGAGCGGGTCGGTGAGCTTGCCGCTGTACTCGGGCGCGCCGTCGAGCAGGCGCGAGATGGTCGTGCCGATGAGCTCGACGTGGCTGATCTCCTCGGTGCCGACGCCCTGGATCAGGTCGCGGTACGGCTTCGCCGCCGCCCCGCGGAAGTTCATGGCCTGGAAGAGGTACTGCATCATCGTGCGCATCTCGCCGAACTGGCCGCCGAGGCCCTCCTGCAGCGCGTTGGCGGCGGCGGGGTCGGGCTCGCCGTCGGCGATCTCGTTGATCCAGGTCTGTGCGTGGAAGTACATAGGGGCTCCTATTTCTTCGTGCGGTGGAATCACCGTCCCCTTCACCCTGCTCCGGGCGTCGAGGAGCGACCGGCAGCACGGAGGTTGTTCCCAGGGCCGGACGGGCGAGGCCGATGGAGGGTGCCGACGGACGTCGCGCCCGGGGCCGGGCGGATCCGCCCTCGGGTGGGACGTGCGGAGCAGCAGGCGAATCAACCGGCCCGCGATCCGGCCGCCGGGCTTGCTGATGACGCGGCGTCATGTGATCCAGTGGGATCACACCCCGACGACGAGGAAGGCCCCTCCATGCATCCGTCCCTCATCCCGCCCCGCTCCGTGCTGATCGGCGACGCCGCCGCGTTCGCCGGCACCACCCCGCGGGCGATCCGCCACTACCACCGCATCGGCCTGCTGCCGGAGCCCGAGCGCGGCACCGACGACCGCCGGCGCTACGGGCATGACGACATGATGCGGCTGCTGTGGATCCTGCGGACCGTCGACGCCGGGATCGCCCTGGGCGACATCCGCGAGGCGTTCGCCGACGCGGGTCCCGACGCGGCCGGCACGGTGCCCGGCGTCGAGGACGCGGAGGCCCACCCCGACGTGGACGGGATCCTGGAGCGGCTGGACGCCTCGCTCGCCGAGCGCGAGGCGGAGATCGGCCGACAGCGCCTCGCCGTGCAGCGCATGCGCGCCCGCGGCAGCCGGCTCGGGCTCCTCTCCGACTTCGTCGCGCGGCGGCTCGACGGCCTGCCCGCCGGATCCGTGCGCCCGGCCGACCTCGACGCCCTCCTGGTGATGGAGCGCATGTACGGTCCGCTGGGCGCGGCCGTGCACGCCTCGCGGGCGATCGCCCTCGCCACCCGCCCGGAGCTGCGCGCGCAGGCCGACCGGGTCGACGCTGCCGAGGAGGCGCTCGACGACGCGGTCGCGGTGGACGATCCCCGCGTCGCCCAGGTCGCCGCCGAGCGGCACGCGTTCGAGCGCGCGCTGGACGCGGCCATCCGCGAGTCGGGCCAGCACGAGGACGACGAGGCCCTCTTCGCCGAGTGGGAGCGGCTGCACCCCGACGGCTCCGACGGCAGCGAGGACGAGCCCGGCGCCGGTCCCTCGCGCGGGCACGGCTCCCTGACCGCGGCGCAGGCCCTCACGCGGATGCCCTACGACCTGTCCCCCGCCCGCCTCCGCTGCATGGAGCTGGTCGTCGAGCTGAGCATGCCCGACTGGGCCGACGCGTAGGGGCCGAGCGCGCGGCGCGCGTGGTCGGCGCCGTCGACCCGGGAGGAGGATGGCCCCACCCGCCATCCGCCCGCACGTGAGGAGCGACCATGACCGCCCCGATCCCCCTGCACGTCACCGACGCCGACCTCGACGACCTCCGCGACCGGATCCGCCGCACGCGCTGGACACCGGAGTGGCCGGTCGAGCCGTGGGAGGCCGGCACCGACCAGGCCCTGCTGCGCCGCCTCGCGGGCGTCTGGGCCGACGGCTTCGACTGGCGGGCGCGAGAGCGGGAGATCCGGGCGCTGCCGTGGGCGGTCGCCGACCTCGACGGCACGCCGATCTCCTACCTCCGCTTCGACGCGGAGCGGCCCGGCGGGATCCCGGTGCTCCTCACCAACGGCTGGCCGAGCTCCGCGCTCGAGCTGGTGCCGCTCGCCGAGCGACTGTCGCAGCCGTCCCGCTCCGGCGGCGACGCAGACGACGCCGTCACCGTGATCGTCCCCGCGCTCCCCGGCTTCCCGTTCTCGCCGGCCCGGCCGCGGATCGACGAGCCGACGCACGAGCTCTGGCACCGGCTGATGACGGAGGAGCTGGGCTTCGCGCGGTACGCGGCGCACGGCGGCGACCTCGGCGCGGGGATCACGTCGCGGCTGGCGGAGGCGCACCCGGAGGCGGTGGCGGGGATCCACCTGATGGCGGTCGCCGCGCCCGCGGACCTCGACGAGGCGACGCTCACGGAGGAGGAGCGCGCGTACCAGGACGAGGTGCGCGCGTGGGAGTCGACCGAGGGCGGCTACGAGCACCAGCAGCAGACACGTCCGCTGACGCTCGCGCCCGCGCTGCAGGACTCGCCCGTCGGGTTGCTGTCGTGGATCCTCGAGAAGCACCGCGCCTGGAGCGACTGCGGCGGCGACGTCTCCACGCGCTTCAGCGACGACCACCTGCTGACGCTCGCGTCGCTCTACTGGTTCACGGGATCCATCGGCGCGTCGCTCCGCCCGTACTTCGCGTACGGCTCCCGACGCACCGCGCCGGTGGAGCGCGTGCGCGTCCCGACCGCGGTCGCGGTGTTCCCGCATGACCTGGTGCACCCGCCGCGGAGCTGGGCCGCGCGCACCTACGACGTCGTCCGCCACACGACCATGCCGCGCGGCGGCCACTTCGCCCCGCACGAGGAGCCGGGGCTGCTGGCGGACGACATCCGCGCGTTCCTGCGGATGCTGCGGTAGGGGCCACCCGCCGCCCGCGTCCTGCGCGTGGGGCAGCTGCTCGCGGAGACCGGATCCCCATTCCCTCGACCGGCGCGACGTTCCTGACGATAGACTTCCCGCGTCAGGATCGGAGCCCCCATGTCCCACGCGCATTCACCGCAGGATCAGCCGATCCCCGCATTGGCCGCCCTGAGCGCCGACCAGCGCCGCGCGCTCGGCGCCTACATCCGCTCGGTCACGACGGATGCGCCGGAGGACTTCGAGCGCTTCATCGCCCGGCAGACCGCCATCTATGCGGAGACCGCCGCCCTGTCCGAGGCCCTGTCCCGGCAGGCCGAGCAGCTCCCGACGGGAGTCGTCAGCAGCCTCAACGACACCGAGCGCTTCTGGCGGAGCATCGAGGCGGAGTTCGGGTTCCTCTCGAGCGTCGACGTATCGGCGGCGCTCGGTGCGCGACCGAACCGCGCCTACGCCAGCGAGTTGCGGACAGCGGGCAGGATCCTCGGACTCCGACGCACGAACAGGTACGTCTACCCGGGCTTCCAGTTCCACGCGGAGGCCATCCGGCCGGTGGTCCCCCGGCTCATCTCGCTCGGACGGGAGAACGGGCTGGAGTCGCGGGACGTGGTGGCCTGGCTCTGCCGCCCGACCACCTACCTCCGCGGGGACGCGCGACGGCCGGTGGACCACCTCGATGACGTCGAGCTGGTCGTCGACGCCGCCGCGCGCGCCTGGGCCGTCGTCTGGTGAGCGTGCCCGCACCGCCGACGCCGTTCACCGCGATCCCCGAGGTCGTCGCTGCCGGGTCGCGCATCCACCGGATCCACTCCGACCGGTTCGGACCGGCGGAGTTCAACCCCGGAGCGGGGGCGCCGACCCGGTTCGCGTTCTTCGGCGACCCGGTCGTCCCGGTGCTGTACGCCGGCGACACCGAGGACGTCGCGATATGCGAGACGATCCTCCACGACGTCCCGCTCTCCGGCGGCGTCGTCGGCGGCCGGGATCTCGCGGGCCGCCGCTGCTCTCGCCTGATCGCGACGCGGGACCTCCGCCTCGCCTCGCTCGTGGGCGGAGGACCCCGAGCGCTCCGCGTCCGTGCGGCCTCGGTCTGCGCGACCGACGCCGCGGACTACCCGCGGACCGTCGCATGGGCGGAGGCATCCCACGCCGCGGGGTTCGACGGGCTGGCCTATCCGTCGCGACAGGCAGCCGGACGACGGGCCATGGTGCTCTTCGGCGACCGCGTGGGCACCCGCGACCTCGAGCCCGACCCGGCCTACCGCTGGTGGTTCGACGACGCCGACGGCTTCGCGCGGCTCTACGAGATGTGCCGCCCGCTCGGCGTCACCGTGCTGCGCCTCGCCTGACGCACTGCTCACGCACGAAGGCGGGACGCCCCGGGATGCGGGGCGCCCGCCGTGGGCGGATCGGCGAGTCAGCGCTTCTTCAGCGCCCCCGTCGACCACAGCGCGACCGCGATGAGCACCGGCTGGAAGAACAGGCGGCGGAAGCGCTTGGCGTCGGTGTCGAGGCCGAACGCGTCGCGCTTGTGGACGTACTGCGCGATGTTGCCCGGGAAGATCGCCGTGAAGAACGCGGCGGCCGCCCAGCCCGCGAGGCCGCGGCGCGAGCGCGCGAACAGCAGGGCCGAGCCGAGCGTGATCTCGCCCACGCCGGATCCGATGACGGTCACGTCCTCGGGTACCGGCAGCGACTTCGGGACCTGCGCGCGGAACTCCTCGCGCGCGACGGTGAGGTGCGAGACGCCGGCGAACGCGAGGAACGAGCCGAGCACCACGCGGGCGGCGGTGCGCGGGAAGGACGTGCGGGTGAGGCCGGCCATCAGTCGTCCGAGACCGTGACGACGACCTCGATGTTGCCGCGGGTCGCGTTCGAGTAGGGGCAGACCTGGTGGGCCTGGTCGGCGAGCTCCTGCGCGAGGTCGTGCTCGACCCCGGGGATGACGACCTCGAGGTGCACGGCGAGCTGGTAGCCGCCCTGCCCGTTGGATCCGATGCTCACGCGGCTGCCCACGCTCGAGTCGGCGATCGAGACCTTGCGGCCGCGCGCGACGCCCTGGAGCGCCGAGTGGAAGCACGCGGCGTAGCCAGCGGCGAAGAGCTGCTCGGGGTTCGCGCCCTCGCCGGATCCGCCCATGGCCTTGGGGATGGAGAGGTCGAGGGCGAGGTCGCTGTCGCTGACGGCGACGCGGCCGTTGCGGCCGGCTCCCGTGGCGAGTGCCTCCGCGGTGTACAGGGCGTCCATGTCGGTTCCTTCCGTTCGTGGCCGCGCGCGGCGGCCGGGATTCTGAGGTGGGTGGTGCGGATCAGGGGGTGCGGGCCGATGCCTCGGCGGGCCGAGTCCACGGCTGCGCGAGCGCCTCGGTCGTGGTCTCCTGCATGCCCGCGGTGAGCAGGTGCAGGGTGGCGAGCAGCTGACGGGCGCGCTCGAGGTCGAGGCCCATGCCGCGGATGATCGCCGCGGGCACGTGCGCGAGATCGACCCGCACGGTGCGCCCGCGCTCGGCGAGCGACACCGTGACGACGCGCTGGTCGGCGGAGATCCGGCGGCGGACGATGAAGCCGGCCTCCTCCATCCGCGCGAGCAGCGGCGACAGCGTGCCCGAGTCGAGATCGAGCTGCTGCCCGAGCTCGGTGACCGTGCGGTCGTCGCCCGACCACAGCAGCACCAGCACGAGGTACTGCGGGTAGGTGAGGCCCCACGGCGCGAGGAGCGCGCGGTAGGCCTGCGTGGTCGACCGCGACGCCGTGTAGAGCGAGAAGCAGACCAGCTCGTCGGCGATGCGCGCGGGCGGCGCGGTCTCGTCGGCGGGGGCGCAGGAGTCGGTCGGGGTCATGCTCCGACCTTGCCACGAAACTAGGTTGTGCGCAATCCAGTTCGGCCGATGCTCAGGCGAGGGGCCTCGCCGCGTACCCTGGACCGACATGATCACGAGACGAGAGGCCGCGCTGCGGCTGGGCATCCCGCTGGAGATGGCCACGCGCCACGGCATCCCGGGGCGCGTCCCGGAGTCCGAGATCGCCGCGATGGACCAGGATCCGCCCGCCTGGCTCGCGCAGTCCCGCGCCAACGCGACCGGCAAGCGTCCCGTCTGGGTGCAGCTCACGTGCGAGGTGTGCGGCTTCACGGAGGCCGTGCGCCCGAAGAAGTGGTGGCCGGAGTTCAGCTACCTCTCCTGCGAGCGGCACTCCCCCGACGAGCTCCCCGAGCCCGCGCTGGGCCTCGCGCGCCGCGAGGTCGACGGGATCGGCAGCCGGTTCGTGGGCGTGGTGGACGAGCGGCCATAGGGGCGCCATCGGTCCCGAACCGTCGCATGCGACGTTCCGGCCAGCGTGTCCGCCACGACGAGAGGGACCCCGCCGTGCGGCGGGGTCCCTCTCGTGTCGATCGCGAGCTACGCGCTCGTGGCCAGCTTCTTGATCCAGTCCTCGGTCTTCCGGCCGCGCTTCTTGTCGACCACGATCCGGATCCGGGCGGCCGATGCCCGTTCTGCGTCGCTGATGGGGTCGGCCTCACCGGCCTGGATGCGCTTCTCGAGTGCGCTCGGGCTTGGGTTCCTCTGCTCCATCGTCACGGCGGTACCTCCTTCATCCATTGTCAGCGCGTGTGGGGATGGTGTCCACCTCAGGTGGATGGGCGCCGGACGCAGATACCACGCTGCCCCTCCGCTCCTCGTCCAACCGAGACGACGACGTCACGGCGTCGATCATCTCCGCCTCGGTGGTCGTCGCCTCCGCTACGAGCACCTCGATCGCGGCGAGCCCCACTTCACGATCCGCCTCGTCCGACGACATGACGAGGTCGAGAGCCCACTTCGCGCGATCCCACCACTCCTGGCGCTCCGCCGACCGTCGCGACACCCGCGCCGCCACCGTCGCGGCCCCATAGGCGAAGCCGGCTCCGATCAGGGTGAAGATGCCCGCAGCAGGAGGCCCCGTCCAGAAGTCCCGCACGAACGCCTCGTCTACGATGCGGCGCACGAAGAGCCCCACGATCACAGCCGCCAGTGCTCCGCAGGCGCCGGCCACAGCCGCGACCGCACCGAGCCGCTTGATCAACAGCGCCCCTCCCCACCATGTCCCAGCGGCAGACCATATGCCTGACCACCGTCATCGCCGGATCCAGCTGACTGCTGCCCGACTCGCCGCACACGGCAGCGGAGCAGAACCGGGGACGGGCCCCCTCGCCGGTGGACGCATGGCGAGCGTTCTGCCATCACCCTCGGGGCCGGGATGGCCCCACCTCCGTCAGGCCGCGACGACCTCCGCGTACGCCGCCCCGCCCTCGCGCAGCGCCGGGCAGTGCTCCGGCGTCGGGTGCAGGCAGATGTCGATGACGCGGGTGAGCTCCTCGCGGGCGCGCTCGAGCTCGGCGATGGCCGCGGTGATCCGGTCGCGCTCGGAGCGCAGGAGCGCGAGGGACTCGGGCGCCGCGACGCCGCTGTCGACGCTCGGGAGCAGCTGGCGGATCGTGCGGCTCGGGAGGCCCGCGGCGAACAGCTGCTGGATGAGCTGCACGCGCTCCACCGCCGCCTCGGGGTAGACGCGCTGGCCGCTCGTGGTGCGCTCGGCCGGCAGCAGGCCCTGCTCCTCGTAGTACCGAAGCGCCCGGGTGCTCACGCCCGCTCGTCCCGCCACGTCGCCGATCCGCAGCATGCCGCCCTCATCCCTCGTGATCCGTCGGAGACGTCGATCTCGCGGGCGGACTTGCCCTTCACGTCGACGTCAACTCCTAGCGTAGGCCGCGCCGCACCTCGCGAACGACGCGGGCGGCAGGAGGAAGAGCACGCATGGACATCCAGGATCAGGTCGCCCTCGTCACCGGCGCCAACCGCGGCATCGGCCGCACGTTCGTCGAGGAGCTCCTCGAGCGCGGCGCCCGCAAGGTCTACGCGACCGCGCGCCGGCCCGAGGCGATCGACATCCCCGGCGTCGAGGTGCTGCGCCTCGACCTCGCCGACCCCGCGTCGGTGACCGCCGCCGCCGAGGCCGCGTCGGACGTGTCGCTCGTGATCAACAACGCGGGCATCTCCACGGGCGCCGCGCTCATCACGGGCGACATGGCGGAGATCCGCCGCGAGATGGACACCCACTTCTACGGGACGCTCGGCGTGATCCGCGCCTTCGCACCCGTGCTCGCCGCGAACGGCGGGGGCGGGATCGTCAACATCCTGTCGGCGCTCTCGTGGTTCTCGACCTCCGCCAACGGCGGCTACGCGGCGGCGAAGGCAGCCGAGTGGAACATGACCAACGCGGTGCGGCTGGAGCTCGCCGGGCAGGGCACCCTCGTGCAGGGCGTGCACCTCGGCGCGGCGGACACCGACATCATGGCAGGCTACGACGGCCCGATGATCGCCCCGCGGGACGTGGCCCGGGCCGCACTCGACGGCGTGGCCGCGGGATCCGTCGAGGTGGTCGTCGACGACTGGAGCCGCATGGTGAAGGACTCGCTGGCCGGCGACCCCGCCCCGTTCTACGAGCGGATGCGCGCGATCCTCGGCTGACCGCCCGCCTCAGAGGGACTCGAGCACCTCGACCGCCTGATGCACCCCGCGGTCCTGCCGCATGAGCGCGCCCACCTCGGAAGCCCGCTCCCGCCGGCTGAGGGCCTCGCCCATCGCGGGCACGAGCGCGTCGACCGACAGGCGGCGCAGCGGGATCGGGGCGGCCGCCACCCCCCGACGGTGCAGCAGGGCGCCCCAGAACGGCTGGTCGGCCATGAAGGGGACGACGACGGCGGGCACCCCGGCCCGGGCGACGGCGTGCGAGGTCCCGGCCCCGCCGTGGTGCACGGCGAGCGCCGCGCCCGGCAGCACCCGGTCGAACGGCGCCGACCGCGTCACCAGCACGTCGGGGCCGCGGCACTCCGTCGGCAGCGCGAGCCCGCCCCACCCGGTGAGGACCAGCACGCGCAGGCCGTGGGAGCGGGCGGCCGTGACGATCGCGCGCCCGCGGGCCTCCGCGTGCCCCTTCGCCATGGAGCCGAACGACGCGACGACGACGGGTCCGGCGGCCAGGAACTCCTCGACGGCCGGGTCGAGCGACGCCGTCGGCGCCTCCGCGTACCAGGCCCCCGTCTGATGCACGCGCTCCGGCCAGTCGTCGGGCCGGGGCAGCAGCGCGGGGCTCGCGGCCATGAGCGTGGCGCGCGACGGCGAGCGCCGGGCAGGGCGGCGACCGCCCGGCAGCTCGGCCGCGGCGCGCGCCACGTCGCCGTCGAAGAAGCGGGCGATGGCGCGCGGCACGGCGTACGTGGACCGGTTGTGCGCGCCGAGATCGCGGGTGGCCGTGGGACCGCCGGCCGCGGGGAAGCGGTCGCTGGCGGTGGCGACCGGCGCGAACTCCACGACCACGCGGGGGACGCCGAGCGCATCCGCCACCATCGGCGCGCTGAGGATCAGGGGGTGGTGGACCACCACATCGGGCTCGAAGGCGACCGTCTCACGGACCGCGGCGACGATCGTCCGCTGCATCGCGGGCCGCACCTCCGTGCGCAGGTGGTGCGCGATGGCCCAGGGGGTGCGGCTCGCCGGGGTCAGCACGCGCTGCACGTCCAGGTCGAGGCGCACGCAGTCGACGCCCTCGGGCGCGACCCCGTCGTCGGGCAGGGCCAGCCGCACCTCGTGACCGCGGGATGCGGCGTGTCGGGCGAGGGCCGCGAAGGGCTCCACGTCTCCTCGGGTGCCGGCGGTGAGCAGCATCAGGCGCATCCGCCCAGTCTGGGCCCGGAAGCCGTAAGGCCGTCGCCCACGTCCACGGCGTACGGTCGATGTCGTGACCGATGGCAGTGAGCGCATGCCGCGCACCGCGCCCGCCGAGATCGCCGTGGCCGTGCGCCGCCTCGTGCTCATCTCGCGGCCGGTGCTCTGGATCAACACCATCGGGTCGGGTCTCGTGGCCGTCTGGCTCACGGGCGCTCTCTTCGACCTGCGGGCCCTGCCGCTCATCCTGTGGCTCACGCTCCCGTTCAACCTGCTCATCTACGGCGTCAACGACGTCTACGACCAGGACACGGATGCGACCAACCCCCGCAAGGGGTCCCTCGAGGGCGCCCGGATCCGGCCGTCCGAGGTGCGGCTCATCGCCGGGGGCGTCGCCGTCCTCAACATCCCGTTCCTCGTCTACTTCCTCCTGGTGCTGCCGCCGCTCGCGAACGCGGCGATCCTGCTCTACGCGGGCGTGTTCGTCTTCTACTCGGCGCCGCCGCTGCGCTTCAAGGCCCGGCCCTTCCTCGACTCGCTGAGCAACGCCGCCTACGCGCTGCCGCTGGTGATCGTGCCGGCCGCCCTCGGGGTGGCGCCGGTCTGGCCCGCCGCCCTCGGCCTCATGGCGTGGAGCGTGGCCAAGCACGCGTTCGACGCGGTGCAGGACATCGTGGAGGACCGCGACGCGGGCATCACCACCACCGCGGTGCGGCTCGGCCCGCGCGGGACGGCCCTGTGGAGCGGGGCCTGGTGGATCGCCTCGACGGCGCTGTTCGCCGTGGTGAGCGTGCCCGTGGCGGCGCTCGACCTGCTGATCGCCGGCATCCTGGTGGTGTCCCTGCTGCGCGACCCGACGCCGCAGACCGGCCACCGCCTCTACCGCCTGTCGGTCGCCTTCCCGTACATCGCGGGGACGCTGGCCGGGGTGCTGCTCCTGGTCGCGATCGTGTTCGGAGGCTACCCGTGAGCCGCATCGTCGTGGTCGGCGGCGGGATGGGCGGGCTCACCGCCTCCGCGCTGCTCGCGCACGCAGGCCACCGCGTGACCCTGCTCGAGGCCTCCGCCGAGCTCGGCGGCAAGAGCCGTCGCATCCAGCTGGGCGAGGACCGCGTCGACACGGGACCGTCGCTGGTGACGTTCCCGGCGGTGTGGGATGAGCTGCTGCGACGCCTCGGCGACGACGGGCACGCGTCCGATCGGATCCGCGGCGACGGCGCGCTCGACCTGGTGCGGATGCCCGAGGTGGGCCGCTACTACTTCGACGGCGACGAGACCTCGCTGCCGGTGGCGCCCGATCACCCCTGGTACCCCGCCTGGCGACGGTTCTCCGAGATCCACGCGCCCCTCGCCGACGACGTGACCGCCTTGCTGCTCGCCGACCCCACGGACCGGGCAGCCCTCCCGGCCGTACGTCGGCTGCTGGGCGTCTACGGCTCGCGCCTCACGACGCGGGCGTACCTCGACAGCCTGACCTGGCTGCCCGACGGGCTGCGCGAGATCATCGCGATCCACACCCTCAACGCGGGCGTCTCGCCCTCGCGCACGCCGGCCCTCTACGCGAGCATGCCGGCGATCATGGCGGAGACCGGCGCGTGGGTGCCCCGCGGCGGGGTCTTCGAGATCGTGCTCGCGCTGGGCCGGCTGGCCGAGGCGGCCGGGGTCGAGGTCCGCGTCGGCGAGGCCGTGACCCGCATCGAGCCCGGGTGGGTCACCACCGCGGCCGGGCGCCACCCCGCCGACCTCGTCGTCAGCGCCCTGGACGCCGACCGGCTCGCCGCGCTGATGGGCCCGTCGCGGATCCCCGCCCTCCCCCGCCGGCGTCCGCGCATCCTCTCCTGCTCGGCCGTCGCCGTGTACGGCGTGCTGCGCGAGGAGCTGCCGGCGCGCATCGCGACGCACAGCGTGGTGCTGCCGACGAAGCCGGCCGCGCTGCACCGCAGCCTGGAGGCGGGCGACGAGCCGGCGGACACCATGGTGTTCGTCAACCAGTACCGCGCCGGGGAGGTGTACCCGAACCCGCGCAGCACCGTCGGGATCCTGCTCACCGCGCCCGCCGACGGCGGTCGCTACACGGCCGAGCACCCCTTCGTGCGGCGCGAGGTCGACCGCGTCTCGGCGGCGATGGGGCTCGACGGGCCGCTCACCGACCTGCTCGACGAGACCACGATCCTCGATCCGCGCTACTACGGCGTCGGCGGCGAGCCGCACGGCGCCCTCTACGGAGCGGCGCGCCCGCCGTGGCTGAGCGGTCCGTTCCACCGCCCCTCCTACAACGACCCCTGGAAGCCCTGGCTGTGGCGCGTCGGCGCGTCGGTGCACCCCGGCGGCGGCATCCCGGCGGTGGTGGGCGGCGCGATGATCGCGGTGACCCGGCTGCTGAAGTCGAGCCCGGCCTGACGCTACCTCGGCGTGCGGGTCGGCGACGGCACGCGCCCCGAGTCGTCGACCCGCACGTGGACGGCGTCGCCGCGCAGGTCGAAGAGGAGGGCCGTGCCCACCGGGTACTCGTCGCGCAGCTCCTCGGGCGCGCCGATGCCGACGACGAACTGCGCGGACGCGCCGAACGCGCCCGCCGCGCATCCGCCGCCCTCGGTCGAGCCGAGCGCGGCGCGCGACGGCTGCACCGAGAGGCACTCCGCGCGGACCTGCGGGTACGCCGACCGGTCGTTCTCGAGGCGCACGAGCGTGAGGCCGTGGAAGCGGGCGGATCCCGTCTCCGCGCCGCCGAAGTAGTCGCGCATGTAGACGGGCAGCTCCTGGTCCGGGTCGAAGCGCACCACCGCGACCTCGCGCCCGACGGGAGCGGTGACCGTCGCGACGATCACCGCGGTGACGGCGACGGCCGCGGCGACGGAGGCGGCCCAGAGGATCGCGAGGCGGAGGGCGGCGCGCGGGCGGGATCGGGCGGAGGGCGCGTCGTCGTCGGCTGAGCCGCCCGCGGTGTTGGTGTCGGCGGGGGCATCGTGGGCGGCGTGGGCGGCAGCTCGTCGCGCATCGGCATCCGCGACGCCCGCGCCGACGCCGCGTCCGGGTGCGGATGCCGCCGCGTCCGTCCGTGTCACGACCGGCGCATCCGCCGTGCGCGCCTCGAGCACGCGCAGCCGCGCGAGGTCCGCCGGATCCGCGTCGCTCCCCGGCCCGTACGCCCGGCGTCGCAGCTCGGCCAGCTCCGCGCGCTCGGCCCGCCGGGTCCGGGCATCCGGGTCCGCGCGCTCGTGGGGCTCCATCTCCCGATCCTGTCACCGCGAGCGGTCGGCGACCGGGCTGTCGACCCCGCTGGCTCGCCGACCGCGTGCCGGGCGCCGAGCTCGTGATCCGCCCGGACGACGGCCACATCTCCGTGCTGCGCGGCGCCGAGGACGCGCTCGGGCGGCTGCGGGAGCGGATCCGCAGCGCCGCATGGAAAGAGGTACGCACCCGCGGAGACGGCTCTCGCCGACCCGGACGGATCCGGATCGGCGAGAGGGTCGAGCGGCGCGGGGTCAGTGCCCGCGCGACACCCGCCGCGGCAGGGCGAACACGAGCGCGAACGCGACGACCGCGAAGATCGCGCTGACGCCCATGGCGGACGCCGACGCGTCGGTGAACGCCTGCGGCACCATCTGCGGGCCGCGGATCCCGGCGCCGGCCACGCCCGCGAACAGCACGCTGCCGATGACCGCGATGCCGACCGCCGAGCCCACGCGCTGCACGGTGCCGATCACGCCGGAGGCCGCGCCCGCCTCCGCGGGGTCGACCGTGGCGACGATGAACTGCGCGTTCGGCGCGATGAAGAGGCCGTTGCCGATGCCCGCGAGCAGCAGCGGGACGAGCAGCATCCAGCTGTTGAGATCGGCCGCGGCCGTGTTGAGCAGCACGAGCCAGAGCCAGATCAGGCCGACGCTGACGAGCGCGGTGCCGATCACGAGCACGGTGCGGCCGAGGCGGTTCGTGAGCCGGTTGCTCTGCGAGGAGCCGACGATGCTGCCGATGGCGAACGGGATGGAGACGAGGCCGGACTCGAGCGCGGAGTTGCCGAGGCCGGACTGCCACAGGATCGAGATGGTGAAGAAGATGCTCGTGAAAGCCGCGAAGTAGACCATCGCGAGGATCACGCCGCCCGTGAACGCCGCGTGCGAGAACAGGTGCGGCGGCACGAGGACACCCTTCGAGCGCTTCGTCTGCAGGACCTCCCACGCGCCGAACAGCGCGAGGAGCACGACGCCGCCCGCGAGGGAGAGGTAGGTCCAGAGCGGCCAGCCCTGGTCCTGGCCGTCGATGAGCGGCACGAGCAGGGCCACGAGGCCGGCGCTCACGAGCAGGATGCCGACGAGGTCGACGCCCGAGGCGGCGGGCTTCGCGGCGGCCGTCCCGCCCTGCTGCGCGCCCGCGCGCTGGCCGGACTGCGCGCGCACGTCGCCCGCGACCTCCTCGGCCACGCGGCGGCTCGGGAGCAGGAAGATCGCGGCGATGACGGTGGCGATGCCGACGGGCAGGTTCACGAAGAAGACCAGGCGCCAGCCCGACTCCTCCCCCGCGGCCTGGATGATCAGGCCTCCCACGATCGGGCCGAGCGCGGACGAGACGCCGATGACGGCGCCCATGATGGCGAACGCCTTGCCGCGCGCCTGCGGCGGGAACAGCAGCTGGATGAAGGCGGTCACCGCGGGCACGAACAGTCCGCCGGCGAGCCCCTGCACCACGCGCGCGATCACGAGCTGGAGGTCGTCCTGAGCCACACCGCACGCGAGGCTGGCGAGCGTGAAGAGCGCGATGCCGGTCACGAACACCCACTTGTGCCCGTAGCGGTCGCCGAGGCGGCCCGCGGGGATCAGCGCGAGGCCGAACGCGAGCGCGTAGCCGGAGATGATCCAGCTCAGCGTCGACTCGGAGGCGTCGAGGCTCGTGCGGATGGTCGGCAGCGCCACGTTCACGATGGTCGTGTCGAGCAGCGCGATGAACATGCCCGCGAGCAGCACGATGAGCGCCTGCCAGGCACGGCGGGAGACCACGGGGGCGGACGGACGACCGGCGTCGGGCGCGCCGGTGCCGCGCGCCGCGGGGCGAGCGGATGCGGTGGTGTCGGACATGGGGTCCTTTCGTTCCGACGCGGGCGTCGGCGGTGGTGCGGGCGGGATCCGGCTCGGCGGACGCAGAAGACGGGGGGCCGCAGGACCGGGCGGTCACGCGGCTCGACGCGGGGCGGGCGCTCGAGGACGGATCCGCGTCGGTGCGGGAGGACGGCCGGGCGATTGGACCCGTCCCTCCAGTGTGTCACTGGTTGACGGATGCGGCCCATCCGGATGTCCGCGGGAGCACGGTCCGAGCGGCCGTCCGCGCGACGTGCCCGGCTTGGGGACGGCCTTCCCGACCGGCACGCGCGCGGCCGTACCCTGACGACCTCGACCGGATCCTGGATCCGTCGACCTCCCGCGCGACGCGCGCGACCCGCCCCGCTGCACGACGCCCGTCCGTCCCCACCTGCCCGGAGGCACCATGTCCCGCCCCCGCACCGCCCTCCGCTCAGCCCTGCTCGCCGCGCTCGTCGCCGGTGCCGTCGGGATCGCCCAGCTGCCCGCCGCCGCGCCCGCGAGCGCCGCGGCCTCGGGAACCGACGCCGTCGCCGCGTCCCACGGCCCGCGCCAGATGGAGCGCCTCGACCGCGCTCCCGAGGCCGCCGCGGTGCCCGGTGGCGTCCACCTGTCCTGGCGGATGCTCGGCACCGACCCCGACGCCATCGCGTTCGTCGTCGATCGCGACGGCACGCGGATCACGCCGTCGCCCCTCACGCACGCGACCGACATGACCGACCCGGGCGGCGGCGCCGGCTCGCACTACGTCGTCTCGAGCGTGCTCCACGGGGTCGAGACGCCGGTCACCGCATCGTTCGGCGTGCGCACGAGCCCCTACACGTCGGTGCCGCTCGACCGGCCTGCCGACGGCGTCACCCCCGCCGGCGAGACCTACAGCTACAGCGCGAACGACACGAGCGTCGGCGACGCCGACGGCGACGGGCAGTACGAGCTGTTCGTGAAGTGGGATCCGAGTGACTCCAAGGACAACAGCCAGGGCGGCTACACGGGCCCCGTGCTCCTCGACGCCTACCGGCTCGACGGCACGCGGCTGTGGCGCATCGATCTCGGCCCCAACATCCGCGCCGGTGCCCACTACACGCAGTTCCAGGTCTACGACTACGACGGCGACGGCCGGGCCGAGGTCGCCATGAAGACGGCCGACGGCTCGGTCGACGGCCAGGGGACGGTCATCGGCGACGGCCAGGTCGATCACCGCGGTTCCGACGGCCGCGACCTGACCGGCCCCGAGTTCCTCACGGTCTTCGACGGCCTCACGGGTGCCGCCATCGACACCGTCGACTACGACCCGCCGCGCGGCGTCGTCACCTCGTGGGGCGATGCGTACGGCAACCGCTCCGAGCGCTTCCTCGCCGCCACGGCGTACCTCGACGGCCAGCACCCGAGCCTCGTCGTGGGCCGCGGGTACTACGCGCGCACCGCGGTCACGGCGTACGACCTGCGTGCCGGCCATCTCGTCGAGCGCTGGAAGCTGGACAGCAGCGCGCCCGGGAACTCGGCGGCGGCCGGCGAGGGCAACCACAACCTCGCGGTGGCCGACGTCGACGGCGACGGCCGGGACGAGGTCGTCTACGGATCCATGACGGTCGACGACGACGGGAAGCTGCTCTACAGCACGGGCCTCGGCCACGGCGACGCGCTCCACGTCGGCGACCTCGTGCCCGGCAACCCGGGCTACGAGGTGTTCGCGGTGCACGAGATCATGTCGCACTCGGGCAACCGGGCCGCCACCATGCGCGATGCCCGCACGGGCCGCATCCTGTGGAGCATCCCGGGCGACCACGACACCGGGCGCGGCTCGGCCGCCGACGTGGATCCGCGTCATGACGGCGCCGAGGCGTGGGCGTCCGGCGTCGGATCCGACGGCCGCGACCATCCGCAGCTCCGCACGGCCGACGGCCAGCTCATCGCGAACCGCATGCCCGGCACGGACTTCACGGCCTGGTGGGATGGGGATCCGCTCCGCGAGATCGTGGACGACGACTACGACCCCTCCATCGGCGCCGGCACGCCCACCATCTCCAAGTGGGACTGGAAGACGGCCACCGAGAGGCCACTCCTGCGCGCCGAGGGCGCCCTGTCCGACAACGGCACCAAGGGCAACCCCATGCTCCAGGCCGACCTCATGGGCGACTGGCGCGAGGAGCTCGTGTGGCGGAGCGCCGACTCGAGCGAGCTGCGCATCTACTCCACCACCGACCAGTCGGACATGCGGCTCCGCACGCTGATGCAGGATCCGGTCTACCGGTTGGGCGTCGCGTGGCAGAACACGGGCTACGACCAGCCGCCCGAGGCGAGCTACTTCATCGGCCAGGGCATGGGCACGCCGCCGAAGCCGGACATCTACCTCACCGGATCGTCCGCGGGGCGATAGCGCGGATGCGGACGCGGACGCGCTCCCCGGTCGGTTCCCCCGATCGGCGGACGCGCCCTGCCCCGCCCGCCGATAGCGTGGCCGGATGAGCGCCCCCTCCGCCCACGCCGGCGTCGCCCCGGACGCCGCCCTCGACCCCGTCGACCGGTTCTGGGTGCGCCCGCGACCCGAGCGGGCGGGGCTGCGGTTCGACTTGATGCTCGCCGCGGTGATGCTCGTGCTCACCACCTTCAGCGTCATGCAGTACTACGCGCTCGGCATGTACCCCTCGCGGCCCGCGATGTGGGTCATCGCCGCCTGGATCGTGCTGATGTGCGTCCCGCTCGCCTTCCGCCGCCTCCAGCCGGAGGCGGTGACGCTGGTGCTCGGCGCGACCTTCGTCATCGGCGCATACCAGTTCGTGCCGGAGGTGCTCTTCTCCAACATCGCCATGTTCATCGCCATGTACTCGCTGGGCGCCTGGGGCAGGAACCGCCTGCGAGCCAACATCGTGCGCGGCGTCATCGTCGTCGCGATGTTCGCGTGGCTGTTCGGCTCGCTGCTGCAGACCTCGGGCTTCTACTCGCTCGCCAGGTCGACGTTCGAGCGCGCGCCGGCCGACGCCTGGATCCCCGCGCCCGTCGCCGCCGGCCTCATCTCCATCATCACGAACCTCCTCTACTTCGGCGGCGCCTGGTACTTCGGCGACCGCGCGTGGGCGTCGGCGCGCGACCGCTGCGCGCTCGAGACGCGCACGGCCGAGCTGGCGACGGAGCGGGAGCGGGTCGCGGAGCAGGCGGTCACGCTCGAGCGGGTGCGCATCGCGCGGGAGCTGCACGACGTCGTCGCCCACCACGTCTCGGTGATGGGCGTGCACGCGGGCGCCGCGCGCCGGGTGCTCGCGCGGGACGCCGACAAGGCCGCCGCCTCCCTCGGCATCGTCGAGGACAACGCGCGCAGCGCCATCGAGGAGCTGCACCGCATGCTCGTCGCGCTCCGGCAAGAGGACGACGGCCAGGGATCCGCCGGGCACGACGACGCCGCCGACCCGACCCGCACCGCGTCCACCCGCGGCGTCGGCCAGCTGCCCGAGCTCGTGGCGGATGCGTCCGGCGCGGGCCTCCAGGTCGCCTTCGACGTCGTCGGCACCCCGCGGCCGCTCACGCCCACGGTCGACCTCATCGTCTACCGGGTGGCCCAGGAGTCGCTCACGAACGTGCGGAAGCACGCGGGCACGGGCGCGCGCGTCGACCTCCGCCTCCGCTACCTCGCCGACCGCGTGGAGGTGGAGGTCAGCGACGCCGGGCCCGCGGGGGCCGCGGCCTCGGCGGCGGCGGGTCCCGTGCGGAACGGGCCCGGCGGGCTCGGTCAGCGCGGCATGCGGGAGCGCGTGGCGGCGGTGGGCGGATCCATCGAGATCGGCCCGAAGGCCCGCGGCGGCTACCTCGTGCGCGCCTCGGTGCCCACGTCGCCGGCCCTGGCCGTGCCGCCCGTGCCGATGCCGGTGCCCATCGACGTGACCGTCCCCGCGCCCGCTTCCGAGCCGGAGGCCGCATCCGCACCCGCGTCCCTCATCGAGCCCGCATCCACACCCGAACCCGCATCCGTCCCCGAGGAGACCCGCGCATGACCGCCGACCCGACCGATCCCACGACAGGGACCGCCGCGCCCGCCGCCGTCCGCGTCCTGCTCGTCGACGACCAGGCGCTCGTGCGCGCCGGCTTCCGCGTGATCCTCGAGAGCGAGGACGGCATCGAGGTGGTCGGCGAGGCCGCGGACGGCGAGGAGGGCGTGCGCCTGGCCGCCGCGCTCGCGCCCGACGTGATCTGCATGGACGTGCAGATGCCGCGCGTCGACGGCCTCGAGGCCACGCGGCGCATCGTCGCCGACCCGGCGATCCGGGCGGGCGTCCTCATGCTCACCACGTTCGACCGCGAGGACTACCTCTTCACCGCGCTCGACGCGGGCGCGAGCGGGTTCGTGCTGAAGAGCGCGTCTCCCGAGTCGCTCGTGGAGGCCGTGCACGTGATCGCGCGCGGCGACGCGCTGCTCTCGCCCGACGTCACGCGCCGGGTCATCGAGCGCTTCGGCCGCGGACCCGCAGCGCCCGGCGGATCCGGCGCATCGGACGGTCCCGACGCACCCCGCGGATCCGACGAGGGGACCGCCCCCGCCGCGACGCCCGCGATCCCCACCGACCCGCGCGTCCAGACCCTCACCGACCGCGAGCTCGAGGTGCTCCGCCTCCTCGCCGAGGGCCTCGCCAACGCGGAGATCGCCGAGCGTCTCTACCTCGGCGAGGCCACCGTGAAGACCCACGTCTCGCGCCTGCTGCTGAAGCTCGGCGTGCGCGACCGGGTGCAGGCGGTCGTGTTCGCGTACGAGCGCGGGATCGTGGTGCCGGGCGCGAGCTGATCCGCCGAGGACGCCGCCGCAGAACCCGCTACGCGTAGGCGGTGATCGCGGCCGAGTCCACGAAGCCGGCCGGGCGTCCGGGCTGCCGCGCGGCTCCCCCGGCGAGCGCGACCGACGCGAGGGCGACCGCGACGCCCGCGAGCACGGCGGCGGCCACGGGGCCGACCGACGAGTGCGCGAGCACCAGGCCCGCGACGAAGGCGACGGCCTGCACGAGCCAGAGCGCGTGGATCCACCAGCGCCACGCCCCGCGACGCGTGGCCACGCGCTCGAGCCCGCGGCGCACCTGGATGAGCGCGGCCACCCGCACGACGAGCGACAGCGTCACCAGCGCGAGCCCGCTCAGGGCCAGCGGCGGGGTGCCGATGTCGGTGGCGATCAGCGCGAAGAGCACGAGGCCGGCCGCGCCGACCCCGTCGGCGACGGCCTGGACGACGGTGGCGATGCGCATGGTCCGACCCTAGGAGCGGCGCCCGCGTCGAGCCAGGCGCGGCGGCACCCCAGATCGGGGGTCCACGTGCCCCCGTCCCGTCCCCCTCCGGGTTCCCCCTCATGGCGGACTCCCCGGCGCAGCCCCGCACCTAGCGTGAGCAGCACGGATCACCCACGCCCACCGAGGAGGCCCTCCGTGCTCGAAGTCCACAACGTCACGCGATCGTTCGGGGACCGCCGCGTCCTCGACGACGTGTCCTTCGCCGTCAGGCCGGGGAGGCTGACCGGCTTCGTCGGCGGCAACGGCGCCGGCAAGACCACCACCATGCGCATCATGCTCGGCGTGCTCACGCCCGATTCCGGGACGGTGTCGCTCGACGGCACCGACCTCGGCACCTCGAGCCGCCGCACGTTCGGCTACATGCCGGAGGAGCGCGGGCTGTACCCGAAGATGAAGCTGCAGGAGCAGATCGTGTACCTCGGCCGCCTGCACGGCATGTCCGCGTCCGACGCGACCACGAGCACCGAGCGCCTGCTCGAGCGGCTCGGCCTCGGCGAGCGCCGGAACGACGCCATCGAGTCGCTGTCGCTCGGCAACCAGCAGCGCGCGCAGATCGCCGCGAGCCTCGTGCACGACCCCGAGGTGCTCGTGCTCGACGAGCCGTTCTCGGGCCTCGACCCGATCGCGGTCGAGAACGTGCTCGGCGTCCTCACGGAGCGGGCCGCGCAGGGCGTGCCCGTGCTGTTCTCCTCGCACCAGCTCGACATCGTGGAGCGCCTCTGCGACGACGTGGTCGTCATCGCCGAGGGCCGGATCCGCGCATCGGGCGACCGCGAGCAGCTGCGCGACGAGCACAGCCGCCCCCTCACGGAGCTGCAGATCGACGGCGACGGCGGATGGGTGCGCGACGTGCCCGGCGTCGAGGTCGTCGAGTTCGACGGCGGCTACGTGCTCTTCGAGGCCGACGACGCCGCGCGCCAGCGCGTGCTCGCCGAGGCCGTCTCCCGCGGATCCGTCACGAGCTTCACGCGCCGCCGCCCCACCCTCAGCGAGATCTTCCAGGAGGTCGTCCAGTGAGCACCACGTCCACCGCGTCCGGCACGAGCCGCGGCGCCGCCCGGGGCCAGGCCCCCACGTTCGGCCAGTCGACGATGCTCGTCACCGGCCGGGAGGTGCGCATGCGCCTGCGCAGCAAGTCGTTCCTCATCAGCACGGCGATCCTCCTGATCGGCGTCCTCGCCTCCATCGTCGTCTCGGGCTTCCTCGCCGGCCGCGAGACCGGGGGCGACACGACGCGCGTGGCCGTGGTCGGCGCGGCGACGCAGGCGGTCGACCGCGCATCCGGCCTCGAGGGCGTGCCCGCCGACAGCGTCGAGGACGCGCGCCAGATGGTGCGCGACGGCGACGTGGACGCGGCCGTCGTGCCCGACGACGCGGCCCCGGCCGACGGCGCCGTGCTCGTGATCGGCGACACCTCCGCCCCCGACGGCGTCGTGCAGGCGCTCACGGAGGCGCCGCGCGTCGAGCTGCTCCAGGAGCCGACGACCAACCCCGCGATCGGCTACCTGATGGCGGTCGTGTTCGGCGTCGTGTTCTTCATCTCGGCGCTCACGTTCGGGCAGATCATCGCCCAGAGCGTCGTGGAGGAGAAGCAGACCCGCGTGGTGGAGCTGCTGATGTCGACGATCCCCGTGCGCGCGCTGCTCGCCGGCAAGGTGCTCGGCAACAGCATCCTGGCGTTCACGCAGATCGCCCTCATCGCCCTGATGTCCGGCGTCGGCCTGCTCGTGACGGACCAGACGGCGCTCCTCGCGGTCGTCGGACCGTCGGTGCTGTGGTTCGTCGTGTTCTTCCTGTTCGGCTTCGTGCTGCTGGCCTCGCTGTTCGCGGCGGCCGCCTCGCTCGTGTCGCGCCAGGAGGACGTGGGCGCGGTGACCATGCCCGTCACCTACCTCGTGATGATCCCGTACTTCGCGGTCATCCTCTTCAACGACAACCCCACGGTGATGACGATCATGTCGTACGTCCCGGTCTCGGCGCCGGTGGGCATGCCGCTGCGCCTGTTCACCGGCACCGCCGAGTGGTGGGAGCCGCTCGTGTCGCTCGTCGTGCTCATCGCGACGACCGCCGTGGTGGTGGCCCTCGGATCCCGCATCTACAGCAACTCGCTGCTCCGCACCGGCAGCCGCGTGAAGCTGAAGGACGCGCTGAAGGGCTGATGCCCGCGCGGCCCGGCCGCATCTCGACGACCGCCCGGTCGCGTCCGCTCCCCCGCGGACGCGGCCGGGCGCGCGTGCGTCCGATCGCGGCCGGCCGGCGCGCGCTTCGGCTGACGACGCGGGCGTGGCGAGCGTGCACGCGGCGACCCCGTCTCCCGCTACGGTGAACCCGATCCGCTCCACCACCCCGAGGACACCATGGCCACCGCTGCCCGCCGCACCATCCTGCCCACCGCGCTCGCGGCCGTCCTCGTCGCCGCCGCGCTCAGCGGATGCTCGCCGCAGCAGATCGCCGATCTGCTCCCGCACGACGCCCCGCGCGACGAGCAGGGCGCCATCACCGCGAGCGGCTCGACCGACGTGTTCGACCTGCGCCAGGGCGACTGCATCGAGGACCAGTCGCTCGTCGACAGCCTCTCGAGCGAATCCGGGAACGGGGCCTCGCAGGAGGTGCACGACGTGCGCACTGTGCCGTGCTCCGACCCGCACGACTTCGAGGCGTACCGCGACGTGACCCTCACGGGCGGGTCCGACTACCCCGGCGCGGACCCCGTCGACGCGCAGGCCGACGAGGCGTGCGGCAAGGGCTTCGACTCCTTCATCGGCTTCGACTACCAGGACTCGGCCTACGAGTACACGTACTACCAGCCCACCGCCGAGGGCTGGATGACCGGCGACCGCACCGTCACATGCCTCGTCGGCGATCCCGCGGGGAAGACCACCGGCTCGCTGAAGGGCATCGGGCGCTAGCGGGCTTTCCGCGCCTCGCCGAGGCGGCTCGCGCGGGCTGGCTCGCGCGGGCCGGCTCGTGCAGGCCGGCTCCTAGGGCCGCTCGACGGCAGCCGGGCCGTCCACCTCGACGCGGGTAGTGCCGTCGGCGCGCTCGTCGACGACCAAGGGGACCTCGGGGTCGTCCGGGTCATCCGCACCCGCCTCGGCGTAGGTGTCGAAGTCGGCGGCCGTGGAATCGTCCTCGACGGAGCGGTCTCGGGTGGATGCGTCCGCATCGCGCTCCGCGGCCGCCTCGCGAGTGTCCTCGACATCAGCCTTCGCGGAGTCCGCGAGCACCGCGCCGACGGCCCTCGCGCGGCCGGCGAGCTCGGATCCGACCTCCCTCGCCGTGTCGCCCGCGCGGTCCCCGGCGTCCCGGGCGCGATCGGCGGCATCGACCGAGGCCTCGTGCACGCGGTCGGCCGCATCGGACCCGGCCGCCTCCGCCTTCTCGAGCGCGTCGGACCCGGCGTCCTCCGCCCGCTCGAGCGCGGCGCCCGCCGGCGATTGCTCGTCGTCGAACGGGCCGTGCACGTCGGCCACGCGGATGTTCACGCGCACCGGACCGGGTGCGATCTGCCGGGCAGCGCGCGCGACCTGCGCGCGGGTCCGGTCCACCACGTCCTGCACGGGCGCGGGGTACTCGACCACGAGGTCGATGTCGATCACCGTGCCGCCCTGCTCCTCCGACACGGTGACGCCGGGCCCCGTGCTCGTGCCGCGGATCGCCCGCGATGCGGCGCCGAGGGCCCGCGCGGCCGATCCGCCGAGGTGGTGCACGCCGGTGACGCCCGCGGCGGTCTCGGCCGCCGCGACGCCGATGCGCTGCGCGGCGGTCTCCCCCTCGGGGTGCGCGGCCTCGATGCCGGTCAGATCGACGGGACGGATGGCGGGTGCGGCGTCGTTCACGGCGGTGCTCCTTCGGTGGGTGCGGATGCGGATGCGGGTGCTGCTGGTGCGGGTCAGGCGGCTGGACGTGCGGAGAGGCAGGCGGGCGGGCGGATCAGGCGGGCACGTCGGCCGCGCGGGTCAGCACGCGGTGCGCGAGGCCGGCGATCGCCGCTCCCACGAGCGGCGCGACGATGAACGCCCACACCTGCCCGAGCGCGACCGGCCCGCCGTAGACGGCGGCCGCGATCGAGCGGGCCGGGTTCACGGACGTGTTGCTGACCGGGACGCTGATGAGGTGGATCAGGGTGAGCGTGAGCCCGATGACGATCGGCGCCACGGCCGCGTAGGCCTTCTGGGCGGTGACCGCGAGGATCACGGCGACGAAGACGGCCGTCAGGATCACCTCGATGAGCAGCACCGCGCCGAGGCCGAAGCCGCCGGGCGACGCGTCGCCGAAGCCGTTGGAGGCGAAGCCCGCGTCCTGGGCCGAGGCGAGGTAGCCCGCCGGGCCGTCGGCGGCGATGAGCGCGAGAGCGCTGGAGGCGAGGATCCCGCCGACGAGCTGCGCGACGACGTACCCGGGCACCTCGCGCCAGCCGATGCGGCCGGCGACCGCGAGGCCGACGGTGACGGCCGGGTTGAAGTGCCCGCCGGAGATCCCGCCGACCGCGGCGACGCCCGCCATGACGGTGAGGCCGAACGCGAGCGCGACCCCGAGGAAGCCGACGCCGGTGGCGTTGCCCTCGTCGGGGAAGGCCGACGCGTAGAGCGCCGTGCCGACGCCGCCGAAGACGAGGAGGAAGGTGCCGAACGCCTCGGCGCCCCAGCGGGCGGCGTTGGAGGGGCGGTTCCCGGCGGCGGCCGCCTTCTGGCCGCGGCCCTGGGCGGGCGTGTCGCGGGGGGCCTTCGCCGGGGTGGTGGACGTGCTCATCGGATCTGTCCTCGGTGTCGGAGGGGTGCGGCGGTGGGAGGCGCGGACCGGCTTCGGCCCGTGCGGCGGCGGGGCCGGGTCTCGCCCGGTCCCGCCCGCGGGTGGTGCTACTGGACGCGGCTCTTCGCGGAGTCGTCGTCCTCGTCCGCGTCGTCCGAGGGGATGTGCACGTCGGAGACGGTGACGTTGACCTCGGTCACGTCCATGCCGACGACCTCGGAGATCGCGTCGGTGACGGCCTCACGGATGCGGTCGGCGAGGTCCTGCAGCGCGACGGGGTACTCGGCGACGACGATGACGTCGGCCGCGACCTGCTTCTCGCCGACCTCGACGGAGATGCCCTGACCGCGGTTCTGCTGGCCGATGACGTTGCGGATCGCGCCGACGGCGCGTGCGGCGCCGTTGCCGAGGTCGTGGACTCCGGCGACCTGGCGGGCCGCGATGCCCGCCACCTTCTCGACGACGCCGTCGGCGATCGTGTTCGTGCCCGAGGTGGAGCCCGCGGGGGTGTGCTTCGCGGCGCTGCGGCTGGTGGTGGCGGGGGTGACGTCGGTCATGGGGTGCTCCTGGTGATCGGTGGCGCGCCCCGGATGCGGGTCGCGGTGCCGGCTGGATGACCGGCACGTCAAGGAGACGGGCAGGGCCACCCGGTCGTCCCGGACGTCCAGGGATCCTCCAGGCAGGAGCGGCTGCGCTTCGCTGCGCGGCCAGCGGGAGGCGGCGCGCGTGCGCTTTCCGGCCAGGAGCCGGGGCACGGAGGCACGCGGGGCGGACCCGTCCGCCGACGCCCGCACGGATGTCGCAGGTCGGGCCTAGGTTGAGCCCATGACCGCTGCTCCCGGCACCACCCCGCACCACGACGTCGTCGTCATCGGCGGGGGGAACGCGGGGCTCTCGGTCGCGGGGCGCCTCCGGCGGTACGGCGTCGACGACGTGGCGGTCATCGAGCCGCGCGACACCCACTACTACCAGCCGATGTTCTCGCACGTCGCGGGCGGCACCGCGCGCGCGTCGCAGGCCACGCGGCCGCAGGGGTCCGTCACGCCGAAGGGCGTCACGTGGATCCGGGATCGCGTCGCCGGCATCGACCCGGTCGCGAAGACGGTCGCGCTCGCGTCCGGCACGCGGGTGTCGTACGGGCAGCTCGTCGTCTGCCCGGGCATCCAGAAGGACTGGGATCGCGTGCCCGGCCTCGTCGAGGCGATGGACTCGCCCGTCGGCATCTCCAACTACGAGCACCACTACGCCGCCAAGGCGTCGAAGGTGCTGCGGGACGTGCGCTCCGGCACGGTCGTCTTCACGCAGCCGGACGGCCCGGGCACCTGCTCGGGCGCGTCGCAGAAGCCCATGTACCTGGCGTGCGACCACTGGCGCGCGCTCGGCGTGCTCGACGACATCCGCGTGGTGCTGGTCCTGCCCACGCCCACCATGTTCGGCATGCCGCTCATCGACGCCGAGCTCGAGCGCAAGGTCGCCGAGTACGGCATCGAGGTGCGGTACGGGCGGGAGCTCGTGGGCGTGGATCCGGTCGCCCGCACCGTGGAGATCGCCGGCGTCGACCGCTCCCGCGCGCTCCTCGGACCGGACCACGCCGCGCAGCAGGGCCTCGACGATCCGGAGCGCGAGACCCTCGCCTACGACGTGCTGCACGCGGTGCCGCCGCAGTCGGCGCCCGACTGGCTCGCCGGCACCGGGCTCGCCGCTCCGGGCGACACGGGCGGCTTCGTCGAGGTGGATCCGCTCACGCTCCGCCACCCGCGCTTCCCGGACGTGTGGGCGCTCGGCGACGCGGCGGCCACCACGAACTCGAAGTCCGGCGGCGCGCTCCGCCAGCAGACCACCACGGTCGCGAAGAACCTCGTCGCCGCGCTCAAGAGCGAGCCCCTGCCGCAGGTCTACGACGGGTACTCGGTGTGTCCCTTCGTCGTCTCGCGCTCGACCGTCGTGTTCGCCGAGTTCGACGACCGCTACCGCCCGAAGCCCACGATCCCCGGCTGGAAGGGCCTCGCGAAGGAGCGCCGCATCACGTTCCTCGCCGACCGGTACGTGCTGCCGTGGGTGTACTGGAACCTGATCCTCCAGGGGCGCGCCTGAGCCGCGGGCGCCGGCCCCTCCGCTGGTCGCACCGGGCCTGATCCGGGCCCGGTCCCGCCGCCGACCCGCCGTCGCCGCCCGCGGATCCGCCCTCCGGGGGACGCGCCGCGCGCCCCCGCCCCGGGAGGATCGCCCCATGACGCGCCCCGGTGAGACCGTGCCCGACTCGCGGGGCCGCACCGGCCTCCACCTCCGCGGGACGGACCTCGACCGGAACCCCGACGTGGTCGTGAAGCGCGTCGAGGTCACCTCCGACGGCTGGCACGTGCTCCGCCGGACCACGCTCGACCTGCGGCTGCGCGACGGATCCTGGCAGGAGCAGCAGCGCGAGACGTACGACCGCGGGGACGGCGCGACCGTGCTGCTCTACGCGGCCGACACGCACCGGATCCTCCTCACCCGCCAGTTCCGCTTCCCCGCCTACGTCAACGGCCACCCCGACGGCATGCTGATCGAGGCGGCGGCCGGCCTCCTCGACGAGGACTCCCCCGAGGACGCGATCCGCCGCGAGGCCCGCGAGGAGCTGGGCGTCGAGGTCGTCGCGCTCACGCACCTGTTCGACCTGTTCATGAGCCCCGGATCCGTCACCGAGCGCGTCCACCACTACCTCGCCGCGTACGCTCCCGCCGACGTCGTGGGCGCGGGCGGCGGCGTGGCCGAGGAGGGCGAGGACATCGAGCGCATCGAGGTGACGCTCGACGAAGCGCTCGCGATGATCGCCGACGGCCGCATCGCCGACGGCAAGACGGTGATCCTCCTCCAGCACGTGGCGCTGCACGGGTTCCCGGGGTAGGTTCGCATTCCCTCGACGAGGATGCTCAGAGCACAGGTGCCGGACCCGAGCCACGGAGCTGGATTCGCGCCTCCTCCTCCCAGCCCCGCGCCATGTCGCGATAGCGCTTCCTCTGCGCCTTGTTGAAGCCCGCACGATCCGCGAGCAGCGCGAATGCCCGCGCCACCTGGTCGGGTATCGCGGCAGGATCTCCTGCGGTCGCCGCCAGGAGGACGCGGATCACCGTCGCCGGATCCCCGCCGAACTCGATGAGCCTCACCAGCTCGCGAGCGTCCTTGGCGCCTTTCTCCGAATCAGGCCGGTCGAGCAACGCCGCCATCTTCGTGGTGATGTGCGCTTCGATGGTGAGGAGGGACCAACCACGCAGCTTCTGCTCGTCCACGTATCGCGCCAGCACCTCCACCTTCAGCAGCAGGTGATCCCCGAGCTGGGACTCGTAGGGGAAGTAAGCGTCTATGTGGATGCCATCCGCTGTGCCCCGAGCCTTCTTCGCCCCTCCGCTGTGCCGAGAGCTCTCGCTGTAGTCCTCCAGTCGATCCCGCAGGGTGATTCGTCGAGACGGGTCCTGCACGATGAGATCGATGTCCTGGCTGATGTCGCCACCGACCCTCAGGTAGGTCGCCCACCCTCCGATCAGGATCGATGGGTCGAGTTCGTATCCGAGGGAGTCGACGAGGCGATGAAGCTGCGCCGACTCGTCGGCCGAGATGTCAGGTGGCATCGGGAGCCTGGTCCCACTCGCGTTCCCGGAGGAACTTGTCCCGGATCGCGTACCGGTATTCCGAGGCTGCCCACCCCGGAGTCGCGAAGAGATCGGCATAGGTCTGGGCCAGCGAGCTGTACCCGTCCCAGGTCCGCGCTGCTCGCTTGTCCATGGTCATGATGCGGACCTCTTCTCCGGGCGGCAGCTTCGTCGAAGCAGGCACATGGGGCACGTAGAGCAGATGCTCGATGAAATCAGCGACATGGACACCCCCGAGGTGCACCTTCGCCGCGTCCGGCCCCCCGAGCGCATACGGATGGGCGGAGGCGTCCATCAGCGGGCGGGCCCCCTCGACCGTGGTCATGGCGAGGGTGTCTTGGATGAGATTCCTGCGCGCGCACAACAGGGTGAGCACCTTGTCCAGGCTCGTCACCGAGAAGCCGCCGCGGGGATACTTGAGGATCGCACCGATCAGGCTCAGGCGCTCAAGGGCCAGGTTCGTGGTCGAGGCGGGCACCCCCGAGGAGTAGGCGAGATCCTCGACGCTCTTCCACCTTCGCTCCTGACGGAGCGCCGCGTCAGCGAGTGTGCGCCACACCAGTTCGTTGCCCTTCATCGCGCACCTCTCGCTCTTTGGAAATCCTGAGCATGAATCTACAGGTAAACCTGTGACCGAAGCCAGTGAACCTCGTCAGGTAGGCGAAGATGGACCCGTGACCGACGCCACCGCCGCCTCCCCCCTCCGCCTCCACGACACCGCCGCCCGCGGCTTCGCCTCCGACAACTACTCCGGGATCCACCCCGAGGTGCTCGAGGCCATCGCGGCCGCGAACGGCGGGCACCAGGTCGCGTACGGCGGCGACGCCTACACGGCCCGGCTCCAGGAGGTCGTCGGCGAGCACTTCGGCCGCGGCGCCGAGGCGTTCCCGGTCTTCAACGGCACGGGCGCGAACGTCACCGGCCTCCTCTCGATGCTGCCGCGCTGGGGCGCCGTGGTCTGCGCGACCACCGCGCACATCAACACCGACGAGGGCGGGGCCCCCGAGCGCGTCGCCGGCATCAAGCTCCTGCAGGTGCCCACCGAGGACGGGAAGCTCACGCCCGAGCTCATCGACCGCGAGGCGTGGGGCTGGGGCGACGAGCACCGGGCGCAGCCGCTCGCCGTGAGCATCACGCAGACCACCGAGCTCGGCACGGTCTACACGCCGGCCGAGGTGCGAGCGATCGCCGACCACGCGCACGAGCGCGGCATGCGCCTGCACATGGACGGCGCCCGCCTCTCCAACGCGGCGGCCACGCTGGACGCGCCGTTCCGGGCCTTCACGTCGGACGCCGGCGTCGACGTCGTCAGCTTCGGCGGCACCAAGAACGGCCTGCTCTACGGCGAGGCGATCGTGGTGCTCGATCCGGAGGCGTCCGAGGGCCTCACCTACCTCCGCAAGCTCAACATGCAGCTCGCCTCGAAGATGCGGTTCGTGAGCGCGCAGCTGCTGGCGCTCCTCGGATCCGAGGTCGACGGCGTGCCGCTCTACCTCCGCTCCGCCCGCCACGCGAACGGCATGGCCGCGCGCCTCCGGTCCGCGCTCGACGGCGTGGACGGCGTCGAGTTCACGCAGGAGACGCAGGCGAACGGCCTCTTCGCGATCCTCCCCGAGGGCGTCGCCGACCGCCTCCGCGGCGAGTTCCGCTTCTACGACTGGGACCCGGCCCGCCGCGAGGTGCGCTGGATGTGCTCCTTCGACACCACCGAGGACGACATCGACCGCTTCGCGGCGGCGATCCGCCGGGAGGTCGGGGCGGCGTAGGCCGCAGCCCCCTGCACGAGCTCGTCAGGGACGAGGCCTCCCGGCCCGGAGGTTCCGCCGTCGGATGATCCGGAACCCGACGAACGTGACGACGAGCACGACGCCCGCTCCGAGAGCCAGACGCGGTAGCAGCTCCAGGCCCGAGAAGGCCTGGACCCCCGCGGCGAGGAACACGGCGATCACCATGAGGGTCATCGACTGCCCGACGGATGCGCGGCCCGATGTCCGCGGTCCTCCTTCGGCTCCCCGGTCGATGTGCACCTCGTCAGCCATGTGTCGACTCTGCCAGACGAGCATCGAGACTCGCCGTCGCGTCTCGATCGATCCCTCAGGGGACGCATCTCCCGGGTCGCCGCGCTTCATCGCGCGGGGCGGGCTCGCCCTGCGCACGCTGTCGGGTGGATGTCGGGCCGTCGTCGGGTCGATGTCGTGGCCGGCGCCGGGGGCCCGTCCCTACTGTGGAGACCATGAACGGGACACGGATCGTCGACCTCCGCACGCAGCGCGGCTGGACCCAGGAACGCCTGGCCGAGGCCAGCGGCATCACCGTCCGCACGGTGCAGCGCCTCGAAGCCGGCAACGACGCCAGCCTCGACACGCTCACGCGTGTCGCGAACGCGCTCGACGTGCCGGTGGGCGACCTGTCCGCCACCCTCGACGAGAGCGACCACGGACGCGCCGTCACCGCCCCCGACACCAGCGCCGCGCGGCAGCAGGAACGCCGCGACACGATCACCGACGGGCTCGAAGCCCTCTACTACGGCGTCGGCGCGCTGCTCACGATCGGCGTGATCGTCGGCATCACGACGGACGCGTTCGAGAACCACGCGATCTACATCATCCCCGCCTACTGGATCGCCGGATGGCTGCTCGCGGTGTTCCTGTTCCTCGTGGTCCTCAGTCCGCGCCTGGATCGCCGGTTCCCGCTCTCGCGCGACCGCACGCAGCGGACGCGTGACGGTCGGACCTGATGCTCGCGTGCGCGAGCAGGTCACGCTCCTGATGGAGCCGCGCTGCACGACTCCATGGGCATGGCTTCGTCCGCTCGACGTCGGCCACGGTGGGATGCCGATGTCACCGGCTCGCCCCTCCGGCCTCCGAAGATGCGCCTTGCCGACTGCGGGTCGCAGTACGGGCACGTTCCCGACTGGCAGCACTGGCGCTGCGTCCGCCTACGAGGAAGCCGAGCTTCCCTGCGGCACCAACCCGTGAAATGAGTCGGCGGGGGCCTCACGGCCCCCGCTGACGTCCGGGCTAGTCTCCGGCCGGCCCGAACTCCACGTGACCCGGCCCGCGGTCATAGCGATAGCCGACTCGGAAGCGCATGTAGATGACACCCTGCGGGAACCGCGCTTCCACCTCGTCGGCGAACTGCGAAGCCTCGGGCTCGCGTGCGAAGACACCGAGCACCGTGTTGTGGGGCGACTCATCCTGCAAGACGATCCAGACTTCGGCAGGCGCCGGGGGCGTCCCGCTACCGCTGTTCTTCCGCGACCTCCACACCAGGCAAGCATGACCCTCGTTCGGCATCCCCTGCAAGCGGGCGCGCGGCCGCTTGGCGCTGCCGGGTGGGCGCCTACCGCAGGGCAGCGGACGAACGTGCTCGCCATCCCTCCCGGTCCACTGCGAGGTCGGGCAGCGGCCGCGGAATCGCGGGTCCCAGCTCGATGGCCGGCAACCGCTCCGCCGTGATCGCGCGTCACCCCGTGTTCTGCAGCCCCGCCGCGATCCCGTTTACCGTGAGGAGCAGGAGCCGGTGGTCCGGATCCGTCGGGTCGGCCTGGCCGGGAGCGCCCTGGCCCGCCGCTTCAGAGGCCGACGTGCGCAGCGCGCGCAGGGCCCGCAGCTGCAGCAGCGAGAGCGCGTCGACGTACGGACTCCGGAGGCGCACCGCGCGGCGCAGCACCGGCCGGCCCTCGAGGATCTCGCCGCGGCCGGTGGCCTTGCGCACCCACTCGCGCGTGAGCTCCATCTCCTCGGTGACGAGCGCCGCGAGATCCGGTCGGTCGCCGAGCGCGAGGTAGCGCTCCGCGAGGCGGCCGTCGGTCTTGGCGAGCGACATCTCGACGTTGTCGATCATCGACGTGAACAGCGGCCACTCGTCGTAGGCCCTGCGGAGCACCGCCTCGTCGCCCACGGCGGCGAGCGCGGAGCCGAGGCCGAACCAACCCGTGAGGTTGATGCGCGCCTGCGTCCACGCGAACACCCACGGGATGGCCCGCAGATCCTCCAGCGACTCGACCGACAGGCCGCGGCGGGCGGGCCGGGAGCCGAGCGCCAGCAGCCCGATCTCCTCCATCGGCGTGACCTGCGCGAACCACGGCGCGAAGCCGGGCGCCTTCACGAGCTCGAAGAAGCGGGCGCGCGAGGCCTCGTCCATGACGCGGACCATCTCGGCGGATCCCTCGGCGGCGACCGCGTTGCGCTCCTCGTTCGAGGGCGCGGACGCCAGCAGCGTGGCCGCGGCCATCTGCTCGATGTGCCGGGCGGCGATGCGCTTGTCGCCGTAGTGGGCGAAGATCACCTCGCCCTGCTCGGTGAGCTTGAAGCGGCCGTCGACGGATCCCGGCGGCTGGGCCCGCACGGCGCGGTCGGCCGGTCCGCCGCCGCGGCCGAGGGCTCCGCCGCGGCCGTGGAAGAGCGTGAGCTCGATGTCGTTCTCGCGTGCCCACGCGGCGATGCGCGCCTGCGCGTCGAACAGCGCGAAGGTCGCCGACACCGGGCCGACGTCCTTGGAGGAGTCGGAGTAGCCGAGCATGACCTCGAGCTTCCGGCCCGTCTGCGCGAGGCGGGCCGCGACCTGGGGCAGGCGGATCATGCCGTCGAGGATCTCGGTGCTCGCGTTCAGGTCGGCGAACGTCTCGAACAGCGGGATGACGTCGAGGACGGGCGCCTCCTCCGCGGAGCCGAGGGCGAGCGCGGCCAGCTCGTGCACCGTGCGGATGTCGTCGGCCGACTGCGTGAACGAGACGATGAAGCGGGAGAACGGCGCGACGCCGTGCCGCTCCTGGAGGCGGGCGAGCGTGCGGAAGACGTCGAGCACCTCCACCGTCATGGGCGCGAGCTCGGGCGCCTGGTCGCCGGATGCATCGGCCGAGGCCACGGCGAGCACCTCGCGGAGGGCCTCGCGGTGCACCTGCGAGTGCTGGCGCACCTCCATCTCGGCGAGGTGGAAGCCGAAGGTCTCGGCCTGCCAGACGAGGCCCTGCAGCTCGCCGCCCGCGATGCGGTGCGCGCCCGCGCTGCGGAGCGACGCCTGGAGCACGCGGAGGTCGGCCAGCAGCTCGGCGGCGGACGGGTAGGCGATGGGATCGTCGTGGCGCTCGCGCGTGGCGGCGAGGCGGCCGGCGATGACGAGGAGCACGCGGCGGTGCAGCTCGGCCGGCGCGCGCGTGCCGATGCGGGCGGTGAGGTGCGGCGCGAGCGCGTCCTGCGCGGCGGCCAGCTCGCGGAGCTCGGGGCTCGGCGGGGTGTCGGCGTCGCCCAGCGTGAGCGAGCGGCCGACGCGGAGGGCGACGCGCTCGAGCCCGAGCAGGATGTGCTCGCTGGCGATGCCCGCGGCCTCCTCGGTGACCGCCGCGGTGACGTACGGGTTGCCGTCGCGATCCGCCGCGATCCAGTTGCCGAGCCGGAAGAACGCGGGCGCCACGGCGTCGCGCACGCCGGCCTCCTCGCCGAGCAGCCAGTCGTCGAGCAGGCGGTAGACGCGCGGCACGACCTCGAACAGCGTCTGGTCGAAGACGCCCATGGCCGTGCGCACCTCGTCGAGCGGCGTGGGCCGGGTGGTGCGCAGCGGCGACGTGCGCCACAGCCCGTCGATCTCCTCGAGCAGCCGCCGGTCGACGTCCTGGCCCGTGAGCGTGCCGGCCATGGCGCCGTCGCGCTCGGTGAGGAGGTCGCCGATGCGGCGGATCCCCGTGGCCACCGCCCGACGCCGGGCCTCGGTGGGGTGCGCCGTGAGCACCGGGTGGAACCGCATCTCGCCGAGGCGGCGCATGGCCTCCTCGCGGCCGAGCTCCGCGGTGAGCTTGCCGACCGCATCCGGGATGGAGTCGGGCACGAAGCCCGACGCCGCCTCGCGCTCGCGGAGGACGCGCACGCGGTGGTGCTCCTCGGCGAGGTTCGCGAGGTGGAAGTAGCAGGTGAACGCGCGGGCGACCTGCTCGGCGCGCTCGGGCGTGAAGGTGGCGACGAGCCGCTCGGCGTCGTCGATGGACGCGTCGCGCGCGCTCTCGTACGCGTCGATGACCAGCTCGCGGAGCCGCTCCACGTCGTCCAGCAGATCCTGGCCGCCGGACTCGCGGAGCACCTGGCCGAGGAGGCCGCCGAGGTGGCTGACGTCCGAGCGGAGAGCGGGCTCCACGGCGTCGCGGGTGCCGTCGCGGGTGGAGTCGTGCTCGAGGGGAAGCGGCTTCTTCGGGGGAGTCGTCACGGAGTCGAGGATACGGACAGCGCGCGGCGGATCCTGCGCATGACGTCCGAGGACGAGCGCTCCGGCCGCGGATCCGCCTGGGGAGGAGCGGCCGGACGACGGATCGGGCGGCCGCGGATCGAAGGGACTCGGATCGCATGGCGGCGGATCGGGCTGCCGCGGATCAGGCGGCGGCGGGCGCGGCCGTGCGCTCGTCCCGCGGCATGCGCAGCAGCGCGTACGCGGAGGCGGCGAGCAGCAGCACGGCGCCCGTCGCGAAGGCGACGGGGAACGACACGGCGTCGGCGAGGTAGCCCGCGACGAGCGGGCCGACGATGGCACCGAGGTCCGACACCATCGAGAAGACAGCGACGGGACGGCCGCTGCGGCCGCCCGCGGCGTCGCCCACCGCGGCCCCCGGTGCCGTGCCCATGAACGACGCGGCCGCGCCGAACAGGCAGAGCAGGATCGTGAGCACGATGACGTTCGGCGCGAACGGGATCGCGACCATCAACACGCCGGCGACGGCGAACGACCCGACGATCGCGGGCCGGCGGCCCACCGTGTCGACGAAGCGCGCGGCGGGCGCGAGCGCGAGGGCCTGCACGACCGCGGCGCACGCGAACGCGATGCCGGTGGAGGCGGCGGGCGCGCGGATCACCTCCACGACGAGCAGCGGGATCAGCGAGCTGCGGACGCCCATCGACGCCCACCCGTTGCCGAGGTTGGCGAGGAGCGCGCCGCGGTAGCGGGTGTCGCGGAGCACCTCGGCGAAGGGCCGCGGCGGCTCGGCGGGGCCGGTCGCGTCCGCCGGGCCCGTGCGCTTCGACAGCAGCAGGAGCCCGATGACGCTCGCGACCGCGAGGGTCGCCGCGTAGAAGAAGAAGGGAGCGGTGAGCGAGACGGTCGCGAGCACGGCGCCGAGCGCGGGCCCGGCCATGCCGCCGATGAGGAAGCCGCCCTGGTAGAAGCCGATCGCGCGGGCCCGGCGGGTGGGATCCGTCGAGCCGAGCAGCAGCGTCATGGCCGCCACCGAGAACATGGCCGACCCGATGCCGCCCGCGCCGCGGAGGAGCAGGAGCTGCAGGTAGTCCTGCGCGAGGCCCGCGAGGCCGGAGGAGAGGGCGACGATCGCGAGGCCGATGGCGAGCACGGTGCGCTCGCCCGTCCAGTCCATGATCCGCGCCACGAACGGGCTCATCACGAGCCGCATGAGCGCGAACGCGGAGATGACCGCGCCGATCTCGAAGCTGCCGACCCCGAAGCTGCGCGCGTAGACGGGCAGCACGGGCACGACCACGCCGAAGCCGACCATCACGAAGAACGCGATGACGCCGAGGACGAGCACGTCGCGCGGCAGCTTCGCGCGGGGGGCGCGCGGCGCGCGCGGGGCGCGCGGGGCGCGGACGGGGCCGCGCGTGTCGGGCATCCCGCCGTCGCCGGGCTCGGGGGTGCTCGCGGATCCGCCACGACGGAATCCGCGCATGCGCTCAGGATACGCGGTGCGCGGCGGCCTCCCCGTCGCCTACGACCGGCCGTGCTCCACGTCGAGCTCGACGCGATCGGCCGCGAACCGCGTCACGTTGAGGAGCAGCGGCGTGCCGTCCGGCAGCGTGTTGAGCGCGCGGACCACGAGGACGACCGCGCCGGACGCGAGCCGCAGCTCCGCGGACTCGGCGGCCGTCGCGAGCCGGCCGGTCACGGTGGTGGTGGCGCGCAGGTAGTCGTCGACGCCGACGGCGCGCAGGGCGTTCGTCATCGACCCGTCGGGCCCGTAGCGGTCGACGATGCCGGGCACGAGCTCGTCCACGAGCCACGAGGTGCCGCGGACGACCGGGCGGCCCTCGACGAGCCGCAGCGTCTCGAGGCGGAGGGCGGGGCGACCGGCGAGGGCGAGGCGCTCGGCGACGTCGGCGGGCGGATCCTCCACGGCCCACTCGAGCAGCTCGCCCGTGGACGCGGAGCCGCGGCCGCCCAGGCTGTCGCTGAGCCGCGTGCGGAGGCCGATGCGGTGGACGATCACGTCGTGCGCGGTCACGAACGTGCCGCTGCCCCGCCGCGAGACGACGAGCCCGTCGGCCGCGAGGGCCGCGACGGCCTGCCGCACGGTGTGGCGGTGCACCTCGAAGCGCTCGGCGAGCTCGCTCTCCGACGCGAGCTTCGCGCCGGCCGGCACCGCGCCCTGCATGATCTCGGCGCGCAGCTCCTCCGCGATGAGCCGCCAGGCGGAGTACCCGCTCGTGGATCTGCTCTGGGTCGCCATGTCCTCTCGATGCTAGCGGGGGCGCGTGGCCCCGGATCGGCGCGCCGACGCGGATCCGGACCGCCGGGCTCTCCGCCGCCGCCCGCGTTCCCCACTGTTCACCTGCCCGCGACCGGCTCGTCGCGCGGGCGCGCGCTCCCGCTCCCCCTCCGCCGCTAGGGTCCACTTATCTAGATGAGCAGACAACTTGGAGGGATCGCGTCCATGACGACGACCACGACCAGCACGACCGCACGGGAGGACGCCGCCGCCCGCCAACGCTGGATGCGCGTCCTCTCGGCCGCCGACGTGGGCGCGCTCGACGCCGCGTGGACCGCGTGGGAGCCGAAGCCCGAGGTGCAGCACATCCGCGGCCCGGAGGCCGGGCTCGTCATGGTCCGCGGCCGCGTCGACGCCGGGGGCGCGCGCTTCAACCTCGGCGAGGCCACGGTCACGCGCGCCACCCTGCGGCTGCACGGGCCCGCGATGGCGGCGGATGCCCTCGGCAGCTCCTATGTCCTCGGATCCGACCTCGAGCACGCCCGCCTCGCCGCCCTCTTCGACGGGATGCTCCTCGACGCCGGGCTGCACGACCGCGTGCTCGCGGAGGTCGTCGCGCCGCTCGAGCGCGAGCGGGCGGAGGCGGACGCGAGGCGCGCCGCCGAGGCCCGCAGCACGCTCGTGGACTTCTTCACGGTCGCCCGGGAGCACGCGTGAGCGCCGTGGCGGGCCGCGCACCCGGGACTGCCGCGCCCGGCATCCCGGCGCCCGGCATCCCCGCTCCGGGCTTCGCCGACGCGACCCGCGGCGCGCAGGCCGCCTTCCGCGCGCTCCTCGACGCGCTCGCGCACCCGACCAGGATCCACCCGCTCACCGGACCCGCCGAGGCGCCCGCCGGCCTCGGCCCGGGACTCGGTGCCGTCGCCCTCACCGTGCTCGACGAGGAGTCCGCGCTGTGGCTCGACCCGCGGCGCGCGGCCGACGCCGAGGTCACGTCCTGGCTCACGTTCCACACGGGCGTGCGGATCGTCGCCGACCCCGCCGACGCCGCCTTCGTCCTCGCCGACCCGGCGTCGCTGCCCCCGCTCGCGGAGCTGGCCGCTGGCACCGACGAGGAGCCGCACCGCTCCGCGACCGTCCTCCTCGACGTGCGCGGCGCCGCGGGCTCCCTCCGCATCCGCGCCGAGGGCCCCGGGATCGACGGGCACGCCGTCGCCGACGCCCCCTGGGCCGACGACGCGTTCCTCGACGCCTGGCGGGCGAACGGCGCCTGCTTCCCGCGCGGCATCGACCTGCTCCTCGTCGACGCGGGATCCGTCGCCGGGCTCCCCCGCACCACCCGCCTCCGGGCGGCCGACCCCCGATCGGAGGCCTGACATGTACGTCGCCGTCAAGGGCGGGGAGCGGGCCATCGCCGCCGCGCACGCCCTGCTCGCCCAGGAGGGCCGGGGCGCTCCCGGATCCCGTCCGCTCGAGGCCGGGCAGGTCGCCGGCCAGCTCGGCGTCCTCGTCTCCCGCGTGATGACCGAGGGCTCGCTGCACGATCCCGAGCTCGCCGCCCGCGCCCTCCTCCAGGCCCAGGGCGACGTGCTGGAGGCGGTCACCCTGCTGCGCTCCTACCGCACGACGCTGCCGCGCTTCGGCTACACGCTGCCGGTGGACACCGCCGGTCTCCCGCCGCAGCGCCGCGTGTCCGCCACCTTCAAGGACCTGCCGGGCGGCCAGCAGCTCGGCGCCACCTTCGACTACACGCACCGCCTGTTCTCGGACGCGGAGCCCGCGGACGTCTCGACGCGCGCGGAGGACGCGGGCGCCACGATGCCGCGCGTCGCCGACCTGCTCGGCGCCACCTCGCTCATCGAGCCCGACTCCCACCCCGGCCAGGACGACGAGGAGCCCGCCGACATCACGCGCGAGCCCACCGTGTACCCGATGACGCGCGCCGAGCGCCTGCAGGCCCTGGCCCGCGGCGACGAGGGCTTCCTCCTCGGCCTCGGCTACTCGACCCAGCGCGGCTTCGGCACGACCCACCCGTTCGCGGGCGAGATCCGCGTGGGCGAGGTGGAGGTGGAGCTCGACGCGCCGGAGCTCGGATTCGCGGTGCCGCTCGGGCGCATCGAGGTCACGGAGTGCCAGATGGTCAACCAGTTCACGGGCAGCGCCGACCAGCCGGCACGGTTCACGCGCGGCTACGGCCTCGCCTTCGGGCGGAGCGAGCGGAAGGCCATGTCGATGGCGCTCGTCGACCGGGCGCTCCGGGCCACCGAGCTCGGCGAGCGCATCACCGCCCCCGCGCAGGACGAGGAGTTCGTGATCAGCCACTGCGACAACGTGCAGGCGACGGGCTTCGTCGAGCACCTCAAGCTCCCGCACTACGTGGACTTCCAGGCCGAGCTCGCGCTCGTGCGGCGCCTGGCGCGGGAGTGGGAGGAGCGGCACGCGGACGGCGCGGGTCCTGCGGATGCGGACGCGGCCGACGCGGACACCGTCACCGCCGCAACCGCCGCCGCCGCCGTCCCGGCCGGACCGGGGGCCCGCGCATGAGCTCCTCCCTCATCGGCTACAACCTCGGCTACCTCGACGAGCAGACCAAGCGCATGATCCGCCGCGCGCTCCTCAAGGCCGTCGCGATCCCCGGGTTCCAGGTGCCGTTCGCGAGCCGCGAGGTCCCGATGCCGCGCGGCTGGGGCACGGGCGGCGTGCAGGTCACGGCCGCGATCATCGGCGAGGACGACGTGCTGAAGGTCATCGACCAGGGCGCCGACGACACCACGAACGCCGTCTCCATCCGCCAGTTCTTCGCGTCCGTCGCCGGGGCCGCCACGACCACGCGCACCGACGAGGCCACCGTGATCCAGACCCGGCACCGGATCCCCGAGACGCCGCTCGCCGACGGCCAGGTCGTCGTCTACCAGGTGCCCATGCCGGAGCCGCTGCGCTTCCTCGAGCCGCGCGAGACGGAGACCCGGCGCCTCCACGCGCTCGAGGAGTACGGGCTGATGTACGTGAAGCTCTACGAGGACATCGCGCGCTACGGCCACGTCGCCAAGACGTACGACTACCCCGTGATGGTCGACGGCCGGTACCTCATGGCGCCGTCGCCGATCCCGTCGTTCGACAACCCGAAGATGCACATGAGCCCCGCGCTCCAGCTGTTCGGCGCCGGCCGCGAGAAGCGCATCTACGCCGTGCCGCCGTTCACGCGCGTGGAGAGCCTCGGCTTCGAGGACCACCCGTTCGAGCCGCAGACGTTCGCCGACCCGTGCGCGATCTGCGGATCCACCGGCGTGTACCTCGACGAGGTCATCACCGACGACCGGGGCGCATCCGTGTTCGTCTGCTCCGACACCGACCACTGCGAGCGCACGGCGGCCCCCGCCGACGCCGCCCGCGCCCACGACGAGGAGGCGCTCGCGTGAGCGACGACGACCGACCGCTGCTCGAGGTCCGCGGGGCCGCCCACCGCTACGGCGACCGCTACGGCTGCCGCGACGTCGACTTCGACCTCTGGCCGGGCGAGGTGCTCGCGGTCGTGGGCGAGTCCGGATCCGGGAAGTCGACCCTGCTCGGCACCCTGTCCCAGCGGCTCGCGCTCAGCGAGGGCAGCATCCGCTATCGGCTGGCCGACGGCGAGACCGTGGAGCTGGCGGACCTGTCCGAGAGCGCGGTGCGCCGGCTCTGGCGGAGCGAGTGGGGCTTCGTGCACCAGGATCCGGCCGACGGCCTGCGCATGCACGTGAGCGCGGGCGGCAACGTCGGCGAGCCGCTCATGACGAACGGGTGGCGGAACTACGGGCGGATCCGCGAGACGGCGGCCGAGTGGCTGCGGCACGTGGAGATCCCCGTCGACCGCATCGACGACCACCCGACGACGTTCTCCGGCGGCATGCGGCAGCGGCTGCAGATCGCCCGGAACCTCGTCGTCTCGCCGCGGCTCGTCTTCATGGACGAGCCGACGAGCGGCCTCGACGTCTCCGTGCAGGCGCGCCTGCTCGACCTGATCCGCGGCCTCGTGGCGGAGCTCGGCCTCGCGGTGATCATCGTCACGCACGACCTCGCGGTCGCCCGCCTCATCTCGCACCGCACGCTCGTGATGAAGGACGGCCGCGTCATCGAGTCCGGCCTCACCGACCGGGTGCTCGACGACCCGCAGGCCGCGTACACCCAGCTGCTCGTCTCCTCGATCCTGCAAGGATGATCCGCCCCATGACCGGAAGCACCGCCGGGAGCACGCCCGGATCCGCGCCCGTCCCCGTCCCCGTCCTCACCGTCGACGGGGTCGCCAAGACCTTCACGATGCACCTGCAGGGCGGGCAGCGACTCGCCGTCCTCGACGGCCTCTCCTTCGTCGTCGGCCGCGGCGAGAGCGTCGTGCTCGGCGGCCCGTCGGGGGCCGGCAAGAGCACGGTGCTGAAGCTCGTCTACGGCAACTACCAGGCCGACCGCGGGCGGATCCTCGTGCTCGGGCCCGGGCCCCGCGGCGCGGTGGACATCGTCACGGCCGCGCCGCGCGCGGTGCTCGCCGCGCGACGCGACGCCGTCGGCTACGTGAGCCAGTTCCTCCGCTGCGTCCCCCGCGTCGGCACGCTCGACGTGGTGGCCGAGCCGCTCGTGGAGCGCGGCGTCGCGGCGGAGGAGGCCCGCGACCGCGCGGCGCGGATGCTCACGCGCCTCTCCATCCCGGAGCGGCTGTGGTCGCTGCCGCCCGCCACCTTCTCCGGCGGCGAGCAGCAGCGCGTGAACGTGGCGCGCGGGTTCCTGCCGGAGCTCCCGCTGCTGCTGCTCGACGAGCCGACCGCGTCCCTCGACGCGCGGAACCGCGACGTGGTGGTCGAGCTGATCGCCGAGAAGCGCGCGGCCGGCGTCGGCATGCTGGGGATCTTCCACGACGAGGAGGTGCGGGCGGCGGTCGCCGACCGGATCGTGGACGTGGAGGCGTTCGTGCCGGCGCTCGCGGAAGCGGCGCTCGAGGCGGGCGCGCTCGCGGAGGCCGCGCGATGACGCGCGTCGCGGTCTACGCGATCCCGGGCATCGGGTCCGGCGACGCCACCGGGATCATCCTGCGGGAGCGCGCCGAGGCGTGGCTCGGCCGGTCCGTCGTGGGCGGGTCCCCGGCCCCGGCCCCGGCCGCGCCCGCCGGGTGGACGCGGGCCGAGGTCGACGCGATCACGGTCGACGCCCGCCGCTACGGCTTCCACGGCACGCTCAAGGCGCCCTTCCGCCTCGCCGACGGGCGCGACCTCGCGGAGCTCGACGCCGCGGTGGCCGGCCTCGCGGGCGCCCGGGACCGCGTCGCGCTGCCCGGGCTCCGGGTCGCGTCGCTCGGCGGGTTCCTCGCGCTCGTGCCGACCGGTCCCACGCCGACGCTGGACGCGCTCGCCGCCGACGTCGTCACGGGCCTCGACGCGTTCCGCGCTCCCCCGACGGATGCGGAGACGGCCCGCCGGGATCCGGCGTCCCTCAGCCCGCGGCAGCGCGAGCTCCTCGCGACCTGGGGCTACCCGCACGTGCTCGACCGGTTCCGCTTCCACCTGACCCTCACCGACCGGATCCCGGCCGCCGAACGCCCGCTCGTCGAGGCCGCCCTCGCCGCCTGGTTCGCCGACGGCACGGACCGGCCGGTCGCGATCGACGCGCTCGCCGTCCTGATCGAGGACGCGCCCGGCGCGCCCTTCCGGCTGCACGCGGTGCATCCGCTGCGCACCCCGCTCGCTCCCCGCCCCGACTCCCCGCCCCACCCCCACGCCCCGCTCCCCGACACCCCGCACGACCCCGACACCCCGCCCCACCCTCGCGCCGCCCCGGCGCCCGACCCCGAAGGACCCCGATGAGCCGCGAGACCGTCCTGCGCAACGCCCGCATCGTCCTCGACGACGAGGTGCTGCACGGATCCGTCCTGATCCGCGACGGCCTCGTCGCCGACATCTCCCCCGGCGCCGCCGGCGCGGCCGGCGGCACCGGCGACGACCTCGACGGCGACCTGCTCATCCCCGGCCTCGTCGAGCTGCACACCGACCACCTCGAGTCGCACGCGCAGCCCCGGCCGGGCACGCGCTGGGATCCGGTCCCCGCCGTCCTCGCGCACGACGCCCAGCTGAGCGGCGCCGGCGTCACCACGGTCTTCAACGCGATCCGCATCGGCACGCTCGAGGGCCGTGACGACGCCACGCACCTGTCCCTCTCGCTCGCGGAGGCGATCGAGCACGCGGGGACCGCCGGGCTGCTGCGCGCGGAGCACCTCATCCACCTGCGCTGCGAGGTCGCGGCGCCGGACACGGCCGCCGAGTTCCGCGAGTTCGACCGCATCGCGTCCGTCCGCCTGGCCTCGCTCATGGACCACACGCCCGGGCAGCGCCAGTACGCGGACGTCGAGGCGTTCACGAAGTACATGGTGGGCCGGGGACGCGTGTCGGCCGCCGGGATCGGCGCGCTGATGGAGGAGCTGCAGGCCGTCGCCGCCGAGCACTCGACGCCCAACCGCGTGGCCATCGCCGAGCTCGCCACCGCGCGCGGGGTGACGCTCGCGGCCCACGACGACGCCACCGTCGCGCACGTCGAGGAGTCCGCGGCGCTCGGCGTGCGCATCTCCGAGTTCCCGACGACCGTGGTCGCCGCCCGCGCCGCGCGGGAGCACGGGCAGCTGATCGTGATGGGCGCGCCGAACATCGTGCGCGGCGGCAGCCAGTCGGGCAACGTGGCGGCCACCGAGCTGCTCGCGCTCGGGCTGCTCGACGTGCTGTCCTCCGACTACGTGCCCGCGAGCCCGCTGCAGGCGGTCGTGCAGCTCGACGCCGACGGGATCCTGCCCCTCACGCGCGGCGTCCGGCTCGTCAGCGGCGACCCGGCGCGGGCCGTCGGCCTCGACGACCGCGGGGCGATCCGCGTGGGCGCGCGCGCCGACCTCGTGCGCGTGCACCGCCACGTCACCCCCGCGAGCGAGCGGCACCCCGGCGGGCGGACCGTGCCCGTCGTCCGGAGCGTGTTCCTCCGGGGAGCGCGGGTGTCGTGAGCGACGCCTCCGCCCGCATCCCCCTCGGCCCCGGACCGTTCGTCGCCGTCGTCGGCGCGAGCGGCGTCGGCAAGGACGCGCTGCTCGCCGCCGCCCGCGCGCGGAGCGGACCGGACGCGCACTTCCCCCGCCGCGCGATCACCCGCCCGCCCGGGCCCGGCGAGGACTTCGACCCCGTGGGCGTCGAGGAGTTCGCCGCGGCCGCCGCGCGCGGCGAGTACGCCGTGACCTGGCGCGCGCACGGCCTCTCCTACGGGATCCCCGCCACGGCCGACGACGCCGTCCGCGCGGGCGCCGCCGTGGTGGCGAACGTCTCCCGCAGCATGCTCGGCGTGCTCCAGGCGCGCTACGCCCGGCTGGTCGTGGTGCGGATCACGGTGGCCGAGGACGTGCGCGCCGCCCGGCTCCGGGAGCGCGGCCGCGAGCCCGACGACGACATCGCCCGGCGCCTCGCCCGCCGGGATCCCGCGCCCGACCGGGTGGCCGACCACGAGGTGCGGAACCACGGCACGGTCGCCGAGGGCGGCGAGGCCCTGCTCGACGTGATCCGGGCGGCCCGCGCGTCCGCGCTCGCCGCCTCCCCGCACCCCGCGGGACACCACCCCCACGACCCCGCACCCCGCGGAGGGACGGAGACCCCATGACCGCGAAGCTCACCGAGGAGCCCGTGATCGGCCCCGACGTCACGATGAGCGGCAGCGCGCTCGGCCGCTGGACGGAGATCGGCGCCGCCACGCGCCTGCTCGACACCGTGATCGGCGACTACAGCTACTGCGACCGGCTGTGCGACCTCGCGCACGTCGACGTGGGCCGCTTCGCGAACATCGCGAGCGCGGTGCGGATCGGCGCCACCGACCACCCGCTCGACCGGGCCACGCTGCACCACTTCATGTACCGCAGCACCATGTACTGGGACGACGTGGAGGACGACGCCGAGTTCTTCCAGCACCGTCGCTCCCGCCGCACCTCCATCGGGCACGACACGTGGATCGGGCACGGCGCCATGATCAAGCCGGGCGTGCGCGTCGGGGACGGCGCGGTCGTGGCGTCCGGCGCCGTCGTCACGCGCGACGTGCCGGACTACGCCATCGTCGCGGGCGTACCCGCCACCGTGATCCGCTATCGCCAGCCGCCGGAGATCGCCGCGCGCCTGCAGCGGCTCGCCTGGTGGGACTGGGACCACGCGACCCTCCGCGCCCGGCTCGCCGACTTCCGGGCCCTGCCGACGGAGGCGTTCCTGGAGCGGCACGAGGGCTGACGCGTCGCGGCGGGCGCGGGCTCAGCCGGGCCCGTCGCTCGCCGCCGCCAGCAGCGGCACGAGCACGGCGCCGATGGGCATCGGCAGGCCGTGCGCCCGGCCCCGTCGGAGGACGACCCCGTTGCGCGCCTGCCACTCGAGCGGTCGTCCGGCGTCCCGGTCCGCGAGGATCGAGGTGCCCTGGTCGGCGGGCGCCTGGGCGAAGTCGTCGACGATCCGGTCGGCCACCCCGTCGTCGAGGTGGGCGCCCTCCGCGCGCGCGACCTCCAGGCACTCCCGCGCGTAGGCCCGGGCGAGCGTCGCGACGTCGTCCCGCCGGAACACGCCGGCCCGCCGTCCGGTGGCGGCCATGATCCCCGCGACCGCGTTCTGCACGAGCTTCCGCCAGGCGGCCGTGGTGAAGTCGGCCGCCAGGTCGACCCGGCACCGGCTGCCCGCGAGCGCCTCGACGGCGACGCGGGATGCCGGCACGTCGGGCAACGTGAGGCGCGGGGTGCCGCGGAGCAGCACGGATCCGTCCGCCTGCGCCTCCGCGGGGAACCACACCACCGCGGGCACCACCGGGCAGCCCGGGACGTGCGGCGCGACGTCCGCCACCTGCTCGACCCCGTTCTGCAGCACGACGACCACCGTGCCCGCGTGGCAGAGCGCCCGGAGCCACGGCGCCGCCGCCTCGATCTGCGTGGCCTTCACCGCGAGGAGCACGAGGTCGACGGGCGCGGTGACGCCGGCCGGATCCGTGCGCACGGGCCCCGGCACCACGATCGTCGTCCCGTCCGGCGTGCGCAGCTCGAGCCGCTCGCGCGCCGTCCGACCGCCGAGGAGCACGGGCACCCCCGCCTCGTGCAGCGCGGCGGCGACGGACGTGCCGATCGCGCCCGGGCCGACCACGGCGACGGCGGGCCGGACGGGCGTCACCGGAAGACGCGGCGCAGCCAGGCGGCGAGCGCCTCGACCGCGAGCACGCTCACGAACACCATCGCGACGAGCGTCGTCACCTGCCCGTGCAGCGTCATCACGGAGGAGGCGTTCGTCAGGTGGAACCCGATCCCGCTGCCGCCGACGATGCCGAGGATCGTGGCCGCCCGGATGTTCGTGTCCACGAGGTAGAGCGAGTTGCCGACGAGCGACGGCAGCCCCTGCGGCCAGGTGGCCGACAGGAAGCGCTGCCCCCGGGTCGCGCCCACCGCGGTGAGGGCGCGCTCGGGACCGGCGCCCACCTCCTCGAAGGAGTCGGCGATGAGCTTGCCGAGGAGCCCCACGCCGCCGAACGCCAGCGCCACGACGCCGGCCTGGTTGCCGAGCCCCGTGATCATGATGAGCAGGATCGCGAGCACCAGCTCGGGCACCCCGCGGAACACGACGAGCACGCCGCGCGCCGCGTTCCGCACGGCGGGGCTCGGCGCCACGTTGCGGGCGGCGAGGGATCCGACGACGAGCGCGAGCACGACCGAGAGCAGCGCCGCGGCGAACGCCACCTGGATCGTCACCAGCAGCGCCTCGGCGAACTCGCCGAACGTGTGCGATCCGGTGCTCGGCGGCCAGAAGCTCTGGAGGGTGGGGACGACGTACTCCCACGTGACCTGGCCGAGGTCGATGTCGGCCATGAGGTAGCCGCCGACCACGACCACCACGGCGAGCGCCGACCACGCCGCCGTGCGCACCCGGTCGGCCGTCCACGGCCGCCGCTGCATCGACTCGACGGTCACGGCGCGCGCGGTGCCGGCGCTCCCGGCGCGGTCGGGCAGGGCGCGGTCGCGCGTGAGGCGCCGCACGATCCGGTCGCCCAGCCCGCGCCCGGCGGGCCGCACGCCCAGCGCGCTCCGGCGGATGGACGACGACACGACCTCCAGCAGCACGCACAGCGCGAAGATGACGAGCGCGATGCCGATGCCGCGGCCGTAGCCCTCCGGGAACTGGCCGAACGCGACCTTCATCGCGTAGCCGAGCCCGCCCACGCCGGCGTAGCCGAGGATCGCGGAGCCGCGGAGGTTGATGTCGAAGCGGTGCAGCACCGTGGCGATCCACGACGGCAGCACCTGCGGGAACACGCCCGCCCAGAACTCCTGCGCGCGCGTGCCGCCGGTGGTGCGGATGGCGCGCTGCGGGCCCTCGTCGACCTGCTCGATGGCGTCGGCGAAGAGCTTCGAGATCATGCCGATCGAGTGGATCCCGATGGCGAGGATGCCGGGCAGCGGGCTCCCCAATGCGAACGCCAGCGCGAACGCCAGCGCGAGCACCACGTCGGGGATCGCGCGCGTCACCACGCCGATCGCGCGGCCGACGAGGCGCAGCCACGGCGCCGGGGTGGTGTTGCGCGCCGACGCGTAGGCGACCGGCACGGAGACGAGCGCGGCGACGAGCGTGCCGAGCACGACGATCCCGAGCGTCAGCCCGATGAGGTACGCGAGGTCCCCGGCCGGCGGGAAGCTGATCGGGTCCATCCGCGAGAACACCTTGGCGGCGTTGGCGACGCTGCGGAGGACGTTCGACCAGGTGAAGTCGAGCGTCGTCAGCGCGTGGATCGCGAACGCGACCAGGGCGAGCACCACGACCAGCGCGAGCGCCTTCTGCCGGTCGGGCCGCCGTCGCGGGGCGCGCTCCTCGACGTCCGGGCGGACGCCGGGCGGCGCCTGGCCCGGGCGCTCGGCGACCGCGGTCACCGGCTGCCGTCCGCGCGCACCCCGACGGGCTCGTCGAGCGGCATCACGTCTCCGAGCTCGGTCGCGATCGCGGCCAGCGCGGAGGTCGTGGACGCCACGCGCCCGTAGATCTCCATCACCTGCGCCTTGCCGATGCCGCGCGTGGGGGTGTCGAGCACGACCTCGCCGTGGCGGAGCCCGACGATGCGGTCGCCCCAGCCGAGCGCGAGGTCCACCTGGTGCAGGCTGCACACCACCGTGAGGCCGTCGTCGGCGGCGATCTCGCGGATGAGGCGCATCACCTGCTCGCTGGACTCCGGGTCGAGGCTCGCGACGGGCTCGTCGGCGAGCAGGATCTCGGGCCGCTGCATGAGCGCCCGCGCGATGGCGACGCGCTGCTGCTGCCCGCCGGACAGCCGGTCGGCCCGCTCGTAGGCCTTCTCGAGCAGGCCCACGCGGTCGAGGTGGCCGAGCGCCTCGGTGCGCGCGGCGCGGGGGTAGGTCCAGATGCCGAGGCGCGGCCCGCGGAGGCGGCCGAGCGCGCCGGTGAGCACGTTCTCGAGCACCGTGAGCGAGGGCACGAGCTCGAACTGCTGGAAGATCATCGCGACCCGGCCGCGGAGGGCGCGGAGGTCCTGCCGGCCGAGGGCGGCGACGTCCTGGTCGAAGACGCGGACGCTGCCGGCGGTCGGCAGCTCGAGGCCGTCCAGGTGCCGGAGGAGGGTCGACTTGCCCGAGCCGGACAGGCCGAGGAGCACGACGACCTCCCCGCGCTCGACCGTCAGGTCGACATCGTGGAGCGCCCGCGTGCCGCCGAAGTCCTTGGTGACCGCGGAGACGGAGATGAGCGGGGAGGTCGTCGTGCCGGTCATGGTCGATTCAGTCCGTCCGCGTCACTTCGCGCACTTGGCGGCGGCGATGGAGTCGCAGAGCTCCGCGATGCCCGAGTAGTACGAGACGTCCTCCGGCTGGGCGCCGAAGTAGCCCTTCGCGAAGCCGTCGGTCATCGGCACGCCGGAGGCCTTGATCGCGTCGATCGTGGCGCCCTGGAGCGCCGTGGTGAGCTTCGCCTTCACGTCGGCGGGCAGCGCCGAGGAGATGGAGAGCGGCCCGCCGGGCACGTACTCCTTGCCGACGACGGTCAGCTTCCCGGCGGCCGCCTCGGGCTCGACGATCGAGTCCTCGGCGAACCCGACGTCGCACTGGCCGGACGCGACCGCCTGCGCGGACTTGTCGTGGGCACCCGCGAAGTAGGGCGTGAAGTCCGCGAACTGCGGGTTGCCGTTGGCGTCGGCGCCCGTGCTCGTGACGTCGAGGCCGGCCTTCTGCAGCTGCTTGAGGCCGAAGAGGAAGCCGGAGGTCGAGTTCGGGTCGACGAAGCACACGGTCTTGCCCTTGGCACCCGAGAGGTCGGTGATGGAGGAGCCCTTCGGCACGATCGCCTCGGAGTAGTAGCCGGGGTCCGTGACGCTCTTCGAGGTGAGCATCGCGGCGACCGGCTCGATCTCGGCGCCCTTGTTCGAGGCCATGACGTACTGGAGGGCGCCCGAGCTCATCATGTCGATCTTGCCGGCGACGGCGGCCGCGATGAGCGCGGTGTAGTCGGCGGTGGGGTAGTACTCGACCTTGAGGCCGGTCTCCTTGGCGATGTAGTCCTCGAGCGGCTTGTTGTTCGAGTCGGAGCCGGCCTGGTCGGGCGTGGCGCCGAAGACGAGGGTGCCCTCGGACTTGGCCCAGGTGCCCGACGAGTCGGCGGATCCGGACGAGTCGGAGCCGCCGGCGGAGCAGCCGGTGAGCGCGAGGGCGGCGACGAGGGCGGAGGCCGCGAGGGCTCCGACGCGGGTGCGGGGGGACAGGGACATGGACGTGCCTCTCGAGTCGGGACCCGCGGGCGGAGATGGGGGAGGCCACGGGTCGGAGCCGACTCTAGGAACACGCGAGGGGAGCGGCGTGCCGCTCAGGTGGCGCGACCGTGAACGTGTCCGGAAGAGCAGACATCTCCTCCGGAGCGCGCACCCTCAGCCCATGTCGGAGCCCAGCTCCACCTCCGTGAAGATCGAGCCGAGCAGCACGCCCGCGGGCGGCGTGGTGTCCGCGCCGAGCTCCGGGAAGCGGTGGGCGAAGACCTCGGCGTCGTCCTCGGGGTGGTAGCCGATCGCCTCGCCCGCGGCGAGCGAGACCCAGCGGCGCGTGTTCCGCGAGACGCCCCACACGATCCGGTGGCCGGGCTCGTCCCACCGCAGCACGGCCTCCACGAGCCGCACGGCGTCGGCCGCGGAGAGCCAGGTGGAGATGCTGCGTGCCTGCGACGGCTCGGGCTCGGCCGTCATGATCCGCACGCTCACCACGATGTGCCCGTGCCGGTCGGCGTAGAGGCTGCCGAGCCCCTCGAGCAGCACCTTGCTGAGGCCGTAGAAGGTGTCGGGTCGGGGCGCGGGCACGTCCTCGCGCGCGGCCTCGGTCGCGGGCAGGAAGCCGACCGCGTGGATGGAGCTGGCCGCGAGGATCCGCGGCACCCCCGCCCGCACCACCGCCTCGTGCACGGCGTGCGCGCCGTCGTTGTTCACGGCCTGGATCGCCTCCCACGGCCGCTCGGCCGCGTGCGCCGCGAGGTGCACCACGAGGTCGGATCCGCGGAACGCCTCCGTGCACGCGTCGACGTCGGTCGTGTCGACGATCGCCGACGTCTCCCCGTCGGCGAGCGGCGTCGGCGGCGCCACCACGTCGAGCAGCCGCAGCTCGTGCCCGGCCGCGAGGAGGAGCGGGCGGATGCTCGTGGCGATGCGCCCGGATCCTCCCGTGATCGTGATCGTGGCCATGTCGGATCCCCTCGTCGTCGACGCGTCGGCCGCCGCGGCCGTCCCCCTCATCCTGGCGGGAGGCCGGCCGCGCGGGGAGGGCGGCGTCACTTCTCCGCGCCGGCCACCATCCCCTTGATGAAGAACCGCTGGAGGAAGAGGTACGCCACGAGCACGGGCACCACGGCCATGAGCGAGGCCGCCGCGGCCGCCCCGAGGTCGCTGCTCTGCTGCCCGAAGAACGCGGCGATCGCGGGCGCGATGGTCCGCACCGCCGGGTCGGTGAGCAGGTAGCCGGAGAGCGCGAACTCGTTCCACACGGCGACGCTCGTGAGGATCACCACGGTCGCCGTCACCGGCTTCAGCAGCGGCAGCACCACCCGCAGGAACACCTGCAGCGTGGAGGCCCCGTCGAGCGCGGCGGCCTCCTCGAGCGACTCCGGGATCGACCGGATGAACGCGCTGTAGAGGAAGATCGCGAGCGGCAGCTGCGTGGTCACCATCACGAGGATCACGCCCCAGTAGGTGTTCGTCGCGCCGAGCTGCGTGAGGAACGAGTACAGCGGCACGAGGATGCTGAGCGGCGGCACCATGATCAGCGCCACGATGCACGCGAACACCAGCCGGTTGAGCGCGGTCGCGCGGCGGGCGAGCGGGTAGGCGGCGAGCGCCCCCAGCACGCACGTGATGGCCGTGGACGCCACGGTCACGATCGCGCTGTTGCCGATGGCGCGGAGGATGCCGCCGTCGCGGGCCGCCGTGACGAACGCGTCGCCCGTCAGCCGGTCGAGCGGGAGCGCGAGCTGCGCGGCCGGATCCCCGGGCGAGCGGAGGGCCGTGGTGACGGCGATCCAGAACGGCAGCAGCTGCACCGCGCACATGAGCGCGAGCGCCGTGCCGAGCGCGACCGTCGCGAGGCGCTGGCGCGGGGTGCGGCTGCCGGCCGTGCGGGAGCGGGCGGCGTCGCGCGGCGCCTCCGCCGCGTCGTCCGGCTCGGGGATCCGGGCGGGTGCGTCCGGCCGGGTGGTGTCGAGGGCGGTCATGTCATGCCTCCAGTCGGCGGCGGTTGAGGACGGTGTTGAGCACCAGCGTGAAGACGACGATCACGGCGAACAGGGCGACGCCCATCGCGGACGCGTAGCCCGCGCTCTGGTTGTCGAAGTACGCCTTGCCGATGAGGGTCGACACCGAGTTGGTGGAGTAGCCGGGCCCGCCGCCGGTGAGCACCTGGATCACGTCGAAGAGCTTCAGTCCGCCGATGAGGTTGAGCACGATGCTCGTCGCGAACGCGGGCTGCAGCAGCGGCAGCGTCACGTGCACGAAGCGCTTCCACCCGCCGGCCCCGTCGAGCATCGCGGCCTCGTGGTACATCGCGGGGATGGACTGCAGGCCGGCCAGGTAGATGATCATCGAGACCCCGACGAACTGCAGCGAGTTGACGAGCACGACGATGGCGACCGAGGTTCCCGCGTCGGAGAGCCACGCCTGCCGCTCCCCGCCGAACGCGAGGACCACGTCGTTGAGCGTGCCCTCGTTGTACTGGAAGAGCAGGTAGTACATCGTGCCCATGATCACGGGTGAGACGAGCACGGGCAGGTAGATGATCGCGCGCATCGCCATGCGCCCCCGGATCGCCTGGTCGAGCGCGAGCGCCAGCCCGAGGCCCAGCACCTGCTGCACGATGGTGGATCCGAACCCGTAGGCGAACGTGTTGAGGAGCGAGCTGCGGAACACGTCGTCGGTGAGGAGGCGCGCGTAGTTGTCGAGGCCCGTGAAGGTCATGGTCGGCGAATAGCCGTCCCAGTTCTGGAACGAGAGCATCACGCCGCGCACGAGCGGGTAGGCGGTGAACGCGCCGAGCAGCACGACCGCGGGCAGGTACATGAGGTTGATGCCCGGACGGGTGGCCGACCCGCCGGCCCGGCGCCTGCGCACCGGGCCCGCGGGACGCCGACGCCCGAGCGGCGGCACGACGGGGGTGGTCGCCATCGGGCGCTACTTCCCCTGGCCGTGGAGGCTGGTGAAGTCCTGCTCCACCTGCGCCACGGCCTTCGGGACGTCGGACTGGCCCGTGATGACGGAGTCGGTCGTGGTCACGAGCGTGTTCCACATGCCGTTGGGCAGGTGGACGCGGTCGAAGTACGGCACGAGCGGCGTCTTGGCCTGGGTGACCCAGGTGTCGTAGCTGCCCTGGAGCGGGCCGAGGTCGCTGGCGGCGTCGGTGAGCCCGGGCGCGGATCCGCCCGCCGCCGCGAGCTCGGCGTCGTTCCCCGGCTCGGCGAGGTAGGCGAGGAATGCCTTCGCCTGGTCGAGGTGCGCGCTGGTCTTGGAGACGCCGAACGCGTTCATCTCGCCGCCGATGAGGTACGGGTCGCCCGTGGAGCTCGGCACGGGCATGAAGCCGAGCGACGCGTCGGGCGAAGTGCGGAGCGCGTTGTTCGCGACCGAGTTCTGCTGGAAGACGAACGCCGCCCGGCCGGCGCCGAGCGCCTTCGACATGTCGTCCTGCGTGGCGGAGGAGTAGTCGGGGTTCACGTAGCCGGCGTCGACCCAGCCGGCGATCCGGTCGAGCACCTTCGCGTAGGGGGCGTCGTCGAAGGTGCCGGACGAGAGGCCCTCGAGCTGGGCGTCGGTGTACTGGCCGGGCGCGATCCAGTCGACGAGGTTGCCGGCCGGGCCGTTGGCCTTGCCGCTCACCTGCACCACGGTCGTGCCCTTCGCGTGGATCCTCGCCGCCGCCGCGTCGAACGCGTCCCAGGTGGTGAGCGAGGCCGGGTCGACGCCCGCGTCGCGGAGCACGTCGGCGTTGTAGAGCACCCCGGCGATGTCGGTGTCGACCGGGAGCGCGTAGATGGCCCCCGACCCGTCGCGCATGGCCGCGTCGAGCTGCGGGTTCACCTTCGCGGCCCACGGCTCGTCCTGAAGCGGCGCGAGGAACTGGGCGTAGCGGTCACGCGACCAGCCGTGCGTCATCCAGATGTCCGGCACGTCGCGGGAGGCGAGCTTCACCTTGAGGTCCTGCTCGTACTGCGTGCTCGAGGGGATCAGGTCGATCTTCACCTCCGGGTTCGCCCGCTCGTACGCCTCGGTCAGGGTCGTGAGGGTCTTCAGCTGGTCGGTGCCCTGGGCGAAGCCGGTCTGCATCTGGATGGCGCCGTCGGAGCCGGCGCCGCCCGCGCATCCGGTGAGCAGGGCGGCGGAGGCGACCACCGTGGTGAGGAGTGCGCCGGTGCGCAGGATTCGTGACTTCATCGTCGGCCCTTCGTGGCTGCTGACCGACGGCGCGAGGGGAGCGGCTCGTCGGTGAGCCGCGGCGTCGCCGGTCGGTGGGCGTGAATCTACACGTGTAGCTATCGCAGGGCAAGGTTTCGCAACGGGTCCGCATTCCGGGCATCCCCGGCGCTCACGCAGAGGGTTGTCACGAGTAGATCGCGCATGCCAGACTTCCCGGCACAGCGCCGACGACGATGCCCCGGCCTCGTCGCGACGACGCTGCCGCACCCGCTGAGCGATGACGCTCACCATCGAAAGGCCAGCCATGCTCTCCCTCGGGATCGTCGGCGCCGGACAGTTCGCCGGCCAGTTCGCCGCCCTCTTCAAGATCCACCCCGACGTCGATCGGGTCCTCGTCACGGACCTGCTCCCCGAGCGCGCGGAGGAGCTCGTCACCCGCGAAGGGCTCGACGGCGCCGTCGACTCCTTCGACGCCCTCCTCGAGACCGACGTCGACGCGGTCGCGCTGTTCACGCAGCGCTGGACGCACGGGCCGCTCGTCGTCCGCGCCCTCCGCGCCGGCAAGCACGTCTACTCGGCCGTGCCGATGGCGGTCTCCGAGGAGGAGATCGCCGACATCATCGAGGCCGTCCGCGAGACGGGCCTCACCTACATGATGGGCGAGACGAGCTACTACAACCCCGCCACGGTCTTCGCCCGGAAGAAGGTCGCCGAGGGCGCGTTCGGCCGGATCTTCTACGCCGAGGGCGACTACGTCCACGACATGGACCTCGGCTTCTACGCCGCGTACCAGTACAGCGGCGGAGATGACTGGAAGCGCACGGCGAGCTACCCGCCCATGCACTACCCGACGCACTCGATCGGCGGCGTCCTCGGCGCGATCCCCGGCCACGCCGTGAGCGTCAGCTGCATCGGCGTGCGCGACGACCGCGGCGACGGGGTGTTCGACCGCGAGGTCAGCCAGTTCGACAACGACTTCTCGAACGCGACCGCGCTGTTCGAGCTCGACAACGGCGGCATCATGCGCATCAACGAGATGCGGCGCGTCGGCTACCCGTCGCAGATCCGCGAGTCGCGCTTCCGCTACTTCGGCACGGAGGCGAGCCTCGAGCAGATCGCCACGGTGAGCGTCTGGCAGGACAAGCACGACGTCACCGACATCTCCGAGGAGCTCACGACGCAGCCGAGCATGTCGCTCGACGACCCGTCGCTCGCGCACGTGGCGCCCGAGCTCCGCGAGGCGTTCGTCTCCGGATACGCGCCCGTGCACGACGAGGACCGGCTGCCCGCGGTGTTCCACGGCGTCCCGAGCGGGCACGAGGGCAGCCACCACTTCCTCGTGGACGACTTCGTGCGCGCGGTCGTCGACCGCACCCTGCCGCCCGTGAACGCCTGGGTTGCCGCGCGCTACACGATGCCCGGCATCGTCGCCCATCGCTCCGCGCTGCAGGGCGGCGAGCGTCTCGACGTCCGCGACTTCGGCGACGCCCCGGCCGACCTGCCGACCACGGCCCCGGCCGGCTCCGCGGATAGGATCGCAGCAGGATCCCGCTGACCGGCGCGACGTCGGGTCGCCGGGACCCGGTCGGGCAGGGAGGAGCGAGGCGCATGGCGACCTCCGCCCCCCTCCCGCCCGACGGGTCCCGTCCCCGCGGCGCGTCCCTCCCCCGCGGCCAGGTCACCCGATCCGACGTCGCCCGGTACGCCGGGGTCTCCACCGCGGTCGTCAGCTACGTCGTCAACAGCGGGCCGCGGCCCGTCGCGGAGGCCACAGCCGAGCGCGTGCGCGACGCGATCCGCGTGCTCGGCTACCGCCCGAACGCGAGCGCCCGCGCGCTCCGCACGGGCAGCACGCAGATGCTCGGGCTCGTGGTGCCCGAGATCGGCAACCCGCTCTTCGCCGAGATGGCGATCGCCGTGGAGCAGTGCGCGGCCCGACGCGGCCACGCGGTGCTGCTCGTGAACAGCGAGAGCGATCCGCAGGTCGAGCGCACCCTGATCCGCTCGCTGACCGCGCGGCAGGTCGACGGGATCATCATCAGCACCGTGCAGCACGGCAGCGCCGTGGTCGACCTGCCGACGCTCGGCGTGCCGGTCGTCCTCCTCAACACCTTCTCCGCGCAGGACGGCGTCGAGACCGTGGGCGTCGACGCGCGGGCGGGCGCGCGCCTCGGGGTGGAGCACCTCATCGGGCACGGGCACACGCGGATCGGCCTCATCATCGGCGGGGCCGAGGTGGAGGCGCGCGAGCACGGCTGGCAGGACGCGACCCGGGCCGCCGGGCTGCCGGACGGGCCCCTCGCCCGCGAGTCGTTCACCCGCGAGGGCGGCTACCGCGGCGCGCTCCGGCTCTTCGGCGGATCCGACCGGCCCACCGCGCTCTTCGCGAGCTCCGACATGCAGGCGATCGGCGCCCTCCGCGCGCTCGGCGAGCTCGGCCTGCGGGTCCCCGAGGACGTCGCCGTGGTCTCCTTCGACGGCACCGACGAGGCGGAGTACGCGGCGCCGCGGCTCACGGTCGTGCGGCAGCCGGTGGAGGAGATGGCGGAGGAGGCCGTGACGCGCCTCATCGCCCCGGATCCCGAGCGGGCCCCGCACCACGCGTCGTTCACGCCGACGCTCGTGATCGGACGGTCGTGCGGGTGCGCGGCTCCGGCCGAGGCGACGGCCGAGCCCGCCTAGAGCGGCGCCGCGTCGAACAGCACGCGCGAGCAGCCGACCGCCTGGTCGTGCGTGACGACCGCGCGCACCCCGTAGACGTCGGCGATGAGCTCGGGCGTGAGCACCTCCCGCGGATGCCCGCCCGCCACCACGCGCCCCTCGCGCAGCACCAGCACGCTGTCGCAGAACATCGCCGCGAGGTTGAGGTCGTGCAGCGCGATCACCGTGGTCACCGGCAGGTCGCGCACGAGCGCGAGCAGCTCCAGCTGGTGGCGGATGTCGAGGTGGTTCGTCGGCTCGTCGAGCAGCAGCTCGCGCGGCTCCTGTGCGAGGGCGCGCGCGATGTGCGCCCGCTGCCGCTCGCCGCCGGAGAGCGTCCGCCAGGCGCGATCCGCCTTCGCCTCGAGCCCGACGTGCGCGATGGCGCGGTCGATCGCCGCCTGGTCCTCGGCCGTGTCGCCGCCGAGCAGCGTGCGGTACGGCGTGCGGCCCAGGCGCACCACGTCGCGCACCACGATGTCGACCTCGGTCTCGCCGTGCTGGGTGACGGTCGCGACCCGGCGGGCGACGTCGCGGCGCCGGAGCCCCGCGAGGTCGTCGCCGTCGAGCGTGACGCGGCCGGAGTCGGGCGACGCGGCGCCCTGCAGCAGCTTCAGGAGCGACGACTTGCCGGAGCCGTTCGGCCCGAGGAGCCCGACGGTGGATCCGGGTGCCGGCTCGAGCGTCACCCCGTCGACCACGAGCCGCCCGCCGCGCGCCCAGCGGACGTCGTGCGCCCGGAGCGTCATGCGCGACCCCGGTTCCGCATCAGCAGCAGCATGAAGACGGGCACGCCCACGAGCGCCGTGCCGACGCCCACCGGCAGCGGCGTCGGCGCGAACGCGAGGCGCGAGAACGCGTCGACCCACACCATGAAGACGGCGCCGAGCACGATCGTGGCCGGGACGACGCGCGCGTGCCGCTGGCCGAAGAGCAGGCGCGCGGCGTGCGGCAGCACCAGGCCGACGAAGCCGATGGCGCCGGCGATGCTCACGAGCGTCGCCGTGAGGAGGGCCGTGACCACCAGGAGGATCGTGCGGGTGCGGCCCACGTGGATCCCGAGCGACGACGCCACCTCCTCCCCGAACGCGAAGGCGTCGAGCGAGCGGGCGTAGGCCAGGCAGACGACCGCGCCGATCACGACCACGGAGACGCTGAGCCCGACCTCGTCCCAGCGCATGCCCTCGAGCGATCCGAGGAGCCAGAAGGTGATGCCGCGCGTCTCGTCGGAGTCCGCGAACGCGAAGACCACGAGGGAGGTGAGCGCGGAGAACAGCTGCGTGCTCGCGACGCCCGCGAGGATCACCCCGGCCGTGCCCGCGGACGAGAACCGCGCGAGCAGCAGCACGAACCCGAAGGCCACGAGCGCGCCGATGAAGGCGCCGCCCGACATGCCGATCGCGCCGCCGCCGAGGCCGAGCACCCCGATGAGCACCGCGCCCGTGGAGGCGCCGGAGGAGACGCCGAGCACGAACGGATCCGCGAGCGGGTTCCGCAGCAGCGACTGCAGCACGACGCCGCACAGGCCGAGGCCCGCGCCGCACGCCGCCGCGACGAGCGCGCGCGGGAGGCGCTCCTGCCAGACGATCGCGTCCTCGGAGACGCGCACCGGGATGCTCGCGAGCCCCGCGTGGTTGAGCAGGATGTCGCGCACGTTGACGAGCGACACGTCGGCCGGCCCGAGCGTGACGGCGACGCCCACCGAGAGCGCGAGCGCGACGATCCCGAGCACGACCAGCAGCCCGACGCGGAGCGCGTGCGGCAGGGCGCGCACCCGCGCGGCCGCGGCCTGGAACGGAGCCCGCGGGGCCGCGGCGCTCAGAGCTTCGCCCCGCGCGCGTCCCACCAGGCCCGGATCTTCTCGAGCCCGTCCACGAAGCGGATCGACGGGTTCATCTCGGCGCCGTGCAGCGCCACCATGCGGTCCTCCTTCACGGCCGTGAGGTCGCGCGTGAGCGGGTCGCTCGTCAGGAAGTCGATCTTGTCCTGCAGCTTGTCGCCGGGGAACCTGTTCCGCTGGAGGTCGCCGAGAACGAGGATGTCCGGATCCCGGTCGACCACGTCCTCCCAGCCCGCGGCGATGAAGTCGTCGTGCACCTCGGGGTACGCGTCCGTGGCGCCGACCTGGCGCGAGAGCAGCGACGTGGCGCCGAACCCGCCGCCCATGTACGGCGTCTTGGTGTCGGCGAACCAGTACATGACCTTCGCCCCGCCGAGGTCCATGCCGTCGGTGGCCGCGGCCGCGCGCTGCTGGAGCGACGCGACGAGCGCCTCGCCGCGGTCCTTCACATCGAAGACCGCGGCCATCTCGCGGATCTCCTGGTACAGCGCGTCGACCGTGAGCGGCGTGGTGCGCTTGCCGCCGCCGTTGATGCTGATGTCGGAGTCGCAGTCCGTCGGCGAGAGGTAGGAGGGGATGCCCGTCTCGGCGAGCCGGTCGCGCGTGACCACGCCGCCGGTGCCGTAGTGGCGGCCGAAGGAGGCCGTGACGAAGTCGGGGTCCGCGTTCAGGAGCACCTCGTAGGTGGGCGCGTTGTCGGCGAGGCGCGGCACCTTCGCGTTCGCGTCGGCGAGCGAGTCGAGCACCGGATCCGTCCACGAGGCCGTGCCGACCATGCGGTCCTGGAGGCCGAGCGAGAGCAGGATCTCGGTGGAGTCCTGGTCGAGCGACACGACGCGCTGCGGCGCCCGGTCGATCGTGACGTCGTGGCCGCAGTTCGACAGCGTGAGCGGGTAGGTCGTCGTCCCCTGGCCCGTCTCGGCGACGGACGCGGCGGGCACCACCTCGGAGGCGCCGCATCCGGTGAGGGCGACGAGCACGAGGCCCGTCACGGCGGTGGCGGTGAGGCGGGCGAGGGCGCGAGCGCGGGGCATGGGTCTCCTGGGGTCGAGGCCGTCGGGCGGCCCGCGGGGAGCCGGGCCGCCGGTAAGCATAGCCTTACCTCACTGGCGGTTCGACCGCTCGCGCACAGCGGGCCGCCCTAGCGCCGCGGTCGCCGCGACACGACGCGGTAGACCACGGCGATGCCCAGCGTGAGGATGGCGAAGAGCACGAGCGACCACTCGGACCTGACGAGCGCGAAGCAGATCACCTCGCAGACGCCGAGGACGAGGACGGCGATCCAGGTGGGGACGGGCTTGCGGTCCATGTCGGGGCTCCAGTCGTGACTGCGGCGACGATCGGGGGTGAGCGCCATCGGCAGCGCGGCGCTCTCGCGCTCCGACCCTAGGCGGGAGTCGTGGGCGCATGTCAACCGATCCACACCCGTCGAACGCCGACGAGAGATCGGGCCCCCGCGTCAGCGCCCGCGCGCCACCGTCGACCCGCGCACGATCAGCTCGAAGCCCATCGTCTCGGAGCGGAAGGCTCCCGCGTCCGCACCGCGTTCGATCCGCTCGGCCAGCATCGCGACCGCACGGCGGGCGATGGCGCGACGGCCGGGCGACACCGTGGTGAGCGGGGGCTGCGCGAAGCGGGAGTCCTCCGTGTCGTCGAGCCCCGCGACCGCCACGTCCTCGGGCACGCGGAGGCCGCGCTCCTGGAGCATCCACTGGGCGCCGAGCGCGAGGGAGTCGTTGAAGCCGAACACGGCGTCGAGCTCGACCCCGTCGTCGAGGAGGCGGGCCATCGCGGCGGCGCCGGACTCGCGGCGCCAGGGGCCGGGATCCGCCCGCAGGCGCGGATCGAGCGGGATGCCGGCCGCGGTGAGGGCGTCCTCGGCGCCGCGCTGCCGGAGCGCGGCGCCCGACGGCTCGCCCGCGTCCCGCACGCCGATGAGCGCGATGCGGCGCCGCCCGGTCTCCACGAGGTGCGCGACCGCGGCGCGCGCGGCGTCCCGGTCGGCGATGAGCACCTGGTCGGCGAGGCCCTCGAGGAAGCGCTGGCCGATCATCACGAGCGGCACGTCCAGGTCGATGAGGCCCGCGTCCTCCTGGTGCAGGGCGAGCGGCTCGTAGATCACGCCGTCGAGCACCTGGCGGTGGAGGCCCGAGAGCGCGCCGATCTCGCGGTCGCGCCGCCCCGCCGTCGTCTCGACGAGCACGCTGAGGCCGAGCTCGTCGGCCGCGTCGATCACGTCCTGCGCGAGCGGGGCGAGGTACGCACTGTCGAGCTCGGGGATCACGAGCGCGATCATGCGCGAGCGGCCGGAGCGCAGGTTCCGGGCCGACACGTTCATCCGGTACCCGAGCTCGGCGACGGCCGCCTCGATGCGCGCCCGCGTCCCGTCGCGCATGTAGGGGTAGCCGTTGAAGTAGTTGCTGACGGTCTTGATGGAGACGCCCGCGGCACGCGCGACGTCGCTCATGGTCGCCGCCATCCGCTCCCCCTCGTGTCCGTGCGCCGTCCGGGTCGCCGCGCGCGGCCCCAGCCTCGCACGCGGGCCGGGCGGCGGCCCTACTTCACCGCGCCGCTGATGAGCCCGGCCACGTAGTACCGCTGCAGCAGCAGGTAGAGCACGACGCACGGGATCACCGTGACGGCGACGCCCGTCTGCATCAGCCCCCAGTCGACCGTGTTGTTCTGCCCGGCCGACAGGATGTTGAGGCTCACCGGCAGCGTGTACAGGCTCTGGTCGGTGATGAGGATGAGCGTCGCGAAGAAGTCGTTCCACGCCGAGAAGAAGGTGAGGAGCGCGGTCGAGACGACGCCGGGGATCGCGATGGGCAGCATCACCCGCCGCATCGCCTGCAGCGGCGTGTTCCCGTCGATGAGCGCGGCCTCCTCGAGGCTCGCCGGCACCGCCGCGAACGAGTTCCGCATCAGGAAGATCCCGAACGGCAGGTTGAAGGTCGCGAGCACGAGCGAGAGGCCGACGAGGCTGTTGTCGAGGTCGAGCTCGATGAGCGTCAGGAACAGCGGCGTGATGATCGCCTGGAACGGGATCATGAACGTGATGAGCACCAGGAAGAACACGAGGTCGCTCCCCCGGAACGGCAGCCGCGCGAACGCGTAGCCGGCGAGCGTCGACACCACGACCGTGAGCGCCGTCACCAGCAGCGACACGAAGACGCTGTTGCGGAGGCTCGTCACGAGGTCGAGGCCGCCGGTCGGCGTGAGCAGCCGCTGCAGGTTCCCGAGCCCGATCGACCCGTCCTGCGCGGTGAGCGCGGTGCCGAGCATGATCCCGAGCGGGTAGAGGAAGAGGAGCGCGACGCAGCCGCACGCGACGTACCAGGCGAGCCGCGGCATCGAGGCGCGGACGGCGCCGAGGCCGCGGGCGTCGCGGGTGCGTCCGGCGCGATCCGGGGACGGGCCGGCGGAGGGCGCGTCGGCGGCGGAAGCGGGGCGGGCGGGCGCGGAGGTGCTCATGCGTGGTCCGAGTTCCGGAGGAGCAGCATCTGGGCTGCGCTGACGAGGCCGAGGACGACCATGAGGATGATGGAGAGCGCGGCCCCGTAGCCGAGGTCGAGCCGGATGAACGAGGAGCGGTAGATCTCGTAGACCGCCGTGATGGTGCCGTTGTCCGGCCCGCCCGCGGTCATGATGTAGAACTGGTCGAACGCCAGCAGCGACCCGGCCACGCTGAACACCAGCACGAGCGCCAGGGTCGGCCGGAGCAGCGGCAGGGTGATGTAGACGAACCGCTGCCAGCGCGTGGATCCGTCCACCTCGGCCGCCTCGTTCACCTCCTGCGGGATCGACTGGAAGCCCGAGAGCAGCAGCAGCATCTGCAGCCCCGCCGACTTCCACGCGACCATGCTCACCACCACGAGGAACGCCGTCACCGGCCCGCCGAACATGTTCGTCGAGACGTCGACGAGGCCGAGGCCCGCGAGCGCCGTCATGGTCGGCCCGATCACCGGCTGCCACATGAAGAGGAAGAGGTAGCTCGCGGAGGCGAGGCCCACCACGACCGGCAGGAAGAAGATCGACTGGAAGACGCGGGCGGTGCGGGTGCGGCGCTGGATGAGGAGCACGAGCGCGAACCCGATCACGAGGAGCACCGGGGTCACGACCGCCGTGTAGACGAGAGTGAAGCCCACGGCCTTGAGGAACGCGGCGTCCTGGAACGCCTCGACGTAGTTCGCGAGGCCCGTGAAGGCGCGGTTGCCGAGGAGCGGCCACGTGTAGGTCGACATGGCGACGGTGCGCATCAGCGGCCAGATGAAGAAGGTGACGAGCATCACGACGGCCGGCAGCACCAGGAGGATCCCGGTGCGGCGCCGCCTCCTCGCCATGCCGCCGCGGTCGCGCACCGCGCTGCGGGCCGGGGACGCGACGGCGCCCTGCAGCCGGTCGATCACGGGTGCGGTCACTTCTCGTCCTCCTCGACGTAGACGACGGAGTCGAGGATGCGCTGCGCGTCGGCCTGGGCCTCGCGCTGCGCGTCGTCGATGCCGCCGCCGAACACGGACTGCGAGATCAGGTTCACCCAGACCCCGTTGTTGTCGTTGAACAGCTCGTTCTCGACCGGGCTGAACGGCACGTGGCCGACGCGGAGGGCGTCCGCGAACACGGCGTAGCGCGGATCCTGCGGCACGTAGGCCTCGTCGAGGAGGTCGGTGCGGATGGGCACGACCGACTGCTCGGCGAGGATCGTCTGCGCCTCGTCGCCCGTCGCCCACTCCACGAACTCCCACGCGGCGTCGACGTTCCGGGACCCCTCGAGGATGGCGAGGGTGTCGCCGCCGCCGAAGGACGCGGAACCGCCGTCCTTCCCCGGCAGCGGGGTGACGCCGAAGTCGACCTGTCCGCCCGCGACGAGCGCGCCCATGGTGGCGGTGCCGTCGGCGATCATGCCGACGTTGCCCTGCTGGAACGCGGTGGCGGTGTTCGGGCCGGCGTCGGTGCGGGCGAGGGACGGCATGCTGCCGTCGGTCCACATGCCGCGCATCAGCTCGAGCGCCTCCGTCACCTCGGGGCTGTCGAGCGTGGCCGTGCGGCCGTCGGCGGTGAGCACGTCGCCGCCGCTCCCCCAGATCAGCGGCGTGAAGCCGAAGATGAGGCAGCCGCCGCACGCGCCGGGGATGGAGTAGCCGTAGGTGCTGTCGCCGAGCGCGGTGATGGCCTTCGCGGCCGCGCGGATCTCCGCGTGCGTCGTCGGCGGGTCCTCCGGGTCGAGCCCGGCCTGGGCGAAGAGGGTCTTGTTGTAGAAGAGCACCGAGGCGTCGCCCGTGAACGGCACGGCGTAGGTGCGGTCGTCGAAGGACGAGACGGACGCGTGCGCCGGGCTGAAGGCGTCGGCGTAGCCGAGCGCGGCGACCCGGTCGGTGATGTCGACGAGGGCGCCGGCCTGCGCGAAGTACGGCGTGAAGACGAGGTCGAGCGCGGCGACGTCCGGCGGGTCGCCGCCGGCGATGGAGGTCGCGAGCTTCTGCACGTAGCTCGGCGACGGCACGAGCGTGATCTCGACCTGCGTCGCGTGCGTGGCGTTGTAGGCCTCGGCGAGCGGCTCGACGAGCGCCTTCTCGTAGTCGCGGATCCAGAGCTGCACGGTGCCGTCGCCCGCGTCGCCGGATCCGGCGGAGCAGCCCGAGAGCGCGAGGCCCGTGATCATGAGGGTCGCCGCGGCGGCCAGCCTCGTCGTGGTCCGCTTCATCGCGCTCCTCGTGTCCGTGATGCGTCGGCCCGTCGGGGCTCGGCCGCGAGGCCGCACGCACCGCCCTGGTGCCCTTCTACATCGTTGTACTAGATTATGTGCATCGATGTACAGCCCGTCAAGAGGACCCCGATGACCATCGCCCCCGCCGCCCCGCGCCCCGCCGCCGCCAGCCCGGGCGCCGCCCGGTCGTTCCCGCTCCAGGCCGTGCGGTTGGGCGACGGCCCGCTCCGGCACGCGCAGCTGACCGATGTCGAGCACGTCCTCCGCATGGATCCCGACCGGCTGCTCGCGCCGTACCTCCGCGAGGCCGGGCTCGACTCCCCCGTTCCGAGCTACGGCAGCTGGGAGGCGATCGGCCTCGACGGTCACATCGGCGGCCACCTGCTCTCCGCGCTCGCGCAGCTGCACGCCGCCACCGGCGACCCGCGGCTCCTCCCCCGGCTCGAGCACATGCTCGACGTGCTCGAGCGCTGCCAGGACGCGGCCGGCGACGGCTGGCTCGGCGGCGTGCCCGACGGCCGCGAGTTCGGCCGCACCATCGCCGAGGGCCGGATCGAGGCCGACACCTTCGACCTCGAGGGCCGGTGGGTGCCGCTCTACAACCTGCACAAGACCCTCCGCGGGCTGCTCCACGCGCACGAGCACGCCGGATCCGCCCGCGCGCTGCGCATAGCCGAGGGCCTCGCCGGCTGGTGGCTCGGCGTCTCCGCGCACCTCGACGACGACGCGTTCGAGGGCATGCTCGCGACCGAGCACGGCGGCATGTGCGACGCGTTCGCGACCCTCGCGGGCATCACCGGCCGCGCCGACCTGCTCGCGGAGGCGCGGCGGTTCGCGCAGCGCGCGCTGGTGGATCCGCTCGCGGCCGGCCGCGACGAGCTCGACGGGCTGCACGCCAACACGCAGATCCCCAAGGTGATCGGCGTCGAGCGGCTCGGGCGGATGACGGGCGACGCGCGCCTGCTCGCCGCCTCCGACGCGTTCTGGGACTCGGTGGCCCACCGGCGGAGCGTCGTGACCGGCGGCAACAGCGTGCGCGAGCACTTCCACCCGGCGCGCGACTTCGCGCCCATGGTGCTCGACGAGCAGGGGCCGGAGACCTGCAACAGCTACAACATGCTGGAGCTCGGGCGGCTGCGGTTCGAGCGCACGGGCGACCCGGCGATCCTCGACCAGGTCGAGCGCACGATGCTCGACCACGTGCTCTCCACGCAGCACCCCGAGCACGGCGGCCTCGTCTACTTCACGTCGCTCAGGCCCGCGCACCACCGCGTGTACTCGGTCGCCGGCGAGTCGATGTGGTGCTGCGTCGGCACGGGCATGGAGAACCACGCGCGCTACGGCGAGCAGGTGTTCGCGCGGACGGACGACGCGCTGCTCGTGGACCTCTACGTGCCGGCCGAGCTGGACTGGGCCGCGCGCGGGATCCGGGCGCGCATCGCGGGCGACGTGGCGCGCGCGGGCTCCGCGACGGTCACGATCACGGCGGACGCGCCCGCCGACCTGGAGCTGCGGCTGCGGCGGCCGGGGTGGGCGACGTCGATGGAGGTGCGGGTGGGGGACGACCCGGTGGCTGTGGTGCCCGGTGCCGACTGGGTGCCGATCCGCCGCACCTGGTCGAGCGAGGCCGTCGTGACCGTCCGCTTCGGCATGGAGGTGCGCGCCGAGGGCCTGCCCGACGGATCCGCGTGGACGTCGTTCCGCTACGGCCCGGTCGCGCTCGCCTCGCGTGACGGCCGGGACGGGATCGCGACGTCGCTCGCCGAGGACTCCCGCATGGGGCACGTGTCGCCCGCGCCCAAGGTGCCGCTCGAGCGGACGCCCGTGGTGACCGCGGTCGACCCGGCCGACGCCGTGACGCTGGTCGACCGCGGCGCGCTCGCGTTCCGTCTCGACGCGTGGCGGGGCGGCGAGCGGGTGGAGGTCGCGCTCGAGCCGTTCGCCGGGATCCACGACGAGCGGCACACGCTCGTCTGGCCCACCGGCGCCGACCCGGTCGCGCGCGCCGCCGAGCTCGCCGCGATGGACGCCGCCGGCACCGACGCGGCCGTGGTCGACGAGGTGGTCGCGGGCGAGCAGCAGCCCGAGGTCGACCACGCGTTCCGCGGGGAGGGCACGCGAGCGGGCGGCGCCGACGGCCGGCACTGGCGGAGCGCGACGGGCTGGTTCGGATACGAGCTGCGCGATCCCGCGGGCACGGCGACCGTGGTGCGGGTGCTGCTGCGGCGGGAGGCGTTGGGCGGCCACGCCGCCGCACCCGGCCCCGCGGCCGATGCCGCTCCCGTCGGCCAGGCCGTCCGCGTCGGCCAGGCCGTCCGCGTCGGCGGCGTCGAGGCGGAGCACGTCGCCGAGGTGGATCTCGGCGGCGAGGTCGGCGACGACGCGCTCGACGTGCGGATCACCGACGCCATGCGCGCCGGATCCCCCGCGGGCGCGCTCGCGGTGTCGGTGCACGCGGCTCCGGGCGGGCGCACGCGCGACGTGCTCGGGATGCAGCTGCGCCGCTGACCGCGACGGCGGACCGTCGGCGCCGCGCCGACCCGCCGGAGCGCGCACGAGGGGCCCGGACGATCCACCCGGGCCCCTCGCGTCGTGCGTCGCCGACTACGCGGAGACGGCCTGCAGGTTCTTCTCGATGTGCGCGTGGAACGCCTGCAGCCAGGAGAGGAGGAACTCCTCCGTGCCGGCGTTCGAGATCGCGCCCTCGGGCGAGATGAGGCCCTCGGTGGTCTGGATGTACGCCTCGGGCTGCGACAGCTCCGGCGACGCGAGGAACGACAGGATGCTGCGGAGGTGCTGCTGCGCGACGGCCGTGCCGACCGCGCCGATGGACGTGCCGATGACCGCGCTGGGCTTGCCCTGGAACGCGTTCTCGCCGTAGGGGCGGCTCGCGAAGTCGAGCGCGTTCTTGAGCACGCCGGGCACCGAGCGGTTGTACTCGGGCGTGACGATGAGGACGGCGTCGGCGTCGGCGATCCGCGCCTTGAACGCGTTCGCGACCTCGGGGTAGTCCCCGTCCATGTCGGCGCTGTAGAAGGGCAGCGGCGCGATGGGGATCTCGGTGAGCTCGAGGCCGGCCTGGGCGCCGAGGCGCTTGAGCGCGAGCGACAGGGCCCGGTTGATGGAGGTGGACGACAGGCTGCCGACGAGGTAGCCGACGCGGTAGGTGGTGCTCATGGGGTGCTCCTTCCCGCACGGATCATTTCCATGCGCGCGCATGGAGCCTAGCGGCGGCGCATGCGTGTCACCCGGGCGTCCGGGGCTCGCGCGGATCCCGGACAGCCCGGGCGAGCACCGCCTCCGATGGCAGGGCGGCGCGCTCGGCCTCGGGCAGGAGGTCGTAGCTGGACACGGCGACCGGTGCCCGCTGCCCGGCCAGCGAGTACCGCACCACCGCATCCGTCTTGCCCGCCACGAGCAGCAGGCCCACGGTGTCCGCGTGGTGTGCCCGGCGCAGCCGATCGTCGACCAGCGCGACGTAGAAGCCGAGCTGCCCGAGCTGCTCCGGACGGAAGCGGCCCGTCTTCAGCTCGATGACGACGTAGCGCAGCTGCTCGACGTGGAAGAACAGGAGGTCCACGAAGAAGTCGTCGCCGTCGACGTCGAAGTGGACCTGACGTCCGACGAACGAGAACCCCTCGCCGAGCTCGCGCAGGGTGTCGATGATCCGGTCCACGAGCGCCCGCTCGAGCTCGCGTTCCGCCGCGTCGCCGTCGACGGCCAGGAAGTCGAGCACGTACGGGTCCTTCGTGAGCTGACGGGCGAGGTCCGACTGCTCGGCGTCCAGGGCCCGGTCGAAGTTCGTCGGAGCGCTCGCCGACCTCTCGTGGAGGCGCGTGCGGATGTGGTGCTCGAGGACGTTGCGCGACCAGCCGTGGGAGACGCTGCGGGAGGCGTACCAGTCTCGATCCGCCTGCGCATCCACTCTGCTCAACAGCACCGTCACGTGTCCCCAGGGCAATTGCGCAACAGGCCGTTGCGCGATTGCCGGGTCGGGCCAGGCCCGCGCAAACGAGCGCATGTAGATCAGGTTCCGAGGCGAGAAGCCCTTCATCTCGGGGAACTCAGCTCGCAGGTCGGCTGCGAGACGTGAGATGACCCCGCTTCCCCACGCCTGCTCATCCGATTGCCGCGCGAGCGTGGCACCGATGCGCCAGTAGAGGATGACCAGCTCGGTGTTCACCCGCCGCTGCGCGGCGTGACGCGCGGCGTGCACGCGACCCTTCAGCTCGGCGAGCACGTCCTCGTAGGGAGGGGTGGGAGTGGGGGTCGAATGGAGGTCCATGCGCGCAGTGAAGCGCCCGCCACCGACATCGGCCGCCGGCTACCCCAGCAGCACCTCCCACGTGCGCAGCGACGGCCAGAGCGCGTGGCGCGGGAGCACGTCGGGGCCGCACGCGCGGGATCCGAGGCCGTGCTGCGCGTCGTCGAGGAACAGGTGCAGGCCGTCGGGGGCGGGGAGCTCGTGCGGGTGGCCGACGTCGGTCATCTGCTGCGGGGTCCAGCGGGAGAGCTGGAACCCGGCGCGGTGGCCGGAGGCGTCGGGCACGGTCGTCACGGTGAGGGGCGTCGCGCATCCGTCGCCGATCACGAGCGACCGCAGCTCCGGCCGGTGGCCCGTCTCCTGCGGGCGCGCGTAGGCCACCGCGAGGCCGTCGACGCTCGAGGCGAAGCGGCCGACGCGCACGGCCGTGCGGCTGTCGGCGTACGACTCCCCCGGCCCCGTGCCGTGCCACGCGACCGGGTGCTCGGCGAGCGCGGCCGGCAGGTCGATGCGCACGGCGACGCGCGGCCACGTGCAGTCCCACACGCCGAACGGCACGACCTCGGTCGCGAGCAGGAGGCCGCGGTCGGTCGCGGCCCAGCGGAAGGCGACGTCGACGCCCGCGCCGGAGTGCGCGGCCTGCACGCGCATCCGCGTCTCGAGGCCGTCCGCCGTGCGGGTGGATCCGAGCAGCCGGTGCGTGAGCCGGTGCAGGCCCCGCTCGCGCCAGCGGTCGGCCGACGGCGGGGTCTCCTCGGCGCCGCGTCCGCCGGTCAGCTCGGGCTCCGCCAGCTCGTACGATCCCTGGCCGGCGCCGCGGTCGTTCTCGGTGGGCGCGCGCCACAGCTCGAGGCGCGGGCCGCGCACGGGCACGCCGCTCCACGCGACGAGGTCGCCGCGCGCGTCGAATGCGCCGACGCCGAGCGCGTCGCCGTGCCAGCGCCCGACCGGCCGGGGTCGCGGCGCGGGCCGGTCGCGCACGAGCGCCTGGTGCTGCGCGACGACGTGGCCGGCCTCCGCCCAGGGCGCGTCGTAGCGGGTGACGACCTGCACGGTCACGTGCGCCTCCTCCGCGTGGCCGGCGACGCGCGCCTCCTCGGGGAGCGGGATCGTGACGGCGTCGCCGGCCGCGAGGGGTGCGTGCTCGAGGATCCCGCGGGCGACCCGGCGGCCGTCGTGGTCGAGGATCCAGACCAGGTCGACGTCAGCCGTGGAGGCGCTGTGCCGCCGGTTCTCGACCCGCACGGAGGATCCGTCGGCCGCCACCCGCACGCGCACCGGCGCGATGACCGCCGCGAGCTCGGCGAGGCCCGGGGTGGGCGTGCCGTCGGAGAGCAGCAGGCCGTCCATCACGAAGGGCCCGTCGTGCACGGGCTCGCCGAAGTCGCCGCCATACGCGTGGAAGGGGCGCCCGTCGGCGGTCCGCGCGAGCAGCCCGTGGTCGCGCCACTCCCACACGAAGCCGCCGTGCAGGCGCGGCCAGCGGTCGATCGCGTCCTCGTAGTCGGCGAGCGATCCGGGCCCGTTGCCCATCGCGTGCCCGTACTCGCACAGGAGGAAGGGCTTCGCGCGCTGCTTCGCGCCGGTCGCGCCCGTGGTCTCGTGGATGCTCGCCGCGGGCGTGCCGCACACCGAGTCGATCTCCTCGAGCGTCGGATACATCCGCGAGTAGACGTCGGTGTGCTCGCCCGTGAGGTCGCCCTCGTAGTGCACGGGCCGGGTCGGATCCGCGCGCCGGACCCACGCCGACATGGCCGCGATGTTGCGCCCGGTGCCCGACTCGTTGCCGAGCGACCACATCACGATCGACGGGTGGTTGCGGTCGCGGCCCACCGTGCGGGCGATCCGGTCGAGGTACGCGCCCCGCCAGCGCGGGTCGTCGGACGGGTTGTCCCGCCACTCCACGTCCCAGAAGCCGTGCGTCTCGAGGTCGCACTCGAGCACGACCCAGAAGCCGAGCTCGTCGGCGATGTCGAGGAGGCGCGGATGCGGCGGGTAGTGGGAGGTGCGGATCGCGTTGATCCCGCTCCGCTTCATCAGCTCGAGGTCGGCGCGCGCCTCGGCCTCGTCGAACACGCGGCCGCGCTCGGGGTGGGACTCGTGCCGGTTGACGCCGCGGAAGGTGAGGCGCCGGCCGTCCACGAGGAGCGCGTCGCCGTCGATGCGCACCGTGCGGAACCCGATCCGGAGGGTCGCCGTCTCGCCGGGCGACGACACGGTCGCGTCGTAGAGGCGCGGCAGCTCGGCGCTCCACGCGTCGACCGCGGGGATCGCGAGGGGCGCGACGTCGGCCGGGGTCTCCCACGTCGCGTGGATCCCGAGCTCGGGCACGCGCACCACCACGGGGAACGCGCCGTCCACCTCCACGGCGAGGAGACCGGATCCGTCGACGGGGTCGCGGTCGGCCCGCACCCGCACGTCATCGAGGGCGCCCGCCGGGCGGGCGAGCAGCTCGACCGAGCGGAAGATCCCGGGCAGCCACCACTGGTCCTGGTCCTCCAGGTAGGAGGCGGCCGACCACTGGTGCACGCGGATCCCGAGCACGTTGTCGCCCGGCACGAGCAGCGCGGTCACGTCGAGCTCGGTCGCGAGGCGGCTGCCGGTGGTCCAGCCCGCCTCGACGCCGTTGACCCAGAAGGTGGCGAGCCCCTCGATCCCGTCGGTGCGCAGCAGCACGCGCTCGGCGTCGGCGAAGGACGCGGGCAGCCGGAACGCGCGCCGGTGCTCGCCCGTGGGATTCGCGTCGGGCACGTGCGGCGGGTCGATGGGGAACGGGTACTGGAGGTTCGTGTACGCGGGCGATCCGTGGCCGTGCAGGACCCAGTGCGACGGGACGGGCAGCGTGGTCCAGCCGGCCGCGTCGAGCGCGGCGTCGTCGAGCGCGGGATCCGCGACCGCGGGCGTCGCGCCGGCCGCGTCCACGGGCGCCTCGGGCAGCAGACGGAACCGCCAGTCGCCGTCGAGCGACAGGGCGGGCGCGTCGGTCGCGAACCGCGCGCGCGGGGCGAGGCGCGAGGTGGATCCGGGGGCGACGTCGTCGAGGTGGGACATGCGGATCCTCCGTGCGTGTGGGTGCGCGCGACGGCGCGGGGTGGGACGGTCAGCGGGGAGCGGAGCGACGAGTGACGAGCCGCGGGTCAGCCCCGCTCGTCGAGCCCCGCGAGCGCGGCCCGGTCGGCGACCACGGTCACGTGCGGATGCCGCTGCAGCACCGACGCGGGCACGCGCTCGGTCACCGGACCGGCGAGCGCCGCCGCGAGGGCCCGCGCCTTCCGCTCCCCCGAGGCCACGAGCAGGATCCGGCGGGCGGACATGATGGTCACGATGCCCTGCGTGATCGCGTGCGTCGGCACCGCGTCCACGTCGCCGCCGAAGTACCGCGCGTTGTCCCGCCGGGTCGCGCCGGCGAGGCGCACCACCCGGCTGACGCCGTCGAACGGGGAGCCCGGCTCGTTGAAGCCGAGGTGCCCGTTGGCGCCGATGCCCACGATCTGCAGGCCCGCTCCGCCGAGCCGTCGGATCCGCCGCTCGTGCTCGGCCGCGGCCTCGTCCGGATCCGCCGCCGCCCCGTCGGGCACCACCACGCGCGCGTCCGGCACGTCGAGCGGCCCGGCGATGCGCGCCCGCACGAACGCGAGGTACGACTGGGGGTGCCCGGGCGGCAGGCCCACGTACTCGTCGAGGGCGACGAGCGACACCCCGTCCGTGATGAGCGCCCGGTCGCGGTGGCGGCGGCCGAGCTCGGCGTAGAGCGGCTCGGGGCTGGATCCCGTCGCGACGCCGAGCACGCCCGCCGGGTCCTCGCCGAGGAACGCCTGCACGACGTCGGCCGCGGCCGAGCCGAGGCCCGCGGCGTCGTCCACCGCCGTGACCCGCGCCGTGCGCAGCGGGGCGGTCGTCACTTCAGCGCGCCCTTCGCGATGTCGCCGATGAACTGCTTCGCGCCGACGAGGAACACGATGATGAGCGGGATCACCGCGAGCAGCGCGCCCGCCATGACCATTCCGTAGTCCTTGCCGTGGGCGCTGTTGAGCTGGCTCATCGCGACCTGCAGCGTGAGCGTGCCGGGGTCGTTGAGCACGATGAGCGGCCAGAGGTAGTCGTTCCACGCGGCGATGAAGGTGAAGATCCCGAGGAACCCGAGGCCCGGCCGGATGAGCGGCAGGCACACCGTGAGGTACTGGCGGAAGAACCCGGCGCCGTCGATGCGGGCGGCGTCGATGAGCTCGTCCGGCACGCTCGAGATGATGAACTGCCGCAGCCAGAAGATGCCGAAGGCGTTCGCCGCCGCCGGCACGATGAGCGCCTGCAGCTGGCCGACCCAGCCGAGGTTGATCATCGTCACGAACTGCGGGATCACCGACAGCTGCGCGGGCAGCATGAAGGTCACGAGCAGCAGCGCGAACAGCGCGCGCCGGCCCGGGAACTCGTACTTCGCGAACGTGAACGCCGCGATCGAGTCGAAGAACAGCACGAGCACGGTGACGGACACCGCGACGATCACGGTGTTCATGAGCGATCCGCCGAAGTCGATCGTGCGGAACACGGCCTGGATGTTGTCCCACAGGTACGGCCCCGGCACGAGCACGGGCGGCGACTTGTAGATGTCGCTCGTGGTGTTGCTCGCCATCACGACGAGCCAGTACAGCGGGAACAGGCTGACGATGGATCCCGCGAACAGCACGCCGTGCAGGATCACCCGCCCGGGCGGCAGCTGCCGGCGCCCCGCGGGACGACCGGCGCGCTCGTCGCGCGGGCGCCCGGAGGCCTGGTCGGCGAGGCGGGCCGCGGCGGATCCCGCGGCGTGGACGGTCGCGCTCATGCGCGGTCTCCCTTCCTCGTGCCGGGCACGCGCACGGCCTTCTCCTTCTTCTCCGACCCGAGCCGGAAGCTGATGATGGAGAAGATCACCACGAGCAGGAACACGCCCCACGCGATGGCGGCGCCGTAGCCGAAGCGGTTGTAGTTGAAGGCCTGCTGGTAGAAGTACAGGACGGTCGTGAGGCCGGCCTGGCCCGCGCCGCCCGAGTTCGGGTTCGTCGTGCTGGAGGAGGCCGTGAGCACCTGCGCCTCGGTGAAGCTCTGCAACCCGGTGATGGTCGAGACCACCAGCACGAACAGGATCGTGGGGCGCAGGAGCGGCAGCGTCACCGACCAGAAGGTGCGGATCGCGCCGGCGCCGTCGAGCTTCGCGGCCTCGTAGACCTCGGTGCCGATGGCCTGCATGCCCGCGAGGAAGATGATCGCGTTGTAGCCGGTCCACTGGTACGTGATGAGCACCGCGATGGTGACCTGGATCGCCCACGGCGTCGACAGCCACGGCACGCCGTCGAGCCCGATCGCGCGGAGCCCCGCGTTCACGAGGCCGAAGCTGTCGCCGAAGATCGAGCCGAAGAGCACGGCCATCGCCACCACGCTGGTGACGTTCGGCACGAAGTAGCTGATCTTGTAGAAGGTGCTGAGCCGCTTCGCCGAGTTGAGCATCGCCGCGACGACGACCGCGATGGCCATCATCGGGAACGTCGACAGGGCGAAGATGATCAGCGTGTTCCGGATGGAGAGCCAGAACGTGGCGTCGGCCGCGAGGGCCTGGAAGTTCGCGAGGCCCACCCACTTCGCCGTGCCGAGGCCGTTCCAGTCCTGGAACGAGAGCACGAGCGAGTAGAGCGCGGGGAACAGGCCGAAGACCAGGAACAGGACGAAGAACGGCGCGATCGCGACGTAGTACGGCCACGTGCGGCGGACGACGGTGGGGATCACTGCTTCGCGGTCTTCAGGGCGGCCTCGCCCGCGGCGACGGCGTCGGAGTAGGCCTGGTCGGGGTCCTTGCCGAGCGAGGTCACGTTCTGCAGCTCCGTGACGAACGCGGCCTGGACCTGGTTGTCGTACGGGCTCGTGTAGGCGGTGGGCATCTTCGCCGCGGCGTCGGCGAAGATCCCGACGGTCGACTGGCCGCCGAAGAAGTCGTCGCCCTTCTGCAGCTCCGGGGAGTCGTAGGCGGCGGTGGCCGACGGGAAGATGCCCTTGTCGGCGTACGCGGTGACCTGGTTGTCCTCGCTCAGCACGTCCTTGATCACGGCGAAGGCCGCCTGCGGGTCCTTGGTGCCGGCGGGGATGGAGAGGAAGGAGCCGCCGATGTTGGCCGGGCCGCCGGGCATGGGCGCCACGCGCCAGTCGCCGGAGGTGTCGGCCGTCGCGCTCTTGAGGTCGGCCTGGTACCAGGACGCGCCGAGGAGGGCCGGGAGGGATCCGTTGCTGATGGCCGACGCCCAGTCCGGGCTGCCGTCGGTCACGTTCGCGGTGAGGCCGTCCTGGTAGGCGAGCACCGCGCGGTCCCACGCGGCCTTCACGGTGGCGCTGTCGCCCGTGTAGTTCCCGTCCTCGTCGACGAACCGGGTGGTGCCCTGGCCGAGCGACTTGGTGAACACGTCGGAGGCGTCCACGAAGATCGCGCCGCCGGTGGCCGCCTTGAGCTTCTTGCCGAAGGCGAAGTAGTCGTCCCAGGTGGCGGTGGCCTTGGCCACGTCGGCGGGCTCGCTCGGCAGGCCGGCCTTCTTGAACACGTCCGCGCGGTAGTAGAGCGCGGTGGGGCCGATGTCGATGGGGAGGCCGAGGAGCTGGCCGTCCTTCGTGGTGGCCTCCTCGAGCTTCCACGCCGGGTACTGGCCGGCGACGTCCTTCGCGCCGAGCTGGTCGAGGTCCTCGAAGAGCCCGTCCTCGCTGCGGAAGTACGGCATGTCCTCGCCCTTGACGCCCGTGACGGACGGCAGGCCCGAGCGGCCGGTGAAGGTGGTGACGAGCTTCTGCTTGAAGTCGCCGCCGATGGTGGAGACGTTGAGCGTGGTGCCCGGCACCTCCGCCGGCACCTTGTCGAGCACCGTCTGGCTGAGGCCGTCCGGCCAGATCCAGAGGTCGAGCTGCCCGCCGGCCGAGGATCCCGACGACGAGCAGGAGGCGAGGACCGGCGCGAGGAGCGCGAGGGTCGCGACGCCGACGACGATGCGCCGGGCGCGAGCGCGGCGGGCGGAGGGGATGGGCATGGTGGTTCTCGATTCGGTGGGGGACGGGCGGGTCGGAGCGGGCGGTCGGGGTCGGGGTCGGGGTCGGGGAGCAGGGGGACGCGGCGGGCCGGCTCAGGCGAGCAGGCGGTCGGCGTCGGGGCGGGAGAGGGCGTCGGCGAGGTAGTCGTAGCGGCCGGGCTCGGCGGCCTCGGGGTGCGCGCGCAGCCACGGCACGAGCTCGTCGAGCCGCGGGGCTCCGGCCGCGCCGCCGGGGCGGGTGACCGTGATCCCCGCCACGAGGCACGCGAAGTCCACGCGCTCGGTGAGGGACCATGGCGCGCGGGCCGAGGCGGCGAGCGATGCGCCGAAGACGTCGCCCGCGCCGGTCGCGTCGACCGCGCGCACGGCGAGCGGCGGTCGGACGACCTCCTCGCCGCGGGCGGAGTCGACGGCGACGACGCCGCGGGATCCGGAGGTGACGACGCTGAGCGGCACGCGCGCGCCGAGCGCCCGGGCGGCCTCGACCGCGGAGCCGGTGCCCGTGTACGCGGCGGCCTCCAGCTCGTTGGGGAGGAAGGCGTGGCACTCGTCGAGCTGCTCGAGGATGGCCGGGTCCCACCGCTCGGACGGGTCCCAGCCGACGTCGGCGTACACGTCGGTGCCCGCGGCGGCGGCGCGGCCGACCCAGGAGCTGCGGTGCGGATCCAGGTGCACGAGCGCCGCGGCGACGGCCGGGACGGCGCCCGGCACGAGCTCGTCGGAGCTGAGCGGGCAGGCGACGCCGCCCGTGACCATGGCGCGGTCGTCGTCGTAGCCGAGCGACGCCGTGACGGGCAGCGACCAGCCCTCCAGCGTGACGAGGTGGTGGAGGTCGACCCCCTCCGCGGCGAGCTCGGCGCGCACGAGGCGGGAGAACGGATCCACGCCCACGGCGGCGGCGATGACGGTGGGCACCCCGAGGCGCGCGCCGGCGACGGCGAAGTTGGCGATGCCGCCGGGGCCGTGGCCGAACGACGAGGTCCAGATCTCGTGGCCCGGCCGGGGGCCGCTCGGCAGGTCGCCGAAGACGACGTCCGCGAACAGCTGGCCGACGACCAGCAGGCCGGCGGGCCGCTCGGGGCGGGGGGCTGCGGACACGGTGACCTCGGCTTCTCGGGATCGCGCCGTGCGGACACGGCGGATGGGGTGGTCCGCCGACGGCGACTCTGCCGGTGGACGCGGTCGTCGGGTGAGCGGCGACCGGTAGTGACGTTTCTAGCCCATGTGAGCACATGGATGGAAGACCTTGTTCATTACGAGATTGTTTCTGACTGATCCTGCGCGCTAATGTTCACTTCATGAGAGACGCCCGGGAGTTCGTGATCCTCGACCGGCTGCGCGCCACGCGCAGCGCCACGGTCGCCGAGCTGGCCGAGGCCGCGGGCACGAGCGACGCCACCATCCGCCGCGACCTCGCCCGTCTCGACGAGCAGGGCGCGCTCCGGCGCACGCACGGCGGCGCCGTCCTCGTCGAGGTGGACGCGCCGTTCGCCGAGGTCGAGCAGGTCAACCGCGAGGCCAAGGAGCGCATCGCCCGGGCCGCGGCCGCGCAGATCCTCGACGGCCAGTCGGTCGTGCTCGACATCGGCACGACCACGCTGCACCTCGCGGAGCAGCTGCGCGGGCGCTCCCTCACGGTCATCACCGCCAGCATCGCCGCGTTCGACGTGCTGCGCGACGACCGGAGCGTGCGGCTCATCCTGCTGCCCGGCGACTGGGATCCGGTCTACCGCTCGGTGTCCGGCCCGCTCACCGCCGAGAGCCTGCGGATGCTGCACGCCGACCACGCCTTCGTGGGCGTGAGCGGCATCGCCGACAACGGCGACCTGCGCGACACGACGATGGCCCAGGTGCCCATCAAGCGCGCGATGGCGGAGGTGAGCGACCGGGTCACGGTGCTCGCCGACTCCTCCAAGTTCCCGGGCACCGGCGCCGGCCGCGTCGCCCCCACCGCGTCGCTGACGCAGCTGATCACCGAGGCCGCCCCGCACGAGCGGGTGTCGCAGGGCCTCGCGGACAAGGGAGTGTCGGTGACCGTCGCATGAGGCTCACGATCCTGGGCGGGGGCGGCTTCCGCGTCCCGCTCGTCTACTCGGCGCTCTTGCGCGACCACGAGGCCGGCCGCGTCTCGCACGTGGCCCTCTACGACACCGACGAGGTGCGCCTCACGGCCGTCGCGCGCGTGCTCGCGGAGCAGGCCGCGGCGTACCCGGACGCGCCCGTCATCTCGCTGCACACCGACCTCGACGAGGCGCTCGCGGGCGCCGCGTTCGTGTTCTCGGCGATCCGCGTGGGCGGCATGGCCGGGCGCTCGTGCGACGAGCGGCTCGGCATGGCGCACGGCGTCATCGGGCAGGAGACCGTCGGCTACGGCGGCATCTCCTACGCGCTGCGGACGCTGCCGGTCGTGATGGACCTGGCCGAGCGGATCCGGGCGCAGGCCCCCGACGCCTGGGTCATCAACTTCACGAACCCCGCGGGCGTCGTGACCGAGGCCATGTCGCGCGTGCTCGGCGACCGCGTCATCGGCATCTGCGACTCCCCCATCGGCCTCGCCCGCCGCGTGCTCGGCGCGCTCGGCGTCGCGGGCGACGACGTGGTCATCGACTACGCGGGGCTCAACCACCTCGGCTGGCTGCGCGGCCTCCGGGTCGACGGCCGCGACGTGCTGCCGGACCTCATGGCCCGGCCCGACCTCATCGGCACGTTCGAGGAGGGCCGGCTCTTCGGCGCCGAGTGGGTCACCGAGCTCGGCGCCGTGCCGAACGAGTACCTGCACTACTACTACTTCCAGCGCGAGGTGCGGCACGCCGACCAGCTCGCCGCGCAGACCCGCGGCGGCTTCCTCGTGGAGCAGCAGGGCCGGTTCTACGAGCAGCTCGAGCACCGGCACGACGTGTCCGCGCTGGCGCTCTGGGAGCGCACGCGGCTCGACCGCGAGACCACGTACATGGCCACGAACCGGCAGTCGGCCGGCATGGGCGACCGCGACGAGGGCGATCTCGTCTCGGGCGGCTACGAGGACGTCGCGATCGCGCTCATGCGCGGCATCGCGTACGACCAGAGCGCGCGGCTGATCCTCAACGTGCGGAACCGCGGCACGCTCGCGGCCCTCGACGCGGACGCCGTGGTCGAGGTGCCGTGCGTGGTCGACGCCTCGGGCGCGCATCCGGTCGCGGGCACCCAGCTCCCCGACTTCGGCGTGGGCCTCGTCACCAACGCGAAGTACGTGGAGCGGCAGACCATCGAGGCCGGCCTCGGCGGATCCCGCGCCGCGGCCGTCCGCGCCCTCGCGCACCACCCGCTCGTCGACTCCGTCACCGTCGCGCGCTCCCTGCTGGAGGACGCGATGCACGCGTTCCCGGCGCTGTCCTACCTGCGCTGACCGCCGGTCGCGCCCGGCTCCCGCCGCCCGCGCCTCCCTCCCGCACGCCCCTCCCGCCCGTCCCCACCCCCGAACCCGGAGGACTCCCCATGCACCAGAACCAGAAGCTCGTCCAGGAGCGGATCCTCCGCGCGCTCGACGAGCGGATCACCCCCGCGGTCTACTCGTCGAAGACGCCCGTGACCCTGCGCGCGTGGATGGCGCCCGACGAGCCCGTGCCCGTCGCCGAGGCGATGCGGCAGGAGTACGCGCCGTTCGAGCTCGGCCAGCCGTGGGGCCGCGCGTGGTCCACGTGGTGGTTCGAGGTCACGGGCGAGGTGCCCGCCGAGTGGGCCGGCCGCACGGTCGAGCTGCTCATCGACCCCGGCTTCATCGGCGACTGGCCGGGCAACCAGGCCGAGTGCCTCGTGCACACCATGGACGGCGTGCCGGTCAAGGGGATCCACCCGCGCAACACCTACGTGCGCCTCGCCGACGAGGCCGCGGGCGGCGAGCAGGTGCGCTTCCTCGTGGAGGCGGCGGGGAACCCGGACATCCTCGTGAACGAGTTCGTGCCGACCCCCTACGGGGACAAGGCGACCGCGCCCGCCGAGCCCATCTACCGCTTCCGCCAGGCCGAGCTCGCGGTGTTCGAGCCCGAGGTGTGGGCGCTGCGCTTCGACGTCGAGGTGCTGTACCAGCTGCTGATGGAGCTGCCCGAGACCGAGCCGCGCCGCCACGAGGTGCTCCGCGTGATCGAGCGCGCGCTCGACGTGCTGGCGATGGACGACATCGTCGGCACGGCCGCGGCCGCCCGCGCCGAGCTCGCCGAGGTGCTCTCCCGCAAGGCCGTGCCGAGCGCCCACACGCTGAGCGGCATCGGCCACGCCCACATCGACAGCGCCTGGCTCTGGCCCATCCGCGAGACGAAGCGCAAGACCGCTCGCACCTTCTCCAACGTGCTCCGGCTCGCCGAGCAGTACCCCGACTTCCGCTTCGCGTGCTCGCAGGCGCAGCAGTACGCCTGGGTGAAGGAGAACTACCCGACGGTGTTCGAGGGCATCAAGCAGGCTATCGCCGACGGCACGTGGTACCCGGTCGGATCCATGTGGATCGAGCCCGACGGCAACCTGCCGGGCGGCGAGGCGATGATCCGCCAGCTCACCCACGGCATGCGCTTCTTCCAGGAGGAGCTCGGCGTCGAGACCCACGGCGTGTGGCTGCCCGACTCGTTCGGCTACACGGCGTCGTTCCCGCAGATCGCGAAGCTCGCCGGGCTCGACTGGTTCCTCACGCAGAAGCTCTCCTGGAACCAGACGAACACGTTCCCGCACCACACCTTCTTCTGGGAGGGCATCGACGGGTCGCGGATCTTCACGCACTTCCCGCCCATCGACACCTACAACTCCACGCTCGAGGCGGAGGAGACGCACCACGCCGTGCGGCAGTTCCGCGAGAAGGGCCGCGCGACCATGTCGCTCGCGCCCTTCGGCTACGGCGACGGCGGAGGCGGGCCCACGCGCGACATGATGGAGCGCCAGCGCCGCACGGCCGACCTCGAGGGGTCGCCGAAGGTGGTCGTCGAGCACCCGGACGACTTCTTCCGCAAGGCCGAGGCCGAGTACCCGGACGCGCCCGTCTGGGTCGGCGAGCTGTACCTCGAGCTGCACCGCGGCACGTTCACCTCGCACGCCCGCGAGAAGCGCGGCAACCGCCAGGCCGAGCACCGCCTCCGCGAGGCCGAGCTGTGGTGGACGATCGCGGCCGTCCGCACGGGCGCCGACTACCCGTACGCGGCGCTCGACCGGCTCTGGAAGCAGACGCTGCTGCAGCAGTTCCACGACATCCTCCCCGGCTCCTCCATCACGTGGGTGCATCGGGAGAACGAGGAGGACTACGCCCGCAGCCTCGCCGAGCTCGACGCGCTCGTGGCCGACGCGATCGCGCGGGTCACGGCGCAGGCGGTCGCGGACGGCGAGGGCGACGGATCCGGCGCGTTCGCGGTGAACTCGACCGGCCACGCACGCACGGCGCTCGTGGAGGCGCCCGACGGATCCGCGCTCGCGCTCGTCGCGGTGCCCGGCAGCGGCATCGCGCCGCTCGTCGCGGTGGAGCCGGCCTCCCCCGTCGTCACGACGCGCGCCGACGGCGGCACCGTGCTCGACAACGGGCTGCTCCGCGTCACGATCGACGCGCGCGGCCTCGTCACCTCGATCCTCGACCTCCGCCACGCCGACCGCGAGCTCGTGCCCGCCGGCCGCGTCGCGAACCTGCTCCAGCTGCACGAGGACATCCCCACGGCGTGGGACGCCTGGGACGTCGACGCGCACTACCGCGCGAGCCGCACCGACCTGGTCGAGGCCGAGTCGGTCGAGCTCGTCGAGGACTCGCCGCTCCGCGCGACCGTCGAGGTGGTCCGCCAGTTCGGGCGCTCGCGCGTCGTGCAGCGGGTGTCGCTGCACGCGGACGACGCCCGGATCCACGCCACGGCCGACCTCGACTGGCTCGAGGACGAGAAGCTCCTCAAGGTGTCGTTCCCGCTCACGATCCACGCGCAGCACCACAGCGCCGAGATCCAGTTCGGGCACGTCCGCCGTCCCACGCACACGAACACGTCGTGGGACGAGGCGCGCTTCGAGGTCATGGCGCACCGCTTCGTGCACGTGGAGGAGCCCGGCTACGGCGTCGCGCTCACCAACGCGGGCAGCTACGGCCACGACATCACGCGCACGGTCGGCGCGACGGGCGAGGTGGAGACGGAGATGCGGATCAGCCTGGTCCGGGCGGCGCGCTCCCCCGACCCGGTGCAGGACATCGGCCACCACCGGTTCGAGTACGCGCTCGTTCCGGGCGTCGGCATCGAGGGCGCGGTGGACGCGGGGCTGGAGCAGAACCTGCCGGTGCGCGTCGTGCGGCCCGGCGAGGAGACCGGGGCGGTGGCCGCCGTCGCGCCCGCGGCCGCGGTCGGATCCGCCGCCACGCCGGACGCGGCCGTCCCGTCGTCGCTGCCCACCGCCTCCGGGCTCGTCACGGTGCACGGCGGCACCGTGCGGATCGAGGCGCTGAAGCTCGCCGACGACGGCTCGGGCGACGTGATCGTGCGGCTCTACGAGTCCACGGGCGCACGCACCGCCACCCGCCTCGAGGCGCACCTCGACGCCCAGCGCCTCACCGAGGTCGACGTGCTGGAGCGCCCCCTCGGCGACGGCTTCCCGCGGGCGATCGCCTTCCAGCCGGAGGACGACGGACGCGGGGCGCGGCTCGTGCTGCGGGCGTTCCAGGTTGTCACGGTGCGGATCCACCGGACCTGACGCGAGTCGACGCCCGCCCTCCCGGCCGCGGCCGCGGCTAGCCGACGGGAGGGCGGATCGCGTCCCCCGCGATCCACACCGCCGACGGCTGCCAGGCGGCGTCCCACCACACGAGGTCGGCGGACGCCCCCGCGGCGACGTGGCCGATGTCGGTGCGCCCGAGGGATCGGGCGGCGTTCTCGGTGCACGCGGCGAGCACGCGGGCCGGATCCAGTCCCGCGCCGATCATGCGCCGCACCCCCTCGTCGAGCACCACGCCCGCCCCGGCGATGGTGCCGTCGCGCCGGCGCCCGAGGCCCGAGGCGTCGTTGGCTACGGGCTTCCCGCCGAACTCGTGCCACTCCCCGGGCTCCCGCCCGGCGGTCACGATGGCATCGGTCACCCCGACCATGCGCCTGCCGGCAGCGCCCATGACGAGCGACACGACCCGGGGGTCGAGGTGCTGGCCGTCGATGATCGTCCCGACGAAGAAGCGCTCGTCGGTGAGGACCGCGCCCGGCACGCCCGGTTCCCGGTGCTTCAGGGGGCGCTGGGCGTTGAACACGTGCGTGGTCATCGTCGCGCCGGCGTCGCCGGCCGCGCGCACCTGGTCCGCGGTGGCGTCGCTGTGGCCGACGGAGACGACGCAGCCCTCCGCGACCAGCCGCCGCGTCGCCTCCTCCGCGCCCGGCAGCTCCGGGGCGAGCGTGACCGTCCGCAGCGCGGCGCGGGCCGCCGGATCCGCGAGCAGCGCATCGAGGTGGGCGGGGGTCGGGAGGAGCATGCACTCCACGCGATGCGCGCCCTTGCGCGCGGGCGAGATGAACGGGCCCTCGAGGTGGGCCCCCAGGATCCGGGCCACCGGCTCGCCGGCGAACTCGCCCTGGGCGCGCCCGACGCGGGCGAGGGCGCTCGCGATCTCGGGCAGCGGCGCGGTGATCACGGTCGGCTCGACCCCCGTGACGCCGCGCGAGGCGAGCCCGGCCAGGAGGGTGCGCCAGCCCGCGGTGTCCGCCGACGCGACGTCGACGCCGAACGAGCCGTTGACCTGGAGGTCCAGCAGGCCCGCGCTGAGCGTCCCGTCGACGAGGTCGTGGTCGACGACCTCGGTCCCCGTCGCCGCGTGGACGGCCGTGATCCGCCCCGCGGCCACGTCGACGACGACCGGCCCCGTGAACGCGCCGTCGACCAGCGCGCGGGCGGCGCGCAGCCGCATCAGAGGCCCTGCCCGGCCGGCTTGCCCGCGAAGGTCTCGCGGTAGTGCTCGACGAACTCGAGCTCGGCGGCGGCCTCCTCGTCGACGACCACCGTGGCGTGCGGGTGAAGCTGCAGCACCGACGCGGGCCAGCGCGCCGACAGCGCCCCCTCGACGGCCGCGCGCACCGCCTGCGCCTTGGCCCGGCCGAAGCCGAGCATGATCGCGTGCCGGCTGTCGAGGATCGTCGCCAGCCCCTGCGTGAGGCAGTGCGTGGGCACCCGATCGACGTCGTCGCCGAAGAAGCGCGCGTTGTCCCGCCGGGTGCGGGCCGTGAGGGTCTTGAGGCGCGTGCGGCTGCCGAGGCTCGACATCGGCATGTTGAAGGCCAGGTGCCCGTCCGTGCCGATGCCGAGGACCTGCAGGTCGATGCCGCCGGCCTCCCGGATGGCCCGCTCGTAGGCGGGACCCTCCTCCAGCGGGTCGGATCCGGCGTCGCCCGGGCCGCGGATCGCGCCGGGGGCGAAGTCGACGTGCCGCTCGAGCTCCTCCGCGATGAACGCGCGGTACCGCTCGGGGTGCCCGGCGGGCAGCCCCACGTACTCGTCGAGGAGGAAGGCCCGGGCCCGCGCGAAGCTCAGCCCCTCCTCCCGGTGGCGCCGGATGAGCTCCCGGTACAGCGGCAGGGGCGTCGAGCCGGTCGCCAGGCCGAGCACCGCATCCGGCCGGCGCTCGAGCAGCGCGCTGCAGGCGTCGGCGACGAGCGGGGCGGCGTCCTCCGCGGTCGGGACGACCACGACCTCCATCAGAGGGCCTCGCGCATCGCGTCCTTCAGGGACTCCGCGCGGGGGCCGAAGACCGCCTGGACGTTGTCCCCCACCTCCATCACGCCGGCCGCGCCCAGCTCCTTGAGGCGCGCGTGGTCGACGAGCGCCCGGTCCGCGACCTCGACGCGCAGGCGCGTGATGCACGCGTCGACGAGGACGAGGTTGTCGCGCCCGCCGAAGGCCGCGATCAGCCGCTCGGCGGTGGGGGCCGACGCGGCGACGGCGGGGCCGGCGGGGCCGGCGGGGCCGGCGCCCGGAGGCGCAGGGGCGGCGGCCCCGGCGTCCGCATCCGAAGGCGCATCCGCATCCGCGTGGGCGACCCCGTCGACCGGCGCCACCACCTCCTCCCGGCCCGGCGTGCGCAGGTTCCACCTCGCGATGACGAGGCGGAAGAGCAGGTAGTAGACGGCGAAGTACGCCACGCCCATGACCACGATCAGCCAGACGTTCTTGGCCGCGGGGGCGGTGCCGTAGAGCAGCAGGTCGAAGAGGCCCGTCGAGAACGAGAAGCCGAGGTGGATGTCGAGCAGGTTCGCGATCGCGAGCGAGAGCCCGGTGAGCAGGGCGTGCACGACGTACAGCGGGAAGGCCGCGAACATGAACGCGAACTCGAGGGGCTCGGTGATGCCGGTGAGGAACGCCGTGAGACCCGTCGCGCCGAGGACGCCGATGGCCGCCTTGCGCTGCGCGGGGTTCGACAGGTGGATCATCGCCAGCGCCGCGGCGGGGAGCCCGAACATGAGCACCGGGTAGAAGCCCGACGTGAGCGTGCCCGCCGTCGGGTCACCGGCGGCGAAGCGGGTCACCTCGCCCGTGACGACGCTCCCGTCGGCCTTCGTGTAGGAGCCCTGGAGGAACCAGACGTAGGAGTTGAGGATGTGGTGCAGGCCCACCGGGAGGAGCATCCGGTTCGCGAAGCCGTACACGAAGGCGCCGAGCGCGCCCGTGCCGCCGATGAACGCGCCGAGACCGGAGAGGCCCAGGTCGAAGACCGGGTAGGCGTAGCTCAGCCCGAAGCCGATGACGAGGCTCACGAGGGAGACGATGATCGGCACGAACCGGCGCCCGCCGAAGAAGCCCAGGGCGGCGGGCAGCTGGATGGTGTGGTACCGGTCGAACAGCCAGGCGGTCACGAGGCCCACGACGATCCCGCCGAAGACGCTGTAGTTGATCAGCACCTGCTCGCCGGCGACCGTCTTCTGGCCGGCGAGCACCACCGGCGACATGACCTTGAACACGTTCGAGAGCACGAGGTAGCCGACGACCGCCGAGAGCGCGGTCGAGCCGTCGGCCTTCTTGGCGAATCCGATGGCGACACCCACGGCGAACAGGAGCGCCAGGTTGTCGAACAGCGCGCCCCCGGCGGCGCTCATGGCCTGGAAGAACGTGCCGACGACGGGCAGGTCGATGCTGCCGAGCAGGTCGGGCTGCCCGATCCGGAGCAGGATCCCGGCCGCGGGCAGCACGGCGATCGGGAGCATCAGGCTCGTGCCGAGGCGCTGCATCTGGGCGAAGCCCGGGACGGCGCGTCGGCGACGCGGCGGGGCGGTGGCGGTCATGGGTTCTCCTTCGCGGTGGGCACCGGTGATGGGTGGAGCGGCGGATCCTCGGGTCGGGCGGGCGGTCGAGCGGGCGGGCGGGCGGGCCCGCGGACTCCCCGGGCGGGTCAGACGGAGAGCAGCGGGGAGCCGGGGAGCAGGCCGGCCCCCTCGTCCACGAGCACGCGGACGTCCTCCGGCGAGCGTTCGAGCACGATGACGGGGACGACGCTGGACAGGCCGGCGGCGAGGATCGCGGGGACGTCGTAGGCGATGACGGGAGCGCCCGCGGCGACGCGGTCCCCCTTGGCAGCGAAGGCCGTGAAGCCCGCGCCCGCGAGGCCGACGGTGTCGATGCCGAGATGGACGAGCACCGCGAGGCCGTCGTCGGCCGCGACCACGAAGGCGTGCGGGAAGACCTGCAGCAGCGTCCCGGCGATGGGCGCGACCACGTCGACGATCTCGGCGGGCGGCGCGATCGCCACCCCGGGCCCCATCGCCCCCGCGGCGAACAGCGCATCGGGCACGGACGGCAGGGGCAGGGCGACCCCCACGAGCGGGGACAGCACACGGACCACGGGGACTCCTCGATGGGACGGACGACTGGTATGCACCAGTGCCGAGCATCTAGAGTCGATGGGACGAAGATCGCCCACACGACGGGGAAACGCGGCTGCAACTGGTACGTACCGGTGAAGCTACGTGCCGCCACCCCGTCGTGTCAACGCCGAGAGACGCGCACATGCCCCGACCCCGCGATGCCGCCGCCGCCCGGACCGCCGTAGTCGCCCCCGGCCCGGTCCCCAAGCACGCCCAGCTGCGGGCGATCCTGCTCGCCGACATCGGCGGCGCGTGGCCCGCGCACGCCGCCATCCCGTCGGAGCGGGAGCTCGCGACCACCCACGACGTGAGCCGCGCGACCGTGCGGCAGGCGCTGCGGCAGCTCATCGAGGAGCAGCGGCTCTACACGGTGCAGGGGAAGGGCACGTTCGTGGCCGGGGAGCGGATCCAGTCGCAGCTGCACCTCGCCTCCTTCACGGAGGACATGCGGCGGCGCGGGATGGTGGCGACCACGCTCGTGCGACGCGTCGGGATCAGCGCCCCGCCGCTCGAGGCGCGCGCCGCCCTGGGCCTCGACGAGCACGAGCGCGCCTGGGCCGTCGAGCGGCTGCGGCTGGCCGACGGCACCCCCATGGCCCTCGAGCTCGGCTGGTACTCCGCACGCGTGGCGGCGGACCTCGGCGACCACGACCTCAGCGCCTCGCTCTACGGCGTGCTCGCGGAGCGGTACGGGGTGCACATCGACAGCGCGGAGCAGACGGTGTGGGCCGAGGCCGCGGATGCCGACACCGCCGAGGCGCTGCAGGTGACCGCCGGATCCTCGACCCTGGTGTTCCGCCGGAGCTCCCGCGCCGGGGGGACCCCCGTCGAGCACGTGACGTCGTGGTACCGCGGCGATCGCTACCAGGTGCACATGGCGCTCGCCGCCGACTGACCCACGCCCGCCGGGGGCGACGCAGGCGCGGTGGCTGCCGCCGCTAGTTGAGCGCCTTGCCGCCGGTGGTGAGCGGCTCGACCGAGCTGGGGGTCAGCGCGAGGGCGAGGCCCGAGAGGCCGAGGCCGAAGAAGAGGAAGTCGTCGACGATCGTGAACCCGGTGGGCGTGAGGCCGCCGAGCTCGTCGTCCACGATGCTGAGGACGCCCATGAGCGTGAACAGGCCGCCGAACGCGGTGAGCGTTCCGCGGATCGCGCCGGGGCCGATCTGCCGGGTGCCGGCGAGCAGCAGCACGACGGCGCTCGCGAGGTAGAGGACGTCGACGAAGAAGTCGACGTTGAGGATCCCGAGCAGGTGCGAGCCCTCGATGAACAGACCCACGAACCCGTGGCCGCCGAGCACGGCCGCGACCATCACCATCCACGCCTTGCCCATGATCCGGTTCCCCTCGGTGACGGACCCGCCGCTCGACGGGCACGGTCTCCACCGAACCGGGCGCGGAGGGGAGCGCCAAGGTCGCGCGGCGGGACTCCCAGGATCCGTTGAGGTCTCCGCCGACGGCGCCGCCGCCCCCGGATGCTGGACATCCTCCGCCCGGCGACACACTGCTCGATCCCCGGCGTAGCGTCCGACGCACAGCACATCGGCCGGCCAGGAGCCGGCCTCGACACGACTCGGAGATGCACATGTCAGAACGCAACACCGTCATCCGCAGCATGCACGACCTCGGCCTCGCGGCCTGGTTCGGCGGGTCCCTCATGGGCGCGGTCGGGCTCAACGGGGCGGCCGCCGCCGCGAAGCTGCCCCAAGAGCGCCTGCGCCTCTCGTCCATCGGCTGGGCGAAGTGGGCGCCCGTGCAGCTCGCCGCCCTCGGCGCGCACGCCGTCGGCGGGCTCGGCCTGATCTACGCGAACAAGGGCCGCCTCGCCGGCCAGAGCGAGGCCCGCTCCAACACCAACGTGAAGGCCGTGCTGACCATCGCCGCCGCCGGCACGACGCTCTACTCCGCGATCGTCGGCGCGAAGATGGCCAAGCACCAGGACGAGGGCGCCGCCGGCACCACCGAGCCCGGTGCGGGCTCCTCGAAGGAGCTCGCGGCCGCCCAGAAGAAGCAGAAGGCGCTCCAGTGGATCATCCCCGCGATGACCTCGGTGCTCGTCGTGCTCGCCGCCCAGCAGGGCGAGCAGCAGCGGCCGGTCGCCGGCTGGATCGACCGCATCAAGCACTAGGCGCGACGCGTCACGACGGCGGGGCGCCTCCGGGCGCCCCGCCGTCGTGCTGCCGCCGCGTCCGGCGGACGCGCCTCAGCAGGTGCTGCGGTACTCGCTGATCTGGAGGCTCACCGCGGGCGCCGGGCAGATGAAGCGCTCGTAGCGGGTGTCCGCGTCGACGTGGCGCTTCAGCCACGCGATGCTCGCGCTCGCGATGGTGGTGTTGGAGATGTTCGGCGCGAAGTGGCTCGCGCCGCGCAGCTCCAGGTAGGCCTTCTCCGACGCCTGCGTGAGCGACTCGTAGAACGGCTCCGCGTGCCGGGCGACCGGCGCCACGCTGTCGTCCTCCGCGCCGATGACGAGCGTCGGCGCGACGACCTCCGGCCACGTCTTGTCGAGGTTGTAGGGCGTCATCGGGATGACCGCGCGGATGGCCGGCTCGTCCTTGGCGGCCTGCAGGGATCCGCCGCCGCCCATGGAGTGGCCCATGACCGCGCGCCGGGACCCGTCGACGCGACCGCGCACGGAGCTCTCGTCCACGACGTAGTCCAGCGCCGCACGGAGCTGGTCGCCGCGCGAGCTCGGCTGGTCGGAGGTGGTGATGGTGTCGATGGTGAAGACGACGAAGCCCTGCGACGCGAGGCGCGGGCCGAGCCAGGCGATGCTGGACTCGCGCGCCGTGTAGCCCGGCGCGATGGCGACGACCCCGAAGGTGCCCGCGCTAGTGCTCGTCGGGTAGTGGATCGTGCCGCCGCCGAAGCCGCGGGCCGTGAAGCGCGACACCGACGTCTCCGCCACCGCGAAGGAGCCCCGCGTGGCCTCGATGCTCGCGGAGCTGGGCTCGGGTCCCCGCTCGTACGGGTTGACCGCCGCCGCCTGGGCGGGAGCGGCGAGGCCCAGGGCGGCCCCCGCCGCCATCAGCATCGCCGCCGCGGTCAGGAGCGGGCCGCGGCGGCCCCTCTCGGTCGTGATCGTGGTCATGGTGTCCCCCCGGACGGTCGTGCGCCCGCCCATCCCGGGACACGCCCCGGGCCCCGCGGGCGCGTTCTGGCATGGACGCTACATTTGCCTTACCAGTTGGTCAAGCAATCGACGGGACGGGGGCGCGGGCGCGCCAGGAGGGGGGCGGATCCGCATGGGCGACGACCCCGTGGACGGCCGCCGGCTGCGCTATGCCCACCGCCGCGGCGAGCTGCTCCGGGCCGCCACCGAGCACGTCCTCGAGCACGGCCTGGACGACCTCACCCTCCGGAGCCTCGCGGACGGCGTCGGCGTGAGCCACGCGACGCTCGTCCACCACTTCGCGACGCGCGACGGGCTCATCGCCGAGATCGTCGCGCGCGTGCTCGCGGAGACGTTCTCCTCGCCCGACCTCGTCGCGGGGGCGGACGACCCGCTGCGCGCGCTGTGGACGCGGGCCACGGCACCCGAGGGCCGGCGGCACGTGCGGCTCTTCGTCGCGATCACCGGCCGCAGCATGCACGGCGACCCGCCCTTCGCCGACGCCGTGGCGCGCTCCCTCCGCGACCGCACCGCCCTCATCGCGGGAGCGCTCGAGGCCGCCGGGCGTCCCGCGGCGGAGGCGTCGGCCGCGGCCACCGTCATCCTCGGCGTGATGCGCGGCCTCATGGTCGACCTGCTGCTCACGGGCGATCGCGAGCGGGTCGACGCGGCCTTCGCCGCCTTCGTCGCGGGCCAGGCGCGCGTCGCGGGCTGATCCGCACCGCCACCCCCCGATGCGGGGCCCGGGCTCGGATCCCGGTAGCGCGGCGCCGGAAAGCCAGTGCCCCCGCCCCCGGGAGGCGTTGTGCGCGACGCGCCGCGAGGGGATCGTGAGCCATGCGGATGCTCGTGGACGAGCCATGCCCACCGCCGAACCTCCGGGAGCGTCACATGTTCGATGAGAAGCCCATCACCCCGCCCATCGGCGAGCGCGCGCAGGCCGCCGCGGGCGCCGCCACGCCGGGGGGTGTCGCCGGCGGCATGCGCACCAGCGGCACGGACTAGCCCGCACCGGGGTCGAGGCGCCAGCGGGCACCCCGACCCCGGCCGCCTCCCGCGCACCGACCGGATCCCCGGCGGCGCGTGACGAACACCCCGCCCCACACGTCCACTCCATGACACGCGACCGCATCCCGGTCGCGCAGGACGGAGGAACCATGAGCACCGCATCCGCGCCCGACGCGCGATCCCGAGCGGCGTCCCCCCTGCACGCGCTGGCCCCGCTCGGCGCCCGCACCGACGACGCCCCGGCCCCGCGACCCCGCGGCAGGCACGGCGACGCCACCGTGGACTCCATCGCCCCCGAGGCCGCATCCACGCTCGCCCGCGCCGCCGATCCCGCGCGCTGGGCCGCCGAGACCGCCGCCCCCGCGCTCCGCCGCGGCAGCATGTCCGGAACCGACATCGACGAGGCCGTCGACCGGTACGCCGCCCTGTTCCCGGGCACCGAGTTCCACGCGGAGGAGGGCAGGGGCGACTTCGCGTACCGCTACTCCTTCGTGGGCGACGAGAACGTCACGCTGCGCTCGTCGAGCTTCCCCGCCACGCACTGGGGCCGCGTGCCCGCCCTGCCCGACTACGTCGTCGCCTGGTGGCGCGAGGGATCCGGCGCGGTCGACGTGGGCTCGCACGAGGTGCGCTCGAGCGGATCCCGCCCCTTCCTCTTCCCCTCCGGCCGGTCGTTCGGCTTCCGCTGCGAGCCGAGCGTGCAGAACCTCGTGCACATCGACGGCGGCTTCCTGGAGGAGACCGCGGCCGAGGTGCACGACGGCCGCCCGCGTCCCCTCGTCTTCGACCACGCCCGGCCGCCGGGCATCGAGCAGGCGTCGCTCTGGCGCCGCGCCGTCGGCGAGGCGAGCCCGGTGCTGCAGGACATCGCGTCGAGCCCGCTGCTGCGGATGCAGGCCGGCCTCCTCGTGGCGCGCGCCACGCTCCAGCTCTTCCCGTGGCACGACGTGCCGTTCAGCGCCGAGATGCGGGGCCCGCGGATGAGCTCCGTGCGCACCGCGATCGAGTACCTGCACCACCACGCCGACCGGCCCATCACGCCGGCGGACGCGGCGCGGGCCGCCGGGATCAGCACGCGCGTGCTCCAGCTCGCCGTGCGCCGGTACGAGGACACGACGCCGAGCGCGCTGCTCCGCGGGATCCGCCTGGACCGCGTGCGCGCCGAGCTCCGCGACGCGTCGCCCGCCACGACCACCGTCCGGGCTGTCGCCGAGCAGTGGGGCTTCGGCCACCTCGGCCGCTTCGCCGCGTCCTACGCGGACCGGTTCGGCGAGCTGCCGAGCGCCACGCTCCGCGCCTGACGCCACCCGGCGGACCGCGGCGGACCGGTGCCGGAGCTGTCCGCTCCGGCCCCGCGCCGTGTCCGGGAGGCGAAGCGGCACGCGCGCTCCCTGGGAGTCACCTGAGCCGCGTGCCGAACCACCCCGCCGATGCGTCTGAATGACGAGGCGGGCCACGGAGGCGACTCCGGTCCGCACCACGCAGCAGCACCACCGCGCACGGTCCACCACCACGAGAGAGAGACACCATGTCGAGCATCACCCCCACGTCCGCGTCCACCGGCGTCACCGGCACCGGCAGCACCGGAGGCAAGAACACCATCGCCGACGGCGTCATCGAGAAGGTCGCCGGCATCGCCGCGCGCCAGGTCGCCGGAGTCCACGACCTCGGCAACGGCGCCGCACGCGCCGTCGGCGCGATCCGCAACGTCATCGGCCAGCAGGACCGCGGCCAGGGCATCTCCGTCGAGGTCGGCGAGACGCAGGTCGCCGTCGACGTCACGCTCATCGCCGAGTACCCGGTCGACCTGCAGCAGGTCGCGGACGACGTGCGCAACGCGATCAGCGACGCGATCGACCAGGTCGTCGGCATGGAGGTCACCGAGGTCAACGTCACGATCACCGACGTGAACCTCCCGTCCGACAAGCCGTCGAACGACGACGCGGCCGAGAAGCGCGTCCAGTGACCCCCACGACCACGGGCCTCCTCGTCGGGGCGGTCCTCGCGCTCTCCGGCCTCGCCTTCGGGTTCGGCGGCTTCCTCCTCGTCCTGATCTTCATGGCCGTCGGCTTCGGCGTCGGCCGCGTGCTCGAGGGCAAGCTGGACGTCCGCGGGCTCGCCGACGCCCTCCGCGGGCGCCGGTCGTCGTGACCTCCGCGCTGGCGGAGCCCGGGTCGCCCGGCACCGCCTCCCGGGCGACGCGGGGCCGCACCACCGTCACGCCGCGCGCCGTGCGCCGCGTGGTCTCCGCCGTCACCGCGGACGCCCTCGAGGTGCCCGCCGACGACGTCTCCGTCACCCTGACGGACGTCGGCGGCACGCTCACCGTGGAGGCGCGCACGCCCATCCGCGTCCCCGCGCTCTCCGACCGGCAGGTCGCCGAGGGGTCGCTGGTGGAGCGCCTGACCCGGGCGCAGATCCAGGTGCGCGAGCGGGTCCTCGGCCTCACGGGATCCACCGTGGGAAGCGTCGACCTCCGCATCACGGGCGCCCGCATCCAGGCACGCAGGAGGGTCTCATGAGCGCCGACAGCACCTACCGCCGCCTCGTGCGGCGGGAGACGCACTCGTCCCGGGCCGGCATCGCCATCACGATCGCCGTCCTCCTGATCCTGGTGCTCGCCTGGCTCGGCACCGAGTCGGTCCTCGCGGCCGTCGGCGCCGCGCCGCTGCTCCTCGCGCCGGCCGACCTCGCGTCGTCCGCCCTCCAGGCGGCGTCGGCCCCGGCCGGCGCGCTGGTCGCGGTGGGCGTCGCGATCGCGATCCTGGGGCTCGTCCTCGTGATCGTGGGGCTGAAGCCCGGCAGCCGCGGCCGCCGCGGCGGGAGCATCGGCCGCACCGCGGCCGTCGTGGACGACCGCGTCATCGCGCGCTCGATCGCCCTCACGGCCAGCCACGCGGGCGACGTGTCGCCCGACCAGGTCGACGTCAGCGTCTCCAAGCGCCAGGCCCTCGTCCGGCTGACCCCCTCCACGGGATACACGCCGGACCGGGCCGCCATCGAGCAGGCGGTCCGCGCCGAGCTCGACGGGTACGACTACACGCCGGCGCTCACCGCCAAGGTGACGCTCGCGACGAACGGGAAGGTGGGCTCATGACCAGCACGAACCGGGCGCTGAACCGCCTCCTCGTCATCGTGGTCGGGCTCGTCCTCCTCGCCGTCGGCGTGGCCCTGGGCGCGGGCAGCCTGCTGCCCGACGTGCAGTCCACGGTCTCCGGCGCGGCGTCCGACGCCGAGCAGCCGGTCGCCGACGCGCTCTCCGGCGACCAGCCGTGGATCCTCTGGGTCGTCGCCCTGGCGGCCCTCGTGCTCATCGTGGTCCTCGCGTGGTTCGCGCTCCGCCAGGGGCACGGCCGCACCGGCACCCTCGTGCGCATCGAGGGCGGACGCGACGGGTCGACGCCCACGGGCGGCGCCCTCGTGATCGACGCGCGGTTCGCGCAGCAGCTGCTCGAGGACGCCCTGCACGACGACCCCGGGATCGTCTCCGTCGACGTGACCGCGTTCGAGGTGGCCCACGCCATCGCGCTGCGCGTCACCGCGGTCGCCCGACGCGGCATCTCGCCCGTCGCGGTGCGCCGCACGGTCGACGAGGCCGTGACCCGGCTCGACGCGGTGCTCGGCACCGAGGTCCCCGTCGTCATCCAGATCACCGGCGGCCTCCGCTCGAGCATGTCGAGCGAGACGCGCCTGGCCTGATCACCCGTCCGCCCCGGCACGGACCCCATCGGTCCGCGCCGGGGCGGGCCTCTGCCCGCACCATCCGCTCCACGAGAGAAGAGACGCACCATGACCGACGACGACAGCTCCTCCCGCAGCGGCTGGTTCGGCGGGTCCTTCGCGCAGAAGGCCGTCGATCCCCTGCTCCGCGCGGTGCGCGCGGAGATCGACTCCGCCAAGCGCGAGATCGGCGAGCGCGCCCGCTCCGCCCGAGCCGGCGCGATCCTGCTCGGCATCGGCGTGGCGCTCGCGCTCGTGTCGCTCGGGCTCCTGGCCACGGTGGTCGTGGCGCTCCTGCTGCTCGCGCTGCCCCTGTGGGCCTCCGCGCTCATCACGCTGGCGCTGTTCGCGATCGCGACGGCGGTCGTCGTGAAGGCGGGGCTCGCCCGGCTCTCGCGCGGGGTGCCGCCCCTGCCGTCGGACACGCTGCACCACGCGCGCGACCGGATCCGACCGGGCGACCGCGACGGGTCCGCGGACGCGGGCCCGACCGGATCCGCCGCCTCCGCCGGCTCCGTTGGCTGATGCCCGCGCGGCCCGCACGATCCATCGCACGGCTCCCCTGTGGACGCCGGGCGTCGGCGTGGAGGCCGCTCCCCTATCTTGACGGTTCACGCCCGCTCGGCCCGGCGGCACCACGCGTCGCCATCAGGCCAACGGACAACCGCAGACCGCCGTCCCCGGACGACCGAGCCGCCCTGCGGACCGGTCCGCCCGGCGGACCGGCATGGGAGGCACACCGATGAACCTGTCCCGACGCTCCGTCCTGGGCGGCGCCCTCGCCGCCGTCCCCGTGGCCCTGATCGCCGCAGGCCCCGCGCACGCCGACGAGGCCACGCCCGCCGCACCCCCCACCACCGACGCCCCGCTCGCGTCCACCGGGCGCCCCGTCGTCCGCGACATCCAGCAGAAGCTGGCCGCGCGCTACGGCACGCGCGCCGGCTTCCCCGCCGTCACCACCGACGGCGTGTGGACCGCCGACGCGCACAAGGCCCTCATCCACGCGCTGCAGCTCGAGATCGGCATCGCCGAGGAGACCGCGAACGGCGCCTTCGGCCCGCTCACGCGCGCCACGCTGCGGAAGCAGCCGACCCTCACCGTCGGATCCGTTGACACCACCGGGTACCTGGTCCACCTGCTCCAGGCGTCGCTCGTGGTCATGAGCACGTGGGACGGGCCGGTCGATGGCACCTTCTCCGCCCAGCAGGCCAAGCGGCTCTCCCAGTTCCAGCGCACCGTCGCCCTCCCCGAGACGGGCATCGGAGACTTCCGCACCTTCGCGGCGCTCCTCGCCAGCAACGGCGACAGCACGCGTCCGGGCCAGGCCGTCGACGGCATCACCGTCATCAATGCCGCCCGCGCGAAGACGCTCCGCGACGCCGGCTACACGGTCGTCGGGCGCTACCTCACGAACTCCGACCGTCCGGACGCGCTCGAGAAGAAGATCCAGGACGGCGAGCTGCAGGCCATCTTCGCCGGCGGCCTCAAGGTGTTCCCGATCTTCCAGGAGGGCGGCACCGACAACACGTACTTCTCGTACGACCTCGGCGTGCGCGCCGCCGGCCGCGCCGTCGAGGCCGCCGACCGCCTCGGGTTCCTGCCCGGCACGGTCATCTACTACGCCATCGACTTCGACGCCACGCCCGCCGAGGTCGAGACGTACCTCCAGCCGTACTTCCGCGGCATCCACGCCGAGCTGAAGCGCCGCGCCAGCGCGTACCGGGTGGGTGTGTACGCCGGCCGCCGCATCTGCGCGAACCTCGCGGCCGCGCACCTCACCGAGCTCAGCTACGTGGCCGACATGTCCACGGGCTGGGGCGCCAACCTCGGTGCGAAGATCCCGGAGAACTGGGCCTTCGACCAGATCCTCGAGCACAACGTGGGCGAGGGCGACCAGGCGTTCGACGTCGACACGAACGTGGTCTCGGGCCGCGACCCGGGCCAGAGCAAGGTGGCGCCCCGCCCCTGATCCACGGCGCGCCGCCGACTGCGCAACGGCGACCCTCGGGGCCGCCCGGACGATTCCCCTTCATGGGGGACGACCGGGCGGCCCCGTTCCTGTGGGATGGGGGCATGACCCCGTCACCGCTCCGTCCGTCCCGTCGATCGCGCCCGTCCCGTCCCGCCCGGACGGCGCTCGCGCTCGCGCTGGCCGCCGTCACCGCGCTCGCGACCGGCTGCTCCGTCGCCCCCGCGGATCCCGCCCCCGCCTCGCCCGCCACCGCCGAGCCCGTGGTGCTCCCGGGATCGCCCGTCGGCCAGCAGGCGCAGTGGCTGCTCGACACGGTGAACGCCGAGGACCCCGTCCCCGTGCAGGAGACGGGCGAGCGCCTGGCGCAGGTGATGCTCGACGCGGCGACCGCGGAGGAGCTCGCCGCCGTGCTCGAGCAGGTGCGCACGGGCCGGCCCTGGACCCCGACCGCGCACGAGGAGCAGGGCGCGCAGTCCGTCACCACCATCGCGAGCGAGGCGGGCGGGACCTTCGACATGCAGGTCGTCGTCGACGACGCCGGCCTCATCACGGGCCTCTTCTTCGGCGAGCCCGAGGGCGACCGGACGCCCGCGACCAGCTGGGCCGAGCTCGAGGAGCAGGCCGCGGCGCTCGGCGGCGACGTGTCGCTCACCGTCACGCGCGTGGCGGACGGCGCCCTCGGCGAGCGGATCCTCGAGGTGCTGCCCGACGGCGTGGCCGCGACCGAGGCGCGCCCCATCGGATCCATCGTGAAGCTCTACGTGCTCGGCGCGCTCGTGCGGGCGGTCGAGGAGGGCCGCATCGGCTGGGACGACCCGCTCACCGTCACCGACGACGTGCGCAGCCTCCCCTCCGGCGAGCTGCAGGACGCGCCGACCGGCACGGTCCTCAGCGTGCGCGAGGCGGCCGGGAAGATGATCTCGATCAGCGACAACACCGCGACCGACATGGTCGTCGAGGCGGTGGGGCGGGAGCGCGTGGAGGCGGCGCTCGCGGACCTCGGCCACTCGGATCCGCCGCGCAACGTGCCGCTCATGACCACGCGCGACCTCTTCCGCATCGGCTGGCAGGACGGCGGCGCCCTCCGCGCGCGCTGGGCCGACGGCGACGCCGCCGAGCGGCGCGCGCTCCTCGACGGGCTGCCGGGCGGCGTGCTCGACGTGCCCGTGTCGGCGGTCACGGACGTGGTGTGGACCTCGGGCGCCGATTGGTTCGCGACGCCCGACGACATCGCCCGCGCGCACGTGCGCCTCGACGAGCTGTCCCGGACGCCGGCCGGGGAGCCCGTGCGCGGGATCCTCGCGGCGAACCCTGCCCTCCCCGAGCCGGAGCGGTTCGACCACGTGGCCTTCAAGGGCGGCAGCTCCGTGGGCACGCTCGCGCTCGCGTACCTCGTGGAGGACGGCGACCAGGCGTGGACCATCGTCGTGCAGGCCGCGGCGCGCGAGGCGTCGGGGCTGGAGCGGCAGTCCGCGTACGCGGGGCTCGCGGCCGACGCCGCGACCCTGCTGGCGGATCCCCCGCGTGGTTGACTCCTCGTGCGACGGGGGTCGCGCGAGGGGAGCACGATGACGACGTCGGATGCGCACGCGGAGGACGGGACGGTCGACGCCGAGGTCCCGGAGGCGCGACTCGAGCCGGGGCCGGGACGGCCGATCCGGCGGGCGATCCGCGCGGCCGGAGCGACCCGTGCGTGAGCCCGCCGCCCGCGCCCGCCTCGCGCGCATCCGCCTCGCCCGCGCCCGCCTCGCGCGCATCCGCCTCGCCCTGGTCGCCGGGCTGCTGACCGCGCTCGCGATCCCGCTCGGGCTCGCCGCCCCTGCGCACGCGGAGGCCGACGACTTCTCCTTCCGCTCATTCGACGCCGTCTACCGGCTGTCGACCGACGCCGACGGCCGCTCCGTGCTCCGCAGCACCGAGACGCTGGTCGCCGAGTTCCCCGACCGGGACCAGAACCGCGGGATCCGCCGCGCGCTCGCGCAGGAGCACGACGGCCACCCCACCGGGCTCCGTGTGCTCTCCGTGACGGACGCGTCCGGCGCCCCGCGCGCGTTCGAGACCGACTCGGACGATGGCGCGACCGTGCTCACCATCGCCGACGACGCCTTCGTGCGCGGCGAGCAGACATACGTCATCGACTACGAGCAGCACGACGTCACGCGCTCCTTCGCCGACACGGACGCCGACGAGTTCTACTGGGACACCAACGGACTCGACTGGGCGCAGCCGTTCGGGAGGGTGACGGCGACCGTCGAGATCGCGCCGGAGCTCCTCGACCGGCTCACCGGCGGCGCGGACGCGGCGGCCGGTCCCGAGGGCGCCGACGGACCCGCCGACATCGTCCGCACCGAGACGGGCTTCACGGCCACGGCGGAGGACCTCGGGCCGCGCGAGAACCTCAGCCTCTCCATCGGGTTCGAGCGCGGCACCTTCACGCCGCGCGACTCCTCCTTCCTCGCGGCGCCGTGGCCGGCGCTGTCGCTCGCGGGCGCGCTCGTCGCCGTCGCGGCCGCGGTCGGTGCGCTCGTCCTGCGCCGCCGCCGGCTCGCCGACGCGCCCGGGCGCGGGCGCGGGACGATCATCGCCCAGTACGACCCGCCGGAGGGCGTCGGGCTCCTCGTCTCCGCCGTGGTCTCGGGCTCGGCGGCGCGCGCGACGACCGCGCTCCTGCTCGACCTCGCGGTGCGCGGCGCCGTGCGGATCCTGGAGCGCGACGGCACGGGGAGGCCGTCGTTCGCGCTCGAGCTGGTGGATCCGGCGCGCGTCACGGACCCGGACGAGCGCGGCTTCGTCGCCGCGGTCTTCGGCGACGACGCCGGGGCCGGCACCGTGAAGGACCTGAAGCGGACCGACACGAAGGCGGCCGCGCGGATCCAGAAGGTGATGGCCGCGGTGCGGAAGCGCACGGTCGCCGACGGGCTGCGGAGGCCGCTGCCCGTGGGCGCGATCACGCTGCTCATCGTCGCCGCGTCGATCGGCACGGCGGCGGCCGTCGCGTTCGCCGCGCTGGCGCTCGCGGACGCGTACGGCGGGCCGGTCGTGATCGCGTTCCTCGTGGCGGCCGTGCTCGCGCTCGGCGTGACGATCGTCGCGCTCGTGACGCACCCGCTCACCGAGCGCGGGGTGGCGCTGCGCGACCACCTGCGGGGGCTGAAGGAGTTCATCCGGCTGGCCGAGGCGGACCGGATCCGGATGCTGCAGTCGCCCGAGGGCGCCCTGCGCGCCGACCTCCCGCACGACCACGTCGACGTGCTGCGGCTCACCGAGGAGCTGCTGCCGTACGCCGCCCTGTTCGGCCAGGAGGAGGAGTGGGGCGACGAGCTCGGGCGCCGCTACGACGACCAGCGCCGCGAGCCCGGCTGGTACTCCGGCAGCACGCCGTTCGCCCCGGCCGTGTTCGCGTCGAGCCTCGGGTCGGTGTCGTCCAGCATGGGAGGCGCGTACTCGGGGTCGAGCACGAGCGGCGGATCCACGGGAGGCACCACCTCCGGCGGCGGCGGTGGAGGAGGCGGGGGCGGCGGGGTCTGACGCCGCGCCCCGTCACCGGGCGGCGGCGGCTCCGCGGGGAGCGCGCACGCCGACGGCGCGAGCGTCGGCCGGCTCCCGCGCGGCACCGGCCGCGTCGGCCGCGTCTGCCGCTCCGTGCGCGTCTGCCGCGCCGTGCGCGCGCACGACGTGGTCGGCGATGCTCGCCAGCTTCTCGCGCGTCTCCTCGAGCTCGCGCGCCGGACGGGACGACCCCGTGACGCCCGCGCCGGCCTGCAGCCACGTCGCGTCGCCGCGGCGGAACAGCGTCCGCAGCACCAGGGACGCGTCGAGCGCGCCGTCGGCGTCGATGCGGAGGACGGCACCGGCGTAGAGCCCGCGGTCGCGTCCCTCCAGGCGGCTGATGAGGTCGAACGCGGCGCGCTTGGGGACGCCGGACGCGGTCACGGCCGGGAACAGCGCGGCCAGCGCGTCCCAGGGCGTGAGCCCGTCGACCAGCTCGCCCGCCACGCGGGAGGCCAGGTGCTGCACCGATCCGCGCTCCTCCACCACCATGAACTCCTCGACGCGCACGCTGCCCGGGCGGCACACGGGCGCCATCTCCTCCACCGCGAGCTTCACCGAGATGGCGTGCTCGTGGATCTCCTTGACGTCCGCCAGGAGCTCCTCGCGCAGCCGCCGCGACTCGCCGGCGTCGGCCACGAGCGCCCGCGTGCCGGCGAGCGGCTGCGTGCGGACGGTGCCCCGGGCATCCACGGCCACGACGATCTCGGGGCTGAAGCCCACCGCCTCGACGCCGCCGAGACCGAGCAGGTAGGAGCGCGCGGGCGTGTTGGCCCGGCGTCCGCGCACGAAGGTGGCGGGCAGGTCCACCTCGCCCGTGACGGGCACGCGACGCGACAGGACGACCTTCTGCAGCTCCCCCGCGTGGATCGCCGCGATGCCCTCCGCGACGGCCGCCAGGTAGCGTGCGCGCCCGTCGTCGGGGTCGGCGAGGCCGGGGCGCTCCGGCTCCGGCTCCGGCTCCCGCTCCGCCGCGGGCGCGGGCACCGACTCGGGCACCGGCGCCGGCTCGGGCGCCTGGAGGATGCGGACCACCTCCGCCGCCTCGCGCGCGTCCCCCGAGCGCACGGTGGCGCTGCCCGCCGCGAAGAGCACCTCCGTGCGCGGCAGGATCACGTGCAGGAGCTCCCCCGCCTCCTCGGCGACCGGCATGCCCGCGTGCGCCCGCGCGAGCTCGAAGCACGCGGTGCCGTAGGCGCGACCGCGATCCGGGCCCAGGCCGTCGAGCAGCCGCTCCACCTCGCGGAGGGGCTGCTCCCGCCAGGGCACGACCACGTCCTCCTCGCCGACGACGCGCAGGCGGACGGTCCGTCGGTCCACCACGACCTCGGCCCACGCGCCGATCGCGCAGGAGAACCGCCCCGCCTCCTCGAGGATGACGTGCGGCTCGTGGCGGAAGGCGCGCGCGAGGTCGGCGGCGGCGCCGAGCGGGTCGCGGGTGATCGACAGCTCGGTCGCGCGGGTCACGGGGGCTGCGGGCATGGGGACTCCTTCAGGCGGGGCGGGGGACGGACGGGATGCCGGGGACGGGACGATCGCCGCGGACGGCGGACGGGATGCGGGGGACGGCGAGCCACGCGCACGTGAGGACGAGGCCGTCGATGACGAGCCAGCTGCCGCGGTAGGCGGGGAACGGGATGGGGCCGGGTGCGCTCCGACGCGCCGTGAACGCGCCGCCCGGGTGGAGCGTCACGTGGAGGTCGGGGAAGCCGAGCCATTCGCGGTAGCGGGCGTAGTGCGCCTTGCCCACGGACTCCTTGGCGCTGAAGAGCACGCAGTCGGCGTGCACGCCGGGCCCGAGCGGCGGATCCGGATGGCGCTCGGCCGCGGTGCCGACGATGTCCCGGGCGTCCCGGGGCAGGGGCGCGTGCGGCTCGGCGTCGATCCCGATGGTGCGGAACGCGTCCGTGCCCGCGACGACGGCGGCCCGGTACCCCGCGCAGTGCGTGAGGCTGCCGACCACCCCGCGCGGCCAGACCGGGTCCCCGCCCACGCCCTTCGGGATCGCGACCGACGCGTCGTCCCGGACCGCGGATGCGCCCGGGGATGCGCCCGGGGCTGCGGCAACGGATGCGCCCCCGGCGAGCGCCGCGAGCGCCGTGCGCGCGCAGGCCCGGGTCGCCGCGAACTCGCGCCGACGCGACGGGACGGCGCGGGCCACCGCGACGGCCTCGGCGGGGTGCAGGGCGTGCTGGCCCGCCGGTCCCCGCTCCTCCGCCAGCACCGCGCCGGCGGGGAGGATCGCCTCAAGCACCGCGGCCGTCGTCGCCCGCGGCCAGCAGCGCCGCCACCCGGGCCTTGTCGATCTTGCCGACGGCGGTGAGGGGCAGCTCGGGCAGCACGACCACCCGGTCCGGGTGCTTGTACGCCGCGACCCCGAGCGCGCGGAGGTGCGCGACGACGGCGCGGCGGTCGGGCGCGGGGCCGGTGCAGGCGATGACGGCGACGGCGCGCTCGCCCAGGTCGGGATCCGGCACCGACACCACGGCCGCCGCGCGCACGGCCGGCAGCGCCAGCAGGTAGCGCTCGATCTCCGCCGCCGCGTACTTCTCGCCGCCGCGGTTGACCTGGTCCTTGGCGCGGCCCGTCACCACGACGTGTCCCGACGGGAGGAGCCGCACGACGTCGCCCGTGCGGTAGAGGCCGTCGGGCGTGAAGGCCGTCGCGTCCGCGTCCGGTGCCGCGTGGTAGCGCCGGAGCGTGCACGGGCCGCGGGTCTCCAGCTCGCCCGCCTCGCCGTCGGGCGCGAGGGAGCCGTCGGCGGCGCGGATCCGGAGCACGTCGTCGGGCGAGATCGGCCGGCCCTGCGTTCCCCAGCGCAGCTCGGGCGGATCGTCGAGGGCGGTCATGCAGATGAGCCCCTCGGCCATCCCGTAGACCTGCTGGAGCGTGGCGCCGAGCGCGGGCTCGAGGGCGCGCGCCGTGACGTCGTCGAGCCGGGCGCCGCCGACCTGGACGACGCGGAGGCTCGAGAGGTCGGCCGTCGTGTGCGCGGCCTCGTCGATCCACGCCCGCGCCAGCGTGGGGGTGAGCGGCACGTGGGTGACGCGCTCGCGGGCGATCAGCGCGAAGGCGGTCGCGGGATCCGGATCGGGCGCGACCACGACGGTGCCGCCCGCCCCCAGGACGCCGAGCACGCCGGGGCACGCCAGGGTGAAGTTGAAGGCCACGGGCAGCACGGCCAGCAGCACCGAGTCGGGGCCGATGCCGGCCGCGCGCGCCGCCGCCCACGCGTTGTAGGAGTAGTCCGCGTGGTGGCGCGGGATCAGCTTGGGCAGGCCCGTGGTGCCGCCCGAGTGGAGGAGGAGCGCGAGCCGGGGCACGCCGTCGGGCGCGACGGGGTCGAGCGCGGGGGCGGTGCGTCCGTCTTCGCCACCGCGCTCGCGGATCCCCTCCCAGGTGAGCGCGCCCGCGACGCTCCGGGGGCTATGGACGATCACGAGGTCGAGCCCGGGGCAGGCCGCGCGCACGCCCTCCGCGAGGACCCGGCCGTCCTCGCGGCCGACGCGCTCCGCGACGACCATGCCGCGCGCGCCGCTGCCGGACGCGAGGTGGGCGAGCTCCATGAGCCGGTGGGCGGGCATCGCGTGCACGGGCACCGCGCCGGCCCGCACGAGCGCGGTCCACACGATGACGAAGGCGGCGCCGTCGGCGAGCTGCACGAGGATCCGGTCGCCGGGGCGGATGCCCGATGCCACGAGCCCGCGCGCGGCGAGGTCGACCTCGGCGTCGAGCTCGGCGTGGGTCCAGCGACCGCCGCCGCCGACGAGCGCCGTGCGGTCGGGCACGCGGGCGGCGCTCCGCCGCAGGATGCCGTCGAGCCGGACGTCCGGCTGCCGCCCGGCGGCGCGGGCGTCCGCGACCACGCCGGCGGCCCAGGCCGCGCATCCGCCCTCGGGCTCCCCGCCGGGACGCCCCTCGTGCTCGCGCTCGTGCTCGTGCATGCGTGGGGCCTCCCTCGTGCCGTGGACGGTCGCCGCACGGACGCGACGACCGGCCATATGATAACGATTCTCAACAGACCGAGCCCGAGGAGCGTGCACATGACCGAGCGGATCCCCTCCGGCCCTCCCGTCGAGCTGCTGCGCGACCAGGTCGCCCGCGCCCTGCGCCTCGACCCCGCCGAGGTCGGCCTCGACGACGACCTGGTGGACCTCGGGCTCGAGTCGACCGCGCTCATCCGCCTGGCCGGACGCTGGCGCCGGGAGGGCCGCGCGGCCGACTTCGCGCGGCTCGCGGCCGACCCCACGATCCGCGCGTGGGAGCGCCTGCTGGGCGCCGCGGCGGATGCGGCGGATGCGGACGCTCCCGCCGCGGCCCCCGCTCTCGACCCCGAGGCGCCCTCCCCCCTCACCCCGCTGCAGCACGCGTACTGGCTCGGTCGCCAGCCCGGCCAGCCCTCCGGATCCGTCGCCGCGCACTTCTACGTGGAGCTCGACGGGGCGGAGCTGGATCCCGATCGGCTGCGCGCGGCCCTCGCCGCCCTGGTCGCGCGGCACGCGTCGCTGCGGATGCGCTTCCGGGACGACGGCACGCAGCAGCCGCTGCCCGCCGGCGAGGAGCCGCCCGCGGCGCGGCTGCGCGTCCACGACCTCCGCGGCCTCGCCTCCGACGCGGTGGCGGAGCGCCTGGCGCGGATGCGCGACGCGGGCACGCACCGCCGCATGGACGTCGAGCGCGGCGAGGTGCTCCGCGTCGACCTGACGCTCCTGCCCGGCAGCGACTGCCGCCTGCACGTCGACCTCGACATGCTCGCGGGGGACGCCATCAGCCTCAGGGTGCTCCTCGCCGACCTCCGCGCGCTGGTGGAGGAGCCCGGGCGGCCTCTCCCCGCGATCCGCCGCGACGTGCGCGCGGAGCTGGCCGCCCGGGCGGCGCACGCCGAGGCGTCCCGCTCCTCCGCCGACGCGCGCTGGTGGCGCGAGCGCGTGCCCGGCCTCCCCGCGGGCCCCGCGCTCCCGGTCCGGGCCGACGCGGACCGGGCGGCCAACGCGGGAGGATCCGACGCCGAGCCGCGCTCCCGCCGGCTGCACCACCGCATCGGGCAGGACGAGCTGCGCCTGCTCGAGGCCGCGGCGCGCGCCCGCGGGCTGACGGTGGCCGCCGTGCTCGCGACCGCGTTCGCCGAGGTCGTCGCCGCCTGGTCGGCCGAGGCCCGCTTCCTCCTCAACCTCCCCGTGCTCGACCGCGGCGACGAGGAGGGGCTGGAGCTGCTCGTCGGCGAGTTCAGCACCTCGATCCTCCTCGACGTCGACCTCTCGGAGGAGCGGTCGTTCCGCGACGACGCGCGGCGGATCCAGCAGGGCGTCCGCGAGGCCGTCGCGCACGCGGGCTACGGCGGCGTCGACGTGCTCCGCGACCTCGCGCGCCGCGACGGCGGGAGCCCCGTGCTGGCCCCGGTCGTGTACACGAGCGCGATCGGGCTGGGCGAGCTGTACGACGCGCCCATCCGCCGCGCGCTCGGGGAGCCGGTCTGGATCATCTCCCAGGGCCCGCAGGTGTGGCTCGACGCGCAGGTCACCGAGCTCGAGGGCGGGCTGCTCGTCAACTGGGACGTGCGGGTCGACATCCTCGAGGAGCCGGCGATGGAGGCCGCGTTCCAGGCGTACCGCGGGCTCGTCGACGGCCTGGTGCACGAGCGGCCGGGTGCGTGGGACCTGCCGGCGCTCGCGGTCCCCGCCCCGGGCGACGTGCGGGCGCGGCTCGCGCGCGAGCGGCCGGCGCCGTCGCCCGATGCCGGCGGCGCCCTCCTGCACTCCGCGTTCCTCGCGCGGGCGGCGGAGGATCCGGCGCGGACGGCGCTCGTCGGATCCGACGGCCGCGCGGTCGCGTACGGCGAGCTGGCGGAGCACGCGCGCCGGGTCGCCGGGCTGCTGCGCGCGGAGGGCGTCGGCCCCGGCGCGACCGTGGCGATCACCGCGCCGGCCGGCCCCGATCGCGTCGCCGCCGTGCTCGGCGTGCTGCTCGCGGGCGCCTGCTACGCGCCCGTCGGACCCGACCAGCCGCCCGCGCGCCGCGCCGCGATCCTCGGGAGCGGCATCACCTGCGTCCTCGCCGACGACGAGCTGGTCGCCGTCTCCGCGGCGACCGCCGGCCCGGGCGGCCCGCCCGTGCTCGCGCTCGGGGCCGCCCACGATGCTCCGCCGCTCGCGGATCCCGTCGCCGTGGCCCCCGACTCCCCCGCCTACCTGCTCTTCACGTCGGGATCCACCGGCCGGCCGAAGGGCGTGGAGGTCCCGCACCGGGCCGTCGTCGCCACCCTCCGCTCCCTCGCGGTCGTCGCGCCCGTGGGGCCCGACGACCGCACCATCGCGCTCTCCGCGCTCGACTTCGACCTCTCCGTCTACGACCTGTTCGCGGCGCTCTCGGTGGGCGCCGCCGTCGTCGTCCCCGCCGAGCACGAGCGCCGCGACGCCGAGCGCTGGCGCGAGCTGGTGCGGGCGCACGGCGTCACGGTCTGGAACACCGTGCCGGCGCTCCTCGACATGCTGCTCACCGCGACCGCCGACGGGCCGCTGCCCCTCCGGCTCGTACTGCTCGGCGGCGACGTCGTGGGGGCGGATCTGCCCGGCCGGCTGGCCGCGTGCGCGCCCGCCGCGCGCCTCGTCGCGCTCGGCGGGATGACCGAGGCGACCATCCACTCCACCGTGCACGAGTCGCGCGCCGGCGACGCCGCGGATCCGGCGTCGTCCGCGCGCGGCCTCCCCTGGGGCGACCCGCTGCCCGGCGTGCGCCTGCGGGTCGTCGACGAGCGCGGCCGCGACCGCCCCGACGGCGTGCCCGGCGAGCTGCTCGTGGGCGGGCACGCGCTGGCCTCGGGCTACCGCGGCGATGCCGAGCTCACCGCCGCCCGCTTCCCGACGATCGACGGCGAGCGCTGGTACCGCTCGGGCGACCGGGCCGCATACCGCCGCGACGCGTCGGGGCGGCCGGTGCTCGAGTTCCTCGGCCGCGCGGACCACCAGCTGAAGATCCGCGGGCACCGCGTGGAGCCCGGCGAGGTGGAGGCGGCGCTCGCCTCGGCCCCGGGCGTGCAGCGCGCCGTCGTCGTCGCGGTCCAGGGCGCGCTCGCCGCGATGGTGGTGCCCGAGCCCGGCGCGGTCGTCGTCCCCGACGAGGTCGCGGCCCACGCGGGCGCCCTGCTCCCGCCGTCCATGGCGTGCGCGCGCGTGGTCGTGCGGGACGCGCTGCCGCTCACGGCCAACGGGAAGGTCGACCGGGCGCGCATCACCGCCGAGCTCGCCGAGCGGCCGGCCCCCGCGCCGCGCGTGGACGACGCCCCGCTGACGCCGGAGGAGCGGCTCGTCGCGCGCGTCTGGACCGGTCTGCTCGGGGCCCCGTGCGGACGCGCGGACTCCTTCTTCGCCGCGGGCGGCGACTCCCTCCAGGCGACCCGCAGCGTCGCCGCCCTCCGCGCCGCGGGCGCGACGGACGCGAGCGTGGCCGCGCTCTTCCGGCACCCGGTGCTGGCCGACTTCGCGGCGACGCTGCACCTCACGGAACCGGAGCCCGCGGACGCGCGCGCCCGCATCGTGCCGGACCCCGCGCACGCCCACGACCCGTTCCCGCTCACCGACGTGCAGCGCGCGTACGCCGTGGGCCGCGACCCCCGCATCCCGCTCGGCGGGGTGGGCACGTACCACCACACCGAGTTCGACGGCCGGGGCCAGGACCTCGAACGCCTCGCCGCCGCGTTCGACGAGCTCGTGCGCCGCCACCCCACGCTCCGCACGGTCATCCACCCCGACGGCACCCAGCGCGTGCTCGAGGAGGTGCCGCCCGTGCACGTCGACGTGCGCGAGGTGCCGGCCGACGCGGATCCGGATGCCGTGACCCGCGAGCTCGCCGCGTTCCGGGAGCGCACGTCGCACCGCCGCCACGACCTCGCCGTCTGGCCGCTCTTCGACCTCGACGCCGTGCGCTACCCGGATGGCCGGGGCGGCACCCGCACGCGCATCGGGATCGGCCTCGACTACGCCGTCGTCGACGCGCTGTCGATCATGATCCTGTACACGGAGCTCGACCTCCTCGTGCGCGGGCAGCCGCTCCCGCCCGCCCCCGCCGAGCTGACCTTCCGCGACTGCGTGCTCCAGACCCGGCCGGATCCGGAGCGGCTGCGCGCCGACGAGGAGCACTGGCGCGCACGGCTCGCCGACATGCCCGACGCCCCGCGGCTGCCGCTCGCCACCGCGGATCCGGCCCCGCGCTTCACGCGCCGCGCGCACCGCTTCGACGCCACGTGGTGGACCGCCTTCCGCGACCGCTGCCGGGCGGCCGGGCTCACGCCCACGAGCATGCTCGCGACCGCGTACGGCCACGTGCTCTCCCGCTGGACCGGGCAGCGCGACCTCACCATGACGCTCACGCTCTTCGACCGGCGCGACGTGCATCCCGACATGCCGCGCCTCGTCGGCGACTTCACCGGGCTGACCCTGCTCGACCACCGCGCCGCGGACTCCGCGGCCGAGGCCGCGCGCGGGCTCCAGGAGCGCCTCGCCGGCGACCTCGACCACCGCGAGGCGCCCGCGTCGTGGATCCTCCGGGAGCGGGCGCGCCTCCAGGGCACGGCCGTGGCGCCGGTGCCCGTCGTGTTCACGAGCGCGATCGGGGTCGGCGACGGCGGCAGCGCCGGCATCGGCCACGGCGTCTCGGCGGACGTGTCGGGGTCGTTCGGCGAGCGGATCCACGGCGTGTCCCAGTCCCCGCAGGTGCTCCTCGACGTGCAGGTGCTGGAGGACCACGGCGGGCTGCGGATCGACGCGGACGCCCGCGACGACGCGTTCCCGCCCGGCCTCGTCGAGGCCCTCGTCGCCGCCTACGTGGCCACGCTCGAGCACCTCGCCACGGCCGACTGGGACGCGCCGCTCCCCGCGGATCCGCCCGCCGACCAGGCGCGCGCCCGCGCCGCGGCGCCCGCGGCCCCCCGACCGGGCCGGCTCCTGCACGACGGCGTGCACGAGGCCGCGCTCCGGGCGCCCGACGCGCCCGCGCTCATCACGGGCACGGGCGCGTCGGCACGCGTCGTGACGCACGGGCAGCTCGCCGACCGCGCCCTCCGGATCGCCGGCGCGCTCCAGCGGCGCGGCCTCGGGCCGGGCGACCTCGTCGGCATCACGCTGCCGCGCGGCGCGGACCAGGCGGCGGCCGTCCTCGGCGTCCTCAGCGCGGGTGCCGCGTACGCGCCCATCGGCGTCGGCCAGCCTCCCGCCCGGCGGCGGGCGATCCACCGCGCGGCGGGCATCCGGCTGGTCATCGCCGACGACCCGGCCGCGGCGGGCGGCGACGCCCCCGACGCTCCCGCCCTCCTCCGCCCGGCCGACGCGGCCGCGGAGGAGCCGCTCGCCGCGCCGGTGCGGCCCCCCGTGTCCGCGCTCGCGTACGTCATCCACACCTCCGGCTCCACGGGCGAGCCCAAGGGGGTGGAGATCGCGCACGACGCGGCGTGGTCCACGGTCGACGCGGTGGGCCGGATGCTCGACATGGGCCCGGCCGACCGGATCCTCGCCCTCTCCGCCCTCGACTTCGACCTCTCCGTCTTCGACGTGCTCGGCGTGCTCGGCGCGGGCGGCGCGCTCGTGATCCCCGAGGAGGGCGAGGAGCGCGACGCCCCGCGGTGGCTCGACCTGGTGCACGAGCACGGGGTCACGCTGTGGGACACGGTGCCGATGCTGCTCGACATGCTCCTCGTCGCGGCCGACGACCGGCCCGGCCTGCTCGGTACGCTCCGGGCGGCGCTCGTCTCCGGCGACCGCGTGGGCACCGACCTGCACGGGCGCCTGATCCGCGCGGCCGGGCCCGACACGCGCCTCGTCGCCCTGGGCGGCGCCACCGAGGCCGCCATCTGGTCGAACGCGTGGGAGGTGGACGGGCCGCTCGACGGCTGGCGGTCCGCGCCCTACGGCCGGCCGCTGCCCGACCAGGCGTTCCGCGTGCTCGACGCGTCCGGCCGGGACTGCCCCGACTGGGTGCCCGGCGAGCTCGTCATCGGCGGTCGCGGCCTCGCCCGCGGCTACCGCGGCGACCCCGCGCGCACATCCGCCGCGTTCGTCGAGATCGACGGCGGGCGCTGGTACCGCACGGGCGACACCGGCAGGTACCGGCCCGGCGGGATCCTCGAGTTCCTCGGCCGCGCGGACCGCCAGGTGAAGCTCGGCGGGCACCGGATGGAGCTCGGCGAGATCGAGGCCGCCCACGCGGCCGCGCCCGGGGTGCGGCGCGCGATCGCGCTCGTGGTCGACGGGACGGCCGGTCGGCGGCACCTGCACGTGGCGATCGAGCCGGACGACGGGCACGACGCGGCCGCCGTGCTCGCCGCGGCGACCGCGACGGCCGCCGACCGGCTCCCCGCGTACGCGATGCCGCGCCGCGTCCACCTCGTGGACGCGTGGCCGCTCACCGCCAACGGGAAGGTGGACGTCCGGGCGCTCGGGCGTGCGCTCGCGGATGCGGACGCCGAGGCCGATCCGGCGCGGCCCGACGCCGCGACCAGCACCGACGCCGACGCCGCCGCGCGCCCCGCCACGCCCGCCACCCCCACCGAGGCCGCCCTCGCCGAGCTCTGGTCCGGGATCCTCGGCACCCCGCCCGCCCCCGACGCCGGCTTCTTCGCCGCGGGCGGCGACAGCCTCGCCATGCTCCGGCTCGTGACCGCGGCCCAGCGCCGCTTCGGCGTCGACGCGGGCGTGCGCCGCTTCCTCGAGGAGCCGACCGTGCGGGCGTACGCCGCCTGCATCGACCGCCTGCGCGTCGCACCCGCGACCACCACCCCCGCGACCACCACCCCCGCATCCGCCCCCGCGGACGCACCCGCCCGCACGCCGGCCCCGGCCGGCACCGACCTCTTCGAAAGCGGAGACCTGTGAACGCTGAACAGCTCATCGACGACCTCAACGCCCGCGGCGTCCGGCTCTGGGCGGAGGACGGGCGGATCCGGTTCCGCGGCCCGCGCGGCGTGATCGACGACGACCGGCGCGAGCTCATCCGCCGGCACCGCGACGACGTGCTCGCGATCCTCGACCGGCGGGCCGCGACGGGCGCGGACGATGCCGGCCCCGGCGAGGCGGCCCCCCGCGCCGACCCGGCCGCCGCGCACGACCCGTTCCCGCTCACCCCCGTGCAGACCGCCTACCTCCTCGGCCGCACCGACGCGTACCCCTACGGCGGCGTCGCCTGCACGGCCGACCTCGACCTGTCGTGGCCGGCGTCGACGGATGCCGCGCGCATCGTCGACGCGTGGATCCGCCTGGTCGCGCACCACGGCATGCTCCGCGCCGAGATCCACCCCGACGGCTCGCAGCGCGTGCTCGCCGACCCCGGCCCCGTCGAGGTGCCGGTCGACGACCTGCGCGGCCTCGGATCCGCGTCCGTCGGGCACCGCCTCGACGCCGTGCGCGCCGAGCTCGCGCAGGGCACGGGCGGCGACCCCGGCTGGCCGCGCGTGCGCGCCGTCGTGACCCGCGCCGACGATGCCGTGCGCCTGCACCTGGCCGTCGACCTGCTCGTGATCGACCACGCCAGCCTCCAGCTCGTGCTCGACCAGCTGCGCACGCTCGTCGAGGATCCGGCCGCCGAGCTGCCCGATTCGCCCGACGGGCCCGGCTTCCGCGACTGCGTGCTGGCCCGCCGCGCGCTCACGGCGTCGGCCGCGTACGAGCGCGACCGCTCCTACTGGTGGCGCCGCCTCGACGACCTGCCGCCCGCGCCGGAGCTGCCGCTCGCGGACCACGACCCGATGGCCGCCCCCGCCCGGTTCCGCCGCCTGTCGGCCGTGCTCGACCCCGCCGCCGCCCGGCGCCTCGACCGTGCCGCCGCCGACGCCGGCGTGACCCCCACGGGCGTCCTGCTCGCGGCCTACGCCGAGACGATCGGCCGGTGGAGCCGCGGCGCGCGCTTCGTCCTCAACCTGCCCGTCTCCGAGCGCGGCGGTCTCGCGGCCGGCGCCGAGCACGTGGTGGGCGACTTCACGTCCGTCGAGCTGCTCGAGGTCGACCTCACGGAGGACCTGCCCGCCGTCGAGCGGATGCGGGCGCTCTCCGCCCGCCTGCTGGAGGACCTCGCCCACCCGCTCTGCGGCGGCACCGAACTGCTCGCCGAGCTCACCCGGCGACGCGGCGGCGACACGCGCGACGTGGCGCTCGCGCCCGTGGTCTTCACGAGCGCCCTGGCCGGCGACGCCGCGAACGCGCCCACGGGCGACGGCGGGCGGATCACCGCGGCCGTCACGCGCACGCCTCAGGTGTGGATCGACTGCCAGGCTCTCCGCGTGCCCGACGGCCTCCAGCTCAGCTGGGACGTGCGGGAGGGCGTGCTCGCGGACGGCGTGGCCGACGCCGCGTTCGGCGCCTTCATCGAGGCCGTGCGCGCCCTCGCCGACGACCCGGCCGCCTGGGACCGGCCGGTCGCGGTCGACCTGCCCGCCGACCAGCGCGCGCGGCGGATCCGGGTGGGCGACACCGGGGATCCGGTCGCCCCCGCGCTCGTGCACGAGCCGCTGCTCACTGCCGCGGAGGCCCGGCCCGACGCGCCCGCGGTCATCGCGCCCGACCGCACGCTGACCCACGACGAGCTCGTGCGCCGCGCGGCCGCCGTCGCCGCGCGGCTCCGCTCCACCGGGCACCGCCGGGGCGACCGCGTGGCGATCGTGGCCGCGCGCGGCTGGGAGCAGGTCGTCGCCGTCGTCGGCGTGCTCCTCGCGGGCGGCGCCTACGTGCCCGTGGACGTGGCCCAGCCCCGGATCCGCCGCGACACCGTGCTCGCGGACGCCGGCATCCGGCAGGTGCTCACCCAGCAGGCCCTCGTCGGCGCGCCCGAGGACTGGCCCACAGGGATCGAGCGGATCGCGGTCGACGCGCTCGAGCCCGCCGCCACCCGGCCGGCCGCCGCCGCCGGGCGCGACGGCGTCGACCCGGGCGACCCCGCCTACGTCATCTACACGTCCGGATCCACGGGCACCCCCAAGGGCGCGATCCTCTCCCACCACGCTGCCCACAACACGCTCGTCGACATCCGCGAGCGCTTCGGCGTCGGCCCCGACGACCGCGTGCTCGCGCTCGCCGGGCTCGGCTTCGACCTGTCGGTCTTCGACGTGCTCGGCGTGCTCGGCGCCGGCGGCGCGCTGGTGCTGCCCGACCCGCGCCGGCGCGACGACCCGTCGCACTGGGCGGCGCTCATCGCCCGCCACCGCGTCACGCTCTGGAACTCCGTGCCCGCGCAGGCGCGCATGCTCCAGGACTACCGCGACGCGGTCGCGGCCACCGGCGGCGCGGCGGCGGGGGACGCCCCGAGCACGCTGCGGCTCGCGCTGCTCTCGGGCGACTGGATCCCCGTGACCCTGCCCGACGCCATGCGCGCCGGCCACCCGGAGCTCACGGTCGTGAGCCTCGGCGGCGCGACCGAGGCCGCCATCTGGTCGGTGCACCACGTGATCGACGAGGTCGACCGGCTGCTGCCGAGCATCCCGTACGGCACGCCCCTCCGCGGCCAGCGCCTGGCCGTCGTCGACCACCACGGGCGCGACCGGCCCGAGGGCGTGCCCGGCGAGATCCTCATCCGCGGCGCGGGCGTGGCGCTCGGCTACCTCGGCGACGCGGAGCGCACGCGGGAGCGCTTCGGCGTGGATCCCGCCACGGGCGACCGCGAGTACCGCACGGGCGACATCGGCCGCTACCTCCCCGACGGGAGCATCGAGCTCCTCGGGCGGGAGGACGCGCAGGTGAAGATCCGCGGCTACCGCATCGAGCTGGCGGAGATCCAGGCGGCGGTGCTCGCCCAGCCGGGCGTCGCCGACTGCGCCGTGCAGGTGGCCGAGGGGGCCGCGGGCCGCCACCTCGTCGGGATCGTGCAGCCCGAGCGGATCGCGCCGACGGAGGCGCCCGACGACGACGCCCCCGCCGGCGCCGCGCGCGCCGCCCTCGCGGTCGCCGCGGCCGATGTGGACACCGACGCCCTCGGCGCCTTCCTCGCCGGCTTCGACGAGCACGCGCTCCGGGTGATCGAGCGCACGCTCGCGGCGGCCGGCGCGCTCGTGGACCCGGCGATCCCCCTCACGGACGACGAGGTCGCCGGCCTCCTCGGCGCGAGCGACGCCCACCGCGTCGTGGTGCGCCGCTGGCTGCGCGCGCTCGCGCGACGCGGGCGCATCGAGCGCGACGACGACGGGCGTCACCGCGGCGCGCTCTCCGCGGATAAGGAGCGGGTCGCCCGCGCCTGGGCCCGGGTGGAGGAGGCCGAGCGGGAGATCGGCTGGAGCGCCGAGCTGCTCCGGCACGTGCAGGCGTCGAGCCTCGCGCTGGGGGACCTCGTGCGCGGCGACCTCGACATCGCGGAGCTGCTCTACCCGGGCGCCCCGAGCGACGCGATCGGCGCGGCCTACCGCGACAACCTCGGCGTGCGGCTGCTCACCGCGGCGCTGACAGCCGCGGTCGTCGCGCTCGCCGACCGGCACGACGCCCGCGGCCACGGGCCGGACGAGCCGCTGCGGATCCTCGAGGTGCGCGGCGGCGTGGGCGGCGCGGCCGACCAGCTGATCCCCGCCCTCGCGGGCCGCGCCGTCGAGTACGTCTTCACCGACCCCTCGATGTTCCACGTCGGCGAGGCGCGCGAGCGCCACCCCGACCGGCCCGGCGTGCGGTTCCAGGCCTTCGACCCGGCGGCCGACCCCCTGCCGCAGGGCCAGCGTCCGAACTCCTACGACGTCGTGATCTGCTCCAACGGCCTGCACGGCGTGCCCGACGTGCCCGCCGCGCTCCGGCGGCTGCAGGGGCTCCTCGCCCCGCACGGCCACCTCGCCGTGATCGAGAGCACGCGCGAGGACAACCCGCCGCTCATGATCGCCACCGACTTCATGGAGGTGCGAGCCGGCGGCCCGGCCGACGCCCGGCTCGCCGGCGACGCGCTGCTCTTCGAGGCCGCCGAGTGGCGGACGATGCTCGGCGACCTCGGCGCCCGCGGGATCCAGCAGGTGCCCGCCGACGAGGATCCGCTCTCCGGCCTCGGCCAGCACCTCCTGCTCGCGCAGGTGAAGGCCGACCGCGCGCCGCTGCGGGCCGCGTCGCTCCGCCGCCACGCCGCGGACCGGCTGCCGGAGTACATGGTGCCGCGCCGCTGGCAGGTGCTCGACGCGCTGCCGGTCACCGCGAACGGCAAGGTCGACCGGGCGGCCCTCGCCCGGCTCGCCGAGGACCAGGCACCGGCCGCCGCGGTCGCCGCCGGATCCGACGCGCCCCGCGACGACGTCGAGCGCCGCCTCCAGGAGCTGTGGGCGGAGCTGCTCGGCCGCCCCGGCATCGGCCGCGACGACGACTTCTTCGCGCTCGGCGGCGACTCGCTCCTCGTGGCGCGCCTCGTCGGGCGGATGCGCGAGCAGCTCCCCGAGGTCGTCGACCTCGAGTGGGACGTGGTGCTCCGCCACATGCTCCGCCGGCCCACGATCGCCGGGCTCGCCGGCTACGTGCGCCAGGCCGGGCAGGGCGCCGCGGGCGAGCGGGACGCCCCCGCGACGCCGGCCGTGAGCCTGCTCTCCGGATCCGGCCAGGGGCCCGCCACCGTGCTCGTCCACGCCGGGATCGGCACGATCATGCCGTACCGCGCGCTCATGACCGAGATCCGCCGCCGGTCCCGCGGCACCGGCTCGCTGTACGGCGTGGAGGTCCCCGACCTCGACGCCTTCCTCGACGCCGACCCGCACGGGCTCATCGACCGGATCGCCGCGGAGTACGCCCGCGAGCTCCTCGCCACCGGGATCCGCACCTTCCACGTCGTCGGCTACTGCCTCGGCGGCCTGGTCGCCACCGAGGTGGCGCGCGCGCTCACGGAGGCCGGCGCCGACGTGGCGTCGTTCACCGCGATCAGCAGCCACAGCCCCGCGTTCCGGCTCGACGACGAGATGGTGTCCGAGTACTCCTTCGCGATGATGATCGGCATCGACCCCGTCGACCTCGGCTTCCCCGCCGACCCGTGGCGCATCGCCGCGGCGGGCGCGCGCATCCTCGAGAAGACCCCCGGCGTCATGCCCGTGGACGGCTACGCGTCGCTCGACGGGGAGTTCGCCGACATCGGCCGGGCCTTCCTGGAGCTGTCGCGCATCCCGCGCCGGGCCCGCATCGCGCGGATGTGCGAGGTCGTGCCGCCGGCGTCCGGCAGCTACACGCCGGAGCAGATGACGCGCTTCTTCCGCACCTTCCGGCAGAGCGTGTTCGCCATCACGCGCTACCGGCCGGATCCGTACGCGGGCGACATCACGTTCCTCCGGCACAGCGGCGCGTACCCGTTCCCGGGCAGCAGGGAGGCGGTCACCGACTACTGGGAGGAGCTCGCGCTCGGCGAGCTCGACATCGTCGACATCCCGGGCGACCACTACGACTGCCTGTCGGTGGAGCACGCGCCGCGCGTGCTCTCGATCCTCACGCGCGTCACGGGCGGGGCGGTGATCGCGTGATCGCGGTGCCGTCGGCCCTCCCGCGCCTCACGCGCCGGGCGGTGTTCGCGTGATCGCGGTGATCGGGGCATCCGGCGCCGTGGGGCGGCCCGCGGTGCTCGCCCTCCGCGCCCTGTCCGAGGAGCCGCTCCGGCTCGGCGGACGCCGCGCCGCGCCGCTGCGCGCGCTCGCCGAGGAGGCGGGCGGCGCGGTCGAGGCCGTGACCGTCGACCTGATGGACGACCACGCGCTCGCCCGCTTCTGCCGCGGGGCCGACGTGGTGGTGCACTGCGCCGCCCCTGCCTTCGCGTTCGGCGACCGGATCGCGGCCGCCGCGCTCGAGGCGGGCGCCGACTACGTGGACGTCTGCGGGGAGGAGCCCGTGCGCGCGGGCCTCGTCGCGCGCGGCCTCGCCGACGCCGCCGTCCGCGACGGCCGCCGGGCGGTCGTGTCGACGGGCGTGGTCCCGGGCCTCTCCGGCCTCCTGCCGCGGCTCGCCGCCGAAGGTCTGCGCGGTCCGCTGCGGCTGCGCGGCTGGGTGGGCGGCATCGAGGCGTGCTCGCCGGGGGTCGCGCTCGACGTGCCGCTGTCGCTCGCGGCCGGCGGGCCCGGATCCACCGCGTACGGCACGCCGCTCGCCGCCTGGTCCGGCGGCCGGCGGGTCGAGCGCGCGCTCCGCGCCGAGGAGGACGCGACGGCGCCCTTCTTCCCGGGCCGGGTCGCGCTGCAGCCGTACCTCTCCGCCGAGACCGAGCGGATCGCGCGCGGGCGCGGCTTCGCGGAGGCCGCGTGGTGGAACGTGCACCCGGGCCCCGCCGTGCGCGACGCCCTCAACCGCCTGCCCGCGCTGCTCGCGGGCGCGGACGGCGCGGCGGCCGCCGCCGACGCGCTCATCCGCGCGGGCGACCTCGACCTGCTCGGCACCCGGCCCTTCCACGTGCTGGCCGTCTCCGTGCGCGGCACCGCGGTCGACGGCACGCCGGTCGAGCGGGTGATCGTGCTGCACAGCGACGACAGCTACGTGCTCGCGGGCCACCTCGCGGCCATCACCGTGCGGGAGATCCGCGCGGGTGCCGTGCCGCCGGGCGTCGGGTTCGCGCACGACGTGCTGGATCCGCAGCGCGTCCTCGACCTCGTCGCCGCGTCGGGCGCGAGCACCGTCACCCGCATCGACGACGCCGGCGACGCGGGCGAGATGGTGGAGGAGGACCTGTGACGGGCGGCGCCGACGACCGCCCGCTGCGGATCGTCGTGTGCGGCACGGGCTTCGGCCGCATCCACCTCCGTGCCGTCGGGGCCGTGCCCGGGCTCCGGCTCGCCGGGATCCTCGCCCGCGGCGGCGAGGCGTCCCGCGCCCTCGCGGCGGCGCACGGCGTGCCGCTCTACACCGACGTCGCCGATCTGCCCGCCGACGTCGACGTGGCCTCGGTCGCCGTCGGATCCGCCGTGCAGGGCGGGCCCGGGACCGACCTGGTGCTCGCGCTCCTCGCCCGCGGGATCCACGTGCTGCAGGAGCACCCGGCGCACCCCGACGAGATCACCGCCGCCGCCCGCGCGGCCCGGAAGGCCGGCGTGCGCTACCGCCTCACGACCCACTACCGGCACGTGCGCGCGACGCGCGGCTTCCTCGCGTCGGCCGCCCGGCTGCGCGCGCGGAGCCCGATCGTGCACGTGGACGCCGCCGGCCCCGTGCACCTGCTGCAGCCGCTGGTCGACGTCCTCGGCCTGGCGGTCGGCGGGCTCCGGCCGTGGGCGTTCGCGGATCCGGTCGAGCGCCCGCGCGAGCTGACCGCGCTGGAGGCCCGGCCGTCGCCGCTCACCGCGATCGAGGGCGTGGTCGGCGGCGTGCCGCTCTCGCTGCGGATCCACGACGAGCTGCACCCCGCCGATCGCGACAACCACGCGCTGCTCTGGCCGCGGATCGCGCTCGCCTCGGAGGCCGGGGTGCTGACGCTGGCGGACGTGCACGGGCCCGTCACCTGGAGCCCGGCCCTGTTCACCCGGCGCGACGCGGCCGGCCGGCTCGACCTCGACGGGGATCCCGCCCGGCGCTCCCTGCCGCGGCTCGCCTCCTGGCCGGACGAGCCCGCCCCGACCGCCGGCGACCTCTTCGACGACGTCTGGCCGGAGGCGGTCGCGCACGCGCTCGGGCTGCTCGTGGCGGAGATCCGCGCGGGCGACGGCGACGCCCTCCGCGCGGCGCAGGCGGACATCACCATGGCGCGCGCCTGGGTGGACCTCACGCGCCGCCTCGGCCCGCCGCGGAGCATCCGCCCGGGCGAGCCGCCGCGGGTGACGGCGGAGGCGATCCTGCCGGCGGCGGACGCGGCTTCGGCAGGCCGGGCGGGCAGCCGCGACGCCTCCGGCTTCGCCGCCGAACCGGGCCCCGCCGATCCAGCACCCGCCGACCCCTACGGCCCCGCCGCCGAGCTCTTCGACCTCGCCGCCGCCGCGCACGCGGAGCTCACCGCCGCGGCCGTCTGCCGCCTGCTCGAGGGCCGCGACCTGTCACGGGCACCCGTGCTCGACATCGGCGCGGGGACGGGGGTCGTGATCCGGGCCGTCGCGCGCGCCCATCCCGAGGCGCGCGTGGTGGCCGCCGAGCCGTCCGAGCCGCTGCGGGCCGTGCTGACCGCGCGGATCCTCGACGCCCCGGGCCTGCAGGAGCGCGTGACCGTCACCGCCGGATCCGCCCCCGAGCTCGAGCTGCCCGACCGCCTCGCCGCGGTGCTGCTCTGCGGCGTGCTCGGCCACCTCGACCGCGGGCAGCGCGCCCGGCTCTTCGAGCGCATCGCCGCGCGGCTCCTCCCGGACGGGGTCGTCGTCGTCGAGACGATGGGCCTCGAGGCCGGGGCGCGCGTGCCCGAGTCGCGGCTCGCCCGCACGCGCGTGGGCGACGACGAGATCGAGTGGTGGTTCCGGTCGGATCCCGCGCCCGACGGCCTGCTCGCCCTGCGCACGCGCTGGCGGAGCATCGAGCCGGGCGGTCGCGCGCGCGAGGTCCACGACGCCTACTCGTGGGATCCGGTGGGCCTCGAGGAGCTCGCCCGCGAGGCCGGCATGGACCTCGTGCGCCTGCCCGCCGCGGCCGACGCCTCCCTGCCGCTGGCCGCGTTCGTCCCGCGGCGCGCGGATCCGCCCGCCGGGTGACGCGTCCCTCCCCATCCGATACCGCTCTTATCGCGGATCGTTCTCAACAAGGGCTACGCTCCTCCCGACCGCCGACCCGCGCGCACGAGCATCCGCACGACCACCCACCCGCACCCGCACCCGCACCCGAGCACCAGGAGCCCGCCGTGATCGACACCCCGCGCATGGAGGACGCCTGGCTGCGGCGCATCCAGGCGGCGCCCGCGCCCCGCATCCGCCTCGTCTGCCTGCCGCACGCCGGCGGCGCGGCGTCCGCCTACCGCGGGTGGGCGCCGTTCGTGCCGCGGGGCGTCGAGCTCCTCGGGGTGCAGTACCCGGGCCGCGGCGACCGCTACGGCGATCCCGTCAGCCCCGACCTCGACGCGCTCGCCGCCGACGTCGCGACGGCCGTCGGCGCGCTGCCGGACCGCCTGCCGGTCGTGCTGTTCGGGCACAGCATGGGCGCCCTCGTCGCCTACGAGACCGCGCGCCTCCTCGCGGCCGCGGGCCGCCCCGCCGTCCGGCTCGTCGTGTCGGGACGCCGCGCGCCGACCGAGCGGTGGGGCGGCACCCTGCACCGGCAGGACGACGCCGTGCTGCTCGCCGACCTCGTGCGGCAGGGCGGCACCGCGCCGGAGATCCTGGCCGACGACGACATGCGCCGCACCGTGCTCGCCTGCCTGCGCGACGACTACCGGCTGGTCGAGACGCACCGCACCCGCCCCGGCCCGGGGCCCGGCTGCCCGGTGAGCGTGTTCAGCGGCGACGCGGATCCGGAGCTCCGGCCCGCGGAGGCCGAGGCGTGGCACCGGCTCGTCGCCGGGGAGGACGACGCCGGATCCGACGGCGACGCGCGCCTCCGCGTGTTCCGCGGCGGCCACTTCTACCTGGCGGAGCGGCCCGCGGAGGTGGTGGAGGCGATCGTCTCCCAGCTGGATCCGGCGCTCGCCTTCCCCGCCGACGCGGAGGCGATGTTCCCGTGACGCTCGAGCTCCAGGACTACTCCCCCGGCGCGGAGTTCTACGACCTCGTGGCCCGACGGCACACGGGGGCCATGGCCGGCGTCCTCGCCGAGGCGCTGGCGGGCGCCTCGGCGAGCGGGGCCGACGCGGGCCGCGGCCCCGGCGCGGGCCGCGGCCCCGACGCGGATCCCGACCCCGGCACGATCGTGGAGCTCGGCGCGGGCACCGGCCGGGTCACGCGCCTGCTGGCCGACCTCGTGCCCGGCGCGCCGATCCTCGCCGCCGAGCCCTCCCCCGTCATGCGCGCCGTGCTGCGGAGCCGCGTGCACGAGGATCCGGCCCTCCGCCACCGCGTGACCATCCGCCCCGAGACGGCGCAGCAGGTCGCGCTGCCCGACCGGATCCGGGCGGTCGTGCTCATCGGCGTCGCCGGGCACCTCGGGAGCGACGACCGCGCCGACCTCTGGCGGCGCTGCCTCGAGCGGCTCGTGCCGGGCGGCGTGGTCGTCGTCGACCTGATGGGGACGAGCGCGCGCTCCCTCCCGCCGACGCGCCTGCTGCGCGAGCGCATCGGCACCCAGACCTACGAGTGGTGGACCACGGCCGAGCCCGGCCGCGACGGCGCCACCCGCTTCACCACGCGCTGGCTCGTGCTCGACGGCGAGCGGACGGTGCGGGAGGTCCGAGGAGGATACGAATGGCACAGCCTGGACCCCGCGACGCTCGAACGGGAGGCGGGGCGGTCGTGGACCGTGCTGCGCGGCGGGGCCGAGGACGCGGCGACCGAGCTCGCGGTGCTCGGCCGATGACGGGCACGGAGGGCGCCCCGGACGCCCCGGACACGACGGCGACCCCGGTCGCCCCGGGCCCGGCCGAGCAGCCCGCCACCGTGGCGGTCGCCGTCCGCGCGGTCCGCGTCCGGCTGGCGGCCGCCGTGCTCCTGCAGGCCGCGGCCTCCGCGAGCGGGCTCGCCGCCGTCGTCGCGGTCGCCGAGATCGGCCGGGCCGCCGTCGCCGACCCCGGCGGTCCCCCGGCGTGGGGCGGGGTGGTCCTCGCGGCCGTCGCCGGCCTCGCGAGCCTCCTGCTCGGCGCGACCGCCGACACCCTCACCCATCTCGCCGACGCCGACCTCCAGCTCGACCTCCGACGCCGGATCGTCGCCCGGCTCGGCCGCGTGCCCCTGGCCTGGTTCGACGCGCACGACGCAGGCCGCGTCCGCCAGGCCGTTCAGCAGGACGTCGCGGCGCTGCACGCGCTCGTCGCGCACACCCTGCTCGACGTCACGCGCCTGGTCGTGGTCACCGTCGCGTCGCTCGTCTACCTCCTCACCCTCGACGTGCCGCTCGCGCTCGTCTGCCTCCTGCCGCTCGTCGCCGGCGTGTTCCTCTTCGCGCGGGCGATGTCCGGCGCCATGTCGTCGATGGCCGAGTACGGGCGCGCGTCGGCCGAGATCGCGGGCAGCGTGGTGGAGTTCGCCGACGGGATCCAGGTGGTCCGCTCCTTCGGCCGGCCCGGCCGCGCGCACGCCCGCTACCTGCAGGCGGTCGACGCCTTCGCCGCGTTCTTCGGCGCCTGGGTCGCGCGCACCACGGCCGTCACCACGGCGTCGTGGCTGACCGTCTCGCCGATCGGCGTGCTCGCCCTCGTCGTGCCCGTGGGCGGCGCGATGGTCGCGGCCGGCGCGCTGCCCGCCGCGGACCTCGCGCCGTTCCTCCTCCTCGCGCCCGCGATGGCGGCGCCCGTCGGCGTCATCGGCCCGCGCGCGCAGGCCATCCGGGGCGCGGTGGATGCGGCGAAGGCCGTCGACGAGGTGCTGCGCGCGCCCGTCGAGCCGGAGGTCGCCGACCCGCGCGAACCCGATGCCCGCCACGGCGCCGGCCTCGTGCTCCGCGGCGTCGGCTTCTCGTACGACGGCGAGTGGGACGCGCTCCGCGACGTCGACCTCGACCTGGAGCCGGGATCCGTGACCGCGGTCGTCGGCCCGTCCGGATCCGGCAAGTCCACCCTCGCGGCCCTCGTCGCCCGCCTGCGCCTGCCCACCCGCGGCACCCTCGAGCTCGGCGGCGTCGACGTGCGCGACGCGACCCCGGCGGCCTGGCACGCCCAGGTCGGCTGCGTGTTGCAGGACACGGTGCTGCTGCGCGACACCGCGCTCGAGAACCTCCGGCTGGGACGCCCGGGCGCGTCGCTCGACGAGGTGCGCGCCGCCGCCCGGATCGCCCAGGTCGACGACGTGATCGACGCCCTCCCGGACGGGTACTCGACCGTGCTGGATCCCCGCGGCGGCCTCTCCGGCGGCGAGGCCCAGCGCATCGCCCTCGCCCGCGCGCTCGTCGCCGACTGCCCGGTGCTCGTGCTCGACGAGCCGATGGCGCACGCCGATCCGAGCACGGCCGCCAGGATGCAGCGCGCCCTCACCGAGGCGACCCGCGGCCGGACCGTGCTGGTCGTCGCGCACCGGCTGGAGACGGTGGAGGACGCGGACCGCATCGTCGTGATGGACGCCGGCCGCATCGTGGAGCAGGGCACGCACGCGGAGCTCCTGGCGCTCGACGGCCTGTACGCGCGGCTCCGGCGCACGGGCGCGCTGGAACCGGCCCCGACCGCCACGACCCGCACGACCCGCACGACCGACACCGACCGGGAGGAGCGCTGATGGGCGCGATAGACGACATCCGCCGCACCCTCGGTCCCGCGGGCGAGCGGGAGCTGCGCCCGGTGGTGGCGCGCATGGCGGCGGCGTCCGTGCTGCACGGCGCGGCGGTGGTCGCCCTCGTGCCGGTGCTGGAGCGCCTGTTCGGGCCGGATCCGGCGTCCGCGTGGCCGTGGATCGCCCTCTTCCTGCTCCTCGCCGCCGCCCACCTCGCCGTGCAGGCGCGGGCGCAGTCGGCCGCGTTCGGCGCGGGCGTGCGGGCGGCGAACGCGCTGCACCACCGCATCGGCGACCACGTGGTGCGCCTCCCGCTCGCCTGGTTCGACGCCGCGCACCGCGCCGAGCTCACGGGTGCGGCGGGCGGCAGCGTGCTCGCGTCGATGGGCGTGCCGGCGTACCTGCTGCGGCCGCTCATCACCGCGACCGTCGTGCCCGCCGTGATCGCGGTCGCGCTCCTGATCCTGGATCCCCCGCTCGGCGTCGCCCTGCTCGTGCTCGCCCCGGTGCTCCTGCTGGCCCTCCGCCTGGGCGGCCGGGTCGTGGCGCGCGCCGACGCCGCGCGCGCCGCGGCCCACACCGAGATCGCCGAGCGCGTCGTGGAGTTCGCGCAGGCGCAGCACGTGCTGCGCGCGCACGGGCGCACGGGACGCGACGCGGGACTCGTCGACGGGATCCTGGTGCGGCACCGCGCCGCGTCCCGCGCGCTCATCGGCCGCATCGTCGCGGGGCTGGTCGCGTTCGGCACGGTCATGCGCGCCGCGCTCGTCGTGGCGCTCGTGCTCGCGGTCGACCGCGTCGGCGGCGGCCCGGTCGACGCCGGCCGCACGGTCGCGACGCTCGTGCTCGTCTTCCACGCCGCCGACCTCGTCGGCCAGGCGGCGGAGCTGGCCGTCGGGGTGCGCGCCGCGCGCCGCGATCTCGGCGCCGTCCGCCGGATCCTCGACGCCGCCCCCATCCCGGAGCGCCCGCTGGGCACGACGCTCCGGCCCGTCGGCGCCGACGTGGAGCTCGACGGCGTCTCCTTCTCCTACCCGGGATCCGCGACCCCGGCCGTCGCGGGCGTCGACGCCGCCCTGCCCGCCGGCCGCATGATCGCGCTCGTCGGCCCGTCCGGATCCGGCAAGACGACGATCGCCCGGCTCCTCGCCCGCGCCGCCGACGTGACCGACGGCGCCGTGCGGATCGGCGGGGTCGACGTGCGCGACATGGCGCTCGCCGACGTGGCCGCGTCCGTGTCCACCGTCTTCCAGGACGTGCACCTGCTCGCCGGCACGCTCGGCGACAACGTGCGCCTCGCGGATCCGGACGCGGACGACGCCGCCGTCACCGACGCGCTCCGCCGCGCCGGCCTGCCGCTCGGCGCCGGGCTCGACCTCGACACGCCCGTGGGCGAGGGCGGCCGGCAGCTGTCGGGCGGCCAGCGCCAGCGCGTGTCCATCGCCCGGGTGCTCCTCGCGGACACGCCCGTGGTCGTGCTCGACGAGGCCACGGCGGCGCTCGACGCGGAGAGCGCCGCGGCCGTGGGCGAGGCGATCCGGCTCCTGCGCGGGCGCCGGACCCTGCTCGTGATCGCGCACCGGCTCGACACGATCCGCAGCGCCGACGAGATCCTCGTGCTCGACGGCGGCCGACTCGTGCAGCGCGGCACGCACGACGCGCTCGCCGCCGAGCCGGGCGTCTACGCGCGGTTCCTCGCCGATCTCGAGGCGGCCGACGGCTGGCGGGTGCGGGCCCAGTACTCGTAGCGCGACGCGGGCTGGAAGCCGAGCCCGTCGTAGAGGGCGAGCGCGCCGTCGTTCTCGGCCACGACCTGCAGCCAGAGGTCGGTGATCCCCCGCTCGACGCCCGCGCCGACCACAGCTCCCATGGCCGCCCGCGACAGGCCGCGCCGCCGGGCCTCGGGGCGCGTCGCGACGGCGAACAGCCCGCCCCAGCGGCCGACGAGCGCGAGGCGCGCGGTGGCGAGCACGCGGTCGCCGTCGCGCACTGCGGCGTACACGGCCGGGCCGCGCGCGAGGATCCCGCGGGCGACGGCGAGCTCGGCGGTTCCGCCGCGCCCGTCGACGCTCCACCACGCGTCGAGCCAGGCGTCGTCGGGCGCGTCCGCGACCGTGAGCGCGAGCGCGAGCGCCGGATCCGCACCTCCCGCCTCCGCCAGCCGCGCCACCACCGCGCCGGCGTCGGCGACCTGCACGAGCGTCCGCGCCTCGGCGACGTAGCCGCGGGCGGTGAGCCGGGCGGCGAGGTCGGCGGGCTCCGACGCGGGCGACACCTGCACGCACGGGTCGATCCCGTGGCGGTCCGCGAACGTCTCGACCGCGTCGAGGGCAGCGTCCGTGTCGTCGACCGGGCCGGCCAGGAGCACGGAGTTCGCGCGCTTCGTCACGCCGCCCGCGGCGCGCAGGATCCAGCCGCCGTGCCGCTCGCGGTGCTCCGCTGGCCAGCCGCGGTCGGCGAGGTCGTCGAGGAGGGCGGCCGCGGCGCGCGCGTCCATGGCGCGCAGGGCCGCGGCGGATGCGGCGCCGAGGGCGTCGCCGCCCCGGGCGCCGCCCTCCGCGCTCACGCCAGGTCCCCCGCGTCCGCCGGCGCGCGCGACACCTCGTCGTCCGCATCCGCCGCCCGCAGCACGCGCAGCGCGTTGCCGCCCGCGAGCGCCCGCAGGTCTCCGTCCGACCAGCCCCGCTCGGCGAGCGCCGCGATCAGCGCCGGGTAGCACGACACGTCCTCGAGCCCGTCGGGAGTGCGGTCGATGCCGTCGTAGTCGCCGCCGAGGCCCACGTGCCGGGGTCCGGCGACCTCGCGGATCCGCTCCACGTGCCGCACGACGTCGGCGAGCGTCGCGCGCGGCCGCTCCCCCGGGCGGCGCGCGGCGACGGCCTGCACGCCCTCGTGGTCGCGCGGATCCACGCCCTCGGCCACGGCGAGCGCCAGCGTCTCGTCGTGCCACGCCGCCACCCGCGGCGACACGAACTGCGGGACGAAGGTCGCCATGCAGACACCGTCGTTCGCGGGGAGCGCGGCGAGCACGTCGTCCGGCACGTTCCGCGGCACGTCGCACTCGGCGCGCGCCCCGGAGTGCGTGAACAGCACGGGACGGCGGGCGATCCGCAGCGCGTGCCGCATCACGTCGGCCGACACGTGCGAGAGGTCGACGATCATGCCGATCCGCTCCATCTCGGCGACCACGCGCTCGCCGGCCGGGCTCAGCCCGTGCAGCACGGGCGCGTCGGTCGCGGAGTCGGCCCAGGGCACGTTCGCGTTGTGGGTGAGCGTCATGTAGCGGACGCCGAGCGCCCGCATCGCCCGCAGCACGCCGAGGGATCCGCCGATCGAGTGGCCGCCCTCCATGCCGAGGAGCGATGCGATCCGGCCGGACGCGACGACGCGCTCCACGTCGTCGGCCGTCACGGCGAGCGCGAGCCGATCCGGGTGCGCGGCGACGAGCCGGCGCGCCACGTCGATCTGCTCCAGCGTGGAGCGCACCGGATCCACGTCCGGCAGGTCCGGCACCCACACCGACCAGAACTGCGCCGCCATGCGGCCGCGGTCGAGGCGCGGCAGGTCGGTGTGCAGGCCGGGCACGGCGTCCTCCACCGCGAGCCGGGCGAGCACGTCGTCGCCGACGGACGCGCCCCGGCCGCCCTCCCGCACCGCGCGCTCGCGGAGCGCCCAGGCGAGGTCGTCGTGGCCGTCGACGATGCCCTGCGCGTCGAGGATCCGGCTCACCCGGTCGGCGAGGGCGGCGCGGTCGGCCGGAGCGGGGAGAGCGGCGAGGCCGGCGGGAGCGGCGCCCTCGGCGAGGTGGGCGGGGGCGGGGGCGTCCGTCATCCGCGGATCAGCGCCCGGTGCCGTCGACCGCGAGCGGCTCGATGGCCGCCAGCTCGTCGTCGGTGAGCGCCGGGGCGCCGGCCGCGGCCACGTTCTGCTCCAGCTGCTCCACGCTCGACGCGCCGATGAGCGCGCTCGTGATCCCGGGGTGCCGCAGCACCCACGTGAGCGCCAGCTGCGCGAGCGTCTGCCCGCGCCCCTCGGCCACGGCCTGCAGGCCGCGCGCCCGCTCCAGGTAGGTCGCGGACACGGCCGACTCGTCGAGGAACCCGCTGGTCGCGGCACGCGAGTCGGCGGGGATGGATCCCGACAGGTACCGGTCGGTGAGCAGCCCCTGCGCGAGCGGCGAGAACACGATGCAGCCGGATCCGGCCTCCTCCAGCACGGGCAGCAGCCCGCCCTCGACGTGCCGGTTGAACATCGAGTAGCTCGGCTGGTGGATGGTCAGCGGCACCTTGTGCTCGGCCAGCGCCGCCACGGCGCGCTCGGTCTGCTCGGGCGAGTAGTTGCTGATGCCGGCGTAGAGCGCCTTGCCCTGGTGCACCGCGGTCGCGAGCGCGCCCATGGTCTCCTCGATGGGCGTCTCGGGATCCGGGCGGTGCGAGTAGAAGACGTCGACGTAGTCGAGGCCCATGCGCCCGAGGCTCTGGTCGAGCGACGCGAGCATCGACTTGCGGGAGCCCCACTCGCCGTAGGGGCCGTCCCACATGAGGTAGCCGGCCTTGGAGGAGATGACGATCTCGTCGCGGTACGGGCGGAGGTCCTCCGCGAGGATCCGGCCGAACGCGGTCTCGGCGCTGCCGGGGGGCGGGCCGTAGTTGTTGGCGAGGTCGAAGTGCGTGATGCCGAGGTCGAACGCGCGGCGCACGATGGCCCGCTGGGTGTCGATCGGGCGGGCGGTGCCGAAGTTGTGCCAGAGGCCGAGGGAGAGCTCGGGCAGCTTCAGGCCCGAGCGGCCGGAGCGGCGATACGGCATGGACGAGTAGCGATCGGGATGAGCGACGTAGGTCATCCGCCGAGCGTACCGAGGGAGGCCGCCGCACCCGCCCGCCGCGACCGCCCCGCGCGGCCGTCGCGCGGGGCGGACCCTCCACCCCCCGTCCGCTGGCGGCAAGCCCCTAGGCGACCGGCGGCGGATGGCCTTCACTGAGAGCGTGCACACCATCCACTACGCCGACGGCCGCTACCTGACCGGCGACGACATCGCCAGCGCCGTGGTGGAGTGCGCGCAGGCGCTCGCTCGGGAGGGCACCGCCGCCGCGACCGTCGAGGTGCCCGTGCGGCTGCCCGAGGGCGGGGTGGGCACGATCGAGATCCTCATCGGGCCGGCCAGCCAGATCGTGGTGGAGCCCGCGGGCTCGTCCGACGACGAGCTGCGCGACACCGACGCCGTGGAGCGGATCCGCGCCCGCACCGTCCGCGCCCGCCAGTCGCAGTCGGGCACGAGCGTCAGCGCCGACCGGCAGGACGGCACGGCCGTCCCGGGGCTCGAGGACCTGGACTAGGCGCACGCGTCGGCAGCCGCGGCGGCACCGGCGCCGGCAGCCGCACGAGCGCGGGAGGATGGATCCGTCCCCACCCGCACCGACGCGAGGAGCCCCATGTCCGACACCGCCGTCCCCTCCGCCCTCCTGCACCTCCGGGCGTCCGGCGTCTCGCTGGTCCTCGACCTCGTCGACGGCCGCCTCCCCGCCGTCGTGCACTGGGGCGCGGACCTCGGCGAGACGACCGCGGCCGACCTCGAGACCCTGGTGCTCGCGTCCGTCGAGCCGATCGTGGGCAGCATCGCGGACACGCCCGTGCGGCTGTCGATCCTGCCCGAGGCGCACACGTCGTGGATGGGCAAGCCCGGCCTCGAGGGGCACCGCGACGGCGCCGACTGGTCGCCGATGTTCCGCGTCACGGCCGCGACGGTCGACGGCTCGCCGCTGCCGTCGGGCGTCGACGGCCGGCCCGGATCCGCCTCCGCCGGCCCCGCGCTCGTGCACGTCGACGCGGTCGACGACGCCGCGGGACTCGCGCTCGCGATCGACGTCGAGCTGCTGCCCTCCGGCCTCGTGCGGATGCGCGCCGAGGTCCGCAACCTGCGCGACGGCCTCTACTCCGTCGGCGCCCTCCAGCTCGCGCTGCCGCTCCCGGCCGAGGCCCGCGAGATCCTCGACTTCGCCGGACGCTGGGGCCTCGAGCGCACGCCGCAGCGCCGGGAGCTGGTGGTGGGGATCCACGAGCGCGAGGGCCGCAAGGGCCGCACCGGCCCCGACGCCGCGACCCTCCTCTCCGTCGGCACGCCCGGCTTCGGCTTCCGCCACGGCGACGTGCGCGGCGTCCACGTCGCGTTCAGCGGCAACCACCGCCACTACGCCGAGCGCCTCTCCACCGGCCGCCAGGTGATCGGCGGCGGCGAGCTGCTCCTGCCCGGCGAGGTGCGCCTCGCCCGCGACGAGTCCTACGCGAGCCCGTGGATCTACGCCGCGTACGGGCACGGCCTCGACGATCAGGCCGCCCGCTTCCACCGCTTCCTTCGCGCCCGGGACTCCCACCCGCGCCGCGACCGGCCCATGACGATCAACGTGTGGGAGGCCGTCTACTTCGACCACGACCTCGCGCGCCTGCAGGACCTCGCGGATCGCGCCGCCGCGCTCGGCGTCGAGCGCTACGTGCTCGACGACGGCTGGTTCCGCCACCGCCGAGACGACCACGCCGGCCTCGGCGACTGGTACGTCGACGAGGCCGTGTGGCCCGACGGGCTCGACCCGATCATCGACCACGTCACGGGCCTCGGCATGGAGTTCGGCCTCTGGTTCGAGCCCGAGATGGTGAACGAGGACTCCGACCTGGCCAGGGCGCACCCCGAGTGGATCATGGCCACCGGCGGCCGCCTCCCCCGTCGGGCCCGCGACCAGCAGGTGCTCGACCTCGTGATCCCCGAGGCGTACGCGTACGTGCTCGAGCGGATGACGGCGATCCTCACCGCCCACGACATCGCCTACGTCAAGTGGGACCACAACCGCGACCTCGTCGACGCCGGGGTCCACCCGCGCGGCGAGGCGGGCGTGCACCGGCAGACGCTCGCGGCGTACCGCCTCATGGACGAGCTGCGGGCGCGCTTCCCCGGCCTCGAGATCGAGGCGTGCGCGTCCGGCGGGGCCCGCGTCGACCTCGGCGTGCTCGAGCGCACCGACCGCGTGTGGGTCTCCGACTGCATCGACCCGCTCGACCGCCAGCAGATGATGCGCTGGACCATGCAGCTCCTCCCGCCGGAGCTCCTGGGCTCGCACATCGCCTCGGGCGTGAGCCACACCACCGGCCGTGCGCACCGCCTCGCGTTCCGCGCGGGCTCGGCGCTGCACGGCCACCTCGGCATCGAGTGGGACCTCGCGCAGGCCACCGACGAGGAGAACGCCGACCTCGCGGCGTGGATCGCCCTCTACAAGGAGGAGCGCGCGCTGATGCACACGGGCACGGTCGTCCGCGCGGACGAGAGCGACCCGACGCTGCTGGTCCACGGCGCCGTGGCGCTGGACGCCGCTTCCGCGCTGTTCTTCCTCGCGTCGATCGGCCGCTCCGAGGTCTCCCCGCGCGGCCGCTTCCTGCTGCCGGGCCTGGATCCCGAGCGCCGCTACCGCGTGGAGCCCGTGCGCGTCGGCACCCCGGAGCCCGGCTTCACGGCCCCGGCCTGGTGGGACGGCGTCGAGCTGACCGGCCGCGCGCTGGCCGCGTCGGGCCTGCACGCGCCGGCGATGCTGCCCGAGTCGATCGCGATCCTGCGGGTGACGGCGGTCTGAGCCGCGAGGACGTCAGGCGCTCGGCGCCTGCTCCCCCGGCTCGTCGCTCCACGCGCGGCCGACCGTGAGGCCCTCGCCGTCCGGCGCGAGGTCGACCCGCACCGCGTCGCCGTCGCGGATGTCGCCCGCGAGCAGCTCGCGCGCCAGGCGGTCGTCGATCTCGCGCTGCATCAGCCGGCGGAGCGGGCGCGCGCCGTACAGCGGGTCGTGGCCGCGCTCGGCGAGCCAGCGGCGGGCATCCGGGGTGACGCCGAGCGTGAGCCGGCGCTCCGACAGCCGCACGCCGAGGCGGTCGATGTAGAGCTCCACGATCTGGCCGAGGTCCTCCAGCGACAGCGTCTGGAACACCACGATGTCGTCGAGCCGGTTCACGAACTCCGGCTTGAACGTCTGGCGCACGAGCTGCTGCACGGCCTGCTCGCGCTGGTCGAGCGGCAGCGAGGCGTCGCTGATGAACTGCGAGCCGAGGTTGCTGGTGAGCACGAGGATCACGTTGCGGAAGTCGACCGTGCGCCCCTGGCCGTCGGTGAGCCGGCCGTCGTCGAGCACCTGCAGCAGCACGTCGAACACCTCGGGGTGCGCCTTCTCGACCTCGTCGAGCAGCACCACGGAGTACGGGCGGCGGCGCACGGCCTCGGTGAGCTGGCCGCCCTGCTCGTAGCCGACGTACCCGGGAGGCGCGCCCACCAGGCGTGAGACGGCGAACTTCTCGCCGTACTCGCTCATGTCGATGCGCACCATGGCCTTCTCGTCGTCGAACAGGAACTCGGCGAGCGCCTTCGCCAGCTCCGTCTTGCCGACACCGGTGGGCCCGAGGAAGAGGAAGGACCCGGTGGGCCGTCCCGGATCGGAGATGCCGGCGCGCGTGCGGCGCACCGCGTCCGCGACCGCCCGCACGGCCGGCTTCTGGCCGATGAGCCGCTTGCCGAGCTCCTGCTCGAGGTGCAGCAGCTTCTCGGTCTCGCCCTGGAGCAGCCGGCCGACGGGGATCCCGGTCCAGGCCGCCACGACCGCCGCGATGTCCTCGGCGGTCACCTGCTCGTTCACGAGCCGGTCCTCCGCGGACGGCACCGACTCGGCGGCCTCGGCCTGCGCGACCTCGCGCTCGATCACCGGGATCTCGCCGTAGAGCAGGCGCGACGCCTTCTCCAGGTTCCCCTCGCGCTGGGCCCGCTCGGCGCGGATCCGCAGCTCGTTGAGCTCGTCCTTCAGCTTGCCGACGCGGTTGACGCTCGCGCGCTCCGCCTCCCACCGCCGCTGCAGGTCGCCGAGGGACGCCTCGCGCACGGCGATGTCCTCGCGGAGCTTCTCCAGCCGCGCCTTCGACGCCTCGTCCTTCTCGCGCTTCAGCGCCAGCTCTTCGAGCTTCATGCGGTCGACCGCGCGCCGCAGCTCGTCGATCTCGACGGGCGACGAGTCGATCTCCATCCGGAGCCTGGACGCGGACTCGTCGATGAGGTCGATGGCCTTGTCGGGCAGCTGGCGGGCCGGGATGTAGCGGTTCGAGAGCGACGCCGCCGCGACGAGGGCCGCATCCGTGATGGGCACCTGGTGGTGCGCCTCGTACCGGCCCTTGAGCCCGCGGAGGATCGCGACGGTGTCCTCGACGCTCGGCTCGCCGACGTACACCTGCTGGAACCGGCGCTCGAGGGCCGCGTCCTTCTCGATGTACTGGCGGTACTCGTCGAGCGTGGTGGCGCCGATGAGGCGGAGCTCGCCGCGCGCGAGCATGGGCTTCAGCATGTTGGACGCGGCGACGGATCCCTCGCCGCCGCCCGCGCCCATGAGCGTGTGCAGCTCATCGACGAAGGTGATGACCTCGCCGTCGGCGTCGTCGATCTCCTTGAGCACGGCCTTCAGCCGCTCCTCGAACTCGCCGCGGTACTTCGCGCCCGCGACGAGCGCCGCGAGATCCAGCGAGACGAGCTGCTTGCCCTTGAGCGAGTCGGCCACGTCGCCCGCGACGATGCGCTGCGCGAGCCCCTCGACGACGGCGGTCTTGCCGACGCCGGGCTCGCCGATGAGCACCGGGTTGTTCTTGGTGCGCCGCGTGAGCACCTGGCTGATGCGCCGGATCTCCGCGTCGCGTCCGATGACCGGGTCGAGCTTGCCGCTCTTCGCGATCTCGGTCAGGTTCACCCCGTACTGCTCGAGCGCGGTCTTCGCGTTCTCGTCGGTGGCGGGTGCGCCCTGCATGTTGGCCACTGCGTTCCCTTCGGTCGTACTTGAGTCGTGCTGGCTCAAGTTTACTTCGGGAGCGGACCCAGCGCCAGCGGACGGCGGTCACTCCCCCAGGCGCAGGGACCCCACGACCTCGGCGACGCGCGCCCGGGCGTCGGGCCCGAGGCCGCGGACGGGTCGCGGGAGCGGGTCGTCGCCGACGAGCCCGAGCTGCGCGGCGATCGCGGCGATCACGCGGTAGCTGCCGTGCGCGGCGAAGAGGTCCCACACCGGGCGCAGCCGATCCGACTCGGCGCGGGCTGCCGCGTGGTCGCCCGCCCGCACGGCGCGCGTGATCGCCGACACCGGGCCGGGGAGCGTGCCTCCGACGGCCGAGTACCACGCGTCGCAGCCCGCGATCAGGCCGGTCGCGCCCAGCGCGTCGCCGGACACGCCCACGGTGACCGACCCGGGGATCCGATCGCGGATCGCCCGCACGTCCGCCGCCGCCGCCTCGGGGTCGACCGGGACGCCGGGGATCTTGATCGAGGCGACGTGCGGGAGCCGCGCGATGGCGGCGTAGAGGTCGAGCGTGAACCGGACGTGCGTCGTGCCCGGGTTGTCGTAGACGACGAGCGGCACGGAGAGGCTCGCGGTGACGTCCTCGTAGAGGCCGAGCACCTCGTCGTCCGTGAGCGCCTGGTACGTCACGGGCGCCAGGAGCACCGCGGCGGCGCCCGCCTGCTGCGCGTCCTCGGCGAGGGCCAGGACGTCCGACGTGCCGAGCGCCCCGATGCCCACGATCACCGGCACCGGACCCGCGTGCCGGACGGCGGCGGCCGCGACCCGCCGGCGCTCGTCGCGATCGAGGTACATGTACGCCCCCGTCGACCCGAGCGCGGCGATCGAGTCGACGCCGGCGGCGGCCAACCGCTCCACCAGGCCCGCGAAGGCGGCCTCGTCGACGGCGCCGTCGCGCAGCGGGGTGAGGGGGAAGGCGCTGTGACCCGTGAGCATGGCATGTCCGATCGGTCGACGACGGGGGATCCCGCCACGGTATCGCCGGGCGCGGAGCGGGTCGGCTGCCCGGCCGCGCTCAGGCGGCGGCCACCGCGATCGCGACGTCCTCGGTCACCATCCCGGCGTTCGCCATCGCGCCCGCCATGGTGCCGGCGGCCATGGCGACGGGCACGTTCGCGGATCCGCTCGACGCGTTGCCGGCGATGAGGAGGCCGGGCACGCTCGTCTGGCCCATCGGATCCGCCGTCACGAACGGACCCCAGGGCGTCTCCTCGGTCGCGGCGCCCAGCACGCGGGCGAACCCGTCGCGGGGCGCGACGCCGGGCATCGCGAAGAGCGAGTCGAGCGGGAGGACCCGGCCGTCGGCGAGCTCGACGCCCTCGAGCGCGCCGCGCTCGCCGAGCACGCGCGTGACGACCGCCACCTCGATGCGGATCCCGCGGGCGTCGAGCCCGGCGCGCGTCGCGGCGTCGATCTCGAGCGGCCGGCCGTCCGCCGTCCCGCCCGCGACGAGGAAGGTGATGTCGGCGGACCACTGGCGCAGCATCTGCACGTGGTGGAGGCTGCCGGGCCCGGTGGCGAGCACGCCGATGCGGCGGTCGCGCACCTCCCAGCCGTCGCAGTAGGGGCAGACGACGACACCCGCGCCCCAGTGCGCGGCGAGGCCGGGGACCTCGGGCAGCACGTCGGCGAGGCCGGTCGCGAGGATCACGCGGCGCGCGCGCACCTCGGCGCCGCTGTCGAGGCTCACGCGGAAGCGCGGGCCGGCGGGATCCTCGATCGCCGCGATCCCCTCCACGCGCCCGTCGGCGACCACGCCCCCGTAGCCCTCGATCTCGCGCCGCCCCTCCGCGAGGAGCTGCCGCGGCGGCTTCCCGTCGTGGCCGAGCACGCCGTGCATGTGGGCGGCGACCGCGTTGCGCGGCTGGCCGGCGTCGACCACGAGCACGCTCCGGCGGGCACGCGCCAGCATGAGCGCCGCGCTCGATCCCGCGGCGCCGCCGCCGACGACCACCGCGTCCCACTCGTGCCGGCCGTCGATCCCTCGTGTGATGTCCATGGCTCGAGCCTCGCGGACCCGGGCGCTCGGCGCACGGCTCCTTGCGGGATCAGCAAGGCGGAGCCGCCTGTCGCGGCCGCCGACCTCAGCGCAGGAGCGCCTCGATGCGCCGCAGCACGTCGTCGGGCGACGGCAGCGCGCGCATCTCCGCGGCGACGGCCGCGGCGGCCGCGCGCGGGGTCGGATCCGCGAGCATCGCCCGGATCCGCGCCGCGATCTCGTCCGGCGTCGCGCGCGCGTCGAGCATCGCGCCCGCCCCGAGCTCCCGCACCCGCTCGCCGTTGGGGAGCTGGTCGGCGCCCAGCGGCAGCACGAGCAGGGGCACGCCGTGCGCGAGCGACTGCGTCATGGTGCCGGATCCGCCGTGCGACACGACGAGGTCGGCCACGTCGAGCACGCCGTCATGCGGCACGTACCGCTCGAGCCGCACGTTCTCGCCCGCCACCGCGAACCCGGCCGGGTCGATGTCGGGCCCGGTCGTGACCAGCGCGCGCACGGGCAGCGTCTCGAGGGCCTGGATGATCCGCGGCAGCAGGTCGCCCGACGCCCTGTTGAAGATCGTGCCGAGGGTCGCGTAGACGCGGCGCTCCTCCTCGCCCGCCGCGAACCAGGCCACGGCGGGATGGTCGCGGTCCGGCCGCGGGGCCTCCGGGCCCATCCGGGTGACGGGCGAGCGGCGCTCGCGGACGCGGCGGAACGACGCGGGGAACGGGATCACGGCGAGCTGCCCGTCGATCACGCACAGCTCGGGGTCGGGCGCCAGTCCGACCTCCGCACGGAAGCCCTGCATGGGCTCGCGGAGCTGCTCGATCCACCCCTCGGGCGCGGTCGCGAACACCTCGACCACGACGCACGGGATGCCGACGCGCTCGGCCGCGACCATGGCGCCGAAGTCCTGCCCGTCGCAGACGACGACGTCGGCCGGCCAGGCGGACGCGATCCCCGAGACGGCGTCCCGCGCCTCCCGGCCGGTGGGCCCGAGGAAGTACGGCGCCACGTTCCGCAGCACCCCGGACGCGGCGACGGGCGTCAGGACGCCGGTGCCGTCCTCCCGCCAGCTCGGCTGCGCGGTCGACGGCATGGTCGACACCTCGCGCGGGTGGAGGTGGTCGAAGCCGGTCTCGTCGAGCACGACGGACCGCGCTCCGCAGAGGGCCGTCTCGTGGCCCGCCGCCGCGGCCGCGTGCGCGAGGGGCATCAGCGGCCCGAGGTGGCCCCGGCCGCGCGCGAACGAGAAGAGGATGCGCGCGGGGCGGCGGGATCGGGTCGCGGTCGTCGTCATGCGGTCGGGCTCCTCCGGGTCGGCCGATGCCGGTTCGGACCCGACGGGGATCGGGAGTCGGGGCGGGCCGCGGGGATCCGGCGCGGACCGCATGGCGTGCCGGCAGCGGGAACGAGGATCGTGGCACGCCGTCGCCCGCCCGCGGCGACCGTGCCCACAGACGGGTCCGCGTCGCGTGCGCATCCGCCTGCGCACCCGCGGACCTGCGCACCCGCGCACCCGCGGACGCCGGACGCGCGAGGGGCGCGGAGCATCCGCCCCGCGCCCCGCGACGCCCCTGCGGATCAGCCCGCGGCGACCGCCATCTCGTTCGGCGTGACGTCGAGGGTCGTGCTCGAGCGCACCTCGCCCGTCGTGAGGTCCACCGCGTGCACCTCCTGCGCGGCCGGCTCCGTGACGTACCCGATGCCGTCGGCGACGACGATCGCGGGGTGCGGGTCCTGCCACTCGACCGGGCTCTCCCATGCGTCCATGACGGGGAAGGAGCCGGTCAGCTCGCCGGTCGCGGGGTCGAGCACGTGGATCGCGCCGTCCGAGCCCATGATGTAGGCCATGTCGTCCGGGCCGCGCGCGACGTCGCGGAACGTGTAGCCGACGCCCTCCGGCAGGTCGACGACGCGGAGGGTCCCCGCCTCGGTGTCGATCAGGGTCACGGCCTCGAGCAGGTAGCCCTCGGCGTCGCGGTCGGACTTGTAGTCGCCGACGATGATCGGGCTGGTCTCGCTCACGTAGGCGTTGCCCATGCGGCCGTACGGCTGGTCGGGCGCGGTGAGCTTGGTGATCTCGCCGTCGTCGTAGACGAGCGCGCCGTCCTCGCAGCCGAACACCACGACCTCGCCGGCCGCGGTGCCCTCGCCGTGGACGCCGGGGCACTGGTCGCTCTGGGCGATGACGGCGCCGGACGCGTCCCTGGCCTCGATGCCGTTCCGGCCGTCGGCGTTCCCGACGGTCGTGAGGAACGTGCCGTCCTCGAGCACGATCGAGACGCCGTGGTGCGCCTCGACGCCCGCGATCGTCTCGGTCTCGGGCATGCCGTCCGTGGTGGCGAGGGCCGCGGTGTCGAAGACCGTCGTGTCGCTCGTGCCGTCGGCGTAGAGGATCGTCTTGCCCGCGTGCCGGACGACGTGGCCGGGGGTGTCGGCCGCGAAGACCGTGTCCGTCAGCTCCGGCTCGTCGCCGGTGCCGGCCGCGGTGTCGAGCACCTGGAAGCCCTCGCTCATGGTGACCATGACGTGCCGGTCGTCGCCCGCGGGATTGAGGCGGGTGAACTCCTCGGAGGCGAGGTCGGCGACGGTCTCGAGCGTCTCGCCGTCGAGGACGAGGATGCCGCCCTCGTACGCGACGGCGAGGCGGGGGCCGGCTGCCTGACCGGATCCGGCCGCGGCGCCGGAGGACGGGGAGCCCTCCGGGGCGGGGGTGGAGCAGGCCGCGAGCGTCGCGGCGAGACCCAGGGTGACGGCGGCGATGCCGGTCCGTCGTAGTCGGGGGGTGCGCATGGTGGTTCCTTCTGTGTGGGAGGGATCGCGGGCGCTCAGGGGGAGAGCCCGGTGGCGATGCGCTGCGTGTTCACGCGCATCATGGCGAGGTAGTCGGGGGCGCCGCCCTCGGGTCCCGTGAGGGACTCCGTGAACAGCTCGACCACCTCCACGCGGATGTCGGCCTCGCTCGCGAGCGCCTGCACGAGGCGGTCGGGTTGCGAGGACTCCGCGAAGATCGTGGGGACGCCGGTCTCCTCGACCGCGTCGACGAGGTCGGCGAGGTCGCTGGCGGAGGGCGCGGCGAGGGTGGTGCCGCCGGGGATCACGGCGCCGACGACCTCGAAGCCGAAGCGGTCGGCGAGGTACCCGAAGACGTGGTGGTTGGTGACGAGGGCGCGGCGCTCGGCCGGGATCGCGCCGAACGCGGCCGTCATCTCGGCATCGAGCGCCTCCAGCTCGCCGCGGTAGGCGGCGGCCTGGTCGGCGACCACGCCCGGATCCATGCCCTCGATCCCGGCGAGCACGGGCTCCAGCGCGTCGACGACGTCGACCATGCGGGCCGGGTCCGTCCAGAAGTGCGAGTCGGGCATGCCCTCCGCGTCGCCCTCGGCGTAGTCGAGCACCTCGATCGCGTCGCCCGCGACGAAGGTGGGCACGTCGGCGGCTGACGCCGCGTCGAGGTGCTGCTGCAGCCCCTCCTCGAGGCCGAGGCCGTTCGCGACGACGAGGTCGGCGGAGCGGAGGCGCGCGGCCTCCTGCGCGGAGATCTCGAAGGAGTGCGGATCCGCGTCCGGCTTCATCAGCGTCACGACCCCGGCCTCGTCGCCCACGAGCTCCTCGACGACGTCGCCGAGGATGTTGGTGGAGACGTAGACGGTCGGGCGATCGTCGCCCGCGGTCGCGCAGCCGGTGAGGGCGAGGGCGGTCGCGGCGGAGGCGGCTGCCGCCGCGAGGGCGGCGGGCAGGCGCCGGGCACGCGCGCTCATCGGCCCGTCTCCGCGGTGAAGGCGGGCTCCGCCTGCGTGTCGAATGTGCGCGAGACACGGGCGCCGTCCGCGAAGTCGATCTCGTGCAGCCGCCGCTCGACCGGGCCCGCGAGGTAGGCGCGCTGCTGGTCGGCGACGAGGGTCGGGATCCGCCCGGCCGCCAGCGAGTCGGCGACGAGCGGGCCGGTGTCGGCGATCACGGCGCCGTCGGCCCCGGACAGCACGAGCACGCGGCCGTCGCGGGTGAGGGCGAGCAGGTGCTCGTCGGTGTCGTCGACCGCGGTCACGTGCACGAGCGGAGACGGCGCCGGGAGCAGCCGCCAGGAGCGCTCGCGGGTGTCGAGCAGCCAGATCCCCTGGTCCCCGGCGAGGGCGGCGACCGTCGGCCGGCCCTCGCGGTTGTCGAACGACGTGGCGGCGGGGGCCGTCGTGCCGTCGGGGTACGGGATCCGCTCGACGGTCAGCTCCTCGCCGTCCACGCTCGCGAGCAGGGCGCCGTCGGAGCAGCCGATCACGGCGCCGACGCGCGTCGTGATGGTGCCGGCCGCGTCCGGGCACGCCTCGACGAGGCCCGTGCGCGCGCCGTCGGCCGTGTATCCGGCCACCGTCGCGTCGGCGCCCCGGCCCTCGGTGACGAGCGCGAGGGACCCGACGGGCACGACCATGCCGGGGCCGGGCTCGCCGTCGAGGCGGAACCGCTCCTCCACCTCGCCCTTCGCGAGCGCCTCGGTGTCGAGCAGCACGGCCTCGCCCGATTCGGGGAAGAAGAGGCCCGTGCCGCCCGTGGTGGAGAGGTTGGAGGTCGCGATGGTCGCGGTGCCCGCGCCCGGGACCGTGCCGACCAGGCGCGGATCCGCCCGGTAGTAGTGGAAGTGGTCGACGTGATCCCACGTCCAGACGCCGCTGTCGACGATCTCGACGCCCGCGTCGGTCTGCGCGAAGAGGTACCGGCCGTCGGTGTCCATCGCGGCGGGGGCGCCGACGCTGCCGAGCTCGGCGACCGATCCGTCGAGGAGGTCGAGGTGCGTGACGGCGCCGGCCGGGTCGATGGACGTGAGGCCGAGGCGGGGCTCCGACAGCTCGGCGGCACCGGAGACGGCGCCGTGCCCCTCCCCCTGGTCGTCGGCGGTCGGATCCGCGGTCGGCGCCGCGGCGGGCGCGGTCGAGCAGGCGGTGAGGGCGAGCGCGAGGCCGGCCAGGAGTGCGGGAGCGGTGGTGCGGGGGCGCACGGGGTCCTCTCGGTGGGGTGGATGGCAGGGTCGCGGCGGTCGTCCGCCGCGGAGGTCAGGGGGCGGGGGCGGTGGATCCGGCGGACGGGCCCGCGAGGACCGGGTCGAGGGCGGCGGCGCGGGCGGCGTCATCGCGGTCGACCGCGCCGGCTGCGCTCCCCCGGCCCCGCGCGCGCAGCGCCGTGACGGCCGCCCGCGCCACGCCGGAGAGCGCGGCCACGGCGATGGCGGTGGCCGCCACCGACGCCCCGGCCGCGGTCGCCGCGTGCCAGGAGACGAGCAGCCCGACGAGCACCGAGGCGATGCCGAGCACGGCGGCGAGGGCCATCCGGGTGGGGATCCGCGCGGTCCAGTGCCCGGCCGCGACCGCGGGCGCGAGCAGCAGGCCGACGACGAGCAGGGATCCGACCGCCTGGTACGACGCGACGACCGCGAGCGTCACGAGCCCCACGAGCGCGGCCTGCGCCGAACGGGGGCCGAGGCGGAGCACGGCGGCGATGCGCGGATCCAGCGCGAGCGCCACGAGCGGTCGGTGGAACGCCCACGCGACGCCGAGCCCCACGACCGCGGCGCCGGCCAGCAGGGCGATGTCGACGGGCGCGATGGCGAGGATGTCGCCGAAGAGGATCGAGGTCGCGTCGGTGGCGAAGCTGCCCGAGTGCGAGACCACGACGACGCCGAGGGCGAGCATCGCGACGAAGAGCAGGCCGATGCTCGTGTCGTAGGAGAGCCGGCCGCGGCGCTGGAGGGCGGCGATCCCCAGGCTCATCGCGACCGCGCTCAGCGCGCCGCCGACGAGCACGGGCGCCCCGAGCACCGTGGCGAGCGCGACGCCGGGCAGCATGCCGTGGGCGAGCGCCTCGCCGAGGAAGGCCATGCCGCGGATGACGACCCACGTGCCCACGACGCCGCAGAGGATCGCGACGAGGGCGCCGCCGAGGAGGGCGCGCAGGAGGAAGTCGAGCGCGAACGGCTCGAGAATTCCGCGGGTGAGGAAGGACACGATCCCGACCGTAGTCGAGAATGAGAACGCTTATCAAATGCGTAGTATCGGAGCATGCCCCGTCAGCAGCCCGCCGTCGTCCTCCGCGGGATCCGCGTCGACTTCGGCGACCGGCGCGCGCTCGATGACGTCGACCTCGACCTCCCGGCCGGGGCCGTGACGGTGATCGCCGGCCCCAACGGCGCCGGCAAGTCGACCCTCCTCGAGGTCGTCGCCGGCACCCGCGCGCCCGCCGCCGGGACCCGCTCCGCCGCGGATCGCGCGGCCTTCGTGCCGCAGCGCGCCGCCGTCTCGGACCGGTTGCCCGTCACCGTCCGCGACGTCGTGACGGTCGGCGCGTGGGGTCGATCCGGGAGGTGGCGACGCCTCGACGCGGACGCCCGCCGGGCGGTCGACGACGCGCTCGACCGCCTCGGCCTGATCCCCCTCGCCTCGCAGGGATTCGCCGCGCTGTCGGGCGGGCAGCGCCAGCGGGCGCTGCTCGCGCAGGGGCTGGCGCGCGGCGCCGACCTGCTGCTCCTCGACGAGCCGACCACCGGCCTCGACGCCGCGAGCGCCGCGCGGATCCGCGCGATCATGCGCGCGGAGGCCGACCGCGGGATCGCGGTGGTCGCCGTCTCGCACGACCCGGCGGTGCTGGCCGAGGCGGACCGGGTGGTGCGGCTCGAGGACGGTCGCGTGGTCGGGGACGAGGCGCGCTGAGCGGCGCGCCTCGCCTGCTCCCGGCTCCCGGCGGCGCCCGCCTCAGTGCCGGTGCTCGGTGTCCCAGGCGGGGAACGGATCCGCGTACGCGCGCCACGCGTCCGGCCCCGCGACCAGCTCGGCGGGCTCCAGGAGGCAGGCCCCGAGGATCCGGTCGAGCGCCTCGCCGTCGAGCCCCTCCCCCACGAAGGCGATCTCCTGGCCCGCGGGCGACTCCGGATCCCAGCTCGGCATGCCGGTCGGGTCGAGGCTCAGCACGTCGCCTGCCGTCGACCACTGGCCGACCGTCTCCGGCCGGCTCGCGAGGCGCACGAGCCCGCGTGACCGCACGATGCGCCCCGCGGGCCCCGGCACGAGCTCGCACGCGACGGCCCGGCGCAGGCGGCCGGGGTGGAACGGGCGCGGATCCCGGAAGACGTGCACGCCCATCGGCGCCGCCTGATCCGACGGCCCGTCGGGCGCGGCCAGCACCGCGAGCCGCGCCGGCAGCCGCCCCGCCAGCGCCACCTGCCAGCCCATGCCCGCCGCGAGGCGCCGCACGCGCTGCCGGGCGATCCGCACGGGCACCGGCACGAGGGCGTCGCGGTCGCCGTGCGTGACGATCCGGGCGTCGGGCGCGAGCAGGCCGACCAGCGCGACGACGCGTCGGGCGTCGGCGGTCGGCCGCTCCGGATCCAGGTCCGCGAGCACCACGACGCTCGCGCACTCCAGCCGCCCGGCGAGGCGCTCGCCCGCGTCGAACGGGGCCGCGTCGTCGTCGCGCGGGTCGAGCAGCACGTCGCGGATCTCGGCGACCGAGGAGACGGCCACGACGTCGAGCACGCCGATGGGCGTGGATCCGGGATGCCGCGCCTCCACCACGTGCTCCAGGACCAGGGCGACCTCGAGCGGATCCGCGGCGGGCTCGAGCGCGACGACCGCGAGGCCGCGGCGGCCGTCGTCGACGTCCGCGATCAGCCCCTCGGCGAGCTCGGCGCCGAGCCGGCCGCTGTCGCCGTCGGGCGCCTCGACGACCTGCGGATCCGCGGCCTCGGGCGATCCGGTGACGGCGGCGGCCACTCGCGAGGCGGCGCGCAGGGTGCTCGCCGAGACGAGGGTCACGGCCAGGCCGCCGCGCGTGACGGGAGGGATGGCGTTCGGGTGGGCGTCCATCCGCCCAGCTTAGAAGAGAACGGTTCTCATCAAGCACCGGGAGGGCATCCGGGGCGGCGACCGGCGGGGCGGCCGGTGTCCCCGGCGCGACCTAGGCTGCGGGAGGGGGACGACGACAGGGAGACGCATGGCCGACGACAGGGATCCGCAGCGCGCCGACGGGGGCGCCGCGCCCGGCACGGAACCGCTCGAGGCCGTGCGCTTCGGGCTCGACGGGTGGGTGCTCGAGGTCGACCTCGACGAGGCCGACGCCCGCGCGCTCCGTTCGACGCTCGCGCCCTACGCCACGGCCGGGCGGCGCACCACCGTGACGGTGACGCCCGTGGCGGATCCCCCGCCCGTGTCCTCCGGCGCGAGCCCGGCCGCGACGGGCGAGCGCGCCGCCGCCCGCGCCTGGCTCGAGGCGAACGGCCACCGCATCGGCACCCGCGGCCGCATCTCGGCCACCCTCATGACGCTGTACCGCGAGCGCGACGGCCGGTGACCGCCGCGACGCACGTGACGGGCGCGACCCGTCCGGGCACGATGGAGGCGTGAGCGCCGCCGACCCCCGCCTGTTCCCCGTACTCCCGCGCCTCGAGGGCGAGCGCGCGGTCCTCCGCCCCTTCACCCCCGCCGACGTCGAGGCGATGGGGCCGATCCTCGCCGACCCCGACGTGATACGCCTCACCGGATCCGCGCACACGAGCGCCGAGGTCGCCGAGATGGCCGGGCGCCCTGAGCTCGACGACCGCACGCGCACCTGGTACGCGACGCGCGCCGACCAGCCCGACCGCCTCGACCTCGCGCTCGTCGACCGCGCGACCGACGCGTGCGTGGGCGAGGCCGTGCTCAACGAGTGGAGCCCCGAGGACCGGAGCGCGAACCTCCGCATCCTCATCGGCCCCGCCGGCCGCGACCGCGGCCTCGGCTCGGAGGCGGTGCGCCTGCTCGTCGACCACGCCTTCGCCGCGACCGACCTCGAGCGCATCTCCCTCGAGGTCCTGTCCATCAACCCCCGCGCCCGCCGCGTCTACGAGCGCGCGGGCTTCGTCGAGGAGGGCCGCCTCCGGGCGGCCTTCCGCTTCGACGGCGAGCCGGTCGACGTGATCGTGATGGCGGTGCTGCGGGCGGAGCGGCGAGGCTGATCCGGCCTCGTCCCGGTCCCAAGGGGAGCGCGACGGGCGCGACCGGGCCGGGACGACGACAGCCGCCCGGGAGCCGCCCGCGCGCTGAATCCCGGAGATGCACCGCGCTGACGCGCCGACGGCCGGCGTCCCCGCGAGGGAGACGCCGGCCGTCGGTACGTGCGGATGGTCCGGTCAGCGACGCCAGGTCGGCGCGTGGCGCGTGAAGAGGGTCCAGCTGTGGTGCACGGTGTCGATCTGACCGAATCCGTCGACGAACTGGCCTTCGCAATTGGGGCTGGGGAAGCTGACGACGCTGGTGCCGTACTCCGACGGGATGAAGACATTCACGTGACTGTCGGTGTCGAGGTTGTTCCGGTAGTTCGGGAAGGTCTCGCAGTAATGGAAGCTCGGACGGTCGGCCCCGTTGACCCACTTGTTGCTGGGGCCCGCGACCATGAACGACTCGACGTTCTGCCCGCCGCGGGAGACCGGGGTCCAGTGCGTCGTGAACGTGTACATCTGGGTGGCGACCTTGGATTCCGTGGGGTCCCCGGCCGGGCTGGTGCTCACGGAGGACTCGGCGGCGTGGGTGGTCGACGGGGCCGCGGACGCCGGCGCGATGCCGAGGCCGACGGTGGCGGAGAGCGCGACGGCCGCCGCGGCGGCGACGGTCCCCGCTCGGCGGCGGAGGCGCGAGGGTCGGGTGGAGTGCGTGGTGGATGGCATGACGATGATGCTCCGTTCGTGGGTGGGAGATCAGAGGCTAAGGAGCCCGCCGATCCCGCGGACGGGCGCATCCACACCGAGCGGGTGATGGGGACTCTCGGCACCCACGCACCGCGGATGTGCATGCGCGCACGACCCGCGACGCCGCGCACGCGCCCCGCCGCGCGAGGCCGAGCTGGTGGTGCGACCGACCGCACCTCGTCGGCGGGTCGCGCTGACGGACGACGGCCGACGTCTCCGCGGGGGAGACGTCGGCCGTCGGTGCGTGCGGATCGTCCGGTCAGCGAGGAGCCGGCGCGTGGTGCGTGAAGAGCGTCCAGTGGATATCCCCCCTGTCGATCGGACCGCTTCCGCCGACCTTCGAGTAGTCGTAGCCGGTGCACGAGGGGCCGGAGTAGCTGGTGACGGTGGTGTTGAGGATCTGCGGCAGGACGATGCCCACGTTGCGGTAGTCAGTGATCTTGGGGTCATATCCGGGGTACGTGACGCATTCGTTGATGTCGTTGACGGCCAGCCCACCCGGCCTGACCGAGTAGCCCCGGATGCGGAAGGACCGGATGTTCTGCCCCCCGTCGGCGACCTTGACCCAGTGCGTCTGGAACACGAACCGGTACTGCGCGCCGGGCCACTTGGGCGCCGGTCCGGGCTTGGCTCCGGGGATGGTGATCTGGGAGGCGTCGGTGGGGGTGGACGCCGGGGCCGCGGCGGCCGTGGCTGCGGATGCCGGCGCGATGCCGAGGCCGAAGGTGGCGGAGAGCGCGATGGCCGCGGCGGCGGCGACGGTCCCCGCCCGGCGGAGGCGACGCGAGGATCGGGTCGAGGGCGCGATGGATGGCATGGCGATGGTGCTCCGTTCGTGTGTGGGTAGAGCGAGAGGTTAGGGAACCATCCCGATCCCGCGGGCGCGCCCATCCACAGCGAGCAGGCGCTGGGGACACCGCCGTACCCTTCCGTCTCGGATGTGCATGCGCGTTCGCGTACGCCGCGCACCGCGCCGGACGCATGCGCACCGCGAACGATCCGCGCCCGCCCCATCACGCACGACGCCCGCCGGCCGCGGATGCGGCGCGACGGGCGCGTGGTCGAGCGGGTGCGGCTAGCCGAGCGACACGGCCGTCCACGACACGGGCGGCAGCGTGATCGTGAGGGTGCCGTCCGTCAGCGACGCCGAGGCGTTCGGCGTGAGGCCCACGCGCTCGCGGTCCTCGAACGTGTTCTTCGCGTAGACGTCGTCGTCGTGGATCCCCACGGCCTCGAGCACCTCGGACACGGCGAGGCCGGCGACGTCGACCTCGATGGAGAGGGCCTCGGTCAGGCTGCGGTTCACGAGGAAGACCGCGGCGCGGCCGGTGGCCTCGTCGAAGGTCGCGACGGAGTCGACGAGCGGCGCGGTGCCGTGCACCTCGGTCTCGTACGTGCCCACGTCGATGCGCGGGCGCAGCACCTCGCCCTGCGCGAGCCGGCTCGTGACCGAGAACGGGAAGAATGTGGTCTGGCGCCAGGCGCCGCCGCCGGTCTCCGTCATGATCGGCGCGATCACGTTCACGAGCTGCGCGAGGCTGGCCGACGTGACGCGGTCGCTGTGCTTGAGCAGCGTGATCATGAGGTTGCCGAGCACGACCGCGTCGGCGACCGAGTAGACGTCCTCGAGCAGGTGCGGCGCGTAGGGCCAGCCCTCGGTGATGACGCCGGACTCCTGGTGCTCGTCGAGGTACCAGACGTTCCACTCGTCGAAGGAGATGTTGATGGTCTTGTCGCTCTTGCGGCGGTACTTGACCTGGTCGGCGGAGGCGACGACCGTGCGGATGAAGTACTCCATGTCGAGCGAGGAGGCGAGGAAGCTGCCGAGGTCGCCCTTGCGCTCCTGGTAGTAGGCGTGGGCGGAGATGAAGTCGACGTTGTCGTACGCGTGCTCGAGCACGGTGCGCTCCCACTCGCCGAAGGTCGGCATGCCGGATCCGCTGCTGCCGCACGCGACGAGCTCGAGCGTGGGATCCACCATCTTCATGGCGCCGGCGGTGCGGTTCGCGAGCTTGCCGTAGTCGTCGGCGGTCATGTGGCCGACCTGCCACGGGCCGTCCATCTCGTTGCCGAGGCACCACATCCTCACGCCGTGCGGCTCGGGGGAACCGTTCGCGATGCGCTGGTCGGAGAGGGCGGTGCCGCCCGGGTGGTTCGCGTACTCGAGGATGTCGAGGGCCTCGAGCACGCCGCGCGTGCCGAGGTTGACGGCCATCATCAGCTCGCTGCCGGTGAGCTCGCACCAGCGCGCGAACTCGTCGAGGCCGACCTCGTTCGTCTCGAGCGAGTGCCAGGCGAGGTCGAGGCGCTTCGGGCGCTCGGCGCGCGGGCCGACGCCGTCCTCCCAGCGGTAGCCGGAGACGAAGTTGCCGCCGGGGTAGCGGATGGTGCTCGAGCCGAGCTCCTTGACGAGGTCGACGACGTCGAGGCGGAAGCCGTCGGCGTTCGCGGTGGGGTGGCCGGGCTCGTAGATGCCGTCGTAGACGCAGCGGCCGAGGTGCTCGACGAACGAGCCGAAGGTGCGGCGGTTGACGGGGGCGACGACCGCGGTGCGGTCGATGGCGATCCGGGCGTCGGGGGCGGGACGGGCGTCGGTCATGGAGTGGTCCTTCACTTCATCGGGAGCGGGGCCGATCGACGCCGGGGGTGCCGGGTGGATCCGAGCCGTTACAACGTTGTAAGAGCAACGCGGATCCATTCTCGCGGCGGCGTCGGGGCGGTGTCAACGCGACGCGGGCCCCGCAGCCGGTGAGGCCGCGGAGCCCGCGTCGGGTCGGTGGCGCGGATCAGCGCCGGGTGACGGTGATCGAGTCGAGCTCGGCGAAGCCGCTGCCGCCCGCGAAGTTCGGCGACCCCTTCGCCAGCCGGATGACGTTCGACCCGGCCTGGAGGGTGACGGACGTCGACACGGTCGCGAAGCGCCCCCAGCCCCCGGTGGTCGGGTACGACAGCGACGTGAACGCGCCGCCGTTCGACGCGAGCCCCTGCGTGGACGTCGCCGTCCCGCCGTTGGCGTAGCGCACGCCGAGCGCGTAGGAGCCGGCCGTCGGCACGTCGACCGTGAAGTCGACGAAGCTGTCGCTCCGCATGTCGGCCGAGCCGACGATCCCACCCACGTACGAGCCGTTCGAGGCCGCCGAGGATCCGAGGATCTGCGCGTTGACGACCGTGGCGTTCTCCGCCTCGTACGTCTGCTGCGTGCCCTGCAGCATGCTCGTGGTGGGCCCGGACGCGGGCGTGACGACGACCTGGTACGCCTGCGTCGCATCCATCCCCGCCACCGGGATGGAGACCGCGCCACCGACGACGGGCAGCGTCTGCGTGGAGAGGGTCGTCGGGGCGGCCACGTTCGTCTTCCGGCCCGTGCCCGGCGTCGAGGACAGCGTCACGCGCACGCTGCTGCCGAAGGACCCGATCCCGGTGACGCGCACGGTGTTCGTGCCGGAGTCGCCACCGAACACCCCGTTCACCACCTTCCGGGAGCCGTCGAGCGACGCGATCCCGTCGAGGTCGCCCGCCGCCGTCACGGGCAGCATGTTCCCGCTCATGTCGCCGTACCACTTGTACATCCAGTAGGAGGCGGTGGGCTTGCCCTGGTAGAGCAGGCCGTTCATCGTCCCCGACTCGTACCAGTACGCGCGCTCGGCGTCGTGGACGCCCGCCCGCTCGAACTGGGCGATGTAGTGCAGCGCCGAGCTCGGCACGTCGACCTCGCCGGTCCCCGCGTACTCGTTGATGGAGATCCGCCGCGGCGAGATGCCCAGCGACCTCTCCAGCGCCCGGTAGTCGGCGACGTGCTCGTCGACCCCCTTCCAGCCCTGGGACAGCTCGTGCCAGACGATCACGTCGGGGAGCGTGCCCGTCGCCTTCGCGTTCTGGAGGAACGAGCGCATGAAGGTCGCGTTGTAGACCGTCGTGCCGGGACCGATGATCGGCGTCACCGTGTCCTTGGCGCGGATCTGCCGGTAGGTGCGCGTCCAGCCGTCGTTGTAGGGCCCCGCCTTGGCGGTGTCCCAGGTCCCGTCGGGCTCGTTCCAGATCTCCCAGCCGTCGATCCCCGTGTTGCCGGTCGCGGCCAGGCGCGCGTCGACCATCGTGTCAACCTTGCTCAGCCAGTCCTGCCAGCTCACCCACTTGTACGGGAAGTTCGGGTAGATGTCCGGCATGCGGACGTACTGCTGCCCGCCGGTCGCGGTGACGCTCGGCGCGACCTTCAGCGCGTCGCCCGTGGGGACGGTCGCGCCGTTGCCGAGCTGCTGCACCCCGGGCGGCGGCTGCGTGTGCTGCCGCAGGCGGAGCGGCTGCAGGATCGACGGATCCGGCATCGTGCTCGTCGCGAACCCGTAGAGGCCGCCCGCGGCGACGTGCGTGACCGGCCGGAGCGAGCTGCCCGCGTCGATGGTCAGCGTCCCTCCCGCCGCGGTGGCCGGGCCGGCGGAGGCGACGAGGCCCGTCGTCGCCAACCCGATGCTCATGATCCCCGCCAGCAGTGCTCTTCTTCTCATCCCATGCTCCTTCGCGTGGTGGTCGCGGTGCCGCCCCGGTGGGCGGCGATCCCGGTGACCGGTTCCGTGCAGTCGTGCTGGTCGTCCCGTCGGATCTGCCGGCCGGCGGGGACGCGGGGGCGGGTCACCGGTCACCGGTCGCCGGGGCGACGGGGATCCAGACCCGCATGGTCGAGGGGCCGCGGTTGGCCCAGGAGGCGTACGGCACGAGGTCGACGAGGCCGAGGTCGTCGATGCGGGCGCCGCGCTCGTCGTGGGCGCCGCGGTCGTCGGACGCGCCGGCCGGGCCGTACGGCCAGTCGGCGGGATCCGCGACCCGGCGCGAGAGCAGCACCCGCGCGCCGCGCCCGGTCGGCTCGGGCGCCGTCGCGGCGTCGACGGACACGTCGCCCACCTCGCCCGAGGGCAGGTCGGTGGACTCCAGCGCGAGCACGAGCGGCCCGCGCTCCACCGCGACCTGGCCTCGCACGGCGTCGATCCGCGGATCCGGCGCGACGAACCGCGCGGTCACGGGCAGGTCGACGGTCATCGTCTCGCCCGCGCGGAACCGGCGGCGCATGACGACCCGCCGCCCGCGGGCCTCGACCGGGGAACCGCCCGGCTCGGTGACGGTCGCGGTGCGGGCCCACGCGGGGATCCGCACGGCCAGCTCCACCTCGCGCTCCGTGTCCTCGCGGAACGTGATCGCCACGTCGCCCTCGTACGGGTAGCCGCTGCGCACCGACAGCGCGACGCGCGTGCCGTCCTCGAGCGCGGTGTCCACGTCGTAGGAGCCCAGCTGGTGGATCTGCACCCCCTCCGGCGAGCGCGTCGCGAAGGTCAGCTCCATGCTCGCGAGCGTGCGGGCGACGTTCGTGGGGCAGCACGACACCTCGAACCACGGCGCGCGGAGGCTCGCGAGGGCGCGCGCGTTCACCACGTCCTCGTCGGGCGCGACCCCGGGGGTCCGCTGGTGCAGCGTGTTCGTGTAGAAGAAGGCGCGGCCGTCCTCCCGGGGGGAGGCGAGCACGGTGTTGAGGAGCGTGCGCTCGATGAGGTCGGCGTAGCGCGGGTCGTCCTCCTGCAGGAGCAGCCGCCACGACAGCATGTTCGAGGCGATGCCCGCGCAGGTCTCGGCGTACGCGCGGTCCGGCGGCAGCTCGAAGTCGGCGCCGAACGCCTCGTCCTGGTGGTGGGATCCCATGCCGCCCGTCACGTACGTGCGGGTGCGGACGGTCTCCTCCCACTGGCGGCGCACCGCGTCGGCGAGCTCGGCGTCGCCCGTCTCGACGGCCACGTCGAGGGCGCCGGCCGCGAGGTAGAGCGCGCGCACCGCGTGGCCGCGGAGCACGTCGGCGTCCCGCACCGGCACGTCGTCCTGGAAGTACTCGGCTCCGTACTCGATCTGGCCGAGCAGCCCGTGGCCGCGCCGCTCGACGAACAGGCGCGCCAGCTCGACGTAGCGCGGCTCGTCCAGCGCGCGGCCGAGCTCCACGAGCGCGACCTCCACCTCCGGGTGGCCGCACACGGCGACCCGGCCGTCGGGCCCGAACGCCTCCCACAGGTGGTCGGCGACGCGCGCGACCACGCCCACGAGCTCGGGTGACGCGCCCGTGCGGTGCGCCGCGACGCCCGCCTGGATCAGGTGCCCCATCGAGTACAGCTCGTGGCCCCACTCGAGGTCGGAGTAGCGCGGCCGCTGCCACGCGCGGCCGAACGACGTGTGGAGGTAGCCGTCGGGATCCTGCGCCGCGGCCACCCGGGAGACGAGCCGCGCGAAGCGGCCGGCGAGGTCGGCGCGCGCGGCGACGGCGGCCTCGTCGCGGGCGTCGACGGACCGGCCGAGCTCCCACGCCATGCCCTCGAGCAGCTTGTGGATCTCCGAGTCGACGAACTCGATGCCGGCGTGCCCCCACCCCTCCTCCCCCGATGCCGCGCGGTCGAAGTTCGAGGTCCAGCCGATCCGCTCCATCCACTCCTCGCAATGGCGGAGGATCACGTCGGCGTTCAGCCGCTGCCGCTCGCCCCAGAAGCCGTCGACGAGGCGGATCTCGGACGCGTCGAGCGGGGTCAACCGCGACGCGCTCGGCGCGACGGGGCCGCCCGGGCGGGCAGGGCGCGAGCCCGGGCGGGCAGGTCCCGGGCCCGGGGCGGCGGGAGGGGCGACGGTCGGGTCGACGGCGGCGGTGCGGGTCACGGGGTGTCTCCTCGTAAGGGAAGGGGGATGCGGATCGGGGACCACAGCGCGCGGATCACGCGTCAGTCCTTCACGGCGCCGGCGGTGACGCCCGCGGCCACGTAGCGCTGCGCGACGATCAGGAGGACGGTCGCCGGGATGGACGCGACCACGGCGGTGGCCATGATCGAGTTCCACTCCTGGTTGTTGTTGCCGATGTAGCGGTAGATGCCGAGCGTGATGGTCTGCGCGGTGCCGCCGCTGTTCAAGGTGGACGAGAACACGAAGTCCGACCACGCCCACAGGAAGGCGAAGAGGCCCACGGTCACGACCGAGTTGCGGCTCACGGGCAGCACGATCGAGACGAAGGTGCGCCAGGTGCCCGCGCCGTCGAGCTCGGCGGCGGACAGCAGCTCGTCGGGGATCCCGCGCATGAACGCCGTGAAGATGAGCACCCCGAACGGCACGGCGAGCGTGCTGTCGGCGATGATCAGCCCCCACCACCGATTGAGGATCCCGGCGTTGAGGTAGATCGCGTAGAAGCCCATCGCCATGATCACCTGCGGGATCATCTGGGCCACGATCATCACGAAGCCGAGCACGCCGCCGCCCACGGGCCTCAGCTTCGCGAGCGAGTAGGCGGCCGGCGCCGAGAGCGCGATGGTGACGATCACGGTGCCGAGGCCGACCACGAGGCTCGTGCCGAGGTACGGCAGCTGGTCGCGCATCACCGCCGCGTAGCCGTCGAGGGTGGGCGTCAGGGGGAACAGCTGCGGCGGGCTCTGCCGCATCCGGTCGGTGGGCGTCAGCGAGACGTTCACCATCCAGTACACGGGGAAGAGCATCACGGCGGTGAGCAGCACGCCGATCACGGTCGTCGCGGCGCTGCGGCGGCCCCTCCGGCGGATCTGCGCGGCGCGCTCGGGCGAGCGGGCCGACGCGGACGCGGGACGGCGGCCGACGGGGGCGGGGCCGGCGGTTCCGGTGGGGCCGACGGGGCCGGCGGGTCGGGCGGGAGCGGCGGTGGACATCAGCTCTCCTGCTTCCTCTGCACGCGCAGGTAGACGAGGCCGCAGACGAGGGCCATGACGATGAGGAGGTTGCCGACCGCGGCGGCCGGCCCGAAGGTGGGCAGCGTCGACCCGAAGCCGAGCTGGTAGGACCAGATGGCGAAGGTCGTCGAGGTGTCCCCGGGGCCGCCGCGGGTCATGATCCAGATGATGTCGAACACCTTGAGCGTGTAGACGAGGCCCAGCAGGATCGTGATCGCCGACACCGGCGCGAGCAGCGGGAACGTGATGCGCCGGAAGCGCTGCCACGACGTCGCGCCGTCGAGCGACGCCGCCTCGTACAGGTCGCTCGGGATGTTCTGCAGGCCGCTGTAGAGGATCACGAGGTTGAACGGGATCCCGATCCAGATGTTCGCGACGATCACCGACGTGAGCGCCCACTGCGGCGAGGTGAGCCAGTTGACCTGACCGCCGCCGAGCGCGCGGATGGCGGCGTTCACGATCCCGCTCTCGCTGTTGAGCATCCACGACCAGGTCGACGCGCTCACGATGAGCGGCAGCAGCCACGGCACCAGGAACAGCGCGCGGAGGGTGGCCGAGAGCCGGAACCGCTGGAAGAAGAACACGGCCAGCGCCATGCCGATCGTGAACTGGAAGGCGATGGAGACGAGCGTGAAGGTGAGCGTGTTCGCGAGGGCCGGGCCGAAGGTGGGGCTCCGGACGATCTTGGCGAAGTTGTCGAGTCCGATGAACGGCGCCGACCCGTCGATGAACGAGCGGATCGTGTAGTCGCGCACGGACAGGTCGACGTTCCGGATGAGCGGGTACGCGTAGAAGACGGCGAGGTAGACGACGACGGGGACGAGGAACGCCCACGCCGTGAGCTGACGAGGTCCGACGCGGCGGGGCCGCCGGGCGTCGACCCGGGGCGCCTCGCGGCGGGTGATGGCGGGGGCGCTCATCCGGGTCAGCCGTTCGCCGACTCGGCGGCCTTCTGGGCCTCGTCGAGCGCGTCCTGGGGGCTGGCCGCTCCGCTGAGGCTGTTCTGCACGGCCTTCCAGAGCTGCTCGGAGATGCGCGGGTACTTCGTGCCGAGGTCGTCGCTCGTGCGGCCCTTGGCCTCGCCGACCGCGGTCACCCAGGGTGCGAGGTCGGGATCCGCCGCCACCTGCGCCTTCTGCGCGTCGGCCGTCGGCGCGACGTAGGAGAGCGTGGTGTCGGTGGCGACGAGGTTGTCCGTGCTGGTGAGGCAGGCCTGGATCCGCTTCGACACGTCGTACCTGGCCTGGTCCCGCTGCACGGGGACGGTGAGGAACTCGCCGCCGGTGGGCGCGGGGGCCGAACCGCCGTCGCTCGCGGGGATGGAGAGGATCCCGTAGTCCATCCCGGAGTCCTTCACGCCCTTCAGCTGCCACGTGCCGTTCTCGCCGAACGCGTACTCCCCGGTGAGGAACTCCTGCCACGAGGTGGTCTGCGTGTTGCCGATGACGCTGTTGGGCGCGAGGCCGCGCTTCACCCAGTCGGTCCAGAGGGTGAGTGCCTGCACGGCCCGGTCGGAGGAGAGGTCGGTGAGCTCGGCGCCGGATCCCCAGAAGAACGGCAGGAACTGGAAGCTGCCCTCCTCCGTGCCGATGCCGGAGAACGTGATGCCCTTGCCGCCGGACGCCGTGACCTTCTCGAGCGCCGCCGTGAGGGAGGCCCAGTCGGTGACGGTGGCCGGATCCACGCCCGCCTTCGCGAGCACCGTCTTGTTGTAGTAGAGCGCGAGGGTGTTGGCGCCGATGGGGACGCCGTACGTGTCCTTCCCGATCTGGCCGGCCGCGAGGACGTTCTCCTCGAAGCCGGAGACGTCCGCGCCGGTCTCGTCCGTCGTGGCGAGGAGGCCGCCCTCGGCGAGCGTGGAGACGACCGGGTTGTCGACGAGCAGCAGGTCGGGTGAGTTGCCCTGCTGGCCGGCGAGGAGCGCCTTGCTCGTGAGGTCGGAGGTGTCGTAGGCGGTGCGCTGGACGGTGACGCCCGCCTCGGTGCCGCACGTGTCGACGAGCTTCGCCCAGGCGGAGGAGGCGTCGAACTGGGGGTACGGGTCCCAGAACGTGTACGTGCCGCTGGCGGCGGATCCACCGGAGGCGGCGCTGCCTCCGGTGGAGCAGCCGGCCAGGGCCAGTCCGGCGACGAGCGCGCCGGCCGCGACGGCCGCGCGCGTGGAGCGGGGGAAGGAGTTCACGGGTTGTCCTCTCGGGATGCTGCAGGGCAGGCCCCCGAGGAGTCCGCGCGCGTCGCGCGGCCGCCTCCCCGATGAGGACTGCAAACCGAAACCGGTTTCGGTATGGAAGGTACGACCGCCTCGTTTGCTTGTCAACATCTGGATGAACTATTTTCGAACTCGTGACCATCGACGGGCCGAGGCCGGGATCCGGCCCGGTGACCCTCGCGGACGTCGCGCGAGCCGCGGGCGTCAGCGTCGCGACCGCCTCCAAGGCGCTCAACGGACGGGCGCAGGTGCGCGAGTCCACCCGACGACGCGTCGAGGAGGCCGCGACCGCGCTCTCCTTCACGCCGAACTTCTTCGCGCAGGCGCTCAACTCCTCGCGCACCGGCACCATCGGCATGGTCACGAGCGACCTCGACGCCCGCTTCGTGCTGCCGATCCTGCTCGGCGCCGAGGACGCGTTCGGCAAGGGGTCGCTCTCGGTGCTGCTCGCGGACGCCCGCGACGACGCGCTCCGCGAGCAGATGCACCTGCAGTCGCTGCTCACGCGCCGGGTCGACGGCCTCCTCATCGTGGGGCGCACCACCAACCCGCGGCCGCCCGCGCCCGTGATGGCCGGCGTGCCCGTCGTCTACGTCTACGCGCCGTCGACGGGAGAGGGCGACGTGTCGTTCACACCCGACAACGTGATGGCGGGGCGCCTCGCGGCCGAGCACCTCATCGCGCGGGGGCGCACGCGCATCGCGCTCGTCAACGGCGAGTCGTCCTACGCGGCGGCGCACGACCGGGCCGAGGGAGTGATGGCGGCGCTCGCCGACCACGGGCTCGAGCTGGTCGGTGGATCCTCGCTCTACGGCCAGTGGGGCGAGGCGTGGGGCCGGGACTGCGCGCGCCTGCTCGTGCGCGGCGGGGACCCGGTCGACGGGATCATCGGTGGCAGCGACCACATCGCGCGCGGCGTGCTCGACACCCTGCGCGACGAGGGCCGCGACGTGCCGGGCGACGTGGCGGTCATCGGCTTCGACGACTGGGACCTGCTCGTGAGCGAGGCACGGCCGCCGCTGTCGAGCGTGGCTATGGAGCTCGAGCACCTCGGCCGGATCGCGGCGCAGCGGCTGGTCGACATGATCGACGGCGAGCGCACCGCCGGCGTGCACCGGGAGCCCGTGCGCGTCGTGGCGCGGGCGTCGACCGGCGCGTGATGACGGCACCCACGCAGGCCCTGTTCCTCGGCGGGCGCTCGGGCGTCGGCAAGTCGACGGTGGCGGCGGAGGTGGCGCGGATCCTCGCGGCGGCCGACGTCGCCCATGCGCTCATCGAGGGCGACGCGCTCGACCAGGCGCACCCGGAGCCGTGGCGGCACGGGATCCCGCTGGCCGAACGGAACCTCGCATGCATGTGGCGGAACTACCGCGACGCGGGCTGGACGCGCGTGATCTACGCGAACACCGTCAGCATGCTCGAGCTCCCGGGGCTCACGGCGGCGCTCGGCGGCGAGGTCGAGGCGGTGGGCGTGCTGCTCACCGCGAATGACGCGACGGCCGCCGCGCGGCTGGCGGGGCGCGAGATCGGGTCGGGGCTGGCGGAGGCGGTGGAGCGCAGCGCGGCGGCCGCGCCGCGGCTCGAGGCGGCGGCGGATGCGGTGCACCGCGTGGCGACCGACGGGCGGACCGTCGCGGAGATCGCGGCGGAGGTGGTGGCGCTCAGCGGGTGGACATCGGGCTGACGCTTCAGACGATCCGCGGCCACGTGCTGGTCAGATGCGCCTCGATCGCCCGGTGCCGGAAGCCGTAGGACGTGCCCCGGTCGATGATGCCGCGCACGGTGTCCAGGCGTTGCGCGGTGGTCCCGACCTCCGCGGCCCTCGACCGGCCCATCTCCTTCGCTATGCGGGTGAGCGTGCGCTCCTCGGTCGGCAGCGCGGCCATGGCCTCCACGAAGGCGCGCTCCCTCGGGGGCAGCCGCTCGAGGATCCGCTCCACATGCGCGGCCGCCTCGCGCTCCGCGCCCCGCCAGCCCGCGTGGACCTCGTCGCGGGTGATCGTCGTCCCCGATCCGGCGTACCAGGCGCGCTCCCCCGCCAGTTGGAAGAGGAACGGCTCCCCTCGGCACAGGTCGACGACCGCGGCGACGGCGTCCTGGTCCATGCGGATCCGACGGGTGCGACCGGAGCCCTCCGCGACCTCCCAGCCGGGCACGACGAAGTCCTGCAGCGCGGCGCGGATGTCCTCGTCGTCGATCGCCGTCAGGACGGTCGTGCGGAAGCGGCGCGCGAACGTCGCCCCCTTGTGCGCGCCCGCCCGGTCCTCGAAGTCCGGCAGGCCCGTGAGGTACACCGCGATCGGCAAGGACCTGCGCACGTGAGCGCCGCCCGGGACCACGACGTCCTGCTCGTGCGTGATCGCGTCGCCGAGGGCGATGAGGAGCTGGGAGAGCGTCCGCTCGTCCGTGATGTTCTGCACCTCGTCGATGTGCACCAGGACGACCCGCTCCTGCCGCATCGCCGCTCGCCCGACTTCGACGAGCAGCGCGGTCAGCGCCGTGTGCGGCTCGGGGCCGGCCTGCTCGGATCCCGCGCGCACCGTCAGCGACAGCCCGGCGGCGGCGACCGCCTCCACCCTCGCGATGGACTCCTTGATCCGCTTCTCACGCACCGAGGGCAGCCCCGCGGCGCGAGCGAGCTCCAGCACCGCGGCCGCGACGGGCTTCAGCGGGTCGACGCCGAGGGGGATGCGGAGCTGCGGCGTGACCCAGTCCCCGTCGCGAGCAGCGGCCTGCGCGATGCGCCGCACGAGCGAGGACTTGCCGAGGCCGGGCTCCCCGAGCACCGTGCGCCCGCGCTCGGGGAGCCCGCGGAGGAGCCGGGGGCGGACCACGTCGCGCCAGTCGCTGAGCTGCTCGGTGCGGCCCGCCCAGATCTCCGGGACCGTGTCGGAGCCGGGGCTGAAGGGGTTGTCGGTCGCGTCACGCATGTTGGTAATGTTACCAAGGTCGCCTGGTCTTGGTAACATTACCGATGACAGTGCTTGGTGGTTCAGGCCCTCCCAGCCGCGTCCGCGACCGCGGTCACCGCCAGCTCCGCGAGCCGGTGGTCGCGCTCCTCCCCGTGGGCCGTGATGGTGACGACCGCGTCGCGGGATCCGTCGACCAGCACGTACTGGCCGTAGCGGCCGTCGAGGCGCCAGGCGTCGCCCGGGCCGTCCCAGGTCGCGAGGCCGTAGCGGGCGAAGGGGCCGCGGGATCGTCGTGGCCCGTGTCGACCCAGGTGCCGTGCATCCGGTCGACCCACTCCGCGCTCACGAGCTGCCGGCCCTCCCACGCGCCGCGGTCGCCCAGCAGCCGGCCGATGCGCGCGAGCTCGCCGGTGCGGAGCTCCAGGCCGCTGCCGCCCACGATGAAGCCGAGGGGACAGCGGTGCCACTGCGGGTTCTCGATGCCGAGCGGCTCGAACAGGCGCGGGAGGAGCCAGTCGCGGACGTCGCCGACCGCGGCGGCGAGCATCCGCAGGGCGACGTAGGGGCTGGCGTCGCTGTAGCGGAAGACGCGGCCGCGGCTCGGGAGGCCGAGCATCGCCTGCGCGAGGTCGGGGCCGGGCACGGGCTCGTCGCCGAACCAGGCGAAGTCGATGCCGCTCGTCATGGTGAGGAGGTGCTCGACGGTGACACCGTCGACGCCCGGGCCGAGGTCGAGATCCGGCAGCAGCTCGGGCACGCGGGTGTCGAGCCGGAGGATCCCCTCGTCCACGGCGATGCCGACGGCGACCGCGCACACGCCCTTGGACACCGAGTGCAGGTTCTCGCGGTCGTCGCTGCGCCAGCGGTGCGCGACCTCGTCGTCGCCGATCCGCACGACCGCGCCGTATGCGCCGAGCCGCTCGCGGTCGATGCCCTCGACGAGGCGGGCGAGGGCGTCGGCGGCGATGCTCATGGATCCAGTGTGGCGCGCGGCGGCATGGTCGGCCGGCGGGGGCGCGGGTCTTCCCCGGGCGGGGGAACCGTGCGAGGGTGGCGGCTCGGCATCGGCGCGACGAACGCGAGCGGCCGATCGAGACGGCAGGGGACGGCATGCGGCTCGCGACGCGGATCACCATCGGGGTGCTGGCGGGGGAGCTCGTCGCGCTGGCGGTGCTGCTGCTCCTCGCCGATCGGTGGGAGGACATGGGCTGGCCCGTTCTCGGGATGGAGCACCCGCTGATCGCGGTCGGGTTCGCGCTGCCGCCGCTCGTGGTGCTGACCGCTGTCGTGCTCGTGCTGCTGGCGGGGACGCGGATCGTCGTGGCTGAAGCCGGCGCGTGGCGCGCGCGGCGGGAGTGGGACCGGGAGCAGGCGGACGCCGCGGCCGCCGGTGCCGCAGCCTCGGCCGGGCTCAGAGCATCGTCGCGTCCCGCTGCCCGTCGGTGAGGGCGCGGTCGGCGTAGACGAGGCGCATCACGGCCGGGTCGGGATTGCCCGGATCCGGCCCGCGGTGCACGAGCACCAACCCGGCCCGCTCGGCCACGGCCGCCGAGGCCCGGTTGTGGGCGACGAGGTAGGCGACCACCGGCAGCTCGGGGCGGAGGATGCGCGCCCGCTCGATCGCCCGGCCGGCCATCTCGGTCGCGTAGCCGCGGCCGTGCACGGCCGGCGTGAAGCGGTAGCCGAGGTTCCAGAAGGCGTCGTGCGCGATGCCGCAGCCGCCGAACCCGACGACCGCGTCGGCGTCCCGTTCCCGCACGATCCAGGTGCCCAGGCCGTCGCGCTCCCAGTCCTCGACGCGCGTGCGGAGGAAGCGGTCGGTCTGCGCGGGATCCGTCACGCGGAGCGACGGGTAGTGGGTCCAGACGGCGGGGTCGGAGAGGATCGCGTGCACCTCGGCGGCGTCATCGGCCGACGGGAGGTGGAGGTCGAGCCGGAGGGTGCGGTCGTCGGGGTCGGCGAGGCGGGCGGCGGGCATGCGTCGACGGTAGCGGCGACCCGGCCCGGAGTCAGCCGCGCGCGACCAGCGCCGCGAGCCGGTCGAGGTCCGCCGCGACGAGCGCCGCGTCCTCCGCGAACGTGACGTCGGTCATGCCCGGCCGCCGGAAGAGCGTGAACACGACCTCGCTGCCGTCGTCGTTCGGGAGGACGCGCAGCGGGTTGCGGACCACCGTGCCGTCGGGGAGCGTCACGTCGTGGTCGAGGATCCCGAGCTCTCGCGGGCCCGTGAACGCGATCTCGATCGCGCCCATCGGCGAGTCCGACAGCCAGCGCCCGCCCTCGAGCCGGATCCCCGCGCTGACGCCCGCCGCCCACTCCGGCAGCCGGGCCGGATCCCCCGCGACGGCCACCACGGAGGCCACGTCGGCGTCGACGGATCGGGTGATGTGCAGCGCGGGCCAGGTCACGCTCCGACGCTACCCGGGAGCGGCACGAGCGCGGGAGCCGCCCCGAGAGGCCAGCACGCTCGCGAGCACGACGGGGAACGTGCCGGCGAGGGCGACGAGCGCGTAGCCGTCGCCGAGCACGAGGGCAGACGCCGCGGCGATCATTTGCAGGGCGAAGCCGACGACCTGCGCCGCTACGCCGACCAGCGTGACGTTCCGCAAGAAGCGTCGTGAGGACGCAGGGCTGTCAATGCCAGAAGAAACGTCGGCCGGGATCACAGTCGCGGTGGACAGCACCACCAGCGCCGTCCCGCCAGCACGATTCAAGGAAAGGGGTGCGTCATGTGCAGCGCTGTTCTCCAGCACGCTTTCCGCGAATCCGGATGTCGCGACGCGTGTGTGCCACGGCGCAAGCTCTATATCCGGCAGATGACACGTCGGGCCCCGAGATGGCGGGGATGCATGGCACGGGGAAGCCTTGGTTGACAGTCACATGCCCGTCTCATGCCGTGTCCGCATATATGAGGACTTGCATTCACGCCCGCTGCCCCATACGACGATTGCGCATGAGTCGGCTGATTCCCACGCCTCGCCCCCAGACCGGGGGTCAATGCACTCGTTCGTGCCGAGTGGGTTGGTGCACCACGTAGCTTCGAAAAGGCACAGATGCCTGTGCAAAGAAGCTGAGGGGAAAGACATGCGCGTCACAAAACGCGGTGAGGGGACGAGCTTCGCTCGTCAAATGAGGTGCACGCTCGCGATCTTCGCGACCAGTGCCGTGATGATCACCGGGCTCGGCGCGATGCCGGCCTCCGCCGAGACGGCCGCGGCCGGCCCGGTGCAGTTCGAGGACCAGACGCAGGACCCTGCGCAGGTCGACAAGAAGATGCAGGACGAAGCCCAGAAGGCCGCGAAGGACGCCGTGTGGACGCCGGGCACGATCCCGGCCGAGCCCGCCGACGCCGACAAGCCCGCGGCCGAGCCGACCGAGTGGAAGATCCCGAACGCGGACCGCAAGCTCAGCCAGCCCGTGACGACCCAGCGCGTCCCTGCGGGCACGCCGGTCGGCGCACCGGGCCTCGGCGCGCTCCCCTACATGTCCTTCGAGGACATCACGCTCTCCGACGACACCGTCGCCCGCGTGAACCTCGCGAACGGCAACCTGCTGCTCACCGCCAACGACGGCACGAGCTCCGCGGCGGGCATCGGCGTCCGCGCCGACCGCTACTACAACGGCCTCTCCAGCTCCGCCGGCGCCCTCGGCGGCGGCTGGTCCTCCACCATGAGCTACGTCGACTTCGGCCTCACCGTGAACAGCGGCGAGACCGAGGCCACGTTCGTCGGCCCCTCCGGCTTCTCCGCGAAGTTCACCAAGAGCGGCACCACCTGGGTCGCCCCGTCCGGCTTCAACGCCACCCTGAGCAAGGGCGACACTTGGAAGCTCACGTACAAGGAGACGGGTGAGTTCTTCACCTTCGATCTCAACCTCAAGCGCCTGGTCAACCACGTCGACCGCAACGGCATCGGCCTCAGCAACGACTGGACCACGTCGGCCACGACCTACACGGTCAAGGACACCTCCGGCCGCTTCACGCGCGTGAACCACACCACCGGCTCCGACCCGAAGATCACCTCGATCGTCGACTCCACGAACCGGACCACGACGTACACGCGCAACGGCGCCGGACAGCTGACCAAGATCGAGAAGCCCGGCGGCGCCGTCACCACCATGACGTACGACTCCACCGGCCGTCTCGCGACGATGACCGTCCCGTCCGCGCCCGGCACGACGACGATCACGTTCGGCTACAACACCGCGCACAAGATCACCAAGATCACGCAGAAGTCCACGTCCCCGACCCACGGCGCCAAGGCCGACGTCGTGACGAACTTCGCCTACAACAGCGGCAACACGGTCGTCACCAACCCGAACGGGAAGGCCTCGACCTACGCCTACGACACCCAGGGCCGCGTGACCTCGACCAAGGACCCGCTGAACCGCACGAAGTCGCAGACCTGGACCGCGAACAGCGACGTGCAGACCTCGACCGACGCCCTCGGATCCGGCAGCACGCCCGGCAACGAGACCAAGTTCCAGTACGACGGCCTCAACAACGCCACGAAGACCGAGCTGCCCACCGGCGCCGCGGCCTCCGCGGTCTACACCGCCGGCGCCGGCTGTGCCTCCACCGGTGGCGACGCCTTCCAGGTGAAGTGCTCCACCGACGCCAGCGGCAACACCTCGAGCTTCGACTACGACGCGGCCGGCAACCCCACGAAGAAGAAGGACACCACCGCCGGCGGCACCGGCGCGGTCGAGTTCGAGCGCACCTACGACAACTGGGACCGCACCATCTGCGGCGGCTGGGCCGGACAGCTCTGCTCCGCGAAGGACGGCAACGGCAACGTCACCACGTACAGCTACGACAAGGTCGGGAACCTGACCAAGGTCACCCCGCCCGTACCCCAGGGTGCGACGACGTACACGTACGACGCTCTGTCCCGCGTCACCAGCGTCACCGACGGCAAGGGCGACATCACCAAGTACGCCTACGACGTCCGCGACCGCCAGACCCTCGTCACCTTTGACAACGGCGGCACCCTCGCGAAGACGTACTACCCGAACGGGCTCGTCCAGTTCGACTCCGACAGCTTCGCCGGGACCAAGCAGTTCGAGTACGACACCCTCGGCCGCACCACCCAGCAGATCGGCTCGCTCGCCGGCCTGAACCAGAAGTACACGCACGACGCGGCCGGCAACATCCTCACCTTCGAGGACACCGGCGGCATCACGACGAACACCTATGACGCCGCCAACCAGCTCACCAGCCAGCGCGAGCCCGGCGGCGTCTGCCCGACCAGCGGAACGCCTGCAGCCAACAGCGGCTGCACCCTGTTCGAGTACGACGGGAACGGAGCCGAGACCAAGCGGATCTTCCCCGCTGGTGCACAGGTCGTGACCACGCTGGACAAGTCCAGCCGCCCCACCCAGGTGCAGGCCAAGAACGCGGCCGGCAACGTCACCGCCGAGGTCGCGTACTCCTTCGCCAAGAACGGCACCGACACCACCAACATCCAGACCCGCACGAGCACGAAGGAAGAAGGCATCCCCGCGGGGGCCGTCACGGCCTACCAGTACGACTCCATGGACCGCATCACGAAGGCGGAGGAGAAGGCGGGATCGACGGTGAACGCCTCATGGGCGTACGCCTACGATGCTGCGGGCAACCGCACGAGCCAGACTCGCGCCGGGAACACCGGTGCCGATGCCGGCACGATCGGCTACACGTACAACGGAGCGAACCAGCTCACGAAGACCACCAAGGACACCACCGCGTGGGTCTATGACGCAATCGGCAACCAGGTCAAGAACGGCATCACCGGTGTCGTCGCGACCTACGGCGACCGTGCACAGGTGCAGTCCATCGGAGACACCAGCTTCGCCGCCTTCGGCGAGGGGAACACGGACACGCAGAGCGCGACCGGCGGACGATCGTTCTCCAACTCGCTCCTCGGCCTGTCGCGCCAGACGAACTCCTCCACGAACGTCGTCCAGAACTACGGACGCACGGGATCCGGAGAGGCAGTGGGCTTCCGCATCAACTCGAGCCACTACTACGTCTCCGATCTCCTCGGTTCCGTCATCGGGATGTTCTCCGGCGCCGGCATCTGGGAGGGCGGGTACTCGTACAGCCCCTACGGTGAGACCCGCGGCGTCACCGACGCCTCGCCCATCACGCTGAACTCGCTGCGCTACATCGGCGGGTACATGGAGTCCGAGAACCTGTACAAGTTCGGAGCGCGTTACTACGACGCGACCACGGGTCGATTCACCCAGTACGACCCGTCCGGCCAGGAAACGAGCCCGTACTCCTATGCGTCAGGAAATCCCATCTCTAAGCTTGACCCCACAGGGCTCGATGGAATCGACTTGAGAGAAGCTTCTATTGTCGGCCTGTCTGCTGGAGTAGGCGGTTTTGTTACCGGCTGCGCCACTGCTTTCCTCCTCGGAGGTCCGGTAGGATGCCTAGCTGGAGGTGCCGCGGTGGGCATTACCGGAATCGCAGGCGGCTTCGCCGCCGACCTCACCGCACAGGGCCTTCGCTCGCTCTAGGGGCGACTAAACAAAGTAGGTGAACACAATGAGTGATATATTTTCTGATACTGCAGTAATCGGCCTGATTGGTGGCATGATTGCGGTAGTAATTGCTGCCTCACTCCTCATCGTAAAGGAACATCGAAGGAAAAATCCAAAGCTGTAAGACATAGATCGGGTTCAGCCCACGTGCCTCGGCACGTGGGCTGCAGCCGTTCCATGCATGTCACTAGGTACCCGAAGGCTCGTCGGCGAGCGTGGCCGGATGCTCCTACATCGACTCGATCGACGAAGGAGACCACTCGGTGAACAAGGTGAGGGGCGACGTCACGCGCCTCGTGCGCGGCGTCGAGACACATCCATGGGCGCACCTGGAGGCCGGCTACTGGCGCGTCCAGGTCGAGGACCACCCCGTGCTCGGCTACGTCCTGCGGGTCCGCGCGGCGCTCGGAGACCCGTTCACGTACGAGATCCACGGCGAGTGCATGGAGAACGAGAACCTTTACAGGCTCGGCGCCCGCTATTACGACGCCACTACCGGCGGTTCACTCAGTACGACCCGTCCGGCCAGGAGAACAACCCGTACACGTACGCAGCAGGAAATCCCGTCAACTCCCTCGACCCCTCCGGGCTCGGCGAAGTTGACTGGGAGGAAGCCGGCAAGGTCGGTCTGACCGCAGGCGTCGGAGGCGCAGTGGGCGGATGTGTTTCTACGCTTGCCGCCTGCCCCGCTGGTGCGGCCACGGGCTTCGTCGGTGGCGCCATCGCCGGATACATCGGCAGCGTCGGCTACCAGCTCATCTCGTAACCAGCCCACATCAGAGAGCAGAAGGATGAACAGATGGATATCACGTTCTACGTGGGAATATTCGTACTGGCAGCAGTGACGGTAGGAATAATCACGTACATTCGCAATAAGCGCAAGAAGACCACTCTCAAGTGATCTGACTGCGGAAGCGCGACCAGCCCGGGCACTGACGTGCTCGGGCTGGTTCCGTCAAGGCGTCGTCAGTGGTCGACCGTACGCTTACGGTGAGATCCGCGGCGTCACCGACGCCTCGCCCATCAAGCTGAACTCGCTGCGCTACATCGGCGGGTACATGGAGAGCGAGAACCTGTACAAGCTCGGCGCCCGCTACTACGACGCCACGATCGGCCGTTTCACGCAGGCAGACCCGTCCGGGCCGGAATCCCAGCCCTACGGCTACGCGATGGGCAACCCCATCATGCTCCTGGACCCCACCGGCCTTGACACCTCCGGGGAGGCGCTCCTGCAGGGCGCCGTGGGTGGGCTCATCGGCGGAACCGTCACCCTCACATGCGGCGCTTTCGTGGCCGGCATCTCTGGCGGCGTACTCCTAGCAGGCGGTGGTGGCTACCTGTGCGGTGTCGCCGGCGCCGCAGTGGGTGCACTCGCCACGAAGGACATGTAGACCTAGCCAACATCACTAGGCGACAAACACATGAGGAGCCCGTGCCGCAAGGCACGGGCTCCTCATTGTCGTCACCTATTTGCGCGTGGTGCGAATGATCATTCGGACGAGGAAATACACGACCGTGAAACTGATCACTGCGATCAGAATAGACAGAGGTGCCTCGAGCTGAACTACCGCCAGGACAAGAGCGGCAACGACTACGCCGGACAGCACAATTGCGACATTCTCCCCCGACGTCAGCGGGCGCCGCTTCTTGGATAACTTATTTGCATTGCTCATCATGTGATGCTCCCCCTCAAGCTCAAGTAGATTCTCGGAATGAGACTACTCCATGAGGCTCTTAGTCAACGCATATCGACACGAACTACCCCGCGCCGTCACCTGATGATGGCCTCTTCGTATTAATCGCTTGCTCCAGGTGTCAGTGAGCTTTCCGAGACTTGCGGCGAGCGTGGCCGGATGCTCCTACATCGACTCGATCGACGAAGGAGACCACCCGGTGAACAAGGTGAAGGGCGTCACGCGCCTGGTGCGCGGCGTCGAGACCGACCCCCGGGCGCACCGGTAGGCCGGCTACTGGCATGTCCAGGTCGAGGACTCGCCCGTTGATGCGGGTCCGGGCGTAGCTCGGAGACCCGTTCACGTACGAGGTCCACGCGGATACGGCGACGAGCGTGGGCGACGGATCCGGGTCCATCGGGAAGCGTCCTCGAATGTGGCCGTGGCGATCGAGCCGCTCGTCCGGGCGGGCTGTGCGCGCCGGCGGCCGCGGAGGTCTCCAGGCGTGCCCGGCTGCGTGTCGGTCATCGGATCATCTCGTCAGCGATGGCGCTGCATGCATCGAGCACGGGGGCCATTCCCGGAGCTCTCCCCACCGCTCCCCCGTGAGGCCCGCCCCTGGGACGATCGCCCGCTGGGGCACGGGAGGGCGAAGGAGCATGCCGGTCTCGCGAGGCCGCGTCGGACGCTGCCGACGCTCACATCGCGACGCCCAGCGGCATCACGCCGGGCGCCGGATCCGTCGCCAACCGCGCGTGCGTCTCGACGTCGAACCGCTCGTCGCCGTACCGGAGCTTCGCGCGCTCGATCCCCTCGGCGCCGAAGCCGGCGCGCGTCGCGACCCGGCACGACGCCGGGTTGTTCACCCGGTGCCCGAGCTCGAGGCGGAAGAGGCCGTCGGCGAACGCCCACGCGGCCGCGCCCGCGAGCGCCCGGGTCGCGAGGCCGCAGCCCCGACCGGATCCCGCCAGCCAGTAGTGCAGCCACGCGGTGTCGTGCCGGCGGTCGATCGCGGAGACGCCGACGCTGCCGACCGCGACTCCCCCGTCGACGATCGCCCAGGCGCGGTGCGCGTCGTCGAAAGCGAGCGGACCCGTGATGTGCGCCTCGGCGCTCGCGATGGTCGACAGGTCCGCGCCGCCGAGCTGGGTCACGAGATCCGGCGTGGTGACGAACGCGTCGCGGAGCGCGTCGGCGTCGGACGCGATCCAGGGGCGGAGGTGGTGGCCGGGCATGCCCCCACCCTGCCAGCGCGCGCCCGGCCTCAGTACTCGATCCGCCCGTGCCGGCTGTGGAACTCCCCCGTCGGCCCGTCGGGTCCCACGAGCGCCATCGCGACGGTCGCGTCCGTCCCCTCGGTCACCGTCTGATGCCCGGTGTTGCCGTTGAAGTCGGTCGCCGTGTAGCCGGGGTCGGTCGCGTTGATCCGGAACCCCGGCAGGTTCTTGGCGTACTGCACGGTCGCGGTGATGAGGGCGGCCTTCGAGGTCGCGTAGGGCACGGTCATCACGTGGCTCTCGTCGGTCCCGTCTCCCGCGAGGGCGCGCGGCCAGCCCACGCCCGAGGCGACGTTGACGATCACGGGGGCGGCGGATGCCCGCAGCAGCGGCAGCGCGGCCTGCGTCACGCGCACCACGGCGACCACGTTCGTCTGCAGCACCGCCAGCATCGCCTCGGGGGTCAGGTCGTCGACGCCCTGGGTCGTGCCGAGGATCCCGGCGTTGTTGACGAGCACGTCGAGCGTCGGCAGCGACGCGATGGCGCGCTCGACGCTCGCCTGGTCGTCGACGTCGAGCTGCACGGGGTGGGCGCCGACGGCGCGGGCGGCATCGCCGTCGGCGGTGTCGCGCATGCCGGCGTGCACGGTGTGGCCGGCCTCGACGAGGCGGCGGGCGGTCTCGAGGCCGAGGCCCCGGTTGGATCCGGTGATCAGTGTCGTGGTCATGTCCCGAGCCTGCGCCTCCGCGTCCGCGCCGCCCAGGCACCGGTCGACGGGAGGACCGGCGGTACCAGGCTGATCCGCCCGCCAGCGCGGAGGATGGCAGCATGACCGAATTCGCGAGCGTCCTCCGCTCCTGGCGCGAGCGCGTGCAGCCCGCGGACGTGGGCCTGCCCGCGGGATCCCACCGCCGCACCGCGGGCCTCCGCCGCGAGGAGCTCGCCGCGCTCGCGGGCGTCAGCGTCGACTACGTCGTGCGGCTCGAGCAGGGCCGGTCGGTGAACCCGTCGCCGCAGATGCTGGGCGCGCTCGCCCGCGCCCTCCGGCTCACCGAGGACGAGCGCGACCACCTCCACCGGGTCGCGGGCGTCGCCCCGCCCGGCCGCGACGAGGTCCCGCGGCACATCACGCCGGGCGTGCACCGCATCGTCGACCGGCTCGGCGACGTGCCCCTCGCGGTGTTCACGGCGACGCACGACCTGCTGCTCTGGAACCCGCTGTGGGCGGCGCTCAACGGCGACCCGTCGACGCGCACCGGCTGGGACCGCAACCTCGTCTGGACCTACTTCACCCAGGGCCACGGAGGCACCGACTTCGACGCCGTGCACGAGGAGGAATTCGCGCGCGACCTCGCGGCCGACCTGCGCACGGCCGTCGGACGCTACCCCGCGGATCGCGCGCTCGCCCGGCTCGTCGCCCGCCTGCGCGCCGAGGTCCCGGAGTTCGAACGCCGCTGGAGCGAGGCGCGCGTCGCCGAGCACCGGTCGAGCCGCAAGACCGTGACGAGCACGCCGGTCGGCCCCATCACGATCGACTGCGACACCCTCTCGGTGCCGGGCAGCGACCTCCGCATCGTCGTCTACACGGCGGAGCCCGGCAGCACGGACGAGGCGCGGCTCGACCTGCTGCGCGTCACGGGCCTGCAGGCGCTGACGACGGCGCCGGTGGAGGTGGCGGGGGCCTGATCCGCCGCCGGCTTCGGGCCGCAGGCCGCAGGCCGCCGGCTCGACGCCGCCGCACGACGGAGCCCCGGCCGCCGCGCGTCGAGGGCGCGGCGTCCGGGGCTCCGGTGCGGACGGGATCGGGATCAGCTCGGCTCGAGCACCCGCTCCGGCACGGTCGACGAGCCGGCGGACGCACCGACCGGCGCCACCGACGTGCCCACGTACCGCTCGTCCGCGATGGTGACGTGATACGTGGATCCGGTGATCTGGATCTCGCCTTCCGTCTCCTTCACCGCGCTCGACGGCCCGACCCACAACTCGACCGCGCCCGGCTCGACCACGCGGCGGTACCTGAGGTCGGTGAGCGCGAGGCGGGTGGTGGGCACCCGGAACGTGACCTCCGCGGACTCGCCGGCCGCGAGATCCAGCCGCAGGTAGCCGAGCAGCTGCGCGACGGGCCGCGTGACGCTGCCCTGCACGTCGCGCGCGTAGAGCTGCACCACGTCGGTGCCGTCGCGGTCGCCCGTGTTGCGCACCACGACGGTCGCGGTGAACGCCTCCCCCGCGGCGACCTCGGCCGACGCCACGGACAGGTCGCTGCGCGAGAACGTCGTGTACGACAGCCCGTGCCCGAACGGGAGGACGGGCGTGGGATCCGCGCTCGTCACCTCGCTCGGGCCCCCGAGGATCGGGTGCAGGTACGAGAACGGCTGCGCGCCCGCGGACCGCGGGAGCGACACGGGCAGGCGGCCCGACGGCGACACCCGGCCGGAGAGGACGCCCGCGATCGCGGATCCGCCCTCCTCGCCCGGGAAGAACGCCTGGAGCACGGCAGCCGGAGCCGACTCGCCCTCGAGCGCCCACGCCACCGCGTACGGCCGGCCGGTGAGCAGCACCACGACCACGGGGGTCCCGGTGGCGCGCACGGCCTCGACCAGCTCGCGCTGCACGCCGGGCAGCTCGAGGCTCTCGACGTCGTTGCCCTCGCCGACCGTGCCGCGGCCGAAGAGGCCCGCCCGGTCGCCGACGACCACGACCGCGAGGTCGGATCCGCGCGCGGCCTCGACCGCGGCGTCGAAGCCGGAGCGGTCGTCGCCCTCGACGTCGGCGCCGTGCGCGAGCACGACCTCCGCGTCGGGCAGCTCCGCGCGGAGCGCCTCGGCCACGGTCGGGATGGCGAACCCGAGCGGCGTGCCCGGGTGGTGCGCGAGCACGTGGTTCGCGAACGAGTAGCAGCCCATGAGCGCCTCGGCGCTGTCGGCGTTGGGGCCGATGAGCGCGATCCGTCCGGGCGCCGTGCGGTCGCCCGACGCGAGCGGCAGCGTGCCGTCGTTCGCGAGCAGCACCACGGACTCCTCAGCGAGCCGGCGCGCGACGTCCCGGTGCGCCGGGGTGTCGAGGTCGATGCTCGTGGGCGGATCCTCGAACGTCGCGTCGAGCAGCCCCAGCTCCTCCTTCTCGTCGAGCACGCGGAGCACCGCGCGGTCGACGAGCGACTCGTCGGCGAGCCCGGCGCGGATCCGCTCCGCCAGCGGCGCGAGGTACGCGTCGCCCGTGGGCAGCTCCACGTCGATGCCGGCCTCGAGGGCCAGCGCCGCCGCCTCGCCGCGATCGCCCGCGACGGCGTGCATCACCTGGAGGAACGCGACCGAGAAGTAGTCGGAGACCACGACGCCGTCGAAGCCCCAGCGGCCGCGGAGCACGTCGGTGAGGTACTCCGTCGTGGCGCCGACGGGCGCGCCGTCGATCTCCGCGTACGAGTTCATCACCGAGCGCACGCCGCCGTCGAGCACCGCCATCTCGAAGGGCGGCAGCAGCACGTCCTCCACGAAGCGCGGGCCCACGTGGGCGGGCGCGTGGTTGCGTCCCGACTGCGAGACCGAGTAGCCGACGAAGTGCTTGAGCGTGGCGTGGATCCCGGCCGACTGCAGCCCCTTCACGTACGCCGTGCCGATGGTGCCGACCACGTAGGGGTCCTCGGCGATGCACTCGTCGACGCGGCCCCAGCGGGCGTCGCGGATCACGTCGAGCACGGGCGCGAGGCCCTGGTGCACGCCGAGCTCCCGCATCGACCCGCCGATGAGCGCGGCCATCTCCTCCACGAGACCGGGGTCGAAGGACGCGCCCCACGCGAGCGGCGTGGGGAACGTCGCGGCCTGCCACGCGGCGAGCCCGGTGAGGCACTCCTCGTGCACGAGCGCCGGGATGCCGAGCCGCGTCTCCGTCTGGAGCCGCCTCTGCTCGGCCCACAGCCACGACGCGCGCTCGACGGGATCCACCGGACGCGTGCCGTACACGCGGGTGAGGTGCCCGAGGCCGTGCTCGGTCGCCTCCTCGTAGCGGCCGGTCGTGGCCATCTCGCCCTGCATGGGCGCGACGACCTCGCCGCCCTGGTCGACCCAGTAGCCGACGATCTGCGCGAGCTTCTCCTCGAGGGTCATGCGCGCGTGCAGCGCGCGCACCCGCTCCGACACCTCGGGCAGCGCGACGGCGCCGGGTGCCGGGGCCTCCGCCCCGGTCACCCCTTCACCGCGCCGGTGAGGCCGCCGACGATGCGGCGCTCGAAGATGGAGAAGAAGATGAGCGCGGGGATCATCGACAGCGACGTGAACGCCAGCACCTTGGCCGTGTCGACCGAGTACTGCGACGAGAACGACTGCACGCCGAGCGGCAGCGTGTACGCCGACGCGTCGCTGAGGATGAACAGCGGCAGCAGGTAGCTGTTCCAGCTGCCGATGAACGCGAGGATGCCGACCGTGATCACGCCCGGCATCGACAGCCGCACGACCATGCGGAAGAAGAACCCGAGGCGGCTGCACCCGTCGATGAACGCGGCCTCCTGGATCTCGTCCGGGATGGCCCTGAGGAACGGCACCAGGATGATGATCGTCGTCGGGAGCGCGAACGCGATCTGCGGGAGGATGATCCCCGGCAGCGAGTTCGTGAGCCCGAGCGAGCGGATCACGATGTACAGCGGCGTGATGGCCACCGTGATGGGGAACATGAGCCCCGACGCGAAGATCGCGTAGAGCGCCCCCCGGCCGAAGAACGTGTACCGCGCCAGCACGTAGCTCGCCATGAGGCCGAGCACGACCGCGCCGACCGTGGTGCCCACGGCCGCGATGAGCGAGTTGCCCACCTGCCGCCAGAACATCGAGCCCGAGAGGACGTCGAGGTAGTTCTGGATCTGGAACGGCGACGGGAACCCCGCCGGGTCGGTCGTGATCTGCGCGTTCGTGCGGAACCCGCCGAGGATGATGTACGCCACCGGCGTCAGCATCAGGGCGATGAGCACGACCGCGACCAGGTACGGGATGGGGTTGCCGCCCTGCCCGGGTGTGCGCGCCCGCTTGGGCTTCGGCGTCTTGGCCGAGTAGGTGGGATCCAGGTCCGCGTTGCGCGGAGCGGCGGTGGCGACGGTCACTTCCTCGCCTTCCTTCCTGCGCCCGTGAGGGCGCCGGCGGTGTCGCGGTTGAGCACGAACCGCTGGTAGACGAGCGCGACGACCAGGGAGATGAGGAACAGCACCACGGCGACGGCGTTGCCGTACCCGTAGTTGCCGGATCCGCGTCCGTTCGCCACGAGGTACGTGGCCATGGTCGAGGTGCCCGCGGTGGCCGAGATGTACTGGCCCCAGATGATGTAGACGAGGTCGAACAGCTGCAGCGAGCCGATGATCGACAGGAACGCCCAGATGCGCAGCGTCGGCGCGAGCAGCGGCAGCGTGATGCGCCGCTGGATCTGCCAGTAGGAGGCGCCGTCGATGGCGGCCGCCTCGCTCAGCTCCTCCGGGATGCCCTGGAGGCCGGCGAGGAAGAGGATCACCGCGAAGCCGATGTACTTCCACGTGATGATCGTCATGAGCGACCAGATCGCGATGTCGGGGTTCGCCAGCCAGTCCTGCTGGAGGTCCGCCAGGCCGATGTTCGCGAGGAAGCCGTTGAGCGCGCCGGAGCCCTGGAGCATGAGGCTCCAGCCGGTGCCGACGACGACCTCGGAGATCACGTACGGCACGAAGATCAGCACGCGGATGATCGACTGGCCGCGCAGCTTCCTGTTGAGCAGGAGCGCCACGAGGATCGCGACGGGGCCCTGCAGCACGAGCGACAGCACCACGATCACCGCGTTGTGCATCAGGGCCTCGTGGAACGTGGGGTCCTGGAGGATCGTGATGTAGTTCCGGAAGCCCACGAAGATCGTGGGCGGGCCGAAGCCCTGCCAGCTGAAGAAGCCGTAGTAGGCCGCCATCACCACGGGGTAGATGACGAAGCCCACGAAGAAGAGGAGGGCCGGGCCCACGAGGATCAGGACCTCGAGGCGCCCGGACCAGCCCAGGCCGCGGCGTCGACCCCGCACCGCCGAGGGCGGCGTCGTCGCGACGCCGCCCTCGGGGTGTGCAGGATCAGCCGCGGGACGCTGCTCGTCGAGCGAGCTCTCGCGGATGGCCATGTCGGTGCGCCTAGGCCTTCTTGGCCGCGTCGCCGACGGTCTGGATGAGCTTCTCCGGGCTGCCGTCGCCGGCCATGAGGTCGACCACGCCGACGTTCATCGCGTTGCCGACGTTCAGGCCGTAGACCGTGTCGAGCCACTGGGACACGTAGGGCGCGTCGTTGTACGCCTTCAGGATCTCCTGCAGGTACGGCTCGGTGACGGCGGCCTGCGCCTTGGTGTTCACGGGCGGGGCGTTGAAGTTCTTGTAGTACTCCTCCTGCACCTCGGGGGTCGCGATGTAGTTGAGGAAGTCGACGCACTCCTTCGGCGCCTGCGCGGAGCAGGAGTAGCCGTCGATGCCGCCCATGATGGATCCGGCCTCGCCCTTGCCGCCGGAGATCTCGGGGAAGGGGAACCAGGAGAGGTCGGCCAGCGGCTTCTGGTCGGGGGTCAGGCCCGCGATGACTCCCGGGTCCCAGGCGCCCATGAGCTCCATGCCTGCCTGGTGGTTGGCGATGAGGCCGGCCGAGCTGCCGGCGCCCTGCTGCGCCGCGGTGGTGAGGAAGCCCTCGTTGAAGGGGTCCGTGCCCGTGAGGTCCTTGAGGTCCTCGCCGGCCTTGACCCAGCAGTCGTCGCTGAAGTCCTTGTCCTTCGCGGCCTTCTCGAGCGTGTCGGAGCTGCACTCGCGGAGCGCGAAGTTGAAGTACCAGTGCGCGGCGGGCCAGGCGTCCTTGCCGCCGAGGGCGATGGGCGCGACGCCCGAGGCCTTCAGCTTGTCGACGGTGGCGTCGAGCTCGTCCATCGTCTTCGGCGTCTCGGTGATGCCCGCGGCGGTGAAGAGGTCCTGGCTGTAGAAGATGCCGCTGGGGAGCACGGCGACGGGCATCGCGTAGGTCTTGCCGTCGAGCGTGTTCGCGTCGAAGGAGCCCTTCGAGATGTCGGCCTTCGCCTCGGAGGAGATGCCGCCCGTGATGTCCATGATCTGACCCGCGGCGACCATGGCGGCGAGCTTGCCGCCACCGCGCTGCAGGAAGATGTCGGGAGCGTCGCCCGAGTTGAGCGCCGTCTGGAGCTTGCCGTCGAGGTCCTCGTTCTGGATCGACGTGGACGTGACCGTGACGCCGGGGTGGGCGGCGTTGAAGTCGGCCGTGGTCTTCTCCCAGAACGCCTTGCCGGGTCCGGTGGTGGAGTTCTGCCAGAGCGTCATCTCGACGGGACCGCCGTCGTCGCCGCTGGAGCCGCTGCCGCTGCAGCCGGTGAGGGCGAGGGCCCCCACGAGCAGGGCCGCGGATCCCGTGAGGATCTTCCGTGCCTTCATGTCGTTCTACCTGTCTCTTCATTGAGCGCACCCTGGCGGGTGTCGGGGGTGACGTGCACGAGCCGCGCGCCTGGTGCTGTGGTGGTGCGGCTCTGCCGGGCCCGCTGTCGCGTCATCGCGTCGTCGCTCCGTCGTGACGGGGGCCGGTGCGGCAAGTCTCGGTCGTGCGCGGATGTCCGTCAAACGTTTTCGAAATCCTTTTCGGCGGGCGTAGTGTCCAGCCATGACCCGCCGCGTCACCATCCACGACGTCGCCGCTGCTGCCGGCGTCTCGGTGTCCACCGTCTCCAAGGCCGTGAACGGGCGGTATGGCATCTCGGCCGAGACCTCCCGCCGCGTGATGGAGGTCGTCGAGCGCCTCGGCTACGAGTCGAGCCTCGTCGCGAGCAGCATGCGCTCCCACCGCACCGGCGTGATCGGCGTGCTCGTGGCCGGCTTCGAGCCGTTCAGCGCCGAGATCCTGAAGGGCGTCGGCGCGGCCCTCCGGGAGTCGCGCTACGACCTCCTCGCCTACAGCGGCTCCCGGCAGGTGGACAACACGGGCTGGGAGCGCCGGTCGCTCAGCCGGTTGAGCGGCACCCTCATCGACGGCGCGATCATGGTCACGCCCACGGTGGTGACGGCGTCGACCGAGATCCCCGTCGTCTCCATCGACCCGCACACCGGGCCCGCCGACCTCCCGACCGTCGAGTCCGACAGCCTCGGCGGCGCGCTCCAGGCCACGCGGCACCTGCTCGAGCTCGGGCACCGGCGGATCGGGTTCCTCGCGGGCCGCCCCGACCTCCGCTCGGCCAGCCTCCGCGAGGCCGGCTACCGGCGCGCGCTGCAGGATGCGGGCATCGCGTTCGACCCGGCGCTCGTGCGCGCGGGCCTCTTCCTCACGGCGGCCGCCCGCGAGCCGGCGCGCGCGCTGCTGTCGCTGCCCGACCGGCCCACCGCGATCTTCGCCGCCAACGACCTCTCCGGCATCGGGATCCTGCAGGTGGCGGCGGAGCTCGGGATCCGCGTGCCCGAGGACCTGTCCGTGATCGGCTTCGACGACATCCCGGAGGCGTCCCAGATGACGCCGTCGCTCACCACGATCCGCCAGCCGATGCAGCGCCTCGGCACCACCGCGGTGGACCTGCTCATGTCGCTCATGGCCGGGCAGGAGCCGGACGCCATGCGGATCCAGCTGCCCACCCGCCTCGTGCGCCGCGCCACCACGGCGCCCCCGCCGCCGCGGCGCAGGTGACCGGCGGTCGCCCTGCCAGGCTGGGCGCATGGACCACGACGACTGGGACGCCCAGGTCGCCGCCTTCTGGGCGACGGCCGACGACGAGCGCGCGGACGAGACCGTCGCCGGGATGCGGGCCCTGGTCGCGGAGCGGCCGGCCGACGATCCGCGCGCGCTCTACGAGCTGGCCAGCGCACACGACCTCGTGGGCCGCGAGGCGGAGGCCGTGCCGCTGTACCGTGCGGCGATCGCCGGCGGGCTGGATGCGGCGCACCTGCCGTTCGCCGTGATCCAGCTGGCGAGCTCCCTGCGCAACGTGGGCGAGCCCGCCGAGGCGATCGCGCTGCTCGAGGCCCTGCCCGACGACGACCACGCGCCGGGCCGCGACGCGTTCCTCGCGCTCGCGCTGCACGACGCGGGCCGTCCGACGGAGGCGCTGGCCGTGGCACTGCGGCGGCTCGCGCCGACGCTGCCCGAGTACGGGCGCGCGGTGGCGGCGTACGCGGACGAGCTCGGGGAGCGGTCGACGGGCGCCGGGGAACGCTAGGCGTCGGGATCGGCGGATCCGCGCCCGTCGCGGAGCCCGAACGCCGCCATCGCCTCGGCATGGCTTGAGGCGGATCGCGGCTTCATCGCTGGAGACCGCTCACGGTCGTCTCTGCCACCAGCGCCTTCTACCAGCAGCCTTCTCATACGGCGGCAGCGGGGTCGCGTGCCCATCGAAGGCATCCGGTCGATCACCCCTGCTGTCATCGGAAGCCCGGCCACTCTCGGCTCGCTGACGCCGCGCCTGCGCTTCCGCTAGGGCGGCCGAGAGCCGTCCATTGAATCCCATCAACTCATCGCTCCTGACTCCTCTGCCTAATTCCGCACGTGTAGATACAACGCACGCGACACCCCGTCATTTCCTACCACGAGGATATTGTCTGCACATCGCGGGCCTCCATCTTGCCCCTGAGTCGCAGCGGAGATGTGGTCACGGCGACGTGTTTCGATTTGTTACTGGGACACGCTTCGGATATGTGATGGTTTCGGCGAGTTGGACCTCGAAGCTCACAGCCAGAAGAGCCACCGACGAAAGGGACCATCTGATGAACAGAAATCGAATCGCGATAGCATCATTTATATCTGCTGCCGCATTGGCGATGACCGTCGCGACGCCAGCGCAAGCAGCGACCGCAACTTTCTTCGACGGAAGCGCGGCTCCTGACACAACATACACAGAAGGGACGGTTTATCAGAGCCGCACCGGGATCACGGCCGGATTCACCGAGCAGACGATAACCGGGTTGGCCAACATACAGGTCTGGCTCGGTACAGCCACTACGAACGCTTGGAGCTATGAGGCCACGATCTACGACACCCGGAACTACCGAAAGGGTGCTTTCAGGTGGAAGTCGCCAGGCGAAACTGCCAGCCTCAACGCAAGGGCCACGGCCTTGGATGTCGGTCGGATCCGCAGTGATGCGGATACCGATTCCACAGCCATCGAGGACCATGTAGAAGGCCCTGCCGTCCCGACTTCTGCCTTAGCCCATGTTGCCTCCACGTACGGATTCTCGAAGGATGACCTGGTCCCCATCGGTCAGCATGAGGGTGTGCAGCTCTGGAAGGCGTCGAACGCGACCGACACCTTCCTGTTCACCTCCGGCCAATCCGAGGACGACTACGTCACATCCGCCCGGGCGTCGAACAGCAGCTTCTCTCAGCGCGCGATCTCCGTCCGAAACAGCATCCCGAAAGCAGATGGCGCCGTTGAGACTCATCAATTCGTTCTCACGGATGACGCCCACGAGGCAGAAGTCGCGTCCGTCGATGGCCTGCGCAACGTAGGCCACGACCTGTTCGTAGACACCAGAGCCGACGACCGCGGAGAAGATCAAATCACCACCTTCGGCGCAGAAGGCACCGTTCTGACGAGCGACGCCGGTGACGCACGTGAGCCCGTCAGCTATGCGCTTGCGCTCTCCGGTACGCAGTGATCGCATACGGGCGGATGCCTGACTGACCTCGACACGATCTGGGGGTGGTCTCGACTCTCCCCACTCGATGGCCAGGGGGCGCAGCTATTGTCGCGATGGCTGCGCCCCTCATCGGCCTCGGCCCGTGGATGCGGCTCGCCTCTCGCAGAACGACATCCATGGCGCGACGCGGCACCGCGGCCCGCCTAGCTGCGAGTCAACGCTGGGGAATTGCTAGGCAGCCGGGGTCGTACGGGGAGGCTCCACCGTAGTGGTCGAGGCTTCGTGAGCCGAGGCGTCCCCCGCGTCCGCCTCCGCCTTCTTCGCGCGGGCCAGGCGGATCGCCGCGCGGCCCGACGGCAGGGAGATGGCCACCGAGATCACCACGACCGTGATGATCCCCGCGGCGACGAGGAGCTCCTGCACGCTGAAGACGTCGGCGAGCGGGCCGAACGCGACCGCGCCGATCGGGGTCGCGAGCGCCATGACGATGCCGACGTAGCTGAAGACGCGGCCGTGCATCTCGGGCGCCACGGTCTCCTGCACGAGCGTCATGAACGGCGCCGAGAACAGCGGCACGAAGAGGCCGATCGCGAACATGAAGCCGTAGAACACCCAGAGGTTCGGGCTGAGGCCGAGGCCCGCGGTGAAGATCGCGAAGCCGAAGCAGCTCACCAGGATCAGGGTCATGCGGTCGGACTTCGCGAACACCGTCGACACGAGCGCGCCGCCGCCGAGCATGCCGACGCTGAACGCGACCTCGAGCACGGTCACCATCCACACCTCGGTGCCGTAGGTGCGGGCCACGAGCAGCGGCGTGATGAACGACGGCGCCACGGTGAGCAGGAAGATGATCGCGAAGACCACGAGCAGCCAGCGGACGACCGGGTTGCCGCCGATGTAGCGGATCCCCTCGACGAGGTCCTCGCGGTAGCTCGACGTCTTGTCGGCGATGGAGGCGAGCGTCGGCACGGCCACGGACAGCAGGAAGGCGATGCCGATGGCGGCCGTGATCGCGTCGACGAAGAAGAGCGGCACGAGCCCGTAGGCGGCGAAGATCGCGCCCGCGGCGGCCGGTGCCAGCAGCGCCATGGCCGACTGGATGGTGCCGAAGATGCCGTTGACCCGCAGGAGCTGCTCGGGCGGCACGATCTGCGGGATCATCGCCTGCACCGCGGGCGTCTGGAACCCGGCGCCGACGGAGCGCACGGCCACCGCGAGCAGGATGATCCAGAGGTCGGTGACGCCGTTCATCATCAGCAGCGCGAGCGCGAGCGTGACCACGGCGATGCTGCTGTCGGAGACGATCACGAGCACGCGCCGGTTCATCCGGTCGGCGAGCGTGCCGCCGAAGATCGAGACGATGCCCTGCGGCAGGAACGCGCAGACCGCGTAGAGCGCGACCGCGAGGCCCGAGCGGGTCTCGAAGGTGACGTACCACATGACCGCGTATTGGACGAGCATCGAGCCGAACAGCGAGACGGTCTGGCCGCTGAGGAAGAGGGTCGCGTTGCGCCGCCAGCGCGCGGCGACGACGGCCTGGTCGGCCGCGCTCAGGGCGGGCGCGTCGGGCAGGTCGGCGTGCGGTGCCGGGTCGCTCATCGGGTCCTCGTGCGCTCGATTTTCCTCGGGTGTGGGACGCCAGGGTACGGCCCCGCGACGGCGGCGCGCCAGGGGTGGGCGCCGTGGATCAGAGGTCGCGGCTCGCCAGCACCACGTCGGAGTCGGAGGGCGTGATCTGCACGGAGCGGATCCGGTCCATCGGGAGGCTGGAGGTGGCCGCGAGCAGCCGCGACTCCGTCTGGCCCGCGCCCCAGGTGGCGACGACCGTGCGGGAGCCGGCGTCGTCGATGGCGACGAGGTCGTAGGAGCCCTGACCGACGCCGCCGCCCGCGTAGGCGCAGCTCCAGTCGAAGCGCGTGCCGTAGGGCTTGGCGGTGACGGCGAGCTGCGCGGTGACCCCGACGTCGAGGTCGGAGCGCATGCTCACGGCGTCTTGGGGCAGGCCCGCGGAGAGGTCGCCGGAGGGCGAGGAGGCGACCGGGGTCGGATCCGCGAGGGGCGCGCTCACGCCGGCACGGAGCGCGGAGCCGAGGCCCGCACCGCCCACGAGGAGCACGACGGCGGCCGCGGCGAGAAGCCAGCCTCCCGTGCGGCGGGTGAGCCGGGCGGGGCGGGACAGGGATCCGGGGAGCCGCCGTCCACTGCTCGGGCGCCGACCGCGGGGCACGTGGTGCGACGCGGACGCCGCGGTGGACGGCAGGGGCACCACGGGCGCGGGGCCCGCCGCCGTGGAGCCGGCGGCAGCGGCGGACGGCGCGGCGTCACGGGCGGCGTCGGCGGCGTCGGCCACCGGATCCGGCTCGTCGAGCAGCGCGAGCGCGTCCTCGACGGGCAGCATGCGCAGCACGCCGGGCAGCCCGGCCAGGTCGGCGAGGGAGCGGGTGCACGCGTCGCAGCGCGTGAGGTGGGCCTCGAACTGCGCGCGGTCGGTGGCGCTGAGGCTGCCGAGCACGTACGCGGCATCCCACTCGTGGATGTCGTCGGCGCGGTCGTTCATCGGGTGACTCCTCGTTCTTGCAGGGCGAGACGGAGCGCCTTGAGCGCGTAGTGGAGGCGGGACTTGATCGTGCCGGGCGGCACGCCCTCGCGTTCCGCCGTCTCCGCCACCGTCCGTCCGAGGTGGTAGCAGCTGACGACCGCACGGCGGTGCTCCGCGGAGAGCGACGCGAGCGCCTCGGCGACGAGCAGGCGGTCGATGATGGCGTCCGAGGCGTCCGCGACGGGATCCTCCGGCAGCACGTCGGTCGGCGTCTCGCGTCCGCGCCAGGCGCTGCGGCGGTCGTCGATCACGAGGTTCCGCACGACGGTGAAGAGCCAGCGGCGGGCCGACTCGTCCTCCTCGGCGAGGATCGCGGGCGAGCGCCAGGCGCGCAGCAGGGCCTCCTGCACCACGTCCTCGGCGAGCGCCGCGTCCCCCGTGAGCCGCAGCGCGTAGCGCTGGAGCGCGGGGGCGTGCGCGTCGTGCAGCGCCCTCATGCGTGCCGTGCTCTCCGTGGTCATCCGTACCTCCTCCTCCCACGACGAGACGGACGGCCGAAAGGTTCACCGCGGTGCGGGAATCATCTCAGGCGGATCGTGGATCGACCCGCGCGTGCCCCCGTCGACCCCTGGCGGGCCGCGTCACATCCGCACGATCACGTTCCCGCGGGAGTCCCCGCGGAGGAGGTCGTCGAACGCCGCGGGTGCCGCCGCCAGCCCGCCCTCGACGATCGTGTGCGGGAACACGATCCGCCCCTCCCACAGCCAGCGCGCGTAGCTCTCGTCCCACGCCCGGATCTGCTCGGCGGTGTGGTGCGTCGAGAACGGGCGGATCCAGCTGCTTCACGAAGGCCGTCATCACGGCGAGCCGCGGCGTGCCGCCCTGACCGCCTCCGACCTGTCCGGCCAGCGGGCCGCACAGCACGAGCCGCGCCCGGGGCGGCAGCCTGCATGGCCGCCTCGAAGCCGAGCTCGTCGACGAGCCGGGCGGCCTTGGCGGCCGAGCCCGCGGATCCGATCACCGTGCTCGCCCCGCGGGCTCGCACGATCTGCCCGGCGAGGGAGCCGACCCCGCCCGCGGCGCCGGTCACGAACACGACGTCGCCCTCCCCGACGCGGGGTTCCCCGCATCCGCAGCCGCGAACCTGGCAGACCCCTGAGCGCGTGAACGTTATCCGGAGCTGGCCCGTCGTCCTCCATGTCGGCGCAACATCCCGCGGCGGACGAAGACGCACCACCCGGATCAGGAGAACCCCATGCAGAAGAAGACCAAGATCATCCTCGGCACGAGCGCAGCCGTCGTCGTCGTGCTCGGTGTCAGCGCCGCCGCGTTCGGCCCGGCGTTCTACCGCGACGTGATCGTCGGCGCACCCGCCGCCGCCCCGTCCGTCTCGGCCGCCCCGGCCGACTCGTCGCTCGACACGAGCAACCTGTCGGGCGACTGGAAGATCGGCGCCGGCAGCACCGCCGGCTACCGCGTCGCCGAGGTGCTCAACGGCACCGACGTCACCGTCGTCGGCAAGACCGAGAAGGTGTCCGGCACCATCACGGTGGACGGCTCCACGCTGAAGGACGCGACCGTCACGGTCGACGTCGGCTCCGTCGCCACCGACCAGGCGGCCCGCGACGACTACTTCCACAGCACCGCCATGGAGGTCTCGAAGTACCCCGACGCGACCTTCACGCTCACGCAGCCGGTCGACGCGGCCGTGCCCGCGAGCGGCAAGGTCGCGACCGTCGAGGCGACCGGCGAGCTCACCATGCACGGCGTGAAGCAGACCGTCACCGTGCCGCTGCAGGCCGCGCTCACCGCCGACGGCGTGCAGGTCAGCGGATCCATCCCCGTCACCTTCGCCGACTACGGCGTCGAGGCCCCCAGCCTCGGCTTCGTGAGCGTCCAGGACAAGGGCACCGTGGAGTTCCTGGTGAAGGCCACGCCCGCGAAGTAGTCGCGGACCGGCCCACGGGGCCGCCCCAGACGAGGGGAGGAGGAGCGCGTTCGGGGCGCTCCTCCTCCCCTTTCCGCGTCCCCGGGCGGGTGCGCCGGCCAGCCGGACGCGCGTGCCGGGCCCCGTCGCCATGCACCTCCGCGGGTCCTCCGCTGCATCTGTCCACGGGCAGCGGCACCTGGGGACGGGCAGGCGGTTCCCCAGGATCACCGCGCTTAAGGTCATGGCGGTCCGGCGCGGGTCTTCCCGCCGAGACGCCATTCACTGCCCATCACAGAGAGAGATGACACGACCATGTCCGTCACCCGCTCCGCGTTCCGCACCCGCCCCGTGGCCGTCGCCGCGCTCACGACGCTCGCCCTCCTCGGCGTGCCCGCGGCCGCCCAGGCCGCCACCCCCGCCCACGCCGGCACCGCCGACAGCGCGTCCGCCCACCACCACCACGCTCCGTACCCCCTCAGCCAGTACACGATCCCCGCCACGGACGGCAGCGGCTTCGGCGACGCCACCCTCTACGCACCGCAGAACACGGGCAAGAAGACCCTCGGCGCGATCGTCGTCGCCCCGGGCCTCAAGGGCGACCAGTCCGACCTCGCCTGGCTCGCCAAGGACCTCGCCGGCGAGGGCTACATCGTGCTGAACATGAACACCCTGGGCGGCTACGACCTCCCGCAGCAGCGCTCCTACGAGATGCTCGCCGCCGCCAAGTACCTCGCCACCGCCAGCCCGGTCAAGGACCAGGTGAACCCGGCCGACATCGGCGTGGTCGGCTACTCGCTCGCCGGCGGCGGAGCCCTCAACGCCGCCGTGGAGCAGCACGGCCTCAAGGCCGCCGTCGCGCTCATGCCGTACGACTTCCCGGCCGGCACCACCGACCCGTACCACCCCACCGCCTCGCCGTCGTACCCCACCGACACCACCCCGACCCTGATCATCACCGGCCAGACCGACCAGACCGCGCCGGCGTCGTTCATGGGCAAGCCCGCCTACGAGTCCATCCCCAACACCACCGCCAAGCAGTACCTGGAGCTCCGCGGCGCCGACCACCTGGCGTTCCGCAACAAGGAGAACGGCACCGTCCGCGACGCCGTGACGAACTTCCTCAAGGTCTACATGGACGGCAACAGCGCGTACAAGCCGTACGTCTGCCCGGCCCAGCCGATCTCGGCCGCCATCAGCGACTCCGCCAGCTCCTGCCCCAAGTAGGACCGATCCCCGGCCTCCGGGCCCCATGAGAGCGGCGTGCGACCTCGTGTCGCACGCCGCTCTCGGCGTTCCGGTCAGTGCGCCTGCAGCACGGCCCAGGCGATGAGGCCGTCGATGCGCCGGATGTCGGCGCCCTTGCCGAGCTTCACCTTGATGTGGCCGGCGCGCGTCCACAGCTCCAGCTCCGCATTCAGGTCGAACCTGCCCGCGTTCTCCGTCGACCACATGTTGATCGCGCTGTAGGGCAGCGAGTACAGCTCGACCTTCTTCCCCGTGATCCCCTGTGCGTCGCGCACGATGAGCCGCTTGGTCGTGAAGGTGGCCGAGTCGCGGAAGGTGCGGAACGAGGCGACCGCCTGCTCCCCCTCCACGAGCAGCTCGTGCACGTCGTCGGGCACGGGGATCTCGTCGGCGAGGGTCCAGGTCAGGAGGGGTGCGGTGGCGTCCATCCTCCGATGGTGGCAGCCGGGCGCGCGCCCCGCAGGCCCCATTCCGGGCCGCCCGCTCGCCACGGCGTCCGCGGACGGCGGGTCACGCGCGGAGCGCCCCGCGCAGGAGCTGCGCCTCCATCGGGGCGCCGTCGAGCAGGGCGCAGAACGGACACGGCGTCTCGGGGGTCACCGGTCCGTGCCCACCGGCGTCGCATCCGTCGCTCCGACCGGCATCAGCGCTCAGGCCGTCGTCGGCTGATCCGAGCGCGGCAGGCCGCGCAACCAGAGGTCGACCTCGCGGGTGGAGCGGAGGCGCACGATCCGCAGGTGCGGGTGGTCGATGGCCGCGTGCACCACGCGCTTCCGCACCTTCGCGCGACCGCGCCAGCCCCAGCGGACGATGTGGTCCGGGTCGGTGAACACCGTGCGCATCGGCGGCTCGACGTTGTCGTGCCAGAGCGGCTCGCGGCGCCAGCGGCGCATGACCGTGCGGCGGATCAGCCGCCCCATCTGCACCTGGACCGGCAGGTCGAGCCACACGAGCGTGTCCGCGCGGGACGGCAGCAGCGGCCCGAGCTGCGTCGTGTACTGCCACTCGGTGACCCAGGCGTCGCACGAGGTGAACGCCTCGACGTCGTCGCGGAAGGTGGGCAGCTCGGTCCAGCCGGGCCCGTGGAAGAGCGCGTCCATCTCGGTGTGCGGGAGGCCCGTGCGCTCCTGGATGCGCCGGGCGAGCGTGGTCTTGCCTGCTCCCGAGGGTGCGGCGATGAGGATGCGCCGGGCGGGCGGATCCAGGCGCTGCAGGGGTCCGAGCATCCGCCGATCCTAGGGCGGCCGGATGCGGAGCCGCCGGGATCCGTCCCCGTCCTTCCCGCCGCGCATCCCGGCCGGTAGCGTGGTGCGGCCCGCGACGAATCGCCGACGAACCGGAAGGGGCCGATCATCCGATCGCTCTCGCGCGACGACGCGCACCCCGTGGATGCCCACCCCGTCCTCACGACCGCGACCGCGGCGCCCACGTGGGAGGAGGGCGTGATCGTCGGCAGCGGCCGGATCGGCGCGGTGGCGCACGGCCCGGCCGACGCGATCACGGTCTCGCTCGCGCACGAGCGCTGGTTCCCGCCGGTGAACCCGCGGCCCGCCGCCCCGGACCTCCGGCCGCGCCTCGACGGGATCCGCCGCGCGCTCCTCGCGGGCGACGCGGACACGGCGAGCGCCGAGCTCGAGGCGGCCGCGCGCGACGACGGATACGGCGACGGCCTCGTCTGGACCGACCCGCTCGGCATCTGCGCGACCCTCGTGATCCGCACGCCCGGCGGCGCGGTCGGCATGCGGCGGAGCATCGACCCGGTCGGCGGCGAGGTCGCGATCGCGTGGGCGGATCGAGACGGCGGGCGGCACGAGGTGCGGATGGTCGCGCCGCGGGCGGGCGCGGCCCGGGCGGGCGGCGCTCCTGCGGACGCGGCGGACGCCGGCACGGACGCGGACTCGGGCGTCGGCTCCGGCGGCCCCGGCGGCGACACCCTCTGGATCGGGCTCGAGTCGGACCGCGAATGCCATGTCGCGATCGAGCTCGGCCTCGGCGCGGGCGACGCGACCTCGTTCGACACGGGCGTGCCGGACGCGTCGGCCGCGGTGCGCGCCTCCGTCGCGGGCGGCGGGCGCGGGGTCCTCACGGCCGAGGCGGGCGAGGGGTCCGTCGCGGTGCGGGCGGTGACGGCGGTCGACGCCGGCGTCGCGTGGGTGGAGGCGGGCGGATCCGCGCGCGCGACGCTCCGGGTCGGACCGGGCGGCACGCGGCTGGTCCGGTTCGCCGTGGGCACCGGCCCGGCCGACGCGACGGCGGCACCCGCCGAGCCCCCGCCCGGATGCGCCCCCACCTGGGACGACCTCCGCGCCGCCCAGCGCGCTTCCCACGGCCGCCTGGTCGGCGCCTCGACGCTCGACCTCGACGGCGCGGCGCCCGCGGAGCACGACGCCGACAGCGGCTCCGACACCGACGCCGGCTCCGACACCGAGGCCGTCTGGTCCGCCGCCCGCGCCGGCGACCCGGCTGCGCGCCGCCGCGTGGTGGAGATCGCCTACCTGAGCGGCCGCGCGAACGTGATCGCCGCCACGGGCGAGCTGCCGCCCACGCTGCAGGGCGTCTGGCAGGGCACGTGGCGCCCCGCGTGGTCGGCCGACTACACGCTCAACGGCAACGTGCAGGACGGCGCGATGGCCGGCATGCTCGCGACCGGCACGCCCGAGCTCGCCCGCAGCCTCCTCGCGCTGGTGCTCCCGCACCTCGACGACTTCCGCGAGAACGCCCGCCGCGTCTTCGGTGCCGAGGGGATGCTGCTGCCCGCGCGCATGTCCACGCACGGCCGCGCGGACCACCTCTCGGCCGACTACCCGCACCCGTTCTGGATCGGCTGCGGCGGCTGGATCCTCCGCATCGCCGCCGACGCCGTCTCCGCCACGGGCGACCGCGGCATCGTCGACGACCGGCTGTGGGAGCTCGTCGAGGGCGTGCTGCGCTTCGCCGAGACGGGGACCGTGCTGGTCGACGGCGTGCGCCGCCTCGTCCCCTCCTACTCGCCCGAGAACACGCCCCGCGGCGAGCGCGTGCCGGCCGCGACCGACGCGACCATGGACGTCGCGATCCTCCGCGACGCCGCCCGGGCCACCGCCCTCCTCGGCCGGGCCCGCGGCGACGCGTCGCTCGACGCGCGCTGGGACGCGGTGGTCAGGGACCTGCCGCCGTACCGGGTGGCCGACGACGGCACGCTCGCCGAGTGGCTGGATCCGCGCTGGCCGGAGGAGGTCGCGCACCGCCACGCGTCGCAGCTGCACCCCGTGGGCACGGGCACCGACCCGGCGTTCCACGGCGACGGCGCGGAGGCCGTGCGCCTGCGAGCCGCGGCCGCGCGCACGGTGGCGGCGAAGATCGCGTGGCGCGCGGAGGACCCGACGGCCCCGCCCGGCCGGATGGAGATGGCGTTCGGCCTCGTGCAGGTGGGCCGCGCGGCCGCCGCGCTCGGCGACGCGGAGTCCGCGCTGACGTGCGCCGAGTGGCTCGCGGTCGACCACTGGAGCCCGACGCTCACGACGCGGCACGACGCCGGCCGGATCTTCAACCTCGACGCGAGCGGCGGCCTGCCGGGCCTCGTCGCGGCGATGCTGCTCGGATCCGACGAGGGATCGCTCGCCGTGCTCCCCGCGGTGCCGGCGGCGTGGCCCCGCGGGTGCGTCACCGGGCTCCGCGCGCGCGGGGGCCTCGTGGTCGACCGGCTCGCGTGGGATCCGGAGGGCGCGACCCTCGTCGTGCGTCGCCTCCCCGCGGCCGCGTGGCTCGCGCCGGAGGGCGGCACGGCCCTCCGGCTGCCGCGGGCGGCGACCGTGCGCGTCGACGGCGCCGCGCACGACGCGGACGCGCCCGTCGTCATCGGCGGGGAACCCGTGCGCGTCGAGGTCGGATGGGCTCCCCGCGGCGTACTGTGAGATCGATCTCTCACTCCGGGACCCCGGTCCCCACCCCAGCGGCACCGTCGCCGCCCCATCGCAGGAGCATCCGTGACCACCACCATCACCGTCGACCTCGACCGCCCCGGCGCCACCATCAGCCGCCACCTCTACGGGCACTTCGCCGAGCACCTCGGCCGCTGCATCTACGACGGCTTCTTCGTGGGCGAGGACTCGCCCGTGCCGAACGCGGGCGGGATCCGCCTGGACGTGGTCGAGGCGCTCAAGGCCCTCGACATCCCCAACCTGCGCTGGCCCGGCGGCTGCTTCGCCGACCGGTACCACTGGCGGGAGGGCGTGGGCCCGCGCGAGGAGCGGCCGAAGCTCATCAACACCCACTGGGGCGGTGCGGTCGAGGACAACTCCTTCGGCACGCACGAGTTCATGGCGCTCTGCGAGCTGCTGGGCGCCGACGCCTACGTCTCGGGCAACATCGGCTCGGGCACGCTGCAGGAGATGTCCGACTGGGTCGAGTACCTGACGGGCGCGGGGCAGTCGCGCATGGCCGACCTCCGCCGCGCGAACGGCCGGGACGAGCCGTGGACCGTGCCGTTCTGGGGCCTCGGCAACGAGGCGTGGGGCTGCGGCGGCAACATGCGCTCGGTCACCTACGCCGACCTCGCCCGGCAGTTCGGCACCTTCTGCGAGAGCGGCGGCGCGACCCCGCTGCACCGCATCGCGGCGGGCGCCGACACCATGGACACCGAGTGGACCGAGACGCTCATGCGCGTGATCCCGGAGATGGACAAGCACCCGTTCTCGTCCGTGCCGTGGGAGTCGATCTCCGTCCACTACTACACGCTCGGCGGCAGCTGGACGGCGAAGGGCAGCGCCACCGGCTTCGACGAGGACGCCTACTGGAGCACCATCGTCGCGGCCCAGGGCATCGAGCCGCTGCTGCGCGCGCACGCCGACGTGATGGACGTGCACGACCCCGCCAAGGAGTACGGCATGGTGCTGGACGAGTGGGGCACCTGGTGGGACGTGGAGCCGGGCACGAACCCGGGGTTCCTGTTCCAGCAGAACACCATCCGCGACGCCATGGTCGCCGCCTGGCACTTCGACGTCTTCCACGCGTTCGCCGACCGGCTGCGCATGGCGAACATCGCGCAGACGGTGAACGTGCTGCAGGCGATGCTGCTGACGGATCCGGACGGCGGCGAGATGGTGCGCACCCCCACGTACCACGTGTTCGAGATGAACCGCGGGCACCACGACGCCACCTCGCTGCCGACCACGGTCGTCGCCCCGGCTCGCGCGGTCGACGGCGGCGAGATCCCGCTGGCCTCCGCGTCGGCGAGCGCCAAGGACGGCCGCGTGCTCGTGTCGCTGACGAACGTCGACCTCGATGCGCCGCAGGAGGTCGTGGTCGCGTTCCGCGGCGGCCGCGCGGTCGACGTCGCGGGGCGCATCCTCACGGCCGACCGGCCCGACGCGCACAACCGCCCGGGCGACGCCGACGCCGTGCACCCGGTCGCCCTCGAGGGGATCGAGACGACCGCCGACGGCGTGCGCCTCACCCTCCCGCCGCACTCGTTCGCGACCCTCTCGCTGCGGCTCGAGGCGTGACCGCGCCGGTCTGCGCGGCCATCCCGCCCCTGGGATGGAACAGCTGGGACTGCTTCGGCGGCTCCGTGACCGAGGAGGAGGTGCTCGCCAACGCGCGCTTCCTCGCCGCGCACCTGCTGCCGCACGGCTGGGACACGGTCGTCGTCGACATCCAGTGGTACGAGCCGGATCCGGGCGCGCACGACTACCGGGAGCGATCCGCCGCCGAGCTCGACGCGTGGGGCCGGCCGCAGCCCGCGGTCGGCCGCTTCCCGTCGGCGGCGGGCGGGCGCGGGTTCGCGGAGCTCGCGCGGCGGATCCACGCGATGGGCCTCCGCTTCGGCGTGCACCTCATGCGCGGCGTGCCCCGGCGCGCGGCCGAGGAGGTGCTGCCGATCCTCGGATCCGACGCCACGTGCGCCGACATCGCCGACCCGGCGAACCCCTGCCCCTGGAACCCCGACATGCACGGCGTCGACATGACGAGGCCGGGCGCGCAGGAGTGGTACGACTCCGTGTTCGCGATGCTCGCCGAGTGGGGCGTCGACTACGTGAAGCTCGACGACGTGCTGTACCCGCCGGTCCAGGCCGCGGAGGTCACCGCGATCTCGCGCGCGATCGCCGCATCCGGCCGCCCGATGACCCTCAGCCTCTCGCCCGGCAAGCGCCTCAGCCTCGAGCACCTCGACCTGCTGCGCGAGACCGCGCAGCTCTGGCGGATCTCGGACGACTTCTGGGACGACTGGGCGCACCTCCGCGAGCAGTTCCAGCGCGCCGCGAGGTGGGCGCCGCACCAGCGTCCGGGTGGGTGGGCGGACGCCGACATGCTGCCGCTCGGCCGCATCGGGATCCGCGCCCACGTCGGCGGCGACCGGCAGAGCCGCTTCACCCCGGCCGAGCGGCGCACGCTCGTGTCGCTCTGGTGCCTGCTCCGCTCGCCGCTGATGTTCGGCGGGCACCTGCCCGACACCGACGCCGCGACGCTCGCGCTCCTCACCAATGACGACGTGCTCGCGCTCCTCGGCAGCGACGCGAGCCGCGAGATCGTGCGCGACGGCGACCTCGTGATCTGGGCGGCCGAGCAGGGCGCCACCCGCTGGCGCGCGGTGTTCCAGCTGGGCGACGCGCCGCTCCGGGTGACCGCGCACCTGGCCGACCTCGGCTGCCCGGACGCGACGCACGCCACCGACCTCTGGACCGGCGAGGAGTTCGCCGTCGTCGGCGGCGGGATCCCGCTCGAGGTCGAGGCCCACGGCGTGCGGCTGCTGCGGCTCGCCTGACCCGCGCGGCGCGACACCGACACGACGACGCCGGCCGCCGATCCCCGAGGGGACGGCGGCCGGCTTCGTGAGGGACGCGCGCCTCAGCCCTTGAACGCCCCGTCCATGATCCCCGTGATCATCCGCCGCCCGACGAAGAAGAACAGGATCAAGAGCGGCAGCGTCGCCATGAACGACCCGCCCATCGCGAGCGCCACGTCGATCGACCGGTTCGCCTGCAGCTGCTTCAGCGCGATCTGCACCGTGAACAGCTCCGGCGACTTCAGCACGATGAACGGCCACATGAAGTCGTTCCACACGCCCGTGAAGGTGATGAGCCCGAGCACGAACGCGGCCGGCCGCACCACCGGGAACGCGACGCCCCAGAACAGCTGCCACGAGTTCGCGCCGTCGAGGCGGGCCGCCTGGATGAGCTCGTCGCTCACCGTGGTGGACATGTGCTGCCGCATCCAGAAGATGCCGAACGCGCTCGCGAGGCCCGGCACGATGATCGCCTGCAGCGTGTCGACCCAGCCGAGCTGGCTGATGATCAGGTACTGCGGGATCACGCTGAGCTGCGCCGGCACCGTCATGGTGAGCAGCACGATGAGGAACAGCGTGTTCCGACCCGGGAAGGTGAGCTTCGCGAACGCGAACCCGGCCATGGCGCAGAGCACCGCGGAGAGCACGGCGACGGTCGTCGACACCAGCACGCTGTTGAGCAGCGACAGCATGAACGGCACCGTGTCGAACACCTTGCCCGCGACCTCGAAGAAGTTCGTGCCCGGGAACAGGCGCGGCGGGATGGAGGTGACGGCGGTCGCCCCCACCGAGGCCACCACGAGCATGTAGTAGAGCGGGAACACCGAGATCAGCACGGCGATGCTCAGGAACACGTAGACGATCGGGCTGATGCCGCCGCCCTTGCCCCGACGGCGCGGCAGGGCCGAGCGCTTCGTGACGGGGGCGGCGACGACGGGTGACACGGTCTGGTCGATCACGTCGGACATCAGCTCGCCTTCCTGGTGCGGGTGGACAGGTAGAAGTTGAGGAGCGCGACGACCACCACGATCACGAACAGCACGACGCCGATGGCGGATCCGTAGCCGAACTTGAACTGACCGAAGCCCTGCTCGTAGAGGAACAGCGCGAGCGTCTGGCACTGCCGCCCGGCGCCGCACGTGAGGCCCGACTCGGGCGCCGCGAGCAGCGGCTCCGTGAAGATCTGCAGGCCGCCGATGGTCGACATGATCACCGTGAAGATGATGATCGGGCGGAGCGCGGGGATCGTCAGGTGCCGGAACTGCTGCCAGCTGGACGCGCCGTCCACCGCCGCCGCCTCGAACATCTCCCGCGGGAGCGCCTGGAGGCCGGCGAGGTAGAGCAGCGTGTTGTAGCCGAACCAGCGCCACATGACCATGGCCGAGATGAGGATCCACGAGCCGTGGTTGGTCGCCATGAAGTTGATCGACGGGAGTCCGAAGATCCCGAGCACCCAGTTGATGAGGCCGAAGTTGCGGTCGAAGATCTGCGCGAACACGATCGCGGTCGCGGCCACCGAGGTGATGTACGGCACGAGCAGCGCCATGCGGAAGAAGTTCGCCCACTTGAGCCGGGCGTGGTTCAAGAGGTGCGCGAGGAAGAGCGCGAGGAGCAGCTGCGGGATCGTGGATATCAGGAAGATCGCGAACGTGTTGACGAGCGCGTTCCAGAACCGGTCGTCGGCGAACAACTGCTGGAAGTTCGCGAGCCCCACGAAGGTCTGCTTGCCGATCGGGTTCCAGTCGAACAGCGAGACGTAGAACGTGAAGACCAGAGGGAACAGGCCGAACACGATGAAGATGATGAAGAAGGGCGCGACGTAGGCGTACGGCGCGATGCGCTCGGAGAGCGACTGCTGGATCCTCCGGGTCGTGCTCGCCTCCGGCGCCTTCCCGCGGCGCTGGCGCTGCCGCTGACGCGGGGCGGGAGGCGCGGGGGGCTCGGTGCTCGTGCGGGGTGATGTCGCCGTCGACATGGGGTACCTCCGTCTGGGGGCGGCCCGGAGCGTGAGCGCCCCGGGCCGCCGGGTGGGTGGGACGGGATCAGCCGCCGATGGCGGTCTTCGCCGAGGCGAGCGCCTGCGGCCACGCCTTCGCGGAGGTGACGTTGCCCGACTCCAGCTCGACGAGCGTGTTGAGCAGGGCCGCGTTGATGGGCGACGTGTCGGGTCCGTTGTAGAAGGACGGGAACTCGGTCACCGACTGCGACATCACCTCGCCGATCTTGGAGTCGCCGAAGAAGTCGTCCGTGTAGGCCGAGACGGCGTCGCTCCCGATCGCGGCGGTCGCCGCCGGGAACGTGCCGGTGCGCTCGAAGTGCTCCTGCTGGGCCTCGCCGGACATCATCGTCTCGATGTACTGCCAGGCCGCCTGCGGGTGCTCGGCGCGGGCGGGGATGGCGATGACGCTGCCGCCCCAGTTGCCGCCGACGCCGGGCACGCTCGCGACGCGCCAGTCCCCCGCGGTGTCGGGGGCGTCGGTCTTGATGCCCTGGAGGATCCACGAGGGCGCCACCGTGACGGCGAACGCGCCGTTCGCGCGGCCCGGGGCCCAGCCCGACGACCACGCCGCGATGCCCGCGCTGATGCCGGCGTCGTGCGCGTCGACCGCGACCTGGAACGCGTCCTCCACCTGGGGGTTCTTGTCGTAGACGAGCTCGCCGTCGGGCGAGTAGTACTTCTCGCTCACCTGGTTGACGGTGGAGAAGAAGACGCTCGTCTCGATGTTGTCGACGAACGGCTTGCCGGTCGCCTTCGCGTACTGCTCGCCCATCGCGATGAACGACGGCCAGTCCTTCCACATGGCCGCGACCTCGTCGGGCTCGGTCGGCAGGCCGGCCTGCTCGAAGAGGTCGGCGCGGTACGCGAAGCCGAGGCCGCCGACGTCGGTGGGGATGCCGATGACCGAGCCGTCCTCCGCGGTGGCCGCCTTCGCCGCCCACGGCAGGTAGTCGCCGGCGATGCCGTCGCCGCCGAGCGTGCGGAGGTCGAGGAAGTTGGCGCTGTTCTCCACGAACTGCGGGAGGTCGTCGTTCTGGATCATGACGAGGTCGGGGACCTTGCCGCCCGCGAGGGCCGCGGTGAGCGCCGTCGCGGTCTCGGTGGTGGAGCCGACCTCGGTCAGCTTGATCTTCGCGTCGGGCTTCTTCTGCTGGTACTCGGCGACGCCGTCCTTGGCGCCGATGCCGGTGAACGACCAGAAGGAGGCCTCCGCGTTCGGGTCGTCCGACCCGGCGCCGCCTCCGCCGGACGAGCATCCGGTCAGGGCGACGGCGACTGCGGCGGCGGCGATGACGGCCGTCAGGCTTCTTCTCACGATGATTCCTCTTCGTCGGGGATTCGCGCGGCGTGGTCGGAGCGCCGGTGCTCCCGCCGAGAGAACGATCTCTTGGCGTCACCGTAGCTCGCGTGCCGAGCTCCTGCAAGCGACGATGCGCAAACGAGACCGGCGCCCCAGACATCGATCTCCGCCTAGGATCAGGAAGGCTCCGCGCCCGGGGCGGCGCCGATCCGGGAGGGATCCATGACCAGCACGGCGGCCGCCGCATGACTCGCCCCACGCTCGTCGACGTGGCGAAGGCCGCCGGGGTCTCCCGCGCGACCGCCGCGCGCGTCCTCTCCGGCGGCACGAAGGTGGACGCCCGCATGGCCGCCGCCGTGGTGCACGCCGCCGAGCAGCTCGGCTACGAGGCGAACAGCGCGGCCCGCATGCTGCGCGGCGGCCGGGCCGGCGCGATCGGGCTGATCATCGCGTTCAACGAGCTCGACAGCCTCACCGGCACGTTCTTCACGTCGGTGCTCAAGGGCGCCGCGAAGGCGCTGCACGCCGCCGACCTCCAGCCCGTCCTCCTGCCGGCCGACCAGGACGACGCCGACCGGATCCCGCGCTTCCTCCGCTCGCGCGCGGTCGACGGCGCGGTCGTGATCCTCCAGCACGAGATCACGCACCTCGCCCCGACGCTCGCGGACTCCCCCGTGCCCATCGGCTGGGTCGGCCGCCCGCGCGGCGCCCTCGCGGACGACGCGATCATCGTCGACTCCGACAACCACGGCGGCGGGCGGCTCGCGGCCCGCGCGCTCGCGGACGCCGGGCGGCGCCACCTCGGGATCATCGCGGGGCCGCACGACATGGAGCCCGCCCGCGACCGGATCCGCGGATGGCGCGACGAGCTCACCGACCTCGGCATCGAGCACGGCGCCATCGTGCACGCCGAGTTCACGCTCGAGAGCGGGTCGGCGGCCATGGCCCGCCTCCTCCACCGCCACCCCGACATCGACGGCGTCTTCGCCTCCTCCGACCTCATGGCCGTCGGCGCGATCCGCATGCTCCAGGCGTCCGGGCGCCGCGTCCCCACCGACGTCTCGGTCGTGGGCTTCGACGACGTGATCATCGCGACGACCTCGGATCCGCCGCTCACCACCGTGCGCCAGCCGCTCGAGGAGATGGGCCGCGTCGCCGCCGAGACGGTGATCGCCGCATCGCTCGGGCAGGAGATCGACCGGCAGCCGGTGCTCCCGACGACGCTCGTGCGGCGCGAGTCGGCGTGAGCCGCGTCATCGGGTGACCCACGCGAGATCGATCTCGGGCGCGGCGGCCTAGAGGCGCGGCGGCGCCACGGATCCGCGCAGCACGAGCTCCGTCTCCAGCTCCATCCGCGACGCCGGCGACCCCGTCGCGCGCGACCTCGGCGACCGGTGCGCCTGCTCGAGCATGTGGAACGCGGTGGCGCCCATCCCGGCGATGGGCTGCCGCACGGTCGTCATGGGCGGCATCGCCCACGCCGACTCCTGCACGCCGTCGAAGCCGAGCACGCTGAGGTCGTCCGGGATCCGCAGCCCCGCGTCGTCGGCGGCCTCGTAGACGCCGAGGCCCATCACGTCGGAGCACGCGAAGAACGCGGTCGGCCGGTCGCGCGCGGCGAGCATGGCGCCCGCCGCCGAGCGCGCGCTCTCGCGGTCCCAGTCGCAGAACGCGATGCGCTCGTCGGGCACCCGGATGCCCGCCGCGCGGAGCGCCGTCATCAGGCCGTCGATGCGCGCGCTGCCGAACAGGTGCGAGCGGAGGCCGCCGATCACGCCGATGCGCGTGTGGCCCTGAGCGATGAGGTGCTCGGCCGCCATGCGCCCGCCCTCCCAGTTGGTGGATCCGACGCTCGCGACCTCGGCGGGCGGCCGCGTGCTCGGGTCGATGACGACCACCGGGATCCCCGCCGTCGTGAGCGTGTGCAGGCCCGCGGCGGAGACGTCGACCAGCACGAGGATCGCGCCGAGCGACGGGCGGCGGAGGAGCCGGCGGATCCACTCGCCGTCGGGCCGCGCGCGCGTGAGCACCAGGTCGACGCCCGCCGCGGACGACTCCTCCTCGATGGCGCTCAGCACCGGGCCGATCCAGCTGCCCTCGATGTGGCCGACCACGACGTCGACGATGCGGGCGGCGCGCGGATCCGGGTCGGTCGCGCGGGCGCGCGGCCGGCGGCGGTAGTCGAGGGCGTGGGCGGCGGTCATCACGCGCTCGCGCGTCGCCTCGGAGACGTCGGTGCCGCCGTTGAGCACCTTCGAGACGGTCGGGACGGTGGTGCCGGCCCGCTCGGCGATCTGCGCCATGGTCGGCCGGGGCGCGGCCGCTCTGCTGTCCATGGGCGGAGCCTAGCCGAGCGGCGGTTGTAGTTGCGCAACTTTGACACGCTCCCGATGCCGGATCGAGACCCGACGCCCTCTTGCCGCCCGACGAGTCGGGGTGGACAATGACGGGACGCCGTGCGGAGCTCGTAGGAGTTGCGCAACGACTGTTCGATGACGAACTGCGGAGCGATCCGCCCGGCACCCGGAGGACGACGATGACCGCCACCCCGCTCATCGAGCTGCGTCCGCGATCCGCGACCTCCCCCGCGCTCGCGGAGACCCCGCCGGCCGATCGGGGCCGCGCCTCCGCCGCCTCCGGTGCCGCCGCCTCCGCCCGTCGCGTCCCCCCGAGCGGGACGACCGCCGCCGTGCAGCGCGACGGCCGCCGCGCCCGCATCGCCGGCCGCGCCGCCCGCCCCGGCAGCGCGCCCGACGACCGGCGCGACGACCTCGTCTGGCGCAGCGGCCGCCTCGAGCTCCACCTCCGCCGGGCGCCCGACGGCCCGGTCATGCTCGGTCGGCTCGTGGCGGGATCCGTCGAGACGGTCGTCGCGGAGCCGGTCCCGCTCGTCGACGCGCGGGTCGCCGCGGGCCCGGGCGCCGCGGCGGGCGTCGGCGCCGACCTGCGCTACGTCGCGCACTCCGTGTCCGCGGACGGCGCGACCCTCGTGGTCGTGCAGGCGACGCCCGCCGGGATCCGCGTGACCGCCACCCTGCGCGGCCGCGACGGCGCCCTCCGCAGCACCGCGGTCGTCACGAACGACACCGGCGCACCCGTGCGCGTCGAGGCCGTCAGCTGCTGGGCCGCGCCGCTCGGCGTGCGGCTCGACAAGGGAGACGTGCCGGATCCGGCCGCCGACTGGGAGCTCCTCGAGGGCCGGGTGGATGCGTCGGGTGCCGAGCGCTGGTCCGTGCGCGACCTGCGGAGCGCCGAGCTGCTGCCGTGCCCGCGTGCGGGAGGCGCGGAGGCGGGAGGCGCGGAGGCGGGACGCGGATCCGTCGACCGCGCGTCGGGTGCCGCCGCGGACGCCGTGCACGCCGCCGCCGCCCTGCCCGTCGCCGCCCTCCTCTCCGAGCGGCAGGAGGTCGCCTGGCTCTGGGAGGTCGCGGCCGACGGACCCTGGCGCTGGCAGCTGCACGAGGGCACGGCCGACTGCCGGCTCGCGCTCTCCCGACCGGCCCACGCGGATCCCGCCGGCGCGGAGATCCTGGCCCCCGGCGCCTCCACCGCGGCCGCGTCCGCCCTCGTCGCCGTGGGCACCGACCTCGAGGACGCCGCCGCGGCCATGACCCGCGCCCGCCGCGCCGAGCGCCTCGCGTCCGGCGCGGTCCCCTCCGACCGGATGCACGACGCCACCGCCGTCGCGACCGCGGCGCTCTCGACCCTCCCCGAGGAGACCGTGGTCCCGGTGCACCTGCGCTCCGGCATGACCACCGCGGAGACGACCGCCGCGCTCGTCGCCGGGCTCGCGGGCGCGCTCCGCCTCGACGCCGACGGCGACCTGCGGCAGGATCAGCGCGCCCTCGCCGCCGACGCCGTCCGGGTCGCCGACGACCTGCGCGACGGCCTCGCCCGCTCGGTGCCGCTCTGGCCCCGCGGCGTCCCCGCGGGCGGCGAGCGCTGGACCTGCACGGCCCGCGACACCGGGGAGGCGGTCGTCGTCGCGATCGGCGACCGCGGCGACGACGCGGACGCCGCGCTCCTCTCCTTCCCGTCGCTCGTGGGCCGCCGCGTCGACGTCGCCGTCCTCTTCCCGCGGGACCTCGCGGACGGCGGCGCGGACGAGGCCGCGGACGGCGGCGCCGAGTGGGACGCCGTGCGCGGGATCCTCACGGTGCGGTCGGCCCCGGGCGGCCCGTCCGCGCGGCTGCTGGAGCTGCGTCGCCGATCGTGAGCCGGGCACGGGTGCGATCCCGCCCGCGATCGCCGCCTGGTGCGGCAGGATCGGCGCGTGACCTCCGCCACCGCACCCGACGCATCCGCCGCCCGCCTCCTCTCCGCCTACGACGCCCAGCTCCGCACCGACGCGGAGACGCCGAACGCCCTCGACGTGCGGGAGCTCGGCCCGCTGCGCCTCGCGGTGTTCCCGGGCGGGCGCGGCTTCGTGACCTACCGGGACCTCGGCGACCTCGACGAGCCCGGCCTGCGCGAGCTCGTCCCCGAGGCGCTCGCGCGCTTCCGCGACGACCCGGCGATCACGGGGGTCGAGTGGAAGACGCGCGGCCACGACCGCGCGCCCGGGCTCGACGGGATCCTGCGCGAGAACGGCTTCGTGCCCGAGGAGCGGGAGACGATCATGCTCGGCGAGGCGCGGGCGCTCGCGGTCGACGTGCCGCTGCCCGCGGGCGTGACCCTCCGACGCATCACCGCGGAGGTCGACGTGCGGGCGATGAGCGCCATGCAGGCCGAGGTCTTCGGCGACGTGGACTCCGCCGACCAGGCCGACGCGATGATCCGCCGCCTCGGGCTCGACGACGGCATGGAGATGTGGGTCGCCTGGGCCGCGGGCCGGATCGTGTCCGCGGGCCGGCTCGAGCCCGTGCCCGGATCCGACTTCGCCGGCATCTGGGGCGGCGCGACCGTGCCGGAGTGGCGCGGCCGCGGGATCTACCGCGCGCTCACGGCCGCTCGCGCGCGCTCGGCCCTCGCGGCGGGCCGCACCCTGATCCACAGCGACTCGACCGACTTCTCCCGCCCGATCCTCGAGCGGTCCGGCCTCCTCGCCTGCTCCACGACCACGCCGTACGCCTGGTCGCGCTGACCACGCCGCACCGGCCCATCCGCGCCCACCGGAGTTGACTGGCCGGGTGCAGACGTTCCTCCCCTACCCCGAGCTCGACGCGAGCATGGCCGTGCTCGACGACAAGCGGCTCGGGAAGCAGCGCGTGGAGACGCTGCAGGTGATGAAGGCCGTGACCGTCGCCGGCTACGGCTGGCAGAGCCACCCGGTCACGCGCATGTGGCGCGGGTACCGGCCCGCGCTCATGGAGTACCAGGAGGCGACGTGCGCCGAGTGGATGCGGCGCGGCTTCGCGGACACGTGCTTCGAGAAGACGCTCGCGGTCATCGCCGAGGTGCCCGCGGACCTCGCCGCGTACGCCGAGGGCCGCATCGTGCGTCCAACGTGGTGGGGCCGCCCCGAGCTGCACCTCTCCCACCGCTCGAAGCTGCTGGCGAAGGCGCCGGAGCTGTACCGGCCGGCCTTCCCGGAGGATCCCGACGACCTCGACTACGTCTGGCCGGTCGCGAGCGGGTGAGGCATTCCCCCGCCCGGGGTACCGTTGCCTCGTGAGCCACATGAGCAGCGCGACGCCCGCGGGGCGTGGGGAGGTCGTCGGCGGCACGTCCGTCGGCACCAGGTAGTCACGGAACCGTCGCCGCGCCTCCTCGGGCCGGCCGCTCCCGGCACGCCGTGGATCCTCGTGGGATCCGGCCGCCGTCACCTGACACCCGTTCCCGCGGCACCGCCGCGACCCCGCCCGAAGGGCCCACCATGCTCCCCCTGACCGAATCCGCCATCCGCGCCTCCCTCGTGAACGCCTCCCAGCGCGAGGCGCGCGACGTCCGCCTCCCCGAGGGCTTCGCCGACCTCGCCTGGGACCGCCTCGACTTCCTCGGCTGGCGCGACCCGAAGGCCCCGCAGCGCGGCATCGTCGTCGTCCCCGTCGGCGACGAGCTGATCGGCGTGCTGCTGCAGCAGGCCGGCGCCGCCCCGCGCTCCCGCGCCCAGTGCTCGTGGTGCCAGGACGTGCGGCTGCCCGCGCCGGTGGTGTTCTACAGCGCGCGCCGGGCCGGATCCGCGGGCCGCAACGGCAACACCATCGGCACGCTCGTCTGCACCGACTTCGAGTGCAGCGCGAACGTGCGGAAGCCGCGGCCGATCCCCTACCTCGGCTTCGACCCCGAGGCGGCGACCGCGCAGCTCATCGACGACCTGCGGACGCGCGTCGCGTCGTTCGCGGCCGACGTGGCGTCGACGGCCTGACGCGGCGCGCGGCTCGCCGGCCCGCGCACGCGGAGGGTGGGTCGGCCGGGCCAGCGCATCGGGGCAGCGGACCCGACCGGGTCGGTGGGCGGGTCAGCGGACCCGACCTGGTCGGTGGCGGGTCAGGACTCCGGGGAGCAGACCGTCGTGAGGGCCGTGCGGAAGGCCTTGCGGTGCGCGTCGTCGAGGCCCTGGCCGAGCTCGCCGCGCGCGTCCTTCACGAGGTGGCCGCACGCCTGGTCGTCGAGCGCGTCGTGCGCGGCGCCGATGGCCGGGATGAGGCGGGCGTCGACGGCGTTGATGCGCGGGCGGACGCTCGTGGTCAGGTCGGGCGCCGTGGTGGGCGCCTCGTCGGGGTGCGCGTGCCAGCGGGCGATGAGGGCGTACTGCACCTGCTTGCTCGCGGTGATCTGCGCCCGCATGATGCGCTCGGCGGCCACCGGGTCGACCCCGTCGGCCTTCGCAGCCGCGATGGTGGCGTCGATGACGGCCTGCTCGCGCGCGGGATCCGCCACGGCCTTGCCGGACAGGTACTTCGACGCGGCCACGTCGTCGGCGATCTCGAGGCGGTCGAGCGCGGCGGACGCCACGGCGGTGACCGCCTGCTGCTCGGCCGGGTCGCGCGGGCATGCCTGCGCGGGCGCGGCGGCGCCGAGCACGGCGGCGAGGGAGACGGCGAAGGCGGACGACACGAGCAGGGCGCGGTGGGGCATGGGAGGGGATCCGTTCTGCGGAGGATGTGCGGGCCGGGGGCCGCGTCGGGTCGGTCGGGTTGCCGTGAGCTTAGGCACACGACGCGCTCGGACGGACGGCGGCGTCCACAGCCCGGCGGCGGATCGTGGGAGCGGCCGTGCGTGGGGCCGGGCGGGTCGATGAGCGGACCGGGGCGCGCCCGGCCGGTCAGCCCGCGAGCTCGCCCAGCAGCCGAGGCAGGTCGCGCATGTCGTCGAAGACCGTCGCGCCCGCGTCGCGCAAGCGGTGCGCGGGCGTGAGCCCGCCCGCGTGGCCGAGCGCGCGCATGCCCGCGGCCCGGGCGCCCTGCACGCCGTACGGACTGTCCACCACGACGACGCAGCGCGCCGGATCCGCGCCCATGCGCGCGGCCGCGAGGAGGAAGAGGTCGGGCGCGGGCTTGCCATTCACGACCTCGGTGGCGCTGGAGAGCCGGCCCTCGAAGCGCGGCAGCAGGCCGGTGCGGGCGAGGTTCGCGCGGATCTTCGGGAAGCCGCCGCTCGAGGCGACGCACGTCGGCGTCGCGATGCGGTCGAGCGCGTCCGCGATGCCGTCGACCGGCCGCAGGTGCTGCTCGAACGCCTCCGTGTACCAGTGCGCGTACGGGGCGTCCCAGTCGTCGGCGAGCTCGCGGCCGAGGTGCGCGGCGACCTCGGCGGTGAAGGACGCGTGCGACTTCCCGACGAAGCGCTCGACGACCTCCTCGGTCGTGATGTCCCAGCCGAGCTCGGCGAGGATCCGCCGGTCGACCTCCACGGCGAGCACCTCGCTGTCGACGAGCACGCCGTCGCAGTCGAGGATCACCAGGTCGACGGGCGCGGCGGGCACGCTCACGCGGTGGTGCGCTCCGGGTCGGCGGCGGCCTCCCGGGCGACGCCGGACGGATCCACGAGCACGCGCGCGAAGGCCAGCTCGGCCGCGCCGATCATCAGCCGGTCGGGGCCGAGGGCGGCGCGGCGGATGCGGAGCGCCTCGCGGGCGCCGGGGAGCGCCTGGGCGGTGGCGCGGGCGAGGACGCGGTCGGGATCCGCCGCGTGCAGCGACCCGAGGAACCCGCCGAGCACGACGAGCGACGGGTTGAAGATGTTGACGACGTTCCGCAGCGCGACCGCGAGGTTGTCGATCTGCCGCTCGACCTCGCGGGTGACGGCCGCGTCGCCCGCCGCGAGCGCCGCGGCGAGCACGTCGCCCAGCTCGTCGGCGCGGGCGCGCGGGAGGCCCGTGACCTCGAGGAGCGCATCCTGGCCGACGGTCGTCTCCAGGCAGCCGACCGCGCCGCAGTGGCACAGCTCGCCGCCGGAGTCGACGAGCGTGTGGCCGAGCTCGCCGCCGTAGCCCTCCGCGCCGCCGAACGGGCGCCGCCCGATGAGCACGCCGCCGCCGACGCCGGACGCGCCGCCGTTGAGGTAGACGAGGTCGTCGACGTCGCGGCCGGATCCGAAGCGCCCCTCGGCCACGGCCGCGAGGCTCGCGTCGTTGGCGGCGAGCGCCGGCAGCCCGGTGGCCTCCGCGAGCAGCGCGGCGAACGGCTCGTCGACCCAGCCGAGGTGCGGCGCGAGGCGCACGAGCCCGCCGTCGAAGCGCACGAGGCCGGGGACCGCGACGCCGATGCCGAGCACGCGCGCGTCGGGCCGGGCGGCGAGGAGGTCGGCCCGCAGCTCGGCGACGATCGCGCTCGCGAGGTCGGCGGCCTGCGCGGCCGTGGGGATCCCGTCGGTGTCGCGGCGCACGCGGCGCTGCACGACGCCGTCGAGGCCCACGAGCCCCACCGTCACGGCGTCGATCTCGGGGTTCACGGCGAAGACGACCACGCGCGGATCCGCGGAGACGATGGGGCTCGGACGGCCGACGCGGTTGGTGCCGGGCGGCTCGGACTCCACGACGAGCCCGAGCTCCTGCAGCTCGCCCACGAGCGCCGCGATGGTGGAGCGGTTGAGGCCCGTCTCGCGCGTCAGCTCGGAGCGCGACGCGGGGCCGGTCTCGTGCACGATCTGCAGCACGGTCGCGAGGTTGGAGCGGCGCACGTGGTCGGGCGTGGTGCCGCGGGAGCGGGCGTCGCCGGCGGGCGGGATGTCGCGGGCCCGCGGATCCGGCGCGAGCGGCACGGCGCGGGCGGGCACGGCGGCGGCAGCGGGAGCAGGTGCGGTCGCGGGAGCGCCGGCGGCCGGTCGGGCGGGATCCGCGACGGGTGCGGGCGGCTCGGGCGCGCGCGCGGCGTCGCCCGTCTCCGGCCCGGTCACTGGATCCCCACCCGACGAGGCTACCCGGCGGCGGCCGGGCGGGCGACGGCCGCGACCGCCGCCGACGCGCCGCCGGCAGTGCCGCCCGCAGTGCCGCCCGCAGCGCCGCTGGCCGGCGCCCCGCCCGCCTGCTCCTGCAGCGCCCGGCGCACCCCCGGGCCGCGCCACGACTCGAGCCGCGCGCGCACGTCGTCGCGCCGCTCGTCGGCGAGCGCGGTCGCGTGCGCGCGCTCGAGCACGTCGTCGATCGCCACGCGCGCGTCCGCGTCCTTGGACTCGATCGCGGCCTCCACCATCGCGAGGCTCATCACGTTGCCGTGCACCTCGCCGTGCGGCCGCTCGCCCGTCCGCAGCGCGCGCACGAACGCGCGCAAGGACCCGGCGATCTCGACGCCCACCGACTCGGCGGCCGCGGGCTCCGCGGGCGGCCCGTCGGGCGCATCCGGCACGTCGCTCGTGGGCGTGTGGTCGCCGTCCCAGAGGGCCGTCCCGAACGCGCCGCTCAGCCGCCAGGATCCGTTCCACGACGTCTCCGCGCCCGGGCTGCACCAGCTGCCCGTGTACACGTACCGCACGCCGCCCTCGAACGTGAACACGGCGGTGGCACCGGCGTCGCCGCGGTACCAGCTCCACACGGGGTTGTACGACTCGCACTGGACGCTCACGGGATCCGCGTCGAGCAGGTACCGCACCGCGTCGAACTGGTGCACGGCCATGTCGAGGAGGAGCACGTCGTCCATCTCCTCGCGGAACCCGCCGAAGCGCGGCGCCTTGAAGAACTCGGTCGTGACGATGCCGACGCCGCCGAGGTCGGCCGCCCGCCGCTTGAGCGCGACGAGGTGGTCGTTGTAGCGACGCGACTGGCTGACCATGAACAGCTCGCCCGTGATCTCGGCGGCGGCCGCGAGCGACAGCCCCTCCGCGACCGTGAGCGCGACGGGCTTCTCGCCGAGCACCGGGATGCCGGCGAAGAGCGCCTGCGTGGTGACGGGGTGGTGCGCGCGCGGGATGGTGACGTCGATCACCGCGTCGGGCCGCACCCGCTCGATCAGCTCGCCGAGGTCGGTCGACCACGCGGCCGTCGCCCCGTGCGCCGCGGCGCCGGCCCGCGCCGCCTGCTCGTCGAGGTCGACGACGCCCACGAGCTCGACGTCGGGATCCTCGGCGACGGTCTGCAGCCACTGCTGCCCCATGCCGCCCGCGCCGACCTGCACGACCCGGAGGCGCGCGCCGTCGGCGGGCGCGACGATCCGGTGGTCGGCGCCGGTGCGCTCCGGCGCGCGCTCCCCCGTGTCCGTCATCGCTCGAGCGCCCCGGCGTAGTCGGCGCCCTGGAAGAACTCGCCCGACTCGTAGCGGAGCAGCGTCGGCGTCTCGCGCTCGCGATCCGGTCGCGCCCACTCGCACGCGTTCGCGATCACGCGGCGGACGTCCTTGTGGTGGTAGACGGGGAAGTCCTGGTCGCCGGGCGAGAAGAAGAAGATCCGGCCGAAGCCGCGGCGGTAGGTCATGCCGCTGCGGAACACCTCGCCGCCCGTGAAGCCCGAGATGAAGACGAGCTCGTCGGGCGTGGGCACGTCGAAGTACTCGCCGTACATCTCCTGCTCGTCGATGACGATCGGGTTCGGCACGCCGCGGGTGATGGGGTGCTGCGGGTTCACGGTCCACACCAGCTCGCGGTCGTGCTCGCTGCGCCAGCGGAGGGTGCACGTGGTGCCCATGAGCTTCGTGAAGATCTTCGACCAGTGCCCGGAGTGCAGCACGATGAGGCCCATCCCGGCGAGCACGTGGCGGTGCACGCGCTCGACGATCTCGTCGTCCACCTCGGCGTGGGCCGCGTGGCCCCACCAGGTGAGCACGTCGGTGCGGGCGAGCAGCTCCTCGGTGAGGCCGTGCTCGGGCTGGTCCATGGTGGCGATCTCGACGTGCGCCCCGGGCAGGTTCTCCTGCACGCCCTCGGCGACGGCGCCGTGCATCCCGGTCGGGTAGCGCTCCTGCACGTGCTGCTCGATCTGCTCGTGGCGGTTCTCGCCCCAGACGGTGACGCGGAGCGGGGAGGTGGTGTCGGTCATGGTGTCTCTTCTCTGAGGATCGTGCGGGTGTCGGAGGCGGCGGGAGGGCCGTCGGGAGCGCGGGGGCGCGGGAGGCGGATCACTTGACCGCGCCGCCCGTCGCGCCCGCCGCGATGAAGCGCTGCGCCGCGAGGAGCAGCACGATCGCGGGGAGCGACGCGAGCACGGCCGTCGCCATCACCGTGCTCCAGTCCGCGGTGTACGTCCCGATGTACTGGTAGATCCCGAGGGTGATGGGGCGCACGTCGTCGGTGGTCGTGAGCGTCAGCGCGAACAGGAAGTCGCTCCAGGTGAAGAGGAACGTGAAGAGCCCGGCCGTGATCACGGCGTTGAGGCTCACCGGCAGCACGATCGAGCGGAAGGCCCGGAAGTTCCCGGCGCCATCCACCTTCGCGGCCTCGATGATCGACGGCGGGATGTTCGCCATGAACGCCCGCATGATGAGGATCGCGAACGGGATGCCGGCCGTGGAGTCCGCGAGGATCAGGCCGGGGATCGAGTTGAGCAGCCCCACGTCGTTGTACGCGGCGTAGAGCGCGTTGGCGACGACGATGCCCGGGATCATCTGCGAGATGAGGATGCCGAACAGCACCGCGTTGATCCACTTGAACTTGAACTGCGCCAGCGCGTAGGCCGCCGGGGTGGCGACCGCGAGGCTGAGCACCACGCTGCCGAGCGCGATCACGAGGCTCGTGCCGAGCGCCTGGCCCTGCTCGCGGAGCGCGGTGGCGTACCCGCCGAACTGCGCCTCGAACGGGAACCACGCGGCCTGGATCGCCGGGCCCGCGGGCTGCAGCGAGATGTTGACCATCCAGTAGACGGGGAACAGCATCACGGCGAGGATCGCGATGCCGATGACCGTGGAGATCCAGCTGCGGTCGGCGCGCGGCCTCCGCGAGCCGACGGGTCGCGGCAGACCGGTGCGGGCGGCGGTGTCAGTCATCGACGGCCTTCCTGTTCGCGCGGAGGTAGACCACCGCGAACACCGCCGAGATGACGATGAGGATGTTGCTGAGGGCGGCGCCCGACCCGAAGTCGAACTGCTGGAACGAGAGCGTGTACGACTGCGTCGCGATGGTCTGCGTCGAGTTCGCGGGCCCGCCGTTCGTGAGGCCGAGGATGATGTCGAGCACCTTGATCGTGTAGACGACGCCGAGCACGAGCACCACGCCCACCACGGGTCGGAGCAGCGGCCAGGTGATGTGGCGGAAGCCCTTCCAGCCGGTGGCCCCGTCGAGAGATCCGGCCTCGTACAGCTCCGGCGGGATGTCCTGGAGGCCGCCGTAGAGGATGGTCGTGTTGAACGGGATCCCGATCCACACGTTCACCGCGATCACCGTGATGAGCGCGAACGCCGGGCTCGTGAGCCACGGCACCGGGTCCTGCACCGCGCCCGTGCCCAGCAGGAACTGGTTGAGCACGCCGGAGTCCTGGTCGAGGATCCACTTCCACACCGCGCTCGAGACGATGAGCGGCAGCAGCCACGGCAGGAGCAGCAGCGCCCGCAGCAGCCCGTTGAGCGGGAACGACCGTCGGAAGAACAGCGCCAGCACGAGCCCGATCACGAACTGGCCGGCGATCGACCCGGCCGTGAACAGGAACGTGTTCAGCAGCGCCGTGGAGAAGATCGACGACGAGATGACGGACGCGTAGTTCGCGAACCCGACCCAGGGCGCCTCCCCCGTGTAGAAGGTGGTCGTCGTGTACTCCTGGAAGCTCATGACGATGTTCTTCACGACCGGGAAGCCGAAGAAGAGCACGAGGTAGACGACCGCCGGCACCAGGAACATCGCCTGGAAGAAGCGCTCCCACCGGAAGCGGGGACGACGGTGACCGGGTCGCGACGCCTCGGCCGCGACCCCGGCGCCCCGGGCCCGCCCGGGAGCCTGCGCGGCCGGGCGGGCGGGGACGGCGGTCGTCGCCATCAGCCCTGCTCGGCGTTCTTCAGCGCGTCCTCCGGGGAGGCCTGCCCGGTGAGCGCCGACTGCACGGCCGTGTAGATCTTCGTGGCGGCCTTCGGCCACGCCTCGCCGAGCTCGCCGGTGCGGGCGCGGGCGTCGGCGACGAGGTCGACGAACACCTGCTCCGCGGGCACCTTCTGGCCGAACTCGGTGGCGACGGCGGTCTTCGACGGGATCGTGAAGCGCTTGGTGGCCATCTCGAGCTGGTTCTCGTCGGAGTTGAGGCACTCGACGACCTTCGCGGCGGTCTGCTGCTTGGCCTTGTCGCCCGTCTGCGGGACGGTCCACACCTCGCCGCCCAGCGGGGCCACGGCGGTGCCGCCGGCCTCGGGCGCCGGGAGCTCCGCGATGCCGTAGTCGACGCCCGACTCGGTGAGCGCGGGGATCTGCCACGGGCCGTTGATCATCATCGCCGTCTTGCCGGCCATGAACTGGTCGTTGACGTCGGACTGGGTCCAGTTGACGACGCTCTGCGAGGCCGAGCCGTCCTTCACGAGGTCGGTCCAGAGCTGGAGCGCCTCCGCGGTCTCGGGGGTGGCGATGTCCTTCTCGTCGCCGCCGTTCGACCACATGAAGGGCAGGAACTGCCAGGTGCCCTCGTAGGTGGCGTTGGCGTCCATCGCGATGCCGTACCGGTCGCCGTCCTTGAGCGCGGCGGCCGCGGTCTTCAGCTCGGCCCACGTGGTGGGCGGCTGGATCCCGGCGTCGGCCAGCATCTTCTTGTTGTAGAACAGCGCGATCGTGTTGACGGTGGGCGCGAGGCCGTACGTCTTGCCCTCGTAGGTGCCCGCGTCCACGACGCCCTTCGCGTAGCCGTCGGTGGAGATGCCGAAGTCGTCGAGCGGGGCGAGCGCGCCGGTCTTGGCGATCTGCTGCAGGTCGGGGTTGTCGAGCATCAGCACGTCGGGGAGGGTGCGCGAGGAGGCCTGCTGCAGCACCTTCTGGATGAGGCTCGAGCCCGGGATCGACGTGCGCTTGATGGTGACGCCGAGCGACTCGCCGCACTTCTGGAGGGTGTCGCCGATGACCGTGTCGTCGTTGCCCTCGTTGTAGTAGTCGGTGACGGTGATGGTCTTCGGATCCCCGCCGGACGAGGATCCGCCCCCGCCGCCGCCGGAGCAGCCGGCGAGCACGAGGGGGACGGTGGCCGCGAATGCGGCGGCGCCGACGAGGCGGCGGCGGGCGGTGGATCGAGGGGACATCGCGTGGTCTCTTCCTTGAGGTGGCGGTGGGTCCGGGGTGCGACGACCTCCCGACCCGCCAGCTCCGCGGCGATCCGGGAGGCGTCGTCGCGCACCCGATGGCGGCGACGCTAACACCGGATCGGGGGTCGTGTAAAGCGGTTAACCACACTCGGATCCGCAACGGCGGTGGACGCGACCGCCGCGGCACCGGATCATGGCGTGCACACCCGCCGCCCGAGGAGGATCCCCCTGCGCACGCTGACCGCCGGCCTGTTCGCGTCCGTCGACGGCGTCGCGGAGGCGCCGCACCGGTTCCCGCACGACTCCTTCGACCCCGAGCTCGGCGCGGGCCTCGGCCGCATGATCGGATCGGTCACGAGCCGGGGCGACGCCGTGCTGACGTACGCGCGGCGCGCCTGAGGGTCGCATGATCCCCTTCGCGACCGCCGTCGTCGTGGCCGTGGCGGCGCGGATCCTCGGACTCGCGGTGCCGGCGCTCGACGCGTGGCCGCCCGCCGTCGCGGTGGGCCTGGCCGCGGGCTTCGCGCTGGCCGCGAGCGCGCACTTCGTCGAGCCGCGGCGCAGCGGGCTCGTCGCCATCGTCCCGCCGCACGTGCCCCGCGCGGGCCTCGTCGTCACCGTCACCGGCCTCCTGGAGGCCGCGGGCGCGGTCGGCCTGCTGATCCCGCCGCTGCGCACCGCGGCCGCGATCGGCCTGGCGCTCCTGCTGCTGGCCGTGTTCCCGGCGAACGTCCGCGCGGCTCGCGGGGTGCCGCATCCGGCCGCCCCGACGACCCCGCTGCCGCTGCGCACCGCGATCCAGGCGGGGTTCCTCCTGGGTTGCGCGGTGGTCGCGCTGGGGTGAGCCCGCGCGCTCAGCGCGGCGCGACCGGCGGCAGCAGCCCCTGCTCGGCGGCGGCGGCGCGGGCGATCAGCAGGGTCGGGTCGACCACGTCGCCCGCGGCGATGAGGGCATCCAGCTCGGCCACGGGCATCCGCACGAGGCGCACCTGCTCGGACGGGTCGGAGCGGTCGGCGGTGCCCGCGGTGGTCGGCGTCGTGCAGGCGAACACGTGCACGAGCCACGACGCGCGGCCCGGGTTCACGGCGTGGGTGCGGAGCGGCCGGACCTCCGGCGCGACGAGGCCGAGCTCCTCCTCGAGCTCGCGGCGGGCGGCGTCGGCGGGCTCCTCGCCCGCGTTCCCCGCCCCGCCGGGGAGGTCGAGGATCCACCGCCCGAGCGGGTAGCGGTACTGGCGGGACAGGAGCACGGCGTCGCCGTCGATCACGAGGGTCGCGACCGCGAACGGCACGCTCTCGTCGACCTCGTAGCGGGACGCGGATCCGTCGGGCAGGAGCACGCCGTGGTCGACCAGCACGACGCGGCCGCGGTGCAGGTCGCGGCGGTCGGTGGTGGTCCAGCCGGGCTCGGGATCCTCCGCCGCGGCGGGGGTCGGGTCGGGGTCGGCGGCCGAGCTGCTCGTCCCGCGAGCCTCGGCGCGGGGCGACACGTCCCCCAGCGCCCGCGACCACGCGACCTCGCGCGCCAGCTGCCCGCTCGCGCGGAACGCGACCACCTGGCGGGCGTCCGGGAGCGCCGCGGCGAGCGCGTCGCGGTCGACCTCCCGGAAGCCGAGGCCGTGCCAGAACGGGCCCGACCGCCGCGAGAACAGCCACGCGCGCCGCCCCCCGGCGGCCGTCGCCGCCGCGAGCGCGTGACGCGCGAGGGCCGAGCCGCGTCCGGACGACCGGAGCCCGGGATCGACCGCCACGCTGCGGATCAGCGCGTGCTCCCCGTCGGCACCGAGCTCGAAGCCCGTGCTGCCGACGATGCGACCGGAGGCGTCCCGCTCGATCCACAGGCGCGCGCCGGGCGCATCCAGGCCGTCGACCGTGAGGTCGGCGGCGCGGAGGAACTCCCGCAGCCCGTCGAGGTCCGCGGCGGCCGCCGGGAGCAGCGGCATCAGAGCAGACCGCCGAGCGCGATCCCGGCGCCCGCGGCCGCGACGCACACCACGAGCATGCCGACGCCGTTCGCGAGCGCCGCGCCCAGCCGGCCGGCCTGCGCGAGGCGGACGGTCTCGAGGCTGGCCGTGCTGAAGGTCGTGTAGCCGCCCATGAGGCCGCCGCCGAGGATCAGCAGCAGGTCGTGCGGGAGGCCGGCATGCGCGGCGGCGCCCGTGAGTAGCCCGAGGCCGAACGAGCCGGTGACGTTGATGACGGTCGTGCCCCACGGGTACGACGCGCCGACGCGGCCCTTCACGACGCCGTCGACGAGGAGGCGGAGGGCGGATCCGGCGCCGCCGGCCACGCAGATCAGCGCGAACACGAGGGGGCCGGTCACGATGCCGCCCCCGTCCCGCGTCCGGCCGCCGCGCGCCGGTGCAGCGCGCCGCCCGCCGCGACGCCCGCGAGCGACGCGGCGGCGCCGACCACGATCGAGAGGGCCGCGTACGCGAGCGCCGTGCCGAGGGCGGATCCCGTGAGCACCGCCGCGTCCGTCGCGAGCGCGCTGTAGGTGGTGAAGCCGCCGAGCACGCCCGTGCCGACCAGCAGCCGGATCCCGCGGCGACGTCCCTCGTCGGGTCCGCGGAGGGCGAGCCCCTCGAGCAGGGCGCCGAGCACGAAGGCGCCCACGAGGTTGATCAGCAGGATCGTCACCGGCAGGCCGCCCGCGGGCGCGGGCCACGTGAGGGCGAGGGCCTCGCGGAGCCCCGTGCCGGCGGCGCCGCCGAGGGCGACGAGGCCGAGCGACGAGGCGCGGAGGTGGACGGGGCGGGGCGGGCGCTCGAGGTGCGCGCGGGGGTCGGACATGCGGTCTCCCATCTCGGATGGCATGGCGGTGCCGTGAGACAGGGACTGTCGTCGACGAGGATGTCGAGGTTCGGGTACGGCGAGCCCCACCGCCGTGCCTCCCGGGGGAGGCCCTCCCGGAGGAGGCACGGCCATTGAACCACGGGTCGGATCCGCGCGGGCCGGGCGCCGTGTCGACTGCTGCTCCCCGAAGTCAAGGGGTCGCCCCCAAGATGGCGCAGCGGGATGCGTGTGCATAGATTCGACTCGCGGTGCATCGCACGAGGCGTGCCGCGGCGCACCGGACCCGGACTGCCCGAGGGCGAGCCACGCGACCGGTGCCGACCGCGATGACGCGCGTGCACCCGCTCGCGCAGCCCGGGACGGCGCAGGACCCCGCGTCGTCCCGGGTCGATGCGGGCGCCGGCGGCCGGCCGCTAGCTGTAGCTGTAGAGGTCGAGGTCGGCGCTCGCGGGCTGCTCCTCGGGATCCTCCGGCTCGTCCTCGCGCTCGTGCACCTCGACGCGCACGGAGGAACGCGACGTGACGAGCACGGACACCCCCACGTGGCCGGCGCCGACGAAGTCGACGAAGCGGGCTCCCCCGGTGACGGCGTCGACGATGCGCGCCTTGAGCGCCTCGACGTCCTGGTCCTCGGCGAGCTGGATCGGCTCGCCGTCGATGCGGATGCTGGTGGTGGTGTGCATGTGACCCTCGTGTCGCGCAGCGCCGGGGAGGCCGGCGTCCTGGCGAGCCGCCACGGGGTCCGGGCGAGCGAACTCGATGCGTCGAGCATATTCCCCAGGCGGGGAGCGGTCTCCCCCCTTGACACGGGCGGGAGCGGGATCACGCGGCCCGCCGCGACGGAGGCGATCGCGCACCGGGCTCCGCCGACGTCGGATCCGCCGTGGTCGTCGCCGCACGGCGCGGGTAGCGTCGGAGCATGAACGCGCACGGCATCGTCGCCCCGCCCCCGCCGGCCGACGGGCGGAAGCCCCACGGTCCCGCCTCCTACTTCCCGAGCATCGAGAGCGCCTACGGCCAGCCGGTGCAGCACTGGATCGACCTCGCCGACGCGCGCCTCGACGTGGAGCCGCACATGCGGGCGGTCACGTGGCTGAAGACCGAGCAGGGGCTCGGGCACGGCCACGCCAACGCGGTCGTCGCATTCGTGAGGGCCGCGCGCACCGCGGGCTGACCGGCACCGGGGCCGGCGCCGGCACCGCCCCGTAGCCTGGGCCCATGCGGATCCGCCGGCCCCTTCCCGCCGCGCGCGTCGCGGTCGGCACCGTGGTCGCGGGCGCCGTCGCCGCGGGCGCCCTGGTCGCGGGCATCCTGGCGGCGAGCGAGTTGATCCACCTCCTCGCGAGCACGCGCGGCCTCGGCCGCGCACCCGGCCGTCCCGACGGCACCGTGGGCCGCGAGGCCGTCGTCGTGCTCGGCTTCGGCGACGCCGGGCCGCGCGCCAACCGGATCAACCGCTTCCGCGTCGACGCGGCCCTCCGCTCCCTGGACCCGGGCGCCGCGTCCACGACGCTCGTGCTGTGCGGCGGATCCGTGATGGGCGACGAGCCCGAGGCGCGGATCCTCGCCCGCTACGCCCGCGAGCGCGGCTACGCGGGCCCCGTCGTCCTCGAGGAGGCGAGCCGGAGCACGCGCGAGAACGTCGCGAACGCGATCCCGCTCATCGAGGACGCCGACACCATCCGCATCGTCTCCGACCCCGTGCACGCCGAGGAGGCCCGCGGCTACCTGCGCGCCGCCCGCCCCGACCTCGCCGACCGCCTGGCGCGCGCAGACGACTACCGCTTCGGCGAGGTCAGCTGGATGAAGCCGCTCGCCATCGTCGTCGCGGTCCTGCGGCGGGCGCGGGCGGGCTGAGGCCGGCCGGCCGCGCTCTCCCCACCGCTCGCCGCGCGCTCCCGCACCCCCATGTCGGGGGACATCTCCCCAGGCCGCATGCGGGACACGGCCGAGCCGGATACCGTCGCGGGGTGAGCTCCCTCCGTGCCCTCCTCGTGATGGACTACGAGTTCTCCTACCTCGGCGGAGCCCAGACGGCCGTCATCCAGCAGGCGCTGGCCCTCGCGCGCGCCGGTCACCGGGTCACCGTCGTCTCCCCGGACGCCACGTCGGCGCCGGAGCTGCAGGGCACGGGCATCGCCCTGCACGACATCACCCCCACCTACCGCATGCGGTTCATGGGGCTCCCGCTCATCCGCGCCGACGCCGCGACGCGCGCCGACCTCGAGCGGCTGATGGAGGGGTCCGGCACCGACCTGGTCATCACGCACTCGGAGCACGGCCTGGCGGCAGCGGCGCTCGCCGTCGCGCGCGGGCGGGGCATCCCGACGATGCACACGGTCCACACCTTCTTCCTGCGCGGCCCCGCCTGGGCCGGGTTCCTGACCCCCGTCGCCACCGGCATGCACCGGTTCATGACCGGGCTGCCGGCCCCGCGCGTGCGGCTCGCCCCGCGCCGGCTCGACAGCGCGCTCCGCGGCCTCACCCTCGCCGTGTGCCGCGAGGCCGACCTCGTGCTCTCGCCGTCGCGCCATCAGGCCGTCGCCCTGCGGGACGCGGGCCTCCCGGCGGTCGAGGTCGTCTCGAACACGAGCTGCGCCACGCGCGCGGAGCCGGCCCCGCTCCCGGCCGGCGGGCCCCTCCGCCTCGTCTGGGCCGCGCGCTTCGCGCCCGAGAAGCGCCTCCGGGTCATGCTCGACGCCATGGCCGTCGTCGCGGAGCGCGCGGGACCCGGCGTGGTGCACCTCGACCTCGCGGGCGGCGTCCTCCCGACGAGCGCCCCGCCCGGGGTCACCCTGCACGGACGCGTGCCGAGCTCCGCGGTCACGGCCCTCCTCCGCGGAGCGCACGCCGCGGTCGTCACGTCGCTGGGCTTCGACAACCAGCCGATGATCGCGATGGAGGCCTTCGCGGAGGGCCGGTCGGTGATCGTCAGCGACCCCGTGCTCGGCGCCGAGTTCGGCGATGCGGCGATCCTCGCGGACGGGACCGACGCCGAAGGCCTGGCCGCGGCCGTCATGCGGCTCGCCCGGGACCGCGGCCTGCTCGACGCGCCGGTGGAGGCGGCATCGCGGCTGGCGGCGTCCGTGTCGCCCGCGGCCCACGCGCGGTCCATCGAGTCGGCGCTCCTCCGCATCGGCAGCTCCCGGCGCGGATCCGCCTCCGCCTGAGCCGCCCGGCCGCCGCTCGGCCACGGGCGCTGGCCTGGGCATCCGCCGGGCATCGGCTGATCCGACCGCGGTCCGTGGACAGTCGGACCCGCCCCGCGCGCAGGCGTGCGAACGTATCGCGTGCGCATCTTCCTCTCCGCCGTCCGGCTCGCTACGGCCGCGGCCGCCCTCGTCGGCGTCATCGCCCAGTACCACGTCAACTACGCCTACTGGATCAGCCTCGGCATCCCCGGCATCGCCGGGAAGTCGCTCGACTTCATGCTGTTCTTCACCACGGAGTCGAACCTGCTCGGCGTGGTGGTGCTCACCGTCGGCGGCCTGCGCCTGGCGCGCGGGAAGGTGGATGCGAGCGTCGCCTGGGCCACGCTGCGTCTGTCGTCCACCGTCTACCTGATCATCACGGGCATCGTGTGGAACCTGCTGCTGCGCGGCCAGCCCGGCCCGCCCGCCCTGCAGCTCGACTGGGCCAACCAGATCGTGCACGTGGCGGTGCCCATCGTCGTGCTGCTCGACTGGCTCATCGCGCCCGACCGCACCCGCCTCGGCGGCGGCGCCATCGGCCGCCTCATCATCTTCCCGCTCGTCTGGATCGGGGTCACGCTCGGCCGCGGCCCCTTCACCGGCGACCAGGTCACCGGCAGCTCCACCTACTACCCGTACGGGTTCCTCGACCCGTCCTCCTCGCCCAGCGGCTACCTCTCGGTCGGCGAGTACGTGGTGGGGCTCACCGTCGCGCTCTGCGTCATCTCCGGGCTGCTCATCGCCGTGACGCGCGTGCGTCCGCCGGTCGGCGGCGCGACCTCCTCGCTGCGCACCCGCGGTGCCTGACCTCCTCGTCGAGCGCTACCTCGCGGCGCTGGAGCACGCGGACGTCCCGGCGGCGCTCGCTCTCTTCTCCCCGGACGGCGTCGTGCACTCCCCGCTGTACGGGATCCTGCCGGCAGCCCGGTTCTATCCGGCCCTCTTCGCCGACACCGGCGCAGCCCGCCTCCACCTCCGCCGGGTGATGCGCTCCGATGACGAGGGCACGCCCACCGTCGCGTTCTGGTTCGACTTCGACTGGGTCCTCGCGAGCGGTGAGCCCGCCCCCTTCTCGGTGGTGGACGTGGCGGAGCTCGACGCGGAGGGGCGCATCGCCCGGCTGCACATCGTCTACGACACGGCTCCCCTCCGCGCGGCGTTCGACCGCCAGCGCGCACGGGCCGCTGGCGACGCCCGCGGGGCCTGACCCCGGGCTACGCTGAGGCGCATCCCGCCCGCACGCGACCGCGCGCGACCGCCGACCGCGAGGAGCCGCCATCCCGACCATGCGAGAGGTCGCCGCACGCGCGGGGGTCTCGATCGCCACGGTCTCGTTCGTCGTCAACGGCACCAAGGCCGTGTCCGACCAGACGCGGCGGGCCGTCACCGAGGCGATGCAGGAGCTCGGCTACCGCAACAACGTCGTGGCCCGCGCGCTCGCCAGCAAGCGCACCCGGATCATCGCGCTGCTGTTCCCCGCCGACGTGCAGCGCCTCAGCCGCATCGCCCTCGAGATCTTCATGAGCGCGGCCACGCGTGCCTCCGAGCTGGGCTACCACCTGGTGCTCTGGCCGACGGGCACGTCGCCGGACGACGTGTCCGACCTCGTCTCCGGGCGCCTCGTCGACGGCGTCATCGTGATGGAGGTGCGCATGGACGACGCGCGCATCGCCGACCTCAGCGCGCTCGACGTGCCCTTCGTCTCGATCGGGCGCACGGCCGACACCCGCGACCTGCCGTTCGTCGACATGGACTTCGAGCGCACCGTCGCCGAGGGCATCGACCACCTCGAGGGCCTCGGGCACCGGCGCTTCGGGCTGATGGTGGAGGACCTCGAGGGCGGGCCCCTCCGCGGGTACGGCCCGACGACGCGCACCGAGCGGGCGTTCCGGGCGGAGTGCGCGTCGCGCGGGCGCGCCGCCGCGGTCGTGCGCTGCCCGCCCACGCCGGTCGGCGGGCGGGCCGCGGCGGGCGAGCTGCTGGCGGCGGATCCGGGCCTCACCGCGGTCCTGATCCTCAACGACCAGGCGGCGCGCGGCCTCATCTCGGGGCTCGACGCGGCCGGGCGGCGCGTGCCGGACGACGTGTCGATCCTGTCGCTCGCGTCGTCGACCGAGGTGGGCGCGCTCGTCGAGCCCGCCCTCAGCACCATGGACGCGCCGGGTCCCGAGCTCGGCCGCCTCGCCGTCGAGATGCTGCTCGCGCGCCTCGACGGCACCGCCGCCGACCTGCCGCACGCGCTGCTGCCGTGCCGGCTGCACGTGGCGGCGTCGACGGGGCCGGCGCCCGCGGCCTGACGCCCCCGGCGCGGCGACCCGACGCGGCGACCGCCTCGTCCTCCGGGGACCCCTGCGTAGATTCGACAGCACCCGCATGGCGCTCGATGGAGGCGAGATGCGCGCCTACCGTCACCGCATCACCACCACCGCCGGCCTCGTGGCAGGAGGCATGGCGCTGACGTCGTCGACATCGGCCGACACGACGAGAGAGGAAGAGCGAACCCGTGAGAGACCTCGCACGATGGCTGCATCCGCTCCTGCTCGGAGGCGCGTGGGGGAGCCTCTGGGCCGCCGTGACCGCATGGCGTGACGGCCCGGACGACGCGGCCCCGTTCCTCCTGGGAGCGGCGGTCGTCGCGGGGGCCCTCGCGGTACCCGCGCTCGCTGTCGCGTCACGGCCGCTGGTGTCGTACTTCTTCGGCTCATCCCGGCGGACCTTCACCGTCGTCCTGCTCCTCGTCCTGAGCGTCGGAGGACCGCGCCTGATCCTCTCGGGCGAGGTCGTGGTCGATGGCCTGATCCTCGGGGCCGTCTCCGTCGTGCTCGCGGCCGTCGCCGCGTCCGCCGCGCAGCGCGCGCTGAGCCGTCGGACGCCCGACTCGACGGACGGCCTCGACGGCGCGTGATGATCATGCGGAGCCCCCGCGCCGGTGGCCCCGCTGCCACGGGCACCCGGGGGCCCGCTCCGGGACGGACCACGTCGGCCGCCACGCGCACGCGGCGGCCGACCGGCGCGGATCAGCCCGCGGACGGAGTCGCGCGGTGCACCCGCGCCGCCGTGACGAGCGCGTCGAGCAGCACGAAGCCGACCAGCGGGATCCCGACGAGCGGCAGGAACAGGCCCACGCCGAGCCCGACGGCGACCACCGCCGCGATGCCCCACCACGGCGCCCGGACGAGCGCGCCCGCGGGCGCCGGGCGGCCGGGTCGCGCGACGCCGGGACGGCGCTTCCACCACATCAGGTAGCCGAACACCACCATGGCCGCGATGCCGAGCGCCGTCACCGCGAGGAGGATCTGGTTCGGGAGCCCGAACATCGTCCCCTGGTGCGTGTCGACGCCCCAGCGCGCGAGCTTCGCGGGGAACGGGTAGTCGGCGAAGTCGGTGCGGCCGACCACCTGGAGGGTGCTGCCGTCGACGGCCACCTGGTCGACCTGCGTGGGGAACGAGCGCTGGATCTCGCTCACGGTCCACGCCGTCCCCGCGGCTGACGGGGGCTTGATCTCCACGAGCCCGGTGTCGACGTTGACGCCCCGCGCGACGCGGAGCACGTCGTCGAAGGTCGCCGGATCGACGGGTGCGGTCGTCGTGGGCGCAGCGCCGCCGTGGTGGCCGGCGTGCGGATCCGCCGCCGCTCCCCCGCTCGCGCCCGCGCCCGCGCCGACGGCCGTCGGCAGGGTGGGCGCCTGCCAGCTGAGCGCGGCGCGGAGGTCGGTCACGTTCTGGCCGGCGAACTGCGACCACGTGATCCCGGTCGCCGACAGGAACAGCGCCCCCACGACCAGCCAGACGCCCGTCGAGGCGTGCCAGGAGAGGATCCGCCGGTAGCCCGTCGCACGGCGGTCGGGCCGCACGAGGTCCCGGCGGCGCGGCGACCGGCGCCAGCGCGCGACCCACAGGCCGAGGCCCGCGAGGGTGACGATGCCGAGCCAGCTCGCGGCCAGCTCGCTGTAGAGCCGGCCCGCGTCGCCCAGGCCGAGGGTGCGGTGGATGTCGCTGATCGCGGAGCGCAGGGGGAGCGCGCCGCTGGTGCCGTAGACCGGGAGATCGCCGCGGACGGACGCGTCGGCCGGGTCGACGAAGATCGCCCGGCTCTCGCTCGCGCGGAGGCCCTCGCCCGTGAACATCACGCGCGTCGTGTCGCCGGGGCCGGGCGCGGGGCGCACGGCGGTGAGGGTGCCGGATCCGCCGACCACCGCCTCCGCGGCCTCGACCTGCGCGGCCAGCGGCACCGTCGTGCCGGTGACGGGGGCGCGGAGCTCGTGCGCGTAGACGACCCGCTCGATCGACGGCGACAGCGCGTAGGCGGCGCCGCTCAGGGCCGCGGTGAGGATGAACGGACCGACGAGGATCCCCGCCAGGAAGTGCAGCCGGAGCAGCAGCGGGAGGAACCAGCCGCGCGGCGGGCGGGTGATGACGGGGGCCGGGGCGTCCGCGGCCGCGGCGTCCGCCCGGTCGTCGACGGCGGTCATCGCCGCGCGCCCTGCTGCGGGCGGCGCATGCCGATGGTGAGGAGCATCACCGCGACGACGCCCACGACGAGCGCGCCGAGGCCGAGCAGACGCGCGACCGGGTCGACCGGGGCGGCGGCGGGCGTGGCCGCGGCGGCCGCGGATGCGCCGGTCGCCGTGCCCGCCGCCGTGCCGGTCGCCCCCGTCAGCGTGATCGCCGGCGCCGGGTGGTCGGGCTCGACGCCCGCGGCGGGGAGGTCCGCCCAGTCGGTGGATCCCTGGACGCACGTCTGCAGCGTCGGGAACGCGACCACGTCCCCGGCCGCGCCGCCCACGGGGAGCAGCGCCTCGATCTGCACGGTCGCGCGCAGGGCGTCGGGCAGAGGCTGGTCGGCCGTGTAGGTGACGGTCGTGCCGTCCGCCGCCTCCTGCTCGGCGACGGACCAGCCGGGCATCAGGGTCGGCTTCACGGCCTGCACGTCGGCGGGGACGCGGATCGCGAGGGCGGTCGTGGCGGATCCCTCGCAGCCGTGCCCGACCGCGAAGGTCAGGACGCTGAGGGCGGCCGGGGCGGTGGAGGAGGCGTCGAGCTCGACGTGCGCGGACGCGGCGAGCGGCGCCGACAGGGCGAGACCGAGGCCGAGAGCGGCGCCGGCGACGACGAGCCCCCGGCGGGGACGTCCCGGCGGGCGGGCGGAGGCGGGCAGGCGGGTGGTGCGGGGCATGGTGGTCCTTCGGTGGGGCACGGGCGTGGCCGTGCGGATCCGGGCGTGCGGGATCGTGCGGGAGCGCGCGGCACCGCGGCGGCGACCGGCGGCGCACGAGGCGCGGGCGGTCGTCGGCGGGAGCGCGGCGCGGACCGCGCCCGGGATCCTCGAGGGACGCGGCGGGCGCGGGTCAGGCGGCGAGCAGGCCGAGCGGCGGACCGCGACGGCCGCGGATCCGCGCGGAGAGCAGGGAGACGAGGCGCGCCGGGCGCACGTCGGCGGCCAGGCGGCCGGGGCGCGGCGCGACCGCGGGCTCGGCGAGCGCGGCGGCCACGGCGACGGCCGCTGCGACCAGCGCGCCGACGGCCCCGGAGATCGCGCCGCGCACGCGCACGGCGAGCGCCCGGACGACGCGGCGGACGGCGTCGGCTCCGGCGCGCAGCGAGCACACGCTGATGAGGCCGGCGATCACGTGGGCGAGCAGCATCGCGCCGTCGTGGTCGGCGGGCATCGCCATGGCGCCCGGGTCGGCGAGCGCGCGTGCGGCCTCGGCGGCGGCGAGCGCGTGGCCGTGCCCGACGCCAGCGAGCGACGCGGCGGATCCGCCGGCCATGCCCCCGCCCGCGCCCATGCCGGAGCCGCCGAACGTGAAGGCCGCGTGCAGCACGCCCTGGGTGGCGCCGACGGCGAGCGCGAGGTGCGCGAGCGTCACGCGACGGCCGCCGAGCGCGAAGCAGAGGACGACGCCCGCGACGAGCGCGAGGCCGAGGACGAGCGGATGCGGGACCCCGCCACCCGCGGCCGCGTGCGCGGTCGCCGTGACGAGCGTGCAGACCAGCGCGGACAGCGCGGCGCGCCGCATCCGCTCCTGCCGTGCCTGCACCCGTCCGCCTCCCGGTCGTCCCGACCAGGGTACGCGAGCGCCGCCGCGCCCCCGGGCCCACAGAGCCGGAGGCACGTCGCCGTCCGTCAGCCGAGGGCTCCGTCGGCGGTGACCCGCTCCGGCAGGGTGTCGCCCCCGTCGTCGTCGAGCCGCAGGAACGCCGCCGGCTGCGTCGGCTCCTCCGCGGCGTCCGTGTCGGCCTGGGCGTGGGCCGCGGCCGGGTCGGGAGCGCCGAAGAGCCCCGCCGATCCGCCCGTCACGAAGGACTGGGACGCCGCCTCGCCCGGCAGGCGCGACGGCCGCAGGTAGAGGAGGTACGTGGATCCCGCCTGCATCATCGCCGCAGGGCCGGGCTGCGCGGCCGTGCCGATCTGCCGCACGTCGACCGTCCCTCCGGCCGCGAGGCCGTCGGCCGCCTTCGCGACCGTCGCGACCCGGACGGTCGAGACGGTGGCCGGCGCTCTGGGCCCGAGGTCGGTCACCACGCGCTGCGCGACGACGGTGCCCGTGACGATCTCGACGCTGTCGCCCGCGAGCGCGGCGAGCGAGCCGTAGTGGGTGTGGCGCGATCCGTGGGTGTGCGATCCCGGTCCCGCCGGCATCGACGTGCCGTCGCCCATGGGCATCGACGAGCCGTCGCCCATCTGCATCGACATGCCGTCGCCCGCCGGCGCGGCGGCGGGGCCAGGCACCGTGCCCGCACTGCAGCCGGTGAGCAGGAGCGCGCTCGCCCCGAGCGCGAGGGAGGCGAGGGCGGCGAGGTGGAGGGTGCTCGTGCGTGCGTTCATCTGCGTGCCCATCAGTAGAGGAAGTCGATCCCGGCGACCTCGTCGTCGGTGAGGCCGGTGACCCCGTCGGCGTAGGCGTCGGAGGGGATGGGGTACATGACGCGGTCGAGGTCCGTCACGTGCGCGAGCCCCAGCACGTGCCCCGACTCGTGCTCCCACACCACCTTGAGCCGCTCCCGCGGCAGGGAGTCGTCGAGGTACTGGCTGTTAAGGTGCATGTCCGCCGAGGTCGTGTGCATGGCGCCGTCGTAGCGCCAGTGCGCGTAGCCCTCGTAGCCGTCGTCGCCGGCGTCGATGACCTGAGCGGTCCACGGCGAGCCGATCGCGTCCTCGGTGCCCACCTTCGCGTCGGTGAGCGCGGTGTACTCGGCCGCCGCGTCGGTGAGGGCGTCGTGGAACCCTCCCGTCGGCACCGCGGACGTGTCGATGGTCAGCCGGTCCGTGGGCCAGTGCGGGCCCTCCCGGTTGAAGGCCTGGGCGGGCGCCGCGACGGCGAGCGCGGCCAGAGCGGCGAGGCCCGTCATCGCGAGGAGGCGGACGCCACCGCGTCGGCGCGTGCGCCGTGCGGCGGGGTTCGCCGAACCGTCGCGGATCATCGCGTGGTCCCGAGGGTGCCGCCGACGACCGGCAGGGCGAGCGAGCTGTGCGCGAGGTCCACCGTCGACCCGGCCGTGACGACCCGCGAGCGGTGCTGGCCCGCGATCGAGCGGCGGCCGTCGTTGTAGACGATCATCCCGAGCCGGTGTCCGGCGGGGACGACGTGGTCGATGGGCAGCAGATCCCACGCGAGGTCGATCGTCTGCCCGGCGGCCACCGGCGTGTAGGCCTGGAGGGACTGGTGGTGCGCCGTGTTCCCGATGCCGCGCGTGAAGACGAAGCTGTCGGTGGTGCGCGTGAACAGGGCCTCGTCGTAGTACGACGAGCCGTCGGCCGGGGTCGCCTGGCCCCACGTGGCGCTGGTCGTCAGGACCATCGAGCCGTCCTTCACGGAGGTGTCCACGTACGTCTGCGGGCCGTAGTCGACCAGGGCGGCGGAGACGTCGGTGTCGCCGGCCCCCGGCGTCACCCGCACCGAGATCCGCGGCGTGCCCGAGATCCGCACGTCGTGGTCGAGGACGGGGGTGGTGAAGACGAGGCGATCGGCGCCCGCGGTCGGCTCGGCGGCGCCCTCCGTCAGGTCCGTCGGCCGGTCGTCCGCGAGGCGGCCCGCGGCGAAGGACGCGGATCCGGCCGCGGGCGTCGGCGCCATGCCGAGCGCGCCGAGCGCGCCGAGACCGGCCGTGACGGCGCCGGGGTGCAGCGTCGTGACGGCGCTCCCGGCGACGGGCCAGGTCGCGCTCTCCTGCCAGGTGGTGGGGGTCATCTGGATCCGCACGGGCGGCTCCCCGGTGATCCCGTTGTCCACCCCGAGGAGCGCGTGGTCGTACCAGCGCAGCAGCGTGTCCGCCCAGGCCGGCCGTTCGAACGTGAAGGGGTCGAGATGCCCGCCGATGTGCAGCCAGAGCTTCGAGGTGACGCCCGCCCGCTGCAGCGCCTGCCAGTGCGCGGCCAGCTCGTTGGTGCGGACATTCATGTCGTTCTGGCCCTGCACGATGAACTCGCTGACGCCGTTGCGGGCGATCTGGTCGACCTTCCTGGTGTAGTCGCGGGCCTGCCAGAACGCGTTGTCCGTGCGCCCCTGGGGATCCGACTGCGCGTGCATGGCGTCGAACGACGGCTGGCACGTCTTCCGCTTGGCGGCCTGGTGGTCGCGCAGCGACTGCGGGAGGGTCGGGGCCTCGGTGCCCGCCGGCTCGGGCTCGGTCAGCCACTTCGAGAACTCGGCCGTGCCGCCTCCCACGTCGATGCCGTTCGGGCGGGTGTCGTAGGCGCTCGTGCCGCCCTCGATGGGGACCACCGTCTTCAGCCCCGGCACCTGGGCCGAGGTCGCGATGGCGTGCGCGATGCCGCCGTCGTAGGACATCCCGCTCACCGCGCTGAGGCCGGAGCTCCATCCGGAGCCGACGGGGACGGCGCGGTCGAGGTCGCGGTACGCGACCGAGCCGGCCTCGTGGTGCAGCCAGCGGATGACCGCGGCCACGGACTCGACGTCGTGGGGGCCGACATCGTCGACGCAGCCCTCCGAGAAGTTCGTGCCCGCGACGTCGAGCGAGAGGATGGCGTAGCCGCGGGGCACGAAGTAGTTGTTCTCCCAGCCCGGCATGACCGCGAGGTCGCTCGTGGCGCGGTGCTCGGGATCCACGTAGGGCTTGACCCCCGGGTAGCCCGGCGTGCCGAAGTACCCGGACGCTTTGATGATGCTCGGGACGGTGACCGCCGCGGGCGTGCTCGGGCGCTGGATGTCGACGCGGATGAGGTCCTTCCGGCCGTCGCCGTCGGAGTCCATGTCGGACTGCACGTAGACGTGCTCGAGGATCGCGTCGGCGAGGGTGTAGACCTCGGCGCTGCGGCCGTCCGCTCCCAGCACGTGGCCCGCCGCGATGCCGCCGGTGGCGGCTTCCGCGGAGGGCGCCGCGGCGGGTGCGACGGAGGACAGGGCGGCGGTCGCCACGGCGAGGGCGCCGAGGGCGGCCCGCACGCGGGACGGTCTCATGGATCGGATGCGGTGCATGGGGCGTGTCTCCCGACGCGGGCTCACGCGGGCGCAGCGGAGCACGCCGGTGCGCACGCGCGCGGGCGCATGTGCCGTACCGGGAGGAGGAGCGTCGTGATCCGTCAGCGCCGCCGACAGGACGCGGCGGGCGAGGTGCTGTCACGGTAACGACGGGCGGGGGCGGCCGTGCGGCGTCTTCACAGCCACCGCACGTCTCCGCGGCGGCCCGCGGCGGCCGGCGGGCCTATCGCTCGGCGGGATCCACCTGCACCCACGCGCTGCCGTCGGCCGAGCTGCGCTCCACGGCGTCGAGCACGCGCTGCACGCGGAGCCCGTCGGCGAACGACGGCTGCGGCTCGCGGCCCGCGGCGATGTCGTGCACGAGGTCGCGCACCTGGTGGGTGAACGCGTGCTCGTAGCCGAGGCCGTGGCCGGTGGGCCACCAGGCGGCCGTGTAGGGGTGCTCGGGCTCGGTGACGAGGATCCGCCGGAAGCCCAGCTTGTCGGCGGGCGCGGTCGCGTCGTACAGCTCGATCTCGTTGAGGCGCTCGAGGTCGAAGGAGATGGCGCCGCCGGATCCGCTGAACTCCAGACGCAGCGCGTTCTTACGGCCGGTGGCCATGCGGGTCGCCTCGAAGCTGGCGAGCGCGCCGCCCGCGAGCTTGCCGGTGAAGTACGCCGCGTCGTCGACCGTCACCCGCCCGCGCTCGCTGGAGGCGACGCCGCCGAGGCCGCGCGTCTCGGCGAGCAGCGGGCGCTCCTCGACGAACGTGCGGAGCAGGCCGCTGACCGCGTCGAGCCGGTCGCCCGTGATGAACTGCACCGCGTCGACGATGTGCGCGCCGATGTCGCCGAGCGCGCCGGATCCGGCCGCCTCCTTGTCGAGGCGCCAGGTCATGGGGCCCTCGGCGTCGGTCAGCCAGTCCTGCAGGTAGAGCGCGCGCACCTGGCGGAGCTCGCCGATGGCGCCCTGGGCGACGAGGTCGCGGGCGAAGGTGATGGCGGGCACGCGGCGGTAGCTGAAGCCGACCATCGCGCGGATCCCCCGGGCCGCGGCCTTCTCGGCGGCCGCGGCCATGATCTCGGCCTCCTCCACCGTGTTGGCGAGCGGCTTCTCGCACAGCACGTGCTTGCCCGCCTCGAGCGCGGCGACCGCGACCTCGACGTGCGTGCTGCCGGGCGAGCAGATGTCGACGACGTCGATGTCGTCGCGCTCGATCGCGGCCCGCCAGTCGGTCTCCGCGCGCTCCCAGCCCCAGCGGTCCGCGGACTCCTGCGTGCGGGCCTGGTCGCGGCCGACGACGGACACCATGCGCGGCGCGAGCGGCAGGTCGAAGAACGCGGGGGCGACGCGCCAGGCCTGCGAGTGGGCGGCGCCCATGAAGCCGTGGCCGATCATCGCGACGCCGAGGGCGCCTCCGCTCTCCGTGGGCGTCGCGGCGGGCTGCGTGTCGGACATGGGACTCCTTCGTCTCATTCGGGGGTGGATCGGCGTGCGGGCGGATCCGCGTGCGGGGATTGGTTGCGGCTCGCGTCAAATGTACGGGGAGGCCGCGGGGCGGGACAAGGCGGTGCCGGCGTCAGCCCGCGGGCGCCAGCACCAGGTCGTCCCCGGAGGCGGCGAGCAGCACGATGCGGTCGTGACCCGCACGTCGTCCCGTCACCACGGGAAGGTCGAGGAGCGCGAGCGGCGCGACGGGATCGTGGCCCGCGTCGGTCAGCCGCTGGGCGAGCTCGCGCAGCGGGAGCCGGCGCGTCGGCTCGGCGGCGAGCGCCTGCACGACGACGAGCTCGATCGGATCCAGCTCCAGCGGCACGCCCGCGAGCCACGCCTCGCCTGTCGCGGGATCCAGCACGAGGTCGCCGACGGTGACCAGCGCGGGCGCGAGGCCGCGGCGGCGGAACAGGTCGCGCACGGTGCCGACCACCTCCTCGAGGCCGAACGGCTTCGTCACGTAGTCGTCGGCGCCCGCTCCGAACGCGGCCAGCCGGTCCTCGAGCGAGTCGCGGCCGGTGAGGAAGACCACGGGGGTCGCGACGCCCGCGCGGCGCAGCTCGGCGACGACCTCCACGCCCGAGACGTCGGGCAGCATCATGTCGAGGAGCATCGCGTCGGGCGCGTCCTCGACCGCCGCGGCGATCGCCGCGCGTCCCGACCCGAAGACGCGCACGTCCCAGCCCTCCATCCCCAGCGCGAGCGACAGCAGCTGCGTGATGGGCGCCTCCTCGTCGACCACGGCGACGCGGAGCGCGCGGGGCGCGGTGGCCGCGACGGATGCGGTGGATGCCGCCGGTGCCGCGGCGTCCGCTCCCGCCCGGGCTCCGGGGACGGCCCGCCCGTCGTCATGGGAGGCGGGGAGCGCGGTGCCGGTCATGGGGATCCTCTCGTCGCGCCGGGATGCCGCCGCCGACCCGGGGGACGGATCGGCGGCGGGGGCTCCTGGCGGAGCCGCGGCGGGGGAGCCGCTCCCCCATCCTCGCGATCGGCGGACGCGCGGGCATCCGCCCCGGGGAGGATCACGGGTGGTCCCCACGGGGTGCACGGCCGGGGCATCGGGGATCGCGAGGAGGCGCACGGCGCGTCCGGAGGTGCGCGGGCCGGGGCGCGCAGGCGGGAGCGACGGCGGCCGCCCTACCGGCCCGGCCCGCGGATCCGCGAGACTGATCCGCACGCCGACCTCACGGATCACCCCGCCCCGGCGTCTACCCGGTGTGGAGATGATGCAGCCGTTCGACAGGGTCGTGACCGAGCACGGCGCCGTGGTGCTCCGCGTGTGCCGGGCCGTGCTCGGCGGGCACGCGGACGCCGAGGACGCGTGGTCGGAGACGTTCCTGTCGGCGCTCGTCGCGTATCCGCGGCTCGGGCCGCGCGCCGACGTGCGGGCGTGGCTCGTGACCATCGCGCACCGCAAGGCCCTCGACGCGATCCGCGCCCGCGGCCGCCGCGCGCTCCCCGTCGACGAGGTGCCCGAGCGGATCTCCGACCTGGGCGTGCCCGGATCCGGCGACCCCGACCTCTGGCACGCCGTCGCCCGGCTGCCCGAGCGGCAGCGGCTCGCGGTCGCCTACCGGCACCTCGGCGGGCTGCCGTACGCGGAGGTCGCCGCGATCGTCGGCGGCACCCCCGAGGCCGCGCGGCGGGCGGCGTCGGACGGGGTGGCGAGCCTGCGGCGGACGATGGCCGACGATCCGCGCGGCGCCGCATCCGCCCGCGTCGGCGCCGCGGACCCACCCGACCCCGCCGAGGCACCCGCACCCGGCCCGGCCGCCCCATCCGACCCGGCACCCGCACCCGCCGCCGCACCCACCCGAGGAGGACGACCGTGACCGACCCCGACGACCGCGCATCCGACGACGCCGCCTTCCTCGCCGCCGACGCGCTCGACCGCGCGGATCCCGTCGCCCCCACCCTCGCCGCCCTCCGCCTCCGCCTCGCCGACGCGGCCGAGCAGGCGGACGCCCTCGACGTCGGCTTCACGACGATCGACTCCCCCGTCGGCCCGCTCCTCCTCGCCGCCACCGACCGCGGCCTGATCCGCGTCGCCTACTCCCGCGAGGACCACGACACCGTGCTCGGCGACCTCGCGCGGCGGCTCGGCCCGCGGATCCTGCGCGCCCCGAAGCGACTCGACCAGGCCGCCCGCGAGCTCGACGAGTACTTCGCCGGCCGCCGCCGCACCTTCGACCTCCCGCTCGACCGCCGCCTGTCGATGGGCTTCCGCGACCGGGTGCAGCGGCTGCTCCCGGACATCCCGTACGGGTCCACCCGCACCTACCGCGAGGTCGCCGAGACCGCCGGCAGCCCGGCCGCCACGCGCGCGGTCGGCACGGCGTGCTCGACGAACCCGCTGCCCGTCGTGATCCCCTGCCACCGCGTCCTCCGCTCCGACGGCACGCTCGGCGGCTACATCGGTGGTCTCACGGCGAAGACGACGCTCCTGGAGCTGGAGGGGCGCGGCTGACCCGTCGGCCGCGTCCCCCGGGAGGCGGACGCGGTCGGGCGCCCGGCCGCCTAGCGTCGAGGACATGAGCGGATCGGACACACCCGGCGGCCCCGCGGCCCCGCCGGACGACGACGACGCGACGAACCCGAACATCGCGCTCGGCATCGTGTTCACGATGCTCGGTCTCGGCCTCGTGCTGGCCCTCGAGGACACGCGCGTCGCCGGCCTGCCGTTCCTGGTCCTCGGGATCACCTTCTTCGTGATGGGGATCCGCCCGCGGAAGAGCGGAACCGCGGCTCCGGCGGAGGTGCCGACGGACCCGGACTCGCCCGCTCCCGGAGAAGACGCCCGCTGACGCACGCCCTTCCGCCCGACAGCCCGGATCCCACCCGACAGCGCGGAGCCCGCCCGCCGTAGATTGGGAGGAACGGATGGGGGAGCACATGGCCGGACGTCGCAGGGCCCTGATCGTCGGCGCGGGGGTGGCGGGCATGTCCGCCGCGATCCGCCTGGAGGAGGCCGGCTGGGAGCCGGTGATCGTGGAGCGGAAGCCGTCGCGGCGGATGGCCGGCTACATGGTCGGGATGTTCGCCGAGGGGGTCGTCGCGGCCGAGCGGCTGGGCGTGCGGGACGACATCGGATCCCGCGACCGGCCCGACCGCGTCACGCTCCAGCTCGACGCCGACGGCACGCGCCGCCCCGGCCCCGGCCTCGCCGACCAGCCCGGCGCCCCCGAGGCCGTGCTCCGCAGCGACATCGAGGCCGCGCTGTGGAAGCGCATGGGCGACCGCATCGAGGTGCGCTTCGGCCTCGAGCCCGTGGGCGTCGACCAGGACGCCGACGCCGCCCACGTCACCCTGCGCACCGTCGCCACCGGCGCGACGCACCGCGAGTCGTTCGACCTCGTCGTCGGCGCCGACGGCGTGCGCTCGGCCGTGCGCACGCTCGTGCTGGATCCCGAGGGCCGTTCCGTGAAGCCCATGCCCGCCGTGGTCTGCGCGTTCCAGGCGCGCGGGCAGATGCCCGGGTTCGCCGAGCACGAGAGCGTCATCGTCTCCGAGCCCCGCCGCGCGATGTGGGTCTTCGCGCTCGCCGGCACCACGCCCACCGTGATGATGAGCTACCGCACTCGCAAGGCCGGGAAGGAGCTCCGGGGATCCGCCGCCGACGCCATGCGCCGCGCGTTCACGGGCCTGTCCGCGGGCGGCGTCGTCGAGGACGCGCTCCGCGAGCTCGATGCGGCCGAGGTCACCCTGTTCGACTCGGTGGAGCAGATCCGCCTGCCGTCCTGGCACCGCGGACGCGTCGTCGTCATCGGCGACGCCGCCTGGTGCCTCACGCTCTTCTCGGGCATGGGCGCGACGTCCGGGCTCCTCGGCGGCGCCGCGCTCGGCGACGCGCTGGCCGCGCATCCGGACGACATCGAGGCCGCCCTCACCGCGTTCGAGGCGGAGATGCGGCCGTTCGTGGTGAAGCACCAGCGCACGGCGGCGATCAAGTCGCAGCTGTTCGTGCCGTCGGGGCGCATCACCTGGTGGATCCGCCGCCGCCTTCTCGCGTCGAAGCGGTTCCGCGTGATGGGCGTCGGCGCCCCGCGCGAGCCGAAGGGGAAGGCCGCGGTCGCGCCCGCCCCGGCCGCGTCTGCCGCCCCTGCCGCGCCGGAGAAGGAGACCGCGACCGCCGCCTGATCCGGTCAGCCGGCGTCGTACCCCGTCGACCGGCTCTCCGCGGCCCACGCGTCGATGTCGGCGCGCAGGTCGTCGAGCGCGCCCGTCACGATCTCCACCGCGTCCGCCCCGAGCAGGAGGTAGTAGGGAGCGCGTCCCGAGGCGACGGCGTCGACGAGCACGCGCGCACCCGCGGCCGGGTCGCCGGGCTGCGTGCCGTCGGTGGTGTCGTTCTCCTTGCGGCGCTTGCCGGCGGTCTCGGCGTAGTCGTCGATCACGGTGGACGACTGCGTGAGCGAGCGGCCGGAGAAGTCGGTGCGGAAGGATCCGGGCGCCACGACCGTCGCGACGATGCCGAGCGGCGCGAGCTCGGTGCGCAGCGCCATGGTCATCTGCTCGATCGCGGCCTTGACGGCGCCGTAGTAGCCGGATCCTGCGCCCGTGCGGGCGGCGCCGATCGACGACAGGTTCACGATGGTGCCGCTGCGGCGCTCGCGCATGCCGGGCAGCACCGCCTTGATCATGCGGACGCTGCCGTGGAAGTGGGTGTCGAACAGGCGCGCGACGTCCTCGTCGTCGCCCTCCTCGACGGCCGCGCGGTAGCCGTAGCCCGCGTTGTTGACGAGCACGTCGACGCCGCCGAAGCGGGCGGTCGCCTCATCGACCGCGAGCGAGACCTGCGCCGGATCCGTGACGTCGAGGTCGAGCGCGAGGGCGTGCTCGGGGAAGCGGTCGGCGAGGTCCTGCACGTTCGCGGCGTCGCGGGCCGTGACGACGACGTCCTCCCCGCGCGACAGCGCCTCCTCCGCGAACGCGCGCCCGAGTCCGGTGGAGCATCCCGTGATCAGCCAGGTCGTCATGCGCGTTCCTCTTCCTCGTGGATGCGGGTGGGCGGCGGCCGGTGCGGCGCGCCCCTCGTCGAGGCTAGGCGCATCGGGCGGCGGCGGTCGGCGCCGGAACGACGACGAGCCAGAGGCGCGATCATGGACAACAAGTCGGGCAACATCATCACCGTCACGAAGGGATAGCAGAGTGAAGATCACCTACGACGCCGAGGCCGACGCGGCCTACATCCAGGTCGTCTCCGCCATCGGGCCGGGCCAGGCCGCTGAGCAGATCCACTCGATCGCCACTCCCGGCGACAAGGGCGAGATCAGCTTGGACTTCGACTCGGACGGTCGGCTCCTCGGTGTCGAAGTGCTCCACGCGGGAGACGTCCTCCCCGCAGAGGTGCTGGCTGCCGCCGAGAGCCCCACGGACGCGTAGACCGCTGTCTGACGTGCGCGTCCCGTCGGTGACGATGGGGCGCGCTCGTCTTCGCCTTCCATCCGCATCGCTCGCGGGTGGATGCGCCGCCTCTCACCGCGGCAGGGCGCACGGGGCGCCTTCCCACTCCCCGGCCGCCGGTGCGGCGGCGACCGGTCTACTGTCGGGACGGATGAGCGACGACGCCCGACACCCGGATCCCGATCCCGGCCCCGAGCCGCGCACCTCGTGGACCTCCCGCCGCGGACCGCTCCTCACCGTCGCCCTCATCGTCGGCATCTCGCCGTTCGCGACCGACCTCTACATCCCGGGCCTCCCGGCCATCGCGACCGACCTCGACGCGTCGACCGCCTCGGTGCAGCTGACGCTGACCGCCTTCCTCGTCGCGTTCGCCGTCGGCCAGCTGGTGATCGGGCCGATCAGCGACGGCGTGGGCCGCCGCCGCATCCTCCTCGCCGGGACCGCGCTCTTCACCCTCGCCAGCGTCGTCTGCGCGATCGCGCCCGACGTGGGGATCCTGATCCTGGCGCGCGTCGTGCAGGGCCTCGGCGGTGCCGCCGCCGCGGTCTCGGCCCGCGCCATGGTCGGCGACGCCTCCACCGGCACCCTCCGCAGCCGCCTCTTCGCGACGCTCGCGGTCGTCAACTCCGTCGGCCCGGTCGTCGCCCCGCTCGTCGGCGGGCTCGTGCTGTCGTTCTCGTCCTGGCGCGCCGCGTTCGTCGTGCTGGCCGCGCTGGGCCTGGCCCTCACGCTCGCTGCCGCCCGCCTGCTGCCCGAGACCCTCGTCCGCACCGGCGCCGGCGGCACGTCGCCCCGCGCCGTCCTCGGCCGCATGGCGGAGCTGCTGCGGATCCCCCGCTTCCGCTGGTACCTCGTCACCGGCTGCACCGCGACCATCGGGTTCTTCTCCTACATCGCCACCTCCTCCTTCGTGTTCCAGGAGCAGTACGGCTTCGGCGAGGGCCTCTACACGCTGGTGTTCGCGTCCAACGCGTCCTGCATGATCGCCTCGACGCTCATGTTCCGCCGCCTCATCGGGCGCTTCGACGAGGACCGCCTCTTCACGATCGGCCTCGCCACCTGCGCGATCGGTTCCACCCTCGTGCTCGTCGGCGCGGTCAGCGGCGCGGGCCCGGCGCTGGTCTGGCCGGCCCTCGCCCTCGTCACCGCGGGCTGGGGGTGGGTGATCCCGGGATCCATCACCCTCACGCAGGCGCTCGGCCACCGGCACCCCGGCACGGCCTCCGCGCTCGTCGGCGGCCTGCAATTCGGCCTCGGGGGCCTGGCGACGCCGCTCGCGGGCGCCCTCGGCGGCACCGCGACCGCCATGGGATCGCTGATGTGCGGCTTCATCGTCGTCGGGCTCGCCGCGCAGCTCTGGGCCTCGCGAGCACACACGGGAGGCTGACGGCGGTCAGCGGATGCGCGCTGGTCGGATGCGAACCGGGCGCGGTCCCGTGCCGCCGCATCCCGCTCCGCCCGCCCAGGACCATCCGCCCAGCACCCGCGCACCTGACCGCACCCTGCACGCGCACCCCGCTCCCGCCCGGAGGTGGCACCATGGGCGACGATGCTGCCGGGCCCGACCGTCGCATCCGCGAGACGGGGCCCCGGCGCCGCCTCAGGAGGATCACCGGTGCGCTGCCCGATCAACGGCTGCCCGACGTCGACACCCCGAACCGCCCCCGCCGGAGACCGGTCGTGAGCGGCCCGAAGCTGCTGCGCGCGCCCGAGCAGCGGCGGGCCCGCGCCGGGATCACCGCCTGGCTCCTCGACGGCCTGCCCGGCGCATCCGGCGCGCACCCCGGTCCGCACGCCGAGACCGTGGGGAAGACGCACTCGTGGTGGCGCGTCATGTGCCTCACCGGCGTCGACTACTTCTCCACGCTCGGCTACCAGCCCGCCATCGCGGCCGTCGCGGCGGGCCTGCTGTCGCCGCTCGCGACGCTCGTCCTCATCCTCCTGACGCTGCTCGGCGCGCTGCCCGTCTACCGGCGGGTGGCGCGCGAGAGCCCGCGCGGCGAGGGATCCATCGCCATGCTCGAGCGCCTCCTCCCCTGGTGGGGCGGGAAGCTGTTCGTGCTCGTGCTGCTCGGGTTCGCGGCGACGGACTTCCTCATCACCATCACGCTGTCGGCGGCGGACGCGACCGCGCACGCGGTCGAGAACCCGTTCGCGCCGTCGTGGTTCGCGGGCAACGAGGTGCTCCTGACGCTCGTGCTCATCGCGGCGCTCGCCTTCGTGTTCCTCCGCGGGTTCCGGGAGGCGATCTCCATCGCGGTCGTGCTCGTGGGCGTCTTCCTCGCCCTCAACGCGGTCGTGATCGTCGTCTCCCTCTTCCACGTCGCCGGCAACCTCCAGGTCATCGACGACTGGTGGCTCGCGCTCACGGCGCAGCACGGCAACCCGCTCGTGATGGTGGGCATCGCGCTCATCGTCTTCCCGAAGCTCGCGCTCGGCCTCTCCGGCTTCGAGACGGGCGTGGCGGTGATGCCGCAGGTGCGCGGCGAGGACGACGCCGACGGGGTGCCGCGCACGCGGATCCACGGCACGAAGCGGCTGCTCGCGACGGCGGCGCTCATCATGAGCGCGTTCCTCATCACGTCGAGCTTCGTGACCACGCTCCTGATCCCGCAGGCCGAGTTCCAGCCGGGCGGCAAGGCCAGCGGCCGGGCGCTCGCGTACCTGGCGCACCAGTTCCTCGGCGACGGCTTCGGCACGCTCTACGACATCAGCACGATCTGCATCCTCTGGTTCGCGGGCGCCTCCGCGATGGCCGGGCTCCTCAACATCGTGCCGCGCTACCTACCGCGCTACGGCATGGCGCCGCACTGGGCCGCGGCCGTGCGCCCGCTCGTGCTGGTCTTCACGGCCATCGCGGTGATCGTGACCCTCGTGTTCCAGGCGGACGTGGACGCGCAGGCGGGCGCCTACGCGACCGGCGTGCTCGTGCTCATCACCTCGGCCTCGGTCGCGGTGACGCTCTCGGCGCGCAAGGCCGGGCAGCGCAAGCGCATGGTCGGCTTCGCGGCCATCGCGACGGTGTTCGCATACACGACCGTGGTGAACGTGATCGAGCGGCCGGACGGCGTGCGGATCGCCGCGCTGTTCATCCTCGGGATCCTCGTGGTCTCGATCGTGAGCCGCGTGCAGCGCTCCTTCCAGCTGCGGGCGACCTCGCTCACGATGGACGAGCAGGCGCGCGCCTTCGTCACGGAGGACGCGGAGGACTACGGCGCGGTGAGCATCATCGCCCACGAGCCGGACGAGCCCGACGAGGCGCTGACGGAGGCCGAGCAGGTCGCCGAGTACCGCCGGAAGGCGAGCGACGAGCGGCGCGACAGCGGGATCCCGGCGCGAGCGCCCGTGATCTTCCTCGAGGTGACCCCGGGCGACTCGTCGGAGTTCGAGGAGGACCTCGTGGTGCGCGGCATCGTCCGCTGCGGCTTCCGCGTGCTCCAGGTCACGAGCGGCAACGTCCCCAACACCATCGCCGCCGTGCTCCTCGCCGTCCGCGACCTCACCGGAGTGAAGCCCGGCGTCTACTTCGAGTGGACCGAGGGATCCCCCGTCGGCAACCTCCTCCGCTTCCTCGTGACGGGCACGGGCGAGGTCGCCCCGGTCACGCGCGAGGTGCTGCGGCGGGCGGAGCCGGTGCGGTCGCGCCGGCCGGACGTGCACGTGAGCTGAGGCGGCGGCGCGCCGGCCGAATGGCGGTGATGTCGAGCAACAACTCCGACGTCTCGTGCCGTGGGCAGCTGTTGGACGAGCGCGAGCGCGTAGTTAGTCGTACGTCAAGGTCCCCTAGATGCCCATAGCCACCACGAAACGTCTCGGTCGCGTCGTGAAGCCCGTCATCACGGGGATCGGGTGGTGCGCTCCCCTCCGCGATCTGGAGCAACCCCTTGCGTCACTTGACGCGGGCGACCAAGGTCGATTCCCAAGAGCCTGCTGACGACCACGAAGGAGCGCACATGACCTGGCACCATCGACTCCGTCCAGACGCGATGACCGGAGCGTGCCTCATCGGGCTCCTCGCGCTCACGGGATGCACCAGCGGCCCGACCGGCGAAGAGGGAGACCCGAGCTCGGCGTCGACGCTCGCCCCTGCGGTCCCGGAAGCGACGCCGAGTGATGCGGAGCAGTTCTCCTCGCTCGAAGCATCCGTGAACCGCAAGTTCTCCTCGTGGGAGCACGCCGGGGACTTCACAGGCAGCGCGGCCGAGCTGGCGGAGGTGCCTCGAACTGATACGGCTGCGGCCACCATCGAGCCGGGTAGCGGGAGCGTCGTTGACGTGACGCTGCCTGCTTCGAGCGATCCGGCGGCGAAGAAGGTCGTCATGACCGTCACGTGCACAGGGAGCGAGAACTACTGGATCAACGTCGCGCAGCCCAACCCCAACCGCGTGGGGACCACATGCGGTACGGAAGGCAGAGGCATCTACGGCGTCCCCCTCGACGATCCGACCGCCCCGACGAAGCTCGAGATCACGATCCCCGATGGCAGCCGTTTCTGGCTGTCGACCTACTACACGAGGGAATAAGAAGCATCGTGACCATGACACGCACATCCCTCGTTGCACGAAGCGCTTCCACCGTAGGCATCGCCGCTCTTCTCCTCCTCTCCGGAGGTACCGCAGCGCAGGCGGTCGGCGCTGGCACGAACTCCGAGTGCTCAGGAGATGGGCCCGACATCGCCGTCTCCAACGTCTCCGATACGTACGTACCCGGCAACCTGCGGATCTATGGCGACAGCGGCGCGGTCCTCTCTATCGAATCGGGCCAGTCATCCGAGGTGCATGCGGATGTCAGCGTGTCCGGCACGGTGACCGCCGACGCTGTCGTGGCATCGGCGAGCGTGACCGCGGGGGTGACGCTGGGCGTTGCGCAGACCATCACCCAGAGCGCCTCCGCGTCCTACACGGTCCCGGAAGGGCTGAACGGGCAGTACATCGAGCTCGGCTCCGCCGGCAAGGCCTTCTCGTGGACGGCGACCACATACAACCGGGCATGCGTGGTGACCGACACCCAGGGCGGGAACAGCGTCGCGCCGACAGCCAACGCGTACGTGACCAAGAGCTGGTGACGACCGGCAGGCGAGCCGCCGTCTCAGAGAGAGACGCCATCCTCCGCGCTCGGCAGGCGGGCGGGCTGCCGGGCCGAGACCGATGCGATGCCTCAGTCGCCACCGGCCGGCCTCTCGTCATGTTCGCCTGATCGATGACGAAGAGTGCCGCTCCCGATGCACCAGACCATCACTCGAGCCGCGCCTGCGGACGAGGGACCCCGGGCGACTCGTCGGAGTTCGAGGAGGACCTCGTGGTGCGCGGCATCGTCCGCTGCGGCTTCCGCGTGCTCCAGGTCACGAGCGGCAACGTCCCCAACACGATCGCGGCCGTGCTCCTCGCCGTCCGCGACCTCACCGGAGTGAAGCCCGGCGTCTACTTCGAGTGGACGGAGGGGTCCCCCGTCGGCAACCTCCTCCGCTTCCTCGTGACGGGCACGGGCGAGGTCGCCCCGGTGACCCGCGAGGTGCTGCGGCGTGCGGAGCCGGTGCGGGCGCGGCGGCCGGACGTGCACGTGAGCTGACGCGGCGACGGGCCGGTCAGGCGCGCGGCGGCTCCTGCGCGGAGCGGAGGCGCGCGGCCAGGACGCCGGCCGCCGCGCGCAGCTCCTCCGGCGCGACGACCGTGATCGGGGCGTCGAAGCGGGCCACGGCGGCGAGGACCCCGGTCCACGACCACGAGCCGACGGTGATCCGCGTCGACGTCGCCGACACCTCCTCCATCTCGCCGTCGCCGATCCACAGGGCGACCTCGCGGGCGGGCAGCTCGACGAGCAGCTCACCGGTGCAGGGCCAGCGGTCCTCCGCCGCGGATCCCTTCGCCCGGGCCGCGAGGAACGTGCGCGCCTCCGTCGCGGGCAGCTCCCGCGGCGCGAAGCGCGGGCCGGTGGGCGTGCGCGGCAGCATCCGGTCGAGCCGGAAGGTGCGCCAGTCGTCGCGGTCGAGGTCCCACGCCACGAGGTACCACCGCGAGCGCCGGGCGACGATCGCGTGCGGCTCGACGCGCCGGGGCGGCCCCGCCTCCTCGCCGACGCGGTCGAAGCGCAGGGTCAGCCGGTCGCGGACCGCGGCGCTCGCGGCCTCCAGCACCACCGGATCCGCCCGTGGCTCAGCGCCCGGCCCCGGCTCCGGCTCCGCGCCCGTGAAGCGGATGCCGTCGATCCGGTGCCGCAGCCGCGACGGCATCACCTGCCGCACGGTCGCGAGGGCGCGCTCCGCGGCCTCGTCGACGTCGACGCCCATCGCGGGCACCGACTGGAGCGCGACGGCGATCGCCACGGCCTGCTCATCGTCGAACAGCAGCGGCGGCAGCTCCGACCCGGCGGCCAGCCGGTAGCCGCCGTCCGGCCCCTTCACCGAGCGGATCTCGTACCCGAGCTCGCGGAGGCGCTCGACGTCGCGGCGGACGGTGCGCGGCGTGACCTCGAGGCGCTCGGCGAGGATCCGCCCCGGCCAGTCGCGCCGGGTCTGCAGCAGCGACAGGAGGGACAGCATCCGCGACGAGCTCCCGATCATGGATCCAGTCTCGCGGGAGTGGAGGACCGCAGCTGTCCGCCACTGCCGGGAGGGTGCTCCTCAGCGGCCCGGATCCGGAGCCGCACCACCCAGCACGAGGAGACACCGTGAGCATCACGACCACCACCCACCTCAACTTCCGCGGCACCGCGCGCCAGGCGCTCGAGCTCTACCGGAGCGTCCTCGGCGGGGACGTCGTCGTCGCCACCTACGCCGACCTCGGCATGCCGGCCGAGGCGCCCGGCGCGGACAAGGTGGTCTTCGGCCAGCTCGAGACCGCCGACGGCCTCCGGCTCATTGCCTACGACGTGCCCGGCCATGACGACGCCGACGGCAGCGCGATCGCCGGCACGACGACGCGCGAGCAGGGCGCGAGCAGGGCGCGACGATCACCGACCGCACCTTCTTCCAGTCGCTGCGGGGCGCGTCCCTCGCCGAGGTCGAGCGCTGCTGGGCGGGGCTCGCGGAGGGCGCGACCGTGATCGAGCCGCTCGCCGCATCCGCCTGGGCGGCGGGCTTCGGGATGCTCACCGACCGGTTCGGCGTGACCTGGGTCATCGACGTGCAGGCGCCGTCCGCCGGCTGACCCGACGGCGACGACGACGAGGCGGCCGACACCCGGAGGTGCCGACCGCCTCATCATGCGCGGGCTCCCGCGCCGTGGCGGGTGGAGGCTGCGCCTTCCTACAGGCGGCCCTCGCACTGGTGCGTCGGGCCGCCCGCGTACTTCACGCACCGCGCGACCGTGCCCTCCAGATGCCAGTGCTCACCGAGGTGGGCCCGGAAGTTGCTCGGGAAGATGCCCCAATCCCTGCTGCAGTCCGGGACCGGGTTGATCGTCGCACCCCAGCCCTGGGCGGTAGTGAAGTCGAGCGAGTTCCACCTGTTTCCCGGGGAGATGGGGATGCAGACCTTGTCGCTCGTGGGCGTGGGCCCGACCTGGACGGCCGTGTACTTGCTGGTCGTGACGAAGAGGTCGAACCCGTCGCCCCAGCCGTGATGCGCGAAGGCCTCGGGCTGCGCGCTCGCGGGCGGCGCCGCGACCGGCAGGGCGGTGAACGCGCCCGCCACGGCCAGAGCGCACGCGATCAGCCGCATGCCGCGGAGAGCGGGACGGCGGGACGCCGGGGGTGGCGTGGAGGAGTCAGGGATCATGGTGGACCTTCCGTGGTGAGGCGGGGTGAGCCGTCGCGGACGCGAGGCGGATGGACGGTAGCCGAGGACCCGGGACCTGCGCGCCCGCCCTCCCCCCGTCCGCCAGGCCACGTGCCGGGCCCCGACGTCGCAGGCCCCGGTCACGCGCGAGGTGCTGCGGCGGGCCGAGCCCGTGAGGGCCCGGCGGCCGGACGTGCACGTGAGTAGAGGCTCGGCACGACGACGCCGCGCCGCGCGGGCATGTCGCTCGTCGTCGGGAAGCGCGCCCGCCGCCCTACCGACCGGCGCCGCGCACCCCCGTCGTGCTCCGGATCCACGCCGCGTCCTGCGAGAGGAGGGCGTAGACGGAGACGCCGTGCGGGTCGTCCCGCTCGTCGCCGAAGCCCTGGGAGCAGAGGGCGCGGACGCGGCCGTCGACCAGGAGCGGACCGCCGGAGTCGCCGTCGTTCGGCACTCCGTTGATGCCCGTGACCTCCTGCGCCGCGCCGTGGAAGCCGTCGACCTCGGCGCCGGTGAGGCGGACGGTGGCCGCGTAGAGCCTCGTCGCCTGCTTCCCGTGCGCGCGGAAGCCGTAGCCCTCGATGGTCCCGGTGCCGGAGGCGGCCGCCCCGGATCGCAGGTCGAGGGGGGCGTACGCCGACAGGGGCGCGGGCGCGGCGAGGTGCATCAGCGCGATGTCGCCCTTCGGGGCCACGACCACGCGGTCCACGGGCGACGCGTCGCCCGAGTCCGTCACCGAGTTCGACTGGTAGACGTCGATGTCGTCGGTGTCCCCCGTGCACTGCCGCGCGGTGAGCACCCAGGAGGCGTCGACCTGCACGCCCGTGCAGTCCTCCTCCCGCCCCGCGGCGATCGTGCCGCCGGTCTCGACGATCTGGACCGCCCACGGGGTGAACGGCGCGACGCGGCCGGCCACGATGTGGGACTGCGCCGGATCCGCGGTCGTCGGCGTGGGCGCGCCGCCCGACAGCCCCAGGGTGATGGCCAGTCCGGCCACGAGCAGGTTCGCGAGCATTCCGTCTCCTTGGTGTTCGATTCGCGCGCGGATCGAGGTCCGGCGCAAGACGCGCGGGAGCCTGCCGTCGCACGGGCACCCGAAGCTGGTCGGTGTTCCACCCGTCCGGACAGGATGGGCGACAGGGGCGGACGCTGCCCGGCGAGTGCACACCCACCGACCAGCGGGAGCTTGCGCGGGGCTATTCGTTTGCGCCCAATGCATAGCTTCTCTAAGCTCGGGCCACACCCTGGGACGCGATCTGCCGATCGCCCTCGCATCGCGTACCGGTCCCGGGGAGCCAGCTGCACCGGATGTAAGACGCGTGAGGTGCGCACCCTCGAGGATCCGGATCGGTGCCGACACCCAGGAGGAACCCCGCATGGGACGCCTGATCTACGACTCGACGAGCCGCACCGAGATGGAGGACCGCGCGCTCGCGCACCTCCAGATCGTCATCACGAACAAGCTCCGCCGCAAGGAGGCCTTCGCCTTCTCGTGGAAGAACCCCGCAGCCGAGGGCGACGGCCGTCGCACCATCTGGATCGCACCGGAGATCCCCGTGGAGTTCGTCTACAGCGGTGGTCGGCCCCCGGCGATCAACGCCGCCTGGGTCGAGGCGCTCATGCAGACCGCGAACACCGCCGCCGGCCTGCACCTCGTCCCGGAGCCGGATCCGGCCGGCTGACCCACGGCGCCGGCGCACCTGGCGAGGCGGCAGGACGCGCGTCAGGCGAAGGCGTAGAGGTCCGGATCCGTCACGGCCGCCGGCAGCCCCTGCCACGTCCGATCATCGTCCTGGTGCTCTCGCACGGTGATGAGGACGGACGAGCGCCCGGTGACCAGGAAGGACACGACCTCGCGGCGCGCGGTCTCGAAGTCGACGAACGCGGCACCCGCCGTCACGGCGGCCGTGAGCTGCGCGCGGAGCACGGCGACGTCCTGGTCGGGGGAGAGGAAGAACGGCTCCCCGTCGATGAGGAGGTGGGTGGATCGCATGGGACCCTGCTTTCTGCCGCGACGGACGGCGGCCTCGGAGATCGAGCACGACCACCCACGGGGTCCAGGCAGGTAGGCCGACACGGCGACGATAGGCCGGCTGCCCGGGGAGCGTCCACGCTCGCGTGAACGCGAAAGGTCTCGTGCGCCCACCGGCCATCCGCGAGCGCGACGGGCCGGGTCGCTGGCCCGCCTGCCGTGCTCGCATGGCCGCGTGCGGGTCAAGCCCCGCGACGATTCGCGGCACCGCCACCAGCATGGGACCCGTGGGAAGGCCCGGCTCGAGCGCTCGGCCGTCATGTGGGGCGGCCACGTGCAGTTCGGACGGTGCACCACGGAAGATGCCCACAGGGGGCTGTTCGGCGATCCGAGCAGCCCCACGAGGCGCACGTCCACACGAGGGGGAACGACATGCCGATGCTCCATCTGAACCGCTACGGCGGTGCGCCGAAGCTCCACTCAGCCGTCGAGTCGACCTTCAGCGCCGTCTGGAACGCCGCCGGCGCCGAGCGCGGTCTCCTGCCCCTGTCCTGGCATCTCGCCGACCCGTGGAGCGGAGCGCACTTCGCCGCATCCGCCGCCGGCCACCCCGAGCAGCACCGCCGGGAGATCGTGGAGTCCTGGATCGTGCAGCTCGGCCTCGTCGACGAGGTGGATCCGCTCACGGAGCCGCTCAAGCGCTGCGGCGACGAGATGGTCTGGACGGGATCCGTCGACGGCGTGACCTTCCAGCTGACCTACCCGGCCGAGGGGACCACGTGGTGGTCGTCGCCGCGGGACGCGGCCGCGCCCGCGGCCTGAGGCACCGCCTCCGGGCGGGTCGCTGACACGGCGGCACCGCCCCCGCATTCGCCACGGGCCCGCATCTCGCCTATCGTTCACCTGAACGATAACGAGGAGGGCCCGTCCCGATGCCATCGATCGTCACCACCCGCACCGCGCTCGCGGACGCGAGCTCGCGCTCCATCCGCGTCGTCGACCGCGCCGCGCGCCCCGACCGACCGGCCGCGCCCAGCCGCCGCGCCGTCCTCGCGGGCACCGCCGGGATCGCCGGCCTCGGCCTGCTCGCCCTCACCGGATGCGCCACCGGCGCGAACAGCACGACCATCCCCGAGGCCGCCGCCACCGGCACCGCCGCCCGCGGGGGCCGCCTCCGCGTCGCGCGGCCGGCCGCATCCGCCGCCGAGACCCTCGACTCCGCCAGCTCGCTCTCGGCGTACGAGTACCTCGGCGCCCTCTACAACCGGCTCGTGAGGCTCGATGAGAAGGGACAGACGATCCCCGACCTCGCCGAGGAGTGGGCGGCGAGCGCCGACGGCGCCACCTGGACCTTCCGGCTCCGCCGCGGGGTGCGCTTCCACGACGGGTCGACCTTCACGGCCGCCGACGCGATCGCCTCCATCCAGCACATCCTCGACCCGGCGACGGCCTCCCCGCAGGGCGGCGTGCTCGCCGACATGATCGGCCCGGACAGCATGTCGGCGCCCGACCCGTACACGCTCCGGTTCCAGCTGCTCACCCCGAACGCGGAGTTCCCCTCGCTGCTCACGGCCTACCAGTGCTACATCGCGCCGGCCGCCGCCATCGGCACGATCGGTCGCACGGGCATCGGCACGGGGCCGTTCCGCCTCTCGTCGTTCCACCCGGCCGGATCCGGCAGCGTCGAGGCCTTCGAGGACCACTTCGCCGGCCGCCCCGTGCTCGACGGCATCGACTTCTCCTCCATCCAGGACACGACGGCCCGCGTCAACGCGCTGCTCGCCGGGCAGATCGACCTCATCTCGCAGACGAACCTCGACTTCGCGACCGCCCGCGTCGTCTCGGCGTCGAGCCGCGCCACCGTCGCACGGGTCGTGGACGCGCAGTGGTACACGATCCCGATGCTCGCCACGAGCGACGAGTTCCGCGACCCGCTCGTGCGGAAGGCCATGAAGCTCGCGTACGACCCCGAGCAGATCGTCGCCACCGCCCTCCAGGGCACGGGCACGCCGGCCCGTGACAACCCGGTGCCGCCATCGCTCGCGGCCTTCGTCGACGTCGACCGCCCCTACGACCCCGACCAGGCGAAGGCGCTGCTCGCGAAGGCCGGCGTGGCGGGCCTCAAGACGGAGATCCACACCTCCAGCTACGAGTCGGTCTTCACGCCCATGGCCGTCGCGTACCGCGACCAGGTGAAGGCCGCGGGCATCGACCTCACGGTGCGGAGCTCCTCCGCCGACTCCTACTACACGGAGATCTGGATGCAGAAGCCGCTCATGGTGAGCTACTGGTTCACCGGCCGGCCCATCGACCAGGTGCTGAACCAGATCTTCCGCACCGGGTCCTCCTACAACGAGAGCGCCTGGTCGAACCCCACGTTCGACGCGCTCCTCGACGACGCCCGCGCCACGATGGACGACGCGAAGCGGCTGATGCTCTACCAGGACGCGCAGCGGCTCGTCGTGGAGGACGGCGCCGACATGACGCCCATGTTCGGCGACCGGCTCGTCGGCATCTCGCGCGACGTCGTCAACTACCGCGAATACGGCTTCGAGTTCGACCACCTGACGATCGGGTTCCGCGCGTGACCGCGTCGCTCGCCGTCGTCCGCCGCATCGGCACGGCGCTCCTCACCATCGTGCTCGCCTCGCTGTTCGTGTTCCTCGCGGTGCAGCTGCTGCCGGGCGACGTGGCGCAGCAGCTCCTCGGGCAGAACGCGACGCCCGAGGCCGTCGCGACCCTCCGCGAGTCGCTCGGCCTCGACCGGAACGTGTGGCTGCGCTACGGCGACTGGCTCCTCGGCGCCGCCCGCGGCGACTTCGGCACCTCGCTCGTGAGCGGGGACCCGGTCGCGCCGACGCTGCTCCTCGCCTTCCGCAACAGCATGCTCATCGCGATCCCGGCGATGCTCGTCGGCGTCACCGTCTCGCTCGCGCTCGGCGTGGTCGCGGGCGTGCGCCGCGGGCGCCGCATCGACTCGGTGATCAGCGTCGTCAGCCTCGTGGTGATGAGCGTGCCCGAGTTCATGGTCGCCACCGTGCTGGTGCTCGCGTTCGCCATCGCGATCCCCGTGTTCCCCGCCGTGGTGCTCCGCGGCAGCGACGCCACGGTCGCCGAGCTCCTGCCCTCGGTGGGGCTGCCCGTGATCGTGCTGACCCTCGCGATGGCGGCCTACATCGTGCGCACGATGCGGTCGTCGACCATCGACGTGATGGCGTCGGAGTTCATCACGACGGCCGAGCTCAAGGGCCTCACCACGCGGCAGGTGGTGTGGCGGCACGCCGTGCCGAGCGCCCTCCTGCCGACGCTCAACGTGGTCGCGCTCAACGTGGCGTGGCTGCTCGGCGGCGTCGTCGTGGTCGAGAACGTCTTCAACTACCCGGGCATGGGCAAGCTGATGCTCGAGTCCGTCTCCACGCGCGACCTGCCGACCATCCAGGCGATCGCCCTCCTGAGCGCCGGCGTGTACGTGGTCTGCAACCTCGCCGCCGACCTCGCCGCCCTCGCCCTCGATCCCCGGCTCCGCACGAGGCAGCGCCCCCGGCGCCTGCCGCGCGGCGCCCGACGGAAGGCCCGCGCATGACCGCCCCCGCATCCGCCCGGCCCGCCGGGTCGAGCCGTCCGACCGGCCCGACCGGTCGCATCCGCGCGTGGCTGGCGCCGCTCCGGGGATCCACCGCGCTCGCCATCGGGCTCGGGCTCATCGCGCTGCACGTGGTGCTCGCGGTGCTCGCGCCGTGGATCGCCGGGCACGACCCCGTGGTCACCGACTCGGGCGACGTGCTCTCCGGCACGACCTGGGCGCACTGGCTCGGCACCGACCAGTACGGGCGCGACATCCTCTCCCGCACGCTCAACGGCGGCCGGTACGCGCTCGTCGTGACCTTCCTCGCGACGACCATCGCGGTCGCGATCGGCACGGTCGTCGGCTGCGTCACGGCGTACGCGGACGACTGGTCCGACGAGGTCGTGATGCGCATCGTCGACGCGCTGCTCAGCATCCCGTCGATCCTCGCGCTGCTCGTGGTGGTGACGGTGTTCGGATCCGGCCTCTGGGTCATCGTGCTCGCCGTGACCGTCGTGTACGCGCCCGCCGTGACCCGCGTGGTGCGGGGCGCCGCGCGGACCGTGATCACGCAGGACTACGTCACGGCCGCCCGCGCCCGCGGCGAGCGCCCGCTGAGCATCGTGTTCCGCGAGATCCTGCCGAACGTGCTCGACGTGGTGCTCGTGGAGTACGCGATGCGCGCGTCGTGGATCGTGCTGCTCATCTCGTCGCTCTCGTTCCTCGGCTTCGGCGCGAACCCGCCGACGCCCGACTGGGGGCTCATGGTGCAGGAGAACCGCACCGCCCTGACCGTCGTGCCCATGGGCACGCTCGCGCCGATCGTCGCGCTCGCGACCCTCGTGATCGGCCTCAACCTCAGCGCCGACGGGCTCAGCAAGTCGCTCGGCGTCGACCGCGCGCAGAAGGGGATGGCATGAGGCCCGGGACCGTCGAGGACACCCTGACCGGGGCCGTGCGCCTCGGCACCGTCGTGCGCGTCGCCGACCTGGCGATCTCGTACTCGAGCGGGAGCGCGGACGTGCCCGTCGTGCGCGGCGTGAGCTTCGAGATCCGCGCCGGACGCGCGCTCGGGCTCGTCGGCGAGTCCGGCAGCGGCAAGTCGACCGTGGCCCGCACGCTCCTCGCGCACCTGCGCCGCGGATCCCGGGTGGTCGGCGGTCGCGTGGAGGTCGGCGGGGACGACGTGTTCGCCCTCTCCCCCGCCGCCACGCGGGAGCTCCGCGGCGGCACGGCGGCCGTGGTCGCGCAGAACGCCGGCCAGTCGCTCACGCCGTCGATGCGCGTGGGCCGCCAGCTCCGCGAGGCGCTCGAGAGCCACGGGCTGCCGAGCGACGACGAGCGGGTGCAGGAGCTGATCCGGCTCGTGCGCCTGCCCGACCCCGCGACCATCGTGCGCCGCTACCCGCACCAGCTGTCCGGCGGGCAGCAGCAGCGCATCGCGATCGCCATGGCCGTCGCGGCGCGCCCCCGCGTGCTCGTTCTCGACGAGCCGACCACCGCGCTCGACGTGGTGACGCAGGCGGCCGTGCTGACCCTGATCCGCGACCTCGCGCTCGAGCTCGGCATGGCCGTGCTGCTCGTGAGCCACGACCTCGGCGTCGTCTCGACGATGGTCGACGAGATCGCCGTGATGCGCGACGGCGTCATTGTGGAGCACCGGCCGACCGCGGAGCTCTTCGCGTCGCCCGCGCACCCGTACACGCGGGAGCTGCTGGCCGCGATCCCGGGCGGCGCGCGCGCGGGATCCGACGCCGCCGCGACACCCGTGCCGGTGCCCGCGCCCCCGGTCGTCGTCGCCGACGGCCTCGTCGTCCGCTACGGCCGCGGCCTGCCGCCGGCCGTCTCGGACGTGTCGTTCACGATCGCGCCGCGCGAGACGCTCGCCGTCGTGGGCGAGTCCGGCAGCGGCAAGACCACGCTCGCGACCGCGCTCGCCGGCCTCGTGCCCACGGAGTCCGGCACCTTCCGGTTCCAGGGCGACGGCGTCGAGGGCGACCTGACCTCCGCGGTCGCGCACCGGCCGCTCGACCTGCGCCGCGCGGTGCAGCTCGTGTTCCAGAACGCGGACACCTCGCTCAACCCCAGGCGCACCGTCGGCGCGGCCATCGCGCGGCCGCTGAAGCTGTTCACCGGCAGCGCGTCGCCGGAGCGCGTGGGCGAGATCCTCACCGAGGTGGGCCTGTCGCCGGACTTCGCCGGCCGGCTCCCCGGGCAGCTCTCCGGCGGCCAGCGGCAGCGCGTCGGCATCGCCCGGGCCCTCGCCGCGGGTCCGCAGCTGGTGATCGCCGACGAGATCACGACCGCGCTCGACGTGCGCGTGCAGGCGGAGATCCTGCAGCTGCTCGCCGACCTGCGGCGCGACAAGGGCCTCAGCTGCCTCTTCATCAGCCACGACCTCGCGGTCGTGCGCGGCGTCGCCGATCGCGTGGCCGTGATGACGGGCGGACGCATCGTCGAGGTCGGCCCGACCGAGCGCGTGTTCGCCGGGCCGAACCACCCGTACACGCGGCAGCTGCTCGACGCGACGCTGGAGCCCGGCGCCACCGAGCTGCCGGTCGTCCAGGACGTGCGCGCCACCTGGCGCGACGCCGCGGGTGGAGGGTGGAGGGAGCTCGGCGACGGGCACCGGATCCGGGACTGGGAGGACGCACGATGACCGACGCCGCACGAGAGACCACCGAGGCCGGAGCCGACGGCGCGGACGGCGCGGACGGAGCCGACGGCGTGACGCATCGCGACGTCTGGATCCCGATGCCCGACGGCACCCCGCTCCACGCCCGCATCTGGGCGCGCGCCGGCGACGGACCCGTCCCGGCGCTGCTCGAGTACCTGCCCTACCGGCTCGACGACTGGACCGCCCCGCGCGACAGCGAGCGGCACCCCTGGTACGCGGCCCACGGGTACGCGTCCATCCGCGTCGACATCCGCGGCACCGGATCCTCCGACGGCCTGTTCGTCGACGAGTACTCCGCGCAGGAGCTCGACGACGGCGTCGCGGTCATCGAGTGGATCGCCGCGCAGGACTGGTGCACGGGCGCGGTCGGGATCTTCGGGATCTCGTGGGGCGGCTTCAACGGCCTCCAGCTCGCGGGCCGCGCGCCCGAAGCGCTGAAGGCCGTCGTCACCGTGTGCTCCACCGACGACCGGTACGACAACGACGTGCACTACATGGGCGGCGCGGTGCTCGGCATCGACATGGCCGCGTGGGGCGCGACGATGTTCGCGTTCAACTCGCGGCCGCCGCGGCCCGAGGTCGTGGGCGAGGGCTGGGTGGAGCGCTGGCGCGAGCGCCTGGATCCCGGTCGGCCGATGACGCCGACCTGGCTCGCGCACCAGGAGCGCGACGACTACTGGCGCCACGGGAGCGTGTGCGAGGACTACGCGGCCATCACCGCGCCCGTGCTCGCGGTCGGCGGGTGGGCGGATCCGTACCGCGACGCCGTGCTGCGTCTCGTGGAGAACGTGTCCGCGCCGGTGAAGGGCGTCATCGGCCCGTGGTCGCACCAGTACCCGGACCGCGGCCTGACGCCCGGCCCGTCGATCGGCTTCCTGCAGGAGACGCTGCGCTGGTGGGACCGCTGGCTGAAGGGCGTCGACACCGGCGTGGAGGCGGATCCCGCGCTCCGCGCCTTCCTCAGCGACTCCGAGCCGCCCGCCACGAGCTACCCCGAGCGGACCGGCCGCTGGGTCGCCGCCGCGTCGTGGCCGCCGCCCGCGTCCGTCTCGGCCTCGCCCGTGCTGCCGCTCGACGTGTTCCACGGTCCCGCCACCGTGGGCGACCCCGTCGTCGTCCGCTCGCCCCAGCACACCGGGCTCGACGCCGGCCGGTTCTTCCCGTTCGGCAACGCCACCGACCTGCCGCCGGACCAGCGCGCCGAGGACGGCCTCTCGGTGTGCTTCGACCTGCTCCTCGACGAGCCGCTCGACGTGCTCGGCAACGTGCTCGTCGACCTCGCGGTCACGAGCGACCTGCCCGACGCGAACGTCGTGGTGCGGCTCTGCGACGTCGCGCCCGACGGCGCATCCACGCTCGTGACGCGCGGGGTGCTCAACCTCAACAAGCGGATCGACCGCGCCCGGATCGACCCGATGGTCCCCGGCGAGGAGGCGGTCGTGCGCGTGCCGCTCGTCTCCACCGGTCACTCCTTCCCCGCCGGGCACCGGCTGCGCATCGCGGTGTCGTCGGCGTACTGGCCGTGGATCTGGCCCCACGCCCGCGAGGCGACCCTCGCCATCGCGCCCTCCCGCAGCGCCGTCACCCTGCCCGTCTGGACGCGCGCGGAGGACGACGGCGTGCGCTTCGAGGCGGCCGTGCAGGCGACGCCGATCGCGATCCAGCGGATCCCCGACGCCTCCGGCCTGCCCGAGCGCAGCGTCTCCCACGACGTGGCGACCGGCGAGTGGACGCTCGACGTCGACCCCGGCTACGGCGGATCCCGGGTCTACCCGGACGGCCTCGTCTTCACCGAGTCGAGCCGCGAGACGTACCGGATCACGGAGGGCGACCCCACCTCGGCCGTCGCGGAGTCGCGGTGGGCCATCGGCCTCGAGCAGGCGGGCTGGCGCGCGCGCCTCGAGACCACCTCGCGCGTGACCGCCGACGCGGACGCCTTCCGCGTCGTCAACACGCTCAAGGCATGGGCGCGCGACGGCGGCCCGGACGCCCCCGAGGTGCTCGTCGCGGACCGCGTCTTCGACGACCTCGTGCCGCGGACCTCGGCGTGACGGCCGAGACGACCGCGGCCCCGGGTCCGATCGCGCCCGCCGGCTCGCCCGCGTCGACCGGGCGCGGCAAGCGCGAGAAGCCCGAGGTGCGGCGGGCGATGATCGTCGCGGCCGCCCGTGCCGTGATCCTCCGCCAGGGCCTCACCGCCACCGGCCTCCGCGACATCGCGGCCGAGGGCGCCGTGTCCGTGGGCACCGTCACGTACCACTTCGGCAGCGTCACGGAGATCCTCGACGAGGTCGTCGCGCTGGAGACCGACCGGTTCTACGCGGGGACCGTCGAGGAGGTCGACGCGGATCCGGATCCGGTGCACGGCATCCGCCTGCTGGTCGAGCCGCTCTTCGACGGCACCGACGCGTCCGAGTCGCACTGGCGGCTTTGGTCGGACTACTGGACCGCCGTCTCGCGGAAGCCCGCCCTCACGCCCGAGCGCCTCGAGCGCCTCCGCGTGTGGGAGGCGTGCCTCGTGCGCACGATCCGCCGCGGCGTCGAGGCCGGCGTCTTCCGGCAGGTGGACGCGCCCGAGGTCGCGCTGAAGGTCGCGGCCTACAGCGACGGCATCGCGACGCAGCTGTCGCAGAAGGTGCCCGGCCTCGACACCGCGCGGGCGCTCGAGTGGATCTGGACCCTCCTCGACGCCGAGCTCGCCGACGGGACGCCGCTCTTCCGCTGAGCCGGGCCATGATGATCGAGGCGACGCGGCCCGAGGGCACGCGGAACGCCGACACGTCACCGCCCACCGCCGAACGCCCGGAGGACCCATGCTCATCGAACCCGTCGACGCCGCCCGCGCGCACGTCAGCAGCCACATCGACCCGGACGACTTCGACGCCTTCTGGTCCGACACCCTCGCCGAGGCCGGACGCCACGACCTCGACGTGCGCCTCGCCCCGGTCGAGACGGACCTCGCGCTCGTCGACGTGCAGGACGTGACCTTCGCCGGATCCGGCGGCACCGACGTGCGCGCCTGGCTCCGCACCCCCGTGGGCGCGACGGGCCCGCTGCCCACCGTGGTCTCGTTCGTCGGCTACGGCGGCGGGCGGGGACGCGCCGAGGAGACCCTGATCTACGCGGCCGCCGGCTTCGCGCACCTGCAGATGGACACCCGCGGCCAGGGCTCGTACTGGAGCGCCGGCGACACCGCCGACCACGGCGAGGCCGGCCCCGCGATCCCCGGCTTCATGACCCGCGGCATCGCCTCCCGGGAGACCTACTACTACCGCCGCCTCTTCACCGACGCGGTGCGCGCGGTCGACGTCGCCCGCTCGCTCGACGTGGTGGATGCGTCGCGCATCGCCGTGCAGGGCGGCAGCCAGGGCGGCGGCATGGCCCTCGCGGTCGCCGGCCTCCGCGACGACATCGCGGCGGTCTCGGCCTACGTGCCGTTCCTCTGCGACATCGAGCGGGCCACGCACATCACCGACGCGTACCCGTACCACGAGGTCGTCGACTACCTGAAGACGCACCGGGGCCGCGGCGAGGACGTGCACGCCGTGCTGCGGTACTTCGACGGCGTCGCGTTCTCGCGCCGCGCGACCGCGCCCGCGCGCTTCTCGGTGGGCCTCATGGACGCGACCTGCCCGCCCTCCACCGTCTACGGCGCCTTCAACTCCTACGCGGGCGAGAAGGAGATCGTCGAGTGGGAGTACAACGGCCACGACGGCGGCGGCATCGACGACGAGCTCGGCACCCTCGCGTTCCTGCGGCGGCGGATGGGGTGACGCGGGCGCTGCCGGGCTCGCTCGCGGACCGGCGCGCGGACCCGCCCGCGGATCCGCTCACGGATGGGGGCGCGACCCGCCCCGGGGTCGGCGGTTCCGCGTAGCCTGGGACCACCTCGCCGGTGGAGCGAGCGGACCGGGAGGACGTCATGCCCCGGCCCCGCATCCGCCCCGCGAAGCCCGCCAAGAGCAGCAAGCCCGGGCCCCCGCCGCCGTCCGTCGCGGCCCGCGTGGCCGCGGATCCGGCGCAGAAGGAGGTCCTCGTCGAGGAGGCCCTGCTGCTCGTGGGCGTGGCGCTCCGGCTGCAGATGGAGAACCTCATCATCCTGCGCACGCTGCGCGAGCGGCGCCCGTTCGACGAGGAGTCGCTCATCGAGGCGCTCCGCGGCGAGCTCGCGGAGCTCACGGGCGAGAAGCGCGGCGAGGCCGAGCGGCTGCGCATGGCCTGCGAGCGCGCGGCGTTGCGCGACGGCAAGGGGCGGCGGCCCGACGACTACCGCGAGGGCGACGTGCCGGGGCTCCGGCTGCGCGCCGAGATCGCGGAGGAGATCGTGGAGCGGCTCGGCGCGCTGTCGCGGGATCCGGAGGCGCTGCGCGAGGTGCTCGTCATCGCGCGCGACTCGGCGCTCGAGCAGATCGTGCGCGCGCGGCTCAGCCCGCAGCTGCTGCCCGGCGCGTTCCCCGAGGAGGGGCGCGACGACCGGGTCGGCGAGCTGCGCGACGAGCTCGCCCGGCTGTCGGCCGAGCGGGCGCGGGCCGAGGAGCGCGCGGGCACGCGGGATCCGGCGCGGACCCGCACGCGGACGCCGGCGCGGGGGCGACCGCAGAAGGTGTGACGGCGCGGCTTCGCCGGCGCCCGCGGCTCAGGGCGCGAACGCGAACCGCGGCTCGACGCGCTCGCCGGTCGCCGCATCCGCCGCGAGGCTGCCGATCAGCGGCGCGAACTTGGCGCCGTGGCCGGAGCAGGGCGAGACGATCGTGATGCCCTCCATCCGGTCGATCACGAAGTCCTCGCTCGGGGTGCTCGTGAACAGGCACGTCGACTCGGCGTACGGCACCGGATCCACGCCCGGCAGGTTGCGGCGCACCCAGTCGACGACGCGCGCGCGGTTCGCCGGATCCACGAGGCCGTCCTGATGCGCGGCCGACGGGATCACGCGCCCGCCCTCGAACTCGGCGACCTTGTGGCCGCGGCCCTCCACGTCGCGGCCGCCGGGCAGCGCGTAGACCTGCATGCGCTCGTCCATGTGGATCGAGGTCGGTACGGATCGGGCGGGCGGGCCATCCCGATACGGACTCTGCCGATACGGACTCTGCCGATACGGGAAGTGGAACACCTGCTCCTGCCGCACGCGCAGCGGCGGGATGCGGTCGAGGGCGGCGCGCGGGAACGGCAGCGCGGCCAGGAGCTCGGGCAGCCAGGCGCCCGCGCCCACGACGACGCTGTCGCCGTCGACGCGGCGCCCGTCGTCGGAGGCCACCCGGAAGCCGGCGCCGGCGCGCTCCACCGACGCGGCCGTCCAGCCCTCGTGCACCACGGCGCCGTGCGCGACGGCCAGGTCGAGCATCGTGCGCACGGCGACCTCGGCGTCGACCACGCCGGCGGCCGGGTGGAAGAGCACGTCGGAGTCGAAGGTCATCTCGGGCCAGCGGTCCTCGGCCGCGCGCGCGGACATCAGCTCGTGGTCGATCCCGACGCGCTCGAGCACGCGCGCGAGCTCGGCCGGGCGGCGCACGAGGCCCGAGTCGACGGATCCGGTCGGTGTCACGATCCGCGTGCCCGTGCTGCGCTCGAGTCGGTCCCAGAGCACGCGGGCGTCGCGCATCAGGCGCACGTAGAAGGGGTCGGGGTAGGCGTAGCGGAGGATGCGCGCGGATCCGTGGGAGCTGCCCCGCATGCTCGCCGGCCGGTCGCGCTCCAGCACCGTGACCTCGTGCCCGCGGCTCGCGAGCTGCCAGGCGGTGGCCGCCCCGGCGAGCCCGGCGCCGATGACCACGTGGTGGGTCGCGCGCCCGCGCCCGGTGGATCCCGTCATGCGGCCAGGCTACGGTCGCGCCCCCGCTTCCGGGTGCCGGGCCCGGGAGCCGTAAGCCCGCCGCGAGCCGTGGGCCGGGCGAGGAGCCGACGGGCATCGGTCCGCGAGGACGGATCCCGGGCGCACCCGCGCCGTTCCCGCCCGCGTGATAGGTCAGACGTTCGTCTGGCGTTCACTCGCGGGCCCTGTGAGCGGCCGCCCTGCCCACGCACGGCGCCCTACCGTCTCCTCGCGGGCTTCTCCCGCCCCGACAAGGAGGTGCGTCACCATGTCACGCCGAACGAAGACGATCCGGATCCCCTTCCCACCGAAGCTCCTCGCGACCCTCGCGATCGGCTCCCTCACCGCCCTCGGCCTCGCCTTCACCGGCCCGGCCCACAGCGCGAGCGCGGAGGAGAGCACCCCGCAGGCACGCGTCGCCGCATCGATCGAGCACGGCCAGCTCCAGCAGGACGTCGGGTCCGGCCGCCTCACGGATGCGACGGCCACCGGCATCGCAGGTCAGCACATCCCCGCGTCGCCCACGGATGGTGCGATCGCCGAGCAGAAGCTCTTCGGCATCCACTGGCCGGAGATCCGCATCCACATCCACATCCCGCTTCCGCCCGTCCACATCCACATCCCGCACATCCACGTCCCGTCCATCAACATCCACATCCCCATCCACGTCCCGCTCCCCCACATCGACCTCCCGCCGATCCACATCCCGCCGGGCGGCCACCGCCCCTGATCGCGCCGGTCGTCCCCACCACCACCCTGTGGAGGTCGCGCCGCGGGCACCAGGCTGGCGTCGCGTCGTCGCGTCGTCGCGACGGCTGCCTGGCGGAGGGCCGGGCCGGAGGATCGCCTCCGGCCCGGCCCTTCGTCGGACCTGCGCTCCACCACGACCGGAGATGCCCGGCGGCGGCGACCGCGGATGCGGGGCCGATCAGTCGAGCGCGATCCCCACGATGACCGCCAGCAGGCCGACCACCGCGAAGGGCAGGGCGGCGAGGTACATCGAACGCGGTGCCGGCTCGTTCGTCCGGGACGTGTGGTTCAGCGTGCGGAAAAAGCCGATCCCCATCCCGATGATGCAGACGATGGTCACGACCTGCAGCGCCTTCGCCAGCGGGTCACCCACGGGCCCGCCTCCGCAGCCGGATCCCCCGCACGGGCGCCCAGCCGAGACCCGCGAGCCCGAACGGCGCGAAGATGCCGGCGCAGAGCCAGGCCGGGGCCTTGCAGCGGAACCCGCCCTCGAGCTCGTCCGTGTCGCCCGCGCCCATGCCGCCTCCGCCCGCGCAGCGTCGGATCGCGGCGTCCCCTCCAGCGTGGCCGACCGGGCGGCCTGGGCCAGTCCCGTCGCTCGAAGCGAGGGATCCGGAGCCGAACTGGGGTCACGTTCGGCGACGCGAATGCATAAGATTTGTCCATGACTCATTCGCGCGCTTTCAGCGAGACTTTCGACAGCCTCATCAAAGATGTGCAGAACCTCATCACATTGTGGCCAGGGGAAGAAGGTAGTCGCGGGCGCCCTGCTGGCGACACCGGCCCTCTGTTGCGTTCGACAGTGGTCCTGCTTCATACGGCCTGGGAGAACTACGTCGAACAAGTCTCCCTGGAGGGACTGGAGTTTATTCTCGTCGAGACCGGTGACGATCACAACAAGCTTCCACGAGCGATGAAACGCAAACTAGGAGAAGGGAAGGACCCCTGGGCGTTAGCCGGTTCGGGCTGGAAGACCAAGGCGCGGGAAACGCTCGCCAGAGAAGCCGGGAATCTGAACACTCCCAACGTCTCCAACAGCGAGAAGCTCATAGAGCTCGCTACAGGAGCAGAAGGGGCGCTCCATCTCGTCTCTTGGAGGAACATGGGAAACGACAAGGTGGTCAAGGAGATCGACGCCTTCGTTCGGGACATTCGAGGAGAGATAGTCCATAAGGGGAAGACCCCAGGGCCACTGCACAAGTCAGGTGTATTGAGCTGGATCAACTTCTTTGTGACTCTCGTCGAGAAGCTCGACAACCGCGTAGCTGAAGACATGACACAGCGATTCGGTAAATCGCCGTGGTGACCGCGAGGCTGCAATGGCGTCAACGGGGATATCACTAGCGGGCGGCGGAAGACCTCGCACCACGCGCCCGCCCACCCATGCGCTTACTCAAGGGATCCTCTCGCTGCCACCCGTCCGGGAGGATGGACGCATGACCGCACCCGTCACGCTCACCGCCCGCGCGCTCCTCCTCGACATGGACGGGACGCTCGTCGACTCGACGGCGCTCGTGGAGGAGATCTGGACGATGCTCGCGCGGCGCTTCGGCCACGACCCCGCGGACCTGATGCGGCGGATCCACGGCGTGCGCGCCGCCGACAGCATCGCCCGGTTCGCGCCCGCCGGCAGCGACGTGCCCGCCCTCCTCGCCGAGCTCGACCGGCTCGAGCTCGACGGCAGCCCCGCGACCGTCGAGATCCCCGGCGCCCGCGACCTGGTCGCCGCGCTGCCCGCCGGATCCCACGCCCTCGTCACGAGCGCCGGCCCGGACCTCGCGCGCGCCCGTCTCGCCGGCGCCGGGATCCGCGTGCCCGACGTCGTGGTCTCCGCCGACGACGTCACCGCCGGCAAGCCCGACCCCTCCGGCTACCTGCTCGCGGCGGAGCGCCTGGGCGTGGATCCGGCCGACGCGATCGTCTACGAGGACGCCGAGGCCGGCATCCGCGCGGGCCTCGCCGCCGGCATGCGCGTGGTCGTCGTGGGCGACCACGCGAGCGACGCCACCGTCGGCCTCCCCCGCGTCCGCGACCACCGCGGCACCACGGTCGAGGTGCGCCACGGGGTCCTCACGCTCACGCTCCCCGGCGACGCCCCCACGCCCACCCCGTGAGGTGGGCCCTCCTCGGCGGCGCCATCGTCAGCGAGGTGACCGCCTCCCTCGCGCTGCAGGCCGCCGTCGACGCGCCCGGCTGGTACGCGCTCGTCGTCACCGGGTACCTCGCGGCGTTCTGGTTCCTGACGCGCGTGCTGAGGACGGGCATGGCCGTCGGTGTCGCCTACGGGGTCTGGGGCGCCACCGGCGTCGCGCTCACCGCCGTGGCCGCCGCGGCGCTTCTCGACCAGCCGCTCACCGGCCCGATGATCGTCGGCCTCGTGCTCATCGTCGCCGGCGTGCTGCTCGTGGAGCTCGGGTCGCAGCGCGCGCAGGCCGCCCGCGCGACCGCCGCCACCGCGGCCTCCGGCGAGGCCCGCTGATGGCCTGGCTGCTCCTGTCGATCGCGATCGTCACCGAGGTCGCCGCCACCATCTCCCTCAAGCTCGCCACCGACGGCCGGAAGCGCTGGTACGCCGTCGTGGCGGTCGGCTACGTCACCGCGTTCTCGATGCTGGGCGGCGCGCTCGCGCTCGGCCTGCCCATCGGCGTCGCGTACGGGATCTGGGCCGCGACCGGCGTCGCCCTCACCGCGATCCTCGGCCGCCTCCTCTTCCGCGATCCCCTGACCCGCACGATGGTCGCCGGCATCGTGCTCATCGTCGCCGGCGTGCTGCTCATCGAGCTCGGGCACTGACCCGCAGCGCCGCGCCGCCCGCTGATGGCACGATCACCTCATGGCATGGACGGACGCGGGCGACCCTCAGCGGTACGGGGCGGGCATCCTCCAGGGCGAGCGGATACGCCTTCGGGCGCTCGAGGACGCCGACCTCCCGGACCTCGTGCGCTGGTGGCGGGATCCGGAGTGGGCGGTGCTGCAGCAGATGACCGTGCGGCCGCGGCCCGAGGCCGACGTCGCGGAGCAGTTCCGGAAGTGGAGCGACAACGAACCCGCGGGCTCCGTGGGCTTCTGCGTGACCGACCGGATCTCCGGCCGCCTCGTCGGCCACGTCACCCTCTACGGCGCCGGGCTGCTGACGCGCGCGGCGACGCTGACGGTGATGATCGGATCCGAGCACGTGGGCGTCGGCTACGGCACGGACGCCGTGCGCACCCTCGTCGGCTACGGGTTCCGCGAGATGGGGCTGAACCGGATCGAGCTGCACGTCTTCGCCTACAACGCCCGGGCCCGCGCGACGTACCGGAAGGTCGGCTTCGTGGAGGAGGGCGTGCGGCGCGAGACGGTCTTCCACGACGGCGCGTTCCACGACGAGATCGTGATGTCGGTGCTGGCGCGGGAGTGGTTCGCGCGCTGACGCGGCTGGCGCCGATCCGCCGCCCTACTGCGGGTGCGGCGCCTCCCCGCGCTCGAGCATCGCGACGAGGCGGGCCAGCCGGTTGGCGCGCACGGTCGCGTTCGGCGCCGTCGACACCCGATGGATCACGGCGTAGCGGTTGACCTTGCTGAGCGTCGCGAAGGTCGCCGCGGCGGCGGGCGACGCGGCGAGCGCGGCCAGCAGGTCCTCGGGCTCCGCAGCGGATGCCGGACCCGCGTACGCCCGCTCCCACCGCCCGTCGGCCTGCGCGCGCTCGACCTCGCGGATCCCGGCCGGCCGCATCCGCCCCTCGGCCGTGAGCGTCGCGACCAGGCCGATGTTGCGTTCCGACCACAGCGACGCCTTCCGCCTGGGGGTGAACCGGCGGCGGAACACCCGCTCGTCGATGCTCGCGGTCTGCCCGTCGATCCACCCGCTGCACAGCGCCTCGTCGAGGGCCTCCGCGTAGGTGAGGGAGGTCGGATCCGTCGTGCCCTTCTTCGCGAGCACCAGCCACACGCCGTCGGACGACTCCTCGTGCGCGTCGAGCCAGGCGCGCCACGCGGTGCGGTCGGGGAGGGTGAGAAGGGCGTGCACTCCCCCGCCGACCGGGGTCATCGGGCTCTGACCGACGGCTCGCCCTCGTAGTGCGAGAGGTCCACGATGCCGTGGCGCACCGCGTGGATCAGCACCTGCACGCGGTCGCGCACGTCCCACTTGGTCATCACACGGCTGAGGTTCGCCTTGATGGTCGGCTCGGAGAGATGCAGCTCCCGGGCGATCTCGGCATTCGACATGCCGCGTCCGATGAGGCGGACGACGGTGTACTCGCGCGTCGTCAACGGCTCGTGCCCCGAGGCCGCCATCGAGCCGGTCTCCGAATCGTCGCGGAGGGACAGGATCAGATCGCGCGTGATGCGTGGCGACATGACAGACCGCCCCGCCCGGACCTCGCGGATGGCGTGCAGGATGTCGTCCGGCTCGCTGTCCTTGACGAGGTAACCGGACGCACCGGCGCGGAGCGCGGGCACCACGTGCCGCTCGGAGGAGAACGTGGTCACGGCCAGCACCCGTGTGTCCGACAGCGCCGCCGTGATCCGCCGAGTCGCTTCCATCCCGCCCATGCGCGGCATCTGCAGGTCCATCAGCACGACGTCGGGCTGCAGCTCCTCGGCTGCGCGCACCGCGAGGACGCCGTCCTCCGCTTCGCCGACGACCGTCATGTCGGGAGCCGACGCCACGAAGATGCGGAGCGCATGACGCACCAGCGCTTCGTCATCGGCGATGAGGACGCGGATGGGTGCCATGCCGCGAGCCTACGGGGCCGTCCGTCGCCGATGACCATACGGAAGTCTCGTGGGTCGCGACCTTCGGATGCATCGACGCGCGCACCGGCGCCGAGACGCTTCTCCAGACGCACGGAGAAGGAGACGACGATGCAGGCACTGATCACGCTGATGGGACTCATCCGACCGACGGGTTTCTGGAACGAGGCATGCAAGCTCCTCAAGATCTGCAAGTGAACGGCCTACGCGACCAGTCATGATGGGCGGGTGACGAGAGCTGGGTACCTCCGACGCCGGATGAGCGGCCTGCCCCAGCCGTGGCGGGGACGCGAACCGGACTTCTCGAACCTCCCGCCCCGTGCGCGCATCGCGCTTCTGACGGTGATCACGCTCGTGCTGGTCGTCGACATCGTCGGCTTCCTGGAGGATCCAGCACCGTCCTGGCGCGAGCTCGTGGCGCAGGAGGCGCCGACCATGGCCGTCGCGCTGTTCGCGTGGTCACCGCCCGCCGCAGCGATCTCGCTGCTCCTCGCCGCCCTGCTGGAGACCGCGGCGGGCCAGGGCGGCGGCCTCGCCGTCTACCTCGCCGTCGCGACCGGGCTGGTCGTCTACACGAGTCCCCGCTGGTTCAGCGGCCTGTACGCGGTGACGGCGTCGGCGGTGGTCGTGCTGCATTGGACGACCGCGGAGTCCCTCACGACGACGGCCCTGCCCGCCGTGCTCCTCATCGGCGCGCTCGCTGCCCTCGTGGGCCGCACCCTGCGCTCCTCGCTCCGGCGCGAGCGGGGACTGGCCGTCGACCTCCTGGACCTGGAGCGGGCGCGTGACGCGGAGCTCGAAGCGGAGCGGCAGCGCATCGCCGACGAGCTGCACGACATCATCGCCCACGACGTCACGCTCGTCGCCATGCACGTGCGCGTGCTGGGGCGGGTCGACGACCCCGCGCTGCGTGAGCAGTCCGTCGTCGCGATCCGCGACAGCGCCGACCAGGCGCTCGCGGACATCCGGCGCGTGCTGCGGGTGGTGCGGGACGACCGGAGCACGACCATCGGCGATCGGGATGAGGACGGAGACACCATCGCCGGCGCCGTGGACTCGGTCCGTCACGACCTCGAGGCCCTCGGAGCGCATGTCGTCGTGGGGCCGCTCGACGGCCTGGACGTGTCGAGCGCCATCCAGCTGACGATCGTCCGCCTGCTACGGGAGGGGGCTACCAACGTCGCGAAGCACGCGGCCCCCCGCCCGGACGTGCGCGTGGACATCGATCCGGGCCAGGACGACGTGACGGTGACGATCACCAGCACCATGGCGCCCACCTCCACCACGAGCCCGATCCCCTCTTCCGGGTACGGGATGCACCGGATGCGTGAGCGCGTCACGCTCCTGGGCGGCAGCCTGGAGGCTCGCGAGGTCGAGGGATCCTGGGTGTTGAGCGCCCGCCTGCCGCGTCACTGAGCGCGCGGCGGCGTCGAGCATCATGCCCACCGTGGCGGCGGGGCGTTCCAGTCGCGCGTACGCCTGCCCGTGCACCGTGGCGATCCCCGCGTCCTGCCGCGTCATGCCGGCGAGGATCCGCAGCGTGGTCGACTTCCCGGCTCCGTTGGGGCCAAGGAATCCCGTGACCGTCCCCGGCGGGCAGCTGAAGGTGACGCCGTCGAGGACGCGTCGGCGTCCGTACGACTTGGCGAGCCCGTCGACGACGATCACCGCCCGGCCTCCGTCGCGTCGAACCCACGCGGCAGTCGCCGGTCCAGCACGAAGCCGCCGACGCAGCCCCCGACCGCCAGCAACAGAGCCGACCACAGCGGCACCGACAGCGGGCCGACCCGCATGGGGATGTCGAGCGTGGCCGACAGCGCGATCAGCGACACCGCGAGGAGCGCGGCGACCACGACCACGACCGTCACGAACCGCTTGCCCGGCGTCCACGTCCGATGCTGGGGGAACTGCGCGGCGAAGACGCGGGGGTCGCCGAAGCGGTCCTCCGGCCCCGCGTCCGCGAGGGAGCAGTCGCTCCGGACGTCGTCGAGCGTCGAGCGGATCCGGTCCTCGTCGAGGCCCCGCACCCGCAGCTCGAACGCCAGCCTCCTGTAGTAGTTCATGTCCCGCTCCTCATCCCGTCGTGACCCGACGCGATCGCGTCGAGCGTCGTGCGGACCCGCGCCCATTCGTCCAGCAGCACCGCGACACGTTCGCGCCCCCGGCTCGTGACCGAGAACACCTTCCGGCCGGGGCCCGGCCCCACGTGCTGCCAGTCGTGTCGCACCCAGCCCCGGTCCTCCAGCCGTGCGAGGAGCGGGTAGACCGTGCTCCCCGTGGCCTCGGCGTGCCCGGACTCCGTCAGCCGCTCCAGCAGCCGGTACCCGTGATCGGGCTCAGATCCGAGCAGGAGGAGGACGGTCAGGGGCAACGTCACGCGGCTCCAGTCCGATGACCATCCGATGTCCATGGATAGATCGTGACGCGACCTATGGCGGGGGCGAATACGGAGGTATCGGATCCGTGAGACTTTTGGATGATCCGGCGGCGTCAGCGGCCCTCGGCGGTCCCTCCGCCGAGCGTGATAACGAGCTTCCGCGCCGAGACGCCCTCGCGGAGCCGGTCCATCGCGGGCTGGATCGCCTGGAGCCCGGTGCCCGTGACCTCCGCCTGCGGCGCCGCGACGTAGCGGCCCTCGGCGAGCGCGTCCGGCAGGAAGCGCTCCCAGAGCATCGGACCGACCTCGTCGTGCATGAGGGCGCTGCCCCAGATGAAGCTCGCGCGGATCCCGCGGACGCGCGCCCGCAGCATCAGGGCCGGGGTGATCGTGCCCATGCGGAGGCCGAGGCGCACGAGCGGCAGGCCGACGCGGCCGCCGCGCGGGAGGGTGTCGAACGAGACCGGCGGGCTCGCCATGCTGACCCGCTTGGCGCCCGTGGCCGCGGCGATCCGCACGGCCGGATCGCCGGATCCGGTGCCGATCGCCAGCACGCCCGCCACGCGTCGCCCGGCCAGGTGCCGCACGATGTCCTGCACCGCCGTCGGGCTCCGGTAGTCGAATGCGCGGCTCGCGCCGAGCGAGCGCACGAGCTCGTGGTTGCGCGGCGAGGCGGTGGTCACGACGTCGTAGCCGGCGGCGACCGCGAGCTGGATCGCGTTCAGGCCGACGCTCGTGGATCCGCCCCACACCACCACGGTCTCCCCCGTCGCCGGCGTGGTCGCGTCCGGGAACCGCAGGCCGAGCTGGCCGGCGCCGAAGAGGCCGGACGCGGCGGTCGAGATCCCGAGCGGGAGCACGGCGGCGTCGGCGAACGCGAGGGAGTCCGGGATCGGCGCGGCGAGGTCGGTGCGCACGATGACGCGGGTCTGGAACCCGCCCTCCGGCGCGTGACGCCGCCCCTTCTCCATGCCGACCGCATACGCGACGACCCGGTCGCCCACGGCGAAGCGCGTGACGCCAGGGCCGACCTCGTCGACGACGCCGGCCACGTCCTCACCGAGCACGGCGGGGTGCGGCAGCCAGCGGTACATGAGGTCGCCCATGTGCTGCTTCATGGTGTCGAGCGGGTTGATCGCGACGGCGCGCACGCGGATCGCGACCTCGCCCGCGCGGGGTGCGGTGGAGGGCGCCGCGCCGACGGTGAGGTCGGCGGCGGACGAGGCGAGCCAGGCGGCGGATTCGGTGGGCACGGCGGATCTCCGATCTCGGGTCGCGGCATCCGATGACATCGCGTGTCATCACCATAGTCCGTCATGGCACGCCGTGTCATCACTAGGATCGACGCATGAGCAGATGGCAGCCGGACACGCGCGAGCGCCTGGCCGCCGCTGCCCTCGAGCTGTTCCACGCCCAGGGATTCGCGGAGACGACCGTGCCCGAGATCACCGCCCGGGCCGGCCTCACGACCCGCACCTTCTTCCGCCACTTCGCCGACAAGCGCGAGGTGCTGTTCGCCGAGGAGGACGAGCTGCCGGCGCTCGTCACGCGCATCATCCGCGAGGCGGCGCCCGACCGCTCGCCGCTCCAGGTCGTGGAGGACGGGTTCCCGGAGGTCGTCGCGTCGCAGTTCGCGGAGGGGCGCGCGACGCTGCTCGCCCGCAAGCGCATCATCGTCGCGGACGCCGGGCTGCAGGAGCGCGAGATGCGCAAGGTCGCGGCGATGCAGGAGGCCGTGCGCGCGGGCTTCGTGGAGCGCGGGGTGGATCCGCTCACGGCCGTGCTCGTCGCCCACGCCACCGCGACGGTCTTCGGGGTGTCCATCGGGCGGTGGCTGTCGGAGGACGGCGGCGCCGCCGACCTCGCCGAGGTGCTGCGCGAGACGCTCGGCGCGTTCCGTCGGGTGATGGCGGCGGGCGCGTGATGCGGGTCACGTACGACGCGGTCGCGGACGCCGCGTACGTCGCCCTCGCGGGGCCGGTCGGCGACGGCGAGGTGGGCACGACCATCCACTCGATCTTGACGCCCGGCGACAGCGGCGAGATCTCCCTCGACTTCGACGCCGACGGCCGCCTCCTCGGCATCGAGGTGCTGAACGCGAGCGCGGTGCTGCCGGCGGCGGTGCTCGCGCAGGCGGAGCGGATCGGCTAGCTGCCGCGCAGCACCTTCGCCATCGGGCGACCGCGCGCGATCTCGTCGACGAGCTTGTCGAGGATCCGCACCTGCTTCATCAGCGGATCGTCGATCTCCTCGATGCGGACGCCGCAGATCACGCCGCGCACCTCGTCGGCGAGGGGGTTGAGTCGGGCCGCGGCGAAGAAGTCCTGGAACGTCGTCTCCGCATCGAGGTGGCGCTCCAGCTCCACGGCGTCGAAGCCGGTCAGCCACGCGATCGCCTCGTCGACCTCCGCGCGCGTGCGGCCCTTGCGCTCGACCTTCTTCACGTAGAGCGCGTGGACCGACGCGAACGAGGTCGTGTTGATGCGGTGCATGTCCGGAGCGTATGCCGGTGCGGACGGGAGGTACAGGTACCGTCGCCTCATCCCGATGAGAGGACCTCCCATGTCTCCCGAAGACGAGACCTCCTACCTGCTCCGGAACCCGTCCGGCGCACGGCGGCTGCTCGCCGCACTCGAACGCGCCCAGCGTGGGGAGTTCGAGGAGCGCGAGCTGAGCGAGCCGCCGATCACGTCCGAGGGGCACCCGACGCGGGAATAGGCGGGCGCCCCGCCGCGGTTCGACTCCATGCAGACGCATCCACCCGGATCCGTCGCCGTCGAGCACCGAGGAGCGCCCCATGGCCACGAAGATCGGCTTCCTGTCGTTCAACCACTGGCAGGACGTGCGCGGATCCCGCGTCCGCACCGCCCAGGACTCGCTGCTCCAGTCGATCGACCTCGCGGTCGCGGCCGAGGAGATCGGCATCGACGGCGCGTACTTCCGCGTGCACCACTTCGCGCCGCAGCAGGCGGCGCCGTTCCCGCTGCTCGCCGCCATCGCGAGCCGCACCAGCCGGATCGAGATCGGCACCGGCGTGGTCGACATGCGCTACGAGAACCCCCTCTACATGGCGGAGGAGGCGGCCATGACCGACCTCATCTCCAACCGCCGGGTGCAGCTCGGCATCAGCCGCGGATCGCCCGAGCAGGTCGAGGCCGGCTACGAGTCGTTCGGCTACGTGCCGCGCGACGGCGAGACCGACGCCGACATGGCCCGCCGCCACACGGGCCTCTTCCTCCGCGCGCTCGAGGGCGAGGAGCTCGCGACCGCGGCACCGCAACGCGGCATGATCGCCGGCGGCGTCGCGCTCACCCCGCAGTCGCCCGGCCTCCGCGAGCGGATCTGGTGGGGCGCCGGCACGCGCGCCACCGGCCAGTGGGCGGCCGAGCAGGGCATGAACTTGATGTCGTCGACGCTCCTCTCGGAGGACACCGGCGTGCCGCTCGACGTGCTCCAGGCCGAGCAGATCCAGCTGTTCCGCGACGGCTGGGCCGCCGCCGGGCACGCGTGGGAGCCGCGCGTGAGCGTGAGCCGCAGCATCATCCCGATCATCGACGACGAGTCGGAAGCTTTCTTCGGCGTCCGCTCGCAGATCGAGGGCCGCGACCAGGTGGGCGAGGTCGGCGGCGAGAAGTGGCGCTTCGGGCGCTCCTACATCGGCACCCCGGAGCGCCTCATCGAGGAGCTCGGCGCCGACCAGGCGATCGCCGCGGCGGACACCCTCCTCGTCACGATCCCCAACCAACTCGGCGTGGACTTCAACCTGCGCTCGCTCGCGGCGATCAAGGGGATCGGGGAGGCGCTGGGGTGGGACCGGGCGGATGCGGCGGTGGGGGCGTCGGCCTGATCCGCTGACGCCTGCTCGTCGGCGCGCTCAGTCGCCGGTCGGCCGCTTGCGCTGCTGCTTCGTCGCGGAGCGCTGCGTCTTGGCCGCGAGGCGTCTCTTCTGTGATCCCTTGGTGGGGCGGGTCGGACGTCGCGGGGCGGCATCGGGTGCGAGCGCATCCGCGACGAGCTGACGCAGCCCGTCGATCGCGGCGACCCTGTTGCGCAGCTGCGACCGCTGCTCGGAGACCGTGACCGTGATCGTCCCCGCGACCAGGCGCCGGCCGAGCCGGTCGAGGATCCGCGTTCGCTGCTGATCCGTCAGCACGAGCGATCCCGCGACGTCCCATGTGAGCTGCACCCGGCTGTCCGACGTGTTGACGTGCTGCCCGCCGGGCCCGGACGACCGCGAGAACCGCCACTGCAGCTCGGCGGCGGGGATGGTCAGCGCGGGGCCGACCTCGAGATCCATGCGGCAAGGGTCGCACGCTCGGGACGCGGGCCGCGCGAGCACCGCCTAGCGGTGTCGGCGGAGGTTGATGCGCTTGAGGATCAGCCGGCCGACGAGGCCCAGAACCACCATCCCGACGACGATGACGACGAACGTGGCGACGGGAGTCAGACGGAGCATCGCCGCGCTGAAGGACATGATCACCGAGGTGATCACCACGAGCACGATCACCTGCCGGAACGACGGCTCGCCCGTCAGCCTCTGCTTCGCCGCGGTGTCGTCCTCGAAGCTGCGCCTGTCGTCCATGCATCCACCGTCCCACAGGCCGGTGCTCTTAGCGCAGCCGAGGGACGAAGCGCAACGTTCTCGGATCCGTTGACACGCTCCTCGGCGTGACCCGAAGCTTCTCCCGTCGCCGGCGCTCGTCCGGCCAGCAGCCCAGGAGAACGGACCCGTGATGGGACAGCAGGATGACGTCGCGGTGCTGGTCGGCAACGGATTGTCGATCGCCTTCAACCCCGAGCTGGAGCTCCGCAGCATCACCGAGGAGGTGATGAGGCGCATCCGCACGGCGGACGGCGATGACGCGGTCGCCGCCATGAAGGAGATCGCGGAGAACGCCCTCCCCGAGGGCGTGACGAGCGCCGAGGACTTCGAGCACCTGGTCGGCGCCTTCGGGACGGAGTCCCGCATGCTGGGGATGCTGGAGACCCTCGCCACGCTGACGAGCCCCAAGGACGAGGAGCTGCGCGAGGCCATCCGACGGGTCGCGTCCTTCGCCGCGCAGGTCCGCGACAACGGCGTCTCGCACGTGCTGGAGGTGATCTGCGAGCGGACCCACGCGGAATTCGAGAAGGCCGCCGAGTTGCATGCTCTGGTCACCGCGATCCTGCAGGCGTTCCCCGGCAGGGTCGCGTTCGGGAACCTGAACTACGACACCCTCCTGCTGGCCGCGCTGCTCCACGTGTGCCGAGAGCGGGAGGTGGCGGATCTCGCGGACGGGCGCACGTCGGTCGAGGTCGCATTCGCCGCGAACAGGACACGCATGGTGAAGGCGTTGCGCCGCACCGCGGCGGATTTCCCGAAGGACTGGCGCGTGAACCTTCTGCACCTCCATGGCTCGCTGACCTACTGGGAGAACAGGCGGGACGACATCTACGCCAAGATCCCCAAGGAGATCCTCGACGATGAGAAGCAGTGGGCCGCCGTGCGGCAGCGCACCACGAACGTCCGGCCCTCGGTCGTCCTGGCGAACCCCCGGGACAAGGCGCAGCACGCGGGCGAATACCCGTACAAGCTCGCCTACGAGGTGTTCGAGGAGGGGCTGAACCGCGCAATGCGCTGGATCGTCATCGGCTACTCGTTCCGCGACGCGCCCATCAACCGGATGCTGAGCGCCCGCTTCCTCGACCTGGAGGAGAAGCCGGCGGTCCTGGTGGTCACGCACGGCGAGGGCCCCACGGATCTGGAGGTCCATCGCGCGTTCGGGTGGGGCGCCGACGACGGCGATCCCTCCTCGTGGCTCACGATCTGCAGGTCCGGCGCGAACGGGCTCCAGCACACGGCGGAGTGGCAGGCCTACCTGGCCGGACCCGCCGGATCGCCTAAGGCGTGACGCCCGCCTCCCCCACCTCCGGCCGCCGCGCCGTGAGATACAGCCGATGCGCCGTGATCACCAGCGCCAGCCACGCGCCGCCGAGGAAGAAGGCGGCGAGGACGTCCGTGAACCAGTGGTGGCCGAGGTACACGCGGGTGGCACCGATGGTCACCGCGAAGACCACGGCCACCGCGATCGACAGCACGCGGGTCGTGCGGCGGTGCTGGCGGAGGAGGAGCAGGTAGGCGAGGATCCCGGCGATCGCCACCGCGTTCAGCGTGTGGCCGCTCGGGAACGACGGCGACGTCTCGTACGGCGGCACCGCGTCGGCGAGGTCGGGGCGGGCGCGGTCGATGATGTCCGTGCCCGCGATGGTGAGCAGCAGGGATCCGCCGCCGGCCGCCAGCACCAGGATGACCGGGGTCCACGAGCGGCGCCTCACGGCCAGGAACAGCATCGTCACCACCGCGATGATCGGCATGACCACGACGCCCGCGACGTCCGTGTACGCGGTCGCCGCATCGTTCAGCCACGGCGTGCGGATGCCGATCATGAAGGCGAGGAGCGGCCGGTCGAGGCCGGCCACCCCGTCGGCGTCGGTCACGTTGTCGTAGACCTGCGCGGCGATCGCGGCGAGGCCGAACGCGAGCACGAGGCCCACCAGCAGCGTGATCACGAGGGCCGCGTACGGCCCGAGCGCCCGCACGATCCGCTGCACGAGCCGCACCAGCGCGCGGCCGGCCGGCGTCACCCAGCGCGTGAGGTCGCGGTCGCCGAGGAAGCGGTCGCGGCGGAGCTCGCCGGCGACGCCCCGGTCGGCGGGGTCGAGGGGATGGAGGGGCCTGCGCCCGCGGGTATCGCTCATGTCGGACGCCTCTCGTCGGCGGACCACCCGCCCCTGCGACGCTACCGACGCGGGCCGTCCGCCGACGCCGCCTCTCCCTCCTTCGGGACCACCGTCCCGATGTCCCACACGAACGGCGGCGCCGTGCCGTTGATGGACCAGTCGCCGACGATGCGCGCCTTGTAGACGACCGGGTTGTGGGAGGCGACCGTGCGCGCGTTGCGCCAGTGCCGATCCAGCCCGCGGGCGCGACTCGTGGCGGAGGCGCCGAGCGTGTCGAACACCCGGGTCGCCGCGCGCGGCACCGACTCCGAGAGCACCACCTGCGCCTGCGCCGAGCGGATCTCGGCGAGCACGTTCGCCTGCACGTCGGCGTCGCTCCCGGGCTCGTGCGCCGTGTCCGCCGCGGCCTGCACCGCCTCCGCGACACCCCGCACGAGCAGCCGCGCCGTGTACGCGACGGCGGAGATCTCCCCCACCACCGCCTGGATCTGCGCGTCGTCCCGCACGAGCGACGCCACCCCGTGGCTGTAGACCCGGGTGCGCTCGCGGACGGCCCGGGCCGTGTCGCGCTCCGCCGCCACCGCCACCCCGGCGAGGACGGCGAGCAGCACGAGCTGGTACAGCGCCGTCTGGTACCGGAACCGCTCGGCGAACGGCGCGACGTGGGCGGCGTCCACCTCCGCGTCCTCGAACACGATGGTGCCGGTGCCGGTGAGCTGCTGGCCGAAGCCGTCCCAGTCGTCGGAGATGCGCACGCCGGGCTGGTCGGTGCGGACGATGGCGGTCACGGGCTCGCCATCCCGGTCGGCCGTCACGTCCGTCCACGCGGCGAAGATGCTGCCCGTCGTGTAGTACTTGCGGCCGTTCAGCACCCAGCGGTCGCCGCGGCGCTCCAGCTTCGTCTGCGCCGTGCCGATCGCGCCCGAGCCGACCTCGCTCCAGGCGTTGCCGACGAGCTCGCCCGCCGCGAACCGCCGCAGCCACGCGTCGCGCTCGGGCCCGGGCGGCGCCTGCAGCCGGTCCTCGACGAACGCGATGTGGCCGCGGAGGATCTGCGGCAGGTTCGAGTCCGCGGCGGCGAGCTCCACGAGCACCTCGGCGAGCTCGGGGATGCTGAGGCCCTCGCCGCCCTGATCCACGGGCACGCGGAGACGGGACAGCCCTGCGTCGACGAGATCGCGCAGGGGCTCGACGGGCAGCTCGTGGTCGCGCTCGCGGGCGACGGCGCCCTCGGCGATGCGATCGAGCAGGGGACGGAGGCGCGCGAGGACGGCGTCGAGTCGGCGGGTCACGGGATCCTCACGTGTAGAGCGAGATCGGCTGGAGCTCGCCGGTGAGCGCGTGCGCCCCGACCTCGAGCTTCTTGTAGTCCACCGGGTCGTGGAGGGAGTGCGTGCGGACGTTCCGCCAGAAGAGGTCGAGGCCCGTCGATGACCTGGCCGAGCTGGATCCCGTGACCTCGAACACGCGGTTCGCCACCTCGACCCCCACCTCGGTGGCCACCACCTTCAGCTTCGCGACCTCGATCGCGATGCCGCCGCGCACGTCCGCCGTGACGGCGTCGCCGAGGTCGACGACCTCGTCGAACGCGCGGCCGGCCCGATCCGCCAGCGCCTCCACCGCGGCGATGCGGGATGCCAGCTCGCCCACGACGCGCTGCACGAACGGGTCGTGCCGGTACGCGTCCGCCGGGCTGAGGAACCAGCTGCCGCGTCGGCCGCGCACGAGGTCGAGGGCCTTCGCGAGGGCCCCCTCCGCGATGCCGAGGTACAGGTTGCCGAACGCGAGCTGGATCCCGGGGGTCACGAGCGTGGAGAACGGCTCGTCCGTGCCGAGGCCGAGCACGTCGGCCGGGTCGACGCGCACTCGCGTGAACCGCACGGATCCGCTCGCGGAGAGGCGCTGGCCGAGCGCGTCCCAGTCGCCCAGGTACTCGATGCCCGGGCGGTCGTGGTCGAGCGCGAACACGACGATGCGCCCGTCGAGGTCGCCGCCCGCGACGACCGCGTTCACGAGGACGACGTCGCCCGCGGACGCGCCCGTGGAGAACCGCTTGAGGCCGTCGAGCCGGTAGCCGTCGCCGTCGGGCGTGAGCCGGAGGTCGGGATCGGTCGGGTTGACGGAGTCGCCCCACACCCAGCGCCCGGCGACCGTGCGACGGTAGCCCTCGGCGCGCGTCGCGCCGGTCGCGGTGAAGCCGAGGTTGCCGGAGTTGATGTAGTGGTACGCGAGGACCTGCGCGATGGACGCATCGGTGCGCGACAGGATCCGCACGGCGAGGAACGCGGACTCCCAGTGCCCGCCTCCCCCGCCGTGCTCGGCCGGGTCGAGGAGGTTGACGAGGCCGCTGTCGCGGAGCAGGTCGAGCTCGGTCGTGGGATCCGCGTTGGCCCGGTCGCGGTCGAGGGCGTCCTCGTCGAGGGTGGCCGCGACCCGCTCGGCGACGGCCCGCCACCGCGCGAGCTCGTCGCGGGACGCGGTCCCGTGCCACGGCGAGCGCGCATCGGCTGCCGCAGCGGGCGCGGGCGCGGGCGCCGGGGCGGCGGCGGATCGGGTGGTCGTGTCGTTCATGTCAGTCCGTTCCGGGATCGGTGGTCGCGGGGAAGAGGGAGGGAGCGGTGTCGTCGGCGGCGCTCGGCGCGCCCACGTAGGCGCCGCGGTAGGCGTGCGCGGGGTGCCACTCGGGGACGACCGGGGATCCCGTGCCGTTGAGGCGGCCGCGGAGGGTGCCCTCCGGGTACTCGTCCCACACGCGTCCGCGGCGGCGCAGCTCCGGCACCAGCAGGTCGACGACCGCCTCGAACGTGCCGGGGGTGACCACGTAGGCGAGGTTGAAGCCGTCGGTGCCGCCCACCTCGATCCATCGCTCGAGCTCATCGGCGACGGTGGTCGCGCTGCCGGAGATGACCGGGCCGATGCCGCCGATGCCCACGTAGTGCGCCACGTCACGGGGCGTCCAGTCGCGATCCGGGTCGTAGCGGGTGAAGATCGCGAGCGCCGACCGGGCGGCGTCCGTGTCGACGTACTTCAGCGGCGCGTCGGGGTCGTACCCGGAGAGGTCGAGCCCGGACCAGCCGCCGTACAGGGCGAGGGCCCCGTCGAGGCTCACGTAGCCGCGGTACTCCTCGAGGAGCGCGGCCGCCGCCTCGTCGGTCTCGGCGACGATCACGGTGGCGAGCGTCAGGATCCGCACGCTGTCGCGCGGCCGGCCGATGCGCTCCGCCCGGTCCCGGATGTCGTCCGTCACCGGGCGGGTGAGCTCCGGCGTGAGGCCGTTGATGAAGATCGCCTCACCGTGCTTCGCCGCGAACTCGCGGCCCCGGGGCGATGCGCCGGCCTGGAAGACGACCGGCGTGCGCTGCGGGCTGGGCTCCGACAGGTGCACCCCGGGCACCCGGAAGTGCTCGCCCTCGTGCGCGATGGGATGCACCTTCGCGGGATCCGTGTAGACGCCGCGCTCACGATCCACCACCACGGCGTCGTCCTCCCACGAGCCCTCCCACAGCTTGTACGCGACGTCGAGGAACTCGTCGCCGATGCCGTAGCGGTCATCGTGCCCGATCTGCGTCTCGAGGCCGAGGTTGCGGGCGGCGGAGTCGAGGTAGCTCGTGACGACGTTCCAGCCGATGCGTCCGCCGGTGAAGTGGTCGAGGGTCGAGAAGCGGCGCGCGAGCGCGTACGGCAGCTCGTAGGTGGACGCCACGGTGAGGCCGAAGCCGAGGTGCCGGGTGGCGTGCGCCATGGCGGAGACCTGCACGACGGGATCCCCCACGGGGATCTGCGCGGAGTCCTCCAGCGCCGGGGCCGCCGAGTGCCGGTACACGTCGTAGACGCCCACCACGTCCGCGATGAAGAGGGCGTCGAAGGTGCCGCGCTCCAGGAGCCGGGCGAGGTCGACCCAGTAGTCGAGCGAGTTGTAGCGGTGGGCCTGGTTGGCGGGATGCCGCCACAGACCAGGCGCCTGGTGCGTCACGCAGCTCATGTCGAACGCGTTGAGGATGATGCGGGATGCCATCGGGCTCCGTCCTTCCCCCGGTGCGGGCGCGTGGCTGTCCGGGGAGACGGCCACGCGGCCGGCCCCGTCAGCGGAGCCGTGCGGCCCGAAGGTAGCCGCGCGCCGCCGCCGCCCGGAAGGGCCGCCGCAACACGGCGACACGTGCCGCGACACGGTTCGTCACACCGTGACGCCGTCCTACGCCGGGCCTCCCGCTGGCGCGCCGGACGCCCTACCTTCCTCAGCAGCGGAGGCGCCGACGCCCTCCGATCCGTCCGACCCACGAGGGGAACCCATGTCCCACATCCGCTCCCGCCGCGGGCACCGCGCGCGCCGCCTCGTGCTCGCCGCCGGTGTCGCGGCCGCCGCCCTCGCCCTGTCGGCGTGCTCCGGCGACTCCGCCGACGCGGGCTCGGCCGACGGCGACATCACGGGCCAGGAGCTCACCGTCCTCATGATCTCCTCCCACGAGGGCGCGGCGAAGTGGCTCGCAGCCGAGTTCGAGAAGGAGACGGGGGCGAAGATCACGCCCGTCATCGTCCCGTACGACGAGATCGGGTCGAAGCTCGCGCTCGACCAGCAGTCCGGCGCCGACACCATCGACGTGGCCGCGCCCTGGTACACGTCCCTCGGCGACCTGGCGGCCGACGGCGCGATCCAGGACATCACCGACCGGGTCGACGGCGACCCCTCGATCGACGTGGGGGACTTCATCCCCTCCATCTGGGAGCCGTACACCCAGGTCGACGGGCGCACCTACGGCCTGCCCTTCGACGGCGACACGCACGTGCTCTTCTACAACAAGGAGATCCTGGCGCGGAACGGCTTCACGGAGCCGCCGAGGACGTGGGACGAGTACCTCCAGCAGGTCACCACCATCACCGCGAACGAGAAGGCGAACGGGGTCTACGGCGCCGCCGTGTTCGGGCAGAAGTCGCCCCTGATCCTCGGCGCGAGCTTCGCGAACCGGCTCGCGGGCTTCGGCGGCTCCTTCCTCGACGCGGACGGGCGGCCCACGATCGACAGCCCGCAGGCGGTCGCCGCCGCGCAGGCCCTCGTCGACGTGCAGGACCAGGCGCTGCCCACGCCCGCCGAGACCGACTTCGGCGCGGGGAACAGCGCGTGGTTCGCCGGGAAGGTCGCCTTCATCGAGAACTGGACCGACCTCGGCGTCCGCAGCGAGGATCCGTCGTCGGGCTCCCAGGTCGCGGGCAAGTGGGGCGTCACCCTGCTGCCCACCGGAGGGGCGAACACGACGCCGCGGGCCTCGCTCGTCGCCGGGTTCAGCTGGGTCGTCGCCGCGAACACGCAGAAGACCGCGCTCGCCGAGAGGTTCATCACGTGGGCGTCGTCGTCGGAGGTGAACGCGAAGCTCCTCACCGCGTCGCCGCCCACGGGCATCGATCCCAACCGCGTCTCCTCGCTCGAGGACCCGACCTACGGCGCCCAGTTCCCGCAGATCCAGCAGGTGAACCGCGCGACCCTCGACGGCGCGCTCGCGTGGCCGACGGGCAAGAACGCCACCGAGGCCGCGCAGGTGCTCACGGACGAGCTCGCGAAGCTGCTCGCCGGCGAGGGCGGGACCGCGCAGGAGACGCTGGACCGGGTGCAGGCGAAGTGGGAAGAGCTCCTCGAGTGAGCGTCGCGATCGCCCCGAAGACGCGGTCGCCGCGGGAGTCGGGGCCGACCTGGGAGTCGGGGTCGCCCCGGGAGCGGGCGCCGCGGATCCCCCGGGCACGCCGTCGCGGACGCGGCACCTGGCCGCGGCGCGTCTTCGTCGCCCCCGCGGTGCTCGCGCTCGTCGTGCTCGGCGGGTACCCGCTCGTGTTCATCGCGCTCGCCGCCCTCACCGAGTCGAGCCTCGGGCGGCCGTTCCAGGAGTTCGTCGGCACCGCGACCTTCGCCGACGTCCTGGCGGAGGGCGACACGACCGCGGCGCTCGTGCGCGGCGTCGTCCACGCGCTCCTCGTCACCGCCGTGAGCCTCGTGCTCGGGGTGGCGACGGCGGTGGCGCTGTGGCGGTCGGTGCACGCGGGCGCCGTGGTGCGCACCCTGCTGCTGCTCCCGATGATCACCCCGCCCGTCGTGGTGGGCGTGCTCTGGAAGCTCGTCTTCGCGCCGAACGGCGGGCTGGTGGACGTGCTCGTGACCGCCGTGGTGCCCGGGGGCGCATCCCTCTCGGTGCTGTCGCAGCCCGTGACCGCCTTCCTCGGCGTCGCGCTCGCGGACGTCTGGGAGTGGACGCCGCTCATCGTCCTGCTCGTGTTCGCGGCGCTCATCGGCCAGGATCCGGCGGTCGGCGAGGCCGCCGCGCTCGACGGCGCGCACGGCCTGCGGCTGTTCCGCAGCATCACCCTCCCCGCGATCGCGGGCACCGTCGCGGCGGTCGCCCTCATCCGCCTGGTGCTGGCGTTCAAACTGTTCGACCTCGTCTACATCCTCACCTCGGGCGGGCCGGGACAGGCGACGACCGTGCCCGCCTACCTCATCTGGCAGGCGGCCCTGCAGCACTTCGACGTCGGTCGGGCGTCCGTCATCACGCTGCTGCTCGCCGTGGTCGTGACGGTCGTCACGCTCCCCGTCGTCGCCATCACCCGGAGGCTCCACGATGCCTGACGCGCCCGTCCGCGCCGCCCGTCCGCGATCCGTCCGACGCCCCGGCGCGCGGCGCCGCTCCCGCGGGGCCGACCTGTGGCTGGCCCTCTCCCTCGCCGCCGCCCTCGTGCCGCTGGCGTACCTGCTGTCGGTGTCGCTCATGTCGCAGGGCCAGGTGTCCGCCGGGATCCTCGTGCCGACGGACCCCAGCTGGGGCAACTGGGCGGCCGCGCTCGCCGGCTCCGGCCTGCCCCGCGGGATCCTCAACTCCCTCGTCACGTCCCTCGCCGCGTCCGCCCTCACGCTGCTCTTCGCGCTCCCCGCCGCGTGGGCGATGGCCCGGCACCGCACGGGAGGCCGGGCGCTCGCCGGGCTCGTGCTCAGCCCGTGGCTGCTGCCGCCGATCGTCGCGATCGTGCCGGTGTTCACGCTGCTGCGGATCCTGCACCTCAACAACACGCTCACCGGCCTGACGCTCGTCTACGCGCTCGCGAACACCGCGGTGGCCGTCTGGCTGCTCGAGGGCTTCGTGCGCCGCATCCCCGTGGAGCTCGACGAGGCCGCGCAGCTCGACGGCGCCGGCGAGTGGCGCGTGCTCGCCAGCATCGTCACCCCGATGCTCACGCCCGCCCTCGTGTCGGTCGGCGTGATCGTGGCGGTGCTCGACTACGACGAGTTCCTGTTCGCCACGTTCCTCACGCAGGGGCACACCGCGCAGACCTTCCCCGTGGTCCTGTCGCTCATGCTGGGCGAGCGCGTGCAGGACTTCGGCAAGATCGCGGCCGCGTCCCTCATCGGCGTGATCCCGCTGTTCGCCGCCGCGACGGTCCTCCAGCGCCGGCTCGTGGCGGGCCTCACGGGCGGATCCGTCGACGCGGGCGCGCACGCTGCCCGCCGCATCCGCCGCGCTCCGGCCCGCTGAGCGCACGGCTCCGGACGGAGGACGCGCCACGTAAGACCGGGTCGTCGTGGCCCATGCGCGAAGCTGGTCCCGGCCGCGGACGACCCGCCGCCCACCCGCGAGGAGGACCCGGATGATCACCCTGACCGCCGCATCCGCCATGGCCGTCGTCGCCCTCGGCATGGTCCTCACGCCGGGCCCGAACATGATGTACCTGGTCTCGCGCAGCATCAGCCAGGGCCGTCGCGCGGGACTCGTCTCGCTGGCCGGCACCGGCGTGGGCTTCGTCGTCTACATGACCATGGCCAACGTCGGCCTGGCCGCCGTCTTCGTCGTGGTGCCGTGGCTCTACACGGGACTCAAGGTCGCCGGGGCGGCGTACCTGCTGTGGCTGGCGTGGTCCACGCTCCGCCCGGGCGGCGCCTCCGTCTTCGACATGCGCGACCTGCCGCGCGACTCCTCCGCGAAGCTCTTCCGCATGGGGCTCGTCACCAACCTGCTCAACCCGAAGGCCGCGATCATGTACCTCGCGCTCATCCCGCAGTTCGTCGACCGGGCCGCGGGCGATGTCGTCGCGCAGGGCTTCCAGCTCGGGGCGGTGCAGATCGCGGTGAGCCTCGCGGTGAACGCGGGCATCGTCCTCGCGGCCGGCTCGATCGCCGTCTTCCTGCGAGGCCGACCCCGGTGGATGCGCTGGCAGCGTTGGGCCACCGGCGGGCTCCTCGGCGCGGTCGGCGTGAAGCTCGCCATCGAGGCGCCGGCGCCGGCCTAGGGCCCGAGCGGGACGACGGTCACCGCGGATCCCCCGCCGCCCCCGCCGCGAACGACCGCGCCGCGCGCGTCACCGCTTCCGACAGCGCGCGCATCGCCGGGGTCTCCACGCGGCGGGCGAGCGACGCGAGGTAGATGGTGCGGGCTGGGATCCGGTCGGCCGGCCGGAACGACACCGCCCGCACGTCGTCCCGGTGCGACGCGAGCGCGAGCCGCGGCGCCATCGCGATGCCGACGCCCGCCGCCACCATCGCCTGCACCTCCTGGTAGTCGTACGCCTCGTACGCGACCTCCGGCCGGATGCCCGCGGCCGCGCAGCTGCGGTAGAGCACGTCGGCCGCCGGGTGCCCGCCGTTGCGCGTGATCCACGACTCCCGCCGCAGCGACTTGAGCGACACCCCGTCGCGGATGGGGCTGTCCGCCGCGACGAGCAGCATCGTCTCGTCCTCCACGAGCTTCCGCAGCGCGAGGTGCTTCTCGGCCTCCTCGGTCCACGCGTAGCTCCACAGCAGCGCGAGCTCCACCTCGCCGGAGCTGAGCTTGTCGATGAGCTCCGGCCGCAGCGCCGACTGCACGCGGATCTCGATGCCCGGCCACGCCGCGTGCGCGTCCTTGAGCGCATCCGCCAGCAGCGACGCGCTGACGGTGGGGAACGATCCGAGCCGCACGGTGCCGTGCTCCAGCCCGCGGATCGCCTCGAGCTCGCCCTCGGCCGCCCGCAGCTCGCGCCGCACCGTGCGCGCCTTCGCCGCGAGGACCTGGCCGGCCTCCGTCAGCCGCATGCCGCGCGGGAGGCGGTCGAGCACGGGCTGGCCGATGAGCTGCTCGAGCTTCGCGATGCGCTGCGACGCCGCCGAGGTGGTCATCCGCGAGCGGGCCGCGCCGCCCGTCAGCGTGCCGGTGTCGACCACGTCGAGCAGCAGATCCAGCGTGACGAGGTCGAAGGAGGCCATGCGCCGACTTTAGCGGAGCTGAACGGGCACGTAGCAGATCGAGCTTCTGCTTGAGCCTCCGGATTCGTAGCGTGAGCACATCGACGACGACCAGGAGGCCTCGTGAGCATCCCCGCCACCCTCATGCGCGGAGGGACCAGCAAGTGCTGGCTCTTCGACCGCGACGCCGTCCCGGCCGACCGGGACGCGCTCGCCGAGCTCCTCATCGAGCTGTTCGGCGCCGACGACCCGCGTCAGCTCGACGGCGTCGGCGGCGGCACCTCGGTCACGTCGAAGGCCGTGATCGTGGGCCGGAGCGACGAGCCGGGCATCGACGTTGACTACCTCTTCGCGCAGGTCGCGATAGGCGCGCACGTCGTGGAGTGGGGCAGCAACTGCGGCAACTGCGCCACGGCCGTCGCCCAGTGGTCGGTCGAGCGGTTCGAGCTGGCGGACGCCGGAGACGCGGCCACCACCGTCCGGATGCGGAACCTCAACACCTCCGCCGTCGTCGTCGCCCAGGTCGCGGGCGCACGGGACGCCGAGGTCTCGGTGCCCGGCGTCCGCGGATCCGGCACCGCCGTCGACCTCGCGTTCGTCGACCCGGCCGGATCCACCACCGGCTCCCTCTTCCCCACCGGCTCCGTGCGCGAGGAGCTCGTCGTCGACGGCACCGCCTACGAGGTGACGATGGCCGACGCGGGCGCGCCCGTCGTGCTGCTCGCCGCGGCCGACCTCGGGCTGCCGTCCGCCGCGACCGAGATCGAGATCCTCGCCGCCGTGCCGCTGCTGCGCCGGATCCGCGCGCACGCCGCCGTCGCCATGGGCATCGCGCCGAGCGTCGCCGAGGCGGGCGACGCCGTGCCCAAGGTGGGCGTCGTCGGCCCGGCGGTCGACCACGTGACCACGCTCGGCGACCAGGTGCGCGCGGCCGACCACGACGTCTCCGTGCGCATGCTCTCGATGAACGCGGCGCATCCCACCATCGGCCTCACGAGCGCCGTCGCCCTGGCCCTGGCGGCCCGCGAGCCCGGCACCGTGCTCGAGCGCGTGGGCGTGGATCCGGCGACCGCACCGCTGCGCCTCGGCACCCTCGGCGGCCCGCTCCGCGCCGGCGTCGAGGTCGACGCATCCGGCACGCGGGTGCTGCTCCAGCGGGCGGCCCGCCGCCTCGCGGACTCCGAGCTCCTCACGCACCACGAACCCATCCCGCTCGCCCCCACCCGCTGACGCGTCCCGCGTCCGCGATCACCAGGAGAAGACAGTGTCGTCTATCGAGATCATCCCCCTCATCGGCCTCGTCGTGATGTTCGTCATCGCGACGGTGTTCCCGATCAACATCGGCTTCCTCGGCTTCATCGGCGCCTTCCTCGTCGGCGCCATCGCGTTCGGCTACGACGACAAGGAGATCCTCGAGGTCTTCCCGTCGTCGATCGTGCTCACGATCATCGGCGTCACCTACTTCTTCGGCATGGCGAAGCAGAACGGCACCATCGACCTGATGGTGAGCGCCTGCATCCGGGCCGTGCGCGGGAAGCTCTACCTCATCCCGTGGGTCTTCTTCCTGGTGGCCGCGTTCCTCACGTCGCTCGGCACGTTCAGCCCGGCCGCGGTCGCGCTCATCGCCCCGGCCGCCATGAGCTTCGCGGGCCGCACGCGCATGAGCCCGCTCGTGATGGGGATCATGACCATCAACGGCGCGCACGCCGGCGCCTTCTCGCCCATCTCCGTCTCGGGCGTGCTGGTGCGCGACATCGTGGAGGGCAACGGCCTCGCCATCGACCCGTGGCAGCTGTTCTTCTCCAGCTTCGGGATCAACACGCTCCTGTCGGTGCTGACGGTCGCCGCCTACGCCATCACGAGCCGCGTGAGGACGCTCGAGTACACGGCCACCGGCAGCGTCATGACCATCGAGGACGACACGGTCGACGCCGACCACGTGCCGCTCACCCGGGTGCGGATGCTGACGCTCGCGCTCATCGCCGCGATCCTGGTGGTCGTGCTCGTGGGGCACCAGCCGATCAGCTTCGTGGCCATCGCGGCCGGCGTGGTCCTCTCCTTCACGGACCTCAAGAACACGAGCCGCTCGATCGCCGGCATCAGCTGGCCCACCGTGCTGCTGGTGGGCGGCATGGTCACCTACATCGCGATGCTCCAGGAGCTCGGCGTGATCGACGACCTCGCCGACATGGCCCTGCTCATCGGCGCCCCCGTGATCGTGGCGCTCGTGCTCTGCTACGTGATCGGCCTGTCCTCGGCCTTCGCCTCCTCCACCGCGCTGCTCGCGGCGATCATCCCCCTGTCCCTGCCTCTGCTGCAGCTCGGCGAGCTGCCCGTGGTGGGCGTGGTCGCGGCGCTCTCGATCGCGGCCACCGTCGTCGACGTCTCGCCCTTCTCCACGAACGGCGCGCTCGTGCTGGCGAACGCGCAGGGCATCGATCGGAACGTCTTCTACCGGCAGCTGCTGCTCAACGCGGGAGCGGTGGTGGCCGTCGCGCCGCTCATCTGCTGGGTGCTGCTGGTGGTCGTGCCGAACGCCTTCGCCTGATCCGACCGCACGCGCACCTCCCGCCGCGTGGCGGGAGGAGGGAGAGTGGAGCATGACCGCACCGATCCGCATCGCCGTCCTCGACGACTACCAGGGCGTCTCCGCGCGTCTCGCCGACTGGGGCGCGATCCCCGGAGCCGAGGCGACCGCGTTCCGGGAGCACCTCGGATCCACCGAGGAGGTGGTCGCGGCGCTGCGGCCCTTCGACGTCGTGGTGGCCATGCGCGAGCGCACCCGCTTCGACGAGGCCGTGCTCGCCGCCCTCCCGGCGCTCCGGCTGCTCGTGACCACCGGCCGCGCGAACGCCGCCATCGACCTACCGGCCGCCGCACGCGCCGGGATCCTGGTGTCGGGCGGCGCGACCGGCGGCACCTCGGGCGCGGCCGAGCTGACGTGGGCGCTGATCCTCGCGACGCTGCGGCACGTGCCCGAGGAGGACCGCCGCGTGCGCGACGGCCTCTGGCAGGGCACGATCGGCGGCGACCTGCAGGGCCGGCGGCTCGGGATCGTCGGGCTCGGCGCGATCGGCGCGCGCGTCGCCCGGGTCGCGCTCGCCTTCGACATGGAGGTGGCGGCGTGGAGCCGGCACCTGGATCCGGAGCGGGCGCGCGGCCTCGGCGTGATCCCCGTCGAGAAAGACGAGCTGATCGCCACCTCCGACGTCCTCAGCGTGCACGCGAAGCTCGGCGCGTCGTCCGTCGGCCTCATCGGGGAACGCGACATCGCCGCGATGAAGCCCACGGCGATCCTCGTCAACACCGCCCGTAGACCGCTCGTCGACGAGGCCGCGCTGCTCGCCGCCCTGCACGCGGGCCGGATCGGCGGGGCCGGGCTCGACGTCTTCGACCGCGAGCCGCTGCCGCTCGATTCGCCGTGGCGACAGGCGCCGCGCACGGTCCTCACGCCGCACCTCGGCTACGTGACGGAGGACGCCTATCGCCGCTTCTTCGCCGAGGCGCAGGAGAGCGTGGCCGCGTGGGTCGCGGGCGCGCCGATCCGGCTGCTCGGCTGATCAGCCCCGGCGGGCCTTCCCCGTCGACCCGCCGGATCCGAGCACGAACCGCACCAGCCGCGTCACGCTCTCCGCGTGGTCGGTCTCGCGGCCGAGCACGCGCAGCACGATGACGCCGAGGATCGCCTGGCCGAGCTCGTCGACGGGCGCATGGGCGGGGAGCTGGCCCGCGCGGATCCCCGAGGCGAGCCGCTCCGAGAGGTCGCGGTCGACGCCGAGGCTCGCGCCGAGGTGGTCGCCGACCGCCTCGTCCTCGGCCGCCGCGGCGACCAGCGAGCGGACGAGCGGCCCGCCGCCGGGCGCGTCGAGCACGGCCAGCACGTCGGTGAGCCAGCGCTCGATGTCGGCGAGCAGGTCGCCCGTGTCCGGCACGGCGAACTCCACCGGGATCAGCCGGCCCTCGGTCATGCACTCGGCGATGAGCGCGCCGCGCGACGGCCACCACCGGTAGATCGTCTGCTTGCCGACGCCCGCCTCCTTGGCGACGCCCTCGATCGTGAGGTGGTCGTAGCCGACGGCGTGGATGAGGCGCACGGTCGCGCCGAGGATCGCCTCGCGGGCCGCCTCGCTGCGGAGCCGCCCGGACCTGTGCTCGTTCATCCGGTCAGGGTAGCTCCAGGGACTAGACGAGACGTAGCGTATCGTCGAAGCGTCTGAAGGAGATGACATGGCGTCAGTGCTGTACCGGCTCGGTTCGATGGCCGCGCGTCGCGCGTGGCTCGTGATCGTCTCGTGGGTGGTGATCCTCGGGATCGGCGTGGGCTCGTTCCTCGCGTTCGCCGGCACCCTCGGCAACAGCTTCGACATCCCGGGCACCGCCTCCGGCGCCGTCACCGACGAGCTCGCGCAGACGCTGCCCGACACCGCGGGCGGCACCGGCACAGTCGTCTACCGGACCACCGACGGCTCGGCCTTCACCGACGAGCAGAAGGCCGACATCTCGGCGCTGGCCGCGAGCGCGGGCGACCTCCCGGGCGTCGCGCGCGTCGTGGATCCGTTCGCCGTCACCCAGCAGCGCGCCGACCAGGCCGCGCAGCTCTCCAGCGGCGAGGAGCAGATCACCGCGGGCCGCACGCAGCTCGACCAGGCGCAGCAGCAGCTCGACGCCGGGAAGGCGCAGGTCGAGGCGGGCCAGCAGCAGCTCGCCGCCGCGCGCCAGCAGGCCGAGGCCGCGGGCGCACCCGCCGCGCAGATCGCCGCGCTCGACGCGCAGCAGGCCCAGCTCGATGCGCAGACCCAGGCCCTGGCTCAGCAGCAGTCGACCGTCGACTCCTCGCGCACGCAGCTCGAGGCGGGCGCCGAGCAGGCCGAGCTCGGCCGCACGCTCCTCGGCCTCACGGACGGCATCGGCGTCGTCTCGGACGACGGCTCGACCGCCATCGTCAACGTGTCCTTCACGGATCCGCGCCTCGAGCTCTCCGAGGAGACCAAGCAGGACGCCATCGCGCACTTCGAGGACGCGCCCGTCGCCGGCACGAGCGTCGACTTCGCGACCGACCTCGCGCAGGGCGTGCCCGAGATCTTCGGCATCGGCGAGGTCGTCGGCCTCGTGTTCGCGGCCATCGTGCTCATCGTGATGCTCGGCACGCTCATCGCCGCGTCGCTGCCCATCGTCACCGCGGTGGTGGGCGTGGGCGTCGGCGTCACGGCGTCGCTCGCCTTCTCCGGGCTCGTCGACATGGCGTCGGTGACCCCGGTGCTGGGCGTGATGCTCGGCCTCGCGGTCGGCATCGACTACTCCCTCTTCATCGTCAACCGGCACCGCAAGCAGCTCCTCGGCGGCACGGGCGTGCGCGAGTCGATCAGGCTCGCCACCGGCACGTCGGGTACGGCGGTCGTGTTCGCGGGATCCACCGTGATCGTCGCGCTCCTCGCCCTCAACATCACGGGCGTGCCGTTCCTCGCGCTGATGGGCACGGTCGGCGCGGTCTGCGTGCTCGTCGCCGTGCTGGTCGCGATCACCCTCACGCCCGCGGTGCTCGGTCTCGCCGGCATGCGCGTGCTCCGGAAGCGCGATCGCGCGCGCGTCGGCGCCGGCCACGAGCGCCACCCGCACGGGGCGCCGACGACGCTGAAGCCCATGTCGAACGCGCGCGCCGTGCTCACGGTGGTGGGCGCGGTCGTCGCCCTGCTCGTGGTCGCGATCCCGAGCCTGTCGATGCGGCTCGGCCTGCCCGACGGATCCAGCGAGCCGGCCGGATCCACTAGCCAGCAGGCCTTCTCCACGGTCGCCGCCGAGTTCGGCGAGGGCGCCAACGGACCGCTGCTCGTGGTCGCCGACGTGCCTTCCGGCGTCTCCGAGGGCGACCTCCTCGCCACCCAGGTCGAGGTCGCGCAGGCGCTGCACGACCTCGACGACGTGGTCGCCGTCGCGCCCGTCGCGAACACCGACGACGGCACCGTGCTCGCGTTCCAGGTGCTCCCGACGGAGGGCCCGAACAGCGCGTCGACCGAGCAGCTGGTGCAGGACATCCGCGCGATGCCCGAGCTCGAGGGCGGCATCACGCTCGGCGTCGCCGGGCAGGCCGCCACGAACATCGACATCTCCGAGGCGCTGGCCGCGGTGCTGCCGCTCTACCTGCTCGTGGTCGTGGGGCTGTCGCTGCTGATCCTGATCGTGGTGTTCCGCTCGATCCTCCTGCCGCTCATCGCGACCGGCGGGTTCGTGCTGTCGCTGTTCGCGACCTACGGCCTCATCGTCGCGGTGTTCCAGTTCGGCTGGGGCGCGAGCCTCATCGGGTTGGAGAGCTCGGGGCCGATCCTGAGCTTCCTGCCGGTGATCCTCGTCGGGATCCTGTTCGGCCTCGCCATGGACTACCAGCTGTTCCTCGCGAGCGGCATGCGCGAGGCGTACGTGCACGGCGCCGAGGCGCGGCTCGCGGTGGTGCAGGGCTTCCGGGCCGGGCGCGCGGTCGTCACGGCGGCGGCGCTCATCATGGTGTCGGTGTTCGGCGGGTTCGTGTTCTCGGAGTCGACCATCATCCGGTCCATCGGATTCGGCCTCGCGTTCGGCGTGCTCCTCGACGCCTTCGTGGTGCGGATGCTGCTGATGCCCGCGCTCATGCACCTGCTCGGCCGCTCGGCCTGGTGGCTGCCGCGCTGGCTCGACCGGATCCTGCCGGACGTCGACATCGAGGGCGCGGCGCTGGAGCGGACGCACCCGCACGCGTCGGCGACGACCACGTCCGCGGCTCCCGCGGTGGACCTCCCGGCCGGGCTGCCGGCCGATGGCGGGCACGGCGCGCACGCGGCGCCGCCCACGCCGTCGACCGTCCGCGCCGAGACGGAGGCCGCGCCGCGCGAGCGGTAGCCGCCGCGGCGTCCACGGCGAGCGCGGACGGCCGCGGCGGGCGGGGCGGTCGCGGCGGGCGGACCGTCCCGGCGGCCGTGCCTGCCGCGGCGAGCGGGGCAGCCGCGGCAGGCGCGGCCGCCCGGCGATCCTCGCGGGACGGTCCCACCCGGCTGCGGGAGAGTGGATGCGAGCACGTCCGCCCGGCCCGCCGCGACAGAAGGACCCGCCAATGACCGACGCCCCCGTCCCCGCGATCGCCGCCCCGCGGATCCCGAAGCCCGAGCATCCGCGCCCGCAGTCAACGCGGCCCGACTGGCTCAACCTCAACGGCACGTGGGACTTCGAGCGCGACCGCGGCGACTCCGGCCTCGAGCGCGGCCTGCTCGAGCGGGAGCTGGCCGAGGAGATCCTGGTGCCGTTCGCGCCGGAGTCGATCGCCTCGGGCATCGGCGACGTCGACTTCCTCACGGCCGTCTGGTACCGCCGCCGCGTGCGGATCCCCGCCGGCTGGAGCGGCCGTCGGGTCCTCCTCCACTTCGGCGCGGTCGACCACGACGCCACCGTGTGGGTGGGCGGCGAGGAGGTCGCGCGGCACCGCGGCGGCTTCACGTCGTTCACGGCCGACCTCGGCGTGCGGGCCGACGAGGAGGAGCTCGTGATCACGGTCCGCGCCCGCGACACCCGGGACGAGCCGCAGGCCCGCGGCAAGCAGGCCACCTGGTTCGCGAACACCGAGTGCTTCTACACGCGCACCACCGGGATCTGGCAGACGGTGTGGTTGGAGCCGGTGCCCGAGGCGCACATCCGCCAGGCGCACATCGAGCCGCAGCTCGGCGACGCGTCGTTCACGGTGACGCCCGAGCTCGCGCCGCGCACGGCGGGCCTCCGGTTCGAGGCCGTGCTCCAGGATGCGGCCGGCGAGATCACGCGCGCGGCCGTGCCCGCCGGCCTCGGCGCCCGGGTCGTCCTGCGGATCCCTGCGGACCGCGTGCGCCCGTGGTCGCCGGAGGATCCGCACCTCTACGACATCGCGCTGCGCCTGGTCGACGGCACGGGCGACGACGCCCGGGTGGTCGACGAGGTCGCCTCCTACGGCGGCCTCCGCTCCATCGCGATCGACGGCCAGGACCTCCTCCTCAACGGCCGCCGCGTCTTCCAGCGCCTCGTGCTCGACCAGGGCTATTGGCCCGACACGCTGATGACCTCGCCCGATGACGCAGCGCTCGTCCGCGACATCGAGCTGTCGATGGCCGCGGGCTTCACCGGCGCGCGCCTGCACCAGAAGGTCTTCGAGGAGCGCTTCCTCTTCCACGCCGACCGGCTCGGCTACCTCGTGTGGGGCGAGTTCGGCGACTGGGGCGCGGGCGGCGGCCTCGGCAAGGACGCGCAGCAGCCGACAGCGTCGTTCATCACGCAGTGGATCGAGGCGGTCGAGCGCGACCGCTCCCACCCGTCGATCATCGGCTGGTGCCCGCTCAACGAGACGTACCAGGCGCTGCACGACCGCATCACGCAGCTCGACGACGTGACCGTCGGCATGTACCGGGCGACCAAGGCGGCGGATCCGTCGCGCCCCGTCCTCGACGCCTCCGGCTACTCCCACCGCGTGCCCGGCGCCGACGTCTACGACTCCCACTCGTACGAGCAGGATCCGGACGCGTTCCGCCGCGAGCAGGCCGGCCTCGCGGACGGCCGCCCGTTCGTCAACGAGCTGGACGGCCGCGCGATGTCGGTGCCATACGCGGGCCAGCCCTTCTTCGTCTCCGAGTACGGCGGCATCTGGTGGAACCCGGCCGAGGCCGACGCCGCCGCCGATGATGACGACCCCGAGCGCGCGGTCTCCTGGGGCTACGGCGAGCGCGTCCGCACCGTGGAGGAGTGGCACGCCCGGTTCCGCGGCCTCACCGAGGTGCTGCTCGAGGATCCGCGCATGTTCGGCTACTGCTACACGCAGCTCACCGACACGTTCCAAGAGCAGAACGGCATCTACGACGCCCACCGCCGGCCCAAGTTCGACATCGCCCGCATCCGCGACGTGCAGGAGAAGCGGGCGGCGTACGAGGAGCGGGACGGCGCCTGATCCGCGACGTGGACTTCCGAACACGTTCCGAATATGATGACGGCATGTCCATCCTCCACGACGCCCGCACGACGATCCGTCGCTCGTCCGAGCTGAGCAAGCACTCGGCGGACGTGTTCGCGGAAGCGGAGGAGCACCCGGTCCAGGTGACGCGGCGCGACGGCGAGACCCTGGTGCTGATGTCCCAGAGCGCCGCGGACGCGCAGGCGCAGCTCCTCCAGCTCGCGGCCGACCTCATCACCGTCACGCTGGACGACGAGGGCTCGCTGGCCTCGCGCATGGCGCAGCGGTTCCCGTGGATGCTCGCCCTGTCGGCCGCCGACCGGGAGAGCTGCGCGCGCGAGCTCGTGGATGCCGCTCGAGCGTCCTTCTCCACCGGCCAGCCCCACCTCGCGATCGCCGAGCTCACCTCCTGGCGCGAGACCGCGACCGCCATCGCCGCCGGCCTGTCGCACTCGCCGGTCGAGTGGCTCGATCGTCCGCTGCCGGTCGAGCGCCCCTGACCGTGGCGAAGGATCCGCTGGTCCCGCGTCCCACGAAGAAGTCCGAGCACACGATCGTCTTCGCCTCCGAGAGCGCGCGGAAGGGGTGGCAGGACCTGGCGGCGACCATCCGCGGCCCGCTGGCGGACGCGTGGGACTTGCTCACCCGGACCCCGACGGAGCGCACGCCGACGAATTACCCGCTCAAGGGAGAGCTCGGCCTCGTCACCCGCGCCGGGCGAGACCACGTGCGCTGGCAGCACAAGCCCACCGCTCAAGGGGACGCCCGCATCTGGTTCTACGTCGAGGGGCAGACGGTCTTCCTCGAGCAGGTCCACACGCGGCATCCGAACCAGACCAAGTAGGGCCGCTCACGACGAGAGCCCGCCCCCGCGATCCACATGGACCACGGGGGCGGGCTCTCGTCCGGGGCGAGACCGCCTCACCTCCCGGCGAGCGACCCGCCGATCCCGCCGACGCTGAAGTACTTGTTCAGCAGGGCGAAGATCAGCACGGGCGGCAGCATCATGATGACCGCGACCGCCATCACCGAGCCCCAGTCGGCCGCGTTCTGCTGGAAGAACGTGTTGAGGCCGATGGGGAGGGTGTACTTCGTGAAGTCCTGCAGGAACAGGAGCGCGATCAGGTAGTCGTTCCAGGCCAGCAGGAACGAGAAGATCGCGGTCGAGAGGATGCCCGGCAGCGAGTTGCGGAGCACTACGCGCACGAACCCGCCGAACACGCTCGCGCCGTCCATCCACGCCGCCTCCTCCAGGGTGATGGGGATGGAGTCGATGTAGGCCGCCATCATCCAGATCGCGACCGACATGGTCGAGCCGATGTAGATGATCGCCACGCCCTGCAGCGTGTTGATGAGGCCCATCGCCGAGAACGTGATGAACAGCGGGATCGCCGCCGTCACCACCGGCAGGGCCTGCACCACGAACAGCACGAGCGAGTACCCGGAGACGAGCCGCGATCGCGAACGGCTCAGCACGTACCCGGCGGGCGCCGCGATCACGACCGACACGAGCACGGTCACGAGCGCGACGACGAGGCTGTTGCCGAGCCAGATCATCACGTCGGTGCCGCCGAGCACGCGCTCGAAGTTCTCGAGCGTGAACCCGGTCGCCGTGGAGTTCTGGCCCGGCTGGGTGGAGAGGAACAGCACCGCGAGGATCGGCGTGATCACCACGAGCGTGATGACCGCGATGAGCAGGAAGCGCCACCACTGGCCCTTCTGCTCGCGCTGCTTCGCGGAGGTCCGCTTGACGTCGCCGACGGTCGCCGAGGTGGCGCCGCCGACCGCGAGTGCCTGGCTCATTCGATGTCCGCCTTCTTGATCTGCCGGTACAGCAGCGTCGACACGAGGACGAGCACGGCCGTCATCATGAACGCGACCGCGGTGGCCGGTCCGGTCTGCAGGTTCTGGAACGCCTGCTGGTACGCCAGCACGATCAGCGACGTCGTCGCGTTCACGGGACCGCCCTGCGTGAGCAGGAAGATCGTCGGGAAGTCGTTGACGCAGAAGATCGTCATCAGCACCCAGCTGATGTACGTGGTGCGGGAGATGATCGGGAGGGTCACGCCGCGGAACGCCTGCCAGGCGCTCGCGCCGTCCATCTTCGCCGCCTCGTAGACGTTGGTGTCCACCGACGCGAGCGCCGAGGACATCATCATCAGCATGAACGGGAAGCTGATCCAGACCTTGAACACGCAGACCACGACCTGCGCGAGGAGCGGATCGCCGAGGAAGTTCGCGTCGGGGAACCCGAGCGTCGCCAGGATGATCGGCACCGGGCTCTGCGGCGTCGCCACCAGCCAGTTCCACGAGGTCGACGACACGACCACCGGCACGATCCACGGCAGGAGCAGCAGCACCTTGAAGAACCCGTTGGCCGGGATCCGGGTGCGCAGCAGCAGCGCGAGCGCGAGGCCCACGAGCCAGGAGCCGAAGACGCCCACGAGCGTGAAGACGATCGTGAAGACCGTCGCGTTGCGGAACGACTCCGAGGCCAGCACGCTCGCGTAGTTCTCGAACCCGACGAACGGCGTCTGCCACGGCAGCGTCGACGGCGTCCCCTTCTGCAGCGACTGCAGGAAGGAGTAGACGACGGGGTAGACGTTCAGCAGGATCAGCAGGATCAGCGACGGCAGGGCGAACAGCGCCAACGTAGCGCCGGCCCGTCCGAGCGGCGTCTTCCCCGAGCCCTTGCGGGTCGGGCTCGGCCGCCGGCCGGAGCCGGCGACGCCCACGCCGCGGCGCGCCAGCCCGATCTTGTCGACGACGCTGGTGTCGCCGCGGGTGTCGCGCGTGTCCAACGCCATCAGGTCACCTCGCCCATGTCATGCCCTCCGGATGCGCGCGGCGTCACGCGCCCGCGTCCAGTTCCTTCTGCAGCTTCTCGAGGGCCTCGCGCGCCGTGACTGTGCCACCGAGGACCGACTGCGCGAACGAGATCGTCGGCTGCGTGCCGTCGACCTTGGTCACGTTCTGGAAGACGGTGTTCGAGCCGGGCGCGCCCCAGGTCTTCGAGATGGGCTGCCAGTCGCTGAGGATCTTCGTGGTGTTCGGGTCGTCCGCGTACGCCTCGTCGGCGATGGACTTGAGCGGCGGCAGGCCGATGCCGGTCTGCTTCGTCCAGAGCGACTTCATGTTCTGGTAGTAGTACGTGAGGAACGCCTCGCTGTTCTCCTGGCTGGGCGTCGACTTGTACATCATGATGTTGTTCGGGAAGTAGAGCGCGCCCTTCTCGCCGCCGGGGCCCACGAGCGGGTCGCCGACCACCATCTGCGCCGCCGTCTCGGGCGTCACGTTCGCGGGGGCGCCCGCGCCGTCCCAGAGCATGCCGAAGGTGCCGGCGTCCATCTGCTGGTACGCGTTGTCGGAGGTGTAGGTGGCGCTGCGGGGATCCACGTAGCCGTTCTTCACCATGCCGAGCACCCACTCGACGGCCTCGATGTTCTTGTCGGTGACGACGTCCGGGTTCTGGTCGCCGTCGAACAGGCCGCCGCCGTTGTTGATCATGTGGGCGACGATCTGGTGGAAGCCGGTGAAGGCGCCGGCGCCGGAGCGGGTGCCGTACCCGTAGACGCCGATCTTCTTGAGCCCGGCGCACGCGGCCTCGTAGGAGTCCCAGTCGGTGGGCGCCTCGACGCCGGCCTTCTCGAGGAGGTCCTTGCGGTACCAGTACATGCGCATGTCGAGGTTGTACGGGACGGCCGCGTAGCCGTTGGCCGTCTTCAGGGTGTCGACGAGGCCCGGGAGGAAGTCGTCGTAGATCCCGTTGCCCTTCCACGTCTCGATGAGGTCGTCGGCGTACGCGATCTTGCCCTGCGACTCGAAGAGGAACGCGGTCGTGCCGCCGCCCGAGCTCACCGCGGGGCCGTTGTTGGCGGCGACCGCGGTCGAGAAGGTCTGCGTGAAGTTGGCCCACTGGACCTGCTGGTAGCTGACCTTGCCGAACCCGCTCGCGGGCTTGTACGCGGCGGAGATCACCTTGTCCTCGGTGAGGAACGCGGGCGCGCCCCAGGGCATGTTCCAGAACTTGAGGGGTGCGCCGGCGCCGCTGGCGCCTCCTCCGCCGCCGCTGCAGGCGGCGAGGAGGCCGACCGCCGCGGCGCCGACCCCCGCGCTGAGGAGGGATCGTCGGGTGAGGCCGTTGCCGAAGGCGCTCGTTGACTGCTGTGGCATTTCTGACTCCGTCGTCTCGTGGTGCTGTGTGTGGTGGGAGGGAAGGGGCTGGGTCTAGGGGCGCGCGTCGGCCGCGAGGGCGGGCGCGGCGGCGAGCAGGGCGCGGAGCTCGGCGACGTCGCCGGGTGCGCAGCGGCCGTGGGCGGCGTCGCGGGCGATCCGCAGCGCCGTGCGGTGGCCCGACTCGAAGACGACGGGCAGGTCCTCGCGGCCGGCCGGATCCGTGACGCTCGCGCGGCCGGGCGATGCCGAGCCGGGCGCGGGCAGGACCACGTGCGCGGCGCGGTCGCCGACGAGGATCCGGAACGTCGAGCGCCCGTGATCGTGGCCAGCGACGACCACGCTCACGACCACGTGCACGCCGGAGGCGCTCGGCCCGGCGAGCATCAGGTGCTGGGGCGTCGCGACGACGGGCACGAGCTCGGCGAGGGGCGAGCCGAGCAGCGTCCCCGCGGTGAGCGCGAGCGCCCGGGCGGCCCCGCGCAGGTCCGCCGGGCCCGCGACCGCGGCGCGCGCCTCGAGGAGCGCGCCCGGAGCGGCGAAGCGGTGGATGCGCGGCGCGACCCGACGGACGGCCTCCGCGTGCCGCCACGGCACGTCGAGCACCACGGGGACGCCGGTCGCGATCAGCGCCGCGAGCGCGGCGTCGTCGGCCGCGCCGGGGTCGAGCACGAGGAGCGCGCGAGCGCCGTCCCGCGTGGCCTCGACCGCACGGGTCGCCCAGCCGGGTCCGCCGTCGAGCACGACGACCTCCCCGGCGTCGTCCGCGCGGCGGAAGGACTCGGGGAGCGAGGCGAGGGTCGCGGCGGCCGCAGCCCGGCGGATCGGGGTCGCGGTGGGGTCGACCCGCACGGCGAGGGAGCTCATGCGGCCAGCCCCGTGCGGCATCCGACGCCCGCGAGGGCGCGGCCGCCGGCGGATGCGGCGGAGCGGATCAGCTCAGCGCACTGCTCGGCGATGGAGGTCGCGAGGGCGAGGTCGGCGAGGAGCTCGTCGAGCGGCACGGGATCGGCGGCGCCGACGAGCACGTCGTGCACGTGCTCCCACTCGCCGACGTAGCCGTTGTCGGCGTACGGGCCCCACGTCGTCGCGCGGCGGGCGTCGGCGAGGGTGGCGGTGCTGGATCCGGCGTGCACGTAGGAGAGGGAGAAGTCGACGTGGAGGGAGCGGTCGACGGCGACCGCGTCGAGCGTCCACTCGGGATCCCACGTCGCGCCGCCCACGCCGTGCACCTCGAGCACGCTCTCGCCGACCATCGCGACGATCTCGTAGCCCCAGGGATCGAGGGTGCGCGCCGCGATCACGCGCGGCGGCGCGACCGGGAGCAGCTGGCGGGCGAGCGGCAGGTCGTGGATCGCGAGGCCGAGCACGCCGCCGGTGATGGCGGCCACGCGAGCCTCCAGGTCCGGGGCGCCGGGCGAGCGGGGCGCGGGCCGGCCGACGATCTCGGTGGCCGAGTCCTCGGAGTCGGGGTTCGGCGGGATCACCGCGGAGATGCGGACGGTGTGCGGGGCGTCGCCGGACGCGCGCCAGCCGTCGAGCGCGGCGGTCCAGGCGGCGTCGAAGGCGTGCATGGTGCCGACGACGACGGGCACGCCGTGCTCGACCGAGGCCCGGGCGATCGCCTCCCCCTCCTCGGCGGAGACGGCGAGCGGCTTCTCGCACAGCACCGCGCGCTTGCCGGCGCGGCACGCGGCGATGACCTGCTCCGCGTGGAAGCGGTTCGGGCTGCCGATCACGACGACATCCACGGCCGGGTCGTCGATGAGCGCATCCGCGTCGGTCGAGTGGCGCGCGTCGACGCGGGCGGCGACGCGGCGGGCCACGTCCGGATCCACGTCCATCACGTGCACCACGCGGAACCTGTCAGCCATGCGCGCCAACGTCGGCAGGTGGATGGCCTGCCCGACCGGCCCGGCCCCGATGAGGCCGACCCCGAACACCACTTCGCTCACGACGCCCTCGTCCCTAGCTGATGACCCAGGACGAAAACTGACGACCTGTTTACGGTTGAGTCACTGTACGTCCCGCTTCGCGGACCGCACAAGGGGGAGGATCGACATCGTGACCGACACCCGCAGGCCGGCCCCGCCCTCGGGCACCCCCGAGAGCGTCGCCCGTGCTGATGAGGATGAGAGCGCGACCACGCTCGGGGGCCGTGTGACCGGCAACGCAGCGCGGGGGCGGTACTCGACCGGCGTCCGCCGCCGTGCCGAGATCGTCGACGCGGCCGTGCGCGTGTTCGGCATCCGCGGCTACGGTGCCGCGACGATCAAGGAGATCGCCGACGAGGTGGGCGTCTCCCCGGCCGCCGTGCTCCGTTACTTCACGAAGGAGGAGCTGCTCACCGAGGTGCTCCGCCAGTGGGACCGGCAGCAGCCGTTCGTCTCCGAGGCCGCGCCGGGCCTCCCCGCCATCCGCGCCTTCGTCGACCTGATGCGGTACCACGTGGAGCACCGCGGCTTCCTCGAGCTGTACCTGACCTTCGCGACCGAGGCGTCGGACGCGACGCATCCCGCGCAGGAGTACATCCGCACGCGGTACGCGCGGACGATCGCGCAGATCCGCCAGCGCATCGACGAGGCCGGCACGCTCGGCCAGGTGCCCGCGATGGACGACGCGACGCTCGACTACGAGGCCGCCTGCTTCCTCGCGATCCTCGACGGCCTCGAGATCCAGTGGCTGCACAACCCGCGGATCGACCTGCCCGGCCTCGTCGGCGAGTACGTGGAGCAGTCGATCGCGCGGTGGCGGGCGGGGGCGAGGGCGGCCGTCCCGCCCGGTTCCGCGTCGTGGGAGTGACGCCGTCGGCGGAGCGGGCGCGCCGGCCGGACCGCGGCCCGCGCCTCGTGCGCGCCCTCTGGATCACGGGCTTCGCGATCGGCACCGTCAGCCACGTGCTCGACCTGGCGACGGCCGGGCTCGACGTCTACGCGGGGCACCCGCTCCCGCTGCGGGCGTTCTGGGTGTCGCTGACGGTCCTGGATCCGCTGGTCATCGCGCTGCTCGCGCTCCGGCGCCCTGCAGGGGTCGGACTCGGCATCGCCGTGATCCTCGCGGACATCGCGGTCAACTGGTCGGTGATCGCGACGACCGGCGGCATCCCGGCGTGGGGTGCGGTCGACCAAACGCTGTTCGCGATCCTGGTGCTGTCCACCGCGCCCGTCCTCCTCCCTGGGCGGAGAGCGGGATGACGCCGTCGATCAGCGCGACCTCGACGACAGCGGCCCTACGGCTCCATGGCCTGACCCACGGCCGCGATCGCGTGCTCGATGCGGGATCGCATCGTCTCGATCGTGAGCGCGTCGGCGCCGTGCGCGGCGGCTCGCCGGGGAAGACCCGGCAGCGCTGACCGCAGCCGCTCCAGGAAGGTCCGCGCCGCAGGCGCACGGATGCCGAACATGTCGAGCGCGTCCGCGGTGGTGAACGAGTCCAGACTCGTCTCCCGGTCGCCGAGGAGCGCCAGCTGGTGGCGCTGACCGTCGCCGAGCGGCACCGGATTCACGTCGAAGGCAGGAGCGAGCGCCCAGGCGGTCCCCTCGCGCAGGAAGCCGTGGTTGCGCAGATGGTCGTCGAGATTCCCGACGAGCGCGCCGAACACGGCTCGTCTCCACAGCTCGGTCACGTCGGCACCGGCCACCTGCGCGAAGTCGACCACGTCGACCCAATCGCCTCCGTCACCGTCCGTCGCCTCGAGAGCGGTCATCGCGGACATGTAGGGGATGCGGACACCGTCGGCGCCGCGGTCGAAGCGCCTCAGGAACAGGACCGTGCGTCGGGTGCCGTCCACCGTGATCCGCTTCGTGTCGTGAGGCGGGACGTCGATCCCCACCTCGCCCATCACGTCGAGCACCGCAGCTTCCCACGCGATCACGTTCCATTCGTCACCGGTGGGCTTGGGGAACTTCGCCAGCCACAGGTCGGCGCCGATCCTGACGTTCGCCTTGGGGCGCGCGCCTCCCAGCGAGCCGGTCGCCCGGAAGAGACGACGGACTGCGGCATCATCGATCTCCGTCTCGCCGCGCTCGATCTGGTCAGCGACGTGGACGATCTCGGACAGATCGGCTTCCGCGGGGACCCCGCCGCCCGTCGCCACGGCGACACCGCCCTGCCAGAACCGGGTCGCCCCCTGTCGCCCCTCGTCGTTGACGCCCAACATCAGGGTCAGCTCATCGAGCGTGCGCCCGGCAGCGCGATTCTGCACCTTCCGACCCCAGGTGTCCGGCGCCGAGTCGCTGAAGGGGTTCGCGGGAGCCAGCGCCTGAGCACCGGGGAAGAGGCCGAGGGCCGGCGAGAGCGCGAATGCGTCTCGCCGGCGCAGGTAGTCGGAGTCGTACTCGAACGACCCGGAGGTCCTGGTGCGGAAGATCCTCCCCGCGCGCACCTCCTCACGGCCGATCACGGTCGTCACGTCGTAGGCGTCAGCCACGCTTGCGCACCCGGACGCGTTCCGGCAGCTTCTCGTCGACCATCAGCCGGCCTCGCTCGGTACCGAACGGATCGGTGGCGGAGACCACGCCGTCCATGAGCCCCAGCACGCGAAGGATCCGGAGCGTGATCTCCAAGCTCGTCCCCTGCCCGTTCTCGAGCTTGCTGATGGTCTGCTGCGTCGTCCCGGCGCGCTCCGCGACCATCTTCGCCGTGAGACCCAGCAGCTTCCGCTGGGTAGCCAGGTTGCGCCCGACGATGCGCAGGGATCTCGTGATGGCGGGAGGCGTGGTCGGCATGGCAGCAGTTTAGGTCAAGCTGACTAGATCTTAAAGGGGTTGATGTCACGCAAGTTTGATGTCAGGCCACACTGACGCACTCCTTGCGGAAGGGGACGGCGCCTAGTGCGCGGCCACACCCTCCGGCAGCGCCTCCGCCGGACGGCGCACGAAGAACGACGCGGCGACGGCGGCGAGGGAGATGAAGCCGCCGATCATGAAGGCCGCCTGCACGCCGGCCGCCGTGGCCGTGACCTCGGACTGGCCGTCGGCGACGCCCGCGACGGTCGTCGTGGTGAGCACCGTGACGAACAGCGCCGTGCCGGCGGCGCCCGCGAGCTGCTGCATCGTGGAGACGGTCGCGCTGCCGTGCGAGTAGAGGCGCGGCGGCAGGGATCCGAGGGCCGAGGTGAGCAGCGGCGTGAACATGAACGCGAGGCCCGCGTTGAGCACCAGGTGCACCGCGATGACCCAGCCGATGGACGTGCCCTCGTGCAGCATCGTGGTCATGCCCCAGAGGGCGATGCTCACGACGATGGCACCGGGGATCACGAGCGGGCGCGGCCCGACGCGGTCGAACAGGCGGCCGACGATGGGCGACAGGATCGCCATGAGCGCGCCGCCGGGGAGCAGCAGCAGGCCGGTCTCGAGCGTGCCGAGCTCCAGCACGTTCTGCAGGTAGAGCGGCAGGACGATGAGGCTGCCGAACAGCGCCATCATGCTGACGCTCACCATGATCACGGCCACGACGAACGCGCGGCTGCGGAACGTGCGGAGGTCCATGAGGGCGCGGTCCTCGCGCTGCAGGCCGATCTGGCGGGCGATGAACGCGGCGAGCGCGGCGACTCCGACGACGATCGGGATCCACAGCGGCAGGGGCGCGTTGCCCTCGGCGGACTCGCCCAGGCTCGAGAGGCCGAAGATCAGGCCGCCGAACGCGAGCGTGGAGAGCACGACGGAGAGGATGTCGAACGGGAGCTTCCGCGGGGTCGTGAGGTTCGTGATCTTCCAGAGTCCGAGCGAGAGCGCGATGACGGCGATGGGCAGCACGATCCAGAACATCCAGCGCCACGACAGCGAGCTGAGGATGAGGCCGGACACCGTCGGCCCGATCGCCGGGGCGACCGCGATGACGATGGAGATGACGCCCATGAGGCGGCCCCGGCGCGCGGCCGGCACGAGGTTGAGGACGGTCGTGAACAGCAGCGGCATCATGATGGCCGTGCCGCTGGCCTGCACGATGCGGCCGACGAGCAGCACGCCGAAGCCGGGCGCGATGGCGGCGATGAGCGTGCCGATCGAGAACAGCGTCATGGCGGCGCCGAAGACCTGGCGCGTGGTGAAGCGCTGCAGGATGAAGCCGGTCGCGGGGATCACGACCGCCATGGTGAGCATGAAGCCGGTCGTGAGCCACTGCGCGGTGGCGGTGGTGATGGACAGGTCGACCATGAGGCTCGGCAGGGCGACGCTCATGATCGTCTCGTTGAGGATGACGACGAACGCGGCGACCACGAGCAGGCCGATGACGAGCGGGGCGCCGTGCGGCAGGCGCTCGTCCTCGGGGGCGACGGGGCGGTCGGCGGCGGCGCGGCCGGCGGTGGGGACGGTCGCCTCGGAGGGCGGGGTGGCGTCGCGCCGGGTGTCGGCGGCGGGCGGCGTGCTCATGGGGATCTCCGGGAGTGGAAGGCGGGGCGCGCGCGACGGTGCGGGGCCGGGACGGTCTCGATGTCAGACTCGGACCATGTGGCAGTATATGACAGATTCGTCGGATCCGACCGGCGGGATGTTCGAGAGGCAGGCGACCGGATGGGCACGCTGAGCGACACGGCCACGACCACCGCGGGCACCGGCGCCGCGGGCACCGGCGCCGCTGGCCTCCGCGAACGGCGCCGCATGGCGACGACCACCGAGATCAGCGAGGCCGCGCTCGCGCTCTTCGAGGAGCGCGGCATGGCGGCCACCACCATCCACGACATCGCGCAGGCCGCGGGCGTCTCCGACCGCACCTGCTTCCGCTACTTCCCGAGCAAGGAGGAGTCGGTCCTCACCCTGCACCCGGTGTTCGACGCGCCGCTCGACGCCTGGCTCGCCGACGTCGACCGCGGATCCGCGCCGCTCCCCCAGCTCGAGGCCGTCTACGAGCGCGTGCTCGCCAGCCTCGACGGCGACCTCTCCGCCATCGCGCACCAGCAGCTGCGCGTGCGACGGCTCATGGCGGCCGAGCCGCAGCTGCGGTCGACGGCGGTGTCGCTCGACGCGGCGCGCTCGTGGGAGCTGGCCGAGAGGATCACGACGGCGTTCGGCGGACGCATCACCGCGCAGGAGGCGCGCCTCGTCACCGAGCTCGCGGGCGTCGCGGTGCGCGCGGCCTTCGACGAGTGGGCGGATGCGCGCACGGCCGGCCTCGACGCGACCCTGGTCGCCTCCCACGCGGCGGTGCGCCGTCGCCTCCGCGACATCGCGGGCAGCGGCGCGGCCTGAGGCGACCGAGGATCACCCGGCCGGACGACGGCCTCAGCCCGCCTCGCCCGCCGGGCGCTCGCGTCCGCGGGCGATTCTCGCCGCGCGGCTGCGGCGCATCGACACCCAGAGGAACACGAGGAGGCCCAGCACGATCGCGCCGGAGAGGATCTCGCGCGGGCCGATCGGCTGCCCCGTCCCCGCCAGCACGGCGAAGAGGACGACCCAGGCGACGGGGAAGACGGCCCCCGGCCACGCGTGCCGGCGGTTGGACAGGACGAACATGTGGACGAGCAGCATCGCGGCGAGACCCGCGTAGAGCAGCCAGCGGGGGGTGTCCTCGAGCAGGGAGGTCATGGTGCTCCTTCATCGGTAGTCGTTGCGGGTGGGGGTGGAATGGGGGGCACGGATCAGCCGTCGCCCTCACGGGCGAGAGCCCGCGCGGCCAGCAGGCCGGCGGCACCGCACCAGGCGACGAGGCCCGCCAGGCCCGCGAGGACGGTCGCGGGGCCCTCCGCGGCGATCGTCGCGGTGCTCATCGCCTTCAGGGCGAGCGTGCCGGGGAGGACGGCGAGGAGGACGTCGGCGGGGCCTCGGAGCGGGACCGGTCCCACCACCGTGAGCACCGAGACGGCGATCGGCAGCACCAGCACGACGAGCATGAAGACGGCCATCGCTGCGGCACCGCGCCGGAGGACCGTGGCGGTGAGGAAGACCAGCAGGACGACCGCCGCTGTCGTGAGGGTCGCCACGGCCGTGGCGACCAGGAGGGCGGAGACGGTCGCGGGCGAGGGCCCGTCCGCGATCAGGTGCACGGCGGCGAGCACGGCGGCGACGCCCAGCACCCCCAGCGCCCCCAGGGCCGTCGGCGCCACGGCGCGCGCCGAGAGCAGCCGGCCCCGCCGCGGCACGAGCGCCAGGGAGGTGAGGACCGTCCCGTCCGTCGTGTCCCGGCTGGCATTCCCGAGGACGGCGAGGGCGAAGGCGACCCCGAAGACCGTGGCCGCCAGCTCGATCGGCAGCGTGAGCACGAGCGCGGCGCCATCCGCGGTCGGATCGGCGAACGCGCCCGTGAAGGCGCGGGCGCCGGCCCCGGCCAGCAGCGCGAGCCCCGCCGCCCAGATCAGGCCGCCCCGCAGCGCTCCTCGCTGGACGCTGCGGTGCAGCTCCGCGGACGCGACGTGCGCCCAGCGCTGGCCGCGTGACGCGGTGGCGGTGGCGGTGGCGGTGGCGGTACCGTGCGACGCGCTCATGACGCGACCTCCCTCTCCGCGGTCGTGCCGGTGGTGGACAGGAAGACGTCCTCGAGCGACGTCCCCGGCGTGCTCAGGTGGCTGAGGCCCGCCCCGGACTCATACGCGATCTGCGCGACGCGCGTCGAGCCGACCCCGTGGACGATGACGCCGCGGCCCTCGCGCTGCGGCGGGAAGCCCGCGGCCATCAGAGCCTGGGCGAGGCGCTCCGGCGCGGGGGACTCGGCGTAGACGCGCGAGGACCCGTCGCCCCCCAGCTCGTCCAGGCGGCCCTCGCGGACGACGCGACCGTGGGCGAGGATCACGACGCGGTCGGCGACGAGCGACAGCTCGCTCATGAGGTGGGAGGACAGGAGGACGCAGCCGCCGCGGTCGGCGTGGATCCGCAGGAGGTCGCGCAGCCAGAGGACGCCGTTCGGGTCCAACCCGTTGACCGGCTCGTCGAGCACGAGGTTCCGGGGGTCGTCGACCAGCGCCAAGCCCATGCCCAGCCGTTGCTTCATGCCGAGCGAGTACGCCCCGATGCGCTTGCTCCCGACCTCCTCGAGGCCCACCATGCGGATGAGCTCCTCGGCGCGACCCCGGGGCCGGCCCTGCGTGCGACACGCGTAGTCCAGCAGTCCGCGCGCGGTCATGCGCGGCGGGAGCCCGTCCGCGGAGAGGAGAGCTCCCACCTGCGCTGCCGGGCGTCGCGCCTGGACGTGGCGCTCGCCGTCGATCCGGGCCTCGCCGGCGTCCGCACGGGTGAGGCCGAGGACGATGCGCATCGCGGTCGACTTGCCCGCTCCGTTGTGGCCGATGAACCCGGTGACCTCCCCGTCGCGCGCGCGGAGGGAGACGTCGTCGAGCACGGTGGTGCCGCCGTAGCTCTTGGAGACGTTCGCGATCTCGATCATCGTGCGGCCCTGGCCTCTCTCTTCGTGCGGGCGATGCGGGGGGACGCCTGCACGAGCGCGCGGGAGAGCGCGTGCAGGTCGGATTCGCGGCAGCGTGCCGCGGTGAGCCGCCGCGGCGAGCCCGCGTACATGCGGAGGGAGGCGAACGTCCACGTGCCGTCCGCCGACCCCGCCGGGCGGACCGATGCAACCGTGTGCACGGCGAGGGCCGAGACGAAGGTGCGCCGCTCCTGGACGACGTGCGAGGTGACGGCGACTTGGTCGGTCGCTGCGTCGAACGCGAGCCTCGACGCGAGCTGGCGGAACAGCGCGGAGGACAGCAGGATCACGCCCAGCCCGATGAGGACGCCGGCAGCGAGCGTGGTCCCGGCGGCCGTCGCGACGAGCGCGGCACCCGCACCGATGGAGCCCATGACCGCAGCGGTGACGCCGCTACGGACGACCGGGCCCGGCGTCACGAGCGAGGCCGCGGCCGCCGCCTGGTCGGGGAAGTGCTCGCGCAGGATCGCCGCGACGGTGGACCGCGGCAGGGTCGGGAGGATGAGGTTCGTGCCGAGCTGGGCACCGGAGTCCGTCGTCAGCAGCGAGAGCCGAGCGCGGCCCAGGACCTGCTCCAGGAGGTTGCGCTGCACGACGACCCCCGCCAGCGCGTGGGCGCTGATGTTCCGCTCGCGCGTCTCGATGAGCCCGTACCTGATCACCAGGTCGTGCGCCGGTGTCGTGCCCACGTGGAAGCCCCGGTACTGGACCGCCGTCGCGACGGTCGCGAGCGCGGCGACGACGACCGCGACGATCGCGGCCACCAGGACCGGGCTGATCCCGCCCGCAGCGTCAGCGAGCGGCACGTCGGCCCCGGCCGTCTGCAGCACTTCCCACACCGATGCCACGAGCGTGGGCGCGAGGACGACGAATCGCGCGTGCAGGAAGGTGACGGCGACGAGGTCGCGCCAGGAGGCCGCGTAGATCGTGCGCTCCCGGTCGTCGGGCCGGGCGGACGGGGGAGCGGGAACGGACGCGGGACCGGACGGCGCGTCACCGGCGACGGGCCGCACTCGAGCGAGGAGCGAGCGGTGCGTCGGCGCGTCGACCCCGCGGAAGACGATCCGGGTGGAGGCGTCACCTGCCTGCGTGACCGTGACCCGGTGCAGCCCGAAGATCCGCAGGGCCCAGGTGCTCTCGGTCTCGACCGCGGAGATCGAGCCCCACGGGAGGACGCGCGAGCGGGCGTCGATCACGCCCGACCACATCCGGACCTCGGTCCCCGTCACCTCGTAGCGCACGGTCGCCCAGCGGTAGACGGGCTCCATGAGCCGGTAGGCGCCGAGCGCGATCAGGAGCGGGATGACGAGGCGGCCGACCCACGGCTCGGCCTGCGGGACCCAGACGAGGGTCGCGAGGACCAGCGTCAGGTAGCTGGGGAGATGACCCGCGAGGTCCGCCGCCATGAACCGCGGCGAGTCGCGGAAGGTCGTCGCGTCGCGGTCAGGCCGCATCGCGGGGCTCCCACGTGCCCATCACGCGCCGACGCAGGGCCTCCGCCTCGCCCGGGAGGACGGGCCCGATCACGGGGCCGTCGCCGATGCAGACGAACCGCACGCGGACCATGCCGAACGCGCGGAGGAGCGGACCTTCGGCGATCTCCACGTTGAGGACCTGCGCGGTGGGCATCACGAGCGAGGTCCGGACGAACCGACCTCGGGCGATGTAGACGGCGTCCGCGGTGACCGTGTACGACCAGTTCGCGAGCCGCAGCGGGTTCAGGACGAGGACGTCCACGAGCGTGAGGACGGCGACGACGGGCACCGCGATCCATGCCGCGGTCTCGAGCGCGCCGCGACCCCCGAGCCACAGGACCAGGGGCAGGACGACGGCCAGGACGCCGACGGCGCCGAGGACCGAATGGGTGCTCCAGTAGAGGGCGGCGGATCGCGGGAGACGCGCGACGCCCGGCGACCCGGATGCCGGCAGCACCGAGCTGGGGTGGAGCGGGCGCGGATCGCGGCCGCCGTCGGCGGTCGGCTCGCCGTCCCCGGGCAGGTGCAGCGTGTCGTCCATGCCGAGGGTCACCTCCTGGTCGCTCTCGATGGCCACGGTACGTCGTCGGCACGCTGCTGGTGGTTGTGGTGGGAGGCGGAGGCCCCCGGGTCGACTGCGACCCGGGGGCGTCCGTCAGGGACTACAACCCGAGGATGTTGAGGATCAGCTCGATGATCGAGGAGACCGACAGGCCACGGGAGATCCACTTCTGCACCTGAGCCCAGTTGGACTGGACCCACTTGGCGACGGCGGCGACCTTGGAGGCGCCGTACTTCCATGCCTGGGCGAGGACCTTGGCGACGAATGACCACATATGCTGCTTCGCTTTCTTCTACGTGCATGATCGATGGACCGTCCAGACGCGTGCACAGGAGTCGACTCTGATTCCGGGTGGATCGGAATCCGACCCGGCGTGGTCACGAAGCTATTGAGGCCGGGCGCTCCGAGCTAAGCCCAGAGGTCTCGACTTCCGCAACGCGAGGCGCGCGAAGCGATACGAAAGTCTCGGATGCCCTGCCCCGGACGTCGTCGCCCAGCTCCTCGACGAAGTCCGCGAAGGCCTCCGCCGTGCCGACGACGCCGACCCGCTCGGCGATGCGGCCGGCGCGGAGGGCCGTGTGGTCAGCGCCCGCCCGGTGCGGCCGTTGCCGTCGCTGAAGCCGTGGGTCGTCTCGAACTGCGCATGCGCGATCGGCGAGAGCGTCGATCGCGTCCTCGGTCGCGCGCACGTTCACGATGACGTCGAGGCCACCCGCGAGCCGTGGTGCATCAGCTCGGCGATCGCGAGGCGCTCAGGCGTGACGCGATCGCCCTCGATGCATGACGACGAGATGCTCTCCGATCGGATGAGCAGGTGGTTCAGGTGCTGGCCGCGCGTCCCGATCCGCTCATCGGCAGGCGCCAGCGCGGCGAGGGCGTCGGTGATGTGCACGACAGCGGCATCATCGCCAGGGACGACTCGCGCCCCCTCACCCGAACGCGCGCCGCGACGCGATTTCCGCGCCCGCGACGAGCGCCCGGAGCTTCGCCCACGCCACGTCGGTCGCGACGAACTCGTAGCTCGCGAACGTGGAGAGGCCGCAGTCGGTGCCGGCGATCACGCGGGTCGGGTCGCCGACCGCGTCGACGACCGCGAGGATCCGGTCGGCGATGACCTGCGGGTGCTCCAGGTAGTTGGTGGTCACGTCCACCACGCCGGGGATGAGGACGGCGCCGTCCGGCAGCGGGTGGGCGCGGAACGCGGGCGCCTCGTGCTGGTGCGCCGGGTTCCCGAGCGGGATGCTGAACGCGCCCACGTTCGCCCGGTACAGGTGCGGGAGCAGCACCTCGACGGGCACGTCGTCCTGGTGCGGGCCCTGCCAGTTGCCCCAGCACACGTGCAGGCGCACCTTCTCGCGCGGGATGTCGCGGATCGCGTGGTTGAGCGCATCCACGTGCAGGTCGACCGCGGCGAGGAACTCCTCGAGCGTGGCGTCGCCGAACTGGATCACACGCTCCATCGCGAGGTCGGGCGCGTCGAGCTGCAGGGTGTGGCCGCGCGCGACGATCGCGTCGTACTCGAGCTTCAGCTGGTCGGCGAGCGCGAAGACGTAGGCGCGGTCGTCGCCGTAGTGCGGGTTCGCGGCGTCGAGCAGCAGGGTCGTGGAGACGATCCCCGGGGTCGCGGCGGAGAAGAACGTGCCGGCGGGGCGGAGGCCGCGGTCGGCCTGCACGGCGAGCTCGCGGTCGAAGCCGTCGAGGTCCTCGGTGATGCCCGCGAGCGTCGGGTCGTACGCGAGGAGGCCCTGCGCGACCGGCGGATCCCAGACCCGCGCCACGTCCGCCCCCTCCACGATCTGCTTCGCCTGGAACGCGGCGTAGTCGGGGAACTTCAGCGAGTCGAGCGTGGGCTTGCGGTGGCCCGCGCCGCCGAAGCCGTCGATCCGCTCGAGCACGTAGGTCGAGAAGCCGACGCGCGGCACCTCGCCGTCGTTCACGATGTCGAGGCCGGTCTCGAGCTGGCGGCGCACGGTGTCGGCGACGGACGACGCGGTGACCTCCGCGAGCTCGGCCGCGTCGAACGGGCGCCCCTGGTCGCGCGCGACGAGCAGGCGGGTCAGCTCCGGCGAGCGCGGCAGGCTGCCGGCGTGCGTGGTCGGGATGCGGTCGGTCATGCGGCTCCTCGGGGTGGGGCGTGGCGGTCGGGCGGGTGCGGTGGGTCGGGTCGGGCGCGGTCGGCGCGGTCGTGCTCGGCGCGGTCGTGCTCGGCGCGACATCGCGACGCGGCGCGACGACGCGACGACGCGACGCGACGCGACGCGACGCGACCAGCCTGGCGGACGGCGCGCCCTGGCGCTCGCGGCGTCGCGACGGGTCCGTCACACCGCGACATGCGCGGGCCGATCCGCCGCCCGCGCGCCGGCCCGGGCCCGTGCATGTGGACGGTCGGGCGCCGATCCCCGCCCCGGTCCCTAGCCTCCATCCGGACGGCAGCGCTCCCGGCGCGCGACGAAGGAGATCGAGCATGCGGCGAGCGGTGGATCCGCACGACCTCCCCCTCGTCTGCGGCGTCGTCGCCCTCGGCTCCGCGTGCATCGCGACCGCTGTCCTCGCGGTCCTCACGGTGGGCGGGCTCCGGTTCCGGCAGCTGCTGCTCGCGGACCCGGCGGCGCGGCCCTCCCCCGCGAACCCCTGACGCGCCGCGCCGCCCTCCCCACCCGGCCCGGCAGCGCGGCCGCCCGATCACGCGATGCGGATCAGCTTCCGGTTCGCGAACTCGTCCACCGCGTGCCGGCCCAGCTCGCGGCCCGAGCCCGAGCGCTTCACGCCGCCGAAGGGCAGCTCGGCGGCGTCGCCGAGCACGAGGTTCACCCAGACCATGCCGGCGTCGATGCCGTCGGCCACGCGCAGCGCCTGCTCCGGATCCGTCGTGTAGACGTAGGAGCCGAGGCCGAACGGGGTGTCGTTGGCGAGCGCCACCGCCTCCGCCTCGGAGGAGACGCGGTAGAGCGCGGCGACCGGACCGAAGAACTCCTCGCGGTAGGCGTCCATCTCGGGCGTCACGTCGGCGAGCACCGCGGGCGGGAACATGTTGCCGACGGGCTCGCCGCTCGCGAGCACGGTGGCGCCCTGTTCCACCGCGCGGGCCAGCTGCTCGGTGAGGCGCTCGGTGGCGGCGCGCGAGGCGAGCGGGCCGAGCAGGGTGCCGTCGGCCATCGGATCCGCGGGCTGGGCGTCCGTGAGCTGCGCCGTGAAGCGCGCGGCGAAGTCGTCGTAGAGGTGGTCGATCACGAGGAAGCGCTTGGCGCCGTTGCAGGACTGGCCGTTGTTGTCGAGGCGCGCGGCCACCGCATCCGCGACGACGGCGTCGAGGTCGTCGGTCGACAGGAGGATGAAGGGGTCGGATCCGCCCAGCTCCAACACGACCTTCTTGAGGTGCCGGCCGGCGATCTCCGCGACGGCGGCGCCCGCCCGCTCGGATCCCGTGACGGAGACGCCCTGCACGCGCGGATCCGCGATGACGCCCTCGATCTGCGCGTTCGTCGCGAGCACGCTCACGTAGACGCCCGGGTCGGCGCCGAGCTCCGCCGCCGCGTCCCGGTACATGCGCTCGATCGCCTCGGCCGACTCCGGGCACTGCGGCGCGTGCTTCAGCAGGATCGTGTTGCCGGTCACGATGGCGGGACCGGCGAACCGGGCCACCTGGTAGTACGGGAAGTTCCACGGCATGATCCCGAGCAGCACACCGAGGCCCGAGCGGCGCACGAACGCGGATCCGGTGCCGTCGGCGAGCGCGATCGGCTCGTCGGCCAGGAAATCCTCGGCGTTCCGGGCGTAGTAGCCGAGGATGTCGGCCGCGAAGTCGACCTCGCCGAGCGCCTGGTCGAGGGGCTTGCCCATCTCGCGCACGATGATCCGCGCCAGCTCGTCGCGGCGCTCCGTGTGCAGCTCGGCGACGCGGGCCACGAGCGCGGCGCGCTGGGCGACGGAGGTGCGGCGCGACCAGCCGCGGTACGCGCCCTCGGCGGCGGCGATCGCGTCCTGCAGCTCCTGGTCGGTGATCTCGGGATGCTCGGCGACGGTCTCGCCGGTGGTCGGATCGGTGACGGCGTAGCTGCTCATGGGTGCTCCTCCTCGAGACCCCGCACGGGTGACGCGGGTGGGGCCCACGATATCGAGCGGGTGGCCGCGCGACAGGGCGTCGGGTCCGCGGGACGACGCTCGAAACCTCACGCGGCGTCGGCTTTGCACGGATGGCCGTCCCCGTCAACGCCTTGAGGAGCGACCGCCGGTCGTGGCACCGTCGTGGCGGGGCCGGGGATCCGCGCCCCGGGTCAGCTCGAGGAGCGGGCGGTCGGATCGGCCCCCGTCATCCGATGGGACACGAGGCGTCCACCGCTCGTATACCGGGTGAGCGCACGATGGGGGCGCGGTGCGGACGTCTCGGGGGCGCGCACCGCGTATCCGAGGGGAGTCGATGGGCGAGGCACGGGAGACCGACCGCGGCCGGATGCTGCGCCCCGGCCAGCCGCTGGGCCTCGGACTGGACGCCCGCGTCGACGAGTTCCTCGAGCTCCTGCTGAGCTGCCCGCTCGAGGACGTGCATCCGGCCGGCCGGGACTGGCTGCGCATGCGCTACGCGGAGGTCGTGCCCCTGGTGCTGCCGTACGCCCTCGCGTCCGTCGAGCACGGCCGACCGCTGCCGCCCGCGTGCCTCGACGCCCTCCGCGAGGACGCCGGGCGGAACGCCACGCGGACGGACGTCGAGCTGTCCGTCGCCCTCCGCGCCGCGCTCCCCGCGCTCCGGGTCTTCGCGCTCGTGATGCACGCCGCCGCCGCCGAACGGCGCGGCGTGCTCATCGTCGCCATGGCCCGCGCATCGCACGTCGCCCACGAGCTCTGCACGTGCTGGGTGGAGTCGTGGATGGGGCACCGCTCGCGCGTGGCGGCGGCATCGCGCGCGGTGGTCGCGGATCCTCCGCGTGCCGACGAGGACGTCGAGCTCGACCTGGTCGCGCGCGCCCCCGACCTCGACCACGTGCAGGAGCGGATGCTCGCGCTCACCGCGCACGGGATGTCCAACGACGAGATCGCGCGCGCCACCTCCTACAGCCGGCAGGCCGTCGCCTGGCACCTCGGCCGGCTGATGCGCACGTGGAACGCGCCCAACCGCACGGCGCTGGTGTCGGTCGCGTTCGTGCGCGGGGTGATCCGCACGCGGCGCGCCCACCGCATCCACCGCGCCGAGCCGCCGCTCATGATCGAGGGCGGGACGACGGACGCCCCGCCATCCCGAGGGGATGACGGGGCGCCGACGGAGCCGTGACGGGGATCAGCCGCCGTTGATGCTGATGACGTTGCCGTTCTTCACGCTGTTGCCGAGGACGCCCCAGTTGAGGAACCCGCCGTCGCCGTTGTTCGTGACCTTGCCCGGTCCGTTGAACCAGTAGATGACGTAGCTGCCGCCCTTGATGGCGATCGGCTTCGCGTCGGCGATGGCGCCCTCCACGTAGATGTCCTGGTTCTTGTTCACCACGGCGACCGTGAGGCGGTCGGGGTTGCCGGCGTTGTAGTAGCCGACGTCGAGGGCGGCCTGGACGGCGCCGTTGCGGTCGCGCTGGTCGTTCACGGCGACGTTGATCGCGTTGACGATCGCGACCGGGTCGAGCGTGACGCTGCCGGTGATGGGGCTGGTGGCGGCGCTGGTCTTGGGGTCGGGCGCGGGGGCCTCCGCGGCCAGGGCGGGAGCCGCCGCGAAGCCGCCGAGGGCGGCGATCATGCCGCCTCCGAGGGCTGCGGTGGCGGCGATGCGGGTGGTCGTCGACGTGAGCTTGCTCATGGGTCTGTTCCTCTTCCTCAGGATCATGGATCGTTCGAGCGGTGCGTGTCGGTGGTGCTGACGAGGAAGAGAGTGCAGGGCGGGAGGGCGGAGCGCACGGGATCCGGGCGGTCGTTGGTCGGTCGTCCAACTCCTCACAGGTGGTTGGCTTCTGGGCACGGACGACGGCGAGGAGCAGGACCGATGACGAAGTGGCTGATCTCCTTCCCGAGCGGGGAGATGGACGTGCCGGACGGCGAGTGGCAGGCGGTGGTGGAGGAGTCGCACGCGGTCGTGCGGGAGGCGAAGGCCGAAGGCGTGTGGGTGTTCGGCGGCGGGATCGACGGGACCGTCCCGCCCGTGCGGGTGGCGGCCGACGGATCCGTGTCCCCGGGCGCACACCCGGGGACGGGTCGGCTGGAGGGCGGCTACGCGATCCTCGACCTGCCGACCCGGGAGTCCGCGTACGCGTGGGCGGCGCGGATGGCGGCCGCGTGCCGGTGCGCCCAGGAGGTGCGCGCGTTCGGGGACGACCCGGAGAGCTGAGGTCAGCGGCCGGAGCGCCGGTCGGTGCGACGGGCACGCCGCTAGCGTCGGGGCATGGACGACGGACGGGACGCGGGGCTGGGGGACGCCGTCGCCGACCTCCTCGGGCGGCCGGTCGCCGCGCTGGTGGACGTGCGCCGGGAGCCGCTGGAGTACGACGCGTTCCTCGCGCACCGGGCCGTGACGCGGGTCCGCGGGCAGGCGGTGCTCGCGGCGGGCGGCGCGCGGGTGCCGTGGTCGCTCGTCGAGAAGCGGACGGAGGGGCCGCACCTCGCCGTCCCGTACCTCGTGGCGAACGGCGCGCGGGAGCTGGCCGCCTACCGGTCGGGGCTGCTCGGCGGGCTGCCGCCGGGGATCCGGGCGCCGCGCGCGCATGGGGCGGCTCGCGACGCGGACGGCGGCGTGACCCTGTGGCTCGAGGAGGTGCGGCACCGGGGCGCGCGCCCGCTGGACCGGGCCGCGCTGCTCGACGCCGCGGAGGCGCTGGGTGCGCTCGGCGGGCGGTGGCTCGGGCGGCCGCCGGAGGATCCGTGGCTCTTCACGGGCTGGATCGACCGGCACGCGCAGCCCGAGGCGGCCGCCGCCGGCGCGCGGGCTCTCGCCGCTCCCGGACCACGTGCGGCCGCGGCGCTCGGTGAGCGGATCCCCGCCGCCGCCAGCCTCCTCGCGCATCAGGACCGCGTGCGCGCGGCGCTCGAGGCGCTGCCGCGGACGCTCTGCCACCACGACGCGACCGGCGCGAACGTGTTCGTCGACGGCGGCGGCATCGTGCTCATCGATTGGGAGTCGGTGGGGCCGGGCCCGGTCGGCGCCGACCTCGCGTCGCTGCTGTTCTCCTCGGTGCGGCGGGGCGATGCGTCGGTCGTCAACATGTCCTCGGTGCTCGACGAGGCGGTCGACCGCCACGCCGAGGGGATCCGCGCGGCGGGCGGATCCGTGCCGCCGGACGCCGTGCGCCACGGCCTCGACGCCGCCATCGCGCTGCGCTGGAAGCTCGCGGCCGACCTCGTGGTCGCGCTCGACGCCGGATCCGCGATGCGCCGCGGCAGCCTGCCGGACGAACCGCCGGAGCGCGCGCAGGCGGAGCTGACGGCGCTGCTCGACCTGCTGCTCGCGTCGGTGGGGCGCGTGCTCGGCTGACGCGCCCTCGCGTCGGCCGGACGGCGCCCGCCCGCCCGCCCGCATACGCTCGCGGCATGCCCACCCGGATCCGCCCCGCCGCCGCCCATGACCTCGCCGCGCTGCAGGGGATCGAGGACCGGGCCGACCGGATCCTCGTGGAGCTGCTCAGCCCCGCCGCGTGGTGGCCCGCGCCGACCGGGGCGGAGCGCGCGGCCGAACACGGGTTCCTGCTGGTCGCGGAGGACGCGGCCGCGGACGCGCCCGCCCTCGTCGGCTTCGCGCACGTCCTCGAGGCCGACGGCCTCGCGCACCTGGAGCAGGTGGCCGTGCCGCCCGAGCACGGGCGCCGGGGCCACGGTGGAGCGCTCGTGGAGGCGGCGGCCGAGGAGGCCCGGCGGCGCGGGCATCGGCGGATCACGCTGCGCACCTTCGCCGACGTGCCCTGGAACGCGCCCGCCTACGCCCGCGCCGGGTTCGTGGAGGAGCCGCCGGCGACGCCGTTCCACCTGGGCCTCGTGGAGACGGAGGCGGGGCTCGGGCTCGACCGGCTCGGGCGACGGATCCAGATGGGGCGCGCGCTGGCGTGAGTCGCGGGGCCGGCTGCGGGACGCCCTCGACGGAGCCGCCGCCTTCGCGGGCGGGACGCTCGGCGTCGGCGCGATGCGCACGCTCGCCTTCGGCTGCCACGCCGCGGCCCGCGACGCCGAGTCCGCGGAGGCGACGGCGGTCGCCCGAGCCGTCGGACAAGCGGCGGCCGTGGCGCACATGGCGGGGCACAGCCGCGAGATCCCGCGGTACACGCGGAAGGCGCTGGCGGGCGAGCAGCTCGTCGCGGAGCTGGAGCGGCAGCGCGCGAGCGTGCCCGCGGGCTTCGCGGCGTACGTCTTCGGCTGAGCCGCACGCATCCGCCGCCCGTCCTTGCGCGCGGTGCGCGCATCGGCCACGGTGGAGGCATGTCGTCGAGATGAGCACCGGCTCCCGCTCCGCTCCCATCCCACCCGTGCCCGGCGGATCCCGCTCGGCGCGCTTCGACGACAGGACCCCGCATGCCCGCTCACCCCGCGCCCACCATCCGCGCCTACTCCCCCGCCGACGAGACCGGCTGGCTCCGCTGCCGGGCGCTCTCGTTCCTCGACACGCAGTACTTCGACTACGCGCTGGCCTCGCGCCCGGATCCGGCCGAACCGTCCGTCGCGCTCGTCGCCGAGGACCCGGACGGCACGATCGTCGGGGTCCTCGACATCGGCGTCGAGGGTGCCCTCGCGACCATCGACGCGATCGCCGTCCACCCCGACCACCGGGGCCGACGCATCGCCACGACCCTCCTCGAGGCGGCTCTCCCGCTCCTCGCCGGGACGGGCGCCACCGAGCTCGACGCCTGGACCCGCGAGGATCCCGCCGCGAACGCGTGGTACCGCCGCGTCGGCTTCGTCGAGGAGACCCGCTACCTGCACGTCTACGTGGGCGAGGGTGACGACACGACCGGCTTCACGACCCCCGACGGCCTCGGCCGGCCGGTGCAGGCGCTCCTCCATGCGCCGATCGAGCGCGAGGCCGAGCTGCGGGCGCGGTTCCGGCGCGTGCACGTGTGCCGGCGTTACGTGCAGCCGCTGGAGTGAGTTCAGGTGGGCTACGAAGGCACAGCGCCGTCGACGATGCAGGCCTCGATCGTCCCTCCGCATGGCGCGCGCGAATACCACATCTGCCACATGCGCCGTGCGCGGTCGACCCGGGCAATCCGCGCCCTTAGCGTGATCTATAGATCGATATCCGATTGCGGCCGAACGATCGCGTGGAACTGGCGAGAGGCCTCCTGCCGTGCGACTGGTCGCGCGGCCGGGAGATAGCCGGAAGAGTGATGAGCTCGAAGGATGAGGGGAATCATGGGAAATAACACGAATCGCATGTCACGAACTGTTCGGGCAGCAGCGATGACGGCGGGCCTCATCGGTCTGTTGAGTGGATCCGGGCTCGTGGTCGCCACATCGGCCTCTGCGGCGGATGGGGCGACGATTGTGGGAACCGAGACCGCTGCCGCTGGTCGGACCATCATCCTCCGCCAAGGTACTTATGACGGTGTCGCCGGCTTCGGTTGGACCAAAACCCAAAAGCGTCACGCGATCTTCAGCAAGAACTCAATCGGCTTTGTCTTGAAGAATCCGGATGGCGGGGTCGACGAGGGGGAAGATAGGCGCTACACAGCTCACGCGAATGAAATCACGTGCACTGACGAAGAGAGCTGCACGGTTACGGACTCCCGAGAAGTCGGAGTGGTCAACAAAGCCGTCGGAAAGAGCGATTGGTATGGCGTCGCTCTGGGCGGTGAAGAGGTCGGCATAATCACGGCGTACTGCCTGAACCCGGACGGAGCGCTTGCCTGCCCCTCCTGGGTCGACCTCGCGATCGGAGTGAAGAAGCCGTCCACGACTCGCCTCTCCGAGGGATCGCCCACCTCCACCTCCACCTCGTGGTCGTATGAGCCGATGTCCATCGGGCAGGACGTCCCGTGACGGTCGACGGAGACGTGTTCGTCGACTCGATCCGCGCGCGCTTCTCGGCGAACCCGGGTCTGGTCCCGCGGAAGTCATGGGTGGCCGGCCAGGCTCGCGCGGACGGCTCCGCCGTGATCCTGTACCGGGCATCCCACTCCCCCCCCCAGGTCGTCGGTCGACGCTGGATGCTCGAGGACCTCGCCAAGTGCTTCTCGCCGAACGACGCGCAGAGCCTGGCATCTGCGGTATTCGCCAACGAGATCGGCGACCCCGACGGCCCGACCGTCTCGCTGGCCGTCGACTGGGCGGACGGACTCGTCGACGAGCCCTCGGCCGTGGGGTGGGTCGTGAACAGGTGGACCGGCGCCGACGGATGACCCCGCCCGCCCCGCGTGGCGGTGGACCGACGCTCAGCGCGAGCGGCGGAGGGCGACGGCGAACAGGATCGAGAGGGTCACGGAGACGGCGGCACCGATGAGCATCACGACCCCGAGGGCGCCGTTCCCCTCCGTGCCGTCCGCCGCCATGAGCGCCAGCACCCCGACCGCGACCTGCGCGACCGCGAGCGCCGCGAAGGCCACGATCATCACGCGCTGCGTCGTGCGGATCCGGCGCGACCCGGCCGCCGACGACCTCTGCTCCTGCATCGGGCCCCCTGCCGATCCGCGCGCGCCGGTGCATCCACGGCGTGCGTCCCCTAGGGTCCCGGCATGCCCGTCCTCCTCGACCTCGACGACACCCTCGTCGATCGCTCGGGCGCCTTCGCGCGCTGGGCGGCCGAGGCCGTGCCCGCGTGGGGCGGCGACGCCGGGGACGAGGAGTGGCTGCTCCAGGCCGACGGCCGCGGACGCACGCCCCGCGAGGTGCTCGCGCAGCGGATCGTCGACCGGTTCCCCGCGGCCGGCTCCGACGTCGACGGCCTGGTCGCCACGCTGCGCCGAGAGGTCGTCGCCCGGAACGACTGCTACCCGGGTGTCGTGGCACGGCTGCGGGAGCTCGGCGATCTCGGGGAGTCGCTCGTCGTCGTGACCAACGGCGACGCGTGGCAGCAGCGGGCCACGATCGACCGCACCGGGCTCGCCGACCTCGTGACCGGCAGCGTGATCTCAGGCGCGCTGGGCGTGAAGAAGCCCGACGCGCGGATCTTCGCGGCCGCCCGCGAGATCGCCGGACCGGGGCGCACCACCTGGATGGTCGGCGACGACATCGAGGCCGACATGGCCGGGGGCCGCGCGGTGGGCCTCGCGACGGCGTGGGTGACGCACGGACGCCCCTGGACGGCCGCCTGGTCGCCGACGCTCCAGGGTCGGGACCCCGCCGACGTGCTCGCCGCGGTGGCCCGCGCGATCCGCGCCGCCGCCTGACCGGATCCGCCCCTACCGCCCCCGCGCCGCCCGCCCGCGCCACAGCAGCCACACGAAGTACGGCGTGCCGACGAGGGCCGTCACGAGGCCCGCTCCGAGCTGGGCCGGGGCGATCACGGTGCGGCCGAGCAGGTCGGCGAGGGTCACGAGCGCGGCGCCGTCAGCACGACCGCGCTCGAGAGCGCGAGCAGGCGCGCGCGGCCGAGCGATTCGAGGGCATCGGCGTAACCCACCTCGGGAAGCACCTCACCTTGGACGCATCAACACTCGTGGTACCACTCCTTGCAGTGCGCCGCCGAGCAGTAAGTGCACCAGATGACGACGCAGGCTAGGAAGATCGGGATCTCAGTGAAAGTGAACCCACAGGGCCCGCAGCACTCGAACAGCCCTTGGAAGTCATATCGACAACACGTGCCGATCGCATTGCCGAGGACGGTGCAGCAGCTCGAAGCCTCGTCCGCCGCCTCTATGCTGCCCGCCTCACCAGAGGCCATCATCTTGGCGTGAGCAGCCGGCACGAGATCTCGGACGAGGTTGTCACCGCCCGCCCAGAGCGTCTGCACAGCCTGGCGATTCAAATGCCCAGTTCCGAACTCCTTCGTGAGCACGAATACGGACTGCGCGTCCAAGATCAGAGAGCACTTGCCGACCCTGTTGCCGCGAGTGTTGACCGAGACGGTAGCCTGTGCGACCGCCGAGGACACGACGTCCCGCGCATACCCCTCTTGGACGGCCGCCGCCACTGCTGCCCGATGGAGGACCGCCAAGTCATCGGCGCCTGCGTTGGCAGTCGCCGCGAGCGGCTGCAAATACCACGGATGGTCGGATTCACGGATGGGCTTCGCCGAAACCGGTGAAGCCAACGCCGACAATGTTCCGACCTTTTCAGTTGCCGTGAGCGCGGCGGCGCCGATGAGGCCCCTCAAAAGATGCTGCGTCGAGTCGACATGTGCATACCTTTCGATCTGATTGATGATCATCTTCCTATTGCACGATACGAATTGGAGCTGATTGCGATGACAAGGAGGCACCCGCATGCCACGACGATGATCTCGCCGGAGTACGCTGGCGCCACGGATGACATTCCAGCGACCGCCAGCGCAGCGAGCATGACGTTGCGGACGATGAGGAGCGGTGAGACGCGATCACTCCCCGCGCAGCCGCAATCGTTCTCGAGGCCGCGGAGCAGAGAGGATGCGATGGCGACACTGAATGCGGCGAGCAGCAGGAGCAGAACGCACCCCGTCCCGGCGGGCCATAGCCCAGCGGCGAAGAACAATCCGGCGACGAACTCGATGGGAGGCAGCGTGGCGGCGAGGAATCTGGCTTGACGGGGTCCGACGATCTTGTAACCCATGATCTGGGACCAGAAGTGTCGAGACCGGCTCAGCTTCGCGCTGCCCGTCCAGACGAAGAATCCACCTGCGCACATGCGGGCAATGATCAGCAGCGTTCCCGACAGGAGTGTCCCCACAACACGGGCGTGGTAGGCGAAGAGGCCCGCGCACGCGAAGCTAGGTGATCCCCAGTCGTCGTGACTTCTTCATCCACACTCTCGCGGTCGGCAGTCCCACGAAAGCCCCTACCGCTCCCGCGCCGCCCGCCCGCGCCACAGCAGCCACACGAAGTACGGCGTGCCGACGAGGGCCGTCACGAGGCCCGCGCCGAGCTGGGCCGGGGCGATCACGGTGCGGCCGAGCAGGTCGGCGAGGGTCACGAGCGCGGCGCCCAGGAGGATCGCGACGGGCACCACGCGCGCGTGCCGCGAGCCGACGAGCGCGCGGGCCGCGTGCGGTGCGACCAGGCCGACGAACCCGATCACGCCCACGGCCGCGACGGCCGTCGCCGTGAGCACGACGGCGATCGAGAGGGCGAGCAGGCGCGCGCGGCCGAGCGAGACGCCGAGGAGGCGCGGGGTGTCGTCGTCGAGGGCGACCAGGTCGAGCATCCGGTGCCGCGGGGCCGCGAGCGCCACGCTGAGCACGAGCGCGACGAGCACGGGCAGGGCGTCGTCGAAGCCGCGGCCGTAGGTGGATCCGGAGAGCCAGGTGAGCGCCTTCGCCGCGTTGAAGGGGTCGGTGAGCACGATGATCAGGCTGATGGCCGCGGCCGTGCCCGCCGAGACGCCGACGCCGATGAGCACCAGCCGGTTCTGCGGGAAGCCGCCGCGCGCGGCCAGCCCGAACACGACGCCGGCGGCCGCGAGCGCGCCGAGCCCGGCCGCGCCGGCGATGCCCCAGCCGGCCGCGAGCGGCACGCTCGTCACGAACAGCACCGCGCCGAGGCCCGCGCCGCCGGAGACGCCGAGGATCGCCGGGTCCGCCAGCGGGTTGCGTGTCACGGCCTGCACGAGCACGCCGGCGAGCGCGAGCGCCGCGCCCGCGAGCACGGCGGCGAGCACGCGGGGCACGCGGGTGTCGAGTACGTAGCTGACGATGGGGCCGGCGGTGCCGCGGATCCCGTTGACGACGTCGCCGAGGAGCAGCTTCGCGTCGCCGAGGAGCACGGCCGCGACGAGCGACGCGGCGAGCACGGCCACGAGCGCGCCGACCACGAGCGCGACGCGGCCGCGGGTGACGACGCCGCGCCGCTCGGTCGGCGCGGGCGCCGCGCTGTCGCGGGTGCGCACGGCCAGCACGACGAGCACGACCGCGCCGATGAGGGACGTGACGAGGCCGGTCGGCACGGCCACCGACGCCTCGGCGCCGACGACCGCGCGCAGCAGCACGTCGGCGAGCAGCACGACGGCGGCGCCCATCAGCCCGGCGACGGGGATGAACACCCACGAGCGGCGGACGCCCGGGACGAGCCGGCGCAGCGGACGCGCGAACGCGGGCGCGTAGAGGCCGACGAAGCCGATGGGGCCGGCGACGGTCACCGCCGCGGCGGAGAGCAGCACGGCGGCGAGCACGGCGACCACGCGGGTCGCCCGCACGTCGACGCCGAGGCTGCGGGCGGCGTCGTCGCCGAGCCCGAGCGCATCCAGTCGACGCGTGAGGAGGAGCAGCAGCGCGAGCGCCACGACCACGACGGGCGCCATCTGGGCGACCGCGTCGAAGCCGTTCTGGCCGATGCCGCCCTGGCCCCAGCGGTAGAGGCCGCCGGTCCGCTGCGGGAACAGGAGGAGGAGCGCGCTGGTCACGGATCCGAGGCCGAGCGCGAGCGCGCTGCCCGCGAGCACGAGGCGCACGGTGCCGGATCCGAGGCCCGAGACCGCGAGCACGACCGCCGCCGCGACGAGCCCGCCGACGAACGCGACGCCCGCGCCCGCGATCACCGGGAGCGTGAGCCCTGTCACGCCCGCGACCGCGAGGGCCGCGTAGGCGCCCGCGTTCACCGCGAGCGTGTCGGGCGAGGCGAGCACGTTGCGGCTCACCGTCTGGAGCGCGGCGCCGGCCGCGCCGAGGGCGAGTCCCACGAGGATCCCGGCCGCCATGCGCGGCAGCCGCGACGCGACCACGACGGACGCGTCGCCCGGCGTCGCGCGGCCGAGGAGCGCCTCCCCCACCTCACGGGGTCCGACCGCGGCGGTGCCCTGGGTGACGTCGACCACCGCGAGCACCGCCACGACGAGCACCAGCAGGCCGACGACCGCGATCGCCCGCACCGGGATCCGCCCGGCCCCGTCGTCGCGCACGACGGCGGCGAGCGACGGGACGGGGGCCGGCATCGCCGACTCGGCCGGACGCGCGGGAGGCGCGTCGGCCGGCGGGGGCGCGGTGCGGGCGGGAGCGGTCATCGGATGGGGAGGGCGGGTCGGGCGCGCCGGGTCAGCCGGCGAGGGTGGAGACGAGCGCCTTCGCGTACGCCGTCATGGAGGCGGGGCCGCCGAACACCCAGATGCCCTCGGGCATGCGGTGCACGTCGCCGGCCTTCACGAACGGGAGCGACTGCCAGACGGCGTTGCCGGCGAGGTTCGACGCGAACGGGTCGTCGCCCTGCGAGGAGTTCGAGTTGTAGAGGAACTGCACGTCGCCGACCTTGGTGAGGCCCTCCACGTCGGTGGATCCGAGGCCGTAGGCGGGGTCGACCTCGCCGGTCCACGCGTTCTCGAGGCCGAGCTCGGCGGTCACGTCGCCGACCAGCGAGCCCTTCCCGAACGGGCGGATGGCGACCTGGCCGGCGTCCACGTACGCGTCCGCGAACAGGAACTTCGAGCCCGCGAGCCCCGCCGCGTCGAGCTTCGCCTTGGCGTCGGTGACGGCCTGGTCGTACGCGCCGATGACCTGCGTCGCCTTGTCCTCGGTGCCGGTCGCCTTCGCGATGAGCTCGAGGTTGTCCTCGCTCTGCTGGATCTGCTTCGTGCCGTCCGCCGACTTCACCTGGAGCACGGGCGCGATGGCCTTGAGCTGGGTGACGGCGTCCGCGGGCAGGTCGTCGGTCGCGACGATGAGGTCGGGCGCGAGCGACGCGATGGTCTCCACGCTCGGCTCGCCGCGCGTGCCGATGTCGGCGGGCTCGTTCACGAGCGGGACGGCGGACGACCAGGCGCCGTAGCCCTTCACGTCGGCGACGCCGACCGGATCCACGCCCAGCGACACGAGGTTCTCCACGACGTTCCACTCGGTGCCGACGACCTTCTTCGCGGGCCCGTCGAGCGTGACCGCGGCACCGGTGCCGTCCGTGAGGGTGATCTCCTGCCCGGCCGGCTTCGCGCCGGTGTCCGTCGACGCCTCCTCCGTGGTGCCGCATGCGGTCAGCGTGAGCGCTGTCGCGGCGGCGAGGGCGGTCATCGCCAGGGTGCGTCGTCTCGTGATCACGGGTGGAGCCTCTCGTTCCTGTGGTGGTGGCGGGCGACCGCGCGGGTGCGCAGGCTGCCCGTCGTCGGGTCCGCGTGGACCTCGACGGGGATGCCGTAGACCTCGGTGAGGAGGTCGGGGGTCAGCACCTCGGTAGGGGTGCCGGTCTTGACGATCCGGCCGTCGGAGAGCAGCGCGACGGTGTCGGCGAGCGCGGCGGCCTGATCGAGGTCGTGGAGGACGACGCCGACGGCGATGCGGCCGTCGTCGGCGAGGTCGCGCACCAGGTCGAGGAGCTCCACCTGGTAGCGGAGGTCGAGGTACGTCGTGGGCTCGTCGAGGAGCAGCACGCCCGTCTCCTGGGCGAGGCAGCTGGCGAGCCAGACGCGCTGGAGCTGGCCGCCGGAGAGCTGGTCGACGCCGCGGTCGGCGAGGGGGACGAGGCCGGTGAGGTCGAGGGCGCGATCCACGGCGGCGCGGCCCTCGGGATCCGCCCCGCCGAACCGGCCGCGGTGCGGGTAGCGGCCGAACTCGACGACGTCGCGCACGCTCAGGCCGCCGGGCGTCGGCCGGCCCTGCGTGAGGAGCGCGACGCGGCGGGCGAAGCGGCGGAGGGAGAGGTCGAGGGCGTCGGTCTCTGTCTCGGCCTCCTCCTCGACCAGCGCGAGGGATCCGGAGCGCGCCGCCTGGAGCCTGGCCATGGTGCGCAGGAGGGTCGACTTGCCGCTGCCGTTGGGGCCGACGAGCACGGTGACGCAGCCGGGCCGGAGCTCCAGGTCGGCGCCGTGCACGACCGCCGTGTCGCCGTACGCGACCGTGATGTCGCGGGCCGCGAGGGCGGATCCCGGCGTCGCCGCGCGCGTCCCCTCCCGCTCCGCCGCGGGCTCGGCGGCGCGCGGGATCGGGACGGTCGAGGCGGCGGAGGTCACGATAGGTGAGGTTAGCCTAACCTCAGCCGTAGCGACAAGCCGTGATGGTCGGGAGCCCGCCGGCACATCGGCCGCACGCCTCCGGGTGGCGGGCGGTCAGCCGAAGCGGGCCATCATCCGCGTCGGATCCGCGAGCGGCACGAACCCGCTCTGCGCGTACAGGTCGTGCGCGTCCGACGTCGAGAGCAGGATCCGGGCGAGGCCGAGCGGCTCCAGGTCGGCGATCACGCCGGACACCAGCATCCGCCCGACGCCCCGGCCGCGGATCTCAGGCGCCACGAACACGTCGCAGAGCCAGGCGAAGGTGACGCCGTCCGTGACCACGCGCGCGTAGGCGACCTGCTCGCCCGTCTCCGTGTCGTGGACGCCGTAGTTGCGCGACCCGTCGATCGCCGCGTCCTGGGTCGCACGGCTACGACCGATCGCCCAGTAGGCCTGCTCGCTCAGCCAGCGGTGGACGCGCGCGCGGTCGATCCTGTCGGTGTCGGACGTGACGGCGAAGCTCGCGGGCATGCTCCGACGCTAGCGACAGGCGTCGGTCGGACGTTGGTCGGATCAGCCGGTCGGGTCGGCCGCGCCGAGCCGGTGCGCGCCGCGCAGCCAGCGGACGAGATCGTCGGGGGTCGCGTCGGCGGCGTCGGGAAGCGGATCCGCACTCGCCAGCGCGTGCGCGATCCCGCCCGGCGCGCTCCCCAGCACCGCATCGAGCAGCGCGTCGCCGCGGAGGCCGGCCTCGCCGAGGAGCGCGACCTCGCGCGCGTGGAGCCCCAGCGGCTGGTCGCCGTTGCCGAGGTCGGTGCCGTAGGCGACGCGGCCGCCGAGCCCCCGGTACCGCCGGGCGTTGTCGAGGGCCGCAGCGAGGTCGGCGCCCTCGTGGATGGCGAGGGTCGAGATCCAGAGCACGTCGCGGGCGGCCGACTCCCGGAGCGCGCGGTCGTCGAGCCGCTCGGTCCACGGCACGTGCACGAGCGCATCGGCCCCCGCGCGGACCGCACGCATCGCCTGCCCTGCGCCCTCGGCGTGCACGGCGGCCCGCAGCCCGGCGGCCTGCGCGGCCTCGATGAGCGCGACCAGCACGTCGTCCGTCAGGAGCGGCCCGCCGTCGTGGAGCACGATCTTGAGCACCCCGGATCCGCCGGCCCTCGCCTCCGCGACCGCCCGGGGCGCGTCCTCCGCGCGGGCCACCTCGCGCACGGCGGCGGCAGGCGCCCACGGCCGATCCGACGGGTAACCCCCGACGGCGGTGTGGAACGGACCCGCATAGTGGACGGCCACGCCGCCGGGAGGGCAGGCGGCGATGCGAGCGATCTCCGCCGGATCCCACCCGAGATCCACCACCGACGTGACGGGCGACGCGGCGAGCGCCGCGTGGTCCACCAGGCCGAGGTGCACGTGCCGGTCGTGGACGCCGTCGCTGATGGCCAGGTCGAGGCGACCGAGCACGGGCTCCCCCGGGTCGGCCAGCGCGACGGCGCCGCCGGAGATCCGCACCGCGACCTCCCGGTGCCGGCGCTCGAGCCGCAGCTCGCGGACGCGCCAGACGCCGTCCGCGGGGGCGGGCCGGCGGGCCGGGCGCGAGGGGGTCATGGGGCGAGCGTAGGCCGCGGCCGCACCGCCTCCCGCGCGCGGCGGCGACGTGCGGGACGGATCCGCGCCCCCGCCGCATGTGCAGGAGCCGACCGGCCGGATCCGCGGGCGCCGTACCCTCGTGCGACCGCCCGTCGATCCGCACCGCGAGGTCCCATGCCGTCCGTCCCGCTCCCGCACGCCGCCCGGCGCCCCGCGCGCCCTGCACGCTCGGGCCCGCCCCGGCCCGCCGCGCCGGATCCGCGACCGGGCCACGCCACGGGAGCCCGCGGATCGTGCTGAGCAGCCCGGACCGCGACGACGACCTCCTCCAGGAGCGCCTCCGCGCGCTGCACGACACGTGGCCGGGCGATCCCGCCGACGACGACCCGCTGCACGACGCGCGTCGGCAGGCCGAGGCCGGAGCGCCGCCGCGCCTCATCGACCTGGTCGCCCCCGTGTGCCGTGCGATCGGCCGCCGCCTCGGGGCCAGCGCCACGGGCCTGCCCCTGCCGCCCGCCGTGACGCCACGCGCCGCGACGCCAGCAGCCGACGACGATGCCGCGGGCACCGAGACCACCGCCGCCCCGTCCGCCTCGGCTCCTGCCGCGGACGCGCGCGACGCCCCCGGCACCGACCTCCCCCGCTGACACCCGCCCCGCCACCCCGTGCCATCCCTGCATCCCGCGTCACCTGCGCATCGCGCACGACCCGCGCATCCCGCACGACCCGCGACGCCGCAGCGCCTCCCACCGCGCGCGCGTCGCTACCGTGTACCCGTGCCCTCCGACCCCGCCCACCGGACCGCTTCCGAGATCGCGCTCCCACCCGCGCCCGCATCAGCGCCCGGGCCCGCGTCGAGGCGCTGCACCGAGGGGCCCCGCGCATGAGGCGCCCGGACGCCGCCCCCACCATCCACGACGTCGCCGCGCGCGCCGGCGTCTCCAAGTCGGTCGTGTCCCGCGCGCTCTCCGGCTCCCCCGGCGTCGCCGCCGCCACGCAGGTGACCGTCCGCGCCGCCGCCGACGAGATCGGCTACGTGCCGAACGCCCACGCGCGCGGCATGTCCGCGCATCGCACGCACACGCTCGGGGTGCTGGTGCGCGACGCGTCCACCCCGTTCTACGGGCACCTGCTCACGGCCCTGCAGCAGCGCGCATCCGAGCGCGGGTACCGCGTCGTCACGGCCACGGGCTTCGGCGCCTTCGACGTGCAGGAGGAGCGCAAGGCCCTCGAGACGCTGGTGTCGCTGCGGGTGGAGGGCCTCGTCGTCTGCAGCGGCGCGCTGCCGGTGGAGGACATCCTGCCCTCGGCCCGCCGGATCCCCACGGTCGTCGCCGGCCGCCCCGAGGTCGACCCGGCGCTCAGCAGCGTCTACTGCGACGAGACCACGGGCGGACACGGCCTCGCCGACCACGTGGCGTCGCTCGGCCACCGCCGGATCGCCGTCGTGACCCTCAGCCCGCGCCTCTCGCTCACCATCTCGGCGCGCACGCACGCGATGCTCGACCGGCTCCGCGCACTGGGCCTCGACGCGGTGCACGTGCGCGCGGACGACCACGCCGACGGCCACCTGGACGGCGCGGACGGCGTCGCCCAGGCGCTCGTGGACGCGGGCGGGATCACGGCCGTCATGGCGCCGAGCGACGTCTGGGCCCTCGCGATCCTCGACGGCCTCGGCCGTCGCGGCGTCACCGCCCCCGACGGCATCTCCGTCACCGGGTACGACGGCCTGCCGCCCTTCACGAGCGAGCTGCTGGGCTTCACGTCGTGGCGCCAGCCGATCCCGGTGATCGGCACGCTCGCGGTCGACGCCGTGGTGGACCGCATCGACGGCACCGTCTCGGGCACCTGCCACACGGCGGTCGACGGCGAGCTGATCCCGGGACGCACGGCGGTCCGCGTCCGCGGCTGATCCGTCGCGGTTCCGCGTCGGGCGTCGCGGTCGACGCCGCGAGAGGGTGGCGCACACCCACGGGATCCGCGGAGGGAGGAGGTGGATGACCGTGCACGACGATCCCGACGCGCTCCGGCCGCCCGCCCCCGTCTTCCATCCCGGCTTCCCCCTCCCGGTCGCCGACTACCGCGCGCTCCGCGACCTCCTCGCCGCCGACGCGACCCTCCCGTCCGAGCTCGTGGTCGCGCACTCGCGCGGCGCCCTCACGGCGCTCGGCGGGCCGACGAGCACGCGCGAGCGCCTCGTGCTGCTGGCGCCGAGCGTGCCGCGGCGGCGCCCCGCGGAACCCCTCCTGCGGGCGGCCTCGCGGGCGACGGCCCGGATCCCCGTGGTCCGCGGCGTCGTCTCCCACGCCCTCCGGCGCGCGGCCTTCCGCCGTAACGGGCTCCGCGCGCCGACGGGAGCGCCGCTGGACCTCGACGCCGTCGCCGACCGTCTCCGCCGCGCACCCGCGCCCGCCCGCGGGCCGAGGTCGATCGTCGTGGTCGTCGCGCGGGCGGACCGCCGATACGACGACCAGCTCCGTCTGGCACGGCATCTCGGCGCGCGCGTCGTCCACGCGCCCGGAGGCCACCTCTTCCCGCTCACGCACCCCGCGGCCACGGCTGCGCTCATCGCCGCTGCCGTCTGACCGCGACCGTCCGAGATCCGGGGTCCGCCTCCGCGGCGCTGGGACCGCGTCACGGCCGGCGTCAGCCGGCCGCCGCACCCGCCGTCCATCCCCCGTTCACCTCGCGGACTTCCCCGCCGACCGCGGATGTGGCACCGTGTCCGTCGCGGTGGGAACGTTCCCATCGCCCGGACCGCACTGCAGGAGGATCCGCATGGACCACGACGACCCGAACGCCTTCGACATCGCCGAACCCGACGTCGCCCCCGCCGCGGCCGGCCGCGTCGACATGCGCCCGTCGCTGCTCCCCCGCGACGACAGCGACCCCTACCGCTACGGGATCTTCCTGCGCCCCGACCCGCGCACCTGCCGCGCCGTCACCGCGGTCACCGACCAGCTCCGCGCGCAGTACGGCCTCGTCTCCGCGGGCGCCTTCCCGCCGCACGCCACCCTCATCGGCAGCCAGCCGTTCGGGCACGGCGAGGCCCGGGTGATCGAGGCCGTCACCGAGCTCCTCGCCGACCGTCCCGCGTTCCCGGTGCACAACGCCGGCGTCCGCGAGCAGGGGTTCGGCTTCGTCTACGACGTCGACGAGCGGCCCGACGGCTCGCAGAACGCCGAGCTCCTGGCCCTCGCGGCCGACATCGACCGCGTCGTCGCCCCGTTCCGCCGACCGATGAACTCGCCCGAGCAGCACACCTTCGACCCCGCGCGCTTCCGCGCCCACCTCTCGCTCGCCTCGCACGACCTCTGCGTGCGCCCGGATCTGCACGACGAGGTCGGCGACTTCATCCGCGGGCTCGAGCAGCCCGTGCCCGAGGGCTTCCTGGGCGACACGGTGATCATGTACCGCACGGCGAGCCCCGACTGGTCGGGCCGCTGGTGGACGACGCTCACCTGGGAGCACGTGCGCACCTGGACCCTCGGCGGCACGGCGCGCTGATCCGGCGCCCTCCGCTGTCCCCGCGGCGCACCGCGGAGGCGCCGGTGCCCCCGATCGGCCTCGCGACGCGCGAGGATGGACGGGAGGCACGAGGGGGATCCATGCGCACGACCGTCTACACCAGCACCGCCACGCGGGACCTGACCGACGACGACCTGGCGGAGCTCCTGCGCCAGTGCGTCCGCAACAACGAGCGGTCCGGGCTCACCGGCATGCTCCTGCACCGGGACGGCCGCTTCATGCAGGTGCTCGAGGGGCCCGACGACGCGGTGCGGGACGTGTTCTCCGTCATCGCCGCCGACACCCGGCACTCCGAGGTCCGCCTGCTGCTCGACGAGCCCATCGCCGAGCGGGCCTTCCCGGCCTGGAAGATGGCGTTCCGCACGGTCGACGACGCGATGGTCGCCCGCCTCGAGGGCTACGACGACTTCCTCGACCGCCCGGCGGAGGCGGCCGCCCGCCCCGACGCGCCGTCGCGGGCCCGCTGGCTCCTGGAGTGGTTCCGCTCGCACCCGGTCTGATCCTGCTCGCCGCGTGCGGCATGACGCTCACGCGGCTCAACGCGATCCTCGGAGTCAGCCAGGCGAACCTGTCGGTTCTGAAGGACGACCGGGCGCGGGCGGTGCGCTACTCCACGATCGTGGCGGTGTGCCGCGCGCTCGAGTGCGAGATCGGCGAGCTGCTGGTGCTGGATCCGCCGTCGTCGTGATGCGCGCAGCGGCGGCAGGTGCGTCAGCCGTGCAGCGCCGCCAGCGCCTTCTGCACCCGGCGGGCGCGGGTCTCCTCCGTCTTCGCCTCGCCGATCGGATCCACGAGCGCCCGCTGCCGGCTCGACGACAGGGCGGCGAACGCCTCGGCCAGGGCGGGCTCCGCGGCGAGGGCGGCGGCGACCTCCTCGGGGAGCACGGCCTCGCGCGGCACGGCGTCGAGCTCGATCGTGACCTCGACCTCGTCGTCGGCGGCGATCCCCGAGGCGGCGCGATGCGCGGCGCTCAGCGGCAGCAGGTGCTGCCCGCCCATGGTGCCGACGGTCGTGCGGTAGGAGTACCCCGCGACGGTCACGACCACGGCCGGCCGCTTCCCGGCGCCCAGCTCCTCGAGCGCCTCGGGCGGCACGGGCAGCCCCGTCGCGTTCACGCGGGCCTGCAGGACGCGTGTGCGGAAGGTGGGCATGGCGGTTCCTCGGTGAGCGGGCGGCGCGGCGCGGCTCGCCGGCTATGGCCCCGAGGATAGGACCTGAGGATCCGCCCGCGTCGAGACGGCGACCGTGAACTTCGCGTTCCGTCCCGCCTCGCGGGTCGGCCCGACGAGCCGCGTGAGCTGCGGCCGGTAGCCGAGCGGGCTGTTGTAGACGGTCCAGAGCTCGCCGCCCGGGCGCAGCATGCGGGCGGCGGACCGGAAGAGGCGCTCGGCGAGGCCGGCGTGCACGGTCGCGCCCGTGTGGAACGGCGGGTTGAGGAGCACGAGGTCGGCGGATCCGTCGGGCACGGTCGATCCCGCGTCGTCGCGCACCACGGTCACCCGCTCCCCCAGCCCGTTCGCGGCGACGGTGGCGCGGGCCGACGCGACGGCGGCCCACGACTGGTCCGTCGCGATCACGCGCAGGTCCGGCCGGGCGAGCGCGACCGCCGAAGCGAGGACGCCGGTGCCGCAGCCGAGGTCGACCGCGGTGCGCGCGTCGGGCAGGAGGTCCGGCAGGAAGGACAGGAGGAAGCGCGTGCCGATGTCGATGCGCGCACCCGCGAAGGCGGCGCCGTGCGCGCGCACCTCGAGGCCGAGGTCGGGGTGCGACTCGCGGCGCGGGAAGGCGTCGGCCGCGGCGTCGCGCATCGGGCCGCGCGCCACGAGCACGCGCGACTTCTGCCGGGCGAGCGTCGCGTGCACGTCGCCGAAGCGCCGGCGGAGCACGTCGGTCATCGCGAGCGCCATGTGCTTGATCCGCCCGCCCGCGAGCACGGTGACGTCGTCCGCCGCCGTGCGCACGACCGCACCGGCCCACTCGTCGAGCGCGTCGAGGCTGCGCGGCAGGCGGGCGACGACGACCCGTGCGCCGGCCGCGAGGGCGTCGTCGAGCCCGTGGTGCGCGAACGCGGCCGTCTCGCCGAGGTCGCGGGCGTTGAGGTCGAGCGCCGTCTCGGAGACGAGGGCGTCCTGGTGCACGCGGATCCGCATCGGATCCGCCGCCCCGGCCCGCCGGAGCGCCGCGGCGGCCCCGAGCGCCAGGGCGCCGTACTGGTCGCCGATCACCACGACCTCGTCGGCCGCGAGGGGCCGACCGGCCGCGGCCGCGTCGGCGAGGAGCGCCAGCAGCTCGTCGAGGAGCAGGCGATCCGCGGCGTCGGCCGCGAAGAGGTTCTCGGCCTCGACGTCGGGCCGGCGCCGGAGCGCGCCCAGGTCGAGGAGGTCGTCGGCGGCGGTCGCCGCCGATCCCGTGGCGTCGGTCACCGCGCGTCGCGCCCGCCGGCGTCCCGGTCGTCGCCGGGGCGGGCCAGCGCCGCGCGGTACAGCACGACCTCGGTCTGCCGCGAGGGGCGCACGCCCGCGCGCAGCGACACCACGTCGCCGTCGCCGCGGGCCGCGAACACGCGGCGGCCGGGCCGGGAGAGCAGCTCGTCCGCGAGCGCGGACTCGAGCTGGCGCACGCGGCCGCGGAGCTCGGACACCTGGTTCTCCAGCTCGAGGATCCGGGCGATCCCCTCCAGGCTCACGCCCTCCGCGCCCAGCCGGGCGACCTCCCGCAGCTGCACGATGTCGCGCATCGAGTAGCGGCGGCTTCTCCCGGCCGTGCGGGTGGGCGACACGAGCCCGAGGCGGTCGTACTGCCGGAGCGTCTGCGGGTGCATGCCCGAGAGCTCCGCGGCCACGGAGATCACGAAGACGGGGGCGTCCTCGTCCATCGCGTCGCGGGGATCCACGTCAGCTCCTGGCCCGCTCGATGAGGTCGGCGCGCGGGTCCTCGACGGGACCCGAGCTGGCGAACGCGTCGAGCGCCACGCGCTGCGCGTCGGTGAGGCGCGACGGCACCGCGACCTCGATGCGCGCGAGCAGGTCGCCCGTGCCCTTCGCGGTCGTGACGCCGCGGCCCTTGACCCGCAGCACCTTGCCGCTGGACGTGCCGGGCGTGACCTTGAGCCGCACCGGGTCGCCCCCGAGCGTCGGCACCTCGATGGTCGCGCCGAGCGCGGCCTCGGGGAACGTCACGGGCACGTTGACCCGCAGGTTCAGCCCGTCGCGCTCGAACACGGGGTGCGGTCGCACGTGGACCGTGAGGATGATGTCGCCCGCCGCGCCGCCGTCGCCCGACGGCTCGCCCTTGCCGGCGAGCCGGATCTTCTGCCCGTCGGTGACCCCGGCCGGCACGCGCACCGTGAGGGGGCGGCCGTCGGAGTCCTGCAGGCGCACGACGTCGCCCTGCACGGCGGTGAGGAAGTCGATCGTGGTGGACGCCGTCACGTCGCGGCCCTTGGTGGGTGCGCCGTAGCCGCGGTAGCCGCCGGTCGACTGGCCGAAGCCGCCGTTGCCGAACATGCCGCCGAGGATGTCCTCGAACCCGCCCTGGCTGTACTGCGGCTGGCCGGATCCGAACCCGGCCGCACGACGCCCGCGGCCGCCGGCCTGCTGGCCGAACATGCCGCCGAACACGTCCTCGAAGCCGCCGCCCTGCGCACCGGCGCCGGGCGCGCTGAAGCGAGCGCCGGATCCCATCGCGCGCATCTGGTCGTACTCGCGGCGCTGCTCCTTGTCGGACAGCACGGCGTTGGCCTCGCTGATCTCCTTGAAGCGCGCCTCGGCCGACGGATCCGGGTTGCTGTCCGGGTGGTACTGCCGCGCGAGCTTGCGGTAGGCCTTCTTCAGGTCGGCCTCCGAGACGTCCTTGGACACTCCGAGGACCTTGTAGAAGTCCTTGTCGAACCAGTCCTGGCTGGCCATCAGACGCCTCCCTTCTTCTTCTCGTGGTGGGGGCCGCACGACCCGGTCCGGGCGCCCGCGCGTGCGGACGCCCGGACCGGGGTGGGTGCAGCCGGATCGATGCTGCGGTTGATGGCGCTACTCCGGCTTGTCGACGACGACCTTCGCGGCCCGCAGCAGCGTCTCGCCGATGTAGTAGCCACTCTCGACGACGTCCGCCACGGTGTCCACCTGGACCTCGGGGTTCGGCTTCTGGAAGATCGCCTCGTGCACCTGCGGGTCGAAGGCGTCGCCCACGGCGCCGACCTTCACCAGCCCGATGCGCTCCACGTTCGTCCGCAGCTTGGCGACGATCGCGGTGAGCGGTCCGCCCTCCGCGAGGTCGCCGTGCTTCTCGGCGCGGTCGAGGTCGTCGAGCACCGGGAGGATGCCCTTCACCACGTCGCCGACCGCGCGCTGGCGCTCGATCTCGCGGTTCGCCTCGGTGCGCTTGCGGTAGTTGGCGTACTCGGCGGTGACGCGCTTCAGGTCCGCGAGGTGCTCGGAGTCGCCCTCGACGGGCTCGTTCCGGGTCTGCTCGATGAGGTCCTGGAGCTCCTCGTCCATGGCGTCGGTCGTCTCGACGTCGGGGCCCTCGGCCTCGACGAACGCGCCGTCCACGCCGGGGACGGAGGCCGCGTCGGCCGCCTGATCCGCCGTGGCGTCAGGCCCGGCCGGGGCCGCGGGGGCCGACTGCTCGGCCCCCTCGTCCTCGGGCGTGGCGTCCTCGGGCACGCGACCCTCGCCGTTCGCGGTGTCCTCGGTCATCGGTCGGTCTTCTTGTCCTGCTCGTCCTCGTCCACGACCTCGGCGTCGACGATGTCCTCGTCGTCCTTCTTCGCCTCGGGCGCGCCCTCGGGGGTCTGGCCCGCGGCCTGCTCCTGCTGGCCCTGCGCGTAGATGGCCTCGCCGAGCTTGGTCTGGCTCGCGGAGAGCTTGTCGAACGCGGTCTTGACCGCGGCCTCGTCGTCGCCCGCGAGGGCGCTCTTCAGGCCGTCGACGTCGCCCTGGACCTCGGACTTGACGTCCTCGGGGAGCTTGTCGTCGTTCTCCTTGATGAGCTTGTCGATCGAGTAGGCGAGCTGCTCCGCGTTGTTGCGGACCTCGGCCTGCTCGCGGCGCGTCTTGTCCTCCGCCGCGTGCTCCTCGGCCTCGCGCACCATGCGCTCGATGTCCTCCTTCGCGAGCGAGGATCCGCCCGTGATGGTCATCGACTGCTCCTTGCCGGTGCCCTTGTCCTTGGCGGACACGTGCACGATGCCGTTGGCGTCGATGTCGAAGGTGACCTCGACCTGCGGGATCCCGCGGGGCGCCGGCGCGATGCCGGTGAGCTCGAAGGTGCCGAGGTTCTTGTTGTCGCGGGTGAACTCGCGCTCGCCCTGGAAGACCTGGATGGCCACGGACGGCTGGTTGTCGTCGGCCGTGGTGAAGGTCTCGCTGCGCTTGGTGGGGATGGCCGTGTTGCGCTCGATGAGCTTGGTCATGATGCCGCCCTTGGTCTCGATGCCGAGGCTCAGGGGGGTGACGTCGATGAGCAGGACGTCCTTGCGCTCGCCCTTCAGCACGCCGGCCTGGAGCGCGGCGCCGACGGCGACGACCTCGTCCGGGTTGACGCCCTTGTTGGGCTCCTTGCCGCCCGTGAGCTTCTTCACGAGGTCGACGACGGCGGGCATGCGGGTGGATCCGCCGACGAGGACCACGTGGGCCACGTCGCCGACCGAGACGCCGGCCTCGCGGATGACGTCCTCGAAGGGCTTGCGGGTGCGCTCGAGCAGGTCGTTCGTGAGCTCCTCGAACTTGGCTCGGGTGAGCGTCTCGTCGAGATTGGCCGGGCCGTTCTCCGTGAGGGAGAGGTACGGCAGCTGGATGCTCGTGCTGGTGGAAGAGCTGAGCTCCTTCTTCGCCTGCTCCGCGGCCTCCTTGAGGCGCTGCTTGGCGATCTTGTCGTTCGAGACGTCGACGCCCGTCGACTCCTTGAAGCGCTTGACGAGGTGGTCGACGATGCGCTGGTCCCAGTCGTCGCCGCCGAGGCGGTTGTCGCCCGCGGTGGAGCGGACCTGGATGGTGCTGAAGTCGTCGTCCTTGCCCACCTCGAGGAGCGAGACGTCGAACGTGCCGCCGCCGAGGTCGAAGACGAGGATGAGCTCGTCCTCCTTGCCCCGGTCGAGGCCGTAGGCGAGGGCCGCCGCGGTGGGCTCGTTGATGATGCGGAGCACGTTGAGGCCCGCGATCTCGCCGGCCTCCTTCGTGGCCTGGCGCTCGGCGTCGTTGAAGTACGCGGGGACGGTGATGACCGCGTCGGTCACCGAATCGCCCAGGTACTGCTCGGCGTCGCGCTTGAGCTTGCCGAGGATGCGGGCGGACAGCTCCTGCGACGTGTACTTCTTGTCGTCGATGCCGACGGTCCAGTCGGTGCCCATGTGGCGCTTGACCGACGAGATGGTGCGGTCGACGTTGGTGACGTTCTGGCGCTTGGCGGTCTCGCCGACCAGCACCTCGCCGTCCTTGGTGAACGCGACGACGGACGGCGTGGTGCGCGCGCCCTCGGCGTTGGCGATGACGGTGGGCTCCCCGCCCTCCAGGACCGAGACCACCGAGTTGGTGGTACCCAGGTCGATTCCTACTGCACGAGCCATGGGGTGTTCTCCTTCTGTTGCCGCGGCGCCCGGATCACGGGGTCGCTTCGTGGGTGACGCGGGTGTCCCGCGGAGTCTCGCTCGCGGTGCCGCTTCGTCAGCGGCGTGCTACTTGAGCCGCGATGACTCAACTCTACCGGAGCCCCGGCCGGCGTCAAGTCGGATCCGCCGAACCTGAGCGCAGGCGGCTCAACTCCCAGGAGGGGGCGGATCAGGTCACGTTCGCATCACGGACCCATCGAGTTCGGGAGGGGTGCCGAATGCCCTGTCGACTCCAACCGGCGGCCGCTCGGCCGCCCCGACCGAAGGACCCATCATGCGCACCATCTCGAAGTCCCTCCTGGGCCTCACCACCGCCGGCTTCCTCATCGTCGGCCTCGCCGCCTGCTCCACGCCGCCGCAGTCCGCGGACTCCGGCTCCTCGTCGAAGCCCGCCGCGACCGCGACGACCGAGGCGAACCCGACCGCTCTCGCCACGATCCCGAAGCTCACCGGCGTCGACACCAAGGTCACGCTCGACTCCGGCTTCACCGGCGCCCTCACGACCCTGGGCCTGACCCCCGGCGTCATCGGCACCGCGACCCTCGACGGCGCCACCGGCACCCTCGCGTTCCCCATCACCGGCGGCAACGTGAAGTACTTCGACCCGCAGCAGTCCTACCGCCCCTACGTCCAGGGCGAGATCGACCACTCCGGCTCCGGCATCAGCCTCACCGCCGGCTCGACCGTCGTGAAGCTCACCGACTTCGTCATCGACCCCGGCACCAGCCGCCTCACCGGCTCGGTCCAGGTCGGCGACGGCGAGGTCATGAAGGACGTCTACATCTTCAACCTCGACGGCACGACCCTGAAGCCCCTCGCGATGGAGGGCGACAAGGCCGTCCTCGAGGGCACCACGGTCAAGATCAGCCCCGACGCCGCATCGCTGCTGAACAGCACCTTCAAGACCGACGCCGTCACCGACAAGCTCGTCGTCGGCATCGCCAAGATCACCGTCAACACCAAGTAGCACCACCCCCGGGCTCGACCCCGGGAGCACCACCAGGAACGGCCCGGCCCACGACGCCGGGCCGTTCGTCGTGCGCCCGGCGCCCTGCGCGCGGCGCCCGGCCGCCGCGCGCAGGGAAGCCCCCTCGCATGCGCGGCGAGGGGGCCCCTGCCGGGCGACTCGGGTCCCGGTGCACGGACTTCGGAACGGAGCGGGGATCCGGCGGGGCGGCTGTCCGCCCGCGGCCCGTCCCCTCGCCGGAGGACGCGTGCGCATAACAGGAGAGCCCGATCAGCGTGCCATCCATGCACATCGGAGCTTCCCAGCCACCACCCCCATCGTGGATGCATGAGCATTCAACGAACTCCCGTGTCCCTGCTCGCGCGCGGCACCGCCGCGCTCGCTGGCGTCGTCGTCCTCGCCGGCTGCCAGGCTGCCGGATCCACCGCGGCCTCCGCCGACACCCCCACCGATGCCACCCCCGTCGTCGCCACCGCTCCCGCGGGATCCGGCGGCACCACGGCCGATCGCGCCGACTCCGACACGGAGGACGCCAACGCGGACGCCGTCTCGAAGCTGATCGCGGCCGCGTTCCCCGATCCGACCAGCGAGGCCGCTCAGTCCGCGGTCGTCGCGGCCGTGGCCCCCGACGCCACCTCGCACGGCTCGAAGGCGGGCCCCGGCGGCCTGCTCGACGAGTTCGTCCAGGCGCACGCCCGGGTGCCCGGCGCGAAGGCCGTCGTCAAGCACATCGGCGCCGACGGCGACCTCGTGGCCGTGCACTGGCAGATCACCGCGAACCCGGACGACGAGCGCACCGGCGAGGCCGCCATCGACCTGTTCCGCCTCGCCGGCGGCAAGGTCACCGAGCACTGGGCGTTCGACCAGCCGGTCCCGCAGGGCAAGCCCGCGAGCGGCAACACGAACACCATGTTCAGCGACCTCTACAAGGGCAAGGGCGGCAGCGCCGAGCCCACCGAGCAGCAGGAGGAGGCGAACCGGCAGCTGGCCGTGGGCGCCTACGACACCCTCTTCAAGGACCACGACCCGAGCGTGCTCGACCGCTCGTTCGACCCGGCGTACCTCCAGCACAACACCGTCGCGGCGAACGGCACTGCGGCGCTGAAGGCGTTCTTCTCCGGCGGCGCGCAGTTCCCGGCGCAGCAGTCGGTGGTCTCGATCTCCGACGGCGACCTGGTCTGGACCTTCTCGCAGACGGTCGGCGCGAAGGCGGACGACCCCTACCTGGCGGCGGACGTCTTCCGGGTGGACGACGGCCTCATCCGCGAGCACTGGGACGTCGTGCCCGCGAGCTGATCCGACGCACGACACGAGGAGGGGCGGCCCGACGGCCGCCCCTCCTCTCGCGTCCCGGGGGGTCAGCGCCCGGCGTCGTAGTGGGCCTTGACCTGCGTGGCCGTGAGCGCCGTCTTGTAGAGCGCGGCGAAGCGCATGCTGCCGGTGAAGTAGCCGCTGCCCGGGTTCGGCCAGCCCGACGTGTTGTCGTAGCCGATCCGCCAGTAGCCGGTGTTGCTCTCCGGGGCGGTGAACGCCGTGTTGCCGGCGACGCGCTGGCCGTCGAGGTAGAGCGTCATGCCCGTGCTCGGCGACATGGTCGACACCACGTGGTGCCAGGTGCCGTCGGCGACGTTGCCCGGGCTCGTGAGCGTCTGGTAGCCGTTGTTGTAGGTGCCGAAGACGAGCTGGCCGGTCGTGGAGACGTAGGTGTGGCGGTCGTACGCCGACGAGGATCCCGACGGGGAGTTGCCGAAGCCGATGAGCTTGCCGGCCTTCACCGACGTCGTGAACCAGACCTCGGTGCTGAAGGTCGCGGGGCCCTGCTGCATGAGGGAGTTGGTGAGCTGGCTCGTGGATCCGTTCAGCGTGTAGGCGCCGCCCGTGTCCCGTGAGCAGGCGATCGGGGAGCCCGAGGTGCTGACCATGCTGCCGCGGTAGGTGCCCGGGTAGGTGCCGGCCGCCGCGTCGACGGCGCGCGTGGATCCGCTCGCCTCGTTCAGCGGGTACGCGAAGACGGCGTTGGCCCGGTCGGCCGCGAACGCGCTCGAGCAGGTGAAGAACGCGGCGGACGACGCGGCGGTGTTGTTCGTGTTGGCGATCGCGGCGGTGTAGGCGCCGTTGGTGCCGGGTGCGAGCAGCAGCACCGCACCGAGGGCGACCGCGGAGACGGAGGCGGCGATCCCGGCGAGGCGCGGGGCGCGACGGGGTGGGAGGCGGGCGTCCGCGGCGGAGGCGGCGCGGCCGAGGAGGCGGGCGGCGACGCTCATGCGCGGCGCTCCTCCTCCGTCGGCAGGCCGACGATCAGCGTCCAGAGGAGGGGGACGGCGCAGAGGGCGAAGAAGACGACCCAGCCCCAGAGCGGGAGGTCGAGCGTGGACGAGATGTCGTGGAAGTGGCCCGCCTCGGCCGCCGGGGCGGTGATCGTGCTGACCGCGCCGGAGACGACGGAGGTGGCGGAGCCGCCCTCGGCCGCGACCCGGATGGGCAGCAGGCCGGTGTTGACGATGGTGGCGCGGACGTCGGAGCCGGCGGTCGCGGCGTCGAGCACGACGAGGCCGACGAACGGCTTCAGCAGGAAGACGGTGAAGGCGGCCACGAGGGATCCACCGAGCATGCGCATCGAGGCGCGGTGGGTGGGCGAGGCGATGAGGCGGGTGAGGATCATCACGATCACGAGGCCGGCGAGCATCAGCGGCAGGCCCTTCGCGAGCCAGCCGAAGCCGGGGAGGATCGTCGTGGCCTCGCCGATGAGGTGCTCCTGGTCGGTCTTCCACGGGTCCACGGCGCCGTTGATGTCGCCCTGGGTGGTGAGGCCGTCGGCGTCGACCGCGATGACGCGGTGTGTGTAGGTCTCGTCGGGCGCGGTGGAGGGGTGGAAGCTCACGATGTCGCCGGGCTCCACGTCCTCGACGAGGACCGGGGTGGTGAGCAGCAGCGTGCCGACGGGGGCCGTGGTGCCCATGGAGGGCGTCTGCACGACGAACCAGCGGCCGCCGGATGCCTGGAAGAGGAGCGTCGCGGCGACGAGGAGGGTGAGGAGGACGGTTACCGTCCACATCACGACGGTGCGGCGGCGGATGCGCGCGGCCCGGCGGGCGGCGCCGCGCGCGGGGAGGGCGGAGGAGGCGGGGTCGAGGTCCGCCTCCTCCACGATGGGGTCCCGCTCGACGGAGGCCGGCTCGGTGACGGCGGGCTCGAGGCGGGCGGGCGGGACGGGCGCCGGCTCGAGGAGGTCGAGTTCGACGGGCGCCAGCTCGAGGAGGTCCAGCTCGAGGAGGTCGAGCTCGAGGGCGTCGAGCGCGGAGACGGTCGTGGCAAGGGGAGCGGTCGCGGGGGCGGTCGCGCGGTCCTGGATGTCGGTCATGGGGCACCTCCCGGGTCAGGGGCTCATGGGGATGGGGCGCGCTGGGGATGCGCGGAAGGGCGGGGCCGCCGTGGCGGCCCCGCCGGGTCGAGCCGGTGCTAGCTGGCGAAGGTCCAGGTGAGGGGCAGCGAGGCGCCGAGGCCCTGGTGCGTGTTGCCGGCGGAGGAGTCGAGCGTGACGGCGAACGTGAAGTCGGTGCTGCCGTTCGCGGCGAGGGCGGTCAGCGTCTTGGCGGAGGAGCCGGCGAGGGTCGCGGCGGTGCCGGAGAAGACGGGCGCGGAGGTGCCGGCGGCCGTGATCACGACGTTGAGCTTGGAGCAGAAGTCGGTGGCGGAGCCGTTGACGGTGCCGTTCTTGGTCTGGGTGCACGCGGCGCCCGGGGTCAGCGTGAAGGTGGAGGCCTTCGAGGTGCCGACGTTCTTGATGCTCACGACGCTCGTGACCGTCTGGCCGGGGACCATCGTGGTCGAGCCGCCGAACTTGTTGATGGTGGAGCAGGTGGCGGCGTTGGAGTCGACGCCGGTCGCCGCGCTCGTGCTGAGGCAGGTGACGGTGGGGGCGCCGTTGGCGCCGGCCTGCGACTCCTGCATGACGAGCGAGCCGGAGGCCGCCGTGTTGGTGTCGTTGGTGATGGAGGCGACGAAGCCCGACAGCGTGCCGGACATCGAGACGGAGAGGAGGACGGCGGCGGCGACGCCGGTCGCGATGGCGAGGGGGGCGAAGCGGACGCGCTTGATCTTGGCGGCGGGGGCGATGTGGTTCGACATGTTCGTGGCTCCTGGGTTCGGAAGGGGTGAGGGGCTGGGTGAGCCCCCGGTCTGAAGATCGTTGACTCGCTTTGCAAGTAACTCGAATGTACAGCTACTTGGATTCCGTGCAATCCCCCCACTGCGAGGGACATCCCCTTCGCGGAGCGGATGACCCCCCTCCGTCGCGTTACAGTCGCTGGACCGCACTCGGATCCGCCCGGATCCCCGACTCAGGGACACCGCCCATGACCCCGGAGAGAACCGCTCCGCGCCGCCGCGACGCCGCGGCCGTGGACGCGCTCGCGAACGCGCTGCACATGGTCGAGACGGCGCAGCGGCAGCTGCGCACGCGCATCGCCCAGGACGTGGGCATGAACACCACCGACCTGACCGTGATCAGCCTGGTCGGCGACCTCGGCCGCATCACGCCGAAGCTGCTCGCCGCCGAGATCTCCATGGGCACGGGCGCGGTGACCGCCGTGATCGACCGGCTGGTGGTCGCGGGGCTCCTCGGCCGCGTGCCCAATCCGCGGGACCGGCGCAGCGTCTTCCTCGAGCTCACCGACACCGGCCGCGCCAAGCTCGCGCGCGTGGCCGCGGACTACCGCGCGGCAGCCGAGGTGGCCCTGCGGGCGTCGCCGGGGCTCGGATCCGAGGAGACGGCGGAGGACATCGCGCGCGCGGCGATCGCGATGACGGCGCACACGATGGACGGGCCGGACGCGGCGGGGACCGCGTGAGCGCTGCGGCGGGAGCGGGCGCGGGCGTTGCGGCGAGCGCGGCCGCGGGCGAGGGCTGCCAGGTCGTGCTCGTGGACGGCAGCGGGCGCATCCTCCTGCAGCTGCGCGACGACATCCCGACCATCCCGTTCCCCGGCATGTGGGCGCTGCCCGGCGGGATGCTCGAGCCGCCCGAGACGCCGCTCGCGTGCATCGTGCGGGAGGCCGAGGAGGAGCTGGGTGCGCGGATCCCGGTCGCCGAGGTCACGCACCTGATGACGCGGACGCGGTCCTACGGCGTCGAGCACACGTTCACGGCCAGGCTCCACGTGCCGGCGGAGGACATCGCGCTCACCGAGGGGCAGCGCGTGGCGTGGTTCCCCGTGGCCGAGGCGGTCGGCATGGAGCTGGCCTACGAGGACGCGGACGTGCTGCGGGAGGTCGCGGGGCTGCTGCCGCGCGGGTGAGGGCGGCGCGTGCGGCGGGTCGCCGGTCAGGCGTCGGCGGCCCGGTCCGCGTCGAGGATCCCGCGGAGGTGCGCGGCGTCGGCCCGGTAGAGCACGGCCTCGTCGCGGAGGTGCGGCTTGCCGAGCTCGTCGGCCTTGGCGAGCGACATCTCAGCGAGGTCATGGAGGCGCAGCATGGCGACGCGGATCACGTCGGTCCAGGTCGCGTCGGATCCGTACGCCTCGAGGAGCAGGGCCACCCGGCGGCGCGCGTCGTCCATGGCGGGCGCGCCCTCCGGGGTGGATCCGGTGAGCGGTACCGCGCGCGTCGCGAGGTACGCGATGTCCCAGATGCGCGGGCCGGGCGAGCACATGTCGACGTCGATCACGCCGATGAGTCGGCCGTCGGCGAAGACCAGGTTGTGCGGCGCGAAGTCGTTGTGGCAGATGACCTCGCTCGGCACCTTGACCTCCGACTGCCAGACGGCGCCGCCGAGGAAGAAGCCGACGCTCGCGTCGTGCAGCTCGCGGAGGCGGCGGCCGGCCTGGACGAGCACGTCGTCGGACCAGATCCAGTCGGGCAGCGGGTAGACGGGCACGACGCCGTCGAGGAAGGTGAGCCGCTCGCGGCCGCCCTCGACGCCGAGCGGCTCGGGGATCCCGTCGACGCCCGCGAGCGCGAGGTGCCGCAGGTAGCGGTGCACGGTCGGGGTCCACGGGCCGGCGTCGCGGAGGACGGTGTCGCCCTCGCGCTCGACGCGGTTCATGTTGCCGCCTTCGAGGGGTCCGTCCATCGGGCCAGCGTAGGGCGGGCCGGGCGGCGGCACGACCCCGGCGGGACACGTGCACGGGCTAGGTTGCGAGCATGAGCACCACCGCGCCCGCCGCCGTCGCCGGACCCGACCCCGCCGCCCCTCCCCGCCGACGCGTCGCCGCGTGGGCGCTCTGGGACTGGGGATCCGCGGCCTTCAACGCGGTCGTCACCACCTTCGTCTTCAGCACGTACCTCGCCAGCAGCCTGTTCGTGGATCCCGCGATCGTGGCCGCCGCGGGCGACGACGACCGGAACCCGGCGCTCGTCGCGGCGAAGGCCGACACGTCCGGCGTGATCTCGCTGGCGCTCACTCTCGCCGGGCTCCTCATCGCCCTGCTCGCGCCGGTGCTCGGGCAGCGCTCCGACGGATCCGGGCGCCGACGCCTCTGGCTCGGGATCAACACGGGCATCGTCGTGCTCGCGATGCTCGGCATGGTGTTCGTGGAGCCGGTGCCGTCGTACCTGTGGCTCGGCGCCGTGCTGCTCGCCACCGGGAACGTGTTCTTCGAGTTCGCGAGCGTGAACTACAACGCGATGCTCGTGCAGGTGAGCACGCCGCGCACCGTCGGCCGCGTGTCCGGCCTCGGCTGGGGCATGGGCTACGTGGGCGGCATCGTGCTGCTCGCGCTCCTGCTCGGCCTCTTCCTCTTCGACTTCGGGACGCCCGGCGCGTCCGGCCTCCTCGGCCTGCCGTCGGGGGCTGCGGGCGGGGCGCTCGACGTGCGCGTCGCGATCCTCGTGGCCGCGATCTGGTGCGCGGTGTTCTCGATCCCCGTGCTCGTGGGCGTGCCCGAGATCCCGGCGGCGCCGGGGCGCAAGCGGCAGGGCATCCTCGCGTCGTACGGCACGCTGTTCCGCCGGATCGCCGAGCTCTACCGCGAGTCACCGCGCGTCATCGTGTTCCTCGTCGCCAGCGCCGTGTTCCGCGACGGGCTCGCGGCGGTGTTCACGTTCGGGGCGATCATCGCGGCCCAGGTCTTCGGCTTCTCGACCACGGAGGTGCTGCTGTTCGGCGTCGCGGCCAACGTGGTCGCGGGCATCGGCACGTTCGCGGCGGGCTGGTTCGACGACCGGTTCGGCGCGAAGCCCGTCATCGTGGTCTCGCTCGTCTGCCTCATCGTCGGCGGATCCGCGGTGCTCGCCGTCGGCGACGCCAAGGCCGGCTTCTGGGCGACCGGCCTCTTCCTCTGCCTGTTCGTGGGCCCGGTGCAGTCGTCGAGCCGCACGTTCCTCGCGCGCATCTCCCCCGCCGGCCGCGAGGGCGAGATGTTCGGCCTCTACACGACCACCGGCCGCGCGGTCTCGTTCCTCGCGCCGGGCCTGTTCGGCATCGCGGTGGCCATCACGGGCGACACGCGCTTCGGGATCATCGGCATCGTGATCGTGCTCGCCGCGGGGCTGGTGCTGATGACGCGGGTGCGCGGGGCGGATGCGCGGGTGGCGTGACCCGGTCCCCGCAGGAGGGGCGGGCCTCCACCTCCGGATGCGCGGATCCACCGCGGGCCCGTAGCGTGGAGGCCGCTCTAGCCGAGGGAGGACCCGCATGCCACGCCGCCTGATCCTGGTCGCCGCCGCGCTGTCCGTCGCCGCGTTGACCTCGTGCAGCACGACCACCGACGACCGCCCGCCCGAGCCCAGCCGCTCGCCGCAGGACGTCGCGGACGAGCTGTCCGCGTCGATGCGGCAGAGCGGGCGGGCGGAGTACGGCGGGCTGGCCGGGCCGGGGGATCAGCCGCAGTCCTCGGCCATCCAGATCACCGGCGACCGCAGGGGTCTGGCGATATACGCGCTGTGCTCCGGCGCCGAGGGGGACGCGACCGTGCGGATCGCGGACGGCGAACCGGTGACCATGGCGTGCGGCACCGGGCAGGTCCAGGTCCTCGACCCCGAGGTGGACGTGGTCGGCTCGCGCCTCACCCTGTCCGTGGAGGGCGCACCCACGGGATCGCTCTGGGCGATCGCCGCGGGCGCACCCGACGCCGGATAGACCGCCCCAGCGGTCGGCGCGGCGCAACGGATCAGTCGAGCGACCCGCCGCCCACCTTCACGTCGGTCGCGTTCGCGAGCGTCGCGCGGACGACCGCGGTGAGGGCCGTCGCGAGCTGGTCCATGCGCATGTAGGGGCGGTCGGTGCCGATCGCCTCCTCCGTGGAGTACGGGATGTGGACGAAGCCGCCGCGGGTGCCGGGGCGGTCGCGCAGCTCGTGCATCAGCAGGTAGAAGACGTGATTGCAGGTGTAGGTGCCGGCGGTCTGCGAGACGACCGCGGGGATCCCCTTCGTGCGCACGGCCGCGACCGCCGCCTTGATCGGCAGGGTGCTGAAGTACGCAGCCGGGCCGCCGTCGACGACCGGCTCGTCGATGGGCTGGAAGCCCGTGTTGTCGGGGATGCGGGCGTCGTCGACGTTGATCGCGATGCGCTCCACCTCGAGCGTCTCGATGCCGCCGGCGAGGCCCACGGAGATCACGACGTCCGGATCCACCTCGGCGAGCGCCGCCCGCAGCGCGTCGTCCACCTTCGCGAAGTCGACCGGCAGCTGGCGCACCTGGATCTCGGCGTCGCCGTCCCAGCGGTCGCGCACCTCCTGCACGGCCGTCCACGACGGGTTGCTGGCGTCGCCGTCGAAGGGCTCGAATCCGGTGAGGAGGACGGTGGTCATGCGGGGGCTCCTGACGGATCGGCGGAGGAAGGGCGGGATCCACGCTACGCCCCGCGCCGACCGGAGGCCGATCCACCGTGGGACCGATCCCGGCCGCTAGCTTCGGGACATGATCTCCAACTCCGGCGCCGGGATCGGCATCGTCCTCTACGTCCTCGTGATCCTCGCCCTCGTGGTGCTGTCGATCGTCGCGACCGTCGTGCTCATCCGGCTCGCGCTCGTGGCGCGGCGGACGCTCCTCGTCACGACCTCGCTGCAGGAGGCCCGGCTCGAGCTCATCCGCGAGTAGACCGCGCGGCTCCAGGCCGACGACGACGGCGACGCCGACGGGAACGGCGGGCCGTACGCGCCCGGGTCCGGTCCCGTCGGTCCGGCGGCCTGAGCGTGGGCGGCGACAGCATCCTGATGCCGACCGCGTACGACGTCTTCGGGTCGGGCGTGCTGCTCGTGTTCGTCGCGCTGCTCGTGCTCGTGGCGGTGGCGCTCATCGTGATCATCCGGGTCGCGCTCGCCGGCCGGCGCACGCTCGCCGCGACCGCCGCGCTCGGCGAGGCGCGCCTCGAGCTGGCGCGCGAGCGGACGGCGCGGCTGCGCGCGGGGCTGCCGGACGCGCCGGGTGCCGGGGGCGGGGATCCCGCGGCCTGACCGGCGCCGCGACCGGCCTACGCCTGCGAGGGCTGCCCGTTGCTCGCCGTGGTGCCGCCGTCGACGGGCAGGATCGCGCCCGTGATGAACGAGGCGTCGTCGCTCGCGAGGAACGCGATCGCCGCCGCCACCTCGTCGGCCTCGCCGCCGCGGCCGAGGGAGATGCGCTTGGCGAACTCGGCCTTCAGCTCCTCGTCGTCCTCCTTGCCGGCGACCAGCTCGGTCCAGATGAGGCCCGGCGCGACCGCGTTCACGCGCACGCCGTCGACGCCGTGGTCGAGCGCGGTGGCGCGCGTGAAGTTGCTCACGCCGCCCTTCGCGGCGTTGTACGCGCTCATGTGGTGGTCCGCCGCCATGCCCGACACCGACGAGACGTTGACGATGGATCCGCGCGTCGCCACCAGATGCGGGAGCGCCGCGCGGGTGCCGTAGAAGACGCCCGAGAGGTCGGTGTCGATGACGCGGTGCCACTCCTCGTCGGTGATGTCGGCGATGGGGCCGGACTGGAACGTGCCGGCGTTGTTGACGAGCACGTCGAGGCGGCCGTGCGCCTCGAGCGCGGCGGCGACCGCGCGGTCGGCGTCGGCCGAGACGGCGGCGTCCGCGACCAGCGCGGTGGCGCTGCCGTCGGGCAGCGAGTCGGCGACCGCGCGGATCTTGTCCTCGACGCTGTCGGTGATCACGACCTTGGCGCCCTCGGCGACGAAGCGGCGGGCCGTGGCCTCGCCGATGCCCGAACCTGCGCCCGTGATGATGACGACCTTGCCGTCGAAGCGTCCAGCCATGGTGATCCTCCTGAGGGTTCGCGGGGACGACGGGCGACGTCGCCGTGAGGCGCGCGCACCGCCGTCGGGAGCATCCAGCCGACTCCCCGCGGGCGCCTCCGTCAAGGACCGTGGAGGCGATTCCGAGGCGCCGGGCGGCAGGGGCGGACCGACCGCTCGACGCCCCCGCTCGTCGCCCCCGCTCGTCCGGCGGCGTAGTGTAGTACGGTCCCCGCGACCCGGGAACCTCGGAGGAAGCGGGCGTTTAGTTGTGTCAGTGCAACTACTATCGCGGATCCTCGAGGGGGCCCTCCTCCCCGACTCCGTGGTCGTGGTGACGTCGAGGGACGACCTGGACGGGGCCCTCGCCGACGACGAGCGGGAGGCCGTCGCGACGGCGCTCCCGGGCCGTCGCGCGGAGTTCGTGACCGGTCGCGTGCTCGCGCGCCAGGCGCTCGCGGCACTGGGCATCCGGGGCGCATCGATCCCCGTCGCGCGGAGCGGAGCGCCGGTGTGGCCGTCCGGGGTCGTCGGCAGCATCACGCACTGCGTCGGGCTCCGCGCGTGCGCCGTGGGGCGACGCGACGAGCACGCCGGGATCGGCATCGACGCGACACCCGCCCGGCCCCTGCCCGGCGGCGTGCTGGCGCGCGTGGCGGATCTCGGCGGCGCACGCGTCGCCGCGGGCCTGGAGGCGCTCCGCGCGGCCGGTGTCGGGAGCCCGGACAGCGTGCTGTTCGCCGCCGCCGAGGCCGTCGCGAAGGCGCGGACGTCGGCGCACGGCGGCTGGTACGGCATCGACGGCGCGCACGTCGTGCTCCACCCGGACGGCTCCTTCGCGGTCCGCGCACGCCGCGGACCGGCGTTCACCGGGACCGGGCGGTGGACGGTGGCCGACGGCATGGCGCTGGCGGGCATCACGCTCGACGAGAACTGAAGCCGGAGCGCAGGAGCGCTCCGGGACGAACGAGGAGAGGACGAACACCATGGGGACTGAGCAACTGGAGAACGAGCACGACGACACGTCGGTCGAGGCGATATTCCAGCAGCACGCCGAGCGGACGGCACTGCGGGAGCGCTCCGGGCCGGACATCACCGACACGAGCTTCCGGGAGCTGTGGGACCGGGCGAGCGCGCTGGCCGCGGCGCTCGGGGAGACCGTGTCCGCCGGCGACCGCATCGCGGTGCTCGGCAGCGCGACCGCGGACGCCATCACCCTCGACCTGGCCACGTGGATCCTCGGCGCGGTGAGCGTGCCCCTGCAGGCGAGCGCGCCCGCCGGGGCCCTGCGCGCCATCGTCGAGGAGACGGAGCCGGCCTGGATCGCGGCCACCGTCGAGCAGGGCGCGATGGCCCGGGCGGTCGCCGGGGCATCGGGCGACGGCGTACGGACGATGCTGCTCGACACGGGCGCCGACACCGGCGCCGACACCGACGCCGACGTGACGCTCGACGGCCTCGTCGCCCGGGGCGCCGCCCTGCCGCGCGTCAGCCCGTGGCACCCCGCGCCCGGCGAGGACCCGCTCGCGCTCCTGCTCTACACGTCCGGCAGCACCGGCACGCCGAAGGGCGCGATGTACACGCGCTCCATGGTCGAGCGGCTGTGGCACGCCATCCCGTCCGCCCCCGCCGGCGACGCATCCACGGCCGCGGACCTCGCGGACGGCATCGTCGGGTACGCGTACCTCCCCCTGAGCCACCTCACCGGCCGCCTCGCCCTGCTCGCCACGCTCGGCCGCGGCGGCACGGTCGCGCTCGCGACCTCGACCGACCTGTCGACGCTCTTCGACGACCTCCGCGCCTTCACGCCGACCGAGTTCGTCTTCGTGCCGCGCGTCGCGGAGATGGTCCGGCAGGAGGGCGAGCGCGAGGAGCAGCGGCGGCTCGCCGCGGGCGACGCGGACCCGGATGCGGTCCGCGCCGCCGTGCAGGCCGACCTGCGCGTCCGCGCGTTCGGCGGCCGCGTCGGCGACGCCATCTGCACCAGCGCCCCGCTGACGCCCGCGCTCCGCACCTACGTCGAGGAGTGCCTCGGGATCACGCTGCACGACATGTACGGGTCGACCGAGGCCGGCGGCATCCTCCGCGACGGGGTCGTCCAGCAGCCTCCCGTCACCGAGCACAAGCTCGTCGACGTCCCCGAGCTCGGGTACCGCACCACCGACCTCCCGTACCCGCGGGGCGAGCTGCTCGTCAAGAGCGCCGCCGCGATGGCCGGGTACTTCCGCCGGCCGGACGTCACCGCGGCGGTGTTCGACGAGGACGGCTTCTACCGGACCGGCGACGTCATGGCCCGGACCGCCCCCGACACCTACGAGTACGTCGACCGCCGGAACAACGTGCTCAAGCTGTCGCAGGGCGAGTTCGTCGCGGTGGCCTCCCTCGAGGCGACGTACGGCGGGACGCCCGAGGTGCACCAGATCGCGCTGCACGGCGACAGCCGGCACGCGTTCCTCGTCGCGGTCGTCGTGCCGGCGACCGAGGGGGCGTCGGAGCGCGACATCCTCGCCGCGCTCCAGCGCACAGCCCGCGAGCACGACCTCGCCCCCTACGAGGTGCCCCGCGGCGTGATCGTCGAGCCGCGGCCGTTCACGGTCGAGGACGGCATGCTCTCCGACGCCGGCAAGCTCCTGCGCCTGCGCCTCACGCAGCGGTACGGCGAGCGCTTCGCCGCGCTCTACGACGCGCTGGCGGAGCAGCAGACCGGCACGCTGGTGGCCGCCCTCCGCGAGCGCCCCGACGACGAGCCGACGGTCGACACGGTGGTGCGCGCCGCCCTGCAGCTCCTCGGGGCCGAGGCGTCCCCCGCGACCGCCGCCGCGGCCCGGTTCTCGGACCTCGGCGGGGACTCGCTGTCCGCGCTGACGTTCTCCGGGATCCTCGAGGACGTGTTCGAGACCGAGGTGCCCGTCGGCGTCATCACCGACCCGACCAACGACCTCGCCGCCGTCGCCGCGTTCGTGGAGCGCTCCGCCTCCGACGACCGGCCGACCGTGACCCGCGTGCACGGCGCCGGCGCCTCCACCCTCCGCGCGAGCGACCTCCGTCTCGACCGGATGCTCGGCGGCATCCCGATCCCGGTCCCCCGGGCGTCGGCCACCACGCCGGGATCCCGGACCGTCCTGCTCACCGGCGCGAACGGCTACCTCGGCCGGTTCCTGGCCATCGACTGGCTCGAGCGCCTCGCCCCGACGGGCGGCACGCTCGTGTGCATCGTGCGCGGCGCCGACGACGCCGACGCCCGGCGCCGCCTCGACACCGCGTTCGCCGCCGATCCCGCGTTCGCCCGGCGCTTCGCCGAGCTGGCGGGCTCGCTCGAGGTGCGGGCCGGCGACGTCAGCGAGCACCGCCTCGGCCTCGACGAGGAGCGGTGGACGGACCTGGCCGCCCGCGTCGACCTCGTCGCGCACGCGGCGGCCCTCGTGAACCACGTGCTCCCGTACCCGGCGCTGTTCGGCCCGAACGTCGTCGGCACCGCCGAGGCGATCCGGCTGGCGATCGCCGCCGGCAGCGTGCCCGTGACGTTCGTGTCGAGCGTCGCCGTCGCGGGCGGCGCCCGGCCGAGCGCCACGGCCGACGCCGCCCCGTCGGCACCCGGCGCGCTCGACGAGGACGCCGACATCCGCGCCACGATCCCCGAGTGGGCCGTCGGCGACGAGTACGCCAACGGGTACGGCGCGAGCAAGTGGGCGAGCGAGGTGCTGCTCCGCGAGGCGCACGAGCACCACGGCGTCCCCGTTGCCGTGTTCCGCTCCGACATGATCCTGGCGCACCCGCGCTGGCGCGGCCAGGTGAACCTCCCCGACGTCTTCACCCGGCTGATGTGGAGCGTGCTCACCACCGGGCTCGCCCCGGCCTCGTTCGTGCGGCGCGGCCCCGACGGCGAGCGGCAGCCGTCCCACTACGACGGCCTGCCCGCCGACTTCACGGCCGCGGCGATCGACGCGATCGGCGCCGCGCTCACCGAGGGGCACCGCACGTTCAACGTCGTGAACCCCCACGACGACGGCGTCTCGCTCGACACCTTCGTCGACTGGCTCCGCGAGGACGGCCACGACATCGAGCGCGTGGACGACCACGCGGAGTGGGTCGCCCGGTTCCGCGCGGCGCTGGCCGCGCTGCCCGACGCGGACCGCGCCCGGTCGGTCCTGCCGCTGATGCACGCGTTCGCCGCCCCCGAGGAGCCGCACGCCGGCTCCGCGATCCCCGCCGAGGCCTTCGCCGCGGCCGTCCGCGAGGTGCGCCCGCTCGGGGAGCCGGAGATCCCGTCGCTCGACCGCGCGCTCATCGCCAAGGTGGCGGACGATCTCGCGTTCCTGGGGCTGCTCGCGCCGGCGCGGGTGGCCGCGCGGTGACGCTCGCGACGTGACCCGATCCCGAGGCGGGACGCACACGGAGGGGCCGGCAGCGATGCGCTGCGGGCCCCTCCGTGCGTGTCGGGGCCGGTGACGGCGGGCGGCGACGGCCACCGGATCCGCCGTCCCGAGAGAAGATACACGCCGGTAACACGAGGGAAACGGCCGCGATACGGGGCAGAACCACACTGGATCGAAATACCTATCGCTCGATAGATACTCCGACCGGGCAACCGGATCTCCGGCGCATCCGCAGCACCGCGCCCTCGTGAGAGGCCAGAAGATTGAGCACCCCGCACACCCCCTCGCCGGCGGCGGCACCCGCCGTGGCCCCCGCCCCCGTCGTCCCGTCCGGCCACGCCCGGGACACCGCGGCTCGCGCTGATCACGCCCCGTCGGGCTACGCGCAGGAGCTCCATCGGGGCGTCGGCCCCTTCTCGTCCTTCGCGGCCGGGTTCTCCTTCGTGTCGATCCTCACAACCGTGTTCCAGCTGTTCGGGCTCGGCTTCGGCCTCGGCGGCGCCGCGTTCTTCTGGGCGTGGCCGGTGGTCTTCGTCGGGCAGCTGCTCGTGGCCCTCAACTTCGCGCAGCTCGCGGCCTCCTGGCCCATCTCCGGCGCGATCTTCCAGTGGTCGAGCCGGCTCGCCGGCACCACGTTCGGGTGGTTCACCGGCTGGACCATGATCGTCGGCCAGATCCTCACGGTCGCCGTCGCGGCCATCGCGGTGCAGGCCGTGCTGCCGTCCATCTGGGCCGGGTTCCAGATCGTCGGCGGCCCGGACGCGGATCCGTCGGTCGCCTCCCCCACGGGCGCGGCGAACGCCGTGCTGCTCGGGATCCTCCTGCTCGCCGTCACCACGGTCGTCAACATCCTGAGCGTGCGGCTCATGGCGCGCGTGACCACGGCGGGCGTGCTGATCGAGATCGTCGGCGTGGTCGTGCTCGTCGCGGTGCTCTTCCTCCTCCCGCAGCGCGGACCCGAGGTCGTGCTCACGACCGCCGGCCGCACGGGCGACGAGCCGTACGTCTTCGCGTGGCTCGCGTCCTCCCTCATGGCCGCGTACGTGATGGTCGGCTTCGACTCCGCGGGCGAGCTCGCCGAGGAGACGCACAGCCCGCGGAAGACGACGCCGCGCACCATCGTGCGGGCGCTGGTGGTCTCCGGGCTCGGCGGGGCGCTCCTCATCGTGGGCGCGCTGGTCGCGGCGCCGAGCGTCACCGACGGGCAGCTCGCCACGAAGGGCCTCGCCTGGGTCATCACCTCGGCCGCGGGCGAGGTGGGCGGACGCCTGCTGCTGTGCGCGGTGGCGGTCGCGGTGTTCGCGTGCACGCTCGCGGTGCAGACGTCGGGCACGCGGATGATGTACTCGATGGCGCGCGAGAAGGCCCTGCCGTTCCACCGCCAGCTCGCCCGCGTGTCGCCGCGCACCGGCACGCCCGTGCTCACCTCGGTGGTCGTCGGAGCGGGCGCGGTCCTCGCGCTGGTGGTCAACGCCGGGCAGTCCGCCATCTTCACGGCCCTCTCGAGCCTCTGCATCGCGATGCTCTACCTCGCGTACCTCGGCGTCACCGGGCCGCTGCTGGTGGCCCGGATCCGCGGGCGCTTCCCGCAGGGCGGCGTCGACGAGGACGGGAAGCCGCTGTTCACGCTCGGCCGCTGGGGCATCCCGCTCAACGTCGTGGCCGTGCTCTTCCAGGCCGGCATGGCCGTGAACCTGATCTGGCCGCGCGCCGAGATCTACGACCTCACGGGCGGGTCGTGGTGGTTGCAGTACAGCGCGCTCCTCTTCATCGGCGCGACGCTGCTCGTCGGCTGGGGGTACCACGCGTGGCGGCACCGCTCCGACGGGCCCATCGAGCTCCGGGACGTGCCGACGACCGCCGCGATCCCGGTCGTCCAGCCGGCGGGAGCGGCGATCCGATGAGGGACGCGCGCACGACCGACAGCGTCACCGCCTCCCGGGACGACGCCCGCGCGCAGGCCGCCCTCCGGAGCGACTGGATGCCGTACGTCCCCGCCTCCTCGTCGCCGTTCGCGCCCGCGGGCGTGGATCCGGCCGACCTCACCTGGGCCGAGACCGTCGCGCCCGGCGGGTACGCGCACCGCGTGCTCGCGCGCGGATCCCGCCTCCGGTTCGACGACCCCACGGGCGACGCCTGCGCGCACCTGCTGCTCTACGACGCGGAGGCGCCCGGCGAGCGGCTGAACGTCGCCGACACCGTGAAGATCCCGTGGCAGGCGTACCTCGGCGAGGGCTCCCCGCTGCTGAGCGGCGACGGGCGGATCCTCGCGAGCATCGTGGAGGACACCTCCGGCCACCACGACGCCCTCTGCGGCACCTCGACCGACGCGCTCAACGAGCGGCGCTACGGATCCGGCGCGCCCGAGGGCCCCACGCCGAGCGGCCGGTCGCTCCTCGTGAAGGCCGCCGCGAAGCACGGGCTCACGCGGCGCGACCTGCCGCCCGGCGTCTCCTTCTTCCAGGGCGTGCGCGTGGAGGAGGACGGCGCGCTGCGGCCCATCGGATCCGCCGGGCCCGGCACCCACGTGACCCTCGTGGCCGAGATGCCGCTGCTGGTGCTCGTCGCGAACGTGCCGCACCCGCTCGACCCGCGGCCCGCCCACGTGGTGGGGCCGCTGCGGATCCACGCCTGGCGCGGCGCCCCCACCGGGCCCGACGACGCGCGCTTCCACGCGACGCCCGAGCTCACCCGCGCCTACCTCAACTCCATCGACCGCTGCGAAGCGAGAGGGAACCGATGACCCCGACCGTCACCTCCACCGTCCCCACCGGCGCCGTGCACGCGCCCGACGCCGTGCTCGACTGGGGCGCGTCGCTCGTGCCGGGCCGCGTGGTGCGCGACGACCGGGTGGCGCCGCTCGCGCCCTGGTCGGCCGTCGTGCGCGCCGGACAGGTGCTGACCATCGTCGACGTGGGCGGCAACCAGTCCGCCGACTTCCTCGTCTACGACGCCGACGATCCCGAGGAGCGGTACAGCGTGCCCGACACGATCGTGGCGCAGGGCAACGCGTACCTCGGCACCGGATCCGTGCTCATGTCGAGCGAGGGCCGGCCGCTGATGACCGTGGTCGGCAACGAGATCGACCGCCAGGACACCCTCGGCGGCGCCTGCTCGAAGGAGTCGAACACGCTCCGCTACGGGCACCACACCGCGCACCAGCACGCCTGCCGGGAGAACTTCCTCACGGAGGGCGCGCGGCACGGGCTGGGCGCGCGCGACATCGTGTCGAACGTCAACTGGTTCATGAACGTGCCGGTCGAGGCCGACGGCGCCCTCGGGATCGTCGACGGGATGAGCGCGCCCGGGAAGCGGGTGGCCGTGCGGGCGGAGCGGGACGTGCTGGTGATCGTCTCCAACTGCCCGCAGATGAACAACCCGTGCAACGACTTCAGCTGCACGCCGCTGCGGATGATCGTGGTGGAGCCGTGAGCGCCGCCGAGCACAGCGCCGCCGAGCGCCGGGCGCTCGACCTCGACACCGTGCTCGTCGCGAACCGCGGCGAGATCGCGTGCCGCGTGATCCGCACCGCGAAGGCCATGGGGATGCGCACGGTCGCGGTCTTCTCCGACGCCGACCGGGCCGCTCCCCACGTGCGCGAGGCCGACGAGGCCGTGCGCCTCGGGCCGGCCGCGCCGCGCGAGTCGTACCTGCGCATCGACGCGATCATCGAGGCGGCCCGGGCGACCGGCGCCGGCCTCGTCCATCCCGGCTACGGGTTCCTCAGCGAGAACCTGGAGTTCGCGTCGGCCTGCGAGGAGGCGGGGATCCGGTTCGTCGGGCCGACCGCCGACCAGATCCTCGCGTTCGGCGCCAAGCACACCGCGCGCGAGCTCGCCGAGGCCGCGGGCGTGCCGATGCTCGCGGGCACCGGCCTCCTCGCCGACGCCGACGAGGCCGTGCGCGAGGCCGCGCGCGTCGGCCTGCCCGTGATGCTCAAGGCCACGGGCGGCGGCGGCGGCATCGGCATGCAGGCCTGCGCGACGCCCGAGGAGGTGCGCGAGGCGTACGGCCGGGTGACGCGGCTCGCGGAGTCGGCGTTCGGATCCACCGGCATCTTCCTCGAGCGCCTCGTGCGCCCGGCCCGCCACGTGGAGGTGCAGCTCGTGGGCGACGGCGCGGGCCGCGTGGCCGTGATCGGCGACCGCGACTGCTCGCTCCAGCGCCGCAACCAGAAGGTCATCGAGGAGGCGCCCGCCCCCGCCCTGCCCGACCGCGTGCGCGCCCAGCTGCACGCCTCGGCCCGCGCGCTCGCGGAGTCGGTCTCCTACCGCAGCGCCGGCACGGTCGAGTTCGTCTACGACCCGGTGCGCGAGGAGGCCGCGTTCCTCGAGGTGAACACGCGCCTGCAGGTCGAGCACCCCGTCACCGAGGAGGTGCACGGCGTCGACCTCGTGGAGCTGATGCTGCGGCTCGCCCGCGACGGCGCCTCGGGCCTGCCCGACGACCTCTTCACCCGCGAGTGGATCCCGCAGGGCCACGCCGTCGAGGCCCGCGTGTACGCGGAGGACCCGGCCAAGGGATCGCTGCCGTCGAGCGGACTCGTGACGCAGGCCGTGCTGCCGGCCGGCGCCGGGATCCGCGTCGACGGCTGGATCGAGACCGGCCTCGAGGTCTCCGCGTTCTACGACCCGCTGCTCGCGAAGGTCATCGCCACGGGCGAGACCCGCGACGACGCGCTCGACCTCCTCGGCGAGGCGCTCGACGGCACGCGGATCGACGGCATCGTCACGAACACCGGCCTCCTCCGTGCGCTCACCGACGACCTCGAGCTGCGCACGGCCACGCACTCCACCTCCACGCTCGACGTGACGGACGACCCGGCGCCGCGCATCGACGTCGTCTCCCCCGGCACCATGACGACCGTGCAGGACCTGCCCGGCCGGCTCGGCCACTGGCAGGTGGGCGTGCCGCCGAGCGGCCCGTTCGATCCGGTGTCGCTCGCGGAGGCCAACGCCGCGGTCGGCAACCCGGAGGGCGCGCCGGGGCTCGAGATCACGGCCGACGGCCCGGTGCTGCGGTTCTCGACGGCGTCCGTGGTCGCCGTCACGGGCGCGCCCGCGCCGGTCACGGTCGACGGCGAGCCCGCCGCCATGTGGGAGCCGATCGAGGTCGCCGCCGGGCAGACGCTCGCGATCGGCCGCGCCGACGGGCCCGGGCTCCGCCTGTTCCTCGCCGTGCGCGGCGGGATCGACGTGCCCTCGTACCTCGGATCCGCGTCCACCTTCACGCTCGGCCGCTTCGGCGGGCACGCCGGTCGGGCGCTGCTCGCGGGCGACGTGCTGCGGCCCGGATCCCCCGACTCCGACGCCGAGCACCCCGCGTTCCCCGCGGGTGCGCGCCTCGGGCTGATCGGCGGCCCGACGCCCGCGCACCGGCGGCCGGCGCTGACCTCCACGTGGGAGATCGCCGTCACCGAGGGCCCGCACGCGGCGCCCGGCTTCTTCACTCGCGACGACATCGACGTGCTGTACGCCACCGACTACGGCGTGCACCACAACTCGGCGCGCACCGGGATCCGGCTCATCGGCCCGCGGCCCGGCTGGGCGCGCGAGGACGGCGGCGAGGCGGGGCTGCACCCGTCGAACATCCACGACACCCCATACGCGGTGGGGGCCATCGACTTCACGGGCGACACCCCGATCATCCTCGGCCCCGACGGCCCGTCCCTCGGCGGCTTCGTCTGCCCGGCGGTGGTCGCGAGCGGCGAGCTGTGGAAGCTCGGCCAGCTGCGGCCGGGCGACACCGTGCGGTTCGTGCCCGTGAAGGAGGCCGACGCGGCGGCGCTCGTCGACGCGCGCGCCTCGCTCACGGTGATCCGCACGGGCGGCGACGGCGACGACGGCGTGATCGGCCGGCTGGAGGCCACCGACGCGCGCCCGTCCGTCGCGTACCGGCGCGACGGCGACGATGACGTGCTCGTGGAGTACGGCGACATGACCCTCGACATCGCGCTCCGGATGCGCGTGCACGCGCTCATGACCCGGCTCCAGGAGGAGCGGCCCGCGGGCGTGCTGGAGCTGACGCCGGGGATCCGCTCGCTGCAGGTGCGCACGGATCCGCGCGTGCTGAAGGCCACGGCCGTCGCGGGCCTGCTCCGGGAGCTGGAGGACGAGATCCCGCCGACGGACCAGCTCGTCGTGCCGTCGCGCACCGTCCGGCTCCCCCTCTCCTGGGATGACCCGGCGACGCGCCTCGCCATCGAGCGCTACATGGCGGGCGTCCGCGACGACGCGCCCTGGACGCCGTGGAACATCGAGTTCATCCGCCGGATCAACGGCCTCGACTCGGTCGACGACGTCTACCGCACGGTCTTCGACGCCAGCTACCTCGTGCTCGGCCTCGGCGACGTGTACCTCGGCGCGCCCGTGGCCACGCCGCTGGATCCGCGCCACCGCCTGGTGACCACGAAGTACAACCCCGCGCGCACCTGGACCGCCGAGAACTCGGTCGGCATCGGCGGCGCGTACCTCTGCGTCTACGGGATGGAGGGGCCGGGCGGGTACCAGTTCGTCGGCCGCACGGTGCAGATCTGGAACCGCTTCCGCCGCGGCGGGCTCTTCCAGGAGCACCCCTGGGCGCTGCGCTTCTTCGACCGGATCGAGTGGTACCCCGTGGGCGCCGAGGAGCTGCTCGAGCTCCGGGCCGAGACGGACGCGGGCCGCGGCGACTTCGCCACGGAGGACGGCGAGTTCTCCATCGCCGACCACCACGCGTTCCTCGCCGCGAACGACGCCTCGATCCGCTCCTTCCGCGAGACGCAGACGCGCGCGTTCGAGGAGGAGAAGGCGCGCTGGCGCCTCTCCGGCGAATTCGACGTGCGCGACGAGCCGGTCGTCGCGACGCCGGACGAGGTCCCGGTGCCGGCGGGCGCGACCGCGGTCACGGCGCCGTTCACCTCGACCGTCTGGCGGGTGGACGTGCGCCCCGGCGACGACGTGTCCGCGGGCGACGCGGTGCTCGCGGTGGAGGCGATGAAGATGGAGTCCGTGGTGGGCGCGCCGGTCGCGGGGCGCGTGCTGGAGATCCGCATCGCGCCCGGCGAGCAGGTCGCGCCCGGGCAGGTGCTCGCGGTGATCGGGGCGGCGTGATCCGGCCGCCGCGGGAGGCGGTCCGGGTGCGCCGCGTGTCCGGGGCCGCCGCGTGATCCCGGCCCTCGCGTGATCCCCACCTGCGAGGATGGCGGGATGGCCAAGGACGACAAGCCGGCCCGCGTCGGCCGCCCCCGCGCGGTGCCCGACGCCGGGTCGACGCTGAGCCCGCGCGAGCAGATCCTCGACGCCGCCGCCGCGCTCTTCGCGGAGCACGGGCTGAGCGGCACGTCCACGCGCCTCATCGCCGAGCGGGTGGGGATCCGCCAGGCCTCGCTCTACTACCACTTCGCCGGCAAGGACGACCTGCTCGTCGAGCTGCTGACGCGCTCCGTGCGCCCCAGCCTCGACGTCGTCCGCGGCATCGAGGAGGCCGTCCCCGACCGCGCGTCGGCGGCCGGCGCCCTGCACGCGCTCGTGATGGCGGACTTCCGCACGCTCGCCGACACCCCGCACAACATCGGCACGCTCTACCTGCTGCCCGAGGTGCAGGGCGAGCGGTACGACGGCTTCCGCACCCAGCGGCGCGAGCTGCAGGAGGCGTACGGGCGGATCGGCACGGCCGCGGCGAGCGCCGACGTGCGCCGCACCATCGGGCCGGAGGCGCTGGGGGCCGTGCTGATCCAGCTGGCCGAGCTCGTGATCCAGCTCCGCCGCCGCGGCGAGCCCGGAGACGCCGACCGCGACGCCATCGCCGCTACGTGCCTGCGCGCATGCGGGCTGGGGACGGCCGAGATCGCCGAGGCACGCCGCGACGCCGAGCGGCTGCTGGCGACGGTGCCCGCGGGGGTGGATGCGGCGAGCGCGGGATCCACGAGCTGAGATCCGAGGGGCGGGACGGCCTCAGCCGATGCGCGCCAGCAGCTCGAGCGACCGCTCGACCACGAGGGCGGTGGCGACCGGATCCGACGACGGCAGCGACGCGTCCGTGAACAGGTGCGCGTCGCCGTCGTAGACGAAGACCTCGGCGAGCTCGGGGCCGACCGCGTCCACGAGCTCGCGCGCGGCCTCGAGGTCGCCCTCGCCCGCGAAGTACGGATCCCGCGCCATGCCGTGCACCTGCACCGGAACGCCCGCGGGCCACGGCCCGAACGCCCACTCCGCCGAGAGCGACACGAACGACTCGTAGAGGAGCGCGCCCCGGGCGCCCGGCCGGGTCTGCGCGAGGCGCTGCGCGATGGATCCGCCCCACGAGACGCCCGCGTACACCAGCCCGGCGGGCAGGCCCTCGAGCGCGCGATCGGTGCGGGCGGCGACCACGCCGTCGTCGAGGCCGGCCAGGAGCGCGAGGCCCGCCTCGACCGTCTCGGGCAGCGCGCCGTCGAGCAGGTCGGGCACGTGCACGACGTGGCCGCCGTCGCGCAGGGCGTCGGCGAGCGCGTGGACGCCGGGCGTCGCGCCCTGCACGTGGTGGAACAGCACGATCTCGGCCAAGGGAGCCTCCCGCCCGCCGCGCGGACGCGGATCCGTCGGCGCGCGGACGTCGCGGGCCGTCGCTGCCCACGATAGGGACCGGGATCAGCGCGGGGAAGGGCGCCGGCCGTCCGTCTCCGCCGCGAGGTGGCCGCCGAAGGACAGGCGGCGCGCGTCGTCCACCGCGTCCTCGAAGCGGAGGGCCGGGTCGCGGAGCATCGCGAGGGTCGCGAGCGCGTGGATCCGCACCCGCCCGTCGGCCGCCTGCCGCGACCGCTCGACCACGGGCTGCGCCAGCCGGCCGACCGCGACGAAGGCGCGCGTGAGGCTGTGCTGCATCTCGGCGGGTCCGCGGCCGAGCTGCGACGCCAGCTCGCGGAGGAGGAGCCCGGCGCCGGTCGGATCGCGGTCGGCGTCGATCAGGCCCGACGCCGTCCGCCACGCGGTGCGGGCGACGTGCTCGTCGGGGTCCCGCAGGAGCTCGCGCCCGATCGCCGGCAGAGCACGCCGGTCGCCGATCTTGGAGAGCGTGTGCAGCGCCTGGCTGCGCGCCTGCGGCACGGGCGACGCGAGCTCGGCGACCAGCGGCGGGATCGTGAGCTCGCGGTCGTGCCGGATCAGCGCCCACGTGAGCATCTCGCGCACGTTGAGGTCGGGCTCGACCCGGCAGCGGTGGATCAGCCCCTCGACGAGCGCCGGATGCGGCCGGGTGCCCGCGGTGAGCGCGGCCTGGAGGCGGGCGGAGGCGTCGGGCGCGCGGAGGGCGGCGGCGAGGCGGGCGGCGATCTCGGCGTCGGCGGGGCGGGAGCGGTCTGGGCCAGCCGGGCGCTGGTGGGGTGCGGGCATGCGTCAAGTCTCCCCGCCCGTACATGGATCCTGCAGCAGTCAACATCTCGGGCTCGTCCTGCCGAAACACCACAGCCGGCTGCCGCCTTCGATGGTGTTCGGATTGGGGAGCAAGGTGGTGCCCATGCGCGGCAGCTCCGCCTGGAAATTCAAGACCAAACCGCGTAAGCCCTTTACACCTGGAGTGACGGACTCGATATTTCTGGTTCACCAAGTATCAGGCCCACAGCACTAAGCGCCTTACACGTGAACTGGCTCAATCCGCCAACGCCCGCTTCATCTCATTGGAACGGGCAAATTTACACTCACTTACCAACCTGCAAATACTCTTGCACGTTAGCAGGACTCATGGGTAGGAGTACATCAATAAGAGCACTGCTGTGCATTTTCGCCCTGTGCTTCCACTCCCGGATGAGACTTTCGCAGATATCTTCGCCCATCACCTGCAAGTCTTCTTCGATAAGCGTACGCGACAAGTACTCGGTGACGACGAGCAAAAAACCCAATACTCCCGCACTGCGCGTTAATTCTAGGTCTATATCTTTGACACGTGCTCCGTACGGGGTCATCAGACCATGTCTCGTACTATCACTTAGTTCCAGCGTAAAAGCCTTATTCTCACCAGTCAGGCGTGATACTAACCCCGTAAATAGAGCCTCAAATGACACCCCGTCGCTCTCTGCTGGATTGGGCTTCTGCCATAGCTCGAGTGACGCCCTTTCCATCATGAAAGAGACTGGCTGTCCACCATCGTACATTTGCGGTCGCTTTGGAAAGGCGCAGAGAAGCCAGTCAAATACACCGCTTCCCACGGAGGCAAGACGCTCTGCGGTAACTTCAGCGTCGACGTCCAAATGTAACCACATGTGGTAGATAAGCAGCCACTTCACTTCCCGTGACTCCACGCCCTTCTGATACATACTCTCCAGGACCTCTCGACAAGTTGCCTTATAGAAAGCGCGAACGGAGTGATCAAGGGAGTTGTACTGCATGTTCGCAATCACACTAAAGGCAGCAAATTGATCCAGGTCGCCTTCACTTTCTCCCCAGGCACGCAGACGTATAGCGACAGCATCGTCGATGACACCGTCGAACCTCTCATTTACATAAATTAGTGTGTGAATCGACAAGTGCGGCAGGGAACCAGCGCCATCCGCCAAACTACGAACTGAATCCAAACAAGCGGTTGTAAGCTCGGCAACAATGCGAGGCGATGTTGGTAAGTAATCAACGGTCCGTGCAAGAAAATTAAGGACATTCTCTCGGTAACCCCAGGATCGCGACTTAGACCCCTGAAGCATTGCTTTGATAGCAAGCTCCGCGCCCTGCTTATTCGACCGGTTACGGACATGAATCGCCAAGCGCGCCACAACATCCCACTCATTTCGGGCAACCTTAGGGAGCAAAGTGCGCCCGAGTTTGGCCGAATCTGAATATAGGCGAGAGAGTTCCACGGCCGCAAAGTACTCCATGAAAGTCCTGTGCGTGAATTTGAACAACGGCTCGTCGTCGACCGACAGACCCACTTCACTCAATACCCAAGCTCTACCTTTACAGAAATCCACGAACTCGTCCGCCGCTCGAATAGCGTTGGCTCGATCGGCGAAAGCTTCAACGGCAAAATAATCGGCCAACTCGGCCTTAAGCCGGTGTTCGGGTACGCCATCATTGACGGACGGCGTTGTGAACATGGAGTATGCCAGATGATTCAGAGCATTGTCGAGGAAAGGCTCAAATGAAGCATTGTATTTAATCCGACGACTTTTGTCCCAGGTCCGAAAAAGGAGTTCACTGCACTGCTCGTAAACGTCGAGGGCGTTACTTGGCAAGTACGACTGCCCCCGGTAGATGATGCATAACAGTGCGAGCAGCAGAGGGTTTGTTCGTAGATCGTCTATCTGAGCGCTTTCAGCGATAAATCCGGCCACCAAAACCGTCGCCTCGGCACTCGTCGTCTCGGCCTGCAAATGAAACCACTTGTCCACGTACTGTTCAACATCCGATATCAAATACGGCGCCAAAAGATGAGCACGAAAAGTACGAGGGTCTAGTTTCGCCTCCGCGTATCCAACCTTTCGCGATGTAACCAAAATGCGAACATTGGGGTACAAATTTGCAAAGAGCTCGATGTTGTCGGCGATATTCGACCGCTCGTGTGCATTCAGAAGCTCATCTAGACCGTCGAACACTATGGCAGCGTCGCCTGTATTCAGCAGCATAAGCAAAATTCCGTTCGGAAGCTCAGTCTGATACTTCGTGCGAATAACTGTGCTTATATAGTCAGTCAACGATTGGGTGGCGCTGACCTTACTAAAGTCTCGCAATTCGACAACTATTGGGACTGGGCCGTTATCGTTACTGGCGAGCGACAGCGCAATCGCATTGGTCGCCGTTGTCTTGCCTCCACCCGGATCTCCCAAGATGACATCACGGTCAAACATATCGCCAAGCGTGTAAACAGTGTAGTCCTCGAGCCGGCGAACATCTGTGTCTCCAGGCGGATATGCGGACAATCTACCAGGAATGTAAAGGTCGGTTAATGACACGTGTCGTTTTTCGCGAAAGTCGGGGATGGGAATTTTTCCGTGTTTGGCAACGGCTTGAGCCCTGAATTGATGCTTCCAATCGAAGACGAGCTGAGGACCAGGTGCTCCGTTTATCGACTTAAGAAGATCCTGGATTCGGAGCAGTAGCGCGAGTGCGACCTCTCCCATCGCGGATGTAATGGCCGCGGATTCATTGCGCCCTGCTGATAGGTACTCTTCAGCCCGAGAAACGCATGCTGCCGCAACGATGTCCCCCGCGGCCGCGGCCACTTTGAGTGCCCGATCATTTGTGAGGGCGTACGGAGCGGCCGTGAGAACGCGAACCAGCGATTCGTGAAACGATGACAACGCTTGAGATACGTACTGTACGTTATTAGGCACAAGATTCGCGGCAAAGATGTTTCGAGCGGACGTGGAGACTGCCGGACTGGACAGGGCGTCACTCAGCGCTTTTGCCGTTATTTTGCCATCGCAACTAGTCATTAATGCAACTAGGCTGATCTCACCAGTAATATCTTTGGCAGCGAGAGCCGTGTGCTCGAAAGCTCGAACGGGGCTTTTTCCTTTTCTGCGACTCAGGCTCATAGTGGCGCGCCCGACAACGAACTTGACCGCGTCGCTTATGAGATTGGATAGCGCTCCTGCTAGGACAGTATTTAGATCTACTTCCTCGTGTGATGCCATCATAGTGTCCTGCTTGTTATAAGATCATTACGATCGATTCGGTTACGCCTGCGGCACAGTGCGCTGATAGACCGTATCGACTGACTGCCTTGACGCGAAGTGGTCCAGTCTTTTTGACCCGCACTCTGGGGGCAGGGGTTGCTGATCCGACGATACTTATAGCTTCTCGCCAGCTGACTCCTTGCCAAGTTGGGCACTGAAGTCTTGCCAATGCGGCGCGTGATTCTACGGAGTAGCTTCACGGCCGGTGGTAGGAACACAGATCTCCGGACATAAGGTGAAGGCCCCTGCGCCAGGACATCGGCCGCGGGCTTTGACAGCTCGAGGGGCTGAAAAGGCGCATGACAATGGGATGACGCCTGCGCCACCGCGTGCAAATGTACAAACGGGCGTCCAGCGTTACTGCCGGTACGGAATATATGCCTGTCCTGGGAGCGGCCGACCACCCCGTCATGCGGGACGGCCCCGCATCCGTCGTGGGATGCGGAGCCGTCGGTCCGAACGGATGCGCGCTAGAGCGTCGCGGCCGCCGGGTCCCAGTCCTCGGCGAGCGGCGTCGGCTTCGTGACGCTCGACGCGACCGTGACGACCTCGCGGCTCTCGGCCGCGTCGCGGATCGCGAGCAGCACGTCGAGCACGTGGGCCGCGACCTCGCCGGATGCGCGCACCGGGTCGCCGCCGCGGATGCTGCGCGCGAGGTCGAGCACGCCGGAGCCCCGGCCGTACGTGGATCCGGAAGCCGTCAGCGTCTCCGGCTCCTCCTGCCCGAAGCGCCACAGCTGGCTGTCGCCCTCGAACGTGTTCGGGTCCGGGAGCACGATGGTGCCCTCGCTGCCGGAGATCTCGACGAAGCCCATGCGCGGCAGCGCGTTCTGGAAGCTGAACGTGGACTGCGCCGACTGCCCGCCCGCGAACGAGATGAGCGCCGCGTGGTGCGTGGGCACCTCGACCGGGAAGTCGGTGCCCGCGCGGGGTCCGCTGCCGATGGTGCGCGTGGTGCGCGAGGTCGAGGAGACCGCGCTCACCGTCTCGGCCGCGCCGAACGCGTGCACGAGCGTGGTGACGTAGTACGGGCCCATGTCGAACAGGGGCCCGGCGCCGTGCGCGAACAGGAACTCGGGGTTCGGGTGCCAGGCGTCCGGGCCGGGCACGTGGAACAGCGTCGTCGCGGTGAGCGGCTCGCCGATGTCGCCGCGGGCGATGGCGCGCATGGCCGACTGGATCCCCGCGCCGAGCACGGTGTCGGGCGCGCACGCGACCTGCACGCCGGCCGCGCGGGCCGCCTCCAGCAGGTCCTGGCCGGATGCGTGATCCAGCGCCAGCGGCTTCTCGCTCCACACGTGCTTGCCGGCGGCGACGATCCGCCGGCCGACCTCGGCGTGCGTGGCGGGCAGCGTGAGGTTCACGACGATCTCGATCTCGTCCATCGCGAGGAGCTCCTCGACCGTGCCGTGGTGCGGCACGCCGTGCTCCTCGGCGCGCGAACGGGCGCGGTCGAGGTCGATGTCGGCGACGAACAGGACCTCGAGGTCCGGCATCGCCGTCATGTTCTCCAGGTAGGTGCCCGAGATGACGCCCGCGCCGATGACGCCGACGCCGACGCGGCCGGTGCCGCCGGTCACTTGTCGTTCTCCTGCAGCCAGGCGAGCGACGCCGCGATGCCGTCGAACACGTCGCCCGCGTAGTCGTCGAACTCGACGACGCGCAGCGCGTGCGGGGCGGCCGCGAGCACGGCGGCGACGTCGACGTCGCCCTGGCCGGCGGGCTCCTGCATCTTGAAGGCCTGCGCGAGCTCCGGCGGCACGACGAGCGCGGACTCGGCGCTCGGCAGCACCTTGGCGATGGCGTCGGAGATCTTGCCGTCCTTCACGTGCAGGAACCGCACGCGGTCGCCGAGCCGCTTCAGCAGGGCGGGCGTGTCCATGCCGCCGACGGTCGACCAGAAGGCGTCGAGCTCGAGCACGACGTCGGCGTTGAGGCGCTCGACGAAGAGCTCGTAGATCGGACGACCGTCGACCGTGTTCGCGAACTCCCACTGGTGGTTGTGGTACCCGAAGGTGAGCCCGCGCGCGGCGGCCTGGATTTGCAGCTCGTTGACGCGGTCGGCGATCCGGTGCGCGTCGTCGGCGGTCTGCCAGCGCTCGCTCGGAATGAACGGGTCGATGACCGTCTGGATCCCGAGGGTCGCGGCGGCGTCGAAGGTGCGGGCGGCCTGGTCGTCGTCGCCGTCGATGACGGGCGCGTGGCCGGAGGGGGCGGTGACGCCGGACGCGGCGAAGGCGGCGGCGAACTCGTCGGCGCGCTCGACGAACGCGTACGGCTCGACCTGCGTGTAGCCGATCTCGGCGACGCGGGCGACGGCGCCCTGCAGGTCGGCGGAGACGGCGTCGCGGACCGTGTAGAGCTGGACGGAGGGGGCGGACATGGTCGCTCCTTTCAGGAGGGTGACTGGTGGCCCGACGGCCTCGCACGCTCCTGCCGTCGTCTGGACGGCTGAGCCACGATGCCCGCTGGGTGTCCGGCGCGGGAGACGCGCCGTGCCGTCAAACCTACCGGTGGTCGGGGTCTGAAGCCCAGAGGGGCGGGCGGTGGATCCCGGTCGCTGTGACGCCCCGGTGCCAGGGTGGACGCACCCGCTCGACGACGAGAGAAGGAGCAGCCCATGAGGATCCGGCAGACGATCGTGGTGCTCGACGCACCGGACCTGGCCGCGGAGAGCGCCTTCTGGGCGGGTCTCCTCGGCGGCGAGGTGGCCGCGGAGGACGACTGGCACAGCGTGCGCGTCGACGGCGAGTGGCGCCTCGGCTTCCAGCTCGCCCCCGACTTCGTGGCGCCGGAGTGGCCGGGCGAGGGTCCGCGCCAGCAGATGCAGATGCACCTCGACCTGTACGTCGACGACCTCGACGCGGGCCGCGAGCGCGTGCTAGCCCTCGGCGGCCGCCTCCTCCAGCCGGCCGCTGATCCGACGGCGCCCGACCGCTTCGACGTGTACGCGGATCCGGCGGGGCACCCGTTCTGCCTGTGCGGGTCGAGCGAGGACGCCGGGGCCTAGGCCCGCCGCCCCGGAGGGACGCGCGCGGCCTCGACGAACGCCGCGAGGATCCCGGAAGACGACGCGTCCGCCTCGGGATGCCATTGCACGCCGACCACGAAGCCTTCCGCCCGGGGTCCCTCGACGGCCTCGACCATGCCGTCGGCCGTGATCGCGGCGACCCGCAGCCCGGGGCCGGTGGTCGCGATGCACTGGTGGTGGTGGCAGCGCACGCGCACCTCATCGCCCATGGCCTCGTGGACGCGCGACCCCGGCGCGAGGCGGACGCGCGTCGTGCCGAGCACCCCGGGCGCCACCAGGTGCTCGTCACCCCCGGCGTCCCGCTCGATGTGCTGACGGAGCGTGCCCCCGCCCGCGACGGCGAGCAGCTGGGCCCCGCGGCAGACGGCGAGGACCGGGATCCGTGCGCGGAGGGCAGCCGCGATGAGATCCAGCTCGGCGGCGTCCCGCCGTCGATCCGGCCGGCCGGTCCGGGGATCCGCGGCAGCCCCGTAGCGTTCGGGGTCGACGTCCGGCCCGCCCGTGACGAGGAGCCCGTCGAGCCGCTCGACCAGGTCGTCGGCGGGCCCCTCCCTCGACGCGAGCGGCACCAGGACCGGGAGGCCGCCGTGCCGCGCGACGCCGTCGGCATACCGCGCGTCGGCGACGTCGGCGACGATGTCCCAGGACCCGAAGGCGGCGCGCTGCCGACCGACCGCCACGCCCACGAGCGGCGGCCGGCCAGCCGTCCCGGACGTCACAGGGGCGTGCGTGTCGCGTAGAGGCACTTCATGGCGAACAGGTCCTCGGCGCTCCACGTGGAGGTGTCCGCCAGGTCGCGGAGGCGGGCGGGCGTGAGCGGGACCAGTCGTCCCCGGGTGCGTCGGAAGCCCCGGAGCTCGTACACAGTCATCCCCGAGGAGACGACGCCGTCCAGGACCTCCTCCAGCGTGCAGTCCACCAGGTAGTCGGGCGTGTGCAGCTCGAGGAGCAGGTGGTCCGCCCTCCGCAGCACCTCGGGCATGCCGCGCAGCGCCGGCCCCTCTCCCCCGTGCACGTCCATCTTGATGACAGCTGGCCAGAACCCGTGCTCCTCCGCCCAGGCGTCGAACGTCGTGGCGGGGACCCGGTGGCTGGCGTCCACGTCGGCAGGAGGCCGGCGCCGCTCGCGGAGCGTCTCCGCCAGGATCGCGCGAGCGGAGTGACGCGGTCCGTCAGCCTCGCTCACCAGGACGACGTGGTCCTCGGCCGATGCGCGGCCGGTGGCGTGACGGACGAGCGAGCCCCGCATCGCCCCGACGTAGTCGCGACGCCACGGGGTGAAGCCGCCCTCCGGCTCGACCGTGCGCCCGTGGAAGTCGAGCGTGCCGATGCGGTCGCTCAGCGCGACCGCCGCGATCTCGAACGAGGAGGCCGCGCGTCGCCGGTTGCGCTCGAGGACCTCGACGTGCACGGGCTCGGGTTCGAACGCGACGACCCGGGTGGCGGGGCTGTGCCGGGCCGCCCAGCAGGAGAAGAAGCCGTAGAGGGCGCCGACGTCGGCGAAGGACGCGCTCCCCGCCCGCAGCGCCTCGTCGATCAGCGCCGCGACCAGGGGCTCGTAGGGCTGGCCCGGGATGGCATCGCGCGCGATGCTCCCGGTCGGGTCCTCGAACGGGAACGTCGTCCCGCGGACGGTGTAGTGGGTGATCGTGCGGCCCGGTGTCGTGGAGGTCATCAGGCGATCGCCAGGTAGCCCTCGAAGCACAGGTACTTCTGGATCGTCACGACGCTGCTGAAGCCCGCCTCGCGCAGGTCGGACAGGTTGCGCTCGGACGGAACCGGAGCCATGACCGACCGGAGGCTGCGAGCCTTGTTGTAGATGTCGTCGGTGTCGAAGCCGTTGAGGATCTTGTGCTCCTGGTACAGCTGGCCGATGATGTCCTGCGTCCGCGCGTCGGGCGCCAGGACCTTCTCGAACAGCAGCAGCGCGCCGCCGGCCTCGAGCCCCTCGCGGATCCGACGCAGCACGGCCAGCCGCCGACCCGGGGCGGCGAACTGCAGCGTGTAGTACATGATGACCGCGCCGGCGCCCGAGTAGTCGATGGTCTCGGCGTCGCCCTGCGTGATGTGCACGTTGTCGAGGTCCGCGCAGCGGTGCCGGGCCGCGCGCACCATGTCGGCCTCGATGTCGTAGCCGATCAGCTGCAGGCCGCGGCTGGTCGGCTTGTCCGCGAGCCGGTGCAGCAGCGTGCCCGTGGAGCACCCCACGTCGATGATGCGGACGCCGGGACGCGAGAAGAACTCGACGGCATGGTCGATGAGGAGGTGCCCCTCCCCGTAGAGCGGCACCGAGCGGTTGACGTGCGCGTCGAACTGCTCGTGCGTCTTCCCGCCGAAGCTCCATCGGGTGTCGGTGGCGACGATCCCGTCCCCGACGGCGATGTCGGCGGCGTCGTGCGCGGCGGGGACGTCCGCGACGGCGACGTCCCCGTCGTCCAAGAGCTGCTCTCCGGGGTGCGATGCGATCATGACGAGCTTCCTTCCCGTGGGGTGGTGCGATGGCGGATGACGGATGCGAGCACGAGGGCGGCCACGACGCCCACCACGGCCAGCCCCGCCATGAAGCGGGGGAGCGACCCGGCCGTCCCCAGGGCGGCGTGGACGCCGAGTACGGATCCCGCCGTCTCGCCGACGCCCATCGCGGCGGCCGTGAGCGTGAAGACCGCGGCGAGGCCGGTGGAGCTCAGACGCTCCGCGAGGTCGCGTTCCACGAACGGGAGGACGAGGCACTCGGCCAGGCTCACCAGGACGACGCAGGCGGCGATCGCCGCGACGTGCGTCGACACCGCGAGCACGCCGAAGCCGGTGGCGAAGAGCAGCGTGCCGAGCGGCCCGGACTGGCGGGCGAGCGACGGGAACCGGCGGGAGAGCCGGGCGACGGGCATCTGCGCGGCCAGGACGATGACGGCGTTGCCCGCGAACACCGCGCCGACCCACGCCACGCCGATCGTCGAGCCGACGACGAGCGGGAGCACGCTGGCGAGCTGGGCGTACATCGCGAAGGCGACGACCAGCGAGACCAGGGCGACGGCGACGTCGGGCTCGGCGGCGCGGCGCAGCGCGGACCATCGGAAGCGCTCGGTCGGGCCGATCGGGGCGACGGGCAGCCAGCATGCGACCGCGGCGCACGCGAACGCGGCGGCCGCCGCGACGAGCAGGGCCGTGCCCGTCCCGGGCCCCGCGAGCAGCAGGCCGGCGGCGGAGGGCCCGAGCGCCGCGGCGAGGTTGAGGGCCATCGAGAGCCAGGTCAGGATGCGCAGGCGGTCGTCCGTGCCCTCGGCCCGGCCCACGAGGTCCACCTTGATGGCGAGGACCACGGCCCCGTACCCCACGCCGAGGATGACGACGCCGACCCACGCGGACGCCGCCACCCGCTCACCCGCGGCGAGGAGGAGGAGCCCGACCCCGCTGAGCGCGTGGCCGACCACGACGGTCGCGCGGGATCCGCATCGGGACAGCGGTGCGACGAACAGGCGTCCGAAGCGCATGGAGAGCACGCCCGTCCCGACGAGCGCGGCGGTCGCCGTGGGTCCGAGGCCCAGCCCGTCCGCCGCGATGAGGCCGAGCACCGCCAGGACGCCGCGGGTGATGACGTTGGTCGCGAAGTAGAGGCCGAGCTCGCGTGCCGGCGGTCGATGCGTCGTCGCGGTGGTCACCCGGCCACCTCGATCCGCACGTCCGCCCGGACCTGCCGGACGAGCCGATCGAGGTGCTCAGGGTCGTCCGTGCCCACGACGACGAGCCCGGCCCGGCCGAACGAGTCGCGCGGACCCGCGACACGATCGCCCACCCGCACCGCCCAGTCCTCATGGAGGATCGTGCCGCCGACGAGTCCCGCCCCCCGGTGGATCGCCGTGACGGTCCCGGCGTGCGGTGCCACGACGCCGACGACCGCGGCAGCGCGCCCGGGGTCCGGGGCGGGGACGGATACGGGGGACGGTCCTCCGAGGACGTCGTCGAGGACCATGCCGAAGAGCTCGATGCCGGGACGTCGGTGCGCGATCAGGGCGTGGATCCAGTCGCCGCCGAGCCGCGCGTGCACCTCACCGCACACGACCGCGCCGTCGGCGGTGACCCACGCCTCCACGTGGAACAGGCTGTGCGTGAGGCCGACCGCGGTCACGGCTCGTGCCGCCGCCGACCGGACCTTGTCCTCCTCCTGCTCGGTCAGGCCGCTCGGCTGCCGGTGACCCAGCTCGACGAAGACGGGCGGCGCGGTCACGCTCTTGCCCGTCACCTCGAGGATCCGCGGCTCCCCGCCGAGCATGACGCCCTCGACGCTGACCTCCCGGCCGAGCACGTACTCCTCCACCAGGATCCGGTCGCTGAAGGCCGCCGCCGCGAGGACGGCCTCCGCGATCTCCCCCGGCGCCCGCACGAGGCGCACGCCCTGCGACCCGAAGGCGTCCCGCGGCTTCACGATCCGCGGCAGCTCCGCGTGCCGGAGGTGCTCGACGGCCTCCTCGACGGACGCGAACGCCTCCACCCGCGGCTGCGGCAGCCCGGCGGCGCGGAGGATCTCCCGGGTCGTGTCCTTCTGCCGGCAGGCGGCGACCTGGGCGGATCCGTTCCAGGGCGCGCCCGCCTCCTCCGCCAGCAGCGCGGTCGTGATCAGCGAGTGCTCGCGGAAGCCGACGACGGCATCCGGCGTCGGACGGCCGACGAGCGCGGTGCGCACGGCGGAGACGTCCGCGAAGTCCGCGGCGACGACCTCGTGCCGCGGGTTCCGGACGATCTCTGCGCCCACCAGGTTCTCGGCGCGGTCGACGACGAGCAGCCAGTGCCCCCGCGCCTCGGCCTCCATCGCGAGACGGCGCGACCAGTCGGCGACGTGCCCGCCTGCGCCGCCCGCGCCCAGGGCGAGGATGGTGCTCATCGGACGTCCACGCGGATCAGGGCGTCCGCCTCCCGGAGGATCCGTTCGAGCTCATCGCGGCTCCCGGCGGCGGCGAGGACGGAGCAGATGACGGAGCCGGTGAAGTCCTCCGGCGGCTGGCCGACGGGACGGCCGAGCGGGCCGTCCATGAACGCGCCGACCACGCCCGGCACTCCGAGGACCGCATCGAGGCCGCCCACGCCGTGCAGGTGGCCGGTGCGCGTCGTGAGGTGCTGTCGGGATCCGACGTGCAGCGTCGCCTCCCGCGCCGGCTCCACCTCACGGAGCCGGCACGCGGCGGCCAGGACCTCCGTCACGAAGTCGGATCCGCGGCTGAGGGGGATGAGGTGGGTGGTGATGTACCCCCCGGCCGTGCGCGAGTTCAGCTCGATGACGCGCACGTCGACGCCGTCGACCATGACCTCCAGGTGGATGGCCGTAGTGCCCAGGCCGAGGGCGTCGGCGACGGTCTGGGCGGCCGATCGGCACCTCTCGAGCACCTCGGGCGGGAGGGCCGACGGCTGCACCTGCTGCAGCTCGAGGTGGTACCCGGGGTCGACGAGCTTGTCGGTCACCGTCCAGAGCTCCAGGCGCCCGTCGACGACGATGCCGTCGACGCTGTGCTCCGTGCCCCGCAGGAAGCCCTCGAGGACGAGCTCGCCCGCACGCCGCCGGAAGACCGGGTCGTTCTCCGGCGTGGAGTAGCGCAGCAGCAGCGCGACGGCCGCGTCGAGCTCGACGCGGTCGCGCACGGTGAGGATGCCCTTGCTCGCGGAGGCGCCGACGGGCTTCACGACGGCGGGGAACGGCACCGCGCGGGCGGCGGCGTCCACGTCCGCCACCGAGCGGATGGCGGCGAACGGCGGGACCAGGGACGCGTCCACCGCGGCGATCGCCTGCCGCGCCGCGTGCTTGTCCCGGGCGCGGGCCGCGGCCTCCGGGGCGTTGCCCGGCAGGCCGAGCTCCTCGGCGACGTGGGCGACGCCCTCGACGTCGCGGTCGCCCCAGCAGACGACGCCGACGACCTCGTGGCGCTCGGCGACGGCGCGGGCCGCCGCACGCAAGGCCGGGAGGTCGAACGTGTCCACCATGACGAGCTCGGCGACCAGGCCGGCCGGCACGGGCGGCGTGACGTCGGCCAGGACGACGACATCGAGCCCCAGCCGTCGCGCGGCCCAGAACGGCGGCTCCGCCTCCGACCGCGTCGGCCGCGTGTTGACGAACAGGACCGTGCTCATCGGGCGGCCTCCCCCCTCCGCGCGGCGAGACCCGACGCGAGGAACGCGTCGTGGGTGCCCGCGTCCTCGAACACGTCGAGGTCGGCGAGGTAGCGCACGAGCAGACTGGTCGCCGCGACGCGGTCGGCGTGCACGACGTCGGTCGCGTACGCCCGGTCGAGCGCCTCGGCCGCCTCCGACCCGGGCACGCCGAGGCGCTGGAGCTCATCCCGCACATCGTCGATCTCCGGTCCGAAGAACGTGTCGATCATCGCGGGCACCTGTCGGCCGACCTGCCGCCGCTGATCGGCGTCGAGGCACCCCCACAGCTCCTTCAGGTACGTGGCGAAGAAGGCGTGGTGGCGGCCCTCGTCGCGGGCGTGGTCCCCGAGCGCATCAGCCACGCCGCCGTTCAACCCGGGGGTGCTGGCGACGTCGCGGAGGTTCGTCGAGATCAGCGTCTCCGAGACGATGACGAACATCAGCCGGAAGAGGGAGACGAGGTCATGACGCTCGGACGCGTCCAGGATCGCGTGCAGTCCACGGACGAGGGTCGAGCGCGGCATGCCGATCGTCCGGTCCTCGAGCCCCGTCAGCTCCTCGACCTGCAGCTTCACGTCGAACGCGACCAGCGAGTGGTGGCCCTCGTCGGTGTACATGCGCAGCGCGTCGCGACGGGCGGCAGCGGTCAGGGGGAGGCCGATGGATCCCGTGAACATGCCGAGCAGCACGGGGTTGACCACATGGGTCTCGAGGTGCGTCGTGAAGTTCAGGTACCGGTACAGATGCTGGACCGCGATGTGACGGCGGACCGCCGGGGACCATGAGTCGGCCGGGCCTCCCGCCGCGAGGACCGGGACCATCGACGGAGGGAACACGTCGTCGAGCTCGAGCAGGCGCCGCGGGGCGGACCGCACGGAGGAACGCTCATCCCACGAATCGAACAGCCGTCCCGAGCCGAACGCGTCCCCCTCGTCCAGCAGCCGTGCCGATGCGCCGCCGCCGGCCTCGCCGACCTCTTCCCCACCCTGCCCGTGGCCGTCCCGACCGCCCCCGCCGACGGCCCGTCGCGGGCACACGGCTCCGACGGCGCACCCCACGCTCAATCCCGCTATCCCGCACATGATCCGCACGCTCCCGCCCTCGTGGTGACCTCGCTCCGACCGCTGGGGCACCGGCGAGTGGAGGCGACGATACGAGCCGGATCGGCGGCTCGCGCGGGCGTCGAGATCGATTGACACATCCGATCTCGAGGAGTATGCGGCGTCGACCGCACGAGCGACGGGTCGCCCGCTGGACCATCGGGGTGGGCTCCTCGGGGATGAGGTGCACGCAGCCGACGACCGGCTCTCCGCTTCGACGTGTCCGCGGATCCGGCGGGGCACCCGTCCTGCCTGTGCCTGTCGAGCGGGGATGCTGCGGCCTGAGGCGGACCGCGACGGGCTAGGCGGGCTGCGGCCGCCGGGGCGCCCGCGCGCCCCGTGACACGAGGACGGCCGTGACGACGCCGAGCACCGGCGCCAGGAACGGGGCCGTGACGGCGATCGTCATGCCGAGGACAGCGGCGACGCCGATCGCGATGCCGACCGCCATCACCGCGCGGAGCAGGCGCCCGCGGGGCAGCACCGGGATCAGGAGGGCGGCTCCCGCCACGCCCACGAACGCGGCGGCGAGCGGCAGGAGCCGACCGGATCCGGCGTCCGCCCCCGATGCCAGGTGACCGACGACGACGGTCGCGAGCGCCGCGCCCAGGGCGACGGTCGCGGGGATGACCACGACGCCCAGCCGCGGCCGGAGCGCCGCCGCTCCCGCGACGATCGGCAGGAGCGCGACGATCGACCCCGCCGCGAGGCCCATACGCATGGCGTCCGTCGCGTCGCCGACCGCGGGCAGCCAGGCGCTCCCCGCGAGCGTGAAGGCGGCGCAGGCGAGCCCGAGGGCGCATCCGACGAGCGACGTGATCACGACGGCCCGGCGACCGGAGGCCGACAGCGGCGCACGGGCGGCGGGCGCAGACCCGGGTCCGGCTGCCGTGCGGGCGCCACCGCGCCCGCCCGAGCGCGACCGGGACCGGGACCGCGACCGCGACCGCGACCGCGACCGCGACCGCGCCGACGCGATCAGCGCGGCGATGGCGAGCGCCCACGCGCCGGAGGACAGGGCGACGAGGCCCACGAGCAGCGCCCCGGGCAGGGCGACGGCCACCGCGACGATCCAGCGGGCGACGGCCGAGCGGATCCGGAGCAACCCCGCGAGCACGACCGCCAGTGACGCCGCCCCGAGCAGCCAGGAGGCGAGCGTCAGCTCGGCGAACGCGGAGGCGAACGGGCTGAGCCGCACGCCCGCGTCGGCTTCGTCGAACCCGACCGACCACGATGCGGCGGCGAGACCGCCGAGGATCCAGGAGGGCACGGCGAGCGCCGCCGCCGCGAGCGCCGACTCGGCCCGGAGCCCCCCGGACCGGCCCATGAGCCCGAGCAGCGCGACCGTCGCGAGGAGGGCGCCGGCCCACGGCATAGCCAGGAGCACGGGCGATCCGAGGAGCACGGACGAGAACGCGGCCGCCGGCAGCGCCACGGCGAACAGGAGCGCGACCGTCGCGAGCACGAGGATCGCCCGCGGGGTCATCCGCTCGAGCAGCCCGTGGGCGCGGAGGGACCACGCCTCGCCGTGGGAGGGCATGCGGCGTCCCTCGGCGTCGGCGTGCTCCTCGAGGGTGTCGAGCATCACGTCCCCGTCGGCCCGGCGCCAGGCCGCGGGGTACCAGCGGAGGAGCCGTGCGTAGGCGGCGCGGCGGTCGTCGTCGTCGCGCGGGCCGCGGCTCACGTGCGGATCGCGGCCTACGCGCGGATCGCGGCTCACGCGGGCGCCGCCGTCGCGGTGGCGCGCGGGGTCGCGACCCGGCGCGGCCGGGCGGGCGCGGAGGCGGCGGCGATGCTCGCGCGGGCGGCCGCGGCCCGGGCCTGGAGGCGGTCGGCCTCCTCCTGCAGCTCGCCCCGGCCGGCGTCGGTGATCTCGTAGTAGCGCCGGGCGCGGCCGTCGACGACCTCCTCGCCCGCCGCGCGGATCCGCCCCTCCCGCACGAGCCGGTCGAGCGACGCGTAGAGCGTGGTCACCCGCAGCGTCACCTCCCCGTCGCTGAGGCGCGCGACGTCGGCGAGCACGGCGTACCCGTGGCGGCGTCCGGCGGCGAGCGCGGTGAGGATCCAGAAGGCGGTGGCGGTCATGGGCGGGACTATACCCACTACGGAAACATGCGTACCGGATCGACAGCCGAGGCACGCGGGGATGCGCGGCGCGCGTGCCCTAGCGTGGGGGCGGCGGACGGACCCGCCGCAGGAGGCACCGGATGACGCAGCACGGCCGCCCCGGCACCACCGTCCGCGTCACCCGCATCGTGCACCGCGGCCTCACCGTGCGGATCAGCACGCTCGGCACGCCGGACGACCGCGCCTTCGTGCTCGTCCCCGGCATCGGCGTGAGCTCCGACTACTTCGAGCGCCTCGCCCCGCACCTCGACGAGCGCGGCACCGTGCACGCGCTCGACCTGCCGGGCTTCGCGGGCGTCGCTCACCCGTGCCGCGCGCTCGCGATCCGCGACTACGCCGACCTCGTGGGCGCCGCGATCGACGCGCTCGGTCTCGACGACCCCGTGCTCGTCGGCCACTCGATGGGCACGCAGGTGGTGGCGGACCTCGCGGCCCGGCGGCCCGGGATCAGCACGGTCGTGCTCATCAGCCCGGTGGTGGACCCGGCCGCGCGCTCGGTGCCGCGCGCCGCCCTCCGCTTCCTGCGCTCCTCGGTGCGCGAGCCGAGCCGGATCAAGGTGCTCGCCGTCCGCGCGTACCTCGTCTGCGGCGTGCGCTGGTTCCTCCGCGTGCTGCCGCGGATGATGTCGTTCCCGATCGAGGCCCGGCTGCCCGAGATCCGCGCGAGCACGCTCGTGATCCGCGGCGAGCACGACGCCGTCGCCCCGCGCGCCTGGGTCGAGGAGATGGGCCGGCTGCTCCCGCGGGCGCGGCTGTGGGAGATCCCGGGCGCCGCCCACTCGGTGATGCACGCGCACGCCGACGAGGTGGCCCGCCTCTGCCTCGCCCACCTCGAGCGGCGGCCGGGCGACGGCTCCTCCACCGAGGACGCGTCGGCCGAGCTCCGCCGCTACCCGGAGGGCGAGGAGCAGCCGGACGAGGAGCACGCGGACTTCGCGCCGACGCTCCGCGACTCGATCCGCGGGATCCGCGCGCAGGTGGCCGAGGGCCTCGCGATCCGCCGCGACGACGACGCCGCGATCGGCCGCGCCAAGACCGCGCACGCGGAGGCGATGGCGGATGCGGCGGAGCGGGCCCGGCGGCGGGCGCGGCGCGCTGCGGGCGCCGGCGGTCGGGCCGGGTCGCGCCGCTAGAGCGATCCGGCGTCCGAGTCACGCGCGCCGCCGGCGAACCCGAACGCGTGCAGCCCCAGCCCGTCCGCGAGCCCCTGCGCGAGGCGCGCGCCGCGCACGCTCGTGCCCTGGTCGTCGAGCGGCGGGCTGAACACGGCGGCGCCGAGGCGGTCGGGCGCGGAGAGGACGATGGCGCCGGAGACGCTCGACTTCGCGGGCACGCCGACCCGCCGCATCCACCGGCCGGAGCCGTCGTAGACGCCGCAGGTCGCCATCACGGAGACGACGTCGCGCGCGACCTGACGGGAGACCACGCGTGACCCCGTCGACGGGTCACGACCTCCGCAGGCGAGCGTCGCGCCCATCGCGGCGAGCGACTCCGCGGTCACGAGCACGGCGCACGCCCGGACGTAGGCGGCCACCGCGTCGTCGGCCGAGACGTGCAGCGTGCCCTCCGAGCGCATGAGGTGGGCGAGCGCGTGGTTGCGGTCGCCGAGGAGCCGCTCGCTCTCCGCGACCTCCTCGTCGACCTCGAGGTCGCGTCCGGCGAAGGCGCTGAGTCCCTGGAGGATCCGCTGCGTGCGCTCCTCGAGGGTGGATCCGCGCACGAGGCTCGCCGTGAGGATCGCCCCCGCGTTCACCATCGGGTTCGGCGGCCGGCCGGTGCCGCTCTCCAGCTTGATCGCGTCGAACGACTCGCCCGTCGGCTCGATGCCCACGGCGTCGAGCGCGTCGCCTGAGGTGTCGGCGAGCGCCAGCGCGAAGAGGAAGGGCTTCACCGCCGACTGGATGGAGAAGGGGTGCGCGCTGTCGCCGGCCGCGTGCGTGCGGCCGTCGGGTGTGACGAGCGCGATGCCCGCGAGCGACGGATCCGCGTCGGCCAGCTGCGGGATGCTGTCGTCGACCACGCCGCCGTCGTCCTCCGCGACGCCCGCGAGCAGCCGGTCGACGTCGAGCGCGTGGGCGGCGTCGTGCCGGGCATCGCGCGGGGCGTCGTGCCGGGCATCGTGGGCGGCGGATCCGGGAGGCGTCATCCTCCGAGCCTGCCAGCGGCCGCCTCGCGCGACCGGGCGGGCCAGCGCCGCGCGTCCGGCCGGGGCCGCGGTGCCGCTCGGGAACGGCACCGCGGGAAGGGTGTGGCCCGGCCTCCGTGCACGGAGGGCCGGGCGGTCGAGCTCGTCTCCCCCCGGAGACGTCGACCCCCGCGAGATGTCCCACCCGAAGGGCCCATCCCGCTGATGACAACGTAGGCCAACGCCGAGATCCATGCATCTGCATCGACGCTATGCGGCTACTCCGACCGGTCAGCCGACGTCGCCCCGATGCGCGCCCGAGACCCGCCCCTCACACCGGCTGCAGCAGCGCCCCCTCCGCCACGAGCTTCCGCGACAGCACGCGGTACCCCTCCTTCTCGAAGAAGACGGTGATCCGGTCGTCCTCGGCGCTCATGACCGTGCCCGGCCCCCACTCCGCGTGGGTCACGGCGGACTGCGGCGAGAACGGGTCGTCCGCGGGAGCGTCCACGCCGTCGGCGACCGCCGCCCCCATCGCCTCCTCGTGCGCGTCGTCCTCCGCGAGCCGGTCGCACGCGTCGCAGTTGCCGCAGCGCTCCGGCGACTCCTCGCCGAAGTAGCCGAGGAGGAACTGGCGGCGGCAGTGCGGCGCCTCGGCGTAGCCGCGCATCATCTCGAGCCGCGAGACCTCGATCCGCTCGCGCTCCGCGGCCACCTCCTTCGCCCGCGACGCGGCCTCGCGCGGATCCAGCTCCTCGCGCACGAACGCGCCGTCGTGGGCGGATCCGAGCACGCCCGCGTCCACGAGCAGGTTGACCACGCCGCCGACCGTGCGCGGCGACATGCCGGCGCGCTCGGCGACCGCCGCGGGCCGCACGGGCCCGTCGACGCCCGCCACCGCGACCGCCGCGTACACGTCGCGGAGGCTCGCGGGCTTCGGCGTGCGCGCCGCGAAGAACCGGCGGAGCCCGAGGTCCTCGGCCCGGTAGTGCAGGATCCCGACGGCCGGCTCCCCATCGCGCCCCGCCCGCCCGACCTCCTGGTAGTACGCGTCGACCGACTCGGGCGGCGCCGCGTGGATCACGTATCGCACGGTCGGCTTGTCGATGCCCATGCCGAACGCGCTCGTGGCGACCACCACGTCCACGTCGTCCTCGTGGAACGCCTGCTGCACGCGCTCGCGCTCGGCCGCCGGGAGGCCCGCGTGGTACGCCGCGGTGCGCAGCCCCACCGCCTGGATCTCCTCGGCGTACTGCTCCGCGTCCTTCCGCGTCGCCACGTAGACGAGGCCCGGCTGCGTCTGCTCCACGACGTGGGCCGCGATCGCGCGCCGCTTCTCCGCCTCCTCGGTGTGCCGTCGCACCTCGAGCCGGATGTTCGGCCGATCGAAGCCCGAGGAGAGCACGAACGGGTCGCGGAGCCCCAGGCGCTCCTCGATCTCGACGCGGATCGGCGTGGAGCCCGTCGCCGTCATCGCCACGGTGGGCGGATGCCCGAGCGCGTCGACCACGCCGCCGAGCCCCAGGTAGTCGGGCCGGAAGTCGTGGCCCCACGACGCGACGCAGTGCGCCTCGTCGATCACCACGAGCGACACCCCGCGGGCCACGAGCCGCGCGACGACCTCGTCGCGCGCCAGCTGCTCGGGCGTGAGGAACACGATCCGCGCGCCGGGCTCCTCCACCGTGGCCCACGCCTCGTCGCGCGCCTTCCCGCGGATCGTGCTGTTGATCACACGCGCGGGCGGCGCGGCCGGCGCGTCCTCGAGGTTCTGCACCTGGTCGGCCTGCAGCGCGATGAGCGGCGAGACGACGACGGTCAGGCCCTCCATCAGCACGGTGGCGACCTGGTAGATGGCGGACTTGCCGTAGCCCGTGGGCATCACGACGAGCGCGTCGCGGCCGCGCACGAGCGGGCCGATGGTGCGCACCTGGCCGTCGTGCAGCTCGTCCCAGCCGAACGACTCGCGGGCGACGCGCAGCGCGTCCTCGGGCTCCGGGCCGGGCGCGGGCTCCGGGACCATGGCGGGGTCCTCGGCGGCGGGCGGCACGTCGGCGGGCCGGTCCTCGGCGGCATCGGTCCGGTGGTCGGTGCGGTCGTCGGTCGTGCGGGTGCTGCCCTCTGCGGCGCGGTTCTGCTTCACCTCCCCACTGAACGCCGGAGGTCGAGCAGTGCCCAGGTGCGCGGATCCGCTCTCGGCTGGCCGTCACCATCGCCCGGCTGCCGGGCGCGCCGCCGCGGCCGGGAGGCCCTCGGAGCCGGTCGCGGAGCTCAGCCCGCGTCGACCCGCGGGAACGGATCCGCGTACCGCGCCCACGCGTCGGGCCCGGCCGCGAGCTCGTCCGGCGTCAGCACGGCCCGCCCGATCGCGCGCCGCAGCACGGCCGGCCGCAGCCCGATCCCGAAGAACGCGATCTCCGTCCCGACGGGCGCCCCCTCGGTCCACGGGTCGATCCCGGTCGGCTGCAGCGTGAGCATCGACCCGACGCTCGACCAGCCGCCCACCTCCCCCGGCCGCGACGCGAGCGACACGAAGCCCTTGGAGCGCAGCACGAGCCCGGCGCGGTCGGGCCGCAGCTCCTCCTCCACCGCGTCGGCGAGGCGCTGCGGGTGCAGAGGACGCGGGTCCCCCACGACGACGGATCCCACGGGTCCCGTCAGCCGCTCGAGGTCCGCGGGACGCGCGGCGACGCCCGCGGCGGTCAGCTCGCGCATCCACCCGGCCGAGGCGGCGAGGCCGGCGACGTCGCCCCAGCGCGGCAACCGGTCGAGGGCCAGCGGGCGGCGCGCGTCGAGCACGGTCGCCCGCGGCGCGAGCCGCCGCACGAGCGCGACGACGAGGCCGCGCGCCTCCTGCGGCACGCGCGCCATGCCCGTGAGCACCACGACGGTCGCGTACTCCACGAGATCGACGAGGGTCTCCGCCTCCGCGAACGCGTCTTCCACGCGGCCGAACCCGATGACGTGCAGGCGGTCGGCGGGCACGACCGAGACCACGTGGCGCAGCCCGAAGCCGGATCCGATCCCGCCGAGCGCGCGCTGCAGCCGCCGCTCCTGGCGGAGGAGGAGGTCGAGGCCCATGCCGGTCGCGCGGGCGTCGGAGGTGGCGGGGATCCCGACGACGGCCTCGGTGCCCGGCCCCCGCTCGGCGAGGTCGTCGAGGAAGCGCGCGATGGGCTCGACCGGATCCGCCTCCTCGGGCGGCAGGACGAGGAGCGAGGCCGCGGAGCCGGCGACGGCGTCGCGCAGGACGGAGCGGAGCGCGGATCCCTCGCCGACGACGAGCACGACGCCGGACGGCGGCTGGGGCTGCGGGTGCACGGGGGTGGATCGGTCGCGAGCGGGCATGCCGCTAGTCTATTGAGAACTGTTCTCACGAAAGGACCACCATGAAGGTGCGCAACTCGATCAAGGCCCTGAAGAAGCTGCCCGGCGCGCAGGTCGTGCGCCGACGCGGCCGCGTCTTCGTCATCAACAAGAAGAACCCGCGGAACAAGGCCCGCCAGGGCTGACTCCACGTCGGGCGGGCGCCCCAGATCTGGGGCGTCGCCGCCGGACTCCGCGCCGATACGGTGGGGACCAGCCGAACCACGGGGGGTCCGCGCATGATCGTCGTCGTCATCATCGCGTGCGAGATCGGCTTCTGGGTCGTGCTGGCTGCCGGGCTCGCCGTCCGCTACGCCCTCCGTCGCCCGCGCCTCGGCGCCGTGCTCCTCGCGTGCGTGCCCGTCGTGGACCTCGTGCTGCTCGTCGCCGCCGCCATCGACCTCCGCGGCGGAGCCACCGCCGACTGGACCCACGGCCTCGCCGCCGCGTACCTCGGCGGATCCGTCGCGTTCGGCCACGCGATGGTGCGCTGGCTCGACGCGCGCTTCGCCCACCGCTTCGCCGGCGGACCGACGCCTGCACGCCCCGCCCGGTCCGGCCGCGCCAAGGTGCGCTACGAGTGGCGGATGTGGATCCTCACGGTGGTCGCCTACGCGATCGCCTGCGCCCTGCTGCTCGCCGCCATCGCGTTCGTCGGCGACGCCGCGCGCACCCGGGCGCTCGAGGACTGGATCGCGCGCCTCACGGTGCTCCTCGGCATCTGCACCATCTGGCCCGTCGGCTGGACCATCTGGCCCGGCCCGGAGCCGGCGACCGACGTCGAGCCGGCCGCGGTCCCCGCCTCGGCGGCCGGCCGCTGAGCTGCGCCGACCTGCCCGGCGCCGACCCGCCTCAGAGCGGGAAGCGCAGCTGCAGCAGGTGGGATCCGTCGGCGCGCGTCTCGGCCGTCAGGGTGCCGCCGAGCAGCTGGGCCCGCTCACGGAGCCCGGTGAGACCGTGGCGTCCGCTCGGCAGGTCGAGCAGCGGGAGCGTCGGCGCGCCGGCATCCACCTCGAGCACCACGTGTCCCGCGTCGAGCCGGCCGGTGATCCGCACGGCCGCGCCGGTCGCGTGCTTCCGCGCGTTCGTCAGGCCCTCCTGCACCGTGCGGTAGACGGCGCGCTGGGCGGCCGCGGGCAGGTCGCCGGGGAGGTCGATGGCGGTCTCCACGCGGATCCCGCTGGCCGCCACGAGGGCCGCCACGTCCTCCAGCGTCGGCTGCGGCGCGAGCTCCCGCCGCTCCCCGCCCGCCGCGCGGAGCAGCTCCACCATGCCGCGCAGCTCCTCGAGCGTGACCGTGCTGAGTCCGCGGATCGTGCGCGCAGCCTCCCGGGAGCGCTCGTCGGCCGCGCCCACCTGCATCGCCCCGGCCTGCACGGCGATGAGGCTGACCTGGTGCGAGACCACGTCGTGCATCTCGCGCGCGAGCACCGCCCGCTCCCGCGCGAGCGCGACCTGCGCCGCCTGCCGCTGGCCGAGCGTCTGCGCCTCGCGCAGCTCCAGGAGCTGCGCGGCCGCCGTGCGCCGCTCGCGCAGGAAGGCGCCGAGGAGCGGCGGACCGACGGTGTAGATGGTCGCGTCGACCAGCGGCTCGAGCAGGAACTGGAGGTCCTCCGGCGGCCAGAGCGGCGAAATGTAGGCGACCACGGAGGCGCCCGTCGCCACCGCGACCTGCCACCGCGGCGCGCGCGAGAGGCCGAGGTCGAAGAGGGCGATCATGAGCGGGACGTACGCGACGCTGACGTAGAAGGCGGGCAGCGCGGCCAGCACGCTCAGCCACGGCCAGCGGCGGCGGAACACGAGGCCGAGGCAGGCGACGATCCCCGCGGCGACGTCCCCGGACGCCTGCGCGGCGGACAGGAAACCGTAGGAGAGGGCCACGGCGACCCCGGCCACGAGCAGGTCGACGAGCACGGCGCGCACGCGGTCGGCGGCGGTCGGGCGGCTCACGGGATCGGCGGCGGCGGCATCCGCGTCGGTGGCGGCGTCGGTGGTCGTGCCCGCGGCGAGCGCCCGCCTCGTCAGCCGCATGGCCGGATCACCGCCGCGGCACGAGCCCCGCGCGGTCGGCGACGACGGCCGCCTCCACGCGCGAGCCGACGCCGAGCGCCTGCACGATGGAGCTCACCGTCTCCTTGACCGTCCCGAGCGTCAATCCGCACTCGGCCACGATCTCCGCGTTGGAGAGCCCGCGGGCGAGCGCCTTCAGCACGGTGGTCTCGCGGTCGCCGAGCCGCGCGACGCGGGCGCGCTCGGCGTCGTCCTCGAGCGAGCGGAAGAGCCGGCCGGGCCGGAGCCCGGGCGCGAGCACGATGCCGCCGGACGCGAGCGTGAGCACGTGCCGGGCGAGCTGCTCCGGGTCCGTGTCCTTGAGCAGGAAGCCCGACGCGCCGCGGTGCAGCGCCTCCAGCACCTGGTCGTCGGTGTCGAACGTGGTGAGCATCGCGACGACGGGCGGGCGGGGCTCCGCCATCAGCTCGGCGAGGATCGTGAGGCCGTCGGGCGCGGGCATCCGGATGTCGAGGAGCACCACGTCGGGCGCGTGCTCGCGGACGGCGGCCACCGCGGTGTCGCTCGAGACGGCGGCCCGCACGGCGATCCGCGGCGAGGCGCCGAGCACCATCGCGATGCCCGAGCGCACGAGCGACTCGTCGTCGACCACGACCACGGTGACGACGGCGCCGGGCGGCGTGGAGGGGACGGCCGCGTCGTCGCGCGCCTCGGATGCGTGGCTCACGCGTCCCGCCTCCCCATGGCGGATCCGACGCCGACGCCGGTCGCGCCGCCGCGGTCCCCCGCGAGGCCGAGGCTAGCGCCCCGGGCCGCGCGCCGGGCCGCCCGGGTCGCGCGCCGGGCGTCCCGCCGGGCGGTGCCCGCCGCGCGCAGCGCGCCCACGAGCTGCCGGATCCGCAGCGTCGGCACGTAGGCGGAGGTGAGCGCGCGCCCGATCGGCGCGAGGTCGGCCGCCGTCGGGCAGGCGAGCCAGAGCGTCTCGTAGCGCGGGTCGAACTTGGCCTTGAAGCGCAGCAGCGACGTGAATCCGTAGGACGGCTCGAGCACCCGGCCGGTCGCAGCCAGCAGACGTGCGACCACCCGGTCGACGGGCCCGCCGGTGAGGCCCCGGCCGACGCCCGCGAGCGGCGTGCCCGACAGGCTCAGCGTCTCGAGTCCCTCCTCCTGGAAGGCGCGCGCCGCGGTCGCGATGAGGAACTCCATCACGCCCGGCATCGGATCCGCGCCGCGCCGCATGACGTCGAGCGTGCGTCCCACGAGCCGGCCGTCGCGGAAGACGGGCAGCCAGCTCGTGACGCCGTGCACGCGGCCGGTGGCGTCGACGGCGAGCAGCATCCGCACCTCGGGGTCGTCGAGCTCGGGCAGGCCGCCGAGCGTGAAGCCCATCTCGGGCAGCGCCTTCGCGTCGACCCAGTCGCCGCTGAGCGCGTCGACCGCCCGGCGGAGGGGCTCGGGCAGCCCGCGGTAGGTGCCCCACAGCGCGTCGACGCCGTCGCGCGCCGCGCGGTTCGTCGCCGTGCGGAGGTCCTGGCGGCGCTTGCCCGAGGTGGAGAAGCCCGCGAGGTCGATCACGGCCTCCTCGGCCACCGGCGTGACGCTCCAGCCGAGCTCCGCGAAGACCGGCAGGTGGGACGAGTGGATGCTGTAGAACGCGGGCACGAGACCGCGCGCCGAGCAGTGCCGGGCGAAGGCGCGGATCGTGGCGGGCGCGTCGGCCGCGGTCGCGATCGGATCCGACACCGTGAGGGCGACGCCGTGCGCGGCGCGGTACGCGACGGCCCCGTGCGCGGCCTCGCCTTCCGAGGAGGAGGAGGCGGCGTCGTCGTCGTCGGCGAACCAGTGGCTGCTGCCGGCCCAGGTGCCCATGAAGCCGAGGGATCCGGCATCCGCTCGCGCCAGCTGCGCGAGCACGCGTTCGCGCCCGGCGGAGCGCTCCTCGGCGGCGGCGCGCATCGTGAACGATCGGCGGCGGACGACGAGCACGACGAGCGCGGTCGCCGGCACGAGCCAGGTGCTGAGCATCAGCACGGGGAGCTCGAGGTCGGTCCACGACGCGACGGTGAAGGTGAACCAGTCCTCGGCGAGCGGGATGACCGTGTAGTACCAGCCGAGGAGGCCGGTCACGAGGAGGAGGGCCGTGATCCCCATCACGAGCCCGAGGCGCCGGCCGCGGAGCAGCAGGGCGACCGCGAGGATGAGCGCGCACAGCACGGCCACGGTGCTGCCGGGGTCGAGCAGCGAGCCCATGGTGCTGAGCACCCCGATCGCGTCGCCGGACACCGCGGCGATCCACCAGCTGAGGGTGACCGTGCCGAGCATGGTCGCGGCGACGACCCGCGCATGGGAGGTGGCGGCGTCGTGCCAGGCGGGGCGGCGGGAGAGCGGCACGAGGATGCGGCCGAGGCCCAGTCCGATGAGGAGGGCGACGCCGCGCGTGAGGTCGACCCCGTGGCCGCCGGCCAGCAGGCCCGCGAGCACCGCAGCGAGGACCGCGGCGCGGAGGCCGTCGCGGTGGGCCGGCGCGAGGCCGCGGCTGGCGGCGGCGGCGACCGCCACGATCACGACGGACGGCGCCCAGAGCCGGTCGGCCGCGTCGAGCTGGGAGTAGAGGTCGCCGAGCGCGAGGCCCACGGCGAGGAGGAGGGAGGCGACGGCGACCGGCGCGAGCGAGCCGATCGCGGCGACGACCGCGGTGCGCACGATGCCGATGCGGCTCTCCGACCAGGCCAGCACGGCCACGACGACGGCGAGCGCGATGGCCGTCGCGGCGGGGTGCGCGAGCTCGCCCAGCCCGGCCATGACGCCCATCCACGCGCTGCCCGCGGGGACGGCGATCGCGGCGAGCGGGTGGCGGGCGAGGGTCCGGAGGACGACCCGCGCGGCGCCGGCCGGGGGCGCGACGGCGGGCACCGCGGGCGGCAGGTCCGCGCTGTCGGCGAGGATCGGGCGGGCGGCGGGGGCGAGCGTCGAGTGCGTCACGTCCCCAGTGTGCGGAGCCTCGGCCCTCCACCGCGTCGGCCGCGGGATCCGATCCCTCCGCCCATCGGCTGACCCGGGCCGCCGATCGGCTGACGTCGGCGGGGAGTCCGCCGCACGACCCGCGGCACCCCCGCGGTACGGGCCGAGGGACTCCCGGGACGCGAGAAGGCCCCCGGTTCCCCGGGGGCCTTCTGCTGTGCTGGTGCGCGAGGGGGGACTTGAACCCCCACGTCCTCACGGACACACGGACCTGAACCGTGCGCGTCTACCAATTCCGCCACTCGCGCCAACCGGACGACATTATCACGTCGGGGAGCCGATCCCGCGCCGCGACCGCCCCGCCACCGCGCCCGGGCGGCCCGCCTCCCGCCCTCCCCAGGGGCCATCCGCACCCACCCGGCGGCCCGTGTCCAGGGCGTCGCCCCTCGAGTTGGCTAACATCGCACTATTCATCCGCGGAAGGACCGCGCGAGGACGGATCACACGTGGGAATCCTGGACAACTTCGAGAAGGGCCTCGAGCGCGCTGTCAACGGCGCCTTCGTGAAGACCTTCAAGTCCGGCCTGCAGCCCGTGGAGATCGTCGCGCAGCTGCGACGCGAGCTCGACACGCACGCCGCCATCGTCGACCGCGACCTCATCCTCGTCCCCAACTCCTTCACCCTCCGCGTCTCCCGCGCCGACCACGAGCGCATCGAGTCCATCGGCTCCACGCTCGTCGACGAGCTGCGCCAGGCGGTCGAGCGGCACGCGTCCACGCAGGGCTACCAGTTCGCGGGCGTCGTGCAGGTCTCCTTCCGCCGCGACGACCAGCTGTCGGAGGGCGTCCTCGGCATCGACAGCCGCACGGTCGAGGGCAGCGTCACGTGGATGCCCGTCGTCGACGTCGCCGGCACCCGCCACCCGCTCGCGGTCGGCCGCACGGTCATCGGCCGCGGCAGCGACGCCGACATCACGGTCGACGACCCGGGCACCTCCCGCCGCCACGTCGAGATCGCCTGGGACGGATCCCGCGCCCAGGTCCGGGACCTCGGCTCCACCAACGGCTCCGAGCTCAACGGCGCGCCGGTCACCAAGGCGCCGCTGCCGCCCGAGTCCGTCATCCGCATCGGCCGCACCGCCATCACCTTCCGCGTCGTCCCGCACGCCACCGAGGAGCGAGGCGGCCGCGAGCCGCAGCGCCAGCGCAGCGACGACGGGTTCTGGGGAGCGTCATGACCGAGCTGACCCTCCTCGTCCTCCGCCTCGCGTTCCTCGCGGTGCTCTGGCTCTTCGTCTTCGGCATCGTCTACGCGCTCCGCTCCGACCTGTTCGGCCAACGGGTCCGCAAGCTGCGCGAGGAGACGGGCGCCGGCGGCGCATCCCCGTTCCCCTCCTCCCCGTACGCCGCATCCGCCTCCGCGCCGCGCGCCGCGGCCGTGCAGCCGCCGCCCATCTCGTCGATGCCGTCCGGCGCCAACTCCGGCGCCGTCCCGTCGCGCGCCAAGGCCACGACGTCCACGGCCCGCCACCTCGTCATCACGTCGGGCGCCAAGGCCGGCACCGAGATCCCGCTCGGCACCGAGCCGCTCACCATCGGCCGCTCGAGCGAGTCGGGGCTCGTCATCCGCGACGACTACACGTCCACGCACCACGCGCGCCTGCTGCTCTGGAACGACGAGTGGATGATCCAGGACCTCGACTCCACCAACGGCACCTTCCTCGACGGCAAGCGCGTGAGCGTGCCGACGCAGGTGCCGCTCGACACGCCGATCCGCATCGGCGCGACCAGCTTCGAGCTCAGGCGGTAGCGGCATGGCGACAGTGACGCAGGCCGCTGCCGTCTCCCACGTGGGCAAGGTCCGGTCGAACAACCAGGACTCCGGCTACGCGGGGCGGCACCTCTTCGTCGTCGCCGACGGCATGGGCGGGCACGCGGGCGGCGACGTCGCGTCCGCGGTGGCCACCAAGCGCATCATCGAGACCGACAAGCCCTACGCCTCCGCGCACGACGCCGAGTTCGCGCTCCAGGCCGGCCTCGTCGCGGCCAACCAGCTGCTCGCCGAGACCGTGTTCGAGCACTCCGAGCTCACGGGGATGGGCACGACCGTCAGCGCGCTGGCCCGCGTCGACCGGCATGTCGCCATCGCCCACATCGGCGACTCGCGCATCTACCTGTTCCGCCGCGGCGAGCTCAGCCAGATCTCCGCCGACCACACGTTCGTGCAGCGCCTCGTCGACAGCGGCCGCATCACGCCGGAGGAGGCGCTCGTGCACCCCCGCCGCTCCGTGCTGATGCGCGTGCTCGGCGACGTCGACGCGGCCCCCGAGGTCGACACCCAGGTGCTCGACACCCACACGGGCGACCGCTGGCTCCTCTGCTCGGACGGGCTCAGCAGCTACGTGTCCGAGGAGCGCATCACCGAGATCCTCGCGACCGCGGGCACCCCGGAGACCATCGCCGACGCGCTCGTGAAGGAGTCGCTCGACCACGGCGCTCCGGACAACGTCACCGTGGTGGTCGTGGACGTGCTCGACGAGGACGACGAGGCCGCCGCCGCCCGCCCCGACCCGGAGCCCGTGCTCGTCGGATCCGCGTCGCAGCCGCTCGCCTTCGGCGACGAGCCCTCCAAGCGCGCCGTCCGGATCCCGTCGCTCCTGCTCCACCCGCTGCGCGCGAGCACGGCGGCGCGCGACGCCCAGTTCGAGCCGGAGTCGGACGAGTACCTCGAGGCGCTCATCGCCGAGGACCGGCGGCGCGCGCTCCGCCGCCGCATCACCTGGCTGGTCGGCGTCGCCCTCATCCTCGCCGGCCTCGTGCTCGCGTGCGTGCTCGGCTACCGCTGGACCCAGTCGCGCTACTACGTGGGCGAGTCCGAGGGCTCGGTGGCGGTCTACAACGGCGTGCAGCAGACCATCGGCCCGATCCAGCTGTCCCACGTCTACGCCCGCACCGAGGTGCAGGTCGCCGACCTCCAGCCCTTCTACCGCCAGCAGGTCGAGCAGACCATCAACGCGGACTCGCTCTCGGGCGCCGAGGAGATCGTCGACCGGCTCCAGGAGGCCGCGGGTGGCTAGCGCCGGCGCGGCGGTCGCCTCCGCGCGCGGGCGCGAGAAGGCGCCCAGGGTCCCGCGGATCCGCGTGCCCCGCCGCCTCCGGAACCTCGAGCTCGCGCTGGTCGTGCTGGCGTCCGTCATCAACGGCGGCGCCCTCTACCTCGTGCAGCTCGGCGCGCTCGGCGCATTCGACCGGAGCTTCTTCCTCCCGGCCACCGGCCTCGCCGTCCTCGTGCTCGGCATGCACGTGGCGCTGCGCTGGCTGGCGCCCGACGCGGATCCGTTCATCCTCCCCATCGCCACCGTGCTCAACGGCCTGGGGATCGCGGCCATCTACCGCCTCGACCTCGCCGGCGGGTACTCCGGCTGGGACAGCGTGGCCGTGCGTCAGATCGTGTGGTCGGGCCTCGCCATCGTGTGCGCGCTCGCGGTCATCGTGCTGCTGAAGAACCACCGCGTGCTGCAGCGCTACCGCTACATCGCCATGTTCGTGGGCCTCATCCTGCTGCTGCTGCCGATGCTCCCGGTCCTGGGCCAGAACATCAACGGCGCGCGCGTCTGGATCCACATCGGCGGCTTCTCGTTCCAACCGGGCGAGATCGCGAAGATCTGCCTCGCGGTCTTCTTCGCCGGCTACCTCGTCACGGCGCGGGACAGCCTCTCGATGGTGGGCGTCAAGGTCCTCGGGCTGCGCTTCCCGCGCGTCCGCGACCTCGGACCGATCCTCCTGGTGTGGGCCGTCTCGATGAGCGTCCTCGTGTTCCAGCGCGACCTCGGCACGTCGTTGCTGTACTTCGGCCTCTTCATCGTCATGACCTACGTCAGCACCGGCCGCATCGGCTGGGTCGTCCTCGGCGCCGTCCTGTTCCTCGGCGGCGCGTTCGGCGCGAGCACCCTCGGCTACGTCGGCGGGCGCGTCGACGCGTGGCTGAAGCCGTTCGACCCCGCGGTCTACGACGCGAACGGCGGCAGCTTCCAGCTCGTCACGGGCCTGTTCGGCATGGCCGACGGCGGCCTGTTCGGGCGCGGGCTCGGCAGCGGCATGCCCAACCTCACGCCGCTCGCCAACAGCGACTTCATCCTCGCCAGCCTCGGCGAGGAGCTCGGCCTCACGGGCGTCTTCGCGATCCTCGCCCTCTACCTCCTGCTCGTGTCCCGCGGCTTCCGCATCGGCTTCGCGGGCCAGGACGACTTCGGCAAGCTGCTCGGCATCGGGCTGTCGTTCGTCATCGCCCTGCAGGTGTTCATCGTCATCGGCGGCGTCACGCGCGTCATCCCGCTCACCGGCCTCACCACGCCGTTCATGGCGGCGGGCGGGTCCTCGCTGCTCGCCAACTGGATCATCGCGGCCCTGCTGCTGCGCCTGTCCGACACCGTCCGCAACCAGCCCCGATTGGTGGTCGAGTCGTGAACCGCGAGCTGAAGCGCGTCTCCGTGTTCGTCCTGGCCATGTTCGTGGCCCTCTTCGTCGCGGCGTCGATCATCCAGGTGGTCGCGGCGCCGACCCTGCAGGCGGATCCGCGGAACTCCCGCACCATCATCGCCAGCTACTCGGCCGAGCGCGGGGCGATCCTGGTCGACGGCACCCCCATCGCCTCCTCGGTCCCGGTCGACGACCGCTACAAGTTCCTCCGCACGTACGCCCAGCCCGACCTGTACAGCGCGGTCACCGGCTACTACACGCTCGGCCAGGGATCCACGGGCCTCGAGTCCGCCATGAACGACGTCCTCACCGGCACGAGCGGCACGCAGTTCTTCGACAGCCTCACGCGCACCTTCACGGGCCAGGAGCCGAAGGGCGCGTCGGTCGAGACCACCATCGACCCGAAGGTCCAGCAGGCGGCGTACGACGCGCTCGGTCGGCTGCGGGGATCCGTCGTCGCCATCGAGCCGTCCACGGGCAAGATCCTCGCGATGGTGTCCAAGCCCGGCTACGACCCCAACGTCCTGGCCTCGCACGACCGGGCCGCCGTGAAGCAGAGCTACGCCTCGCTCCTCGCCGACCCCGCGAACCCGCTCATCGACCGGGCCGTCAACAGCCTCAACCCGCCCGGATCCACCTTCAAGCTCATCACCACGGCCGCGGCGCTCGAGTCCGGCCGGTACACGCCGGACTCGCTCCTACCGAACCCGTCCACCTTCACGCTCCCGGGCACCGGCACGGTCATCACGAACGCCGGCGAGGGCGCGTGCGGCAACGAGCCCGAGGTGTCGATCGCCACGGCGCTCCGCCTCAGCTGCAACATCCCCTTCGCCCAGCTCGGAATCGCGCTCGGCTCCGAGCGGATAGCGAAGATGGCGGAGGCGTTCGGCTACGGGAAGTCGATCGCCGTCCCCATGGCGAGCGCGAAGAGCGCCTTCTCCCCCGACCTCGACGACGCCCAGACCGCGCAGTCCGCCTTCGGTCAGCTCGACGTCCGCGCCACCCCGCTGCAGACCGCCATGGTCACGGCCGGGATCGCGAACGGCGGTGAGGTGATGAAGCCCAGCGTCGTCGACAGCGTCCTCAACCCGGACCTCAGCGAGCTGTCCGGATTCTCCCCCAGCCGATTCGCCGACCCCATCTCGAAGGAGACCGCCGCCACCATGACGCGGATGATGATCGACAACGTCCAGAGCGGCGTCGCCACAAATGCGAGAATCTCCGGTGTCGACGTGGCGGGCAAGACCGGCACCGCGCAGAACGGCGCCGACGACCCGTACACCCTCTGGTTCACCGGCTTCGCGCCGGCTGAGTCCCCGAAGGTGGCGGTCGCGGTCCTGGTCGAGGACGGCGGCGGACGAGGACGATCGGGCTCGGGGAACACCCTCGCCGCCCCCGTGGCGAAGAAAGTGATTGAGGCGGTGCTGGACAGATGAGACCCACGAGCGGACTGACCTTCGGAGGGCGTTACCAGCTGGGCGATCGCATCGCCATCGGCGGCATGGGCGAGGTGTGGGAGGCGACCGACCTCGTCATCGGACGCAAGGTCGCCATCAAGATCCTCAAGGACGAGTACCTGGGGGACCCCGGGTTCCTCGAGCGATTCCGGGCCGAGGCGCGCCACGCGGCGCTCGTCAACCACGAGGGCATCGCCAACGTCTTCGACTACGGCGAGGAGGACGGCAGCGCCTTCCTCGTGATGGAGCTCGTCCCCGGCGAGGCACTGTCGACCATCCTCGAGCGGGAGCGCGTGCTCTCGAGCGACAAGGTGCTCGACATCATCTCCCAGACCGCCCTCGCGCTCCACGCCGCGCATCAGGCCGGTCTCGTGCACCGCGACATCAAGCCGGGCAACCTGCTGATCACGCCCGACGGACGCGTCAAGATCACCGACTTCGGCATCGCCCGCATCGCCGACCAGGTGCCGCTCACGGCCACCGGCCAGGTCATGGGCACGGTGCAGTACCTCTCGCCCGAGCAGGCGAGCGGGCACCCCGCGTCGCCGTCCACCGACGTGTACTCGATGGGCATCGTCGCGTACGAGTGCCTGGCCGGCCGCCGCCCCTTCACGGGCGAGTCGCAGGTCGCCATCGCCATGGCGCAGATCAACGAGCAGCCGCCCGAGCTCCCCGTCACGGTGGCGGAGCCCGTCCGCAACCTCGTCATGTCCTGCATCTCCAAGAAGCCGGCGGACCGCCCGCAGAGCGCCGCGCATCTGGCGCGCGCCGCGCAGGCGCTGCGCCGCGGCGACGTCGCGACCGCCACCATGGCCGTCGCCGCCGTCGCCGGTGCTGCCGCCGCGGATCCGGGCACGCCCACCCAGGCCACCCAGCTCATGCCGTCCGACCGCCGAGCCGACACGAGCGCCACCACCGTCCTGTCCTCCGCGCCCCGCGCCGGAGCGGCGTCGCCCTTCGACTTCGACGAGGTCGACGCGGAAGACGAGGAGCCCGAGCAGCCGCGCGCCAGCAAGCGCGCGATCTGGATCTTCGTGGTCGTCGCCGTCCTGGTGGTCGCCGCGATCATCGCCGGGCTCATCGCCGCCACCGCGGGCAGGCAGTCCGACCAGACGGCCCCCGTCCCCACGGAGACCAGCGCCGAGCCGAGCCCCACGCCGAGCGCGTCGCCCACCCCCACCCCGACGCCCACCCCGACCACCGTCGAGATCAAGCGCGAGGACTACATCGGGCGCGACCAGAAGACGGTCTCGAACGAGCTGACGGCCCTCGGCCTCAAGGTCACCGTCATCACGGGCAGCGCGGCACCGTCCGGTGAGGAGGAGGGTCGCGTCACCGCGATCACCCCCACCGGCAGCGTCGCGAAGGGCGCCACCATCCAGATCACGGCCTACGGCGCGCAGACCCTGCCGACCGCGGCGCCGGTCACCCCCACGGTGAACCCCACCACCGTGCGCGCCGGACAGGCGGTCGACATCTCGTGGCCCGCGTACTCCTGCCCGGCGGGCCAGACGCTGAACGGCTACCAGATCCAGGCCGACTCGGTCTCCGGCGGCGCCACGGGCACGTGGGGCGGGAGCACCAACCCGACCAACGCGCAGACCACCTCCGGGGAGATCAAGGCCGGCAACAACACGGGATCGTTCACGGTCAAGTACCTCGCCATCTGCGGCACGAACGAGTCCCCCTACAGCAGCACCGTCACCGTGGCGGTCGAGGCGGCACCAGGCGGCACCACGCCGGGCGGCGGCACCGGAGGCGGCACCGGAAATGGCACCGGAGGCACCGGAGGCGGCACCGGAGGCGGCACCACCGGCATGGCGCCGACGCCCCCTCCGGGCAAGGAGGATCGGCATTCGCTGATCTCCAGCACGCACCGCATGCCCTGATCGGCATGCGCCGCGCGAGCACTCCCCCGCCCTCCGCGCTCCGCCCCGGATCCCCAGCGGAGCCCGGGTAAGCTCATCCCCGTCCTGATCCCGAACCCGACGAGAGGCAGACCGTGACCGACACGCGTGTCCTCGGCGGACGCTACGAGATCGGGACGCTCCTGGGCCGGGGCGGCATGGCCGACGTGTACGAGGGCGTCGACGCGCGACTCGGTCGACGCGTCGCCGTCAAGATCCTGCGTCGCGGCCTCGCGGAGGATCCCGCCTTCCGGAGCCGCTTCCGCCAGGAGGCCCAGGCGGCCGCGCGCATGTCGCACCCCACCATCGTCCGGGTCTTCGACGCCGGCGAGGACGTCGTCACCGACCAGGACGGCGCGTCCCACACGGTCCCCTTCATCGTCATGGAGCGGGTCGAGGGCCGCCTCCTCAAGGACGTGATCACCGACGGCCCGCTGGAGCAGGAGGAGGCCGTCCGCATCATGGGCGGTGTCCTCACCGCACTCGAGTACTCGCACCGCGCGGGCGTCGTCCACCGCGACATCAAGCCCGGCAACATCATGGTCACGCCCACCGGCCAGGTGAAGGTCATGGACTTCGGCATCGCCCGCGCGGTCTCCGACACCTCCGCCACCATCGCGCAGACCACCGCCATCCTCGGCACGGCACGCTACTTCTCGCCCGAGCAGGCCAAGGGCGAGTCCGTGGACGCGCGCACCGACCTCTACTCCGCCGGCGTGGTCCTCTTCGAGATGCTCACCGGGCAGGCGCCCTTCCGCGCGGACACGGCCGTGGCCGTCGCCTACCAGCACGTCAGCGAGACGCCCGTCGCACCGAGCACCGTCCAGGAGCACGTCTCCCCGCAGCTCGACCAGGTGGTCCTGCACGCCATGGCGAAGGACCGCTACGCGCGCTTCCAGACCGCCGCGGACTTCCGCACCGACCTCGACCGCGCCGCCGCGGGCACCCTGCCCGAGCGCGAGGCACCCACCACCGACGTGGGCGCCACCCTCTTCGGCGCACCCGCGGGCCCGTCCTCCTCCCAGCAGGCGCTCCGCCAGCTGGGCGTCGACGACGACCGCACCGTCCGCACCCAGAGCCGCCCGCCCGTGCCGTGGATCTGGGCCGGCGTCACCGTCGTGGTCGTCATCCTCATCGCCGTCGTCATCTGGGTCACCAGCCTCAGCTCCATCGCGCCGCCCGACATCAGCCCCACCGTGCCCGACGTCGCGGGATCCACGTACTCGAGCGCGGCGGGCGCCCTGCAGGAGGCGGGCCTCGTGCCGCTCGAACGCGAGGAGGCGAGCGCCACGGTCCCCGCGGGCACGGTCCTCCGCACGAATCCCGACGCTGGCGAGAACGTCGCGACGAAGACGGAGATCGATGTCTTCGTCTCCTCCGGACCACCCAAGGTCCAGGTCCCCAACGTCACCAACATGGACGAGGCCACGGCCACCGCGGGCCTCCAGTCCGCCGGCCTCAGGGTCGGTGAGGTCGTGAGGCAGTCGTCCCCGACGGTCTCCGACGGCGTCGTCATGCAGACTGATCCTGCCTCGTCCGCGCAGGTGGACAAGGGCTCCACCGTCAAGCTCGTGCTGTCGAACGGCAAAGTCTCCATGCCCGACGTGCTCGGGCAGCCCCTGGTCGAGGCGCAGTCGCTGCTCGAGGCCTCCGAGCTCACGGTGACCACGCGGAGGGACCCGTCCTGCGTCCGCGCGGACGGCTCTCCCGTGAGCCAGCAGTCCGTCCCCCCGGGCGACGTCGCCCAGCGCTCGACCGTGGCCCTCACGTACTGCACGGGCGCGGGCCGCGGAACACCCGCGCCGGCACCCACGGCTCCGGCGCCGACGCAGGCCCCTCCGCGCGGCTGAGCGGCGGTCGAGACCCGACGCACCTCGGCCTGCGGAGCCGTGTCAGCCGATGCGGACCAGCGGCGACAGCCGGGACGACGTCTCTCGCGCCCCGCCCAGTCCCGCGCCCTCGAGCCAGTTGCCGAGCATCCGGTAGCCGCCCTCCGTGAGCACGGACTCCGGGTGGAACTGCACCCCCACGATGGGCGCGGCCTCGTGCCTCAACCCCATGATGACGCCGCCCTCGGTGCGCGACGTGACCACGAGGTCGGATGGGATGGTGCCGTCGACCACGGCGAGGGAGTGGTACCTCGTCGCCGTGAACGGCTGCGGCACGCCGAGGTAGAAGTCGCCGTCATCGTGCGTGACGAGCGAGGTCTTGCCGTGCATGAGCTCCTCGGCGTTGGTCACCGTCGCGCCGAACGCCTCCGCGATCGCCTGGTGTCCGAGGCACACGCCCAGGAGCGGCGTGCCCGATGCGAGTGCCGCACGCACCGTGGGGATCGACACCCCGGCGTCCGCGGGCTTGCCCGGTCCCGGCGAGACCAGCACGGCGTCGTACTCCGAGATGACACCCGCCATGTCCGCGTCCGCGTGGTCGTCGTTGCGCATGACGACGGTCTCCGCGCCGAGCTGCTGCAGGTAGCCGTCGAGCGTGTAGACGAAGCTGTCGTAGTTGTCGATCACGAGCACGCGCGTCACTGGTGCACCGTCACTTCCTGGGTGTTAACGATCGAGTCGACCCAGGGGAAGACCCAGGTGACGAGGCAGTAGAGGATCGCGGCGACCGCGATGAGCAGGATCAGGAGCCGGACCCACACCGGCCCGGGTAGGACGCGCCAGAGCGCCGCGTACACGTTCAGCCCGCCTTCGCGAACGACGTGCCGGCCAAAGCCGCGGGCGTGGAGGCGTCCGACCGGGGCTGCCACGACTCGAAGACGCTGTACGCCACGACCCGCTCCGCTGCGGAGAAGAGGGGATTGCAGCTCGTCATCGTGAGGATGCGGTCCCCCGCTTGCGCGTCGGGGGCCTGCGGCACCTCGTTGAGTACGTCGACTCCGGTGGGCTTCACGTACTCGAGTGTACGGAAGCGGTACGTGTACCAGCCGTCCTGCGTCTCGACCACGATGGCGTCGCCGACGCGCAGGTTCGTGATCTGGTTGAACGGCTTGCCGTAGGTGGTGCGGTGCGCGGCGACCGCGAAGTTGCCCACCTGTCCGGGCATCTGCGTCTCCCTGTAGTGGCCGACCTTGCCGAGGTTGAGGACGTCCGCCAGGCCCACTCCCGTGGCTACGGGCACCACGTAGTCCGGCCCGAAGCGCGGGATGTAAATGTTGCCGAAGTCGGTGGCGTTGGACGCAGGTGCGGCCGTGATGACCGGGTCGCCCGGGGCCGCGGGCGACGCGGTCGGGTCCGGCGTGGCCTCGGGGGCGGGTGCGGCCGTCGCCCACGAACGGCTGTTCTCCAGGGCCTGGTCCCGCTGGCCGCTGCTCACGACGATGTCGTTGAACCACAGCTGCCATCCGAGGAACAGCATGATGAGGACGCCTGCGGTGAGGAGCAGCTCGCCGAAGACGCCGACGGTCCCGAGGATGGCGTCCCCGCGTCGCGCCCGCCGCCGCGTGGCGCGACGGGATGGGGCGGGGTGCGGTGCGCTCATGTGCCGATTGTAGGCGGCGGGGATGCGCGGTCACCCCCTGCCGGGTCCCCGTGGGATGCGGGAGGCTCCCGGGGCCGGTGGAGGAGCATCCCGCTAGAATCTCCGCATGGCCCGCGACAAGACGACGAGACCCTCCCGCCAGGAACGCGTGCGGGATGAGGACGCCCCGAACCCGGTGTGGTTCAAGCCCATCATGTTCGGCTTCATGCTCGTGGGCCTGGCCTGGCTCATCGTGTACTACGTCAGCCTCAACGCGTTCCCCATCCCCGACCTCGGCGTCGGCAACATCCTCATCGGCTTCGGCCTCATCCTGGTCGGCTTCCTCATGACCACCAGGTGGCGCTGACCGCTCCCGCCCCCTGACGAGCCCGTCGCCATCTCCGGATGGCGGCGGGCTCTTCTCGTGCTGCCGCCTCGGCCGTCCTCCCACGTCGTTGTCCACAGCTGCTCTGTGCACAACCGTCCCCACATGTGGACAACGCATCGGAAGCGCTCGTGCGGGCCCACCGGCCGTGGCGGTTACCGCGCGCGCCCCACGGGACGGGCGATCGGAGCCGCGGAGCTCCTCTGTCCCCGAGAGCGGATCCCGCACCGCGCTCGGGAAATGACACGCGTGTAACTATCCCCACTGTGGAGGAGCCTGTGGATAACCATCCGGCGGCCCTGCAGCAGGACGCGTCGAGCCGAGGCCCGACGGACAGAGCCAGCGCGGTGCCCGCACCCCTCCGCTCAAGCAGGGCGGGACGAAGACCCTCAGAACGTGACGGGGAAGAGCGCGGCGGCGGCCACGATCGCCACGGCCAGGCCGGCGAGCGATCCGACCTGGATGCCCGGCCGACGGGCGTCGCGCGTCCTGAGGAGCGCCAGAGCCACCACGGCGCCGGTCACGAGGCCGCCGACGTGGGCCTGCCAGGAGACGCCCTGGATCACGAAGCCGAGGAGGAGGTTCACCGCGATGACGCCGAGGAGCGGGCCGACGTTGCCGCCGAGCTTGCGCGCGAGGACGAAGTACCCGCCCATGAGCCCGAAGATCGCTCCCGAGGCCCCGACCACGGCCTGGAGGGGCTCCCCCATGGTCGCGCCGATGACCTCCACGGCGAGGGATCCGCCGAGCGCGGAGATCAGGAAGAGGGCCAGGAACCGGGCGCGTCCGAGCATGGGCTCGAGGACGCGGCCGAAGACGAACACCGACAGCATGTTCAACAGGATGTGGAAGATGCTCGACGAGGAGTGCGTGAAGGCGCTGGTGAGCATGCGCCAGGGTTCGTAGTCACCCGACGCCATGCTTCCGTAGACGGGCGCGAACCACAGTGCCCGCGTGACGGTCTCGCCGAGGATCGGCAGCACCTGGAGGATCCAGACCACGGCGCAGACGGCCATGATCGCGTAGGTCACGACGGGACCCGAGCTCCGGGTAATCCGCGTGACGAACGGCGCCCGGGAACGAGGAGCGGTGCGACGCTGCTCCTTCATGTCCTCGGGGCAGATCACCCCGACGGCGGCCGGCGTCTGGCACTCCGGGCAGATGGTCCGCCCGCATCGCTGGCACAGCACGAAGCTCTGCCGGTCGGGGTGCCGGTAGCAGCGGTCGGCCGCCGTACGGGGTGAATCGGTCATCAGACCTTCTCGACGGTGACGCTCTCGATCACGACGTCCTCGCGGGGGCGGTCGCGGCCGTCGGTCGCGACGGCGTTCAGCGCGTCGACGACCTTCTTGGACGCGTCGTCGGCGACCTCGCCGAAGATGGTGTGCTTGCCCTGGAGCCACGTGGTGGGCGCCGTGGTGATGAAGAACTGCGAGCCGTTGGTGCCGCGGCCGCCCTGGGTGCCGGCGTTCGCCATGGCGAGGATGTACGGCTTGGAGAAGTCGAGGTCGCGGCTGATCTCGTCGTCGAACTGGTAGCCGGGACCGCCGGTGCCCTGGCCGAGCGGGTCGCCGCCCTGGAGCATGAAGTCCTTGATGATGCGGTGGAAGACGACGCCGTCGTACAGCGGGTCGTTCGACTTCGTGCCCGTCTGGGGGTGGGTCCACTCCTTCTCGCCGGAGGCGAGGCCGACGAAGTTCTCGACGGTCTGGGGCGCGTGCGACCCGAAGAGGTTGAGGACGATGGTGCCGTGGTTGGTCGTCATGGTGGCGACGTGAGTGTGCGCAGACATGGAGCAATGGTCTCACGGCGGAGCTGGGACTCGGCGGACGCACAGGGTCCGCCGTGTTTGCCCGCAGAGGCACCCGTGCCAGACTGGGGATTCCTGGCGATATCACACCGATGGAGGTCCCCTTGGGTCTGTCACGCAAGAACAAGAAGGAGTTGGCGAAGCTCCGCACCCACGCGGCCGCCGTCCTCAAGGAGCAGCGCGAGGTCCTCGACCGGGCCAACGTCGTCGTGGCCGAGGCCGCGCACACGGCTCGCAGGCTCTCCGACCAGCACGTCGTCCCCGCCGTCAAGCGCGGCGTCGACGACCACATCCGTCCCGGCTACGAGGCGGGCGCCGAGCGCGCGCGCGCCGCCGCCGACTCCGCGTACAAGGGCTTCACCCACACGGTCCTCCCGGCCGTCGCCGGTGCCGCCGGATCCGCGGTCGCCGCGACCGAGGGCATCCGCAACAGCAAGCAGGTCAAGGACGCCATGAAGAAGGCCGGCAAGGTCTCCTCCAAGGCGCAGGAGTTCGGGAAGCACTACGTCGACAACGGCCGCTCCTACGTCGGTCGCTACGTGCCCCAGGTCGCACCGGCGAAGAAGGGCCTCGGCTTCGGCGGAGTCGCCCTCATCGCACTGGGCGTCGTCGTGGTCGGTGGCGTCGGCTACGCCCTGTACCAGACGTTCCGTGCCGACGACGACCTGTGGATCGCCGACGACGAGCCCGAGGCCGTCTCCACCACCGCGAAGGACCAGCCCTCGAGCTGATCCGCGCGGCGACAGCACGACGAAGGCCCGGCCACCGAGAGGTGGCCGGGCCTTCGTCATGCGGGCGTCGTCTCGACACCGGTCGACCGCCGGCTCGCCGGCGTCACGAGCCGGATGGAGCCGTGACTGCGAGGAGGCGAGGGCCCGGATCCGGGCGGAATGTGGAGTCACGGGGAATCGAACCCCGGACCTCCTGCTTGCAAAGCAGGCGCTCTACCAATTGAGCTATGACCCCGAACGGCGAGACCCGCATCGCGATGCCCTCGGCCGACTCGATTCCCGCCAGGCCCCCGGATCGTGCTGATCCGGGGGTGTTGGTGGGGATACCAGGATTTGAACCTGGGACCTCTTCATTATCAGTGAAGCGCTCTAACCAACTGAGCTATATCCCCATCGGGCAGGACTACGTTACCGTACGCCTGCCCGTTTCTCCCAATCGGCTACGCGTTGGTGAAGCCGACGAGGACACCGCCGGTGATGCGCACGCTGAGGTTGTAGAGCAGCGCGGCGACGGCACCGAGGACGGTGCCGACGACGATGTTGAGCACGGCCACCACGATGGCGAATCCGAGGACCTGGCCCAGGCCGAACACCTGCTGGAGGGAGAAGTCCGCGGATCCGGACACCTCCTGGAAGAGCTGGTCGACCGTGCCGAAGACGTTGGTGGTCTGCAGCACGACGTAGATGAGGAACGTGGCCACGACGGTGATGATGCCGAGCACCACCGAGAAGAGGAACGCGAGCTTCAGCGCCGACCAGAAGTCGACGTACACGAGCTTCAGACGCACCTGCTTGGTGGTGGTCGCTCGCGAGGACTTCTTCGCGAGCTTCTCGGCGACACTACTCATCGGGGGTTTCCTTCCCAGCAGCGGTACCCTCGGACGCGTCGGGCGCAGCTTCGGGGACCACCAGGTTGCGTTCGGAGTTCTTGGCCAGTGAGATGATCCTGTCGTCGTCCGCGAAACGGGCGAACACGACACCCATGGTGTCTCTGCCCTTCGCCGGGACCTCGGCCACGGCAGAGCGTACCACCTTGCCGCTGGCGAGCACGACGAGGATCTCGTCCTCCTCGCCCACGATCAGGGCTCCCGCGAGGTCGCCGCGGGCATCCTGCAGCTTCGCCACCTTGATGCCCATGCCGCCACGGTTCTGGACGCGGTACTGGTCGGCGGCGGTGCGCTTCGCGAAGCCGCCCTCGGTGACCACGAACACGAAGCCCTGGTGTCCGACGACCGAGGCGCTGAGCAGCGTGTCGTCGCCGCGGAAGGTCATCCCCTTCACACCGGAGGTCGACCGCCCCATGGGACGCAGCGCGGAGTTGTCGGCGGAGAACCGCAGCGACATCCCCTTGCGGGAGACCAGCAGCAGGTCGTCGTCCTCGTTCACGAGGAGGGCGGACACGAGGGCGTCGCCGTCGCGGAGGTTGATCGCGATGATGCCGCCCGTGCGGTTGGTGTCGTACTCGGTGAGCGCGGTCTTCTTCATCAGCCCGTCGCGGGTGGCGAGCACGAGGTACTGCGCGACCTGGTAGTCGCGGATGTCGAGGACCTGCTGGATCTCCTCGTCCGGCTGCATGGCGAGCAGGTTGGCGACGTGCTGGCCCTTGGCGTCGCGGCCGGCCTCCTGCAGCTCGTACGCCTTCGCCCGGTAGACCCGGCCCTTGTCCGTGAGGAAGAGGAGCCAGTGGTGCGTGGTGGTGACGAAGAAGTGCTCGACCACGTCGTCCGCGCGGAGCTGCGCGCCGCGCACGCCCTTGCCGCCACGGTGCTGGCTGCGGTAGTTGTCGATGCGCGTGCGCTTGATGTACCCGCCACGCGTGACGGTGACCACCATCTCCTCCTCGGGGATGAGGTCCTCCATGCTCATGTCGCCGTCGAAGCCGAGCATGATCTCCGTGCGCCGGTCGTCACCGTACTTGTCGGTGATCTCCTGCAGCTCGGTGCTGATGATCTCCCGCTGCACGGACGGCGTCGCCAGGATGTGCTTGTACTCGGCGATGCGCTCCTCGAGCTCGGCCGCCTGGTCCTGGATCTTCTGGCGCTCGAGCGCGGCCAGCCGGCGGAGCTGCATCTCGAGGATGGCGTTGGCCTGCAGCTCGTCGATGTCGAGCAGCTTCATCAGCCCGCTGCGCGCGACCTCGACCGTCTCAGACCGGCGGATGAGGGCGATGACGTCGTCGAGCGCGTCGAGCGCCTTGAGGTAGCCGCGCAGGATGTGGGCGCGCGCCTCGGCCTCGTTGAGGCGGAACTGCGTGCGGCGCACGATGACGTCGACCTGGTGGTCCACCCACGCGGAGATGAAGCCGTCGAGCGCGAGCGTGCGCGGGATGCCGTCGACGATCGCGAGCATGTTCGCGCCGAAGTTCTCCTGGAGCTGCGTGTGCTTGTAGAGGTTGTTCAGCACGACCTTCGCGACCGCGTCGCGCTTCAGGACGATGACGAGGCGCTGGCCGGTGCGGCCGGACGTCTCGTCGCGGATGTCGGCGACGCCGCCGAGCTTGCCGTCCTTCACGAGCTCGGCGATCTTGATCGCGAGGTTGTCGGGGTTGACCTGGTACGGGAGCTCGGTGACCACGAGGCACACGCGGCCCTGGATCTCCTCGACGGCGACGACCGCGCGCATCGTGATGGAGCCGCGGCCCGTGCGGTACGCGTCGATGATGCCCTTGGTGCCGAGCACCTGGGCGCCTGTCGGGAAGTCGGGGCCCTTGATCCGCTCGAGGAGCGCCTCGAGGAGCTCCTCCCGGTTCGCGTCCGGGTTGGCGAGCAGCCACTGGGCACCCGACGCGACCTCGCGGAGGTTGTGCGGCGGGATGTTCGTGGCCATGCCGACCGCGATGCCCACGGATCCGTTGACCAGCAGGTTCGGGAAGCGCGACGGGAGGATCTTCGGCTCGAGCGTGCGGCCGTCGTAGTTGTCCTGGAAGTCGACCGTGTCCTCGGTGATGTCCCGGACCATCTCCATGGCGAGGGGCGCCATCTTGGTCTCGGTGTACCGGGGGGCCGCGGCGCCGTCGTTGCCGGCGGAGCCGAAGTTGCCCTGGCCGAGCGCGAGCGGGTAGCGCAGGCTCCACGGCTGGACGAGGCGGACGAGCGCGTCGTAGATGGAGGAGTCGCCGTGCGGGTGGAACTGGCCCATCACCTCGCCGACGACGCGGGCCGACTTGAAGAAGGAGCGGTCGGGCCGGTAGCCGCCGTCGTACATCGCGTAGATCACCCGGCGGTGCACGGGCTTCAGGCCGTCGCGCACCTCGGGGAGCGCGCGCTGCACGATCACGCTCATCGCGTAGTCGAGGAACGAGCGCTGCATCTCGAGCTGGAGGTCGACCTGCTCGATGCGGTCGTGCGTCACGACCACCGTGGCGTCGGGGTCGATGATGGCGCCGGGCAGCGAGTCGGACGCGGCGGCGGCGGAGGACGCCGGCGTCACGCCCTCCTGGGGCAGGGCGTCGTCGGTCGACGGCGCCTGCGCGTCGTCCGGGGTCGCGCCCGTGCCCTGCTCGTCGTCCGGAGTGGTGTCGTCGGCCATGGAGGTCCCGTTCAGATGTCGATGGATCGTGGAGTCGGTGCCGGGCGGCGGCGGGCGCTGAGCCCCGCCGCCGCCGCGTCGATCAGATGTCGAGGAACCTGACGTCCTTGGCGTTGCGCTGGATGAAGCTGCGGCGGGACTCGACGTCCTCGCCCATCAGCGTCGAGAAGACCTCGTCGGCGCCGGCGGCGTCGTCGAGCGTGACCTGCATGAGCGTGCGGGTGGCCGGGTCCATGGTGGTCTCCCACAGCTCCTTGTAGTCCATCTCGCCGAGGCCCTTGTAGCGCTGGATGCCGTTGTCCTTCGGGATCCGCTTGCCGTTCGCCTGCCCGTGCGCGAGCAGCGCGTCGCGCTCCGCGTCCGTGTAGACGTACTGGTGCTCGGCGTTCGACCACTTGAGCCGGTACAGCGGCGGCTGCGCGAGGTACACGTAGCCGAGCTCGATGAGCGGCCGCATGTACCGGAAGAGCAGGGTGAGCAGGAGGGTCGTGATGTGCTGGCCGTCGACGTCGGCGTCGGCCATCAGCACGATCTTGTGGTACCTGACCTTCTCGGCGTCGAAGTCCTCGCCGATGCCCGCGCCGAACGCGGTGATCATCGACTGCACCTCGTTGTTCTGCAGCGCGCGGTCGAGGCGGGCCTTCTCCACGTTGAGGATCTTGCCCCGCAGCGGCAGGATCGCCTGCGTCGTGGGGTTGCGCCCCTGCACCGCGGATCCGCCGGCCGAGTCGCCCTCGACGAGGAACACCTCCGACAGCGCCGGGTCCTTGCTCTGGCAGTCCTTGAGCTTGCCGGGCATGCCGCCCGACTCGAGCAGCCCCTTGCGCCGGGTCTGCTCGCGTGCCTTGCGGGCGGCCAGCCGCGCCTGCGAGGCCTGCATCCCCTTGCGGATGATGTCCTTCGCCTGCGCCGGGTTCTTCTCGAGCCAGTCGCCGAGCTGCTGCCCCACGATGCGCTGCACGTAGGCCTTCGCCTCCGTGTTGCCGAGCTTCGTCTTCGTCTGGCCCTCGAACTGCGGCTCGCCGAGCTTCACCGAGATGACGGCGGTGAGGCCCTCGCGGACGTCGTCGCCCGTGAGGTTCTCGTCCTTCTCGCGGAGCAGCTTGTTCTCACGCGCGTAGCGGTTGACGAGGGTGGTGAGCGCCGCACGGAACCCCTCCTCGTGCGTGCCGCCCTCGTGGGTGTTGATGGTGTTGGCGTAGGTGTGGACGCTCTCCGTGTAGGAGGTGGTCCACTGCATCGCGACCTCGAGGCTGATCTTCTTGACTGTGTCCTCGGACTCGAACGCGATGACGTCGGCGTTGACGACCTCGGTCTTCTTCGCCTTCACGAGGTGCTCGACGTAGTCGACGAGGCCGCGCTCGTAGAGGAACTTCTCGGTGCGGTGCTCGGCGCCGTCGACCTCGCGCTCGTCGTGCAGCGTGAGGGCGAGCCCCTTGTTGAGGAACGCCATCTGCTGGAAGCGCGCGCGGAGGGTGTCGAAGTCGAACTCGACGGTCTCGAAGATCTCGCGGCTCGGCCAGAAGGTGATGGTGGTGCCGGTCTCGGTGGATCCCTCGCCCTTCTCCAGCGGCGCGTCCGGCACGCCGATGGTGAAGCTCTGGCGCCAGACGGCGCCCTGACGGCGGACCTCGACGTCGAGGCGCTCCGACAGGGCGTTCACCACGGAGCTGCCGACGCCGTGCAGACCGCCGGAGACCGCGTATCCGCCGCCGCCGAACTTGCCGCCGGCGTGCAGCTTGGTGAGCACGAGCTCGACGGTGGAGATGCCCTCGACCGGGTGGATGTCGACGGGGATGCCGCGGCCATCGTCGACGACGCGGATGCCGCCGTCCTTGCGCATCGTGATCTGGATGTCGCTGGCGAACCCGGCGAGGGCCTCGTCGACGGAGTTGTCGACGATCTCGCTCACCAGGTGGTGGAGACCGCGCGGACCGGTCGACCCGATGTACATGCCGGGTCGCTTGCGCACGGCCTCGAGGCCCTCGAGCACCTGGATCTCGTTGGCGCCGTAGTCGTTGCTCACCTGCTGGCGGGTGATGTGGTCGGAGTCGTTGTGCGTCTCCTCGACCTCCACCTCGTCCGGGGTGGAGTCGTCGGGGAGGTCCTGTGAGGCATCCGATGTCATGAAGTGGTGGCTCCTGCCGCGTCGACGCGCCCCTGCCCGACGGCGGACGCGCGCGGATCACGAGGTGATCCGGGGACCGTCGTCCCTTGGCTGCGGGCGACCCCTCATTCTATCGCAGGAGTACGCTTCGCACCGCCTATCCGGCCGTCTGACGCCTTTTCGCGCCGGGGGTGACCTGATTCGCCTCCCTAGCCGTAGGTATCGCGCGGGCCCCGCCCTGGGATCGACCTGGGGCCCTTTTTCCAGGACGGGGCGTTCGGCCCCTGAAAGCGGATCGACCGGATGCCCGCGTCGGGGAAGCGCTCCGCGATGCGCGTCGTGATCTCCACGCGCATCAGCCGGAGCTGCGTCGCCCACGCCGTGGACTCGCACTCGACAGTGAGGAGGCCGTCCTCGATCCCGACGGGAGAGGAGTGCACGGCGGTCTCCTCGCCGGCGATGGTCGTCCACGCCGCCATGAGCTCGGCCTGCGAGAGCGACGACGTCCAGCCCATCCGCGAGGTGAGCGAGTCCATGACGTTCCCGAGCGAGTCCGGATCCCGGCCGGGCTGGAACGGGGAGCTGCCGGCCTTCTGCTCGCGGCGCTTCCGCGCGGACGGCGAGCGTACGGAGGCGTCCCCGAACACGCGGCGGAAGCGGCGGTAGACCGCGACGGCCTCCGACTCCGGGAGCGGCCCGCCGTCGGCCGCGCGGGGGATCACGCCGGTCCCCCGGTCGCGTCGGTGTCCGCGGGCGCGGATCCGGGTGCGTCGACGATCTCCCCCGCGCGGATGTGCACGGCGTTCGCGGCGAGGTGCGCGGGCACGTCCTCGAACACCGCGGCGGTGATGAGGACCTGCTCGAACCCGGTGACCGCCTCCGCCAGACGGCCGCGCCGCGCCTGGTCGAGCTCGGCGAACACGTCGTCGAGGATCAGGACGGGGTCGCCCGTCTGCGAGTCCCGCCGCAGCAGCTCCGCCGACGCCAGCTTGACCGCCAGCGCGAACGACCACGACTCCCCGTGGCTGGCATAGCCCTTCGCGGGTAACCCGTTGAGGCGGAACAGGACATCGTCTCTATGCGGGCCCACCAGCGTGAGACCCCGCTCGAGCTCCCGCGGGCGCATCCGGGCGATGGCCGAGGTGAACACCGGCACGACGTCCTCCGTCCGCGTGAAGCGGCCGCCGTCGCGCGCCCCGGTCTCGTCGGCGACGTCGTCCTCGCCCGGGTCGTCGGCCAGGATGCTCAGCTCCGGGCGCGCCGACGGGCCGTGGTCGGATCCCGCCACGGCCAGGTATGCCCGTGCCAGCTCGGGCTGGAGCGCCTCGACCAGCGCGCCGCGTGCCGCGATGATCTGCGAGCCGATGGCGACGAGCCGCTCGTCCCAGATGTCGAGCGTGCCGAGCTGGTCGGCCTTCATGCCGCGCGCCCGTGCGGACTTCAGCAGCGTGTTGCGCTGCTTGAGCGCCCGGTCGTAGTCCGACAGCACGCCGGCGAGCCGGGGTGCGCGCAGCACGAGCAGCTGGTCGAGGAGGCGCCGACGGCCGGACGGATCGCCGCGCACGAGCGCGAGGTCCTCCGGCGCGAACAGCACGCTCGAGAAGTACCGCGGGAGCTCCCGCGGCTTCGTCGGCGTGCTGTTGACCTGCGCCCGGTTCGCTCCCGATCGGTTGATCTGCACCTCCACCCGCAGCTCGCGTCCCGCGTGCTGGAGGAGGGCCCGGATCACCGCGGACTCCGCACCCTGGCGGATGAGCGCCTGATCGGTGGAGACGCGGTGCGACCCGAGCGTGCTCAGGAAGCCCAGCGCCTCCACCAGGTTCGTCTTGCCCTGCCCGTTGCTCCCCACGAAGAGGGTCGCACCGGGCTGGAGCTCGACGTCCGCGCGGGTGTAGTTGCGGAAGTCACCCAGGGAGAGGTGACGGACGATCATCCGGTGGTCAGGACTTCTTCTGCACCGAGTGGCCGCCGAACTGGTTGCGCAGCGCCGCGACGGCCTTCATGGCCGGGGAGTCCTCCTGGCGGGAGGAGAAGCGCGCGAAGATCGACGCGCTGATCGCGGGCATCGGGACGGCGTTGTCGAGCGCCTCCTCGATGGTCCAGCGGCCCTCGCCCGAGTCCTGCACGAAGCCCTCGATGTCCTCGAAGCCCGGGTCCTCCTTGAGCGCCTTGACCAGGAGCTCGAGCAGCCAGGAGCGCACGACGGTGCCGCGCTGCCATGCCTCGAACGTGCCCGTGACGTCCTTGATGATGTCCTTGCGCGCCGCGAGGAGCTCGTAGCCCTCGGCGAACGACTGCATCATCGCGTACTCGATGCCGTTGTGGACCATCTTCGCGTAGTGGCCCGCGCCGGAGTCGCCCACGTGGACGAAGCCCTCCTCGCGAGGGCCCTCGGGACGCAGCGCGTCGAAGACGGGCATCGCGCGCTGGACCTGCTCGGCCGGGCCTCCGACCATCAGGCCGTAGCCGTTCTCGAGACCCCACACGCCGCCGGAGACGCCGGCGTCGACGAAGTCGATGCCCTGCTCCTTGAGGAGGCCGGCGTGGGCGAAGTCGTCGGTGAACTTGGAGTTGCCGCCGTCGATGACCAGGTCGCCGGGCTCGAGGATCCGGGCGAGGTCGCCGACCACGTTCTGCGTGACCTTGCCGGCCGGCACCATGACCCAGACCAGGCGCGGAGCGGGAAGCGCGTCCGCGAGCTCCTGGAGCGTGGCCACGTCCGAGACGTCCGGGTTGGTGTCGTACCCGGTCACCTCGATGCCGTTCTTCTCGAGGCGCGCGCGCATGCGAGCGCCCATCTTGCCGAGTCCGACGAGTCCGATGTGCATGTTCTCTCCTTGGTCGCGGTCTAGCGCAGCAGCAGGTTGGGCTGCAGCAGGTACCGGTAGTTGTCTGCCCCAGCCTGGTCCTTGGACGACTGACTCGTGATCAGCACGGGACCGGGCTTGTTCGGGTTGTCCGTCTTCGTGAACGAGAGGCGGACGAACTCGGAGTGGACGGCGCCGAGGCCGTCCAGCAGGAACTGCGGCTTGAGCGAGACCACGGTGTCCACGCCGGTGAGGAGGGCGTCGATGCTCTCCGATGCCTGCGCGTGCTCGGAGCCGATGGCCTCCAGGGTGAGGCCGTCGATGGTGAAGGTGAAGCGGAGCGCCGCCTCGCGCTCGAGGACGAGCTGGACGCGTCGCGTCGCCTCGATGAGGTCGGCGGTGTTGATGACGGCGTAGTTGTCGACCGTCTCGGGGAACAGGCGCTTGACCGGCGGGAAGTTGCCGCGGATCAGCAGCGACGTGACGGTCTTCCTGTCGGCGCTGAACGCGATGAGCTGGCGGTCGTCCGTGTCCGTGATGGCCACGGAGATGGTGCCGCTGTGGCCGAAGGTCTTGCCGATCTCCTGCAGCGTCCGGGCCGGGACGAGCGCGGTGCGGCTGGTGCCGTCCGTGGTCGAGTCGCCGCCGTCCCAGTCGATCTCGCGCACCGCCACGCGGTAGCGGTCGGTGGCGATGAGGCCGAGGCTCGTCTCCCCCACCTCGAGCTGCACGCCGGTGATCACCGGGGTCACGTCGTCGCGGGAGGCGGCGACGGCGACCTGGGACACGGCGGCCGCGAACTGCTCCGCCGGCAGGAGCCCCGACTGCTCGGAGATCTGCGGCAGCGTCGGGTACTCCTCGACGGGCATGCTCAGCAGCGTGAAGTGCGCGGATCCGCACGAGACGGTGATCTTCGACTCGTCGGTGGTGAAGCGCACAGGGGCGTTCGGGAGGCGGTTCGCGATGTCGGCGAGCAGTCGGCCGGAGACGAGCACACGACCGGCTTCCTCGATGTCCGCCTGGATCTGCGTGCGCGCCGACACCTCGTAGTCGAACGACGACAGCGTCAGCCCGTCCTCGGTCGCCTCGATCAGCACACCGCTCAGGATCGGGAGGGTCGTGCGCTGCGGCAGGAGCTTGACGGCGAAGGACACCGCCTCGCTGAAGACGTCCCTGTTGACTTGGAACTTCACGTTGTGGACCCCTCGATGAGCGGAAGATTTGTCGGTCAATGCTAGCCGTGCCGACGAGGGGGCCAGCGCCCCGAGGTCCATCCACACCCTGAGGTTCTTGGGCGACATCCAATGAAGGGTTTAAGGATCAATAGTCTTAACCGCTGTGGAATCTGTGGACAACTCCCGGAGACCCCGCGGTTGAGAGGGAACTACACGTCTGGAAGTTGTGGGACGGGTGTGGAGCCGCCTGGGGACTCGGCGGATCGTCGCCGCGACGCGATCGCCGGTTCCACAGGCCGGTCGGTCGAACCCACATCGCGGACGGCGGTTCTCCACAGTTATCCACACCCTGTACACACTGTGGGGAACGGCTCTTCGACCGCATCGGGAGGTCGGGAACACGTCGATCGGTCCGAGGAAGGCGTCCCTGCTTCCCTCGACGGAGCTCGTTCACGCCGTCTGGAGACGGACGAAGGCGCTGGACAGTCCGCTGAAGAGCGCGCGAAGAAGGGGCCGGACCTCACGGTCCGACCCCTCGTACGCGCTCGTCAAGCCGCCACCTCGACGCGGAGGCGGCGGCACGGCGTCACATCTTGCCGTAGCGGTGGTTCTGCTTGATGCGGCTCGTCAGCTCGGTGACCTGGTTGTAGATGGACCGCCGCTCCTTCATGAGCTCGGTGATCTTCTTGTTCGCGTACATGACCGTGGTGTGGTCGCGGTTGCCGAACAGCTGGCCGATCTTGGGCAGCGACAGGTTCGTGAGCTCGCGACACAGGTACATGGCGATCTGGCGGGCGGTGGCCACGGCCTGCGAGCGGGACGATCCGTACAGGTCGTCGACCGTGAGCTTGAAGTAGGCCGCGGTGTGGTTGATGATGTCGACCGGCGCGATGACGTTGTCCTCGTCCAGCGTGATCAGGTCCTTGAGCACCGTCTGCACCAGCGACAGGTCGACGGGCGTCTTGTTGAGGCTCGCGAACGCCGTGACCCGGATGAGCGTCCCCTCGAGCTCCCGGATGTTCGAGGTGACCTTGGTGGCCATGTACTCGAGGATGTCGTCCGGGACCTGCAGCTTCTCGCTCTGCGCCTTCTTGCGGAGGATGGCGATGCGGGTCTCCAGGTCCGGCGCCTGCACGTCGGTGATCAGGCCCCACTCGAACCGCGACCGCATCCGGTCCTCGAAGCCGGTCAGGTGCTTCGGCGGCAGGTCGCTGGTGATGACCACCTGCTTGTTGTGGTCGTGCAGCGTGTTGAAGGTGTGGAAGAAGGCCTCCTGGGTGGAGTCCTTGCCCTGGAGGAACTGGATGTCGTCGATCAGCAGGATGTCGTTGTCGCGGTAGCGCGACTGGAACAGCGACGAGCGGTTGTTGGCGATCGAGTTGATGAAGTCGTTGGTGAACTCCTCGGAGCTGACGTACCGCACGCGGATGCCCGGGTAGAGGCTGATGGCGTAGTGGCCGATGGCGTGGAGGAGGTGCGTCTTGCCGAGACCCGAGTCGCCGTAGATGAAGAGCGGGTTGTACGCCTTGGCCGGGGCCTCGGCGACAGCGACCGCGGCGGCGTGGGCGAACCGGTTGGATCCGCCGATGACGAACGTGTCGAAGCCGTACTTCGGGTTGAGCCGCGAGTCGCCTCGAGAGGGAGAGGCGGGCAGACCCGGGTTGTCCGCCGGCGCCGTGATGGTGGGCGTCTCGATGTACGGCTGCTCCGTGGCCGGTTCGGGATGCTGGGCGAAGGCGTCCTGCGCGATCTCCGGGTTGACCACGATCGCGAAGTTGCTCACCCCGGCCGTCTCGTCGAGCGAGCCGATGGCGTTGAGGAGGGGGACGCGGATGCGCTGCTCGAGCATCCCGCGGGTGAGGTCGTTGGGCACCTCGAGGTAGAGGGTGCCGGTCATCACGCCCTTGGGCTCGACCAGGCTGATGAAGCCGTGCAGCTGCGGGGTGATGCGGTCGTCCGCGGTGAGCGCGGCCAGCACGTTCTGCCAGATCGCGTGCGTCGGGTCGGAGCGGTCGGACAT